>NZ_CP147520.1:5217667-7826501 GCF_037201975.1 Streptomyces sp. TG1A-60 | reverse complement strand
GTGTTATGTCCTCTACTTCGTTCAGTTACGTATTGCTAAGGTTAATCCATTCCCTCCGATAGATGAAACCAGCACCTGCGCCGCGGCGGCCACCGACGCCCGCGGCGACGCCCCAGCGGTGCAGCTGGGCCTGGATGCGCCGGTGCCCGTAGGTGCTGTCGGACATGTCGAAGGCTTTCTCGATGAGCAATTTCAGTTCTTCGCGCCGCTGAGCTGTCGCGGATTCCGGGCGGGATCGCCAGTCGTAGTAGCCGGATCTGGAGACGCCGAGTCGGCCGCACATGAACTCGACGCTGTATGCGTACTTCTCGGTGTCGAGCCGCATCTCGTCGATGAACTCGTACTTGCTTGCTACCGGGGATCCTTCGCGAAGTACGCTGCGGCTTTTTTCAGGAAGGTAACTTCCATCTCCAGCTCGCGGTTGCGTCGTTCGAGTTCCTTCAGGCGCGCTCGCTCGTTCACCGTCAGTTCCGCGTCGGGGGCCGGTTCCTGCTGCTTCTGGTACTTCTTCACCCAGCCGCGTAGCGTCTCCGAGTTCAGCTCAAGCTCCCGGGCGACTTCGGAGATCGTCTTGCTTGACCTCAACGCGATCTGGACGGCTTCCTCGCGGAACTCCGGCGAGTACTTACTGGGTGGCGCCACTTCTTCCTCGTTTCCTTGTTCAGGACAACCCTATTGGGTGCCTGTCCGGAAACTTCGGGGCCCCTCAGCATCCCGGATCACGGCTACCGCACTCCTCACCCTCGGCGCCCTGGGGGGATCGGCGTACAGCGCCTCAGCCGTCGCCCCCAGCGCCGATCCTGTCCCGATTCTCGGCGGCCTGGCCGCCAACCCTGCCGGATCGCCCACCGGCGGCCAACTGTACAAACTCACTGAGCCCATCAAGCTCGGTACCGGTACGGCACCCGTGTTCGCTGCGCTCCAGGGCATGCCCATCAATGTGGGCAAGCTCCTCGGGTAGAACTTAAACCGCGCGTCTCCAGATTCAGGTCCGGCCCGGCATATCGGCCCGGCATCCCGGTCCGGTCAGCCCTCGCCCTGTTCCTTCGAGCTGAGTCCCTTGGTGGGCACGCCGGTTTCACTGATCAACTGATCTGTGTCATCGCCGACAGTCGGACCCACGACCCAGCAGCGGGCCCCCGGCTGGGGCCATGGGGCCTGGGCCCGGCTTTTCCCCTGGCCGATGCGAGCTGTCCCCAACCGTTGGGCGCTGGGGCCACCGCTCGTACAAACGGCTTCGCCGCGCCAAGTACACCGACAAAAATTGGGGGCTTCGTGGTGGTCACCCGGCGCCGACGGGGGAGGCGGCACCGGGTGACGATCAGGGGGAGGCCGTGGTGGGTGCCTGTCCGGCCGTCACGGCGTCCTGGAGCCGGTCCAGCCGTTCGACAGGGCCCGCAGCGTACGGGCCCTGTCCCTGACCCGGAGCAGGTTCCGCGAGGGCCGCGCCAGGCAGTCGTCGGCCTGGTCCATCACGTATTCGGCGAACAGCCGCCGGCCGTCGTCCTCGGGCAGCCTGACCGCGAGCGCGCGGACGTCGTCGGCGACCGCGCGGGCGGCCCCGGCGAGCAGCAGCCCGACCTGTTCGTAGTCGTCGGCCCGCAGCGCGTCGGGATCGGACCACGCCAGCACGGCGCGGGCCACACGCTCGTGGGTGTACGACGACGCGGCCCGCGTCCAGTACTTGAAGCGGCTGATCTGCCTGTGCACCGACTGCCACACCGTCACCCACTACGGGTACGCCCAGGTCCGCGGCCTGGAATCGAAAGCCTTCGCCCACCTGACCAAGGTCACCAAGATGGACGGGATCAAGGCACGCCGCCACATCGACGCCGCGTTCGCGCTGTGGCGGCGCCGCTCAGCCGTTACTTGGAGGCTCGACCTGAGCATCCTCACCGACGCCGGGATCACCGTCCAACGACCGCCCAGCGCGGCCCAGCGCCCCGGAGTCGCTGCGGCGACGCTCGCTGCCGAGCACGTCATCCCGCGGCCTTCCGCCCCAGCCGACGCGGGGGAGATCGCCGCCCGGATCGCCGTCGAACGCGGCATCGCCCTGCCCAGTCCGACACCCGCGAGCCCTCAGCCCACACCGTCGGCGCCGCCCCGGTCCGGAGCAATGCTCAAGACCTGTGGATCGGCCTCGGGAGGGGTGCCTCGCGAAACGCGGAGGGCGTACCTTCCCGAGTGATCGATTGATGGTCACCGAGTAGACCCGCGTTGCACCGCGGGTTGGGAAGGCACGCCCGTGCTCAGCGTAGTCAACAACGACGGAACCACCGAGACCGGATCCCTGATGGACGACATCGTCCGTGAGGGTGCCCGGCGGATGCTCGCCGCGGCCCTGGAGGCCGAAGTCAACCAGTACATAGCTGAGTTGGCTGGTGAGCGGGACGAGGTCGGCCGCCGTCTGGTGGTCCGCAACGGCCATCATCGCGAGCGGACGGTGACCACCGCCGCCGGGCCGGTCGTGGTGAAGGCGCCCCGCGTGAACGACAAGCGCGTCGACGTGGAGACCGGTGAGCGCAAGCGGTTCTCGTCGAAGATCCTCGCGCCGTGGTGCCGTAAGTCCCCGAAGATCAGCGAGGTCCTGCCCCTGCTCTACCTCCACGGACTGTCCTCCGGGGATTTCGTGCCCGCGATGGAGCAGTTCCTGGGTTCCTCGGCCGGCCTCTCGCCGGCGACGGTGATCCGGCTGACGAAGCAGTGGACCGACGACCACACCGCCTTCCAGGCCCGCGACCTGTCGGATTCCGATTACGTCTACGTGTGGGCCGACGGCGTCCACCCCAAGGTCCGCCTCGGCCAGGCCCACTCCTGCGTCCTGGTCCTCATGGGCGTGCGCCCCGACGGCCGCAAGGAACTCATCGCGCTGGCCGAGGGGCTGCGTGAATCGACCGAGTCATGGGCGGATCTGCTGCGTGACTGCCGCCGACGCGGCATGCGCGATCCCGAACTCGTCGTCGGCGACGGGGCGATGGGCCTGTGGAGGGCCCTCGCAGAGGTGTTTCCCCAGGCCAGACACCAGAGGTGCTGGGTTCACAAGGTCCGCAATGTCATGAACGCGCTACCGAAGTCGGCTCAGCCCGGCGCGAAGAAGGCCCTGCAGGAGATCTACAACGCCGAGGACCGTGACCACGCCGAGAAGGCGGTCAGGGACTTCGAGCGTGCCTACGGAGCGAAGTGGCCGAAAGCGGCCAAGAAGATCACCGACGAGGCCGACGAGCTCCTCGCGTTCTACGACTTCCCCGCCGAGCACTGGGTGCACCTGCGCACGACAAATCCCATCGAGTCCACTTTCAGCACCGTGAAGTTGAGGACCAAGGTAACCCGCGGGGCCGGCAGCCCGGCCGCGGCCCTGGCGATGGTGTTCAAGCTCGTCGAGTCCGCCCAGGCCCGCTGGCGAGCGATCACCGCACCCCACCTTGTCGCCCTCGTCCGCAACGGCGCCCGCTTCAAGAACGGTCACCTCGTAGAACGCCCTGAAGTCGCCGCCTGAGCAACCCCACTGATCCACAACTCTTGACAATTACTCCCCGGTCCGTCGAACGCGTCGCTCCCGACCCTCGCGACGAAGACTCGTCGTCCTTCCTACGGCGCTTGTTACGCAGGGACAAGCGGTAGCCACAGCGGACCGGCGACGACCCCATTGCGGAGACCTCACCATCCTGGAACCCGAACAGCGCGCAGTCGTGCGGTTATGTCGTACGCACCGCGAGGTAGGCGATCCCACTGGGAGTGGATCTGACGCCACCGAAGCATGTCTGAGCCATCCTCTCGCCCCATACGCGTCAGGCACTCGGCCGTGAAGGTGACTGCTGACCAAACGTTCGCATTCCGAAGATCGCTGCTGTCCTCGTCCACACGGGCGAACAGAACGAGGACGTACAGGTCGTTCAGGGGGATCGCCTCGCCGCGGACGTCCGCAAGACTGATCGCCTCCAAGGAGCCTTCGTCCGGGGCATGAGGCGCGAATCGCGCCTTGACTCGCACACGAGCCAGCCCGCAGTACCGGTCTGTTGGTGGTCTTTCTGCGTCGGCACAGGGTGCAGTACCCGCGCTCGCGTCCCACGCCCACCGCTCGCCTTGGCGCTGTCGGGCGAACGCGGCAAGTTCTGGGACTTGTTGAACGACAGAGGCCCAAGGAACTGCCAGGTCAACACCGAGTGAGCGTGTGGGGTCGTCCCATCCGCCGATGGCTGGACCGAACTCACCGGATTCGTCGAATCCCGTACGCACGGCTCTCGCCCGGTTGTAAGCCCCAGCCACCGACCTGCTCGGCCAGAGAGCGGCAGCAGTGAGGCTCCGCCAAGCTCGTTTCCGCAGTTCAGTGGGGCTGGTGTGATGGGTCGGTGAGGTCCTCACGCTGGCAGGTGGGGTGATCGTTAGCACGAGATCGTCTGGCGCAGGTGTTCTCGTGGGTTCTGGAGTGAGGTTCGGGGGTCGCCGCGTAGGTTCTGCGCTGGGAGGGATGTTCATGACGGACGTGCTGGCGTGGACGATCGAGCGGCGGCTTGAGCTGGCGAAACGTGCCGAGCTGCTGCGCAAGGAGCTGGGTGAACTCGAAACGGAGGTCGCCCGGTTGGAGGCCGCCGAGGTGGTGTTCGGGCAGTGGGCCGAGGCCACTGATGGTGGACGGCGACCGCCGGGCATCGTGTCGCCGGAGCCGGAGCCGGAGCCGGCCGTTGTGACGGTGGGTCCGGGTGCGGGCGGGATGCGAGTGGTGCCGGACCGCGTCGAGGGGATGGGACTGGAGGTCCTGACCTCAGAATATCGACGGATCATGGAGATCGTGGCCGGGGCGGACGGTCCGGTGATGGCCAAGGACGTCGCCCTCGGGCTGGGCCGGGAGGCGAGTCCGGCGAAGATCGAGCCGGTCCGGGGCCAGCTGCGCAAACTTGCCGACCGGGGCTGGCTCTCACGTACCGCGTCCGGGCGTTACCTTCCCCGCTGACCAGTAACGCCGCTGGCCGGACGGGCCGATTCCTGCCATAACGCGAGTGCCCCCGGCGGGAGTTGGTAAGTGTGTGACCAAAAACCAGCCCGCCGAGGGCCCTCGGGATGTTGTCTACCAGGTCCGCCTCCCGCTGTCGAAGCGGACCATCGATCTCGTCGCCGACCTGATACGCCAACGCCGCAACCGGATGCGCTCTGTCTGGCGCAAGGCCGAACCCGGTAAGCAGGCCGTCATCGTGCTCGCCGTACTCCGTCACGACCAGCGCCTGGCCGACATGGCCGGCGGCAACCAGGTCGGCGAATCCACCGTCCGCCGCTGGGTGAAGGAAGTCGTCAAGCTGCTGGCCGCCCGCGCCCCGCGCCTGGACCGCGCATGCAAGAAGATCGCCCGCAGCGGCGGGGTCGTGGTCCTCCTCGACGGCACCCTGATCCGCACCCACCGCCGCACCGGGAGGGACGACCGGAAGAACTACTCCGGCAAACATAAGGCCCATGGCCTGCTGTTTCTCGCTGTCACCGACGAGAAGGGCAACCTGATCTGGATCTCCGCGGCCAAGCCCGGCCGGTGCAGCGAGATCACCACCGCCCGCCACAACAAGATCACCGGACATCTGAGGGAAGCCGGCCTCGGCGCCCTGGCCGACCTCGGCTTCGTCGGCCTCGACGACAAGCCCGAAGACGACCCGGTGATCATCACCGGCCGCAAGGCCACCCGCAACCACAAGCTGACCGTCGCCGAGAGGGAAGCGAACCGCCTGGTCAGCCGCGAACGCGCCGCCAACGAACATGGCTTCGCGAACCTCAAGTCATGGCGGATCCTGACCAAACTCCGCACGGACACCCGGCAGGCGACCACGCTCCTGCGGGCCCTGCTCGTTCTGGCGAACAGCGAAGTACAGCGCTGACGGAGCGGGCGGATGATCTCGCCCCGACGATCACGCCACCTGCCAGCGTGAGGACCTCACCAACGCATCACACCAGCCCCACTGAACTGCGGAAACGAGCTTGGCGGAGCCTCAGTGAGGGACTGCGCCAGGCCGCCGATGGGATTGGTCCTATCCGCTGTGAGCCCAGCCTTCTGTAGCCGATCACGTGCTGACAACATGCCGAGCAACACGTCGCCCAGCATGAGCACATCGTTAGAGGTGTCCATTACGGAACACCGACCTCCTGCTGCCAGACGTAGGGAAGGGATACGCTCCGTGTGCGAAACTCGACAACCTGAAACGCGACATGTGGCTTGCCTAGTGAACCGACGGCAGGTGCCACAGGCCGGCGGCGTACACCTGCCCGGCCCGCCGCGACAGCAAGATCTGCGGGCCGTCGACGGTCTCCCGGCGCAGGATCAGGTGGACGTCCACCGGCTCGGTGTGCCGCTGCCCGCCGCTCATCGCGTGGTGTCCCCGGTGTTCAGGTCCGTCATGTGGCGCCTCCGTCCAATGAGCTCTCACGGCGGATGTCTGCGGCGGCCGCCGCTCCAGGGGCCGGCACCTGAGGTGGGGGGCCGGGGCGCGGTAGTTCTTCGGCAGGCGCGGGTTCCTCCCGCTCGGGCGGGGCGCCGGGCATCTGCCACAGGCCGCGCAGAGGAGAGAGCGCCAGGACCAGGAGCGGCACAGTGAGCAGAAGGGCACCGATGACCAGGGCGGCCCGGACACCGGCCCACGTCCCCAGTGCGCCGGCGAGCAGCGCGCCGACCGGCCTGGCACCCGATGTCAGCCAGGTGCTCACCGCCTGCATCTGAGGGGCCCCGAAGTTTCCGGACAGGCACCCAATAGGGTTGTCCTGAACAAGGAAACGAGGAAGAAGTGGCGCCACCCAGTAAGTACTCGCCGGAGTTCCGCGAGGAAGCCGTCCAGATCGCGTTGAGGTCAAGCAAGACGATCTCCGAAGTCGCCCGGGAGCTTGAGCTGAACTCGGAGACGCTACGCGGCTGGGTGAAGAAGTACCAGAAGCAGCAGGAACCGGCCCCCGACGCGGAACTGACGGTGAACGAGCGAGCGCGCCTGAAGGAACTCGAACGACGCAACCGCGAGCTGGAGATGGAAGTTACCTTCCTGAAAAAAGCCGCAGCGTACTTCGCGAAGGATCCCCGGTAGCAAGCAAGTACGAGTTCATCGACGAGATGCGGCTCGACACCGAGAAGTACGCATACAGCGTCGAGTTCATGTGCGGCCGACTCGGCGTCTCCAGATCCGGCTACTACGACTGGCGATCCCGCCCGGAATCCGCGACAGCTCAGCGGCGCGAAGAACTGAAATTGCTCATCGAGAAAGCCTTCGACATGTCCGACAGCACCTACGGGCACCGGCGCATCCAGGCCCAGCTGCACCGCTGGGGCGTCGCCGCGGGCGTGGAGTTGGTCCGCCGCCTCATGCGCGAACTGGGCCTGGTGCCCTGCCTGCCACGGCCGAAGAGGTTCAACCTCACTCAGGCTGCGGCCGGCCAGGTGCCGGACCTCGTCGGCCGCGACTTCACCGCGGATGCGCCCGGTGAAAAGCTCGTCGGTGACATTACTTATATCGCGACAGGGGAAGGCTGGCTGTACCTCGCAACGGTCATCGACTGCTGCACGAAAGAAGTGATCGGTTACGCGATGGACGACCACTACCAAACCTCACTGATATCCAGGGCGATCCGTAACGCGGCACGGAACAGGAACCTCTCGGCCGGCGCGACATTTCACTCGGATCGCGGAAGTAACTACATGTCAGCCGAGTTCGGGAAGACGCTCGACCGGTTCGGGTTCCGCAGATCTGCCGGCCGCACCGGAATCTGTTTCGACAACGCCATGGCCGAATCATTCTTCGGCGCCCTGAAGAACGAGCGCGTATCAAGGGTGACTTACCTGACCCGCGAGGACGCCCGGCAGGACATCACTCGCTACATCGAATTCTGGTACAATCGCAAACGCCTCCACTCGGCGGTGGGTTACCGCCCTCCGCGCGAAGTCCACGCCGAGTATGAGAAGTTGCGAATCGCCGCGTGAAATAAACGGTCATAAGCCTGTCCGGAAAACGTGAGGCCCCTCAATCCGTGCCTGCATGCGGGAGTTGGTGATGATCTGACGGATTGACCGCTGGGTTGTGCCCGCCGCACCGGCGCACGCCAGCTGCACGAACAGCGCCGCGCCGATCACGATCTGCCAGCCAAGGCCGGGAGAGGCGAGCAGCAGCGGAATCTGGGTCACCGGCGTGATCGCGAGCGCGGCCAGCATCATCGGCCCGGGCCCGATCCGTCGAGCAAGGGCAGGGGCGAGGAGCGCGCCAGCGGCCGCGCCCAGGGCGCCGAGCCCCAGCACGACACCGAACGCCGTGGTGCTCATCGCAAGGGTGCGCAGCAAGTACAGCGCCCACAGTGTGTTGAGCAGTGCGAGGGCGAAGGAAGTCGACGCGTTGACCAGCGTCAAGGTGCGCAGCCGGTCGTCACTGCGTACATACCCCACGCCCTCGCCGATCTCCGCCCACAGCCGACGCTCCCCGGTACGTGCCCGGTCGGTCTTGGGCATGCGGATGCGTGCGGTGCACCAGGCACTGATGAGATAGGAGAGGACGTCTCCGAGCAGGGCTCGGGCCGGTCCGACCAAGGCGGTCAGAGCGGCGCCGAGGTTGCTGCCGCCGGTCGCGGAGAGGGCGAAGAGTGCGCCGACCCGGCTGTTGCTCCGCTGGATCAAGGACCGGTCGACCAGGCTGGGCAGGATGCTGATGGCCGCCGCGTCATGCACCACGCCCGCGGCGCCCTGCACCACGGCGATCGCCATGAGCTGGGGCAGGGTCAGTGCGTCGAGGGCTGCCGCCACCGGCACCGTGGCCAGTGCGGCCGCACTGACCAGATCCCCGATGATCATCTGGCGCTGCTTGGAATGGCGGTCAGCGAGCGCCCCGGCGTGCAGGGCGAGCACCGCGGGTGGCAGCAGTCCAAGGAACGCCAACCAGGCCACCTGAGAGGTGGTGGCGTGCAGCTCCAGGACGGCGATCACCGGGATCAGCATCGAGCTGATCGAGCTGCCGGTCACGCTGGCGCTCTGCCCGATCAGGAACGTCCGGAAGTTGCGGTGCCGCCACAGCGACGTCTGGAGCTGAGCGGGAGAGTCAGCGGAGCTGGTCACGGAGCACCTCCTCCGCCTCGTCCAGGCGGGCGCACAGCACACCCAGGGCCTCGTGGCGGGCCCGCCCGTACGCCTCCAGCTGAGGGGTGACCGCGGTTGGGTCGCCGAGCGGCTCCGAGAGCGGGTACACCGAGCAGGCCAGGTAGCCGGCCGCCACCCGGGGCACCGTCATGAGGTCCTCGTCCGGCATGGCCGGGTTGGTCTCCCGGTAGGCGACGACGGCCGTGGCCAGGCCCGTGGGCCAGTCCGGGGCGGTCAGGACCGTGCGCGGATCGAGCACGATGCGTCCCAGCTCCCACATCGGGCTGCGGTGCGTCGGCGGCCGGAAGTCGACGACCGCGGCGACCTTCTCGCCTCTCAGCATCAGGTTGAGGGAGGACAGGTCGCCATGGACGATCTGCGCTGCCAGGGTCAAGGGGAGTGCTTCGAGCATGGATGCCGTGGCGGGGAGTTCGTCCAGCCGTTGTTGGGCGGCGTCTCTCGACCACGCTCCGAACGCGGAACTCGGGGGTTGCTTCGCGTAGCTGTCGAGGAGCCGTTCCAGGCGCTGGCGGCCCCGCTCGATGTCACAGACCTCGTGGGACGGGGCGCGGCGCGGCGGCCCGTCCGGATGTCGCGCGAGCGTGCGGTGCAGTCGGCCCACGGTCGCGCCGACGGCGGCCCACTGCTCGCCGTGCAGGCCGCCTTCCGCTGTCTCGGCGCCCTCGGCGAACGCGGTGACGGCCACCGCCAGGCCGCCTTCGACGGCGATGAGGTCGCCGTCCAGGGTCCGGCGCATCGCCGGCACCGGGACCCCGCCGAGTGCGGCGAACTCGGCCAGCTCGAGGGCGCGCCCCTCGGCGCCCAGGTCAGCGTGCTCTGGGTAGGCCTTCACAAACCATCGGCGGCCGTCGCCGTCCTTGGCCACGTAGTTGCACGTGGCGGTCCCTGACGGCCCTTCGCGGACGTCGGTGGGGACCACGCGGTAGTGCAGCGCCAGGATTCCCGCCACGGCCGTGACGTCGAACTGCGCGTTCAATGCCCGGCCTCCGGCCTGCCGGGGCCGTTCATCAGCCGGCGCAGCGCCCGGGCGTCCGCCTGTAGTTGGGCCTCGTCCTGGCGCCCGAGGTCGAGCACAACGAAGGGCAAGGGGCCGCCCGGCGCCGGGTCCGCACCCGCCTCCCGGCGCGGCACGACGTGATGATGGGCATGCGGAATGACGTTACCGAGGAGCAGGTAGTTCATCTTCAACGGCTGGTAGTGCGCGGCCCAGGGCGAGGGTGTCCCGCCAGAAGGCGGCGGCTTCGTCGTCCGAAAGTTCGGTGGGCTCGGCCACGTGGCGCGCGGTCACGATGGTGATGGAGTAGCCCCGGACTTGCCCGGAGCGCCAGAGATAGGACTGGGCCACCTCGCCGCGGTGCAGCAGCAGCCCCCATCCGATGTCATCGGCCGTCCAGTCGTTGCCGCACATTGGGCAGTGGTGGCCGGCGCGGTGCGCGAGGAAGTGCTCAGGCCAGGAAGAGCTGGGTGTCGGTGGGAGCGTCACAGGGGCTCACCAGCCCGTCTGGGTGTACGGGCGGCCCGCGACGATGCCTTCGATCGCCAGGCGGGTGTACGGCACGACCTTTGCCGGAAGATCCTGCGGGCTGAACCACCGCCACGCCACGCACCGGTCGGGCTCCAGGAGTTGCGGGGTACCGGACCATGCCCGGGCCTGGAAGACGAGCGCGATCCGTGCCCGCGCCGTCGGCGAGTCGACGTGGTGGACCACATGCACGAGCTCGATGTCACCGGGATCGATGATCAGCCCGGCCTCCTCCTGAGCTTCGCGCACCAAACAGCTGATGGCGGCTTCCCTCTCGCAATGACCTGCCAAAAAGTGCCATTCGTCCGGCGCGAAGGCCGAGTCGGGATGGCGCAGTCCGAGGAGGATCCGGCCCTGCTCGTCCTGGAGGTGAAGGTGGACGCCGATGATGTGGAGTTCGGTCCCCTCCGGTGCCTCTTCGTGCAGTGGGCGGATGCGGTCCGGCGGGCTGCCGGCCGGGGGGTGCTCGGCCGCGTGGCGGCGGATCAGGTCGCCGAGGCCGGGACTCATGGCTAGTCGGTCCAGCATGTCGGGGGTGAACCATTGCAGGAGGACGCCCTCTTGTAGGTCCGCCGTGTCGGGGTGTCCGCTCCAGCGGGCCGTGAAGACCTTGATCGGCACCGCGAGGCCGTCGACGCTCGTCGCCTCTTCGACTGCGTAGGGCGCCAAGCCCACCGGTGCAAGGCCGGGGGCCTCCTCGGCGAGCTCCCGCCGCAAGGTGTCCTCCAGGCACCGGTCATCCCTTTCGCGCCCGCCTCCCAGGAGGTCGAAGACCCCGGGCGCCCAGATTCCCTCCCGCAGATCCCTGAGATGAAGCAGGTAGCGTCCGAAGCCGTCGTGGACCAGAGCCGACGCGTTGACTGGCTCCGGCTGCCCGTCGAGCCCATCGGCCTCGGCATCCAGCAGCTTGGCCCGCAGCGTTAGGGACCTGACGTCGGCGAACGCAAGCCACTGGGAACCCGAGACCTCTTCGTCCTGGAGCCTGAGCGGCGGCAGCTGCTCGGTGCTGACGTAGAAGGCGAAGCGGAAGTCGAAGTGCTGATGGCTCGGCTCGCCCTTTGCGGGATTGGCGTCGATCCCGTGCACGTCGATGTCGATCGGGCCGCCCAGGAACTGCGGGGTCAGACACAGGTCACCGGGCCGGATGCCCGTCTCCTCGGACACCTCCCGAAGAGCAGCGGCCATCAGGCTCCGGTCCGCCTCGGCGTGCCCGCCCGGGGTGAGCAGCAGCCCAGTGGCCTTGTGGACGATGTGCAGTACGCGCCGGTCTCGGTCGATGACGACCGCGCTGCAGGTGACGTGGCCGGGAAAAGTCGCCCGGCTGGACGGGTCGTCCGGCCCGTCCAGGACGGCAAACAGGCCGGCCAGGGACTCTCGCTCGTGCGGGTGCCGAGTCAGGTAGCTGTCGAGGGTCGCGCGGATGTGGGAGCGGGTGATCGGCACGTCAACACCTCGGAGAAGCATGGAAGGGCTGGTGGATGGGTCGAGGGTGGGCGGGTCAGCGGGGGCCGTGCGCCCGGGCGGAGCTGGTGAAGTGGTGTCGGGGCCCTTCACGCGCGGGTTCCGTGCTTCTCGCCGTCCGGCTCCGAGGTGACCTGGTAGGACAGCAACTGCTGGAACAGGCCGCCTTCTTGGGCCGCGAGGTCCTTGTAGGTGCCCTCCTGCACGACTCTGCCCTCGCTGAGGACAACGATCCGGTCGGCCACGGCGACGTTGGTGATGCGATGCGTGACCAGCAACACCACCCGGTCCTGGGCCAAGTCCCGCAGCCGCTGGAAGATTCTGTATTCGGCGCGAGGGTCGAGGTTGGCGGTCGGCTCGTCGAGGACCAGGAGCCCTGCCTCGCGGAAGAATGCCCGGGCGAGCGCGATGCGCTGCCACTGGCCGCCGCTCAGTTCCTCGCCGTTCAGCCACTCGCGGGCCAGGAGCGTGTCCAGGCCGGCGCCGAGCTTGTCGACGACCTCGTCCGCGTCGGAGGCCTCGCAGGCTTCGAGGACCGCCGCGTCACCGCGGGCCGTGGGCTGCCCCTGGGTGACATTCTCGCGGACCGTCAGCGGCCAGTGCGCGTAGTCCTGCGGCACCAGGGCCACCTCCTGCCACAGTGCCTGCGGGTCGGCGTCGTCGGTGGGGACGCCGTCCCACAGCACCTGTCCTCCAGTGGGCAGGTACAGGCCGCTGACCAGCTTCGACAGCGTTGATTTCCCCGATCCGTTGAAGCCGACCAGTGCGGTGACCTCGCCCCGGCGCAGCGTGAGCGAGACGTCGGACAACGCGTCCTGGTCCTTCCCGGCGTAGCGGTGCGAGACCGACTTGATCTTGATCTCGTTTGGTGGCGCTGGCCGGTGCTCGCCGCGGCGCATGGTGTAGCCGCCGGCCAAGTCGAGGAACCGGGTCCAGTCGTCCATGTAGAGGCCGGTACGCACGGCACGGGCCCCGACGGCGACCAGCCCGCGTACCGACTGGCCCACCGTCTGCAGAGCGAAGACGGCCGTGCCGGCGTGGCCGACGCTGATGCGGCCGGTGGCCAGCAGCCACACCACCGCCGCCCACACGACAGCCGATCCGAGGCCGCCGCACAGCGCGCCGAACAGCGACATGCGGGCACCCTGGTCGGCCGCGGTCCGGTCTTCGCGGTTGATCCGGGCGACCGTCTGCCGGTACCGGCCGGACAGGAAATCGGCCATGGTGCCGGCACGGATCTGGTCGGCTGCCTCGCGGGTGAAGATGTGCCAACGCAGCACCGACAGCATGCGGTTGTCGCCGTTGCTGCGGAGGTTCGCCAGGTAGCGGACCCGGGCGGCGCTGACCTGGGCGAGGGCCTGCGGCAGGCTGGCCACGACCAGAAGGGGAAGCAGCACCCAGCTCACCCCGGCCAGCACGATGGCCCCGGCGAGGAAGGAAGCTGAGCTGTACTGAGATTTGTGGAGTCCCTGATGCCAGGGTTACGGTCCTGGCGAAGGAGAACCACGAGCACCATGGCAGTACCCCGTAAGTACCCGGACGAGCTCCGCGAGCGCGCGGTCCGTGAGGTCCGCAGCACCGGCCGACCGATTGCCCACGTCGCGAAAGACCTCGGCATCCACAAGGAGGCCCTGCGCGGCTGGGTCCGCCAGGCCGAGGCCGATGGCGGCGAGCGTGACGACCGGCTCACCACCGCCGAGCGCGAGGAACTCAAGCAACTCCGCAGGGAGAACGCCGAGTTGAAGCGGGCCAACGAGATCCTGAAAGCCGCCAGCGTGTTTTTTGCCCAGGAGATCGACCGTCCCCGGACGAGGCCGAGCAGGTGATCGACCACCTGCGTGACAAGGGCCTCGGGGTCGATCCCGTCTGCCGGGTTCTTGAGCTGTCGCCGTCGACGTACTTCGCCCGCAAGAAGCGGCCGAAGTCGGCCCGCCGGCTCCGCGACGAACAGCTCATGCCGCTGATCGAGCAGGTCCATGGCGAGTCGGGCGGCACCTATGGTGCCCGCCGGATCACCCGGGCCCTGCGCCGCAAGGGGGTCGACGTGGCCCGTTGCACCATCGAGCGGCTGATGGCCGAGCTGGGTCTGGAGGCGTGATCCGTGGTCAACGCCGGCGGACCACCGTGGCGGAGCCGTCGGCGCCGCGCCCGCCGGACCTGGTCGACCGCGACTTCACCGCCTCACGGCCCGATCAGCTGTGGGTGGCGGACATGACGTATGTCCGCACCTGGTCGGGCTGGGCATACGTGGCGTTCGTCCTCGACGTGTACTCGCGGATGATCGTCGGCTGGCAGATCGCGAACCATATGCGGACCGAACTGCCCCTGGAAGCCCTGGAGATGGCGCTGTGGAGACGGAGGATCAAGAAGGACTCCGGCCTCATTCATCACAGCGACCGCGGGTCGCAATACGTATCCATTCGGTATACCGACCGGCTTGCCGAGATCGGCGCCTCGGCGTCGGTCGGGTCCGTCGCGGACAGCTATGACAATGCGATGGCCGAGGCTCTGAACGGCACTTTCAAGGCCGAGCTGATCGAGATGCAGGGCCCCTGGAAGGATGTCGACCAGGTCGAACGGGCGATCTTCCAGTGGGTCACGTGGTACAACGAGGAACGGCTCCACTCCGCCCTCGACTACCTACCGCCCGCCGAGTACGAACACGACTGGTGGCGACAACAGGAAGCCACCCCGCAGTCCGCCTGAAACAAGATCACCGGACTCTACGAAACTCGGGGCAGCTCAAGCCGCCGAGGCGATCAGGTCCTGGCCCTCGTTGACCAGGTCGCCGGTGACCTGTGCTCCGCGGTCGGCGGCTTCGCGGTCGCGGTTGAAGTCGGGGTCGTCGTAGGCGGAGAGCTCCACCTCGGCGCAGCCGGTCAGCAGCATCTGCTCGGCTTCGCGCGACATGAGCGGGCCCAGTCGGGAGGAGAGCCAGCTGACGGTGATGCCCAGCAGCGCCCGCACCCCGGTTGCAGCCGCCAGCAGGGCTACGGACGGCCACGCCTGGAGGAGCCGGTGGTAGACGTCGCCACTGGTCAGCAGTGCGGTAAGGGTTCCGCTGATCGCGATGAGGCCCAGGGCCTGCATGACGCCGGCGACCGCCTGGCACAGCAGGAGACCGGTGGTGGCCTTCCGGTCGACGCGCCAGGCCAGTGCCAGCGAACGCCGCACCAGCTGGGGCAGGCGCCGGGCCATGTCCCGCATCCGGATGGAGCGGCCGGCCGCCTCGCGGCTGCCGGTCAGGTCCACGTACCGCATCTCCGGGGCGGGGGAGGGCTGCTCCGCGCCGGCGCCCGGCGCGGCTTGCGGTGACGCGGCCGGCGGGGCGGGCGGAAGGGGGGTGGGGCGCGGCCCCGGGACGGTCTCGGCGGTTTCATCGGTCGACTCACTCATGCCGCCCACCTCGTATCCAGACGTGCTGAGCAGCGGGTGTCGTCAACACGGCGCACCGTCACGGGGGTGGGCCGTCGTTCGATTCCGGAGAGCTGATGCACGGGGGTGGGGGCGGGATTCATGATGTCCTCCATCTGGGCGGGGAAGTGGCACTGGTGCTCTAAGAACGCGTCGGATCGGGCTCCGTCACGGCTCATTTCGTGAACACACGTTCTGATCGGGCTGTTGGGGCGGGCAGGGTGCGGCGGCGGGCCTTGAAATCTGTTCGACGCAGTTGGCTCACTCCTTCGGGGGATTGCCGTGCTGGTGAGGCTGAGCACGATAGGTGTCGTATTTGCATGACAACTGTCGTAAGTCGCGCCTGACTCCTGCCGCAGGAGCGCTCTCGGATCCCTATCCACGAGTCACCGGCCACGACTCCGCCCGGCACGGCACCACCAGCCTGTTCGCCGCACTGGATGTGTCCAGCGGCGTGGTGATAGCCGAACATCGCTGCGGAGTTCCTGAAGTTCCTCATCGCCATGGCACTGATCTGTGACAACCCGTACTTCGCACCGTCACCCGTTAGGAACGCCTCAACTCAAGATCGTTGGCTGATCTCGCCCACACCGGCTCAACTGTGGTGGCTCGCACGGCGCTAGAGTCTGTGTCAACGCCGTTGCGTTTATGTCCGTGAGCGGTTCGCAAGTCCGTGCTCGAAGAACGTGATGGCGGTTCGGATGGTGTAGTTCTGGCTGGTCGTGGGCTGTTGTCCGGCGTTCGGTCCGTACTTGCTGGTGGGGTTCTTGCGGGTGCGGGCCTTGACGCGGTGCTGGTGGCGGGCGGGGTGCAGGGCGTCGAGGACGGTCCGGCCGATGGTGCCGAGGAGTTCGGCGGGTCCCGCCGGGGGCAGGATTCCGGTCGCGGTGGTGACGGTGTCGGCAGCGGTGGTCTGCAGGACGGTGAAGCTGATGCGGTCCATGTCCAGGCCGGGCCGGGTGCAGGCGGTGTCGGCGGCGGCGCGGATCAGGGCCTGGTAGGTGGTGAGCAGGGCGTAGACCTCCTGGTCGAGGCCGGTCAGGCTGCGGGAGCGCAGGACGCGGCCATCCAGCATGGTCGCCTTGATCGAGAAGTACGTCGTCTCCGACTGCCACCGCTCGTGGTAGAGATCCACGAGTCCGGCGGCCGGGTGGGCGGCCGGGTCGAGGAGGCTGGTGAGCAGGCGCCACTGCTCGGTGCGGACGGTGCCGTCGGCCAGCGTGACGGTCACGGATGCCTCGATGACGCGGACGGTCAGCAGGACGGGCAGGACGCCGTAGCCGATCCGGGCCAGGTAGGAGCCGTCGCCCAGGCGCCGGAAGGGGGTGGGTATCCGGCGGGCGGAGGAGCGCACCAGGAACTGGGCGCCGGTGGCCTGGACGTCCCGGGCGAACTCGGCTCCATCGAAGCCGGCATCGGCCAGCAGGAGCATCGTGCGGTCCAGCACACTCAACAGGCGGCCTGCGTAGGTGAGTTCGCCGTCACTCTCGGGACCGAACGCGGCGGCCAACACGGCACGGGTGCCACACTCGACCAGGACCACGAGTCGCAGCAGCGGGTAGCCGAACTCCACGCTCTCGCCCGCTCGCTTGGGATAGCGCCAGGTGAGCGCCTCCTCATCGGGCACGTGCAGCAGGGTGCCGTCCACGGCCACGGTCCGCAGCCCTCGATAGAACGAACCGGCCTGCCCGATGTGGGCGACGGGCCCGGCGATGATCTCGAACAGCCGTCGCAGCGGTGCTGCTCCTATTCGCCGTCGGGCCCTGGACAGCGAGGAGACCGCCGGACGCACCAACGGCAGTCCCTCCAGCCCTGCCGTCAGCTTGCCCCACACGCCCCGATAGGAGCAGTCCTCGAACAGGGCCAGCGCGAGGACGAAGTAGACCACAACCCGGGACGGCAGCAGTCGCAGCCGTTTCTCACGTGACCTGGTCTCCTCGATCACCGTGTCCACCAGTACGAAGTCCACGATCTGGGTCAACTCGCCCAAGTGACCGGGCGCGTACACACCCCCGGCCGCCTCGACCGTGCGCGTGATGACAGACTTCTCCTGCAACGGGACTCCCGATGATCTTCTTGCTCGACACAAGCTGATCTATCAGGACGTCCCGTTGCGTCATTCACCAGGGCTTGACCTGCGACTCAAGACTCAAACGCAACGGCGTTGGAGTCTGTGTGATGTTGTGATCAATCGATTGCTTGCAGGAGATCTCCGAGCCAGATCATCGAGGCCCGCAGCTCGAGGCCGGCGAGGTAGCTCTCGGGCGTTTTGTCGAAGCGTGTGGCGATGCCGCGCCAGTCCTTCAGCCGGTTGATCGCCCGCTCGACGGTGTTTCGATCACGGTAAAGATCGGCGTCGTGGGTGACGGGACGCCGCCCCGGCTGCCTTTCTTCTTGCGGTTGGCGGCCTGGTCCTTCTTCTCCGGGATGACCGCCTTGATGCGACGTCTGCGCAGGTAGGCGCGGTTGGCGCGGGACGAGTACGCCTTGTCCGCGGCGACCGCGCCCGGCCGGGTGCGGGGCCGGCCGACCGGCAGACGGACGCGGATCTTCTTCAGCACGGGGACGAACTGCGGGCTGTCCGCGGCCTGCCCGGCGGTCAGGACGAACGACAGAGGCCGGCGCTTCCGGTCGGCGGCGAGGTGAATCTTGCTGGTCAGTCCGCCGCGGGACCTGCCGAGCAGAGCTTCCTTCAGACGGATCCTGTGTCGGCGTCGGACGCGTCGGCGCTCTTCCCGCTCGAGCTCGGTTCCGTCGTCCCGCCCGTTCTGTTCCGCTCCGCCGCCCCTTTTTGCCGGGCCTGCTCCTGCTCGGCGGCGGCTTCCTCCAGAGCCTCCATGACGTCCTTGCCGACGATCATCCCGGCGGCGTCGTGATGAGCACGGACGGTCGTGGAGTCCACGCTGACCAGGGACAAGTCTGTCCTGCCCTGACGGGCGGCTTCCGCGATCAGGCCCTCCAGCAGGGCGGTGAAGACACCAGCGTTCCGCCAGACCCGAAAGCGTCCGTAGACGGTCGGCCAGGGCCCGAACTCCCCCGGCATCTCCCGCCACTGCGCGCCTGTCCTGAACCTCCAGATCACCCCCTCGAACTGATCCCGCAGCCGCCCGGGGTACGGGCCGTACTCACCTATCGGCAGGAACGGCTCGATCAACTTCCACTGCTCGTCGGTGAGTTGCCTGCGCGTCACGAAAGTCTTCCTACCGGATCCGCCTTCCAGATGGATCCGGATCGGCAAGATTGATCACGACATCACACAGGCCCTAACTGCCCGATGGCGACGGATCGTGCCCGGTTGATCTTCACGATCGCGTGGCCTGCGAAGTACGAGTGACAACTACGCCACCCCAAACCCCGGGCCGCGGCCATGCACAAGTGACTGCTGCGTCACCCGCGCTTCCGCCCCCGCACTTCACCTCGCTCAGCGCGTCATGGCTCAACCTGGTCGTGCGGTGTTTCGCCGAGCTGACGAGCCGCAAACCCGGCTGCTCCGCCACCGCAGCGTCGTCGCACTGGGGAAAGACGTCCGTGCCTGGTTCAAGCAGTGGAGGGCGGGCCCCGAAGCTCTTCGCGTCGACCAGGGCCGACGACGAGATCCTCGACAGCCCTCGCCGCATACTGCCCACAGCATTAGCCCTGGATATTCAGCGGAATTGGGTGACCTGACGCCCCGATAGCAGAATGGTGCCGCTGACCTGCGAGGATGCGAGTGTCTACGTCGTATCCGCTGCAAGAATCAGGGCACCAATCTGGTGAGCAAGAGTACAGGGTGGGACCGTCGGCTGTCCGTGGTGGCTGACGGGAAGAGACTGATCGGGCATGCCGGTGCGGTGCTGTTGCGCCGGTGCGCGGACCGCACAGGGCTCACCGGGGCGCTGGCGAAGGAGTTACCGTCCAGCACAGCGGCCGGCTGGCGGGAACGGGCGGGCGTCCTGGTGCACCTGGCCGTCGCGATCGCGCTCGGGGCGGCGAACCTGTCGGAGGCCGAACAACTCCAGCTTCATCACCGGCCGTTGTTCGGGCCGTCGGCCTCGGACTCCACCGCTCGCCGCACCCTGGCCGCGCTCGACGAGACAGTCCTGGCGAAGATTGCGAAGGCGCGGGCGCGGGTGCGCCGGCATGTGTGGAGTCTGCTGCGTCTGCGGCCGGGCGGCTTCCCCTGGCTGACGGTGGCGGGCAAACGGCTGACCGGCTGGATCGTCATCGACATCGACGCCACCATCATCACGTCCGCGTCCAAGAAGGCGGGGGCAGCAGTCACCTTCAAAAAGACGTTCGGGTTTCATCCGCTGGCCGCGTGGTGCGCGAACACCACCGAATCGCTGGCGATGCTCCTGCGTCCGGGGAATGCCGGAGCAAACACGGTGGCCGACCACATCACGGTGCTCACCGACGCCCTCGCCCAGATCCCCGGCTCCTCAGCAGCGAAGATCCTCATCCGGCTGGACGGGGCCGGGGCCACCCACGGGCTGCTGGAACACCTCGAAGCGTTGAACACCACGCGGCGTACGGTCCGCTACACGGCCGGCTGGACGATCACCGAAGACGACGAGAAGGCCATCGCAAAGCTGCCCAAAAGCGCCTGGGAGACCTCCCTGCACCAGGACGGCAGCCTCCAAGAGGGCTACTTCGTCGCCGAGTTGACCGGGCTGAACACCCGTGAGGGCTGGCCGGAGGGCATGCGGCTGATCGTGCGCCGCGTCAGGCCCACCCGCCGGCACCTGAAGAAACTGACCGCCTTCGAGAAGAAGACCGGCTGGCGGTACTGCATCACCGCCACCAATATCCGGCACATGTGGGGCATCGCCGGCTCGGGCCACAGCCAGTTCCTGGACGTCCTGCACCGCTCGCACGCCAAAGTCGAGGACCGGGTCCGCACCAACAAGGCGACGGGACTGGACAATCTGCCGTCCGCCTCCTGGGAAGTGAACCGCGGCTGGATGCTCGCCGCGAACCTCGCCGCCGATCTCGACGCCTGGGTTCGGCTGCTGGCCCTGCACGACATCGAGGGCCTGGCCGACGCCGAGCCCAAGACCATGCGCTTCCGCCTCTACCACCTGCCCGCCCGCCTCGCCGACCACGCCCGACGCCGATGGCTGCGCATCGACGCGACCTGGCCCTGGGCCCAAGCGTTCACCACCTGCTGGCAGCGGCTCACCGCCCTCCCAGCTGTCACCTGACAGCCGGGCACTGCCCCGACAAACACCAGGAAGGAGAAGACCGGCAGCACTCCGGGCCCGTGGAACCCGGCGCACCCGCGGCGTCACGCGACGGCCCACCTCGAACGGCCCGAGGACATTACGGGCGAACTGCCGAGCAGGCCAGCCACCGAACCCCGCTGACGAATCGAGGTTACTGCGGTCACTCGCAGATTTCACGAGTTACTGCAGATATCTAACACGAGCGATCGAGGGCGCACGGCACCCTCATCGACCTGCTGAAATGCAGGTTTCCACGCCGCCAGCACTTCAACGGAACCTGCGCGTACTCCACTACTCAGCACGGAGCCGTCAGGCAACGACCAGGAGCCTCGTCCCGTCACGGGCCATGATCCGCCCCGCTTTGTCACCCTTACGCCGCAGGATGAGAAGAGTTCAGTCAGTTGCACTCGCGTCACGCAAGACGGTCTATCGGATCAGACCCCGGCGCGAAGGCACATCCCGCAAATTGATCACGACTCAACACACGCCCTTAAAACACTCCCGTACACGCCCTCACGCGACCATGATCATGGATGGCTACTCGGCGTCACCACCGACTACGGGCCAGAGCCGCTCGTTTGACAGACCCCGAGACGGCAATGCGGGAACAGACACATCGCCAGCAGGAAGTAGACCCCGACCCGCGACGGCAGATCACGCAGCCGCTGCTGCACCGTCCGCGTCTCCGCAAGGACCGCGTCCACGAGCTCAAACGGCACGACCGCCGTCAGTTCCCCCAGATGCCCGGGAGCGAACCGGCCCCCGGCCACGGTGACCGTTCGGGTGATGGCCGTCAGCGCAGACGGCAGGACACAATGACGGGGCAACGGAGCTCCTTCGGGACAAACTGTCTTGGTCGACTGCCTGTACCAACGAGCTCCGTTGCTCTACGTCGAGAATCCTTCAACTCACTTGCGTGACCTGCGAAAACGCTAACTACCCGGCCTTGGGTCAAGGCCCGCCTGCATCAGGTGCTGCGTGATTGCGGGCAAACAGACCGTCCTCACCGACCAGCCGCAGTCCGCCGCCGGGGGCCCTTTCCTTGGCCAGCAGCGTCAGCGCGTCCAGCAGGTCCAGACCCAGCCCGTCCACGGACTCCGGCATTCTCCTCGTGTCCGCACCGTCTGCGGCCGTCCCGTCGACGGCAAGCGACACGCCGCCCACTGCCTCGAGAGAGTGAGTCTTCTGGATCGTCATCAGGTGTCCCTTCTGGTGAAGTTCCCGCCCAGTTCATGACACTCCCCCTTACGCAGTACGAGTGAATGAGCCGATTGTTCAGTTCGGGCAGGTGGCGAGTCTTCTACCGTCTCTGAATGGATCCGAGGGCTGCAGGAAAAGCCCTGCGGGCGGGGGACGGGTGGAAAGGCGCACCTGATGTCGGGGTTGAGGAAGTCGCCGGACGCGCTCAGGGTCCGGGCGGGCCGCTGCTATCGGACCGGGGCGTGGGCCTGGGGCGCGGTGGTCGTGGCCTGTCTCGTGGGAACAGCACTGACCTTCAGCGGGCCGTGGGCGGCGGGGAGCATAGCGGCGCGGATGGTGACTTTCGGGCCGTCCACCGGTTGCTGGGTGTTGGCAGCCTCCCTGGTGCTGCGTGCGTGGGGTGCGAGTGGACGGGTGCGGACGCGTCTGCTGCTGTTGGGAAGTTCGGCGGTAGCCGGGGGTGTGTACCGGGGGGCGGTCAACGTACTGTCGGCTCATCCCCCGGGTTCAGGACGGGACGAGCGACCGCTGCTAGGTTCGGTGGTGGTAACCGGAGTGACGCTGGCGGTTGGCCTGGGGATGGCCGGTCTGATGGTCGCGGCCGAGGCCGGTAAAGGCCGGCACGTGTTGCTGCGGCGCGTACTTGACGGGATCGTCACAGCCGGGGCCGTGTTCATGACGGGATGGGTACTGCTGCGGGGGGTCAGTGACGGCTGGCGGCTGGGGACGGGGATGGTCGGTGTCCTCTGGACCGCGGAGGTCGTGTTCCTCAGTTTCCTGTTCGCCCTGCGCCGTCTCGTACGGAGCGACCAGAGAGTCACCTTGTGGGTTGGGATCGTCGGGCTGTCCCTCATGCTGATCGGCGACACCCTTCGACTGTGGACGGTCGGCCCGCACAGCCCCGAGGCGATGTCCTGCCAGCTGGTCGACACCTGCAATACCGCGGGCCTGCTGGTGGTTGCTGTCGGCCCTTGGTTGCCCGGCGGAGCGAGCGTCCTGGGCACTGCTCAGCCGACGTTGCGATGGGGGATAGAGGGTGCAGCGGCGTTCATTCCCCTGACGGTCTGCACGGTCACGGCGCTGGCATATGTGTTGACTCCTCCTGCCCGTGACCCGGTGCCGCTGTTGGTCGGCGGGACGGCGCTGCTGAGCCTCTGGGCACGCCAGACGTTCCTACCAGGCGGTAACGCCAGAAACGACGACTGAGAGGGCGTTTACGTAGGCACATTCCGAAACAGGGCGAAATAGATCAGAATATCCATCTTAAATCATAGCAAACGCCCATCAAATGTTTATCGGGCGCATGGGATGGCGCTCCGTTCCGTCCGTGATTGCGGAGAGGATGCGGTGTGGCGGTACTTCGCCTGCGGGTGATCCTGCCCGGCATCCCGGGGGGTGGTGCGGGCGCGGTGCTGACAGCCTCAGTCTGGTTGCCAGCAGGCTGGACGGCTGCCGTGGCCGCTTCCGTGACCGATGTCTTCGCGGAGGAGGCGAGGACCGCTCTCTTGATGCACCGTCAGCAACGTCACGCAGCTGCGGCTCGAGGGAGAGAGCTGATCGCTCGAGCGCAGCGGGTGCGGAATCCGGTGGATCCGATCAGCCTGGAGGTCCCATCCGGCATAGTGCCCGCCAGGGGGCCAACCGAGTGCCTACGCTCGTCGAACGAGACCGCTTCGACGACGTCGTGCAGCGGGTCAGGCAGGGCAGCTTCGTCCTGATCGTGGGTGACTCGACGGCCGGCAAGTCCCGGCTGCCCTACGAGGCCATGCGCATGGCCATTCCCGACTTCGTCCTGCCGCAGGCGCGGCGTCGGACAACTTGCAGGCGCCTCACACTGTCAGCGCGGCCGCCGTTGTGTGGCGTGATTCGACGAATTCGACCAACTCCTGCGGGCCGAAGGCATCACTCTGGAGATGGTCAAAGCGATGCTCGCCGATCCGGAACGGCAAGTGGTGCTCCTGGGGCCGACGCGCAGCAAGGAGTACGACAGGTACAGCGCACGGCAGCGTGATGACGTCACCAACGCAGCGACCTGGCGGGCTGGCCGAGAGGTGCTGCTCCACGCCGGTGAACCGGTGGAGCTGAGCAGGCCGACACGCGACGATCCCGACGCAAACAGTGAACCAGTACCGCCCGATCGGAGCAGCGTCAATGAGCGGCCGGCTCAGCGCCCCGGCGGCCGGAAGTGGGCGTAGGGTGGATACGGTTTGAAACAGATCAGCACCTCGAGGGGGTGCCCGCCGCCGGGCTCCTGGATCAGCGTCGGGAGCGCCGTCATCAGCGCCGAGTGTCCGTTGACGACGTCTTTCTGGTGCGGGCCCCAGCCAGCCGCTTGGGCGAAGTACGTCGCGGTCTCGGCGAAGACGTCCCGGCTGCCGAACAGGAAGAACGTTCGGGCATGGGTGGCGTGCCGCAGTTCGTCCCGGAAGTCGACCCGGTCCCGGTGTTCTCGCCAGGAGGCGGCGTCGCGGGCGGTGCGTACCTCGTTGGTGCGGACGGTCAGCGCAGTGCCGTTCACCAGCTTGCGCCGCAGCTCGGGCCACTTGCTGGGGCGCAAGCCAAGTGTGTGGTGGGCCAGGACGAGGTCGACCAGCGCACCGGTGCCCTCATCGGGCGGGATGCCGTCGCGCAGTGGTACGTGGACGATCGTGTACCGGGAGTAGGCGGCGAAGGAGAACAGGCCCGCGAGCCGGTTCAGCCCATCGTGGTCGCCGAGCAGCAGGCCGATGGGCTCGGGGGCGCGCAGTGACGTGTGACGAAGGGGCTGCCGGGGCTGGACGACACGGTGCTCGGCCGACCCGGTCCGCGGCCGGAACTGGCGCAGCCTCAGCCGCATACGGAGTACCTCATGGCCTCAGGATTCCCGACGGCGAGTCTCCTCGGCAACGGAGATTCCCCCGGTAGCGGTCAGCTGGCCTCGTTCCGACCGAGCCATAAGGATCACGGATGTGGCCACCACGGTCTCCAGTGAGGCTCCGCCAAGCTCGTTTCCGCAGTTCAGTGGGGCTGGTGTGATGCGTTGGTGAGGTCCTCACGCTGGCAGGTGGCGTGATCGTCGGGGCGAGATCATCCGCCCGCTCCGTCAGCGCTGTACTTCGCTGTTCGCCAGAACGAGCAGGGCCCGCAGGAGCGTGGTCGCCTGCCGGGTGTCCGTGCGGAGTTTGGTCAGGATCCGCCATGACTTGAGGTTCGCGAAGCCATGTTCGTTGGCGGCGCGTTCGCGGCTGACCAGGCGGTTCGCTTCCCTCTCGGCGACGGTCAGCTTGTGGTTGCGGGTGGCCTTGCGGCCGGTGATGATCACCGGGTCGTCTTCGGGCTTGTCGTCGAGGCCGACGAAGCCGAGGTCGGCCAGGGCGCCGAGGCCGGCTTCCCTCAGATGTCCGGTGATCTTGTTGTGGCGGGCGGTGGTGATCTCGCTGCACCGGCCGGGCTTGGCCGCGGAGATCCAGATCAGGTTGCCCTTCTCGTCGGTGACAGCGAGAAACAGCAGGCCATGGGCCTTATGTTTGCCGGAGTAGTTCTTCCGGTCGTCCCTCCCGGTGCGGCGGTGGGTGCGGATCAGGGTGCCGTCGAGGAGGACCACGACCCCGCCGCTGCGGGCGATCTTCTTGCATGCGCGGTCCAGGCGCGGGGCGCGGGCGGCCAGCAGCTTGACGACTTCCTTCACCCAGCGGCGGACGGTGGATTCGCCGACCTGGTTGCCGCCGGCCATGTCGGCCAGGCGCTGGTCGTGACGGAGTACGGCGAGCACGATGACGGCCTGCTTACCGGGTTCGGCCTTGCGCCAGACAGAGCGCATCCGGTTGCGGCGTTGGCGTATCAGGTCGGCGACGAGATCGATGGTCCGCTTCGACAGCGGGAGGCGGACCTGGTAGACAACATCCCGAGGGCCCTCGGCGGGCTGGTTTTTGGTCACACACTTACCAACTCCCGCCGGGGGCACTCGCGTTATGGCAGGAATCGGCCCGTCCGGCCAGCGGCGTTACTGGTCAGCGGGGAAGGTAACGCCCGGACGCGGTACGTGAGAGCCAGCCCCGGTCGGCAAGTTTGCGCAGCTGGCCCCGGACCGGCTCGATCTTCGCCGGACTCGCCTCCCGGCCCAGCCCGAGGGCGACGTCCTTGGCCATCACCGGACCGTCCGCCCCGGCCACGATCTCCATGATCCGTCGATATTCTGAGGTCAGGACCTCCAGTCCCATCCCCTCGACGCGGTCCGGCACCACTCGCATCCCGCCCGCACCCGGACCCACCGTCACAACGGCCGGCTCCGGCTCCGGCTCCGGCTCCGGCTCCGGCTCCGGCGACACGATGCCCGGCGGTCGCCGTCCACCATCAGTGGCCTCGGCCCACTGCCCGAACACCACCTCGGCGGCCTCCAACCGGGCGACCTCCGTTTCGAGTTCACCCAGCTCCTTGCGCAGCAGCTCGGCACGTTTCGCCAGCTCAAGCCGCCGCTCGATCGTCCACGCCAGCACGTCCGTCATGAACATCCCTCCCAGCGCAGAACCTACGCGGCGACCCCCGAACCTCACTCCAGAACCCACGAGAACACCTGCGCCAGACGATCTCGTGCTAACGATCACCCCACCTGCCAGCGTGAGGACCTCACCGACCCATCACACCAGCCCCACTGAACTGCGGAAACGAGCTTGGCGGAGCCTCAGTGGGACAGCCGGGCGCTGCCCGGCATCCACGTCCGGCTGCGGCGTCGTTGTCTGCTGCCCGCCGAGCATCTGCTCGACGGCGGTTACACCTCTGCGTGTCGTCCAGTCGCGGGTGACCGCCGTTGCATCGCCGTCGTGGCCGGCGCTTGGCGGCCACCCGCTGATTGACCGGCACGCTTCAGTTGTCACTCCCCGCGATGGGGCAGAGCACGTGCTCGTCCGGAGTCAGCCCTGGTCCTCTGACGAGGGGTAGATCCGCCACAGCTGGGAGAGGTTCGGTCCGCCCCACATGCGGGTCAGGCCTACCAGCCGGTCGTTGCCCTGGAGGTGGTCGGCGATGGCCAGGGCGTAGCGCGGGTGCACGACCGAGATCATGTAGAAGTCATTGCCTCGCTCCGCGTGGGACACCAGTCGCCAGTGCTGGCTGAGGCTGTCCGTGCCTTCTCGCAGGGTCACGGTGTCGGACGGGTTGGCCCCTGCGGTGAGGCAGCGGTGGTTGGCGTACGACTCGATGCGCACGGTGCCGTCGGCGTTCTGCCGCAGGAACCACCGGTGCGAGTTGTTGTCCTTGGCGAACGGGTCCTGTGCCCAGGTCTGGGTGTGGTTGCCGACACCGTCGTGCCAGCCGTTGCACATGAAGTAGGTGCCGGTGACGTGGTGGGTCATCGTCACCGATCCGCCCGCGAGCAGTACGAGGTCGGTCAAGTCAGTGCTCCTCAGCCTCGAGAGTTCTTCACAGGAGAGGGCGCCCCTGCAACTCAGCGTAGGCAGTCGGCTGTTGCTTCACAGCGTGGCGAACCGGTCGTTTCGCGAGGCCGGAGCCTGTCTGGGAGGTCTCGAACGGGTGGACGGCGCTAGTCGAACCACCTGACCGAGCGTCACCCACAAGTCGCGCACGCGGCGCAACGATGTGGCAGCGCACCGCTGGATTCGATCGGGCGGGGTGAACGCCACGCGGCAGGCGAGAGCGGCAAGAACGAGAAACCGACACCGTCCCGACGAGGCGGCTGTCTCATACGTTTTCCCTGTCGCACAGTTCAGAGCCAGCAGGCCGGTGTCGCTCCAGTTGCGGGAGACGGCCTGCCCTGCGCGGCGGCCCAGGCCGGGCGACGTGATCGCGTTGCACGGTCTGCTCTGGCCGGACGAAATCCGCGACCCCACCCCCGTGGTCCCCCCTCAGGTCCAACCGGACGAGGACGAGATCGACGAAGCCGTGGCGCTGATCGAGGCCAGGGCCCTCGACGACCTCACCGGCCCGGAGTTCACCGACCGGTACACCGAGGCCATGCACACGGTGATCGAGGCCAAGCCGGAAGACCGCCAGCTGCCAGAGGCTCCGGAGCCGGAGGCCCGGCCGAGGCAGCTGCTGGACCTGATGGCCGCGCAGCTCCTTGTCGTTACCTGGCACCTTGAGGTCAGGGCTGGGTGGTGTCCACGATGAAGCGGCGACTGAGACTGATCTCGCCCGAGAGCAGACCCAGGTCGGTGGTCACCGTCAGCTCGTACTCCCCGTCCCGCAACGCCCCCACATCGAGCACCCTGTGGTTTCCGACCCACAGGGTGGGGACGATCTCGCCATCCAGCCTGACCTCGACGTTACGCAGCGCCTCATTGTGCAGCGCCTCGTCGTCGCTGCGACCGACCGTGTCCACCGTGAGCGTGGCCTCGGAGAGCGCGGCGGCGTTCAGCACGCCGCTGCTGGGGATGCCGTGTATCCGGAGCTCCGGCTGATTCACCGCGTTGGCCACCGCGATGCTGCCGATCGCCAGGGCGGCGGCGCCAGCGGCAACCAGAAGTGTGATGAGCACCCTGCGCAGGGACCGGGTTCGCACAGGGTCCGACGTCTTCATGGCCAGCCGCATGGACACATCCTTCGAGGAGTTGCTGCTGTGGGTCGTCGGCCCCGCCTCTTCGTCCCGCCCGTGGCCTTTGCATCGGCCTCCTGCACCGGACTTGAGGACGGACGGGCCCGAGGACACGGACTCGCGGGTGTCCGGCGACCCTGATGGTGCCACCTCAACCGTCACGGAATCCAGTTCACCCTCCCCCTCCACTAGTGTCATGAGTCTCAGGAAGCCCGTGGAAGCATCCGGGATCATGGCGCGCATGGGTCGGCCGACGGTCGAAACGGTCCTGCCGGATGACGAGCGTGAGACGTTGCCGCGCTGGTCGCGGCGGGCAACGTCCGCGCAGGCTCTGGCACTGCGGTGCCGGATCGTCCTGGCGGGCGCTGACGGGTTGTCGAACACTCAGGTGGGCTCCGGCCTCGGGATTCATCCGACCACGGTGGCTACGTGGCGAAAGCGGTTCGCGGCCGACCGACTTGAGGGCCTTGCCGACGAGAAGCGGTGTGGGCCCGCGCCCACGGTGACGGACGAGCAGGTCGAAGAGTGATCGTGCGGACTCTGGAGACGACGCCGAAGCGTGCCAAGGTCGCGCGGCAGAGGCGGAGGCCGGTGGGACCCCGAGTGATCTCCGCGGGGCCGCGGCGGGGATACTGGCATGCGCACGTGCCCCTGCTCCCTGGTGGACTCATGCCGATCTCCCCTACAGCCCGTCCCACGACTCCCCCGACGGTGTGGCCGGCTCGCGGCCGCCACGTCGGACCCGACGCGGAAGGCGTACTCCGTCGCACCCTGCGACAGCTCAAGGCCAGCCAGGTCATCGACGACTTCCTGGAAGTGCCCGGCACCGGGGGTGACTCCCCGGCGCGGGTCTTCGAGGCCCGTTGGCAGGTTCCCGACGCCGTGACCGTACGCGCCCGCCTGAGCCTCGCCCCCGACCTGGGCCGTGGGCGGGAGTGGACCCTGCTCGCGGAGGCGGAACAGCCGTGGGACCCGGCATGGCCGTCCCCCGTCACCCGGTTCTGGCCGGAGTACGGCGACTGGGACCACGACGCCGCCACAGGCCTGTCCCTGAGCAGGATCAACACCCTGCCCGAGGACGACAAGGACGCACGGCGCCTGCTCAGGGACTCCGGGCACGGCGGGTGGTGCGTCCACGTCGTCCTCCACGAGGCCATGACCACGGACGAGCGCGGTCGGCTGCCCCTCGTGCGATGGCTGCCGCCGAGCCTGCGCCACCGCATCGTGGAACACCGGGCCGCGCCGCATCAACTGCGGGTCGTGAACTGGGCGCTGCGGGAGTTCGACGTGGAGGTGCCGCGCGGCGGTGCGGTGGTGCTGCCCGGCATCCCGGCCCCGTCCGGCTACGAGGCCGAGGATTTCGCCGTACGCACGGTGTTTTTGGACGGTTCGGAGCCGGCCGACCTCGTCGCGGCGGTGATGCGGTTCGCCGCGCTGCCGCAGCCGCTGCCGGACGATGCCGACAAGGCCCTCACCGCGCTGCGGGAGGACTGGCGCCTCCTCACCGTCGAGGAGGAACTCGCCCAGGAGCGGAAACGGGTGGCGATGTACGCCGAGGCGCTGGAGGCCATGACGAAGTCGCGCGACCTGTACCGTGAGGCGGCCGAGCGCGCCCACGAGGCGCTCGCCTCCTACCACGAGTCAGCCGAGGCCGCTCCCGCCGGACAGCAGCCGTCCGAGGCGCGGACGACGTCTCCGTTCCGGCAGCTGACGCGCACGCTGGAGCGTCTGAAGGACAGTGCCAAGGCCCTGCGCCCCACCGCCACCGCCCAGGGCAAGGAGGACACGGACTCCGAGTCGACCAGCTCGGAGCGCTAGCGTGCCGGCGCCGATGGGCGGAGTGGGCCCCTCGGGCCGACGGCGCTCTTGTCAGGGCCGGCCTGTCGGCGACCGGGACTCCTCGGCGTCACTCTGCGGTGTCCGCCGGGGTCATGTGCAGGGAGGCGATGGCCGATGAAGACCATGGAGGCCCGAGGTGCGCGACGCGGAGCTCTTCTGGGAGCGCTTCGTGACTGCCCGGGAGGTCCTCGCCGGTCCTGGCGATGGTGCTGACGTCGAGGAGGCTGCCGTGCCGGCCGCGGAGAACACTGCCCCGACGCCGACGCTGGGAGACGTCCGCCCCGGCCCTCCGGGCCCGAGGCCGCGGCCACGATCTTCATGATCGCCTGGTAGTCGGCGGGCAGCTCGCTCTCGGGCCCGAGGTGTCTTCGGCCGGCCGTCTCTGGGAAAGGCGGTGAGGCCGGCGGGGAGAGGCTGACTGCTACTGGGTGGGGCGTCCGGTGACGTCCCCGCGGGGGTCGTCAGGCAGAGCGATGCGGGCAGTGATGCGTTTGCCGACCGGCTCTCGCTGGAACTCGAAGCCCTGGGCGACGGCCATGACGATTTCCAGGCCGTGTTGCCCGACTCTGCCCGCATCGGCGGCCCGGGCCACCGGCAGGACGGGATCGCTGTCCCAGACGACTACTTCCACCACGGCCCCGGAAATGCGCAGCTCCATCAGCACGGGACCAGGAGCATATTTGCGCGCGTTGGTGACGAGTTCGCTGACCACCAGCTGGGTCAGGTCCATCGCGCGTGCGGACACCGGCAGGCCATGCTCAGCCTGGACGCGGGTGAGGAAGTCCACCGCACGATGACGCGCTTCGGCGATACAGGATCCATCACCGTCCAGCGCGACGGTGTCCTGTATCGGAGGGGCGCCAGGCATCACGCTGTCCTCACCCTCGGGAACTGATTCCGCCGGATCCACCCTCGATTCCCCCGTTCACCTGCCTGCGCGTACCCCACACCATGCCTCACATGCCACTTGAACTCCGACTGAAGGACCGAACGGTTGTTCCTCGCAGCATCGGGGCAACTGCCGATCGACCACACCACCATCGACGACATCCGGGGGGTCACCCTGCGTGGCGAGATCGACCGCACCGTCAAGAGCGAACTCAGCGAGGGTCCGCTCCCCGACAGAGATACGGCCGCGCGACCGTGGGCGATCCCAGCGACCTGCCCCTTCAAGGAGTCCAGCGATGTCACCGTCCTCGTTTCCGCCCACCAGAAGGTGAGTGACGCTCAGGGGTGGCTGCATAGCGTCGACGGCCGAGATCCGGTGCTGCGGTTCCTTCCGGCCGTCGGCCTGTACCAGGTCATTCCCTGCCATCCCACCATCGAGCAGGCCCTGACCGCCCATCCCATTTCACGCCCGTGTGTGGCAGTGAGCTGCCCCGAGTTTCGTAGAGTCCGGTGATCTTGTTTCAGGCGGACTGCGGGGGCTTCCTGTTGCCGCCACCTGTCGCGTTCGTACTCCGCGGTTGGTACGTGATCGAGGGCGGAGGTGCAGCCGCTCGTCGTTGTACCACGTGGCCCACCGGAGGATGCCCGCTCGCCCTGGTCGAAGTCCTTCCAGAGGCCGCCCTGCATCTCGATCAGCTCCGCTTTGAAGGGTCCCGTTCAGCGCCTTGACCATCGCTTGTCGTAGCTGTCCGCGCCGGAGCCGAACAAGGCGACGGCACCGACGTCGGCGAGCCGGTGGGTGTGCGGAATGAGACGTATCGCCCAGACTCAACCGGTCGTCGTGGTGGATCAGGCCGGAGCCCTTCTTGATCTTCCGTCTCCACAGCGCCATCTCCAGGGCGTCCGGCGAGAGTCCGGTCCGCATGTGATTCGCGACCTGCCAGCCGACGATCGTCCGCCAGAAGACGTCCAGGACGAACGCCGCACACACCCATCCCGACCAGGTACGCACATAGGTCATGTCCGCCGCCCACAGATGGTCGGGGCGCCTGGCGGTGAAGTCCCGGTCGACCAGGTCCGGCGGGCGGGGCACCGATGGCTCGGGCACGGTCGTCCGCCGCCGCTGTCCGCGGATGACGTCCTCCAGACCCCGCTCCACCGTGCAGGAGGCCACCACCACACCCTTGCGCCGAAGCGCGCGGGGATCCGCCGGGCCCAGGATTCAGCCCGACTCGGCATGTACCTGTTCGATCAGCGGCATGAGCTGCTCGCCCCGCAGTCGGCGGGCCGACTTCGGCCCGCGCTACATCACCGTCTCCGTGCTATCGGTCTCCCTCACCCGGCGCTCGAAGAACCTCACGCACTTGGTCACCGCTCAGCCCTCCTCTCCCAGACGCAGGCCACCGGTGAAGCAGCGCTCAGCTACCGCCTGGACGGTCGGCGCCAGCCGGACGGAAGCACGCCGACACTGTCTTGCCGTGCCGCTGACACCTCATCTCCATCTCATCGGCGAGCATCCGCACGATCCCCACTCCGCGACCGGAAGCCTCACCCGCCTGAGGGGTGCGCTGGCGTGGCAGTGTCGGGTCCTCGTCATGGACGCTCACATGAAGGCATTCACCGTCCCAGGTGAGAATCAGATGCGCGTCACTGTGCGCGTGAATATGGGCGTTGGTGAGCAGTTCGGACACTGTCAGGACGACAGCATCCACCGTTTCGGGCTCAGCAGCGGTCCACGGAAGGGACTCCAACTGCCTTCGGGTCCACCGCCGACCGGCGTGCACGCCTCCGGACACGGGAAACGAATGCGCCCAGCCCATCGCCTTGATCGCCACCGGCTTCCCCGCCTCCTGCCGTCCGAACCGACTCGTACCTACCGTGTTCCCGCCACCCGCGTTCGCAGACGTCCCGTCGACCAGTTCCCTGCCGACAGGGTGCAGTCGCACTGCTCCGTCCCCGGCGAGACCAACAACAGCTGCAACGTCGACCGCGACGAGCAGTTGGTCTTCGCCGAGCTCGGCTCGTCCCGCCGACCCCGCCGATCAGGGATCAGACGAGCCCCGGATGCCGGGCAGCGTGTGGCCTCTGCCTGGCCGAAGCGCCCATGCCTGGCGCTTCGGCCAGTTCGATAGAAGTAAAGGTGGGCTGCGCACAGCCCCCAGATGCCCCGCGCGGCGGATAAGAAACAAATAAGTTTCCGGTGTGTGCGGAGATCGCGGCGGGGCACACGGCGGGACGGAGGTTGATAACCATGGTTCCCCTGCTACTCGTTCTGCTGCTCGCCCTGATCCTCTTCGGCGCCGGGTTCGCCCTGGAGGCCCTGTGGTGGATCGCCGTGATCGTCCTGGTCATCTGGCTGGTCGGCTTTTTCGCCCGCTCCACCGGGCCCGGCGGGAAGCGAGGCCGCTGGTATCGCTGGTAAAGCGCATTCCTAGATGCCGGACGCGGCGTGGGGGCGCACCGAACGCCGGTGCGCCCCCACTCATTTCCGTTGGCCTCTCACGTCCCGCACACACTGGTTGTCACCGGTCTACCCGCGGGTACACGGCCGTCAGGCTCGGGGCCATGCCTGTGCCAGGAACAGGACCCCGCACCTCCAGCAGCCCCCAGCCCTCGGGTCACCGCGGGGCTCATCGCACCCCGCTGTACGGGAAGCGACGGTATGAAGCTCCCCCGGGGCCCGTGCAGGAGGCGCTGCCCAGACAGTCGATGTCCGCGCCCCGGGCACGGGTCCGTTCGACCGAGGCCCCTCACATGGTGTCCTTGTCGTCGGCCTGGTCCTGTTCGCCGCGAGGGAGTGAACCGCCCCGGGTTTGATGGAGGCATCGAAGACCCGGAAGGATGCCGATCATGGCTGCTCCCCGTAAGTACCCCGACGAACTGCGTGAGCGTGCGACGCGGTTGGCGATGGAAGCCCGTAAGGACGCGGTTGGCCGGGCCGGTGCGATCAAGCGCATCGCCGACCAGCTCGACGTGCATCCCGAAGCCCTGCGCGGCTGGGTCAAGCGGGCCGAGACCGACGAAGGCATCGTTCCCGGCACTACCAGCACCGACGCTGCACGGATCGCTGAGCTCGAGCGGGAGGTGAAGGAACTGCGGAGGGCGAACGCGATATTGAAGTCCGCCTCGGCTTTCTTCGCCGCGGAGCTGGACCGTCCACTGCGATGAAGGTCGCCTACATCGACCAGTACAAGGAGACGTTCGGCGTCCAGCCGATCTGCGACGTCCTCTCCGAGACGGACGCGCCGATCGCGCCGAGCACCTACTACGCCGCCCGCACCCGCCCGTCCTCGGCCCGCAGCCTGCGAGACGAGCACCTCACCGAGGAGATACGCCGGATCCACGAGGCCAACTACAGCGTCTACGGGGCCCGCAAGGTCCACGCCGCCCTCCTGCGCGAGGGGCACAAGGTGGCCCGCTGCACGGTCGAACGCCTGATGCGCCGGGCCGGACTGCGTGGCGTGATCCGGGCCAAGAGCCCGCGCACCACCCGCCCCGCGCCCGAGACGGCACGGCCGGCTGATCTGGTCGAGCGGGCGTTCACCGCGAGTGCGCCGAACCAGCTGTGGGTGGCCGACATCACCTACATCAGAACCTTCTCCGGCTGGGTCTACGCCGCCTTCGTCATCGACGTCTTCTCCCGCATGGTCGTCGGCTGGCAGGTCGCCACCTCCCTCTACACCGACCTCGCCCTGGACGCCCTGGAGATGGCCATCTGGCGGCGCCGGCACGCCGACGGCGACCTGACCGGGCTGATACACCACTCCGACCGCGGCGTTCAATACCGTGCCATTCGCTACACCGAACGCCTGGAACAACAGGACGCCGTGGCCTCGGTCGGTTCCAGGGGCGACTCGTACGACAACGCCCTGGCCGAGGCGTTCAACAGCCTGTTCAAGGCCGAGCTGATCCGCAACAAGGGACCGTGGACCGGCATCAACGACGTCGAGGTCGCCGTCGCCGAGTACGTCGACTGGTTCAACCAGCGCCGTCTCCACGGCGAACTCGGCCACGTCACCCCTGCCGAGCACGAGGCCACCCACTACCTCGCGACCGAACCTCCTGCGTCACTCCAGACAACCAGCTAACTCAGTCTCCACGAAACCCGAGGCTTGACAAGTCGATGTCCGCGCCCCGGGCACGGGTCCGTTCGACCGAGGCCCCTCACATGGTGTCCTTGTCGTCGGCCTGGTCCTGTTCGCCGCGAGGGAGCGGCGGGATTTCCTGGTCGATGTCCTCGCGACGTGCGGAGTGATCCACCGTTCCAGTTCAACGCCGTCCATCGCTTCAAGTGCCGTGGTAGCCGTCCAAATCGACCCCGCCGACCAGGAACCCATGTCCCTCCAGGTACGCACCGCGCGAGGTCGGGCTGACGGTTGGCAAAGCCGACATGGCGCGAGGGATGAGCACAAGCGCTCTTGCCCGCCTCGTTCTTCGGTCGGAAGTTCAGCGTCGACGCCCACGCCGGCCAGTCAGGTTCGTCCGCTACGGCCGCCGCGCGGGCCGCCTTCGGATCGTCAGGACGGCACCGCCGAGTGAGGCGTCCGGCGCGGCGACGGGAGCGATGAAGGTCCTGATCTCGGGCAGACGATGGCAGTGATCTTCCTATCGGTCCTATGAGGAGGCATGTCGTGACCGCACCTACGCGTCGTACGCCGCCTGCGAAGCGCCGGCACGGATTCGACCTTCGTTCAACCGCCTTGTTCTTCGTCCTTCTCGCTGTGGTCGTCAGCCTCCTGGGCTTCGCGGCTCGCATGGTGGCCGGTGCTGTCGAGCGGCGTCCCGCCTGGGTGTTCGTCCTGGTCGTGGTAGGTGTCGCGGGCTTCGTCGGCCTGGGGCGCCGGTTGCACGTGGCGCGAGCGGCCCGCCGGGCTGCAGCGGCGCTCGACGAGGCGGCGAGGGAGGCAGCCGACGAGCTGGAGGCTCCCGCGGTTCCCCGTCAGCGCCCGGCCGCCGAGGTCACCACCGGCTACGACGCCCTGACGCCCGAGGAGTTCGAGGAGGCGATCGCCGCCCTCTGCGAACGCGACGGTTGCTCTGCCGTCGACGTCGTGGGAGGGGCCGGGGACCTGGGCGCCGATGTCGTGGCCGTGACCCCTGACGGGTGCCGGGTCGTCATCCAGTGCAAGTACTACGACGACTCCCATCGGGTCGGCTCCCAGGATCTTCAGCGCTTCGGCGGCACGTGCTTCACCGTCCACGATGCCGACATCGCCGTACTGGTCACCACAAGCGACTTCACCACCCCGGCGGCGGAGTACGCCGACCGGTGCGGGATCGTGTGCGTGGACGGGGAGATTCTCCAGGCATGGACGGACGGCACCGGCCCCCGGCCCTGGGAGGCCGTCCGGAGTGGCTGGGCAGCTGGGGGTGGAAATGCAGGCGCCGAGTCGTGAGACGTGCGGTGGGGTGGGGTGCCCCGACTAGCGACCGTCTCGTTGGCGGGCTACGGAACGACGGACCGCACCGCCCCTCTTAGCTTCCGAGACCCCCAAGGGGCGCCGTGAGCCGTCCGACGGTTCCGGCGGCCGACTGGGACCCGGAGGCGGCAGAACAGCTACAGTCCGCTGAGCTTGTGGCCATGAACCCCAGAGCACGGCAGGGAAGTTGACGGTTTCACATGGGATGCCCAGCCGTTTATGATCTTGGTCATGACTGCGCAGAACGCTGACAAGACGCTTTCCCGTAAACAGCGGCTTCAGGAGAAGCAACGCCGCCAGTTGTCGGTTGTCGACACCGTGGACAAGGCCGAGATCAAGGTCCGCAAGGCCGAAGCCGAACTGGCCGTGGCTGTCGCAGAGGCAGTACGGGTGTTCGGCAATGAGCAGTCAGCGTCCGAGGCACTCGACATGTCGGTCGAAGCGATCCGGCGCTGCCTACGCATGGCCCAGGACGAAGCGGCCGGCGCCGACAACGTCGCCGAGGTCACCGGCAAACGGTGAGCTCGGCCTCGGGCGGGCCTCCGTCCGAGGGGTGACGTCGCCAGAGGCGGGCACGGATCCCGGCGCGAGGATCCGCAGGACGGGCGACCGTACGGCCCGCCGTCCGGTCGGCGGCCTCGGTGGCGCTGACAGGCCCCAGGCGGACCTTCGGCGCCAGGGCCGCCAACTGCGCGCACAAAGTGGGGCTGACCGGACCGGAGGTCGTATCCGACGGCGGCGACGTTCCCGGTGAGGTCGGTGACGGCCGCCCACCGGACCACCAGGCAAGGGTTGCGGCCGGGAGCTTCCGCAACGGATCGGAATCGTCGCGACCACGCGGCTGACCACACGGTTCGAGGCCGGGCGCACCTGCCAGGCCGAACGCGGCAGCGGTCCTGGGCCGGCCGACCTCGACGTGTCCGGCTTCGACGGCCGCAACCGGAGCAACCGAAACCCTGGCCATCGCCAAGCTCTGGCGCGACGACGACGGCACGGCCATGGCCTTCGCGGCCACGTTCGTACAGCAGTGCGAGTGGCCGAGCCCGCGTGCCGGTGCGCGCGACTTTCACAGCACCTACTAGGCTACCCGGACGCCCACGATGCAGGTGTCGTCGTCCGTGTCGGACCTGCTGTGGGTGAGCAGGCGGTCCAAGTGCTGGTCGAGCGTGGGCGGGACCGTGCGGGCGGCCGTCAGCAACTGGGCCAGGGATTCTTCCACGGACCGGTCACGCCGTTCTATCAGGCCGTCCGTGTACATCAGCAGGGTGTCGTCGACGGCGAGTTGGACCTCGTGTTCCTCGTACGTCGCCTCGGGCAGGGCACCGAGCAGCAGTCCCTTGAGCAAGGGCAGTGGCGTCGCTTCGCTGCCGCGTACCAGGACGGGTGGCAGATGCCCTGCCCTGGCCCAGCGCAGGGTGTGGCGGTCGGGGTCGTACAGGCCGCAGACGGCTGTGGCGGTGACGGCTCCGGTCAGGTGGTGGGCCACCATGTTGAGCCAGGACAGCAACTGGCCCGGTCCGGCGCCCGTCACGGCGAGACCGCGCAGCGCGTTGCGCAGGACGACCATGCTGGTGGCGGCCTCGATGCCGTGTCCGGCGACGTCTCCCACGCACAGCAGCACCAGCCGAGACGGCAGCACGACCGCGTCGTACCAGTCGCCGCCGACCAGGTGCTGGGTCTCCGCGGGCCGGTAGCGAACGGCCACACGCAGTCCGGGAGCCTCCAGCGGGGCCTGCGCCGGGGGCATGATCGCGTGCTGGAGCTGGAGGGCGAGCCGGTTGCGTTCGCTCGCCTGCTGCTCGGTGTGGGCGAGCTGGTCGCGGGTGGCGGCGAGGGCGACCTCCGTCCAGTGGTGGGCGGAGATGTCCTGGTAGGCGCCCCGGACGACGGACAGGCGGCCGTCGGAGTCGAGGACCGGCTCGGCCACCACGCGGATGTGCCGGGTGACGCCGTCGGGCCGCTGGAGCCGGAAGGCCGCGGACGCGGGACGGCGGTGGTGCAGCACGGTGCGCAGAAACCTGCCGATGGCGACGGCGTCGTCGGGGTGGGCGTGGGCGGGCAGGTCCTCCAGCGGGACCGGGCCGCTGACGGAGGGCTTGCCGTAGAGGCTGTAGAGCTGGCCGTTCCAGGTGATCTCGCCGGTGAGGAGGTTCTCCTCGAAACCGCCGATGCGGCCGAGGCGCTGGGCGTGCTGGAGCAGGCTCGCCAGCCGTGCCGTCTCGTCCTCTATGCGCCAGATGAGCAGGACGCTGCCGCCGTGCCGGCTGACGTTGATGTCGGCGACCGCCGCCAGCGGGACATCGTCCACCAGGGCCGTGAGCCGCATGCGGTGGGCACGGAACGGCTCGCCCGTGGCGTAGACCCGTTCGATCTGCTCGAACAGCTCGCTCTCGCCGGCGGCCATCGGATACGTCTCCAGCAGCAGAGCTCCGTTGACGACACCTCGCGGCCGGCCGGCCGGGTCGAGGAAGCGGCTGTTGACGTGCTGGATACGGAAGTCAGCCAGTTCCCCGGTGGCGTCGAGATGCGGGACGAGCACCAGAGCGGGGTCGTGGAGGCCGTCGGCCAGGTCCATCAGTTCGGTGACGTCCGACAAAATCCCGGCCCGCGCGTCGCCGTCGGGGTGGTGCGGGGCACAGGTCTCCAGCGTGTGCGCGCACAGCTCGGCCAGAGCTTCGACCTGACGGACGATCTGCGGGGGCTGGGGATCCAGCGGCGCGGGCCAGACGATTTCCAGCACCCCGTGGATCCGGCCGCCGGTACCCGCGGGTACGGCGACCCGGCCGCCGTCGGGGTGGTGGTGCCGGCCGATGGAGGGCAGGCCGGTCTCCGACAGGCAGCCGATCCACTGGCCCGTTCGTTCGCCGAGCCCGCGACGTGCCACGGTCACCACGCCCGGCGGTACGTACCGCCAGCGTGCTGCCTCCACGGCCGGGAACCCCGCGCTGCCCGCCAGGGTGAGGGAGCCGTCGGCGCCCAGCGACCAGATGGCCACGGCTTCCGCGCCGAGCGGTGTCAGAGCGTGTTCCAGCAGGGAGTCGGCCACGGCCTGGGCGTCGTGGGCGGCAAGCGCACCACTCTCGGCGGTCCGCAGCCGTACGGCGAAGGAGCCGCTCCCCGGCGGGTCGGTGGGGGCGCTGTGGTCCGCCGTGGTCGCGAGGAAGGCGGTCGTCACGTCGGAGAGCCGGTCACGCGCGGCCTGGTTGATGACCTCGACGGCGAATTCGAGCGGTGCCACGCCCGCTTGTTCGGCCAGCTCGGCGAGCTGCCGTGCCGCCTGTGACGGACCGCACCCGAGCCGCTCGACAAGAATGCCCTTGGCCAGCTCGATCACGGCACGCCCGTCCGCTTCCGCCTGGGCCGCCTGCACCTCGCGGCGCAACCGCTCCACGGTCGCCGCGAGTCTGCCGACCGGGGAGGGCTGCCCTTTTTCGTCTTCCCCGTCGTACCGGTCGCGGCGGGACCGTCGCCGCCGTGGGCGACGGGCGCCCTGGCGGGTCGGTCGGTGGCCAGGGGACCGATGCCCGCCGTCGGATCGTCGGCGGACGGCTCGTCCGTCGGGGCACCGACGTCCTGCGGCTCAGCCGACTGGTGGGAGTTGCTCACGGTTGACCTGTTCCTCGGCTCGGGCGTCCAGGGACACCACGCGGTCGGCTGGTGCGCGCGACGGTGTGTCTCCGCGTCACACGGACAGCCAGCGTCGGACGCGGCCGATGAGGTCGTCGGTGTCGACGGGCTTGGTGACGTAGTCGTTCGCGCCCGACGCGAGGCTCTTCTCCTGGTCGCCGGGCATGGCCTTCGCGGTGACGGCGATGATGGGCAGATCGGCGTACCGGGGCATCGCGCGGATCTCCGCGGTGGCGGTGTAACCGTCCATCTCCGGCATCATCACGTCCATCAGGACCAGCGAGACGTCCGGATGGGCGAGCAGCATCTCGATGCCCTTGCGGCCGTTGTCGGCGTGCAGGACGTGGAAGCCCTGCAACTCCAGCATCCCGCTCAGCGCGAACAGGTTGCGCGCGTCGTCGTCGACCACGAGCACCGTACGGCCGAGGAAGGCGCCGTCGACGACCTGCGCGGCCGGGCGCTGGGGCTCCTCGACACGTACCAGTGACAGCACGTCCCCCGGTTCCTCGGCGGACAGGTGCAGGGTGATCCGTTCGCGCAGTTCGTCCAGGCTGGACAGGAAGTCCAGGGGGCGGCCCTTCGCACGGGAGCGCAGCGTCTGCTCGTGCGCCGGGTTCACCCGATGACCGGTGTGCACGAGCACGGGCACGCTGGCCAGCGCCGAGTCACCCTCCATGGCATCCAGCAGGCGCGCACCCTCGTCGTCGGGCATGCCCAGTTCGAGGACGACGCAGTGACAGGGTTCGGCGGCCAGCGTGCTCGCCGCTTCCTGCGCCCCGATCGCCGTGATGATGTCGATCGCCCCGAGCCGGTTGTCGGGGTCGGGCGCGATGTCCGCGACCGCACGCTCGGCGACGAGGGTCAGCAGTCCGCGCGGGCGGTCTTCGACGACGAGCAGGCGGCGTCGGCGCTGCTCGGGAACCGGGGTGGAAGCGGCGTCCGGCCGGGAGGCCGGCGGGAGTTCCGGGCCGGTGGTGTGCGGGTGCTCCGTCGGTCGGCCGCCGCCGTCGAGCAGATCCTCGAAGTCGGCGCGTGCCACGGGGAGGTAGAGGGTGAAGGTGGTGCCCTGACCGGGCGTGCTGTCGACCGTGACGGCGCCGCCGAGCAGATGGGCGATCTCCCGGGTGATGGACAGGCCGAGGCCGGTGCCGCCGTATTTGCGGCTGGTGGTGCCGTCCGCCTGCTGGAAGGCCCCGAAGATCGTATCCAGTTGCTGCGGGGGGATGCCGATACCGGTGTCCTTCACCCGGAAGGCCACGACGGGACCGCCGCGGTGGACGCCCGTGGGCACCTCCCGGTCGGCGGCGGGTTCGATGCGCAGTGCGACGCCCCCCTGTTCGGTGAACTTCACCGCGTTCGACAGTAGATTGCGCAGGATCTGCCGCAGCCGGGAGTCGTCGGTGAGCAGGTCGGCGGGCGTGCCCGGCGCGGTACCCACCGTGAAGTCGAGACTCTTCTGCGTCGTCATCGGCCGGAACGTCGCCTCGACGTACTCCAGCAGCTTGCCCAGCGGGACACGCTCGGGGGTGACATCCATCTTGCCGGCCTCGACCTTCGACAGGTCGAGGATGTCGTTGATCAGCTGCAACAGGTCCGAACCCGCCGAGTGGATGATGCCCGCGTACTCGACCTGCTTGGGCGTGAGGTTGCGCGAGGGGTTCTGCGCCAGCAACTGGGCGAGGATCAGCAGGCTGTTGAGCGGGGTGCGCAGTTCGTGGCTCATGTTCGCCAGGAACTCCGACTTGTACTTCGACGCCAGGGACAGCTGTTGTGCGCGTGTCTCCAGCTCCTGCCGTGCCTGCTCGATCTCCAAGTTCTTGGCCTCGATGTCACTGTTCTGCGAGGCCAGCAGGGAGGCCTTCTCCTCCAGTTCGGCGTTGGAGCGCTGCAGTTCGTCCTGCTGCACCTGCAACTCCTCCGACCGTGCCTGGAGTTCGGCGGTCAGCCGCTGGGACTCCCCCAGTAGTTCCTCGGTACGCGCGTTGGCCACGATGGTGTTGAGGTTGACGCCGATGGTCGGCATCAGCTGGGCGAGGAAGTCCTGGTGGATCTGGGTGAAGCGGCTGACGGAGCCCAGCTCGATGACACCGAGGACCTGGTCCTCGACCACGATGGGCAGCACCATCAGAGCGCCGGGCACGGCCTGACCGAGACCGGAGGAGATGGTCACGTACCCCGGCGGCAGCTCCGCCACGCTGATGGGCCGGCGGTTGCGCGCCGCTTGCCCGACCAGCGAGCGCCCGACGGGGATGCGGTCGGGCCGGTCGGTCTCGTCGGGATAGCCGTAGGAGCCCACCAGCCGGAGCTCGGGACCGCGCGTGGTGTCCTCGGCGAGGTAGAAGGCGCCGTACTGCGCCGAGACCAGCGGCGTGAGCTCGTCCATGATGAGCTCGGCGACGACGGACAGGTCGCGGTGGCCCTGCATCAGGCCGGAGATCCGGGCGAGGTTGGTCTTCAGCCAGTCCTGCTCCTGGTTGGCCCGCGTGGTCTCACGCAGGGACTCCACCATGGAGTTGATGTTGTCCTTCAGTTCGGCGACCTCGCCCGACGCCTCCACGGTGATCGAGCGGGTCAGGTCGCCCTCGGCGACCGCGCTCGCCACCTCGGCGATCGCCCGGACCTGGCGGGTGAGGTTGCCGGCCAGTTCGTTGACGTTCTCCGTCAGCCGCTTCCAGGTGCCCTCGACACCCTCCACCTCCGCCTGTCCGCCGAGCCGGCCCTCGCTGCCGACCTCACGGGCGACACGGGTGACCTCGGCGGCGAACGACGACAGCTGGTCGACCATCGTGTTGATGGTGGTCTTCAGCTCCAGGATCTCACCACGGGCATCGACGTCGATCTTCTTCGACAGGTCGCCGTTGGCCACGGCCGTCGTCACCAGGGCGATGTTGCGGACCTGGCCGGTGAGGTTGTTGGCCATCGAGTTGACGTTGTCCGTCAGGTCCTTCCACGTGCCCGCGACGTTCGGCACGTGAGCCTGGCCCCCGAGACGTCCCTCGGTGCCGACCTCGCGGGCGACACGGGTGACCTCGTCGGCGAACGCGGAGAGCGTGTCGACCATCGTGTTGATGACGTCCGCCAGGGCCGCGACCTCGCCCTTGGCCTCGACCATGATCTTCTGGGACAGATCGCCGCGTGCGACGGCCGTGGCGACCTGGGCGATCGAGCGGACCTGGCCGGTCAGGTTCGACGCCATCACGTTGACGTTGTCCGTCAGGTCCTTCCAGGTCCCCGACGCGCCCCGGACGATGGCCTGTCCGCCCAGGTTGCCCTCCGTGCCGACTTCGCGGGCGACACGGGTGACCTCGTCGGCGAAGCCGGAGAGCTGGTCGACCATCGTGTTGATGGTGTTCTTCAGCTCCAGGATCTCACCACGGGCGTCCACGGTGATCTTCTGGGAGAGATCGCCCTGAGCCACCGCCGTGGCCACCTGGGCGACGTTGCGGACCTGGGAGGTGAGGTTGCCCGCCATGAAGTTCACGGAGTCCGTGAGGTCGTGCCAGGTGCCCTTCACTCCCTTGACGTCCGCCTGTCCGCCGAGCCGTCCCTCGGTGCCGACCTCGCGGGCGACACGGGTGACCTCGTCGGCGAAGCCGGAGAGCTGGTCGACCATCGTGTTGATGGTGTTCTTCAGCTCCAGGATCTCACCACGGGCGTCCACGGTGATCTTCTGGGAGAGATCGCCCTGAGCCACCGCCGTGGTCACCTGGGCGACGTTGCGGACCTGGGAGGTGAGGTTGCCCGCCATGAAGTTCACCGAATCGGTCAGGTCGCGCCACACGCCGCCGACGCCGGGCACCTGGGCCTGTCCACCGAGCCGGCCCTCGCTGCCGACTTCGCGCGCGACACGCGTGACCTCGTCGGCGAACGCGGAGAGCTGGTCGACCATCGTGTTGACGGTCTCCTTCAGCTGCAGGATCTCGCCCCGCGCCGGGACGTCGATCTTCTGCGACAGGTCCCCCTTGGCGACGGCGGTCGCGACCTGTGCGATGTCGCGCACCTGGGTGGTCAGATTCCCCGCCATGGCGTTGACCGACTCGGTCAGGTCGGCCCAGGTGCCCGAGACCCCCGGCACCTCGGCCTGACCGCCGAGCGTGCCCTCGGTGCCCACCTCACGCGCCACCCGCGTCACTTCCGAGGTGAACACGGACAGTTGGTCCACCATGCCGTTGAAGACCGTGGCGATGTCGCCGAGCAGGCCCTCGCCGTCGGACGGCAGCCGGGTGCCGAAGTCGCCGTCCCGTACGGCGGTCAGTCCGGCCAGGAGTTGCCGTAGCTCCTGCTCGCCCGGGGCCTGGTCGGGGGCCTCGATCGTCTTGCTGCTCATGCGCACCCTCGTTCCGCTCCCCAAGAGCCCTCACGCCGAGGACTCGGAACCCGCGCCGGGCCGTGAAAGGCCCGCTCACCGTCCGCATTTCCGCGGTTCATGGATCGGCCGGTTGAGAAAATCCGGTGAAGGTTAACTCAGTTGTCGTACGACAACCAAAGCCTGGTGCGGAGATCTCGGTCGCCCCGAAGAGAACCGTTCCCAGTGGAATGCGCGGACGACCGCGGGGTACTCGGCGTGGTTCGGCCGCGGCTCCCGGCCGTCGCGCGAACACACGGCGGCCTCGGCCGTCGTACCGGCCGGCGGGCGTCATGGGGTGGCGTCGTCATGGCGGGCGAGCGGCATGCTCACCGTGGAACGCGCCCGGGACCAGAGCACGACGGCGCCAAGGCCGATGCGCTTCGCGGCGGTGAGGACACCTTCTGCGGGGAACGGGCCGGGACTGACACGGCACCTCCGGACGGCGGTCTGCACGCATGGATCGAAGCCCGGTCCACCTCGCCTCGTCATGGTTCGTCGCGCGGCGTGGCCCGCCGTCCTTGCACGCGGTCGAGCAGGCTGTCGGACCTTCCGCCTCCCGCACCCAGATGGAAGCGCTTCCAACCGAGGCTCGCGCATACGATCAGACACGTCAACTCCGTTGAACTGCAAGGATTTTGCAGCTCCAGGTACCTTGACGCACAGTCATCACACTGCTTCCATCGCAAGCGTGTAAGCGGTTCAACTCTCCAGGGTTTCCGGCCCGAGCCGAGGGCGGTCACCCGGTCCACGCGCCCCGCACAGCAATCGGGAGCATTCAGGAGGTTGTCATGCCCATGAAAGTTCGGCCTTGGTCTGTCCGTCGGGTTCCCCTCACCGTCTCGGCGGTCCTGGCCTTCTGCGCCGTGTCGGCGACCGCCGACCCGGCGAGCCCCACCGCGCCCGGCGCGAGCGCAGCAGCGGGCGGCGACGCGAGCATCCGGGCCGCGCGGGTGATGGAGAACCTCGGGCGCGGGGTCGTGGCAGTGCGTTCCACCACCACCCAGGTCCTGGTCTCGTGGCGGCTGCTGGGGCTCGACCCGGCGGGCATCGGTTTCCACGTGTACCGCTCCACCGGCGGCGGCGCGTACGTGAAGCTCACCGCGAGCCCCCTGACAGGCGGGACCACCTACGTGGACTCCACGGCCGACCTGACGCGATCCAACAGCTATCGCGTGGCCGCGGTCGTGGGCGGACAGGAGCAGGCACACAGCGGTGCCTTCACGCTGACGGCGAACCACGCCACCGAGCCGGTGGTCCGCGTGCCGTTGCGTCCCGGCGGTCCGGTCAAGTTCGTCTGGGTCGGCGACCTCGACGGCGACGGCGAGTACGACTACGTACTGGACCGGCAGACCTCTCCCCAGAAGCTCGAGGCGTACAGCAGCCACGGGCGGTTCCTCTGGGAGGTCGACATGGGGCCGAACAGCCAGAACCAGAACAACATCGAACCGGGTTCGTCCGCGATCGACGTGGGCCACTGGGACGGCGTCACGGTCTACGACTTCGACAGCGACGGCCGCGCGGAGGTCGCCCTGAAGATCGCCGACGGCGTCAGGTTCGGCGACGGAACGACCTGGACACACGCGGACGACGCACGCCAGTTCATGGCCGTCCTCGACGGCCGGACCGGAGCGCTCCGCAACTGGTCCGCGGTGCCGACCACTTACCTGGGCGACGGTCCGGTGGGCGCGCGTCTCGGAGTGGCGTACCTCAACGGCACCACGCCGAGCCTGGTCGCCTACATGAAGAACCGGCGCGCCGACGGGGCCTTCAACCTGATGATGGCCGCCTGGAGTTTCACCGGCAGTGCGCTGAGGCATGAGTGGACGTGGCTGCGCGGCAGCCAGAACGCGCCCGACGGACACAACACCCGTGCCATCGACGTCAACGGTGACGGAACGGACGAGGTCGCCGAGATCGGATTCGTACTCAACGGCAACGGCTCCCTGCGCTACTCGATGGCTCCCCAGGGCATCATCCACGGCGACCGCTTCCACATCGCCGACATGGACCCCAGCCGTCCGGGCCTGGAGGGCTACGGTGTGCAACAGGACAACTCAAGCGGGCTGTTGGAGTACTACTACGACGCCGCGAACGGCTCCGTCATCTGGAAGCACAACGGCGGCCCCGCCGACGTCGGACGCGGCATGGCGGGCGACGTCGACCCGCGCTTCCCCGGCATGGAGGTCTGGTCCTTCTCGGGTCTGTACAACGCTCCCGGCAACAGGCTCACCGAACCGAACACCTCACTGCGCCCGTGGCCGCAACTCGGCCTGTGGTGGGACGGCGACCTCACCATGGAACTGCTCAACGACGGCAAGATCGAGAAGTGGGACCCACAGAACCCGAGGCCGACCAACAGCCTGCCCCGGCTGGTCAGCACCTGGAACCACGGCGCGGTCACGGCCGCCCAGGGAGGGCCCACCCTCGTCGGTGACATCCTCGGCGACTGGCGCGAGGAGGCCGTCTACACCAACGCCTCCTACAGCGAGTTGATCATCTTCACCACGAACCAGCCGACGAGCACCCGCCTGTACACACTCGCCCACAACCCCGCCTACCGGAACGCCATGACGTTCAAGGGGTACATGCAGTCCCACCACGTCGACTACTTCCTCGGATCCGGCATGGCGCACCCACCCCGGCCGAACATCACCTACGCGGGAGGCGGTACCGCCGCCACGCGGTGACAGCGGGACACCGTCCGCCCCTTCCCCGTCGCGCGTACCTGACGGCCTGTGGAGCTTGTGCCCAGCAGCCTTCCGAACCCGGTACCGGTCGCTCGGCACAAGAGGTGGGAGGTGCCAGTCCACCTCCGCGCCGAGGGCCCGCGACGGGCTGTTGTCAGTCGTGCGGACCAGCGCGACCGGCCAGGTCACGTGGTGGATCAGTGTGTGGGCGACGGGACCGGTCCGCGCGGCCGGTCGTGGGACGACGAGGAGGCTCGCCGAGGACGCGGCCCGCACCAGCGCTCTCGCCACACCTCAGGCACCGAGGCCGAGCACCACATCCCGGTACCCGGTACGGGGAAAGCACTGCCGCCAGCCGCGGGGACGTGCTCGCCCCCGGCCTCCTGCCCCGCCCGCACGAGGACGACGGGACGCGTGGTCCTCGCCGCCACCCGAGGGCGACCCGGCCCACCAAGGACCCGGTGAACCTCTCAGCCCACGCGAGCCCGGCACCAGCAGCTCGGCACGCGGCCACACACCATGAACGGCCGCACGGACACGGTCCTCCGTCTACCGCAGCGCACGCCGCCCCAGCGACCGCTGAGCGGCATGCGCGGGTTCTCCCTCGCCCTGACGGGGACGGCAGTTCAGGACACCGGGGCCCGCCGAGGACCATCCGGCCCCTACGCGCGCGGGTCGCCCGCGGATGTCAGTCCGGGAGGGCCAGGCGGCTCCGCTCCCCCGGCCGGAGACAGACACTGTGATCGGGCAGCCGGACATCGATGGGAGGCCGGTCGGACGCCGGCACCGCGATCTCCAGCCGCCCGTGCTCCAGGCGCAGCCGGACGCCCCAGTGGCCCTGGTAGCGCAGGGAGAAGCCGTAGGCCGACAGTTCCGGCAGTGGTACGGGATCGAGCCACAGCGCCCCGGCGCGGGTCTCCAGTCCGGTCAGCCCGCGCTGGACGAGGTCGAGGGTGCCCGCCATGGCACCCAGGTGGATGCCTTCGCCCGTGGTGCCGCCCTGCAGATCGGCGATGTCGCCGCGCAGGGCTTCCTGCATGTAGGACCACGCCTCGGTGCGCCGGGCCCGGGCCAGCACCCAGCCGTGGACCAGGCCGCTGAGGGTGGAGCCGTGACTGGTGCGGTGGAGGTAGTGGTCGACGGTGCGCCGCCAGATGTCGTCGTCGAGCCGGTGGCCCAACCGGCCTAAGAGGGAGGCCAGTTCGGTCGGTGAGAAGAGGTAACCGAGCATCAGGACGTCGGCCTGCTTGGACGCCCGGTAGCGGTTGACGGTGTCGCCCTCCGCCTCCAGGATCCGATCCAGGCGCCGGATGTCGCCGTACCGCTTCCGGTAGCCGTCCCAGTCGAGTTCGGCGAGGTCGGCGTAGCCTTCGAACTGGCTGATGACACCGTCGTGGAAGGGCACGTGGAGGGTGCGCGAGACGTCCTCCCACTGTTCGCTTTCACCGTCGTCCAGGCCGGTGCGCTCGGCGAGTTCGCGTCGGCGGGGCTCCGGCAGGGACCGCAGCACGTCCAGGGTGCGGGTGAGCACCCAGGCGGCGGTGACGTTGGTGTACGCGTTGTCGTCCAGCCCGGGTTCCCGCGCGCCGGGATAGGCGTCGTGGTACTCGTCGGGGCCCATCACACCCCGGATGCGGTGCCGGCCCAGTCCCTCGTCCCAGACTGCCGAGTCGGCCCAGAAGCGGGCGATCTCCAGCAGCATCTCCGCGCCCTCGGTGTGCAGGAACTCGGCGTCACCGCTGGCCTCGCAGTACCGCCACACGTTGTACGCGACCGCCGAGCCGACATGCCTCTGGAGCCGCGAGTGGTCGGGCAGCCAGCGCCCCGAGCGGGGGTTGAGGTGCAGTCGCTGCGACTCCTCGCGACCGTCGCTGCCGCTCTGCCACGGGTAGAGCGCGCCGCGCCGGCCCACGGCGCGGGCGGCGGCGCGGGCCTGGTCCAGGCGGCGGTGGCGATAGCGGAGCAGGGCGCGGGACACCTCCGGAAAGTGCAGGTCGAGGTAGGGAAGCACGAACAGTTCGTCCCAGAAGACGTGGCCGCGATACGCCTCACCGTGCAGCCCCCGGGCCGGAACACCGACGTCGAGGTCCGCGGTGTGCGGGGAGAGGGTCTGCAGGACGTGGAACAGGTGCAGCCGCAGGATGTCGCCCGCCTCCCCGGCGACGTCCAGCTCGGCCCGCCGCCACAGCTGGTCCCAGGCCGTCAGATGCGTGTCGAGCAGCTCGTCGAACGCCAGCGCGGTGCCCACCCTGTCGATCGCGGCGTCCAGCGGGTCGCTGATCGCGGGGTCGTGTGAGGTGTGCAGGGCCACGGTCTTGTCGACGGCGGCAGTGCGGCCGGGAAGCAGCCGCAGGCGCACCCGCTGGCCGGCGCGCGGTGCCTCGTGCCAAGCGGTGACCGGTGCGTCGCAGGTCAGCCTGGCCGCCATGCCGATGCGGATGTCGGAGGTCCGGGTGCGGCAGCGCAGCCACACCGTGTCCGCGACGGTGGAGCCGGTGTGCACATGGGTCAGATGACGGCCGTCCAGGTCGCGGTAGCGCGGAACGCCTGCGTTGGTCACGCCGCCGTCGAGCATGGCCTCGATGTCGACCTCGCCGGAGAACCCCTCGGCGGTGAACTCGGTGCGCAGGGCCGCCAGGTGGGGGTCGGCCATGTCCACGAGACGCTGCTGACGCACGGACAGCACCCGGTCCTCACCGAGCGCGTACCTCGTCCGGCGCTCCAGCGTCCCTGAGGCCAAGTGCAGCACCTGGCGGTGGTCGAGCACGGTCGCCGTGTCCGGTGTGAGCCACGGCTGCCCAGGGAGACGGAACCGCAGCGGCAGCCAGTTCGGGAGGTTGACCATGTCCTCGTTCTCCACCCGGTGCCCCGCGATGTCCGTGCTGAGCCGGTTGTAGCAGCCGGCCGCATAGGTGCCCGGATAGTGCACGTCGTCGGCGGCGCACTCCGGCAGCGCCCCACGTGTGGCGAAGTAGCCGTTGCCCAGCGTGCACAGCGACTCCCTCAGCCGCTCGTCCGCGGGTTCGTAGCCCTCGTACTCCCACGTCCAGCCCGTCACTTCGGCGCTCCTCCCCCGACCAGTTCACCGAGGTCCCGTACGACGATGTCGGCGCCGTGCCGACGCAGTGCGTCCCCGGTGTCCGGACCGCCGGTGCGGTCCACTCCGACGACGAGGGCGAATCCTCCGCTGCGGCCCGCCTCGACACCCGCCAGCGCGTCCTCGACGACGGCGGCGCCCTCGGCCCGGACACCGAGCCGTCGGACGGCTTCCAGGAAAAGGTCGGGCCGTGGCTTGCCCGGCAACGCCAGTCGGGCCGCCTCCCCACCGTCGACGAGCACCTGGAAGAGGACCCGGACCCCCGCCCGCGTGAGGAGCTCACCGGCGTGACGGGACGCGGAGGCCGCGGCCAGGGGCACTCCTGCCCGGCGCAGGACGTGCACCAGCCGTACCGTCCCCGGATACGCATCGACACCGTGCTGGCGCAGCCGCTCGGTGAACAGCCGCTCCTTGTCCGCGGCGACGGCCCGCACCGTCTCGGCCGACGGATCGAAGCCGCGCGAGGAGAGGAAGGCGGCGGCCCCGTCCGGACGGGACCTGCCGTCCACGTACCGCAGGTAGTCGTCCCGCGTGTCGAACGGGCGGCGCCGCCCGGGGTCTGCGGGCGGATGTTCGCGCAGGAAGGCGTCGAAGGCTGTCTTCCAGGCGGCGGCGTGCACGCGCGCCGAGTCGGTGATCACTCCGTCGGTGTCGAAGACGACAGCCCGCACGTCCCGCAGCACGGGCGCAAGCGTGTCGCGGGACCGCACAGTCATGAGCACTCCCCGTGCAAGCGAGTCGACAGGTCGGTGTTGACCACGCCCGTTCGGACAGTCGATCACCCCCGCTGCGGGACGATCGCCATTGAACAGGGCGCGTGGTGCAACAGAGTGTGGGCCACTCGGCCGAGCTGGAGCCCGGAACAGCCCTGCCTGCGCCGTGCGCCGACGGTCACGAGGTCGGCGGCGGCCGAGCGGCGCAGAAGTACCTTGCGGGCCGGTCCTTCGTCGAGCAGGGCGGACTCCCCTTCTCCCCCTTCTCCCCCTCCCGCAAGGAGGCGTGGACGACCCGCGACGGCAGCCCGTCGCGTGTCGCCTCGTCCGCCACCCGGTCCACGGCCCGCAGGCTGGAATCCAACCCGCCGAGACCCACCACCAGCGGGAGCTCCATGATCACCAAACGCCTCTCTGCCCGGCCGCCGCGAGAACCTCCTGTGAATACCGTCGCACCACGCCGGGCCCGCCGCGACACGCGGATGGACGCTCGGCGGGCCTCGGGCCGGATTGCGCCCCGCCGGTTTGCGGCGATCGTGGAGTCATGCGGCCACCACGCCGCAGCCATGGCCTGCGCATCGGCCGCGTGCTGAGACGCCGGTGACCGGACAGAAGCCCGCTCCGCTTCGGGATCACGGAGAAGGGACGGCCACTGTGGTTGTGAGGATGGGCGTTCTCGGCGCCGTGACCGAGGAGCATCGCGAGCAGCTCATATCGCTCGCTCGTGAGGTGTCGTTCGCCACGGGCGAGCGCATCTTCGACGAGGGCGGCAAGGCCGACCACTTCTGGACCATCCGCACGGGCGCGGTCGCTCCCGACCTTCATGTGCCCGGCCGTCGCGCGGCGGTCATCGAGACCCTTGGCGCCGGAAGACTGCTGAGCTGGTCCTCGCTGGTCCCTCCCCATCACTGGCACCTGGGAGCCGAGGCCGCCGGGCCGGTGCGTGCCTACGAGTTCGACGCCGGCGGCGGTTCGTGGGATGTGTGCGAAGGACCCGGGGCCCCGGTTGCCGGTGAAGGTGATGCGGTCGGCGGCCGAGACCTGGACGGCGGCGGGCATCTGGTGCCAGTGGGGGCGGGTCGCATCGAAGAGCCGGCAGCCGGCCTGGCATGAGGTCAGCGCGTCCGAGGGGCGCTCCCAGGGGCCGGAGATGTACGCGCCGGTCTGCTGGTTGGTGTAGCCGTGACTGTTGGGGCCGAGCCAGCTGGTGCCCGAGAACTGCAGCCCGGAGAAGGCGATGTGGCTGGCGGGGGAGGAGTAGGTGCCCCGACGCTGATGAGTGACTGCAGCTTCGGGACCTCGACGTCCGCGGTCGTCATGTCCTGTCCCGAACGCGGCTTGTAATACAGGGTGCCGTTGTCGAGATACCACTCGCCGGCAGTCAACGACGCGGCCCGCATGATCCACCACCCCGTACCCGCCGGGCTCTGGCGCGCCCTGCGCAGCAACGGGCTCCTCCCCCAGTGCGCCCCCCTGCCCGTCGTCCGGGAGTTGTGACCCGATGCGGATCGTCGATGCCCACCACGTCCGGGATCTGGCCGTCCGTGACCAGGAATGGACCACGGAGGAGGCGCTGCAACCGCTCAGCCGCTCGTTCCCGCGAACGCCCCCACGGCGGTGGTCTGCGCACCGTGGACGCGCGTGAGCCCGGGACGAACTCCGTCGGCGTCTGACCGAGCTCCTCGTCCGCGCGAGCACGACGACGTGTGTGGTGCCCTCAAGCCGCCGCCACTTCACGCGCCGACGGGTCCCGTGGCGCTCGGGCGCCGACCGGCACAGACCCCGCGAGACATCGCCGCCTTGGCTCCCACATGCTCGCGGGTTCATAGTCGCCCATACTGGTCCGTATCAGCAGAACGACGCATTCGAGGAGATAACCCTGATGCTGTTTCTCGGACTGCTCCTCCTCGCGGCCACCGGGGCATTCACCGGCCTGGTGATCGCCGACAACCTGGCCGGCGGACCCGAGTACACCGTGTCGATACTCGATCAGAACATCGCCACCATGAACTCCCTGGCGATCTTCTGCTCTGGCCTCGCCCTTGCACTTCTGTTCTGCCTGGGCCTTTCCACGGTCATGAGCGCGGTAGCGCGCCGCCGCCACGAGCGCCTTCACGCGCACGAGACACACTCCGACGGCCTCGACTAAGCGGGGGCCCACCGCATCCCGCCCCTGAGGACCGCATGGCTTCGTCCTGGACGCCCGTGCGGCTCCAGGACGAGCGGGCGCGATGCCGGGCCATCGACCGCTCGTGTTCACCAGTGGGCCGCAAGCCACCTAGGCCGCCGAACCCTCCAGCACGTTCCCTTCGAACCCGTGGGCCCCGGGGGCGACCGTGCTCCTCGTCGGCTCCGGTGGTCTCCGCATCAGTGGCGAACGGCCGTGGCCACCTCGGCGGTGGTCCGCTCGGGCAGCTCGCGGTGACTGCGCGCCGTCGCTTGAGCCGTCTCGCCCGGTGCCACCGAGGAGACGGTCACCAGGACGACGTCGACCAGATCACCGTCCGGGTCGTGGAAGTTCACCTGGACCGCGTACGAGGTCGTCTCGTCGCCGTTGTTGGTCACGGCGAGCTCCGCGACGGCGTGCCCCTCGTCGTCGGTGTCGGTCCCGCGTATGGCGGCGTCGCCGGTGGCCACGATCCCGTCACGGATCTCACGGAGGTCCTCCTGCACCTCCTCGGCGGCCGAAGCGGCAGCGGAGGCGGCGTCCGACGGCGTGTCGTCCTCCGAACACCCCGTCATCAGCGCCACCAACACGGCGGCGGCCACCACCCCCGCCGATCGGCCCCGACGGCTCCACATGTTCGGTGATCCGGACATACCGCCTGCCTCTTCCTTCCGGGGCTCCCGCATGAGTACATCGGCGTTCTCGCCGCCGGGTACCCAGGCCCCTCGCCCCGAAGCAGCCTCCGGGAATGGAGGCGTGCATCCCTGACGCCTGGCCGACAAACCGGAGGCCGGGCCTTGGGCACGGGTCGTAGCGGCGGCCGGTACGACCCCAGCGGAGGTCGACCAAGGCCGTGGGAGGCACAGGCCGGGCCGCGCGTTTACGGGAGCACGGAGATGAGGAAGCCGGCGGACCACCCACGTCGCGCCCGGACCCGGAGGCTGCCGGGCGGGCGGGGGTTTGAGTGGTGCTGAGACGGGCACCCCGGTCGCATGACTTCGCGGGACGGCATCGTGCCCGCCGCCCGGTACCGGTGGGTGAGCCGGTTCGGGGCGGTGGTCCTGTCCGGGGTGCTGCTCACCGGCTGCGTCCTCTACGACGACCGCGACGACCCGGACTCGCCGCAGACCTCCCCGGGAACTGAACGCGAAGTACCGCTCAGGGTCGTGGAGCAGGGTGGCCAGACGCTGGCGTTCGTCCCGGTGAACATGGAAGGGGAGGGGCCCTTCATGTTCGCCCTGGACACCGGTGCCTCCGTCAGCGTCGTCGATGAGGACGTCGCCGACCGGGTCGGTCTGGAGCGCACCGGCGAGCGCCGTTCGGTGAGCGGGATCCTGGGCACCGGGCAGGTTCCGGTCGCGCGGGTGGAGCGGTGGGCGGTCGGTGACGTTCGTATCGACCCGGGCGAGGTCACGGTCATCGACCTCGGCCCGCCCAGGGGAGGCGGCGGCATCCAGGGCCTGCTCGGCTCCGATGTGCTCAGCGACTTCGGTTCGATCACCGTCGACTACGACGACGGCGTCCTCAGTGTCCCTGCCGCGTGACGACCTGGTTCCTGCCCATGGCGCCTCAGGGCCGACCGGCCCGCTCGGCGGACCGGCCTTCTCTACCGCCCGCGCGCTGCGGAGTGGTTCTCACCGAGAGGAGAAGGGCTTTCGAAGCCGTCCTTGAGGAACGGATCACCGTACGCGGCAAAGGGTGCCCAGGCATTCCGGTTGGGCCGCGCGTCGACTGGACGCTCCCTACGACACGCGTGCCGGTGTTGCCGGAGGCGGCCGTCCGCAGGCAGCCGGAAGGCGTCCGGGGCGCTCTGCCGGTTCCCGCGCCTTGCATGACCTGTCACCGCTGACCTGTCACCGCTCCAGATCCACTCCAGTCCTCCATCTGGCCGCTGAGAGGAGGCGAGGCAACGGCCGACAGGGTAGGTGTGGCAGCGGGCGGCCGGTCCACGCGCTGCCGGGAACCGAGGGTGAGGTGGCGTGGTCATGAGGGCAGGGCCGTGGCGGAGAGCCGTCACCCACGTCGCGGCGGGCTGTCTCGCCGTGACATGGGGGGTGACTGGATGCGGTAGCACCGACGGCGAGTACAACCCTCCGGGTGCCAACGCCCGTGTGGGGCCGGTCCTGATGCGCTACGCGCACATCGCCGAGCCCCCCGACGGCCCCTGGGAGCCGGGCAACGACGCCCCCCTCTACCTCTGGTTGTTCAACCAGGGGCAACGCGCGGACAGACTGCTGGGCGCGGAGACGACCGTCGCACGGTCCGTGGACGTCGTGAGCGCGGACGGCACGGTGCGAGGCCCCGTCGATGTCCCTGTCGGGGAACTCGTCGAGCTGGAGAAGGGCCACGTTCACCTGCTGCTCAGGGATCTGCGCCGGCAGATCCGGGGCGGTGACTTCGTGTGGGTCACTCTGCGTTTCGAACGGGCCGGCGAGATCGCGCTGCAGGTGCATTCCCAGATCCCCACCTACGTCGACGACGACGCCACCGACGCACCCGGACTGACATCCCCCTCGCCGGATGAGTGAGGTGCCGCAACGGCGCCCCCGGTCAGCGCGACGTTTCCCGGTGCCATGAGCATGCGCACGCTCTTCCGTCCCGGCGGACGAGGCTCTGAGGTGCGCTGGATGGGTGCGCCGGACGAGGCGCCAGCGGGCCCGGCGCCGCCTCGTCGAGCAGGACTCCGTCGCCCCGGCGGCGTCAGGAGCACGACGTTTCCGCCGGACCGACCCGGTTACCCATGGAGTGTCGTGCCGCCCTCCCCTGCCCAGGGAGCACCGGAGAAAGTCGCAAGATACGCAGCACCAGAAACGGAGCCTCCATGGCCAGCCAGAAAGTGTCCGACTACATCCTCCAGCGACTGCGCGACTGGGACGTCGACCATGTCTTCGCCTATGCGGGCGATGGCATCAACGGCCTGTTGGCGGCGTGGGGCCGCGCTGACAACAAGCCCAGGTTCGTCCAGTCCCGGCACGAGGAGATGTCCGCCTTCCAGGCGGTCGGATACGCCAAGTTCTCCGGCAAGGTGGGCGTGTGCGCGGCCACGTCCGGTCCGGGGGCCATCCATCTGCTGAACGGGCTCTACGACGCCAAGCTCGATCACGTGCCCGTCGTGGCGCTGGTGGGGCAGACCAACCGCAGCGCCATGGGCGGCTCCTACCAGCAGGAAGTGGATCTGACGAGCCTGTACAAGGACGTCGCCTCCGACTTCTGCGAGACGGCGACGGTCCCGGAGCAGCTGCCCAACCTGATCGACCGGGCGATGCGTACCGCGTACGCCAAGCGCACCGTCACGGCGATCATCCTGCCCGCCGATGTGCAGGAGCTGGACTACAGCCCGCCGACGCACGCGTTCAAGATGGTGCCGTCCAGCCTGGGGCTGGGGCAGTACGCCCCGGTGCCTGCCGACGAGGACGTCCAGCGCGCGGCGGAGGTGCTGAACGCCGGTGAGAAGGTCGCCGTCCTCATCGGGCAGGGCGCCCGCGGGGCGCGCGCCGAAGTGGAACAGCTGGCGGACATGCTCGGTGCCGGGGTGGCCAAGGCGCTGCTGGGCAAGGACGCACTGCCGGACGACCTGCCGTATGTGACCGGCGCCATCGGGCTGCTGGGCACCCGTCCGTCCTACGAGCTGATGCGGGACTGCGACACCCTGCTGATGATCGGGTCCAGCTTCCCGTACACCCAGTTCATGCCGGAACTGGACCAGGCGCGGGCGGTGCAGATCGACATCGACCCGCACATGATCGGCCTGCGCTACCCGTTCGAGGTCAACCTCGTCGGCGATTCCCGCGAGACGCTGCAACGCCTGTTGCCGCACCTGCGCCGCAAGGAGAACCGCGCATGGCGGGAGAAGGTCGAGGAAAACGTCTCCCGATGGTGGGAGGTCATGCAGCGCCGGGCCGCCGTGGACGCCGACCCGATCAACCCCGAGTACGTGGTGCACGCCCTCGACGGCAAGCTGCCGGACGACGCCATCATCGCAGCGGACTCCGGTTCCTCCGCCAACTGGTACGCCCGTCACCTGCGGTTGCGGGGCCGGATGCGCGGTTCGCTGTCCGGCACCCTGGCGACCATGGGGCCGGGCGTGCCGTACGCCATCGGCGCGAAGTTCGCCCATCCCGACCGTCCGGCCATCGCCCTGGTCGGTGACGGTGCCATGCAGATGAACGGGATGATGGAACTGGTGACGGCAGCCAAGTACTACCGGGGGTGGTCCGATCCGCGGCTGATCGTGGCCGTGCTGAACAACCACGATCTCAACCAGGTCACCTGGGAGATGCGGGCCATGTCCGGCGCCCCGCAGTTCGAGGAGTCGCAGGCCATCCCGGACCTGCCCTACGCCGAGATCGCCCAGCGCATCGGGCTGGACGGGGTACGGGTGGAGAAGCCCGAGCAGGTCGAGGCCGCCTGGGACCGGGCTCTCGCCGCGGACCGGCCCTTCGTCATCGACTTCCGCACCGACCCGGCCGTGCCGCCGATCCCGCCGCACGCCGAACTGGACCAGATGGAGGCCACGGCCGCCGCGATCCTGCGTGGTGACAGCGACCGCGGTTCCATGATCAAGCAGGGAGTGAAGGCCAAGGCCCAGGAGGTGCTGCCCGGCAGCCGGCATCGCGACGACCGCCCCGGAGCCGGGCCGCACGACAGCACCGAAGAGAGCAAGTGACTCCGTCGGCACGATCGGGCGGGTCGGGCGGGTCGCCGCGTGACGCTCCGACCATGGAGCGCTTGTCCACGTCGGTGTAGCGCACGACCCGCGCGGTCAGATCGCCTGGCTGTGCGCGCCGGCCTGGCACAGCTGCGCCGTCTTCTCCGGCTTCCTCTGCGGGCCCGGGCGCTACCGGTTCTGTACCTCCGAACTCCTGGAACGTGTGGGGTGGGTACTTCTACGAGGACGGCACGCTCATCCGCTTCAGCCGCCGGGTGACGTCCGACGCGGCGTCGTCTCCTGCCGGGAGGCCCTGGCCGTACCCGCGCCTCCCCCGGACGGGTGGTGCTGCTGCGCCAGGCCTGTGCCGTGCGGGGAGTCCGACGGGAGGGCGGCGCCTGGCGGGCGCGCACCGGCCCCCTGTATCCGCGGTTCACCGGTGCCCCCGAGGCCCGGCTGGGCCCGCACGGTGGGCTGTGCACCGGGCTGCACCTGCTGGAGGAGCACGTCCATGACCTGGTCCTGGAAACATCCGCGGAACCGCAGGACCTTCCGCTGCTTCCCCGTGATCTCTGGGACGCCACCGAGCGGTGGTGGCAGGCCGCGGTCCCCGACTACGGCGGCACCGCGGCGCCCCGGGACGCGCGCATGGCCTATGCCGTTTCGAAACGGGCTGACAGCGCGAGCGGCGGCATGGTGGCGGCGGCCGCCACTCCTCGCAGGGCCGCCGCCAAGATCTCCGCCAGGTGCAGCGGAGTGCGTCCGGTGCCGGCCTGGTCGACCTGCGTCCGGCAGCTGAAGCCGTCGGCGAGAACCAGCGTCGCATCGTCAAGGATCTCCAGGCGGTGCAGGTTGTCGACGACCTTGCCGTACGCCTGGGCCGTCGATCCGCAGGAGTTGTTGCCGATCATCCCCCCGAGGGTGCAGTTCGGGTGGGTGGCCGGCCTCGGCCCGTACTGCAGACCGTACTCGGCCAGCTGTCGGTTCAGGTCGTCCAGGACGATGCCCGGCTCGACCACGCAGCGCCGGTTCTCCGGGTCCACCGACACCAGCCGGTTGCAGTACTTGCTCCAGTCCAGCACCACCGCGGTGTTGCAGCACTCGCCGGCCAGGCTGGTGCCGCCGCCGCGCGACAGCAGCGGTGCCCCGTGTTCCCGGCATAGCGCCACGGCCTCCACGGCGGCCTCCACCGTCCGTGGGAGGACCACTCCGATGGGCACCTGCCGGTAGTTGGAGGCATCCGTCGAGTACGCCGCACACGTGCCGGTGTCGAACCGCACCTCACCGTCCACCCGCGCTCGCAGGTCTCGTTCGAGGGCGTCGGTGTCGATGTCAGCGCCGTTGTCGGCCGACGGACGGCGGACGACGGGCAGGGGCAGTTCGACCGGATTCATAGGCAATCCTCCACGGCGGACTCGACACGCATAGGCAGCCGCGCCGCTGCGGGACCGCTCCCCGACAGGGGAGCCGGCGCAGGGCGATGCTCACCGACAACGCAACTCTCGGATCGGGATCAGGAGTCCTTTCCCCGTCCCGTCAGGGCGTCCCTGAGGCGGTCGACCATGCCCGCCCCCGGGGCCAGCAGCTTGTTGGCGGGCGGGGTGTCCGGGGCCGAGGGGTGCGGGCGGGTCGGTGCCGTCTTCTTCGCCTGCCGGACCTTGTCGCCCAGCCTCATGAGCTCGTCCTCGGAGGCCGCCGCCCGCAGTCGGGGAAAGAGGTCGTCCTCCTCGTCGCGGATGTGAGAACGGACTTCGGTCATCAGCTCGCCCAGGAGCCGGTCGAACTCCGGGTCGCCGGCACCGGCGCCTTCCAGTTCCTTCATGGTCCGCTCGGCCTCCGCGTGGTCCTCGATCTCCTTGTCCGCGACCGTGTCCCCGTCCGGCAGTAGCTCCCGCACGGCGGGATACAGGTACATCTCCTCGGCCACCGAGTGCCGTACCAGCTCGATCACCGCCTGGTCGACGTAATCCTTGCGCTGCTTGTCTCCGGGGGCGAGGGCCTCGATCCTCCCGAACAGCTCCTCGACCTCGCGGTGGTCGGTGATCAGCTCCGCGATGACGTCTCCCCCATGGCCCATGACGTGGTCCTTCCTTGTTCGTGGTCGCAACGCCATGCCTGGGTATCCCCGCCCCCTCACGCGCAAACAGGGCTGCCGGGATGCGGCCCACGCGCCCGGCACCGTGCTCATCGCCAGACGTCGGCGCGCAGGCACAGACTCCTCACTCCCCCTCAGGCGGCTGTCCGGCGCGAAGCGTGCGCGGCCCGGCCCGTTCGGCAGGCCTCCGGGCGGCGGGAAGCTCATCACCCGCTGGTTGGGGCGGGAAGCTCGGCAGACCGCGGATGTGTTGCCGAGGTACCCGGCCACTCTCACCGCCTCAGGCCGGGCGGCGGTCGAGGATCTCACCGGTCTTCGCGTTCACCACGTGCATCGTCGCCGACTCGTCGGCAACCCCGAGAACACTGACCATCCAGACCGGGCCGCCGTCCCTCCGTTCCAGTTCGATGGCGGTGACGACATCGCCGTTCGCCGTATCGGCCGCTTCACGGGCCGCCTGACCCGGCAGGAGCCGCGCCTGCTCCAGCAGCCGGACCAGCGCCTGCCGCTCGGAACGGGTCAGGTCGGGACCGGAACTCGTCCCCAGCAGCTCACCCCGGGTGGCGTCCAACCGGACCGTCCGAAGCTGCCCGTCCTGGTCCGCGATCTGGCTCTCCCACACCGGCGACACCGACTCAGGCTCCCTGAGCTCCAAGGCAACCAGCTCACCGGCGGTCACCTCCGCCACCGACAGGCGGATGGCGCGCTCATAGTCGATCTCCACCATCTCGAATCGCTCTGCGGCTTCGTTCAGCGGCTCCTCCCGGCCGCAGCCCACGATCAGCGAGAGCGCGATGACCGGCACGCACAGAACCACGGCGAGCCGTCGCCACGCCCACCCGCCGCCGCTTCGGATGACTCCCGTCACTCCCATGGAGGCCGACTGTCCACACTCAACGGACCGAAACATCAAACCCCCACATAGTCGACTTTCTGGCGTTGAGCACCCATATGGAAAAGGTGAGGCTGCCGCCGACGCACGAACCCGCGACACGCCCGGCGGACCATGCGGAAACGACCGGCGGCAGCGTTTCGGTGTTCGCCCGACCTGTCATGATCTGTAACGTGAGCTTGTGCTGATGCCCAGGCGCTTGCCCACTCCTCTTGCCTCGGCGGCCCCCTCGGCCCCGGCCCGGCTGTCGACTCGCATCCCATTCGTCGATGCGTGACACGCTCCGGGCGCAACTGTGGCCCCTACCGACACTGGGGGTCACGCTCGCCGTCGTCGCGGGCGTGGGGCTGCCGCGGGTGGACAAACGGATCCAGCACGACATGCCGTCCTGGCTGAGGGATTACCTGTTCAGCGGCAACCCGGACGCCGCGCGCTCGGTGCTGGAGGCGATCGCCGGCTCCCTGGTCACGGTCACGGCGCTGACCTTCTCGCTCACGGTGCTGACGCTGCAACTGGCAAGCAGCCAGTTCTCCCCGCGCCTGTTGCGGACCTTCACCGCGGACCGGTACGTCCGGACGACTCTGGCGCTCTTCCTCGCCACGTTCACCTACGCCCTGACCGTGCTGCGCACCGTACACACCGGCGAGGACGGGCAGAGCGGCTTCGTCCCCCAGGCGTCGGTCACGGTGGCCTTCCTGCTCACGCTGGCCAGCATGCTCGCCCTCGTGCTCTTCCTGTCGCACCTGGCGCGCGAGATCCGCGTCGAGACGCTGATGAGCAGCGTCCACTCCGCCGCCGACCGCACCACCCAACGCCTCCTTCCGGAAGACGAGGACAGGCCATACGGGAACGGTGCCGCCGGCGACCATGGTGGCGCACCACCGGAAACGCCTGCGAACGCGCTGACCCTGACCGTCGGCGCGTCCGGCTTCCTGACCTCCGTGGACGAGGAAGCCCTTCTGAAGGCAGCCGTGGAAGCCGACGCCGTCCTGCTCATCGACCGCTACCCCGGAAGTTCTCTGATCGCCGGCACGCCCATGGGAGCCGCCTGGCCACGCACCGGCGAGCCGTTCGCCTCCAAGACACGGGCACGCCTGGTAAAGGCAGCCGCCGAAGCGGTGATCACCGGCGCCGAGCGCACCGACCTGCAGGACATCGCCTTCGGCCTGCGACAGCTCACCGACATCGCCGCCAAAGCACTCTCCCCCGGGGTCAACGACCCGACGACCGCCGTCCACGCCCTGTCCCACTCCTCCGCACTGTTGTGCGATCTGGCGCGGCGCGACCTCGGCCCCCACCTGTTGCTCGACGACGACCAGCAGGTCAGAGTGGTGTTGCGACGCCAGAACCTGGAGGACCTGCTGGATCTGGCGGTGGCCCAGCCGCTGCGCTACGGCGCCGCCGAGCCCGCCGTCCTCGCCCGCATCGCGATGCTGCTGCGCGAACTCGCCTGGAGCAGCGCGTCCAGCCGGCAACCGCCCGTCGTCGCCGCCCTCACCCGACTGCGCTCCACCATTGACGCCCAGGACTTCCACCCTGCCGAGCGTCTCCGGCTGACGGAGCTCACCCAGCTCGTCGAGCAGGCGCTGGCCGGGCAGTGGACGCACAGCCCGTTCCCCTGAACCGCGCAGCCGTGCGCCGCCGTTCACCCACCGAAGGGTGATCCACCCGGCGTCACGGGATGTGTTCCCGGCCCACGCCCGCTGCCTCCGGCCATCCGACCGCCGTACCCACTGCCTGCCCCCGCCGACGCCGGGGGCGCCCAGACGGTGGGGCCTGGTCTCCCCACGGTGCTCGCCGCCCTCACAGTGGCACCGTCTCGCCACCCACTCCCCGTGCCGGCACTCCTCCTGCGCGCACCATGCGAAGACCGCGCGGAGTCGAACCCTGTCCGGCAAGCGCATCCGACTTCGGGGCCCACGACTTCCCCGGCTGACGTGACGTCACGGGGGGGCTCACGCGGAGCGTGCGGCCGGTGCGTACGCTGGGTGCGTGCAGTTACTCCCGGAGCCCGTCCGCCGACTCGCCGCCTGGTGCGCCGTCGCCCTGTTGGTCGCCGGAGTCGTCTACATCGGTATCCAGCTGTGCGTGGCACTCCGGCCGGCCGTCGTTCCCGTGCTGCTCGCTCTGCTCGGCACCGCGCTACTCCTCCCCCTGCACCGGTGGCTCGTGAGGACGAAGGTCAACCGGTCCGTCGCCGCCGGGCTCACCTGCACCGCCGTGCTCGGTGTGGTCGGCGGTGCCGTGTACATCGTCACCGTCACGCTGGTCGACACCTGGGACCAGATCGTCGCCTCACTGCGCAGGGCGGTGCGGGACCTGGCCGATCAGTTCGGCGCGTCCGGCACCTCGCTGGAGAGTCTCGCCGGCGATGCCGTGGACATGCTGGGCAGGTTCGGCGGGACAGCCGCCTCCGGTGTCGTCACCGGGGTCGGCTGGGCCGTCCAGGCGCTCGGCATGGCGGTACTCGCGTTGCTCCTGGTCTTCTTCTTCCTGCGCGACTCCGACCGGGCCGCCGACACCCTGCACTCGTTTCTCCCGCGCGGCAGCGCCGGCACCGTCGAGGCGATGGCCCGGCGGGCCTTCGAGGGCGTCGAGGGGTTCATGCGGGGCACCACCGTGGTAGCGCTCATCGACGCGGTCTGCATCACCACGGGCCTGCTGATCCTGCGCGTGCCGGGGGCCCTCGGCCTCGGCGCGATCGTCTTCATCGGCGCCTACGTCCCCTACCTCGGCGCCTTCCTTTCCGGGGCCGCGGCCATGCTGGTCGCACTCGCCGACCGAGGGCTCGTCATCGCGCTGTGGGTCCTCGGGGTGGTGCTCGTGGTCCAGATGCTGGAGGGGAACATCTTCCAGCCGATGGTCCAGAGCCGCACCGTACGGATCCACCCCGCGATGGTCCTGGTCGCACTCACCGCGGGCGCGTCCCTGGCCGGAATCGTCGGCGTGCTCCTCGCGGTACCGGTCACCGCCGCCGCCTTCGGAGTCGCCCGCGAGCTGCGCACACGGTACGCATCGCCCTCGGGCCCGCCCCCTGCGGAGCCCTCCGCCGAGCCGTCCGCGAACCCGTAGAGCCGGCACCGGACGAACACGGGACGCCCTCGGCGCAGGCCGGGCGCGTCAGCGTGCCGTCACAGCAACTCACCACCGGCGCGCCGACACCGTCGACCAACGCCGCCATCAGCGGCGAGTGCACCGGATCTCGGTGCCGCGCAGCCCGATCACGTCGTGTCAAGAAGATGACGATCTGCGTCGGCCCTGCAGGGCGACCGGCTCGTCCCCACCTCTGAGCCCCGGTCGGCCGACGGACCGCGTCCGTCGGCCGACCTCCTGGTACCAGCCGGCTGCCGCCTGGGGCCGACGACGACCGCGACGTTCGCCGTTGGACCCGCGTGTCGGCCGGTGCGCACCCACCGGCCCCCTCCAGCGGCGTGCGTCCAGGGCTCAGCCCTGTCCGGGCGGTACGAAGCTCCCGTGAGGCGGTGGGCCGGGTGGCGCTTCGGGCTGCGGGCGCGGGCCCACCCGTGGGTGGTGTGGTCTCGCCTTCCCGTCCTCGAACCACCGGGGCAGCGCCCTCTGATCGGGGTACCGCCGGATGAACGCTCGGGCGGCGGGACGACAGGCGTCGCAGACCGGGCCACGTTCCCTCCGGAGACGGCGAACCGAACCCTGCTACAGGTCAGATGACCCTCACGTGTGCCCGGTCCTCCCGGTCGCGCCCGGCGGCGGAACGGCAGCCACCGGCCCGCCTTGACCCCCTTCGCGGCGGAGCCTGCCGTCGGCGGATGTTGTCGACGGGTGTCGGCAGCGAATGTTCTCGCGGATGATCGTCCCCGCCGCCCGATCTGCTGCGATGCGCAGAGAACCGCGACTGACCGCCGTCAGCTGGTGCTCGCCGCCGCCGACGTGGTTCCGGTGCGACGGGAGAGGATCGTCGAAACTGATTCGCCTGATGATCCGTCTTTGACAGCAAGGTCAAGCAGATGGGGAGCCATGGTGGAGGGGAAGGCAGCAGTGGCCCGGTGGACGCGATTTTGGTCCGGGCCGTGGGCTACGGGCGGGAGCACGAAGCGGAATCCACGGTGCCGGCCGGCCTGGAGACGGGGGCGGGTGCTCGCCGTGCTCGCGGTGCTGGCTGCCGGGCTGATGGCTTTCCACCGGGCGGTGCCCAACTCCGTGGGCCGCCTGGGCAGTTTGCTGGAAGCGTTCCTTGCGTGGCTCGGCCTGGTGGTCGTGGTGCTGTTCGTCCTGGCCCTGCTACGCCGTTCAGCAACCGCGCTGGTGGCGCTGCTGCTGCCGGTGGCGGCCTGGACGCACCTCTTCGGCGGGCTGCTCCTGCCCGGGACGGAGCCGGGCCCGCACGACCTGGTCGTGGTGCAGCACAACGTCAGCGACGAGAACACCGACCCGGCGGGCACGGCCCGCGCCCTGGCTGACGCCGAGCCCGATCTCATCGCGTTGGAGGAGTTGGTGCCCCCGGCGCTGGCGGTGTACGAGCGGATCCTCGCCCCGATCTACCCGTACCACGCCGTCCGGGGCACCGTCGGACTCTGGTCGAGGCATCCGCTGACCGGTGCCCGGCTGGTGGACATCAGACCCCAGCGGATCTCGGGGCCCTGGAGCCGCGGGCTGCGGGCCGTGGTCCACACGCCCCACGGCGATGTCGCGGCGTACGTCGCGCACCTGCCCTCGGTCCGCATCCGGGCGAGCGGCCTGGCATCCTCCTGGCGCGACGAGAGCGCCGGCCTGCTGGGCAGGGCCATCGCCTCCGAGAAGCTGGAAACGGTCCTCCTGCTCGGCGATCTCAACGGCACCGTCGAGGACCGTGGGCTGGTCCCGCTGACCTCACGGTTGAGCACAGCGGAGCGAGGCTTCGCCTTCAGCTTCCCCACCGCCTTCCCCATCGCCCGCATCGACCAGGTCATGGCCCGCTCAGCGACCGTCCGAGAGATCCGCACGTTGTCGCCCACCGGCAGCGACCACCTGCCGGTCACCGCCCGGATCACACTGGGCTGAAGAAGTGGTCTCGATGTACGTCTGACGCGTCAACCCTGCGCCTGCCTCGGACGCTGCCAGCGGACCAGGCCGGCCGACGAGTGATCAAGGAGTGCAGCCGGCCCGCAGGGCGGTGGCCAACTCGCATCGTCGGCATTTCGACCCGCCCGGCCAGGCTAGGCGTGGTTGCGGGGGCCGCCGGTGTGGGCGAGGGCGCTGGGGGTTCGGCAACCGACGATCGCCGGGGCCTCCTGGACGAGCGTGTCATTGGTGAGCGCTTCCACCATGAACAGCGCGAAATCCACCCGGCGCGTCAGGTTACTGGCCAGTACCGGGTCGCCCACGTGCCGGCTCCACACGGGCAGGCCCTGGCTTTCGCCCTCCTCCAGGGTGCTGCCGCGCACCACGGTCCACCGGGTGTCGCTGGCGAACACCCGTCGGCACGCCTCCACTTGGTCGTCGATCTCGACGGCGCGGACGAGCTTGCCCAGCACGGCGGCGATCCGGACGCCCATGGTGAACGTCCGCGAGTACGTGTCCTTGCCGTCGCGTGTGATGTGCCAGCCGCAGGAGAAGACCAGGCGCGCGCCCGGCCGTGCGTGGTCGAGCACCGCCTGCGCCGTGCCCGACGCGTACTGCCGCACACCCCAGGGCACCAGTACCGTCAGCACCCCGTCGCACCCGGCGACCGCCCGCCGGATCACCTCCGGGTCGTCCGTGCGGCCGGGAACGACGGTCATCCGGCCCTCGAAGGCCGCCAGCTTCGGCACGCTGCCCTCCCGGCACACGCCGACCACTTCGTAGCCGCGATCCAGTGCGTGCCCGACCATGTACTGCCCGAGCTTGCCCGAAGCCCCGACGATGCAGACCTTCTTCACACGATCCATGCCCATGGTGCAGCCCCTTCGCCCACCCGTTTACCTTATGCCGTAAGGCACGGTAGTCTTATGCCGTAAGGCAGTCAAGGGGAGCGAAAAGGAGGGACGGATGCGCGAGGGAGGCAAGGGCCGGCGCGGGGCGTCGGCGCGCGCCCCGCTCAGTCGCGAGCGCGTGATTCGTACGGCGCTGACGGTGGCCGACGAGAAGGGGGCGTCCGCACTCACCATGCGGGCCATCGCCGAACCTCTGGGAGTCGAGGCGATGTCGCTCTATCACCACGTGGCGGGCAGGGAGGACATCCTCGACGGCATGGTGGACGCGGTGTTCGGCGAGATCGACCTGCCGCCGCGCGAAGGGGACTGGAAAAGCGCCATGCGGCACCGCGCGGTTTCCGCCCGTGCCGTCCTCCGGCGCCACCCGTGGGCCATCGGCCTCATGGACTCCCGCTCCCAGCCCGGCCCCGCGACCCTGCGCCACCATGACGCCGTCATCGGAGCATTGCGCGCCGGAGGGTTCTCCGTCCCGATGACCGCGCACGCCGTCTCGCTGATCGACAGCTACCTGTACGGCTTCGTGCTCCAGGAGTTGAGCCTGCCGTTCACAGGCTCGGCGGAGCTGAACGAGGTCGCGGGCGCCATCCTTCGGGAGATGCCCGCCGACGCCTACCCCCACCTCACCGAGCTGGCCAGCGAGCACGTACTCAAGCCCGGCTACGACTACGCCGACGAGTTCACCTTCGGCCTCACTCTCATCCTCGACGCACTCCACCCGGACGAGACCGCGAGAGCCTAGCCAGGGCGTTTCCGACGGCTCTGGCCGGCCGGCTGGGTGGAGGGCGTGGGCTGCCGGAGCCACGGCGACCGCCGCCGCTATTCTCCTCGGACGGCATCAGGCCGCCCCCGCCGCAGTGGCCTGGTCCCTGCTGACCCGGGCGCTCGCCGCCCACCTGGCCCACCACCACAACCCCGCCCATGACCACCACCAAGCCCACCACGAGGAGCAGCATGTCCGAACGACTTTTCGGAGTCGTCCTGTCCGCCGCCGGGGCGTTGCTGACCCTGGCCGGGGCCGCGATGTACGTCCTGCCCGGTCCCGGTCTCCCCTTGCTGCTCCTCGGCCTCGCCACGCTCATCACCGGACTCGTGATGATCGCCACAGCCCGCCGCAGCTGACCCGACCCCTCACCCACAGGAGCCCCCGCCCCCATGACCTGGCACTGGATCGGCCTCGCCTTCTTCTCCCTCACCCTGCTGCCGGCCGGGCTGGCCATGGTCACCGGCCACGTACCGGAGCGCCTGCGGTCCCGACTCGCCCCGGCCCGACCGCGCGGCTGGGCCCTCCTGGCGGGGTACGCCGCCGCGCCCCTCAACACGATCCCGCGTCTGGTCGAAGCCTCACCGGCGATCATCTCGGCCGCTACCGCGACCGCGGGCATCGTGGCCGCCACCGGATGCCTGTTCGTGGCCGTCGCGGCGCACCGCACAGCGAGCACCGCATCGTGACGAGGGTGCCGCGCTGGCGGCGCGAGATCAGATCGGTCAGCCTCTGGTGGGCTTTGCTCACGCTCATACTCTGGCTGCTCGGCCACGCCACCGGCCAGCCCACAGGCCTTCTGCGCTGCGCCGCGTCCGCTGCGCTGCTGGTCTCGGTCGGGGAGGCCGGCGACTGGCTACGGCGGCGCCGGCACGAACGCCGCGCCACCCGCCATTCCCGACCCTCACTTGAACCCGGTGAGCTCGGCAGGGAACGCACCTGGCATGAGACATGACACCACCACCATCGTCTCCCCTTGTCGAATCCGACGCCGGCGTCGGTCCGGACGAGGTCGACAGGGCGGCGCCGGCTTCGAACAGTGAGGCGCCCGGATCCGCCGGCCGTGGCGGACCCGGGCGTCTGGCGCGGCACCGAACGTGGGGTGGTGCGTGCCTGTCGAACGGGGTCGGGGCGTGGCGCCCGCTACCCGGACCTCGTGCGTGGCGCGTCACCGCCGGTGGTGTTCACCTCATCGCACCTCCCGTGCGTAGGGCGCGACGGTGATCCGGTCGATCAACGGCGCGTAGCGGGAGCGCAGCAGTACCCCGGGGAAGGTGTCCGAGGCGTAGGTGGTGCCGTCGAAGTTCGGCAGTTCCTCGGAGCGGAAGGCGACGGTGTTCCGCCCCTTCTTGAGGTGGACCGGGAGGGTCAGCTCCCAGAAGTTGTTCTCGTGGAAGCTGTGCGGGAAGCCTACGCGCCGCCTCTCGCCGCCGTTGACGGTGATGTCGGCGTGGCGGGCGAGCGGGTCCGGGTTGTAGTGGGTGGCTTCGGACTGCTCGGGGTTGGAGTAGCGGATGCGCAGCGCGTACAGGCCGGCCCGGTCGGCATCGACGGCGAACGTCGCGGTGTTGCCGTTGCCGGGGACGCCGCCGATGCCGGTGATCGCCGTCCCGTCGGTGGCCAGGGAGAGCGGGATGAGCTTGGCCGAGCCCGCGAGCTCGGCGCTCTGCGCCTCGTACGTACGCGTCTTGAGCGCGCCCTGGGTGGGCGTGACCGAGAGGCGGTCGACGAGGGTGGCGGACGAACCTCCGGTCAGGGTCACCTTGTTGACGCCGCCCGAGAGGGAGACCGCGACGCTGCTCCTGCCCTTGGCCAGGCGCAGGACGTCGTGCCCGTTGACGGAGAGCCGGGCGCCCGTGCCGCCGAGGGTGTCCGCCCTGAGGGTGGCCTCGCGGTCGGCGGGCGAGTAGACCCAGAACGTGGCGGTCTGGCCCTTCGCGAGCCGGACCGCGCCCGAGCCGGTGGCGGGGGTTGCGGTCTGCTTCGGCAGGTCGTAAACGAGCCGTGCCCCGCCGTCCAGCCACGCCAACTCGCCCTCGTACACCTGTGTGGTGGCCGAAGCCTCGGGGAGGGTGAGGGTGAGGCGGTCGACGACGGCGTCGCCCTGGGTGGCACGTTTGCCGTCGAGGCTCTTCGCGGCGAGCGTCAGGGTGTGCTTGCCCTTGGTGAGGTGGACCTTGGTGTCGGTGTGATCCCACACCACCCACTTGTAGCCCAGTGGCAGGTACAGCTCCTGCTCGCTGTCCGCCTCGCCGTCCACGCGCAGGAAGACGTTGGTGGGGCCCTGCTCCTTGACCTTGTCGAAGGTGTTGAGGGAGTTGGCGAAGACGCTCAGGTCGTACGTGCCGTCCTCGGGCACGTCCACGGTGAAGTCGAGCATGACGTCCGAACCGGTGCGCAGGCCGCCCACGTTGTAGCCGCCGGAGGTGTAGAACTTCGACACGTCGCGCGGCGATCCCTCCGGGCCGTTCTTCGAGTAGCCGGACCCGGTGTGGGCGGCGTCCTCCGCCTCGTACGACGCCTGCCAGGACACGGGCGGGGACTGCGTGCCCTTCGCCTTCCCGGCCGGGCTGAGGACGATCTCGTACGCCGATGACTCCTTCAGCGCCGGCAGCCCGCCCTCACCGAAGCCGACGACGACCGTGCCGTCGTCACCGACCGTCAGGTTCGTCTCGGTGAGCAGCTTCGGGCCGGAGGAGTCGCCCAGCTGTCCGCTCCACTCGATCTCCCGCACCCATGCGTGCACGCGGTCGCCGAAGAGCTTCTTCGGGACGCCCGCGAAGGTGATGTGGCCCTCGCCCGTGGAACCGCCGAAGATCAGCCGTGCCTGCCGCTTCTTCTCGTCCAGCGTGGCGACGCCCTGCATGGTGTAGTTCTCGCCGGGGAACGGCGGGGTCACCTCCACGGTGTGGCCGCTCATCGAGGCATACGCGTGCAGCAGCCACCATTGGCCGTTGCCGCGGTTGGACTGCACCGCGGAGTCGGAGAGGTTGCCGTCGATGTTCCAGTACGCGATGTCGGCGTCCACCTTGGACTCCTCGATCGCGGACACCCACTGGATCATCTGGCCGGGGACGGAGGTGTGGTAGTTGAAGGCGTACTCGTTGATGTTGATGGGGAGTTCGGTACCCGCCTTGTCGGTGCCCCGGAACAGGTCCTTCTCCCACGCCCGGTACTTGGCGACGCTCTCGCGCACCGCCTCCGGGTGACTCAGCTCGTGCCAGGTGATGACGTCCGGGAGCGTACCGGCGGCCAGGGTGTGGGTGAGGAAGCCCTTCACCTGGTCGTACAGGACGCTGGTGTTGGGGCCGGCGATGCGGGCGCTCGGCATCTTGCTCTTGATGAGCTTGTGGACGTCGTCCCAGGCGGCGAAGTAGTCGTCCGGGTCGTTGAGCCAGCTGACCTTGTCGTAGCTCCACTCGCCGGTGCCGAACATGTTGCCCTCGGGCTCGTTGAACGGCACGAGGACGATGTTGTCCTGGTACTCCTTCGGCAGCTTCAGGACCTGGTCGACCTGGTCCGCGACCTTCTCCTTGTAGAGCTTGAGTTTCTCCTCGGGGGTGTCGCCCGGCCACTGGTACGGGAAGCCGCGGTGGATGTCGGTCATGTAGATGTACACATCACCGTCGGTGGAGTCGGCCAGGGGCTTGACCACCTCCAGCGCGTCGGCGCCGGGGTGTTGCGGGCCGTCCTGCGCCTTGGTGGAGACCGTGCGCAGACCCATGCCCTCCATGAGGTTGTTGGTGGGGACGTCCGGTCCGTACACGCCGTAGAGGGTGCCGGAGGCGCCGCCGTGGAAGGCGCCGGTGTCCGAACCGAGGTCGACGGTGAGCTGCCCCTCGCGGACCACGCTGACGGCCGCCTTCACGGCGCGCCCGGCCGCGGTTCCCGCCACGGTGAACGTCCCCGGCCGGGCGTACTTCTCGGACGGCACGGTGTCCCAGGTGATCGGCGTGTCGCGGTCGTAGCCGTCGGAGAAGGAGGAGCGGACGGCGACGGGGAGGGACGGGGCGGTCCCGGTCGTCGTACGGACGTCGAAGGACGTCTTCGAGAGTTCCCGGGCGGTCGGCACGTCCCCGACCGTACCGGCCACCTGCTCGGGGCTGAGCGCCGAGTGCCACACGGTGAAGTCGTCGATCGCGCCCTTGAGCAGCGGGTCCGGCCATAGGGACTTGCCGATGTAACCGGCGGCCGTGGCCGAACTGTCCAGCAGATCCTTCGCCTTGACGCCGGTCTCGGCGGAGGAGACCGCCACGCCGTCGAGGTAGGTGGTGACCCGGCCTGCGGAGGTGTCCAGGGTGACGGTGACGGTCTTCCACGCGTCCGCGGGAAGCATCGCGTACCCGTTGACCTGTGCCTCCGCACCTCCTCCGCCGGTGGTGACGGCGGTGCGCAGCAGACCGTTGCCGCTGTAGGGCGTGGTGAAGAGGTACTTGGTGGTGTTGGTGCCCAGGTCGAAGATGCGCTGCCAGGACGATGTGTCGCCGCTCCACCTCACGCGGGCCGAGACCGTCAAGTCGTCGGCGTCGGCGAGCACTTCGCGGGGCAGCCGGACGTACGCGCCGTCGGAGGTGGGTGCCCCGCCGGGCAGGGCCAGTGCCTTGCCACCGTCCGTGCCCGTGACGGACCGGGCGGTGGAGCCGTTCACCAGGGTCGCCGCCAGGCCGTTGCCGGAGCTGTCGGTGATGCTGCCGGAGGTGAGGTCGTCCTGATCGAAGGTGTAGCGGGCGGCGGGCTGGGGCGTGTCGGCCGCCTGGGCGGGGACTGCGGGTGCGGCCAGCAGGCCCGCGCCGAGCGTCAGGGCCATGGCGGCCGGAGTTCGGCGGCGGGCGGATCTGTCAGCGGATGGCATGGATTCACGTCCTCGATCCTTGAGTAGCGGGGTTCCGGTCGGGCCACCTCGGTCGGCTCCTCGTCCGTATGCCGTTCCGGTGAGGAGGCGCGTACGTGGTGCGGGCCGCACCGGTTCCATTCCGTGCGCCACACGGGCAGGAGGTGGGCGGGGACGGCGGCTCTGTGCTCCGGCGCGTGCGAAGCGGCCCAGGGTTGCCGGAAGGATCACTTCATCGAACCGGTTCGGCGAAGCTAGCACCGGGACACTCGGCCAGCAATCCCTCCGACCCCAGGTTCTCCCGGGCCTCCGCCAGGATCACTGAAGTGTGGGCGAGGGTGTTGACAGATGTTCCGGCAGTTCCTACCTTCGCTTCACGCGAACCGGTTCGACGACCGGCCAGCGATCCTCGTCCCATCCCACCCCTCACGGCCGGCGAGCGGTACTCTCCTCCGGGGTATCGAACCGGTTCGAGCAAGGAGTCGGCGTGAACATCGGTGAGATCGCCCGGCGGGCCGGTGTCTCCCGGAGCACGGTGTCCTACGCGCTGAGCGGCAAGCGCCCGGTTTCGGAGGACACGCGCCGGCGGATCCAGCGGGTCGTCGACGAACTGGGCTACCGGCCCAGCGCCAGTGCCCGTGCCCTGGCCAACGGGCGGACCAGCACGATCGGCCTGGTCTTCCCACCGGCCGGGAACCACTACACGGGAATGCAACTGGACTTCATCGGCAGTGTGGTGGAGGCCGCCGCGGCCTACGACTACGACGTGCTGCTCTCTCCCAGCGGCATGGACAGCGACCGTTCCTTCCAGCGGTTGCTGGGCGAGCGGCGGGTCGACGGCGCGATCCTGATGGAGATCAGGCTGGAGGACGACCGGGTGGACCATCTCACCACTCTTGGCTTCCCCTCCGTCACCATCGGCCGTACCGCTCGGCCCGAGGGCGGTTGGTGGGTGGGCCTCGACCACACGGCGCTGGTGGAGCGTTGCGTCCACCACCTGGCGGATCTCGGCCACCGCCGAGTCGCCTTCGTCAACCGTCCCGAGCAGTTGCTGCGGGCCGGGTACGAGTCCGCGCACCGCGGTCTGGACGGCTTCACGAAGGCCGCGGCCGAGCGCGGGCTGACGGTCCGGACCTACTGCTGCGGGGACGACGCCGCCTCGGGCCAGACCTGCGTGGAACGGATCCTGCACGACGACCCGGCGACCACGGCCCTGGTCACGCTCAACGAGGCCGCGCTGGGCGGCCTCTACCGAGGACTGGCCCGGGCCGACCGCCATGTGCCGCGCGACTTCTCCGTCACCGGGGTCGTGGCCGGCCGCTGGGCGGAGACGGTGACCCCGCAGCTCACCGCGGCGGACGTACCGGCGGCCGAGCTGGGTCGTCTCGCCGTCGACCTGCTGGTGGAGCGGCTCGACGAGCCCGACGCGCCGCCCCGGCACCACCTGCTCGCACCGCCGATCTCGCTGCGGGCCAGCACCGGGCCCGCGGGAGCCCCGCCTCCCGTGGACACCGGGACCGTCACGACGCCCTGACCACCCCCCGGACCCTCCGTCCTCCTTCCTCACCCCTTCCTCACTCCGCCGAACACCCGAACCGCACATCGGTGCCGTTCGGCGTGCCAGCTCTAGCAACCCCTTGTCCTCGGCACCCGCATGCCCGAAGCCCCTCGGCACCCGCACGCCAGAAACAGAGGAACCCGCGATGAACAGCTACTCCAGACCGCGCCGTCTGACCGCCGCAGTCCTGACCGCCCTGGCGGTCGCCACCAGTGCCACCGCCTGCGCATCCGGCTCGGGCGGCACCGGGACGAAAGCGGCAGACAGCGGCACGTACACCATCTGGGACCCGTACCCGCAGTTCGACAAGAGCTCGGACTGGGCGAAGCTGCTGGACGACTGCGGCACCACGGCCGGCGTGAAGATCAAGCGGACCGCGTTCGACACCAGCGACCTGTCGAACAAGGCACTGCTGGCGGCGCAGCAGGACAACTCCGCGGACGTCCTCATCGTCGACAACCCGGTGGTGTCGACCCTGGCCGAGGCGGGGGTCCTCACCAGCACCGACGACAACAAGCTGGACACCTCGAAGGTCGACCCCAACCTCCTCGCGGCCGGCCAGTCGGGCGGGAAGACGTACGGCACGCCGATCGGCGCGAACACACTCGCCCTGTACTACAACAAGGAAGTCCTCAAGGACGCGGGCGTGGACATCGCCTCGGTCAAGGACTGGGAGTCGCTGACGGCGGCGCTGGAGAAGGTGAAGAAGGCGGGCAAGAAGGGCATCACGTTCTCGGCGATCGGCACGGAGGAAGGCAGCTTCCAGTTCCTGCCCTGGTTCTGGGGCTCGGGCGCTCAGCTGACCGACCTCGACTCCGCCGAGGCCGTCTCGGCGCTGTCGCTGTGGACCGACTGGCTGGAGAAGGGGTACGCGCCCAACTCGGTCATCAACAACACCCAGACGACCAGTTGGCAGGAGTTCGCGAGCGGCGACTACGCCTTCGCCGAGAACGGCACCTGGCAGCTCACCCATGCCGAGAAGGCCGGCTTCGAGTACGGCGTCATCCCCGTCCCCGGCGTCTCCGGCGGCAGCGCCGCCGCCCCGACCGGCGGCGAATTCGTCACCATCCCGGTCCAGGGCGACACCGGCCGCTACGCCACCGCCCAGAAACTGGCGACCTGCCTGACCAGCACCCAGAACCTGTACGACACCGACACCACGCTGTCCTATGTGGCTCCCACCAGCGAGGTCCAGGACAAGCAGGTGGCGGCCGACGCCGACCTGAAGCCCTGGGTGGAGGCGGTCAAGGCGGCCAAGGGCCGTACCAGCGACGATCTGGGCACCGGGTACCCGAAGATCTCCGAGCAGATGTGGAAGGCCGTCCAGTCCGCCCTCAGCGGCTCGAAGTCCCCGAAGGACGCGCTGAGCGCCGCCCAGTCCGCCGTCAGGTGACGGCGATCTCCGAGGCCCGTCGATGATTCACACGACGCAAGTGCCGCACCGCCGGCCCGTGCCCGGCCACAGCGGCGCGGCCCCCGCCGCACCGCCCCGGGCACGGCGCCGCCCCGCCTCCCAGCAGTGGGCCGCCTGGGCGTTCCTCGCCCCGGTGACCCTGTACCTCGTCCTCTTCTACGCCTATCCGCTCTACCGCAACCTCGACCTGAGTCTGCGCGACTACACCGTCCGCTCCTTCGTCCAGGGCGACGCGCCGTTCACGGGCCTGGAGAACTACCGGGCCGTCCTCGACGATCCGACCTTCGCCCCGGCCCTGCTCCACACGGTCGTGTTCACCGCCGTCTGCCTCTTCTTCCAGTACGCCATCGGCCTGGCCCTCGCGGTCTTCTTCAACCAGCACTTCCGGCTCTCCGCCACCCTGCGGGCCCTCTTCCTGGTGCCCTGGCTGCTGCCGCTGATCGTGTCGGCCTCCACCTGGTCGTGGATGCTCAACAGCGAATCGGGCGTCGTCAACGCGCTGTTGGGGACCGTCGGTATCGATCCGGTGAACTGGCTGACGTCGCCCTCGTGGTCGCTGACCTCCGTGATCATCGCCAACATCTGGATCGGCGTGCCGTTCAACCTCGTCGTGCTCTACAGCGGCCTGCAGTCCATCCCGGCCGGCCTGTACGAGGCCGCCGCCCTGGACGGGGCGAGTGCCTGGCGACGGTTCTGGAGCATCACATTCCCCCTGTTGCGGCCGGTGTCCGCGATCACGCTGCTGCTGGGGCTGGTCTACACGCTCAAGGTCTTCGACATCATCTGGATCATGACCAAGGGCGGCCCGGCGGACTCGTCCACCACCTTCGCCACCTGGTCCTACCAGCTCGGCTTCGGCAACCTCCTGCCCGCCTTCGGCACAGGGGCGGCCGTCGGAAACCTGCTGGTCGTCGCCGCCCTGGTCTTCGGCCTGGTCCACGTCCGGGCCCAGAGAAAGCAGGCGTCGTCATGAACCGACACGGCCGGCGCACGTGGGGAAGGACGACGATCGGCCTCCTGCTGACCGGGATCATGCTCTTCCCGGTCTACTGGATGCTCAACGTGTCCTTCACCCGCCAACAGGACATGCGCAAGAGCCCGCCTGATCTGTTCCCCGCCCACGGCACACTGGACGGCTACCGCAAGGTGCTGGACGAGCAGTTGCCCTACCTCGGAACCAGCCTCGTCATCGGCCTGGGTACCGTCGCCCTGACCGTGGCCCTGGCCGCACCCGCCGGCTACGCACTGGCCAAGCTGCGCCCGCGTGGCGGCGGACTCCTCGGATTCGTCCTGCTGGCCGCCCAGATGATCCCCGGCATCATCATGGCGATGGGCTTCTACGCCATCTACCTCCAGCTCGGCCTGCTCCAGTCCGTCCCCGGTCTGATCGTCGCCGATTCCACCCTCGCCGTGCCCTTCGCGGTGCTCATCTTCACCGCCTTCATGTCCGGCATACCCGACGAACTGCTCCAGGCGGCGAAAACAGACGGCGCCGGGCCGTTGCGCACCTTCTGGTCCGTCGTCCTGCCGATGAGCCGCAACGCCGTCGTCACGGTGTCGTTGTTCGCGTTCCTGTGGTCCTGGTCCGACTTCGTCTTCGCCGGCACCCTCGTCAACGGTGGCGCGCACGAGCCGATCACCCTCGGCATCTACCACTACATCGGAAACAACAACCAGGAGTGGAACGCCATCATGGCCACCGCCACCGTTGCCTCGCTGCCCGCCGCGGCCATTCTCGTCCTCGCCCAGCGCTACGTCGCCGCCGGCGTGACCGCCGGCGCCGTCAAGGACTGACCGCTTCATCTCACCGCGGCCCACCGTCCGTACGCCCGGACGGCCCGCCGCCCCTGACCGAGAAACGAGTGACACCTCATGACCGCCGACCGCCCCGGCCCGGCCTTCTCCGTCCACGACATCCCGTTCAGCACGTACGGATCCTGGTTCGGCATCTCCCCCGTGGTGGCGGAGAAGACCCGCGCCGAGGACCTCCACCTCGTCTCGCACCAGAACGGCATGCACGCCGTCCTGCGCCTCCTGCCGCTCGACGCCGCGACGGGCGAGCGGGCCGAGACCCGCCTGGAGGCGACACCGGGGCTGCTGAGCTGGATCAACGCGACCGGTCGGGTCGATCTCTCCTACGAGTCGCCGGACACCGTACGCCTGCGCGGTGCGGGGCTGTCGCTGCGCGTCTCCGCGGCGGCCCGGGCGCTGACCCCGTTCGGCGGCACCTACTTCTTCCACGACGCGACCGCCGACGCGTACGTGTTCACGTCGTACGAGACCGGCCGCCGCTACCACGTCACCGTTCTCTCCGGCACGGTGACCGACACGGTCGGCAGCCAGGCACTGAGCAGCGCCGAGCGTGGCCTCACCGTCGCAGCCGACACGGACGATCCCTGGGAGATCGCGGTCGAGGAACTCGACACCGCACGCCCTCCGTACACGTCGACGGCGACCTTCGGCAAGGTCGTCGAGACCGCGCAGAACGCCTTCGCCGGCTTCGTCGACACCGTGGCCCCCTGGCGCTCGTCCGCCACCCCCGCCGCCGAACTCGCCGCCTACGTCGTGTGGTCCGCGACCGTACGCCCGGCGGGGCTGGTCACCCGTCCCGCCGTCCTGATGTCCAAGCACTGGATGGACAAGGTCTGGAGCTGGGACCACTGCTTCAACGCCCTCGCCCTGGCCCCTGGGCTCCCCGAACTGGCCCTGGACCAGTTCCACCTGCCCTTCGACCACCAGGACGAGAGCGGGGCGCTGCCCGACTCCGTCACCCACTCCGAGGTCCTCCACAACTTCGTCAAACCACCCATCCACGGCTGGGCCTTCGCCCGCCTGCGCCGTCGGCTGACCACTCCCCCGGACCGGGCGGAACTGGCCGAGACGTACGACAGGCTGGAACGCTGGACGGACTTCTGGCTCACCGCGCGGCGCGCCCCCGGCGCCGCACTGCCCCACTACCAGCACGGCAACGACAGCGGCTGGGACAACGCCACCACCTTCGACCCCGAACGCGTGGTCGTCACCGCGGACCTGGCCGCCTTCCTCGTCCTCCAGCTCCGGGAACTCGCCGATCTGGCAACGCACCTGAACAGACCGGACGAGGCCCGCCGGTGGACGGGAGCGGCCGAGGCGACCCAGTCGGCGATGCTCGACCAGCTCTGGAGAGGTGACCGGTTCGTCGCCCGGGGAGTCGACAGCGGGGACACCTGGCACAGCTCCAGCCTCCTCGACCTGATGCCCATCGTGCTCGGCGAGCAACTGCCGGACGAGATCAGGGACGTGCTGGCCGACCGCGTCGAGGCCCACCTGACCCCGCACGGCCTGGCCACCGAGTCGCCGGCCTCGCCGCACTACCTCGCCGACGGCTACTGGCGCGGACCTATCTGGGCCCCTGCCACGGTCCTCATCGAGGACGGCCTGCGTCGCGGCGGACACGCCCGACTCGCGGACGAGATCAGTGCCCGCTTTCGCACCCTGTGCGAGACCCACGGCTTCGCCGAGAACTTCGACGCCCTCACCGGAACGGGCTTGCGCGACCGCGCCTACACCTGGACCGCCAGCAGCTACCTCCTCCTCGCCGAAGCACACGCAGGCGGAAGCAGCCCCAGCGTGTAGGGCGCGTTCTCCCCGTCCGAGCCGAGCCACTTCTGGCTACCCGGACGTGTACGCGCTGGGCGGGTGAGCTGTTGGCCCCGTTCGATGCTGTCGTCGGTGCTGGTCGCCACGGAGGACGTCGCCTCGCACGCGGCGCAGCCACGGGGGCGAGAGCGCGGCGAACGAGGAGGCACTGATCAGTGCCCTCGGCAAGAACCCCGCGGTCGATGTGATGGACCACAAGGCCCTCCGCGAACGAACTCGGCGGCCCTGTCCCGCGATGCAGGAGGAAGCCATGACCGAGACACCCGCTCCGCAGGCCGCGGGGCCTTCGACTCCCGGATCGCGCTGTCGCCGGATCCATCGCCGCGCGTACGTCTCGGCCGCGAGCCTCAGCAGCAGGCGCAGCCCTGCCGGCAACCGCAGGCATCGGCCTGGGCCAGTGCCGCGGCAGGCGACGTTCGCCCGTCAAGGAGCGGCGTCCGGTGCGTGCTCTCGGTGTGCCCGCCGGACGTCCTCGTACTGGGCGTACTCGGGCTCTCCACCGGGGCGGCGAGAGGGCGTGCCGGGCGTCGCGACGGGGCGAATTCCGCCTGTCGCGGCACCAGGACCGGGGAAGCGGTCGGGATCGGGCCGCAGCAGGTGTCACCGCGCCAGGCGTCGCGGCCTTCCTTGACCGCGACGGCGGCGATGACGAGGGCGGCGATCGGGTCGGCCCAGGTCCAGCCGAGCAGGAGGTTGGCCAGCAGACCGATCAGCAGCACCGCCGAGAGGTAGGTGCACAGGAGGGTCTGCTTGGAGTCGGCGACGGCGGTGGCGGAGCCGAGTTCGCGGCCCGCCTTGCGTTGGGCGGCCGACAAGAACGGCATGATCGCCAGCGACAGGGCCGCCAGCACGATGCCGGGAACGGAGTGGCCGGCCTCGCCGGTGCCGGTCAGCGCGCGGACGGCGTCGACAGTGACATACGCGGCGAGCGCGAGGAACGAGAGGGCGATGATCCGCAGGGCCGTCTTCTCACGGGCCTCACGGACGGCGGGGTCGGCGGCCGAGAACTGCCAGGCGACCGCCGCCGCCGAGGAGACCTCGATGATCGAGTCGAGACCGAAGCCGATCAAGGCTGTGGAGGAGGCGAGCGTGCCGGCGGTGAGGGCGACGATCGCCTCGATGACGTTGTAGGTGATCGTCACGGCGACCAACAGCCGTATGCGCCTTGTCAGAACGTCGCGGCGGGCCGGGCTGAGGCCGAGGGACGGGGAGACCATCAGCAGCAGCCCTTCTGCTCGGCGTCGACGCAGGTGCGGTCGGTCTCGACGGCGACAACAGCGGTGCGCAGGTCCTCGAGTGCGTGTCCGAGGCGGGGGTCGGCGATCTCGTAGCGGGTGCGGCGTCCATCGGGAACGGCCACGACCAGGCCACAGTCACGCAGGCAGGCCAGGTGGTTCGACAGCCGCGTCCGCGAGACACCGATGCGGTCGGCGAGGTCGGACGGGTAGGCGGGAGCGTCACGCAGGGCCAGCAGCAGCTGGCAGCGGATGGGGTCGGCGAGAGCACGGCCGAAGCGCGCGAGCACCTCGACCTCCGGAGCGATGGTCAGCACCTCATGACCATACACGGATTCGTGAATTCAGGAAACAGTGAACCCTCCACCGCAGTCGGCGTCCGCTGCCGGGAACCTCGCCGAGCCGACGCCCGGGAGCGAGAGCCAGGGGGAGACCGTGAATCGCGGGTCAGCCCGCCGTCAAGGTCCTTGCGTGCGGAGATTGCCGTGGCGGTGGGGCGTGGGGCCTGCGGCCGAGGACGGGTGATCGCCCAGTCCGGACTGATCGTGGAAATCCCGGCGGCCGAGCCTGTTGCTCGAGCGTGGAGCGACGGCTGGATCCGTCGGCCCGCACGGGTGCCCCCGCCCGCCCAGGTCACCGTGCTGCGGTTTCCCGGGATTCTGTATCTCGCCGTCGAACCGGACACGTCGTTCTGCCGGCTCACCGGGGCGATCGCGGATCGGTGGCCGCGGACCCCGCCGCTCGTCGGGCAAGTTCGCACGACGTGGTCCCGCATCTCACAGTCGCTCAGGGACAGGACGGAGCCCTCTTGGATGAGGCGGAGGCCGGCCTTCACAGCCGGCTTCCCCTTGTGGCCGGCGAGTCCTCGGTCGATCTCATGGTCCACGACGGATCGCGGGTGGCAGCGGCGGGTGTCGTTCGCGCTCGGTTGAGCGCGGTAGGCGGCTCGCCGGTGACGCACCGCCGGTCCGGCTGCGGCTTCGCGCGCGCCCGCGTGCTTCAGTCCTCCCGGCCGGTGTCGAGTTGCTGCGTCGTGCGCCCCAGGTACGTCACAGGGCCGGGGTTCGGCACCTCGATCTCGTGGAAGGCAAGGCGGTCGTAGAAGGCGCGGGCGGGGGTGTTGGTGGTGACCATGGAGAGGTGGACGGCCGGGACCGATCTGGTGTGCAGTGCCCGGAGGAAGGTCTGCATCAGGGCTCGGCCATGACCCTGGCCCTGCCAGGCGGGGAGCAGGTCGATGTGCAAGTGGGCCGGGTACGCGGCGAGTTCGGGGAGGACCATGCGTTCGGGGTGGTGCAGGAGCTGGATGATCGCCTCGTCGGGGGTGACCGGAGGGCCGATGGGTGCCGGGAAGCGGTCCGCGACCAAGGGGAGCCACCTGTCGCGGAAGGCCGCGGCGAAGGCGGGGGTGTCCGCGGTGCCGAGGATGTAGCCGACCGCTTGTCCCCGGCCGTCGTCCAGTACGAAAACCAGCTCCGGTTCCAGGTGGGCGTACGGGGTGGCGAAGGTCGCCGGGAAGATTTCGGGGTTCCTGTAGGCGGGGCGGCTGTCGCCGCCGTTGTGGGCGGTGCGGACGCAGATGTCGTGGAGGGCCTCGTGGTCCTCGGGGCGGTAAGGGCGTACTGCGGGAGGCGGGGTCATCGCAGCATCGTGGGCGGTGAGCGGTCGGCCTCACAAGAGCCCGGCAGCCGCCGCCCCGGCCTCTCGACGCGCTGCCGCCGGCCCGCCGCGCGGTCGCCGCTGCTGGGTTCACGAACTGCCAGGCTGGGGATGGTACCGGGCGACTGTTCCGGTCGGCGGCCTCCCTGCCGAGTATCTCCGCTGCCGGTTCTCGGGACGGTCCCGGCCGTGCTCACCATGGCGCTGGGCGGGCGGAGCGGCGCGTGCGCCCGGCAGGTCGGCATCGGACGCGTGCGGTCACCTTGTGAGCACGGCGTGGCGCCGGCGGACAGGGCGGATGAGGTCGCGCCCGGTGCGTGCTACGCGAGCCGCGTTCCCGTGCTTCTCCTGGCACGTGCGTCGGGCTCATGGCCTTCCTCGCTCCCTTCCTCGCCGGTACGGCAGGCCGTGTCCGAGCTGACCGCCCGCGCTCGTCGGCGGCGCAGAGCGGGCCCTGCGGCGTGTCGTTCGCGTACGGAACGCCGTACGCCCGGGCGAGGTCGATGCCTCACCCGGGCGTACGGGAGGCAGCCCCGGGAGGTCGTCAGTCGTTCATGCGCCGGCGCAGCAGTTCCTTGCCCAGTTCGGCGCCCTTGCGGCTGTCGGCCTGCGCCTTGCGGAACAGCTCGGCGACTTCGGTGTCCTTCTCCCGCTCCGCGTCCTGGACGTACGTCTCCAGCCGCAGCACGTTGTCCAGGCAGGCCTCGACGTACCAGATCAGGTTGTAGTCCTTGTCGGCGGTACCGGTCACGTGGCCGGTCTCGGTGCTGGTCACGTTCTCCTCCTCCGTGTCGCGGACGGGGAGGCCGCGCCTGCCCGGCACGGCTCCCGTGGCGTCGCACGGGTACCCGGACCGTCGCCCCGTACACGGGCCCCGTCCGTGCGCCGCCCGGCGAGGTGTTCCGGCGTCGTCCGAGGGCACACGGCTGACACCACCTAGCGCAGAAGGGCCACATGACGTGCGTACCGTCGGAGTGGAAGAGGAACTCCTCCTGGTCGATCCCGAGACCGGCGAACCCCAGGCGCGGGCCGCGGCGGTGCTCGCGCGCGCCGCACAGGAGGGCACGGGGCAGGACGTGTTCGAGAAGGAGCTCCACGACGAGCAGGTGGAGTTCGCCACGCACCCCCAGTCGGACATGGCGGACCTGGGGGCCGAGATCATCCGCTGCCGCAAGGACGCGGCGCGCCATGCCGAGGGGCTCGGCACCGCGGTCGTGGCGCTGGCCACGTCGCCGTTGCCCGTGAGCCCGACGATCACCATGAACAGCAGGTATCTGTGGATGGCGCGGGAGTTCGGGCTGCCCACGCAGGTACAGCTCGTCTGCGGCTGTCATGTGCACGTTTCCGTCGAGTCCGAGGACGAGGGTGTCGCCGTCCTGGACCGGATGCGGCCGTGGCTGTCCGTGCTGACGGCCCTGAGCGCGAACTCGCCCTTCTGGCAGGGCCGGGACAGCCGGTACGCCAGCTACCGCAGCCAGGTATGGGACATGTGGCCGATGGCCGGCCCGGCGGACATCTTCGGCTCGGCGGAGCGGTACCACCGGTGCGTGGCGGGCATGATCGACACGGGGGTGGTACGTGACGAGGGCATGATCTACTTCGACGCGCGGCTCTCCCAGCGGTATCCGACCGTCGAGATCCGGGTCGCCGACGTCTGTCTGCACCCCGACACCGCGGTCCTCGTCGCGTCCCTCGCCCGAGGGCTCGTCGACACCGCGGCCCGCGAGTGGCGGGCCGGCCAGGAGCCACTGGGACACAGCGCGGGACTGCTGCGGCTTGCGACGTGGCGTGCCGCCCGCTCCGGAATGTCGGAGAACCTCCTGGACCCCTCGACGATGCGGCCCCGGCCCGCCCTGGAGGTGATCCACGCGCTGCTCGACCATGTCGAGCAGGCCCTCGTCGACAACGGTGACGCCGACCGGGCCCGAGCGGCCGTCGCCGAGCTGACGGGGCGCGGCAACGGGGCCCGGGTGCAGCGTGAGGTGATGGAGCGGACGGGGAGCCTGCGCGAGGTGGTCACCACCTGCGTACGGCACACGCAGGCATGAGACCGTCGGCGCGCGCGTACGACGGGCACGCCTGCGCGAGGTGGTCACCACCTGCGTACGGCACACGCAGGCATGAGACCGTCGGCGCGCGCGTACGACGGGCACGGGTGCCAGCCAGGGGGCGTGGCGTTCGCGGGAGGCACGCGTCAGGCATGGACATGCGGCACGCGCCGCCATGGAATGCGTCAGGCACCGACCCGGGGTCGAGGATCTCGCGCGCGTAGGTCGCCGATGAGGGGGTAATGCGTGGACACGTGCGGCGGACCCGACCGCCTGTGTGCGACAGTCCCGTCCGAGATCGGAGCCGGAGGAATCCGAACATGAGCGCGTGGAGTCCGGATCACACCGACCGGCAGCCGTCCCGCCCGGCTGTGGGGTCTCCGGACGAGCTGCCCGACCTCGTGCACGCCGGCATGTACGTCGTGGACGACCACGGCTGCATCGTCACGGTGAACGCCCGGGCGGAGGCCCTGCTCGGTGTCCCGGCCGGCGAACTGGCCGGCCGGGACGCGCACGAACTGCTGCACCGCGACCCTCTCGGGCAGACGATGCCCCGGGCGGCGTGCGCGATGATGCACGCGTTCCTGAGCGGTCGTACGGGCGCCGGGGACCGCGAGTGGTTCCGGCGCGGCGACGACACGCTGCTGCCGGTGTCCTGGCTGGTCACACCGTGCCGTCTCGACGAGGACGTGACGGGCGCCGCGGTTCTTTTCTACGAGTCCGGCCCGGCGGCCGGTGCCTCCCCGGCCCCCGAGCCTCCGGGGCTGTCGCAGCTCGACCGGCTGGCGTTGCTCGCCGAGACGACGACCCGGCTGACCTCCACGCTGGACGCCGAGGAGGCGGTCGCGCGTTTGGTGCGGCTGGTGGTGCCGCGGCTGGCGGACTGGGCGGTCGTGGACCTGATCACCGAGAGCGACGACGTCTGGCGCACCACGGTGGCGACCCATCACAACGGGGTCGTGGTGCGCTGCGAGGAACTGGAGGGTCCGCTGCCGCCGGTGCACGAGGAGTCGTTGATGCCACTGTCCCGGGCGCTGCGCGGGGCCGCGTCGGCGCTCGCCGGGCCGGAGACGTACCAGGGTCCGCCGGATTCGGGCATCACGGTCGCGCAGCAGAAGCTGTTCCAGGTGACGGGTCTGCGCTCTGCGGCGATCGCGCCCATCCGGGGGCCGCGCGCGGTACTGGGGGCCCTCACACTGGGCCTCAGCGACCGGCCGGGGGCCTTCGCGGACGCCGAGCTCTCCCTGCTGGAGGACATCGCGCGCCGGGCCGGGCTTGCCCTGGAGAACGCACGGCTGTACCAGCGCCAGCGGCACATCGCGGAGACCATGCAGCGCCATCTGCTGCCGCAACTGCCGGAGGTGCCGGGGCTGCGGATGGCCGCGCGTTATGTGTCGGCGTCACAGTCCGCGCAGGTCGGCGGCGACTGGTACGACGCGTTCGTTCTGTCGGACGGGGCCACGGCGGTCGCCATCGGTGATGTCGTCGGGCACAACATCGACGCGGCGGCCGGCATGGCGCAGGTCCGCAACATGCTCCGTGCCTACGCCTGGGCGCTGGAGGAGCCGCCGAGCGCGATCGTGGAGCGGCTGGACCAGGCCGTGGTGCACGTGACCGAGGCGTCCATGGCGACCGTGATCTTCGGCCGGGTCGAGCAGGGTGACGACGGATGGGCACTGCGGTGGACCAACGCCGGGCATCCGCCACCACTGCTGATCACGCACGACGGGCGGTCCCGCTTCCTGGACGAGGAGCACGACCACCTGCTCGGCACCGGTCTGATCCGGGCGCGTACGGACACGCTCACCCCGCTCCCGCCGCTGTCCACTCTCGTGCTGTACACGGACGGCCTGATCGAGTCCCCGGGCCACACGCTCGACCGGGGGATGGCCCGGTTGCGCCAGCACGCGGCGGCGCTCGCCCACCGTCCCCTGCACGCGTTCTGCGACCTGCTCCTGGAGCGCGTCCGTCCCGTCGACAACGACGACGACGTGGCCCTCCTGGTCATCCGGACGCCGACCGAGGTTGGTGAGCGGGGTGAGGGGCTCTAGAGCGGCCGGGGGCCACTCTTTTCGCCAAGGTCCCACACATCCCTACGCTTTCACACGCGTAGCCGGTCTGTGCTCGGGAAACACGGGCGTGGTAGGGGAACGCGACATCGCGTCCGCCTCGAACAGCCGAGCTGGGAAAGACGAGATGGCAACAGAGCCGCGTAGGGACGAGACACTGCCTTCCGAGAAGATTTACGACATTCACGCCGCCTTCGACGGAGAGCTCGGCGACGTGACGAGCGCCCGTACGGCCGCCGAGGGCTTCCTGAGCATGCTCGCGCGCACGTCCTCGCCGGGGGCCGCCGAGCACTGGGACGACATTCTGCTGGTGGTGACCGAGCTGGCCGCCAACGCGGTGCAGTACGCTCCGGGGCGCTTCGAACTGACGATGCGCCGCACCCTCGACGGAGTGCATGTGACGCTGGGGGACACGAGCACCACCTCGCCCGCGCCGCGCCCCTTCAGCCCCAACAAGGGGGGCGGGGGTATCGGCTGGTACCTGATCCACACGCTGTGCGACGAGGTGAGCGTCGTGATGCACGACCAGGGCAAGGACATCCACGTCTTCCTGCCCTGGTGAGGTGTCAGGTCAGTGGTACCAGCACGCTGATGGTCTTGCCGCCGGCCGCGCAGCGTTCGACGGCGATCTCGGTGGACAGCCGGTTGATCAGGGGCCAGCCGTATCCGCTGCCCTCGTGGGCGCGGGGCAGCGCGCCGTGCCCGTGGATGCCCACGGGCACGGCGGTGCTGTAGTCCCGTACCCTCAGCCACACGCCTTCAGGGGTGAGGGTGACGTCGAAACCGGCGATCCCGCCGCCGTGCCGGACGGCGTTCGTGACCAGTTCGGAGACGACGAGGATGAGGTCGATCATCGATTCCTCGGTCGGCGGTCCGCCCGGGGAACGCCACCGCTCCCCCACGACCGACCGTACGTAGCGGCGGGCCGCCGCGGCGGTGGTGATCGTGACAGGCGGCCGGTCCGCCCGGGCGGGCGAGATCTCCACGGAGACGGTGCCGCGGTTTCGGATCGGGTGGCGTTCCATCGATGTCATCGTGTGCGCGGGGTCGGCGATTCAGGACGGCTGGGCTCATCAGTGTTCATGAGTCGCCGCATACCCGCTCGCGCCCGGACCATGGCTGTCGAGTTCTCCGGGACGTCCCACCCGGTGCCCGCACAGCTCGGCCGTCGCGGTCGCCTGCGCTGCGGCGAGCTGCCTGCGTGCAGCGTCCAGCGCCCGGCGGACGTCGCGGGTGCCCGTGGACACGCACAACGTGTACGCCAGGTCCTGCGTGCGGCGAGCGCTCTGGGGGTCGCTCCGCTCGCCCTCGTGGGCCACGAGTGACTCGTACTCATCGATGAGCCTGCGCAGGGTCGCGGGGTGGGGCGTCAGCATCTGTGTCGCTCCTTCGTGATCGGGACCGCGAGGTGCGGCGGAGGGGTCAGGAAGAGAGGGTGGTCCGGCCGAGGGCCTCCTCACGGACGCGGGCGCAACTGCGGCTGATGAGGCGGGAGACGTGCATCTGGGAGATACCGAGGCGGTCGGCGATGCGGTTCTGCGTCATGTCCTCGAAGAAGCGCATGTAGAGGATGGCGCGCTCGCGTTCGGGCAGCCGGCGCAGCCCTTCCTTGACCGACTCGCGGTCCACGACGATGTCGTACGCGGTGTCGGGTGCGCCGAGGGTGTCGGCGAGGCTGTAGCCGTCGTCGCCGGAGGACATCTCGGCGTCCAGGGACAGGGCGCTGAAGCTGTCGAGCGCCTCCATCCCCGCGTTGACCTCCTCCTCCGTGAGCCCGGTGTGGGCGGCGATCTCGGCGATCGAGGGCTCGGCGCCGCCGCCGGAGGTCTGGCTGATCTCGCGACGCGCCACGCGCACCTTGTTGCGGAGGTCCTGGACGCGGCGGGGGACGCGGAGTGTCCACATGCGGTCGCGGAAGTGCCGCTTGATCTCTCCGGTGATGGTGGGCACGGCGTAGCTCTCGAACGCCCCCCGTTCGGGCTCATAGCGGTCCACCGCCTTGACCAGACCCATCGCGGCGACCTGGCGCAGGTCCTCCGCCGACTCGCCGCGGTTGCGGAAGCGGCCGGCGATGCGGTGCGCCATGGGCAGCCAGGCTCGGACGAGTTCGTCTCGTACGAGGTCGCGCTCGGGTCCTTCGTCCATCTCCGCGAGGCGGGCGAAGGCGGCGGCGGTGTCGGGTGCGTCGTCGTGCGCCCTCCGGTCCGGGGCGGCGGGACGAGCGGACGTGCCGGGGCCGTTTGCGGACACATTGACCAGCATGGGTTATCGCTCCTGAACGACGCTTTCAGGGACTCGCGGCGGACAACGGTGGGCGGGCGACCAAGGCCCGTGCACGGTTCACCGTTTCCGTCGGCGTGCCTCCGATCGGAGGCGTGGAACTCCGCTTGCCCCTCGATCCGGTGGGCAAACAATGGGGGCGCGCATTCGTGGTGACGCATCGCCAGCCGCGGCGATCCCCGCCCGCGAGGGCCGACGGCGACTTCAGGCCAGAGTGGTGAGCGACACCCTTTCTTTCGCGGCGGAGTTGGACTGAGTCGCGAGTACCGGGGCAAGCGTGGGATGGCAGCAAGGCATCGGGCGAGAGGGGTGGACAGCATGGCAGCCGTGACAGCACGGACCACGGCCACGGCACGAGGGACGGTCATGACGGACGAGTCGGGCCTGCCTCGGATCGAGGACCCGTCGCAGGTCAGGCCGAAAGACGCGCGTGAGATGTCGCGGCAGTTCTTCGACCGGCTGGCCATGCTGGACGAGGGCACTCACGCCTACCAGTACGTACGGAACACGCTCATCGAGATGAATCTGTCGCTCGTGCGGTACGCGGCCTCGCGTTTCCGTGGCCGTGAGGACTCCCTGGAGGACATCGTCCAGGTCGGGACCATCGGGCTGATCAAGGCCATCGACCGGTTCGAGCTGTCCCGCGAGGTGGAGTTCACCACGTTCGCCGTGCCCTACATCATCGGCGAGATCAAGCGGTTCTTCCGGGACACGAGCTGGGCGGTGCATGTGCCCCGACGGTTGCAGGAGGCGCGGGTGGAGCTGGCCCGCGCGACGGACGAGCTGCAGTCCCGGCTGGGACGTATGCCGACGACGCGTGAACTGTCCGAGTTGATGTCCCTGTCGGAGGCGGAGGTCATCGAGGCGCGCAAGGCGTCCAACGGCTACAACACCTCCTCGCTCGACGCGGCGCTCACCTCCGTCGGCGGCGAGGACGGTGACGCCGTACTGGGCGACCTCATCGGCGAGGAGGACCCGTCGCTGGAACTCGTCGAGGACTTCCACTCGTTGGCGCCGCTGATCGCCGAACTCGACGACCGTGAGCGCCGGATCCTCCATCTGCGGTTCGTGGAGGAACTGACCCAGTCGCAGATCGCCGGGCAGCTCGGGGTGTCCCAGATGCATGTGTCGCGGCTGATCAGCCGCATCATCAAGCGGCTGCGTGCGGGACTCCTGGAACCCGGAGTCGCGTGATATCGGCGCTGTGTGTCCGGACGATTCGCGGGTATGCGCACGGCGCATCGCCGGACGATGCGTCGAATCCGTGGATCGGGGCACCCGTCCCGATCGGTAGCGCCTGTGGAGGCTGTTGTGTCCCTCGCCCAGAATCCTCTGTCGATCAAGGTCGAACTTCCTCGTGAGGACGCCGTGCTGCTGACGATCGAGGGGGAACTGGACATCGACACGGCGACCGAGCTGCAACATCACCTGGCGAACCAACTGCGCCACGGCCGACGGCACTTCCTGCTGGACGTGTCGGCCGTCCCCTTCATGGACTCGTCCGGGATGAACATCATCCTGCGGACGTACCAGGAGGTGCGGCTGATCCCCGGCGGTGTCTACATCATCTCCCCGGCGCCGGCGGTGCGGCGAATCCTCGATCTCACCGGTGTCAGCCTCACCGTGGCCACGGTGGACAGCGTCGACGAGGCGCTGGCCGCCGTGGATTCGGGGCAGGTCGCCCGGCATCCGGAGGAGCCTCCGGCGCAGGAATGAGCCCGTCCGCAAGCGCGCCGACGGACCATGCCGCTTGGTCTGGTCCGTCGGTGTGCCGGGCCTACCCGTGGCCGTTACTTGTCGTTTGACAACTATGGCCGGGAGGCAACAGAGTGAGCCTGGGCCAAGCGCGTGGGAAGGGTTGGGATGAGGCTGTCGGACCGGAACCGGGTCGGCGGCGGTCAGGCGCTCCGAGCGTCGGTGGCGCCGCCCTCGTGGATCTGTACCGCCGCGGTGGCACAGAACGCCTCCAGCCCCTCCAGCAGCGCGGTCCGCTTCACGGTCGGCATCTGCTCCAGTACGGACTGCAGGGCGTGCTCACGGCGGGCACGCAGGTCCGCCAGGAAGGACCGTCCGCGCCGGCTGAGCCGCAGACACACCTCGCGCCTGCTGGCCGCGCCCGTCCGGCGCTCGACGAAGCCCACGGCCTCCAGGCGGTCGCACAGCCGGCTGGTGGAGGGCGGCGTGGAGCCGAGTGCGTCGGCGAGCATGCGCAGATTGATGCCGTCGTTGTGCTCCAGGATGAACAGCACACGGAGCTGGGAGGCGGACACCGGCGCCGTCGAGGCGCGCCCCCACAGGACCTCCAACAGCTCGGCCGTCTGGGAGGCCATACGCGCCACCTCGTCCGGCCGCGGCTGCGAGGCGGAGGAAGTCACCCCCCACTCTTGCAGGCTTCTCGAACACTGTCAGCCCGTCAGGCCGGACGAACTGCACATACCGCCAGATACAGGTGCACAAGTCCCGGCGCGCGGCGTCCTCGGCAGGGCAGGAGCCGTGCCGTCCCTGTGGAAAGAATGGCGTATCCGACATCGTGAACAGATTCGTGGCAGCCGCACGAGCACTTCGCTCCGCTGCTCCGCACCGCCTGGTGGACGCGCTCCGTGACGTGCTGAGCGACGGCTGGTCGGCGCGGGACGTCGAGCTCTACCTGGCCGACTACTCGCTCACCACGCTGCAGCCCGTGGCCACCCGTCCGAATCCACCGCAGCCCCTGCCGGTGCACGACGGCCCGGCCGGCCGGGCGTTCGGGTCGCAGGAGCCGTACGTCGAGCAGCGCGGCGACGGCCGGGTGCGGGCACATCTGCCGGTCACCGTGCGCGGGGACCGGCTCGGCGTGCTGCGCATCACACTGCCGTCCACCGCGCACACCGACGAGGGCCTGGCCGGCCTGACCGAGCTCGCCGAGGTCCTGGGACACGAGCTGGTCGGCGCGGAGCGGGAGACCGATCTGTACGTCCGGACACGTCGCTCCAGCCGGCTCACCCTGGCGGCGGAGATGCAGTGGCAACTGCTGCCGGGACGTTCCTCCACCCGGCCCGAATACGCGCTTGGCGGCCAACTGGAGCCCGCCTACGGGATCTTCGGCGACAACTTCGACTGGTCGTCCGACGCCGACCACCTGAAGCTGTACATCACCAACGGCATGGGCGAGGGCATCGAGGCATCCCTGCTGACCAACCTCGGGATCAACGCGCTGCGCAACGCCCGCCGGGCGGGCATCCCCATCGCGGACCAAGCGGCCCTGGCCGACCAGGCCGTCCACGCCCGGTACGGCGGAGCCGCCCATCTGTCGGTGCTGCTGTTGGATCTGGAACTGGCCACCGGACGTCTTCAGGTCGTCGACGCGGGCTCCCCGCGCATGCTGCTCATGCGCGACAGGGCCGTCACCCACGTCGACCTGGAGGCGCAACTGCCGCTGGGTATGTTCGAGGAGACGGACTACGTGGCCCAGGAGTTGGCCGTGGAGCGGGGTGACCGGCTCGTCTTCGTCAGCGACGGGGTGTACTCCGTCACCACGCCCAGCGGGGAGACATACGGCGAACGGGCGCTGGCCCGGGCCGTGACGGCCACGAGTCTGCTGCCCGCGGCCGAGGTTCCCGGCGCGGTGCTCCGAGAACTCTCCGGTCACCGCGGCACCACCGTGGCGGACGACGACGCGCTCGTGGTCTGTCTCGACTGGTTCGGCCGAGAAGAGGCCGGCCGGCCCCACCGATGAGTTCGTCCATCAGTCGTTCCCCGCAGCGGGGAGCTCGACAGCACGTGAGGAGTTACCCGTGCCGGAACAGGACACGGCAGACCAGCAGTTGACACCGGTGCAGGAAGTGGCGACCTTCCTGCGCAACCGCCAGGAACAGATCGCGCAACGCTGGGCCGACGCCGCCCTGTTCCGCACCGTCTTCACCCACTCCCGGGACGAGGCGGTGGAGGCGGGCCGGGCGGTCGTGGACGCGCTCGCCGCCGTGGCCGCCGCGGACGGTGTGGAGGACGCGGAGGCCGGCGGCTTCCATGTCGTACGCGAGCAGCTCGCGCGGACGGCGGCGGCCCGGGCCAGGGCCGGTTCCACCGTCACACAGATCTCCGCCGAGGTGGACGCGCTGCGGCCACCCGTCACCGACCTCCTCCTCGCCGAGTTCGGCGCCTCGCCGGCCGTACATCTGCGTGAGTGCACCACGACCCTGACGGTCCTGATGGGCACCCTGCGTCTGGTGGTGCTGGAGACGGCGCTCAACGAGGGCGAGGAGCTCATCACCCGGCAGCGCCTGCAGCTGATGGAGGTCGCCACGCCGGTGATCAAGCTGTGGGAGGGCGTCGTGGCCGTCCCCCTGATCGGCACGCTGGACAGCGCGCGCAGCCAGGTCGTGATGGAGCGGCTCCTCGACTCCATCGTCGAACAGCACGCCCGGTTCGCCATCCTGGACATCACCGGGGTCCCGACCGTCGACTCCCTGGTGGCCCAGCACCTCATGAAGACCGTGGCGGCGGCACGGCTGATGGGAGCCGAGTGCATCGTCTCCGGCATCCGGCCGCCCATCGCGCAGACCATCGTCCATCTGGGCATCGACCTGAGCTCGGTGCTCACCCGCAGCAGCCTCGCGGACGCCCTGGCCTACGCGTTGCGGAAGCTGGGCACGGACATCGTGTCCAGCGACACCGCCGGTTCGGAGCCCAGGTGAGCGGCACTCTCCCCACCGCGTACGGCGGGCCGTCCCCGTACGGGACAGCCGTGCCCGTGCTCAAGCTCGGCAGCGTCCTCCTGGTGTCGCTCCAGGGCGACCTGCACGACGGTGCGGCGGAGCAGCTCCAGAGCGACATCAGCGACACGGTCGCGCGCAGCGGGGCCACGGGTGTGGTCATCGACCTCTCCGGGGTGGAGATCGTCGACTCGTTCCTGGGCCGGGTGCTCGGCGACATCGCCGCCCAGACAAGTCTGCTCGCCGCCGGGACGGTGGTCGCGGGCATGCGGCCCGCCGTCGCGATCACCCTCGTGGAGCTGGGCCTGACCTTGCCGGGACTGCGCACCGCGCTCACCACCGAGGACGCGCTGCGCCTCCTCGGCGAACCGGACCCGACCTTCCCCCGCCGTGGGCACGCCCGCCAGGAGAGTCCGTGATGCAGACCGCCGGCGGCATCTCCGCCTGCCTGCCGATCCACTCGGACCTCGATCTGGTGTGGGTACGGCAGCATGTGCGGCAGGCTGCCGCGCAGCTCGGCTTCGGTCTGGTCGAGCAGACCAAACTGGTCACCGCGGCCAGCGAGTTGGCCCGCAACACCCTGGTCCACGGCGGCGGCGGCCAGATGGAGTGCGCCCCCGTGGACAAGGGCGGCGCGCGGGGGCTGCGGCTGACGTTCAGCGACGAGGGTCCGGGCATCGCGGATCTCGACCAGGCCCTCATCGACGGCTACACCTCCGGCGAGGGCCTGGGGATGGGGCTGGGCGGGGCCCGGCGACTGGTCCACGACTTCGCGATCGACAGCCGCCCCGGTTCGGGTACCTCGGTGACGGTGACGTCCTGGATTCCGGGTGCGCCGCGCCCGCGCGAGGAGCGGTGATGCCGCGCGTCTGGGAGGTACCGGTGCACGACTCGACCCGGGTGCGGGACGCCCGGGTGGCCGCCGAGGCCGCGGCGGCCCGCGCCGGGCTCGACGAGGACCGCGCCGCCGCCTGCGCGCTGGTGGCCACCGAACTGGCCACCAACCTGCTCAAGCACGCGGACGGCGGGCAGATGCTGCTGGACGTCGTGGCCCGCCCCGAGCCGGGCCGCGCGGACGGCGCGGTTTCGCTGGTGCAGATCGTGGCGATCGACCACGGGCCGGGGGTGCGGGACGTCGCGGGCGCACTGCGGGACGGCTTCTCGACCACGTCCTCGCTCGGCGCGGGCCTCGGCACCTGCCGCCGGATCGCCGACGACTTCGACCTGCACAGCACGGTCGGCCGGGGCACCGTCGCCCTGGCGCGGATAGGCGCCCGTCCCAAGCGCCGCGGCTCCCGGGCCCCCGCCCCGGCCCCGCCCGTGCGCGCCGGGGGCGTCAACCTCCCCTTCGCCGGCGCGGAGTATTCCGGCGACGCCTGGGCGTGGGTGCGGGCGGGCGACCTCACCACGCTGATGCTGGCCGACGGGCTGGGGCACGGCCTGGCGGCGGCACGTGCCTCCTCGGCGGCCGTGGAGCAGCTGTGCCGAACGCCCGAGTTGCCTCCCGCCCAGTTGCTGCGGCGGCTGGAGGGGGCGCTGCGGGACACCCGGGGCGCGGCCGTCGCCGTCGCCCAACTCGACATCGCCGCCGGACGGCTGCTGTTCTCCGGCGTCGGCAACATCGGGGCGCGGCTGCGCGACGGCGCGACCTGGCAGCCGCTGCTGTCACGGCCCGGCATAGTCGGCGCCCATCGCGCGGCGCACCTGCCGCAGCACGAGGTGGCCTGGGGGGACGACTGCCTTCTCGTGCTGCACAGCGACGGCCTGCCGAGCCGTTGGAGCCCGGGCCCCGCCGCCCACAGCCCTTCCCTCGACCCCGCTGCGATCGCCGCCGTGATCGTGCGTGACGCGAGCAGCCCCGCCCGGCCGGTACGCGACGACACCACCGTCGCGGTACTGAGCCCCTCCCCGCCGGACCGCCTCCCATGACCCGTACCTGGCACATCAGTTCCGTCACCGACGCGGCTCGGGCCCGTATCGCCACCGCGCGCCTGGCCACCGCGCACAGGGTGTCCCCGACCGACCGGGCCCGCCTGGTGTCCATGCTCAGCGCCCAGCTGCGGCAGTGCCTCACCAAGGGAGGCACCTGGCTGCTGAGCGCCCGCGCGACCACCGCGCAGCCGGGCGGCAGCCGGTTCCTGGTCGAGGTGACGTCGGCGAACCGGCGGCCGGGCGAGTTCCGGCAGCCCTGGCGGCTGACGGTCGCCTGCTCCGAGGAGGCGGAACTGCCGGACTCCGAGCATGTGGCGGGTGATCAGGCGACGCTCGCGGAGGCCCTGTTCGGGGCCGACGAGGACGCCGCGCTGCTGCTGGAAAAGCTCGACGAGCAGGAGGCGCTGGTCGCGTTCCACCGCGAGGAACTGCACCAGACCAACCAGGGCGTCCTCGCCCTGCACGCCGAGCTCGACGCGGCAGGGCTCGCGCAGCGCGAACTGTTCGCCGCCGAGCAGAAGGCCCGCGAGGAGGCGGAGAACGCCCGCGGCAGACTCACCTTCCTCGCCGACGCCAGCGCCGCCCTGACCGCGTCCCTCAACCCGGATGCGATCGTGCGGCTGCTGCCGAAGCTCCTGGTGCCCCGATACGCCCGCACCGCCGACGTATGGCTGTTCGACGGCGAGGACGACGTGGCTCGTGGCGGCCCTCGTCCGGCCGCCGCCGTCCTCGCGGCCCGCCGGGGGCGCCCCCAGTACGCCGCCGACCACCCCGGCGGTCTGCCCGGGGTCGACGACCAGCCGCCCTCGGCGCTCGACCCGGCCCGGCCGCTGCTGTGCGTCCCCCTGATGACCCGGCGCGCTCCGTTGGGCGTGCTCACGCTGTCACCGTCCGACGAGCGCTGGGACGCCGACGACGCCTTCATGCTGATCGAGCTGGCCCGGCGGGCCGGCGTCGCCCTGGAGAACGCCCGGCGCTTCGAGCACAACCGCGACATCGCGGAGACCCTGCAACGCGCCCTGCTCACCGAGCTGCCCACCACGCCGGGGCTGCGGCTCGCCGCGCGTTATCTGCCCGCCACCCGGGGCCTGAACATCGGCGGCGACTGGTACGACGCCTTCCGCCAGCCCGACGGCAGCCTGATCACCGTCATCGGCGACGTCACCGGGCACGGTCTGCACGCCGCGGTGATGATGAGCCAGCTGCGGACCGCGCTGCGCGCCTACGCGGTCGACGGCAAGAGCCCCGGCCAGCTCCTCACCCATCTGCACCTGTTCCTGCACCATCTCCAGCCCGACCTGTACGCCACCGCCGTCATCGCCCGGTTCCACCCGCACGAACCCACCCTCACCTGGGCCGCCGCGGGCCATCCGCCGCCGGTGCTGCGCTCGCCCGACGGACAGGTGCGGATCCTGGACGCCAAACCCGGCGCCATGCTCGGCATCCCCCTCCACCAGGAGATCGCCGACCACACCGTCCCGCTGCCGCCGGGCTCGACGCTGGCGCTCTACACGGACGGGCTGGTGGAACGCCGCGCCCAGGGCATAGACCCGGGCATCGAGCAGCTGGCCTCGACCCTCGGGAAGCTTCCGCCCGCCACCCTCGACGACGATCTCAAGGCATCGGCCGACCGGCTCCTGCACCCCCTGCTGGACGAGGAGCATGAGGACGACGTGTGCCTGCTGCTGTGCCATGTGCACAGCGGCGCGGGGAATCTCACGGCCCAGCTCGCCTGACCCGTCACGGCAGGGCCCGCAGCACCTGTTCGACCCGCGCACGCTCCGTCGGCGGCAGTGCCCCCAAGGCATCGGTGAGAAGCGCCGCCAGACGCTCGCTCACCTCCACGAGGAACCCTCGGCCACGCGCGGTCACCTCCAGGTGCACCTCACGCCGGTCGCCGAGCCGGGCGCACCGCCGGAGCAGGCCGGCCGCTTCCAGCCGGTCACAGAGACGGCTGGCCGTGGGCAGGCCGACCCCGAGTTGCTCGGCCAGGGCGGTGAGGTTCAGCTCGGGTCGGCGGCGCACCGCTCTGAGCGCCAGGATCTGTCTCGGGGACAGCCGCGGTGTGACGTCCTCGACCACCGAGAACCAGAGCGGCACCAGGTCCTCCACAGCGTCGAGGACCTGCCGGTCGAAGTCGGCGGGGCCGGTCATGCGGGGGGCCTACCCGAAGTGTCCGGGAGTACACGACCGTCATCGCACGCTCCCGCGTCACCCGGTTGGCGCGCCGGAACGGTGGTCCTACGGCTTGTGCGCCACTCCTCCGTACACGTCCGTCGGCTCCGGGTTCGTCCCCGGTTCCGGGCGCCACAGCGGGCACGACACGATGCCGGGCTCCAGCAGTTCCAGGCCCTCGTAGTACGCGTTCAGCTGCCGGGGGCTGCGCAGCACGTACGGGACGGCGCCGGTGTCGTCGTAGCCCTCCTGGGCGCGCTTGAGTTCGGCGTCGGTGTCCGTGCTGTCGTAGTGCACGAAGTAGCTGCCGGACGGCAGTGCGGCCTGGAGGCGGCGGACGATGTCCTGGGCCTCCTGGTAGTCCTGGATGTGGCCGAGGATGCCCATCAGCATCAGGGCGACCGGCTCGCTGAAGTCGAGGACCTTCCCGGCCGCTTCGAGGATGCCGTCCGGGTCGCGCAGGTCGGCGTCGACGTAGTCGGTGACCCCTTCGGGGGTGCTGGTGAGCAGCGCCTGGGCGTGCCGCAGTACCAGGGGGTCGTTGTCGACGTAGACGATGCGGGACTCGGGGGCGATCCTCTGGGCGACCTGGTGGGTGTTGTCGTACGTCGGAAGGCCGGTGCCGACGTCCAGGAACTGGCGGATGCCGCGTTCGCGGGTCACGAAGGTGACCGTGCGGATGAGGTAGACGCGGGAGGCGCGGGCCATCGACTCGATGTTGGGCGCGATCTCGCGGTAGGCGTCGCCCGCGACACGGTCGACCTCGTAGTTGTCCTTGCCGCCCATCCAGTAGTTCCAGATGCGGGCCGAGTGCGGCACCGTGGTGTCGATCTTCGACAGGGCTTCCTGATCGGGAGTGGGGTGGCCGTCTGCCATGGGAACTCTCCTGCCTCACATCGCGTGGTCGTCGCTAACTTACCGTCAACTACGGTGTCGCCGCCCGAGGTTGGGACTTCCAAGACGCGGGGGCGCGGATGGGGCCGCCCGGCTCACCGACATCGAGGGTCACCACGGGTACGTGCTGGGCGAGAGTGCGGAACGCCCGGGCGTAGGCGGTGGCGGTCTCGGTGACCTCGGTGGTGGTCAGGTGGACCATCGCCCCGTCGCGCTCGGCGACGGCGTCGACGGGGTCCAGGGCCTGCATCCAGGTGAGCCGGGAACGGCCCCGGCGCAGCGGGCCCGTGGACGAGTTCCGCGACGAGATGCGCGGCGACGGCCAGGCGGCCGGGCCCTACGAGGAGTTCGCGGTAGGGCAGGGCCGGGTCCGGATGGTGGAGGACGGGCGGCAGGTGCCGGGCCTGGAAGCCGAGGTGGGCCAGCTCTCCGAGGAGGTGGGTCCGGCCGAGTCCTTCGTGACCCTCGACGATCAGGGCCCGGTACCGGGTGAGCATGGGCGGTGGGATCATCCCCGCCCCTCGGGAGCGGCCCGGCCGGGGCGGCCGGCGTGCCCGGCGGGCGGCATGGCCCGGCCCGGGACACGAGGCGGCGTACGCATGCCGCTCCCTTCGGTGGTACGCGGCGGGTGTCGAATCCCCAGTCTGTGCGCGGCCGGGAGGCGACGGGAGTGCGTGGACGGGTTGTCCGGTTGTGCGGGCGTAGTGATCGACGCAGTGCCCGAGCGGCCGACGGACGTAGCGGAATCGCCTGACAGCCATCGGCCCGAGCGCGGCAGCCGGGCAGCCGGGCAGCCGCCGAGCGGCGTGGCCACGCGACCGTCGAGCGGAACCAGGCGACGGGGCGGCCGGCAGACAGCGCCGAACAGCGGTCGGCCATCGAACGAAACGGAGGGCTCGGGCGGCCCTCAGCCCGAGCGGAATCCCTGGGAGCCACCGGCCCGAGCGCAGAAGCCAGGCGCCCGCCACGCCAAGCCGAGCCGCCGGCTCCCCTCGGACGGAGCGCAACGGCGGACGGCCCTTGGGCCGAGGGGAAGGCAGCGCGGCGGGTCAGGCGGAGCGAGGCGGCGGGCAGCCGTCGCGCGGAACCAAGTGGCGGAGAGCCGACAGGCAGAGCGAAACGGCGGGCGGTCACCAAGCGAAGCAGAACCGTCGGGTGGCCGTTGGGCGGGGCGAGTCGCGGGTGGTCGTCAGGCGATGAGGAAGTCGGCCTGGCCGGCCTTGGCGCCCTTCAGGAACGCCGCCATCTCCTCCCGCGAGTAGACGAGGGCGGGGCCGTCGGGGTCGGTGGACTGGCGGAAGGCGACACTGCCGTCGGGCAGGCGCTTTGCCTCGACGCAGGATCCTCCGTTGGTGCCGCTCCAGGGCTTGCGCCAGCCCTCGGCGCCGAGTTCGGGAGCGGGCATGCCGCTGTGGACGGGGCCGTCGGGTGTCCTTGCCATGTGTCACAACTCCTTGCGTAGTGCCGCCAGGATGTCCCTGGTCCGGGCCACCGGTTCCGCCTGCACGGACATCCGGTCCAGTACCTCCAGATAGGTCACGACGTCCGCGGGCTGGTCGACGTACTGAGCGCCCGCGAGGCCCTCGGTGTAGACGATGTCGGGGAGTTCGGAGAAGCCGAACCGGAAGTAGTGGAAGGGGCCGTACGCCCCGGGGTGGGGCCCGGCCGCGAACCGCATGATCTGGATCCTGATCCTGGGCCGCTCGGTCGCCTCGGCGAGCCGGTCGATCTGGGCCCGCATCACTTCGCGTCCGCCCACCGGCCTGCGCAGCACGGTCTCGTCGAGGACGGCCCAGATGGCCGGTGCCTCGGGCTTGACCAGCAGGTCCTGGCGCCTGAGACGCAGCGCGACCCGGCGGTCGACGTCGTCGGGGCTCTCGTTCGGGAAGCCGACGCGCATCAGGGCGGCGGCGTAGTCGTGGGTCTGCAACAGGCCGGGTACGTATTGGGGTTCGTAGAGGCGGATGACAGCGGCTTCGCTCTCCAGGCTCACGTACGCGCTGAACCACTCGGGCAGCACGTCACGGAACTTGTGCCACCAGCCAGGCTTGTTGGCCTCGCGGGCGAGGGAGAGGAAGCCCTCGATCTCGGTGCCGGAGACCCCGTAGGTGCGCAGCAACTCCTTCACGTAGGGGATGCGGAGACCGACCTCGGCCTTCTCCATCCGTCGGACCGTCAGGGCGGTGACCTCGATGGCGCGGGCGGCGTCGTCGAAGGAGACTCCGGCCTGCTCCCGCAGCTGCCGGAGCCGTTTTCCGAGGACCATGCGCAGGACCGTGGGCGCCGCTGGGGCGTTCCCTCCGACGCGGGTCTCACTCACGCGCAACCTCCCGGGGCGGGATCCACAGCGTGCAGTGTGCCACGCGATCCGTTGACACGAACAGATCCTCGCAGTTCGTTCTGAAATTATCAGAACGCAGGTTGCGGGCTGAGTTCTTCGGCCACCATAGTGATCGAGTGACCTGCCACACACGGTGCGCAGTGTCTCTCTGACTCCCTCCGGCCCGCCCCGGAGTCGGCGCCGGGCGGGTACGACTCGAGCCGCGCCGGCACGATGCGACACCTGGATGGCCGCCGTGACGAACGGATTATCGAGGAACCCGGTCAAGGGGGCCGGTGGGCCCAACAAGCCGCTGGCGGCAGCCCTGAAGGAGGCGGGCTGTTCGTATGCCTCGCTCGCCCTCCGGGTCAACGAACTGGGCCGCTGTCAGGGCGCGGAGACCAGCTACGACAAGGCCTCCGTCACCCGCTGGCTCCAGGGCCAGCAACCACGGGGGAACACACCGGAGTTGATCGCCGCGGTCCTCGGTGAACGGGTGGGCCGCGCGCTCACTCCGGCGGACCTGGGCTTCCCGCTCGACCGCGGACGACCAGTGGCGGGACGGGCGTTGATGTACATGGAGAACGTCGCAGAGACCCTGCACACCCTGGTCGAGCTGGGCTCCACCGACACCTCCCGGCGCACTCTGCTCGGTCCGGTGCCGTTCGTACCGGGCGCGCTGACAGGCCCTCAGCGGGCCTGGCTGCTGTGGCTGGTGGAGAGCCGGGACTCCCCCAGGCTCGCGCCGGTGCCGGGGGGCGGGCCGGTGGAGCAGGTCCACGCGATGCTCCGCATGTTCGACGAGATGGACAATCACTACGGGGGCGGCGGAGTCCGCACGAGCATCGTGCAGTACCTCACCACCGGGGTCGTCCCCCTGCTCCAGCAGCGGGGCACACCGCCGCACCACCGGCGCGAGCTGTTCGCCGCCGCCGGCCGGCTCGCCGCCATGGCGGGCTGGAGTTCGTACGACACCGGGGAGTACGGCCTGGCCCAGCGGTACATGACACAGGGGCTCAGGCTCTGTGCGGAGGGCCGCGACCATGTGCTGGGCGGGCAGATCCTCGCCGGACTCTCCCACCTCGCGACCAGTCTGGGCCGCCCCGACGAGGGGGTGGCGCTGGCCCGCGCCGGAGTCGCCACCGCCAAGGACGCGGGCAGTCCCCTCGGCCTGATGCGGCTGCACGCCATGTCCGCGCGCGGCCACGCGGCACTGGGCCGGCCCCGCGAGACCGCCGAGGCCCTGCGCGCGGCCGAGAAGCAGCTCGACGCGAGCCGGGGCACCGCCCAGGAGTCGCCCTGGGTGCGGTTCCTCGACCACCACTACCTCCAGGCCGAGTCCGCCCTGTGCTTCCGTGACCTGGGCCTGGCCGCCCAGGCCGAGCACACGGCACGCGAGTCGGTGCGCGCCCACGCCGACCGGCGCCGCCGCCAGGCCATCAGCCGGTCCGTCCTGGCCACCGCCCACCTCCAGCAGAACCGGCTCGACGAGGCCATCGCCACCGCCACCGACGCCCTCGAAACGCTCAGCGGCGTCCACAGCGAACGCTCCATCCAGGCCCTCCGCGACTTCCGGGGCCGCCTCACCACCCGCCGCCACGAGCCCCTCGTCCAGGACTTCGAACACCGGTCACGGGTGGTGCTGGGGGCCGCGGCCTGACGCTCCTTCCGACCCGACCACCTGATTCCCGCCGCCATCGGCACGTTCCGGGGCACGCCGCCGAACGCCCGTCGGTACGCCGCCGTCCGCGCGCAGGTCGCCACCCGGGCGCCCTCGGCGAGCAGGAGCCACGACGCCCTCACCCGGGCCCCGGCTGCCCCCGGTGACCACCACCCTCTTGCCACGCATGCCGGGCCAGCCGGCACGGACGTGCCGCTCCCCAAGGGACGGGCCCTCGTCGACGCTCGCCATACTGAGGAACAATTGCAGCTCGCGCCACTACCCGCCCGCACCCGCACAACCCCTCCACCACCTGGTGTTTTGTGTGCCCGGTGCTGTTGTCTTCGACAACAGCACCGGCGGCCCGCCACCTCGGCCCGTGCCACCGCCCTGAGCGACAAGGAGGATTCGATGACGGCAGTCAGTGTCGGCGCGTCCCGCCGACGGAGCCCTGCCGCAGCAGCGGACACCCCCGGGTGGAGCGTCCATGACGCCCCGTCCGGCGGGGTGCAGCGCTACCCGGACGCGGTGAGGCTGCCTTGATCGCGTGCAGGAGGCCCCGCCTCGTCCGGATGGCCGCACCCGCGCATCCGTCCTGCGCCGCCGGGGCACGGCACACGGCGGCGCGCCTCGCCCACGGGGAACGCTCCCCGGTCCCCGATGACGCCGTTTTCGCCACCGGCGGACTCCCCACCAACGCGGTCCGGCGCGCGAACGCCGATCCCGCCGACACCGCCGGCGTCACCCTGGAGTGCTCCGAGCGCCAACCGCGCGGGACGCTCGCCGATCCCCCGCCCGCGCCGCCCCGGCCACGGGCCGCGGACTCGGGTGCCGGGTCAGGGTGCGGGCTGTCCTTCGCAGCCGCGTCGGCGGACGACTGCGGCACGGACCCGCCGGAACCGGAGGGCCGTTCGACGTGGGGCCGCGGTTACGCCACCGAGGCCGCGCGGGCCGAAGTGGGCTACGGCTTCGGGGACCTCGGCCTCGCGGAGATCCCCGCGGTGACCACCGCCGCCAACCTCCGCTCCCAGGCGGTGATGCGGCGCCTCGGCATGACCCGCGACCCGGCCGACGACTTCGACGACCCGAGCGTGCCGACGGGGCCGCTTCGGCGGAACGTGGTGTTCAGGCTGGCGCCGCGTGCCTCGTAGCCGACAGGCCCGGCCGTGGTCAGTGGGCGAGGTCCCCCTTGAAGGTGTTGCTGGCGAAGTCCATGGAGACGCTGTACCTGGTGCCGTCCTTGACGTCGGTGGCGATCACGCGCCACTTGTTCAGGTCGCCCTTCTTGGTGAACTCCTTCCACGCGTTGCACGTCGTCCCACCGGACGAGGGGTGGAAGCAGACCCGCACGAACAGCGGGTTGGCGTTGCCCCAGCTGGTGATCTTCAGATTGATGTCGTTGCACCGCGATGAGGTGGTGTAGGGGCCGAAGCGGTGTTCGGCTTCGTCCTGCCCCATGTTGAAGGTCTTGCCGACCGCGCCTCCGTAGCAGGTCGCGGCCGACGCGGTGGACGCGGTGCCGACCGTGAGGGCGCCGGCCGCCATGACCAGTCCGCCCGCGACCGCCGTCAGCCGCTTCGCCGTCATCCTCATGTCCCGCTCTCCTCTGGCTCGTTGTGGGCATTCGGCCGTGCGGCCAGGGCCAAGCTACGTGCCGCGCTGTTCGAGCGGTCCCTATAACTCTTCAGGGTGCGCCGACGCCGTGGGGACGGCCGGACTGTGCGGGCCCGTTGCCGCCGCCGGTCACGTGCCTCAGCTCGTGGCCCACCCCGCGTAGAAGAGGCCGAGGCCGACGATCACGCATATGCCCTGGATGGTCCAGAAGCGGACGACGACGAGGACTTCGGACCAGCCCTTGAGTTCGAAGTGGTGTTGGAGAGGGGCCATGCGGAAGACACGCTTGCCGGTCAGCTTGAAGGAGCCGACCTGGATGACGACCGACAGCGTGATGAGGACGAAGAGCCCGCCGAGGACGGCGAGGAGCAGTTCGGTACGGGAGCAGATGGCGAGGGCCGCCAGGGCGCCGCCGAGGGCGAGGGAGCCGGTGTCGCCCATGAAGATCTTGGCGGGTGAGGTGTTCCACCACAGGAACCCGAAGCAGGCGCCCATCAGCGCCGCGGCGACGACGGCGAGGTCGAGCGGATCACGTACCTCGATGCAGGAGGCAGGGTCGGTGAGTTCCATGGCGTTGGCGCACGAGTTCTGGAACTGCCACAGGCCGATGAACGTGTAGCCGCCGAAGACCATGACCGACGCGCCGGTGGCGAGGCCGTCCAGACCGTCGGTCAGGTTCACCCCGTTCGACATGGCCAGGATCATGAACAGCGCCCATACGACGAACAGCACGGGCCCGATGGTCCAGCCGAAGTCGGTGACGAACGACAGCTTCAGAGAGGCCGGCGTCTGGCCCCGGTCGTCCGCGAACCGGATGGCCAGGAGAGCGAAGAGGATGCCGACGATCAACTGGCCGGCCATCTTCGCGCCGGCCCGCAGTCCCAGCGAACGCCGCTTCACGATCTTGATGTAGTCGTCGAGGAACCCGACGAGACCCATGCCCGCCATCAGGAACAGCACCAGGACACCGGGGTACGTCGGACTCTCACCGGTGATGATCTTGGTCACGGCGTACGCGACGAGGGTGGCGAGGATGAAGGCGATACCGCCCATGGTGGGGGTGCCGCGCTTGCCGTGGTGGCCGCGCGGGCCGTCGTCACGGATGAACTGCCCATAGCCCTTGCGGGCCAGAAGCTTGATCAGCAGCGGTGTGCCGACCAGTGTCAGGAACAGGCCGATCGCCCCGGCATACAGGATCTGATTCATCGGACGGCGGTCTCCCCCTCGGTCGCGCTCCGGTACGCGACCGCCTCACCGGTGTCGCTGCTTCTCACAAGCCCCACCCTATGCAGACACCCGATCTTCGTACGCCAGTGGGTAGTTGACAGCGGAACCGGAGCATGCGGCACCCCTTGGCGACGAACGCCGTCTGCCGGATCCGTCGACTCGGCGGAGCCCGGGTCACTCGAAACGGTGCTCACCACATGGCCGCCCGTACCGAGGTCCGGGGCCCCGTGACGACGAGCGACCCGCCAGCCCGGGCAGCGACCTGCCGACATGCACGGTCACCGCGCCCGCCCGTGACCCGGCCCTCCCTGCAGGCACCCGGCTCGGGCTGAGACACTGCACGTCATGGCCTCCTTCACTCCCGCGCGCGCCCTGCTGATGCTCACCACCGGGCTGACCTGCCTGCTGATGGCCGGCGGCGCGCTCATCGGCGCACTGCTCGGCGGTGGTTTCATCGCCCTGGGGGCGGCCGTCTGCGCGGGGCTCGTCGGCATGGTGGGCTCGCTCATCGCACGGCGGCGGGCGATGGCGCACTTCGCCACCGCCCAGCGGCAGGCCGGGCAGCGGGGCTACGCCGAGGGCATCGCCCACGGCGTACTCATCCATGTGACCGCCTACGAGGCCGCCGTCTTCCCGCGCACCGGGCCGAACGGCGTCAGCGCCGAGGAGCGCGCGGCCCGCCGTACCATCGCCTACCGCATGGCCGCCCTCGACGAAGTGCCCCAGCGCGTACGCCTGGCTGCCGCCGACGCCCTCGCCCTCCTCGACAAGACCGACCGCGGGGGCGCCGAGGAAGCCCTCGCCCGCCTCGCCACCACCGTACGCCTGGAGTACGCCCGGCTGTGACGCCCGCTTCCCCGCAACGGAGCCCGGCACGCAGCCGACCGCCGCTCGTCGTCGGCGCCGACCGGCTCAGTGGCCGCTGATCGCGCGGGGCGTGTAGGGCCGGCCGGTGCTGGTGATGAGCAGCAGGGTGCGGCGGTCCACGCTGTCGGCGACCGCGCCGCCCCACAGCGCGAAGACCACGAGGGGCACCAGCCGGCGAGGCTCGCGTAGCCGACCCAGGCGGAGGAGCCGGTGATGTCGTAGATCTGCTTGGGCACGGCGGCGGCGGTCAGCTGGCTGCCGACCGCCGTGACGATGGTCGAGGACCACAGGCGCCGGTAGGCGGGACGGCGCGAGGGGCGGGTGTCCATCGCCCAGCGGCGGCGGCCACGGCGGGATGTCGTCAGTGAGTCGCCCTCCGGGGCGCTGTTGTCGCCGGTGCTGCTCTCGGTGGTGTCCACGCGCGTCCTGATGCTCGGTACATCTTTCGATACGGACATCACTATCGCGGCGGGCGCCACCGCCGGGACATGCGATTTCGCCGCCGTCTCACATGCTGTCGACGCACGTGCCCGGTGGCGTCGCTCACGCTCCGGCGATCAGCATGCCCCCGAGCGCGAGCATCGTCACCGCGACCAGGCCGTCGAGGACGCGCCAGGCCGCCGGGCGGGCCAGGAAGCGGCTGAGCAGCCGGGCTCCGAAGCCGAGGCCGGCGAACCAGCACAGGCTGGCGAAGACGGCGCCGAGGGCGAAGGTCCAGCGCAGGGAGCCGCGATCGGCGGCGATGGAGCCGAGCAGGAACACGGTGTCGAGATAGACGTGCGGGTTGAGCCAGGTCAGGGCCAGACAGGTGAGGACGGCCCGGCGCCGGGAGCCCGTCGTCCCGTTCTCGGTGCGCAGCGCCTCGCCCGCGGGCCGCAGGACGCGGCGGGCGGCGAGAGCGCCGTAGACCAGCAGGAAGCCGCCGCCGACCAGGGCGACCGCGGTCAGGGCGGCGGGCCAGGCGACGACCACGGCACCGACCCCGGCGACGCCGAGCGTGATCAGGACCGCGTCGGAGAGGGCGCAGATCGCCACGACGGGGAGCACGGCGTCGCGGTGCAGTCCCTGGCGCAGGACGAAGGCGTTCTGGGCGCCGATGGCGACGATGAGGGAGAGGCCGGTGCCGAATCCGGCGGCGAGGGCGGTCATTTCACTGATCACACGGACGACGCTAGGAAATCCACTGCCATGCGTACAGCTAAAGATTCTTACGTATCATTAGCAACCATGATGTCGCAGCTTCCGCTCGATCTGGTGCGCACCCTGCTCGCGGTGGTGGACGAGGGTACGTTCGACGCGGCGGCCGGTGGCCTGCATGTGACGCCGTCGGCGGTCAGCCAGCGGGTCAAGGCGCTGGAGCAGCGGGTCGGCCGGGTGCTGCTGATCCGGGAGAAGCCGGTGCGGCCGACGGAGTCCGGTGAGGTGATCGTCCGCTTCGCGCGCCAACTGGCCCGGCTGGAACACGACACGCACACCGCGCTCGGTATGACGGGCTCCGGGGAGGCCGCGCGCGTGTCGATCGCGGTGAACGCCGACTCGCTGGCCACCTGGTTCCTGCCCGCCCTCACGCGGGTGCCGGAGGAGCTGCGCCCCTGTTACGAGCTGCTCCGCGAGGACGAGCAGCACACGGCCCGGCTGCTGCGCGAGGGGCTGGTGATGGCGGCGGTGACCTCGGCGCCCGACGCCGTGGCCGGTTGCTCGGTCCGGGCGCTGGGCCGGATGCGGTACGTGCCCGTCGCCGCTCCCGCCTTCGCGCGGAGGTGGCTCGGCGCCGGGTCGGATGTGCCGCTGAAGGAGGCGATCGTCGACGCGCCGGTGGTGTTCTTCGACCGGCGGGACGAGTTCCAGGACACGTTCGTCCGGGCATTGACGCGGGGCCGCCCGGCCAGTGCCCGGCGGCATTACGTGCCGACGTCGGAGGGCTTCGTCGACGCCGTGGTCACCGGCATGGGCTGGGGCATGGTGCCCGCCGTGCAGGCCGGGCCGCTGCTCGACGCCGGACGGCTCGTCAACCTGGCGCCGGAGCGGACCGTGGACGCGCCGCTGTTCTGGCAGCAGTGGAGGCTCGACTCCCCCGCGCTGACGGCGGCGGCGGAGGCGGTGGCCGCTGTGGCGGCCGAGGCGCTGGAGAACGGCTGACGGACGCGGCAGCGGTGGCGGTCAGGTCTTGAACGGGCCTTCCAGGGCCGCCCATTGCAGCAGCATGACGGTCTTGGCGTCGGCGATCTCCCCGCTGCGGATCATCTCCAGAGCCCGACGGAAGGGCAGTTCGACGAGCTCGATGTCCTCGCCCTCCTCGTCGAGGCCGCCGCCCTCGTGGGTGCGGGTCGACGGGCCGTACGGGGCGGCGTAGAAGCTCACGCGTTCGGTGACCGAGCCGGGGCTCATGTAGATGTCGAAGACGTGCTGGATCTCGCCGATGGTGTGGCCGGTCTCCTCGACGACCTCGCGCCGCACGGCGACCTCGGGGTGCTCGTCCTCCTCGTCGAGCAAGCCGCCCGGTGTCTCCACGAGCATCCCGTCGGGGTGGCCGTTGACGTACACGGGGTAGCGGAACTGCCGGGTGAGCAGCACGGTCTCGCGTTCGGCGTCGTAGAGGAGGACGGTGGCGCCGTTGCCCCGGTCGTGCGTCTCGCGCTCCTGGGTGCTCCAGGTGCCGTCGGTGTGCTGGAAGTCGAAGGTGGTGGCGCGCTCCACGTACCAGTGGCTGGAGAGCAGTTTCACGTCCCGCACCTTGACCCGCGGGTTGCCGCTGAGGTCCCGGCCCGTGCGGTCGAGCCCGGTGCGGCCCCGGCGGTCCGGGATGTCGACGCCGACGGTCTTGTTGGTCATGTCCGCTTTTACCATTCCGGTCAGGACGTTGTCAGGCGCCTCAAGTGACGCGACGCGCGCGTCGCTTGGCGGAATCGGGCGCTCCGGGACAGCATGCCCACATGAAGAGCGATCTTTTCTCGAACGAGAACATGGTCCAGCCGGCGTACGCGCCGGGGATGAGCGTCCAGAACACCAAGTCGATCAGGTATGCCGTCAACGGCGAGATGCTGGCCCGGCAGGGCGCGATGATCGCCCATCGGGGGAACCTGCAGTTCGAACGCAAGGGCCAGGGCGTGGGCGGCATGCTCAAGCGCGCGGTCACCGGGGAGGGGCTGCCGCTGATGGCGGTGCGCGGGCAGGGCGAGGCCTGGTTCGCGCACGAGGCGCAGAACTGCTTCGTCGTCGACATCGAGGCGGGTGACGTGTTCACCGTCAACGGCCGGAACGTGCTCTGCTTCGACGCCTCGTTGTCGTACGAGATCAAGACCGTGAAGGGCGCCGGCGTGACCGGTGGCGGCCTGTTCAACAGTGTCTTCACCGGGCAGGGCAGGCTGGGTCTCGTCTGTGACGGCAGCCCGCTGGTCATCCCGGTCTCCCCGCAGCTGCCCGTGTTCGTCGACACGGACGCGGTCGTGGGCTGGACGGCCAACCTCCACACCTCGCTGCACCGCTCCCAGTCCTTCGGCTCGATGATCCGCGGCGGCTCCGGCGAGGCCGTCCAGCTGAAGCTGGAGGGCGAGGGCTTCGTGGTCGTACGGCCGAGCGAGTTGACTCCGCAGAAGGCTCAGCAGCACTGAGAGAGGGTGGGCGACGAGGAGAGCCCATGCCACCGGGGGCGGACCCCACAGGCGAGAACGAACACGTTTTCGAATGTGGAGTACGCTGCGTGTATGGCCATGCACCTCCAGGGCTCCCTCTTCGACCAGTCCGACGATCTGCGCCTCGGCCCCCTCGACGGGCTGGGCCGCCGTGAGCTGGGCACCGGGGCCTGGGTCGATCTGCTGCCCGGGTGGCTCGGCGGGGCCGACACGCTGTTCACGCGGCTCGCCGAGGAAGTGCCCTGGAAGGCCGAACGGCGGCAGATGTACGAGCAGGTCGTGGACGTGCCCCGACTGCTCGCGTTCTACGGCGCCTTGGAGCGCCTTCCGCACCCCGTCCTGGACGAGGCCCGGGAGGCGCTTTCGGCGCGCTACGCCGTCGAGCTGGGCGAACCGTTCGCCACGGCGGGGCTGTGCTACTACCGCGACGGCCGGGACAGCGTGGCCTGGCACGGCGACCGGATCGGGCGGGGCGCCCTGGAGGACACGATGGTGGCCATCCTGTCCGTGGGCGACCCGCGCGATCTGGCCCTGCGCCCGCACGGTGGCGGGGAGACCCTCAGGTTCCCGCTGGGCCACGGCGATCTGATCGTGATGGGCGGCTCCTGCCAGCGCACCTGGGACCACGCGGTCCCCAAGTCGACACGGGCCGTGGGGCCGCGCATCAGCGTCCAGTTCCGTCCTCGCGGCGTGCGCTAGGGGTACTGCCCTGTGAGGTTGGGGACGCGGCTACTTCCGGGCGGCCGGCGTGCGCGACTGGGATGTCCGGGCCAGCCTCGGGCCCAGCCAGCCCTTGAGGCGGCGCAGGGCCTCCAGACGGCCGGCGGCGCGGTCCAGCCGGTAGTAGAGCTGCGGCGGCAGGTACGGCAGCAGCGGGGAGTGGCGTTGGCCGAGAAGGGCGAACATCTGCTCCGGGGGAGGTCGATGTAGCGCTGGATGCTCTCATACCACTGGGCGCTGTGCCGGGCCGCGCTCTGCAGCCGGAGCAGGTCGGACGTGCGCCGTCGTTCGTACGCGGCGAGCGCGGCCTCCGTCTCGGGGTGGGCGTCGAGGGATTCGGCCAGGCAGATGGCGTCCTCCAGGGCGAGGGTGGTGCCGGCGCCGATGGAGTAGTGCGTGGTGTGGGCGGCGTCGCCGAGCAGGACGACGTTGCCGTGGTGCCAGGTGCGGTTGGTCAGGGTGCGGAAGTGGAGCCACTGGGCGGTGCCGTGGTCCTGGGCGCGGCCCAGGAGCGGATGGCCGTCGAGAATGTCGGCGAAGAGCTTCTCCAGCAGGGCCAGCCCGTCCGCCGCGTCCAGGCGGTCCAGGCCCAGGCCGCTCAGCGTCTTCGGGGCGCACTCGACGACGCAGGTGCTCTGCTCGCCGCTGAACGGGTAGGCATAGGCCCAGATCCAGCCGTGGTCGGTCTCCTGGAAGGAGAAGGTGAAGGAGTCGAACACCTTGGTGGTGCCGAGCCAGCTGTAGACGTTGCGGCCGAGCGCGATGCCGCTGCCGAAGTGCTCGGAGTACCGCCCGCGCACCACGCTGTTGACTCCGTCGCCCGCGACGACGAGGTCGGCGTCCGGCAGGTCGTCGGCCGTGATCTCGTGCTCGTACTCCACCCGTACGCCGAGGGCCCCGGCCCGTTCGGCGAGCAGTTCGAGCAGGCGGCGCCGGCCGATGCCGAAGCCCTGGTCGCCGGGCTGGACCGTCGTACGGTCACGGACGTGGGCCACCCCGCTGTTCCAGTTGACGGAGTTCTCGCTGATGGCGAGGGCCGTCTCGGGGTCGTTCTCGCGGAGCTTGCCCAGTAGCCCGGACCAGTAGGTCACGCCCCAGCCGTACGTCGATCCGGCGGTGTTCCGTTCATGGACGGTGATGTCGTGGGACGGGTCCCGCCGCTTCATCAGGATCGAGAGGTAGAGGCTTGCGGGTCCGCCGCCGACGCACACGATCTTCACACACACTCCCATTTCACTACATAAAGCAATCAATCGACCACGAAGAGTAGCAGTGCGCCACGCGGGCAGGTTCGCGTCACTTTGTCCCGTTCGCGGCGTCCACCGGGAACTGGTCGATCAATGTGCGCATCGACGACCGCACCTACCCGCGGCGGTCCCTCGGGGGCGCGGTGCGGCAGCTGCCGACCCGGGTCGAGGTGGATTCCGTGCTGGCGATGTCCACGTACGACATGGCGCCCTGGAACAGCGCCTCGGACGGTTTCCGCAATCACCTGGAAGGGGGGCGGGGCGTCAACCTCCACTACCGGGTGCACGTCTGGGTGGGCGGCCAGATGGGCACCGGTGTCTCCCCCACGACCCCGTCTTCTGGCTCCATCACGCGTTCGTCGACAAGCTGTGGGCCGACTGGCAGCGCCGCCACCCCGGTGCCACGTATCTGCCTGCGGCCGGGACGCCGAACGTGGTCGACCTCGACGAGACCATGAGGCCGTGGAACGACACGACCCCGGCCGCGATGCTCGACCACACCGCGCACTACACGTTCGACGCGGTCTGATCATGTTGATCCGCGGGGTCCCGGGGTACCCGCGCCGGACGCGGCCGGGACGATCGGCCGCGACCGATACGCCGACGATGTGAGGAGGCGACCGATGACGCAGATCGAGGAGTCCATCGAGGTCCAGGTCCCCGTACGGACCGCCTACGACCAGTGGACTCAGTTCGAGACGTTCCCCGAGTTCATGAGCGGGGTCGAGCGGATCGAACAGCGGTCTGACACGCTCACCCACTGGGTGACCAAGGTGGACGGCGTGCGCAGGGAGTTCGACGCGGAGATCACCGAGCAGGTCCCGGACGAGCGGGTCGCGTGGACGACCGTCGCCGGTGAGGCGCGGCAGGCCGGCGTCGTCACCTTCCACCACCTCGCCGAGGGGCGCACCAAGGTGATGCTGCAGATGGAGTTCCAGCCGGAGGGCGCCGTCGACAAGGTCGCCGACAAGCTGGGGGTCGTGAAGCGGCAGACCAAGGGTGACCTGGAGCGCTTCAAGAGGTTCATCGAGGAGCGCGGCCAGGAGACCGGGCAGTGGCGCGGCACCGTCGTGTGACCACCGCACCCCTCCCTTCCAGGGCTACCGGGCCCCGGCCTTCTCCGCCGTACGGCACTCCGGATGGCCCCAGCCCTGGTCGTTCTTGGCGATGGGCTCCCCCGCCGCGTACGGGCGACCGCACACACAGCGGCCGGGGAACTTCGCCTTGATGGTGCGGGGCGAGGAGGAGCCGGTGCGACCTGCGGGCGTGCCGGGCTTCTTCTTGGCCGGGGCCCTGCGGGCCGGGACCGTGTCGGGTGCGGCCGGCGGTTCCGGCGAGCCCAGGTCGGTGCCGGCGGACTCCTGGACGGTGGCCGCCTGGCTCGCCGCGCGGTCGGCGAAGTCGTTGAGGCGGTCGCCGTCGACCTGGTGCGCGGGGACGTAGCGGAACTCCACGGAGCGGCCGGTGAGCAACTCGTCGATACGGGCCACGAGTTCCTGGTTGGCGACCGGCTTGCCGGCGGCCGTGCGCCAGCCGTTGCGCTTCCAGCCGGGCAGCCATGTGGTGACCGCCTTCATCGCGTACTGGGAGTCCATCCGGATCTCGATCGGGACAGCCGGGTCGGTGACCGTCAACAGCCGCTCCAGCGCGGTGAGTTCGGCAACGTTGTTGGTGGCCCTGCCCAGCGGGCCGGCCTCCCAGCGGACAGGGATCTCGTCGTTCTCGGCGACCACCCAGGCCCAGCCCGCTGGTCCGGGATTTCCCTTGGCCGCTCCGTCACAGGCGGCCACAACACGTTCCGGCATGGCCTCGATCATGCCATGCGCGGGGGCATGGAACCGTCCCCGGGCCTCTTGCCCCGCGCGCACCGCCGTGTCCGTTCAGTCGACGTCGGTCAGCGCCGGCATCTCGCCCCGCGTGTTGGTGACGTCGATGACCGAGAACGACGCGCCCTGCGGATCGCTGAGCGCCGCGAAACGGCCGAAGGGGGTGTCCATGGGGCCGAAGCGCAGGACGCCGCCCAGTTTGGTGGCCTTGGCGACGGCGTCGTCGCAGTCGGCGACGGTGAAGTAGACGTTGATGTACGACGGCACCTCGGGCGGGAAGTCCTCCTCGGTCATCTTCATACGGCCGATGAGCGGGTCGCCCCCGAGATCGAAGACCCGGAAGTCCATCTGCGGGTTGTCGGGGTCGTCCATCTGCTTGACCCGGTACGGGAAGACGGCAGGGAAGAACGTGTCGGACTTCTCGGGGTCGCGGGTGAAGATCTCGGCCCAGACGTACGCACCGGGCACGCCCGTGACCTCGAAGCCCTTGTGGGCGCCGGACTGCCAGACGCCGAAGACGACGCCGTCCGGGGAGCGGGCCAGCAGCATGGAGCCGAACTCGCCGACCTGCATGGGTTCCATCAGCAGCTCGCCGCCGTTGGCACGGATTCTGACGGCGGTGGCGTGCACGTCGGGCGAGGCGAAGTACAGGCACCAGGCGGACTGGCCCTCCTGTCCGGGCATCGGCGGGACGACGGCGGCCACCGCCTTGCCGTCCGCGTACGCCTGTGTGTAGTTGCCGTACTCGGTGGACGACTCGCCGAACGTCCAGTCCAGCACGTCGCCGTAGAAACTCTTCGCCCCTTCGACGTCGCTGAACATGGCGTCGGCCCAGCAAGGCGTTCCCTCGGGATGTGCGGCCATGACTGGCACTCTCCTCGGTTCGACAAGTGGTTTCCCCGGCTCTCACGCTAGCCAGGGCGGGGCGCGGACGCGCGCCGAACGAGGCAGAGCGCGTGAATCCGGCACGGGTTCCGCGGGGCGGGACCACGGCTGCGCGGCGTCTGATAATTTCAGCGGCACTCGCACTTTCGTTCGCCTCGACTCGTCAGGTGCCTCCATGTCCGGCCGACCGTTCAGACGTACGGCGATGCCGTGCGCCCGGAGCCGGCCGGCCCGCCTGGTGCTCGTGGTCTCGCTGGCCCTGGCCACGTTCTTGTTGTTCTGTTCGGGCGCGCCGCCCGGTGAGGCTCCGGCGCAGCGTCCGCACGCGGTGTCGGCGGCGCCGGTGGCGGAGCGGGAGGTCGCCGCGCAGGCGGGCCAGGTGGAGCACGGCCCCGAGCACCGCCCCGGCGAGCACGGCTGCCACTCCCCCGACCCGCGCGCGGTCCTCGGCCACGCTCCGCTGTCCGGTGCGGACCTTACGGCCGCACGCTGGCAGCCCTCGACGGCTCCGGCCCCGGTCGCCTTCGACGGATCCGGGAAGCCGGGACGGGCCCGCCCTCCCGATCTCCACGAACTGCAGTTGCTCCGCCTCTAGGCCGCCACCGGCCCCCGAGCGACAGACCCCCGAGACGACTCGCAGGACCGCCACGCCCGTGCGGGCACGGCGGGGAGAAGGACATTCCCATGGCTTCATCCAGGCCGAAGGCCAAGAACAGCGGCGCGAAGGGCAAGAACAACAGCCCGAAGGCGAGGGAGGCGGCGCGGCGCGCCCGCGTCGAGGAGATACGCAGGGCGGAGCTGGCCCGCGAGCGGCGTATGCGCCTGATCACGCTCGGCGTCACCGGCGCGATCCTCGCCGGCCTCGTCGGCGGCGGCTGGTACCTGATCAACGCCGCGCAGGAGAAGGAGGCGGCGAAGGCCGCGCCCATCGACGGCGTGAAGAACTGGTCGAAGCTCACCCAGAACCATGTCACCGAGGCCGTCGACTACAAGATGAGCCCACCGGTAGGCGGCGACCACAACCAGGTGTGGGTCAACTGCGACAAGCAGGTGTACACCAAGGCCGTGCCGAACGAGAACGCCGTGCACGCGCTGGAGCACGGCGCCGTCTGGATCACCTACAACGACAAGGCGGCCAAGGCCGACGTCGAGTCGCTGACCGGGCTGGTGAACAAGACGACGTACACCTTCATGAGCCCGTACGAGGACCAGTCCTCGCCGATCGTGCTGAGCGCCTGGGAGCACCAGCTCAAGGTGGACAAGGCATCCGACCCTCGGGTGCGGAAGTTCCTCGACAAGTACGTGCAGGGCGAGCAGACGCCGGAGCCGGGTGCCGCGTGCTCCGGCGGCATGACACCGTGACCTGACGGTGGACGGGGGCGTCCGGCCGGGCCGGGCGCCCCTTCTGGCCGACACCGGTCTTCCCCCTCGGTCCCGGCTGTGCTTGCCTGGGGAGCCGTTTCGATGGCCGGGACGGGAGTCGCCGTATGCGCAAGCCGTGGATCGCGGGAGTGGTGGGGGCGGTGCTCGCCGCACTGCTGCTCGGCGCGTGCGGGGATCCGGAGTCCGCGCCCGACGAGGCACCGCCGCGGGCGTCGGCGCCGGAGGCATCACCCACCACCCGTCAACGGGCCGCCACCGCCTCCCCCGGCGCCGACACGGTGAAGCCGGCGCCCGAGGTCCTCTATCTCGGCGACTCGCTCGCCATGGAGAACCAGAAGGTGCTCGGCGACTTCCTCAAGGACGACCTCGACGCCCGCTACACCAGCGCCCCGTACTCGGGCACCACCCTGTGCGACTACCTGGAGGGCACCTCCGACCGGTCGCTCGTCCCGACGAAGGACAAGGCCGCCGCGCTGGTACGGCGGCTGCGCCCGGACTACGTCGTCCTGCAGTTCTGGGGCAACGCCTGGGACTACACGCCGTGCATGGACGGCATCACGTACGACAAGGCCCGCACGGAGTACTTCCAGCGGTACACGGCGGCCACCGAGCAGCTCACCGAGCAGATCGCGAACGCGGGTGGTACGCACCGGCCGAAGATCGTGTGGGTGCTGCAGGGCCCGGACCCGTTCACCCCGGACCGGATCCGTCGGGTGAACGCGCTGTACAGGAAGCAGGCCAAGGCTTCCGGTGACCTCCTCGCCGACGCGGGGAAGGCCGTCAGCCCGGCCTCCGACCGCTACACCTGGACCCAGTACCTGCCGTGCACCGCGTACGAACGCGAGCACGACGGGCACTGCACGCAGCCCGGCCGGGACCGCACCGCCCTCCACCACGACGAGGACCTGCTGCACTTCTGTCTGGCCCTCACGACGTCCAAGCCGAAGCCGTGTCCGGTGCTCTCGCCCGGCATCACACGGTTCGCCCGGGCGATCACGCGCGCGATCGCCGACGCGAGCCCCTGAACCGCGAGGCGCCTGCACTTCTCGGGCAGTGTGCCGCCGTGACCCGGATCGGGCCACGGCGGCACGTCACCGAGCGGGGAGAACTTCGCCATGATCAGGACGAAGACGAAGAGGTACAGGTGGCGCACGGCAGAGCCTCACCGGCTTCCTGTGCGACCGCTGCCCGGACAGGGCAACGAACTGCCGAGACACCGCTACACCCCCTGGTGGGAGAACCTCTCGCGGGAACCGCCCAGCGGGCGCGGGCACGAGTTGCGGCGTACGGAGGCGGGCGGCCGGCGCTCTGCTGTCGGCGAATCTGCCGTGGGCAGAGAAAGTCCGGGTGAGGGACGGTCCGTGGGGAGAGTGGAGGGAGCGGCCACCGAAGGCCGCGTGCATCCACAGGGAGGAATCGTGGCTCCACTGCTCACCGGCTGGGCCCGGACGCTCGCCCCGCGTGCCGAGGAGGGCGACACCCCGCCGTCACGCTTCGACGACCATCTCGCCGCACAGTTGCTCGCCCAGCGGATCGTCTTCCTCGGCACCCAGGTCGACGAGGTCTCCGCCAACCGGGTCTGCGCGCAGTTGCTGCTGCTGTCGGCGGAGGACCCGCGCACCGACATCGGCCTGTACATCAACAGCCCGGGCGGTGCGGTGACCGCCGGCCTCGCCATCTACGACACGATGCGGCTGATCCCGAACGACGTGTCGACGCTGGCCATGGGCTTCGCGGCGAGCATGGGCCAGTTCCTGCTGAGCGTGGGCACGCCCGGCAAGCGGTTCGCGCTGCCGAACGCACGGATCATGATGCACCAGCCGTCGGCGGGCATCGGGGGCACCACCGCCGACATCGAGATCCAGGCGGAGAACCTGGAGTTCGTCAAGAAGACGATCGAGCGGATCACCGCGGAGCACACCGGTCAGAGCGAGGAGACGATCTCCAAGGACGGCGACCGCGACCGCTGGTTCACGGCCGATCAGGCCAGGGAGTACGGGATGGTCGACCGGGTCGTCGAGTCACTCGACGACGTGCGGCCGGCCTCCTCACGGCGACGGATGGGGCTGCAGTGATGGGCACGTACACGATTCCGAACGTGGTCGAGCGGACCCCGCAGGGCGAGCGGTCGTACGACGTGTTCAGCCGGCTGCTGTCCGAGCGGATCATCTTCCTCGGCACGGAGATCGACGACGGGGTGGCGAACGTCGTCATCGCGCAGCTGCTCCATCTGGAGTCGTCGACGCCGGACAGCGAGATCGCGATCTACATCAACTCGCCCGGGGGATCGTTCACTTCGCTGATGGCGATCTACGACACGATGACGTACGTACGGGCGCCGGTCTCGACGTTCTGCGTCGGGCAGGCGGCCTCCACCGCGGCGGTGCTCCTCGCGGGCGGGGACCCCGGGCGGCGGTTCGTGCTGGAGCACGCGCGGGTGCTCCTCGGCCAGCCCGCGAGCGGTGGGCGCCAGGGAACGGTCTCCGACCTCACTCTCCAGGCCAAGGAGATGGTCCGCATACGCGCCCAGGTCGAGGAGGTCCTCGCCCGGCACACGCGCCGTGACGTGGCGGATCTGCGCGCGGACATGGACCGGGACAAGGTGTTCACCGCGCAGGAGGCGGTGGCGTACGGGCTCGCCGATGAGGTGTTGAGTCGCCGGCTGGTGGAGGTCTGAGGTCTCGCAGGCATGGACGCGCCTCGCTGAGCGGCGGCTGGGCGTTCGTACCTGCTCGCCTCGCGCGGTTTCCCCGCGCCCCTCTCGGGGCGCGGGTGATGAGCCCCTGTCAGGCAGCGAGGCACAGCCCGTGCGGAGCCCCCGTCGTCCTGCGGGTGATCATCGCATGGCGGGTCAGTTCGGTCTGGGCCAGGGACAGCAGGTCGCCCAAGCCCAGGCCGAGGGCCTGGGCGGCGGCTGCGAGGACCTCCGACGATGCCTCCTTGCGGCCCCGTTCCACCTCGGAGAGGTACGGCATCGAGATCCGCGCCGCGTCGGCCACGTCCTTCAGTGTGCGGTCCTGGGCGAGTCGCTCGCGCCGGAGCACGTCACCGACGAGGTCGCGCCACAGGGGTTCCTTGGCGGGCGGGCCGGCGGGGCGGGGCGTCACCGGGCGGAGGGGGATGACGCGGGCTTCGTTCGACACTGGTCGGGTCACCTCTTCAGCCTAGGAACTCCGGGCTCGTGGGGAAGGGGTCGGCGTTCCGCCCTCAGGGAAATCCCGGCCCGGGTGTCATTGGCCGACGCGGCCGTCGATGCGTTCGCGCAGGAGGTCCGCGTGGCCGTTGTGGCGGGCGTACTCCTCGATCATGTGGACCAGAACCTCGCGGAGGGCGATGGGCTCCTCGCGGTGGCGGCCGGTGACGGCGAGGTCGGGGGCCGCGGCCACGAGCCGCTCGGCGAAGCCGACCTCGAAGCGCCACGTCCGCCAGGCGTCGGCGACGGCCTCGGGGTCGGCCACGGCACCGTTGAAGTCCCCGTCGGGGTCGTCGCCGGCGCGGTAGTGGCGGGGCACCGCCCGGCCCGCCAACACCTCGCGGAACCAGTACTGTTCCACGCCGGCCAGGTGGCGCACGAGCCCCAGCAGCGACATGCTCGACGGCGGCACCGGGCGGCGGGCCAGGGCCTCGGCGTCGAGCCCGGCGCACTTCATCTCCAGGGTCAGCCGCTGGTCGCGCAGATATCCGACCAGGGTGGCCCGCTCCCCCTCGAACCCTCCCTCGCCGCGCGGATCCCCTTCGGGGCCGACGAACCCGTCGTCCCACCCCGTCTTCCGCTCCGGCAACGGTTGTTCGTCGGATCGCGTCACACGATGGCCACTCATGCGAAGAAGCATCGGCCGTCGCCACGGCGGCCCGCCACCGCTTTTCCGTTCCCCACGTGGCCGCGCTGTTCGGGTCGGCGATCGACGGGTGAGCCTCGGGGTCTCCGGTCGCCGCCTCGGCGGTCAGGAGGCGGGGGTCCCGATCGACTCCGGGACGCTGTGGAGGGACGCCGACCCGGTCGTCGTGGTGTCGGCCGGCGGCGAGTCGGCCGTCTCGGGACTCTCCTGCTCCGTCGTGGGCTCGGAGGTCTCGGTCTCCGGCTCGGAGGTCTCGGTCTCCGGCTCGGACGGGGGCGGGGACGACGGTGTCACCGAGGACGACGAGGGGCACGGGCTCTCGTCGTCCTCCGGGTTCGGAGCGCCGTCCGGCGACGAGGGGCAGGGCTCGGGCGACTCGGTGGGCGGTTCCTCGGAGAACGACGTCGACGCCGACGGGGACGGCTGGTTGACGGGCGGGGTGGTCTTCTTGTCCTTCTCGCCCGTGTCGCCGGAGGGGCGGCTGAACCAGTCGTCGCGGTCGGGGTCGTAGAGCACGAACACGTTGATGGTCACGGTCGAGGGCTCGACGACCACGACGTTCTCCGGTCGGTACGAGGGCCATGAGTCGCCCTTCGGCTCGGGCGTGGTCTTCAGCGCGACCGGCGGCTTCAGCGGGTTGCCGCAGGCGCAGCGCACGCGGGGCACCCCTCGGTCGTCGACGAGGACGGCGGTGCCGGCCTGGAGGACTGCCTGGTAGCTGGTGGCGGCGCCGTCGCGGTAGCCGTGGTTGGTGACACGGGTGTCCACGCGCAGCTGCACCGGAGTGAGCGAGCGCAGATGGCCGGGCACGTCGGAGGACTTGATGCCGAGGACGGAGGCGAACGCGTTGCTCTTGGCCGGGTCCGCCTGCAGCGCCTTGATCTGCTTCTCCACGTCGCAGCTGGCGACGTTGCGGGTGCCGCCGTAGAGGCCGGGGGCCGCACCGTCCACGGCGCGCGTGACGTTGGCGGGTTCTGACCTGCTCGGCGTCGCGGTGGGTGTCTCGGGCGGGGTGGAGCTGTCCGTCGCCGTCGACTCGGTGAAGGGGTCGGGGCCGGAGTTGCCGGCGGCCTGGAGGAAGACCTCCCCGTCGGCGGAGCCGCCCGAGCCGTCGGATCGGGTGAAGACGACGGTCAGGACCACGGCGACGACGACCGCCGTGGCCATGAGGGCGATACGGGGGACGGAACGCCACCACGGCTGTCCGGGGCCGCCGGACCCCTGCCCGGAGTCGCCGGGGCCCCCTGGACCGCCGCCCGACCCGCCGGGATCTCCCGGACCGCCGGTTCCGCCCGGGCCCGAGGCATCACTCGGCGGTTCGGGCGGCGCCTGGCCGCTCGGCCGCGTGGGGCCGGACGGGGTGGGGCCGGGCTGCGACGGACCGGACAGCGGGCCGGAGGGCGGTCCGGTCGGGCGGCCGGAGGACGGCTGTTCGACGCTCACGGGTCTTCTCCCGCCGTTGGATTCCGCGGCGATCAACGCACTCGATACCGAATGAGCTATTCACACCTTTTACTGCAGCTTTCTTCCATGACAGGCCTATTGTGTGCCCTGGCCCCATGTTGCCCGCAAGCCGGCAAGGCCCGGTCCTCCCGGCGCGCGGAGTGTCCCCGCCGTGCTTAGCGTGGCAAGAGTGAGACCTCAGACCCCGCGTCCTCGGCAGACAGCGCACGAACCGGCGGTCGCCCGGCACGGCTGGCTCCAGGCCCTCGGCACGGTCCTGGCCGGTCTGATCGTGATGATCGTGGCGGCGGCGCTCGGACTGTGGGCCGCGGGCGCGGCGGACCTCCCGGACGGCGCCCTCCCTCGGGTCGTCGCGGCCACCGTCGTGACGGCGGTCGGCGGCACCATCGAGCTCTCCGGAGGCGCCGGGTCCATCGCCGAGACCCGGGCGGGTCTGACCGTGATCCCGCTGTCGGTGACCCTGGTCGGCGCGCTGGTGATCGCCGCCGGGTTTCTGCGGCCCCTGCGGAACCGGGCGGTCACGGGGGCGACCGAACTGGCGGGCTGGGCCACCCGGATCGCCGTCCTGTGGCTGGCGGCGCTGATCGGCCTCGCGCTCGCGGCCCGGCACACCTTCGACATCCCGCTCGGTGATGTGGGCGACTTCTTCGGCACGTCCGCAGCTGTCGGGGTCGAGGCGGCCGTGGCGCCGACGGTCTTCTTCGGGCTGCTCTGGCTGGCCGGGGTCCTGGTCCTGGCGCTGCTGGTGTCGCGGGGGGCGCCACTTCCGGCGCGGCTGGTGCGGTTCCAGGAATCGGTCCGCCCGGCCGCGTACGCGATGGTCGTCCTGCTGCTGACGTATGTCGGTCTCGGTCTGGCCATCGCGCTGGTGGTGGCGCTGACCCGAGGGCATGCCGCCGAGACGGCCGCGGTCGCCCTCCTGGGCCTGCCGAACGTGGTGTGGCTGGCCTTCACGATCGGCCTGGGCGCCACCTGGGACAGCCAGGTCGAGGGGCCGTTCGGGCTGCCGATGCCGAAGGTGCTGGACCAGGTGATGCGCGGGCCCGACGTCTCGACGCTGAACCTGGGCTCGCTCGCCGAGCACGACGGCAGGGTGTGGTGGCTGGTGGTCGTGAACGCCGTGCTGCTGCTCGGCGCGGCGTTCGTGATGGCCGCCCGTTCCCCGGCCCGGATGCGGCCGCGGCAGCACGCCGCGCACATGGCGGTCGCGCTCACGCTCACCGTCCTGATGATCTGCCTCGTGGCCCGGATCGCCGCGCACTACGGGCTGTCGGTGCTCGGCATCGGCGATCTCGGCGGCGGCCTGGGCGGAGAGCTGTTCCTGCGACCCCGGATGTGGTCCGCGCTGGGCCTCGCCGTCCTCTGGGGGCTGGTGACCGGGTTCCTGGGCGGGTTGCTGGCGAAGCGCGTACGACGACGGGGTGCGATCGGCCCGGCCTCCGACCGCCGGTAGGCGGGACGTGCGCTGCGCGGCGCCCGTGCCCCCCGTGTCAGCCGCTCGGGCCGGTCACACCCGGCGACTCGGCGGGTCGCACCGTCACCACCGGCGTCGGCGCGGGACCCGCCGGACGGCCGGCGCGCGTCGCCACCAGCCGCGCGACCCGCTCGCCGACATCCGGTCCTTCGTCATCCGCCCTTCGTCATCCGTCCGCCGTCGTCAGGCCCGTCCTCGTCAGGCCCGTCGCACGGCGGGCGAGGAGGGAGGCGCAGATCTCCCCGGCGCGTACGGCGGTGGTGGACAGCAGGGTCGAAGTGAGGCCGTGGGTGTGTTCGGTGCCGCCCTGGAGGTAGATGTCGGCGGTGACGTTGGGCGCGGTCGCCACCCGGTGGTCGCGGCCCACCTTGAGCGCGTCCTCGTCGTCGCGGAGGCAGAGTTTGCCGACCTCCCCGAGGCTGTCGCCGACGCCCTGGGGCTGGTATCCGGTGGAGTAGACGAGGAGGTCGCAGGAGAGGACCTCGCGCTCCCCCGTCGGCAGGAACTCCACGGTCACCCGTACGTCGTCCGGGCCGGCCTCCACCTCGCGCAGGCGGGAGACGTTCATCATCCGCAGCCGTTCCCCGCCCTGGACCTTCTCCTGGTACATGGACCGGGACAGGGCTTCGATCAAGTCCATGTCCACGACGGAGTAGTTGGTGCTGCGGTGGTAGTCGAAGAGCGACCGTTTCACCTCGCGGGGCGCGCCGTAGTACAGGTCGACGGCCTCGGGATCGAAGATCTTGTTGGCGAAGGGGCTGTCATCGGCGGGTGTGTAGCCGTACTTGGCGAAGACGGAGCAGATCTCGGCTTCGGGGAAGTTGCGGTGGAGGTAGTCCACGGCCTCGGCCGCGCTCTGGCCGGCGCCGAGGACGACGGCGCGGCGTACCGGCTGTCCGGAACGCCGGACCTGGTCGACACGGGGCAGCAACTCGCTGTTGTGCCAAACCCGTTCGGAGAGGGCGGCGCCGGGCGGGAGGTGTGGTTCCAGGCCGGTGGCCACGCAGATGTTGCGGGCGCGCCGGACGGTCAGCCGCTCGGGGTCGCCGGGGACGCGGCTGGTGACGTCGAAGTAGCGGATCTCGCCGTCCCGGGTGACGGGCCGTACGGAGACGACCTCGGCGGAGTACTCGACGAGATGCGCGACGCGGGCAGCGGCCCATTCGAAGTAGTCGTGGAACTCGATGCGGAGCGGGAAGAGGGTCTTGAGGTTGAGGAAGTCGACGAGGCGGCCCCGGTCGCGCAGGTAGCACAGGAAGCTGAAGTCGCTGGTGGGGTCACGCATCGTCACCAGGTCCTTCAGGAAGGACACTTGCATGGTGGCGTCGTCGATGAGCATGCCGCGGTGCCATCCGAACCGGGGTTGTCTCTCCAGGAAACCGACCCGAAGACCGTCCGGCGCAACGCTGTTGACGGAGTGTTCGTGGAGTGCGATGGCGAGTGCGAGATTCGATGGCCCGAATCCGATGCCCAGTACGTCGTAGATGGAATCCGGCCCGGTCTGCAGCGTCGTCACCGCGTCATCGCCTCCCATAAACAGGGGTCATGGAGTTTCCCAAGCTGGAACACAGCCTCCCCCAAGCAGAGTCATGTTAAATAAGGTAAGCCTTACCTAGCAACGGCTGAGGAGGACTCATATGCGGGTCGTCATGTTCGGGTACCAGACCTGGGGACACCGGACGCTGCAGGCTCTGCTGGATTCCGGACACGAGGTGGTTCTGGCCGTCACCCATCCGAAGAGCGACCACGCGTACGAGAAGATCTGGAGCGACTCGGTCGCCGGTCTCGCCGAACAGCACGGTGTGCCCGTGCTGTTGCGCAACCGTCCGGGCGACGAGGAACTCCTGCGCACCCTCAAGGAGGCCGGTCCGGACCTCATCGTGGCGAACAACTGGCGCACCTGGCTGCCGCCGGAGATCTTCGACCTGCCGCCGCACGGCACACTCAACATCCACGACTCGCTGCTCCCCACCTATGCGGGGTTCTCACCTCTCATCTGGGCGCTCATCAACGGTGAGAAGGAGGTCGGTGTCACCGCACACCGCATGGACGCCGAACTCGACATGGGCGACGTCCTGTTGCAGCGTTCGGTGCCGGTCGGGCCGCACGACACGGCGACGGACCTGTTCCACCGCACGGTCGACCTGATCGGTCCGCTCGTCGCCGACTCGCTCGAACTCATCGCCTCCGGCGAGGCCGTGTGGACGCCGCAGGACCGCTCCCGGGCGAGCTTCTTCCACAAGCGGTCCCCGGAGGACAGCCGGATCGACTGGACGTGGACCGCGCAGGAGCTGGAGCGGTTCGTACGGGCGCAGTCCGACCCGTATCCCAGCGCGTTCACCCACCACCGCGGCGAGCGCCTCGGGATCGTCTCGGCCGCCGTCTCCGAGGGACTCTACGGCGGCACGCCGGGGCGGATCTTCATCAAGGAGGGCGGCGGTGTCGTCATCGTCGCCGGGGCGGAGGCGCGCTTCGGGCGGCTGCCGGGGCTGGTGGTCAAGCGGGTGCGGACGGAGGACGGTACGGAGCACGCGGCGACGGACTACTTCCGCACGATGGGCGGCTACTTGACGGTCCGTCCGTAAGCCACGAGTCGAGGGCACCGCCGGTCCGGGTCAGCCGGTGGTGCCCGACACGGTGACCGCGGCGGAGTCCGTGCCCTCGTGGTGGCGGCCCATCGGGACGACCATGGGGGTGCGGCTGACGGGGTCCTCGCCGACGACGCAGCGCAGTCCGAAGACGTCCTCGACCATCGCGGCGGTGATGACGTCGGCGGGGGCGCCCTCGCCGACGATGCGCCCGTTCTTCATGGCGATGATGTGGTCGGCGTACCGGCAGGCCTGGTTGAGGTCGTGCAGGACCATGACGACGGTGCGGCCCTGGTGCCGGTTGAGGTCGGTGACCAGGTCGAGGACGTCGATCTGGTGGGCCAGGTCGAGATACGTCGTCGGCTCGTCCAGCAGCATCACGGGGGTGCCCTGGGCGACGGCCATGGCGATCCAGGCGCGCTGGCGCTGTCCGCCGGAGAGTTCGTCGACGGCCCGGTGGGCGAGGTCGGTCATGGCGGTGGCGCCGAGCGCCTCGTGCACGGCCTCCTCGTCGCTCTGCGACCACTGCCGCCACCAGGTCTGGTGCGGGGAACGGCCACGCCCCACCAGGTCGATGACGGTCAGTCCCTCGGGTGCGACGGGCGTCTGCGGGAGGATGCCGAGCTTCTGGGCGAGGGTGCGGGTCGGGATGGAGTGCACCGAGCGGCCGTCGAGGTGGACGGCGCCCGCCTTGGGGGTGAGCAGCCGGGCCAGGGCGCGCAGCAGGGTGGATTTGCCGCAGGCGTTGGCTCCGACGATCGCGGTGACGCGGCCGGTGGGGACGACCAGGTCGAGGTCCTCGACGACGATCCGGTCGTCGTAGGCCAGGCGCAGGCCCTCGGCGCGCAGGTCGGGGCCGTCGGGGCGGCCGTGGACGCGGCTCTCGGCGCGGCCGTCGCGCCGGATGGCCGGGTCGTACTTCGATGACACGTCTTCAGCCTCCTGAACCGGCGCGGTTGGCGCGGATGAGCAGCCACAGCAGTACCGGTGCGCCGAGCACACCGGTGACGACCCCGACCGGGAGCTCCGTGTCCGGGATGATCTTCCGGGCGGCGAGGTCGGACACGAGCACCATCACGGCGCCGGTGAGCCCGGCGGCGACGGGTGGCGGGAACGGGGTGCCGGCCAGGCGCTGGGCGACCTGGGGTGCGGCGAGCGCCACGAAGGCGACCGGCCCGGCGGCGGCCGTACCGAAGGCCACGAGGCCGACGGCGATGAGCAGGACGGCCACCCGGACGACCTGGACGCGGGTGCCCAGGCCCCGGGCGACGTCGTCCCCGAGTTGCAGGGTGCGGATCTGGCGGCCGAGCAGGATCGCGGGCGGTACCAGTACGGCGGTGGTGACGGCGAGCGGGCCGATCTGGTCCCAGGTGCGGCCGTTGAGGTTGCCGACGAGCCAGCCGAGGGCGGCCTGTGCCTGGAAGCGCTGGCCTCGGGCCACGAGGTAGTCGGTGGCGCTGGTGCAGATCCAGGCGACGCCGATGCCGACGAGGACGATGCGGTAGCCGGTGGTTCCGCGTTTCCAGGCCAGGACGTACACCAGCACTCCGGCGGTGAGCGCGCCGAACAGGCCCAGGGCCTGGGTGCTCAGGCCGCCGTCCCGGCCGAGGACGATCCCGGCGACGACCGCCGTGCCGGCGCCCTGGGTGATGCCCATCATGTCGGGGCTGGCCAGCGGGTTGAGCGTCACCGTCTGGAGCAGGGCGCCGGAGACGCCGAACGCGATGCCGACGAGCAGCCCGGCCAGGGCGCGCGGCAGCCGCAGTTCGTGGACGATCAGCTCGGTGCCGGGGTCGGCGGTGCCGACCAGGGCCTTCATCACATCGGTGAGCGGGAGGTCGATGTCGCCGACGGAGGTCTCCATGGCGAACGCCACGAAGACGGTGGTCGCGAGGAGCAGACAGACGGCCAGCAGCCGGGGCCGGACGACACCGGAGACGGGCGGGGCGGGCAGCCGGAAGGTGATCCGGGCGGTAGTCCGGCTCGGGGGCCGGGCGACGGAGTCCTTCCGGCCCGGTCCGGGCGCGAGTTCGGTCGTCATCGGTTCACATCTCCACGCGTCGGGCCGCCATGGGACGGCGGCTCTGCGCCCTTGGACTCCACCAGCACGGCTCCACACCGCGGGCCGCCGCGAACCGGCGACCCCGCACACTCGACCCCCGCCACCACCGCCCCAGGCTCGCCCGGCCGTCGTGGGCCGGTGGCTTCGCGGATTCGGAGGTCATGGGTGGGCAGTGCCGCAGTCGGGACGTCATGGTTCACAGCTCCGCGAGTCGGCGGCGGCGGACCAGGGCGATGAAGAAGGGACCGCCGATGAAGGCGACGAGGATGCCGGCCTGGACCTCGATCGGGCGGGCGATCAGGCGGCCGGCGATGTCGGCGGCCAGCAGCAGGCAGGGGGCGAGGACGGCGGACAGGGGCAGCAGCCAGCGGTGGTCCGGGCCGAGGCCGGCCAGTTGGGCGAGCACACGGGCGATGTGCGGGACGACCAGGCCGACGAAGACGACGGGCCCGATGACGGCGACCGCTCCCCCGGTGAGCAGGGTGACGGCCACGACGCCCTGGACACGGACCAGGCCGAGCTTGAGCCCGAGCGACTTCGCGACGTCGTCGCCGAGCGCGAGTCTGTTCAGGGCCGGGGCGCAGGCTACGGCGAGGACGGCGCCGACGGCCAGGAACGGCAGGACGCGGAACAGGACCTCCTCGTTCTGGTTGGCGAGGGAGCCCGCGTTCCAGAAGCGGTAGCGGTTCAGGGCGTCCGGGTCGGTGAGGGCGATGGCGCTGGTCAGCGAGAACAGCAGGGAGGTCACGGCGACACCGGCCAGGGCGAGCTTGACCGGGGTGGAGCCGGACCGGCCGAGTCCGCCGAGGAGGTACACCAGGACGCTGGCGACGAGGGCGCCACCGAAGGCGAACCAGATGTATCCGTAGACCGAGCCGATGCCGAGCACACCGACCGACAGGACGACCGCGAAGGCGGCGCCGGCGCTGACACCGAGAATGCCCGGGTCCGCGAGCGGATTGCGGGTCAGGGCCTGCATGAGCGCGCCCGCGAGGCCGAGGGCGGCGCCGGTGGCGAGGCCGAGGGCCGTGCGCGGCAGACGAACCGCCCAGATGACGTTGTCGATACGGGAGTTGGGCGCGTCCCCGAGCAGGGTGCGCCCCACCTGGTCGAGGGGAACGCCGAGCGCGCCGAACGCCATCGACAGGGCGCACAGTGTGAGCAGGGCCACGCCCGAGAGCGCGAGCAGCAGTACCGCGCGGGGGCCTTTCGCCGCCCGGACCGTCGAGGTCCCCACGTCTTCAACTTTCTTTGATGAGGCTTACCTTAACTGTAGGGCGAGTGCAGGTTGAACTGTAGGTCTTCCGCGGGTTGCCGTGCCGCCCCCGGGGTAACTCACCATGAGCACCCTGTGAATTAGGTAACCCTTACCTTAGTATGTCGGCGACCCCGGCCCAGGGCCGGGACCCCGACCCGCTGGGGAGGCTCACTGCTGTGTGCGGTTCCGAGGAAGTCCTGGCCCATTGGCGGCGGTTGCTCACACCGCTTCCGCTCGAGGTCTCACTGCCCGCCGATCGGCCCCATCCGCCGCAGCCGCTTCCCCAACGGGACGTCCGCGAGCTGGCGGATGTCCCGGACGCCCCCGACGCCGTACGTCTCGCGGCGTTCGTCGCGCTGCTGCACCGCTACACCGGGGCGACGGACCTGACCGTGGGGCACGACGGGCTCCCGCTGAGGGTGTTTGTCGAACACGAGCCCACTTTCGCCGAGTTGGTGCGGCGGGTGACGCAGGCGTGGGAGGAGGCGCAGACCCATCGGGTGCCCGTCGGCCTCCTGGTCGACGAGCTGCGGCCCCGGCCGACGCGCGGCGGCGGGCTGCTCTTCAACACGGCGTTCGCCACGCCCGCCCGGCCCGCCGGTGAGCTGCCCGCCCCGGTGGACGTGCTGCTGGAGGTGGGCGAGGGTTCGGCGCGGGCGTCGTACCACCCCGGCATCTTCGACGGTACGACGATCGAGCGGTTCCTCGGCCACTACCGGACCCTTCTCACCGACGCCCTGGCCCGGCCCGACGCGCCGGTGGCCCGGCTCGATCTGATGGGGCCGCGGGAGTACCGCCAGGTCGTCGTCGACTGGAACGACACGGCGCACACGGTGCCGGCGGACACCTGGCCCGCGATGTTCGCCGCGCGGGTACGGCAGCGGCCGGACGCCGTGGCGCTGGTCTTCGAGGACGAGGAACTCACCTACGCCGAGCTGGACGAGCGGGCGAACCGCCTGGCGCACGCGCTCATCGCCCGGGGGGCGGGTCCGGAGCGGATCGTCGCTCTCGCGCTGCCCCGCTCCGCCGAGCTGATCGTGGCGGAGGTGGCCGTCCTGAAGTCGGGCGCCGCCTATCTGCCGATCGACCACGACTACCCGGCCGAACGGATCGCGTACATGCTCGGCGACGCGCGGCCCGTCTGCATGGTGACCACCAGGGAGACCGCGCGCGACCTCCCCACCCCGGCCGACGGCATGACGGTCCTGGAGTCCGACTCGCCCGCCACGGCCGCCGAACTGGCGCGGCGACCGGTCCACGACCCCACCGAGGAGGAGCGCGGGGCACCTCTGACCGCCCTGAACGCCGCCTACGTGATCTACACGTCGGGCTCGACCGGCCGCCCCAAGGGTGTGGTTCTCGCACACAGCGGCGTGGCGAAGCTGGTGGCGACGCAGAGCGAGCGGTTCGGCATCGGCCCGCACAGCCGGGTGCTGCAGTTCGCCTCGCCGAGCTTCGACGTGGCGTTCTGGGACCTGTGCCTCGGGCTGCTGTCCGGCGGCCGGCTCGTCGTCGTACCGGCACAGCGGCGGGTGCCCGGCGCGCCCCTCGCCGACTACGCCCACGCGCACGGCGTCACCTTCATGATCCTGCCGCCGGCACTGCTCGCCGCCCTGCCCGAGGACGTCCGACTGCCGCCGGCCGCGACGCTGTTGGCGGGTACCGAGCGGGTCTCCCCCGAGCTGGTGGGACGGTACGCGCGCGGGCGGATGATGTTCAACGCCTACGGCCCGACCGAGGCCACCACCAACTCCACGCTCGGGCTGTGCGACCCGGACACCCCGGCCGGGGCGATCGTCCCGATCGGGGTGCCCGACCCGGGGACCCGGGCGTATGTCCTCGACGCGTTCCTGCGGCCGGTTCCCGCCGGGGTCACCGGCGAGCTGTACCTGGGCGGGGCGGGCCTGGCCCGGGGCTATCTCGGGCGGCCGGACCTGACCGCCGAGCGGTTCGTCGCCGATCCGTTCGGGGAGCCCGGGGAGCGGCTGTACCGCACGGGTGACCTGGTCCGTCGGCGGGCCGACGGGCGGCTGGAGTTCCTGGGGCGTGCCGACGCCCAGGTCAAGATCCGTGGTTTCCGTATCGAGCCGGGCGAGATCGAGTCGGTGCTGCGCGGCCACCCGGCCGTCGACCAGGTCACCGTGGTCGTCCGGGAGGACCGGCCCGGCGACCGCCGCCTCGCCGCCTATGTCGTGCCCGCCCTCGACGGGCCGCGCGACGCGGACCCGGACACGCAGGTCGAGGAGTGGAAGGAGCTGCACGAACTCCTTTACGGCGCGGCCGGTTCCGAGGACGCGGGAGATCCGGCGGAAGGCGCCGCCGGACCCGGCCTCCGCGAGAACTACGCGGGCTGGAACAGCATGTACGACGGGACGCCGATCCCCGTGGAGGAGATGCGCGAGTGGCGGGCGGCGACCGTCGACCGCATCCGTGAACTGGGCCCGGTGCGGCGGGTGCTGGAGATCGGTGTCGGCAGTGGCCTGCTCCTGTCCCGGATCGCGCCCGACTGCGAGGCGTACTGGGGCACCGATCTCTCGGCGCAGGCCGTCGCGGCGCTGCGCGCGCAGGTCGACGCCGATCCGGAGCTGGCCGCGAAGGTCCAGCTGCGGGCCCGGCCGGCCCATGACACCGACGGGCTGCCCGCCGGGTACTTCGACACGGTCGTCATCAACTCGGTCGCGCAGTACTTCCCCGGCGGGGAGTACCTCGTCGACGTACTGCGCCAGGTGTCGGGGCTGCTGGCGCCCGGCGGGCGGATCTTCGTCGGTGACGTACGCAACCTTCGGCTGCTGCGCACGCTGCGCGCGGCGGTGGAGACCCGCCGGGCGACCGGTGGCGAGAGCGAGGGCGAGGACAAGAGCGCGCTTCGGGCGGCCGTGGAGCGGTCGGTGCGCTGGGAGGGTGAACTCCTCCTCGACCCGGACTTCTTCGCCGCGCTCGACGGCTTCGACGCGGAGATCCGGATCAAGCGGGCCGCTCACCACAACGAGCTGAGCCGGTACCGGTACGACGTCGTGCTGCGCCCCGGTGCGCCGACGGCCGCCCCGAAGGTACCGGAGATCCCCTGGGCGGCGGTCGGCGGCCTCGACGGACTGGCGGAGCTGCTGGCGGGGCGGCCGGACGGGCTCCGGGTCACCGGTGTGCCCAACGCACGCCTCGCGGACGACCTGGCGGACCTGCGGCGGCTGGAGGGCAGCAGCGGGGAGGCGGCTGCCGGGACCGATCCGGAGGAGGTGCACGCGCTGGCGGCGCAGCACGGCTACCGGGCGGCTCTCACCTGGAGCGGCAGCGCCGACGACGGCGCGTTCGACGCCGTTCTCGTCCTCGACGGCCCCTTCGGCCCCCTCTACCGGACGGCCGCCGCCTATCCCCATGCCAACCGGCCCGCACCCTTCCGCGACGTCGGCGCGCTGATGCGCGCCCTGCGGGGGCACGCCGCCGAGTGGCTGCCCGACTACATGGTCCCCTCGGCGTTCGTCCCGCTGCACGCCCTGCCGGTCACCCCCAGCGGCAAGATCGACGCGCGGGCGCTGCCGGCCCCGGACTACGCGGCGATGAGCTCCGGCCGCGCCCCGCGAACCGCCCGCGAGAAGCTGCTCTGCGCCCTGTACGCCGAGGTGCTGGGCCTGGGTGCGGTGACGGCCGAGGACGACTTCCTCGCCCTCGGCGGCGACAGCATCAGCGCGATCCAACTCCTGATCCGGGCACGGGAGTCGGGGCTCAGGCTCACCACCCGTGAGGTGTTCCGGCACCGCACGGTCGAGGCACTGGCGAAGGCCGCCGTCGAGCGCGTCGCCGATCACACCACCGAGCCCACCGCCGACGGCCCGCTGGTGGAGCTCGACGATGCCGAACTCGCCGAGATCCAGGGCACGCACCCGCTGCCCATGGCGGAACTCCTCCCGCTCACCCCGCTCCAGCAGGGCTTCTTCTTCCACTCCCTCACCGGCGGTGCCGACGGGGACACCTACGTCGTCCAGCAAATCCTCGACCTGGCCGGACCCGTCGACGGCTCCGTGCTGCGCCAGGCCGCACAGGCCCTGCTGGACCGGCACGCGCCGCTGCGGGCCGCCTTTCGCCGGCGGCCCGACGGCACTGCGGTGCAGATCGTCACCCAGGACGCCGAACTGCCGTGGCGGGAGGTCGACCTCTCGACGCAGGACGGGCAGACCCGGCAATCGCTGGGCGACGCGGTGGCCGCGGACGAGCGGGCCCGGGGGTTCGACCTGGCCGCGCCGCCGCTGCTGCGCTGTGCCCTGGTCCGGCTCGGCGAGGAACGCAGCCGACTGGTGCTGACGTTCCATCACATCGTGGCGGACGGCTGGTCGTTGCCGGTCCTGCACCGCGAGCTGATGGCGTACTACGGCACCGGAACTCCGCCGCTGCCCGAAGTCGCCCCCTATCGCGGTTTCCTGCGCCGCCTCGCCGCGCAGGACCGTGACGCGGCCCGCGCGGCCTGGCGTGACGCGCTCGCCGGGCTGGACGCGCCGACGCGGCTGGTCGGCGTTCCCACCGACGGGGTGCCCGTGCGGCCGGAACAGGTGCGGGTGGAGCTGTCCGAGCGGACCACCGCGCGGCTCACCGAGCGGGCCCGTGAGCGCGGCGTCACCCTCGGCACGGTGGTCCAGGGCGCCTGGGGGCTGCTGCTGGGCAGGCTGACAGGCCGTGCCGACGTCGTTTTCGGCACCACGGTCTCGGGGCGCGACGGCGAGGTCGACGGCATCGCCTCGATGGTGGGCCTGTTCATCAACACCCTGCCGACACGCTTCCGTTGGACCCCCGGCGAAACCCTCGCCGCCCTGCTGGTCCGTCTCCAGGAGGAGCAGGCCCGGCTGCTGGACCACCAGCATCTGGGCCTGGCCGAGATCCAGCGGATCGCCGGACACGCGGGCTCCGGCGAACTCTTCGACACCCTGGTGGTGTTCGAGAACTACCCTGCCGAGACCGACCTCCGGGACTCCTCGGGCACCGTACGGATCACCGGTGACGCCTTCCACGACGCCGTGCACTATCCCCTCGCCCTCGTCGTCAAGCCCGGCCGACGGCTCGACCTGCGGCTCAAGCACCACGCGGAACGCCTCGACGGCGACCGGGTCCGCGCCCTCGGTGACCGTCTGGCCCGCGTCCTGGAGGCCATCGCCGAGGCCCCGGACCACGCAGCCGGCTCCGTCGAACTGCTGTCCGCCGACGAGGCGCTGCGCGCCCACCCCTCCGGCGAGGAACGCCTGGTACCGGAATCCACGCTGGCGGACGGGTTCGCCGCGCAGGTCGCCCGGACCCCGGACGCGACGGCCGTCGTCTTCGGGGACGAGCGGCTGAGTTATGCCGAACTGGACGCCCGTGCCGAGGTGTTGGCTGCTCGGCTGCGCGGACGGGGTGCCGGACCGGGGGCGTTCGTGGCGGTCGCCGTACCGCGTTCGACAGAGCTGATGGTGGCGTTGCTGGGCGTGCTGAAGGCGGGTGCCGCCTACCTGCCGGTGGACCTGGACTACCCGGCCGACCGGGTGACCCACATGCTCGCCGACTCGGGCGCCACGACGGTGGTCACACTGACCGCGACGGCCGGCCGACTGCCCCAGCTGCCCGGCCCGCCCGAGCGGAGCGTTCCTTCCGTGCTGCTGATCGACGCCATGGAGGACGAGCCCGCCGAGGCGGCCGGGGACGTCGCACGTCCCGACGACCCCGCCTACCTCATCTACACCTCCGGCTCGACCGGCCTCCCCAAGGGCGTCGTCGTTTCCCACCGCGCCATCGTGAACCGGCTCGCGTGGATGCAGGACGAATACGGGTTGGGCCCCGACGACCGGGTGCTGCAGAAGACGCCGTCCAGTTTCGACGTGTCCGTGTGGGAGTTCTTCTGGCCGCTCCTCGAAGGCGCGGCCGTGGTGCTCGCCCGGCCGGACGGCCACCGCGACCCCGCCTACCTGGCGGACCTCGTACGCGCGCGGTCCGTCACCACCCTGCACTTCGTGCCGTCGATGCTGGAGGCCTTCCTCCGGCACGACGAGGTCACGGGCGACCCCACCTGGGCGGCCTCGCTGCGCCGGGTGCTGAGCAGCGGCGAGGCGCTCCCGGCCACCGCGGCCTCCCGCTGGCACGCGATGACGGGCGTTCCGCTGCACAACCTGTACGGCCCGACCGAGGCGGCCGTCGACGTCACGCACCACCCGTACGCCCGCGACGCGGACTTCGGCGCGTCCGTGCCCATCGGGCGGCCCGTATGGAACACCGGCCTGCGGATCCTGGACTCCTGTCTGCGGCCCGTGCCCGACCATGTCCCCGGCGAGCTGTACCTGACCGGTGTCCAGCTCGCCCGCGGCTACCACGCCCGTCCGGCGCTGACCGCCGAGCGGTTCACCGCCGACCCGTACGGGCCGCCCGGCAGCCGGATGTACCGCACCGGTGACCTGGTACGACGCCGCGCGGACGGGGTGATCGAGTATCTGGGCCGCACCGACCGCCAGGTCAAGCTGCGCGGCAACCGGATCGAACCCGGTGAGGTCGAGGCCGCGCTCGTACGGCTGCCGGAGGTGGCGCAGGCCGCCGTGACGGTACGCGAGGACGCGCTCGTCGCGTATGTGGTGCCCGTCGGCGCCACCGGGGTGACCGGCCTCCACGAGGCCCTGGCCCGCTCCCTGCCCTCCCCCATGGTGCCGAGTGCCTGGGTGGTTCTCGACGCCTTGCCGCTCACCCCCAGCGGCAAGCTGGACCGGGCCGCCCTGCCCGCCCCGCAGGTCGTACGGGCCACGGTCACCCGCGCCCCGGCCGGTCCCGGGGAACAACTGCTCACGGAGATCTTCGCGGCCGTGCTGAAGCTGGCGGAGGTCGGTGTCGACGACGACTTCTTCCTGCTCGGCGGGGACAGCATCAGCTCCATCGCCGTCTCCAGCCGGGCCCGTCGCGCGGGTCTGGTGATCGGCCCCCGGGAGGTGTTCGAGCACCGCACTCCGGCGGGGCTCGCGGCGGCGGCCGGCATCGGGGAGACGGCCGCGAGGGGCACTCCTTCCCCGTCCGCGTTCACGCTGACCGAGGAGGAGCGGGAGCGGGTCGAGCGGCTCGCCCCCGGCCGGATCGAGGACGTGTGGCCCCTCGCCCCGCTCCAGGAGGGCCTGTTCTTCCACTCGAACTTCGACGACAGCTCCCTGGACGTCTACACCGTCCACGAGTCCTTCGACTTCGCAGAGCGCGTGGACGCCGAGCGGTTGTCGGCGGCCCTGCGCACGCTGCTGGCCCGCAATCCCGGTCTGCGGGCCGGGTTCACGAGCGAAGGGCTGCGCCAGCCGGTGCAGTTCATCGTGCGGGACGCCGAGATCCCGTTGACGGAGGTGGATCTGGCGGGGCTGCCGGTGACCGAACAGGACCGGCGGATGCGGGAGTTGCTGGACGATTCACGGTCGCGGCGCTTCGACCTGTCCCGCCCGCTGCTCTTCCGGATGCTGCTCCTGCGGCTCGGTGACGGGCGCGGGGACCGGCTGGTCGTCGGTCGTCATCTGATCCTGTGGGACGGCTGGTCGGCCTGGCTGTTCCTGGACGAGCTGTTCGCGTTGTACGAGAGCGGCGGCGACCCGGCGGGCCTCGCCCGTCCCGGCTCGTACCGCGACTACCTGACCTGGCTGGAGCGGCAGGACGACACCGAGGCCACCCGGGCGTGGCGGGCCGCCCTGTCGGGCTTCGAGGAGCCCACGCTGCTGGTGCCGACCGCCTCCGACCGGGGGCGGGAGCCGGTGATCCCGGAGCACCTGGACGCCGTGCTCGACGCGCCGGTCGCGGAGCGGCTGCGGGACACCTCGCGCGGCCACGGTCTGACGCTCAACACCGTGCTGAACGCGGCCTGGGGACTGGTCCTGGCCGGCGCGACCGGCCGTACGGACATCGCGTTCGGCACGACGGTCGCCGGGCGGCCGAGCGAGGTGCCCGACGTCGAGAACGTCATCGGCATGTTCCTCAACACCGTGCCCGCGCGCATCGCCTTCGACCCGCGTGAGCCGGTTCTCGGCCTGTTGCGCCGGGTCCAGAGCGAGCGGCTGTCGGTGATGCCGTACGAGTACCTGGGTCTGGGGGTGCTCCAGGCCGACACGGGGCACCGGCGGCTGTTCGACACGCTGTTCGTGCTGCGCAACGCCGACACCGACGAGCGGCTGGCAGAGCTGCGCGACCGGCACGGCGCGACGGCCGTGGCCAACGTGGACGCGACCCACTACCCGGCGAACCTGGTGGTGACGCCCGGTGAGCGGATCCGGGTGACGCTCGCCTACCGTCCCGACCTGCTCGAAGGCGCGGACGCACAGCGCCTGTTGGACCGATTCGTGCTGCTGGTGGACCGGCTGGTGGCCGATCCGTCGGCCCCCGTCGGCTCGCTGGACCCGCTGCTGCCCGCCGAGGTCGCCGCGCTGGCCCGCGAGGAGGCCGAGAACCGCCGGCCCGTGCCGCACGAGACGGTGGCGGACATGCTGGCCGCGCAGGCCGCCCGCACCCCGGACGCGACCGCCCTGGTCTTCGGCGCGCAGACCCTCACCTACGCCGAACTCGATGAGCGCTGCGACCGCATGGCCCGGTTGCTGATGGCGCGGGGAGCCGGTCCCGAGCGGGTCGTCGCGCTCGGACTGCCGCGCTCGATCGACATGGTGGTGGCGCTGTTCGCGGTGCTGCGTACGGGGGCGGCGTATCTGCCGCTGGAGCTGGACCATCCGGCCGAGCGGCTGTCGCTGATGCTGGCGGACGCGCGTCCGCTGCTCCTGCTGTCCACACAGGCCGTGTCGCGGACGCTGACGGGCGACACGCCGCGTGTGCTGCTCGACGCCCCGGAGGTGGCGGCCGAGCTGGCGGCTCTCCCGGCCGACCCGGTGTCGGTGTCCTTCAGCCTCGATCACCCGGCGTACGTCATCTACACCTCGGGGTCGACCGGCCGGCCCAAGGGTGTCGTCACGCCGTACATCGGCCTGACGAACATGCAGCTCAACCACCAGAGGGAGATCTTCGCCCCGGCGGTCGAGTCGGCGGGCGGGCGGCGGCTGCGGATCGCGCACACCGTGTCGTTCGCGTTCGACATGTCCTGGGAGGAACTGCTGTGGCTCGTCGAGGGGCATGAGGTCCACGTCTGCGACGAGGAGTTGCGGCGGGACGCCACCGCGCTGGTGGCGTACTGCGAGGAACACCGCGTCGACGTCGTCAACGTGACCCCCACATACGCCCATCTCCTCATCGAGGAGGGACTGTTGGAGGGGCACCGGCCTCCGCTGGTGCTGCTCGGCGGCGAGGCCGTCACCGAGACGGTGTGGAACACGCTGCGGGACACGGAGGGGACGTACGGCTACAACCTGTACGGGCCGACCGAGTACACGATCAACACGCTCGGCGGTGGCACGCGGGACAGCGCGACCCCGACCGTGGGCCGTCCGATCCGGGCCACCCGGGCCCGCGTCCTCGACACCTGGATGCGTCCGGTGCCGGACGGTGTGGCGGGCGAGCTGTACATCGCGGGTGTCGGTCTGGCGCGCGGCTATCTCGACCGGCCGGGCCTGACCGCCGAACGGTTCGTGGCCGATCCGTACGGGCGGCCGGGCGAGCGGATGTACCGCACGGGTGACCTGGTCCGGCGTCGCCCGGACGGCAATCTGGACTTCCTCGGCCGCACCGACGACCAGGTCAAGATCCGGGGCCACCGGGTGGAGCTGGGCGAGATCGAGACCGTGCTCGCGCAGCACCCCGAGGTGTCGCAGGCCGCCGTGATCGCCCGTGACGACACCTCCGCACCCGGTACTAAGCGGCTCGTGGGATATGTCGTGCCCGCCGAACTCGACGAAAGCGCGAGGGAGTCGGCCGAGCGGGAGCAGATCGGCGAGTGGCGGGAGATCTACTCCGCCGAGTACACCGAGATCGGCACCGCCCTGTTCACCGAGGACTTCGCGGGCTGGGACAGCTCCTACGACGGCGAGCCGATCCCGCCGGAGCACATGCGGGAGTGGCGTGAGGCCACGGTGGAGCGGATCCGGGAGCTGGGGCCGAGGCGGGTCCTGGAGATCGGCGTCGGCTCCGGTCTGCTGCTGTCGCGGCTCGCCCCGGACACCGAGGCGTACTGGGCGACGGACTTCGCCGCGCCCGTGATCCGCAAGCTCGGCGAGGACCTGCGGGCCGACCCCGAGCTGGCCCGGAAGGTCGAGCTGCGCTGTCAGCCCGCCGAGGTCACCGACGGGCTGCCGGCCGGCTTCTTCGACACGGTCGTCATCAACTCCGTCGTGCAGTACTTCCCCAGCCTGGACCATCTGCGCCAGGTGATCCGGGGGGCGATGGGGCTGTTGGCACCGGGCGGCGCGCTGTTCCTCGGTGACGTGCGCGATCTGCGGCAGGCCCGCGTGTTCCAGACGGGCGTCCAGCTCGCCCGCGCGGGCGCGGAGTCGGACCCGGAGTCGTTGCGCCGGGCCGTGGACCGGGGTCTCGCCCTGGAGAAGGAACTGCTGGTGGACCCCGACTGGTTCACGACCCTCGGTGTCGGCGCCGAGGTGCGCACCAAGGCCGGACGGCACCACAACGAGCTGACGCGCTATCGCTACGACGTCGTCCTGTACGACGGGGTGGCCACGGCGGAGGACGTGCTGCGACTGGGCGGCGCACCCGTGCACGACTATTCCGGTCCGAGCGTGCTTGTGGCGCGTCTCGACGGGCTGGAGCTGTTGCGGGTACGGCGGATCCCGGACGCGCGGACGGCGGACGACCTCAGTGCGATGCGGGCGATCGACGCCGGGCTGCCGCCGGCCGCAGGCTCGGCGGGCGTGGAGCCGGAGGACGTGCGCTCGCTGGGCGCTGCCCACGGCTACGACGTCCTGACGACCTGGTCGGACGAGCCGGGCTTCTTCGAGGCGGTCTTCGTCCGAGGATCGGCGGCGCGGCGCACGGCGGATCTGTACGTCCCGCGCCCGGACCGTGGCGTCGCCCCGTACGCCAACACCCCGACCGCCACACGCGGCAACGGGGCCCTCGTACGCCGGCTGCGTGAGGACCTGGGGCGGCGGCTGCCCGGCTACATGGTCCCGGCCGCCTTCGTGGCCCTGCCACGGCTGCCGATGAACGACAACGGCAAGCTCGATGTACGGGCACTGCCGGACGCCGAGCCGGCGGTGGCCCTGTCGGAGGGGCGGGGCCCGGCGACCCCGGTGGAGGAGGTGCTGTGCCGGCTCTTCGCGGAGGTGCTGGGGCTGTCCCGCACCGGCGCGGAGGACAACTTCTTCGATCTGGGCGGCCATTCACTGCTGGCGACCCGGCTGATCAGCCGGGCGCGCACCGAACTGGGCGCGGAACTGGCGATCCGGGACCTGTTCGAGGCGCCCACTCCCGAGGCGCTGGCTCTGCGGACGGGGGCCGGTCGGCCCGCGCGGCCCGTACTGCGGCCGGCGGCCGAGCGGCCCGCCCGCATCCCGCTCTCGGCGGCACAGCGGAGGCTGTGGCTGGTTCAGCGCATCACCGGCGGCGGGGTCGCCTACAACTTCCCCCTCGTGTTCCGCCTGCGCGGTGAGCTGGACGTCGGCACCCTGCGGGTCGCTCTCAGTGATGTGGCGGACCGTCATGAGGCCTTGCGGACACGGTTCCTGGAGGAGGACGGCGAGCCGTATCAGTGGATCGTGCCGCCCGGCACGGCCGAGCCCGAGTTCCTGATGGCCGACGTCCCCGAGGAGGGGCTGGCCGCGCGGATCGAGGAGGCTCAGCGTCGCCCCTTCGATCTCAGCGCCGAACTGCCCGTACGGGCCGAGGTGTTGCGGCTGGGACCGGGCGAGCATGTGGTGGCGCTGGTGCTGCATCACATCACCACCGACGAGTGGTCGGACCGGCCGTTCCTCGCTGATCTCAGCACCGCGTACCGGGCCCGCGTCGAGGGCCGCGCACCTCGGTGGGCGCCGCTGCCGGTCCAGTACGCCGACTACACCCTCTGGCAGGACACGCTGCTCGGTCAGGTCGGCGAGGCCCAGCTCGCCCACTGGACGGAGGCCCTGCGCGAGCTTCCGGAGGAGCTGTCGCTGCCGCTGGACCGACCCCGGCCGGAGGAGCCCACCGGGCGGGGCGGCAAGGTCCGCCTGGACCTCTCGCCCGCCGCCTGCCGTGCCCTGCGCGAGCTGTCCGGCGCCACCCGCACCAGCATGTTCATGCTGTTCCAGGCGGCCACGGCGGCGCTGCTGCACCGGCTCGGCGCCGGGGACGACATTCCGCTGGGGGCACCCGTCGCGGGGCGTACGGACGACGCGCTGGACGACCTGGTCGGGTTCTTCGTGAACACGCTGGTGCTGCGCACCGATCTGTCGGGCGGGGAGTCCGACCTGACCTTCGTCCAACTCCTGGAGCGGGTCCGGGAGTCCGCCCTGGAGGCGTTCGAGCACCAGGACCTGCCCTTCGACCACGTCGTCGAGGCCGCCAACCCGCCCCGGGTCGCCGGCCGCAATCCGCTCTTCCAGGTCATGGTGGGCTACCACCACCGGCCCGACGGCGACCCGGACGTGCTCGGCATGCCGACCGAGTGGTTCGACATGGACACGGGCATGGCCAAGTTCGACCTCCACTTCACCTTCGTGGATGAGGGGGGCCGAGACCGCCTCACCCTGCTTCTGGAGTACGCGCTCGACCTGTGCGACGAGACGACGGCCCGGCGGCTGGCCGGGCGGCTGGCACGGCTGCTGGAGCAGGTTGCCGCTCGGCCCGACATTCCCGTACGGGACCTGGAGGTGCTGGAGGGGACCGAGCGGGAATCGGTGCTCGTCCGGTGGATCGACACCGGGCGGCATGTGCCCGCGACGACGCTGCCGGAGCTGTTCCGTGCCCAGGCGGCGCGGACGCCGGACGCCCTCGCTCTCGTCTACGGTGAGCAGCGGCTGACCTACGCGGAGTTGGACGCCCGGGTCGAGCGGACGGCTCGGGTCCTGGCCGGCCGGGGCGTGGGCCCGGAGCGCACGGTGGCGGTGGCGTTGCCGCGTTCGGCGGACCTCCTCGTGGCCCTGCTGGCGGTGCACCGGGCGGGCGGGGCCTATCTGCCGCTCGATGCCGATCAGCCGCGGGAGCGGCTGGCGCTCATGCTGGAGGAGGCCCGGCCGGTGTGCGTCGTCGAGGACGCGCTCCCGGAGGGCGTGGAGGGTGAACTGCCCACGGCCTACGATCCGTCGAGCCCGGCCTATGTGGTCTACACCTCCGGCTCGACGGGCCGCCCCAAGGGCGTGGTCGTGCCGCACGAGGGCATCGTGAACCGGCTGCTGTGGATGCAGGACGCGTACGGGCTGGGCCCCGACGACCGGGTGCTGCAGAAGACGCCGTCCGGGTTCGACGTGTCGGTGTGGGAGTTCTTCTGGCCGCTGATCACCGGGGCCGCGCTGGTGGTCGCCCGGCCGGAGGGCCACAAGGACCCGGCGTATCTGGCGGAGCTGATCCGTGCACAGGAGGTCACGACCACGCACTTCGTGCCGTCGATGCTCCAGGTGTTCCTGGAGGAGCCGACCGCCGCGCGGTGCACGGGTCTGCGGCGGGTGATGTGCAGCGGAGAGGCGCTGCCGTCAGCGGTGGCGGAACGTTTCCACGAGGTGCTGTCGGCCGACCTGCACAATCTGTACGGGCCGACGGAGGCGTCGGTCGACGTCACGGCGGGCCAGGTCGTTCCGGGCGCCGACCGGGTGGTGATCGGTCGTCCGGTCTGGAACACCCGGGTGTACGTCCTGGACACGGCGCTGCGGCCGGTACCGCCGGGCGTCGCGGGTGAGCTGTATCTGGCGGGGGTCCAGCTCGCGCGTGGCTACCTCGACCGCCCCGGCCTCACGGCCGAGCGGTTCGTCGCGGACCCCTACGGCGGTCCGGGCGCCCGTATGTACCGCACGGGCGACCTGGCCCGCTGGCGGGCGGACGGCACGCTCGACTTCCTCGGCCGGACCGACCACCAGGTCAAGATCCGTGGGGTGCGCGTGGAGCCCGGTGAGACCGAGGCCGTGCTCGCCCGGCACGAGTCCGTGGCCCACGTGGTCGTCGTCCCGCACGAGCAGCGGCTCGTCGCCTACGTCGTCCCCGCCGCCGGACAGGCCACCGACCCGGCGGTGCTGCGTAACCACACCGCCACGTTCCTCCCCGAGCACATGGTCCCGGCCGCCGTCGTCGTCCTCGACGCGCTGCCGCTGACGCCCAACGGCAAGCTGGACCGCCGGGCGCTGCCCGCGCCCGGCTTCGCGGCGGGCGGCGGCACGGGCGGCCGGGCGCCGGATCCGCGGGAGGAGATCCTCTGCGGTCTGTTCGCGGACGTCCTGGGCGTGGACCGGGTCGGCGTCGACGACGACTTCTTCGTCCTGGGCGGCCACTCGCTGCTCGCCATGCGGCTGGTCGCCGGGGTCCGGGCGGCGTTCGGGGCGGATGTGTCGCTGCGTACGGTGTTCGACGCGCCGACGGTGGCACGGCTCGCCCGGCGGTTGGCCGAGGGCTCCACGGCTGATGTCCGGGCCCGGCCCGCGCTCGGGGTGCGGGCGCGTCCCGAGCGGCTGCCACTTTCGTCCGCGCAGCAGCGCCTGTGGGTGCTGTACCAGGTGGAGGGCCCGAGCGCGACGTACAACATCCCCTCGGCCTGGCGGCTGACCGGTGACCTGGACGTCGAGGCGCTACGGGCGGCCGTGCGCGATCTGGTCGTCCGGCACGAGACGCTGCGCACGGTCTTCCCCGACGAGGAGGGGCGGGCCTTCCAGCGGGTGCTGGACCTGGAGGAGGTGTCCGTACCGTTCGAGGTGGAGGACACCAGTCCCGAACTGCTTCCCGGGCGATTGGCTCGGGCGGGGGCGTACGCCTTCGAGCTGGACCGTGAACCGCCGTTGCGCGTCCATGTGTTCCGTTCGGGGCGGCGGGAGTGGACGCTGCTGCTCCTGCTGCACCACATCGCCGGGGACGAGTGGTCCGAGCGCCCGCTGATCCGGGATCTGGCGGTCGCCTACGCGGCCCGTGCGGCCGGACGGGCGCCCGGGTGGGAGCCGTTGCCGGTCCAGTACGCCGACTACACCCTGTGGCAGCGGGACGTCCTCGGCGACGAGAGGGACCCGGACAGTCCGGCGGCACGTCAGGTCTCCTACTGGCGGCAGGCTCTGGAGGGGCTGCCGGAGGAGCTGGTGCTGCCCGTCGACCGGCCGCGTCCGCCGGAGTCGACGTATCGGGGTGGCGCCGCCGACCTGTCGCTCGACGCCGAACTGGCCGCGCGGTTGCACAGGCTGGCGCGTGAGAACGGCGTCAGTGTGTTCATGGTGATGCAGGCCGCCGTGGCGACGGTGCTCAGCAGGCTCGGCGCCGGGCACGACATCCCGATCGGCAGCCCGATCTCCGGGCGGACCGATGCGGCCCTGGAGGACCTGGTCGGGTTCTTCCTCAACACGCTGGTACTGCGCACGGACACCTCCGGGGAGCCGACGTTCCGGGAGCTGTTGGCCCGGGTCCGGGAGGCCGATCTGGCCGCCTTCGACCATCAGGAGGTGCCGTTCGAGCGGCTGGTGGAGGTGCTGAACCCGGCCCGGTCGCTGGCCCGGCATCCGCTGTTCCAGGTGATGGTTGTGTATCTGGCCGCCGACGGGGAGGACGCCGGACTGCCCGGACTGCGGGCACGCCGGGACGAAGTCGTCAATACCACCGCGAAGTTCGACCTGTCCTTCGACTTCGTGGAGCGCGGCGACGGCAGTGGCGTGGACGGTGTGCTGGAGTACAGCGCCGATCTGTTCGACCACGCGACCGCGCGGTCCTTCGCGGACCGGCTGCGGCGTGTGCTGCGGGCCGTCGCCGCCGACCCGGACCTGACGCTCGGTCGCATCGACATCCTGGACGCCGATGAGCGACGCCGCCTGACCGGTGGCTGGCAGAGCCGTCCGGTCGTCACCGGGCCGACCACCGTGCCCGCGCTCTTCGAGGAACAGGTTCGGCGCCGTCCCCGGCTGCCCGCCGCGGCCTCCGACGGCGTCGAGCTGACCTTCGCCGAACTCAACACCGAGGCCAACCGCCTGGCCCGCCTCCTGGTGGAACTCGGCGCCGGGCCGGAGCGGTCGGTGGGCCTCGCGCTGCCGCGCACCGCACGGTTCCTGGTGGCCGTACTGGCCGTGCACAAGGCGGGTGCGGCGTACCTGCCGCTCGATCCCGACGCGCCGACGGACCGTACGGCGGACGTCCTGGACGACGCCCGGCCGGTGCTGACCCTCACCACCCGGGAGCTGGTGTCGGCGCTTCCGCCGGACGCCGGGCGCCTGGTGCTCGACGATCCCGCCACCGTCGACCGGATCGCCGCCCGGGACGCCACGGACCTCACCGACGCCGACCGGGACGGGGACCTGACGCCCCGCCATCCGGCGTACGTCATCTACACCTCCGGCTCCACGGGCCGCCCCAAGGGCGTGGTGATCACCCACGAGAGCCTGGGCCATCTCTTCCACAGCCATCGCGAGACGCTGTACGCGCCTGCGATCGAGGCGGCCGGGCGGCGGCATCTGCGGGCGGGGCACGCCTGGTCGTTCTTCTTCGACGCGTCCTGGCAGCCCCAGCTGTGGCTGCTGGACGGGCACTGTGTGCACATCGTGTCCGAGGAGGTGCGGCGCGACCCCGAACTGCTCGCCGCCGCGGTTGTCGAGCACCGATTCGACTTCCTGGAGGTCACCCCGTCGTTCCTCGCGCAGATGGCCGACAGTGGTCTGCTGCGCGGTGACGACTGCCCCCTCGCGGTGGTCGGGGTGGGCGGCGAGGCGGTGCCGGTCGCGCTGTGGCAGCGGCTGGCCGGGCTGCGCGACACCGAGGCGTTCAACCTGTACGGGCCGACCGAGTCGACCGTGGACGCCCTGGTGGGACGCATCGGGGACAGTGAACGCCCGCTCGTGGGGCGGCCGGTGGCCGGCACCCGGGCGTACGTCCTCGACGGGCTCCTGCAGCCCGTGCCGCCCGGTGTCACCGGCGAGCTGTACCTGGCGGGCGGCGGTCTGGCCCGCGGCTATCTGGGCTCCCCCGGGCTGACGGCCGAGCGCTTCGTGGCCGACCCGTTCGGGGCACCCGGCTCACGGCTGTACCGGACCGGCGACCTGGCCCGCTGGACGGCCGACGGACGGCTGGACTATCTCGGACGGGCCGACGACCAGGTCAAGATCCGTGGCTTCCGGATCGAACCGGCGGAGATCGAGTCCGCGCTGGCCGCCCATCCGACCGTCGGCCAGGCCCTGGTGACGGTACGTCAGGACGGGACGCGCAAGCTGCTCGTGGCCCATGTGGTCCCGTCGTCCGCGGGCACCGTGCCCGAGCCCGCGGCGCTGCGCGCCCATGTCGCCGCCCGGCTCCCCGATCACATGGTCCCGGCGGCCGTCGTGGCCCTGGACCGGTTCCCGGAGCTGGCGAACGGCAAGCTGGACCGGTCCGCGCTGCCCACGCCCGACTTCTCCGCCCAGTCCTCCGGCCGCGCGCCCGCCACCCCGGTGGAGAAGACGCTCTGCGCGGTCTTCGCCGACGTGCTGGGGCTCGGACAGGTCGGCGTGGACGACGACTTCTTCGCCCTCGGCGGCGACAGCATCGTCGCGATGCAGCTCGTGGGCCGGGCGCGTACGGCGGGCGTCCGCATCACGCCCCGGCTGGTGTTCCGTCATCGCACGGTGGCGGCGCTGGGCACGGTCGCCGAGGCCGTCGACTCGTCCGTCCACCGTCCCGAGGACGACGGCACCGGCATCGCGCCGCTCACCCCGGTCATGCACTGGCTGCGCGAACTGGGCGGCCCGTTCGCGTCCTACCACCAGTCGGCGCTCGTCCGCACCCCCGCCGCACTGGACCTGCCCGGCCTGACCGCCGTGCTCCAGGCCCTCGCCGACCGGCACGACCTGCTGCGGGCGACCCTCCTGCGGCCGTCGCCCGACGCCCCCGACGACTGGTCGCTGCGGGTGCCCGCCATCGGGGCGGTCGACGCCGCCGGGTGGATCGACCGTGTGGACGTGGCCGGGCTCGACGCGGCGGCTCTCGACGCGGCCGTGGCCGAGCACGCGCGGGCGGCACGGGCGCTCCTTGATCCGGACGCGGGTGTGATGGTCAGGGCCGTGTGGTTCGACGCGGGTGACGCGCCGGGCCGACTGCTGCTGACGGCCCACCATCTGGTGGTCGACGGTGTGTCCTGGCGGGTGCTGCTGCCCGACCTGGCCGCCGCGTGGCGGGACGTCCGCGCCGGGCGGCCGGTGCGGCTGGACCCGGTCGACACCTCGTTCGCGAGCTGGTCGCGGCTGCTCACCGAGCTGGCCCGGGAGCCGGCCCGGGAGGCCGAACTCCCCGTCTGGGAAAGCGTCCTGGCGGGTGGCGCCGAGCCGTTCCCGCTTCTGCGGGAGCCCGACCCGGACCGCGACACCACCGCGACCCGGCGCGAGGTGGTGCTCCGGATGCCCGCCGAGGACACCGGTCCCCTGCTGTCGGCCGTGCCGGCCGCGTTCGGTGCCGCCGTCAACGACGTGCTGCTGGCGGCGCTGGGCCTGGCCTTCGCGGACCGGCGGCGACGGGACGGCGGTTCGGACACCTCGGTCCTGGTGGATCTCGAAGGGCACGGCCGCGAGGAGGAGCTGGGCGGCGACGGGGTCGACCTCTCCCGTACGGTCGGCTGGTTCACCAGTGTCTTCCCGGTCCGGCTCGATCCGGGTCCGGTCGACACGGCGGAGGCCTTCGCGGGCGGCCGGGCCGCCGAGGACGCCGTGCGGCGGGTGCGCGGGCATCTGGCGTCGCTGCCCGCGAACGGTGTCGGGTACGGCCTGTTGCGGTACCTCAATCCCCGGACACGCGAGGTGCTGGCGGCCTGCGAGCCGGCCCGGGTCGAGTTCAACTATCTGGGCCGGTTCGGCATTCCGGAGGAGACCGACTGGTCGTACGCGCCGGAGGAGGACGCGGCGGACATCGGGCCGGAGGGCTCGATGCGGGAGGGTCACGCGCTGGAGATCAACGTGGTGACCGAGGACCGGGCGGACGGGCCGGTGCTGGCCGCGCACTGGTCGTATCTGGAGGGGCTGTTGCCGCGCGAGACGGTCCAGGATCTCGCCGAGACCTGGTTCCGGGCCCTGCGAGGGCTCCTCGCGTGGGCGGAGCGGAACCCGAAGTGAGGAAGAGGAGTGGTATGAGCAACCCGTTCGAGGACCCCGAGGGCGTCTACCTGGTGCTGGTCAACGACGAGAACCAGCACAGTCTGTGGCCGGACTTCGTGGACGTGCCGGCCGGCTGGCGGGTGGTTCACGGGCCCGGCTCGCGGCAGTCCTGCCTGGATCATGTCGAGACCCACTGGACCGACATGCGGCCCCGGAGCCTGGCCGAGTCGATGGACGGCTGACCTGCCGGAGGAGGGGGCCGGTCGCTCGACCGGCCCCCTCCTCCGGCTCCCGCCGCGTCAGGACGCGGGCTGCTCCACCTTCGTGTTTGTCTTGCCGTCGACGGCCGCCGCCAGCTGCGGGACCAGCCGTTCGACCACGTACGGCAGGCTGAGCGCCGAGACGAACGACGTGGCGTTGCCGTAGTCGCTGGACTCGTCGACGAAGACCTCGCGGGCCTGCTTCACAACCGTCAGATCCTTGTACGAGGCGTCCTTGTGCAGCGTGGCGGCGTCCTCGGCCGGATCTCCGACGATCCACACGATGGCGTCCTGGTCGAGCAGATCGGTGCGCTCCTTGCTGATGTTCGCGCCGAACTGGTCACCGATCACCTTGTCCAGGTCCGCCGGCAGGGAGAAGCCGAGGCCGGTCAGCAGGCGCGAGCGCGCGTCCTGGCTGCCGAAGACGAACATGCCCTCGTACGGCGTGGCCATGACCGCCGTGGCGCCCTTGAAGTCGGGGTGCTCCTCGGCGGCGGCCTTGATCTTCGCCTCGGTGTCCGCGACCACCTCGGCGGCTTCCTCCGGCTTACCGAGCGCCTTACCGACGGTCTCGGTCTGCTCCTGCCAGGGGACGCCGTAGTCGTTGTACTTCTTCGGCTGGGCGACGACGGGGGCGAACTTCGACAGCGACTCGTACTGTTCCTTGGTGAGTCCGCCGTACACCGCGAGGATCAGGTCGGGCTTGAGGGCGGCGATCTTCTCGACCTGCGGGCCGGTGCCGGTGTCCTTGAGGACGGTGGGTGCCTCGGCGCCGCCGAGCTTGTCCTCGGCCCAGGGTCCGATGGCGCCCTTGTAGCCGCCGAGCCATTCGGTGGTGCCGACGGGGACCTTGCCGAGGGCGAGGACCGCGTCCTGGTCGGTGAGGCCGACGGTGACGATCCGCTGGGGCTCGGCCTCGATCGTCGTGCTGCCGTACTTGTGGTCGATGGAGACAGGGAAGGCGGAGCCGCCGGAGGTGCTCTCCTCCGCGCCGGCGTCCGACGCGTCGGAGGCGTCGTCGGAGGCGGAGCCGCCACCGCAGGCGGTGGCGAGGAACAGGGTGGCGGAGGCGAGCGCGACGGCGAGCCGTGGCGCTCTACGGGAGCGGAACATCAGCGGTCCTTCGGTTCGGGTTCCTGTGGAGCGGTTCGTGTGGGGGTCTCGGGGGCCGGCCGGGGGCCGGTGTCACGGGCGTCCGACCAGGCCGCCCACAGGGCGGCGTAGGGGCCCCGCGCGGCGCGGAGTTCGTCGTGGGTGCCGCTCTCGACGACACGGCCGGCTTCCATGACGACGACACGGTCGGCGGTCGCGGCCTGGCTGAGGCGGTGGGCGACGATCAGCGCGGTGCGGCAGTCCACGGCGCGGGCGACCGACTTCTCCAGGGCGCGTGCTCCGGCGCTGCCCGCCTCGGCGGTGGCTTCGTCGAGGATCACCAGGGGTGGGTCGGCGAGTACGAGCCGGGCCAGCGCGAGGGCCTGCGTGCGCTCGCCGCTCAGCCGGTGGCCGCCGTCGCCGACGACCGTGGCGAGCCCGTCGGGCAGGGCCTCGGCCCAGGCGAGGGCGTCGACGCGGTCGAGTGCGGCGCGCAGTTCGTCGTCGGTGGCGTCGGGTTTGGCGAGCCGCAGGTCGTCGGCGAGGGGGCCCGCGAAGACATGGGTCTCCTGGGTGATCAGGGCTATCGTGCGGGAGGCGGCGGCGCCGAGTTCGGTGGGTGGCAGGCCGCCGACCAGGACCGTTCCGGTGGTGGGCGGCTGGATGCCCGCGACGAGTCTGGCCAGGGTGGTCTTGCCGGCCCCGCTGGCGCCGACGAGGGCGACGCGTTCGCCGTGGCGGATCGTCAGGTCGATGTCGTGCAGAACTGGGTGACCGGTGCGGTAGGCGTGGCTCAGACCTCGGACGGTGACGTCGACGCGGCCGGCCTCGACGGTGTGCTTCGGCGCCGGGGGAGCGGGTTCGTCCGTGACGCCGACGAGGCGGGCGAGGCCCGCCGTGGCCGACTGGGCGTCGTCGAGGAGGGCGAGGGCCGCGTTGACGGGCCCGAACAGGCTGTGGAAGTACAGGGCGGCGGCGGTCGCCGTACCGATGCTGGCCGAGCCCTGGCGGACCAGCCAGTAGCCGGTGCCCAGGACGGCGGCGAGACCGAGGTACTCGGCGATGTGCAGTCGGCTGTAGAAGCCGAGGACGAGCCGTACGCCCCGCATGGTCAGGGCCACGACGGACCAGGACCGATCGGTGACCCGCTCGGTGTGTTCCCGTCCCAACCGGAACGCCCGCAGGGTGGAGCTGCCGCCGATGGTGTCGAGCAGCTGCTGCTGCTGGGCGCCCGCGGCCACCCGCTGCTCCGCGTAGAGCGGGACGGCACGGGTGACGTACCAGCGCGCGGTGGCCGCCTGTACGGGCACCGCGAGCAGCGCGGCCAGCAGGAAACGCCAGTCGAGCAGGGCCATCGCCCCGAGAGTGAGGACGATGGTGAGCAGGGAACGGCCCAGCGCGGGCAGCGCGGTGCGTACGGCGTCGGCGATGAGGGACACGTCGGCGGTGACCCGGGCGGTCAGGTCACCGGCGCCTGCCTTCTCGACCCGGTCCAGCGGCAGTGCCAGGGCCCGTGCCACGAAGAGTTCACGCAGCCGGGCCAGGGTCGTCTCGCCGAGCCGGGCGATCTGCGACAGCCCGAACCCGGCGGTGACGCCCTGTGCCACGGCTACCGCCACCAGAAGCCCGGCGGTGGCCGTGACGGCGTCGGCGGACCCGCGCTCGGCGGCCAGGTCGACGATCCGGCCCAGCAGGGGCTGCACCAGCAGCCCGACGGCGGTGGAGCCGACCATGACGGTGAACGCGGACAGCGCCAGCCGGCGTTGCGGGCGCAGCAGTTCGGCCACGGCCGCCCGGGTGCGGGCGGGGGTGGCGACGGGGAGCAGGACGGGTCCGGCGCGGTCGCCGCCGGGGGCCCCGGTCTCCACGGTCTCGATGGCCTCGGCGGTCTCGATCGCCTTGGGGGCCTCGGCGGTGTCGGCGGTCTGGGCGGGTTCGGTCATGTGAGGACCGCCGTACGGTAGTCGGCGCACTCGTGGACGAGCCGCTCGTGGTCGCCGGTCGCGGTGACGCGGCCGGCGCGGAGGAGGACGACCCGGTCGGCGACGGCGAGCAGGGCGGGGCTGTTGGTCACCAGGAGCGTGGTGCGCCCGCTGCGGACGTCCCTGATCCCGGCGGCGATCCGTGTCTCGGTGACGGCGTCGACGGCGGTGGCGGGCTCGTGCAGGACCAGCACCGGCGCGTCGGCCGCGAGGGCCCGTGCGAGCGCGACCCGCTGCCGTTGTCCGCCGGAGAGTGAACGGCCGCGTGCGGTCACGGGCGTGTCGACGCCGTCGGGCAGCGTGTCGGCGACCTCGTCGGTGCCGGAGGCGGCCATCGCGACCGTGACCGTCGCCGGGACGGCGCCGACCGCCGCCGTGACGTTCTCCAGGAGCGTGCCCTCGAACAGGTCGGCGTCGTGTTCGGCGACGAGGACCGTCGCGCGGAGCCCGTCCAGGCCGAGGGCGGTCAGTGCCGTGCCGTCCAGTTCCACGGCACCGTAGTCGGGGTCGGCGCCGCGACCGAGACAGCGCAGCAGCGCGGCGGCGTCGGCGGGATCGGTGGTGGCGACGCCGACGGTCTCGCCGGGGGCGATGTCGACGTCCACGCCGCGCAGGGTGCCGTGGGAGAGGTCGCGGAGCGTCAGCCGTCCCTCGACACCACGTGCCCGGATGTCGACGGCCGACGGACCCGGGGCTACGGCGCCGGGGGCGTCCAGGACTTCCGCGATCCGGGCCGCGGAGGCGCGGCCTTGCGCCAACTCGGCGTTGACCCAGGCGAATTCGGTGAGCGGACCGATGAGGAAGAGAGCGAGCCCGACGGAGGAGACGAGTTCACCGAGGCCGATGTCGCCGCGTGCCGCGAGTCGCCCGCCGACGAGGGCCACCAGGGCGATGAACGCGCCGGTGAGGATGGTGACGACGCCGTTCTGCCAGGCCTCGGCGCGGGCGGCACGCAGGGTCGCGGAGAGGGAGTCCCGGCTGACGAGCCGGTAGCGGGCGACGGCCGCCGTCTCGGCGCCGATGCCCTTGAGGACGCGCAGTCCGGCCACCAGGTCGGCGGCGACACCGGAGGCCCGCGCCGCGCGTTCCTGTTCGGTCTCGCTGCGCCGTTCCAGAGGCTTGCTCAGCAGGTGTCCCAGCCACAGCAGCAGCGGGGTGCCCAGCAGGACGAGCAGGCCCAGCCCCAGGGACACCCGCAGCAGGGCCACCGCGCTGACCACGAGGCCCGCGGTGGCCGCGAAGGCGACGATGAGGGCCATGGCGACGGCACCGACCCGCTTCGCGTCCTCGGTGGCGATGTTCGTCAACTCGCCCGGCAGCCTCCCCTCTTCGGCGCCGCCCTCGGGGGCGAGGACACGGCCGACGAGTCGGGTTCTGAGGTGGTGTGCGGCGGTGACGGAGGCGCGTTCGCCCGCGCGGGCACTGAAGCGGAAGCTGACGGAGAGTCCGACGTACACGGCCGCGAGGACGGCGAGCCAGAGGAGCAGACCGGGGACGTCGCCCCCCACGACTCCGCGCTCGATGGCCAGTCCGATGAGCACCGGCACCAGGGCCTCGCCCGTCTGGTGCCCCATCCCCACAACCGTGCCCAGCACGACGTCCCGACGCTGCCCGCCGACCGCGCGCCACAGAACGTTCCGTCCCGGCGGGTCCGCTCTTCTCACACATCCCTCCGGACCGGTCTCGCCAACACAGGAACCGTACAAGGAAACTTAGGTAAGGCTAACTACATTTACCTTCTCGGGCCAGCCCTGAAGCGCCGTCACGACGAACCGATCTCTGCCGAACGCTGGGACATTATCCGATGAGCCGTCAACTGACGGGCCAAGAAGGCCACTTCATCCCATCGAGACGTCACACCTCACCACCACGACACGTCACCGCGGCGACCGACCCGACCGCCCGGCTCGGCAGACATGGCCGCCGCCCTTCGGGCCGTGCCGGTCTCGCACACCCTCGACCCGGACGGTGGCGTGGCGCGCCAGTTCCGTATCACCGAGGAGGGTGAGCGCCGCCTCGACGAGGAGCGGGAGGGCAACGTCCGCACCCTCGCCATGATGCCGGCCGACTGGTCCGACGAGGACATCACCGGGTTCGCCGACCACCTCGAACGCTGCAACACGGGTATCCAGCGGCTGCACGGCAAGCCGTGGCCGCGCCCGTAGGCGTGACGGAAAGCCGGGTAGCCTTGGGAGCATGCGGATCTCCGTCTCCTCCGATGTGGACGAACCCGTCGCCCGCCTCCTCGTCACGCAGTTGCGCGAGCGTGGCCACGAAGTGCTGACCCATGGCGCGCTGCGCACCGGGGACGACCCCCGCTGGGCGGCCTGCTCGGAGGCGGCGGCGCGGGAGGTCGCCTCCGGCACGTCGGACCAGGCCGTCGTGTGCTGCTGGACGGGCACCGGCGCGTCGATCGCCGCGAACAAGGTGCCCGGCGTACGGGCGGCCCTGTGCACGGACGCGTACACGGCAGACGGCGCCCGGCGCTGGAACGACGCCAATGTACTGGCGATCGGCCTGCGGCTGACCTCCGAGCCGCTGCTCAGGGAGATCCTTGACGCCTGGTTCGCCGCCGAGGCCAGCCAGGACGCCGACGACCGGGAGAACGTGGCCCGCGTCGAGCGGCTGGACGTCAGTCGGGGTGCCGGCCGGGCCCGGTGAAGACGGGCCTGGCCCAGCGGGGCGGCTCCGGCGGGACTTCGGGCGGTCCGGGTGTCGTCGGCGTGACCGCCCGGGTCGGCGCGTGCCCCGGCGGGAAGCCGCGTGTGGTGTCAGCGGCCCTCAGCGCGGCCACGAAGGACAGGCAGGAGTCGTACCGCTCGTCCGGGGACTTGGCCAGCGCCGTCGCCAGGACCTGGTCCACGGCCGGCGGCAGATCGCGGCGCGCACGGGTCAGCGGGGGCGGCTCGTCGTACTGATGGGCCCACAACAGGGCCATGTCGTCGTCCCGCTGGAAGGGCGGCCGGCCGGCCAGCGTCTCGTGGACGACGCAGGCGAGGCTGTAGACGTCGCATCGGCCGTCGACGGGCTTGCCCGAGATCTGTTCCGGCGCCACATAGTCGAGGGTCCCCACGAACTGGCCGACGCTCGTGAAGCCCGTCAGGGACAGCGACTTCTTCGTCAGGCCGAAGTCGGTGAGGTAGACGTGCTCGGGGTGGTCGCTGTCGGTGCCCTGTGCGACCAGGATGTTGCCGGGCTTCACGTCCCGGTGCACCAGCCCGTGGTCGTGCGCGGCGTCGAGCGCGGAGGCGACCTGTGCGGCGATCCGGGTGGCGGTCGCGACGGGCAACGGGCCCTGCTGGTCCAGGAGATGACGCAGATCCCGCCCGGCGACGTACCGCATGGCGATGTAGAGGAGGCCGTCCGTCTCCCCCGCCTCGAAGACCGGCACGATGTGCGGATGGTCGATCGCGGCGGCCACCCGTGACTCGTACGTGAAGCGGCGACGGAAGGTGTCGTTGCGCGCCAGTTCCGGGGCGAGCAGCTTCAGCGCGACGGTCCGCTCCAACCGCAGGTCGCGCGCCTGGTAGACGACGGCCATGCCGCCACGGCCGATCTCGCGTTCGATGCGGTAACGCGCGATCTGCCGCCCCACGAGCTCGGACGGGCGCCCCGCGAACGGTTGGGTCTCACCCATCGGGGGTCACCGGAGGGACCAGACGCGTGGGTTCGTCCTGGCTCGGCCCGTGTTCCCCGGGTCGTGGACCGGTCGCCCGGCGGTCGGGGGGCCGGTGATCCGCCGGCTCACCCGCGCCGTCCCCTACGACCCGGGTCGGCTCCGGGGCCGGGGCTGCGGCCGGTGGGACCTGAGGGTCGGCCGGGGTGTCGTGCGGCTTGTCGCCCACGGCGAACGTACTGAGCCGGGCCCCGTCGCAGTACACCCACCGCTCGTGCGCGGCGTCGAACAGCCACAGCGACTCGCCGTCCACGACGACCCCGATCCGCAGGCCCTTCGTACGGTCGCGGAAGGACTGTCCGTCGCGATGTCCGGCGGCCAGGGCCTCCGCCTCGGTGCGGTAGCGCGTCAGGGCCTCCTCGACGCGGGCCAGCAGGGGGCGCGGGTCCGCCGTGCGGGCGAGGGCGGTGCCTGCGACGGGCGGTTCCCGGGGTACGGCGACGAGGAGGCGGCCGTCGACCCAGGCGGACCAGCCGTTGGCGCACAGGACACGGCCCCAGTCTCCCTGCCGGTCCAGGAGCTGGACCGGCAGCAGCGCGTCGAGAGGCACGGTGGGACGGGACGGATCGGGGGCCTCCCAGGCGGGCAGTCCGCCCGGCGGGACGACGTGGGTGGGGAGGAAGGCGGGGGTCGTCATCGCGACTACTTCCGCATCACCGCGGGTTCGCGGCGGCGCAGCAGACGGGCGACCAGGTAGCCGCAGAGCACCGCGAGGACGACGAGCATTCCCATGTCGAGCAGCCACACGCCGACCGCGTGCTCGAACAGCGGGTCCGTCCTGTCGGGGACGATCCGGTCGAGGTCGATGGTGCCGGCCATCGCGGCGAACGCCCAGCGCGACGGCACCAGCCACGCCAGCTGTTCGAGGACGATCGTGCCCTTCACATCCAGCAGCGCGCCGCAGAACACGACCTGGATGATCGCGAGGAGCACCAGCAGCGGCATGGTGACCTCCTCCTTGCGGACGAGCGCGGAGACGACCAGGCCCAGCATCATCGCGGTGAAGGCGAGCAGCGCCACGGCCACCGTGATCTCGGCCAGCGGCGGCAGCAGCACCCCTTCGCCGCCGGGGGCGTTCAGATCGACGCCGAGCAGGGCGACCAGGGTGAGCACGACGGCCTGGAGGACGGTGACGGTGCCGAGGACGACGACCTTGGACATGAGGTAGGCGGATCTGGACAGGCCGACGGCTCTCTCGCGCTGGTAGATCACCCGTTCCTTGACCAGTTCGCGTACGGCGTTCGCGGCTCCCGTCAGCACGCCGCCCACGCACAGGATGAGCAGGGCGTTCATGGCGGTCTCCCGGTCCAGCGTGCTCCCCGCGAGCGCCCTGGCCATCGCGCCCATCACGAACGGCAGGGCGATCATGATGGCGAGGAAGGTGCGGTCGGCGCCGAGCGCCGCCGCGTACCGGCGGACGAGTGTGCCCAGCTGGGCGCTCCAGCTCTGCGGCTTGGGCGGAGGCGCCACGGCGACCGGCGCCTCGTCGGGCAGATACGGCTGGCCCATGGCCGTGGTCACGTACCGGCGGTGGAGGGGCGAGTCCTGGTACTGCCCGGCCCAGTCCCGCTCCCTGTCCCGCTCGAAGGCCTCGAATGCCTCCGGCCACTGTGCGAAGCCGAAGAAGGCGAGGGTCTCGTCCGGCGGCCCGTAGTAGGCGACCTTGCCGCCGGGTGCGAGGACGAGGAGCCGGTCGCAGACATCGAGGCTGAGAACGCTGTGGGTGACGACGATGACCGTTCGGCCGTCGTCGGCGAGACCGCGCAGCATGTGCATCACCGAGCGGTCCATGCCGGGGTCGAGACCGGAGGTCGGCTCGTCCAGGAACAGCAGCGAGGGTTTCGTCAGCAGTTCCAGGGCGACGCTGACCCGCTTGCGCTGACCGCCGGAGAGGCTGTGGATGGGCTGGTCGGCACGCTGTTCGAGGCCCAGTTCGCGGATCACCTCGTCGACCCGCGCCTGGCGCTCGGCCTTCGCGGTGTCCTGTGGGAAGCGGAGTTCGGCGGCGTAGGCGAGGGCGCTGCGCACGGTCAGCTGGGCGTGCAGGATGTCGTCCTGGGGGACCAGGCCGATGCGCTGGCGCAGTTCGGCGTAGTCGCGGTACAGGTCGCGGCCGTCGTACAGGACCGTGCCGCTGTCGGCGGGGCGCTGCCCGGTCAGGGCGTTGAGGAGGGTGGACTTGCCGGCGCCGCTGGGGCCGACGACCGCCAGGAGGCATTTCTCGCCGACCGGAAACGCCACCTTGTCGAGCAGTGTCTTCCGGCCCCGGTCGACGGCGACGGTGAGTTCCTGGACGTCCAGGGAGACCTCGCCGGTGTCGACGTACTCCCGCAGTTCGTCGCCGACCAGGCAGAACGCGGAGTGGCCGACGCCGACTACGTCACCGGGAGTGACCGGGGCGCGGTCGACGGACCGACCGTTGAGGAAGGTGCCGTTGTGGCTGCCGAGATCGACGATCTCGTACGTGCCCTCCGGGCGGGCCCGCAGCTCGGCGTGCCGACGGGAGACGACGAGGTCGTCGATGACCAGGTCGTTGTCGGCGGCGCGGCCGATGCGGACGGTCCGCTCCGGAAGCGGGCGGACGCTGGTGGGCTGCCGGAACGTGCCGGAGGAGGCGGGGCGGAAGATGCCGGAGGGGCGTTCGGGAGCGAGGCCGCTGAGCACCGCGCGGGGGCCGTCGGGAAGGCTCGCGAAGTGGATGACGCTGCCGGGGCCCACGTCCCACTCGCGGACGCGGTGGCCGTCGGCGTAGGTGCCGTTGGTGCTGTTCTCGTCCTCGATCGTCCAGTGGCCGGCTTCGGCGCGGAGCACCGCGTGGTGCCACGAGACCCGGTCGTCGTCGAGGACGACGTCGCTGAGCGGGTCGCGTCCCACGTGGTACTCGTGGCTCGGGGTCATCACCGTGGAGCCCGACTCGGTTTCCAGCAGGAGTTCGGGCGCAGTCGGTGCGATCGACCGCTCTGCCATGGGGAAAATTCTACCGATCAGCCCACATATGCGCCTGGCCGCGCCGTCGTCCCGGGATCAGGCGGCCGGAGCGGTGATCCGCTGGACGATGCGCTGCATGCGTACCGCGTCGACGGACTCCGCGAGCAGTTCGTACTCGGTGGTGTCGTCGTTGGTGGCGATCCGGACCAGGTTGCCGGCAGCCAACTCCTCGGCGACCAGCTCCTGCTGCATACCGTCGGTGGACCAGTCGCGCAGCATGCTCGGCACGTCCGGGACGGTTGCGGCGACCGGGACGACCGCGTTCGGAGGGAAGCTCGGGTTCTCCGGCTGCGGGTCGAGGCGTTCGGCGATCCATAACGCGCGGTCGCGCATCCACCACAGCGCCAGCGCCAGCGTGGGAGCGCGGTAGGTACCGAGGGGCACGCCGACGCGTCGGCCGCCGCACATGCCGTACGCGGTGACATGGCACAGGAATTCGTCATGCACGCTTCGCTCCCCCGATCGCACCGCCGACCCCGCGCGGTCCGGCTCGCCGCGCGGACTTCCTCTCGTTCCGCCGTCCTGCCTGACTCGCGGTCCCGCTCGTCTCACAGTGTTGCCCGGGCGCAGTCCTGCCTGGTCACGCACGTCTGGCGACATGACCGTCACGCACGGCGACACCATGGGGGCGCACGGAAGCGCGTCGGTTCATGGCTCAACCGCCCTGCCAGTCGAGTATCGCCACTCCTGACGCTCTGTCACCATCCCAATTCGGCCAGTCTCCTGGCATATGCGGGAGCATGGTTGGCCGAAACGATGCGCAGGGCCCTCCGACCGGGCCTTCCTCGGCATGACCTCCGAGGTGATCGACGCCCTCCGGCACCTCCGGGCATCGTGTGCGGTGCCGGATCACGAGGGGCTGTGGACGGCTCCGTGTCCGGTCCCCGTCCTTTACGTATCTCCTCGTCGAAGGGTTCAACGATCATGTCCACGATGCACGACCGCTACGAGTCCGCCGTCGCCCGCTGCTTCGCGGCCTGGAACGCCTCCGGCGAGGAGACGATGACCGAAGCGGTCGCCGCCGCCTGGGCCGCCGACGGCGGCTACACCGATCCGCTGGCCGAGGTGCGCGGGCACGCGGAGATCGCCGCGCTGATCACGGCGGCACGCACCCAGTTCCCCGCCCTCGCCTTCCATCTGACCACGGCCGTCGACGGTCACCACGACACCGCCCGCTTCGGCTGGGAGCTGGTGGACGAGGCGGACGGTGCCGCCCGGTCGCCGGGTTCGACGTGATCAGGCTCGACGCCGAGGGCCGCATCCGCAGCGTGTACGGCTTCCTGGACCGGGTGCCGCCGTCGGCGGCGTAGCGACGTAGCGACGTAGCACCGGATCGCTCGCCGCCTCGCGACGAGTTTCCGCGCTCCCGGTGGTCTCGTATGCAGGAGAGGACGACCGGGAGCGAAGGACGACATCATGAGCACGCTCGACGAGCAGTTCACCGCGGAGCTGCGCAAGAGCCCCGCCAAGGGCGGCTGGACCTATCTCGTGTGGCCCGAGTCCGTCGCCTTCTTCGGCACCCGCGGCCTGGTCAAGGTGCGCGGGACGATCGACGGACACCCTTTCCGCGGTTCCTTCATGGCCCTGGGCGACGGCACCCACAAGCTGCCCGTCAACGGCGAGGTACGCAGAGCGATCGACAAGGGGGCGGGCGAGTCGGTGACGGTCCGACTGGAGGAGCGGATCGAGGAACGGAACGTCAGCCCCGGCCCTCGATGATCGCGTCGATGCGGGCCAGCTCGTCCGCGTCGAAGTCGAGGTTGGCGATGGCGCCGACGCTGTCCTCGATCTGCCGGGCGCTGCTCGCGCCGACGAGCGCGGAGGTGACCCGGCCGCCGCGCAGCACCCAGGCGAGGGCGAGCTGCGCGAGGGTCTGACCGCGTGACTTGGCGACCTCGTCGAGCGCGCGCAACCTGCCCACCAGGTCCTCGGTGAGGACGTCGGAGTTGAGGAACGGGCTGTCGCTCGCAGCGCGCGAGCCCTCCGGGATGCCGTCGAGGTAACGGGAGGTCAGCAGGCCCTGCTCCAGCGGGGAGAAGACGGTGGAGCCGACCTGGAGTTCGTCGAGGGCGTCGAGCAGGCCCTCACTCTCGGGACGCCGGTCGAGCATCGAGTAGCGCGGCTGGTGGATGAGGAGCGGTGTGCCCAGCTCGCCCAGGATGCGGGCGGCCTCGCGGGTCTGCCCGGCCGAGTAGTTGGAGATGCCGACGTACAGCGCCTTGCCCTGCTGGACTGCCGAGTGCAGCGCGCCCATCGTCTCCTCCAGCGGAGTCTTTGGGTCGGGGCGGTGCGAGTAGAAGATGTCGACGTAGTCGAGGCCCATGCGCCGCAGGCTCTGGTCGAGCGAGGAGAGCACGTACTTCCGGGAGCCCCACTCACCGTACGGGCCGGGCCACATCAGATAGCCCGCCTTGGTGGAGATGACCAGTTCGTCGCGGTACGGGGCGAAGTCGGCCTTCAGCGCGTCACCGAGGGCGGACTCGGCGGAGCCGGGCGGCGGACCGTAGTTGTTGGCCAGGTCGAAGTGGGTGACGCCGAGGTCGAAGGCGCGGCGCAGGATGGCGCGCTGGGTCTCGACGGACCGGTCGGGACCGAAGTTGTGCCACAGACCGAGCGAGAGCGCGGGCAGTTTCAGGCCGCTGCGTCCGGTGCGCCGGTAGGGCATGTCCGCGTAGCGGTCGGGGTGTGCGGTGTACAACGCGACTCCAGAGTGGTTGGCACGGTGGGACCGGAGTCCCTGAGAACCGGTCTCCACTCTTTCGCGACCTGGGGGCATCGGTCCAACAGAAGAATCCGATGGGAGTCAGCGCACACGCCTCCCGGTGTGACGGGCGCCCACTGGTGCTGCCAGGTGGCGTACGTGTGGCGCGGATCCACGGTCACCATCAGCACCTCCGGGTCCTCGGTCGACACGCGGTACGGCAGGCGTCGCCCTGGGCCGGGCAGGTGCGTCCGACCACGCGCACGCGCAGCGCCGTGAGGACGACGGCCGTGGACTTCCGACTGCGCACCGTGATCTCCACGGGGCGCCCGGCAGCTGACGGATTCCTCGCGGCAGGTGTTCCGGGGTGGTGCGGCCGTGGCGCCGATGGCCGATGGTGGACACATGGATGTGAAGGACGTTCTCATCGAGGCGTACGGCCGGATCAAGGAGGAGGTGCACGCCGTCGTGGCCGGACTGGCGCCGGCGGACCTCCACGCCCGTCCCGCCCCCGACGCCAACTCCGTCGCCTGGCTGGTCTGGCACCTCACCCGCGTGCAGGACGACCATGTCGCCGAGGCCGCCGGACGGGACCAGGTCTGGCTGTCCCAGGGCTGGGAGAAGCGCTTCGGTCTCGACCTTCCGGCCCGTGACACGGGCTTCGGGCACAGCCCTGCACAGGTCGCCAGAGTGCGGGTCACCGACTCGGGCGAGTTGCTGACCGGCTACTACGACGCCGTGCACGAACAGACGCTGGGGTTCGTGCACGGCCTCGGACCGGGGGACCTGGACCAGATCGTGGACGAGCGGTGGACGCCGGCCGTCACCCTCGGCGTGCGGCTGGTGAGCGTCCTGGCCGACGATCTCCAGCATGTCGGCCAGGCGGCCTACGTGCGCGGGCTGGTTCAGCGCGAGGACGCCGACGCGTAGCCGGGGAGCACGACGTCCTCGATCAGGGCGTTGCGCTCGTCGAACGGGATGAAGGCGCTCTTGAGGGCGTTGACGGTGACCGTGCGCAGGTCGTCGAGCGCCCAGCCGGCCTCCTCGACGAGCAGGGTCATCTCACGGGTCATGGTGGTGCCCGAGACCAGGCGGTTGTCGGTGTTGAGGGTGACGCGGAAGCCGAGGTCCTTCAGGGCCGTGACCGGGTGCTCGGCGATGGAGGTGGCCGCGCCGGTCTGCAGGTTGGAGGTGGGGCACATCTCCAGCGCGATCCGGCGGTCGCGGACCCAGGAGGCGAGGCGGCCGAGCTTGCCGTCGACGATGTCCTCGGTGATGCGGACGCCGTGGCCGATGCGCTGGGCGCCGCAGACCTGGAGGGCCTGGTGGATGCTGGGCAGTCCGTGGGCCTCCCCGGCGTGGATGGTGAAGGGGACGTTTTCGCTGCGCAGGTGTTCGAAGGCGGCCAGGTGGTCGGCGGGCGGGAAGCCGTCCTCGGCGCCCGCGATGTCGAAGCCGACGACGCCCGCGTCCCGGAACGCCACAGCCAGGTCGGCGGTCTCCGCGCAGCGGTCGAACATGCGCATGCCGCAGAGGAGCGTGCCGACCCGGACCGGGGTGCCCTGGGCCGCCGCCTTGGCCATGCCGGCGGCCAGTCCCTCCTGGACGGTCTCGACGACCTCGGCCATGGCCAGACCGCCGTTGACCATCAGCTCGGGGGCGTAGCGGACCTCGCCGTAGACGACGCCGTCCTCGGCCAGGTCGAGCACATACTCCTCGGCGGTGCGCAACAGGCCCTCGCGGGTCTGCATCACGGCGAGGGTGTGCTCGAAGGTGGATATGTAGCGCACCAGGTCACCGGAGTTGGCGGCCTCGTAGTACCAGACGGCGAGAGCGTCCGGGTCGGTCACCGGGAGGGTGTGGCCGACCTCAGCCGCCAGCTCCACGAGGGTGGCAGGGCGCAGACCGCCGTCGAAGTGGTCGTGCAGGACGGCCTTGGGGAGGCGGCGGATGGTGTCGGCGTCGATGCGGGGCGCGGTCATGGCGTTCGTTCCTCGGCAGGTGGTGCGGTGTCGGTGGGTGGGGCGGTGTCGGTGGGTGGGGCGGTGTCGGTGGGTGGGGCGGTGTCGGTGGGTGGGGCGGTGTCGGTGGGTGGGGCGGTGTCGGTGGGTGGGGCGGTGTCGGTGGGTGGGGCGGTGTCGGTGGGTGGGGCGGTGTCGGTGGGTGGGGCGGTGTCGGTGGATGGAGCGGGTGACCGGGAGGTCAGCCGGCGGCGGGCTGGAGGAGGTCCCAGCGGTTTCCGTACAGGTCCTGGAAGACGGCGACCGAGCCGTACGGCTCGTGGCGCGGCTCCTCCAGGAACCTGACGCCGGCGGCCAGCATCCGGGCGTGGTCGCGGGCGAAGTCGCCGGTGTGCAGGAAGAAGCCCACGCGTCCGCCGGTCTGGTCGCCGATCCGGCCGCGCTGTGCCTCGTCCTTGGCCCTCGCGAGAAGCAGTCCGACGCCCTGCCCCGCGCTCCCCGGCTCGACGACGACCCATCGGCTGCCGTCGGGCCTCGGTTCGTCCTCGGCGAGCCGGAAGCCGAGCGCCTCGGTGTAGAAGCGGATCGCCTCGTCGTAGTCGTCGACCACGAGAGTGACCAGGGCGATGCGTCTCATCGGGACCTCTCGGCGGGGGCGGGTCGGGCGGAGATTCCGATTTCCGCCCGGGGTTCCCGGGAGGTTATACGTAACACGTGCGGGACGGCAAATGGCGTCTCCCCCACAGCGCACGACTGAGGCCCCCTGCCACGCAGGGGGCCTCGGTCTCGGGGCGGCCGGGGCCGGGATCAGTCGCCCGGCGACGCCTTGCGGAGGGCGGCGATGCAGGTGGTGAGCGCCTGCTGGAGTTCTTGGAGTCGCTCCAGCATGTCGTCCTCGTAGATGGCGTCGAGGTCGACGGCGTCGTCGAGGGTCAGTTCCTCGAAGACCTTCGTCGCCTTCTGGAGGCTGCTGTAGAACTTCGTACGACGCTCCTGGACCCGGAGCTCGGGGTCGGCCCGCACGGTCTGGACGACGAGCTCCTTGACGGTGTCGTACGCCTCCGCCGCCCACTCGCCGCTGTCCTCGTCGTCGTCGAGTTCGTCGATGAGGGACAGGTGCCGCTCGGCTTCGGCGCGCAGTTCGGCGGTGGCGTCGATCACTTGGCCGGCCGGGGTCTTGACCTGCCCGTTCTCGACGATCTGCCGGACGTAGCCGATGCGGCCGGCCGCCTGGGTCTCGCTCGCGACGGCCTTCTTCAGCTCGTCGGTGCGGGCGATGTCGCGAGCCAGTTCCGTCCGGAGGGAGGGGTCTTCCTTGAGGCGGTCGAGGAGGGCGGTGCGGGCCGCCTGGGCGGTGGACGGGTCGGCGAGGATCGCGGCGCGCAGCGCGGTGGGGTTCTCGGCGACCTCCAGCGCCTTGGTGGGGCGGATACCCTCGGCCTCGGCCGCCGCGGTGATCGCGGCGCCCCGGCCGGAGGTCGCGCTGGAACGGGAGCTGTAGTACGACAGCCACACGTCCGAGTCCGGCAGGCCGATCTCCTCGCCGGGTGCCAGCGCCTCGAAGTGCGGGACCATGCCGTCGTCGGCCGCCTTGTCCCACGCCTTGTAGTACCGCATGACCCGCTCCGGCGAGCACCCGGCCAGCTCGGCGAACTGCTTCGCCGACACCTTCGGCGTCTCGCCCGCCGTCTCCCCGCCGGGCCGTACGCTGCGCGCCACCTTCAGCGCGAAGGACCATCCGCCGGTGCGCGCGTACACGCCGAACTCCCTCGCGTCGCGGGCGACTTGCTCGTCGACGGCGTCGGCGGGAACATCGTCGCCGGGCTCCTGCGCAGGCGTTTCGCCGTCGGCGGCGGCCGAGGGTTCCGCGTCGCCGGTCGCGTTCGGCTCGGTCCAGTACCCGTCGTCCTGCTGCGGCACGGTCACAGGTGTCCCGTCGGCGGGCGGTACGGCCGATGAGGAGTGGGCGGTGGCTACGCTCACGGGTGACTCTCCCGGGGGGCGAACGGCAGGGGCAGAACAGGCAGCCTATATGAACCAGTTGGCGCCGCTTTGCCCCGACGGCGTGTGCCGGGTGTGCCGACTTCCCGCTCCCCGGCGGACTCGGTCGGCCGCCGGGCGGCGGCCGACTGTCACAGCGTGGCCGGCTCCCCTCGACGCACGGCGTCCAGCCGGGCCACCTCGTCGGCCGTGAGCCGGAGGGCGCCCGCGGCGATGTTCTCGACGAGGTGGTCCGGGTTTCCCGTGCCGGGGACGGCGAGGACGTGCGGCCCCTGGTGCAGCGTCCAGGCGAGCCGGACCTGGGCGGGGGTCGCGTCGTGGACGCGGGCGACCGCGAGCAGTTCGTCGTCGTGCGCGGTACTCGCGCCCCCGGGACCGGCGTCGCCGGCGATGGCGTAGAACGGCACGAACGCGATGCCCTGTTCGCCGCAGACGCGGAGCACCTCGTCGGCGTCGGGGTCGGGGCTGTGCAGGCCGTACTGGTTCTGGACGCACACCACGGGTGCGATCGCCCGGGCCTCGGCGAGGTGCCGCGCTTCGACGCCGGAGACGCCGAGGTGCCGGACGAGCCCGGCGTCCCGCAGCTCGGCCAGCGCGCCGAAGTGCTCGGCGATGGAGTCCTGCCGCATGCGGCGCAGATTGACGACGTCGAGATGGTCGCGACCCAACTGCCTTAGGTTCTCCTCCACCTGGCCGCGCAACTGGTCGGGGCGGGCGGCTGTGCCCCACTCGCCCGAGTACGCGCGGTGCGGCCCGACCTTGGTGACGACGACCAGGTCGTCCGGGTACGGCCCGCCCAGCGCGCTGTTGATCAGTTCGTTGGCCGAGCGCAGCGAGGAGAAATAGAAGGCGGCCGTGTCGATGTGGTTGACGCCCATCTCGAACGCGCGGCGCAGCACGCCGATCGACCGCTCGCGCTCCCTGGGCGCCCCGAGGTGGAAGGCGGCGGTGCCCGTCAGCCGCATCGCGCCGAAGCCGATGCGGCTGACGGGCAGGTCACCGAGTGTCCAGGTGCCGGCGGCGGTCGCGGTGATCTTCTGGCGAAGCCCGTGAGAGGTTCGTGACGTGTCCCAGGTCATCGGCGCAGTCTCGCACGCGCCGGGCACCGCGTCCGCCGGGTGCTACGGATAGACGTACGTGTTCAAAGTCGTCACCGCGGACGCCGGGTTGCCGAGGTTGTAGTGGTCCACGGCAAGGAAGTTGGGCTTCTTCCGGGCGGCCGGCGCGCAGAACCGCTGGGCCCGGTCGGCGACTTTGGCGTTGTCCGTGGTCACCGTGGAGGTGATCGGGACATCGCGGAAGTGGTTCATGACGAACAGCGGCTTGAATCGGGACTCGGCGCGGGTGAGCGGGATGTTGGTGTTGGCGTCGTACCAACGGCTGTAGCAGGACCAGTCGGAGGAGCCGATACCGCCGCCCATGGACCAGTAGTTCTCCACGGTCCACTCCTTCTGGTACATCACACCGAAGGTGTCCCGGGTGAGCCCGGCGGACTGGTCCGCGGAGCGGCTGTGGTCGGTGAAGATCAGCAGCCGGTCGTCCGCCGCGATCAAGTCGGCCATCTTCGGCCAGCCGTTGGTCCGAACACCAGCCCGGTCGGGCCGGTAGAGCACGTCGGACAGTCCCTCGACGCGGGCGAGTTCGCCGCGCAGAACACCGGGGTCGACGTAGTCCTCCAGGAACACGGTGACGACGTCGTTCGGGTTCCGCTTGAGGAAGTCGACCATCCGCTGGAGGTCCACCCACAGGGCGACGGGTCTGCTGACGAGGGTGCAACTGTTGTGGCAGAGGATCGCGCCGTCCGGGGTCTGGTGGATGTCCAGCATGAATCCTCGTACACCGTCGGCGAGTTGCTGGTTGATGCCCCGGGACTGGTTCGGCACCAGGTTCACGAAGGGCGGGGCGAAACCGCCGTCGACGCCGTTGGCGTAGGCGTTGTGGGCGGTGAGGAAGGTGACCTGGTCGAGGGTGCGCTGGTCGGCCGAGGGCATGGGGCGGGTCGTCGGCGCGACCGGGGTGAGGTACCAGGCGGCCAGGGCGCTCGCCGGGCCGACGGCCAGCCGGGCGGGGTAGTTGGAGCCGGAGGGCTTCGCGCCGAGTGTGAGGTAGCGCTCCGCGCCGGGAACCTTCAGCCGGTGGCGATCGGCGCCGAGTTCGGTGATGTCCCAGGCGGCGTCGGTGCTCGTGCACGCGACGGTCGCGGCCCGGTCGCCGGTGCGGCCGAGGCAGCTGCCCGCCGTGTCCACGCTCTCCAGGACGTAGGAGGATCCGCTCGCCCGCACCGTCCACTGCTGACGGTCCTCGTTGCCCTTGGGCCGGTGCTGCTCGACCGCTCCCCCTTGTCGGCCGCGTTGAGCCCGGTGGTGGCGCTCTGCACGTAGTAGGCGCCCGTGGCCGGGGCCGCGGCGGAGACGGCGGGAGCGGGAGCCGCGACGACGGCGGCCAGTGCGACGGCGGTCGCGAGCAGTGTGGTGCGGGGGCGCGGCATGACGATGCCCTTCATCCGAATCATCTGAACGGGGGTGGTCGTGGGGCCCGGCCTGGGCCGGCCCCACGGTGAAGTCAGGTGCATGACATTACGACCCGCGCGTCGGCGTCAGCAATACGCGATCGCCGCTCTCCGAGGTCCCGAGGATGCCGCCGGGTCGGCCGACGGCGGCGGAATCCGCGCCGACCGCCGCCCAGAGCGATGTCGGGCACCTCGCGCCGGTCTCCCGCGTCATCGGCGCCCTTCCTTCAGCGCAGTCCCGACCCCGGAGGAGGTGTGATCTTTTGCCCGCCCCGAAGAGGTGATCCTTGGGACCGGGGCCGGGGAGAATCACCCCATGACCACGTCACCGCACCCCCTCGTCGTCCAGGCGCGCGGACTCGCCGCCGAGGTGCTCCTGCCTCAGGCCGAGCGCGTCGACCAGGAGGGGGTGCCCGCGAGCAGCATTCGGGCGATCAAGGAGTCGGGGCTGCTCGGGGTGAGCGCGCCGGAGGCGTACGGCGGTTCGGGCGCGCCCGACTCCGTGGCGCGGGAGACTGCCGAGATCCTCGCGGGCGCGTGCTGTTCCACCTGGTTCCTGCAGGCCCAGCACCACACCCCCGTACTGACCCTCACGAAGAGCGAACTCCCCGCCCGGGACGGCCTGTTGGCGAAGCTGGCCACCGGTGAGCTGCTGTCCGGTGTCGCGTACGCGCATCTGCGGAGGTACCCGCGGGTCCCGGTCCGGGCCGTGCCGAAGCGTGGTGGCTGGCGGTTTCACGGGACGGTTCCCTGGTACACCGGGTGGGGCCTGAACGATGTGATGCTGCTGGCCGGGGTGACGGACGCGGACGAGGTGGTGTTCGCCTTCACCGAGGCCAGACAGCAGTCCGGGCTCAAGGCCTCGGCACCCGTACGGCTCGCGGCCCTCACGGCCGCCCGCACGGTCTCGCTCGACCTCGACGGGCTGTGGATCCCCGACGACGCGGTGGCCCTGCACGCGCCGTACGAATCCTGGGCCGCGAGCGACCGGCCCAAGCCGACGAACGCCTCGCCGGCGGTGTTCGGAGTCGCCGAGTCCGCCCTCGGTCTGCTGGACCAGGACGACCCCACGACGAAGCGGCTGCGGCTGCGGCTGGACAAGGTGCGACGGCAGGCGTACGCCCTCGCCGACCATCCGGCGCCGCACGAGCACATGGAGGAGCGACTGGCCCTCAAGACGAAGGCGTTCGACTTGATGCGCACGGCGACCACCGCCGCGGTCGTGGTCGGCGGCGGGCGGGCCCTCGCCCTTGACAGCCGGGCGCAGCGGCTGGCCCGCGAGGCGATGTTCCTGCTGGTCCAGGGCCAGACCGCCGAAGTTCGCCAGACGCACCTCGCCTCCCTGTCGGCCGCGCACTGATCCGGACCGGCCGGCACTCGAAGGCCTCCCCTCGGCCTCTCCGGCGCTCCCGGCGCTCCCGGCGCTCCCGGCGCTCCCGGCGCTCCCGGCGCTCCCGGCGGATGAAAAGCGCGTCCGCCGCATCCGGATCGGCTCTCCTCGTGGAAGTGACCAGTGGAGGGCCTGATACGGAGGTGTGCTTATGAATGTCTCGGTCGTCCTGTTCACCGCCGACCTGCGGCTGCACGACCACCCCCCGCTGCGTGCCGCCCTGGACGGCTCCCGGCAGGTCGTACCCCTCTTCGTGCGCGATCCGGCCGTGGACCGGGCCGGTTTCGCCGTGCCCAACCGGCTGGCGTTCCTCGCCGACTGCCTGCGGGATCTCGACGCGGGACTGCGGGAACGCGGCGGTCGGCTCGTGGTGCGCTCGGGGAACGTCGCGGAGCAGGTGGCGAAGGTGGCGGCCGAGGCGGGCGCCGACGAGGTGCATCTGGCGTCGGACGTCAGCGCCCATGCGTGCCGGCGGGAGGAACGGCTGCGGCGGACGCTGGGGAGGCAGGGGCTGCGGCTGCATGTGCACGCGGCGGTGACCACGGCCGTCCCGCCGGGCGCTCTGGTCCCCGCCGCGTCCGACCACTTCGCCGTCTTCACGCCGTACTTCCGCCACTGGTCCCGGCAGCGCCCGCGCGACCCGCTCGGCGCGCCCCGGACGGTCCGGGTCCCGGACGCCGTCGGTTCCGAGCGGCTGCCCGCTCGCGCGGAGCTCACGGAGCTGTCGCCCGGACTCGCGACCGGCGGTGAGACGGAGGGCCGGCGGAGGTTCACGGACTGGCTGCGCGGCGGTGTCGCCGCGTACGAGGACCGCCACGACGATCTGGCGGGCGACGCGACCTCCCGGCTCTCCCCTCATCTGCACTTCGGCACCCTGTCCCCCGTCGAACTTGTCCATCGGGCCCGCCGGGCGGGCGGGCCGGGTGCCGAGGCGTTCGTACGGCAGCTCGCGTGGCGGGACTTCAACCGCCAGGTGCTGGCGGCGCGGCCCCGGGCGACGGTCGTGGACTACCGCCCCAGGCACGACCGCTGGCGGTCCGCTCCGGAGGAGGTCGAGGCGTGGCGGGAAGGCCGCACCGGCTACCCGGTGATCGACGCGGCCATGCGCCAGCTCCGTCACGAGGGCTGGATGCACAACCGAGGCCGGCTCCTGACCGCGAGCTTCCTCACCAAGACGCTGTACGTCGACTGGCGCGTCGGCGCGCGCCACTTCCTGGACCTGCTGGTCGACGGCGACATGGCCAACAACCAGCTCAACTGGCAGTGGATGGCCGGGACGGGCACGGACACCCGCCCCAACCGCGTCCTCAACCCGGTCACCCAGGCGAAGCGGTACGACCCGGACGGGGCGTACGTACGACGCTGGGTGCCGGAGTTGGCGGACGTCGAGGGGCCGGCCGTGCACGAGCCGTGGAAGCTGCGGGGGGTGGATCGCGCCGCGCTGGACTACCCGGAGCCGATCGTCTCGTTGTCCGAGGGCCGGGAGCGGTTCCTGCGAGGGCGCGGAGGCACGCCGTAGAGCTTCGGCGGCTCGGGCCGTTCCTCGGTGGAGTCCGGACAGGGCCTCCACCGCCTCGCCCAGCGCGGTCGGCGGACCGCGCCGGTGCCGGCCGCCGGGGCGGACGGCGGACCCGATGCCGTAGCGGCGGCCCCAGGAGCGCAGGGTGATGGGCGACACGCCCAGTCGGCGGGCCGTGGCTCCGGTGGTGGGCCCCGGATCGGCGGGGTTCATCGCCTGCGACTACACCCATGGCGGCGCGACGAGACCGGCCATGTACATCCCTCCCCTTCCCCCGACGACTACACATAAAGGCAGAATAAGCGCAGAATGAACGTACGCGGCCCTTACCGCAAACCCCACCAGACGCGGTCAGGCCTGCAGAGTTCAAAGGAGTCGAGTCATGGCCAACACCTCACACAGGAGTGACATCACCAGCCACCCTGATGTAACCGAAATGCGGGCCCGGTATGCCCGCATGCTCGGTGGTCGCGATGTGGCGCTCGTGGACGGACCGGTGTTCCTGCTCGGTCTGTACTGCGCCGTGTCCCCGTGGATACTGCACTACACCTCCAGCCAGCCCTCGCTGGTGCCCCACAACCTGATCGTGGGCATCGCGATCGGCCTGCTGGCTCTCGGTTTCACGGCCGCACCCGAGCGGATGTACGGCCTGAGCTGGGCCATGTGTGCACTGGGAGTCTGGATGATCATCTCGGCGTGGATCGTCGGCGCCAGCCCGGACGCCGGGGTCGTGATCAACAACATCGTCATCGGCTGCCTCGCTCTGCTCCTGGGGCTGCTGTGCGCCGGCGCCTCGGCGAAGGGCGGCGGCACGCGTGCGCCCCGCACGCCGCAGGTGTGAACAGGAACGCCCGCGAGGGGTAACGGCGGCCGACCCGCTCCGGCGGGCCGGCCGTCGCCGTCCGGCCCGGCCACGCATACCGCAGATCCATGGCCGAGAAGGCCCCCGACTTCCTTTTCAAGACTATTTTTGACGTTTCGCGCGAAACGGAGGGCCGGGGCGGAGACGGTGGGCGATATTCGTTGGCCGGCATCCCTCACGCCGCTTCAGACTGTCGCCGTGTCGAACCGTCAGCGCATGGGTGACATCGGGTGAGCACTTCCTCGGTGTCACCGGCCCGTTCCCCGTCGACGTTCCCTAATGGGCCGAGGTCGAGCCGGTCGTAGAACGGTTGGAGCGCTCGCTCGGGGTGCCCGTGCTCGTGCTGCGCCTCCTGGAGGCCGACGGAGGTGAGGGAGGACGGGACGGACATCTGACGTACCACGTGGAGGCGTTGGAACCGCCGGGGCGCGGGCTCCTGGATCAACACCCCGCGGCACAGGGGATCTTGGACGCCGACGACGCGCTCAGGCAGCCCTGGGGCCGGGCCGACGGGCTGCGGGAACTGCTCGACTGGGCCTCACGGACGCTTGCCGCGCTCGGGCGGCCGGCGACGGGGCCGGTCGAGCAGCGACGGACGTGGAACCTGGCGGGACTGTTCCGGCTGCCCACCGGGCAGGGGCCGGTGTGGCTCAAGGCGACGCCTCACTTCTCCTCCGACGAGGCCTCGGTCATCGCCGCGTTCGCCCGGATGGACCCGGGGCTGGTGCCGACGGTCCTCGCCGCCGACGAGCGGCGGGTGCTGCTGGAGCACGTCCCCGGTGAGGACTGCTGGGCGGCCGACGCCGCCACGGTCGAGGCGGCGGTGCGCCGCTTTCGTCGCCGCGCAGGCCGCCCTGGCCGGCCGGCGACCGCCCGGACTCCGGGACCGGCGGGCCCCGGCCCTCGGCCGACTGACACGCGAACTGCTCAACGGCACGGCCGATCTGGGCATCACCGGTCAAGAGCGGTACATGGCACGGGAGTTGGCGGACCGCTGGCACCTGCTCGCCGAGTGCGGGCTCCCCGACACACTCGTCCACGGCGACTTCCATCCCGGCAACTGGCGCAGCGACAGCGGGCCGCCCGTCGTCGTGCACTTCGCCGACGCCCACTGGGGCAACCCGGTCCTGGACGGTCTGCGCCTGTACGACTTCCTTCCCGAGGAGACCCGTCCCACGGCCGTCCGGGTCTGGGTCGACGCCTGGCAGGCCCACGTTCCGGCGAGCGATCCCGCCCGCGCCCTCGCCCTGGCCGAGCCGCCGGCACACCTCGCGTACGCCGTGCGTTACCAGGAGTTCCTCGACGGCGTCGAGGCATCGGAGCGGCCGTATCACGAGGGCGATCCGGCGGCGGCGATCCGGACGGCGCTGCGGTGCGCCGCACGCCCCGGCGTCGGCTCTCCGAAGGTGGCGGATAGATGGAACGTGCCGAGGTGCTGCTCATCGGCGGGCGGGCCGGGGCCGGCAAGTCGACGGTGGGCTGGGAGGTATGGACCGACTGCGGGTCGCCGAGGTGCCGCACGCGGTCATCGAGGGCGACTCCACGGGGCAGGTGCATCCGGCGCCCCGGGAGATCCGCACCGCTCCGCCATCACCGAACGCAATTCTCGGCCGTGTGGGGCAACTACGCCGCGCTGGGCCATCCAAGGCTCGTCCACACCAACACCCTGAGCGTGCTGGACGAGACGGCGGGCCTCCTCCGGCGGGCCATAGGCGGAGACGTACGAATCCTGCGGGTACTCCTCACCGCCACCGACGAGACGACCGAGGGGCGGCTCAGAGGCCGGAAGATCGGCTCCGAGTTGGAGCGGGAGCCGGCCGGAAGCGCGCGCAAGGCAAGGCTGTTGGACGAGCGGGCGCCGGCGGACACCGTTCGGGTGGCGACGGACGGGCGCCTGGTCGTCGACATCGCGGCGGAGGTGCTGGCCGTCACGGGATGGGTGACGGGCTCCTGAAGAACACGAACAAGGGCGGACTGTACTCGCGTTCGAAGGGCACTCGCACGGTTGCGGGGGCCCGACGCGTAGGGGAGGAGATCAGATGGAGATCGACGGCATCATCAGCGCGATCGTCATCGGCATTGTCATCGGTGTACTCGGGCGGCTCGTCGTGCCGGGCCGTCAGCGCATCGGCATCCTGCTGACGATCCTCGTCGGCATCATCGCCGCGCTGATCGGAACCGCGATCGCCGTGGGCGTCGGTGTGGCCGACACGGACGGCGTCGACTGGGCCGAGTGGCTCATCCAGATCGCGCTGGCGGCCCTGGGCGTCGCGGCGCTGGACCGCACACGGGCGCGGCGCTGAGGGTTCATGGGGCGACGGTCGGCGGTGGCGGGAACCCGGCGTGATCGCCGGCGCTCCCGCAGGCCGGAACGCCGACGGTGACGCGGGCCCGACAGCCGACCGACGGTCACGCACCCTGGGCGGCGACTGGGCCGCGCGCCCGCATCGCGGGACGTCGCCTGCGGATTTCCGTTGCGAGTCGCGGCACCCGGCGGTTGGCGTCGCCGGGCCTCGCCACCCGTACGCCGACCCGCCCCGGAGCCCTTTTGTCCCCGCGCATCACCCAGCTCGCCGACCCCGCGACCACCTCGTCGAGCCACCGTCTGGCGTGGCTGGCGTCGGGAGCGGAGGGCGCACAACTCCTCGGCTCGGCCTGTCTGCGGCTGTTCACCAAGGAGGGGCAGAGCCATCTGGCGGAGCTGGTACATCGCCGTGCACCCGGCCGAGCGGCGGCAGGGCGTCGCCTCCGCGCTGCTCGACGCGGCGGTCGGCGCGGCCCGTGGTGAGCGGCGCCGCGCGGTCATCGCCCAGGCCGAACAGCACTCCCCGGGCGACGCCCAGCTCGACCTGTGACGCACTCGGGGCTGCCGGTCAGGCCGCCGCCACGCTGTCCACGGCGTACTCGAACGGCGTGGTCGTCGTGAGCGGCTCGAAGCCGAGGCGGGCCAGGATCGGGCGGCTGCGGGCGAGGGCGTCGACCTGGACGTAGCGGTAGCCCCGGTCGGCGGCGACGCGGGCGCGGTGGGAGACGAGGGCCCGGTAGACACCGCGGCCCCGCCAGCCCTCGACGGTGCCACCGCCCCACAGGCCGGCGAAGCGCGTACCGGGGAGCAGCTCCATACGGGCGGCGCTCACCGGTTCGTCGCCGGCGAGGGCCACGACGGCCACCACCGTCTCGGTGTCGCCGGTGAGCTGGGCCAGCAACTGGTGGCGCATACGGGAGCTGTCCGTCCCGAAGGCCTTCTCGTGGACGTCGGCCACCAGGTCCACGCCCGCACGGTCGGTGACGGGCAGGATGCGTACGCCCTCGGGCGGCTCGACGTCGAGGGTCAGGTCGGCGACCTCGGCGACCATCAGGGTCTCCTCCGGTGCTGGCGTGAAGCCGGCCTCGCGCAGGCGCTGTCCCAGGTCGACGGGGAGATCGTGGCCGTACAGCTTCCACTCGAAGTCGCGTCCGAGGCCGGAGAAGTACCGGATCTGCTCGGTGACGGCCGCGTCCGCGCCCGCCTCGTCGAGGTCGGACCAGACGACTCCGCTCCAGCCGATCTCGGAGCCGACCTGGCGCACCACCCCGCCCACGCGCTCGATCCGGGCTCCGGGGCCGTCGGGGAGAGCGCCCTCCCGCATGTCCCGGTCGAACAGTGCCAGCACAGCAGCGTGATCCATGTGCTCACTCCATCATCAGTCGTTGGCCCTGGCAACGGAAATCACCCGCTTCTCACGTACCGGAAGCGACGCGGACCCCACCGATGACGACTGAGACCGGCGTGAGGGGGCAGGCGGTTCGGGTTCCGTCGTCGTTGTCCGGAGACCTTCGCCGATGTCCGAAGACGTGGTCCAGCAGACCCGCCCCGCTCCCGCGACCCCACCCGTCCGGGAGACGCCACGGGCGAAGGGGGCCTCGCGAGACCCGTACTTCGACAACGCGAAATACCTCACCATCGTCCTGGTGGCCTGCGGACACGCGTGGGAGCCGCTGACGTACGGCAGCCGGACCGCGACGGCCGTGTATCTGACCGTCTACGCCTTCCACATGCCGGCCTTCGCCCTGATCTCCGGCTACTTCTCGCGCGGCTTCGACATGGCGCCCGGCCGGCTGAAGCGGCTCCTGACGGGTGTGGTGCTCCCGTACGTCGTCTTCGAGACGGCGTACACGCTGTTCTACCGGTGGGCGCAGGACGACCCGGGCTATCCGCTGAGCCTGCTGGATCCCTGGTACCTGATGTGGTTCCTGGTCGCGCTGTTCATCTGGCGGCTGACCACTCCCCTGTGGCTGATGCTGCGTCACCCGATGCCCGTCGCGCTGGGGCTGGCGATGCTGGCGGCGGTCTCACCGGATCTCGGCGGCGACGTCTCCATCCAGCGCGTCCTCGGCTTCCTGCCGTTCTTCGTGCTGGGGCTGACCCTGCGCGCCGAGCACTTCGAGCGGCTGCGCGCCCGTCGCGTACGGCTGTGTCTGCTCCCGGTGGGGCTGGGGGCGGTCGTGGCGGCGTACCGGGTGGCGCCGTGGTTCGACGCGGGCTGGTTCTACCACCGGGGCAGTGTCACCGGCCAGGGCGTGTCCCGCTGGGCGGGTCTGCTGACCACGCCCGCGCTGTTCTGTCTGGCGGTGCTGCTGACTGCCTGCTTCCTGGCCTGGGTGCCGCGCCGGGAGCTGTGGTTCACGGCGCTGGGCGCGGGCACGATGTACGGCTATCTGCTGCACGGCTTCGTGATCAAGTGGGCCCGTTTCCGGGACTGGTACGCCGTGGAGTGGCTGCACACCCCGCTCGGGGAACTCGCCGTCACGGCCCTGGCCGTCGGCGGCATCACGCTGCTGTGCACCGCACCCGTGCGGACCGCGCTGCGCTGTGTCGTCGAGCCGCGCATGGAGTGGGCGTTCAGGAAGGGCGACGCCGCCCACCCGGCCAGGACGGGAGACACGGCTGCCCCAACCCCACGGGTCGGTACACGCGATCAGCGAGCCGACGCGCAGGGCGTCCCGGCCGGGACGGACGACGCCGACCGGTGAGCCGTCCGCGCCAGCGCGCGGTGCCCGTCGGTGGTCAGCCAGTGCTCCAGGAAACGGGGTGCGGTCGACCGGACGGCAGGACACTGTCGCAGCCGGCGACGGACCGCGTCTCGGGGTCCTGCGCGAAGAAGCACGACGGGTCCGAGAGCCCCGGGTTCCAGCCCTCGTCCCCGCCCAGCGGGCGACCACCGCCAGGTCGTCGGGCGTGGCCCGGATGACGACGAGGTCCCGATGGACCGGACAGGTCATCTGTGCGCTCCTTCGCTGGCGATCGCGGATGCGGCACGGCGGTGCGGCCGCCGAGTACGTGGTCGGCCGCACCCCCGCGGCGTCCTCGCCGACGCCGGTCACGCCCGCGACACCGGAAGCAGCCGGTTCAGCGGGCAACAGGGCTTCCCAATGGTCGAGTTCACGCGTATGAGCTACATCCGCAGAACAGTGTGCGGCGGTGACGAGGCGCAGGGTACGGCAGTTTCGCCTGACGCACTCGCCGGGAGGCGTGGCCGGGAGGGCCCGCTTATCGTGATCCGGGGGTTGTTCCCGGCCGCCCGGCCGGGTTTCCCTGGAGGCGCGCATGCGGTCCACGCACAGACGGCGTCCGCTCGCCGGAGCCGCGGTCGCGGCGCTGGCCCTGCTGGGGGCCGGGCTGCCGGCCACGGCGGCGGCCACCCACGCCGAGAAGGACGACAAGCAGCCCGACCTGACCCGCTTCTACCAACAGAAGATCAAGTGGTCCCGGTGCGAGGGCATGGAGGTGCCCGAGGACCTGCGGTGCGGCAAGGTCACCGTGCCGCTCGACTACGCCCGTCCCGAGGCCGGAACCCTCGACCTGGCGATGGCCCGCTACCGGGCCACCGGCGACGCGCGCGGTTCGCTGCTGCTGAACTTCGGCGGCCCCGGTGGCCCGGGTGTCCCCGAACTCGCCTACGGGGGAGAGGAGTTCATGGGCCTCACGGACGGCTACGACCTCGTCTCCTTCGATCCGCGCGGCGTGGGCCGCTCCTCCCCCGTCAGCTGCGGCGACGGCACCGACGAGGCTCTGGAGGCGACCGACGACGGCGACGTTGCGAACGACCCGCAGACCGCGCTCAAGCAACTGCGGCTGGCCGCCGCCGCGTGCAGGAAGCACTCCGGTCCGGTGCTGCCCCACATCGGCACGCTCAACGCGTCCCACGACCTGGACGTGATGCGCGCCGCCCTCGGCGACGAGAAGCTCAACTACCTCGGCTTCTCCTACGGAACCCGGCTGGGCGCGGTGTACGCGGCGCGGTTCCCCGAGAAGGTGGGCCGGATGGCCCTCGACGGGGTGGACACCCTCACGCAACCGCTGACCGAGCAGGGGCTGGTGGGTGCCCAGGGGCAGCAGACCGCGCTGGAGGACTACCTCGACGCGTGCACCGAGGAGCTGACGTGCCCGTTCGGGCAGGACTCCCGCTCGGCCCGTGAGCAGGTCGTCGAGTTGGTCGAGTCGCTGGACGAGCACCCCGTGCCGACGGACTTCGGTCAGGAGTTCTCCGGCCAGGACCTCGTGGGCGCCATCAGCCACGCCCTCTACAGCGAACAGATGTGGCCCGCCCTGACCCACGCGCTCAACATGCTCGTCCACGACGGCGACACCCGGGGCCTCATGTCCCTCGCGGGCGGCGGCTTCGCCACACCGCCCGATTCGTACAGGTCCTCGACGCCGGTCCGCCCGTACGAGCCGCCCGGCCCCGGCGCGTCCGCCACACCGATTCCGCACAGCGGACTCGTCGACGCCGAGGAGGTCCCGCTCGACAACCTCCCCGCCGCGCTCATGGCCATCAACTGCGCCGACGATCCCGACCGGCCCACCGCAAAGCAGATCACCGACGACCTGGAGGACCTGCGCGCGGCGTACGAGGACGCCTCTGCCGTGTTCGGCCCGTACCGGCTCGCCCAGGTGCTGATGTGCCACGGCCGCCCCGCGGGCACCGACTACATCCGCGAGAAGGTGCGGGACGTCGACACCCCGAAGATGCTGCTCGTCGGTACCCGGGGCGACCCGGCCACGCCGTATCGGTGGACCGTGGAGACCGCGAAGCGGCTCGGTTCCTCGGCGGTCGTCCTCGACAACAAGGGCAAGGGGCACACCGGGTACGGGTCGTCGAAGTGCGTGCGCGGGAAGGTCGACGACTTCCTGCTGTACGGCTCGCTGCCGGCCGACGGAAGTTCCTGCGGAGCCGACGACTGAGCATCAGGCGTGCAACACGGAACCGTGCGGTACGACCCCTCCCGCATCTCGCGCGTCACATCGGGTATGCGTCGTCTTTGCACATGCCATACCCGTACGTGACCAATACCGGGGAATTCACCGATGCGTATCCGTTCCGTCCTCACCCTCTCGACCGCGGCGACAGCCGGGGCCGCGCTGCTCCTCGCCGCCGCCCCGCAGGGTCTGGCCGCCCAGCCGGCCGCGAAGACCCCGGTCTGCAAGGCGAAGGTCCTGAAGCTGCGGGCCAAGCAGGCGAAGGACACGAGGGTCGTGCACATCAGCGTCGAGAACACCGGCACCCGCGCTTGCACGATCGACCGCCTCCCCGTCGTCACCTTCGGCGACCTCGACGGGGCGGCCCTGCCGGTGCCCTCGGGCGGGAGCGGCCCGTACCAGGTCGGCGCCGGGAGGACGGCGTACGCGGCGGTCCGTACGATCGCCGACCTCGAGGACCCACAGACGCGTCGCGTGAGCACCGTCACCGTGTCGGCCAACCCGGCCTACAACGGCCGTACCTTCACCGCGAAGCAGTTGGGCGCGGGCAAGAAGGTGAAGGTCTGGGAGCCGGTGACGACGTGGTGGAAGCCGTCCGAGGCCGCCGCCGACAGGGCGCTGAAGAAGGAGAAGGAAGTCGGCTGACCCTCGCGGCGGGCGCACACCACTGAATAGCCCGTCGGCGCGCACCTTCACCGGTGCGTGCCGACGGGCTCGATGCGTGCCGGCTCCGGCCCCCGAGGTGCCCGGACCGGCGGCCGGGTCACCCCGAATGCCCGACACGCCGATCAGTCCTATCGTGAAGGGATGGAGCATGCCCTCAGCCCCGCGACCCTCACCGAGCTGCGCCGTCCTCGGCCCTATCCCGCGGTGACGGTGCTGACGCCGACACACCGCCGGGAACCGGAGAACGCGCAGGATCCGGTCCGGCTGCGCAATGTGGTGGCCGAGGCCAGGAAGCGGCTGGAACACGACCCCGCGGTGACGCGTGAACGGCGGGGTGATGTCGTGGCACAGCTGGAGCAGGCGCTGGCCGAGGTGGACCTGGCGCACACCGAGGAGGGCCTGGTGATCTTCGCGGCGCCCGGTGAGCACCAGGTCTGGTCACTGGCCCGCCCGGTGCCGGAGCGGGTGGTGCTCTCCGACACCTTCCTCACCCGGAACCTGGTGGCCGCGCAGGCCGCCGAGCGGCCGTTCTGGGTGCTCTCGGTCTCCTCCGACCGGGTCACTCTGTGGAACGGCGGAGGCGGCCGTGTCACGGAGGCACACGTCGGTGGCTTCCCGCTGACCCGGGACCGCGACAACTTCGACGCCGAGCGGCAGGAGCGGATCGGCGACCTGCCGTCCGCCTTCCGCGACGAGGGCACCCGCCATTTCCTGCGCGCCGCCGACACCGCGCTGGCCGGTGTGCTGCGCACGCACGACCGGCCCCTGTATGTCACCGGCGAGACGGCGGCGCTGTCCCTGCTCGACGAGATCGGCACGGTCACCGAGGACGCCACCCGCCTCCCGCACGGCGGTCTCGCGCACGGCACCCCCGAGGCCGTGTGGCAGGCGGTCCGGCCCCTGGTCGCCGCCGAGGACCGCAGGAATCTCGACACGGTGGCTCGACGGCTCGAAGCGGCCCGCGGCCGCAAGGCGTTCGCGGCCGGGGTCGACGAGGTCCGGCAGAACGCGCGGGAGGGCCGCATCGAGCTCCTGGCCGTGGAGGAGAACTATCGGACGACCGTCCGCGCCGACGGCGGCGACGGCCATCTGGTCCCGGCCGAGAGCGACGATCCCGACGTCCGCGAGGACATCGTGGACGAGATCGTGGAGCAGTGCCTGAACACCGGCGCCGAGGTCCGCTTCGTCCCCGACGGCGCGCTCGGTGACGCCCGGGGCATCGCGGGCGTCCTGCGGTATTGAGCCCCGGGCCCGCACACACCGGAGTCCCGCCGAGGAAGACGTCAGACGCCGCCGAGGAGGGACGTCAGACCTCGGTCCACTGCCGGGCCCAGGTCCTCGCTTCCGGCCGCGACGACGGTGTAGCTGCACAGGAGGAAGCGCCACAGAGCCGCCGTCTCGAACCGGAGCAGGGCCAGACCGTACGGAGATCTCAGCTCCACCACCGTGCGGGAGCGGCCCGAGGGCCAGATCTGCACGTCCCCCGAGCCGGCGGGCGCCAGTACCCCTCCCTCCAGCAGGTCGCGGGAGAAGGTCCAGGTCACCATGGCGCCGCTCAGCGAGATGTCGGCCGGGAAGTCGAGGTGGACGGCCAGCGGATCGTCGGAGGAATAGCGCAGGCTCGCGGGCACGGGGATCTCCCGGTCCTCGGCGGTGACGAGGAGCGCGCGGGCGGGCTGTTCCAGCGTGACGGTCATCAACGGTCTCCGTTCGGGTGAAGCTCTTCTTCCGGTGCGGGCCGGCCGGTGCGCCGACGTGCCCCTTCGACCTCGCGGTGGGCTTTCGTACGGCGCGGCCATCTGGATTCGCACCTGTGACCCACATCACGCAATCCACGGCCCCGGACGCTTCCAGGAGTGCCGGGGCGGTCCGATTTACAGATGCCGCTCTCTGCAATCGGAGTGGGTCGCACATACGACCCTCGAACAGGGGAATGAAAGACATGTGACGTGCAGCCGACGGTCCGCCAAGTCACGTACGATCTCTGCGAGTTGACCCCTCCGGGCGTGCACCGGCCTGCCGCGGTGAACCCCACCCGCAAGGACGGTGGCATATGCCGGAAGCACCACCGTATCGTGTCTTGCCAAATCCCTTACAGCGCGTCGCGGGCTGTGCGACAGTCGTAATCGGCCCTTACGTCAGCGTTGGTCGTACCGTCCCCCATCGGAGTACGTGATGCCGTCCCATCTCTCTGCGGATCGTCCCGCCGCCCAGCCGCCCCGGCGCGGCACGGTCGACGCGCTCATCTCGCAGACACGGCGACTGCGGGGCGACGTGGACGCCGTCCGACGTGACGCGCCCGCCGACGGCGCGGACGCCGAGGGCCGGTGGCAGCGCGCGCTCTATGACCTGGCGCTGCATCAACTCGGGGACCTCGACGAGCACCTGGCGCAGCTGCGGGACGGGCCGGCCCTGCCGCCGGTCCCCGCGGTCACGGCCGACATCCCGGTCGCGCCGCCCCCGGCCCCCCGGCGTGAGTCACTGCTCAGCCGGGTCGGCAGCGCCGAATGGAACCTGCTGACGGACGAGGCGAGCTGGTCCGGGGAGCTGTACCAGATCCTCGGCCGCGACCCCGACGCCCCACCACTCACCCTGGACGAACTGCCGTCGCTGGTGCTCGACGAGGACCGGCCGAAGCTGACGGCGATGGTCACGGACTGTCTGATCGACGCCCAGCGCATCGACGGCGAGTTCCGGATCGCGCTCCCCGACGGCGGGGTGCGCACCGTACACATGATGGGCGAGCCCGTGCTCGACGACGACGGCGGTACGGCCTCGATGTGGGCCGTGCTGCGGGACGTCAGCGAACTGCGGCGCAGCCAGCGGACGGTGAGCGAGACCCGTGACTCGCTGCAGCGCCAACGGTACATCGCGCAGACCGAGCACCGGCTCGCGGTCGAACTGCAGGAGGCCGTGCTGCCGCCGTGGCGCGGCTCCCTGCGGCTCCCGTGCCAGGGCCCCGGAAATCTGGATCTGGCGGCGCACTACCTGCCCTGCGCGACGAGCGCGCTGATCGGCGGTGACTGGTACGACGCCCTTGAACTGCCGGGCGGCGAGAGCCTGTTGAGCGTCGGCGACCTCACCGGGAACGGCGTCACCGTCACCTCGGGCATGGCGATGCTGATCGGCGCGCTGCGCGGCATGGCGGTGGCGGGCAGCGAGCCGGGCCGGCTGATGGCCTGCCTCAACCAGTTACTGGACGCCACCGTGCAGCCGGCCCTCGGCAGCGCCGTCTGCTGCCGCTACCGGCCGGCGACCCGCACCCTCCTCTGGGCGCAGGCCGGGCACCCCGCCCCGCTGCTGTTCCGCGACGGGACGGGGCGTGCGCTGACAGCGCCGGACGGTGTACTGCTCGGAGCGACCTCGGGTGCCGTCTACGGACAGGCCGAAGTGACGCTCGAGCAGGGCGATCTGCTGCTCCTGCACACCGACGGACTGGTCCCCTGGCAGGACGGGGCCGCCGCCGTCCAGCGGCTGCTGGACCTGGCCCCACGGTTCGGCGAGGCGCGTACGGCCCAGGAGTGCGTACGGACGGTGGTGGAGGAGTTCGGCGAGACCGAGCGGGCGGACGACGCCTGTGTACTCGTCGCCAGGGTCAGTTCCTGAGGCGTCGTCACTGAGGCGTCGGTGCCTGACGGTCACGCCGGGGCGATGTCGCCCTTGTTCTTCGACTGGTTGGGCAGAGCGAGTTTGATCTCCTCCCGCAGGTCCTGGATCTTCGGATAGCTGGAGTACTGACCGGTGAGCCGGTACATCTGGCGCAGCCGGTCCCAGGTGCGATGGGACGAGTTGGAGCCCATCGCCGCGAGGGCGAGGCGGGCGTATCCGCTGGCCTGTTCCGGGTCGTCGGCGATGAAGCAGGCCGAGGCCATCGACAGGTAGTCGAAGATCTGCGACCTCTCCTGCGCATCGGTCCTGAGGTCCAAAGCCTTTTCCGCGTAGTGCCGGGCGTGCTTGGCCGCGGCCGGCTCGTGCTCCGAGAGGGTGCGGTAGGCCAGGGCCTGCATGCCGTAGAGGTCCGCCTCGTTGAACATCTGCATCCAGCTCGGTGGCGGCACGTCCCCCCGGTCGGAGACGAACAGGTCCTCGGCCTGTCCGAGGGTGCGGCGCATGGCCTGCCCCTTGCCCATGGAGGCCTGTGCCCAGGCCTCGACGGTGTAGAGCATGGCCTTGGTCCGTGGCAGCACCTGCTCGCCGGAGCCGGACTGGGCGAGCTTCATGAGGTCGAGAGCCTCGTCCGGTTTGCCGAGGTGCACCAGTTGTCTGGCCGCCCGGGAGAGGGCTTCGCCGGCGCGGGGCCGGTCACCGCCCTCCCTGGCGGCGTGGGCGGCGATGATGAAGTACTTCTGGGCGGTGGGTTCGAGGCCGACGTCGTGCGACATCCAGCCGGCGAGGACGGCGAGGTTGGCGGCGACGCCCCACAGGCGCCGCTGGAGAGGTTCGGGATGGCGGTAGGAGAGCATGCCTCCCACCTCGTTGAGCTGGCCCACGACCGCCTTGCGTTGCAGCCCGCCGCCGCGGGCCGCGTCCCAGGCCCGGAACACCTCGACCGAGCGCTCCAGTTCCTCGATCTCCTGCCACCCGATGGGGGCGGCCTCGTAGCGGTCGAATCCGGCGGGGTCGGCGTCCAGGGGGTCGTCGAGGTGGGGAGCGTCGGCCGCGAGGGCCGGATCGGTGTGCAGCCAGTCGTGCATGGCACTGCTGAGTGCTGGTCCCGCGGTGAGCGCGACGCCCGCACCCACCAAGCCGCGTCGGTTGAGCATGAGGTCCATTCCCGTGAATTCGGTGAGGACCGCGGCAGTCCGTTCGGGCGCCCACGGCACACCGTCGGGATGTTCCACATTCCCGCCGCCCTGCCGTTTCCCCGTACGCCCGTGCCGGACCAGCCCGAGGTCCTCGATGGTCACGACACGGCCGAGACGCTCGGTGAACAGCGCCGCCAGCACCCGCGGCACGGGATCGCGCGGGATCTCTCCCATGTCGATCCAGCGCCGCACCCGTGAGGTGTCGGTCGCCAGCTGGGGGTGGCCCATGGCCGCCGCCTGCCGGTTGACCAGCCTCGCGAGCTCTCCCTTCGACCAGCCGGCCAGGCCGAACAGGTCTGCGAGTCGGGTGTTGGGTTGTCCGCTCACGTCAAGCCCCCAGGTTCTCGGCTGAGTTGAATGTAGCCCGCTGTCAGTTGCTCGGGGACTATTCGCCAGGCTTCGCCAGGGTGCGCTACATGGTGTGCCATGGCTCATCCGGTGTCAGGTAGGAAAGCGCCACCCCGACCCGGTCGCCCGACGGGCACTCCCCAGGGTGTCCCCCGGACAGCCGGGGCGGGCAGCGCGTGACATCACAGGCACACGAAGGGATCTGTCTTCCCCCATGTACGCAGCATCGTCCTCCGTGTCCGCCCCACCCCGGTCGCTGCACCCCCGCCAGCCGGGCAGCGGCGGCCCCTATCTCGACCCCACGCGCACAGCGGCTCCGTTACTCGGTGCCGGCCGGCCCCGGCGCGCTCCGGGGCTCGGCACCCAGCCGCTCAGCGGGAGACTCGACTTGTCCGGCCCTCAGGGCGCGCAGCTGCGCACGGCGATCGCTTCGGTCCATCGCATCTGTCCGGAGTTCTCTCCGGTCCAGGTGCTGCGCCGCAGCGGCCGATCGGTGCTGCTCGTCGGTACGACAGGGCGCAGCACGGCCGTCGCCAAGTGTCTGCTGGATCATTCCCCCATCTGGGAGGAGCGGCTGCGGCACGAAATAGCCGCATACCGCTCGTTCGTCCGGCACCGCCCGCCGGTGCGGGCGCCGAGACTGATCGCGGCGGACCCGGACAACTGCACCTTGGTCATCGAGCGGATGCCGGGCCGGGTGGCCGCCCTGCAGCGGCATCCGGTGGAGGCGCCGCCGCGCGCCGACATCCGGGCGGCGCTCGGTGCGATCTGCCGGCTGAACGCGTGGCGGCCACCGGCGGGTACCTTCGACGCCCCGCTGAACTACGCGGAGCGGATCTCCCGTTTCCATGAGCTCGGTCTGCTGACCGACCGGGACATGGGCGATCTGCAGAAGCTCCTGCACGGCATCGCGCACGCGTCGGGCCGCCAGGGCATGGGCCAGTTCTGTCACGGCGACGCCCTGCTGTCGAACATCCTGCTCTCACCGGCCGGCCCAGTGCTGGTGGACTGGGAACACGCGGGCTGGTATCTGCCGGGGTACGACCTGGCGACACTGTGGGCGGTGCTGGGGGACGCCCCGGTGGCGCGGCGCCAGATCAGTCAGCTGGCGCAGTCGGCGGGACCGGCCTCGCGGGACGCGTTCCTGGTGAACCTGATGCTCGTACTGACCCGTGAGATCCGTACCTACGAGACAGCCGTGCAGCGTTCGATGCACGAGGCGACCCCGGCGGCACCGGGCCCGGCCCACCCGGCTACTGCGCCGTCCGGCGAGGAACAACGGCTGCTGCTCAGGCGGCTGCACGACGACTGCCAGCTGGCCCGCAAGGCCGTACGGGCGGCGGTCGGCACTCGCTGAGGGGAGACGGAGGTTCGCGGTGTGCCCTGGACAGGGGCGCGGCGCGGACCTTCGGCGTGGCAGCCGACCTTCGCGATGACAGAGGCGGGCAGTACACCTGGGGAAAGCGGACACAAGGTCGTGGTCGGCGCCGTCCTGTACCACCAGATCCAGTTCGGCCACCGGGTGGCGTTCGTGAGAGCTGCGGACGTGCGGGGGCTGCCGGCTGTGTGAGGGCCGCCGCGACAAGCGCGAGGGCCGGGTTCGCGCCCGGCCCTGGTGTCCTTTGTTCCCTCAGTCGTTCCCTCAGCCCTGCTGGAACAGCTCCGCCGGGAGCGGCTTGAGCAAGGTGTACAGGTCGTCGGTGATGGGGCGGTCCCAGGCTGCGATGGTCACCAGGACGTTGTCGCTGCGGTCGAACTGGACGCAGGAGATCCGGGACTCGGAGAGCTTGAGGCGGCGGACGATCAGGAGGTTGTCGCCCTGCATCACCGGGACGTCCTCGGACCCGACGACGGTGATGTCCTCCTCGTTCTCCAGCGCGATCAGCATCTGGGCCACCTCGAAGGGGATCTCGCCCTCGGCGACCTCGCGTGCCGGGGAGCCCTCCGGGAGATTGCCGATGATCATCGCGGGGCCGCGACCGCCGTAGAGGTCGTACCGCAGGAAGACACCCTGGCAGCTGCCGTCGGGGGCGGGCAGCAGACCGGCGCCGAGATTGCCCGGCCAGTCACCCGGGTCCATGGCCAGTACGTCGAAGTCGGGCCCGGCGGGGGTGGCACTGCGGCGGCGGAGGAAGGACATGCCGCCATGGTACGTGCCGGAAGGGGCTCGGTGTCGGGTGGGCGAGGCTCTTGCGGGGGCCGGTCCGGTGGGCGGTGCGGCCACCTGTTCGGCCGCCGTTCGCCCGGTGGCGGTGTCCGTGCCGGCCTACCCGTGAATCCCCTGGAGGGAGGGGTCCCGTTGTGCTCGTCGACGCGCGGTCCGCGGCGATATCTGCCAGGAATCTTGAGCGCGGACGGTGGTGTGAACTCACCGGCCGAGGGCGAAGTGCAGTCCGCACCAGGCACGCGACGCCGCGTCGACCGGCGTCGGTTCGCTCCGTCGCTCGTGGCGAGCCCGGCGGGGCTCGGTCGGCGGTCAGCGGCCGGCCTGTCGGGCGGGCGGCTGACCGACGGCCTTCCTGCGCCGTTCGTGGTGGCGGGCGACGCGGGCACGGTTGCCGCAGGAGGGCTTGCACCATTCCTGGCGGGGGTGCTCCTTGAGGAAGTAGCGCACGCAGCGCGGTGCGTGGCAGGCCCGCAGCCGTTGACGTTCGGGGCTCGCGAGGAAGGCGAGGGCGGCGCGGGCGAGGACGGCGGTCAGCGGGTCCTCGCCGGTGGCGGGCTCGTGGCGTACGACGGGCTCGGCGCCGGGACTCCAGGAGAGCACCGGGCCGGTCGGGACCAGGGCGGCGGCCCGGTTGAGCCGCTCCAGGGCCTCGGGGACCGGCAGCAACCGGGCGGCGTCGGCCGGGCTGGGCTCGCCGGGGCCGACGGCGCGGGCGAACAGGGCGCGAACGGCGGCGCGGAGATCACGGACGGCGGCGAGCGCGGCCTCGTCGGCGAGGAAGCCGTCGGCGGTCCGCAGGACGTCGTCGAGCGGAACGACGCGCCACTGTCACAGCGCCGCGAGCCCGGGGACCGTTTCGTCGGTGTGTGCCGCGACTTCGCGCTGCTGCACTGCTCGCTCCTGCGCCACCTGGGAGTGCCCGCCCGACTGCGGTCCGGATTCGCCGCCTATTTCGGGGACGACGGATTCCACTGCGACCACGTCGTCACCGAGTACTGGGACCCGGGACGGGGCTGGCTGTTCGCCGACGCGCAGCTGCTGGAGCCCTTGATCGTCGACGCCTGGAAGATCGACTTCGATCCGATGGACGTGCCGCGCGACCGCTTCCTCGTCGCGGGCGAGGCCTGGCGTGCCATCCGGGCCGGTGAGGCGGACCCCAGGACGTTCGGCCTGCACCCGCCGCGGGAGGGGCCGATGTACGGGGAGTGGTTCGTGGCGGGCAACGTCCGGCTCGACCTCGCGGACCTGAACAAGGTCGAGACGCTGCTGTGGGACATCTGGGGAACGGAGACCGAGGCAGGCCAGCAACTCGTGGACCCGGTCCGCGAGCTGTACGACCAGGTCGCGTCGGTGGCGGGCGACGAGGTGGACTTCGCCGCGGCCCGCGCGTTGTTCGCGGGTCACGAAGGGCTGCGGACGCCGAGGACCGTGTTGTCCCGGGCTCCGTACAACGGCCCGCGAGAGGTCACTCTCCGCTGACGGCCCCGTCGCGCCGTGCCGTCCTTCTCCCTCCTTGCCGGTGGGCTGCTCCGGCCGTCCACCGGCGGGACCCGTGCGGCCCGCTCAGGTCAGGTCGAACTCGCCCTCGCGGGCCCCCGACACGAAGGCGCCCCACTCGGCGGGAGTGAAGATCAGTGAGGGGCTCTCGGGGCTGCCGCTGTTGCGCATGGCGATGAAGCCCTCGACGAAGGCGATCTGGACATCTCCCCGTCCCTGGCTGCTGGACCTCCAGTCCGCGTTGCTGAGGTCCAGTTCCGCCGGCTTGTGCCAGCCGTCGAGCGATCGCTGCTCCATGGTGCTCTCGGCCACGTCCGTGCTCCTCCCGGTTCGTCGTCCGCCCGCCAGACTAGCGATCGACCACCACCGCCGACAGGCCACGTGAGCGGGAGGTTCAGGAGGTGGGCGGCTCGGCGCCCACGAGCCACATCGAGAAGAACTGCGATCCGCCGCCGTAGGCGTGCCCGAGCACCCGGCGGGCGCCGTCGACCTGGTGCTCTCCCGCGAGCCCCCGCACCTGGAGCGCCGCCTCCGCGAAACGGATCATGCCGGACGCGCCGATGGGGTTGGTGGACAGCACTCCGCCGGACATGTCGACCGGAAGATCCCCGTCCAGCTCGGTGACGCCCGACTCGGTGAGTTTCCAGCCCCCGCCCTCGTCGGCGAAGCCGAGGTTCTCCAGCCACATCGGCTCGTACCAGGAGAACGGCACGTACATCTCCACCGCGTCGATCTCCCGGCGCGGGTCGGCGATGCCCGCCTGCCGGTACACGTCGGCCGCGCAGTCCCGGCCCGCGCGCGGCGAGACGCTGTCCTTGCCGGCGAACAGCGTCGGTTCACTGCGCATCGCGCCGCCGTGCATCCACGCGGCGGGGCGGGGCGCTCGCGCCGCGCCCGCACGGTCGGTGAGGACCATCGCGACGGCCCCGTCGGAGGACGGGCAGGTCTCCGAGTAGCGGATCGGGTCCCACAGCATGGGCGAGGCCTGGACCTTCTCCAGGGTGATGTCGTGCTCGTGCAGGTGGGCGTAGGGGTTCTTCAGCGCGTTGCGGCGGTTCTTGTACGCCACCAGGGAACCGACCGTGTCGGGTGCGCCGCTGCGCCGCATGTACGCCCGGACGTGCGGGGCGAAGAAGCCGCCCGCGCCGGCCAGCAGCGGCTGCTGGAAGGGGATCGGCAGGGAAAGGCCCCACATGGCGTTCGACTCGGACTGCTTCTCGAACGCCAGGGTCAGCACGGTGCCGTGGACGCGGGCGGCGACCAGGCTCGCGGCCACCAGCGCGGTCGATCCGCCGACCGAGCCCGCCGTGTGCACCCGCATCATGGGCTTGCCGACCGCGCCGAGCGCGTCCGCGAGGTACAGCTCGGGCATCATGACGCCCTCGAAGAAGTCGGGCGCCTTGCCGATGACGACGGCCTCGATGTCGGCCCACGTCAACTCGGCGTCGTCGAGGGCCCGTCGGGCGGCCTCGCGGACGAGCCCGGCGATCGACACGTCCCGGCGGGCCGCCACGTGCTTGGTCTGGCCGACTCCTACGACGGCCACGGGCTCCTTGCTCATCGTGGATCCCCTTCGAGTACGGCGACCAGGTTCTGTTGCATACAGGGCCCGGACGTGGCGTGGGCGAGCGCCCGGTCGGACTCGCCCCGGTGGATGCGGGCGGCGGCCTCACCGATCCTGAGGAGCCCGGCGGCCATGACCGGGTTGGCGGCCAGGGCCCCGCCCGACGGGTTGACGCACACGCCGTCGTCGAGCCCCAGCACCTCACGCAGGATCACCTCCTGGGAGCTGAACGGGGCATGCAACTCGGCCGTGTCCACGGGCCGTTCGAAGGCCCCGGCCCGCTCGGCGGCGAGTCGGGCGGACGGCGAGTCGGTCAGATCGCGTACGCCGATGCCATGCGCCTCGATGCGGTGGTCGATGCCCCGGATCCACGCGGGCCGCTCACACAGTTCCCGGGCCCGCTCCCCCGCCGCGAGGACCACGGCGGCGGCCCCGTCACCGATGGGCGGGCAGTCCCCGGTGCGCAACGGCCGTACGAGGTACTCGCCCTGCGGCACCGAACCTCTCAGCTGCGCATGGGGGTTGGCGACGGCGTCCGCGCGGCTGCGCGCCCCGACCGCCGCCAGCGCCGACTCGTCCGCCCTGCCGGCGTCGATGAGCGCCTGGGCCTGGAGGGCGGCGAGGGCGACGGAGTCGGGCCACAACGGCGCCACGTAGTACGGGTCGAGCTGCCGGGTCAGGACATCGCGTACCGAGCCCGGCGAGGACTTGCCGTACGAGTAGACGAGCGCGGTGTCGGCGTCCCCGGTCCGGAGCTTCACCCAGGCCTCGTACAGCGCCCACGCCCCGTCCATCTCGACGTGCGACTCGGAGATCGGCGGCCAGGCGCCCACGCCGTCGAGGGCGAGGGTGAAGGAGAAGGCCCGGCCGGCGAGGTAGTCGCTGGAGCCGGAGCAGGTGAAACCGATGTCGGCGGTCTTGAGCCCGGTCCGGTCCAGGACCGCGTGGAGCACCGGCATGAGCATCTCCACCTCGGAGGACTCGTCGCTGGTGCGCCGGTGGTCGGTCTGGGCGAAGGCGACGACGGCGATGTCACGTACGCCCGCGGCTCGTGGATCCTCGCGCGTCACAGCAGCTCCTTGTAGGTGTCGTAGTCCGCGTCGGGTTCGCCGGTGGGCCGGTAGTGGTCCGGATATCGGCCTCCCTCCGTCCACACCGGCTCCACGCGAAGTCCCATGCGCACCTGGTCGTAGGGGATGCCGGCGATACGGCCGTGCAGGGCGAGGCCGGCGCCGTCGAGGGCGATGTGGGCGTAGACGTAGGGAACTTCTATGTCCAGGTTCTTCGCCTTGATGTTGACGATGCAGAACGTGGTGACCGTGCCGCCCGGCCCGACCTCCACCTGCTCGGCCGTCGCCACCCCGCAGGTGGGACAGGCGCCCCTCGGCGGTACGTACACCTTGCGGCAGGACGGGCAGCGCTCGCCGACGTTGCGGCGCTCGGCGAGGGCGTTGATGTAGCCGGTCTGGGCGCGGCCGGGCGAGTAGGTGTAGTCGAGGCGGGCGGGGGCGACGATTCCGGTGACCGGGTTCTCGAACTCACCGTCGCTGCCCGCCAGTTGCGCGGCTTCTCCGGCGTACGGCTCGAAGCAGGCGATGTCCGTGATGGCACCCTCGCGTTCTTCCGCCCAGCGGACACGCACCCGCATGCCGGTGTGTACGGCGTCCGGGCCGGGGGCGTCGAGGGCGTGGAGCAGGGCCGTGTCGGCGCCGTCGAGCCGCACCAGAACCCAGGCGAAGGGGGTGGCGAGCGGCTGGCCCCGGCGTGGCTCGTGGTTCCAGGCCCAGGTGGTGACGCTGCCGGTGGGCGCGACCTCCACCAGGTCGCGGATCTCCTCGGCGGTGACGGGGTCGTACTCGGCGGGCGGCACGAGCACCCGCCCGTCCCCGGCGCGAACACCGAGGACGACACGCTCGCGCAGCCCGGTGAGGAAGGCGCTCTGGACAGGCCCGACGGAACGGGTAAAGGGAAACTCAACGGTGAGGGGTGCCTTGAGGACTGCGGACATCGAGGTCTTCCTCCTTCACAGGGGGCGCCGGGTGCGCCCCGTCAGGGGCTCGGGGCCGCGTCACGGTGCGGCTCCGTCGCGTGGGCGCGACCAGCCGCGAACGGCCCGCGGCCACCGCGACAGCCCGGCGGGCCTCCTACGCGCGCTTGTAGACGGGGGGCCGCTTCTCGGCGAAGGCACGAGCCCCTTCCTTGGCATCATCGGTGTCGAAGATCGGCCACCCCCGCCTGAGTTCGGCGGCCAGGCCATCCGATTCGGTCATCTCGGCCGTCTCGTACACGGACGCCTTCACGGCCTCCACGGCCAGCGGCCCGCAGGCGTTGATCCGCTCGGCGATCTCCAACGCCTTCGTCAAGGCCGTGCCGTCCGGTACGACATGGCCGATCAGCCCGATGCCGGCGGCCTCGCGCGCGGGGTACGGCCGCCCGGTGAGCAGCATCTCCAGGGCGTGGGTGCGCGGGATCTGCCGCTGGAGACGGACCGTGGAGCCGCCGATCGGGAAGAGGCCGCGTTTGACCTCGAAGAGACCGAACGTCGCCGACTCGGCCGCGACCCGGATGTCGGTGCCCTGGAGGATCTCTGTGCCGCCCGCGACGCAGTGTCCTTCGACTGCCGCGATCACCGGTTTGCGCGGCCGGTGGTGGCGGAGCATCGCCTTCCAGTGCAGATCGGGGTCGGCCTTGAGCCGGTCCCGGTACCGCTGCCCCTCCATGCCCTTGCCCGCGAGGGACTTGAGGTCCATTCCGGCGCAGAAGGCACCGCCGGCTCCCGTGAGGACGATCGAGCGGACCGTGTCGTCCTCGTCGGCCTCGGCCCAGCCGTCGTGGAGACCGACGAGCATCGGCAGCGAGAGCGCGTTCTTGGCCTCGGGCCTGTTGAGCGTGAGCACCAGTGTGGCGCCTTCGCGCCGCACGGTCAGGTGTTCCGTACCACCCATCGCTTCCTCCCGTCCGGCAGAGCGAGCACGGGTTCCGTCACCGGAACGAGAACAGGTTGCAGGAGGCGAGGGGCCAGTACAAGGCTTTTCTGACACACAGTCAGATTTCTTCGGCGCGAACCCTTCACAGTCACGCCGCCCTTTGCTCTGATGACCGGCGAGCCGACCGTCACGAGGCACCTGTGGGGCACGCCCGGGGTCAGGAGGAGCACGGTGGAGTACAACCTTGCCGACCTGTTCGAGTCGGTCGTCGACGCGGTTCCCGACCGGGCGGCGCTGGCCTGCCTGGACATCCCCGGTTCGGGCGCCGAGCGCCGGCTCTCCTATGCGGAGCTGGACGCGGCGGCGAACCGGATCGGGCACCATCTCCTCGGCAGCGGGATCAAGCCCGGTGAGCATGTGGGACTGCACCTCTACAACGGCGTCGAGTATCTGCAGACGGTGCTCGGGTGCCTCAAGGCGCGGATCGTGCCGGTCAACGTCAACTACCGCTACGTGGAGGAGGAGTTGGTCTATCTCTACCGGGACGCGGATCTGGTGGGTCTCGTCTTCGACGCGGAGTTCACCGAGCGGGTGGCGAAGGCACGGCCGCGGGCGGAGAAGCTGCGGCATCTGGTGCGGGTGGGGACCCTCTCGCCCGACGTGCCCGCGCTCCCCGTCGTGGACTTCGCCGAGGCCGAGGCCTCCGGATCCGCCGGGCGGGGCTTCCCGGCACGCTCGGGTGACGACCAGTTCATCATCTACACCGGCGGCACCACGGGCATGCCCAAAGGGGTGATGTGGCGTCAGGAAGACCTGTTCTTCTCCGGGTTGGGCGGCGGCGCGCCGACCGGGGAGCCGGTGATGGCGCCGGAGGAGCTGGCCGAGCGGGTCGTGGCCGGTGGTGACGGGATCACCTTCTTCCCCACGGCCCCGCTGATGCACGGCACATCCACGCTCACGGCGTTCATCGGGTTCAACTTCGGCCAACGGGTCGTGATCCACCGCAAGTTCGTGCCCGAGGAGGCCCTGCGGACCATCGAGAGGGAGAAGGTCACCAGTGTGTCGCTGGTGGGCGACGCGATGCTGCGCCCGCTCATCGACGCGCTGAACGGCCCGATGAGGGGCACGGACTGCTCGTCCCTGTTCAGCGTGTCGTCCTCCGGCGCGATCATGTCGGAGACGGTCCGGCGGCAGTTCCAGGCGCTGGTGCCGAACGCGATGCTGCTGAACAACTTCGGTTCGTCGGAGTCCGGCTTCAACGGCACGGCGACGGAGGTCTCGGGCGCGGGCGACGGTTTCCGTATCCGCGTCCACTCCCGTACGCAGGTCGTGGATCCGGCGACGTACGAGCCCGTCCCGGCCGGCGTGCCGGGCCGGGTCGCCCAGCGCGGCCATGTCCCCCTCGGCTACTACAACGACCCGAAGAAGACCGCCGAGACCTTCTTCGAGCGGGACGGTGAGCGCTGGGTGCTGCTCGGTGACATGGCAACCGTCGACGAGCAGGGCGTCGTCACGGTCCTCGGCCGGGGCTCGCAGTGCATCAACACCGGCGGCGAGAAAGTGTACCCGGAGGAGGTCGAGCAGGCGCTCAAGGCCCATCCGGACGTGTACGACGCGCTGGTCGCCGGAGTGCCGGACGCCCGTTGGGGCAGCCATGTCGCGGCCGTGGTGCAGCTGCGCGAGGGCGCCGCGCGGCCGTCCCTGGAGGACATCCAGACCCACTGCCGTACCCGCCTGGCCGGGTACAAGATCCCCGTCAGCTGGTCCTCGCCGACACCATCCAGCGCTCGCCCAGCGGCAAGGCGGACTACCGGTGGGCGCGGTCGGTGGCGGTGGCGGCGGATCGCTGAGAGCGTCCCGCGGCCGAGGCGGCCTCCCGGATCGGGTGGTGGTCCGCCTCGGCCACCGGATCGAGCGGGGTCGTCTCAGCGGCCGTAGAAGAAGGGCATCATGTCGTCGTGGAAGGGGCCCCGCCCGGTCCATGCCGCCTCGTAGGCCGGGTACGCCTCGGCGAACCACGGTTCGTCCTCGCGGAGGCGGGCGGCGGCGAGGCGGTCCTCCACGGTCACCGGAAGTCCTGCGGCCCAGGGGGTCGCGGCGATCAGCGCCAGGCGGGACACCCGGTGCGGGTACCGGGCCGCGTAGAGCATGGCGAGGTTGCCGCCGGCCGAGTGGGCGAGCAGGTCCATGCGCTCAGGCCCAGCCGGACGCGGAGTGCCTCCACGTCGTCGACCTGCCGGTCGCACCGGTAGGTCGCCGGATCGGCGGGCAGGGCGGAGTCGCCCGTGCCCCTGAGGTCGAGCAGCACCAGGCGCCGGTGGGCGGCGAGACCGCCCAGATCGCCCAGATAGGCGGAGGCGCGCATGGCTCCGCCGGGGAGGACGATCAGGGGGTCCCCCTCGCCGCGCAGGTGGAAGGCGAGTTCGGTTCCGTCGGGTGCGGTGAGGATCGGCATGGCGTCGATCCTCATGTCCGGGCGTCCCCCACCGCAACGCAGCTGGCCGGCGAGCGCGGAGGTCAGGCTTCCGCGAAACGGTCCCGCAGCTCCCGCTTGAGGATCTTCCCGCTCGCGTTGCGCGGCAGCTCGTCCACGAAGAGAACCTTCTTCGGTGCCTTGAAGTGCGGCAGCTTCTCGCGGGCGTGGGCGACGAGTTCGTCCTCCGTGGCCTCGCCCCGTCGGACGACGACGGCGGTGACGGCCTCGATCCAGCGGTCGTCGGGCAGGCCGATCACCGCGACCTCGGCGACCTGGTCGTGGGTGTGGAGTGCGTCCTCGACCTGGCGCGAGGCGATCAGCACACCACCGGAGTTGATGACGTCCTTCACCCGGTCGACGATGGTGAAGAACCCGTCGGCGTCGCGCACGGCGAGGTCACCGGAGTGGAACCAGCCGTCGCGGAAGGCCTCGGCGGTCTCCTCCGGCTTCTGCCAGTAGCCCTCACACAGTTGCGGCGACCGGTAGACGATCTCACCGGGAGTGCCGTCGGGCACCTCCTCGCCCTCCTCGTCGACGACCCGGGCCTCGACGAACATGACGGGGCGTCCGCAGGAGTCCATGCGGCCCTTGTGCTCGTAGGGCCCGAGGACCATGGACAGCGGGCCGATCTCGCTCTGGCCGAAGCAGTTGTGGAAGGCGAGCCTGGGCAGGCGCTCCTTGAGCCGTTCGAGGACGGGCACCGGCATGATCGACGCACCGTAGTACGCCTTGCGCAGCCCGCCGAGGTCTCGGGTGTCGAAGTCGGGGCGGTCGGCCAGGCCGATCCAGACCGTGGGAGGCGCGAAGAGGCTGTCGGCGCGGCCCTCCTCCACCAGGTCGAAGATCCGGTCGCCGTCGGGTGCGTCGAGGATGGTGTTCGTGGCGCCGACCGCGAGGTACGGCACCAGGAAGACGTGCAGCTGCGCGGAGTGGTAGAGCGGCAGGGAGTGCACCGGCAGGTCGCCCGCCTGGAGGTCGAGGGCGGTGATCGCGCTGAGGTACTCGTGCACCAGGGCGCGGTGCGTCATCATCGCGCCCTTGGGCAGCGCGGTGGTGCCGGAGGTGTAGAGGAGCTGGACCAGGTCCTCGGCGGCGGGCTCCTCCCCGTCGTACGGCTCCGTGGCGCGAATGCGCCCGAGGAGCGAGTCGTCCGCGTCGCGCAGCGGCAGGGTGCGGGGGCCGTCGGGGAGGTTCCCGGCGAGGTCCGGGTCGGTCAGGACGAGCGTGCTGCCGGACTGGTCGAGGAGGTACGACAGGTCGTCGCCGGTGAGGTTCTGGTTGACCGGTACGTGGACCAGGCCGGCGCGGGCGGCGGCCAGGAAGGCGATGAGGTAGGCGTCCGAGTTGTGACCGTAGGCGGCGACCCGGTCGCCCGGCCGGAGTCCGGTGTCACGCAGGGCGCGGGCGGCGCGGGAGACGGCGTCGTCCAACTCGGCGTAGGTCCAGGACCGTTCGCCGTAGTGGATCGCGACGCGGGCGGGGGTGCGCCGGGCGCTGCGTCGCAGCGTCCCGTCGACCGTCACGCTGCGACCAGCCGTCATGATGTCCGCTCCTTCGTCCACGGTTGTGAGGCGATCCTCGGCCGGTCGCACGAGCGAGGTCAAGCGCACGACCCGCATGTCCGCCGATCCGGCGCACATGGCGGGAAGTGGCTCAACCTCGCCCCGGCGCGAGTCAGCCAGAGGGAAGATCAATCACTTGTATGGACTACGCGCTTACGTTCCGACACGCTCAACCGTCCCTCCCTCACTGCCCCGGGGCGCGCTGCCCTTCGACCGGTTCTGGCGGCGGCTGAACGCGTGGTGCCGCGCGCGGTTGTGGAAGGTGCCCTTCTCGGCTGCGGACCCGGTCACCACCGGGCACACGCCGGACGGCACCCCGCCTCGGCATCGACACCACGGTGCCGCACTCTGTCCGCGTCGGGGCCCGTCACACGGTCCGCTCGCGGCCCTCCCAGTACGGCTCCCGCAACCGCCGTTTGTAGAGCTTTCCGTTGGGGTCACGGGGCATCGCCTCGGTGAAGTCGACGCTCTTCGGCCGCTTGTATCCGGCGAGTCGACGGGCGCAGTGGGCGAGGATCTCCTCGGCCAGCGCCGGTCCCGGGGTGAAGCCGGGGGCGGGTTCGACCACGGCCTTGACCTCCTCGCCCCAGTCGTCGTGCGGGATGCCGAAGGCGGCGGCGTCGGCGACGGCGGGGTGGGTGAGGAGGGCGGCCTCGATCTCGGCGGGGTAGATGTTGACGCCGCCCGAGATGATGAGGTCGATCTTGCGGTCACGGAGGAAGAGGTAGCCGTCCTCGTCGATGAGGCCGAGGTCGCCGACGGTGAAGAAGTCGCCGATACGGTTCTTCCGCGTCTTGCCCTCGTCCTTGTGGTACGAGAAACCGCCGGTGCTCATCTTCATGTAGACGGTGCCGAGTTCGCCGGGTGGCAGCCGGTTGCCGTCGTCGTCGAAGACGGCGAGTTCGCTGATGGGCCAGGCTCTGCCGACCGTGCCGGGCCTCTTCAGCCAGTCCTCGGCGGTCGCGAAGGCACCGCCGCCCTCACTGGCCGCGTAGTACTCCTCGACGCACTCGCCCCACCACTCGATCATGGCCCGCTTCACATGGTCGGGGCAGGGCGCGGCCCCGTGGATGGCGTGCCGCATGGACGACACGTCGTAGCGGGCGCGCGCCTCCCGGGGAAGGGCGAGGAGCCGGTGGAACTGTGTGGGAACCATGTGGGTGTGCGTGCAGCGGTGCGCGTCGATGGCGCGCAGCATCCCCTCGGGCGTCCACTTGTCCATGAGGACGATCCGGTGCCCGATGTGCAGGGACGCGCCCGCGAACTGCAGGACGGCCGTGTGGTAGAGCGGCGAGCACACCAGGTGGACGTTGCCGTCGAACGGCTGGATGCCGAAGATGCCGAGGAAGCCGCCGAGGTAGGACTCCTCCGGGAGCTTTCCGGGCAGTGGGCGGCGGATGCCTCGGGGGCGGCCGGTGGTGCCGGAGGTGTAGTTCATGACCCAGCCGAGGGTGCGGCCCGCGGGCGTCGACTCGGGCTGCCCGTCGAGGAGTTCGGCGTACGGACGGAAACCCTCGACCGTGCCGACCGCGTACCGGTGGCGCCCGGGAAGCCGGGCTTCGTCGGCGGCGTGCCGGGCGGCGTCGGCGAACCGTTCGTGCGCGATGAGCACCTTGGCGCCGGAGTCGGAGACGATCCAGGCGATCTCGGGCCCCACGAGATGGTGGTTGACGGGGACGAGGTAGAAGCCGGCCTGGGTGGCGGCGAGGTACGCGGTGAGGAACTCGACGCTGTTGGGCAGGACGACCGCGAAGGCGTCGCCGCGTTCGAGTCCGACGGCGCGCAGCCCGTGCACAAGACGGTTGGTCGCGGCGTGCAGGCGTCCGGCGGTCCATTCCTCCCCGTCGGGGGCGATCATCACCGTGCGGTCGGGATCGGCGGTGGCCTGGGCCCAGAAGCCCTGGGGCGCTTGGGTCACTGTTCCTCGCTCCTTCCGGCGATGCGGTTGACGCGGTTCACGGCCTCCTCGAAGCCGCGGGTGAGGTCGTCGAAGACGGCCTGGACGCTGCGCTCGCTGTTCATCCGGCCCACGATCTGCCCGACCGGGGTGCCGAGCAGGGGCTCCACCTCGTACTTCTGGATGCGGGAGACCGCCTCGGCGACCAACAGCCCCTGGAGGGGCATGGGGAGGGTGCCGGGTCCGGCGGGGTCGTCCCAGGCGTCGGTCCATTCGGTACGGAGCTGGCGTGCGGGTTTGCCGGTGAGGGCGCGGGAGCGGACGGTGTCTCCGGAACCGGCGGCGAGCAGCTTCTCGATCAGCCGGGGCGAGGGCAGTTCGGCCTCGGTGGTGGTCAGCCAGAGCGAGCCGAGCCAGACGCCCTGGGCGCCGAGCGCGAGGGCGGCGGCCACCTGCCGTCCGCTGCCGATGCCGCCGGCGGCCAGGACGGGCAACGGGTCGACGGCGTCGACGACTTCGGGGGTCAGCACCATGGAGGCGATCTCGCCGGTGTGACCGCCGGCCTCGTAGCCCTGGGCGACGACGATGTCGATACCGGCCTCGGCGTGCTTGCGGGCGTGCCGGGCGCTGCCGGCGAGCGCGGCGACGAGCACGTCCTGTTCGTGGGCGCGTCGGATGACGTCGGCGGGCGGCGAGCCGAGGGCGTTGGCGAGCAGCCGGATCGGGTAGTCGAAGGCGACGTCGAGCTGATTGCGGGCGACCTGCTCCATCCAGCCGGTGATACGCCAGCCGGAGGCCTCCCCCTCGGCGAGTTCGGGTACGCCGTATCTGGCGAGGGTGTCCTTCACGAACTGGCGGTGGCTCTCGGGGATCATCGCCTCGACGTCGGCCTCCGTCACGCCCTCGACCTTCTTGGCCGGCATGACGACGTCCAGGCCGTACGGATTGCCGTCGACGTGCGCCTCGATCCAGTCGAGGTCCCGTTTGAGGTCGTCGGGGGCCGTGTAGCGGACCGCGCCGAGCACCCCGAAGCCGCCGGCCCGGCTGATGGCCGCGGCGACGGCGGGGAACGGCGTGAAGCCGAACACGGCGTACCGGACTCCGAGTCTGTTGCTCAGCTCCGTCTGCATGGGCGCAGGATGCCGTAGTCCTCCGGACGAGGGAAGGGATTCTCTGATGCTCCGTCAGATTTGGCTGGGCACCTGACGGCGGTGGAGGGTAAGGCGGTTGGACGGGAGCGGGTTCTTGGACGGGTGCGGGTTCTTGTCGGCTTCGGGGCAGTGATGACAGCTTTGTGCAGCGGTCAGAAGGCGGTCTCCAGGACCGCCATCGCCGCGTTGTGTCCCGGCACCCCGCTGACCCCGCCGCCACGCACCGCGCCCGCGCCGCACAGCAGGACGTTGGGGTGGCGGGTCTCGACGCCCCAGCGGCCGGTCCCTTCCTGGGTGTGGGGCCAGGCGAGGTCGCGGTGGAAGATGTTGCCGCCAGGCAGGCCCAGGTCGCGTTCGAGGTCGAGGGGGCCTCTGGCCTCGATGCAGGGGCGGCCGTCGGCGTCGGTGGCCAGGCAGTCGGCGAGGGGCTCGGCGAGGTGGGCGTCCAGCTGGGCGAGGGTCGACTTCAGCAGCTCCTCCCGTACGGCGTCGTTGTGGGCCTCGAAGAGCCGCGCGGGCGTGTGCAGACCGAACAGGGTGAGCGTCTGGTAGCCCTCCTCGACCAGCTCCGGGCCGAGGATGGTCGGGTCGGTGAGAGAGTGGCAGTAGACCTCGCAGGGCGGTGCCTCGGGCAGCGTGCCGGAGGCGGCCTGTGCGTAGGCGGTCGCCAGTTGGCCGTACCCCTCGGCGATGTGGAAGGTCCCGGCGAACGCCTCGCGCGGGTCGACGGCCTCGTCGCGGAGCCTCGGCAGCCGCCTGAGCAGCATGTTCACCTTCAGTTGGGCACCCTCGGCGGGGGCGGGCGGTTCGTCGCCGGTCAGGGCGGCCAGTTCCCGGGGTGAGGCGTTGACCAGTACGTGCCGGGCGGCGACGGTGCCCTCCGTGTCGGCCGTCCGGTAGGTGATCTCGGCGGACCGTCCGTCCGTCGCGATCCGCCGTGCCTCGTGGCCCGCGGCGATCACCGCACCGGCCTCGCGCGCGGCCGTGGCCAGGGCGTCCGTGAGCGCGCCCATGCCACCTACGGGCACGTCCCAGGAGCCCGTGCCGCCGCCGATCACGTGGTAGAGGAAGCAACGGTTCTGGCGGAGGGAGGGGTCGTGGGCGTCCGCGAAGGTGCCGATGAGGGCGTCGGTGAGGACGACACCGCGGACGAGGTCGTCGCCGAACGTGGACTCGACGGCCGTACCGATCGGCTCCTCGAAGAGCGTCCGCCATGCCTCCTCGTCGTCGATCCGTCGGCGCAGTCCGTCCCGGGTGGGCAGGGGCTCGGTGAGCGTCGGGAACACCCGCTCGGCGACCCGGCCCGTCATCCCGTAGAACCGCTGCCAGGCCTCGTACTCGCGGCCCGAACCGGTCAGGCGCGCGAACGCCTCGCGGGTGCGGCGCTCGCCGCCGCCGACGAGCAGGCCGGTGGGCTGTCCGTCGCGTTCGACGGGGGTGTACGAGGAGATCGTGCGACCACGGACCCGGAAGTCGAGGTCGAGGTCCCGCACGATCTTCCGGGGCAGCAGGCTGACCAGGTACGAGTAGCGGGACAGCCGGGCGTCGACGCCGGCGAACGGCCGGGTGGACACGGCGGCGCCGCCGGTGTGGTCCAGCCGTTCCAGCACGAGCACGGAGCGCCCGGCGCGGGCGAGGTAGGCGGCGGCGACCAGGCCGTTGTGGCCACCGCCGACGATCACGGCGTCGTAGGAGTCGTGCGGCCGGGGTCCGGCCGGGCGTCCGGGCTGGGCTGCGGGTGCGGGGGTGGCGGGCATGGCTCTTCGTAACACGCGATGATCGAGGTCGGCCAGGGCTGTGTGCCAGGTGGATCAGCGCCTGAGCGTCCGCCGCCGGACCGGCGGGGTGGAGGTCAGTGCCCCCCGGTCGGCCGCCGGTGCCGTAACGCAGCCACTCTCCGGTACAGCTCCACCGCCTCCTGGCCGCGGCCGAGCTGCTCCAGGCAGTGGGCCTCGTCGTTGCGGCTGGCGAGGGCGTCGGGGTGGTCTGCGCCGAGAACCCGTTCGCGGGCGTCGGCGACGCTCCGGTACTCGGTGAGGGCGTCGGTCCAGCGGCCGAGCCAGCCGAGGCCGACGGCGACCTCGCGGCGGCTGACGAGGGTGTCGGGGTGGTCCGGGCCGAGGACGCGCTCGCGCTGGGCGCACACGTCGCGTGACTCGGCGAGAGCCTCCTCCCAGCGGCCGAGGCGGCCGAGGTTGACGCAGAGGCCGTGGCGGGCGCGCAACGTCTCGCTGTGGGCGGGTCCGTGCACACGGGCACGGTCGTCGGCCAGGTTGCTGAAGAGGGTCAGGGCTTCGGTGCCGCGGCCGAGCCGACCGAGGCTGATGCCGACCTCGTGGCGGGCCGCGAGGGTGTCGGGGTGGTCCGGGCCGAGGGCCTGTGCGCGGGACTCGGCCACCTCCCGGTAGGTCTGCAGTGCCTCGGTCCAGCGACCCAGCTGGCCGAGTGCGTGGGCGACTTCGCACCGGGTGACGAGGGTGTCGGGATGGTTGGCGCCCAGCACGCGGGTGCGAGCGGCGGCGACCTCGCCCGCCATGCGGTACGAGTCCTCCAGGCGGCCCAGCCTGCTGAGGTTGAAGGCCAGGTTGTGGCGGCAGCGCAGGGTGTCCGGGTGGTCGGGCCCCACGCGGTGTTCACGGGCGGCGAGGACGGACAGGTACGCCTGGTGGGCTTCGAAGTGGCGGCCCAACTGGCCCAGGACGTAGGCCATTTCCTGCCGGGCGGTGAGGGTGTCGGGGTGGTCGGGGCCGAGGACGTGCGCGCGGGCGCGGGCGACGTGGGCGAACTCGCGCAGAGCGTCGGCGGGGCGGGCGGTGCGGCTGAGGGTGAACCCGACCTCGTAGCGGCTGGACAGGGTGTCGGGGTGGTCGGGGCCGAGGACGTGCGCGCGTTCGACGGCGACCGCGCGGTGCACCTCGCCGGCCTCCGTCCAGCGGCCGAGACGCCCCAGGCTCAGGCCTGCGTTGTGCCGACCGGCCAGGGTGGTGAGCGACTCCGGTGAGGGGGTGGGCCGTGCACTGCCTACGGGGTGCTCGGCGCGGCCGGTCGCCGGGCGGGCGGTCCACTCTCCGGTGAGCCCGGCGGAGGCGTCCGGCGGGGAGAGGCCCGGGCCGGCGCCGGTGGCCTTGTGACCGGTGGTCATGCCACGCGTCCAGGAGGGCAGCCGGCGCTCGCGCGACGCGGGCGGTCCGGGGTGGAGGCGGGCGCTGGGCCCCGCTGGGGGCGACATGATCGTGGGCACCGGGACGGGCATCCTGGCGGGGGGCACGGCCGGCGCCGGGGTGACCGCGGGCATCCTGGCGGGGGTCACGACGGGCGTCGAGACACCCGCCGTACGGCCCTCTCCGATGCGGCGGCCCAACTCACGGGCGTCGTGCGGGCGTTCCCCGGGCTCCTTGGCCAGCAGGTCCAGGATGATCCGGTCGAGGTATGCGGGGACATCGCCACGGTGGCTGCGCGGGGGTCGCGGGGCGGTCTCGCGGTGGCCCATGAGGACCGCCCAGGCGTCGTCGAGGTCGAACGGCGGCACCCCGGTGGCGATCTCGTAGAGCACACAGCCGAAGGAGTACAGGTCGCTGCGCTGGTCGACCTGGTCGCCGCTGATCTGTTCCGGCGACATGTAGTGCGGGGTGCCCATCGCGATGCCGGTGCCGGTGAGACGGGAGGTGAAGGTGGCGTCCCGGCCGAGGCGGGCAATGCCGAAGTCGCAGATCTTCACCGTGCCGTCGGTGAGCCGCATGATGTTCGCGGGCTTCAAGTCCCGGTGCACGACGCCCTGTTGATGGGTATAGGCGAGAGCGGCGGCCACCTGGTGGGCCACCTCGACGACGTCGGCGACAGGCAGCGGATGGTGTTTGTTGTCCTCCAGGAGCTGGCTGAGGTTGCGGCCCTCCAGCAGTTCCATGACGAGGAAGAGCACTCCGTCGAACTCGCCGAAGTCGTGGACGACGGTCACGCCACGGTGCTGGAGGGCGCCCACCACGCGCGCCTCGCGCCGGAAGCGTTCCCGCAGGACCCGGGTGGAGGACTGGTCGGGCTGGGTGGTGACGGACTTGAGGCACTTGACCGCGACCTGTCGGCCCAGCGACTCGTCCCTCGCCCGCCATACCTCACCCATCCCGCCGCGCCCGATCATATCGAGCAGCCGGTACCGGCCCTGGATCAGCCTGGTGTCCGCCATCGCCGACGATCGCCCCCGTCCGTACGGACCCGCTCTCCCCTGGCCTGTCCAGTATGGCGGCCTATCTCATGACTCTGCACGGTGCCGGGCGGGAGCCGGGGCCGAGGCGTGACATGGCGCGGAGGATGTGTTTGGGCGGGAGCTGCCAGCGCAGACGTGCGGGAACACAGCACAGGAGGGTGCCGGTGCGGCGCAGGCGGCGGGTGACCACGGCCGGTGCGGGGCCCGGTCTGCCGTACAACTCATGGGCGTACGGCGGCAGTGAAGTCAACGCCGTTGCGTTTGAGTCTTGAGTCGCAGGTCAAGCCCTGGTGAATGACGCAACGGGACGTCCTGATAGATCAGCTTGTGTCGAGCAAGAAGATCATCGGGAGTCCCGTTGCAGGAGAAGTCTGTCATCACGCGCACGGTCGAGGCGGCCGGGGGTGTGTACGCGCCCGGTCACTTGGGCGAGTTGACCCAGATCGTGGACTTCGTACTGGTGGACACGGTGATCGAGGAGACCAGGTCACGTGAGAAACGGCTGCGACTGCTGCCGTCCCGGGTTGTGGTCTACTTCGTCCTCGCGCTGGCCCTGTTCGAGGACTGCTCCTATCGGGGCGTGTGGGGCAAGCTGACGGCAGGGCTGGAGGGACTGCCGTTGGTGCGTCCGGCGGTCTCCTCGCTGTCCAGGGCCCGACGGCGAATAGGAGCAGCACCGCTGCGACGGCTGTTCGAGATCATCGCCGGGCCCGTCGCCCACATCGGGCAGGCCGGTTCGTTCTATCGAGGGCTGCGGACCGTGGCCGTGGACGGCACCCTGCTGCACGTGCCCGATGAGGAGGCGCTCACCTGGCGCTATCCCAAGCGAGCGGGCGAGAGCGTGGAGTTCGGCTACCCGCTGCTGCGACTCGTGGTCCTGGTCGAGTGTGGCACCCGTGCCGTGTTGGCCGCCGCGTTCGGTCCCGAGAGTGACGGCGAACTCACCTACGCAGGCCGCCTGTTGAGTGTGCTGGACCGCACGATGCTCCTGCTGGCCGATGCCGGCTTCGATGGAGCCGAGTTCGCCCGGGACGTCCAGGCCACCGGCGCCCAGTTCCTGGTGCGCTCCTCCGCCCGCCGGATACCCACCCCCTTCCGGCGCCTGGGCGACGGCTCCTACCTGGCCCGGATCGGCTACGGCGTCCTGCCCGTCCTGCTGACCGTCCGCGTCATCGAGGCATCCGTGACCGTCACGCTGGCCGACGGCACCGTCCGCACCGAGCAGTGGCGCCTGCTCACCAGCCTCCTCGACCCGGCCGCCCACCCGGCCGCCGGACTCGTGGATCTCTACCACGAGCGGTGGCAGTCGGAGACGACGTACTTCTCGATCAAGGCGACCATGCTGGATGGCCGCGTCCTGCGCTCCCGCAGCCTGACCGGCCTCGACCAGGAGGTCTACGCCCTGCTCACCACCTACCAGGCCCTGATCCGCGCCGCCGCCGACACCGCCTGCACCCGGCCCGGCCTGGACATGGACCGCATCAGCTTCACCGTCCTGCAGACCACCGCTGCCGACACCGTCACCACCGCGACCGGAATCCTGCCCCCGGCGGGACCCGCCGAACTCCTCGGCACCATCGGCCGGACCGTCCTCGACGCCCTGCACCCCGCCCGCCACCAGCACCGCGTCAAGGCCCGCACCCGCAAGAACCCCACCAGCAAGTACGGACCGAACGCCGGACAACAGCCCACGACCAGCCAGAACTACACCATCCGAACCGCCATCACGTTCTTCGAGCACGGACTTGCGAACCGCTCACGGACATAAACGCAACGGCGTTGGCAGTGAAGTCTCCCCGTGATCTTGGACACGTCGTCGTTACGCCGCGAGGGCCTGGTCCTGCTGGTAGCGCAGGCGTGTCTCGTGGGGTGTGAGGTAGCCCCAGCGGACGTGCTTGCGCAGGCGGCGTCTGTTGTAGAAGGCCTCGATGAAGTCGAAGATGCCGGCGCGGGCGGTCGCGCGGTCGGGCCAGAAGCGGGTGCCGATCTCGTGGAGCCGGGTGTGGTTGTACCAGTCGGCCCATTCGGCAGTGGCCAGCTCGACCTGGGCGAGGGATCGCCAGGGCCTCTGCGGCTTGATCACCTCGGTTTCGAGGAGGCCGATCGTGGACTCCATCAGCGCGTTGTCATACGCGTCGCCGACCGATCCGATCGAGGCGGCGATGCCGGCCTTCTCCAAGTGCTCGGCCGGCGCAAAGGACGTATATTGCGAGCCCGCGTCCGAGTGGTGGACCAACTCCCCCGGCAGGGGCGGGCGTTGGTCACGGTCGCGTTGCCACAGTCCCATGTCCAGGGCGTCCGGGACGAGCCGGGTCTGCTTCGCGGCCGAGGCGGACCAGCCAACGATCCGGCGGGAGAAGGGTCCACGACGAAGGCGACGTAGACGACGCCCGAGAACGTGGCGACGTGAGTGAAATCGGCGACCCAGCACCGATTGGGGGCCGCGGCGACGAGGTCGCGGTCGACCAGGTCCGGTGCCCGTGGCGCGGTGGGGTCAGGGATTGTGGTGATCACCTTCCTGCCGCGGACTGCGCCGGTGATCCCCAGCTCGCGCATGAGACGTTCGACGGTGCAGCGGGCCACGGTCTGGCCCTGGCGGTTCGGGTGCCGCCAGATGTTCCTCGCGCCGTAGACACGGTAGTTGGCGTCGTATGCCTCCTGAATCAGGATCTTCAGCTCGGTGTCGCGGACGGTGCGGGCCGAGGGTGCCTGCCGGCGTTTGTGGTGGGCGTTGCGGTTCACTCCCCCAGCCCCCGCGCAGTCGAGACCCCTACCGCGAACTCAACGCCACCTCCCGCCTCGTCCTCTCACACGCCATGCGCCGAAGGGCCGAGCCGGCACGGCTCTTCAGGCCTGCCATCGACGCTTTCTCACGCGGCCCCGGCTCACGTGTCCCGCACTCCGGAACGGTAACTGGCACGCTCCGTCCGTGCTCACGTCTCCTGGCGTGGAACCCGCCGCTCCAGATGGTGGTCCCGACCAGGTACAGCGCCACCAGCCCTTCCCACGCGATCCAGGAGGTGCACGGGCCGTGCCGAGAGAGTCCACAGCGCTGCCGCCAGGCGGATTCGCCCTTGACCGCAACCTGCCCGAGCCTCTCTACCAGCAGCTTCTACGAAAGGCTCAGGGACTCGATCTGCAGCGGGCAACTCCGACCCGGTGTACGGCTGCCCGCCACCCGGACGCTCGCCCGGGAACTCCAGGTTTCCAGGAACACCGTGCTGGTCGCCTACGAACGACTCGTCACCGAACGGTTCGCCACCGGACAGGTGGGGTCGGGCACCCATGTGGCCGTCCACAACGGTGAGGGACGGGGGAACGGGGGGACGCCGAGGGTGCGCCGGCCAACGACTCCGCCCGAGGAGCCGGGGCGGACGTCCCGGATTTCCGGGACCGCACGGCTGATGCTCCAGGCCACACGCACGTTCGACGGACGGTACCCGGCCTCGCAGACCGCCGCCGCGCAGCCCTTCGTCCTCGGCGTGCCGGCACTGGACCTCTTCCCGGCCAAACTCTGGTCCCGCGTCGTCTCGCGCCGTGCCGCCCGGCTGCCGAACTCCCTGATGCACGCTCAGGACGCGCTCGGCTACTGGCCCTTACGCAAGGAGCTGGCCACCTATCTGGGCCTGGCGCGCGGGGTGTCCTGCACGGCGGAACAGGTGGTGATCACGAGCAGTACGCGGACCATGACTCATCTGCTGGCCCGCGTCCTGCTGGAGCCCGGGGAGCAGGTGCTGGTCGAGAACCCGGGGTTTCCCGGTGCCCGGGCCGCGCTCGTGGCCGCCGGTGTCGTCCCATGCCCGGTGGACGTCGATCACGAGGGGTTGTGCATCTCCTCGGGCGAGAACCGTTACCCCTCGGCACGCATGGCTCTCGTGACCCCCAACAACCAGTTCCCGACGGGCTGCCGTATGACGGATTTCAGGCGCGGCCGACTGCTCGACTGGGCTGCGCGGTCGGACGGCTGGGTCATCGAGGACGACTACGACGGGGAGTTCTCCTTGGGCAGTCCGTTCCCGCCGCTCCAGCAGATGGACACCTCGGACCGGGTCATCTACCTGGGCACCCTGAACAAGGTGCTGTTCCCCGCGCTGCGGCTCGCCTACGCCGTGGTCCCGCCCGATCTCGTCGACGTCGTCGCCGCCGCCCAGCACTTCGCGTACGGGGCGCCACCGGTGCTCGAACAGGCGGTCGTGCGCGACTTCATGGCGGACCATCACTTCGCCCGCCACATCCGCCGGATGCGCCAGGCCTACCAGGAGCGGCGGGAGGCCTGCGTCCACGCGCTGTACGACCAGTTCGGCAGCCTGGTGCGGATCATGCCTGCGACGGCCGGCACGCATCTGGTCGCCAGGTTCCCGCCGGGTACGGACGAGCACCGGCTGGCCCGGCTCAGCGGCCGTTCGGGGGCCGTCATCTACCCGCTCGCCTCCTACCACTCCATCGGCACGAGCCCCGTTCCGGCGCTTGTCCTCGGCTATGGCGCCACCCCACCCGAGCAGGCGGTCCTCGGTGTGCGCCGGATCGCTGCCGCGTTCGAGCAGTCCACCCGCGCGGCGGAATGACCGTCCCATGACCCTGCCATGCCGATGCGCGCCATCCTGCGGCTCGCCCGGCCCGTGCTGAACAGCCTCTCCCATCCCGTCGGCACCTGCGCCGCCGGCGGTGTGGGTCGACCCCGAGCCGCAGGGCTGCGGCGGCGAGGGACCGCGGGGCGGCGGGCCCCTCCGGCACGCCCACGCTGGTCCGGGGCGACACCGATGCGGGAACCATGACGATCGAAGAGAGGCCACGGACCTGGTCCAGGGTCGGGGGCGCCGGTGGACAGGGCCGCGGACAGCGCCTGCACGGTAGTCATACGGGGCTCCCTGTCACCGTTGTCGCGGCCGTGCCGATGCCGGGGGCGGAGAGCCCTTCGTCGAGCAGTGCGGCCACGGTCTCCGCGCAGCTACCGCACCCGCTGCCGGCGCGGGTGCGGTGCCGTACCGCCGCCAGGTCGGCGCAGCCGCCCCGGACGGCGGAGCGGACCGTGCCCGCCGGGACGTTGTGGCAGTGGCAGATCGTCGTCTCGTCCGGCAGTGGTCCGACGGCCGTCGTCCGCCCCGGCAGCGGTCCGGGCACGACGAGCTCCTCGACGGGGGCGGGCAGCGGCCGACCGCTGCTCACGAGGGGGCGCAGCGCCGCGTAGCCGGACGTGTCCCCCACGAACATCCCGCCGAGCAGCCCCCCCTCGCCCGAGACGCGCAGGCTGCGGTACACCCCGGCCCGGGTGTCGAGGTGGGTCGCCTCGAATGCGCCAGGCGCCGCCTCCGGCTGGTCGCCGAAGCAGGCGACCACCACGCCGAGCAGCTTCAGCCGGGTCGCTGTGTCCCAGCCGGTGAAGGTCTCCGTGCCGCCGGCCAGTCGGTCGGCGACCACCTGGGCCATGGCGTTGCCCGGGGCCAGCAGTCCGTGCGTGCGTCCGTCGGGGGTGAGTGCGCAGTCCCCGATCGCGTAGACGTGCTCGTCCTCCGTGCGGCAGGTCTCGTCGACGACGATGCCGCCCCGCTCCCCCACGGCGATCCCGCAGGACCGGGCGAGTTCGTCGCGGGGGCGTACCCCCGCTGCGAACACGACCACGTCGGCGCCGACGTGGACGGGCTGCGCGCCGTCGGGCGGCTGGAGCCGCACGCCGGTGGCCCGGTGGCGCGCGTCGGTCTCGACGGCGGTGAGGCGGGTGCCCGTGTGTACGACGATGTCCAGGTCCTCGATGTGGCGGCGCAGCGTCCAGCCTCCGTACTCATCCAGCTGACGTGGCATCAGCCAGGGGGAGAATTCGACGACATGGATCGTCAGCCCGAGGGCCCGTAGCGCGCCCGCAGCCTCCAGGCCCAGCAGCCCGCCGCCGATCACCGCGCCCACGCCCGCGCCCGCACCGCCCGCACCGCCCGCTTCGCAGTGCGCCCGGATGGCCCGTACGTCCTGGGCCGTCCGGTAGGCGAAGCAGCCGGTGGCGTCGGCTCCGGGTACGGGCGGGACGAAGGAGCGCGCGCCGGTGGCGAGGGCCAGGACGTCGTAGTCGATGACGCGGCCGGCGGCCGTGGTCACCCGGCGGCGCCGACGGTCGACCGCAACGGCCGGGTCCCCGAGGCGGGCCCGGATGCCCGTACGGTCGCCGAAGCCGGGCTCGCCGAGGAGCAGGCCCGCCGGTCCGGTCCGTCGGAACAGCCGGCCCTCCGGCTCGGACTCCTGGAAGTACCGGGACAGGTGGATGCGGTCGTAGGGCGGTACGTCCTCCTCGGCGACCACCGTGACCTGCCAGTCCCGCAGCGCGCCCCGGGCGTCCAAGGCCGTCAGCAGGGCGTGGCCGACCATTCCGTAGCCGACCAGGACCAGGCGGCCGCTCATCCGTCCCCTCCGAGTGCCGAGACCAGGTGGAGGCGGTCCGGTGGCAGCGGTTCGGTCGCCTCGTAGGCCCGGCGCACCGTGTCGACGGTGGACAGGTCGCCGAGCAGGATGCCGCCCACCACGCGGTCGTCACGGGTGACGATCTTTTTGTAGACGCGCCGCCGGTCGTCCGAGACAGAGAGCACATCGGTCCTGGCCCCGCCCCGGACGCCACTCCCGACACCGGTGGTGGCCTCGCCGAACACCGCCAGGTCGACCTCCCCCGCGATGAGCCGGGTGAGCGTGCGGGCCTCCGTGAACCGCGCGTGCCGATCGTGCCCGGACAGCCTTGCCGCGAGCACCTCGGCCTGCTGCCAGGCCGACACGGCCGTGTCGTGCACGACCCCGCGATGCTCCGCACAGTCCCCGATGGCGTACACCTCCGGATCGCCGACACTGGCCAACGTGTCATCGACCACTACTCCCGCCTTCACCAGGAGCCCCGCCGCCCGCGCGAGCCCGACCCGCGGCCTCGTACCGCACGCGACCACGACAAGATCGGCGCCGACCACGTCCCCGTCTCCGAGCAGCACCCCACGGCCCTCGTGACGCCCGGCAGACCCCGGCACCTCAGCGTCCCCGGGCCCTCCGGCCAAACCCGACGCAGACTCATCAGCACGCCCGGGCAACCCGGTTGGCCCGTCCGGGGCCGCCCCAGGGCCTGCGGATGAAACGGCATGAGCCGCTGCCGCAGGTGCCTCGCTTCGCGAACCACCTGCCGAACCCGGCGCGGACACCCCGGCATCCCGCGGGCCTCCGGCCCGAGCCGCTGCCGCCCGGGCCCCGCCCCCGTGACCGTCGACCAGGCCCAACGCGGGCGTTCCCGTCCTTGCCGTGATGCCCGCGTCCGCCAGGACGCTGCGGAGCAGGGCTCCGGCCCTCGTGTCCAGGTGGCGGTGGAGCAGGTGGGGGCCCCGGTGGATGAGGGTCACCGGGAGGGTGCGGGCGGCGAGGGCGAGGGCGGTTTCCACGCCCAGGAGACCGCCGCCGATGACCGCGGGGGTGCGGGCGTCGGCACAGTCGGCGGTCAGGTGTCGGCAGTCGGCGAGGGTGTGGAGGTGGTGTTCGCCCGAGGCCGGGTGTGTCTGTGGCCAGGGGTGGTGGGCGCGGCTGCCGGTCGCCAGGACCAGTGCGTCGTAGGCGTGCTCGGTGCCGGTGGAGTCGATGACCGTGCGGGTGGCCCGGCGCACGGCGACGACGCGGACGCCGGCCCGCAGGTCGATGCCGGGCGGCAGCGGCAGGGCGATGTCCTCAGGGCGGTGGTGACCGGCCAGGACGCCGGTCAGGAGCGGGCGGTTGTAGGCGGGGCGGTGTTCGCCGTCGAAGACGACGATCCGGACGTCGGGATTCAAGGCCGTCAGCCGGCGGACGAAACGCGCTCCCGCCATACCGCAGCCGACCACGAGAACGCGGCGCGCGGCGCCGTCTTCTCTTCCCACGGGTACCTCCAGGGACCGATCGACCGATCACAGGGCTTGTACGGCGGTCGCCGCACACGGCCGCCCCGGCGGGCGGGAACGGAGCGCGGCCACCGGTGCCACGCGTACGGCGCACACCTTGAACTCGGGCATGCGCGAGACCGGGTCGAGCGCGGGGTTGGTGACCGTGTTGGCCCGTCCCGGCCCGAACCAGTGGAAGGGCATGAACACCACGTCCGGGCGGATGTCCGTGCTCAGCCTGGCCGGGGCGACAGCCGTCCCCCGCCTGCTGGTCACCGTCACCGGCTCGCCGTCCACCACGCCGAGGCGACCGGCCGTGGAGGGGTGGATCTCGACGTACGGCTCCGGCGCGGCGGCCCGTGACGCGGCCACCCGACGGGTCTGCGCGCCGCTCTGGTACTGGGCCAGCACCCGCCCGGTGACCAGGTACAGCGGATACCGCTCGTCGGTGGTCTCGGCCGCCGGTCGGTGGTGGACCGGCACCATGCGGGCCCGGCCGTCGGGCGTCGCGAAGGACTCCAGGAACAGTCGGGGCGTCCCGGGGTGTCCGTCCGCCGGGCACGGCCAGAACACCCCGTTCTCCTCGCTGATCCGTTCGTAGCTGATCCCCGCGTAGTCGGCCCGGCCGCCGGCCGACGCGGCCCGCAGCTCGTCGAAGACCAGGCGCGGATCGGCTGGGAAGCCCTCGGTACGGCCCAGCCGGGCCGCGAGGGCGGACAGGATCTCCAGATCGGTGCGCACCTGGGCGGGCGGCTCGACGGCCTTGCGGCGCAGGATCACCCTGCCCTCCAGATTGGTCAGGGTGCCGGTCTCCTCCGCCCACTGGGCCGACGGCAGGACGACATCGGCGAGTTCGGCCGTCTCGGACCGTACGACGTCCACGACCACCAGCAGGTCCAGCGCTCGCAGCCGCCGCTCCACGTGGTCCGCGTGCGGCGCCGACACGACCGGGTTGGAGCCGAGAACCAGCATGGCCCGGACGCCGTCGGGCGTGCCCGCGGTGTCGAGCATCTCGTAGGCCGAGGTGCCGGGGCCGGGCAGTTCCCCGGGGGTGACGCCCCAGAGGCGGGCGATGTGTTCCCGCGCCGCCGGGTCGGTCAGGCTGCGGTAGCCGGGCAGCTGGTCGGCCTTCTGCCCGTGCTCGCGTCCGCCCTGCCCGTTGCCCTGACCGGTCAGGCAGCCGTATCCGCTGTACGGCCGGCCCGCCTTCCCCAGGGCCAGACAGAGGTTGATCCAGCCGTGCACGGTGTCGGTGCCCTTGCTGTGCTGTTCGCTGCCTCGGGCCGTGAGCACCATTCCGGTGGGCGCCTGGGCGAACATCCGTACGGCTTCGCGTATCTGATGGGCGGGCACACCGGTCAGCCCCTCGACCCGGGCGGGCCAGTACTCCATCGCGGTGGCGCGCACGGCCTCGAATCCCGTGGTCCGGGCGGCGACGAAGTCCTCGTCGACATGGCCCTCGGCGAGGGCGATGTGCAGCATGCCGAGGGCCAGGGCCAGGTCGGTGCCGGGCACGGGGCGCACGTGCAGGTCGGCCCGCGCGGCGGTGCGGGTGCGGCGCGGGTCCACCACGATCAACCGCCCACCGCGGTCGGCCAGTCGGGTGAGGTAGCGCAGGGCGGGCGGCATCGTGTCGGCCGGGTTGCTTCCGACCAGCAGGACGCAGTCGGTCCCGGCGACGTCGGCGAGCGGGAACGGCAGCCCCCGGTCGAGGCCGAAGGCCCGGTTGACGGCGGCCGCCGCCGACGACATGCAGAAACGGCCGTTGTAGTCGATCGCCGACGTACGGAGCGCGACCCGGGCGAACTTGCCCAGCAGATACGCCTTCTCATTGGTCAGCCCGCCACCGCCGAACACCCCGACGGCGTCCCGGCCGTACGCGGTCTGCGCCGACCGGATGCCCGAGACCACACGCTGAAGCGCCTCGTCCCAGGTGGCGGGCCGCAGCGCCGCGCCCCGACCGTCGCGGACCAGCGGTGTACCGAGCCGGGCCACCGGGCCCAGCAGGTCGATGGCGTTCTGCCCCTTGCCGCACAGCGCCCCCTGGCTGACCGGGAACTCCGGCCACCCGACGACCGCGAGAGGCGCCGCCCCGCCCTGGTCGGGCCGCAGCGCCATCCCGCACTGCAGGGCGCAGTACGGGCAGTGCGTACGGACGTCGCCGGCCGGCTCGCTCATCGGAGCCCGCTCTCCGCAGCCCGCTTCGGTACCACGCGGTCGGTCGTGGGCGCGGCGTCCTGGCCGGACGTGCCCGCGAGCAGCACCCGCAGCGGTGTGGCCGCTTTCAGCAGCATCTCCTCGTACTCCTCGACGAGATCGGAGTCGAGCACGATGGCGCCACCGGCGCCGGCGTGCAGACCCTCCTCCGCCAGTACGGCGGTCCGGATGACGATGTTCAGATCGGCCGTGCCGTTGCAGGAGAGGAAGCCGATGGCACCCGAGTAGACGCCGCGTGCCCGGGTCTCCAGGGAGTCGATGATGTCCAGCGTCCGCAGTTTCGGCGCACCCGTCATCGAGCCGCCGGGGAAGCAGGCACGTACGCAGTCCAGGGCGTCCACCTCGGCGCGGAGCCGGCCGCGGATGGTGGACACGAGCTGGTGCACGGTGGCGTAGGTCTCCGTGCGCATCAGCCGGGGAACGGTGACGCTGCCGACCTCGCACACACGGCCGAGATCGTTGCGGAGCAGGTCGACGATCATGAGGTTCTCCGCCCGGACCTTGGCGCTCGTTGTCAGTTCCCGGCGCAACCTCGCGTCCTCCGCCTCGTCCGCGCCGCGCCGGGCGGTGCCCTTGATGGGCTTGGTCTCGACCATGCCGTCGCGGGTGATGCGCAGGAACCGCTCCGGGGAGGAGCAGGCGATCTCCATCCCGTCCAGGCGCAGATAGGCGGCGTACGGGGCGGGGTTGGAGCGCCTGAGGGCCTGGTAGAAGCGCAGCCCGTCGGCGGGGCGGGCGGCCTGGACGGCGTTGGTCAGGCAGATCTCGTAGCTCTCCCCGGCGAGCAATTCCTGTTTGCAGGCGTCTATGTCGGCGAGGTACTGGGCGCGGTCGCGCACGAGCGCCGTTTCCAGCAGCGTGTTGTCGACGGCCTGCTGGTCGGGTACGGGGGTCGGCCGGGGGCGGGGCAGCGCGGCGAGCACGGCGGCGGTCTTCTCCAGCCACACCGTCGCGTCGCGGTCGGAGCGCGGGCTGCCGTCGCTGAGGGCCAGCAGATAGGTGGCGCCCTGCTGGTGGTCGACCGCAATCAGCCTGTCGGCGAAGATCCAGATCGCGTCCGGGGTGGGCGAGGTGTGCTTCGCGGTGCCACCACAGTCGGCCTTCAGCTCGTAGCCGAAGTAGCCGACGTAGCCGCAGGAGAAGTCGACGGGCAGGGCGGGGTTCTCGACGCGGCGGGCCCGCAGCGCTGTCTGCAGGTAGTCGAAGACGTTGCCGTCGACCCGTTGGGTCTCCCCGCCCGCCGCCGTGACCTCGACGGCGCCGTCGCCGACGCGGTAGCGGACGATTTCGGAGAGCGGACCGGACGCGTCGCCGAGGAAGGAGAAGCGGGACAGCCGCGGGTCGATCAGGGAGCTGTCGAGCCAGAAGGCGTGCGAGGAGTCGGCGAAGAGCCGGGTGAAGGCGGCCTCGGTCTCGACGGCGGACTCCATGATCCGGGAGTGCAGGCGGTAGGGGCGTGGCTCGACGGGCCGGGGTACGGGCTGCGAGCCGGTCTCCGCGGGTAACAGGTGGGCCCCGGAGCGGACCGGCGCCCGGCGGCGCGAGGAACCGCGCTCCTGGTGGAACCGCTCCGTGAGGTCGCGGAAGTTGCCGAGCAGCTCGTACCCGAACTCCGTGGCGACGGACTCGGGGTGGAACTGCACGCCCCACAGCGGGCGCGTACGGTGCCGAAGGCCCATCAGCACTCCGTCCTCCGCCCACGCGGTCGCCTCCAGCTCCGGTGGCAGCGGCTCCCGCACGCACAGCGAGTGGTAGCGCACGGCGGTGAAGTCCTGCGGAAGGCCGTGGAAGAGCTCCCGACCGTCGTGGCGCACGGCGGTGAGGTGCCCGTGCCTGGCCGCGGGCGCCCGTACGATCTCCGCGCCCGACCCGGCGGCGATGCCCTGGTGGCCCAGACACACGCCGAGCACGGGCAGGCGGGCGGATTCGACGATCGGCGCGCAGGCGCCGAAGTCCTTCGGCCGGGTGGGATCGCCCGGCCCGGGAGAGATCACCACGTTGTCGAAGCCGTTCAGGTCGAGCTTCGCGCAGTCCGGTGAGTCGTTGTGCAGGACCACGGGCTCGACCCCGTTCACCTGCGCGATCAGCTGGAAGAGGTTGTAGGTGTACGAGTCGTAGTTGTCGACGAGCAGGGTTCGCATGGCGACCTCCTTGGAATGGCACGACGCGGCCCTCACCGAGGGCTCGGCTGCCGGGGTTGTCTCGAGGTGCGGGTCACACGGCGAGCTTGGCGACCATGTCCGCCATGGCCATGAGCTGCTCGTTGTTGAGCCGGGGGTCGCACAACGACTCGTAGGCGTCGCCCAGATCGGATTCGCAGGTCACCCGGGTACCGCCCACGCACTCGGTCACATCGGCGGCGGCAGCCTCCAGATGCACCCCGCCGGGCCACTCGCCGATGCCGCGCAGGACGTCGAAGAAGTCCGTGACCTCGTCCAGCATGTCCTTGAGGTGGCGGGTCTTGACGCCGGTGCCGGTCACCGTGGTGTTGCCGTGCATGGGGTCCGACATCCAGACCACGGGGTGGCCCGCCCGGCGTACGGCGGTGACGACAGCCGGGAGCCGTCCGCGCAGCTCGCGGGCGCCGAACCGGCAGATCAGGGTGAGCCGGCCCGGCCTGCGGTACGGATCGAGCCGCCCGCACAGGCGCACGATCTCGGCAGGCTCCGCGCCGGGGCCGATCTTGACGGCGACCGGATTGGCGATGCCCGCCAGGAACTCCACATGGGCGTCGCCGATGTGCCGGGTGCGGTCGCCGATCCACGGCAGGTGCGTGGACAGCAGATACCATTCACCGGTGACGGGATCCTGGCGGATCAGCGGGCTCTCGTAGTCCAGGAGCAGCGCCTCGTGGCTGGTCCACAGCCCGGTGTGGCGCCAGCCCCCGTCTTCGGTCCAGCGGGTCTGCCCGTATCCCTGGACGAGTGAGCGCAGTGAGCCGTCGGGGGCGGCTTCCTCGCGCCGGTTCCACAGCACCTCACGGGCGGCCACGGGATCCCAGGCCTGCGGGGCGAACGAACTCGCCGTCTCATGCGCGAGGGTGGCAAGTTCATGCAGGACGTTCCTCGCCGTGTAGTAGCCGGACAGCATCCGGTACGGGTCGGGCCTGCGGTCGTCCTCGTGCGGCTCCGTCCCGTTGACCGTGAGCCCCCGGAACACCGGCAGCTGTCGACCGGCCACCTCCTCGACGGCCGCGGAGCGGGGCTTGGCGAACTGCCCTGCCAGTCGGCCGACGGTGACCACGGGCAGGTCCAGGCGTGTGCTGACGCGTTCCGCCACGGCGCCCAGCACCCGGTGCTTGTCCCGGGCACCGGTGACGGCCGCCGGGCCGAGCGGCTCGGCGCAGTCGCCGGCCTGGAGCACGAACGCCTCCCGGTTCTGCACCCGGGCCAGGGCCGCGAGAACGCTGCGGACGTCGCTGGGCGTGGTGAGGGCCGGCAGCAGGGCGAGACGGTCGGTGACGGCGGCCACCTCGTCGGGATCCGGCCACTGCGGCTGCTGGCGTATCGGCAGTCCTCGCCAGGCCGGCGGGTGCCAGGACGGCGTACTGAGACCTGCCTCGAACTCCTCACTTTCCTGGGTGTCGGGGGCGTGGTCGGCCGGGCCGACCGGTTCGAGCAGAGGCGGAACGGGCATGCGGGTGCTCCTGTTGCGGATCGGGAACGGCGTGGCGTCGTGGAAGAAGCGAAACAGGGAGAGGTGCGAGGTGTACCTGCGGCTCAGAATTTCTTGCCGAGCTCCTGTGCCCGGGCATGTGCGTTGCGGCGCAGGAGATCGGCGTCCTCGGTGATCTGATGCGATCTCAACTGGATCGTGGAAATGTCGGTGACCCCTGCCCACCGCAACCAGCCGTCGAAAGCCGGCATCTGGTGGTCGTCACCGAACGCGGGCGGCAGACCCGGCTTGTAGATCGAGCTGGTGTAAATGACCACCGCTTTCTTTCCCTTGAGCAGACCGGTGTAGCCCGAGTCCCGGTCGAAGGAGAAAAGCATTCCGGCCTGGCTCACCACGTCGATGAAGTGCTTGAGGACATAGGGAATTCCGAAATTCCACATGGGGACACTGAACACATATCTGTCGTAGCTGTCGAAGTGCTCGAAGGTGCGCCGGACCGCCTCCCAGGCCCCGGCGCCCTCCCCCTCGGCCCGTCCCCCGGACGCCTCCGCCCGCTTGGCCTCGACCGCCGCCGCTCCGAAATCGGGAAGCCGATCCCGCCAGAGGTCGAGGACGTCGGTCGTCGCGCCGGGACGGGTATGGCGGTAGGCGGCGACGAGGGTCTCGGCGATGGCCCTGGACTGTGAGCGCTCGCCCATGGGCGAGGCGGCGACGTGCAGCAGACGCGTGACGTCCGTGTGTGCGTTCGAGTTCACCTGATGACCGCCTTGGAGCGCATGAGGAACTCCGCGAGATAGCCGTCGTGCGGGACGCCCGGCGCCATCCAGTGCGTGGGGTGGTCACCGACATGGACGTTGCTGATGCTCGGTTCGTCGACCAGCCGCTCGACGAGCTGTTCGTCCCGGCCGATCACGGTGAGCACCAGGGTGTTCCGCAGCGGTCCCACGCCGTCCTCCGGTGACCAGGGGGCCACCCAGACACAGGGGAAGGGGAGTTCGGTGCCGAGCTGCGGCGCGTCCGGCCGGTCCAACTGGATCACGGCGGGGCGCAGTACGGCGCTGCCGTCGCCCAGTTCGTCGACGATCCCGTCGCCGCCCAGCCGCAGGGTCGCGCCGTCCGCGTGGCCGAGCAGGTACTTCTCCAGCCTGCGCGCGTCGGCGGTTGGCTGGACGGGGAGGACCGCCTTGTCGTGCTCCGGCGGCAGGCTGGGCAGCCCGGCCAGCCGCTCGGCGATGGCCTCGGCAACCGGCGCCGGGTCGCCGGCCACGAAGACGGCGGTGGCGTTGACGCAGGCGACTCCGCCCTCGTCCCGGATCGAGGCGACCATCGTGTCGAGCGCGGACGACAGGCCCGTGTCCACGTCCGCCAGCAGGATCTTGGACCGCCCGGGGCCCTGAGTCAGTACGCTCGGATGCGCCCGGTACTTCTCCACCACCGCGTCGCCGCCGTACACGAGGGACCGGTCGGCGCCCCGGACGACGTCGTCGGCCACCTGGTGGTCGGTGGGCAGCAGCAGGAGCCGGTCGTCGCCGATCCCCGCCTCGCGCAACGCCGTCACCAGCCGGTGCGGGGTGAAGGGCTCCCGACCGGAGGGCCGTACCGCGACCCGGTACCCCAGCGCCAGCGCTTCGAGCCACAGGCTGTGCACGCCGGGGTGGTTGCCGGCGGCGTGCACAGCGAAGACGTCACCTCGCCGGGCCCAGACCGCGCCGCCGCCCCGAGTCAGCGGGTCCCGCCAGTGGTCGACCGTCGCTGTGGGGCGGGCGCATCGCACGGTGCGGTCCACCTCGGCCGCCGCGCGCTCGATCCGGGCGGTGGCGGACCTCACCACCGCGACCGGCACACCGGAGACCCGGCTCACGAGGCGCTGGTAGTCCGGGGCCGACAGGCCGCCCACCGTGCCGTTCGCGAACGCGTACCCCGCTCGGGCGATGACCTCGGCCAGTTCACCGGAGCCCGCCGGGCGGGCGGCGCGCAGCGCGGACAGGCCGCGCTGGACGAACAGCCGTGGGACCTGACTGAGTTCGGCGACCGGCCGCCCGGTGACATCGGCCACGGTCAGCCGGTTCCGCGCCCGGAAGGCACCGCGTGGGCCGAGGGCGTCGAGCTGGATCGGACAGCCCGCCGGTGCGTCCATCGGTCCGCCCGTCAGGCCGCCCATCAGTAGACCCCTTCGATGACGACCTCGTCGTCGAAGGTCTGGACGGGGCTGACATCGGCCACCGAGTCGCCGAGTTGGCCGGCCCCGGGGCGGATCCGGGTGGCGACGTCGCGTTCCAGGTTGTTGGGGAGCAGGGCGCTGCGGCTGATGTGGTTCATGACGACTTGGCCACGTGCGCCGTAGGGAACCGGCTGCCCCGTCTCGGGGTCGACGACCGAGAATGAGATGTGGGGCGCGAAGGGATCGAAGACGCACTCGTCCTCGCTGCCGGCGCGCTCGACGGCCCCGCAGAGGATCATGGTGCTGCCGTAGTTCCCGAACAGCTGGACGTCGGGGAAGACCTCGGTCCGGAACAGGTGCCGGCTGTCGGCGTCCATGTGGGCCCCGCTCCAGATGATGACCTGGACCTTCTCGTTCACCAGCTTGACGAGGTGTTCGTGCTGCGCGAGCCGCTCCAGCAGCGGGGGCGTGATGACCAGTACGCCGATGTCCTGGGTCTCCAGCAGGAACTCGCCCTGCGCCAGGAGGTGCTCGACATAGCGGCCGGCCTCGTCGCCGCGCCCCTCGGCGATGCATTTCTTCACCCAGCGCGGATCGAGGTCGATGGTGGAGGTGAAGCCGCCCCGTCGCCGCGCCTGCCGGGCCACGACCTCACCCCACAGATGGGGGCCGCTGGGGATCATGGCCAGCCAGTGGGCGCCGTGGGGGTGACCGCGTTCGTCCATCCGCCGGGTGGACCAGGTCACGTACCGGTCCATCCAGTCGGCGAGGTAGGCGACCCGCTTGGGGGCGCCGGTCGTGCCGCCGCTCTCGTAGACGCCGATCACCTCGGTCGACGAGCCGTAACCCCGGGGGACGAGGTCCCGGGCGGGCACGTCGCGCAGTTCGTTGACGATGTTGGGGAACAGTTGGAGGTCGTCGAAGGTGCGGACGTCCCGACGCGGGTCGAAGTCCAGGGTCCGCGCCCTCCGGAGCCAGTACGGCGAGCCCGTCTCGGGGCTGAAGTGCCACCGCATGGCGGCCTGGATGAACTCCTCCGGATCGGGGACCTGGTCCAGGGGAAAGGTGAGGACGGGGTCGGAGGCGACTGCCATGTTTTCTCCTTCAAACCGGGTGCGGACCGGAGCACGGACCGGGGTTCAGACCGAGAGGACGACGTCGGGACGGGAATCGTGGGCGGTCCGTGGGCGGGGGCGGCGCCGGAGGTAGACCGCCCAGGTGACCACGGCGCAGGCGGCGTAGAAGACCAGGAATCCGGTGAACGCCGGGATCCCGCTGCCCCAGCCGGCGAAGGACGCGCGGAACGCCAGGTTGATGAGGACACCTCCGAGCGCGCCGAGGGCGCCGGTGACCCCGATGAGCGCGCCCGACAGCCGTCGGGCCCGCGACAGTCGGGCCTGCGTGCTCGCGCCGCCCTCGTCGCCTCCACCGCCCTGGAGCGCCTTCGCCCGGAAGATCGCCGGGATCATCTTGTACGTCGATCCGTTGCCCGCCCCGGCCAGTGCGAGGAGCACGATGAAGTCGGCGACGAACAGACCGAGCGAGTCCGTGCGCGACGCCACGACGGCGACTCCGGTGCAGAGCATCAGCGCCACGAACACGGCGAAGGTGACCCTGGCACCGCCGATCCGGTCGGCCAGCCAGCCGCCGCCCGGCCTGGTCAGCGAGCCGAGCAGCGGCCCGAGGAACGTGAACGACGCGGCCTGGAGCGGCGTACGGTCGAACTGCGTCTGCAGCACCAGGCCGAACGCGAAGCAGTAGCCGATGAACGAACCGAACGTGCCGAGGTAGAGCAGGGACATCACCCAGCAGTGGGCGTCCCGCAGGACGTCCCCGAGGGCGTCGGTGTCGTTGCGGTTGTCGGGCAGGTCGTCCATGAAGAGCGCGGCGCACACAGCGGCGACGACGATCGCCGGGACGAAGACCCCCAGCAGCAGCCGGGGTTCGGCCGCGCCCACCGTGCCCAGCACCGCGAGGGCGGCCAACTGTGTCACGGCGACGCCCAGATTGCCGCCGCCCGCGTTCAGGCCGAGCGCCCAGCCCTTGTGGCGCTGCGGGAAGAAGGCGTTGATGTTCGCCATGGACGAGGCGAAGTTGCCGCCACCGAGACCGGCCACGGCGGACACCAGCAGCAGCGTGCCCAGCGAGGTGCCGGGGTGCAGGTACACCGCAGCCAGCAGTGTGGGTACCAGCAGCACAGCCGCGCTGAGGACGGTCCAGGTACGTCCGCCGAACCATCCCACCGCAAGCGTGTACGGAATCCGCAGTACGGCTCCGACCAGCGTCGGCGTGGAGACGAGCAGGAACTTGTCCGCCGGGGACAGCCCGTACTCCGGCCCCAGGAACAGCACCAGCACGGACCACAGGCTCCAGACGGAGAACCCGACGTGCTCGGCGAGGATCGAGAACGCCAGATTCCGCATCGCGACCCGCCGCCCCGTACGCCGCCAGAACTTCTCGTCCTCCGGATCCCAGTACCGAATTCCGCGCGAGCCGCTCTTCACCACGGCGCTCATCAACAACCTCCTGAAGCAATCGGACATGCCACGCCGCGAGAGAGAGCGGCGCACGAGAGAAGGACGGGCGGACCAGAACGACGAAACGGGCTGGGCGAGGGAGGGACTTGGGGCAGTGGAGCGAGCCGGGCGACGCATCGAGCCGGGTGGCGGAACACACCGGCGGCAGAGCAAGCGGAGCGATTTCGCACCGGCCCGGTGCGGCGCCGGCCGACGCCGCCCGTACGTGACGCCGGCCGGTCGGCGCCCCCGTGCACGACGCCCGCCGGCCGACCGCGTCGAGCCGCAGCCGTGGCGGTGTCGTGACCGCGCTCATCCTTGGGCGGGTTCCGCCGCTCTCGTCAGGATCTGGCGGTAGATCGAGGGGTCGTCGGACTTCAGGGCGACGGCACTGTCGCCGGGTGGGCCCGCCCAGTGATAGTCGACCCCGGGGTTGGGCCAGGAGCCGCCGTCCGGAGTGAAGAGGTGCGGGCTCGTGGTCGCGCCGCCGGGGGCGAAGTCGGCGACGTGGGCGAGTGTGGCGGTACGCGCGCGACCGGCGTCCAGCGCTTCGCCCAGGGCCCCGGCGTCCACCTCGGGCACCGACCCGGCGACGTCGAGCACCACATGACGCATCGTGATGCAGGCACTGTCGGCGAAGAACGCCCTGCGCAGCGCCCGGTCGAGGGCTTCGCTCGCCGCCAGACCCTGTTCCTTGGCCGCCTGCACCGCCTCCGCCGCGAGCAGCCTGCTCACCGGCCAGCGCCAGTCGGGCTCCGCCCAGGGCCGCCACCCCGCGTCGGGCTCCATCTCCGCCGCGACCGGGATCTCGGCGTCGATGATCGGCTTGGGCAGTGTGCCCCGGTTGACCACCTCCAGCAGGACGGCGCGGTGGTCGAACCGTACGGCCTCGGCCAGGTCCAGCTCGGCGCGGATGCGCCACAGCCGCTGGACGGCGACGTGCGCCCAGGGGCAGGCGAGGTCCGCGTAGACCGCCACGGTGCCCGGCAGAACGCTGATCATGTGTCAGGAGCTCCTTCTCACGTGCTGGTACCCACCCGGTCCCGCCCCCGCCCCGCGGACGTCCCGGACGGGTGTGCGCCGGGACGTCCGCGGAGGCGGCGGGACGGTCAGGCGGACTTGGCCTGTCGGCGCCGGGAGGTCGGTCCCAGGCTGCTCGGCGCGGTGCGCGCCGAACGGGTGCGGGCGATGTCGAGCCCGTGGTCGTCGTCGGAGAGGAGCACCTTCTCGTAGGTCGTGCGCACCTCGCGCTTGAGCACCTTGCCGGTCACGCCGAGCGGGATGTCGTTCTCGCCCTTGACCAGCACGACCGCGGAGACCTCGTGCATGCCGGCCTTGCGCAGCGCCCCGTTGAGCTGCGTCAGCACTTCCCGCGAGGTCAGTTCGCAGCGCTCGGCCAGCCGGACCACGGCGACCGGTTCGGACAGCTCCTCGTCGGCGGGGCTGATGGCGGCGGCCACGACACAGTCCACGGCCTGGCGGCAGGCCTTCAGGAGGATCTCTTCCGTGGGCAGGCTGTAGACGGGCCCGCGGGCGGTGTGGATGACGTCGGTGGCACGGTCGTACTGGTAGAAGCGCCCCTGCTCGTCGTAGTACCCGATGTCACCGGTGAGCCAGAAGCCGTCGTGCTTCGAACGGTGCGTCAGATCGGGGTCGTTCCAGTAGCCCAGCGTCTCGGTCGGGGTCTTGACCGCGATGAACCCGATCTCGTTCGGGCCCAGCCGTTTGCCGTGCTCGTCGTAGACGGTGGCTTCTTCGACGATGGGCTCCGGGTAGCCCACGCACCGCTTGTAGGCGTCGGTGTCCGGGCCGTGGATGTTCTGGAACACGGCCATGCCCACCTCGGTCGAGGCGAGTCCGTCGATGTACCGCGAGCCCTGCCGCCACTTGCCGCCCGCGCGATGCCTGCCCAGCCGTACCAGCTCACGGACGTGGGCCTCGTGCGAGGCGTCGGCCGTGCTGAGCCAGGTGGTCACCCGTGAGGCAGCCGACGGCTCCACGCCCAGCGCCGCCAACTCGCCGAAGGTGACGGGGAAGGCGATGACCACCGTCGGCTTCCACCAGCGCATGACCTCGGCCACCGCCGGTCCCCGCTGTTCCTCCATCACCAGGGTGGGCACCCCGGTCAGGGTGGCCATCATCATGTAACTGAGGCCGGAGCCGTGGGACGGCGGGAACACCAGCAGGTTCTTGTCGTCGACGCCGGAGGGCATCGTGAGGATGCGGGGGCGTTTGCCCGCGAAGAACTGGCGGTGACCGAGGATCGGCGCCTTGGGCATGCCCGTGGTGCCCGAGGAGTGCGCGATCAGCACCGGGTCGTGGTCACCGTGCATGTACGGATAGCCGACGGGCAGCGGGCCCATGCGGCCCGCCGAGTCCACTTCCTCCTGCGCGACCGTGAAGCCGAACCCCTCCGGGCTGTCGGCGGCCTCCAGCAGGGCCTCCAGCCGGTCGGCGTCGGCGACGACCCCACGCGGCTCCAGTCGCTTCAGATAGCGCGCCGCGGTCTGGGGCGCCATGTTCGGATTCACCGGGGCGGGAATGGCGCCGATGCTGTTCAGGGCCATGAAGTGGACGAAGTTGGCGATGCCGTCGCCGCTGTAGATGCCGACCCGGTCACCACGTCCCACTCCGGCGGCGTGGAACCAGCGCGCGTAATGCTCGGTCGCGTCCCGCAGATCCGCCAGGGAGTAGGCACGGAGGTCCTTCTCGCCACCTCCGCGCGGCAGGTGGTAAAGCAGCGGGGCGTCCAGGTCGGCCGCCCGGTCGAGGGTGTGCCAGAGGAAGGTCCCCACACCGAGGGAGCGCTCGGACACCAGCTCCAGCCGCGCGCGCAGGCCGCGGTGCGAAGGGCCCAGTTTCATTCGGCGGACGGACGTCAGATGCCGCTGCAGGGATCGGATCTTCATCTCGACTCTCCTTGACTCTGTGCTGAACTGGTGGGGGCGCGCGGTTCGTCGGTGAACTGGGAGCGGAAGCGTCGAGCCGGGGGACCCCGCGGCTCCACGGGGGTTCTCACCTCGCGGGCAGCGGCGCCAGGAGCGAGTCCAGGTGGGCCTGCCACAGGCCGCCGGCGAAGGGGGCGGGCGGCGCCGGTTCGCCGCCCGGCTCCCAGCCCGTCACGACCCGGATGCCGTGCAGGGCACTGGTGATCCACACCTCACACCGCGCGAGGCGGGCGGGGCTGACCCGCGTGTGCCGCACCGTCACCCCGAGGCGGGCGGCTCGGTCGAGCAGCAGCCTCCGGGTGACGCCGGGCAGGATCCGGCCGTCGTCCGGCGCGGTGCACAGGTCGCCGCCGTCCCACCACAGCAGGCTGCTGAAGGCTCCCTCGACCGCGTGGCCGTCCTCGTCGAGCAGGATCGCCTCGTCGGCGCCGTGCAGCCTGGCCTGCTTGCGGAGCCTGCCCTGGGCGGCGAAGTCGGGGCCCTTGTACATGGGACGGGTGCGCGGGTCTACGCAGTCCGAGACCCAGACCCGGGCGGTGTCCTGGAGTTGGGGGGCGGGGCGCAGCCGCAGCGCGAGCCTGGGCGACGGGCCGGCAAGCAGTTCGACCCGGGGGAACCAGGCTCCGGTCCGCGGCAGTTCCGCGGTGACCGCGGCGCGGAACTCCGCGATCTCGGCACGGTCGACGCCATGGGAGCCGACGGCGTTCGAGAACCGGTCCCAGTGTATTTCGTAACCCCTAATCCGGCCGTCTTGAACCAGCCAGGAATCGGCTATGACCATTCCCTGGTCATTCCCCTCGGCGGTGAAACCACCGCTGGAACTCCATACGAGAAAGGACTGGCTGCCGATTTCAGAACGCATGACGGTTGCCCTCCTCATCCGGGCGGCTAACTCCGGCTTCGAAGTTCCGCTTTCCATGAAGGTAATGAAGGCGGGAATGGAGCAACAGAGCCATGTACGGGCCGTAACGAGGGGGCCAATCCCGACGGATACGAAGACGCATGCGAAACGTAAGCATTCAGAGGGTCGGTCGTGCGTCCGCCCCCTGACGATGTGACGGGTGCGGGATGGGTTCGGCAGGATCCGTGGTCATGTCGTCCGCTCTGGAGTCTGCGTCGCGTGAGGATCTACTCACTCTGATCGGGCTGCTCCAGCGGCAGGTGGCGGCCGCAGAGGCGCGGGCTGAGGCGGCAGCGGCGCGGGCAGCGGCACTCGCGGTGGCCAACGAACGGTTGACCGCTCGGGTGGCGGAGCTGGAGCGGCGTCTTGCCGGAACTCGGGCAACTCCTCGATGCCGCCCTCCTCGGACGCCTTCGGGAGGCCGGAGAAGAAGCCGAAGCCCCAGAGCGGACGCAAGCGAGGCCGCCAGCCCGGCACCGGCGGGTCGGGTCTGGCCATGACAGAGAAGCCCGACGCCACCGAAGATCATGTCCAAGCGGCCTGTACCGGCTGCGGAAACACACTGGAGCAGGGCGACAGCGTCGGCTTCGAGCGGCGTCAGGTCCGCGACATCCCCCTGTCCACGGTAAAGATCACCGAGCACCAGGCGCACCTCTGCCGGTGCGTGCGACTCGCGCGACTGAGCGCGGTGGCCCCGTTCGGGGCCACCGCGCTCAGTCGCGCGACGGTGGCGCGTCAGGCCGCGAAGTCGCGGTCACGCGTCTCCGGCAGCGCCAGCACGCACAGCAGACTGACCAGGCACAGCCCGCCCGCGTAGACACCGAGGACGAGCGGCGACTTCCACTGGGAGTTCAGCCAGGTCGCGACCAGCGGGGCGAACCCGCCGCCGAGAGTGTTGGCCAGGATGAAGGTCGCCGAGGCTCCCGTGTAGCGCAGCCGGGCCGGGAACAGCTCCGGCAGGAAGGCCGCGATCGGCGCGAACATCAGAATGAACAGCACCAGTCCCACGGTGAACGCCCCGGTGATGACCAGCCCGTTGCCGGTCTGCAGGGAGCCGAACATGGGCAGCGCCCACACCGCGCACCCGATCGCCCCGGCTATGATCACCGGCCGTCGTCCCACCCGGTCGGCCAGCCGGGCGACCGGTATCACCGCGGCGGCCGTGACGCCGGCGGCGACGCTCGTCGCGGCCAGCATCGTGTTCTGCGCGATGCCGAGCGCCTTCGGCCCGTACGACAGGCTGTAGACGATCGTCAGGTAGTAGACGGCCGAGCCGCCGGCCGCCGCGCCGATGCCGAGCAGCAGCTGTCCCGGGTACTCCTTGACCAGGGCGCCCAGCGGGAACCGGGGAGCGGCGGGGCGGTCGGCCGGGGACTGGCTGCTGAACACCGGTGACTCGCTGACCCGGGCACGCACCCAGAACCCGACGACGATGAGCAGCGTGCTCAGCAGGAACGGCACCCGCCATGCCCCGTCGGCGAAACCGTCCCGGCCGGCGACGGCGATCGTCGGCAGGATCACGGCGCTCGACAACAGGAAACCCAGCAGCGCGCCGATCTGGGGAATGGACGCGTACACCGCCCGCCGCCCCGGCGGAGCGTGCTCGGCGGCCAGCAGCACCGCGCCGCCCCACTCGCCGCCCATGCTCACGCCTTGCAGCAGCCGGAGGGCTACCAGGAGCACCGGGGCGAGGACGCCCACGGTCTCGTACGTCGGCAGCAGGCCGACACCGACCGTGGCGATGCCCATCAGCACCAGGGAGGTCACCAGGGCACGCTTGCGGCCGAGCCGGTCGCCGATCGTCCCGAACAGGACGACGCCGATGGGGCGGGCGAGGAACGCGGCGGCGAAGGTGAGGAAGGCCGCAAGGGTCGAGACCGTGGCGCTGCCGGACGGGAAGAAGGCCGGGCCCAGGACGAGCGCGGCTGCCGTGCCGTACACGGCGAAGTCGTAGTACTCGATCGTGGTGCCGACGAGGCTGGCGACGGCAACGCGCGAGACGTTCTCCTTGGCCGCGGGCGGTGGGGCGGGCTGTGTGGCGGTACCGACTGCTGCTGCGTCGCTGCTGGTCTCGGACATGGAGCGGTTCACCTCCGACAGGCCCAGGTCATGAAGTGATCCGAGCCACAGTGGGGACTGGTGCCGTGGACTGTAGGAGGCCGGTGACCTGCTGGCGCACGCCTGTGCCGCCCTGCGGAACGGCAGTCGACCGTCTGCGATACACGCGTTCGAGCTCCTGCAATATGCATGTTCACCCTGGCATTTCACCCACCTCTCTCGGAGATGGGTGAAATGGGTGAGGCGCCGGGACGGGGACGTCAGCGGGCCCCTTCCCCGGTCGACGCCAGGTCGAGCGCGATGTCGACGATCATGTCCTCCTGTCCGCCGACGAGCCCCCGGCGGCCCACCTCCAGGAGCAGCGCGCGGGCGTCGACCCCGTAGCGGGTGGCGGCGGCCTCGGCGTGGCGCAGGAACGAGGAGTACGCGCCCGCGTAACCGAGGGTGAGCGTCTCCCGGTCGACCTGGACCGGGCGGTCCCGCAGCGGTCGTACCAGGTCGTCGGCGGCGTCCTGGAGGGCGAACAGGTCGCAGCCGTGCTTCCAGTCCTGGAGGTTCGCGACCGCGACGAACGCCTCGATCGGGCAGTTTCCGGCGCCGGCGCCCTGGCCGGCGAGGGACGCGTCGACCCGGGTGACGCCCTCTTCCACGGCGACCACACTGTTGGCGACCGAGAGGGAGAGGTTCTCGTGTGCGTGGATGCCGATCTCGGTGGCCGGGTCCAGCGCGTCGCGGTAGGCGCGGACCCGTTCGCGTACGCCGTTCATGGTGAGCCGACCGCCGGAGTCGGTGACGTACACACAGTGCGCCCCGTACGACTCCATCAGTCTTGCCTGGGCAGCGAGTTCGGCGGCGGGAGCCATGTGACTCATCATCAGGAACCCGGCGACGTCCATGCCGAGGCCACGGGCCTTGGCGATGTGCTGCGCGGAGATGTCGGCCTCGGTGCAGTGGGTGGCGACGCGCACCGAGCGGATGCCGAGGGCGTGGGCGCGTTCCAGTTCGGCGATGGTGCCGATGCCGGGGAGGAGGAGGGTGGTGAGGACGGCGTCGGTGAGGTGCTCGGCCGCCGCCTCGATCCACTCCCAGTCGGTGTGGCTGCCCGGCCCGTAGTTGAGCGAGCCGCCTGCCAGGCCGTCGCCGTGGGCGACCTCGATCGCGTCGACCCCGGCGGCGTCGAGCGCTGCGACGATCCGCCCCACGTCGTCGGGCTCGATGCGGTGCCGGATGGCGTGCATGCCGTCCCGCAGGGTGACGTCCTGGATGTACAGCTTGCGCGTCATGGGCGAGCCTCCGCGGGAACGGCGTCGCGCCGGGCAATCGACTCGGCGACCCGCAGGGCGGCGGACGTCATGATGTCGAGGTTTCCGGCGTAGGCGGGCAGGTAGTGGGCGGCGCCCTCGACTTCGAGGAACACCGACACCCGGGTGGTCACCGGCCCGGCGCCCGGCGGTACCAGTGTGTGCACCGGTTCGGCGCCGTCCACCGGGGTGAACTGCACCTCCTGCTTGAGGCGGTAGCCTGGAACGTACTGGGTGACCCGCTCGACCATGGCCGCGACCGACGCGCGTAGGGCGTCGTGATCGGCCTCCCCGATGAGGCAGAACACCGTGTCCCGCATGATGAGCGGTGGTTCCGCCGGGTTGAGGACGATGATCGCCTTACCCCGGGAGGCGCCGCCGACGGACTCGATCGCGTGGGACGTGGTCTCGGTGAACTCGTCGATGTTGGCGCGGGTGCCCGGCCCCGCCGACTTTGAGGCGATGGAGGCCACGATCTCCGCGTAGTGGACCGGCGTCACCGCGGAGATCGCCGCGACCACGGGGATGGTGGCCTGGCCGCCGCACGTCACCATGTTCACGTTCTCGGCGTCCAACTGGGTGTCCCCGTTGACCGGCGGCACGACGAACGGACCGATCGCGGCGGGGGTGAGGTCGATGAGCCGCTTGCCGTACGGCGCCAGCCGGGCGGCGTTGGCGAGGTGGGCCTTGGCCGAGGTGGCGTCGAAGACGATGTCGATGTCGTCGAAGCCGGGCAGCGCGATCAGGCCGTCGACGCCCTCGTGGGTGGTGGGCACATTCAGCCGGGCGGCGCGGGCGAGCCCGTCGGAGGCCGGATCGATGCCGACCATGGCGCCCATCTCCAGCGTGTCCGACAGGCGCAGGACCTTGATCATCAGGTCGGTGCCGATGTTGCCGGACCCGATGATGGCGACCTTAGTTGTCTTCACGCCCCCTCCTCCTTGTGCTTGTCGGACTTCTCGGAGAACGTGGCGGTGACCGTGCCCAGCGGCCCGATCTCGGCCCGGATCCGGGTGCCGGACGGCGCCGGGACCATCGGGCCCAGGGCCCCCGACAGGACGACCTGTCCGGCCCGCAGCGGCTCGCCGTACGCCTGGGCCGTACGGGCCAGCCAGGCGAGCGCGTTCAACGGGTCGCCCAGGCAGGCGGCGCCGTCGCCCTCCGAGACCAGCTCGTCCTCCGCGTACATTCGCATGATGGTCTCGCGCGGCTCGAACGCGTCGAGCGTGACCCGGTGTTCGGCCAGCACGAACAGGCCGCTGGAGGCGTTGTCCGCGATGGTGTCGGTGAGGCGGATGTCCCAGGCGGCGATACGGCTGTCGACGATCTCGAGGGCCGCGACGGCGTACTCCACGGCGCCCCGGACCCGAGCGGCGTCGAGGTCTCCGTCGACCATGTCCTCTCCCAGTACGAAGGCGATCTCAGCCTCGGCCTTCGGCTGGAGCAGCCGCTCCGAGGGGACCTCCGGCTCGGCCGAGACGTCCATGTCGGCGAACAGCACCCCGAAGTCTGGCTGGTCGACACCGAGTTGCTTCTGCACAGCCGGAGAGGTGAGCCCGATCTTTCGCCCGACGACGACCGCGCCGCCGGCCAGCCTGCGCCGCGTCAGCTCCTGCTGCACGGCATAGGCGGCAGCGATGTCCTGCTCACCCAGCAGATCGCGAACCGGGGCGACAGGACGCCCGTCGTCCATCGCACCCGCCAGCCGCGCGGCGGCTCGCGCCACCGCGTCCATGTCGGTAGCCATACCGGTCACCACCCCTTCGCCAACGCCACGGCGCAGACGCCGACGACGCCCCACGCGCCCAACGGATCCCGGACCGGAGCGACGGGACGGCCGTCGTCCACCGCCCCCGCAAAACGGGCGGCGGCCCGCGGCGCCTCGTACCTGTCCCTCGCCATACCGGTCACCGCCCCCTCGCCGTGGCTACGGCGAAACCGGCGATCCAGGCGGGGATGGCCTCGTAGAAGCGGGACGTCAGGTCGTACGGGCCGGTGGCGGCGAGGGAGGCGAAGGCGGCGATCCAGGCGCGGACCTCGTGGGCGGAGTTGCCGCCCTCCTTCGCCATGGCCTCGGCGGTCCAGGTGTCGAACTCCGCCAGCTCGCCGTTTTCGAGGCGGTCGAGGAGCCGGTTGTCCCAGGCAGGGTTGATCGGGATCATCGCGGTCGAGCCGGCGGCGTAGTCGCGGCCCGCCTGGACGACCCGCTGCTCGCCCTTGGCGCGCTGCTCGGGGGTGGGCGGGCGGCCCTCGATGAGGGCGTCGGCGACCCTGGGGGGTGCCCCGTCCAGGACCGGCACGGGCGGGTCGTGGGAGAGGCCGCCGGAGGCCAGGAACAGCACCCTCCGGTTGAGTTCGGTCGCGGCCCGCCCGATCGCAGTGCCGAGCGCCCGGACCCGAGCGACCGGGCCGAGCGGAGTGGCCACGCCGTTGACGAACACCGGCACCACGGGCACCCGGTCGATCCCGCCGAAGAGCACCTCCAGGGGCTGCGCGAAGCCGTGGTCGACGGTCATCCGGGCCGAGACGGTCAGATCGACGCCCCGGTCGAGCACGCCCCGGGCCAGCGCCTTCGCGGCGGCGGTGTCGACCGACAGCCGGCCCGCCGACGTGCCGAAGTCGCCCACCGCGTGGGCCTCGGTGGCCAGGCAGAAGGGCGGCATCTCCTTGTAGAAGAAGCCGTTGTAGTGGTCGGGCGCGTAGAGGACGACCAGCTCCGGGTCGTACGCGCGGATGAACTCCCGGGCGCCCTCGACGGCCTGGTCGACCCTGGCCAGGACCTCGGGGTCCGGGTCGTTCTTGCCGATGAGGGGCGAGTGGGACAGCCCGACGGCTGCTGCGGTCATGGCGGTTCCTTACTGCTGGGAAGTGCGGGGGCGGGCCGGGCACGGCGGGTTGACGACGAGCTTTCCGGTGAGACCGCCGTCGATCATGAGCTGGAAGCCCTTGTGGATCTCGGCGAGCGGAAGTGTCCGGTCGATGACCGGCCGGACACCGGTGGCTTCCATCAGCCGCAGCATCGCGACCAGTTCGACGCGGGTGCAGCCGGTGGAGCCGAGGACGCGCTGCTGGAGGTAGAAGATCCGCCCGAGGTCGGCAGGCGGGTTCATCCCGCTCGTCGCGCCGGCGATGACGACCGTGCCGCCGGGGCGCAGCGACTTCAGCGAGTGCGACCAGGTCGCTTCACCGACCGTCTCGATCACCACGTCCACCCGTTCGGGCAGCCGCTCGCCGGGGGCCACGGCGGCGCGGGCGCCCCAGGACACGGCCTCGGCGCGCTTGTCCGCGCTCCGACTCGTGGCGTAGACGACGGCACCCGCGGCCACCGCGAGCCCGATGGCCGCGGAGGCGACACCGCCGCCCGCGCCCTGCACGAGCACCCGATCGCCGGCGGTGATCCCGGCCTGGGTGAACAGCATGCGGTAGGCCGTGGTCCAGGCGACCGGCAGACAGGCGGCCTCGTCGAAGGAGAGCCAGTCCGGCTTCGGGACCAGATTGCGGGCGGGAACGGTCAGATACTCCGCGAACGCCCCGTCGTGCCGCTCGGACAGCAGCGCGCGGTTGGGGTCCAGCGTCTCGTCGCCCCGGCCCGCGTCCGGGTCGCCGATCACCGGATGGACGATGACCTCGTTGCCGTCCTCGTCGTAGCCGGCCGCGTCGCACCCGAGGGTGATCGGCAGCCGGTCGGGGGGATGCCCCACTCCCCTCAGCGTCCACACGTCATGCATGTTCAGCGAGGAGGCCATCACGCGGACGCGTGACCACCCCGGGCGAGGGGCGGGTTCGGGGACATCGCGCAGCACCAGCCCCGACAGCGGGTCGGCGGCGCTCTGGGAAATGGCGGTTGCAGCAAGCACGCGGCCACGGTCGCTCCGACCGGCCTACCTGCCCTAGCCCGTGTGCCGCTGAGCAGCACGGGGTTCCGCGTACCCACCAGCGATACGTACGCGAGCACGCCACAGCCGCGCCGCGGTCGGGATCGTCCCGACCCCCGGCGCGGCCGACGGCGCAAGTGAGCCCGCTCGGTCGCCCCTTTCAGTGGGGCATGTCGTCCAGGGCGGTGGACAGCTCGGCGATGTCCGGCGGTTCGACGGCGAACAGGACGACGGAGCAGTCGGGCAGGTCCGCCTCGGTGATCCTGCGGAAGCCCCCGGCCGCCAGGATTCGCTGGGCGTGGACGTCGTGTTCGTCCGGCGCGGCGATGACGCGGCGGCAGCGCGCGTCGGCGGCGAAGAGCGCGGGGGCGAGCACGCGCAACAGGCCCGAGGCGGCCTCCTCAGGCACGCGCGCCGCACGGTCGTCGCAGTCGGCACCGGTGTCGTCGCCGTCGTCGCCGAGCCATACGACGAGGTCGTGCGCGCCGAAGGGATAACAGGCCCGCAACGGGTGGTGCCGGACTCGCTGGACCCGGACGAGGAACTCCTCCGGTCCACCCCCGTCACCGTCACCGTACGAGGCCGCGTAGCCGCGCGCGGCCGACCGAGAAGCGCCGAGCGGTCCGTCGAGCGGCCGCAGGGACCAGCCACCCCCGAGGGCGGTCTCCGGTGCGGTGTGGGGAAGTGTGGCCACGACTCGTGCTCCCTGGATGGTGGGTCAGGCCGTGGGCGTGCTCGGCGCACTCCGCCGCGCCGTCACCCACCGGCGCAGCTCGATCTTGTCCAGTTTGCCGCTGGCGTTGCGGGGCAGCCGGTCGATGACCACGACGTCGGTGGGGAGCTTGTAGCGGGCCAGATACCGGTCCGCGAACGCCCGTACCTCCTCCACCGTGGGCTCCGTACCGGACGCGCAGCTCAGGACGGCCAGGACGGTCTCGCCCCACTTGGCGTCCGGTACGCCGATGACGGCGGCCTCCAGGATTCCGGGAAACTCCACGAGGACGCGCTCCACCTCGGCGGGGTACACGTTCTCGCCGCCGCTGATGATCATCTCCTTGAGGCGGTCCACGATGTAGTAGAAGCCGTCCTTGTCCCGGTAGGCGATGTCCCCGGTGTGGAACCAGCCCATGTCGTCGAAGGCGGCCCGGGTGGCGTCCGGGTTGTCCCAGTAACCGGAGGTCACGTTGGGGCCGCGTACGCAGATCTCGCCCTGGGTGTCCGGTCCGTCGATCCCGGCCCCGGTGCCCGGGTGCGTCAACCGGATCTCGGTGTACGGCATCGCGACGCCGGCCGATCCGGTCTTCTCCAGGGTCAGCCGGGCCGGCAGATAGGTGGCGAACGGGGCCGTCTCGGTCAGCCCCCAGGCCTGCTGGAGCAGCAGGCCCGCCTCGCCGTAGTCCCTGATCAGCTGTGGCGGTACGGGAGCTCCCGCGACGATCGCGGACCGCAGGGCACCGAGGTCGGCGTCCGCGAAGCCGGGCACCCGGGCGAGGGCCGCGTACATGGCGGGGACCGCGAAGAAGGTGTTTACGCGGTGGTCGACGAGGTCCTGAAGGCACTGGGCCGGATCGAAGGCCCGGCGCAGCACCACGGTGCCGCCGCGCACCAGGGTGCGCAGGGTGAGGGCGTTGAGCCCGCCGATGTGGAACAGCGGGGCGAGGGCCAGGTTCACGTCGTCGGCGCGGGTGTCCACGACGGCGTCGACGTTGACCGCGTTCCACCAGAGGTTGCCGTGGGTGAGCATGACACCTTTGGGCCGGCCGGTGGTACCGGAGGTGTACATCAGGGCCGCGAGGTCGTCGTCGTACAGCGCGACGGGTTCCCGTACGGGGCGTTGCGGGCCGCGCAGCGCGGACAGCGGCGTCCAGGCGGACGCGGGCACGTCCGTCGCGGGGCACGCGGGGTCGGTGTCGACCAGCAGACGGCAGCGGGCGGGTACGTCGGCCAGGATCGACTCCGCCAGCTCGCGGTGGCCCTCCTCGACGACGACGGTGTGGGCGCCGCAGTCGTTCAGGATGTGGCGGACCTCGTCGGCCGCGAGGCGGAAGTTGAGGGGGACGAAGACCGCGCCGAGACGGGCCGCGGCGAACAGCGCCTCCAGGAAGGTCACGCTGTTGAAGCCGAGGTAGGCGATCCGGTCCCCCCGGCGCAGCCCGTGCTCGGACAGCCCGGCGGCGAACTCCCCCACCGTGCCGCTGAGTTCCGCCGCGGAGATCTCGCGGCCCTCGTAGACGACGGCGGTTGCCGTGGGATGCAGAGCTCTGCGGTGCAGCGCAGCGGCGGGACTGATGTCGACGGCGGCCATGACGGCGGCTCCTTCAAGGGCTGTCGGGGGAGGCACTCGTGGGTGTGGGTCAGAGGCCCGCGCCGCCGGCAGGTGCGCGGAAACCGCGTACGGCGATGCCGCCGTCGGCGGGGATCACGGCACCGGTGACGGTGCCGCTGTCGGTGCGGGAGGCCAGCAGTACGTACGGTCCGGTGAAGTCCTCCGGTTCAACGCTGGAGTCGTACAACGGGATCAGCCGCGGCGGTTTCTCGCCGGAGAGGGCCTGGGCCTCCTCGTTCCTGGCGAAGGACGCGGCGAGCGTACGGTGGTGCAGGCCGAGGCTCTCGGGGCCGCGCAACTGGGTACGCATGCCGCCGACGGCGACGCCGTTGACGCGGACCCTGGGCGCCAGTTCGAAGGCGAACTGGCGCAGCAGGCCGAGGCAGGCGTGCTTGCTGGCGGTGTAGAGGGAGCCGCCGCCGTCGGTGTGGAGGGAGGCGTTCGACAGGGTCATCACGATGCTGCCGCGTGTGGCGACCAGCTCTCGCCAGGCGGCCTCCACGGCCAGCACGTACCCCTTGACGTTGATCGCGAAGATCTCGTCGAAGGCCTCGGCCAGTTCCTTGCCCGACAGCCGGGTCACACTGCGGTGGTAGTCCCAGATTCCGGCGTTCGGGACGAGGATGTCGAGCTTGCCGAACCGTTCGACGGTGGTCTCCACCGCCCGGTGCAGATCGTCCGGGCTTCGTACGTCGCCGGTGAGGGGCAGCACCCGGTCGCCCAGCTCGCCAGCGGCGCTCACCACCTCCTCCAGCTGCGCGACCGTACGGCCGAGGACCGCGACGCGCGCGCCCTCGGCGAGGTAGCGCAGGGCGACGGCGCGGCCGATGCCGGAGCCCCCGCCGGTGATCAGCGCGACCTCGTTCTCCAGCCAACCCCTGCCCATGGTCATGCCTCCTTGAGGAAGTCGGTGACCAGGCGCTCGAACTCGGCCTGCCGCTCCAGCTGTACCCAGTGGCCGCAGCCTCCGAACACATGCAGCTGGACGTCACGGATCTGCTTGAGCATGAGCTGTGCGCCGTCCAGGGTGATGGTGCGGTCGTCCCGGCCCCAGAGCAGGAGGGTGGACGCCTTGATCCGGTGGACGCGCTGCCAGAGCGGGTCCATGCCGTGCCGTTTGGCGAAGGCCGCGTTGTAGGCGTGGTAGAAGGCGATGTGGGACTCGTCGAGCGAGGCCTCGTAGCGGGCCTGGACGGTGTCCGCCCAGCGCTTGGGCTCCGCGGTCATCACGCCGATGAAGTCCCGCATCTTCTTCGGCGTCGGCCCCTCGCCGTTGTAGTAACGGAACATGGCCTTCTGCCCCTCGGTCGGAGTGGGCCCGAAGGGCAGCCAGCCGCCGCCGGGTGCCATCAGCACCAGCTTCTCGACCCGCTCCGGGACTTCGAGCGCGGTGGCGATGGCGGCGGCGCCGCCGAGGCTGTTGCCGAGCAGGTGGAAGCGGTCGATGTCGAGGGCGTCCAGGGTCTGCAGCAGCGCGTCGACGGTGATCTCGGTGATGCTGCGGGCGTCCAGGTCCGCCTTGGTGGGCCGGTAGCTGCCGCCGAAGCCCGGCTGGTCGGGCAGGACCACGCGGAAGTGGGGGGCGAGGGCGGGCAGGTTCTGGTGGTAGTTGGCGATCGCGCTCGCACCGGGGCCGCCGCCGTGCAGCATCACCAGCGCCGGTCCTTCGCCGGTCTCGCCGACCGCGACGGGCCCGAGCGTGGTCCGCACGGTGTGCTCGACGAGCTTCGGCTCTTCGGTCTGGTCTGTGGTCACGAGAGGTCTCCCGGTCGTTCGTTCGTTCGGCCGTTGGTTCATTCGGCCGTCCGGTCAGAGGAAAGTGCTGATGTTCTTGGCGAGCAGGACGTTCTGGTCGAGCAGGATCGTGCGGCGGGCGATCAGCAGCCGCCCGTCGTCCGGGTCGCGGCGCAGCAGGTCGGTACGGCCACCGGCATAGAGGTCGACCTCTCGTTCCAGGCGGTTGCGGTAGCAGAGGAAGGCCGACTCGGCGACGTACTCCCCCGGCTCCTCGGCGGCCCAGACCATGACGTTGGTGATCAGGTGCCGGGACCTGGACGGCGGGTCCTCGGCCCAGGCCATGCCCGAGTCGAAGCGGCGGATCCGCCAGGCCAGACTCGCCTTGGTCTCGTCGAAGATCGCCACCTCACCGGGCGCCCCGTCGGCCAGCGCCTGCTGCCGCCGCAGCCGGTTGGTGCGCACCGGCGCCCAGTAGTGCAGATCCTCCGCGAACAGCTCCAGCCAGTCCGCGTAGCGGTGCCGGTCGAGCAACTGCGCCTCACGGGCGTACAACCGCTGCACTTCGAAATGCAGCCGGATATCGGGATCGGACACCGTCTCCGTCCCGGCGACCGCCGGCTCCGGTGCGTGCACACTCATCGGTGGTTCCTCCTGCGGGCCTCGCTGCTTGCAGGCATTCCAGCGCGGAGTACGGGACACGGGGAGCGCGTGTGCCGTGGGGCGGCACGGCCACGGGGTGATCCGACAAACCCTGCGCAGACACCGAGGCCCAACGGCCATACCACAGCGCGTCGGCCGGGGCCCGACAGACGAGCCGCAGCACGTCGCCCGAAGCCAGTCGGCCAACCCCCGGCAGAGGCGCCGAAGCCCACCTGGCAAACTCCGGCTCGGTCGTCCGGGCCCGGCGGGCAGCCCTCGGTGAGGGGACGCCAGGAGGGTGCCCCGTTACCTTTTTCGTGGCCCCGCAATGGGGCGCCTGGCCCCCGGGCCCGGTATGGCTGTGTGCCCCCTGTCGTGCGGATGACCTGGGGGGTGTTGCCGCCGGGCTTCGGGGCACCGCTTGACCGCTGATGAGGGGCCTGACGACCGCCTGGTCCGGCGCAATGCCGGGCCGCTTCACGGGCGGCATGTCTGCGTAACGTGGTTGCCGGCGTGTGGTGCCGCAGGGACGGCCGGGAGTCTGAGGAGACGAGTGGCGAGGGGCACGCGCACATGGTCGACACGACCGCGATAGATCTCTTCCTCGGCCTGGACCTGGGCAAGGAGTTCCACCATGCCCACGGCCGGACGGGGGACGGCAGAACCGTGCACGACAAGCGGCTGCCCAACACCGAGCCGAAACTGCTGGAGCTGTTCACCAGGCTGGTGGCGAAGTTCGGCACTGTCCTGGTGATCGTGGACCAGGTCGCCAACATCGGTGCGCTGCCGCTGACGGTGGCCCGCGCGGCGGGCTGCCGGGTGGCCTACCTGCCCGGCTTGTCGATGCGGCGGGCCGCCGATCTGCACCCGGGCGAGGCCAAGACCGACGCCCGCGACGCTTACGTGATCGCTGAGACCGCCCGCACCATGCCGCACACCCTGCGGGCGGTGGACCGCGACGACGAGGTGCTGGCCGAGCTGACCATGCTCACCGGCTACGACAACGACCTGGCCGGCGAGGTCAACCGCACCACCAACCGGCTGCGCGGCCTGCTCTCCCAGATCCACCCCTCCCTCGAACGTGTCCTCGGCCCCCGCCTGGCCTACCCCTACATCCAGGCCCTCCTTCAGCGACACGGCTCCCCGGCGAGACTGAGGAAACTGGGCCGGGCCCGCTGCGAGGCCCTGCTCAAGGTGCACGGTTCGCGCAAGGCCCACCACCTGACCGCAGAGATCTTCGACGCACTCGCCGAGCAGACCCTGGTCGTTCCGGGCACCGAGGCATCCGCGCTGATCGTGCCGGGACTCGCCGCCCAGCTCGCCGCCGCCCACAGCCAGCGCCGCCAGGCCGAGCAGGAGATCGCCGCCCTGCTGGAGGCCCTCCCTCTTTTCCACCTCCTGACCTCCCTGCCCGGCCTGGGCGTCAGGACCACAGCGGCCGTGATCGTCGCGATCGGTGACGGCACCGGCTTCCCCACCGCCGGGCACCTCGCCTCCTACGCCGGGCTCGCGCCCGCCACGAAGTCCTCGGGCACCTCCATCCGCGGCGAGCACGCACCCCAACGCGGCAACCGGCTCCTCAAACGCGCCCTGTTCCAGGCCGCGTTCGCCGCGATCGGCTGCAAAGCCGACCCGTCCTCCCGGATCTACTACGACCGTCAACGCGCACGCGGCAAGACCCACACCCAGGCGATCCTCCGCCTGGCCCGCCAGCGCGTGAACGTCATCCACGCGATGATCCGCACCGGGGCCCTCTACGAAACACGCACCCCGGGCAACGTCGACCTTGCCGCCTGACGACTCCACCGCCCCTGCCCTCCAGGCCCCATCACGCCCGCGCACCGGCACGGCCACTCCCGCCCTGCCGGCCACCGGGCTGCCCATCAGCCACCCGATCCGCCGGGAACATCCCGCTTCGCGGGACGTTCCCGAAAACCAGGATCACCCCCTACAAGTCGACCCCACCGGGGTTGACGAAACAGATAGGGGCACCCCCCGGGGTCATCGCTTCAGAAGGGCCCGTAGGTCGGTGTGCTCGTCGGTCAGTTCCGTGGAGGACAGGGGGACCCCTCGGTCGATGAGACGCCGGGCGGCCTTGACGTCCCGGGCGCGGTCGATGGCGGCTGCCGCGACCAGGCGGTCGCCGAGCAGGCCGAAGGCGGTGAAGGCACCGCTGTCCGGGTCGCCGCGCAGTACGTGCCGCCCGGCGTCCGCCATGGTGCCGACCGCCTCCAGGCGCGAGCCGTACCGGTCGGACCAGAACCAGGGCGCGCCCGCGTCCGGCACCGGACGGCCCAGGATGCCCAGGGCGGCGGCCTCGCCGTCCCGCTGGGCGGCCTCCCAGTGCTCGTGCCGTACGCGGTGGCCGTCCGGGCGGGCCACGTCACCGACGGCGAAGACGTTCGGGTGGGACGTGCGCTGCCCGGAGTGGACGACGACGCCGTTGTCGACGCGCAACCCGGCAGCCTCGGCCGCTTCGGTGGCCGGGTGGATGCCGATGCCAGCCACCAGCGTGTCGGCGGCCAGGGTGCCGCCGTACCCGGCGAGGCGTACGAGGAGCCCCCCAGGGCTCCGCTCGACGCTCGCGACCCCGGCGTTGACCACCTCGATGCCCTCCGCGGTGTGTCTGCGGTGCAGCGCGCCCGCGATGTCACCGCCGACGGCCGCGGCCAGCGGCACCGGCACGGGGTCGACGAGGGTGACCCGGCAGCCCAGGGCCACGGCGACGGCGGCGGTCTCGGCGCCGATCAGTCCGGCGCCGACGACGATCACCCGGGTGCCGGGCAGCAGCCGTTCCCGGAGGCGTTCCGCGTCCTCCCACGTACGTAGCAGACGGACCGCCGGGTCGTCGCCGCCCGGCACCGGGAGCAGGCGCGGCGTGCCTCCCGTGGCCAGCACGACCCGGTCGGCTGCGGCGACCGTGCCGTCGGCCAGTTCCACGCCGCCCGACTGGGGGCGGATCGCGCAGACCCGGGCGCCCTCACGCAACTGGACACGCCGCTCCTCGTACCACTGTGCGGGCCGCAGTAAAACGTCCTCGCGCCGGGCCTTGCCGAGCAGGACGTCCTTGCTGAGCGGCGGCCGGTCGTACGGCAAGCCGCGCTCGGCGGAGTACAGGACCAGTTCCCCGTCGTACCCCTGGACGCGCAGTGCGTCGCAGGTGGAGACGGCGGCCAGGCCCGCGCCGACGACGGCGATCCGCCGGGGTGAGGACGGCGGGGAGCTCATTCGGCGGCCTCCTCACCGGCCCGGCCGAGGTGGAGCCAGATGGCGTCGTCGCGGACCTCGACGCGGTGGGTGCGCACGGCGAGGGTGGCGGGCATGCACTGCGGCTCGCCCGACTTCAGACAGAAGCGGGCGCTGTGCATCGGGCACTCGACGTTGCCGTCCTCGATCCAGCCCTCGGACAGGGACGCCTGGCCGTGCGAGCAGGTGTCGTCGAGGGCGTAGTAGGCACCGCCGTCGTGGAAGACGGCGATGGCGTCGCCGTGACCACTGGTCTCGGCGGGCACCTTCAGCGCCTCTCCGTCCTCGATGTCGCCGACGGTGGCGACGCGCACGGCGGTGCTGCTCGTGTTCGTGCTCATCAGGTGTCCTTCTCCTGCGTCTCGGCCTTCTCATGCCAAGCGGGCGTGTTCATCAGGTCGCGCCAGCGGGCGTACAGGCCGCGGGCGGCGCCGTCGGTGTAGAGGCGGCCGGTGGTACCCGGATGGACGCCGTCCTCGCCCTCCAGCCCCAGACCCATCTGGTAGTTGAGGGTCATCGAGCCGGAGACGAAGCCATGGGCCGTGGCCTGGCACTCGCTCCAGTTCTCACCGTCGTCCTGCTCGAAGATGCCGGTGGGCCCGAACGTACGCAGGTTGTAGAGCCGTTGGGCGTCCTTCACCTCGTCCGGCATGGACCGGTCGACGAGCGTCCAGGCCCAGACCTCCATCCGGTCCGGGCCCTTGGGGTGCCAGACCCGGATGGAGCCGTTGACCGGGAGGTAGGAGAAGTTGGGGAAGACGGTCGCGTGCCCGGTGGTCATCGGCCCCTCCACCCGGGCGTCACCGAGCCTCTCGCGCAGCGCCTCGTAGTCGTAGTGGGCGTGCACGATCCGGTCGTCGAAGCGGCTCTTGGGGTGGGTCGGGAAGCCGTGCCCGTGCCCGAGCGGATCGGCATACTGCCGTCCCGGGGTCTGCACGATCTCCGTCTTGGGTCCCTTGCCCGCCGGCGACATGACCATCAGCGCGGAGGCGTGCGAGATGTTGACGTGGTACCAGTCGGAGGCGAACTGCTCGGCCGCCAGCTTCCAGTTGCCCTCAAGCACCCACTTGTGCACCCCGCCGACGACCTCGGTGCCCTCCGGATCGCGGTCCAGCATCGCGTCGAGGTACCAGGTCATGCCGCCCAGCGCCTCGACGAGCGGCGGCGCCCCGGGATTCCAGGTGGCGAAGACGAGCCCCTTGTACGAGTCGAGCCGCGCGACCTCGACCAGTCCCCACCGGTCCTGCTCGAAGTGGTCCGGATAGTCGCCCTGGTTAGGGACGTTGACGAGATTTCCCGAGGTGTCGTACGACCAGCCGTGGTAGCTGCACGTGAACGCCTTGGTCGCGCCGGCGTCAGCCCGGCAGACCCGCATCCCGCGGTGCCGGCAAGCGTTGAGGAACGCCCGCAGCTTCCGGTCCCGGCCCATCGCGACGATGACCGGGTCCTCCCCCATGTACGTGGTGAAGAAGTCGCCGGGCTTCTTGAACTGGCTCTCATGGGCGAGGAACAGCCAGCTCGGCGCGAAGACCCGGCGCAGCTCCTGCTGGTACAGGGCCCGGTCGCTGAAGATCGTGCGGTCGATCAGCCCGTGGTCGAGGTCGAAGTACGCACTCACGTCGACGGACGGGCGCGGCACCCCGGCGAGACGGTCCATGGGTCGTACGGGCGGGGAAGTCATCGCTGGGCCTCCTCGGCGCAGGTCGGGGCGAGGTCGAGGCGGCCGGGCGGTGCGATGACAGGTGCCGGTCCATGTCTCAGCGCAGGTACCGGTGCGGAGCCCAGGCGTCCGGATCCGGGGCACGGGACCACCACGCCGAACTCCCCAGGTCGCGCGGCACCTCGGTGCCGACGCACACGGCCTGCTGAGCGGAGCGTCAGCGCTGCGGTGTCGAGTCGGTGCATGTGCTCAGGAGACGCCAGGTGCGGAGGCCCGGCCCAGCTCACGTGCCGTGATGTGGCACGCCGACGTGCCGTGATCGACGCACCGTCTCCGCACGTTTACAACCCGCAAGCGGACCTCTACATTGGACGCGCGTCCATTCTGTTGGTCACATCCGCATAGCTCCGGGAGCCCGCCATGTCCGTTCACTCCCCCACGTCCGAACTCACCCACACCTCGCTCTCCGACATTGCGTGCTCCCCGGCTCAAAGGACCCCCTCGGATCAGCGGACCGCGGTCGACAAAGCACTCGTCCTGCTCAAGTCGCTCGCCGAACAGGACCGGGAGATCGGCGTGAGCGAGCTGGCCCGCCGCACCGGTCTCACCAAGTCGACCGCTTTCCGGCTGCTCGGCATCCTCCAGCGCAATGACCTGGTCGAGCGGGTCGGCAGCGACTACCGGCTGGGCGCCCAGCTCTTCGACATCGGCACCCGGGTCTACGGCCCGACGTCTTTGCTGCTACGCGAGCGACTGCTGCCACATCTCGCCGACCTTTACGTGCTGACCCAGGAGACGGTTCACCTCGCGGTGCTGCACGACACCGACATCGTGTACGTCAACAAGATCCACGGACACCGCGCCACCCGCTCCCCCTCCCGCATCGGCGCCCGGCTGCCCGCGTACTGCACGGCCGTCGGCAAGGCCCTGCTGGCCTTCGACCACGACGCCGCGGAAGCGGCCATCTCGGCGGGGCTGCCGAAGCTCACCGACTACACGGTCACCGACCCGGCCGCCTTCCGCGCCGAACTGCGGCACATCCGCCAGGACGGCATCGCCTACGACCGCCAGGAGGCCGCCCTCGGCCTCACCTGCGTCGCCGTCCCGGTCATGGGGCCCGCCGGCCGACCGGTCGCGGCCCTCTCCGTCGCCGGCGCAGACCACCGCTTCGACCGGGCACGCTTCGCCCCCGCCCTGCGCCGCGTGGCCTACGAGGCGGCGCGGGCGATCAGCACGGCCGCCAAGGCCCAGCGGCGCGCGCCGTCAGGCGCCGGGAGCGCACCCGCCGCCTGACCCGGTGGACGCGCGGTTCAGTGCGCGCCGTCGCCGTGGGTCCGCGCCGTGTTCGTGCCCCCGGTGCCGGGCTGCACCCGCGGCACACTCACCACGATGTGCACCAGGCTCTCCCCCTCCAGCGACTGGTACACGTGCGGCCGGTCGCCCGGGTAGCGCACGAAGTCACCGGTGGCCAACTCCACCGGGCCGTCGGCCGGACCCACCCGCACCCGGCCACTGATCACATACAGGTGCTCCAGCGTGCCCACCGGGTGCGGCTCGGTGGGCTTCCCCGTGCCGTCCCGGTCAGGGCCGATGCGTACCAAGTAGTTCTCGATGATGCCGGAGCCGTACACATGGTCCAAGGCCCGGGTCTCGAACCCCTCGTGCTCCTTCCAGACGACGTCAACGCCGCGCTGAACGGTCATCACCTGCTCGCGCTCGGCGACCAGCCTGGTAACCGGCACCCCCAGCGCCGTCGCGATCGAGAACAACGTGTCCACGGTGGGGTTGCCGGTGCCCTGTTCCAGGTTGGACAACGTCTGTTTGGCCAGGCCCGCCTTCCGGGCCAAACTGGCCAGGGACAGACCCCGCTGCTCTCTGAGAAGGCGCACGTTGCGCGCGACGACGGCGTTTCCTGAGGACACGACACCACTGTAAGCGGGGCACGACCCTGCTCAGGGCCTGTCGGGTAGCCGGTGACTACGCCGGGACGAGGGTCTCGACAGTCTTGTCCCGGGTGGTCTTGCGGTGGGATTGATGGCTCCACCGCGATGGCCGCGCGGCGAGCCGGACGAGCACGAGACGGATCACCGCCACCCTGATCATGGCCTCTGAGGTCGCCGTCAGCCCGTTCGTACCGGGCGTCGATCACGGCGGCCGACGGCTCGGAATGGCATCCGATCCGGACCCGGAGCTGAGCTCATCGTGGACGCGGTCCCGCGTGCCGTCCCAGCGCCACCTGGTGAACCAGCAGTGGACCGCGTCCCGGGACATCAAATCGCGGGAGTATCCGCCCCTGGCAGTCCCAGCACGGCACACAAAAGGCCGAGTCGAGCGCCAACCGGTCCCCGCACTTGCGCGCCCCGCCGTCTTTTCGCAGGTCACACTCGCACGGCTGGATGATCCACCACATCTCATCGGTCGGGCTGGATGGACAACACGGGCCGCTGTCGGCTTCGGAATTGTCGCACTGGCTCACGCAACGTGATCATTCCGGGGCCGTCGCCATGCCCGGAGGGCAGATCTCCCCCGTCACGCTCCAGGCATGACCACAGCCACCCGACGGACTTTCAGAGGCGCCGCGCACTTCCGACGCGGTGCGGCATCGGTGCCGCATCGGTCGGCCCGGCTGATCCGGAGAGTACGGAGCCAAGCCAGCCGAGGAGGAATCCGGCCGGGATCGCGACGAGCCCCGGGTTGGACAGAGGGAACACCGAGAAGTCCAGGTGGGGCAGCAGCGCGGTCGCGCTCCCGGAGACCTGGGGCGACAGCACCACCAGCGCCACGGAGATCAGCAGACCACCGTAGATGCTCCATGTCGCGCCCCGGGTGGTGAAGTTCTTCCAGAACATGGCGTACAGCAGGGCGGGAACGATCGCCGAGGCGGCCACGGCGAACGCCAGTCCGATGAGGAAGGAGACGTTGAGGCTGCGCGCGAACACGGCCAGCAGCGTGGCAGTCGTACCGACCACCACGGCCGCCACGCGCGCGACGAACAGTTCACGCTCTCCGGACGCCGTGCCACGGGTGATGAAGGCGCCGTAGATGTCGTGGGCCAGCGAGGTCGCGGCGGCTAGCGTGACGCCCGCCACGACGGCCAGGACGGTGGCGAAGGCCAGACAGGCGACAAGGGTGAGCAGGAACGAACCACCGATGTTCGCCGCCAGAAGGAGCACGGCCGTGTTGCCGGAGGGGTTGTCCCCCTCGATCACCTGAGCGCCGACGAGCGCCGCGGCCCCGAAGCCGAGCACGCCGGCGGCCAGATAGAACACGACCGTCAGCAGGGCGGCGTACTGGACCGACCGGCGTGCGCCGCTCGGGGTGGGCACGGTACTGATCCGCATCAGCAGATGCGGCAGACCGGCGGCTCCGATCAGCAGGGCCATCTGCTCGCTCAGGGAGTCCAGCTTCGTCGATCCGCCGCCGAAACGGAGCCCCGGGCTCAGGAAGTCGTCGCCGTGGCCGCTTCCCTTGGCGGCCGCGCTCAGCAGCGCGCCCGGGTCGAAGTCGAACCTGGCCAGTATCAGCAGCGCCAGCGCGACACCGCCGCCCACCAGCATGACCGCTTTGACCGTCTGGACCAGCGTGGCCGCTCGCATCCCCCCAGGACGATGTAGAGGATCATGAGCGCGCCGAGACCGGCGGATACGGCCCCTTCCAAGCCCCGCCCGGCCGAGCCCAGGATTCCCACCGTGAGCGCACTCGCTCCGACGAGTTGGGCGATCAGGTACAGCAGGCAGACGAGGAGAGTCGCGACGCCCGCCGCGAGATGCACCGGACGGGACCGCAGACGACGCGCGAGGCGGTCACCGATGGTGAACTCGGTGGTGCTGTGGTAGCGCTCCGCCACCAGGAGGAGGATGACGATCCACGAAACGGCCGGTCCCAGAACGGAGAGCGTGCCGTCGTAGCCGGTGAGCGCGATCAGACCGGGACTGCCCAGCAGGGCTGCCGCGGACATGACGCCCCCGAACAGGGCGACGCCGTTGTGGGCGGGCTTGAGGAGGCCGTCGCTGACATAGAACTCGGTCACCGTCCCCCGCTGAGGGCCGGCCCACATCACGAGGAACAGGGCGCAGACGAGGAAGACGAAGAAGACCGGCAGATCGGCTGTGACGTAGTCCCTCGTCATGGGCGGTACTCCAGTCCCTCACCGGGCGTGCCCGGGCTCTCGACGAGCGGGTCGATCGAGGTTCTGCAGTACCGGGCGTACCACTGGACCCATGCCGCGACGGCGAAGAGCTGGACCAGACCGAGCAGGAGACCCACGTTCAACGGGCCTGCCACCGGCACGGCCATGACCTCCTTGGCCCCCTCCCCCAGACAGCTGATCACCAGGTACAGGGCGATGACGGGGGCGGCGACGAGGAACGCGCGGCGGCGCACACCCTGTACCTGCGCGCCGGCCGACTGGAGGGCGCCGGACAGTGTCACATCCGCACCCCAGGGCAGGGAGCGGTCGTGGGGATGACGGTGAGCCAGGTCGGCGGCGATCCGCAGAGCCCATGCCCGCCGTTCCTGGACAGGGGCCACCGTATTCGCGGTCCCCCCGGCGCTCAGCGACTGTCTGTACCAGATGTGGAGGTCGACCGCGCTTCCGTACGACCGGTGGCAGTCGTTGATCGCCCGGCTCAACTCGCTCTCGGAGTACAGGTGTCCGTGGTTGAGATGGCTCAGGTACAGGAGCACGGCCACGAGCGGGTCCTGTAAGGGGTCATGGGGCTCAGGGGGTCGTTGAGGTCGCGGGGGGTCTTGGGGACGTTTCTTCTGGGGATACATGACCGGCTCTTCGTAGGTCGGTTGCGTGGATGCCGGGCTGGAGACTTCCTGGGCGCAGCGGGCCCTCCAGCCGCCCCTCTCCATGAAGCAGCACCGCAGATAGCACTGAACTCCCCGTAGAGGCGCCGTTACGCATGGTTGCGTGGCGCCGGACATCACACAGCATGCGACCTGTACCTCATAGCGTGCGTTCCGCCCTATGGCACGCGGACTTGCCGCCCAGAAAAAGAGCAGGTCAAAGGGGTATGTGCCGCTGCCGACCCGTGCTCGCGATCCTGGCCGAACGCCTCCGTGACGAACGGTACCTGCGGCTGGTCAGAGCATGCTGCGGGCGGGGGTATCCGGAAGCGGGCTGCGGCAGCCCCGCCCGGAAGGGACACCATCCGACCCGGCCGAGAACTGCGGCTCGTAGCACGCCTCAAGAAGCAGACGCACCACCTCGCCGACCGTCCGACCGGTGAACCGCCGCCTTGTACAGGGGTGGCGGGACCCGGTCGGGTCGGCCGTTTCCAGGTACACGGCCGCAGGTGCACGGGCTGGAGGTCGCCTACCTCGACGAGACCCTGATCGGATGCACGACGGTTCGCCCACCCACAAGCGATACACCCGTGGCGACCGTCATCGCTCGTGTCCTTCCCAACCACGGTGGCCAGGGTCTCGGTGCAGAACTCTATGAGCGTGGTCTCGCACAGGCGAGAAACCTCGGCGCCGAGGTCATCGAGACAGTGGTACTGGCATCTAACACGGACGGCCTCCGCTTCGCGCAGCAGCGCGGATTCGTGAAAACCGACGAGTACCTGTTGCCGGGCGAGACGATCCCCTGGCTCGGTCTCCGGCTGCAGGCCGACGAGGTCACCCGCTGAACCACCGGCACCGGCGAGGTCGACGAGCTGCTGGCGTTCTACGACTTCCCCGCCGGGCACTGGGTCCATCTCAGGACGACGAATCCGATCGGGTCGACCTTCTCCACCGTGAAGCTTCGGACCAAGGTCACCCGCGGCGCCGGTAGCCCGGCCGCGGCCCTCGCGACGGTCGGCACAGACAGCGGCATGAACCCTGGAGTCCCGTACCCCCGGGACCGATCGAACGCGGCCCGGGCCAGATGCATCGAAGTGATGCGCCGTCACCTCTGAGAGATGGCGGTGATCTTGATGCCAACTATCCCCCTTTTGTGCCAACTGTAAATCCTCGTCACATCGGGCTAGCGCCGAACCCGCGGCATCCCGAGGCCGATCCACGAGATGATCTCGCGCTGGATCTCGTTGTTGCCGCCGCCGAAGGTGAAGATGACGGCCGAGCGGTAGCCGCGTTCGAGTTCGCCGTGCAGGACCGCGCCCGCGGAGCCCTCCTTGAGGGCGCCGGCGGTGGCGACGATCTCCATGAGCCAGGCGTAGGCGTCGCGGCGGGCCTCGGAACCGTAGACCTTGACGGCGGAGGCGTCCTGCGGGGTGAGGGTGCCCTCCTGGACGGCGCTGACCATGCGCCAGTTGAGCAGCTTGAGCGCGTCGAGCCTGGTGTGGGTCTGGGCGAGGCGGCGGCGCACCCAGGGCAGGTCGACGACGCGGCGGCCGTCGGCGAGCTTGGTCTCCATGGCCCAGCGCTGCACGTTGTGCAGGGAACGGATGGCCATGGTGCCGTGTGCGGCGAGGGTGACGCGTTCGTGGTTGAGCTGGTTGGTTATCAGGCGCCAGCCCTTGTTCTCCTCGCCGACACGGCGGGAGACGGGGACGCGGATGTTCTCGTAGTAGCTGGCGGTGGTGTCGTGCGAGGCAAGGGTGTTGATGAGGGTGCAGGAGTAGCCGGGCTCCGTGGTCGGGACGAGGAGCATGGTGATGCCCTTGTGGGGCGGGGCGTCGGGGTCGGTGCGGACGGCGAGCCACACCCAGTCCGCCGTGTCGCCGTTGGTCGTCCAGATCTTCTGACCGTTGACGACGTACTCGTCGCCCTCCCGCACCGCACGCGTCTTCAGCGAGGCCAGGTCCGTGCCGGCGTCCGGCTCGCTGTAGCCGATCGCGAAGTCGATCTCCCCGGAGAGGATGCGGGGCAGGAAGTACGACTTCTGCTCCTCGGTGCCGAACTGCATGATCGTGGGGCCGACGGTGTTGAGCGCCATCAGGGGCAGTGGGACACCGGCCTGAGCCGCCTCGTCGAAGAAGATGAACTGCTCGACGGCGGTCAGGCCACGTCCGCCGTACTCCTCCGGCCAGCCCACGCCGAGCCTGCCGTCCGCGCCGAGGCGACGGATGGTCTCACGGTAGAAGCGCTTCTGCGCCGCCGGGTCGGCGTGGCGGGTGTAGGCGCCCGCCGGGACCAGCTCGGCGAAGTAGGCACGCAGTTCGGTGCGCAACCGTTGCTGCTCGGGCGTGTATTCGAGGTGCACGGCGCCTCCAGGCTCCCCAAGGCCGACCTGACGGCGCACACGCTAGAACGTGTTCCAGTAATTGGGAACACTTGGGGGCGGGACGGTCCGGGCCGTTCCCTCTGAGGATGTCCGCCGCTTCCTGCCTGCACCCAGGGCTCAGCGGAGGGTGGCGAGGAAGTCCGTGCAGGCCTGGGCGCACTCTCGGCAGGCCTTGGCGCCGTCCTCGGCATCCGGATGCTCGTCGAAGACGTGGGCGGTCTCCAGGCAGACTGTGCGGCACCACTCCACCTGGACGCGGATGCCGGCCTCGTCGAGGCGGGTCTGCTCGGACAGAACCCGGCAGGTGGCATCGCACACCTCCGCGCACATGATGCCCTTGCGTCGCATCTGTTCCTGGCCTTCGGGCCCGTCCGGATCGGCGAGGCTCGCCCGCAGCGCACAGGCACGCGCACACTCGGTGCACGCCTGAGCACATGCGAAACGGTCCTCAAGGAACCGGATGAGCTCCTGTTGGGATGTCGTCATCGAGGTCACGACGGGCGGGTAGCCGGAGGGCATCCGGCCAAACACAGTGGGCCTCATCCGAGCCGCGGTCGGTCGACCGGGTTCCGTTTCCCGTGCCGGAGGACCGGGCACCCGTCCACTCCCGGCCCGCTCGGCACGCTCGGCGAGACGGAGCACGCGTCCCCCGCTCGAAGCGGGCATCGCGCGGGGCGGACCGATTCACTCGACATATTGGGGGTAATCATCCCTTATGGACATGGAATGGACGGATATAGCCATAGAAGAAGGTGTACTGGGCGGTATCGCACCGTTCCTGGCAGGTCTCGTCGTGGTGGCCATGCTGATCGGCGCCTTCTGGCTCGGCGCCCGGGTACGCGCCCGTGAGCCACGTCCGCCTCGCCCCGAGGAGCAGCCCAGGATGCCGGAGGGCGGCCCTGTCCGTGAGGAGCGGGTGAACCGCGAGCCGGACGAGATCCCGCAGAGCGAGAACCGACTGACCCCGTACGAGGTGCACGGCAACATGGGCACCCGCCCCAGCGAGTCGAAGAAGCGGCGGCGCTGGAGCAAGGGAGGCGGTTCCTTCGGCGGCGGCGGCCTCGGCGCCCACTGACACCGACAGCGAGAAGTGAGACCCATGACAGATCGCGACACGCTGCCCCTGCCCGACTACGACCACCTGCCGCTCGGCAGTCTGGAGAGTCGCGTCCGCGCACTCACCGCCGAGGAGGTGGAGGAGGTGCTGGCGTACGAGCGTACCCACGCCGGTCGTCTCCCGGTGACGCAACTGCTGGCGGCCCGTCTGGACCAGCTGCACGCGGGCGCGGAGCCGACGTCCGGGGACCCGGGCGCGCTGCGGCCCGAGCAGCACGACCGGAGTTCCGGCTCCCCGGTGTCACCGACGACCTCGCCAGAGCCCATGGGTCCTCCGCCGCACGGAACGCCGGACCAGCGGGGCAAGCCCAAGGCCGACCGGACGTAGGACTCTGCGGTCGGCGCGGCTGGAGGCAGCCCGCACGGCCGGAAGCCGAGGGGCGCGCCGTCGAACCGACTGTTCGACGGCGCGCCCCTCGGCGCTCGGCGCTCGGTCAGGAACCGCTCTCCAGCGACAACCCCGTGTAGTTCTCCGCCAGCTCGGCCGCCGCGTGCCGTGAGGTGGCGACGCGGTCGAGCTGGGAGAGCTGGAGCCTGGTCTCGAACGGGGACTGGGCCGGGTCGGCATGGAGGGTCGTGGTCATGAACCAGGAGAAGTGCTCGGCCCGCCACACCCGGCGCAGGCAGGTGTCGGAGTAGGCGTCGAGCAGGTCGGTGGAGCCCGTCTCCGTCAGCCGGGCGAAGGCACGGGCCAGCACGATGACGTCGGTGGCGGCCAGGTTGAGCCCCTTCGCGCCGGTCGGCGGCACGATGTGGGCGGCGTCACCGGCCAGGAAGAGCCGACCGTGACGCATCGGCTCGGTGACATGGCTGCGCATGGGCAGCACGGCCTTGGAGGTGACGGGCCCGCGCTTGAGCCGCCAGCCCGGGTTCGCGGTGAGAGCGAGGCGGGCGTCCAGCTCGTCCCAGATCCGCTCGTCCGGCCAGTCGGCGGGATCGGTGCCGTTCGGGACCTGGAGGTAGAGGCGGCTCACGGACGGCGACCGCATGCTGGCCAGCGCGAACCCGCGCTCGGAGTGGGCGTAGAGCAGCTCGTCGTAGACGGGCTGGGCATCGGCGAGGATGCCCAGCCAGGAGTAGGGGTACGTCCGCTCGTACGTCGTGCGTACGTCGTCGGGGACGGCCGTACGGGCCACGCCGTGGAAGCCGTCGCAGCCGACCACGTAGTCGCAGGTCAGGGTCTGCTCGCGGCCCTGATGGGTGTAGCGGATCACCGGGCGGTCGGTGGCGGCCCCCTCCACCGCGTGCACCTCGGCCTCGAACAGCAGCGGTCCGCCGTCGGCGAGCTGGAGGGCGATGAGGTCCTTGACGACCTCGGTCTGCGCGTAGACCCACACCCGACGCCCGCCGGTCAGCTCGGGGAAGTCGACGCGGTGGGAACGGCCGTCGAAGCGCAGTTCGATGCCGTCGTGGGGCATCCCCTCGGCGTCCAGCCGGGCCCCCGCGCCGGCGGCACGCAGCACGTCGACGGTCGCCTGCTCCAGGATTCCGGCGCGCTGCCGCTGCTCCACGTAGACGCGGTCCCTGCGTTCCAGAACCACACTGTCGATTCCCGCGTTGTGCAGCAGACGGGCCAGCAGAAGCCCGGCCGGGCCGCCGCCGATGATGCCGACGGTGGTGTGCATTGAGTACTCCTCGTCGTTGAGGACGAGCCGCGTCCGACCCGGGCGCCGATCGTGTTCGTCAGGTGAATTTCATTTCACTAGCTTCCGCGCATGAGTCTGCGCCCGGTCCGCCCGCCTGTCAACGGTCACACCCTCGCAGAGGGGTCAGGCGGGCGTTCGGGTTCCGTCAAGGGCCTGCGGACCGTTCAGCCGAGGAAATGGAAGCCAGGGCGCGGATGCATCAGGAAGTCGTGGTGCGAGATGTTCCACGCGTACGCGCCCGCGAGGGAGAAGGCCAGCCGGTCCCCGGCCCGTAGCCCCGGCGTGCGGGCGCCGCGGGCGAGGAGGTCCTTCGGTGTGCACAGCTGTCCGGTGAGGTTGACGTGCTCCCCCGTGGCAGCCGGGCGCGGCCACGGGTGCGGCCACTCCTCGACCGGCAGCACCGAGCACGGCTGGTCGTGCCCCTTGGTCGCCGGCGTGCGCAGATGGTGGGTGCCGCCGCGGACCACGGCGAACTCCTCGCCGTGGCTGTGCTTGACGTCCAGCACCTCGGTGGCGTACCAGCCGCAGTACGCGGTGAGCGCTCGCCCGGGTTCGATACGGAGTGTCAGTTCCGGATGGGCGTCGGCGAGTCGGGCCAGACCCGCGCCGTACGCCTTCCAGTCGAAGCGGCTCTCGGGGCGCGCGTAGTCCACGGCCATGCCGCCGCCGACGTTCACCTCGGAGAGCGGTACGCCCAGCCCCGTCGCCCACTCCACGACCGAGCGGGCGACGGAGAGCTGTTCGGGCGCGTCGAGTCCGCTCGCCAGGTGGGCGTGGACGCCGAGCAGTGCGAGGTGCGGGCAGGTGCCGTCCGTGAGGGGGCGGAGTGCCTCCGGTGCCTGTGCGGGGTCCAGGCCGAAGGGCGTGGGGCGCCCGCCCATGGCGAGCGCGCTGCCCGCCAGCGAACCGTCCGCCACGGCGAGGTTGAAGCGGAGCAGCACACCCACCGGGGCCTCGGGCGCCACCTGGCGTGCCAGCTCCGCGAGCACGCGCAGGTCGTGCTCGCTCTCCACATGGAAGCGCTCGACGCCCTGTTCCAGCGCCGTCCGGATCTCGTCCGGGGTCTTGCCGGGGCCGCCGAAGGCCAGCGGGCGGCCCGGCACGGCCTTGGCCACATGGGCGAGTTCCCCGCCGGAGGACACCTCGTAGCCGTCGACGTACGGGCCGAGCGCGGCGAGGATCTCCGGCTCGGGGTTGGCCTTGGCCGCGTAGTACAGCTCGACGCGTTCGGGAAGGGCGGCGCGTACGTGGGCGGCGTGGTCGCGCAGGGCGGCCAGGTCGTAGACGTACGCGGGCAGTCCGGTGGGCGTCAGGGACAGGACGCGGTCGCATACGGCGGGTGTGGGGTGGGCCATCGGGCTCTCCTGGCTCATCGGGGGCTCCAGCGGAGGACGTCTTCGGCGAGGGGGAGGGCAGGCGGACGTAGCCGGCCTCGCGGTCGGCCTTGCGTTCCCAGCGGGTCAGCAGATTGGTCTTCGCCGGCAGGGGCACCCCGGCGAGCAGCGCGGCGAGGCGGGGCGGGCAGCCCTCTTCGTCGGCGTAGGCCCGGAGGGTGGCACGGACCGCCGCCCACAGGCCGGCCTCGGCCTGTGGGTGCAGGTCGGCGAGGGCGGCGAGCAGCTCGGCGACGTGGTTGACGAGCAGGCAGTACACGACGCGGTCCCAGCCGCGCTGGGCGTCGTACGACAGCGGGCCGGCGACCTCGGGGGCAAGTGCGGCGAGGGCGTCGGTGTGGTGGTCGGGGACGAGCTTGGTGCCCTCCAGGTCGCGGAAGAGGACCTGGGCGGGCATGCCGTCGGTGTCGACGCAGACGAGAACGTTCTGGAGGTGGGGTTCCAGGACGAGGCCGTGGTCGAAGTAGGCGGAGAGCACGGGCGGGACCAGGAGACGGAGGTAGGCCTTCCACCAGTCCAGGGCGGCCTCGGGGCCCGCTCCGTCCAGGAGGCGGGAGATGTGGGCGGCGCTGGTCGGGTACTCGTCGGCGACGGCCGCCGCGAGCAGTGGGGTGGTGCCGGGCAGCAGGCGCCGGGACAGTCCCTCACGGACGATCACGCCGAAGCCTTCGAGGAGGGCCCGGTCGGGGGTGCCGTCGGGGCCGGGCACGGCGAGGCTGCGGTAGGCGGGTTCGCGGAGCATCGCGCTGCCGGGGAAGCGGGTCTGAAGGTCGGCGAGGGCCGGGCCGAGGAGCCGGGTGAGGGCGACGGCGCCGGAGAGTTCGTAACTGGCGTTCTTGCGCAGGCAGTTGGTGATGCGGACGTTGAGGCTGAACTTCAGGAAGGAGTCGCCGTCGAAGAGGGTGCGCACGGAGGCGGTGGCCGCGTACTCCCGGCCGCCGGGGCCGAGGTCGAGGATGTCGCCGCGGCCGAGGGCCTCGCGCAGCAGCCGGTGCTCGCGCAGCATCTCGTACTGCCAGGGGTGGGCGGGCAGCAGCCGGTAGCCCTCGGGGATGTCGCCGTGCTCCCGGTCGAGGACGGCGGTGGCGCCCGTCTCGGCGCTCTCCTCGGCGATCAGGTGCTCGCGGACGGCGAGGTGGCGCAGGAGGAAGGAGGCGCCGGCCTCGGGGGCGTAGGCCTGCCAGGCGTCGGCGTCGCCCGTGCGGGCCTTGGGCGTGGGGTGGAAGCGGTGCCCGAACAGCAGGGACTGCTCGGAGGCGAGGTAGTCCGGGAGCCCGTGCGCGGCGGACTCGCGGGTGGCGAGCGCGGTGGCGAGGGTGCGGTGGCTGGAGTCGATCTGGCGCAGGAACTCGTCGTTGCGCACGCCGGTGCGCAGCGACAGTTCGTCGTGCGTGTACTCGGCGAGACGGCGCCAGTCGAGTGCGCTCCAGGCGGCGTCGGTCTGCTCCTGGACGGCGCCGGTGAAGCGGTGGGCGCCCAGCAGGGACGTGCGGCGCAGGGCCACACGGAGCAGCAGGCCTCGGCGGGGCAGGCGCAGCAGCAGGTGGCCGTCGATGACGGCGGTCTGGTGTTCGGGGCCGGAGACCTCGCGCAGCAGGCAGTTGAGGAGGGTGTGGGCCACCGCGTCGTCGGCGGTGGGGAGGTGGGTGGTACCGAGCGAGTCGGTGAGCGGGGGCATCAGTGGCTCCAGCGGATACGCGGGCGTGGGGGCAGGAGGGTCGCGAGGACGGTGAGGGTGGCGATGCCGCCGCCTATCAGCACCGGCGCGGTGGGGCCGAACCGGGCGCTGCCCACGGCGGCGGTGATTCCGGCGGCGACGGCGCCGGCCTTGGAGAAGAACTCCAGCGAGCCGAACATCCCGCCGGGGGCGCGGCCCCGGGCGCACTCGGCGGCCAGGACCGACAGGCCGACCATGCCGAGGGTGAGGCCCGCGCCGAGCAGCAGCCGTACGGCGACCAGCGTGGGCAGGGTGTCGGCGACGCCGTGGCCGGCCAGGCCGAGGGCGATGAGTGCGAAGCCGGCGGCCATGCCGTGCCGGGGGCGGGTGCGCAGCGCGCGGTGCACCGCCATCGCCGAGACCAGGTAGCAGAGGTGCGGCAGCGCGAAGAGCAGGCCGGAGAGGGCGGTGGAGGCGCCCGGAAGGCGTTCCTCGACGAGGGATATCAGGTAGGGGAAGGAGATGACGGTGGAGAACACGAAGGCGAACTCCAGCGCGTAGAGCCTGCGCAGCGCGGCCACGGGGGCGACGTCGGTGCTCTCCGGCTCCTCCGGTTCGGTCGTGCCGGTCTCCCCCGGTTCGGGCAGGGCGGCCAGGAGGAGGGCCGCTGCGAGCGGGAGCAGCGCGAGGAGGGCGTACTGGCGGTGCGGGGACATCCAGGGTGACAGCGCGCCGACGACGATCGGCGCGAACACGAGGGCGGCCCGCGCGCTGCCCTGCATGAGGGTGAGCGCCCTCGACAGGCGCGGCCCCTCCAGGGCGGCGCCCAGGTAGCCGTTGGAGGCCGCGAAGGTCCCGCCGAGGATGCCCTGGAGCACCAGCGCCACCGTGAACACGGTGAGCGAGTCGGCCCAGCCGGCGAGCAGGAAGGAGACGGCGAGGCCCAACTGGGCGCGCAGCAGCAGCCGTTTGCGTCCGAAGCGGTCGGCGAGCCGACCCCACAGGGGTGCCGCGATCGCGCTGAACACGGTGGGGACCACGTACAGCACACCGGCCCAGTCGGCTGCCCCGTCGCCGAGCTCCGGCAGTATCCGGGTGAAGTACGGCGGCAGCCCCAGCGCGGCGAACGACGCCACGAAGTAGCAGGCGGCCACGGCGTGCACCTGGCGGCGGCCGAACGTGGGGCGGGCCATCGGGGGCGCCGCGGCTGTCATGCCGCACCACCGTCCACCAGCAGGTAGTTGGGCCCCGTGGTGTAGTGCTTGTTGATGTCGGCGGCGCCCGACCGCTCCTTGCTGAGCAGGGTCCCGGCGGTCACCATCGCCTTCACCGGCAGTTCGGGCGCGGTCAGCACCCGCCGGCGCAGCACGGCCGCCGCGTCTGTGCCGAGCCGGTCGACGGCCTCGGTGAGCCGGTCGCGGACGAGGCGCAGCAGGTCCGGCAGCGGTGCGCGGCCGTGGCGGGCGAGGCCGAACGCGTAGGCGCCGGCGCAGAGATGGACGGTGATGGTGGTGAACAGGTCGGCCACCGCCCGGTCGTCCGGGGCGAAGGTCCGCGCGTCGTGGAAGCCCCGGTTCCCGCCGCCGTCACCGAGGGTGGCGGCCAGCCGGGTGCTGTTGACGCGCGGCCCGTCGTTGTCCTTCAGCAGCAGCCGCAGCTCGCCTGGCTCGGGGCCGAACACCAGGGAGACGTTCTGCTGGTGCGACTCCAGGGCGATCCCGTAGCCGAAGAGCGTGGTCTGCCAGTCGAACAGCACAGTGAGCACGGCGTCCAGCAGGGCGGTCGTGTCACCGCCGTGGAAGCGGTCGGCGAGGTGGTCGACGACCAGTCCCCCGCCGGGTGCCTCGGCGAGCAGGGCGGCCATGGGGACGACGACGCGGTCGTCGAGGTCCGTCGGGTAGCGGCGGCACAGGACGGCGAGGAGTTCGTGCCCGGCGTGCGCGTACACCGTCTCGTCGGCGTGCAGCACCCGGTCCTTGAAACGGGGTTCCCGCTCGATCACGGCTGCCAGCAGCCGCTGTCCGGCCGCGCCGTCGACGAGGGTGCCGGGCTTGATGGAGCGCTTGTTGCGCATGCCCAGCGTGGCGGTGGCCAGGGGCAGTTTGAGGTGCAGGGAGGGCGCGGCGGCCGGGGCGACCGTCCGCATCGACAGGGTGGGTACGACGGGGAGGTACGCCCGGTCGGCGAGTACCGCCCGGCCCGCGAGTCCCGCCTCGCGCAGCGCCGCGTCGAGCGGCGCGCCCACGGTCAGCGGATGGACGGGCAGGGCGACATGGGTGTGGTCGAGGTCCGCGAGACCGAGCCCGGAGGGGGTGGGCCAGCCGTCCGGGAGTTGCCCGGCGACGGTGACCGACTCCCGGGGGAGGGCGAGCCAGTTCAGCGCGAAACTCGGGTGGAACTCCGGCGCGAAGCCGCGTAGTTGCTCCTCGTCCAGGCCCGAGCGACCGCGCGCGGTCGGGTAGACGGGGTGGTCGAGCCGCGCGGCGAGGGTCTCGTACGCGAGGCTGCCGCGCAGCCCCGTCCAGTCGGCCAGGTCGGTGCCGTAGAGCTCGGTGAGCCCGTCGGCCGTCTCCTTCCGTGTCGTCTCGTGCAGCCGCATCGTCGCGAGCGTCTGACGGCACTCCTCGGCGAAGGCGTCGAAGCCGTCGCGGTCGACGGGCTCGGCGAGTGCGCGCAGTTCGGCGAGGACGGTGTCGCAGGTCGTGAGGTGGGTGCCGGCCGGCTCCCGGACGAGCTGGGGCATCCGGGCGGCGTACGCGTGCTGGAATCCGTCCTCGGCGACCGGCAGCAGCAGGGCGTCGTCGCCGTCGACGGGCAGGCGGAGCCAGGGGCCGTCCGGGCGGTGGACGAGTGTGCTGCGGGTGCGCAGGCCGACGACGTCCTCGCGGAGGAGGGCGCCGAGCACGCGGGTGAGCAGTTCGGCTTCGGTGGCGCCCGCGGGTGCGGACGGGGCGGCGGTGGTCTCGGCTGCGGCGGCGGTCACGGCTGGATCTCCCAGCGCTGTGCGGCGAGGAAGTCCGCCGCCACCCGGTCGACGGTTTCCTGGCCGGTGCCGGTGGCGCGCAGGACGCCGAGGTAGTCGCGGTTGGTCCGGTACAGCTCGTGCCGTTCGCCGACCTCGCGGAGCGGACGGTAGGTCAGGTGCACGCCGTCGACGGTGAGTTCGCTCGCGGCGGGGGCGGCGACGAGTGTGCCCGCCCGCTCGGCACTCGGGTACTCCAGGCGGGCCGCGCCGTCGCGGCGGAACTCCAGGTCGGCGGGCAGCGGTTCTCCGAGGTGGGTGCGGAGGATGTGCTCGAAGAGCGGGAGGTCGAGGAGCTGGGCGAGCAGCAGGTCGCACTGGTCGCCGATGGCACGGTAGTTGACCTCGATGATGCGGGCCCTGCCGTCGTGGACCACGAACTCGGTGTGGCAGGCGCCGAATCCGACGCCCAGCGCGTCGAGTTGGGCGAGGATCTGCGTGACGACCGGCTCGGGGTGGGCCGGGACGAAGCGCAGCCGTTCCTCGATGAAGTACGGCGGCGGTGACAGCTCGGTGTGGAAACCGCCGAGGACGTGCCGGACGCGGCCGTCGCCGAGGGTCTCCAGGGTGAGGAGTTCGCCGGGCAGGTACTCCTCGACGACGAGGGGGGCACCGGGGCGGCGGGTCAGGATCTCCTTGCCGCGTGCCACGAGGTCCTCGGCGGTGTCGACCAGTACGACGTCCTCGCTGGCGACGCCCTCGCGGGGCTTGACGACGCAGGGGTAGGGGGCGTCGACGACGAGGGGGCCGGTGAGGTGGGCCGGACCGGTGATCTCGGCGGACCAGACGGTGTCCGCTCCGGCGGCGGCCAGATGTCGGCGCATCTCGCCCTTGTCCTTGCTGCGCAGCGTGGCCCGCCAGTCCTTGCCGGGGAGCCCGAAGTACTGGGCGGCCAGCGCGGCCTGGGTCTGGAGGTGGTCGCTGTTGGTGAAGACCGCGTCCGGGCGGTGGCGGGTGGAGATCCGGGTGACGACGGCGCGGAAGTCGCGTACGTCGCAGTCGAGGACCTCGATCTCGGGGTAGGCGGCGCGGTGGGCGTCGGGCTGGTCGGTGAGGACGGTGACGTCCAGGCCGAGCCGGGCGGCGGCCGGCAGGAAGCCTTCGGTGACGGAGTCGGTGGGGTTCAGGGCGAGCAGGTACAGACGCATGGGGTGGTGCACGACTTCCGCTAGGCGAGTGGGGGGTCGGTGGGGGACCGTCTCGTGGTGGGCCCGCCCGGGGCCTGTCCGACCCCTGCCGTCGTCGCCCGGAGGGCGGCCGTGCGCCGGTCGCGCCGGCGGCTGAAGTCCGCGTGGGCGCGTGCTCCCGCCGTGCCTGGCGTGGACCCTCGTACGTGGGCGTACTTGGTCCCGCCGCCCGGCGCGGCGAGAGAGCGAATGACGTCGTGAGGCAGGCAGGGATCGTCGGACAGGGCCTGGAACCGCGCGAGTTACTGCTTCGGCAGCTCGACGCCGGTGGCCTTCGCCACGTCGGCGAGCATCTCCTCGGCCGCCTGGACACCGATGCCCGACATCCAGGTCTCGTCCGGGACCTCGAAGACCTTGCCGTCCTTGACGGCGGGCAGGTCCCTCCAGACCGGGTTGGAGGTGACCTGCTTCTGCTGGGTCTTGTCCGGGGTGTCGGCGGTGGTGACGAAGACCAGGTCGGCGTCGGCCTGATCGATCTCCTCGGCGCTGACGTCCTTCATCGTCACGGCCGGATCGTCGGAGATCTGCGACTTCGGGCGCTGGAAGCCGATGTCGTTCAGGACGACACCGCTGTAGGAGTTGGAGGCGTACAGGCGGGTCGGGCCGGCGACGAAGCGGACCACGGAGACGGTCGGCATGGCGCCGTCCTTCTTCTCTATGGCCGTACCGAGGGCCTTGGCCCGCGTCTCGTACTCCTTCAGCTCGGCCTCGGCCTCGTCCTCCAGGCCGAGTGCCTCGGCGTGGACCTTGAGGTTCTCCTTCCACACACCACCGGTGGTCTCGGTGAACACGGTCGGGGCGATGGCGCTGAGCTTGTCGTAGACCTTCTCGTGGCGGACCTTGGACGACAGGATGAGGTCGGGCTCGAGGGAGGCGATCTTCTCCAGGTTCGGCTCCAGGAGCGGTCCGACGTCCACGGTGTTCTTGAGGTCGCCTTCGAGGTACGTCGGGAAGCCGCCCTCGGTCTTGAAGTGCGGGGCGACGGCGCCGACCGGGTCGATGCCGAGCAGGGTGACGTCGTCCAGCTCACCGGTGTCGAGGACGACGACCTTCTTCGGCCGGGACGGGATCTCGACGTCACCCATCACGGTGTTGAGGGTACGCGGGAAGGCGGCGCCGTCGGCGCCGGCCTGGGCGGTGTCGCTCTCCTTCGCCGAGTCGTCGTTGCCGCAGGCGGCCAGGACGCCCGTGCCGAGCACGACGGCGAGCAGCGCGGCGGCGGGCCGGCCGAATCCGCGCAGGGGGGATCGCTTGAGCATCATGAGGTGGTCCTTCTCTCGGCGTACGGAGTACGGGTGAACCGGGTGTGCCTGGGTTCCAGTGATGTGCCGGGTGTGGCGGATGAGTGGTCAGGAGGTCGCGGGCGCGGTGGTGTGCCGTGCCGCGTTGCCTCTGGGGACGACCAGCGGTGTCCCGGTCTCCGGGTCGGGGATGACCCGGCAGTCCACGTCGAACACGGATTTGACCAGGTCCGCGTCGAGCACGTCGGCAGGTGGGCCGGTGGCTGCGAGGCGCCCGCCCTTGAGCACGACCATGTGGTCGGCGTAACGGGCGGCCTGTCCGAGGTCGTGCAGCACCATCACCACGGTGCGGCCGGCCTCGGCGTGCAGGGCGGCGACCAGGTCGAGGACGTCGAGCTGGTGCCGCAGGTCGAGGAAGGTGGTCGGTTCGTCGAGCAGGAGCAGCTCGGTGTCCTGCGCCAACGCCAGGGCGATCCAGGCGCGTTGGCGCTGTCCGCCGGAGAGCCGGTCGACCGGGTGGTCCCGCAGCTCCGCCGTGCCGGTGCGCTCCAGCGCCTCGTCCACGGCCTGCTGGTCGGCGGCCGACCAGGGGCTCAGCAGCCGCTGGTGCGGGTACCGCCCGAGCCGTACGAGGGCCTCGACGGTGATCGCCTCCGGGGTGACCGGCTGCTGCGGCAGCAGCCCCATCCGCAGGGCCAGCGCGCGTGCGGACACGCGGTGGATGTCGGCTCCGTCCAGGGTGACCGTGCCCGCGGTGGGTGCGAGCAGCCGGCTCAGCCCTCTCAACAGGGTCGACTTGCCGCAGGCGTTGGGGCCGACGATCGCGGTGACGGCGCCGCCGGGCAGCGTCAGGTCGAGCCCGCCGACCACGAGCCGGTCGCCGTAGCGCAGGTCCAGGCCCTGCGTGGAGAGCTGGTTGGTGGTGGTCATGCGAAGCTCCTGGGGGCGAGCGTGGGGCGGCGGTACGAGGCGGCAGGTTGGCAACGGGTTGTCGTCGGGGCCCGGTGGGAGCGGGCCGGCGGCGACGGCCGCGCACGGCTGCCCGGCGCCGACCGGGTGCGGGGACTCGGCGTCGGAGCGGCGCGCCCCTCACCACGGGGCGCGGACGTGTTCTCGGTGGGCTCGTGTGCCTGGGCGTCACGGGCGGCCAGGTCCCCGCCCTGTCCACCGTGCGCGCCGGCGCTCTCCCGTCCGTTCATGTGCCGCTCCCCCGCACCGGCTTGCTCTGCCGGAACATCAGCACCAGCAGCCAGGGGGCGCCGAGAGTGGCGGTGGCGGCGCCGACCGGGAGACCCTCGATCGGGAGGAGGTGCTGGACGACCAGGTCGGCGGCGAGGAGGAGGACGGCTCCGGTGAGGGCGGCCAGGGCGAGGGTCGCGGCGGTGGGCGGGCCGGTGAGGAAGCGGACGACGTGCGGTACGGCGAGGGCGACGAAGGTGACCGGGCCGGCGAGGGCCGCCGCCAGCGAGGCCAGCGTGACGGCGACGAGGAGGAGTTGGAGGCGGGCGGCGGAGGTGTTGAGGCCGAGGGCGCCCGCCGAGTCGTCGCCCAGGTCGAGCAGCGCCAGTCGGCGGTTGGTGACCAGCGCGGCGGCCAGGGCGAGCACCACGGCCGCGCCCGCGCCCCAGACCTCCGTCCAGGTGCGGCCGTACACTGATCCGGTCGTCCACTGGAGTGCCGAGCCGGCGAGTTCGGCCGGGAAGCGCACGATCATCAGGTTGACGGCGGCGGCGAGGCCCGCCTGGACGGCGAGACCGGTGAGGACGAGCCGGGTGACGGCGAGCCCGGACCGCCAGGCGAACACACCGAGCAGCAGGGCGGCCAGCATGCCGCCGGCCAGCGCGCCGAGCGGGATGAGCAGTTGGGAGGCCCCGGCGGCCAGCAGCGCGACCGCGCCGAGCGAGGCTCCGCCGGTCACACCCATCACGTCCGGGGAGGCGAGGGGGTTACGGAAGAGCCGTTGCAGGACGCAGCCTGCCGCGCCCAGGCCGGCACCGGCCACGATGGCGGCGACGGCGCGCGGAGCGCGGAACTCCCGTACCACCAGCACGTCGCCCGGGTCGCCGAGTCCGGCCAGCGCGCGGAGCGCGACGGACGCGGGCAGGTCCATCTCCCCCGTGGAGACGGATACCGTGAGCAGGACGGTCAGAGTGAGGAGGCCGGTCGTGCCGTAGGTGAGAAGCCTGCCACGGCCGGGCGTGCGGCGCGTGTCCCGTCGCGGGACCGCCTTGTACGTCAGTGTCATCGGGCGGCCTTCCGCGCGAGCAGGGCCAGCAGCGGGGCGCCGAGGAACGCGGTGACGATGCCGACCTCCAGTTCCGCCGGGCGGATGACCAGGCGGCCGAGGATGTCGGCCGTGAGCAGGAGCAGGGGTCCCGCGATGAGGCAGCCGGGCACGAGAAGGCGGTGGTCGCCGCCGAGCAGCGGGCGGACGAGGTGGGGGGCGGCGAGCCCGATGAAGGCGACAGGGCCGGCCACGGCCACCGCGGAGCCGGCGAGCAGGACGACCGCGATACCGCCGGCGAGCCGGATGCGGGTGACCGGCACGCCGAGCGCCTGGGCCGAGTCGTCGCCGAGGGCGAGGGCGTTGAGGGCGGGTGCGACGGCCAGGGCGAGCAGCAGGCCGAGCGCGAGGGGTGGCGACAGCGGCCACAGCGTGTCGAGTTGGCGTCCGGCGAGGGAACCGGCGAGCCAGAAGCGCGCCTCGTCGAGGGTGCGCTGACTGGCCAGCATCACGGCCGACGTCCAGGACAGCAGCACGAGTTGGAGGACGGTGCCGCCGAGCGCGAGCCGTACCGGGTCGATGTCGCCGGAGCGGCGTGCCAGCGCCTGGGCGAGGACGGCGGCACCGGCGGCCCCCGCGAAGGCGAACCACACGTACTCGACGGGGTCCGCGAGTTTCAGCGCGAAGATGGCGACGACGACCGCGAAACCCGCTCCGGCGTTGATTCCGAGGGTGGTCGGTGAGGCGAGCGGGTTGCGGGTGATCCCCTGCGCCACGGCGCCGGCGACCCCCAGGGCGGCGCCGACCGCGAGAGCGATGACCGTGCGCGGCAGCCGAAGCCCCGTCACCACCAACGCGTCCCGGCCCTCCGCGTGACCCGACAGCGCGTCGAGCACGGTGGGCAGGGGGACGGAGCGGGCCCCCAGGGCGAGGCTCAGCGCGGCGCAGAGGGCCAGCGCGCCGATCCCGCCGAGGAACAGGGGCAAGTGCCTCAGGGCACGCGGGGGTACGCCGGACGGCGCGGCCCGTTCGGTCACAGTCACGATACGTGAGCTTAGGTTAGGCATGCTTTACTTTTCAACGGCTATGGGTTCACTGTGATCCACGCCGCCCTTGATCGACTCGCAGGTAACCCGGCTGGTCGATGACATGACCCATGGCCTCACCCGCCATCCGGTCGCCGGTGAGCGATCTTGCAGTTAAGGTAAGGCTTACCTCCTCGCCGCACCAAACCCCCTCACGCCCTGGAGTCACCGATGACCGTGGCCTCCCTGGACAGCCCCCGGGCGGACGCCGCCACGTATGTCCCGGACCTCCTCGCCGCCGTCTACCGCCGCCTCGACACGGTGTGCGAGGCCCTGTCCGTACGCGTCGCTCCGGCGCGCCGACTCCCCTGCGACACCATCGGACTGACGGACGGCCGGGAAGGCGTGGAGGCCTTCGTCGAGGCCGAGGCGGCCCGCATCCAGGACCGCCACGACCACACCGCGCCCCGGCATGTCGCCGCCTCACGCGCCCTGCACGACTACGCCTGGTCGGTCGGCCTGCTGATCAGCGGCGTCTGGTATCTGGAGCGCCGCGTTCCCCGCATCGCACCCGGCGACATACGGGTCGACCTCGCGTCGGGCACGTACGAGATCAGCCCCGGCACCGCCCTCGCCTGCCTGCCGGACGACCCGGCGACGGATCTGCCCGGTACCCGGACCGTCGCCCACCAGGAGGCCCTGCGCGCCGAGTTGAGGGCCGCCGTGGCGGACCACATGGGTCCGGTGCTGGACGTGATCGGCCCGTACGTCCGCCGGGGCTCGCGCGCGCTGTGGGGCCTGGTCTCCGACGATCTCGTCTCCGGCCTCTGGTACCTGGGCCGCATGCTGGGAGACGAGGACGCCGGGGTACGGGCCGCCTCCGCGGTCCTCCCCACGGCTCGGGCCCCCTTCCCCGGCGGCGCCGACTTCCGCTCCCTGCGCACGAGCGACGGCCGCGAACACCCGACCCGCACCCGCAGGGGCTGTTGCCTCTACTACACGATCCGCCCGGCCGAGACCTGCTCCACCTGCCCCCGCACCTGCGACGCGGAACGGCTGCGCCGGCTGGAGGGCTGACCCTGCGCGGCGGCAGGTCAGTCGTGCGGCGCCTGGCCGCTCACCCGGTGGTCCGCGTGGCTGAGCGCCTCCAGGACCAGGCGCCGCAGATGGCCGTCGCTGAGGCTGTAGTGGATGTGGCGCCCTTCGCGGCGGGTGTCCACGAGCCCGGCGAGCCGCAGCTTCGCCAGGTGCTGGCTGACCGCCGTGCGGGACGCCTCGCAGCGCTCGGCCAGTGAGCCGACGTCCGACTCGCCCTGGGCGAGCAGCCACAGCAGGTGCAGCCGGGTGACGTCGGAGAGCATCGCGAACACTCCGGTCGCCTCGGTGAGCCGCGCGCTGTCGGGGGCGCGCAGATGCGCACCGGACGCAGGTGACACGGCGTGGCTTTCAGACATGAGCCCAGCCTAGAGGCAGGGCCGACAACGTGGGACGCCCTTCACCACCGCCACCCGAACCATCATGTGCACAGTTGCGCACATGATGGTTACACTCGTCGGTACGGACCGGAACGCCACGCCGAGGGGAGCAGCCGCGCCATGCTCGCCGTCCTGCGCCACCGCGCCTACCTGCGTCTCTTCACCGCCCAGGTCGTCGCCCTGGTCGGCACCGGTCTGGCGACCGTCGCCCTCGCTCTGCTGGCGTACGACATCGCGGGCGCCGACGCCGGTTCGGTACTGGGCACCGCGCTCGCGATCAAGATGGTGGCCTATGTGGTGATCGCCCCGGCCGTCGGCGCGGTCGCCGACCGGCTGCCGCGCCGGGCGCTCTTGGTGACGGCGGACCTGGTCCGCGCCGGGGTCGCCGTGTTCCTGCCGTTCGTCGGCGAGGTCTGGCAGGTGTACGTCCTGGTCTTCCTCCTGCAGTCCGCCTCGGCCGTGTTCACGCCCGCGTTCCAGGCGGTCGTCCCCGACGTGCTGCCCGACGAACGCGAGTACACGCGGGCCCTGTCGATGTCGCGGCTGGCGTACGACCTGGAGAGCCTGCTCTCCCCCGCGCTCGCGGCGGCACTGTTGTCCGTCATCACCTACAACTGGCTGTTCACCGGCACCGTCCTCGGTTTCCTCTGCTCGGCCGCGCTGGTGGTCGCGACCGCCCTGCCCGAGCGGGCCACTCCCGCCTCTCGCGCGGGTGGCGTGTACGCCAGGGCCACGGCCGGCATCCGCTGCTTCCTCGGCGCCCCCCGGCTGCGGGCCCTGCTCGTCCTGAACCTGGCGGTCGCGGCGGCCGGTGCCATGGTGACGGTCAACTCCGTCGTCTACGTCCGCGATGTGCTGGGCCTGTCGGCGGGCGCCGTGCCGTTGGCGCTCGGGGCGTACGGGGCCGGGTCGATGGCCGTGGCCCTGGTGCTGCCGCGGGTGCTGGACAAGGTGCCGGACCGGGCGGTGATGCTGTCGGGCGCGCTGTCGCTGGCGGTCCTCTTCGCCGGGCTCGGGGCGGTCACGGCCGCGCGGGACGGAGGTTGGCGGCTGCCCGTGCTGCTCGTCGTGTGGGCCGCGTTCGGTGCCGCGTCCTCGGCGGTGCTGACCCCGACCGGGCGCCTCATCCGCCGCTCGGTGCCGACCGGGGAGCGTACGGCCGCGTTCGCCGCGCAGTTCTCCCTCTCCCACGCCTGCTGGCTGCTCACCTATCCCCTGGCCGGGTGGCTGGGGGCGGCGGCGGGGCTCGACCGGGCGGTGCTCGCCCTCGGTTCGCTGACCCTGGGCGCGGCGCTGCTGGCCGTACGTCTGTGGCCGGCACGGCCGACGGCCCCCGTGCACACGGACCTTCCCGGCGGACACCCCCGTCTGATCCGTGCCCTGCGCGTCCCGACGGGCCGGCGACACAGCCACGGGCCGCTGACGGACGAGTCGCACGCACGGCCGTAGAGGCGTCCGGGGCGTGGGCTCGACGAACGGCACTGACGCGTCAGGCGGTTCCGCCGTGACGACTCCGCAGCCACCACACTGCTCCGCCGAGCGCGAGGACGACCGCGCCGATGCCGAGGGGTACGGCGAGGGGGAGGCCGTCGTCGCCGTCCGCGCTGTCCGCCGCGGGCTCCGCCGCCGGGGGCGAGGACTCGCCGCTCGACTCGGGCGAGGGGGCGGCGGTCGCGGGCTCCTCCGAAGGACTGGGGCTCACGGGCTTCGCGCCGGGGGCGGCGGGCTTCAGGTCCAGGCGGGGCGCGGGGTGACCGTGGCCGTGGCCGTCCCCCTCGGAGTCGTCCAACTCGATCCAGCGGTCCACCGTGCCGTCACTGTAGGACTGCAGTGTCTTGAAGACCAGGGACTTCACGTCGGGCAACTGCCGTACGGTGACGACGTAATCGGCGTCCTCCCCCACGGGGAGCTTCTCGCCCGAGACGGTGTAGCCCCGGCCGGTGGGGGCGAACTCCCAGCCGTCCGGGCCCTCCTCGTAGGTGACGTCGGCGGGCACGATTCCCTTGGGCAGGATCACTTCCAGTTCGGTGATGCCGGCGGAGGAGGACTCCGACGCCGCGGAGAAGGTCAGTTCGACGTTCTGGCCGAGGGCGCGGGCGCCGTCGGACTCGACCTCCGCGTGTGCCGCGGCCGGCCCCGCGGTGGCGACGGCGACCGCGAGCGCGGCTGCGGTGAGGACGCCGAGACGGCGCGGGCTGGGTACCGAGGTCGGGCGGTGCACTGCGGACTCCCTGATGCCGATGATGTGGGTCCTGAATTCAAGCGCAGGGCAAGGCCTGTGGCCAAAGTCGACCAACCGAGCGAACGGTTCCGGCCACAGCCGACGTCGGGTGCTCGCTCCTGCGCGGGCCGATGTTCGCTCCTGCGCGGCGTGGGAGCGCCGGGGCGTGAGCCGGGGGTGAGCGGTTCCGCGCCGCTCGCGCGCCCCTCGTCTCCGCTTGTCAGCGCCCTTGTGCGGGGACTACTGTCACCACGCCTTGGTGAACGGGAAATCCGGTGTCATGCCGGTGCGGCCCTCGCCACTGTGATCGGGAAGTCCGGCTCCGGCCCTGGGCCCTGTCGTCAGACTCCCGTCGTCCGCCCGGAGGGCGGGCCTCGCGGCGTCAGGTGCGTGCCCTCGGCGTGCCGGGCGAACGTCCTCGTACTGGATTCGTACGTGGGCCTTCGCCCGGCGCGGCGAGAGTGCGTGCGTGGCGTCCCGCGGCAGACGGGAGTCCGACGACAGGGCCCAGGGCAGCCACTGGGTCCTTGCGACCCGGGAAGGCGGAGCACGGGCGGTGGTACCCGTAAGCCAGGAGACCGGCCAAGGCGCGTCAACCATCCACGAGGTGCTGGAGAGGGTCTGCTGAGCCATGCACATAGCCGAGGGTTTCCTTCCTCCGGCGCACGCGATCGCCTGGGGCGTCGCGTCCGCGCCGTTCGTCGTCCACGGAGTACGGGCACTCACCCGTGAGGTCAGGGAGCATCCCGAGAGCACGTTGCTGCTCGGTGCCTCCGGGGCCTTCACCTTCGTTCTGTCCGCGCTGAAGCTGCCGTCGGTCACCGGTAGTTGCTCCCACCCCACCGGCACCGGGCTGGGCGCCATCCTGTTCCGGCCGCCGATCATGGCGGTGCTGGGCACCATCACCCTGCTCTTCCAGGCCCTGCTGCTCGCGCACGGCGGCCTGACCACGCTCGGCGCCAACGTCTTCTCGATGGCGATCGTCGGCCCCTGGGCCGGTTACGGCATCTACCGGCTGCTGCGACGGTTCGACGTGCCGCTGATGGTGACGGTGTTCTTCGGCGCGTTCGTCGCCGACCTGGTCACCTACTGCGTCACCAGCGTCCAGCTGGCGCTGGCGTTTCCCGACCCGAGCAGCGGCTTCCTGGGCTCCCTCGGCAAGTTCGGCTCCATCTTCGCCGTCACGCAGATTCCGCTCGCGGTGAGCGAGGGGCTGCTCACGGTGCTGGTGATGCGTCTGCTGGTGCAGTCGAGCAAGGGCGAACTCACCCGCCTCGGTGTACTCCTGAGCGGCGGGCGGAACCAGGCCGAGACCGAGGCGGTGGCCCGATGAACCGGAACGCGAAGATCAACTCCCTGCTGCTGCTCGTCGTGGCCGCGCTCGCCGTCCTGCCGCTGACCCTCGGCCTCGGCGACCACAAGGAGGAGCCCTTCGCGGGCGCCGACGCCGAGGCGGAGACCGCGATCACGGAGATCCAGCCCGACTACGAGCCGTGGTTCTCCCCGCTGTACGAGCCGCCCTCCGGTGAGATCGAGTCGGCGCTCTTCGCCCTCCAGGCCGCCCTCGGCGCGGCCGTCCTCGCCTACTACTTCGGTATCCACCGAGGGCGGCGCCAGGGCGAGGCGAGGGCGCGGGCCCGACGGGACGCGGCCGAGGACACCACCACGGCTTCGGCGAGCTCGGGGAGCGCCACGGCCGTGCGGACCGCGACCGGCGACGGCGGTTCGCCCGGTGGTGCCGCGCCGTCCCCCGCCGATCGGGCCTGAGCCCTCGTGCTGCCGATCGACGCGGCGGCGCACAGCAGCCGCTGGCGCCGCCGCCATCCCGTGGACAAGGCCGTGCTCGGACTTGGCCTCACGGCGCTCGCGATCTCCCTGCCGCCCTGGCCGGGCGCCGCCCTGGTGCTGCTCACGGCGCTCACCGTGCTGCTGGGCCCGGCAGGCGTGCCCGGCCGTCGGCTGTGGCGTGCCTACCGGGTGCCGTTGGGCTTCTGCCTGACCGGCACGCTGCCCCTGCTCGTCCAGGTCGGCGGGCCCGACGGGTTCGTGACCCTGGCCGGGGGCGGCCCGGTCCGCGCCGGGGAGCTGCTGCTGCGCACCTCGGCCGCCTCCCTGGGCGTCCTGTTGTTCGCCTTCACCACCCCCATGTCGGACCTGCTGCCCCGCCTGGTGAAGGCGGGGGTGCCCGCGCCGGTCGTCGACGTCGCGATGGTCACCTACCGCATGAGCTTCCTGCTCCTGGACTCCGTGCGCCGCATCCGGGAGGCGCAGGCTGCCCGGCTCGGGCACACCACGCGGGCCGCCACCTGGCGTTCGCTGGCCGGGCTGGGGGCCATCGCGTTCGTGCGGGCCTTCGACCGGGCGGCGCGGCTCCAGACGGGGCTGGCCGGACGGGGGTACGACGGCACCCTGCGCGTCCTGGTCCCCGAGGCCCGGGTCTCCCCGCGCTTCACCGCGGCCAGTGTCGCCCTCCTCGCGGCCGTGACCGCCCTCACCTTCGTCCTGGAAAGGCCGCTGACATGAGCGAGCCCGTGCTGGTCGCCCTGCGGGGCGCGTCCTTCGCCTACGAGGACGGTCCGGCCGTGCTCAGTGACCTCTACTTCGAGGTGCGCGAGGGCCGGGCACTCGCCCTGCTGGGCCGCAACGGCAGCGGCAAGACGACGCTGATGCGGCTGCTCAGCGGTGGACTGCGGCCCCGCGCGGGCGAGCTGACGGTCGAGGGGCAGCCGGTCGCGTACGACCGCAAGGGCCTGACCCGGTTGCGTACGACCGTCCAGCTGGTCGTGCAGGACCCGGACGACCAGCTCTTCGCGGCGTCCGTCGCCCAGGACGTGTCGTTCGGGCCGCTGAACCTCGGGCTGCCCGACGCCCAGGTGCGGGCCCGGGTGGACGAGGCGCTCGGCGCCCTCGGCATCACCGCGCTCGCCGACCGGCCCACGCACCTGCTCTCCTACGGACAGCGCAAGCGGACCGCCATCGCCGGTGCCGTCGCGATGCGGCCCCGCGTCCTGATTCTCGACGAGCCCACCGCCGGGCTCGACCCCGACGGCCAGGAGCGGCTCCTCACCACCCTGGACGAGCTGCGCAGGTCCGGCACCACCGTCGTGATGGCCACCCACGACGTCGACCTCGCCCTGCGCTGGGCCGACGACGCGGCGCTGCTCACGCCGTCCGGTGCGCGCACGGGCCCGGTGGCCGCGATGCTCGCCCGCACGGATCTCCTCCAGCAGGCGGGACTGCGGCTCCCCTGGGGTATCGCGGTCACTCAACTCCTGCGCGCCCAGGGGAGATTGACTGGCGCGGAGCCTGGTCCCCGCACCCCGGACGAGCTGGCCGCCATGGCGGGAGCGCGCGCCACTCCCCCGATACCGGCTGACGGCTGACGGCTGACGGCCGACGCACCGTGCTCGATCGGGGCTGGAACTCCGCCTTGTCGTTGTCGGCCTGCTGCGCGACCTGCTGGATGGCACTCCGGTGGAAGGCGTTCCAGGCGTTGAAGGCGACGTCGACCTGGCGCCGTACGGGCCGCGTCGACGAGGACCTTCCGCTCCTGGTGAAGCAGGTGGCACCCGCTACGAGTAGGGGATCATTGCCGACCTTGAGCTGGAAGCGCTTGATGCCGGCCTCTTCGCGGCGGACCGAAGGCGGCCATCTCCTCCGCGGACGTCAGGGGAACCGCCTCGTAGAGCGGGAAGTCCTCCTGCAGCACACCGCCGAGCAGAGCGGCGACCGGCTTCCCGCACGCCTTGCCGAGCAGGTCCCAGCACGCGACGTCGACGGCGGCCTTGGCATGGCCGCCGTCGAGGAGGACGCCGTCCAGGGTGCGGCGGATCGCGGACACGTTGGTCGGGTCCTGGCCGAGTAGCGCCGGGGCCATCGTGTGCAGGGCCGCGCGCACCTCGGCCCAGTGGGTGGGCAGGTACCGGTTGCCGAGAGGAGTGATCTCACCCCACCCTTCGAGCCCTTCGTCGGTGCGCAGGCGGACCAGCCTGCCGATCTCGGACGTCGCCGCGCGACCGCCGGACATGACGTACTCACCGTGGGCGTAGCGCAGGCCGTAGCCGAAGCAGTCGACGCCGACCACCTTCATCTCGTCCTCCCTCTCTTCACGTGGTCACAGGGGTGTGCACCGAGCACCGGCGCAGGGCCACCGGATGTGTGTCATACCGGGCGACAGCCGGAGAGGATGCCACCTCTCCGGCTGTCGCACCGGCCTCGCGTCCGAAGGCCCTGGTCAGCCGATCAGGCGCGGCTCTCCGACCTCGGCCGCGGAGGCGTCCAGACCGTGCTTGGTCAGGATCTTGGCGAGTTCACCCCTGCTCCGCAGTTCCGCGATGTCCTCGTTGATCGCCTTCACCATGTCCTCGTGCCCCTTGGGCATCGGGAAGGCGGACTGGGCCGGCTCGACGGAAGCGGCGACCTTGTCGAAGGGCTTGGCCTTCTCGACCTTCAGATTCTTGCCCTTGGTCGAGTACACGGCGGCGCCGTAGGCGTCGACACACACGTCGACGCGGCCGGCCTGAAGGTCCTGGTAGCAGTTGACGCCTGAGGGGTACGTCTTCAGCTTGCCGCCGAGGTAGTCCTTGAGGTCGGCGACCCACAGGTAGCCCTCCACCCTGCGGAACGGACTGCAGGCCGCCGCGGATGATCTCGCTCGCATAGGCGCCGGTGGTCAGGGCCAGTGTCGCGGAGACGAAGGCGCTCAGTGAGAGCCCCTGTTCCGGCAGCCCGAAGTAGACGATCTGCAGCATCACCAGGGCCGGGGTGCCGCGTCCGATCTCCACGAGCCCGATGACCGTGTAGCGGATCGGCACGACGCGTGACGCCGAGCCCAGGGCCAGGAGCAGTCCCAGCGGCATGCCGAGCGCGAGGCTCCCCGCGACCAGCTGAGCGCCGATCCTGAGGCCGTCCCAGAGCTGGGGGAAGGAATCCGTCCAGTCGGTGAGGAAGCTCATCGGGCCACCCTTCGCTGCAGGCGCCCGTCGAGGGAGCGGGACAGCGCCGCGCAGACCGCCGACAGGACGATGTAGAGGACGGCCGCCACCAGGAACGGCTTGATCGCGTCACCGGTCGTGCGCGACGCTTGGTTCGCGAAGTAGAGGATGTCGGTGACGCCGAGAGCGAAGGCCACCGAGGAGTCCTTGAACAGTCCGACGCCGTAGTTGGGGCGCCGGTAAGAATGCTGTCACCAGCCGCAAACGGCGATGATCTTGGGAGGGCGTCACCCGTGTGGGTGAGTCCTGGGCCGTACGGCTGCGGTGGGTGAAGCTCTGCGGGGACGATCGTCGATCGTGGCCCGTACTCCGCTGGACCTGGACGAACTCGTCGAGCACTGGACGCTGCTGAAGGACGAGCAGGCGCTCGTGTCCGGCAAGCGTGGTGCGAAGCGACTGGGCTTCGCCGTGCTGCTGAAGTTCTACACGCAGTACGGCCGGTTTCCCCGGAACCGGGCAGAGCTGCCTAGTGAGGCCGTGGAGTTCGTCGCCCGGCAGGTACAGGTTCCCGCCTTGGAGCTGGAGTCCTACGACTGGACGGGCCGCACGGTCGAGTACCACCGTGCGCAGATCCGGGAGCACCTCGGTTTCCGTGAGTGCAGCGTCGCGGACGCGGAGAAGCTGACGGCGTATCTGGCCGAGCACGTCGCGCACAAGGAGCGCAGGCCCGAGCAGGTCCGGGTGGAACTGCTGGTGCGCTGTCGCACCGAGAGCATCGAGCCGCCCACGGCGGGCCGGTGCGACCGGATCGTGGGGGCCGCTTTGCGGGCGGCCGAGGAGTCGCTGACGGCCCTGGTCTCCTCGCGGCTGACCGTGGAGAGCATTGAGCGGATCGTGGCTCTGGTGGCCGGCGCCGACCAGGACGGCGCCGGACCCGCGGGTGGCGGTACGGAGGGCGAGGACGCGCTGCCGGTGCTGGCGAAGGTCAAGGAAGCGCCGGGCAATGTGAGCCTGGAGACGATGCTCACCGAGATCGACAAGCTCCTGGCGGTGCGGGCGATCGGTCTGCCACGGGATCTGTTCGTCGACGTCGCGCCGAAGGTCGTGGCGGGCTGGAGGGCGCGGGCCGCGGTGGAGTCGCCTTCCCATCTGCGGACGCACCCAGTGGCGCTGCGGGTGACGTTGCTGGCCGCGCTGTTGCACGAGCGGGAGCGGGAGATCACGGACACGCTGGTGGAGCTGCTGATCTCCACGGTGCACCGGATCGGGGCGCGGGCGGAGAAGAAGGTCACCGAGCAGCTGATCAACGCGTTCAAGAAGGTGTCGGGCAAGGAGAACATCCTGTTCAAGCTCGCCGAGGCGTCGCTCGGCACCCCGGAGGGGACGGTGCGGCAGGTCGTGTTCCCGGCGGTGTCCGGGGGTGAGGCGACGCTGCGGGAGCTGGTGCACGAGTTCAAGACCCGGGGGCCGGTCTACCGGCGGACGGTGCAGACGACGCTGAAGGCAGACGACGCTGAAGGCGTCGTACACCAACCACTACCGGCGCGGGCTGATCAAGCTGCTGGACGTGCTGGAGTTCCGTTCCAGCAATCACGCCCACCGGCCGGTGATCGAGGCGTTGGCGCTGGTGGCGCGGTACGCGAACGCGGGGAACACGACGTACTACCCGCTGGGTGAGACGGTGCCGGTCCACAAGGCGATGGGTGGGGACTGGGCGGAGGTCGTACACCGTGCCGACAAGCGGGGCCGGCGCCGGGTGGTGCGCATGGTCTACGAGGTTGTCGCCTTCCAGGCTCTGCGCGATCAGCTCAAGTGCAAGGAGATCTGGGTGGTCGGCGCCGACAAGTGGCGCAACCCGGATGAGGACCTGCCGCAGGACTTCGAGGCGAGGCGGGTGGAGAACTACCGGGAGCTGCGCAAGCCGCTGGACGCCGCGGTGTTCGTCAACGAGCTGCGCGAGCAGATGGCGGCCGAGCTGGCCCTGCTCAACGACGGGATGCTGAAGCTGTCCTGGCTGGACATCGCGGAGCGGAAGTCCGGGGCGATCCGGCTGACGGCGGCCGAGGCCCAGCCCGAGCCGCGCAACCTGCGCAGGATCAAGGCCGAGGTGCAGAGGCGGTGGGGCATCGTGCCGCTCGTCGACATGCTGAAGGAAGCGGTGCTGCGGACCGGCTGCCTGGACGCGGTCACCTCGGTCTCCGGCGGCGGCAGCCTCTCGCCGGAGGTGCTGGCGGAGCGCCTGCTGCTGGTCATCTACGCGTACGGCACGAACACCGGGATCAAGGCCGTGGCGTCCGGCGGCCACGGCCACACCGAGGACGAGCTGCGGTACGTGCGGCGCCGGTATCTGTCCGCCGAGGCCGCCCGCGCCATCGCCGTCCAGATCGCGAACGCCATCTTCGCCGCCCGCAGCACCGCGCTGTGGGGGCAGGGCTCGACCGCAGTCGCCTCCGACTCCACCCACGTGCGCGCCTACGATCAGAACCTATTTACCGAGTGGCACTCGCGCTACGGCGGCCGCGGGGTGCTCATCTACTGGCACGTGGAGAAGAAGTCCCTGGCCATCCACTCACAGCTGATCAACTGCACTGCCTCTGAGGTCGCCGCGATGATCGAGGGTGCGATGCGGCACGGCACCACGATGGATGTCGAGGCCAACTACACGGACTCGCATGGCCAGTCGGAAATCGGTTTCGGTATCACGAGGTTGCTGAACTTCGACCTGCTGCCGAGGATCAAGCGGATCAACAAGGTGAAGCTGTACCGGCCGGTGGCCGGCGAGCCGGACGCCTATCCGCAGCTGACCCCGGCGCTGACCCGCCCGATCCGCTGGGAACTCATCGCCCAGCAGTACGACCAGATGATCAAGTACGCGACCGCGATCCGGACCCGCACCGCGTCCACCGAGGCGATCCTGCGGCGCTTCACCCGCAACGCTTCCCACCCCACCTACGCGGCGATGCTGGAGGTCGGCCGTGCCCAGAAGACCATCTTCGTGGCCCGCTACCTGCGGCTACGGGACCTTCAACGGGAGATCGAGGAGGGCCTGAACGTGATGGAGTCCTCCAACGGCGCGAACAGCGTGATCGCCTACGGCAAGGGCGGAGAGATCGCCTCTAACCGGCGCGATGAGCAGGAGATGTTCGTGCTGTGCCTGCGGATTCTGCAATCCGCGCTGGTGTACGTGAACACCCTGATGCTCCAGGACATCCTCGGCGAACCGGAGTGGGCCGAGCTTCTCACGCCTGCCGATCGGCGCGGCCTGACCCCACTGTTCTGGTCGCACGTGCGTCCGTACGGGGAGGTCAACCTTGACATGGACACCCGGCTCGACCTTGCTGCAGTCAAACTTCCGGGCCCGCGAGTTCCGACGGGCGCCCCGGACCAGCAGTCATCTGAGCGCGCGTGAAGCGTGGGCGAGGTCGGAAGGAGCGATGGGAGGGAGAAGAAAACCAGATGGTCCGCTTCCCTCCCGTAACGGTTATGTGGCTGCATTCGCACTGTCTTGTGAGGCGTCTTCCTTGGAATGCGGCTTCAGGACGCCTCGCCGCCGCGTTCGGTCTATCTCGCGCCACTCCGGCCGCAGTCCAGCCAGATTCGTGGTGAGGAAGTACGCGGCGCCGCAGGTGAGCAGCACCGGCACGAGTCCGACAGCGGTCACCGCCGCCCCGGCGATCAGCCCGCCGAGAGGGATACCTGCCCAGGCCAGCGAGTCACCGAGCGCGTTGACCCGGCCCAGCATCCGGCGTGGCACCCGCTCGACGAGGACGGCCCCCAGCACTGGGTTGACGAAGCCGGCGCCGAACCCGCTGACCGCGAAAACGGCGAGTACCACCCCCAGCGGGGCATCGAAGGCGAGGATCAGGAACCTCGGTGCCCCGGCCAGCAGGAACCCGATGAGAACCACCACCCGCCGCCGCAGCCGGTGCGCAACCATCGCCGCGATCAGGCTCCCGCCGACTCCCGCGGCCCCCATCACGCTGCCCATCAGGCCGATCGCGGCTGGCCCGTAGCCGGACTCCCTGGCCCAGACGGGTACGAGCACCGAGGTGATCGCCGCGTCCAGCAGGTTGGTGATGCCGACCATGACGATGACGGTAAGCAGCAGCGGCTCGCCGCGCAGGAAGGTGAAGCCCTCGCCGAACCGCCTCCAGTAGCCCGGTTCCGTCTTCCCGGCTGCCGAGGGGGCTTCCTCGGCCGTGTGCCCTATGCCACGCGGCAGCGCGAGTTTGATGATCACCGATCCGAGGGCGAAGCAGCCCGCGTTGACGGCGAGTGCGGCCAGGGGGCCGAGCAGCGCCACCAGGGATCCGCCGATCGCCAGGCCGACGGTAGAGGCGAGCCGCTCGATCACGCCGGACAGACCGGTGGCCCGCTCCAGCGGTACTCGGCCGCGCTCAGCCGCCTCCGGGACCATCACCTCCTTGGCCAGGTCGCCGGGCCCCCGGGCCGCGCCGATCAGCGCGACCAAAACCAGCAGCAGGGGAAAGGAGAGCAGGTCCAGGGCGTGGAGCAGGGGCACCGCAGCGGCGGCGGCCGCGCTGGCCAGATCGGTGGTCCAGGAAACGGCACGCGGGCCGATCCGGTCCACCATCGGTCCGGTGAACGCCTTGACCACCACGTAGGGGGTCATCTCGCAGAAGGCGACCAGTCCGGTCTGGGTGGCGCTGCCGGTCGTGACGAGGACGAACCAGGGCAGTGCCACAACGGAGATCCGAGTGCCGGTCAGCGACACGGCCATGGCCGCCAGCACCCCGCCCAGCGGCCGTAAGGACCTCTTGCCGGGTATGCCGCCGGCCTCCGATGCGTCGTCGGTCATGACGTCGGGCTTCCTTCCTCTTCCTGAAGGCCGGAGGGGGGCGACGACGCGGCAGGCGCGTCCAGTTCGGGCAGGATCTGCGTGATCACGGCGACCCGTTCGGCTCCCTCGGGGGCACTTGCCGCCGTCTCCGGCGCGTCCCGCCGGTAGCGCGCGACGACTTCCGCCAGCTCCCGGTACAGGGCGGCGGCTTCCTCGGGCGTGAGCCGCAAGGCCCAGTCGCTCATGTCGAAGGTGTTCCGCCATGCGCGGGGCATCGTCTGAAGCTCGTTCAGGGTCTGCTGCGTGCGCAGGGTGTAGATGGCGGCGACAGACTGCTGGTAGGCCAGCGCGGCCTCGGGCTCCCGCTCGGCCAGCTCCGGATCGTTGAACCAGGTAGTCCGGTGCACCGAACGCCACCAGCGCTCTCGCGCGTTGCCGCGTTCGGTGTCCTCCTCGACGAAACCGGCCGCGCCGAGCTGCCGGAGGTGGTAGCTGGCCGTACCGGAATTCACACCCAGCCGCTCCGCGAGGCGGGTGGCCGTCGACGGGCCGTACTTCCGCAGTAGCCCGACCAACTGCACGCGCACCGGATGCGCCAGGGCACGCAGCCCCTTGGCATCCAGGACAACCGAGTCCTCTTCAACGTTCAGGCCATCCGGCCTCTCCACTGCATCAGCCATGCGCCACACGGTAGACCGCAAAGAGTTCTTCGCAAAGAGGTATTCGCGAAGAAGTCTTTGCGGTTCAGCTCGCCTGCAAGGTGGCACTGCTCATCTATCGACCGATTGATGAGCAAGATCGGTAAGCGGCGGTGTGTGGCAGGATTGGCGCCGGATCATGTCTGTGACCTTGAGGGCTTCGCGTTGCCGAATCTTCAGCGGTATCTGACGCCGAAGCCGTGGCTTTGTACGTGGGTTGAGAAGGCCCGTGTGCGGGTGTCCGATAGGTTGCCCGCCATGACTGAATTAGGGTCCGTCGCCTGGCCACCTGCCCCGATCAAGACGGAGCGGCTCGTGCTCCGTGAGTCCGAGGCCCGGGACCGTGCGGCGTTCATCGAGCTGCTGGCGTCGCCGGAGGTGCACACCTACCTCGGCGGCCCCCGCCCGCGTGACAAGCTTGAGCGTGAGGTGCCCGAGGTGCCTGGGCAATGGCCCGGGTGTTTCGTCGTCGATCTCGACGGGGCGATGATCGGTGAGATCCTGCTCAGGAGAGCAACGGAGCACCGTCGCCCGGCTGCCGCGGGGAAGGTCGATCTCGGCTACCTGTTCCTGCCACGGGCGTGGGGGTTCGGGTACGCCGCCGAGGCGTGCGCGGCGGCACTCGACTGGTTCGACGGCGTCCTTCCCGGCGAGCCGGTGGTGCTCGCCACCCAGACCGCCAACGTCGGCTCGATGCGCCTCGCGGCGAAGCTGGGGTTCACCGAGGTAGAGCGGTTCCATGCCTGGGACGCCGAGCAGTGGCTCGGCCTGCGGTCCCCGGTTACGCCGTCTGCTTGAGCCGTGCTGGAAAGTGAGGTACCGGCTGTCAGTTCTCGACGGCGTCGGGGGGCTGCCGTACGAGGCGGTAGATGGTCGATTTTGCGACCTTGAGCATGGCGGCGATGCTGGGAGCGGGGTGCCCGGCGGCATGCATCTGGCGGGCGAGATCTACTTGTTCGGGTGTGAGTTTGGGCGGAGCCCCGACGCGTTGTCCGCGTGCCCGTGCTGCTGCTTGGCCTTCGGCGGTGACTTCGGAGATCCACGAGGTTTCGAGTTGCAGGGTGGCGTCGACGGCGCAGAGGACGAGGTGACCGTCGGGTGCGGTGGTGTCGATCGGTTCGTCCACGGAGCGTAGGCCGACGCCCGCGTCGTCGAGTTGGTGGAGCAGGTGGTGCAGGTTGCGCAGGCCGGCGGCGAATCGGGAGAGCCGCACGATGACGATGCAGTCGCCGGGGCGGGCGTATCGGAAGGCTGCATCCCGGGCGGGTCTCGGGCTGGTGGTGCGGTGGGTGATGTCGAGGAAGACCGCATGACAGCCTGCGGTGAGGAGTGCACTGGCTTCGGCGGGGCGAGGCTCGCGCAGGGTGCAGAGCCCGTAGCCGATGAGGCGGGCGGCCATCACAGGACTCCGACGACGAGCGATTCGCGGGCGGTCTCCACGACTTCGGCGGTGACGGTCGACAGCTGGTTGATGTCCATCACGCGCTCGATCTGGGCTACGAGGCGGCTGGTGAGCCGGAAGTTCCCGCTGGTGATCCGGGTGATCACGGCGACGGCTTCGGCGGTGGTGAAGTCTCCGAGGTCGTCCAGGGCGAGGTGGGGCCAGTGCCGGGCGATGACGAGGTGTTGTTCGTTCGGGGAGAGCGGCCGGTAATGGTGGACGAAGCCGACGCGGCTGTAGAGCTGGGGGTAGCGCGCGAGGCTCTTCTCGATCCCGGGCATGCCGATGAGGACCACACCGACGCCGGTGCGGTCGTAGTGGTCCCGGAGCTGTTCCAGGCTCGGGGTCTTGAGGCGGTCGGCCTCGTCGACGACGAGGAGTTCGGTGTTACGGGCGGACCGCGTCGTGAAGCGCGCCGCCGTGTCCGGTCCGCCGAGGCCGCCGTCGTGGACGAGCTGGACGGCGTAGTTGAGGCGGTCCTGGTAGAAGGTGATGGCCTTCTGCACGCTGCGCGGGGTGTTGTAGACCTCCGGTGTGTAGACGACGGTCCGCGCCATCAGCGCGCTCTTGGGGACGGGGCGCCCGTCGATCAGGGTGAACTCGTCCAGGTACGGGGCGACTTCGTCCCAGCCCGCGTAGTGGCGGGCGGAGAGGGTCTTGCCGACGCCGGGAGGTCCGTAGCACAGGCCGATGTACCGGTCCCGGCGTACGGCGTCGGCGAATTCGGTGAAGCGCCGGTGTTCCTTGGTGATGACGAACGGGGCTGGGACGGGGACGTCCGGCTCGGGGACCTCTTCATCGTTGGCCTGGTGGCGCCCTGCGTCGGGGGTGTCCATGGCCTACTCCTCCCGGTAGCGGCGCAGTCTGGGCCGGGATTCCTCGGGCTCGGGCGGCGGTTGCCTGGTGAGTGGTTCGGGGGTGGTGTGGACGGCCAGGAGGCGGTCGACGACGCTGGTGCGCTGTTTGAGGGTGCCGGTCAGTTCGCGGCGGCGGGCGTTGCGGGCCGTGGTGATGTCCTTGAGGGAGACGGTGGTGCCGGCCAGTTGGGGGCAGATGGCGCGGGTGAGGTAGCGGTCCTGGTGGAAGACGCGGATCTCCGCGAGGTCGCGGGGGTCGTAGCGGATGGTCACGTCCTCGCCCACGTAGGCGGCCAGGACGGGGTCGAGGTAGCGCAGGGACTGGAAGTGGATGCCGTCGGGGTGGATCTTGCGGGGCTTGGCCACGGTGAGCAGGAGCAGGTCGAGCTGTTCGAGGGCGTCGGGCATGTGTGGCAGGAAGGCACCGGCCTCCCAGCGGGCCTGCGGCGGGTGTCCGGTCTCGCCGTGCTCGCGCTGGTTGTAGGTGCCGACGAAGAAAGCGCCCAGGGCATGGTCGAGTTCGGCGAGGCTGAGCCGGGCCTGCCCGGCTCGGTCCTTGGTGTCCCGGGGTGCGTATCCCGGCAGGTCGGACAGGCACAGGGTGTTGACCGTGTCCATGAGGCGCTCGATCTTGCCGCGGCCACGGGGCTGGCCGGGCAGGGAGAAGACGAGGCGGATCTTCAGCTCGGCGGCTGCCTGCTCCATGTGCGCGGAGGTGAAGTCACTGCCGTGGTCGGTGTAGAAGACCCCGGGGATGCCGCAGATGTGCCAGGCCGGGTCCGGCTTGCGCCAGATCGCCTGGCGCAGCGCGAGCGCGGTGTTCAGCGCGGACGGGGCACCGAGGTTGACCGCGTACCCGGCGATCGCGCGGGAGTAGTCGTCCTCGATGACCGTCAGCCAGGGGCGGACGGGTCTGCCGCTGGGGGCGATCACCCACAGGTCGAGCTGGGTGTGGTCGGCCTGCCAGACGGCGTTGGGGCCCTCGGCCTCTCGGCGGTGGATCAAGTCATACACCTCCCGGTACCGCTTGGCCCCCTCGTGCGCGAGCACCACCAAGGCGGGGTCGAGCGCGCGGACGATGGAGTACACCGTGCTGTACGAGGGCACCGGCCAGCCTTGGTCCTTGGCAACCTCGGTGACCCTGCGGTGCACCCACGTCAGGTGCGGTGCCGGTCGGCGCAGGGCCAGCCCTTCGACCAGGTGACGAAGTTCCTCGGGGACACGGCGGTGACCGGCGTCCGAGCGCCGGGCGCGGACGAGACCGGCAAGACCCCGATCCCGGTAGGCGGCAGCCCACCGCTGCGCCGTCCGGCAGGCGACGCCCGCCTCGGCGGCGGCCCGCGCCAGCGGAACCCCGTCCTCAAGATGAGGCCGTAACACCGCGAACCGGCGCATCGCTACTTCGCGCTGGGAACCGGTCAGATTCCCCAGCGCCGCAAGGCTGACGGGCGATGTCGCCATGTCCACCAGCGTGCCGCCCGCCGGGTCTGTCCCTCACCGGCGCACTGGCGCACGAACCCGGCGCCCGCGAACTTTCGCGCCCCCGCACTATGTTTCGCCGGTCCCCGGCTGGCTCGCTCGGCTGGATGCTGTCGTTAAACGTTCGTTTGACGACAGGCGGCGGACGCGTCCAATGACCCCGTGCAATCCGGGGGTTCACGGCGGCCCGAATCCAATCAGATCCGATGGTGATTGATGACAGGGTTTGACGACAGGTAGGGTCCGATCCTCCGTACGGAAGGAGCCCCTCGGTGGCGAACCTGATCTACAAGCGGGTCTCGACCGACCAGCAGTCCACCGCCCGGCAGAACCTCGTCCTGGACGAGGCCGGGATCGAGGACCCCGTCGTCTTCCAGGAGGACCCGGGCACCTCCAGCCGCCTCCACCCCCTCCAGCGCCCGAAGTTCAGCGAGCTGCTGACGTACGCGCGGCCGGGCGACACCGTGCACATCTCCGAGATGTTCCGCCTCGTACGCGGCACACAGCACATCCTCGACGTGCTCGACGTCCTTCACCGCGATCGTCTCGCCCTGCGCATCCACGACGGCGCGTTCTCCGCGATGGACCTCACCGCCCGTCACCTGCGCACCGGAGAGCTACTGTCCACGGTGAAGTTCATGGTGCAGACCCTCGCCGCCGCCGGCGAGCTCCAGCGCGACCTCCAGCGCGAGCTGACCTACGACGGACTGCGGGCCGCCGAGGCGAAGGGCAACAAGGGTGGCCGCCGCCCAGCCATCTCGGCCGGGAAAACCGACGCCGTGCGCACGGCGTACCTGGAGGGCCGGTCCATCGCCGCCCTGGCCCGCGAGCACGGCGTCAGCCGGGGCGCCATCCGCACGGTCGTCGCCGACCTCATGCCCGAGCACACCGCCGCCGGGCACGAGGACGCCCCGGCCCCGGAACTGGCGGTCACCCTCGACATGCCGGGCAAGGTCGCCGACTTCCTCCGCGCGGCCGACCTGGACCCCGCCGAGCGGGCCGCGCTCGACCACGGCGTGACCGTACGGCGAGGCCAGGGCTACACCCTGCGTGTCACAGCCGTCCCCGCCGTGCACCGCCAGCTCCTCACCCGCTCCCAGCCCCTCGACGGCACCCAAGGCGTCCCGGCGATCCCGGCGCAACGCAAGGCCCGCCGCGAGTACGAGAACCGCGTCAACAACCTCGGGTGAGTGACACCCGGCCAACCTGCGGCCTGAGCTTCACTCGTGGCTACTTTGCGGCTGGTGTCTGAGCTAGGACACTGGGGGCCTACTAGTCCGCGTTGGGTGACTTTCTCAAGGCCAAGGCAAGGGAGACGATGTGACAGATCCTTCTCCGGGTGAACTGCAAGGTGAAATTGCCAAGGCGCGCCTCCGCTTCTTGAAGAACGCGACCAACCGATTGGGTGTGCAGGGGGCAACTATCACGGGCCCTGCAACAGCAGTTGCAGTAGAAGAATTCATGTACGGAAAACTATTCATCCACCTCGGCCGGTGGGATCCCAACCATGATTGCAATAAGGACGGTCATTTCGCGCGCATCGGTGTGGTGTTGTGGATAAGCGGTGAATCTCCTAGTCATGACGATGCCCTCTTCGACTCAGTCAGCAGAGAGCTGCGCAAGTTTGGCACGAGACGCCACGCGAGGTATGGGACGCTGACCCATCAGCATCCGAGGCGGGAAGGCGGGCGATTTGCTTCAGTGCATATCGAAACAGGGGTGTACGGAGTCACTGAATGGAAAAGGTGGAAACCCAACGGGCGAGACCTGCCGTGGGTCGTAGAGACGGCGGACATATGGCGAAGTCACTTCGGACAACTACTCATGGGTCTCCAGACTGGCGCGGACGAGGCAGGAACGTATCAATCCCGTGAGTCCAGAGCAGTTCAGTCTGATGGGCACGCGCGATCAGGAGCGATGCCAGTAAGTGCCACAGGCCTGTCAGGGAAGCGCCGGTGCTCTGTATGTGACCGCCCAGGGCTGGCCGAAGGCCGGTCCAGACACCTCAAGTGCGAAGACAGCTATCTGACGCAGGACCCCCTTGTCCACACGGTTCCGGCAAGCGCAGCGGTCGCCTCAGATGCCCGCGCCATCGCGAAAAGTCGGGCCATTGCGCAGTACCGGGAGCTCGTCAAGTCCGTCGAGCGGCGTGAGGCGGCAACGTATGGCCGCCGCACTGAACAGGAAAACCGCCGCCCGGTTCGTCTGGCGGACGCCAGGAAGGCTGTCCTTTTGCGGTGCCAGGGACGGTGTGAAAACCCGACCTGCGGAGGCCAGCCGACTGATGTGACTGACGACGGGCAACCCATCCTAGAGGTCGACCACATCGTGGAGATCACTGCTGGTGGCCGTGACCACCCGGTACAGATGGTCGCGCTGTGCCCCAACTGTCACGCAATGAAAGGACGAGGGCTGAACCGTGAAGCTCTTCGAGCGGCTCTCTTGAACATGGCAAGCCGCGCACATGCCGAGTGGGACCTCGGTCTCCGCTCGACGGATGCATCGAAGAGATAGAGCCTACGACAAGTTTCTGACGTATTCCGGTTGGCCTCCATAAACAGCCGACCGGCGATGAGATCGCAGCGTACGCGGGGCTTGCTAATCCGCCCCGCGTCCAACGAACAACCGCGAGCAGTCGGGCCACGCCCGCCAGGAGACCGCCCAAACCGCGTCAACGCCGTTGGCAGCGGCATCTGAAGGGGAGCGGGAGTCCCCGCAGGTCAGGGGCTACTCCGTTGGTTTTTCGGCGAGTACTACTGGAACACCTACCTGGGCGGCCAGTCCATCGCCAGCCTCGCCCGCGACCACGACGTCAGCCGCGGTGCCATCCGTACCGCCGTCGCCGATCTCCTGCCCGAATACACGGCCGCCGACCAAGACGCCCCGGCTCCGGAACTACCGGTCGTCCTCGACATGCCGGGCAAGGTCGCGGACTTCCTCCGCGGCCGAACTGGAGCCCGTCGAGCGCGGCGCGCTCGACCAGGGCGTGACTGTGCGACGCGGCCAGGGCTACACCCTGCGGGTCAGCACCACGCCAGAGGTCCACCGCCAACTCCTTGACCGCTGCCAGCTGCTCGCCAACGCCACGGCGATCCCAGCACAGCGCAAGGCCCGCCGCGAGTACGCGAACCGCGTCAACACCCTCGGCGAGTGACCAGATCCCCCGGAAGCCTACTGGCGGGTTACTTGGTCCCTGGTGTCCGGGCCAGGGCTCCGGGGCCAGCACTGGCGACGGCTGATACGAGAGCCCAACAGTACCGCCGACGATGGTCAGTTGGTCGCAGCCGGAGTCGAGTGGCCTCCGGCACAGTGGCCAGACCGGGACGGCCCGTAGATATGAATCCGCTGTTCATATCTGTCCATCCGACCCAGGGGCGTTGGGAGGCTTATCCCATGACCATCGTAGAGAACGTCGTGTCTGGCCTCCTTGTCGCGCTGATCATCTGGGGCGCCCGCCGGGTGTTCCAGTGGCGTCGACGCCGCATTCGCTGCGCGGCGGAGCGTGAGACCGCCGACAGCTGATACTCAACACCCGCACAGTGCACGAGAGTGAAGGAGGAACGTGACATGGGCCGATCTGGGGTGATCAAGCCGGCCGAGCTGCCTCCCGGGGCGCGCCGAGACCTCAATCAGGAGCTGCATAGGCTCCACCGGCGAGCTGGGGAGCCCACTGTCCGGAGAATCGCCGACGGCATCTCGCGGGCTACCGGGACCGTCCATAACGCCTTCAGCAAGCCGGAGCTGCCCCGCCACGAAGTTGTGATGGCGATCGTCAATTATCTGGCGGAACTGATGAGATACAGGCCCAACGCCAACCCCGAGGAGGAAGGAGACAAAATCGATCGGCGGGTTGACCGGCTCTGGCAGGAGGCGCGATACGAAGAAGAGGAGGCTCTCGCTCGCGCCGACCAGGCCGAGTCGTGGCCGCCCCTGTCCGATGCCACCCGGGGCCTGATTCACGCACTCAGCCCTGAGTGCTGCGTATGCGGGGAGACCCGACGGCTCCTCGACATCATCCTCTTGGAGGATCCCGACACGGTGCCGTGGCCGCCGGGGTTCCGCAAAACCAGGTGGGAGCCGGCGGCGCCCAATCCCTGGCGGCTGGTCCGCCTGTGCGGCAAGTGTCAGCGCGGGCGCCGGAGCGGCGAGTTGACCGAGCAGCAGCTCCGTGATGCCAGATCCGCCCTGGACCACCGCCCGGGCGCTGCACGACACTACGCTGCCTACCTCGACCAGATCCTCCTGGGCGCCGAACCGGCACTTGACACCAGCGTCGCTGCTCTCGCCCTCGCTGTTGTCCAGACGGATCCCAGTCTCGTCACGGCCCCGTACGTCCTCAGCCACGGCCGTATCAAGGTCGACCGGGCACGCGGCTCACTGAGTTGGGGGCAGTACGGGTGCACCGACGATCACTAGCAACCTGGAGCCGATACGCCCTCGGCGACCACCTTGCAATCACACACGGTCATCTTCACCACCGTCTCCTCCGAGAACTGGCGATGGTTGAATACGCGAGCCCACCAGTAGAGACCGGTTATTCGGCGGCGCGGAGGACGGCCTTCGCTTCCTCGGTTGCGCTACCGCCTGCTCTGCCACGTGGCGCCTGCGTCAGGAACCCTTTGCTGCGGGCAGTGTTCAGCGCTGCCCGCAGTGCGGACTCCGACATGTTCTCCCGCCGGGCCAGGACCGCGAGACGATCACCTGTCTGCCGCCACCTTTCGTACTCCACGGCCAGCCTTGCGTAGTACTCGGGAGGCCGTCCTCGGCGACCAGGCCGCTTGTGCCCTATGGGTTTCGAACGCAATGCCAAGGTCCTCAACAGTGCCTGCTCCTGGTTAGCCGCAAACTGCGGGCTGACTGCTCGGTCAGCCCGGTCGCGGAGCTCCTTCATGGCCTCGTGGGCAAGTTCGCCGAGCGGCACCGATCGCAGGAGGCGAGTGCCGATGGCTGCATCGGCAGGCCGTTCGGGGTGCTGCAGGCGAATCTCCACGCCGGTGACGGTCTCGGTGTCGTCGAGGACGAGCGTCAGGGACAGCCAGATGCCGGGCCGGCTGTCGGAGATGAAGAAGACCGAGCCGGTAACCCCGTAATCATCGAAGCTCGACCCGGCGACGTTCCATTCGCCCGAGGACGCGCCGAACCCTCCTGATTTCTGTGTCACGGATCGACAATACCTGAGGGTGTGGCACACCCTCTACGTATGAGTTCGAGAGTTGATGTGCGAGTGGGCCGATTCCGCAGACGAGCGGAGCAAGAGCCCGCCCGCGCGACGAAGCAGGCCAGTGGTCATGACCGGCAGCGTGGTCCGATCGGCAACTGTGGAGGGTCGCGATGACCCGGCGCACGGCGGGAGCCGGTCGGGCCACGATGGCTGGTCGAGGTGCGCTGTCGGCCGGTGCCATACCCGCGCTCGCCTACGTTGGTGCACCGTGGTGGGCGGTCACACTGGTCGCGCTGGTACTGGTGGCCGGCGCCGCCAGCGTGGGCCTCGCAGAGCGAGTGTTTCCTCAGGACTCGCGCGACCGGCGCGACTGGTGGCTCGACCTGTGGCAGCACCGTGCCCGGCGCCGCACCTCCCGCTGACCGAGCGGAGCCCGCTCGCGAGTACGAGAACCGCGTCAGCCGCCCTCGGTGAGTGACCACGCGTCAATTACCGCTGAAGATTCGACGCTATGAAGCCCTGAAGGTCACAATCATGTCCATAAAACGGTGCCAGAAAGTCGATGTGCTCAAGAACTTGAGGAGCACCGTTTTCTGTACGATCTGGCGGGTGCAGGCACCCCAGGACGACGACACCGCCGATCTCCTCGCCCCCGTTCCGGCCGTACGGACCGGCAGTCTCGTGGGATACGCACGCGTGTCCACCAAGGGACAATTGCTCGACCGGCAGATCCACGCACTCACCGCAGCAGGGTGCATCCGGATCTTCGCCGACAAGAAGTCCGGCAAGAACGCCGACCGCGAGGAACTGTGGAAGGCCCTCGACTACCTGCGCGAGGGCGGCACCCTCGTCGTCCCGTCGCTGGACCGGCTCGGCCGTTCCATCCAGGACCTCATCGCGATCGTGTCCGGCCTGCGCAAGCGTGGCGTCGGCTTCACCTCGCTGCACGAGGCGCTCGACACGACCACGCCCGGCGGGCGCCTGGTCTTCCACGTGTTCGCGGCGCTGGCGGAGTTCATCCGCGAACTCATCGTGCAGGGCACCAAGGAGGGCCTGGACGCCGCCCGCGCCCGTGGCGCCCGGCTCGGCCGCCCGCCGGCGATGACCGAGGAGCAGGTACGTCACGCCCGCGACCTTCTCGCCCGCCCGGAGAACACCGTCACCTCGATCGCGAAGCTCCTCGGCGTCTCCAGGAACACGATCTACAACTACGTGCCCGAGCTGAAGGGCGGTCGCCTCGCACTCACTGAGGCAACGAGCACGCCGGGACTGCCCCAACCCACCAGGTCCGAGGACTGATCACCGCCGTTTGCGGCTGGTGACAGCATTCTTACCGGCACCCCTAGAGTCCCGTAAGTTCACGCAAACTGAAGGGTTCTCGGTGGGAACTCAAAGGTCCGTCGTCGTGCTCTGCGGAGTTGCTTCCGTGGGTTCGGGGCCAACTCGCGACCTTGCCGTTCCTGGTCCCCTGGACCGGCAAGACGCTGAGCGGCCCCCTGCTCGAACGCAGCGAAGCGGAGTTGAGAGCTTGGGGAAGGAGTTGAGAGCTTGGGGGCGGGGCAGCCTCGGGTCGCTGCTGTACCGGCAGGCGCTGGGCGAGGCCGTCGCCACGGCGCTGGCGGTACGCGACGGCGCGCCGTCGACCGGCCCCGCACCCACGTACGCGCAGGTGCAGGCCCTGGTCGACGGGCCCGGCGTCACGTGCCGGTGAGCTTGTCGAGGTCGGGGGCGTAGACGGTCATCCAGTGCGGGTTCAGCCGGTAGTAGACGACCTCGCGGTTCCAGTCGAAGGCGTCGTCGTCGCCGTAGAAGTCCTTCAAGTAGGCGAGGAGTTCCTGCCAGTCGGCCGTGGTCTCGGCGTCCTCGGGGTTCAGCTCCTCCACCGTGCCGTGAGTGAACACGCCGAGGTCCTCGCCGCGCATGTGCGCGACGCTGGCGGCCGGACGGGCCGCGAGATGACGGGCCTTGGCGGCGTTGCGCGCCGTGCCGAAGTGCCACCGGCCGTGCAGGAAGTGCCCGTCGGCGCCGCTGATCCGCGGTTCGCCCTTTGCGGTCACCGTGGAGAGGGCGAGCGTGCACATGCCGGTGAGGACCCCGGTGAGCTGCGCCGCCGTGATGGTGCGGCCCTCGACGATCGAGCGGAGGTGTGCGGTCGAGCCGGAGAGGGAGGAGTCGAGGAGGGACTGGAGCTTGTTGAGTTCTTCTGGGGTTTCGCGCATACGTCCATCGTCGGCCGTAAATCCGACACCCTCTGTCGTCATTGATGAAGCAGCGGTGAGGTTGCTCCGCGTGGGTTGCGCTCGGTGCTGCGTGGATGGCAACAGGTGGGGGACGAACGCCGGGACATGTTCATGTATTCGCGGTTGATTGACGAGCTGTGATGCCGTTGGTCCTGCTGTCAGGCCGTACGACGCGGTGTTCCCTTGAACTGATTGAGCAGCCATGATGTGCCGCCGTGACGGATTTGGTGGTTCCTCTCGCCATCGCAGTAGTGGCAGCCGGCTTGGGAGCGGTTGTTGGGGCGCGGGCAGCTAAGTTCGGCGCGGAAAAGAACGCCGAAGCCGTCCGGCGGCAAGTACAGGATCAAGGTGCCGTCGAGCACGGTCACTGGATGCGCCAAGAACGCCTCAACACCTACGAGAGCTTTCTTGAAGCCTGGGATGAGTGCCTGCGCCTCTCCCAAGGATTTGCTGACGCCGACTCCAAGTCGCGTCAATCCGGGCCAAGTTCTTTCCCTGAGGGCGATGCCGAGTGCTCGGCTGCCTGTTCCAGTAGTGCCCGCGCGGAGTCCGCGTAGCGGATCGCGGTCTTCTCGGCCAGGCCGAAGACCTCGGCGAGGTGGAGCGGGTCGGGGCCGTGGGCCAGGGCTTCTTCGAGCTGGCGGTCGACACGGAGCCGTTCCAGCGTGGCGGTCTGGCCGCGGAGTGCCGCCGAGACGGACACACCGCTGATGGACCCGGTCTCCAGCGCGGTGTGCTTGTTGATCAGTAGGTGCGGGTTGGCGGTGTCGGGCCAGCGCTTTCGCCGGTAGTCCAGCCAGGCAAGGGCAAGCTGGAGCGTCAGCTCGTCCAGGGGCCGGACGCGGCCGTCGATGACCAGTCGGCGGTTGCCGATGTCGAGGTCGTCGAGCTGGAGACGGCGGATCGCCTTGGGGCGGGCGGCGTGGACGGCCGCGAGGGCGAGAATCAGCCGGTCCGCCGGCCGGGCCACCACGGTGACCGCGGACTGGACGTGCCCGGGGTCCAGTGGCTGGATGACGCCGTGCTCCTGCTGGCCGACCCGGATGCGACTGGTGGGGTTCTTGAAGATCGTGCCGTTCTTCTTCGCCCGGGTGAACAGCGACCGCAGGGCGACCAGGGTGTGCTTGCGCTGCGAGCCGTGAACGGTGCTCAGGTGGCTGAGGATGTCGTCGCGGGCGACCTCGCGCAGGTGGTCGTAGCGGTTGGACCATTCCAGCAGCACAGGCCGGATTCGGTTGAGGTAGCCCCAGACCGTGTGCACGTCCCGGGGGTGCGAGCGGGGGCCGCCGTCGTGCAGGAGCCGGGCCCACGTCTCGACGTCGCGGCGGATACCGGCCGCGAGGCCGTCGAGCTTGCGCTCCAGCCACTGGTCGAACGACGAGGGCCGGTCGTCGTGGAAGATGCCGACGTGGTCGAGCACCTCCGCGGTGCGTTCGACGCTGAGCCCCCGTGATCGCAGGGCCGGGAACAGCTCGGAGTACCGGAGGACTTCGCCCGCGATGTGGCCGGACAGGACGATGACCAAGGCCCGGTCGACGTCGAGGCGGACTCGGCGGGGCCAGCCGTGGGCCTCGCCGAGACGGTGCGCGACATGCCGGGCCCAGGCCAGCCAGGGGTTGTCCAGTCGCGCGTGCTTCCGGCGGTCGAACCGGGTGAAGTCACGGTGGGCCTCGAACAGCGGTGGCTGGCGCCAGCCGGAAGCCGGCGGCGGCACCGGGGCGGGGTCGGGAGTCTGCGGGCGTCCCCGGCGCCTCCCGTTCCTGCCGATGGGAGGGCCGGGCTGCCGTGGGCGGTGCAGGTTGATGAGGAACAGCTGGTGGTACCGCACCTTCTCCAAGTAGGGCTGCAGCACGGTGACTTCGCCCTTGGCGTCCTGGCTCGCCTGGTGCCAGCACAGGCGGCAGTAGCCCTTCTTCAACCGCACCGTCCGGCGGCAGCCGCCGCATTCGGAGGGTTCGTCGTTGCGGCGGAAGCTCTGGCACGCACTGCACGCGCGGCCGGGCAGTACGCCCCAGCCGAAGCAGTCTGGGCAGCTGGTCGGTCACTTGCACTTCCCCGCGGGCAGGACGTAGGCCATCACATCGGCGGGAGCGAGCGCCCGTCCCGGCGCCGGGGCACAACCGAGGGCCCCGTCGCTGCAACGGCCGTCTGTTGGACGGTCTCCTCGCCGGGCCGGGTGACCTTGTCCGGTTCGGGGATCAGCAGGTCGCCGATCTCGCAGCCGAGCACGACGCAGATGACGTCCAGGTCCTCCAGCTTGAGGGAGACCGGCTGGCCGGACCACAGCCCGGACATCTTCCCGGCCGAGATCACCAATCCATGCTCGGCCAGGCTTCGTTGGAGTTCGGACGCCTTCCAAATACCCTTGTTCGCGGCCGTCAGCCGCAGGTTCCACCTCATCGGATCAGCCCTTCCAGCCGCTTCGCGGCCCGCTCAGTCCCAGCGGCCCAGGCGTCCTCGACCCGGGTCTGCTGCACGTGGACGTACCGCATCGTCGTGGCGATCCAGGAATGTCCCAAAACCTCCTGGATCGCCAGCAAGTCCAGCCCGTTCTCGTAGAGTTGGGACGCGCAGAAGTGCCGCAGAACATGCGGCGTCAGCCGCTCGCCCCAGCCCGGAAGATGCGCCTTGGCCGCCTCCTTCAACCCGCCGCGCAGGGCGTCGTCGCCCACCCGGCGCGAGGAGCCGTCGGTGTTCTTGCGCTCGGAGGGGAACAGCGGGGCGCCGGGACGGGTGTGGTCGTCGTCGAACTGACCCCACACGTCCTCGATGAACCACCGCAGGGTGCGGCCGGCACCGTTGATCAGCGGCACCATCCGCTCACGCGGGCCCGAGCCGCGGGCACCCTTGCCATGGCGGACGTGGAGTTTGCCGAAGCGGCCCAGGTTCCACTTGATGTCGTCCAGGTCGAGCATGCATGCCTCGCTGACCCGCAAGCCGACCTGGGACATCAGCTTCGAGGCGGTGTAGTTCCGGGCGGTCGGGGCGAATTTGCGGCAGGTGGCCAGTTCGCCGCCCCAGCCGGTGAACAGCGTCCCGACCTCCGGCTCGGTCGGCGGGATCCGCAGCTGGGCGTCCTTGGCTCCGCGCGGCCGGTTCATCTCGTCGATCGGGCACTCGGCCACCCGGCCGGTCATCCGGTGGAGCTCGACCTTGTGCCGCAGCTCCAGGAACAGGAAGTACGTGGTCAGCGCCTGCGACCGGGCCAGCCGGGTCCCGCTCGGCGAGTTCCGCAGCACCTTCCCGAAGTACGCGTCGGCGTCGGCGGGCTCCATGTCCCACAGCGGCCGACCGAACCACGTGCGGATCTGCTCCAGGTGCCCGACGTCCCCGCGGATCGTGCCATCCGCCAGACCTGCCGACGCTCGCGCGAGGACGAACCCGGACAACACGTCGGTCTCGAACCGCTCCAGCTCCTCCGCCGACGCGGGCACCCAGTGCTCACGCAGGTCTCGTACGACCGCCAGCGCCGCCAACCCGAGCCTCCTCGCCTTCGGCCCGACTGCGAATCAGTCGGATGAGGTGAGAACGCTTCAAGAATCCCGAAGTTACGTCATAGAGCTGCTGAGCACCCCAAGGAGGAGGAACCACCTGGCCACGGGGTCGGAGACTCAGCAGGGCTCAGGGGAACTCACGGAATGTCGCACAGTTGGCCTCGATTCGTCAGCGGGGTTCGGTGGCTGGCCTGCTCGGCAGTTCGCCCGTAATGTCCTCGGGCCGTTCGAGGTGGGCCGTCGCGTGACGCCGCGGGTGCGCCGGGTTCCACGGGCCCGGAGTGCTGCCGGTCTTCTCCTTCCTGGTGCTTGTCGGGGCAGTGCCCGGCTGTCAGGTGACAGCTGGGAGGGCGGTGAGCCGCTGCCAGCAGGTGGTGAACGCTTGGGCCCAGGGCCAGGTCGCGTCGATGCGCAGCCATCGGCGTCGGGCGTGGTCGGCGAGGCGGGCGGGCAGGTGGTAGAGGCGGAAGCGCATGGTCTTGGGCTCGGCGTCGGCCAGGCCCTCGATGTCGTGCAGGGCCAGCAGCCGAACCCAGGCGTCGAGATCGGCGGCGAGGTTCGCGGCGAGCATCCAGCCGCGGTTCACTTCCCAGGAGGCGGACGGCAGATTGTCCAGTCCCGTCGCCTTGTTGGTGCGGACCCGGTCCTCGACTTTGGCGTGCGAGCGGTGCAGCACGTCCAGGAACTGGCTGTGGCCCGAGCCGGCGATGCCCCACATGTGCCGGATATTGGTGGCGGTGATGCAGTACCGCCAGCCGGTCTTCTTCTCGAAGGCGGTCAGTTTCTTCAGGTGCCGGCGGGTGGGCCTGACGCGGCGCACGATCAGCCGCATGCCCTCCGGCCAGCCCTCACGGGTGTTCAGCCCGGTCAACTCGGCGACGAAGTAGCCCTCTTGGAGGCTGCCGTCCTGGTGCAGGGAGGTCTCCCAGGCGCTTTTGGGCAGCTTTGCGATGGCCTTCTCGTCGTCTTCGGTGATCGTCCAGCCGACCGTGTAGCGGACCGTACGCCGCGTGGTGTTCAACGCTTCGAGGTGTTCCAGCAGCCCGTGGGTGGCCCCGGCCCCGTCCAGCCGGATGAGGATCTTCGCTGCTGAGGAGCCGGGGATCTGGGCGAGGGCGTCGGTGAGCACCGTGATGTGGTCGGCCACCGTGTTTGCTCCGGCATTCCCCGGACGCAGGAGCATCGCCAGCGATTCGGTGGTGTTCGCGCACCACGCGGCCAGCGGATGAAACCCAAACGTCTTTTTGAAGGTGACTGCTGCCCCCGCCTTCTTGGACGCGGACGTGATGATGGTGGCGTCGATGTCGATGACGATCCAGCCGGTCAGCCGTTTGCCCGCCACCGTCAGCCAGGGGAAGCCGCCCGGCCGCAGACGCAGCAGACTCCACACATGCCGGCGCACCCGCGCCCGCGCCTTCGCAATCTTCGCCAGGACTGTCTCGTCGAGCGCGGCCAGGGTGCGGCGAGCGGTGGAGTCCGAGGCCGACGGCCCGAACAACGGCCGGTGATGAAGCTGGAGTTGTTCGGCCTCCGACAGGTTCGCCGCCCCCAGCGCGATCGCGACGGCCAGGTGCACCAGGACGCCCGCCCGTTCCCGCCAGCCGGCCGCTGTGCTGGACGGTAACTCCTTCGCCAGCGCCCCGGTGAGCCCTGTGCGGTCCGCGCACCGGCGCAGCAGCACCGCACCGGCATGCCCGATCAGTCTCTTCCCGTCAGCCACCACGGACAGCCGACGGTCCCACCCTGTACTCTTGCTCACCAGATTGGTGCCCTGATTCTTGCAGCGGATACGACGTAGACACTCGCATCCTCGCAGGTCAGCGGCACCATTCTGCTATCGGGGCGTCAGGTCACCCAATTCCGCTGAATATCCAGGGTTGGCCGTCGCCGGCACGGAGATACGGAAGACCTGCGGGGCGATGATCTTGCGAACGATCGCCAGGCTGCTCATGCCCAGGGCCCGGCCGGCCTCCCACTGGCCGTGGTGCACCACGGCGAGCCCGCCGCGGTATATCTCGGCCATGTAGGCGCAGGAGATGAGGCCCATGCCGACGATCGACGCCTCGAGGGGGTCGATCCCGGGCAGCGAGTTGCCCAGGCCGAAGTAGATGATGAACAGCCACACCAGGGGCGGGATGCCCCGGAAGACCTCGATCAGGGAGCGGGACAGGAAGCGGAGCAGCCGCCGGTCCGAGACGCGCGCCACGACGAACGGCAGCCCGCCCACGATCCCGATCCCGAGACTCGTGCCGGTCAGCAGCAGCGTCGTCGGCACGCCCCTGAGCATGGTGAGAACCAGATCAGACCCCATCGCGGTCCACCGCCCTGAGGAACTGCCGGGTCCGGGCGTGCGTGGGTGCCGCGAAGATGTCGGTGGGCCTGCCCTCTTCGATGATGGCCCCGTCGGCCATGACGACGAGGTGGTCGGAGACGTCCCGCGCGAACTCCATCTCGTGGGTGACCACCACCATGGTCATGCCTTCGTCGGCGAGCTCGCGCATCACGTTCAGTACCTCTAGGCCCAGCTCGGGGTCGAGGGCCAGGGCGCGCGCGATGGCGATGCGCTGCTGCTGTCCCCCTGAACAGCGGTTCGGGTACTGATCGGCCTTGTCCGCGAGCCCCACGCGCTCCAGCGGCGCGAGACCTTGTTCGCGGGCTTGTGCCGAGCTGCGGCCGAGGACCTGCTCCTGGGGAAGCGTGATGTTGAGCCAAGGCCCAGTACTTGTCACCGGTGAAGCCGGATGAGCTGGCCGACAGGACGGGGCGAGGCAGCCTTGTTGGCACCAACGAGGCATTCGGCTTGTCACAGATGCTCATTCGGCAGCCTTTCTGTCACCAGTACCGAAGATCGAGAGTCCGTCCAGCTTCCCGACCTGGTCGCCGCCGTCCGCCACGCCGTCGCCGTGCCCGTCATCGCCGCGGGCGGAATCGCCACCGCCGCCGACGTGACGGCCGTGCTGCGCGCTGGCGCGGTGGCCGCCATGGTCGGCACCGTTCTACTGCGCACCAGGAGAGCGGACCCGACCGGGGCTCGGGCCGCTGCTGCGGCCTTGGCTGCCTCCGACGGACACCGCCAGGTGGGCTTGGAGCCACACGGGGCCTGGACGAGCAGGCGGGGCGCTACGGCTGGAGCGTCCATCCCCTCTTCGGCAGTCGGCTCGCGGTTGCCCCTTGCCTGATCAGCGACGAGCCTCCATTATCAGGAATCCTGATACTTTAAGTTTTAGCGATGTGGTCCAGTCATGTCATTCAGGCCCAGAATCCAGGCCAGAGGGGTTCAGCTGCTGCTCGGCCGAATGATGAGCCGCGTGCACAAGGATCTGCGCTTCACCGACATCCCGAAGCGCACGGAATCCATCCGGGTGGAGACCGGCGCCGGACTGGTGACGTGCACCGTCTACCGCCCGTCGGCCGCCGCAGCAGCCCCTGCCCCCGTGTACGTCAACTTCCACGGCGGCGGGTTCGTGATCACCCGCCCCCAGCAGGACGACCACATCTGCCGCTACATAGCCGCCACGGCCGGCTGCGTGGTGATCAACGTGGACTACGCCGTCGCCCCGCAGCGACCGTACCCCGTACCCGTCACCCAGGCGTACGACGTCACCGCCTGGGTGGCCGAGAACGGCACCGCCAACAACTGGGACGGTTCGCGACTCGCCGTGGGCGGACACAGCGCCGGGGCCAACCTGACCGCCGCGGTCTGCCGCACCGCTCGGGACCGCGGCACCTTCACGCCCCGCCTCCAGATCATCGACTCGGCACCGCTCGACCAGCTCGCCGACCCGGCCACCAAGCAGTCACCCATCGTCAAGCCCCTGCTTACCCCTCAGCTCATGCGGGTCTTCACCGCCGCCTACGTCTCTGATCCCGCCGACCTGGCCCATCCGCTGGTGTCGCCCGGACTGGCCGACGACCTCGCCGGGCTGCCGCCCGCCCTGGTCATCACCGCGGAGAACGATCGCCTGCGCGACGAGGGCAATGCGTACGCCAAGGCCCTGGAAGCTGCCGGCGTTCCGGTCACCCACCGTTGCTTCGAGGGTGTCGACCACTACTTCACCCACACCGGCCCGGTACCGGCCGGGAAGGAAGCCATCGATCTGATGGCCACCACCCTGCGCACGGCACTCACCGCCTGACCGCTGACAGGGGCCGACAGTCCTTGTGTCAACACGCTGCCTTGGTGACACCTATCGCGCTTCGGCTCAGATGTCGCGCAGCACGGTCAGGTGCGGGAAGAGGTTGAACGACTGGAACACCATGCCCACGACGCTGCGCAGCTTCGCGAGGTCCTTGGACTTGATGTCACTGCCCGCGTCGATGCCCGTGCCGGCGACGACGATCGTGCAGCCGTCGGGCCGTTCGAGCAGGTTGACACAGCGCAGCAGCGTGCTTTTTCCAGCGCCGCTCGGACCGATGATCGCGGCGACCTCACCCTGGGCCACGGACATCGACACATGGTCGACCACAGTGTGATCACCGAACTTCTTCACGACATCGTCGAGTTCGATGGCCTTCTTCTTGCTTGCCAAGGTTCTTATCTCCGATGTGGGCCGTCCGTCGAGCGGCGGCCGGGCCCGGCACTGCGCACGGGCTTGGCGGACAGGTCGACCTGTATCGAACCTGAGGTGTAATACCTCACCGAGGATCAAGGGCTTGCCGACGGCTGTCAAGAGCCTGGAGCCCAGAGATATCAATTACGCTCCGTGAGCATTCCGGGGCTCCGCAGGAGGCGCACGGGCACCGACACGCGACGGCGCGAAAGGGCGGCGACTGCGCGTCGCCGCCCGGTTTCCGCAGGTCTCAGGCTTCGTGGGAGTCCACAGCCCCCGTCATCGCCCGGGTGACCCGGCTTCTCGTCCCACTACGCCTCACTCCGGGGCGTGACGAGGCCCACAGTGGGCGCTCGAAGCTCGCGGCGGCGTTCGAGCCGTCCCACGAACTGCGGTCAGGGCGCCCCGCGAGGCAGCCGCGGCGCTCCCGTCCGGAAGGGGGAGGAGGAGGGGAGGGCCGCGCTGATCGCCGAACTCACGGACAACCGGGCCGACTTCGCGCCCCGGGAGGCCCGGATCGGCTCACTCGGAGTGCTGCTCGGTACCGGCGGCCTTCTCCTTGTCCTTGCGCCAGGCGGCGTAGCTCAGCCAGACCACCGCCAGCACGGTCCCGCCGAAGAGAATCAGCGTCCAGATCAGGGTTTCCACATCCATGGGTCAGCCCTCCTCTCCCTGATAGGCGGGCGACTGTTCGTCGTCGGCCGTCGCGCCACGGCCGATCCTCCGCGAGAACAGGTTGTTGAGCAGCAGCATCATGACCAGGAGGACCGTCCACTGGAGCACCATGGTGCCGATGCTGAACGTCTGGAACGGGTCGTACCAGGTCTGCGAGTCATCGGTGACGGAGAGGTACATGAACCAGCCGAACACCACGGCGAACATCAGCGGGAACAGCCCGATCAGTACCTTCCACCACGCACCGACCCTGAAGTCGCTCGCGAGGTCGAGCGTGCGGCGGGCGCGTTCGAGGCCGTAGCGCATCATGGCGATGGCCGCGAACAGACCGCTGATCAACAACCCGACGCCCCAGACGTTGTCCTGGTTGGTCAGCACGTCGAGGTTGAGCGCGGAGGGGAGGCCTCCGACCAGCGTGACGAGGACGATCGCCACAACGGCCGTCTTGCGTGTGATGCCGAAGTCGATCACGTTGCGCACGGCGAGCTCCATCATGGAGATCAGGCTGGACAGGCCGGCGAGCACGAGCACGAGGAAGAACAACGGCGCGAAGAACCATGTGCCGCCGGGCAGCTGCCCGAACAGCGCGGCAAGGTAGACGAACATCAGGCCCTGGTCGCCGGCGGAGACGGCCTCCTGCGCGTACTGCGGCGACTGCACCGCGAAGACCGTGCAGATGACCGCGATCCCGGCGAGCAGCGAGGCCAGGTGGTTGCCGGCGACCACGATTCCCGCGTTGAGCGCGAAGTCCTCCTTCCTGCGCATGTAGACCGAGTAGGTCAGGTAGAGACCCCAGCCGGCACCGGTGGAGAAGGCCATCTGCACGAACGCGCCGAGCCACATCTCACCGTCGAGCATCCTGCTCCAGTCGGGCACGAACAGGTAGCGCAGCCCCTCGCCGGCCCCGGACAGGGTCATGGCACGGGCCGCGAGCAGCACCAGGATGACGAAGAGCGCCGGCACGGTGAACTTGAGAACGGCCTCCAGGCCGCCCTTCAGGCCGCGGATCACCACGAAACCGACTAGGAAGGCCGCGATCACGTGGAACGAGATCGTCTGCGCCGGACTCGCGATGAAGCCGTCCCAGAGTTGCTGTGTCTGCTCTCTGTCGGCGCCCGAGGAGAACTTGCCGCTCACCGCGTAGACGAAGTAGCGGATCGCCCAGCCGCAGATGACCGTGTAGTAGAAGAGGATGCCCATGGTGACCACGGCCATGAAGCCGCCCATCCAGGCGAATCTGCGGCCCATGAACTCACGGAACGCCCCGATGGTGCCGAGTCGGCTGCGGGATCCGAGCAGCGATTCCGCCATCAGCAGCGGGACCGCCCAGACCAGGTTGGCGAGCACGAGGGCGATGATGAACACACCACCCCCGCCCGCTCCGACGTCGCGGGGGAATCGCCAAATGTTGCCGGTGCCCACCGCCATCCCGATGGCGGCGGCCACGAACGCGAAGCGGCTGGAAAACACCTCTCGCTTCGTGCCGGATGTCTGACGCGCCATGATCAGGTTCACTCCGTTCAGCCGGTTGGGGACTACCGCGCCCTGACAGGTCAGCGCCGCACCTCGTGGTCACCCTCCCCCGCGACGCCGGGAACAGGTCGTGTTCCTTAACGCGTGGCCGGTAATGTATTACACCTCACCTGTTGTGGCGCAAGAGTCGTACCGGGAACTTCTCCGCTGCCGGAGCCCGCCATGGTTCACGTCGGAGAAGAGGCCGGGAGGCCGCCCGTCCGAGGACGGCACGGCAGACTCCACACGTGAATGCCCTGTCCACCGTCGCCTCCCGCGGCACGCGGCGACTCCCCGTCACCGGCCACTTTCACCGAGGAGGTTTCCTCACCGGCCCCCTGGACCGGCTCGCGCACCGGCCCGGCTCACCGCTCGGCCCAACCGGGCAGCAGTGCGGCAGGCCGGACGCGCGACGCAAGTCGCCCTCGGCCGGCACCTGGCCCCCGCAACAAGGCCGTCACCATCCGGTCCGCCGACGAGCGGGACATCCAGCCGACTCCCGGCAGCGTCAGCCGTTGCCTTCCGTCCGGCCGGCCCAGATGCCGCGGCTGTGGGTGAGGTGCTTGCGCATGAGTTCGGCGGTCAGCTCCGCGTCGCCCGAGAGGACGGCCTCCACGATGGCGACGTGCTCCTCGCCGGACTGGGTCAGCTCACCCTGGTCCGCCAGCTTCTGCAGGCCCTCCATGCGCGCCTGGTCGCGCAACTGGCCGACCATCGCCACGAGGCGGCGATTGCCCAGCAGTTCCAGCAGGCCGAGGTGGAACTGCCGGTCCAGGTCCAGGAAGGGAACGAGATCTCCCACACGTGCGGCGCCGGTGAGCTGCTCGGCGAGTTGCCGGAACCCGGCCACGGACGCCCGGTCCACGCTCTCGGCGAGCTCGACCATGGCCGGGACCTCCAGCATCGTGCGCAGCCGGAAGATCTCTTCGAGATCGTGGTCGGTGAGGACCGGAACCCTGAATCCCCGGTTGCGGATGATCTCCACCATGCCGAGATTGGCCAGATCCATGACGGCCTCGCGGACCGGCGTGATGGAGACCCCCAGCTCCGAGGCCACGTTGATGACGCTCTCCACCTGCCCGGGCTCGATCTGCCCCAGTACGATCCGGGTGCGCAGCGCCTCCCGCGCCTGCTGACGGAGGCTGACCGACTTGAGTTGCGCATCGCGCGCGGGCGCCCCTGCCGGACGAGAAGTAGTCATGCGCAATGCATAACACAGAACAGTAAGGCCTTACGACGGGCCTCCTTGCCGTCATATGTAAGGTGTAATACCTTACGCACGCTCCTCCGATACGAAGGCGGTGGAGGAAACGCCCGGACGAGGAAGTGGAGTGCCATGAAGACGATCACCGTCGGTGAGCGCGAGATCCGCGAGGTCGTGTCGATGAAGGAGGCGATCGACGCCGTACGGCAGGGCTTCGTCGACCTGGCCGCCGGGGAGTTCGAGATGCCCACCCGCACCGCGCTGCGGGACGGGCAGTTCCTGGTGATGTCGGCTCATCACCGGCCGACCGCCTCCGCCATGTTCAAGACGCTGAGCGTGAACTTCGAGCGCAAGCCCGCCATCGCGGGCACCGTGATCTGGAGCGAGACCGGCCACCTGGACCACCTCGTCGCCGACGCCGGATCGGTGACCGCCCTGCGCACCGGTGCGGTCGTCGGCGTCGCCACGGATCTCCTCGCCCCGCCCGAGGCCGGGCGGCTCACCCTGATCGGCGCGGGCGGGCAGGCCCCGGACCAGGTCCGCGCCGTCCACGCGGTCCGGCCCCTGTGTCAGCTGACTGTGGTGGACGCCGACCTGGGCCGGGCACGGGACCTCGTCGAACGACTGGCGCCCGAGCTGGCCGGGGTGGAGCTGCTCACCGCGACCGACGCGGTGCCGGCGGTCCGGCAGGCCGACATCGTCTGCTGCGCGACCAACGCGACCACCCCGCTCTTCCCCGAGTCTGCGCTGCCCGAACAGGTGCACGTCAACGCCATCGGCGCGTACCGCCCCACCATGCGGGAACTGCCCGACGAACTGCTCGCCGGCAGCACCGTCATCGTCGACGAACTCGATGCGATCCTGGAGGAGTCCGGCGAGATCATCCACGCCCTCGAATCCGGGGCCATCACCCGGGACGCCCTCACCGAGCTCGGCACCGCGCTGAGCGCCCCCAGCCCCGACCACGGCAAACGGACCGTGTTCAAGTCCGTCGGTGTCGCCGTCCAGGACTGGGCCGTCGCCCGCCTCCTGGCCGACAGGTTCCTCGCCTGACCCGGCCGAGGCCGGTCCGCGATCCGCGGGAAGGACAACGATGACAGACAGCGCAGTGATCGTCGGTGCGGGCGTGATCGGACTGGCCACCGCCCACCGGCTCGCCCAGGACGGCCTGGCCGTCACCGTGGTGGACGCGGCACGCGGCGGCACGGCCGGAGCCTCCGTGCACAACGCCGGGTGGATCGTTCCGATCATGTCGACTCCCGTGCCGACGCCCGGAATGATCGGGAAGGCCCTGCGGTGGATGGCCCGCAGGGACAGCCCCCTGTACGTCCGCCCCTCCCCGCGTCCGGAGCACGTGCGCTTCATGCTCGGCATGCTGCGCCACTGCAATCCCCGTTCCTTCGCCGCCGGAGTCGAGGCGCTCACCTCCCTCAACGAACGCACGCTTCAGCTGTTCGACGAGTACGAGAAGGACGGCATACGCTTCGAGCACCACCGCGTGGGCCAACTCCTGGTCTTCACCACCCGGCACACCATGGAGGAGTACCGGGCGGCGACGGCACCCATGGAACGGATCGGCCACACCGCCGTCCCGCTGACCGGCGACGAACTCCGCGACCTCGAACCAGCGCTCGGACAACAGGTACTGACCGGCCTGCACTGCCCGCAGGAGCGGCACGTCGACCCCGCGAGTCTGGTGAGGGGCCTGGAGGACCGCTGCCGGGAACTGGGCGTGCGGTTCCTGCACGGCAGCCCGGTCACCGGCATCCGCTCAAGGGGCCGCGACGTGACCTCGGTGCTCGCCGGCGGCGAGGAGGTCCACGGTGATCTGTTCGTCCTCGCGGCCGGAGTCCACACCGGCCCGCTCTCGCGGCTGGCCGGACACCCCCTGCCCATCCGGCCCGGCAAGGGATACGGCTTCGACGACACCAGCGGCTCGGTGACGCTGCGGCACTCGGTGTACCTGGGCGAGGCGAAGGTCGCCGTGACACCCCTGTCGAACCGGCTCCGGTTCGCCGGAACGATGGAGTTCGGCAGCTCCGACGCGACCATCGATCCGCATCGCCTGCGGGGCATCGCCCGCTCCGCCCACACCTACCTGCCCGACTTCCCGCTGGACGCGCAGCCGCAGGGCTGGACGGGGCTGCGTCCGATGACGCCCGACGGACTTCCGGTCGTCGGACCGCTGCCGGGCAAGGACAACGTGCTGGTCGCGAGCGGGCACAGCATGCTCGGGGTGACCCTGGCACCGGTGACCGCGGACATCATCTCCGCGGAGGTCACCGGAGGTCGGCAGCGAGCCGACATGGCCCGTACAGCTCTCCCCTTCTCTCCGCGGCGCTTCGTCTCACGGCGTGGACGGCCCACTGCAGACGACTGACGCGACCGCCCCCGGGAGCCGCCGCAGGCCGCACCCGGGGCCTCTCCCCTCGTTCCGCTCGATCCCGGTCGATTGAGCTCGGTTGCGTTCGGGTTCGAAGGGCAGGGCAGGACCGGCCCCCGGGCTGCCCTGCCCTGTTCGCGCTGCCCCGTCCTCCGTCGTTCGGCCGAGGACTCGCCGACAAGGCAGCGCAGGTGTGGCCGTTCGGCCGAGGCGCGGCACCCGGCGCGACGGGAGAGTGGTGCCCGGCTCCGCGCGTGCGGAGCCGACGGGACCGAGCGAGACGGCAGAGGAGTCACACATGTCCGGGACAGCGGGCACCGGAAGCCGGAGCGGAGCGGAACAGCCGGAAGCACGGCTGCGCGGCGCGCGTGCGAACGGGCACCTGGCGCGGGTGACCGCCCTGGCCGCGACCGCGCTCATCGCGGCGCAGTGGCTCGCCGTGCAGCTGCCGCCGTCCAGGGCCGCGGCGCCGGAACACCCCTCGCGGACAGCGGTGGAGGTCACCGAGGCGGCGGGGCTCGCCCTCCAGGTGAGGGGCCCGGAGCGGCTCGCCGGAGTGAGGGAACAGGGGAAGCCGGTATGACGATCCGTGTGGTCGTCGTGGACGACCAGACCATGGTGCGCTCGGGATTCGCCGCACTGCTGTCCGCGCAGAGCGACATCGACGTCGTGGGAGACGCACCCAACGGCAGCCTCGGCATCGATGTCAGCCGCAGCACACACCCCGACGTGGTGCTGATGGACGTACGGATGCCCGAGATGGACGGGCTGGAGGCGACGCGACGGCTGCTCGCTCCGCCGCCCGGTGTGACGCACCGGCCCAAGGTGCTCATGCTGACCACCTTCGACATCGACGACTACGTGTACGAGGCCCTGCACGCCGGAGCCAGCGGCTTCCTGCTCAAGGACGCCCCGGTCGCCGAACTCGTGCAGGCCGTCCGGGTGATCGCCGCCGGTGACGCACTGCTCGCCCCCTCGGTCACCCGGCGCCTCATCGAGGACATGACGCGGCGCCACCCCGTTCCGCGCCGAAACGCCCGCCTGCGACTGAACGGGCTCACGCCACGGGAGACCGAAGTGCTGCTGCTGGTCGCACGGGGCCTGTCGAACACGGAGATCGCCGCGCGGCTGGTGGTGGCCGAGCAGACCGTCAAGACCCACATGAGCCGCCTGCTCGCCAAGCTCGATGCCCGCGACCGGGCCCAACTCGTCGTCTTCGCCTACGAGTCGGGGATCGTCGTGCCCGGAAAGGCCACCTGACCGGCCGACGGTACGGCCCTCGCCCGGCACCGTCATACCCAGGTGTGACACCCGAGTTGGCACCCGGGTGTGATGTGCGGCCCCGAGCCCGCGCCCCAGCATCACCGCGCCCGACCACGGACCGGTTCCCGCAGGAGCGTGACACATGCGCCAGCCCATCGACATCGACCACATCCGCCACCTCTACAGCACCTACGCCCACGACCTCGACCGGGTGCGCGAGCGGCAGCGCGCGCTGCTCGCGCCGCCCGCCTCGATGAAGGCACAACTCGACGACATCGAGGCGGAGATCACCTATCTGCTGCTGCGCGAAGCCCGCCCGGAGACGGTCGTGGAGATCGGCACCTTCCACGGCTGGTCCACCACCTGGATCCTGCGCGCCCTGCGCGACAACGGCACCGGGCACCTGTACTCGTACGACACCGTCGACCACGTCGCGCGGGAGGTTCCCGGCGAACTCTCCGAAGGACGCTGGACCTTCACGCAGGGAGACGCGCGGGAGAACCTGGAGAAGATCCCCGACACCGCGGACTTCCTCTTCATCGACGCCGCGCACTCGGCGAGCTTCGCCCGCTGGTACATCCGTGACCTGTTCCCTCGCATGCGTCCGGGCATCCCGGTGTGCGTCCACGACGTCTTCCACGGCCGCAGGCCGCTGCCGTTCACCGAGGGGGCGGTCGTGCTGCGCTGGCTGGCCGAGCGGGAGAACCCCTGGTTCACAGCCTCCCCGGCTCGCGCTCCCAAGATGTACGACCGGCTGACGCACATCAAGCAGTCCCTCACGCTGGACCACCCCCTGCGGAACAGCCGGGACAACCCGATGATCTTCTTCACGCTGCGGTGACGGCGACGCAGTTCCCCCTACCGAGGTGCTACACGGACAATCGCACTCCCGTGTGATGCCGGGCAGGACCCCTTCTCCCTAGCTTCCGCCCACCAGGTCGCCCGTCGAGGCGGCCGACGGACCGACGGATGCTGGGGAGACACACCATGCGGCGCTTCAAGCGCACTCTGACCGCCTGCGCGCTCGTCCTGACGATGGCCGCGGGAACAGTGGGCTGGGCATGGGGCGAGGTGCAGACCGCCGTCACCGGCCCGCCGCCGGGCACGGCGGCGTGGACGGCCGACCGGGTACTCGGCAGGAAACTGCCCGACCCGGCGTCGGCCGCCCCGGCGCACGTCGCCCGCTTCTTCGCCGGGCTGACGGCGGCTCAGCGCGAGCTGCTGGGCACGCGTCACCCGCTGGTCGTGGGCAACCTCGACGGGGCCCCGCCCGAGTTGCGCTACGCCGCCAACACCCGGGCGCTGGCCGTCGAGCGCTCCCGTGCCCGAGCCCGAGCCGCCGACCCGGAGCTGTCCGCGGGCCCCCGGCGCCAGGCCCGCGCACAGGCGGCGACGTACGGCAGGCTCCTCGCGCCGGGCCACCGCGTCCTCGCCTTCGACCCGAGAGGACGCGGACAGGTCGCCGAGGTGTACGGGGACCTGCGGACCGCCCGACGGGCCGCGGTCGTCGTACCGGGGTCCGACACGGATCTGGCGTCCTACGACGTGGTGGCGCGGATGGCGCGCGACCTGCGCGCGGAAATGGCCCGGCTCTCGCCCGACGACCGCCCGGCGGTCATCGCCTGGGTCGGTTACACGACCCCGGTCGGCGTCGGCTACGACGCCGCCACCGGACGCCTCGCGGAGCAGGGGGCGCCCCGGCTCGTACGGCTCCTCGGCGGCCTGGCCGCCACGACCCGTCCGGTGGCTCCGCCCGCCGTGTTCTGCCACAGCTACGGCTCGGTCCTGTGCGGCAGCGCCGCCCACCGCCTGACCGGGCGACAGCTGTCCGACCTCGTGGTCGCGGCCTCACCCGGCGGCATGGAGGGGCACTACCAGCAGGACCTGGAGACCTTCCAGCGCTGGGGCTTCGACTACGTCAAGATCGACTGGTGCGGCGGCCGTGAGGAGGGGCTCGACCCCGAGACCACGTACAAGCAGATCACCGCAGCCAACGAGGCCGCCACAGCGGTCACCGGCCGCAAGCTGGTGCTGTCGTTCTGCGAGTGGGGCACCGGACTGCCGTGGAACTGGGCGCCCGGCTACGGCGACCTGTGGCGCACGAGCACCGACATCATCTTCTGGGGCCAGACCGCCAGCACCGGCAAGATGCTCGCCAACTTCGACAAGGGGCTGCACCCCGCGGCCCAGCACACCGGGTACTACAACGACCCCGACATGCTGATGGTCGGCATGAACGGTCTCAACGCCGCACAGAACCGGCTGCACATGAGCCTGTGGGCGATCTCCGGTGCCCCGTTGCTGGCCGGCAACAACCTGGCCACGATGAGCACCACCACCCGTGACATCCTCACCAACTCCGAGGTCGTCGCCATCAACCAGGACGCCCGCGGCCTGCAGGGCGTCAAGGTCGCCGAGGACACCCGCAACCTCCAGGTGTACGGCAAGGTGCTTTCCGGCACCGGTCAGCGCGCGGTGCTCCTGCTCAACCGCACCGGTTCCGCCGCCTCCATGACGGTCCGCTGGGCCGACCTGGGTCTGACCACCGCGTCCGCGTCCGTGCGCGACGTGTGGGCGGGCACCAGCGCCGGTTCCTCCGCCACCGGCTACACCACCACCGTCCCGGCGAACGACGCCGTGCTGCTGACGGTCTCCGGCACCGAGGCGTCCGGCTCGACGTACGAGGACACCGCCACCGCCACGACACCGACCTTCACCGGCGTCACCACCGCCGCCGCGGGCACCAAGCTGGTCGACATCACGTACGCCAACGGCGCCGGCACCGCCCGCAAGGCCACCATCCAGGTCAACGGGCAGTACACGTACGTCGTGGCCTTCCCGCCGACCGGGTCGGCGACCACGTTCCGGACCGTGTCCGTGCTCGCCCACCTGGGCAAGGGGAACAACACCGTGCGCTTCGCACCCGTCTCCGGCAGCGCCGCCCCCGACATCGACGCCGTCCGCGTCCAGGGCATCCCCGGCACCGACGGTGTCGCGCTCGCCGGCGCCGCCTCGAACCGCTGCGTCGACTTCGACAAGAACACCATCACCAACCTCACCCAGGCGCAGATCTGGGACTGCTCCGGTGGGCGCAACCAGACCTTCACCCAGACGTCGCGCGGTGAGTTGGTCGTGTACGGCAACAAGTGCCTGGACGCCGACAACAACGGCACCTCCAACGGCACCAGGGTCATCATCTGGGACTGCAGCAACGGCACCAACCAGAAGTGGACCGTCAACTCCGACGGAACCATCACCAACAACCTGTCCGGCCTCTGCCTGGACGCCACAGGTGCGGCGACCGCCAACGGCACCAAGCTGGCCCTGTGGACCTGCAACGGCCAGAACAACCAGAAGTGGACCGTCAACTGACACCCGCACCACGAACGTGACGCACCACCGGCGAGGGCGCTGTCGGCGCCCTCGCCGGTCGGCGATCGCAGCTGGACCGCTGTCGACGGCTCCTCGCCGACCTCCCCGCGACGGCGCCCGCACCCTCTGTGGAGCACTGCGCCCTGGCCGGCGAACCGAACGTCTTTCCCGGTGACCCGGCCCTGAGGTCAACTGCTCCGCTTCGGCTCGGGTGTGGTGATGTCTGCTGGGCTGGTGCGGAGCATGGCCTTGCAGAGGGCGTCATGTCGGGGCGAGGCGGGGAGGGGGTCGCGAGCCGGATCCTGGAAGGACTGGGTCAACAGGGCGACGACGCGCCGCCAGGCGTCGGGATCGGCGTCGCCGGCGGCGTTGACCACCCCGGCGGGAACTAGTTACGGACGAGCAGGACCACGGCGGCCGTTACTGCGCCCAGGACGAGCGCGGCGATTCCGTAGGCGGTCCGGTGGGCACGCAGGACGGGCAGGAAACGGTCGGCGGCGAAGCGGCCGGGGCCGGCCAGCGCCAGCGCGGCGGCACCGGCGGCCACCAGCACGTCGAGCTCGATGCCGCCGTCCTGGTCCATCATGAAGAAGCCGCCGGCCCAGTTCACGGCCATCGCGTTGAGCATCGTCCCGAAAACGGCGGCACCGGCCAGCGGAGTGAGCAGGCCGAGGGCGAGGCCCAGCCCGCCCAGGGTCTCGGTGAGCCCGGCGACGAGCGCCAGGGTCCTGGCGGCCGGGAAGCCGCTCACCTCGAAGAACTGGCCGGTGCCCTCGATGCCGCCGCCCCCGAACCAGCCGAAGAGCTTCTGTGTGCCGTGTCCGATCAGGAGGAAACCCAGCACGAGGCGCAGGACGAGCAACCCCAGGTCGTGGTGGGGCGCGACGGCCTCTTCGGTGGAGGAGGAGCGACGAGAAGCGGCGACGCCGGTGTGGAGGAGGGAGGTCATAGGCTCTGGCCTTTCCATAGATGTTTGAACTTTCAAGGTCGTCTTCGACTGTAGTTGATGCTCCAAATTTTTAACAACCGCCCTGGTGCGGGCACGCGATGCGATCCGGGAAACCCGCGACCGGCGTTCCCGCGAAGCCCTTTCGCATGATGGCGGTGCGTGGACGAGCAGCCACCGTGTACGACCGGCCTCCACCCGTCGGGGGCCGCACGCGTGACCCGAGCCCGCTCAGCGTCGATACTTCCGAGAGCGGGCCACCGGAAGCGTCGACCCGCACACCAGTCACACCTGACGGCCCGTCACCACAGTAGGTCCGAGACCCGTCTGCTCATCTCACCAGGAGGTACCCAATGAGGATGCTCATCAACGTCGCGGAAAGTGTCGTCGCCGACGCGTTGCGGGGTATGGCGGTCGCGCATCCCGAGTTGACGGTGGACGTGGGGAACCGGGTGGTGGTGCGGCGGGACGCGCCGGTGGCCGGGAAGGTGGGACTGGTTTCCGGGGGCGGCTCGGGGCATGAGCCGTTGCACGGCGGGTTCGTGGGGCCGGGGATGCTGTCGGCGGCCTGTCCCGGTGAGGTGTTCACCTCGCCCGTGCCGGACCAGATGGTACGGGCCGCGGCGGCCGTGGACAGCGGGGCCGGGGTGCTGTTCATCGTGAAGAACTACACCGGTGACGTGCTGAACTTCGACATGGCTGCCGAACTCGCCGAGGACGAGGGCATCCGGATCGCCAAGGTCCTCGTCGACGACGACGTGGCCGTGACCGACAGCCTCTACACGGCCGGGCGGCGCGGCACGGGGGCGACGCTGTTCGTGGAGAAGATCGCGGGGGCCGCCGCCGAGGAGGGGCAGCCGTTGGAGCGGGTCGAGGCGCTGGCCCGGCAGGTCAACGACGGCTCCCGCAGCTTCGGCGTGGCCCTGAGCGCCTGTACCACTCCGGCCAAGGGGAGCCCGACCTTCGATCTCCCGGACGGGGAGCTGGAGCTGGGAGTCGGCATCCACGGTGAACCGGGGCGTGAACGGCGCGCCATGATGACCTCTCGCGAGATCGCCGACTTCGCGGTGAACGCCGTCCTGGACGACATGAGCCCGCGCGACCCGGTGCTGCTGCTCGTCAACGGCATGGGCGCGACGCCGTTGCTGGAGCTGTACGGCTTCAACGCGGAGGTGCAGCGGGTGCTCACCGAGCGGGGGGTCGCCGTGGCCCGCACCCTCGTCGGCAACTACGTCACCTCGCTCGACATGGCCGGGGCGTCGGTGACGCTGTGCCAGGTGGACGGGGAGTTGCTGCGACTGTACGACGCGCCGGTCCGGACGCCGGGGCTGCGTTGGGGCGTGTGAGCACCCGGCCGCCGGGAGGCGCTTCGGGGCCGACCGGCTCACCCCGCCCCCACCCCCTCGCAGTGAGCAACTCTCGTACCACGCAAGGAGATTCCGTGTTCGACGCCGACTTCTTCCGTCGTTGGATGGCCGCCGCCGCTGCCTCGGTGGAGCGCGAGGCCGAGCGGCTCACGGCGCTCGACTCGCCGATCGGGGACGCCGACCACGGCAGCAATCTGCACCGCGGGTTCGCCGCCGTCGCGGCCGTGCTGGAGAAGGAGGCACCGGACACACCGGGCGCCGTCCTCGTGCTCGCCGGCCGGCAGCTGATCTCGACCGTCGGCGGCGCGTCCGGCCCGCTGTACGGCACCCTGCTGCGCCGGACCGGCAAGGCGCTCGGCGAGGCGGCCGAGGTGAGCGAGGGCCAGCTCACGGGCGCGCTGCGCGCCGGGGTCGACGCGGTGATGACGCTGGGCGGTGCCGCGCCGGGCGACAAGACCATGATCGACTCACTGGTGCCGGCCGTCGACGCGCTCGCCGAGTCGTTCGCCGCGGCGCGGTCCGCCGCCGAGGAGGGTGCCCTGGCGACCACGCCGTTGCAGGCCCGCAAGGGCCGGGCCAGCTATCTCGGTGAGCGGAGCGTCGGACACCAGGACCCCGGCGCCACCTCCGCCGCGCTGCTGATCGCGGCCCTCGCCGCCACCGCCGAGACCCAGGAGGCCGCCGGTGTCCGACGATAAGCGGGTCGGCATCGTGCTGGTGTCGCACAGCGCCGCCGTCGCCGTCTCGGTCGCCGAGCTGGCGCAGGGCCTCGCGGGTGCGGGGGTCGCCGTTCCCGTCGCCCCGGCGGGCGGCACCGAGGGCGGCGGCCTGGGCACCAGCGCCGAGCTGATCTCGGCGGCAGCGGCCTCCGTCGACCGGGGTGCCGGGGTCGCCGTCCTCACCGACCTCGGCAGCGCCGTCCTCACCGTGAAGGCCCTTCTCGCCGAGGGTGACGAACTCCCCGCGGACACCCGCCTGGTCGACGCCCCGTTCGTCGAGGGCGCCGTCGCCGCCGTCGTCACGGCCTCGACGGGCGCGGACCTCACGGCGGTGGCGGCTGCGGCTGCGGACGCGTACTCGTATCGGAAGGAGTGACGCTCCCGAGCGTGACCCTTGCGTGCCGGGGGCCCGCCGTCCTGTCGGGCGGCGGGCCCCCGGCAGGCCTGTGCGCTATCCGTCCACGAACTGCCGCGCCAGCTCCTCCCCTTGTTCAACCGCCGCCTCGTGGTCCTCGATCGGGGTCACCCGGGAGTCCTCGAAGACGATGTAGGTGACGCCGGAGTCGGTGCCGCCGCTGCGCGAGTCGGGCCGGATGCCGAGGGCCTCGGCGGTCGCGTACGAGGCCTCGCCGATGATGCCCGGGGGGCCGGTGTCGCCGACGACGGCGTACTGGACCCGGTCCTCGTACACGACCGCGGCGATCGAGCCGCCCCTGATGCCGTGGTTCCGGTGGTCCCAGACAGGGCTCGGGACGGGGACGACGATGAACGGCAGGGTCTCGGAGCTGAGATGCCGGCCGTCGGACTGCTGGTAGGACGTGGCGGGCTGGAACCACGGGTCGGTGTCGCGGTTGCAGCGCGGGCCGGGCCGGCCGTCGCAGTCGATGTCCATGTCGGCCTTCCAGAACACCACGCCGTCGAGACCGCAGACGGGGATGACGGCGGGGGCGCCGACATCGCTGCGGTAGAGCCCCTCGGAGACCCGCACGCAGCCGCGCACCTTGGCCAGCAGTTCGGCGGCGGTCACGCTGCCCTCGCGCTGTATGGTCTCCCTCGGGTGGGCCAGGGCGGGCAGGGTGACGGGGGCCAGCAGGGCGGCGCCGAGGGCGGCCAGTGTCAACGAGCGGACACGCACGATGAGAAACCCTCTCCTGGGGGGACACTGACGAACACTCACCCAAAGTGGAGCGGGTCGGAGAGGACGGCCACCGGGAGGGGGCCGGACGGATCACGGCGCCTTCTGCGCGGGTGTGCGGCCGAGGGCCGGGCCGCACTCGGCTCCGGCCGCTCGGCCGCTCTCGTCGGCGCGGGATCGGCGACGACAGCGGACCGCGCCGTACAGCACGAACCAGCCTGGCGGGCAAGCGAGTTCACGCCGTGTCAGAGCACCAGCATACGTAGCCGGGTGCGGTGCCGTGAACCGTGCAGCGACCAACTCCGGCGGCGGGCGGTGGGCCCCTCGGCCCCCCGCGCACCCCGGTCTCCATCGAGCTGTCCTGGGTGCCGCCGCGGGGCCGACGATCCTCGGGCGGCCCCGCCCCAGACGAGCGTGGCGGCTCGCTGCTCCTCACGGCCGCCTGCGGACCGGGCACCTCGACGGAAAGGTGGTCGGGAGCAAGGCGGTGCGCTTGTCCTGGGGACGGTCGACGGACGACCGGGACGTGGTCTCGTACGCCGTCCCGCAGGGTGCCTCGAAGCTCCACAGTGTGGGCGGGCGGCAGATGTCGGCCGTGGTCACGGTCTGCGGCCCGGCACGCGTTACCCGTTCACCGGACGGGCACGGGACGCGGCCGACAACCTCTCCCCCTGTGAGCCGACCGGTACGGCTCACCACCGCGCCTGGGAGGGACGACGGGCGGATCACCGCGCCCACCGGGTTCCGCGCCGGCACGCGGCGGGCCGACGGAGCGTACTCGCGTGGTTCGACGTTCGGGGGGCGGCATCGTGCGACGCGCACCCGTGCCGGCACTCGTCCTTGTGCCGGTGCTCTGCGGCCGGGCCACGTGCAGCTTCCACGTGGGCCGGGAGACCGGAACGGCGTACCGGGTACGGATCCGGGCGAAGCTGCCGGACGGCACCTGGGGCGGGTTCTCCGCGGAACAGACGGTGACCACCGCAGGGTGATCGGACCACCCGCACGGCGGAAGCCGTCACCTGCCCGGGGCCCGTCCGCATGCGGACGGGGCGGAAGGCACGTTGGCTCACCCTGAGGCAGCACGGGTCTCCCGATCCTCGGCGGCGCAAGGGATGTACCGCCACCGTGCCGCCGGAGGGCAGACCATGCGCACGTCCCAGCTTCTCCTCCGCACCGGCCTGACCGTGGCCGCCGCCGCGCTGCCGATCGCCCTGACCGCGCCATCGGCCACGGCCGTCCCCGCGGGGATCTCGGTGAGCACCACGGGGTCCTCGGTCACCGTCACCACCAGCGATTGTCCCAACAGCACCAACGGCACGTTCGGCACCGCCTCGCTGCTCTCCAGCGGGCAGGCGAGCTTCTCCCAGGGGCGTCAGGCGACGCTCACCGGCACCAGCACCACCCAGTCCGCCGCCTGGGCGAACGTGGGCCCCGGGACGTACACGGTGATCGCGGTGTGCAAGGACGGGACCACGGCGGGCACCCAGTCCGTCATCGTCACCGCCTCCACCCCCACCATCTCCGCGACCGCCTCGCCCTCACGGGGCGTCATGGGCGGTATCGGCGGGGCCACCCAGGAGTACGGCACCGCCACGCTGGTGGGAGGCGGTGCACTGGTGGCAGTGGGCACGGCGGCGGCGGTCTGGTACCTGCGCCGCCGCGCCAAGCCGCACCGGCTGTGAGCCACGGGTGGGCGGTCGCCGCGTGACGTGGACGGCCGCCTACTCGTTTCCCGGACGCCCCTCACCGCCATCGGCGTCCGGCAGCCGCTCGAACTCCTCCAGGGCGTTCGCCAGCCACTGGGTCCAGAAGGTCTCCAGGTCGATGCCCGCCCGCAGGATCAGGTGCTGGAGGCGGTCCCGCGCCGTGTCCCGTCCGGGTCCGAAGTCCCGCTCCTCGATCTCCTCGTACTCCGCCAACTGCCTTTGATGCAGGGTGAGATGGCGTCGCAGATCGTCCTCAAGGCCGGTCGTGCCGACCACGGCCGCGGCTCGCAGCCGTACGAACAGCGCGTCGCGCCACGGTTTGGGGTCCTGGGGTGCGGAGGTCCAGCGGGCCAGTTCCTCGCGGCCCGCCGGGAGAACCTCGTAGCTCTTCCTCTGGCCCCGGGCGGGCCGCTCGGCGGGCAGGGCCCGGATGTGGCCCTCGCCCTCCAGTCTCCCCAGCTCGCGATAGATCTGCTGGTGCGTCGCCGACCAGAAGTAGCCGATCGACCTGTCGAACCGCCGGGTCAGCTCCAGGCCGGACGACGGCTTTTCGAGCAGGGCGGTGAGGATCGCGTGCGGGAGTGACATGGGCTCATCCTAGGAAGGCGCCACGCCTCGTCACGGCCGCGTCGCGTTCCTACAGCGCCGCCGCCAGCTCCGTCCCCTGCTTGATCGCCCGCTTGGCGTCCAGTTCGGCCGCCACGTCGGCGCCGCCGATGAGGTGCGCGGAGCGCCCGGCGGCGATCAGGGCGTCGTACAGGTCGCGACGGGGTTCCTGGCCGGTGCAGAGCACGACCGTGTCGACCTCCAGGACCTGGCGGACGCCGTCGACGGTGACGTGCAGTCCGGCGTCGTCGATCAGGTCGTACCGGACACCGGGGACCATGGTGACCCCGCGGTGCTTGAGCTCGGCGCGGTGGATCCAGCCGGTGGTCCTGCCGAGTCCGGCGCCGACCTTGGAGGCCTTGCGCTGGAGGAGGTGGACCGAGCGCGGCGGGACGGGACGCTCGGGAGCGGCGAGGCCGCCGGGGGCCCGGTAGTCCATGTCGACGCCCCACTGCCGGAAGTACGCCTCCGGGTCCTCGCTCGTCTTCTCCCCGCCGTCGGTCAGGTACTCGGCGACGTCGAAGCCGATGCCGCCGGCGCCGAGGATGGCGACCCGGTCGCCGACGGGGGCGCCGTCGCGCAGGACGTCGAGGTAGCCGAGGACCTTGGGATGGTCGACGCCGGGGAGTTCGGGGGTGCGCGGGGTGACGCCGGTGGCGACGACGACCTCGTCGTACGCGGTGACGTCGTCGGCGGCGACGCGCGTGTCCAGCCGTACGTCGACGCCGTACGCGTCGAGCCGGTTGCGGAAGTAGCGCAGGGTCTCGTCGAACTCCCGCTTGCCCGGGACCTTGCGGGCTACGTTGAGCTGGCCGCCGATCTCGCTCGCGGCGTCGAACAGCGTGACCTCGTGGCCGCGTTCGGCCGCGCTCACGGCGCACGCCAGGCCCGCGGGGCCGGCGCCGACGACCGCGACGCGTTTGCGCAGGCGGGTCGGGGAGAGCACCAGTTCCGTCTCGTGGCAGGCGCGCGGGTTGACCAGGCAGGAGGTGATCTTGCCGCTGAAGGTGTGGTCGAGGCAGGCCTGGTTGCAGCCGATGCAGGTGTTGATGGCGTCGGCGCGTCCGTCGCGGGCCTTGTCGACGAACTCCGGGTCGGCGAGCATCGGGCGGGCCATGGACACCATGTCGGCGTGGCCGTCGGCCAGCAACCGCTCTGCCAGCTCAGGGGTGTTGATGCGGTTGGTGGTGACCAGGGGCACCGAGACCGCGCCCATGAGCTTGCGGGTCACCCAGGTGTACGCGCCACGCGGCACGGAGGTCGCGATGGTGGGGATGCGGGCCTCGTGCCAGCCGATGCCGGTGTTGATGATGGTCGCCCCGGCCGCCTCGACGGCCTTCGCCAGCGTGACCACCTCGTCGAAGCTGGAGCCGCCGGGCACGAGGTCGAGCATCGACAGCCGGTAGACGACGATGAAGTCCTCGCCGACCGCCTCGCGCACCCGGCGCACGATCTCGACGGGCAGGCGCGTCCGGTTCTCGTACGAGCCGCCCCAGCGGTCCTCGCGGTGGTTGGTCCCGGCGGCGATGAACTCGTTGATCAGATAGCCCTCGGAGCCCATGATCTCGACGCCGTCGTACCCGGCCTGCCGGGCGAGCCGGGCCGCCCGCGCGTAGTCGTCGATCGTCTGCTCGACCTCGGCGTCGGTGAGCGCGTGCGGGACGTACGGGCTGATCGGGGCCTGGAGGGCGCTCGGGGCGACCAGGTCGCGGTGGTAGGCGTACCGCCCGAAGTGCAGGATCTGCATCGCGATCCGGCCGCCTTCGCGGTGGACGGCCTCGGTGATCTCCCGGTGCCGGTCGGCCTCCACGTCGGTGGTGAGCTTGGCGCCGCCCTCGTACGGGCGGCCGGCCTCGTTGGGCGCGATGCCGCCGGTGACGATGAGGCCCACTCCCCCGCGTGCCCGAGCCGCGTAGAACTCCGCCATTCGTTCGAAGCCGCGCTCGGCCTCCTCCAGGCCGACGTGCATGGAGCCCATGAGTACGCGGTTGGGAAGCGTGGTGAAGCCCAGGTCGAGCGGGCTCAGCAGGTGCGGGTAACGGCTCATGGGGCCCTCCGTCGTGGCGTCGTCCCCACCGTTGTAGACGACGCCACGACTGTTTTGCAACTAGTTGCATAAGGGCTGAGGGCAAGGCCACACCAAGGCGGCCGGGAGCTGCGCGTGCCCAGCTCCGAGGGCGCCACGCCGCCTGCGCAGGGGTCAGCCGCGTGCGGGCCTGGTGCCGATCACCACGTGGGCGTACCTCTCCTCCGAGACGGCGGTACGTGCGGTGAGGCCGCGGCGGCGGAAGGCGTCGAGGGCGAGCGGTGCCTGGCGTCGGCTCGTCTCGACGAGCAGACAGCCGCCGGGGGCCAGCCACTCGGGGGCCTCGGCGGCGACCCTGCGCAGGACGTCGAGGCCGTCGGTGCCGCCGTCGAGGGCGACGCGGGGTTCGTGGTCTCGGGCCTCGCTCGGCAGGAACGGGACCTCGCGGGTGGGGACGTAGGGCACGTTCGCCGCGAGGATGTCGACGCGGCCCCGCAGCCGGGAGGGCAGCGCCGCGAAGAGGTCGCCCTCGTGGGCGTGCCCGCCGTGCGGCGCGATGTTGCGGCGGGCGCAGCGGACCGCCGCCGGGTCGATGTCGGCGGCGTGCAGTTCGGCCCCGTCGAGCGACGCGGCCAGGGCGGCGCCCACCGCGCCCGAGCCGCAGCACAGGTCGACGACGACCGAGGCTCCGGGGGCGGCGGCGAGGGCCCGCTCGACGAGGAATTCGGTACGGCGTCGGGGGACGAACACGCCGGGTTCCACGGCGATGCGCAGGCCCGCGAACTCGGCCCAGCCGAGGACGAGTTCGAGGGGCAGGCCCGCGACGCGCCGGTCGACCATGGCGGCGGCCTCGACCGGGGTGCGTGCGGTGGTGAGGATCAGCTCCGCCTCGTCCTCGGCGAAGACGCAACCGGCGGCGCGCAGGGTCGTTACGACAGAGAGGGTGGGCAGTGGTGGCATGACAGCCGGGAGCCTTTCGGTGGGCCGAAGGGCGCTCCCGCGGTGGCCTATCGGCGATGCACCGCGCCGCGTTGAGGTGAGAGCACCCGACCTGACACAGCGGTAATGGGTCCCACCTCCCCGATCCACGTGACGACTGGCCCGGTAACCTTACCCCACGGTCACGACCGGGCTGGAAGGGCATAATGCCCGTCGCCCGCCCCGGGGAGGGAGCACCCGCCACAGGCACGTACGGTGGTGTGACTCAGCCGTCACCGCCGTCACGTTGGACCCGTATGAACGTCACCCGAGGCTTCACCGGGCGCCCCCGCGTCCTCCATCCCGGTCTGCCGCCCGGCCAGTACGACGCCGGCGACGACTGGCCCGTGCTGTCCGCCGAGGTCACCCCCGACCTCGCGCCCGCCGACTGGACGTTCCGGATCGACGGTCTGGTGGTTGAGCCGCACTCCTGGGACTGGGACGAGGCGCACGCGCTGCCCGGGTCTGTGTACGAGGGCGACATCCACTGTGTGACGAGCTGGTCGAAGTTCGGGGTGCGGTTCGGGGGCGTGTCACTGGACGTGTTCCTGGACGTGGTCCGGCCCGATCCGTCCGCCACGCACGCGGTCGCGTACTCACACAGCGGCTACACCACGAACCTCCCGCTCGCCGACCTCACCGGCGGGCGCGCCTGGATCGCCTGGGAGTACGACGGCGGGCCGCTGCCCGCCGAGCACGGCGGGCCGGCCCGGTTGCTGGTGCCGCATCTGTACTTCTGGAAGAGCGCCAAGTGGATCGCGGGCCTGAGGCTCCTCGACCACGACGAGCCCGGCTTCTGGGAGCAGAACGGCTATCACGCGCGGGGCAACCCGTGGGAGGAACAGCGGTACTCCGGTGACTGACACGGCGACGACCGAGGCGTTCACGCCGCCCACGCGGCTCGCCGTGCCGGGGCGGATCGCCGTGAGCAACCGGGCGGCGACGCTCTGGCGAACCGCGACACTGACGCAGATCCGGCGGGAGACGCCGACCGCGGCCACGTACCGGTTCGCCGTGCCGGGCTGGGCGGGGCATCTGCCCGGGCAGCATCTGTCGCTGCGGCTCACCGCCGAGGACGGCTACACGGCGCAGCGTCACTACTCGCTGGCGTCCCCACCCGACGACACCGGGCACATCGAGCTGACCCTGGACCATGTCGAGGGCGGCGAGGTCTCCGGGTGGTTCCACACCGAGGCCCGGCCCGGCGACGAGGTGGAGGTGTGCGGCCCGCTCAGCGGATTCTTCGCCTGGCCCGGGGACCGGCCCGCGCTGCTGATCGGCGCCGGTTCCGGTGTCGTGCCGCTGATGTCGATGATCCGCCACCACCGGGCGCGCGGGCTCGGCGTACCCCTGCGGCTGCTGGCGTCGGCACGCGGGCCCGAGGAACTGATCTACGCGGCGGAGTACGGCGCGGAGACCACCGCCGTGTTCACGCGCCGGGCGCCCGAGGGGGTACCGGTGGGCCGGTTGTCGGCGGCGCGGGTGGCGCCGCTGCTGGCCGAGCGGCCACCCGGTGGGTGGGAGGCCTACGTGTGCGGCTCCAACGCGTTCGCCGAGCACGCCTCACGGCTGCTGGTCGAGGCCGGGCAGCCGGTTGACCGTATCCGTATCGAGCGGTTCGGCTGACGCTTCGGCCCGGACAGCGCGCATGTGCCTGCCACGCTTTCATGATTTCTGGCCTAAATCATGCCATCACGGCCTCTTTCGGGTACACCGGAAGTGCGGAGCAGTCCCGACCGGGGTTCTCGTACATGAGGACCACTCCGGTGAGGGAGGTGAGATGCGAGGCCAGGTGTTCGGGTGGCGCTGGCGCCCCAATCCGCTGCGCCGGCGCTCGGACGTCGTCGAGGCGTGGACGGTGCTCCTCGTCGTGCTTCTGCTGCTGATCGGCGCCCCGGCCGCCGGGGTCGCGGCGGGCCGGTGGGCCCACAGGGACGCGCAGGCGCACGCCGCGGCCGAGCGGGCCGCGCGCGACCGGGTGAGCGCCGTGGTCGTCGAGGGCGCCCCGGCCGCGGCGCCCTCGGAGCACGGCGGCAAGCAGCCCATGTCCTGGGTGCGGGCCCGCTGGACCGAGCCCGACGGCGGCTCTCGGACCGGCCAGGCCCGGGTGCCGGCCGGCACCGAGCGCGGCGACCGCGCCGACGTGTGGCTGGATGCGGCCGGCCGCAGTGTCCAGGCGCCGCCGACGGACACCGACGTCTGGGAGCGCGCCCTGGCCACGGGGACCTGCGCCACGGGGGGCGTCGTCGGAGTTGTCCTGGTCGGCCACTTCGTGGTCCGCCGGGTCGCCATCCGGCACCGGCTGGCCGAATGGGAACGGGAGTGGGCACGCACCGGACCCGACTGGGGACACCGCTGGGCGTGAGGAACGGATCGTCGCCCGCGGCCGCGGGAGCGCGACCGACAGAAACCAGAACAATGCTCAGCTAAAGGCTGTGCGATGAAGGCCGGCCATTCGCAGAACGTCCACACAATCCTTCCACTCAGGACGGTTGATACTTCAAGCGGCTCGCTGACATACTCCCCTTCCTCCCCCATGGTTCCGCACGGCGACTTGACTCCGCGACGGTCGAATCACCCTGGATCATTCCCGCGACCGGTCAGAGTCGAGTGCGAGACATAAGGCAGCGAAGAGGGTGCATTGTGTCCAACTACACGGCACGGTACGACAGTTCCGTCCCGTTTCCTCCCCCGTCCGGCCCAGGAGGCGATTCGTTCTCCCCCGCGCCCGGCGCGGGCCGCGCACCGATGGGCCGACAGCCGGTGCACGCGCATCCTGAATTTCGTTCAATAAGCGCCGCATATCGCCGATTCGGCGCATGGGCGACCGGGTTGTCCGTCGGTGGATTTCTGTCGTACGTCCTGTTGTCGAGTTTCGTACCAGGAGTAATGAATCAGCGATTGATCGGACATCTCACACTCGGCCTGGCGCTCGGCCTGGCCCAGTTCGCCGTCATGGGTGCGACCGCGTACCTGTACGTCCGGCACATGCGCAGGAACATCGACCCGGTCGCCCGCAGGCTCCGCGCCCAGCTGGAGGACCGTCAGGCCGAGCAGCGTCGTGTTCCGGCCGGACGGCGGTTCCGCGCATGGTGACGATCTCCGCGAGTGTGGCCGACGCGTTCAGCCTGCGGCTGACATTCGTGCTGTTCCTGTCCGTCGTCGTGATCACCCTGTTCACCGCGTTGCTGACGGCTCCGCAACGCGACGAGATCAGCGAGTTCTACCTCGGCAACCGCGACATGTCGCCGCTGCGCAACGGCCTCGCGATGTGCGGCGACTACCTCTCGGCCGCGACCCTGCTCGGCAGCACCGGTCTCGTCGCCCTGACCGGGTACGACGGTCTGCTCTACCTGGGCGGCACCGTGGTCGCCTGGATGATGGTGCTGCTGCTCATCGCCGAGCCCCTGCGCAACTCGGGCAGGTTCACGCTCGGCGACACCCTCGCCCGGCGGCTCCCGCTGCAGCAGCGGCCCGTCCGGCTGGCGCTGGCCGTCTGCACGCTCTCCGTGTGCGCCCTGTACCTGGTGGCCCAACTGGTCGGCAGCATCGCCCTGATGACACAGTTCGTCGGCGAACCGAGCCCGACCACCCGCACGATGATCGTGATCATCATCGGTTCCATCGTCACCACCTACGCGGCGATCGGCGGCATGCCCGGCGCGACGTTCATCCAGGTGGTCAAGGCCGTGATGCTCGTCGCCGGTGTCACGGTCGTCGCCGTGATGGTGTTGAACCGCTTCGACTGGGACATCGACGGACTGCTGTCGTCCGCCACCGCGGGCAGCGGGCTCGGCGACCAGTACCTCCAACCGGGTCTGCGCTACGGGGGCGGCCCCGTGAGCAAGATCGACTTCTTCAGTCTCCAACTGGCCATCGTGCTGGGGCTCGCCGCACTCCCCCACGTGATGATGCGGCTGCTCGCGCCCCGCAAGACCCGGGTGCTGCGCGCCTCGGTCGTGTGGGCCGTGGGCCTGGTCGGGTTCGTGTGCCTGATGGCCGGCGTCCTCGGCCTCGGCGCCACCGCCGTCGTGGGCCGGGACGCCATCTCGGACATCGACCACAAGGGCGACGCGGCCGTGCTGCTGCTCGCCCACGACCTCGGCGGCGAGGTCCTCACGGCGATCGTCTCGGCCCTGGCCTTCGTCACCCTGCTCGCCGTCGCGGCCGGTCTCACGCTCGCCGCGGCCTCCTCGGTCGCCCACGACCTGTACGGCGAGGTCATCCGCAAGGGCAGGGCGAAGGAGACGGAGGAACTGGCGGTCGCCCGGATCGCCGCGGTGGCCATGGGCGTCCTCAGCATGATGTTCGCCCTGCTCTCCTGGGGCACGAACACGGCCACACTGGCGTTCCTGGCCTTCGCGATCGCCGCGTCCGCCATCCTGCCGACCATCGTCTACAGCCTGTTCTGGCGCGGGTTCACCGCCCGGGGCGCCCTGCTCAGCCTGTACGGCGGTCTGCTCACCTCGGTCCTTCTCGTGCTGTTCTCGCCGGTCGTCTCCTCGGCGCCCGAGTCGGTGTACCCGCACGCCGACTTCGCGTGGTTCCCGCTGCAGAACCCGGGCATCGTCTCGATCCCGGCGGGCTTCCTGCTGGGGTGGCTCGGCTCCCGCCTCGGCCCCCGCGTGGCGGAGACCGTGTACGAGGACTTCGAGGTCCGGGCCCTGATCGGGGCCGACCAGAGGTGAGCCGCGGGGGCGTCGCGGACCGCGAGGAGACCCTTGGCCAGCCCGCGGCGCCCCACGTACGGTGTGATCATTTGCACCTCGGAACTCAAAAGGTGGTCCTTCATGGCCCTGTTCGACCTGCCGTTGGGCGAGCTTTATGGTTATCGAAGCGCTTCGACCGAGCCCGAGGACTTCGACTCCTTCTGGACGAAGACCCTCAAGGAGGCCCGCGAGCACGACCTCGACGCCCGTTTCGAACCGGTTGAGACCCACCTGAAGACGGTCGAGGTGCACGACGTCACCTTCTCCGGGTTCGGCGGACACCCGGTCAAGGGCTGGCTGGTCCTGCCGAAGGGGACGACCGAACCGCTGCCCACCGTCGTGGAGTTCATCGGCTACGGCGGTGGCCGCGGCCTGGCCCACACCCACCTGTTGTGGGCGTCGGCGGGGTATGCGCACTTCGTCATGGACACCCGGGGCCAGGGCAGCGCCTGGGGCGGAGGTGGCGACACCCCCGACCCGGTGGGCGGCGCGCCCGCCTTCCCCGGTTTCATGACCCGGGGCCTTGACGCCCCCGAGAACTACTACTACCGCCGGGTCTACACGGATGCCGTACGCGCGGTGGAAGCCGCCCGCTCGCACCCGCTGACCGACGCCGCACGTACGGCCGTCGTCGGCTCCAGCCAGGGCGGCGGCATCTCCGTCGCGGTCGGCGGACTCGTCCCCGACCTGGTCGCGGTCGCGCCCGACGTGCCCTTCCTGTGCGACTTCCCGCGCTCCACCACCATCACCGACCGCGATCCGTACCGCGAGATCGGCAAGTACCTCAAGACGCACCGCGGTCGCACCGAACAGGTCGGGCGCACCCTCGCCTACTTCGACGGCGTGCACTTCGCCGCGCGCGCCCGGGCCGCCGCCCTGTTCTCGGTGGCCCTGGAGGACCAGACCTGCCCACCCTCCACGGTCTTCGCGGCCTTCAACGCATGGGCCGAGTCCGACAAGCGCATCGAGGTCTACGACTTCAACGACCACGAGGGCGGTGGCCCCTTCCAGGAGGCGGTCAAGCTGCGCTGGCTGGCCTCGCGGCTCTGAGGAGGCCGCTGGGAACTGACGGCCGAGCGGCTCGCGGCGCAGGAGCCCTGGTGGGAGCCCGCCGCACAGGCCGGATACCACGCGATGTCGTTCGGTTTCCTCGTCGGCGAGGTGGTCCGGCGGGTGTGGGGGCTGCTGCCGGGCGCGTTGCCGGCGCGGGAGGTCGCCGGGCCGCTCGGGATCGGCTTCAGCACCGGGCTGCCTGTCTCGGAGGCGTCGCGAGCGGCCGAGCTCGTGCATCCGCCGGTCGCGACCAGTGAACAGGCCGCCGCCCTCGCCAACCACCGAGGCGGACACCGCCGAGTGGCGGGTCGCCGAGATCCCGGTGGCCAACGGCCACGGCACCGCCCGCGCGGTCGCCTCGCTGTACGGGATCCTCGCTCCGCGCCCTACCTGGGGCGGACGGCGGGTGCTGTCGCCTGAGGCGGCCGAGCGGGTCCGTGAGGGTCAGGTCTGCGGCCGTGACCTGGTGCTCGGCGCGGGTTGGGCCGGGACACGGAGATCGGGCTCAGGCTTGGCTGGGCGGCCCGCACGGCTCGTACGGGCCCGACCCGAGAGGCTTCGGCCACGACGGCTTCGGCGGTTCCTGCGGTCTCGCCGATCCGGAGGCGGGCGTCTTTCTCGGCCACGTCATGAACCGCATGGGCCCGCACATCGCCGACGACCCGCGCGCGATGTCGCTCGTCGAGGCGCTGCACAGCGCACTGTGAGCACGGCCCGGCCGGTCGGGTCGGCTACGGCCTGGGCCCGTCGACGTCCGGCTCCGCGACCTCCGGGCGGGTGGCCACGACCATGCGGCACCGCGGGCTGCCATCGGTCCGCCGCCCGAACTCGGGCAGCGCGAACAGGTCCACGTCGAACCCGGCCCGTTCCAGCTCACGCCGTACGACGCCGAGCCGGAACGGGCGGTAGTACATGACGAACGGCGGTCGCCAGAGCGCGTTGCGCACCCGCATCGCCGTGTCGAAGCCGAGCGCCGCCCAGTACCAGGGGGAGTTCGGCGGGGCGGGCGCGGGCAGCGGGAACGCGAAGCGTCCGCCGGGCCGCAGCACGGAGTGCACCTCGGCGAACAGGCCCGGCAGTTCGTCCGGCAGGAAGTGGCCGAACGCGCCGAAGCTCACGGCCAGGTCGAAGGCGGGCCCGAAGGGCAGGGCGAGGGCGTCCCCGCGCACCCAGGAGACACGAGGCCCTCCGGTGTCCGTGCCGATGGCACGGCGACCCTCGGAGCCTGGGCCGTCGGCCCCCACCTGGCCCCTCGCCACCGCCAGCATCCCCGCGCTGATGTCGAGGCCGGTGACGCTCTCCCGACACACCTCGCGCAGCACCTCCACCCCGGCACCGGTGCCGCAGCAGAGGTCCAGCCCGTGCCCGAACGGGCCCATCGCCGCCAGGGCCGCTTCGACCGCGTCGAGGATCGTGTCCGGCGTACGGAACGGGGTTTGGTCGAACTTCGGCGCGAGCAGGTCATAGCCGCGTTCGACGGACGAGAGTGCCTGAACGGCGAGTTCGCGGAGGCTGGGGCCTTGCGGGGTGAACATCACGTCAGCTTAGGGGTCCTTGCGCTATGAGCTCCCGATGAGGTCGCGTGGTCTGGTGCCGTGCATCGCAGGGCGCCGGAGAGCCCTCGTAGACACCCCGTCCGGCACCCGCAGGGAGGAAATCCTCCTGACTCCGGCCCAGTTGACGGCCGTACGGGGACTGCGGCGGGCCCTGCGCTCGCGCGAGGGACAGGCCAACCTCGAAACACTGCTGGAGCGGATGCGCGCCACACCGGACAACGCGGCCTTCCTGCGGCAGGTGCGGCCCACGCTGCCGGGGCGGACTGAGGCATCCGGGTGCCCGATCCGCTCGCTCGGCCCTGGCAGCCCGGTCCACGGCACGACCGTTTCTACGTTTACGGTATGACCATCGGATCCCCATCCCGCGCTACCCGTGTTTCGCGCGTCGCCGTCTACTGCTCCGCCGTCTGCTGCTCGGCCGTCTGTGCGGTCGGCGCCCCGGCCATCGCGTCGAGTCCCGAGGGCGCCCGCCTCTCGGTCGAGGCGGGCGCGCAGGACGCCAAGGCCGCGCAGGAGCCACCGTCGCTGTACCGGCCGGGGACACAGGTGCGGCCACGGGCCGGGGCGCCCCGGGTGCCCCGGGACGTCTCCGCGACGTCGTGGCTGGTGGCCGACGTCCGCAGCGGCGAGGTGCTCGCCGCGCACAACGCGCACCGCAGACTGCCACCCGCGAGCACACTGAAGACCCTGTTCGCGCTCACCGTGCTGCCGACTCTCCCGGCGGGTCTCCGGCACACCGTCGAGCGTGAGGAGCTGGAGGGCATCGGCGCCGGAAGCAGCCTGGTGGGTGTCGAGGAGAACCGCACCTACCGTGTGGCCGACCTGTGGCGCGGGGTCTTCCTCAGCTCGGGCAACGACGCCGTGCGCGTCCTGGCCGCCCTCAACGGCGGCTGGCGGACCACCGCCGAGCGGATGCAGGACAAGGCCCGCGCCCTGGGTGCCCGCGACACCCGTGTCGTCTCGCCCGACGGCTACGACGCGCCCGGCCAGGTGTCGTCCGCGTACGACCTGGCGGTGTTCGGGCGGGCCGGGCTGCGCAACGCGGAGTTCGCCGAGTACTGCGCCACGGTCACCGCGAAGTTCCCGGCGGGCGGGTGGGCGTACGACATCCAGAACACCAACCGGCTGCTCACCGGCACCGGTGTCGCCCGCTATCCCGGGCTGATCGGCATCAAGAACGGCTACACGAGCAACGCGGGCAACACCCTGATCGCCGCCGCCGAGCGGGACGGCCGCACCCTCGTCGTGACGGTGATGCGGCCCCGGGCGGGCGGCGGCTTCGCCGTCTACGAGGAGGCGCGGTCGCTCCTCGACTGGGGTTTCCGGGCCGCGGGGCGCGTCGACGCCGTCGGTTCGCTCGTGCCGCCGCGCCCTGCGGCGGCGCCTCAGGCGGGTCCCGAGTCGCCGGCGCCCGTCCGCGAGGAGAAGGAGCGGGCCGCCGGACCCGGCTGGCCGGCGGCGGGCGCGATCACGGGCGCGGCGGGCCTCGGTGCGGCGGCCGTGGCGTTGGCGCTGCGGTTCAAGGGCGCTCGGCTCGCCCGCGGTTGACCGATGGGCAGCCACAGCGGCAGGCCGAGCGTGATCCACCCGTGCGTCTCGCTGCGCGGCAGCCACCGATGCCCACCGATGCCGGACGCGTCGTCGCGGCACAGCCAGACGACGCTGGCGCACAGCAGCGCGTACAGCCCTCACGCGAAGGGCAGCAGCCTGCGGTGCCCCAGCAGGGCCTGGCCGTGGCCTCCGCGATCGAAGCGTGGCGTGATCGGTCCTCGTCAGAAGACCGACAGCCCCGTCAGAGTGGTGAACCGGTCCAGGGCCGCCACTCCCGCCACCGAGTTGCCCCGTTCGTCCAGGCCGGGACTCCACACGCACAGCGTGCAGCGACCGGGTACGACGGCGATGACGCCGCCGCCCACACCGCTCTTGCCGGGCAGGCCCACGCGGTAGGCGAACTCGCCGGCCGCGTCGTACGTGCCGCAGGTCAGCATGACCGCGTTGACCTGTTTGGCCTGGCTGCGGGTCAGCAGACGGGTGCCCTCGGCGCGGACGCCGTGGCGGGCCAGGAAGGTGGTGGCGCGGGCGAGGTCGGCGCAGGAGGCGGTGAGGGAGCACTGGCGGAAGTACTGGTCGAGGAGGGTCGGTACGGGGTTGTCGATGTTGCCGTACGACGCCATGAAGTGGGCGAGGGCCGCGTTGCGGTCGCCGTGGGCGGACTCGGAGGCGGCGATCTGCGCGTCGAAGTCGAGGTGCGGGTTGCCGCTCTCGGAACGGAGGAAGGACAGCAGTTCGCCGGCCGCGTCACCGGTACGGGTGTGGAGGCGGTCGGTGACGACGAGGGCACCCGCGTTGATGAACGGGTTGCGCGGGATGCCGCTTTCGTACTCCAGCTGCACCAGGGAGTTGAAGGGGTTGCCGGAGGGCTCGCGGCCCACGTGCTCCCACAGGGCGTCGCCCTCCCGGGCCAGGTCGAGGGCGAGGGTGAAGACCTTGGTGATGGACTGCGTGGAGAACGGCTCCTGCCAGTCCCCCACCCCATACACCGTGCCGTCGAGCTCTGCGAGGGCCATGCCGAAGCGGCGTGGATCGCAGGCGGCGAGCGCCGGTATGTAGTCGGCGGGCCTGCCGCGTCCCGGGGTCCGCTCGATCTCCTCGGCGATGCGTTCCAGGACCGGCTGGAAGGTGAGGGACGACGTCGTTGTCATGATCACCATTGTGCCTCCAGCGCCGGCCCTGGCGCGTCGTCGCAGGTCAGTAGTGGGTCAGATCGAGGGTATGCCGGCTCTGGGCGCGTCAGGCCGGGGGGTGCGCCGCTGCCCGCGAGCGCCTCGGGCCTCACCAGTTCCCGGAGCCGTTCGGCCGGCAACAGGCCCTTGTCCTGGACGAGTCCGGCCACGCCCCGCCCGGTGGCGAAGGCCTCCGGCAGCTCCAGCGCCCGGTTGGCGACGACCTCGTTGGCGTTCATGTTGGTGGAGGTACCGGCGCCGCCCCGGACCACGTCGACGACGAACTGGTCGTGCGGCTTGCCGTCGCGGATCTCCCGGCAGGGCTTCGATGATCGCCGCGGCCTTCTCGGAGGTGAGCAGGCCGAGCTCCTCGTTGGCGCCGGCGGCGGCCTCCTTGGCGTCCGCGAGGGCGTCGACCAGATGGGGGTAGGCGGAGCTCGGGGGTGCCCATGACGGGGAAGTTCTCCGTGGCGCGCAGGGTGTGGACGCCCCCGTACGCGTCGGCGGGGACGGCACGGTCTCCGAGCAGACCTTGTTCGCTGCGGGTGACGGCGGCGGTCATGGCGGTACGGGTCCTCTTCTTCGAGGCGGGTGCGGGCGGGCCGCCCGCGTCGGGTGCGGCTTGAGGGCCGCGCCTTCGCGGGACGGTTGCGGGAGGGGGCGAGATCGCGCGGGTCAGGGGTTCACACGGATGTGAGGTTCGTGAGCGGGTCGAGCGCCCGGACCGGCCGGACGTGCCCGACCACGTGGCCACCGCCGAGCAGTGGGGCGCCCGCGAACCGGGCCAGGCCGGCCGGGTCGACGCCCGCGCGGGCGAGGGCCGCCGCGGTGACGGGGACGCGGGCCCGGCCGGCACCGTCGGCGATCTTCACGGCGACGGCCCGGCCGTCCGGGAGCGCGGCGGCCTGGACGCCCTCGAAGCCGTCCTTGGTGAGCAGTCCGGGCACGGCCCGCATCAGCTCGGCCACGTCGCGCCCGGCGCCGGACGCCATTTCGGCGTGCTCGCGCATGGCGTCGGCGACCGTGCGCTCGGGGGTGCCCTCGGCGGCGGCGGTGATCCGGGTGAGGGCGCGGGCCAGGCCGTGCAGGGAGACGGAGAAGAGGGGGGCGCCGCAGCCGTCGACGGTCACCTGGGCGACGGCCTGCCCGGTGAGGTCCTCGACGATCTCGGCGATGGCCTGTTGGAGAGGGTGCGCGGGGTCGAGGTAGTCGTCGAGAGACCAGCCGTTGAGCCTGCAGGTGTAGAGCATGGCCGCGTGCTTGCCGGAGCAGTTCTGCGCGAGACGGGAGGGCTGCCTCCCCTCACGTATCCACTGGTCCCGGACGGCCGGGTCGTACGGCATGTCGGTGACGTTGCGCAGGTCGTCCTCGCCGGCCCCGGCCAGTTCCAGGATCTGCCGGGCTCCGGCGAGGTGGCGTTCCTCGCCGGAGTGGCTCGCGGCGGTCAGCGACAGCAGTGCGCCGTCCAGGGGCAGTCCGGCGCGCAGCATCGCCACGGCCTGGACCGGCTTGAGCGCGGACCGGGGGTAGAACGCCGCCTCGATGTCGCCGAGTTGGAGGTCCACCTCCCCGTGGGCGCCCAGTGCCACCACGGAGCCGTAGTGGATGCCCTCGATGACACCTCCGCGTACGAGGTGGGCGACGGGGACGTGGAGCGGTTCCCGGATCGCGGGGGCCGGGGCCACCGGAGCCGCGGGGATCGCCGAGGCACCGGTGGTCGTGGGGTCGTCCGTCACCGCCCGGTTCACCTCTTCACTCCGGTCGACTGCCGGGCGACCCGGCGGCGTACGCCGAACCAGCCCGCGACCAGCGCCGACGTGATCAGGGGGAGGCCCAGTACGGTCGTGCGACCGGCGTCGCCGTCCGTGTACGTCAGGGCGAGGACCGACGCCAGGAAGAGCAGGGTCACCAGCTCGGTCCACGGGGAGTCGGGCAGCCGGCAGCTCTGCCGGGTCAGCTCGCCCGGGAAGGGGGGCGGGCCGGCGCCGACCGGACGGCCGCCGGCGCCGAGGAGGAGGCCGGTGCCGATCGCGCCGCCGATGGCGATCATGTTGACGTGGCGGGACTTCAGGGACTTGCTGTAGCCGACGTCTCCGGTGTCGACGTGACCGGAGGTCCGCGCCGGTACGGCGTGGCCCGTGGCGTCCTTGCGGAGGGACTGCTCGCTCACGCCTCGCGTCCGCCTTCCGTGGAACTGTCCGTGCGGGGGGATCGCACGATGTCGGTGAGGGTGGTCTCGACACGGTCGAGGTGGTGGGACATGGCCTCCACCGCGTCGTGCTCGCAACCGTCGATCAGCGCCTCGACAATGGCCCGGTGCTCGCGGTTGGACTGCTCGCGCCGGCCGCCCAGCTCGTTGAGGAAGGCCGACTGGCGGGCCAGCGCGTCCCGGATCTCCTCGATCACCCGGCGGAACACCGGGTTCTGGGCGGCCTCCGCCACGGCCAGATGGAAGAGCGTGTCCATCGCGACCCAGGCGGTCGTGTCGGTCTCCCGTTCCATCCGGTCCAGGAGGTGGGCCAGCTGGTCCAGGTTCTCCGGGGTGCGGCGCACCGCCGCGTACCCGGCGACCGGGATCTCCACGTGCCGGCGCACTTCGAGCAGGTCGCTCGCCGCGTAGTCGCCGAAGGTGGGGTCGTCGACGGCGTTCGCGATCACGAAGGTGCCCTTGCCGGTGCGGGACCGGGTCAGTCCCATCACCTGAAGGGCGCGCAGCGCCTCGCGCAGCACCGGACGGCTCACTTCGAGCTGACGGCAGAGCTCCGCCTCCGAGGGGAGCTTGTCGCCGATGGCGTACTCGCCGCGCTCGATGGCGTCGCGGAGGTGGGTGAGCACCGCTTCCATGGCGCTGATACGCCGGGGTGCCGAGCCACCTGTCTGGCTGTCTGACAGGTTCACGGGGCGATCCTGCGGGTCACGGGAGGTGCCTGTCAAGGCGCCAGTCCACTCGGCGAGGACATGACTGCATACGACCGACGTACGGCCGGCCAGGGCGCCGTCGCGGACGGCCCCGGCCAGGAGCAGTCGTACTACAGCCGGGTAAGCGTCCCGCGCGAACGACAGCGGAGCCTGCGCGGCCGTCGGCCCCGAGGACCGCGCCCCGCCCCTCACCTCACCTCACCTCACCGCACCGCACCGCACCGCACCGCACCGGGTGCGGGATCTCCTGGAGGAAGGCCGCGTACGTGGGAGGGTGAGCCAGAGGCGCGCCACTCCTTCCCCGACGAGGACGCGAACACGGTTCACGACGAGCTCTTACCCTGCTCACGTGGTGCGACGGAGCCGTACACCGCGACCCCGCGTTCCCACAGGCTGCCGAGGATCAGGTGGCCGTCGGTGACGCAGGCGCTGGTGACCATGCGGAACCGGGAGCGGTGGTCGACAAGGGTGTGCACGAGGTGCCCCTCGTCGTCGACCGTGACGACCCCGGCGAAGCCGAGGGGCCGGAACGGGGCCCGTACCGCCACCCGGCTCGCGGCGCGCCGTACGGCGGGACCGGCACGGTGCAGGCGGTCGAGGGCGCCGACGCGGGGTCCGGCTAGGGCCACCCGGATCAGTCCGTCGGGGCCGCGCCACATGTTGTCGGGCATGCCCGGCAGATCCTCGACGAAGGGCTCGCTCGTGCCCGCCCTCGTCCCGGTGAGGTGGACCCGGGTGAGCCGGCGGTCGCCGGTCTCCGCGACCACGAGGAACGACTCGTCGGCGGAGGGCGCGAGGCCATTGGCGAACTGCAGCCCCTCCAGGACCACTTCGGGCGCCCCCTCCCCCGGTGCGAGGCGCAGCAGCCGCCCGGTGCCGGTGTGTTCGACGAGGTCGCCGATCCATCGGTCGAGCGGGTAGCGGCGGCTGGAGACCGTGAAGTAGACGGTCCCGTCGGAGAGTGCCACGACATTGCTGCAGAACCGCAGCGGCTCACCGCCCACCTCGTCGGCGAGCACGCGCACGGCGTTGTCGGCGATCGTGACCCGCAGCAGTCCCCGCTCGGCGTCGCACACCAACAGGTCGCCGTCCGGGAGGAGTTCGAGCCCCAGTGGCCTGCCGCCGGTGTCGGCGAGCGTCTCGACCCGGGCCCGCCCCGGCTCAGCCAGACCGTCCAGGCGCAGGACGCGTCCGTCCGCCACGCCGGTCAGCACCCGCCCGTGTCCGTCGGCGATCACGTCCTCGGGCCCGTGCCCGCCGATCCCGACGAACGCCCGTGGGCCGAGTCCGGTGCCCCGTGAGTCCGTGCTGCCCGCCGCACACGCCATGTCCGCCTCCAGGTCGGTCCGTCCGCTGCCCTCGGTGGCCCATCCTGGCAGGGGTCCGAGCCACACCTCTCGGGCTCGGGTTAAGTTGGCCGTCACCGACCAGGGAGGGCCGTGTCCGTTCGCCCCCGCCTGCTGTACGTCACCGACCTCGTCTATCCGGCGCGGGGGCGGCGCTACTGCGACGAGGACATCTTCCTCACCTCGCGGCTGCGCGCGGACTTCGACATCGCCCTGTGCCACCCGCTGGACGCGGCGGCCCTGATGGAGGGCTTCGATGCCGTCGTGGTCCGCAACAGCGGGCCCGTCCTGTACTACCGAAAGGAGTACGACGCCTTCCGCGAGCGGGCGGCGGCCCTCGGCACGCCCGTCTACAACCCGCTGACCGGCCGGGCCGACATGGTCGACAAGCAGTACCTGCTGGACCTGACCCGGGCCGGGTACGCGGTCGTCCCCACCGTCGACCGGCCCGAGGACCTGGGGTGGCTGCCCGACACCGCCTCGTACGCGGTCAAGCCGAAGGCCGGCGCGGACTCCATCGGCCTGCGCTTCGTGACCGGGGCCGAGCTGGCGGACCTGACCTGGAGCGACGTCCTCGTCCAGCGCGCGTCGACTTCCGCCACGAGGTGTCCTTCTACTACGTCGACGACACCTTCCAGTACGCCCCGTACGCGCCCGACCCCGACCGGCGCTGGGTCCTGGAGCCGTACCATGGCCACGGAGGCCGATCGGGGGTTCGCCCGGCGCTTCGTCGACTGGGACACGCTGGACCACGGCATCCAGCGGGTGGACGCGTGCCGCACCGGGGAAGGGGATCTCCTCCTGGTCGAGTTGGAGGATCTCAACCCCTGTCTGTCCCTCGACCACCTGATGGCGCAGGGCACCCTGGCGGCGCTGCGCCGCGCGGGCCGCCGGGTCCCCGAGGACGTGTCCGTGGGCGGCTTCGACGACTCCGTCGCGGCGACCGAGGCCGTCCCCGCCCTCACCACGATCCGCCAGCCCTACGACCGCATCAGCAACGAGATGGTGCGGGTCCTGCTGGCGCAGATCGGCGTCGAGGACCCGGCGACGGTGATCCTCCCGACGGAGCTGGTGCGGCGGGATTCGACGTGACGCGCCACCCGGCCCCGAGCGTGAGGCGCCGTGTGTGTCGAACGCGATGCCGAGGGCGACGGCCATGCCGGAGAACACCCACGGGCCGACCTGGGCGAAGTCCATGCGGACAGCGTCCGTCGAGTCGCGCATCGCCGTGATGGCGGAGCCTCCCCCGGTCGGGGTCCGGCTGTCGGTGGGGTGGTGACGGCTGCGGCGATGGCACGGGCCGTCTCTCGTCTCGCGCCCGGCCCTGTCGGCACTCCCCCTTGACGGGCGGGGTCTCGCGCACGCTCGGGAGCACCACGATCGCGGGAGCGGCAGGGCACGCGGGTCCCGGTCATCACCTGAACGGTCGTCCGAAGATCGCGTCGCCACCGGCGTCGGAGCGCCGACGCGGGGGTACTCGACGGGCACCGGCCACCGATCCCGTTGGACACTGGAGTGCGGCCGGGGTGTGCCGGCGAACGAGACCAGGACGCGACTGCCATGAACAGCGACACGAAACCCAGGGGCGCGGCGAACGTCGTCTCCACCCACTCCGTCTTCGGGGCCCCCTGCTGGGTGAGCCTCACCAGCCGGGACCTGCCGGCCACGGAGAACTTCTACGCGGCCGTGCTGGGCTGGCGATGGCGCACGGCCAAGCTCGGCGACCACTTCCGGATCGCCCTGGCCGACGGTGTGCCCGTCGCCGGGATCGCCGGGGTGGCGAACCTGTGGCAGATGGCGGTCGCCTGGACCCCCTACTTCGCCGTGTCCGACGCGGACGCGGCGGCGGCCCGGGCCAGGGAGCGCGGCGGCACGGTCGCGGTCGGTCCCCTGTCCTTCCCGCCCGGACGGGCCGCCCTGCTGGCGGACCGCCACGGGGCCTCGTTCGGGATCTGGGAGGGCGAGCTCTTCACCGACTGGGAGACCTGGCGCCGGGCCGCGCCCGCCTTCATCCGACTCCACACCCGGGACGCCCTGGACGCGGCGATCTTCTACGGCGAGGTCCTGGAGTGGGCCACCGAGAAGCCCGGCTGCTGCGAGGTCCACTACGAGGCGAACGAGGTCGTCCTGCGCAGCGAGGGCGAGGTCGTGGCCCGGATCAGCTCCGGTGCGCTGGAGGCCGCGCCCGACCCCACCATCCGCCCCCACTGGCAGATCCACTTCTCCGTCTCCGACGTCGCGGCGCGCGCCGAGGCCGCCCAGCACCACGGCGGAACGGTCCTCGCGCAGAGTGCGGACGAGGCGGTGTTCCGCGACCCGGACGGCGCCCAGTTCACGATCACCTCGCGCCGCGGACGCTGACCGCCGCCGACGGGGAACCGCGGAGGGTCAGCGGGCCCGGGAGGGCCGTGACAGCAACACCAGCCCCCGGGCCTCGACCGTGATCTCCGTGCCCGCCTTGCACTCGGACTCGTCCGGGACGCCGTCCGGCTCGGCGGCCGTGTCGATCCGCGTCGTCCAGCGTTCGCCGTACGCGGTGCCGGGCAGCCGGAAGACCACCGGCTCCCAGTGGCTGTTCAGCAGGATCAGGAAGGAGTCGTCGACGACGGGGTGGCCGTAGGGGTCGGGTTCGGCGATGGCGTCGCCGTTGAGGAAGACGGCCACGGAGTGGGCGTCGGAGCGGTCCCATGCGGCGTCGGTCATCTCCCGGGCGTCCGGCGACAGCCAGACCAGGTCGGGCAGCGGCTGGTCCGCGTGGGTCGCCGTGTCACCCCGGAAGAAACGGCGGCGGCGCAGCACGGGATGGGCCACGCGCAGGGCGATGAGATCACGGGTGAACGCCAGCAGGGCGCGCCGCTCGTCGTCCAGGTGCCAGTCGAGCCAGGAGACCTCGTTGTCCTGGCAGTAGGCGTTGTTGTTGCCGCGCTGGGTGCGGCCCGACTCGTCGCCGTGGCAGAGCATCGGAATGCCCTGGGACAACAGCAGTGTGGCCAGGAGGTTGCGCTGCTGGCGGGCGCGGAGCGCGAGGACGGGTGCGTCGGTGGTGGGGCCTTCGGCTCCGCAGTTCCAGGAGCGGTTGACGCTCTCGCCGTCCCGGTTGCCTTCCCCGTTGGCCTCGTTGTGCTTGTCGTTGTACGAGACCAGGTCACGCAGGGTGAAACCGTCGTGCGCGGTCACGAAGTTGACGCTGGCGCGCGGACGGCGCCGGCTGTGTTCGTACAGGTCGGAGGAGCCGGTCAGCCGGGAGGCGAACTCGCCGAGCGTGTGCGGGCTGCCGCGCCAGAAGTCCCGTACGGCGTCCCGGTACTTGCCGTTCCACTCCGACCACAGCGGCGGGAAGTTGCCGACCTGGTAGCCGCCCTCGCCGACGTCCCACGGCTCGGCGATCAGCTTGACGCGGCTGATCACCGGGTCCTGCTGGATCAGGTCGAAGAACGCCGAGAGCCGGTCGACCTCGTGGAACTGCCGGGCCAGGGTGGCCGCGAGGTCGAAGCGGAAGCCGTCGACGTGCATCTCGGTGACCCAGTACCGCAGCGAATCCATGATCAACTGGAGGACGTACGGGTGCCGCATCAGCAGGCTGTTGCCGGTGCCCGTGGTGTCGTAGTAGTGCGCCCAGTCGCCGTCCACCAGCCGGTAGTACGAGCTGTTGTCGATGCCCCGGAAGGAGAACGTAGGGCCCTGTTCGCTGCCCTCGGCGGTGTGGTTGTAGACCACGTCCAGGATCACTTCGAGGCCGGCCGCGTGCAGCGCCTTGACCATCGACTTGAAGTCGGTGACCTGTTGGCCGCGGGTGCCGTGGGCGGCGTAGGCGTTGTGGGGCGCGAAGAAGCCGATGGTGTTGTAGCCCCAGTAGTTGGCGAGGCCCCGGTCCTGGAGGACACCGTCCTGTACGAACTGGTGCACGGGCATCAGCTCGATCGCGGTCACGCCCAGCGAGGTCAGGTGCTCGACGACAGCGGGGTGGGCCAACCCGGCGTAGGTGCCGCGCAGTTCGGCGGGGACCTCGGGGTGGGTGCGGGTCAGGCCGCGGACGTGGGCCTCGTAGATGACGGTGTCGGCGTACGCCCGGCGGGGCGGGCGGTCGTCCCCCCAGTCGAAGTACGGGTCGGTGACCACGCCGAGCATGGTGTGCCCGGCGCTGTCGGCACCGGGTTCGTAGAGGGAACGGTGGTTGTCCACCTGCCCGTCCACGGCCGTGGTGTACGGGTCGAGCAGCAGCTTCGCCGGATCGCAGCGGTGTCCGGCGGCGGGATCCCAGGGGCCGTGCACGCGGTAGCCGTAGCGCTGACCGGGGCCGACGCCGGGGAGGTGGCCGTGCCAGACGAAGCCGTCGACCTCGGTCAGCGGGACGGAGCGGTGGCGGCCGTCGTCGTCCACGAGGACCAGGTCGACGCGTTCGGCAACCTCGCTGAACAGCGCGAAGTTGGTGCCGGTGCCGTCGAAGGCCGCACCCAGCGGGTAGGGGTGCCCGCTCCACACGGGCACCCCTTTCCTGTTCGGCCGCACGGTCACCGCGCGTCTTCCCGCAGGTCGGGGGCCTCGTCGCCGCCGGGGGCGCCGGCGAGCACGGCGACAGGCACCGCGCGGGGTACCTGCAGCACCTCCCGCAGGGCCGGCTCGGGCACCGTCGGGACCAGCGGCACGCTGTCGTCGACCGGCGCCCGCTGGGTGAACCAGATGACCGTGCCGCCGGTGCCCGTGGAGCAGCAGCCCCAGCCGTCGCTCAGCGCGGCGATACGGGTCAGGCAGGAGCGCAGCTCCCGGTCCGGGCGCAGCTCACGGTCGTTCTCGCCCACCGCGGCGATGAGGTGCTGGCCGTTCCACCACATCTCGATGGAGGTGTTCTTGTCCGTCGCGTGCTCCTCGATCGCACGCAACAACAGTTCGGCGCTGTGACAGACGGGCCCGACGAGGGTCTCCAGGTCCCAGAACCGGAGGTGCGCGGCCAGGATGCGCCTGACCCGTCCGACCCGTTCCGGACTGACTTCCACGTCGAGGTGGTAGTAGCGAGGCACTGCGGTCTTCATCGTCGTTGGCTCCTCACCGGCGAGGCTCCCGCCTCTTGAGCGCGAAGCGTGAGCACCGATCACTTCTGAGTCAGCTCCAGAGTGAGCGGGCTACGCCATTCGTGCAACACGAGCGACTCATGGGGTAGTTGAAGAACTAACAAGACGTTGCGTGGTTACCCGTGCACCATAAGTGAAGGCATCGGCTCCGTGAGGCGTCGGTGCTCCTCAGTGCACGACCTCCCCGGGAAGCGTGTTCCGCCGAGAGTGCCGGGAGGTGATCAGCACATGTTGCTGCCCGCCAAGAACGAGGTGGCCAGGCATCTGCGGCGCTACCGCGCGTGGGAACGCGTGATGCTCGCGTCCCCGGCGGACCGCGCGGCCCGGGAGCACTTCGAGGACTCGGGCTACACACTGTGCGTGCTGATGGGCGAGCGCTGCGCCCGCGAGGCCGTGGCGGCGGCCGAGCGGTATCTCCGGACGAACCTGCCCACCTATCCGCAGGAGCGGACGGGGCATCGCGAGCAGGACCAGAACGGACATCTCAAACAGGACCAGACCGGCTGCCTCAAGGACGAGACCGGTCAGGCACGCGAGACCCGCGCGGCCAGACGGGGTCCCCCGCCGGGCCGGCGCTACAAGGCAGGGCGGTAGAAGCCGCTCAGCACCCTTTCTCGGCGTAGTGCCGAGCCCCGAGCACGGCGGAGGTGAGACCCATGAGCCCGACCCCGGCCCCGGCCATAGGCCGCGTCCCCATCAGGGACGTCCGCCCGCTCGTCGAGTGCGGCAGGCGTCCCGCGAAGGCGGTCGTCGGCGAGACCTTCGAGATCACCGCGACGCTCTTCCGGGAGGGGCATGGCGTGGTCGCGGCCAATGTCGTGCTCAAGGACCCGGAGGGCCGCCCGGCCCCGTGGACGCCGATGCGCGAGCTCGCCCCCGGCAGCGACCGCTGGGGCGCCCGCGTCACCCCCACGGGGGTGGGCCCGTGGACCTACCGCGTGGAGGCCTGGAGCGATCCGATCGCCACCTGGCGCCACACGGCCCGCATCAAGATCCCGGCCGGCATCGACCCCGGACTCGTCCTGGAGGAGGGCGCCGAGCTGTACGAGCGCGCCGCCGCCGGGGTGCCGGAGGCCGCCCCGCACGCCGCCCTCGTGACGGCTGTCGAAAAGCTCCGCGACGACACCCTGCCGGTCGCTGATCGCCTGGCGGCGGCGTCGGTGCCGGAGGTGGACGAGGTCCTGGCCGTGCACCCGTTGCGTGAGCTGGTCACCTCCAGCGAGCCGTTGCCGCTGCTGGTGGAGCGGGAACGGGCCCTGTTCGGCTCCTGGTACGAGTTCTTCCCCCGCTCCGAGGGCACCCCCGAACAGCCCCACGGCACCTTCCGCACCGCAGCCCGCCGCCTGCCCGCCATCGCGGGGATGGGCTTCGACGTGGTCTACCTGCCACCGATCCACCCCATCGGCACCACCTTCCGCAAGGGCCGCAACAACACCCTCTCCCCCACCGGCGACGACGTGGGCGTGCCCTGGGCGATCGGCTCACCCGAGGGCGGCCACGACGCCGTCCACCCCCACCTGGGCACCCTCGAGGACTTCGACCACTTCGTCACCGAAGCCCGCGCGCTGGGGCTGGAGGTGGCCCTCGACTTCGCCCTGCAGTGCTCCCCCGACCACCCCTGGGTACACAAACACCCCGAGTGGTTCCACCACCGCCCCGACGGCACCATCGCCCACGCGGAGAACCCGCCCAAGAAGTACCAGGACATCTACCCCATCGCCTTCGACGCCGACATGCCCGGCCTGATCACCGAGACCACCCGGGTACTGCGGCACTGGATGGACCACGGCGTGCGGATCTTCCGCGTCGACAACCCCCACACCAAACCGGTCGTCTTCTGGGAACAGGTGATCGCCGACATCAACCGCACCGACCCGGACGTCATCTTCCTCGCCGAGGCGTTCACCCGCCCGGCGATGATGCACACCCTGGCCGCGGCCGGATTCCAGCAGTCCTACACCTACTTCACCTGGCGTACCACCAAGGAGGAACTGACCGAGTACGCCACCGAACTGGCCGGCGAGGCCGCGAGCTACATGCGGCCCAACTTCTTCGTCAACACCCCCGACATCCTCCACGCCTTCCTCCAGGACGGCGGACGCCCGGCCTTCGAACTGCGCGCCGTACTCGCCGCGACCCTCTCCCCCACCTGGGGCGTCTACTCCGGCTACGAACTGTGCGAGAACACCCCCCTCAAACCCGGCAGCGAGGAATACCTCGACTCGGAGAAGTACCAACTCCGCCCACGCGACTGGGACACCGCCGAACGAGACGGACGCACCATCGCGCCCCTCATCACCGCGCTCAACGAGATCAGGCGGCGCCATCCCGCACTGCACGGGCTCCGCGACCTGCGCTTCCACCACACCGACAACGACTCGGTGATCGCGTACAGCAAACGCGCGGGCTCGGACGCGGTCGTGGTCGTCGTCAACCTCGACCCCCACCACACCCAGGAGGCCTGGGTGTGCCTCGACATGGCGGAACTCGGCCTGGGCCCGGACGGGAACATGCCTGTGCGCGACGAGCTGACGGGCCGGGCCTACCACTGGGGGAGGACGAACTACGTGCGCCTGGAACCCGGGCGGGCACCCGCGCACGTCTTCCACGTCCAGTTCCACGCCGAGAGCCCGTCCTCCTCCTCGCAGACCGGAGGGTCAGGTACGCCATGACCACGAACAAACCCATCCCGGACACCTTCGAGGACACGCCGCAGAAGGACCGGGACCCGGACTGGTTCAAACGCGCCGTCTTCTACGAGGTCCTCGTCCGCTCCTTCCAGGACAGCAACGGCGACGGCGTCGGCGACCTCAAGGGCCTGACCGCCAAACTCGACCATCTGCAGTGGCTGGGCATCGACTGCATCTGGCTCCCGCCCTTCTTCACCTCGCCACTGCGCGACGGCGGCTACGACGTCTCCGACCACACCGCCGTCCTCCCCGAGTTCGGCGACCTCGCCGACTTCGTGGAATTCGTCGACGCCGCCCACCAGCGCGGCATGCGCGTCATCATCGACTTCGTCATGAACCACACCAGCGACCAGCACCCGTGGTTCCAGGAGTCCCGCAGCGACCCCGACGGCCCCTACGGCGACTACTACATCTGGGCCGACGACGACAAGCAGTACCAGGACGCCCGCATCATCTTCGTCGACACCGAAGTCTCCAACTGGACCTTCGACCCCGTCCGCAAGCAGTACTTCTGGCACCGCTTCTTCGCCCACCAACCGGACCTCAACTACGAGAACCCGGCGGTCCAGGAGGAAATGCTGGCCGCGCTGCGGTTCTGGCTGGATCTCGGCATCGACGGGTTCCGCCTCGACGCCGTCCCCTACCTGTACCAGGAGGAAGGAACCAACTGCGAGAATCTGCCGGCCACGCACGCGTTCCTCAGACGCGTCCGCCGGGAGATCGATGCGCTGTATCCGGACACGGTGCTGCTGGCGGAGGCGAACCAGTGGCCGGAGGACGTCGTCGACTACTTCGGCGACTTCCCCAGCGGCGGCGACGAATGCCACATGGCGTTCCACTTCCCGGTGATGCCGCGCATCTTCATGGCGGTACGCAGGGAGTCCCGCTACCCGGTCTCGGAAATCCTCGCCAAGACCCCGGCCATTCCGTCGAACTGCCAGTGGGGCATCTTCCTGCGCAACCACGACGAGCTCACCCTCGAAATGGTCACCGACGAAGAACGCGACTACATGTACGCGGAGTACGCCAAGGACCCGCGCATGCGCGCCAACATCGGAATCAGGCGCCGCCTCGCCCCGCTCCTCGACAACGACCGCAACCAGATCGAACTGTTCACGGCCCTGCTGCTCTCCCTGCCCGGCTCGCCGATCCTCTACTACGGCGACGAGATCGGCATGGGCGACAACATCTGGCTCGGCGACCGGGACGCGGTGCGCACCCCCATGCAGTGGACACCCGACCGCAACGCGGGCTTCTCCTCCTGCGATCCGGGACGGCTCTCGCTGCCGACGATCATGGACCCGGTCTACGGCTACCAGGTGACGAACGTCGAGGCGTCGATGTCCTCCCCGTCGTCGCTGCTGCACTGGACCCGCCGCATGATCGAGATCCGCAAGCAGAACCCGGCGTTCGGCCTCGGCACCTACACCGAGCTGCCCTCGTCCAACCCCGCCGTGCTGGCGTATCTGCGGGAGCACAGGGACGACCTGGTGCTGTGCGTGCACAACTTCTCGCGCTTTCCGCAGCCCACCGAACTCGACCTGCGCCCCTACGAAGGACGCCACCCCGTCGAACTCATCGGCCAAGTGGGCTTCCCCGCCATCGGTGAACTGCCCTATCTGCTCACCCTCGCGGGCCACGGCTTCTACTGGTTCCGGCTCTCCCGAGTCCTCTCCCACGCTGCCCTGGGGCGTTGAAGCGTGGGCCGGCGAAAGGACGCGTCACCATGCCGAAGACCGCACCGGCACTGTTCCGGCCGAGCAGCGACGGGGCCGCCGCCGGCCTCATGACCTCGCTCGCCGGGCTGCTGCGCGAGTGGCTGCCGCGGCAGCGCTGGTTCGCCGGCAAGGACCGGCCCGTCACGGACCTCGGCCTGCTGTCCATGACGGAGCTGTACCCGGGCTGTCTGCACCTGCTCGTGCACACAGGTCAGCCGGGCCACACCGGCCCCTTCGGTGTGTCCTCGCCCGGCGGCGTCCACCCGGCCGGCGACTGCTACCAGTTGCTGCTCGGCCTCCGTGAACATCCGGCGCCGCGCCTTTCCCGGGCGCTCCTCGGGCAGGCACAGGAAGGCCCGCTGGCGGGGCTGACGGTGTACGACGCGCTGTACGACCCCCGGTCGGCCCAGTTGCTCCTGGAGCGGCTGCGGCACCCCGGAGCGGCAGGCCCCCTGCACTTCGAGGCGGACCCGACCATGCGGATACCGGCCGGACTGGCCCCCCGGCTGCTGGACGCCGAACAGTCCAACTCCTCGCTGGTGTACGGGGACGAGTACATCCTGAAGGTCTTCCGTCGCATCCAGCCCGGTGTGAACCCCGACCTGGAGGTGCCGGGCGCGCTGGCCGGGCAGGGGTGCGGCCGGGTGCCCGCTCCGGTGGCCTGGTTCCGGACGACCCAGCCGTTCGCGGCGACGCTCGGTGTGCTGCAGCCGTTCCTGCCCGACGCGTCCGACGGCTGGACCCTGGCGCTCGGCGCGCTCGCCGCCGGCCACGACTTCACGGCTCAGGCCCATGAGCTGGGGCAGGCCACGGCGGAGGTGCACCTCGCGCTGGCGTCGGCCTTCCCGGCGGGCGCCCATGACGAGAACGGGCGGACGGCGGCGGCGATGACCGAGCGACTGGACGCCGCCGCGCGCTGTGTACCGGCGCTGCGGCCGTTCGTCCCGGGACTGCGGACCGCCTTCCGCGCCGTCCTCTCCTGCGATGTCGGGCCGCCCGCGCAACGCGTCCACGGCGATCTGCACCTGGGGCAGGTACTGCGCGCCGGCCGGGAGTGGTTCGTGATCGACTTCGAGGGTGAGCCGTCGCGTCCGCTCGCCGAGCGGTGCGGCACCCAGTCCCCGGTGCGGGACATCGCCGGGATGCTGCGCTCTTTCGACTACGCCGCCCGGCAGCGCCGCCCCTGGCGCCCGGAGTGGGCACGCCGCTGCCGGGAGGCCTACTGCGCGGGCTATGCCGGCCGCGCCGGCTGGGACCCGCGCAAGAAGCACGGCCTGCTGCGCGCCTATGAGACCGACCGGGCCGTGTACGAGGTCCTCTACGAGGCCCGGCACCGCCCCGCCTGGCTCCCCGTACCGATGGCGGCGATCGAGCGTCTCGCCGTGAGAGGAGACTGACATCGTGGCCCTGCGCGACACCACTCCCCCCGAGTCGGCCGGCCCGCCCCCGCGCGGCCCGCGGCTGACCGAGGCCGCCCCTCCCCTGGCCCCCGCCGACCGAGCGCGTCTGCTCTCCGGCGCCCACCACGACCCGCACGCCCTGCTCGGCGCCCACCCGATGCCGGACGGGATCGCCGTTCGGGCACTGCGCCCGTACGCCCATGCCGTGAGCGTCGTGATCGACGGTGAGCGCACCTACCTCGCCTCGGAGGGCGACGGCCTGTTCTCCGTCGTTCTGCCGCTCGACGCCGTCCCCGCGTACACACTGTTCGTGTCGTACGAGGACGCCGACCACGAGGTCCACGACCCCTACCGCTTCCTGCCCGCGCTCGGTGAGCTGGATATGCATCTGATCCGTGAGGGGCGGCACGAGCAGCTGTGGAAGGCGCTCGGGGCCGAGCCGATGACCCACCAGGGCGTCACCGGCACCCGCTTCACCGTGTGGGCACCGAACGCCCGAGGGGTGCGTGTCGCCGGGGACTTCTCCTGCTGGGACGGGACGGCGTTCCCGATGAGGTCCCTCGGTTCGTCCGGGGTCTGGGAGCTGTTCCTGCCAGGGGTGGGCGAGGGCGCCCGCTACAAGTTCGAGATCACCTCCCGTCACGGCCACCGCTCCCTCAAGGCCGACCCGATGGCACGGCAGGCAGAGGTGCCCCCCGCGACGGCGTCCGTCGTGACGGCCTCCCACTACGAGTGGGGCGATGAGGAGTGGATGGCTGGGCGCGGGGACACCCCGGTGCACGAGGCCCCCTTCTCCGTCTACGAGATCCATCTGCCGTCCTGGCGCCCCGGGCTGACCTACCGTCAACTCGCTGACGTACTGCCGCGGTACGTCTCCGACCTCGGCTTCACCCACGTCGAACTCATGCCGGTCGCCCAGCACCCGTTCAGTGGCTCCTGGGGCTACCAGGTCACCGGGTTCTACGCGCCGACGGCCCGCCTCGGCACCCCCGACGACTTCAGGTACCTCGTCGACAGGCTCCACCGGGCCGGCATCGGGGTGATCGTGGACTGGGTGCCCGCGCACTTCCCCAAGGACGACTGGGCGCTCGCCCGCTTCGACGGGGAGCCCCTGTACGAACCCGGGGACAGTCGACGGGCCGAGCATCCGGACTGGGGGACGTGCGAGTTCGACTTCGGCCGGACGGAGGTGCGCAACTTCCTCGTGGCGAACGCCGTCTACTGGTGCGAGGAGTTCCACATCGACGGGCTGCGGGTGGACGCCGTCGCGTCGATGCTCTACCTCGACTACTCGCGCGAGCCGGGCCAGTGGGCTCCCAATGTGTTCGGCGGGCGCGAGGACCTGGACGCGGTCGCCTTCCTGCAGGAGATGAACGCGACCGTGTACCGGCGGGCGCCGGGTGTGGTGACCATCGCGGAGGAGTCCACGGCCTGGGACGGCGTGACCCGCCCCACCGACAGCGGTGGCCTGGGCTTCGGGCTGAAGTGGAACATGGGCTGGATGCACGACTCGCTGGGCTACATCGAGCGCGAGCCGGTGCACCGCAAGTACCACCACAACGAGATGACGTTCTCCATGGTGTACGCGTACAGCGAGAACTACGTCCTTCCCGTCTCGCACGACGAAGTGGTGCACGGGAAGCAGGCGCTGGTGTCGAAGATGCCGGGCGACTGGTGGCAGCGACGGGCCGGCCACCGCGCGTATCTCGGCTTCATGTGGGCCCACCCCGGCAAGCAACTCCTGTTCATGGGGCAGGAGTTCGCCCAGGGCGCGGAGTGGTCCGAGGCGCACGGCCCCGACTGGTGGCTCCTCGACCCGGCGTACGGCGCCGAAGCCGACCACCGGGGCGTGCGCGACCTCGTCCGCGACCTCAACACCACCTACCGCCGGACCCCCGCCCTCTGGCAGCGCGACACCCACCCGTCCGGCTTCCAGTGGGTGCGCGGGGACGCCGCCGAGGACAACGTCTTCGCGTTCCTGCGGCTCGACGCGGACGGCACGCCCCTGCTGGCCGTCTCCCACTTCAGTCCCGTGGTCCGCGAGGACTACCCCCTCGGGGTGCCCGGGGACGTCCCGGTGTGGCGGGAGGTGCTGAACACGGACGCCGCCCGCTACGGCGGAAGCGATGTGACGAACCCCGATCCGGTGAAGGCCGAGCCCCGGCCCTGCGACGGACGCCCGGCCGGCATCCGCCTCACCCTGCCCCCACTGGCCACGATCTGGCTCCGCCCGGCCTGATCGGCCGACGACGGCCGGGGTCAGCCCGCGCTTCGGTCACTGATGGCGACACCGGTGGGGAGGCGCTGGAAGACGTCCACGACGTGGGCGGCGGCCGGCTGATCGCCTCGGTGAAGGACGCGGACGGGAACCTCATCGGGCTCCTGCAGGACACCGCCACCGCATAGCGCGGGCGCGGTGGATGCGCCTGCACCGGTTGCGCGTACAGCGACCGCCCGCCCTTTGTTACCGTGCGGACATGGCAGCGAACACGGCCGGTGTCCGGCTTGAGGACCAGTGGCGGGACATCCTGTCCGTGCATGCCCGCACGATGTGCGAGATCGACCGTGTACTGCACCCGCACGGCCTCGGTGCCAGCGACTTCGAGGTACTCGACGTCCTCGCTTCGGGCACGGCCGCGGCCACGGAGGCCGGGGATCTCTGCCGGGTGCAGAACATCGCGGAGAAGGTCCACCTCAGCCAGAGCGCGCTGTCCCGGCTGATCGGACGTCTGGAGAAGGACGGTCTGGTGGAGCGGTCGGTCTGCGCGGAGGACCGGCGCGGGGTGTGGGTCACCCTCACCGGCAAGGGCCACGACCTGCACGCCAAGGTGCTGCCCCTGCAACGCGAGGTGCTGGCCCGCATGCTGCGGCAGGGCTGACGCCCCGCCCGTTCCCCGGCCGGCCCGCGCGCAGGGCTGCTTCTCCTGATCTCCTCGGGGTCAGATGTCGTGCCGTCCCAGCAGGGTGCCCACGTCGTGGGCGTCGAGCGTCAGACCGTGCGGGGAACCGGCGTCAATGGTCAGGGACAGGCCGCCGTCGGTCGGCCACTGGGAGGCGAGGGCACCCAGCGGGACCAGGCGGTAGCGCGACACGTAGGGCAGCAGTTCGGCCATCGCCGGTTCCGAGGTGAAGACCGGCACGATCTGCTCGCCGCCCGGCTGTTCCATGACGGGCAGCGCCACGGCCGTCGGATCGCTCACGACCGCCTCGTCGGCGTCGTCCGGCACGGGCACCAGCACGTCGCTGTCGGCGAGCGTGTCCAGCGCGGCGGTGTCGCCGGTGTCGAAGGCGAGCGCGGTCAGCGCGCGCTGGGCCGGCGAGGCGGCCTGGGGCGCGGAGTGGTTGTTCGAGGGTATGTCCATGGAAGATCCCAGGTAGTGGCGGACGGGTCACCCGGGACATCGTCCGTCCCGGGCACGACGTCCCTCGCGTACCCGACGGGAAGGCGGGCATTCCTCCACCTGGCCGATGCCCCCGATGTGCGGGGTGACCGGACCGAGCGCCCTGCGACCGTGAGGGTGAGAACGAACCAGCGCTGGTGACCCGCACTCACGCGCCCCTCACGGCGCTGCGGACCGTGCCGTACACGGCGTCGGAGTGCCGCCCGATCCACGCGCCGAGCCCCTCCAGCCGCTCGACCCGCTCGGCGGGGGTCGTGCCCCTGACCGGATTGCATCGCCATGCGCACACGCTGGGGAACTGGACGGGAGCTGGACCCCATCGGAGTGCGGGCCGCGACTTCTGACCGTGCCGTTGGCGCGCACCGCGTCGAGTCGCCGGGAGCGCTCGTCGTGGGTGCCCCTCGGTGCAGCGCACCCGAGCAAGGTGGTTAGCATATGAGCGCCGCCTAGCTCGAAAGATAAATCTGTGACTGTCAACGAGGACTCGTTCACCAACTGGAAGATCCGCGAAGAGATCGCGGAGTCGATGATCCCGGTCATCGGGAAGCTGCACCGCGAGCGGGACGTGACGGTCCTGCTGCACAGCCGCTCCTTGGTGAACAAGTCGGTGGTCAGCATCCTGAAGACCCACCGGTTCGCCCGGCAGATCGCCGGTGCGGAACTCTCGGTCACCGACACCCTGCCGTTCCTGCGGGCCCTGACCACGCTCGACCTCGGCCCCTCCCAGATCGACCTCGGCATGCTCGCCGCGACGTACCGGGCCGACGACCGGGGTCTGTCGATCGCGGAGTTCACCGCCGAGGCCGTCGCCGGCGCCACGGGCGCCCACAAGATCGAGGGCGGCGAGGGACGCGACGTCGTCCTCTACGGCTTCGGCCGCATCGGCCGGCTGGTCGCCCGGCTGCTGATCGAGAAGGCCGGCTCCGGCAACGGACTGCGGCTGCGCGCCATCGTCGTGCGCGGCGGCGGTGGGCGGGCCGCCGAGGACATGGTCAAGCGGGCCTCGCTGCTGCGCCGGGACTCCATCCACGGCCAGTTCCAGGGCACGATCACCGTCGACGAGGCCAGCAGCACGATCGTCGCCAACGGCAACACCATCAAGGTGATCTACGCGAACGACCCGTCCGAGGTCGACTACACCGAGTACGGCATCAAGAACGCCATCCTCATCGACAACACCGGCAAGTGGCGCGACCGCGAGGGACTGTCGACGCACCTGCGCCCCGGCATCGACAAGGTCGTCCTGACCGCGCCCGGCAAGGGCGACGTCCCGAACATCGTGCACGGCGTCAACCACGACACGATCAAGCCGGACGAGCAGATCCTGTCCTGCGCCTCCTGCACCACCAACGCGATCGTGCCGCCGCTGAAGGCGATGGACGACGAGTTCGGCGTGCTGCGCGGGCACGTGGAGACCGTCCACTCGTTCACCAACGACCAGAACCTGCTGGACAACTACCACAAGGCCGACCGCCGGGGCCGCTCCGCACCGCTCAACATGGTCATCACCGAGACGGGTGCCGCCTCGGCCGTCGCCAAGGCGCTGCCCGACCTGAAGGCGCCGATCACCGGCAGTTCGATCCGCGTCCCCGTCCCGGACGTCTCGATCGCGATCCTCAGCCTGCGCCTCGGCCGCGAGACCGACCGCGAGGAGGTCCTCGACTACCTCCGCAACGTCTCGCTGACCTCGCCGCTCAAGCGCCAGATCGACTTCACCAGCGCCCCCGACTCGGTCTCCAGCGACTTCATCGGCTCCCGCCACGCCTCGATCGTCGACGCCGGCGCCACCAAGGTCGACGGCGACAACGCCATCCTCTACCTCTGGTACGACAACGAGTTCGGCTACTCCTGCCAGGTCATCCGCGTCGTACAGCACGTCTCCGGGGTGGAGTACCCGACGTACCCGGCCCCGGCGGTCTGACCCGTCGGGGCCCGGCAGGGCCGACAGCCGGGCGGATGACCTCGATCGAGGCCGTCCGTCCGGCGCTGTCCCAGAGGACCGCGGCGCGGGTCCGCGAAGCGCTGACCAAGGGCGTCGTGTGCGGCCGTCTCGCCTTCGGCGCGGACGACTGCCGCCCGGCGTGCGGGACGCCGCGGGGCCGGGGCGTCGAGTGCGCCGAGGAGCCCACCGAACACCCGTACGGCATCGACCGCGGTCCGCGGGACCCCTTCGGCAGCGGCATCCGCTTCACCCTGTCGAAGGGCTGAGCACCGGGCGTTGACGCGGCGGAGGCCGATCCGCCCGCCCCCGGAGGGGGCAGGTGCCGGGGCGTCGTCAGTGGTGGCGGGCAGAGTGTCGGGCATGACGACATCAGTTGCGGTGATCATGGGTGCCGCCGCCCACGCGCAGGCCGTCGAGGACGCGATGAGGGCTTCGGCCACCTACTGCACGGGCGGCACCTCGGTGCGGGACCACGACACCTACGACCGGCTCGTACGGGGCGTCGTGGAGTGGGTGGCCCCGGCCGCGGGCCACCCGGGTCACAGCCGGAGGATGACGAGGGCCGTGTCGTCGGTGGCGCGGCCGGAGGGGAGCAGTTCGAGGAGGAGGGCGTCGGCGAGAGGCTCGGGGGCGGATCCGCGGTGGCGGGTGAGGGCGTCGGCCAGGCGGGCGAGGCTGTGGTCGATGTCTTCGTCGCGGCGTTCGATCAGGCCGTCCGTGTACAGGACCAGGGTGTCGCCCTCGGTGAAGCCGAGGATCGCCTCGACGCGGGGGATGTGTTCCGGGCGGGCTCCGAGCGGCGGATCGGTGGCCTGTTCGAGGAAAGCCACCGTGCCGTCGCGGCTCAGCAGCGCGGGCGGCAGATGGCCGGCGCTGCTGTAGGTGATGGTGTGGGACTCCCAGTCGATGCGGGTCTGCACCGCGGTGGTGTTCTGGGCACCGTCGACGGAGCGAGCGTACAGACCGAGGGCGTCCAGCGCCTGGGCTGGACCGTTCGCGACCAAGGACGCGGCGCTGAGCGCGCTGCGCAGCTTGCCCATGACGCAGGCGGCGGCCAGGCCGTGACCGACCACGTCGCCGACGGCGAGACCGATGCGATCGCCCCCGGGCAGGTCCACGAGGTCGTACCAGTCGCCGCACACGTTGAGCGCCTCCGTCGCCGGCTGGTAGCGCACGGCCGCGCGGTGGTGTCCGAGTGGGTTGGGAGCGGGGAGCATCGCCGTCTGCAGTGCGAGCGCGACCTCGCGCTCATGGGCGTGTGCCTCGCGCAGCCGCTCGTTGACCTCCTGCAGCTCACGGCCGCGTGTGTACAGCTCGGCCTCCAGCACGCGGGACCGGTCGCCGGGCGAGCGCTCGCGGGCCCGGATCAGCTCGGTGACCTCCTCCACCTTGTGGATCAGCAGCACCACGCTGCCGTCGGGACCGAACACCGGCGCGTTCACCGGGCTCCAGTACCGCTCCTCCCACTCCCCCGGCCGCTGCACCGACTCCACGTCATAGCGCTGCAGCGCCATCGCGTCCCTCTCACCGCTGTCCGCGACGCGGGTGAGGGAGGCCGCCAGGTTCCGCATGCCGTTGGCGGCCGGGTCGGCCGGGTTGTCGGGGAACACGTCGAAGAAGTAGCGGCCGACCACCTGCTCACGGGTGCGGCCCGACATCCTGAGGAACTCCTCGTTCGCTTCCGCGTACACCAGCTCGGGTGTCAGCAGCGCCACCATGCCGGGCAGCGCCTGGAACACCGCCGCGTAGTCGATCGCCGTATCCGCCATGGTCGCCGCCTCAGCGTCCGTCGCCGTCCTGTGATCTCCACCATAGGATCCGCGAGCCGCCGGGGCGCGGCCCGCTTCGAGGAGAAGCGCGCAGGTCACCCACGGTGGTCGTCCGGGGACCACAGAGTCGCGGGTGCGGGTCCAGGTGAGGGGGGAAGGCGCGTACGGGTCGGCAGGACTGCCGCCGCACTACGAGTTCCGGCCGCCTCACCGTCGACGACAGCTTCACTCGGTGGGACTCCGCACAGTCCTGAAACGCCACGGCGGCGGACGCGCCGCGACCGGGTGGGACGGCACGTGTGGGCGGACGCCGCCCGCCCCGTGCGTCTCAGAAGCCGCCCGCCCACACGTGCCCGGCCGTACGGCCGGGCCTCCCCGTATCCGGGTGTCCTACGGTCAGGCCGCCCGCGGTTGCAGATAGCGCGCCAGCAGGTCGTCCAGGGTGACCAGGCCGGCGAGCCGGCCCGTGTCGTCGCGGACCAGCGCGAGCGTGGCCCGGTGGCGGCGCAGGACGTCGATCGCGTCGGCCACGGTCGCGTCGTCGGGCAGCTCCGGTACGGGCCGGGCGAGAGCGCGGGCCGTGACGGTCCTTCCCCTGGTGCGGGCGACCAGTGCGTCGCGGGCGTGGACCGAGCCGAGGACGGTGGTGTCGTCGGCGCGGACCAGGAGGCGGGTGCGGTCGTGGTCGGCGGCGGCGCGCAGGATGGCCTCGATGCCGGCGTCCGCGTCGACGGCGGTGATCCCGGCGGCCGGGACCATGAGGTCACGCACCGGGCTCTCGGGCTCCGTCAGCGAGCGGGTGATCAGCTCGGAGTCGGCCTCGCTGATCAGGCCCAGCCGCTGTGACTCCTCCACGAGGTGCGTGAGCTGCTCGCGGTTGTGGACGGAGGTCAGCTCGTCGCGCGGGGTGACCCTGCACAGCCGCACCAGGGCGTTGCTGATCCGGTTCAGCAGCCCGATCAGCGGTCGTACGGCGTTGACCACGGCCCGGAAGGGCGGGGACAGCAGCATCGCCGAGCGCTCGGGATGGGCGATGGCCCAGGACTTGGGCGCCATCTCACCGACCACCATGTGCAGGAACACCACCACGATCATGGCAAAGACGAAAGCCACGCCGTAGCTGAGCCCGCTGGGCAGGCCGAGGTCGTGCAGCAGCGGGTCGAGTTCGTGCGAGATGGCGGGCTTGGAGACGGAGCCGAGGCCCAGGGTGCAGACGGTGATGCCGAGTTGGGCGCCGGCCAGCATCAGGGACAGCTCCCGCATGCCGGCGAGGGCCGCCTTGGCGCCGCGTTGGCCGTCGGCGGCGGCCTTCTCCATGCGGTGCCGTCTGGCGGCGACCAGTGCGAACTCGGCGGCGACGAAGAACCCGCTGCCGATCAGCAGTAGGACGGTCACGAAGAGAGCCATGGGGAAGCTCATGCCTGTTCCTCCTCACGCTCACGCACGGGCAGCCGCTCCAGGCGGACCCGGTCCGGTACGTGCCGGTCGAGGGTGCGCACGTCGATGACCGCGCTGCCGCCGTGCGGCAAATCCACGGTCAGCCGGTCGCCGATGGCCGGGAAGCGGCCGAGGCGGTCCACGACCAGGCCGGCGACGGTGTCGTAGTCGTCCTCCTCGGGCAGTTCGACACCGGTGGCGTCGCCGACCTCGTCCAAGCGGCGTCCGGCGTCCACCAGCCAGCCGTCCCCGTCGGCGACGGCGAGTTCGATGACGGTGTCGGACTCGTCGGCGATGTCACCCACCAGCTCCTCGGCGATGTCCTCGTACGTCACGATGCCGGCCACGCCACCGTGCTCGTCCAGGACCACGGCGAACTCGTCGTCCTGTTCCCGCATACGCGTCACCGCCTCCGGCAGCGGCAGCGTGTCCGGCAGGATCAGCGAGGGGCGGGCGAGGGCGCCCGCGGTGGTGTCGGTGAGGGACTCGGCGGGCAGCCGCATCAGCTCGCGTACGCCCAGCACGCCGGCGACGTCGTCCGGGTGGTCGCCGAGGACCGGGTAGTTCGAATGGCCGTGACTGGCGATCAGTTCGACCGCCTCGGCGGCGGACGCGTCCTTGCGGACGAAGACCGCGTCCACGCGCGGCACCATCACCTCGTCCAGGGTCCTCTCCGAGAACTCCAGGGCGTGGTCGAGCAGTTCGGCGGTGTCTCTGGGAAGCTCACCCTGCTCGTGGGACTCACCGATGAGGTGGCCCAGCTCCTCCAGGGTGGCGCCGTGGTGCAGTTCCTCGACGGGCTCGATGCCCACCTTGCGCAGCAGCTTGTTGGCCACGCCGTCGAAGACGTGCACCACCGGACCCACGACCTTCAGATAGGCGAGCGTGGACGCGGCCAGCGACTTCGCCAGCCGCTCGGGGACGGCGAGCGCCAGGTTCTTCGGGGCCAGCTCGCCCAGCACCATCTGGACGACGGTGGCCGCGACGAAGGCCAGGGCCACGGAGATGCCGCCGACCGCGCCTTCCGGGACTCCGGCGCCGGTCAGGGCCGGCTTCAGCAGCGCGGAGACGGACGGCTCGGCGATGAAACCGACGACCAGGCCGGTGACGGTGATGCCCAGCTGGGCGCCGGACAGCATGAACGACAGTCGCTCCAGCACCTTCAGCGCGCGGGCCGCCCGCCGGTCGCCCGCCTCCGCCTCACGTGCGAGGGCGAGCCGGTCCGCGGAGACGTACGCGAACTCCTGGGCGACGAAATAGCCCGTGCCGGCGGTCAGGACGAGGACGGCCAGCAGGCCCAGTACGGCGTTCGCGGCACTCATCGGACACCACCCCACCGCGTGCCGCGACGTGTACGGTCGTTCAGGGTCTGGCGGGGTGGTCCGGGACTGTGCCCCGGGGAGTCCGTCGGTCTGGCGGACACGGGCTTGCTCCTTCAGTAGGTGTGCAGCACGTGAACGACTCTGACCGGATCTTCGTTCCCGACCGCCATCACGCCTGTGTCGGCTCGGCGCTCACCCGTCGCCCCCTCACCGGCTCATCGACCCATCCGCCCCTGAATCGCTCGCGTTCACCGTGACCAGCCCCCTTCTCGTAGGCGACCACGACGGCTTGGGCGCGGTCGCGCAGGTCGAGCCCGGCGAAGATGCGGGCCACGTGGGACTTCACCGTGGCTTCGCTCAGGGTCAGTTCGGCGGCCAGTTCCGTGTTGGACAGACCACGGCCGAGGAGGGTCAGGACTTCCAGCCGGCGACGGGGGGCGGCTGCCTGCCAGTCCCCTTCGTCGCGCTGCGCCCATCCGTCGGGCGAGCCGACGCACCGCTGTGATCCACATGTGACCAGGGCGCCGTAGGGTCCACTCGACCAGGAATCACGGGGACGCGGTCGAACGGGGGAGAACACGTGACATATCGGCGTGCGGCGATACCGGCGGTGGTCGGAGGGCTGCTGTTCACGGCGCTGTTGTGGTGGGCGGGGGCGAGTGAGAACGTGCTGCGGCTGCGGGGCGCCCCGGATGTGCTGGGCGCCCAGGCCGCCGCCGATCTCGAACGCTGGCTCGCCCCTTGGTCGTACGACCCGCCGGCCTCGGCGCGGTTCGGGGACACGGCCCGAAGCGACGGCTCACGGTACCTCGCGCTGTACTCGACCGCGATGCAGATCCGGTTCACCGCGGTCTTCGCGTTCTTCGTGCCCGGCGCGCTGCTCCTGGTGCGCAGGCTGCCGCCGGTGCGCGGCCGGACGGCGGCGGCACTGCTCGCGGTGTGGGCCTGGGGCCTGGTGGCCGGCACACTGGCGGTCACCGTCTCCGCGCCCTGGTTGATCGCCGCGCAGGGACAGGGCAGTTACCGCTTCCTGCCTCAGCTGGCGGGCGTGGTCGCGAGCGGGCGGCAGGTCCTGGTGGGGACGGCACTGGTCGCCGCCGTGGCAACGGTCCTCATCGCGCAAATCACCGCCAAGGGCACCGATCCGCTGCCTCGGCAGGCCGTCCCGGCGCGCGCCGCCCGGCTGGCCGCCACCGTCGGAACGGCGGTGATCGCACTGTCCCTGCTGATCCTCTCGTACCAGTCGGTGGCCGCCGCCCTCCAGACGGCCTACTCGGGCGGCGGGCTGCTCTCCGAACCGGGCGACCTCCTGCGCCAGTGGTTGCTGCTGGGCGCCTGGGCGGGTCCGGCGGACGCATCGCCCGGCGACTGGCTCCTGTACCGCGCCACCGACGTACTGCTGCTGGCCGTCGTGTGGTGGGCACTGCGCCTGCTGCCGGGACTGCTCACCCGGGCCACCGTCCCGGCCCTGGCGGTCGGCGCGGTCTGCGCGACCGTCCTCGGCCTGCTGACGAGCCAGCTGCTGCGGATGCTGCTGGAGGGGACGAACCTGCGCTGGGACCTGTACCTGGCCGCCGGCCTCGGTGGTGGCGTACCGGCCGCCCTGACCTGGGGCCTGCCGGCGGGAGTCGCAGCCGCCGTGACGCTCCGGCTGGCCGGGGCCCGCAGGGCGACCACGGAAAGCCCGAAGACCACCGCGCCGCACGCATCGTGACCCGAAGCCTCGGACCTACACGGCGCGAGGGCCGGCTCCTGTGGTGCGGCCTCAGACGACGGGGTCGAACCACGTGGGTGCGTCCGACATCGTCTGTTTGATACGGAAGAGCGCGAACTCGCTCAGGTCCGGCAGGGCGTCCAGTGAGAACCAGCCGACCTCCAGCGACTCGTCGTCGTTGACGCGGGCCTCGCCGCCGACGGGCCTGCAGTAGAACGTGGTGTCCATGTACTGGCACACGTCCCCGTTGTCGTACCGCACCGGGTCGAGGGCCTGGACGAGGACGACCCGCTCCGCCACGCACCGGACGGCCGTCTCCTCGAAGACCTCCCGCACGGCACAGGCCGCCGGCTGCTCCCCCGGATCCGGGATGCCGCCGATCAGCGACCACCTGCCGTTGTCGGACCGGCGGTTCAGCAGCACTCTGCCCTCGTCGTCGAGGACGAGGGCGGTGACTCCGGGGAGCCAGAGAAGCTGGTTGCCGGCGCAAGCACGGAGTGTGCGGATGAAATCAGGGGTAGCCATGGAGCCGACCCTAACGGGCCGGTTTCCCTCATTCCCGCGCTCGAAGGACGCGCACGTGAGGCGTACGGCTACACGCCACCGGCGCGCCTCCCGCGCACACCGGCCCCGATCGCCCAACCGAGTCCACCCGCCGCGACCAGCACCAGAAGCATCTCCGGCAGGATGCCGAGCTGGGTGGCGGGAGTCTCCGAGGAGCGCAACGGCACCTTCTGGACCAGCGAGTCGGCGACGAACATGCCGGTCCTCTGGGTGATCTTCCCGTCCGGCATGATGATCGCGCTGACGCCGCTGGTCACCGGGACGGTGACGGTGCGGCTGTGCTCGACGGCGCGGACCCGGGACATGGCGAGCTGCTGGTAGGTCATCTCGCTGCGGTCGAAGGTCGCGTTGTTGCTCGGCACCGAGATCAGCTGTGCGCCGTCGGTGACCTCGGAGCGCACTGCCCAGTCGAAGGCCGCCTCATAGCAGGTGACGAGGCCGACCTTGGCGCCGTCCATGGTGAACACGCCGGGCTCGGTGCCCCGGCTGAAGTCCTTGCGGACCATGGACGTCCACTCGCTGTTGATGACCCCGATGAGCGACCGCAGGGGAAGGTACTCGCCGAACGGCTGGATCTGCCGCTTGTCGTACGTGTCGACGGGACCCTTCTCCGGGTCCCAAAGGATCTGCTCGTTGTAGAGCTTTCCGTCCCGTTCGACGACGCCTCCGACGGAGACGGGGGCGCCGATGGCCGTTGCCGCCCGCTCGATCACCACGCGGGCGTCGGCGTTGGCGAAAGGGTCGATGTCGGAGGAGTTCTCCGGCCAGAGCACGAAGTCCGGCTGTGCGACCTTGCCGGCCTTGACCTCGGCGGCCAGGCGCTCGGTCTCCCTGGCGTGGTAGTCGAGCACGGCCCGCCGCTGGGCGTTGAAGTCGAGGCCCAGCCGGGGGACGTTGCCCTGGATGACGGCCACGGTCGCGGTGCCGGTCTCGGCCTTGTCGCTCACCAGGGCACGGGAGCCGAAGGCGCCCACCAGCGGGACGGCCACGGTCAGTGCCGCCACGGCGGCGGTGCCCCGGTGTACGGCCCTGCCGGTGCGGCGCTTGTCGACGACCGGCCGTACCACCTCGCACAGCCCGAAGCCGCACAGGACGACCGCGAAACCGAGCACCGGTGTACCGCCGAGAGCGGCCAGCGGAAGGAAGACACCGTCGGCCTGACCGAAGGCGATCTTGCCCCAGGGGAAGCCGTGGAACGGGGCACGCGCGCGTGCCGCCTCACCGGTGATCCACAGGGCGGCGGACCAGACCGGCCAGCCGGGCAGCTTCGAGACGACGGCGACGCCCGCGCCGACGAGCGCCACGAACACCGCCTCGATGACCACGAGCGCCAGCCACGGTCCGGGGCCGACCTCCACGCCGGTCCACACCAGCAGCGGCAGCAGGAAGCCGAGGCCGAAGAGGTAGCCGAGGCCGAGTCCCGCCTTCCAGCCGCGTCCGCGCAGTACCCAGCCGAAGACGGCGAAGGCCGGCAGGGCCAGCCACCACAGGGTCCGGGGCGGGAAGCTGACGTAGAGCAGCACCCCGGAGAGAGCCGCGGCGGCGGCCGGAAGGAGCCGGCTGACCCATCGGGACGCCCGGGACACGGGCGCGGCCTGGGGTTCGAGCTGTTCCGGCTCGTCTACGGGAGTGGCGGTGACGGTCACTCGGGGAGTGTACGGCGCCTCACCCCGGCGCCGACAGCGCGGCCCGCGCGTCCTGGGTGAGGCCGGGGCACACATCCGCCGCAGCGTTCCTGCACGCCGCGTCCACAAACCGGCGCATCACCCGTCACAGTGTGCCCGAGTCTGTGATGTGCGGCCGGATGCGGCCGAGCGGTCGGAGCCGGCACGGTCGGGGGGCGACGGGGTGGGGTCACGGGGACGCAGTCCTCGGCCGGTACGTCGGCCGCGCATGACAGACGGAACGTTTCTGATGTCACGGGTGTGGTCATGCTGGGGGCGTGCGCGGCCTGGTCGTGGTTCACGGCGGCGGCACGGGGCGGTCGCCCGGAGGGGGTGCTGCTCGCGGTGACGGCGGGTGCGGGCCTGCTCGCGGGTGTGGCGACGGCCCGGCCCCTGACGGAGGAAGAAGACGGCGCCGGGGCGCCCGACCGCGACGACAGGCAGACGGAGGGGTCAGCGCGCGGCGCCGGACGCCCTCGGGCTCAGCCGGTCGCGGATGACCCGTACGGCCACCTCCGCGTTGTCCACGGTGATCGTGAACGTGTGACCGTCCCAGAGGCGCAGCACCACACCCTCACCACGGCGTACGACGACGGCGGTCCCCTTCTCGGGCCGCCAGCGGTAGCCCCAGCCACCCCACTGGCGGGGAGTGACGCACGGCGCGAAGACGGCGTCGGCGACCTCGGACAGGGGGATGCGGCGGCGGGGCACACCGATGTGGCCGCAGCGGACTTCGAGGCAGTCCTCGTCGACCTTCACGGAGACGTGCACGAACGCGAGCGTACCGAAGAGGATGAGGAGCCCGGCCGCGATGCAGCCGACGACCGACATGGCCAGGGGGGCGGCATCGGACGTCCACGCGGAGCCGACCGCGAGTGCGATGCCCAGTGCCATGCAGGCGGCACCGCCGAGTGCCGGCACCCACTGGCCGCGGTTGGTCGCGCGGCCGGTCCATACCTCGGGGTGCGGGCCTTCGGGGGTGCCCGTCTCGCCGTGGGGATGGTCCCTCATGGCTTCGAGCGTACTCAGGTTCCGCAACGCGGGCACCCGGTTGCGGACCGTTACCGCTGCGGGCGGGCGACCAGCGCGGGAGTGACTGTCCGCAGCAGCCTGCCCTCCTCGTAGGCCAGTGCCGCAGCGGGCAGGGAGCCCTCGCGTCCGCTGAGGATGACCGTCAGCGTCGATTCGGTCCAGTCCGCCTCGGGCCTGGGAAGTTCGCCGAGACGGCGCAGCGCCTGGGCGGCCACGGCGCCCGCGGAACCGTGCAGGACGAGAGGCGGGAGGCCGGGCTGCTGGACGGCCGCTCGGATGCGTTCGGCGACCAGTTCGTAATGGGTGCAGCCCAGGACGACGGTCGTCACATCGCCGGGGGTCAGCGCGGCGGCAGCGTCGATCGCCGCGTCGATCGCGGCGTCGTCGGCGTGCTCCACGGCCTCGGCCAGTCCCCAGCAGGGCACTTCGGTGACCGCCACGCCGTCGGTGAACTCCTTGATGAGACCGCGCTGGTAGGGGCTGCCGGTGGTGGCGGGCGTGGCCCAGATGGTGAAGGGGCCGCCGCCGGACGCGGCCGGCTTGATCGCCGGAACCGTGCCGATGACCGGCAGACCCGGTTCGAGGAAGGCGCGCAGGGCGGGCAGGGCGTGCACGGACGCGGTGTTGCAGCCGACGATCAGGGCGTCGGGCCGGTGCGCTGCGGCCACCTCGGCTACGGCGAGGGCACGCTCGGTCAGGTCCTGCGGAGTGCGCGGGCCCCAGGGCATGCCGTCGGGGTCGGAGGAGATCACGAGGTCCGCGTCGGGACGCAGTCGCCGTACCGCGGCGGCGGCGGGGAGCAGACCGATACCGGAGTCCATGAGCGCGATCTTCACCCGGCCACGATAGACGATGGCCTCGGCCGGACCACCCGGGTGGGGCAGACTGCGCACCGTGAACGCCATCGCGTGGACCGCCGCCGGATCACTCGCCGCCTGGCTGTGGCTGCTGCTGGGCCAGGGCTTCTTCTGGCGCACGGATGTGCGCCTGCCACCCCGCCGGGATCCCGTCGACTGGCCGTACGTCTGTGTCGTCGTCCCCGCGCGCGACGAGGCCGCCATACTGCCCGAGAGCCTGCCGTCGCTGCTGGCCCAGGACTATCCCGGCCGGGCCGAGGTCTTCCTGGTCGACGACGGCAGTTCGGACGGGACCGGTGGGCTGGCCCACGAGCTGGCGCGACGGCACGGGGGGCTGCCCCTGACCGTGTCCTCACCGGGGGAGCCGCCCGCCGGCTGGACGGGCAAGCTGTGGGCCGTACGGCACGGAATGGGGCTGGCACGCGCGCGTGGACCCGAGTTCCTGCTGCTGACGGACGCGGACATCGCCCATCGGCCGGACAGCCTGCGCACGTTGGTGGCATCCGCGCGCACCGGTGGCTTCGACCTCGTGTCCCAGATGGCACGGCTGCGCGCCGAGAGCGTGTGGGAACGGCTCGTCGTACCCGCCTTCGTCTATTTCTTCGCCCAGCTGTATCCGTTCCGCCGGATCGGCGTGCGGGGTTCGCGCACGGCCGCCGCGGCGGGTGGCTGTGTGCTACTGAGCGCCGAGGCCGCCGAGAGGGCGCGGATTCCGGACGCGATCCGGCAGGCGGTCATCGACGATGTGGCACTGGCCGGGGCGGTCAAGAGGAGCGGCGGCCACATCTGGCTGGGGCTGGCGGAGCGGGTGGACAGTGTGCGGCCCTATCCGGGCCTGCACGACCTGTGGCGGATGGTCTCACGCAGCGCCTACGCCCAACTGCTGCACAACCCTCTGCTGCTCGCCGGTACCGTCCTGGGTCTGGCAGTGGTCTACCTGGTACCGCCCGTCGCGCTCCTCATGGGTCTCGCCATGGAAGAGCCGGCGACGGCACTCCTCGGCGGGCTCGCCTGGCTGCTGATGACGGCGACGTACGTACCGATGCTCCGTTATTACGGTCAGCCGCTGTGGCTCGCTCCCCTGCTGCCGTTCACCGCGTTTCTGTACCTGCTGATGACGGTGGACTCCGCGGTGCGGCACTACCAGGGGCGGGGTGCGGCCTGGAAGGGCCGCACCTACGCACACCCGGACTCGGTCCCGGAGGAGAGCTAGGGCGTGACCTCCCGAGACAGAACACCTGGGGGCCGCCGCCTGCGGGCCGCTATTTCCTGCCGGGGGTCCAGTTCATCCCCCACCCGTAGGCGTTATCGACCGTACGCTGCGGGCTCACTCCGCGTTCGGGGACCAGGTAGCGGGCCTCGCGCTGGACGATGAGGTCGCCGCCCTGGTGGGTGATGAGGGCGAGGGCGCAGACGGTGGAGGGGACGGTGCACTCGTCGAGAGAGAAGTCGACGGGTGCTCCGTGCTGCGGCTGGAGGGTGACCGTCGCGTGCAGATCGGCGAAGGAGCGGGCGCCCTCGTAGATGGTGACGAAGATGAGGATGCGCCGGAAGGCCTGCTTGTGGTCGAGGTTGACGGTGAGGTTCTCGCCGCTGCTCACGGCGCCGGTGCGGTCGTCGCCGTCGAGGTGGATGAAGGGCGGCCGGTGCAACGCCCCGAAGGCGTTGCCGAGTGCCTGGACGACGCCCTTGCTGCCGTCGGACAACTCGAACAGGGCGCACAGGTCGAGGTCGAGGTCCGCGTGGTGCGCGACGGCCCGGCCCAGCTTGCCGCCCCACCCCTTGAACTGCTTGCGCACCTCCCAGTTGAGGTTCAAGCGCAGGGCGCCGGAGGTGCCGCCCTGTTTGGTGAGGGAGACCGCCGGGGCCTCCTTGGTGAGCGTGACCTTGGTCAGGGGGACCGGGGCCGGCGGCGCGGGCGGCGGTGCCGTCACGGGGGGCGGCACGGTGACGGGCGGGGTCACGGGCGCGGGCGGTGCCACGGGCGCTGCCGCCGCCGTGTGCTGCGGTTCGTCCACGGTGATGCCGAAGTCGGCGGCGAGGCCTTCGAGTCCGCTGCCGTAGCCCTGGCCGACGGCGCGGAACTTCCAGGTGCCCTGGCGGCGGTAGAACTCCCCGAGCACGAAAGCGGTTTCGGCGCCGGCGTCCGCGCTGTCGAAGCGGGCGGCCTCGGTGCCCGCCCGCTCGTCGATCACGCGGATGTACAGCCCGGGGACCTGCCCGAAGCTGCCGCCGTCCGCCGAGGCGGCGATCACCACGGTCTCGATGGCGGGCTCCACGCGCGCGAGGTCGACGAGGAGCGAGTCGGTCACCTGGCCGTCGGCGTCCCGCTTGCCCTCGTGCCGTATCGCGCCGGAGGAGTGCGCGGGCTGGTTGTAGAAGACGAAGTCGGCGCCGGAACGCACCTTTCCACCCACCAGCAGCAGCGCCGAGGCATCCGTGTCGGGCACGCCCGGTCCGGAACGCCGGCCCAGTTCCACGCGTAGCGCGGTCGTCGGTACCGCGGTGTTCGATCCTTTCGGCATTGACATGTCCGCCCCCATCAGAAGGTCGACCAGAAGGTCGTCGCCAGGCCGCGTCCCACGCAGCGTCGGATCCGGTCGGATCCGTTGTCGGCGCCAAACCTATTCCCCGGACGCCTGAACCCCCAGAAGCCGTACCGAAAGATCCGTCTCCATCCACCGGTAACCCGCCAGGAACTCTCCCTTTACACGATCAGAACGCGTATCGCTGCCCCTTTTCGCCGACTTCGCTCGTATTGGGGGTCCAGCGTCACTGCCGACACGGAAAACAACCCTCTTATCGGTCTCCCCAACCAGCACATCGTGGGCTTAACTTATGTGCCATGACCTCCCCCCGCTCCACCTACGGCGGCGGTTACTACTCCGCCTCGTCCTTCGCGGACACCCCGATCTACGACTCTCTCGTCGCCGAGCGGGGAACCCCTCAGATCGCCCCGATCCGGGTACCCGCCGCGTACGACACCCCGGGCAGCAATCTGCCCGCGCTCCCGTCGGCGCTTCCCGCGCTGCCGACCGGTCCCTCCCAGCCGTCCCCCGCCTACGGCTATCCGCAGGCCCAGCAGCCCTCGCCGCTCCAGCAGGCGCCGAACGCGTACATCCCGCAACAGGCCGGCGCTCCGCGCGGCTACCCTGGCGCCCAGCCGCAGCAGCAGCGCCCGACGACCGGCAACACCGGCTACGAGGCCATGCGCCCGGCGGCCCCCCGCCCGGCCCAGGCCGCCCCGTACCAGCAGGAGCCGTACAACGGCCAGCAGTACCGCGGGTACTGAGCCCACGGGAGACATCCGCGTGGGGTTGTCGCAGCCTGCTGGCAGGATGACCCCATGGGGAATCCGTCACTGCACTCGATACATGTCCACCCGCTGAAGGCGGCCCGGGGGTTCGCCCCCGACGAGGCCGTCGTGGAGCCCTGGGGGCTGGCGGGCGACCGCCGTTGGGTGCTTGTCGACGACTCGGGCAAGATCATCACTCAACGCACGCATCCGCGTATGGCGTTGGCCGCCGCCGGGCCGCGGCCCGGCGGCGGTCTCCTGCTGTCCGCGCCCGGCCGTGCGCCGCTCACCGTCCCCGTGCCCGCGTCCACCGGCACGACCACGGTGGAGATCCATCGGGACAAGGTGGAGGGGGTCCCCGCCGACGCCGCGGCGCACGCCTGGTTCAGCGACTACCTGGGTCTCCCCGTGTGTCTCGTACACCTCGACGACCCGGCCACCCGCCGCCCGATCGACCCCGAGTACGCCCGCCCCGGCGAGACCGTCAGTTTCGCCGACGGCTATCCCCTGCTGCTCACCACGCGCGCCTCGCTCGATGCGCTCAACTCGCTCGTCGCCCGGGGCGACCACCCCGAGGAGGGCCCGCTGCCGATGAGCCGCTTCCGGCCGAACGTGGTCGTCGACGGCACGGTCGCGTGGGCCGAGGACGACTGGCGGCGGATCGCCGTCGGGGAGGTCATGTTCCGGGTCGCCAAGATGTGCGGGCGGTGCGTGGTGACCACCACCGACCAGGACACCTCCGAGCGCGGGCGCGAACCGCTGCGCGCACTCGCCCGCCACCGTCGTTTCGGCGACAAGCTGGTCTTCGGGCAGAACCTGGTTCCGGAATCCGGAGGCACGGTCCGGATCGGAGATCCGGTGCGGATACTCGAATAGGGCGTTCGATCTCGATGAGGTCTGGGCGGTCTTGAGCTAACCCCTCTTCCCACCTTGAAAATTCAAGCTCCTACGATGGTTCATGTGAAGGGAACACAGGCTCTCGGCCCGACCGTTGGGGCTTTGTGAGAAGTTCACGAGAAGGCCGGTGGGAGGGTGATTTCGCTCTCTCCTGACCGGGATCGCGCGTGGACGGCCCGGTTCGGGGTCACCACGGACGCGGAAGGGGGGTGGGGGACAGTGCGGGCCATCGGTGGACTACGGGCGTTCGGCGGGCTGTGGCGTTGGCGGCACAATCCGCTGCGCCGGACGACCGATCTGGCGGAGGGCTGGCTGGCGTTCGCGGCCCTCGTACTGATCCTCGTCGCCGCGCCCCTGATCGGCGCGGTCGTCGGCACCACCGCCCAGGGCGCCCTGCAGCAGTCCGTGCGCGACCAGCAGGAGAACCGGCACCGGGTGCGGGCCACCGTCGTCAAGAAGGTCGACGGCTCCCTGATCGCCCCGGACCCCGAGACCGCCACGGCCCCCGACCGGCAGAGCCGGGTCGTCGCCGACTGGACCGGTCCGGACGGCACCGACCGGCACGGCACGGTCATGGCGAACCTCATGACCCCGCGGCCCGGCGACCGCTTCACGTTGTGGACGGACGGGCAGGGCCGCGAAGTGGGCCGCCCCCTGGACAGCGCCACCGCTACGGCCCACGCCGTGCTGGCCGGATTCGGCGCCACCGTGCTCGCCGCGGGGCTCGTCGAGGGCGGCAGGCGTCTGATCCTCTGGCGCATGGTCCGCCGCCGGTACGCCCGTTGGGACCATGCCTGGGACGAGGCGGGTCCGGACTGGGGCAGGACGGGCGCCGGCAGCTGAGCCTTGGCACTCCGGTCAACTCCCCCCGCCCGCGCACGCTACGGTGGACCGACCAGCCGAACTGTTCGGCATCGACCCGCGTTCCACGAGGTGGGGGCACAGCAACGCCATGGCACAGGGCACGGTCCAGGTGACGCACACCGGTACATCGCGGTGGCGGCGCCGCACGGGTGAGTACGCATCGCTGGCCGCAGCCCTGGAGGCCGCGAGCGACGGCGATGTGCTCATCATCGCTCCCGGCACGTACCGGGAGAACCTCGTCGTGCAGCGCGGGGTCACGCTGCGCGGCCCGGAGGGCTCGCCCGGCTCGGTGCGCATCGCGCCCCTGGACGGGGTGCCGCTGACCATCTCCGCCTCGGCCGTGGTGCAGGACCTGCACGTCGAGGGCCAGGACGCGGCTGCGCCCGCACTGCTCGTCGAGGACGGCACGCCCGAGCTCATGGACCTGCGGATCGTCACGCGTTCCGCGGCCGGCATCGAGGTGCGCGGCGGCGCCCGCCCGACGGTCCGGCGCTGCACGGTCGACAACCCGGCCGGGATCGGCATCGCCGTGGTCGACGGCGGCGGTGGCGTGTTCGAGGAGTGCGAGGTCGTCGCGGCCGGCCAGGCCGGTGTCGCGGTGCGCGGCGGCGCCCATCCGCGCCTGGACCGGTGCCGGGTGCACCACACCTCCGGTTCGGGCCTGGCGGCGACCGGGGAGAACTCCTCGCTGGAAGCGGTCGGCTGCGAGGTCTACGAGGTCCGGGGCAGCGGCGTACAGATCACCGGGCGGGCCACGGCCCATCTGACCGACTGCGATGTGCACCGCACGACGGCCGACGGGGTCACGCTCGACACGGACGCCGTGCTCACCCTCGCGGACTGCCGCATCCACGACATCCCGGAGAACGCGGTGGACCTCCGCTCCCGCTCCGTCCTCACCCTGACCCGCACGACGGTCCGGCAGTTCGGGCGCAACGGGCTGTCGGTGTGGGACCCGGGTACACGGGTGGACGCCAACCAGTGCGAGATCTTCGACAGCACGGGCGACTATCCGGCCGTCTGGGTCAGCGACGGGGCGACGGCGGTGCTGGAGTCCTGCCGGGTGCACGACGTGCCGGACGCGCTGTTCGTGCTGGACCGGGGCTCCCGCGCGGACGTCGTCGACAGTGATCTGTCGCAGGTGCGGAACACGGCGGTGTCGGTGAGCGACGGGGCGACCGCGCAGCTCGACGACTGCCGCATCCGGGACGCCGCCACGGGCGCCTGGTTCCGCGACCACGGCAGCGGCGGCACCCTCGACGGCTGCACCGTGGACGGCACACAGACCGGCGTCATCGTCACCAAGGGCGCCGACCCGACCATCGAGCGCTGCACGGTCACCTCACCCGCCGAGGCGGGCTTCTACGTCTCCGCCGAGGGCCGCGGCAGCTTCCTGAACTGCCGGGTGACGGGCAGCGGCGGCTACGGCTTCCACATCATCGACGGCTGCCGGGCGGCCCTGCGCAAGTGCCGTACGGAGCGCTGCGCGCGTGGTGGCTACGAGTTCGCGGACGGCGGCCCCGGCACCGCGGGCGGCGGCCCTGTCGTCGAGGACTGCACCAGCGACGAGAGCGCGGGCGTGCGGCTTCCGACGGCGAAGGAGACGCTCCCACAGACCACGTCCCAGTCCCCCGGACTGCTGGGCTCGATTCCGGGCCAGCGCACCACCGAGCAGCCGCCGGCCATCACGCCGCCCGCCGCCGAGCCCGAGGCGCCGGCGCGCACCTCGAAGGCCGTGCTCGGTGAACTCGACGCGCTGGTAGGCCTGGACAGCGTCAAGCGCGAGGTCCGCGCCCTCACCGACATGATCGAGGTGGGCCGCCGCCGCCAGGAGGCCGGCCTCAAGGCGGCGTCCGTCAAGCGGCACCTGGTGTTCACGGGCTCCCCCGGCACCGGCAAGACGACGGTGGCCCGTCTGTACGGCGAGATCCTGGCCTCGCTCGGTGTCCTGGAGAAGGGGCATCTCGTCGAGGTGTCCCGCGTGGACCTGGTCGGCGAACACATCGGTTCCACGGCGATCCGCACCCAGGATGCCTTCGAACGGGCCCGTGGCGGGGTGCTGTTCATCGACGAGGCGTACGCGCTGTCGCCGGAGGACTCGGGCCGGGACTTCGGCAAGGAGGCCATCGACACGCTGGTCAAGCTGATGGAGGACCACCGGGACGCCGTGGTGGTGATCGTCGCCGGCTACACGGCCGAGATGAAGCGCTTCCTCACCGTCAATCCAGGCGTGGCGTCCCGCTTCTCGCGGACCATCACCTTCGACGACTACGTCCCCGACGAGCTGCTGCGCATCGTGGAACAGCAGGCAGAGGAGCACGAGTACCGGTTGGCGCCGGGCGCCGGCGAGGCGCTGCTGAAGTACTTCACGGCGATCCCCAAGGGCCCGGCCTTCGGCAACGGCCGTACCGCGCGACAGACTTTCGAGGCGATGGTGGAGCGCCACGCGAGCCGGGTGGCCCAGGTCGACGAACCCAGCACGGACGAGTTGACGCTGTTGTACGGGGAGGACCTGCCGGAGCTGCCGTAGCGGAGGCACCTGGGGTGAGCCCCCGGGGGAAACCCCACCCGAGGTGTGCTGTCGGCCGGATGGGACCGGAGTGATCCGGCGGGCAGCATGATCCCCATGACGCATCTCAGTCGACGAACCCTGGTCCTGGCCCTCTCCGTCTCGGCCGCCACCACCCCGACCGCCGTCTCCGGCGCCACGAACGGCGGGGCGGTGCTGCGCAGCCTCACCACCGCCAACGAGGTTCGGGACATCGACCGTTTCCGGCATGCCCTGGGCGAGGAGCGGCTGTCGGCGTACGGGGTGTCGTACGGACCTACGTGAGCGCCGTGTACGCGCAGAAGTACCCGGAGCGGACCGACGCTGGGTGCTGGACAGCAGCGGCGACCCGAATCCTCGGCTGGTCCAGCGAGGCTGGCTGGCGAACATGGCACAGGGCGCGGAGGACCGGTTCCCGGACTTCGCGGCCTGGGCCGCCGACCCGGCGCAGGATGCGGAGGGCTTGCGGCTCACCGAGCAGCCGGAGGACGTACGGCCCTTGTTCCTGTCCCTGGCCGCCGAACTGGACCGTGCGCCGAGGACGACGACCACCGAGGGCGGTGCGCTGACCGGCAACCGGCTGCGGCAGGCGATGCAGAGCGCCCTGTACAACGACAACTTGTTCGACGAACTGGCCCGGCTGATACGGCAGGTCATGGACCCGAAGGCGAGGCCGGTCCTGACACCCGACGTGGCCGGACCGTTGCGCGACGAGGACGCGGCGGTCGTCATGGCGGTGGTCTGCAACGACGTGCGCTGGCCGGCCTCGGTGGCCGCACACGGGCAGGCGGTGGCCGAGAACCGCGTGCGGTATCCGCTCACCGCCGGGATGCCGGTGAACGTCACACCGTGTTCCTTCTGGAAGAACAGGCCCATGGAGAAGCCGACCCGGATCACCGACGAGGGGCCGTCCAACATCCTCATGATCCAGCACCGGCGGGACCCGTCCACCCCCTACTTCGGCGCGCTGAAACCGCGGGCCGCGCTGGGCGACCGGGCCCGGCTCGTCACGCTGGAGAGCGGTGGGCACGGCGCGTATCTCGGAAGGGGGAACGCCTGCGGCGACCATGCGGTGACGACCTTCCTCCGCACGGGACAGCGGCCGGGACAGGACGTCTCCTGCCCGGACGAGTGACCGGAGGTTCCGGCGGACGTGACCTAGGACTGCCGGGGGCCCGGCACCTCCGGGCCGATGCGCGCCAGTAGTCGTTGTCGTTCGTGGACGAAGGCCGGGTCCGCCTGGTAGTCGGAGTGGCCGAGGATCGGGGCGGGCAGGGGGTGGGCACCGGTGCGACCGTGGGCGAGCGGGTCCGTGAAGGGCTCCGCGTCGACTGGCGGTCCGCATCGGCTCGTCAGACGCACGGGGCCGCCGATGGGGTCGGTGAGGCGGTAGAGGTTGCGCCAGCAGTCGACCTCGCGGTGCAGGGAGGCGAGCGGCTCCGGGCCGAAGTGGGCGGGGAACCAGCGCCCGTACAGCCGCTCCAACGGGGAACCGTACGTGAGCAGCGCGACGCGCCTGCGGACCGACGGGGGCAACTGCCAGGCGGCGGCAGCCGCGAGGACACTGCCCTGGGAGTGGCCGGAGAGGACGAGTCGGCCGCCCGTGGCGCGGGTCCAGGCGGCCATGCGCCAGGTCAGGTCGGGCACGGCCCGCTCGGCATAACAGGGCGGCGCGAACGGGTGGGCGGCACGCGGCCAGAACGTGCCCACGTCCCAGAGGATGCCGATCGTGCGGCGCGCGGAGGCGTCCTTGTAGGCCCGGCGCCCCCAGGTGACGAACAGCAGGAAGCCCACGCCTGTCAGCCAGGACCCCAGCGCCTGCGCGGTCTCGGCGGCGCCCGCGACGACGTCGTACGAGTCGTGCGCCGCCTCCGCCGGTGTCTCACGCGTCGCCAGGGCGCCGGTCAGGGCTGTGGCGCCGAGGAGCAGGGTCACGGTGGAGGTGATGCCGATGATGCGCGGCGCCCTGTCGGTGAGGGCGGCCATGGCTCGGGTCCGCGCGATGCGGCGGGTGCGGCCGGTGTCCTGGGACTCCTGCTCCTCGTCCGGTCGCTCCGCCGCCTCCTCGCCCAGTCGGTCTTTCGCCTCCTCGTTCGATCGCTCCTCGGCCCGGCGTTCGTGGTGGGACCGGCCCTCCACCAGGTCGTACTCCCGCTCCACCGCCGCCGTCTCCGCTCGTCGCAGTACCCAGGTGCGGCGGGCCAGCCAGCCGAGAAGGCCGAGGACGACCAGGAGGAGAGGCGGGATCACCGAGGCCTGCCAGGTGAGAAGGACCGGTGGGCCCGGCAGGGCGTCGTCCGTGCCGCCCAGCCAGTCGGCGACGCGTTGGGCGACGCCGGCGGACATGACGCCGCCTAGGGCGCAGGCGAGCATCGCGACGGCGGGGCCGGCCAGGCCGTACATGGCGGTGCGGGGGTCGGGGCGGGAGCGGTAGAGAATGTGAGCGACCACGCCGAGCGCGATGAGGAGCACGCCTTGGACCAGGGTGATCCCGCCGAAGGTCATGTCTCCCGGCAGCCGCCCCGCCGACCGCCAGCCGGGGCGTGACCACCCGGCGTACACCGCGGCGAGGACGAGCAGGGCGATCGAGCACGCGGGCAGGCGGCGTACCAGGTGCTCGTCCAGTTCCATGTCGAGGCGCCGCTCGCTGCGGCCCCGGCGGCACACCACCCACACCACGACCACCGCGAGCACGACCAGTGCCGTGTTCAGCAGCCAGCCCAGGAGTTCCAGGAAGGTGGGGCCGCCCGCCCGGCGGTCGTGGCGGGCCGCGGACGTGCCGACGGCCGCCGCGACCGTCAGGAAACCGGCCGCCGCATGGGCGGCGCGCAGCCTGGCCACCAGGCGGCGCCCGTACCAGAAGCCGGGCCGGCCGAGTGCGACGCGTGCCGTTTCCTCGACGTCGGGTGCGACGCGTGGCGCCTTCTCGTCATCCAGGCGGGTGTCCTCGCGGTCCATGGGCCGCTGGGACTCGTAGTCGCTCCAGGTGCGGTGGGAGAGGTACCACAGGAGGCCGGTGAGCGCGGCGGGCACCAGGGCGGCCAGGGCGAGGCGGCGGCCGGGCCGGCTCCACCAACCGTCGGCGGAGACGGCCGGGGAGAGGAAGCCGAGCCAGGTGTGCTCCTCGGCGCACGCGCGTGTGCCGGCACACTGCCAGGCGGTCAGGTCCAGGGCGACCTCGCAGGCCGCGGCGACGAGCAGCACTGTCAGCGTCAGGCCGGTCAGGCGGACGAGGAGGCCGTAGAGACGTACCGTGCGTCTGCGGTCACGGGTGGTGGGACGCATCCAGTGGGCGAGGTTGACGACCATGAACGGCAGCAGCAACAGCCACAGGGCGCGCGAGCCGTTGCCGGAGGTGAGGTTGCACCAGACGTAGGCCTCGGGGACGGGTTTGCCGCAGTGGTCGGAGGGCCGGGCCTCCGCGTCGGCGTCGTCGATGCGCCGGAAGACGGCGGCCGTGTCGTCGCCGGTGATGCGGACTGTGCGCGGATCGTCCAGCATGCGTTCGGGGGTGGTGCCACCGACGCCGTGGACGAGGAGTTCGAGGGCGGCGCCGTCCGCCGGGGGACGGCCGGATTCCCGGTGCTTTCCCGGCCCGGTGGGCTCCGAATGTTCCCTGGGTTCCGTATGTGCCGTATGTTCCCTCGCACGATCCACTGTTCCGCTTCCCCCGTGACGCGCCGCAAGTCAGGTGATGTGCAGGCACTGATGATCGCCGTTGGGCGGGACTCGTACACCTGTGGTCACGGAATCTCCCCGATCCGTGCGCCGGTGGCGGGCGCCAGGAACGGAGCACGACGGGCGCGCGCCTGTGCGGGGAGTGGCGCCGCCGGTGGTGCGGCATGCGAACATGGGACGTCCTCGGGACCGGGGGCTGGGGGAATGTCCTCGTCGGAGGGGGTATGGGAGGCGTGTCGAGCGTGATGGGGCGAGAGGACCGGAGCGAGCGTGGGTGAGAACCAGAACCTCCTCGCGGAGCAGCGCCGTTCCCTGATCCTCGACGAGGTACGACGGCGGGGCGGGGTCCGGGTCAACGAGCTGACGCGCAAGCTCGGTGTCTCGGACATGACGGTGCGCCGGGATCTGGACGCGCTCGCCCGTCAGGGCGCGGTGGAGAAGGTCCACGGCGGCGCGGTTCCGGTGGCCGAGGCGAGCACGCACGAGCCGGGTTTCGAGGCGAAGTCGGGGCTGGAGCTGACCGCCAAGGAGGACATCGCGCGGGCCGCCGCGGAGTTGGTCGCGCCGGGTTCGGCGATCGCCCTGTCGGGCGGTACGACGACGTACGCGCTCGCGCACCGGCTCGTGGACGTGCCCGATCTGACCGTGGTCACCAACTCGGTGCGGGTCGCCGACGTCTTCCACGCAGCCCAGCGCACCTCGGGCCCCCGGCAGGGTGCGGCGACCGTGGTGCTCACCGGCGGGGTGCGGACGCCGTCCGACTCGCTGGTGGGTCCGGTGGCCGATCAGGCGATCGCGGCGCTCCACTTCGATGTGCTGTTCCTGGGGGTGCACGGGATATCGGTCGAGGCCGGGCTGTCGACGCCGAACCTGGCGGAGGCCGAGACGAACCGGCGGCTGGTGCAGTCGGCCCGGCGGGTCGTGGTGGTGGCGGACCACACCAAGTGGGGGACGGTGGGGCTCAGTTCGTTCGCGGCGCTGGAGCAGGTCGACACGTTGGTGACCGACGCGGGGTTGGCCGCGCAGGCGCGGGCCGAGGTCTCCGAGCATCTGCGGCGGCTGGTGGTGGCCGGAGAGGACTCTGACGACGGCGCCGATGTGTGAGCGCCGTTTCGCATGAGGTCGACTTGAGGCTGCGGGCCGTTCGTGGCTGGTCGCGCGGTTCCCGCACCCTTGAAGGACTGGCGCTGGGCGCGGCCTCATGTCCCCCTGGTTCCGCCACAGGCGACGTTCGACCCGTCGCGACGCCCGGCACGCACTCTCGCCGCACCGGCCGAAAGCACGAGTACGTCCAGGCCCTTCGGGCGGATGACGCCTTCCGGCCGGCACACCGAGAGCACGCCCCGGACGCCCGCTCCTTCGCGGGCGAACGCCGCCTGCCGCGGCACTAGTCTCCCCACACGCCCGTCTTCAGCAGGGTCTCGATCGCTGCCGTGTAGTGCGCGATGTCCAGGCCCTGCTCCTCCAGCCACTCGTCCGAGTAGTACTTGTCGAGGTAGCGGTCGCCCGGGTCGCACAGGAGGGTGACCACGCTGCCCTGGTGGCCCTCCGACACCATCTCGGCGACGATCTTCAGCGCGCTCCACAGGCCGGTGCCGGTGGAACCGCCGGCCTTGCGGCCGATGGCCTGTTCCAGTGCTCGTACGGCGGCGACGCTGGCGGCGTCGGGGACCTTCATCATGCGGTCGACGGCGCCGGGGACGAAGCTGGGCTCCATGCGGGGACGGCCGATGCCCTCGATGCGGGAGCCGCAGTCGCAGGTGACGTCGGGGTCCCCGGTGGTCCAGCCGTCGAAGAAGCAGGAGTTCTCGGGGTCGGCGACACAGATGCGGGTGTCGTGCTGCATGTAGTGGACGTACCGGGCGATGGTCGCGGAGGTGCCGCCGGTGCCGGCCGTGGCGACGATCCAGGCGGGCTCGGGGAAGCGCTCCAGCCGGAGCTGGCGGAAGACCGATTCGGCGATGTTGTTGTTGCCTCGCCAGTCCGTGGCCCTTTCGGCGTAGGTGAACTGGTCCATGTAGTGACCGCCGGTGTCCGCCGCGAGGCGGGCCGACTCCTCGTACATCTTCCGTGAGTCGTCCACGAAGTGGCATCGGCCGCCGTGGAACTCGATCAGACGGATCTTCTCGGCGCTGGTCGTGCGGAGCATCACGGCGACGAAGGGGACGCCGATCAGTTTGGCGAAGTAGGCCTCGGAGACGGCCGTGGAACCGCTGGAGGCCTCGATGACGGGGCGGCCCGGACGGATCCAGCCGTTGCACAGGCCGTAGAGGAAGAGGGAGCGGGCGAGGCGGTGCTTGAGGCTGCCGGTGGGGTGGGTCGACTCGTCCTTGAGGTACAGGTCGATGCCCCATCGCTCGGGCAGCGGGAAGCGCAGCAGATGGGTGTCGGCGGAGCGGTTGGCGTCGGCCTGGACCTTGCGGACGGCTTCTTTGAGCCAGCTCCGGTACGCGGTGTCGCTGTGGTCGACGTCGAGAGTCGCGCCGGGATGGATGGGGCGGGGGATGTTCACGGCGTGCTCCTCACGCATCGCGCCGACGGCGTGCGCGACGTCGGACGCCTCGATGATAGGCGCCTTCCGCACGCTTCTCACCTGCATAAACATGCCTTTGAGTACCTCAAGGGCACTCCAGTGGCTGCGATGCGCGGGGCGCATGGGGGGCGCATGCCGCGCATGCGCCGGAACCCCGCCCCCGGCCCACCGTGCGCACTGGTGCTCGACGTCGGGGCCGTGCAGACTGCACCGCACGGGCCGACTCGACAGCACTGGAGCCGGCCAGGGGGCGGACGACCTCGGGCACACTGGATCCCCGGTCCGCGACGGATCACGACACAGGACAGCCGAAGCGCTAGGGGGCGGGGCACATGGCGGAGCCGGAGTTCACGGCCACGGGCGTGCGGATCGGAAAGAGGCTGCGGCAGCTCACCCGGGCGGGACAGGTCCGGATCGAGGACGGCCGACTGCAGTTGCTCACCAGTTACGGCAGCGAGATCGACAGTGCCCCGGTGCAGGCGGTGAGGGCGTCGAAGCCCTGGTTCGCGAACGAGGACCGGGCGTTGGCCGACGTCAACGGCACCCGCTACACGCTCACGCTGAACGAGCACGACCCGGCTCCGGGAAAGCCCGGGCCGCCCTCGGCGCGCCGGTTCATAGAGGCGGTGCGCAGGGCCGCGGGGCGTAGCGGCTGACGGAAACCGCGAGTTGCGGGACCGGACCCCCTGGGTCACTCTGGTCTCACGTCACTCTGGGTCTACCGGTGATAACGCTGCGAACCAGCCCGCCGGCCCCGACAGCGGGCGGCGGCCGTAGGCAGCCACCCACGAGCAGGCGGCAGCCCAGGCTTCCGCCGACACCAGGCGGCAGTCGTAGTGGGCCGCCCCCACAGCAGGCGGCGTTTTTCGCCCAGCCACCTCGCTGGATCCGTACTCCGATCTTCTTCCGGACTCAATTCGGGGAGTCGCAGCCGTGATCAGCCAGCAAAGCAGGCACTGCACGGTGGAGCTCCAAGCCCTGCCGTCGCGGATCGGCCAGGTCCGCAGAATCGTATCTGCGCAATTGCGCTACTGGCATCTGGATCCGTTGATAGAGCGGGCCGCACTCGGGGTGACCGAGCTGCTGTCCAACGTCCACCGGCACGCGGAGCCGGACAAGATGTGCACCGTGGAGATGGAGTTGCTCCTCGGCCGGCTCACGGTCTCGGTGCACGACCACGACCCCCGCCTCCCGGTCGTCCAGGACGCGGAGCCCTTCGCCACCTGCGGTCGCGGCCTCGCGATGGTCGCCGCGGTGAGCGAGAGCTGGGGTGTACGGCCGCACGGCGAGTCGGGAAAGGTCGTGTGGTTCACCCTGCCGGCATCCTCGCCCGCGGTGCCGAAGATCTCGCCGTACAACGTCCGGCAGCCGCACGACACCGGACAGACGTACGACACCGGACGCAGGGCCGCCGCACGGGGGCGCAGGTCCGAGCAGGCTCCCGCCCGGTCCGCCGTCGCAGGCTGACCGGGCGGTGACCATCCCGCCGTCGGCCGGCGTCCGTGCGGACGCCGGCCGGTGCCACTCGGTGGCGGCGGCACGCCGGAGGTCCAGGCGTGCCGCCCGCCGGGCCGGGTGCGGTCCCGCGAGGGCCGAGGGCTCCATGAACGCGGTGAAACGGCCGGCGCGGGAAGCCGACGCTCATCCCGTCCGGGGTCCTCGGCGTCGCGTCGCCGGAGCCGTACGCCTTGGCCGTGTTGGTGTGCCCTCCTTCTCGGTCCGTGCCTGCTGGTGTGCGCGGGGCTGCATACGGCGTGGATCGTGGGCGACCCACTCGTCAACGGCGTGGAGACCCCGGGTTGTGTCGCCGCGCGCGTTCTCGCGTTCACGCTGAGCATGACGGGTTCCTTTCCCCGAACGCGCGATCCACCTGTCGGACAGGGCCGACCTGGCGGAAGTTCCTGGTGTTCGCGACCAACTTCCTGATCACTACGGCGGGTGTGTATGTGATCGTGGACGGGCACCGGATGCGGCCCGAACGCAGAAGGTCCCGTGCGCGCCTGACCCCTCAGGCCAGCGCGCCCAGAGGGTCGTCGAAGACCGGCTGCCACGCCAACTCGGCAGCTCCCACAAGGCTGTTGTGGTCCAGCGTGCAGGCCAGGATCGGCGCGACGCCGCTCTGCCGGCCCCACAGGCCGCGGTCGGCGACGACGGTGCGCAGCCGGTCGGGGTCGGCGTCGAGGAGGGTGCGGTGCATGCCGCCGAGAATGATGCGGTCGGGGTTGAGGATGTTGACCAGGCCCGCGAGGCCGAGACCGAGGCGGTCGATGAGGGTCTCGGTGGCGGTGCGGACAGCCGGGTCGGCGTACCGGGTGCGGATCAGGTCGTTGGCCTGCTGGAGCAGGGAGACCGCGGGGCCGGGGTCGCGGCCGGCCGCGGTGAGGAAGGCCAGCGGGTCGGCCTCGACGTCGAGGCAGCCGCGGCTGCCGCAGTGGCAGGGACGGCCCTCGGGGTTGACGGTGAGGTGGCCGACTTCCAGGGCGAGGCCCGAACTCCCCGAGTGCAGACGGCCGTCGAGGACCAGCGCACCACCCACGCCGCGGTGCCCGGTGGCCACACACAGCAGGTCGCGGGAGCCGCGCCCGGCGCCGTGCCGGTGTTCGGCGAGGGCGGCGAGGTTGACGTCGTTGGCCGCGAACGCGGGTCCCTCGATCCCGGCCGCGCGCACCCGCTCGGCGAAGATCTGCCGGACGGGCGCGCCGGCCGGCCAGGCCAGGTGCAGCGGGTTCAGGGCCAGCCCTGCCGGTTCGGCGACCGCGGACGGCACGGCGAGTCCCGCGCCCACGCACCGCCGGCCGGTCTCGCGCAGCAGTTCGGCGCCCGCGTCGACGACCGAGCCGAGCACCTTCGCGGGGTCGGCGTCCACGGTCTCGCAGCCGGGCGCGGTGGCGACGATCCGGCCGCCGAGCCCCACCAGCGCGGCCCGCCAGCCGTCGGCGTGCACCTGGGCGGCGAGCGCGACGGGCCCCTCCTCGGCGACTTCCAGGCGGTGCGAGGGCCGACCCTGCGAACCGGCGGCGGCCCCCGGGTGCGCGTCCACCCGGATCAGCCCCAGCGCCTCCAGCTCGGCGGCGACAGCGCCCGCCGTGGCCCGGGTGACTCCCAGCCCGGCGGTGAGCACCGCCCGGGTCGGCGCCCGCCCGGTGTGCACGAGTTCCAGCGCCGGACCGAGCGCGCCCCTCCCCCGGTCCAGCCGAGTCCGCGTCGTCGTCCCTTCGCCCGCCGCCTTGGGGGCCGCCTTGCCGTCCATGAGGGCGAGTCTCCCATGATCCGCCGGGCGTCGGCCCCCGCCCGGGGAGCCTCAGCCGCCGGCGAAGCCGCTGACCCGGAGGTGACGTCAGCCGTCCGGTCAACCCCAGCCCGGACGGCGCCGTCCCCGCGTGCACCCGAGGCACACCGTGGTACGCCTGCCGGGACGCCCCGCCGAACACGAAGAGATCACCGCTGCGCAGTTCCACGTCCGTGTAGGGCCGCGCGGAGAGGGCGTGAGCTGGGGCTCGGCTAGCCTGGGGCACACGATGAGCGACCGTATGACCGCGCCCTGGGGCGAGTACGCCCTGGCCCGCTTTCCCGAGGACCCCCGTGACCGGCTGCGCGCCTGGGACGCGTCCGACGCGTATCTGCTGAGCCATCTCGCGGAGAGCGGGACGCCGTCGGACGGGACGGTCGTGGTCGTCGGTGACCGATGGGGCGCGCTGACCACCGCGCTCGCCGGGCACCGGCCGACGCAGATCACCGACTCGTATCTGAGCCGGGAGGCGACACGGGCGAACCTGGCGCGCAACGGCGCGGAGGCGGACACGGTACGGCTGCTGACCACCCAGGATCCGCCTCCGGGCCGTGTCGACGTGCTCCTCGTCCGGGTACCCAAGAGCCTCGCGCTCCTGGAGGACCAGCTGCACCGGCTCGCGCCCGCCGTGCACGAGGGAACGGTCGTGGTCGGCACCGGGATGGTCAAGGAGATCCACACCTCGACGCTTCGGCTCTTCGAGCGGATCCTCGGCCCGACCCGGACCTCGCTCGCCCGGCAGAAGGCGCGGCTGATCTTCTGCACCCCGGACGCTCGGGTCATCGAGGCGCGGGGGAACGATCCATGGCCGTACACCTATCAACTCCCGGACGACGTCGGCGTGGTGGCCGGGCGCAGGGTCGTCAACCACGCGGGCGTCTTCTGTGCCGACCGGCTCGACATCGGCACCCGGTTCTTCCTACGGCATCTGCCGGGCGGCCGGGGTGGCGGGCGGGCCGTGGATCTGGGGTGCGGCAACGGCGTGGTCGGTACGGCGGTCGCGCTGACCGATCCGGACGCCGAGGTGGTGTTCGTGGACGAGTCGTACCAGGCGGTGGCCTCGGCGGAGGCGACGTACCGGGCGAACGCCGACGGCGAAGCGGAGTTCCGGGTCGGCGACGGGCTGGAGGGGTTCGCGCCGGGGAGTGTGGATCTCGTGCTCAACAATCCGCCGTTCCACTCCCACCAGGCGACGACCGACGCGACCGCCCGGCGGATGTTCACCGGTGCGCGGCGGGCGCTGCTGGCGGGCGGCGAGCTGTGGGTGGTCGGGAACCGTCATCTGGGCTATCACATAACGCTGCGACGAGTTTTCGGGAACAGTGAACTCGTGGCGAGCGACGCCAAGTTCGTGGTGCTGAAGGCGGTCAAGCGGGGCTCGTGACCCCTGACGCGGCCACCGAGGGGCCCCGCGCAGGGAGCGTGGTGAGGTGCCCAGCTCACGGCAGCAGGCATTGTTGAAGGCCTGGAGGTCGGGGATGCCGACGTAGGCGCGACGGCGGGGACCGTGGCGCCGCTTCTCAGTGGGCATGGCCGGGCGAAGTCTCGTGCGGCTCCTCAGAGGCCGCCGTGCCGCCCGCGCGGACCGTGAACGCGGCCGTGTGGACCTTCCCCTCGTGCTGGAAGTCGAGGAAGAGGCGGTAGGTGCCGGCGCTGGGCGCGGTGGCCGTGAAGGAGATGTCCGGGCCGGGTCGGGTTTCGTCGTCGCCGGGCTCGCCGTTCGGGTGGACGTGGAGGTAGGCGAGGTCGCCGGAGCGCAGGGCGACCAGGTGGCCGTACGCACCGAGATAGGGCTGGAGGTCGGTGACGGGCCTGCCGTCACGGGAGACCCTGAGCCTGAGTTCGCCCGCCGCGTCCGGACGCAGGCCGCCCTCCAGCTCGACCTCGTAGCCGTTGACCTCGGCGGTGTTGCCCGTCGGCGGGAGCTTCTCGGGCTTGTAGGTGCCCGAGGCCGCCAGGTCGGCGCCGAGCGTGAGGTTCGCGGTGTTCTTCCCTGCCGGGGTGAAGTCGGCGAAGACGCGGTAGCCGCCCGCCTCGGGCAGGTCGACGGAGGTGCTCCAGGTGCCGTCGGCGGCGCGGGTGGGGTGCAGATGGCGGTAGGTGACCAGGTCACGGGAGGCGAGGATGAGGTGCAGTTCCTTCTCGTGCTCGCGCCGGTACTCCGTGACGGCGTGGCCGTCCTCGTCGCGGATGACGAAGCGCAGCTCCGTGCGCTGCCCTGCGGTGACGGTGGGAGTCCGGAGGTCGAGGGTGTAACCGTCCTCGGAGATCTGCAGTCCGCCGACGGGGGCCGCTTCGTGCCGTCCGGCGTGGCCGCCGCCCTCGTCGGGTTTCGGTGAGGTCTCGCTGTGGCTGTCGTGGCGCGCGGGCGTGCTCTCCCCGGCGTCCTTGATGACGGGCCCGACACCGTCGCCCACGGCGTAGGCGGCGGCGAAGGTCGCGGCCAGCGCGGCGGCGAACGCGGCGATCCTCAGTCCGGTGTTCATGGCGGTCTCCTTCGGGTCCGGGCCTCCACCCATTATACCCCTATGGGGTATCACGGTCCGGGTCCGGGTCCGAGGCATCCGGGCATCCGGGCATCCGGGCATCCGGGCACGCTGTCCCCTGGGACGGCGAGGCCCGCGCGGTCCTCGAAGTCGCCGACGCGGTGAAGGCGACCAGCGCGGAGACGATCACCTGGCTGCGGTCGCTCGGCCTCACCCCGGTCCTGTTGGACCTGACCCTCGTACGCGGCGATCTGCGCGTGGCCGCCGACCCCATCCGCCTCGCCCGCCGGACCCTCGGCACCATCCGGTCCAACCTGTTCTGGGCGTCCGCCTACAACGTGGCCGCCCTGCCGCTCGCGGCGGTCGGCCTCCTCAACCCCATGATCGCCGGAGCGGACACGGCGTTCTCCTCGGTCTTCGTGTCGGCAACTCCCTGCGCCTGCGGACGTTCCGGGCGGCCGGCCGACCTCCGGCGGCTCGCGGAATCGGCTGGGGAATGGGCGGGCGCATGCGGCGAGCGATTTCGACACAGCACCGCTGACCTCCGGTGAAACGGTGTCGCATGCCCAGTCCGATTTTACCGACCCGGACACTCCCGCGAAAACGATGAGTACCTCCCGAAGGAATTCCACATTCCGAAAGCACCGGCCCACGCCCCGCATTCTGTCGGCCTTGCCCCCGAAGCCCTCAGCATCGGCTTACCGATGGCCGTGCTCGGCCAGCGTGACCGCCGCCGCGCCCGCCCTGCTGCGCCACGAGCCCCCTGCTCCGCCGGACCACGGCTGTGGGCAGGAGGAGCAGGGGGCCCGCCCCGCGCCACCTCGACGGGCCGTACCCGCGGCCTGCTCGTCGTCCTCGGTCTGATCGCCGGGTGCACGACGTACGGCGAGGGCGCGCCGGCCGACTGGGGCGCCCTGCACCTGGAGGAGGACCGATCACCTCCTCCGGAGTCGCGGCGATCGGTTACTCGTGTTTCGCGCTCGCCATGACGATCGGCCGGCTGACGGGACGACCCTGCTCGAACGCCCGGGCAGGACCACGGTGCTCGTGGCCGGTGGCGCGACCGCGACGGCCGGCACACTGCTCGGCTCCCTCGCCCCTCGGTGTGGGCGGCCCTGCTCCGCTTCGCGGTGACCGGTCCGGGCCTCGCCCACATCTTCCCCGTCGCCGTCGAACGCGCCGGCGCGCCGGCCGGCCCGGGCGGCGTCGTCACCGCCTCCACCCTCGGGCACCTCGACATGCTCCCAGGCCCACGCGGTCGGTTTCATGGCCGAGTGGTCTCCCTCCCGACCGCGCTCACCAGCGTCGCGGTGCTCGCCGCGTTCGCCTCCGTCACCGCGTTCACCACCCGTCACTCGGTGGCGAAATGACCACTCACCGTTGCTCCGTGACACCTCGCGGGGAATGAACTCAGTCCTCCGACAACATGAGGCAACCATTCAGTCGTTCGATTCGTATAACTCCCTGGAGGCACCGCGCCCCGGTCGGACAGAGGACGGCCGGAGCGTCACCATCCGCTTTTCCGGATGGTCCCGAACAAGGAGAAACGATGCGACTGTTCGTGCTCAACTACGCTCGCACAACTGAGCAGTTGGAGTTCAGCGCTCCGTACACCTACGACTCCGCACTGCAGTTGAACGTACTCGCCGACGGGCGGGTCGCCGCCCATGACCAGGGTCTGATGCGGGAACTGGGAGCGACGACCTCAACGGCGGGCTCGAAGACCCATTTCGACGACTGAACGCGGACCGGTGACGATGACCGTACTGATCCTCACCTGCGAACAGGACGTGACGGCGGATCTGGTGGTGGCACAACTGAACCGGACCGGTGTACCGGTGGTCCGGTTCGACCCCGCCGACCTGCCCGGCGGGGTGGCGCTCTCCGGTGAGTACGTCTACGGCGCCTTCCGCGGACATCTGAACGCCGGAGGGCGGCTGGTGAGCATGAGCGGGCTGCGGTCGGTCTGGCTGCGGCGGCCGGGGGTTCCGGCCGCCAAGGTCGCCGAGCCGTCCGCGTGGCTGACCGAGGAGTCCTCGCAGGCGCTGTACGGAATGCTGCGCGGCACGGGCGCCCGCTGGATGAACGACCCGGACGCGGCCCGGCGTGCCCGCCACAAGCCCTGGCAGCTCCGGCACGCCCAGCGCTGCGGTCTCCCCGTACCGGCCACGCTGATCACCACGTTCCCGCAGGCGGCCCGCGACTTCGCCGAACGCTTCCCCGACCTGGTGGTGAAGCCCGTCTCCGGCACACACCCGCAGGAGCCGCCCCGGACGGTTCCGACCAGCCGGGTGCCGCCGGGCACCGACTTCACCCCCGTCGCGTTCGGCCCGACGCTGCTGCAGCGCCGGATCGCCAAGACCGCCGACATCCGGCTCACGGCCGTCGGCGACCGCATGTTGGCCGCCCGCAAGACGGTCGCCCCGGGAGCCCACCCCGACGAGGTGGACGTCCGTTTCGCCCCGTCCACCGCGCCCTGGGAGCCGGTCGGCGTCCCGGCGCGTACCGCCACGGCCGTGCGGGCCTATCTGCGTGACGCCGGACTCTCGTACGGGGCCCTCGACTTCGTGGAGGACGCCGACGGGATCTGGTGGTTCCTGGAGTGCAACCAGTCGGGCCAGTTCGGGTTCGTGGAGATGGACACCGGCCAGCCGATCGCCCGCAGTGTCGCCGAGTGGCTGGCGCACGCGGAGCCGGGCGCAGGGAGGCACCGTGACGGCCGCATACGAGCAACCCCCTGAACCCCCTGGCGCCTCCTGAAGCTCACCACTTCCCGACGAACCGAAGCGCCCGCCCCTGTTCCGGGCGGGCGCTTCGAGCGCACTTCATCCGGCGGACTCGCCCCCTGGAGAGCGCCGAGGACATCAGAGCACTCGACGAGGAGGGCCGGCTGCTGGTCGCGGCGGTCCGGAAGGCCGGCACGGACGCCGCGGTGCCGACCTGCCCCGACTGGCGGGCCCGGGATCTGGTGCGGCACACCGGAGTCGTGCACCGCTGGCTCACGGCGTTCGTCGCCGGGGCCACACCTCACCCCGGCGCGTCGGCGGCGAGCCCGACCCGGACGGCGACCCGCTCCTGACAGGGTGCGCAACATGCGGGCGGCAGGCGGTGGACGGCTCCAGGTGGGCCGCCGCGTACAGGAGTTCACGGCGCTCGAACTGCCCGACGAGGAGAAGCCCGTCGTCCTGCGCGCCTACCTCAAGAAGTGGGGCTGGGAGGTGAGCCGGTTCTTCGGCGACGTCAACGCCGACTCCACCGACGAGCAGTTGCTCGCCGCCGCGCCGAGGCACCCCGTCTTCCGGATCACCGTCAAGCAGTGACCGGCCGGGGTGCCGCCGGCTGTCGGCCGGTCCATGCCGCATGGGCCGGCCCGGCGTCCGGCGCCTACTTGTCGAACGCGGTCAGCGCGCGCTGGGCGATCGGGTGGGTGCGGACGATCTCGCCCAGCGAGGTCGAGCCACGCGTGATGTCGACGAAGGTCCGCCAGGCGGGCCGGAACCCGGTGAGTGCCGCGTGGAAGAGTCCGGGCCGTCGCTCGAACGCGATCAGCAGCCGCTTGCCGACGCTCATCTCGACGCCCAGCCCCGCCTTGACGGCGAACGCGTAGTTCAGGGCCTGGCGGCGGGTGTCCACCGCGTCGTGCGCCTCGGCGATGCGGACCGCCCACTCCCCCGCGAGCCGCCCCGAGCGCAGGGCGAAGGAGATGCCCTCCCGCGTCCACGGCTCCAACAGGCCCGCCGCGTCCCCGCACACCAGTACCCTCCCCCGCGAAAGCGGTGAGTCGTCGGCGCGGCAACGCGTCAAGTGCCCGGAGGAGACGCTCGGTTCGAACCCGGCGAGGCCGAGCCGTCCGATGAAGTCCTCCAAGTACCGCTTGGTGGCGGCGCCTTCACCGCGCGCGGAGATCACACCGACGGTCAGTGTGTCGCCCTTGGGGAAGACCCATCCGTAACTGCCGGGCATCGGGCCCCAGTCGATGAGGACGCGTCCCTTCCAGTCCTCGGCGACGGTGTCCGGCACGGGGATCTCCGCCTCCAGGCCGAGGTCGACCTGCTCCAGCTTCACCCCGACATGCGCCCCTATGCGGCTGGCGCTGCCGTCCGCGCCGACGACGGCCCGCGCCAGCAGTGCCTCTCCGCCCTGCAGGACGACGGCGACCGTGCGCCGGTCCGGCACGGTCGAGCCGTGCTGCTCGACCCGGGTGACCGTGACGCCCGTACGCAGTTCCGCGCCGGCCTTCTGGGCGTGCTCGACGAGTTGCTGGTCGAACTCGGGCCGGTTGATCAGCCCGAACAGCATCTGCTTGGACTTGCGCGTACGGGCGTAGCGGCCGTCGAGGGAGAAGGTGACCGCGTGCACACGGTCCTTGAAGGGGAGTTCGAAGCCGGGCGGCAGCGCGTCGCGCGAGGGGCCGATGATGCCGCCGCCGCACGTCTTGTACCGCGGCAGCTCCGCCTTCTCCAGCAACAGGACGCTGCGTCCCGCGACCGCCGCCGCGTAGGCGGCCGAAGCCCCTGCGGGGCCCGCGCCCACCACGACGACGTCCCACACCCGCTGCACGTCGTCCGCCGAAGAGTTCTCGCTGCTCACGATGGTCTACTGCTCCCGATCCAGCCGCCTGCCGCACCTGTCCCCAGCATCCTACGGCGGTGGCGCCGAGGTCCGCTGTGGGAGGATCGGCAGCGCATGCGCCCTACACCGACTCACCGGGCAAGCGCGTACGCAGCCACTCACACAGCAGGACAACGTCGCACCCACGAGGAGCGTGCCCATGCCGTCGAACCCGGTCGCCGAGACCGTCGCCTCGCTGATTCCCCGGGCGAAGGAGGAGCTCACCGAACTGGTGGCCTTCAAGTCGGTGGCCGACTTCGACCAGTATCCGAGGAGCGAGAGCGAGGGCGCCGCGAACTGGGTCGCCGACGCGCTGCGCGCCGAGGGTTTCCAGGACGTGGCCCTGCTCGACACCCCCGACGGCACGCAGTCGGTGTACGGCCGCCTGCCCGGTCCCGAGGGCGCGAAGACGGTCCTGCTCTACGCGCACTACGACGTGCAGCCGCCGCTGGACGAGGCCGCCTGGGTGTCGCCGCCGTTCGAGCTGACCGAGCGCGACGGCCGCTGGTACGGGCGCGGTGCCGCCGACTGCAAGGGCGGCGTGATCATGCACCTGCTGGCGCTGCGGGCGCTGAAGGCGAGCGGCGGGGTCCCGGTCCACATCAAGGTGATCGTCGAGGGTTCCGAGGAGATGGGCACCGGCGGCCTCCAGCAGTACGCCGAGCGGCACCCCGAGTTGCTCGCCGCCGACACCGTCGTCATCGGTGACGCCGGAAACTTCCGCGCCGGGCTGCCGACGGTCACCGCCTCCCTGCGCGGCATGATCCTCATGCGGGTGAGGGTCGACGCCCTCGAAGGCAACCTGCACTCGGGGCAGTTCGGCGGCGCGGCCCCCGACGCGCTGGCCGCGCTGATACGCGTACTGGACTCGCTGCGCGCCGAGGACGGCACGACGACCGTGGACGGGCTCGCGGGCGACGGGTCGTGGGACGGTCTGCGGTACGACGACGAGCAGTTCCGCAAGGACGCCAAGGTGCTCGCCGGTGTGGAGCTGGTCGGCTCCGGCGCGGTCGCCGACCGTATCTGGGCGCGCCCGGCCGCCACCGTGCTCGGGATCGACGCCCCGCCGGTGGTCGGCGCGACCCCGTCGATCCAGGCGAGCGCCCGCGCCCTGATCGGTCTGCGCGTCCCGCCGGGCGTGGACGTCACGGACGCCGTCAAGCTGCTCGAAGCCCATCTGGTGGCGCACACCCCTTGGGGCGCCCGGGTGAGCTGCGAGCTGATCGGCCACGGACAGGCGTTCCGCGCCGACACCTCCAGCCCGGCGTACGAGGCGATGGCCGCGGCCATGGCGGTCGCCTACCCGGGCCAGGAGATGCAGTACGCGGGCCACGGCGGCTCCATCCCGCTGTGCAACGCCCTCGCCGCTCTTTACCCGGCCGCCGAGATCCTGCTCATCGGTCTCAGCGAGCCCGAGGCCCGGATCCACGCGGTCAACGAGAGCGTGTCTCCCGAGGAGTTGGAGCGCATGTCGGTGGCGGAGGCGCTGTTCCTGCGCGACTACGCGGCGAACTGAGCTGTCCATGCAACACCGGTGCGGTACCGCGCCCCTCAAGGGGCGCGGGGAACTGGGCGATCAGCCGCGGACCCGCGGTCGCCCCGCGACCTTCCCGAGACGGCGGCGGGCCGTCACACCGGCACACCCGCCTCCAAGTACAGCGCCGCCCCCCGCTCCCGCGCCCGCAGAGCCCACCGCAACCGCTCGTACCGCACCGGCGGCAGCAGGTCCGCCGCCGCCTCCTCCGTGACGAACCGCCAGTCACGCAGCTCGGGGCCGGGCAGCACGGGCCGTTGGGCCCCCGTCGTGTCGAGGCGCCCGCCGTCGAAGAGGAGGCGCAGTCCACCGTATCCGGGGGGCGTGGGCGACTCCCAGTCCACGACCAGCAGCCGGGGCACGTCGTCGAGCCGTATGCCGGTCTCCTCGATCACCTCGCGCATGCCCGCGCGGGCCGGTGCCTCACCGGCCTCCACGACCCCGCCGGGGAACTCCCAGCCCGCCTTGTAGGTCGGATCGACGAGCAGGACGCGGTCGTCCTCGTCGAACAGCAGGACCCCCGCTGCGACCGTCTCGGCGGTCGGCTCGGGGGTCTGCACGATGTCGCACACGGGTACGTCGCCGATGGCCACGGCGTCGGCGACGCGCCGCGCCGTCTCGTACGGCGTGAGGGCGCTGGTGTCGACGAGGTGGGCATCGGCGGTGAGCCAGCCACCCAGGGCGGCGCGGTAGGGCGCGATGTGGTCGTACGCCCATTGACGCAGCCGCATCTCGCCGTCGGGGAGGTCCAGTGGGACCTCCCGCCCGGCTATTCGCTCCCGCAGTATCGTTTCGGCCGGTGCCAGGAGCAGATGCCGTACGGGTATGCGGCGGGAGGCGAGGCCGCCGAAGATCTCGTCGCGGTACTCCTGACGGAGCAGCGTCATGGGGACCACGAGGGTGCCGCCCAGCTCGGCGAGCAGGGCGGCGGCGGTGTCGACCACCAGCCGTCGCCAGCTCGGCAGGTCCTGGAAGTCGCCGACCTCGGCGAGGCGTTTGGCCGGCAGCAGGTGTGTGAGTGCGCCGCCGATGACCTCGGGGTCGAAGAGCGTGCTGTTCGGGATCAGTTCGATCAGTTCCCGTGCGGTGGTGGTCTTCCCCGCACCGAACGCACCGTTGATCCAGACGATCACGGTTCCCCCTCTTCTGTTGGCCCCCTGAGGCTTGCCCTCCACCCCGCCACGGAAACCAGCCGCTGAGGAGGAGCCGAAATACGACGGTGGCGGGATCCCACCCCGTGGGATCCCGCCACCGCGCTCAGCGGACGGACAAGTGCCCCGCCGCCTGCCGCCGTCAGCCTTCCTTGCCGCCCTTGCCTTCCTGACCCTGCCGGCCCGCCATGCCGCCCAACGCGTCCTCGTCGACCGCCAGGCTGTCACCGGCGACCGTCTTGCTGATCTTGCCGAGCGTGCCCTCGACGTCCAGTTTGCTCAGCGCGTCCGCCTTCCCAAGCGTCTCTCCGGCGTCGAGACCGTGCGACGGCGTGACGGCCGCGACGACGAAACCGGTGGCGAGGGAGGCGATGGCGAGCATGCTGCGCTTCTTCATGCCCCGCTCAACTGCGGAACGGGGCGAGGGGTCACGGCCGGTTTCCGGCGTTTCGCCACGCCGCCTCGACCGCCCCGGGCACGGGGCCGGGAGCGCGGCAGGACCGCGGGCCGTGGCCCGCCACGGCTACAGGGCGGAAGCGTGGCACGGTGACAGGGCAGCAGCGCACGACCACGGGGCGCAGGGCAGTGACGCCCGCCCCTGGGGCGAACGCCCGACGCGGCCACCGGCCGGAAGCACGCACGTCCGCCGGACAGCCGAGCAGAGCCACAAGGCAGAGTCCCGACACAACCAGCGAACGGGACGCACCCATGACCACCGGACAGCCGCACACGACCACCGAACGGAAACGCATCACGACCAACGGGCGCCCCGCACCACCACAGGACGGACGTCCGACACCACCACAGGACGGACGCCCGGCACGACCACCGGACGAAGACACGGTACGGCTGCCCGGCATCGGCAGCCCCGGCGGCGCCGCGAGCACGCCGGTCCCGCCGCCCCGCGCTCCTCCGGTACCGGACCTCGCGGTCACCCCACCCCCGCCGCCGACGTGCCCGGTCGGCGGGTCAGTGCCGCCGCGGCGGCGCCCACCAGGCCCGCGTCCGTGCCCATGACGGCAGGGACGACGCTCAGGTGCTGGACGAAAGACAGGGCGGCGTAGTCCTTGAGGGCGGTGCGGAGGGGGGCGAAGAGGACGTCGCCGGCGTTCGCGACGCCGCCGCCGATGACAGCGATGTCGATCTCGACGAGGGTGGCGGTGGCGGCGATGCCCGCGGCGAGGGCCTGGGCGGCACGTTCGAAGGAGGCGACGGCGACGGGGTCGCCGTCGCGGGCGGCGGTGGCGACCGCCGCGGCGGAGGTGTCCCCGTCGGGGCCCGGCCGCCAGCCGTTCTCCAGGGCGCGGCGGGCTATGTGGGGGCCGCTCGCGATGCGCTCGACGCAGCCCCGGGCACCGCAGGGGCAGGGGTCGCCGTCGAGGTCGACGCTGACGTGACCGATATGGCCGGCGTTGCCGGTGGGGCCCGCGTGCAGCCGACCGCCGAGGACGAGGCCGCCGCCGACGCCGGTCGAGACGACCATGCACAGGGCGTTGTCGTGGCCGCGCGCCGCGCCCTGCCAGTGCTCGGCCGCCGTGATGGCCACGCCGTCGCCGATCAGCTCGACGGGGAGCCCGCCGGTCACCGCGCGGACCCGCTGGACGAGGGGGAAGCCGCGCCAGCCGGGGACGTTCACGGGGCTCACCGTGCCCGCGGAGGCGTCCACCGGGCCCGCGCTGCCGATCCCCACGGCCGTGGCCCCGCTCCACAGCGGGACGGCGGTCAGTTCGCCGAGCACCTCCTCGACGGCCCGCATCACGGTGTCACCGTCCTCCTGCGCGGGCGTCGGGCGCTGCGCGCGCACCCGGATCCGGCCGTGGCCGTCCACCAGCGCCCCGGCGATCTTGGTGCCGCCGATGTCGAGCGCGGCCACGATGTCGGTCTGCATCAGTGTCAGTTCTCCCACTGCGAGTCTCCTACCGGGCACCCGGATCCAGCGGCGCACGGATCTCCGGCCGGAAAACCGGCGGCACGACGCTCGCCGGTGGGGGGCGCCGGCCAGAGAACGCGACAGACAGTCTCTCCCGGCAGTGACAACGTTGTCCAGGCTCTATGCTCGACGCCACGTCCTCAACACCGCACAATTCCGATCCGACACGGCACCACCGACCACACCCGTGGATGACAGGAAAGGACAGCGCAGAGTGCCCGAGACCGCCCGCCGCCCCGAGAACCGCTACGGCAACCGTCCCACGATGAAGGACGTCGCGGCCCGGGCCGGTGTGGGCCTGAAGACGGTCTCCCGGGTGGTGAACGGCGAGCCGGGCGTCACCCCCGACACCGAGCGCCGCGTCCAGGAGGCGATCGAGGCGCTCGGCTTCCGGCGCAACGACAGCGCGCGGGTGCTGCGCAAGGGCCGCACGGCCAGCATCGGCCTGGTCCTCGAGGACCTCGCCGACCCGTTCTACGGTCCGCTCAGCCGCGCGGTGGAGGAGGTGTCCCGCGCGCACGGCTCGTTGCTCATCAACGGGTCCAGCGCGGAGGACCCGGACCGCGAGCAGGAGCTGACGCTGGCGTTGTGCGCGCGCCGGGTGGACGGGCTCGTGGTCATTCCGGCCGGTGACGACCACCGCTATCTGGAGCCGGAGATCAGGGCGGGGGTCGCCACGGTGTTCGTGGACCGTCCGGCAGGGCGGATCGACGCCGACGTGGTGCTGTCGGACAACTTCGGCGGTGCCCGCGACGGGGTCGCCCACCTCATCGCCCACGGCCACCGCCGCATCGGCTTCATCGGCGACATGCCCCGCATCCACACCGCCGCCGAGCGGCTGCGCGGCTACCGGGCGGCCATGGAGGACGCGGGCATACCGGTCGAGGACGCGTGGATGTCCCTCGGTGTCACCGACCCGGAGCGGGTCCGCGGGGCGGCCGAGGTCATGCTGTCCGGCCCGGCGCCGGTCACGGCGGTCTTCACGGGCAACAACCGGGTGACGGTCACGGCCGTGCGGGTCATCGCCAGGCATCCCCGCCCGGTCGCCCTCGTCGGCTTCGACGACTTCGAGCTGGCCGATCTGCTCCGGCCGGGCGTCACGGTGGTCGCCCAGGACCCCGCCCGGTTGGGCCGCACCGCCGCCGAGCGTCTCTTCCAACAGTTGGACGGCTCTCTCGTCACCCCGGAGCGCATCGAGCTGCCGACCCGGCTGATCGCCCGGGGCTCGGGCGAACTCCCACCCCCGGACTGACCTTTGACGGCCCCCGACCCCCGTACGCTCGAAGCGCTCGGCCTCGCCGTGGCGCCGCGCGAGGACCCGCTGAGCTATCCGGGCGCCCGGCCCCCGCAGTCGGCGCTGCTGGACGGCAACCGGATGCTCCCGCTGGACACGCTCCTCTTCGAGGACCGCGTCCCCGTCCTGTCCGTCGGCTCCAACGCCTGCCCCGCGCAGCTCGTGCACAAGATGGCGGAGCACGGCGTGGAGTGCCGGATCCCCATGGTCAAGGCCAGGGTCACCGGCGTCGGGATCGGCGTCTCCGCCCATGTCAGCCTCCTCGGCTACATGTCCGCGTCGCCCTTCCACTCCCCCGGCACGACCCGCGACCTGTTCATCACCTGGCTGGACGAGGCACAGCTCGCCGTGGTCGACGCGAGTGAGGGCGTCGACTCACCGACCGGGAACTTCCACCGTGCCGCCCTGCCCGCCGACACCTTCCGGGTCGAACTGGAGTCGGGCGACGTCCTCGATCAGGCCTGGATCTACGTCAACCGGTGGGGTGTCCTGCGCGACGGTGGTCCGGGACCGCGCCCGCATCCGGGCCGGCAGCGCCCGCTGATCACCGAACTCCTCGCCGCGTCCGCCGAGTTGCGCGAGCTGTTCGGCACCACGCCCGACGAGTTCTGCGCCCGCGCGCGCGGCGACCGCGCGCTCTGCGCCCGGGGCAGGCAGGTGTTCGCCGAGCGGAGGTGGACGACGGTGTCGGGCCTGGAGCAGTACGTACGGCCTCACCCGCAGTCGTAGGCCGGCAGCCCGGAAGGTCGGGCACCGGGGGCGTTGTTGTCGCCCTTCTTCGGGGCTGCGCCCCCAGGTCCCGCCGGCGTTGAAGTGCTCTCCCGCCTGAAGCCGGGAGACTCCCTCCTCCCTTGCGGTGGCGGGCTTGTCGAGCAGACCCCCGGCACCGTCCGCCTGGTGGTCCGCACCCGCAACCCACACCCGTTCCTGTGACGCGCCGGTGAGTGGGCGTACAGTCCGCGGGGACCCGAGGGGAGCCCGGCCCCGTGGCGACGGCTGTCACAGGACCGCCACTCGTCCCGTGTCAGACCCGCCCGCCTACTGGCCCGAGATCGTCGGATCCGCGCGCCGGGGCGCCGCGAAGCCCTCCAGTTCGGTGCGGGTGAGGCCGGTCGCCCCGGACACCTCCTCGATGTCGAGGGCGCCGCAGTCGAGGCCCCGCAGCAGATAGCCGCTGAGCGCCTTGGCCGTGGCGGGCTCGTCCATCACGTCGCCGCCGGCGCGGTTCGCGTACCGGGAGAGGCGGGCGGCGGCCTGTTCGTAGCCCTCCCGGTAGAAGGCGAAGACGGCCGCGTAGCGGGTGGGGATGTGGCCGGGGTGCATGTCCCAGCCCTGGTAGTAGGCGCGGGCCAGGGCGCGGCGGGTGAGGCCGTAGTGCAGCCGCCAGGCGTTGTGGACCTTCTCCGTCGTACCGACCGGCAGGACGTTGGTGGAGCCGTCCGAGACGCGTACGCCGGTGCCGGCGGCGGCGACCTGCATGATCGCCTTGGCGTGGTCGGCGGCGGGGTGGTCGCTGGCCTGGTGGGCGGCGGAGACGCCGAGGCAGGCGCTGTAGTCGAAGGTGCCGTAGTGCAGCCCGGTGGCGCGGCCCCCGGCGGCGTCGATCATGCGGGCGACGGTGGCGGTGCCGTCGGCGGCGAGGATGGACTGACTGGTCTCGATCTGGATCTCGAAGCCGATTCGGCCGGGCGCGAGCCCGCGCGCCGTCTCGAAGGCCTCCAGGAGCCGCACCATGGCGGTGACCTGCTCGGCGTAGGTGACCTTGGGCAGGGTCAGGACCAGCCCATGGGGCAGCCCGCCGGCCTCCAGCAGGCCGGTGAGGAAGAGGTCGAGGGTGCGGATGCCCCGGTCGCGTACCGGCGCCTCCAGGCACTTCACGCGGATGCCCATGTACGGGGCGGCCGTACCCTCGGCGTAGGCTTGGGCGACGAGCCGGGCGGCGCGGGCGGCGGTCTCGTCCTCCTCGGCGTCGGGGCGCGGCCCGTAGCCGTCCTCGAAGTCGACGCGCAGGTCCTCGATCGGTTCGCGCTCCAGTTTGGCGCGGACGCGGTCGTACACCGGCCCCGCGAGGTCGTCGCCGAGGCCGAGGACGGCGGCGAAGGAGGCGGCGTCGGGGGCGTGCTCGTCGAGGGCGGCGAGGGCCCGGTCCCCCCAGGAACGGATGGTGTCGGCGGCGAAGGCGTCAGCGGGGACGTAGACGGTGTGCACGGGCTGGCGGGTACCGGGGTCTCCCGGGTAGCGACGCGCCAGCTCCGCGTCGACGGGGGCGAGAAAGGTGCTGATCTCCTCGCTGACGGCGCCCGCGAGACTCGTCGCCACGTACTCCTGTCGGCCCTGCCCCATCCCAAGCCCTCCATTTTCCGCATGGCGGAATCATCAATCCGAATGACGAAGCTAACTGCCGGTCTTCACCCCGGTCAACACTGTCTCGACGTGGGATTTCCCATGCTCTCCCCCTGGTCACCGCCGACCCGCCGCCATCTTCCGTATTCAGTACGCAAGCTTCATCCTGATTCCCAAGGGGAGGAGATCGCGTGCCGAAAGAGGTCGGAGTGACGCGCCGCCAGGGGCTCAAGTCCGCGGCGGCCGCCGCCATCGCCGTGCCACTGCTCACCACGGCGGGCTCGTCACAGCCCGCGTCCGCCGGCGACCACGCGGGCGCCCTGAACGTCATGACGTTCAACGTGCGCTTCGCGACCGTCGTCGACAAGACACCGCCCTGGGCCGTGCGCCGCCCGGTGGTGCGGGAGCTGCTGCGCCGCGAGCGACCCCATGTCATCGGCACCCAGGAGGGCCTCTACCAGCAGTTGCGCATGATCGAGAAGGATCTCGGCGGCCACTACGACTGGATCGGCACCGGCCGAGGGGGTGGCAGCAAGGACGAGTTCATGGCGATCTTCTACGACACCCGCAGACTCGACCCGATCGAGTTCGATCATTTCTGGCTGTCCGACACCCCGTACGCGATCGCCTCCAACACCTGGGACGCGGACTGGCTGCGGATGGTCACCTGGGTCCGTTTCGCCGATCTCGCCGACAGGGGACGGGAGTTCTACGTGCTCAACACCCATCTGGACAGCGTCAGCCAGTACGCCCGGGAGCGCTCCGCCGGGCTCATCGGCGAGACGATCGCCGGGTGGGACCGGTCATCACCGGTCATCGTCACCGGCGACTTCAACGCGGCGGCCCACGACAACCGGGTGTACGACCTGATGCTGGAGGCCGGGCTGGTGGACACGTGGGACGCGGCGGCCTCGCGCAGCCCCGCGTACGGGACGTACCACGGCTACCGGGCGCTGAAGCCGGACGGCCGACGCATCGACTGGATCCTCACCACACCCGGGGTGACCACCCACTGGGCGGCGATGAACACCTTCTCCGCGGACGGGGTGTACCCGAGCGACCATGTGCCGGTGCAGGCCTCGCTGACCCTGGGATGAGCCGAGGCCCCCGTGACCGTTGGCACGGTCGCGGGGGCCTCGGACCGCAGCGGGAGGCTCAGCCCTTGCGGGTCTTGATCTCCTCGGTGAGCTGCGGGACGACGTCGAAGAGGTCGCCGACGACGCCGTAGTCGACCAGGTCGAAGATCGGGGCCTCGGCGTCCTTGTTGACCGCCACGATGGTCTTCGAGGTCTGCATACCGGCGCGGTGCTGGATCGCGCCGGAGATGCCGGAGGCGATGTACAGCTGCGGCGAGACACTCTTGCCGGTCTGGCCGACCTGGCTGGTGTGCGGGTACCAGCCCGCGTCCACCGCGGCGCGGGAGGCGCCGACGGCCGCGCCGAGGGAGTCGGCGAGGGCCTCGATGACTGCGAAGTTCTCCGCGCCGTTGACGCCCCGGCCGCCGGAGACCACGATCGCGGCCTCGGTCAGCTCCGGACGCCCGGTCGACTCACGTGGTGTGCGGCCGGTGACCTTGGTGCCGGTGGCCAGCGCACCGAAGCTCACGCTCAGCGCCTCGACGCTGCCGGCGGCCGGGGCGGCCTCGACGGCGGCACTGTTGGGCTTGACCGTGATGACGGGCGTGCCCTTGGAGACACGGGACTTGGTGGTGAAGGAGGCGGCGAACACCGACTGGGTGGCCACCGGGCCCTCGTCGCCGGCCTCCAGGTCGACGGCGTCGGTGATGATGCCGGAGCCGATGCGCAGCGCGAGGCGGGCGGCGATCTCCTTGCCCTCGGCGGAGGACGGGACCAGCACGGCGGCCGGGGAGACGGCCTCGACCGCGGCCTGGAGGGCGTCCACCTTGGGTACCACCAGGTAGTCGGCGTACTCGGCGGCTTCGTGGGTGAGGACCCGGGTCGCGCCGTACTCGGCGAGCGCGGCGGCGGTGTCGGCGGCGCCGTTGCCGAGCGCGACGGCGACGGGGTCACCGACACGGCGTGCCAGGGTCAGCAGCTCCAGGGTGGGCTTGCGGACGGCACCGTCCACGTGGTCGACGTAGACGAGAACTTCAGCCATGGGATTGCTCCTGCGTGCTTCGAAGGCTTGAGGGGGCGGAAAGGGAGCCAGAGGCGGGGAGGTGTCCTCAGATGAACTTCTGGCCCGCGAGGAACTCGGCGAGCTGCTTGCCGCCCTCGCCCTCGTCCTTGACGATCGTGCCGGCCGTGCGCGCCGGGCGCTCGGCCGCGGAGCCGACAGCCGTCCAGGCGCCCTCCAGACCGACCTCTTCGGCCTCGATGTCGAGATCCGACAGGTCCCAGGACTCCACCGGCTTCTTCTTCGCCGCCATGATCCCCTTGAACGAGGGGTAACGCGCCTCGCCCGACTGGTCGGTGACGGAGACCACGGCGGGAAGCGAGGCCTGAAGCTGCTCGGAGGCGGCATCGCCGTCCCGACGGCCCTTCACCGTGCCGTCCTCGACCGACACCTCGGACAACAGGGTCACCTGCGGAACACCCAGACGCTCGGCCAGCAGGGCCGGGACGACCCCCATGGTGCCGTCGGTGGACGCCATGCCGGAGATCACCAGGTCGTAGCCGGCCTTCTCGATCGCCTTGGCCAGCACCAGCGAGGTGCCGATGGCGTCGGTGCCGTGCAGGTCGTCGTCCTCCACGTGGATCGCCTTGTCCGCACCCATGGACAGCGCCTTGCGCAGCGCGTCCTTGGCGTCCTCCGGACCCACGGTCAGCACGGTGATCTCGGCGTCGTCGGCCTCGTCGGCGATCTGCAGCGCCTGCTCCACCGCGTACTCGTCCAGCTCGGAGAGCAGACCGTCCACGTCGTCACGGTCGACGGTCAGGTCATCGGCGAAGTGCCGGTCGCCAGTGGCGTCGGGCACGTACTTCACAGTGACAACGATCCTCAAGCTCACGCCGGCTCTCCTACTGCATCGTCATTTCCGGGCTGCCTTCTTGCAGGCAGCATAGGCGCCTGAAGCGGCCGATCCCGATCGGGGCGACCCGCGCTCCGTTCGAAATATTACTCGCCAGTACGACGTCTACGTTCCCGTATCCCGTGCCCGCTAAGCAAGCGCTTTGAACTGTGAGTTAGGCAACCCTGCGTAGTCGCGCGGGAATCAGTCTCGCAGACCGTTGAAGCGGCCCTGGTGGTACAGCAGTGGCCGTCCGGTTCCCGAGGAGTCACCCACGACCACCTCGGCGAGGACGATCCGGTGCTCACCGGCGGGCACCCGCGCCACCACCCGGCAGACCAGCCAGGCGAGCACGTCGTCGAGGACGGGAACTCCCTGCGGACCGCTACGCCATCCGGTGGGCTCCCCGAACCGGTCGGCGCCGCTGCGGGCGAAGGTGGCAGCCAGCTCCCGCTGGTGCTCCCCGAGTATGTGCACGCCCGCATGGTCCGCCTCGGAGATCACCGGCCAACTGGAGGCGCCCGTACCGATGCCGAACGCGATCAGCGGGGGCTCGGCGGAGACCGAGGTGAGCGAGGTGGCGGTGAACCCGACCGGGCCGCTGCCGCCCTGCGCGGTGATCACGGCCACGCCCGCCGCGTGCCGCCGGAAGACGGAGCGCAGGAGGTCGGGGGAGGCTAGCCGGGGGGAACCGAGGCCGAAGGTGGCCGTCATGGAGGTGTCCTTCTGCTGGAGTCGACGAGGTGGGCCGTGGCTGCCCAGGACCCGGGGTTCGGCCTCACACGGCCTCGCCGAGCGCGGCGATCACATCCGCCTTGCGCGGCTGTCCGGTGGCGCGGCGCACGATGCGGCCGTCCGCGTCGAGCACGAGCACGGTCGGCGTCCTGAGGATGTCCAGTCGGCGTACTAGGTCGAGGTGGTCTTCGGCGTCGATCTCCACATGGGCCACGCCGGGGACCATGTCGGCCACTTCGCCGAGCACCCCGCGGGTGGCCCGACAGGGGGCGCAGAAGGCCGTGGAGAACTGGACGAGCGTGGCCCGTGCACCCAGTGCCCCTCCCAACTCCGCCGCGCCGAGCCGCTTGCCGCCGTCCCGCCCGCGCACCCTGATCCTCCCGCTCCGCCGCTGCCGCGGCATTCCGCAGGCGCTCGCCGCCGCGAGCGCCAGCCCCCCTGGTGGGGTCACAGCGTGCTTCAGCGTTCACGAGACCGCAAGGATTCCCGGCTCCCGCCAGGCGGACGGGGCGGTCACCGTACGCCTGTGGTCTTCCGCGCACCCGCGCACCCGTACGGCCTCGGATCGGGCCGCCGACGGAGTTCGGGGCGCCGGAGTCGCACGGCTGGGGCCCAGACCGTTCGGGCTGGTCTTCGCGGCGGCGGGTCCGGTCGGTTTCACACGGGACCCGGGTGGCTGGTCCGGAGGCGGCCGGGGCGGCGCTCACGGAGGCCTTCCTGAACGCGGTGTTCGGGTACCGCCCCGGGTGCGACATGTGCCCGCTCGTCCGGTGAGTGACCGTTCGAGCGCAGTAAAGGCCGGGTGAAGTTCCGCGGTCGTCCGTGTGGGCGACGTGACGAGAATCTCGCCCTCGACCGGCCGCAGGACTGGCTACTCGTGCGTTCTTGGGGCACGATCTGCGGCATGCCGTAAACCTACGGCTGCGTAACTTCCCGCCGGGATCCCCCTTCCCAGGCAGAGAGAAGGGTCCACTCCGTCCATGGCAGAGCTTGTCTACCGCCCCGCGATCGGTCTCGCCGTCACCCTGTTCAAGGCGTGGGACCTGAAGATCGACTGCAAAGGGTCGGAGAACATCCCGCGCTCGGGCGGCGCCGTACTGGTGAGCAATCACATCAGCTATCTGGACTTCATCTTCGACGGCCTGGCGGCGCTGCCGCAGAAGCGTCTGGTGCGCTTCATGGCCAAGGAGTCGGTGTTCCGGCACAAGGTCTCCGGTCCGCTGATGCGCAACATGCGACACATCCCGGTGGACCGCAAGCAGGGGGAGGCGGCCTACACGCACGCGCTGGACTCGCTGCGCTCCGGCGAGATCATCGGTGTCTTCCCCGAGGCCACCATCTCGCAGTCGTTCACCCTGAAGAGCTTCAAGTCGGGCGCCGCCCGGCTGGCCCAGGAGGCGGGCGTCCCGCTGATCCCGATGGCCGTGTGGGGCACCCAGCGGTTGTGGACCAAGGGCCACCCGCGCAACTTCAGGCGCAGCCACATCCCCGTCACCATCCGGGTGGGCGAGGCGGTAGAGGCCTCCAAGGACAAGTACGCCGGCGCCATCACCCGCCAGCTGCGCGAGCGCGTCCAGGAGATGCTGGAGGCCGCACAGCGCGCCTACCCCGTCCGGCCCAAGGGGCCGGACGACACCTGGTGGATGCCCGCGCACCTCGGCGGCACGGCCCCGACCCCGGAACAGGTCCGCGAGGCCGAAGCCCGCTGACCTGCTCGACCGGCGCGGGCTTCACCGATCTCCGGTACGCCGACGCCTCATGGGTTCCAGTAGGTCGACAGGGAACCGATGAAGCCCGCCCCGAAGTTGAGCACGACCAGTTGCGCCGCAGCGGTCAGCCACAGTCGGCAGACCAGGGCGAGGCCGACGGTGCCGGCCGCCAACTGGTAGAGGAACACGACGGAGTCGTGCTGGTAGCTCGCGCCCTCCGGAGCCATCATCCCCGGGTACGGCAGCCAGTCCTCGGTGAAGACACCCTCCGTGCCGAGCATCAGGACCCAGCTGATGACGATCAGGTCCACGACGACCAGAAGTACGGCCACACGGATGTCCGCGCGCTGATGCCCCTCCGAACGCTCCAGGAACCGCCGAACTCCCGCCGTCTCACGCATGTGCCGAGTCGATCATCTCTCCTCGGTGGTGAGCCGTGGCGGAGGCCACAGCTCCGGCAACAGGAGTGTCACAAGAACCGGCGCCCTCGATTTCAGAGGGCGCCGGGGAGCGTCCTCCACAGGTACGGACGGTCCGGGGCGGCCTGAAGCGCGCCGAGCACGGCCGGGTGCGGTTCGGCGTACAGCGTCGGGTAGTCCGACTCGCCCGCCTCGGGATCCGGCACGAAGGCCAGACGCTCCCCGTCCAGCGAGAACTGCGCGTCGACACCCGGCTTGTTGCCCCGGGGGTCCTGGCGGTGCCAGGCGCCGTTGAAGCGCACGGCGACCAGGCCGTGCACCACGTCGAACCGCTGGTAACACAGGGCCGTGGGGATGTCCTCGGCACGCAACAACGCGGCCAGGGCATGGGCCTTGGTGTAGCAGATCCCGGTGCGCTGTTCGAGGAGTGTCGTATATTTATGCAGCCCTCAGCGCGCCATCTCCTCCGTGATGGCAGCCACGAACCCGTCCACGTCCTCCTCCGTCGTGTCGAAGGAGCACATCCAGCGGACGTCGCCGACCGCCTCGTCCCAGAAGTAGAAGCGGTAGCGCTTCTGCAGGCGCTCGCTCACGTCGTGCGGGAGGCGGGCGAAGACGGCGTTGGCCTGCACGGGGTGGAGGATCTCCACCCCGCGGACCACGCGGACGCCCTCGGCGAGCCGCTGGGCCATCTCGTTGGCGTGACGGGCGTTGCGCAGCCAGAGGTCCTTCGACAGCAGTGCCTCCAACTGCACGGACACGAAACGCATCTTGGAGGCGAGCTGCATGGACAGCTTGCGCAGATGTTTCATGTGGCGGACGGCGTCCTGGTCGATGACGACGACCGCCTCGCCGAACATCGCGCCGTTCTTGGTGCCGCCCAGCGAGAGCAGATCGACGCCGACCGCGTTGGTGAACGTCCGCATCGGGACGTTCAGGGCAGCCGCCGCGTTGGATATCCGGGAGCCGTCCAGATGCACCTTCATGCCGTGGGCATGGGCGTGTTCACAGATCGCGCGGATCTCGTCGGGCGTGTAGAGGGTGCCCAGTTCGGTGCTCTGGGTGATCGAGACGACCTGCGGCATCGCCCGGTGCTCGTCGTCCCAGCCGTACGCCTGCCTGTCGATCAGCTCGGGGGTGAGCTTGCCGTCGGGTGTGGGCACGGTGAGCAGCTTCAGGCCGCCGATCCGCTCGGGCGCTCCGCACTCGTCGACGTGGATGTGCGCGCTCTCGGCGCAGATCACCGCGCCCCAGCGGTCGGTGACCGCCTGGAGCGCGACGACGTTGGCGCCGGTGCCGTTGAAGACGGGAAACGCCTCGGCGGTGGCGCCGAAGTGGCTGCGGACGATCCGCTGGAGGTTCTCGGTGTACTCGTCCTCGCCGTAGGCGACCTGGTGCCCGCCGTTGGCCAGGGCGAGGGCGGCGAGCACCTCGGGGTGGACCCCCGCGTAGTTGTCGCTGGCGAAGCCGCGGACCTCCGGGTCGTGATGACGGTGAGCGTCGGTCCTGGGAGGGTTCACGGCTTGTCGGTGAGCCACAGACGGTTTCCGTTCACTTCGGCGGCGGACTTCTCCCAGACTCCGGCGATGGCCTCGGCCAGGTCCTTGACGTCGGTGAAGCCCGCGAACTTCGCGTTGGGGCGGTCGGCGCGCATCGCGTCGTGCACCAACGCCTTCACGACCAGGATGGCAGCCGCGGAGGTCGGCCCGTCCGGCCCGCCGGCCTTGCGGAAGTAGTCCGCCGTGGCCAGTGTCCACGCCTCGGCGGCGGCCTTGGCGGCGGCGTAGGCCGCGTTGCCCGCGGTGGGCCTGCTGGCGCCGGCCGCGCTGATCAGGACGTACCGGCCGCGCTCGCTGCGCTGCAGGGCCTCGTGGAAGGCGAGGGAGGTGTGCTGCACGGTGCGGATGAGCAGCATCTCCAGGAAGTCCCAGTCGTCGAGGCTGGTCCTGGTGAAGGTCTCGCTGCCGCGCCAGCCGCCGACGAGGTGGACGAGGCCGTCGACCCGGCCGAAGTCCTTCTCGATGCGGGTGGCCCAGTCACGGGTCGACTGCAGGTCGAGGAGATCGACCGTGTCGCCGACGACGGTGGCGCCGCCGTGTGCGTAGCGGGCCGCGTCCACGGCCTCGGAGAGCCGCTCGGGGTCGTTGTCGGAGCCGACGACGATCGCGCCCGCGTCGGCGAGCCGCAGCAGCGCCGCCCGGCCCGCCGGTCCGCCCGCGCCGGCCACCGCGATCACCGCGCCGCTCAGTGCACCGTTGCCGTTCTGCATGGTCTTCGCCTCCTGAGCAGCGTGTACTCGGGCGCTCACGCGGCGACCCGCTCGGCGTCCGCCGCGGTGATGCCCTTGGTCGAGGCGATCACGGTCTTCAGCTTCTTGGCGAGCGCCTCATAGAACATGCTGAGCGGAAACTCGTCCGGAAGCACGTCGTCGACGAGTTTGCGCGGCGGCTGTGTCAGATCCAGGGCGTCCGGGCCCTTGGCCCAGCGGGAGCCGGGGTGCGGGGCGAGGTAGCCGGCGACCAGCTCGTATCCGGCGAGCCAGTGGACGAGCTTCGGACGGTCGATGCCGTCGCGGTAGAGGTTCTCGATGTCGGCGCACAGCTGGTTCGTGACCTGCGGGGCGTGCCGCCAGTCGATGAACAGCTTGTTGTCGGTCCAGCGGACGACGTCGTGCTTGTGCAGGTAGGCGAAGAGGAGCTGCCCGCCGAGGCCGTCGTAGTTGCGGACGCGCTCGCCGGTGACCGGGAAGCGGAACATGCGGTCGAAGAGCACGGCGTACTGCACGTCGCGGGCCTGCGGGACACCGTCGGCCTCCAGCCTCACCGCCTCCTTGAAGGCGGTGAGGTCGCAGCGCAGCTCTTCGAGGCCGTACATCCAGAACGGCTGGCGCTGCTTGATCATGAAGGGGTCGAAGGGCAGGTCGCCGTGGCTGTGGGTACGGTCGTGGACCATGTCCCACAGGACGAAGGCCTCCTCGCAGCGCTTCTGGTCGTGGACCATCGCGGCGACGTCCTCGGGAAGGTCGAGGCCGAGGATGTCGACGGCGGCCTCGGTGACGCGGCGGAAGCGGGCGGCCTCGCGGTCGCAGAAGATGCCGCCCCAGGAGAAGCGGGCGGGGGCCTCGCGCACGGCGATGGTCTCCGGGAAGAGGACGGCCGAGTTGGTGTCGTAGCCGGCTGTGAAGTCCTCGAAGGTGATGCCGCAGAACAGCGGGTTGTCGTAGCGGGTGCGCTCCAGCTCGGCCAGCCAGTCCGGCCACACCATGCGCAGCACGACCGCTTCGAGGTTGCGGTCGGGGTTGCCGTTCTGCGTGTACATCGGGAAGACGACGAGGTGCTGGAGACCGTCGCGGCGGTCGGCGGCGGGCTGGAAGGCCAGCAGCGAGTCGAGGAAGTCGGGTACCTCGAAGCCGTCGTCGGCCCAGCGTCGCAGATCCTTGACGAGCGCCTCGTGGTAGGCGGCGTCGTGCGGCAGCAGCGGGGACAGCTCCCGGACGGCCTCCACGACGTCCCGGACGGCCAGCCCGGCGTCGGCCGGTTCGGGGGCCCCGTCGGCGTCGAAGTCGATCGATCCGTCCTTGGACTGCCATGGCCGGATCCGCTCCACGGCATCCTTGAGCACGGGCCAGGCCGGATGCCCCACCACCCTACCGACCGGAGGAATATCACCCTCCACGCCCATCTGCACAAGAATTTCCGTCATGACCCATCCTCCACGGGAAAACCTTTCGTAGTGCCACCGTACGTAGGGGAGGCCCCCTCTCGCAAGGCCGATCAAGAGCGGCCCTGCCGGAAATCCTCCCGCCACCCTCTCTACCTAACCGCTGAATCTCCTGCCACACGCGTCATGGATCACAATTCGTGCGCCCTGGTCTTCGCGTGGACGCCACCGGGGTCAACGCGCGCCGAACTCGCCCACTCAGGGATGACCCGATTCGGGCGGGCCGGTGCGGAACCGGTCCCGTTCTCCGACGTGACACGGCGTGACACGGCTGGAAAGGGCTGGTGCACGTACGGACGCATCGCACGGCGGGAGGACTACGCTGCGCCCCAGCCGCGTGCCGCCCCTCCCCGGTCACGCGGGCCGAGCCGCCGTCGACGGAAGCGAGTCCACCTTGAACTTCCTCACCATCGGTCACCGCGGAGTCATGGGTGTCGAACCCGAGAACACCCTCCGTTCCTTCGTAGCCGCCGATCGCGCGGGCCTCGACGTCATCGAACTCGATCTGCATCTGAGCAAGGACGGCGCGCTCGTCGTCATGCACGACGCGGACGTGGACCGGACGACGGACGGCACGGGCCCGATCGCCGACAGGACCCTCGCCGAACTGCGCGCCCTGGACGCGGGACGGGGTGAGCGCATCCCCACCTTCGAGGAGGTCCTGGACGCGGTACGGGCACCGCTCCAGGCCGAGATCAAGGACACGGCGGCGGCCCGCGCGCTCGCCGAGGTCATGCGCCGGCGCGACCTGGTGGGTCGGGTCGAGGTGCTGTCCTTCCACGACGAGGCGGTCGCCGAGATCTCCCGGCTCGTGCCCGGCGTACGCACCGCACTGGTCGCCAGCCGCTACGGCGCCGACGTCGTGGACCGGGCGGTGGCGGTGGGCGCCTGCACCCTCGTCCTGAACATCCGGCGGCTGACGCTGGAGGTCGTCGAGGAGGCCCGCAAGGCCAACCTGCGGATCATCGGCTGGGTGGTGAACACCCAGGACCATCTGCGGCTGGTCCGCGCGCTCCAGCTGGACGGCGCGACGACCGACTACCCGGACATCAAACGCACGGGCCGCTTCACCGCCTGAGTCAGCCGATTTCCTTGACCAGGAGCTCGAACCGCAGGTCCGCGCGCTGCGGGATGCCAAAGCGCTCGTCGCCGTACGGGAACGGGGTCATCCGTCCCGTACGGCGGTAACCGCGCCGCTCGTACCAGGCGATGAGGTCGTTCCGTACGGAGATCACGGTCATGTGCATCTCCTTGGCGCCCCAGGTCTCGCGCGCGGTCCGCTCGGCCTCGGCGATGACCACCTTGCCGAGGCCGTCGCCCTGGAGGGCCGGGCTCACCGCGAACATCCCGAAGTACGCGTTCTCGCCGCGGTGTTCGAGCTGGCAGCAGGCGACGACCGTGCCGTCGCGCTCGACCGTGAGCAGCCGGCTGCCGGGCGACCTGACGACCTCCAGGACGCCCTCGGGGTCGATGCGCCGTCCTTCCAGGATGTCCGCCTCCGTGGTCCAGCCGGCCCGGCTGGAGTCCCCTCGGTACGCCGACTCGATCAGCGCGACGAGGACGTCCACGTCGGCGTGGGTGGCATCACGGAAGGTCAGGCCGGTGGCGGCGGTCTCCATGGCTCTCCTGGCGGATCTCTGCGCGGCTCGGGGACACCGATGAGCGTAGCCCGCTGCCCCACTAGGCTCCGATACATGGTCCACGTACTCGGCAGCCGCGTCCTTCTCCGTCCCACCGACCCCGAGCGGTCCCGCGTCTTCTACGGCGAGAAGCTCGGGCTTTCCGTCTACCGCGAATTCGGCACGGGCGATCACCGCGGCGTCGTGTACTTCCTCGGCGGCGGCTTCCTGGAGGTCGCCGGCCGCTGCGAGACGCCGCCGTCGCCCGCGCTGAAGCTGTGGCTCCAGGTGGCGGACGTGACGGCGGCGCACGAGGAACTGGTGACGGCCGGGGTGGAGGTGCGACGACCGCCGGTGAAGGAACCGTGGGGGCTGATCGAGATGTGGATCGCCGACCCGGACGGCACGGAGATCGTGCTGGTGGAGGTCCCGGCGGACCATCCGCTACGGTACCGGCCGGGGATCTGACGCGGCGCACCCCGGTGGCCGGGGCCGGGGTGCGGGCATAGCGTGCCGGAAGGGGACTTCCGTGTCCGATTCCCTTCCGGAAGGAACGCCATGAAGCTCGACAGGCCGGTTGCCGGCGGGCCCTGCTGGACCGAGCTGGGGACCAGCGACGTGGAGGCGGCCAAGCGGTTCTACACCGAGGTGTTCGGCTGGCGTCCGGAGACCGATCCGCGCCAGGAGGCGGGCGGCTACACCGTCGCACACCTCGGTGACGCGGCGGTCGCCGCCCTCACGCCCCTGTACCAGGAGTCGCAGCCGGTGGCCTGGAACGTGTCGTTCGCGGTGAGCGACGCGGACGCGACGGCGCGGGCGGTGCGGGCGGCGGGCGGGCAGGTCGTGCTGGGGCCGATGGACGTCTTCGACATGGGACGGTTCGCTGTGGCGTTCGACCCGGGCGGCGCGGCCTTCCAGCTGTGGCAGGCGCGGTCCTTCCCCGGCGCCGGACTGTTCAACGCGCCCGGCGCGCTCGGCTGGGTCGAACTGCTCACCCGCGCGCCGGAACGGGCCGAGGCGTTCTACACGACGGTGTTCGGCTGGAGCGTGAACGCCGACGCGCACTACACGCAGTGGGGCCTCGACGGCGCCGACTTCGGCGGCATGATCACCATGGACGACAAGTTCCCGCCCGAGGTGCCCTCCCACTGGCTGCCGTACTTCGCCGTCGAGGACGTCGACGACACGGCCCGCATCGCCGTCGAGGCGGGCGGCACCATCCTCATGGAACCCACCACGGTCCCGGCCGGCCCCCGCATCGCGGTCCTCCGGGACCCCCAGGGAGCCATGCTCGGCGTGTACGTGGCGGACGGGGAAGGCTGACCCGGAGGGTTGACGCGTAGGGCTTTCACCACACCCCCTAGGCGCGCGGCAGGCCCAGGCAGCCTTCCAGCTGGTTCAGCAGCTCCCCCAGCAGCTCGGCGAGTTCGCGGCGGTCGTCGGCGTCGACACCGGAGAGTACGGCCGTCTCGTAGGCCAGTTGCTCCGGCATGACGCTGTCGACGAGGTCAACTCTCGCGGCCCCGCCGTCGCCGCGAGCGTACGGCGTCCGGCCTGCTTCCCAGGCGTCACCCGCTCCCACGGCCGCGCGAGTCGCCACCTTCGCCGGCCGCGGCGTCGGTGGTGCACCCCTGCGCGCTCCCCCGCGTACACCCTTGCGCTCGTATGCGCGCCACCGGCCACGGGCATGCCCTGACCGACTGTCCGACCTCACTCTCAGCGCTGACCGACGTCGTCGAACGGGGAGGTGCGCGGTGCACGGACCGGTTTCGCCCGGCTGGCTGCTGGTGGCGCTGTGCGCGGTGACCGGGGGCTACTGCCTGCTGCGGATGCGGAGCGCCGTCGCGGAGCAGCGCCGGGCCGCGGGCGGCGAGGCGCTGATGGGATTCGGCATGGCCGCGATGGCCGTGCCCGCCGCGACCGTGGCACCGCCGCCGTGGGCGTGGCACGTGTACGCGGTGGTGTTCGGCACAGCCGCGGTGCGCGCGCTGTGGGCGGCCCGTACCAGCCCGCACCATCTGCACCACCTGGTGGGCGCGCTGGCGATGGTCTACATGGCCGTCGTGATGGCTGTCTCGCCGGGCGGTCACCACGGTGGCGCGGGGCTGCCCGTGGTGACCGGGGTGCTGCTGGTGTACTTCGCCGGCTATGTGCTCCGGGCGGGCGTCCGGCTGATCCCCGTACCGGCCTCGGTGGGTGCGCGGATTCCGGTCGCGCGGGCGGCCGGCTGGGGCGACCGGCCGGAGTTGGCGCGGGCCTGCCGACTGTCCATGGGCATCGGGATGCTGGCGATGCTGCTGACGGTCTGAGCTCGACGTTTGGCCCCGGCTAGATCGTCTCCTGTCGGGGGCAAACGTCAAGCTGAGCGTCGAAGACACAGGAGGCCGGGCCGGCCGTGGTCGTACGGGAGTCGGCCGTACCAAGGCCATGGGCCACACCCGGTCGTGGTCTGCGTCACTTCGGTGGCACGGCCCGTGTCGCCGTGTACCGCGCCGCTCATAGGCTGCGCCCCATGATGGTCACCGCGGCGTTGTTGCTGCTCGGCGCCCTGACCGCCGTCGTCGCCCCGCGGCTGCTGGCGCGCGCCGCGTGGGCGGACCGTGAACCCGTGGTCGCCCTGTGGGTGTGGCAGTGCGTGGTGGCGGCCGTGCTGCTGTGCTGTGTGGTGTCGATGGCCCTGAGCGCGGCAGCCGCCTGGACGGTGGTGCGCGTGCGGGTCTTCGCACCGGCGCCGGAGGCGGTCGTGGAGGCGTACGCGCTGGACAGCGCGGGCTCCTGGGCCATGGCGACCACCGTGGCACTCGCGTGCGGCGGGCTGTGGACCGGGGCGATGCTGGTGCGCGAGGTCGTCCGGGCACGGCGGCAGCAGCAGCGGCGCCACGCCGAACTTTGGCTGCGCGCCCCGCTGTTGCCCGGCGAGAAGCCGGGTGGTGACCGGCTCGTGGTGGTGGAGGGGGAGCGGCCGGACGCCTGGTGGCTCGCCGGGCCGGCACCCCGACTGGTCATCACCACGGCCGCGTTGCGCCGACTGGAGGGGCGGCAGGTGGACGCGGTGGTCGCCCATGAGCAGGGGCACGCGCGGGCGCGGCACCACTGGCTGCTGCGCTGTTCGGCGGCGCTGGCGGGCGGGTTCCCCCGGGTGCCGGTGTTCGCCGCGTTCCGCGAGGAGATGCACCGCCTGGTGGAACTGGCCGCCGACGACACGGCCGCGCGTCGCCACGGTCGCCTCACCGTCGCCCTCGCGCTCGTCGGGCTCAATGAGGACCGGGGGGTGTTCGGGCCCTGTCCGACCCCGGAGGACCATGTACCGCAGCGGGTGCACCGGCTGCTCTCTCCCCCACAACGGCTCACGCCCGTGCGGCGGCTGCGGCTGACCGCGTGCGCCGTCCTGGCGCCGGCCGTGCCGGTGCTGGTGGCTTTCGTCCCGGGGTGGCGGGCACTCGGTGGGTTGTGACAAGGCAAAGCAGGGACAAAGGGCAGACCGAGAACAACGCGCGACGCGGCGGCCTTGCTCCGGTGGCGGCGCGTGACAGTGATCTCACGCCCCGGCGTTGGCCTGAAGCCCCGGGAGTCGGCGAGGATCACCGCATGCACACCCCCACCATCGACTCGCCGCCCCACCGGCCGTCGACCACCCGCACCGTCCGCGCCGTCGCGGCCTTCGCGGTGCCCTCCGTCCTGCTGCTCGTGCTGGTCTCACTCTCCTGGGCACCGCTCGTCTCGCTGGACGAGAGCATCGCGGACACGACGCACCGATGGGCCGTGGACGCACCGGACATCACGCACGCGTTCCGCGTCCTGACGGACTGGGTCTGGGATCCGGTGACGATGCGCCTCCTGGCCGCCGCCGCCGCGATCTGGCTGGTGTGGCGCCACAGAGAGTGGTGGCTCGCCCTGTGGCTGCTGGTCGCCTGTGCGGCTGGCGCGGCCGTACAGCAGGGACTGAAGGCGGCCGTCGGCCGGGAGCGGCCCGTGTGGCCCGACCCCGTCGACTCGGCCCACTACGCCGCGTTCCCCTCGGGCCACGCCATGACGGCAGCGGTCGTTCTGGGGCTGCTGCTCTGGCTCCTCCAGTCGTACGGTGCCGGCCGCGTCCTCATCCGGACGGCCCTGGCGGTCACAGCGGTCTCCGTCGCCGGCGTCGGTCTGACCCGGGTCTGGCTGGGCGTCCACTGGGCGTCGGACGTGGTGGGCGGCTGGCTCCTGGGCGGGCTGACGGTCGCGCTGGCGGTGCTGATGTACGAGAAGTGGCGTGCGCCGACGTGTTCTTGACCGGGGGCGGGCGGGCACGAAGGATCTACGGCATGACGATGAAAGGCGTGCTGTTCGACTTCTCCGGCACCCTCTTCCGCGTCGAACCCACGGAGTCCTGGCTCCGCGCGGTGCTCGCGGACGCCGGTCTCGCCCCGCCCGAGCCGGAGTTCGTCCGGGCGGCCGAGGCCCTGGAGCGGGCGGGCGCACTGCCGGGCGGCGCGTACCCGGTGGTGCCGCCGACGGGCGAGCTGGGTGAGCTGTGGGCGGTGCGGGACCGCAGCGCCGAGCAGCACCGGGCCGCGTACACGGGCCTCTCGCGCCGGGTGGCTCTTCCCGATCCGGCGCTCCACGACGCGCTCTACGAGCGTCACATGGCGCCGCGGGCCTGGAGCCCCTACCCGGACGCCGCCGAGGTCCTGGTCGCTCTGCGGGACCGCGGGGTGGCCGTCGGTGTGGTGAGCAACATCGGCTGGGATCTGCGGCCCGTGTTCCGCGCGCACGGCCTCGACCCGTACGTGGGGGCGTATGTGCTGTCGTTCGAGCACCGCATCCAGAAGCCGGATCCGCGGCTGTTCGCTCTCGCCTGCGACATGCTCGGGGTCGACGCGCCGGACACCTTGATGGTCGGTGACGACCGGCGGGCCGACGGCGGTGCGGCGGCGCTGGGGTGCGGGGTGCACTTCGTGGACCATCTGCCTGCCGCCGAGCGGCCGGACGGGCTGCGACCGGTGCTGGACCTGGTGGGCTGAGAGGCCGTGGGCCGAGACCCCGTCGGTCGGCGAAGGGCAGGCGTTCTCGTACACCCCGGCTGTTCGGCACCGCTGGACGTCCGTCCCGGACCGTCCCCCGTGCGGCCCGGGACGAACAGCGGCCGGGAGGCACCACGCAGGGTCGCCGCCCGGGAGCGCTGAGTATAGTTGGCCGACAGTCGGCCGACGCCGGAGTTACAGGATGTCCCCCGCGCAGCGCCTCGGTCAACGAAGAGCCACGGCGGCGCCGCGGGAGCGCTGACGTCTGCCCCGGTCGAGTCGGTGGACGAGTGAGGCCGCGGGGCGGAAGCGTCAGCACATGACACGGGCCCGGCCGGGATCGAGGATCCCGCCGGTCCCCCAGGGGACCGGCGGGACGTGCGCCAGGGATCTGTCGGCGGTTCTTCTACCAGCCGAAGTAGTCCGGCTGCGTCTGCACGTTGAGTTCGCGCAGACGGACCCACTTGGCCGGATCCGTCCGCCGGTCGTTGATCTTCAGGACGTCGAAGCCCTTCACCATGTCGTTGGAGTAGATGTAGCCGTTGTAGTAGTACGCCGACCACGCACCGCCGCCGACGAGGGTGTCGGTGGAGATCGGACCGCGCTCGAAGTAGGCGATCTCCTTGGGCTTCGAGGAGTTGGTGAAGTCCCAGACGGAGACGCCGCCCTGGTACCAGGCCTGGACCATGATGTCCTTGCCCTTGACCGGGATCACCGAGCCGTTGTGGGCGACGCAGTTCTCGGTGTCCGCCTGGTGGCGGGGGATCTTGTAGTAGCTCTTGAAGACGAGCTTGCGGTGGTCGCCCTTGCCGACGATGTCGTAGATGCCGTCGGCACCTCGGTCCGGCCCGATCTCCTCGTTGCAGGTGGCCGCGCCGCCGCCGCCCAACTCGTCGGTGAAGACGACCTTGTTCGCCTTCTGGTTGAAGGTGGCCGAGTGCCAGAACGCGAAGTTCACATTGTCCTGGACCTGGTCGATGACCTTCGGCTTCTCCGGGTTCTTGATGGAGAACAGGATGCCGTCCCCCATGCACGCGCCGGCGGCCAGGTCCTTCGACGGCAGCACCGTGATGTCGTGGCAGCCGGTGGTCTTGGAGACACCGGGGTTCGTGGGCGAACCCGGGTTGCCGCCGCCGTCCGGACCCTCGCCGGGGAAGAGGACCGGGAAGCCGACCACGGCCGCCTTCTCCGGGGACTTGCGCGGCACCTTGATGATCGAGATGCCGTCGTGCGGCGGCCGGCAGTCGGGGAACGCGGCGTTCGGCGAGTACGAGGAGACGTACACGTAGACGTTCCTGCGCTCGGGCACCAGGGTGTGGGTGTGCGAGCCGCAGGCAGTCTCGACGGCGGCGACGTACTTCGGGTTCCGCTTGTCGCTGATGTCGAAGATCTTCATGCCCTCCCACGACGACTTCTCGGTCGCGGGCTGCGTGGTGCTGTTGCAGGAACTGTCGCTGCGCGAGGAGTCGGTGGACAGGAACAGCAGGTCCCCGGAGACGGAGATGTCGTTCTGCGCGCCCGGACACAGCACCTGGGCCACCGTCCTGGGGGCCTTCGGGTTGCTGATGTCGAAGACGCGGAAGCCGTCGTAGTTGCCGGCGTAGGCGTACTTGCCCTGGAAGGCGAGGTCGGAGTTGGTGCCGGGCAGCGCCTCCTTCGGGATGTTGGCCAGGTGCTGGATGTTGGCGGAGTGGACGATCTCGTCCTGGCCGGGTATCTCGCCGGCGGCTATCGCCGCACGCGCCTCGGCCGCGTCGCTCTTGGATACCTCCTTCTGCGTGGCGGGCGAGTCCCCGGGGTCGGGGGTCGCGGCCGCCGGCCCGGCTGTGAGTAACGCGGCCAGGAGTCCGGCCGCAGTCGCGGCGACCCCCAGACGTCTGCGTCGCGTACGAAGGTTGTTCAACAGGGTCACTGTGTCCTCCCTTGTAGCCGTTCGCAGTTGAACGGGTCAGGCACCTTCGAAGTATCGTCTTCGGCATGCACAGATCAACAGACGACAATGTGTTTGTAACGAACACACTTGATCGACTGCCCGTGAAAGCGTGTCAGAACGTTCGTCAACACTCACAAGGTGTACGCCCGTTCCTGTGTCCCAGGAGGTCACTGTGCTCGTTCACCGCATATCCCGCGCGTCGTTGGTCACGGCCCCGCTGACGGCCGCCGTTCTCGTGCTCACGGGCTGCGACTCGGGGGCCGACGCTGCCCCCGGCGGAGGCTCCCCCAAGTCGAGCGGGCCCGCGGTGATCGCCCCCGGAAAGCCCGGTGAGGCGGCTCGGACACTCTCACCGGAAGAGGCCGAGAAGCAGCGCGCCGAGGACGACTCGCCGAATTCCGCGGACTTCGACTACGCGCGCATGATGATCGAGCACCACGCTCAGGCCCTGGAGCTGACCGAACTCGCCGCCGAGCGAGCCGAGTCGACCGGGGTGAAGCGGATCGCCGAGCGCATCTCGGCCGCGCAGCAGCCGGAGATCGAGGCCATGGAGGGCTGGCTGAAGGTCAACGGCCGCGAGAAGCGGGACACTTCGCACGACCACGCGACGATGCCGGGGATGGCGACCGAGGAACAGCTGAAGGAACTCGGCACGCTGGGCGGGGAGCAGTTCGACCAGCTCTTCCTGAAGCTGATGATCACCCATCACGAGGGGGCGATCACCATGGCCACGGATGTGAAGGCGCAGGGCAACAACATCCTGGTCGAGGAGATGGCCGACGACGTGATCGCCCAGCAGACGACCGAGATCAACCGGATGCGCGACATGACGACGTGACCGTCACCCCTTGTTGCGGACTGCAGTGTCGCGAGTCCGGATCGGGACTTCGGACTCGGAAGAGCCGACTTCGAACTCCTGACCGATGACTGACGACCTGCTGACTGCTGACTGTGGATTCAGCGCCGGGCGTGGCGGGGGCCGAGCAGACCCTCGTCACGCGCCCCGGCGATCAGCCGGAGCGACTTGCGACGGCTGTGCCCCGTCGCGCCCATCACCGCGAGCACCGGGTCGCAGCCCGACCGCTGCGCCGCCAGGTACTCCTCGGCAACCAGCCACCGCCCCTCCACGCCACGCGGCCAGGCGGGCCTCGCCCGGCGACCGGATCCGTACGAGGACGCGTACGGCGACTCGTCGTCGAGGAGGCAGGGCGCGGTGCCGCACGCCTCGAGGAGCGGGCCCTCGATCCAGTCGGCGAGCTCCGCCAGGTCGTCCGGGGACAGCGGCGGCTGGGCGTGTACGTCCTCCAGGGACAGCCGCCCCTCGCAGACCACGGCGAGCACCTCGACACGGGCACCGTCCGGGAAGGCCAGCCAGGCGTTGAACCACGCCGTGGCGGAGCCGTGCTCCTGCACTTCCCACGCGGGCCTCACGGAGACCGCGCCGTCCTGCCAGTGGCGATCAGAAAGATGAAGAAAGGATGCTTCCAGCACACACGCAACGTAAGCGCATCATCACATTCATCGCGCACGGCCACGCGTACCGGGCGCGCACGGCACCCCGACGGCGCAGCACCGCAATCCCGGCCTGCGCTCCCCTCCCCCGGTGGGCCCCGGGGTGCGATCCTGGAGTCATCAGCGATCTCCTCGCGTAAGGAGTTCCGCCGTGCTGCGTGTCGCCGTCGTGGGTTCGGGGCCCAGCGGGTGCTACACCGCCCAGAGCCTCGTCCAGCGGAACCCGGACGTGCTCGTCGACGTCCTGGACCGGCTGCCGTGCCCGTACGGCCTGGTGCGCTACGGGGTGGCGCCGGACCACGAGAAGATCAAGTCGCTGCAGAACACCCTGCGTGCCGTGCTGGAGCACGAGCGGGTGCGGTTCCTCGGCGGCGTCCAGGTGGGTCCGGACAGCGTGCCGGCCGCCCGGCTGCGGGAGCTGTACCACGCGGTCGTGTACTGCGTGGGTGCCGCCACCGACCGTCGGCTCGGCATCCCGGGCGAGGACCTGCGCGGCAGTTGGTCGGCGACCGAGTTCGTCTCCTGGTACAGCGCGCACCCGGACGCCGTCGGCTGTGCGTTCGACGGCCCCGCCCTCAGCGCGCGCACCGCCGTGGTGATCGGCGTCGGGAACGTCGCGGTGGACGTCACCCGGATGCTCGCGCGCGGCGCGACCGAACTGAACCCCACCGACATGCCGCAGGCGGCCCTCACCTCCCTGGCCGCCAGCGAGGTCACCCGCGTCCACATGGTGGGCCGACGCGGACCCTCCCAGGCCCGCTTCACCACCAAGGAGCTGCGCGAACTGAGCGTCCTCCCGGACACCCAGGTGATTGTCAACCCGGCGGAACTGGAACTGGACCCCGACTACGTCGACCCGTCGTCCCTGCCCGCCGCCCAGCGCCGCAATGTCGAGGTCCTGCGCGGCTGGGCCACCGCACCCCCGGCGTCCGCCCGCCACCGCATCCGGCTGCGCTTCTTCCTCCGCCCCGTCGAACTCCTCGCCGACGGCGACCGCGTCTGCGGCATACGCCTGGAACGCACGGAACCGGACGGCCACGGCGGCCTGACCGGCACCGGCCGCTACGAGGAGATCGAGACCCGAATGGTCCTCCGCTCGGTCGGCTACCGCGGGGTTCCCCTCGACGGTCTTCCCTTCGACACGGACCACGGCACGGTCCCGAATGTCGCCGGACGCGTGATGCGGGACGGTGTGGCCGCACCGGGCGAGTACGTGGCCGGCTGGATCAAGCGGGGCCCGACCGGGGTGATCGGGACCAACCGCCCGTGCGCCAAGGAGACGGCGACCTCGCTGCTGGAGGACGCGTCGGCGCTGATGGGCAAGGACGTGCCGGAGGATCCGGCGACGGCGCTGCGGACGGAGGGCTGCACGCCGGTCGAGTGGTCGGGCTGGCAGGCGATAGAGAGGGCCGAGGCGGCGCTGGGGGCCTCCCTGGGCAGAGGTGTGGTGAAACTCCCCGATTGGGAGTCACTCATGACCGCGGCGCACGGCAGCACGCCTCCACCAGGGGCACGGGGAACCGCACGACAAGCCCCCACCGACCCGTAGTCGGCGATCGTGGCCGTCTCGGGTGCTTTGGGCGTACGCCGGTCGGAGTGCCAACCGTCTACGCGAAGTTCCCGGACTGGTTCCAGACGGTGAAGAACAGCGGCATCAGCGCGGGGTGCCTGACGGCGATCGCGCTGGACCTGCTCTTCGACCATCGTCCGGCGAAGGCCGGTTCAGGTGTCGCCGAGGTACCTCCGGGACGTCTCCACCACTGCTCGGCCGTGCGCACCAACCGATCGGACTAGGCGGGGTTCGGGCCGGCCGGTGTGCGCGCCCGCACAAGCCGTTGGACCGTCCTCTCCAGGTCGGGCAGGGCCCGTTGGCCCGCCACCGCGAGGGCGATCGCCGTGGCGACGCCCGCCCAGGCGAGCGGACCGAGGGGGGTGCAGCCGAAGAAGTGGCTGGCGCCGGGCATCTGGATCAGAGCGACCAGGGCGGCGGCGGAACCGAGGGCCGTAATGCGGACCAGCGGGCTGTGCCGGCGGTCGGCGAGAGTCTGGGCCAACTGGGTGCCCACCACGCCGCACAGGGCCATCGTCGTCGAACGGCGCGCGGTGCCCGGGGTGAAGCGGCCGATCAGCCAGGCAATGGTCGCGCCCAGACAGGTGGTCAGGGCACGGTGGCGGATCTGACGGATGAGGGGCGCGCCGAGCAGAGCGGTGCCGAGAGGTTCCGTGCCCGGCGCTTCGCCGTCCTTCTCCTCTCCGTCCTCCCCGCCCGCGCCGGTGTCCTCCTTGGGTGTCACCGCCACCGCCATCGCGGGGAACAGGTCCGTGAACAGGTTCACGAGCAGCATCTGGCGGGTGGAGAGCGGGGCCGAGCCCGACAGGAGCGTGCCGAGGATACCGAAGCCGATCTCTCCCGCGTTGCCGCCGATCAGGATGGCGATGGCGTCGGTGACGCTGTGCCACAGGGACCGGCCTTCGCTGACCGCCTCGATCAGCACCGACAGGTCCTCGTCGGTCAGGACCAGATCGGCCGCGTTGCGGGCGGCGGCCGAGCCACGGGCCTGGATGCCCACGCCGATGTCGGCGGCACGGATGGCGGCGGCGTCGTTGGCGCCGTCGCCGACCATCCCGACCACCCGGCCGGCGTCCCGCAGCGCCTCGACGACCTGGAGCTTCTGCTCGGGCGCGACCCGCGCCACGACTCCCGCGTCGCGCAGCATCCGGGCCCGTACCGACCTGTCGGCGGACGCCAGTTCGTCGCCCGTGACGACGGTGGTGTCCTCGGGCCAGCCCAGTTCGGCGGCGATCGCGCGAGCGGTCTGCGGGTGGTCGCCGGTCAGCATGACCGGCCGTACGCCGGCCTCGCGCAACCCGTGCACGAGGGCGGTGGACGTCTCACGCGGTGCGTCGGCCAGGGCGAGCAGACCGGTGAACTCCAGTTCCTCCAAGGGCTCTTCGAGGACGTCCGACGGCTCCTCGCCCGCGCGCAGCGGACGTTCGGCGACCGCGAGCACACGCAGCCCGTCGCGGGCCAGCGACTGTGCCGTGCCGGACGCGTGGTGCGGGAGGTCGGGACAGACGGGCAGAACCGTTTCCGGGGCGCCCTTGACCACCAGGGCCAGGGCACCGTCGCCGGACCGGCCCACGGCGGCGGCGTAACCACGGGCCGCCTCGAACGGCCGGCCCTCTGTCTGCTCCCACTCCGGGTCGGGGCCGGCCGCGTCCAGCACCGCCTCGTCGGTGGCGTGTACCGGGCGGGACGAGCCGCCGTTGAGCCGGGGGCAGGCGCGGGCGGCGACGCGCAGGGTGCGGGGCAGGGCGTCGGGGTCCGTGTCCTTGACGGTGCGAGCGGTGCCGTCCGCCTCCGTGACGCGCACGAGGCGGAGCCGGTTCTCCGTGAGGGTGCCCGTCTTGTCGAAGCAGATGGTGTCCATGCGGCCCAGCGCCTCCAGGGTGCGCGGGGTGCGGACGAGGACGCCGCGGCGGCTCAGCCGGCGGGCTGCGGCCAGTTGGGCCACGGTGGCGACCAGCGGCAGTCCTTCGGGGACCGCGGCCACGGCCACCGCGACGCCGCCGCTCACCGCCTCACGGATCGGGGTCCCGCGCAGCAGCGCCAGCCCCGTCACCGCCGCGCCGCCGGCGAGGGTCAACGGCATCGCCTTGCGGGTGAGTTCCTGGATCCTTGCCTGAACTCCGGCGGACGGGGGTGTACGGGAGGCGAGGGCGACGGCGCGTGCGGCCTCGGTGCGGTCGCCGGTGCCGACCACGACGGCCCGTGCCTGACCGGCCACCACGGTCGTGCCCTCGAAGACCATGCAGCAGCGGTCGGCCACCGGGGCGCGGGGAGTAGGGGCCGTCTGTTTGTCCACCGGCAGGGACTCTCCCGTGAGCGCGGACTCGTCCACCTCCAGGCCGTCCTCCCACAGCAGCCGGGCGTCGGCGGGGACCACGTCGTCCGCCTTCAGCTCGATCACCTCGCCGGGGGTGAGCCCGGCGGCGTCCACGGTCCGGGCTTCGTCCGACGCCTCCTCGGCGGGCGGGCCGGTGGGCTCGTCCGCGTCCCTCGGCGCGACGCGGGCCTTCTGTTTCTGCTCCGCGAGCAGTCCGGACAGCGCCCGTTCGGCGCGCAGCCGCTGCACACCGCCGACCAGGGCGTTCAGATCGAGCGCGCCGAACACGAGCAGGGCGTCCACGACCGACCCGAGGATCGCGGACGCGGCCGAGCCGACCACCAGGACGGGGGTGAGCGGGTCGTCCAGCTCACCGCGGACGGCCCGGGCGAGTTGCACGGTCCAGCGCACGGGGGCGAGGGCGTACTCCACCGTGTCGGCCGCCTCGTGCAGCCGGGTGGTCGCCTGCTCCACCAGGGTCGTGTCGGGGTCACCGCCGGGCTCGTGCTCCAGCCGGGCGAGCACGTCGGCCGGTTCCAGTTCGTGCCAGGCCGTACGCGGGCGAGGGTGCGGCGCCCGCGTCATCGCCACGCCGAGTGCCGACCGTACGCCGGTGAACAGGGCCGCGGCGGCGCCGACGTCGACGGGCACGTGACGCAGTCCGGGCAGGGCCGACCGGCGCGACCCGTTCGACTCGCCGACGGCCACGAGCAGCCCGGAGAGGGCGGCGCCGGACCGGGCCAGAATCTGTGAGCGCCGGCCCACCGCGCGGGCCGCCGGGACCGCGGTCAACAGCCGCCACACATCGGGCAGGCCGTTCAGGGCCAGTACGTCCGCGCCCCACACGACGGCGCTGTCCCCGTCCGCGAGCGCGACGGCCACGTCACCGCCGAGCAGACCGTCCAGTACGTCCGTCCCGTCCTGTGCGTGCGTGTCGTTCCGTACGTGTGGGTCGTCGGCGTCCGGCTCGGTGTCGACCGAGGGCAGCCGGGCGACCGTGAGGAGGGTGCCGCCCTCGTCGCGCAGCGCCCGCACCACCTCGCGCCATGGCCGCCCGCTGTCCACGACCTGGTCCGCGAGACTCGTGAAGTCGCTCAGCGCCGGGTCGTCCACCATCACGACGGCGAGGCCGGCTCGGCGTGCCGCGTCCAGGACGGTCTCGGCCCACGGCTCCGCGCCCGCGCCGGGGGTCCGCAGCGCGCTCGGGTGCAGGACGATCGTGTCGACCGACTCCAGCCGCCGCAGCCGCTCCGCGTCGCGCACCAGCACACCGGTACGGGCCAGTGCCCCGCTCAGTACGGCGTGGAAGGCGGCGGGCCCGTAGCGCGCGGCCTTGGGCGAGCCCGCGAGCACCGCCTCCGCGGCCTCCTTGCCGTCGTGCTTGACCAGCAGGGCCGCCACGGCGCCCAGCACGCTGCCGGTGGAGGCGTGGGCGGCGTACTCCTGGCCGGGGGTGGTCCGCAGGGGCGGGCGCGCGGAGTGGCGTGGGGGCAGGCCGACCCGCGCCGGCGTGCACACCTGGTCATGGACGGTGTCGAACGCGGTCGCGCGCGCCAGCGTGTCCGCCAGTTGGCAGGTGCGCAGCGCGCCGTCGAGCACCAGGGCGATCGGTGTCTGCCCCGCACCGTGCACGACCGCGTTGGCGACGGCCAGCAGCACGTCCATGCGGGACGCGCCGAGCCGGTCGCGCAGGAGTCCGCGGAAGCGCGGGTTCTCCCGCAGCAGCGTCGCCGCCGCGGTCACCAGCCGCGGCGAGCGCGGCAGCCGCAGGAAGGACCCGGCGAGCGCCGCCCCGGTGCCGAGGGCGTCGGCCGCGAGAGCCGCGGTCGCGGCCCGTATCCCGGCCGCGTCGCCGGGGTGGGCGTATCCCTCCACGGTCTCGTCCGTCGTCGACAGTCCGTGGCGGGCGGCGAGCGCGGTGGCCTCCGCGACGACCTTGTCGCTGAGCGCGTCCTCGGCGGCGGACACCACGAGCCGCGCCAGCCCGCGGTCCCAGTACGCGAGTGCCACGTCGGGCCGCTCCGCGAGTGCCGCGGCCACCTTGCGGGCCATGTGTTCCGTCCCGCCCTCCCGCCGTGTGCGTTCGGGTGCCTCGGGACGCAGCGCGAAGTGCGCCCGAGCGCCGGAGCGCCAAGGACGCGTGCCTCCCGGCAGGGCGTTGCGGGCGACGCGCGCGGCCCGTGCCGCGCTGTCCACGCTCCGTACGCCCGCCCGGGCCGTTCCGGCCACCGCTCCGGCGGCCACGCCCACCGCGGGCCCGGCGCCTCGTGCGAGCAGCCGGGGCCCGGCCAGCGCGAAGCCGGTGGCGACGCTCGTCGGACGCCTCAGCAGTCCGAGCCCCGTGGCGCGCCCCCGCTCGTCCTGCTCACCACCCCACCAGCCACCTCGTGCCATGGCATTCCTCACCTCGCGTGATCCTCTTCCGAAGGGCCGGGTTCCCGCGAAAGGGCTCGTCATCCACGCGTGTGTGAGGGTGTCCGCCGCCGCTGCGAGCCGCTCATCTGCGCCGGAGCAGGTGGACCGGAACCGCTTCGGCCGGCGCGCGGTAGCCCTCCGGGTTGAGGTGCAGCCAGTCGCCGTCGTGGAGCGTGGGCAGGAGGCGGCTCGGGTTCCGCGGGTCGCGGACCGCGTGGTCGAAGTCGAGGACGGTGTCGAAGCGGCCACTGGTGCGGATCCAGGCGTTGACGGGCCGCCTCGCGGTGTCCGGCGGGGTCGTCGTACGGGGTGTTGCCGCCGAACGGCAGCAGGGTCGCGCCGTGGACGCGGATGCCCTGGGCGTGGGCGCGGACGACGATCTGCTCGTAGGCGGCGATGAGGTCGGCGGTGACGCGTTGCTGGGCGGCCGGGGTGGCTTCGGCGGTCCCGAGGTCGTTGACACCCTCGAAGACGATCAGCTGTGGGCCGGCGCTGTGGACCAGGATGTCGCGGCGAGGAGGCGGGCCTTTCTCCGGAAGTCGGGCGAGCGTGGACGATCCTTCGGGTGCGTGGCCGGCGGGCACGCACCCGAAGGGCGGTCCGGGGCACGTCAACCGGCCGTACACACCGTCCCGTTGAGGGTGTACGCCGAGGGTGCGGCGCTGTTGCCGCTGTGGTTCGCCTGGTAGCCGACGCTCACGCCGGCGCCGGGCGCGATCGCGGCGTTGTAGGCGACGTTGGTGGCGGTCACTGCGCCGCTCGCCGGGCTGTACGTGGCGCCCCAGCCGTTCGTGATGGTCTGTCCGGAAGGCAGGGTGAAGCCCAGCTTCCAGCCGTTGACCGCCGTCGTACCGGTGTTGGTGATGGTCACGGAGGCGGTCAGGCCGGTGCTCCAGGCGTTGGTGGTGACGCTCACCTTGCAGGGGCCGGCCGGGGGCTCGGGCGCGGGGCCGGAGCTGTTGAGGCCGAAGAAGGTGAGGACGCGTTCGGCCATGCCCCAGGCGTACAGGTTGTGACCGACGCCCTGGAGGCTGACGGCCTCGACGGGGGCACGGTCACCGGTGCCGCCGTAACGGGTGCGGGTCCAGCCGGACTGGGGCGAGTCGGTGGCGGCCGGTGTCTGGCTGACACCGTGCACATTGGTCCACTGCTTGATCTCCTCGCCGAAGTTGGGATAGCGCAGCACGTCGTCCTCGGTGCCGTGCCACAGCTGCATGCGCGGCCGGGGCCCGGTGTAGCCGGGGTAGGCGCCGCGGACCAGGTCGCCCCAGGCCTGTGGTGTGCGGCTGACGGTGCCGTTGGCGCAGTCGCTGTTCCACTCGGAGCCGTTGGTGGTGGCGAAGCAGGCGAAGGGCACGCCCGAGAAGGCGGCGCCCGCGGCGAACACGTCGGGGTAGTCGCCGAGCAGGACGTTGGTCATCATCGCGCCGGAGGAGATGCCGGTGGCGAAGATGCGGTCGGTGTCGGCGTCGTAGGTGCGGACCGTCCAGTCGACCATGGACTTTATGCCCACGGGGTCGCTGCCGCCGCCACGGCGCAGTGCCTGCGGCGAGGCGACGTCGAAGCACTTGCTGCTGCGGGTTACGGACGGGTACACGACGATGAAGCCGTACCGGTCGGCGAGCGAGGCGTACTCGGTGCCGTTGTACATCGCCGGGCCGGAACCGGTGCAGTAGTGCACGGCCACCACGATCGCCGGGTTGGTGGTGACGCTGTCCGGCACGTACAGGTACATCCGCAGGTCGCTGGGGTTCGCGCCGAAGCCGGTGATCTCGGTGAGCGCCGCGCGGGGAGCGGCCCCGGCCCTCGTGTCCGCGGCGGCGGCCGTGGGCGCGGTGAGGAGCGTGGCCGCGAGCATCGGCACGAGCGCTCCCAACAGCGCGACAAGGACCGTACGCAGCGGTCTCCGTGTGGGGCCGTGGGGGGTGAGGTTCACGTCGTTGTGCCTTCCTGTGACGAGTACAGCGGGACGAGTAGCGCGGCAAGTCCGCCGGGCCGGTCCGGGAGTCGTCGGCGGTCGCCGGAGCGGGCGGCAGGACCGTCACGCAGGCGCCGGGCAACGCCGTGCCAGTCCGCCGATGCGCGTCCGCATACGTCGAGTCGTCATCGACTCGCCCCTTCCGGAAGGTAGGCGCCCGGCGAGCATCGTGACATGGACATTGTTGCCATGGAAGCGCTCCCACACGTCGAAAGAATTCGCTCACGCCCCTCCGTGGCGACCGGTCGACCGCCCCGCCGAGTACGGCCGACCGCCCTCACCAGGCCCGACGGACGTCTTCTGCGCAAAGCGTTGACTAGAAAGCGCTTGCCCTCTACGTTCCGTTCAGCAGTGTGAACCAGCTACCGGCGCCCCACGGAAGGGGCGATGCGCAACCGGCCCCCCCACTCCCCGGAAACCGCTCCACATGCACATCGGGGTTCACGCCTCGACCCTTCGGCAGGCACGCGCTGAGCAACATGATGAATATCGTTCATGTACATAGCCAATCGGCTCTCCCTGAAGGGATGCACCCCGCATGCCCACCGTCCCCCCACGTGCACCAGTTCGAAGATCAGTCCTGGTGGCCGCCGCAGACGACGTCGGGCGCGGGCGCCGGAAAGCTCTGACAACCCCCCTCCGCCCGAACGACAGAAGGAATCGGGACATGACTTCTGCAGCACGATCGCGCGCCCGCACACGCGCGCTGACCGGTACGTTCGCCGCGTTCAGTCTCTCATTTGGCATGATCATGACCAGCGGCGCCACTCCGGCGAACGCCGCCACCTGGCCGACCCCCACCAGGAGCCAGCCGGTGTCCTCCACCATCTCGGTGTCCGGCACCAGGGACGGTGGCATGGTGCGCTACTACGGCAGCGGTGCCCTGGCCGGCGACGGCCAGGATGAGGGCCAGGACCCGATCTTCAAACTCGCGAACGGCGCGACGCTGAAGAACGTCGTCATCGGCAGGCCCGGCGCCGACGGCATCCACTGCGAGGGCAACTGCACACTGCAGAACGTGTGGTGGGAGGACGTCGGCGAGGACGCGGCGACCTTCCGAGGCGGGTCCACCTACACCGTGACCGGCGGCGGCGCCAAGAAGGCGGCCGACAAGGTCTTCCAGCACAACGGGGGCGGCACCCTCAACATCTCCAACTTCGCGGTCAGCGAGTTCAAGACGCTGTACCGCTCGTGCGGCGACTGCTCCACGCAGTACACGCGCAAGGTGAACCTCAACAACATCGAAGTCACCGGGACGGGCTCCACCGCGCGCCTGGTCGGCATCAACGTCAACCGCGGCGACGTGGCGACCCTGCGCAGGATCACGATCCTCAACGACAGCGGCCGCAAGGTCGTCCCGTGTCAGAAGTACAACAACAACACCGCCGTCGGTACGGGCCCCGACAGCACCAACTGCAAGTACTCCGCCTCGGACATCACCTACAGGTGAGACCGCTCGTCACCCACCGGTGAGTCCGCTCCCGGCGGCCGGACGGAGCCTCCCCCACGGGCCGCGTCCGGCCGTCGGCCGTTCTCACCAGGTCTTGCGCCCCCACAGCGGACCGATCCGCTCCCACTCCTCGTCCCACTGGTCCATCCGCCGCCGCTCCATACGGCCCCGGACGAGCCGGCCGACCACGAACGGCACGGCGGCCACGAAGACCGCCGCGAGGCCGCCGACGAGCACGGCTCGCAGGCGGGCCTGGGCCTCGGTGGCGGGCTTGGTGACCAGCAGGCCCTCGGCGTTCGTCCAGACGGTGACCGGGCTGCCCCGCAGGGCGGCGGGCTCGACCCGGGCCTGCCCCTCGCGCGCGGAACCGTCCGGCGCCGTCCAGCGGACCTGCGCCCACACCTTGCCCGTGCCGGTCCCGTTCGCGCCGGACGGCTCCGGCGCGTCCTCGGTGAGGACCGCGCCGACGGAGTGGCATTCGGTGCGCTGCCGGGCGAGATTCGACTCGACGGACTCCGCGGCCGGCAGACCCGTGATCACCCCGCCGAGCAGGGTCAGAGCCCAGGTGACCAGCACGACCCAGGACTCCAGACGGTCACCGCGCCTTCTGAGCGGGTTACGCCGCCAGCGCCACAGCCACACCTTCGGACCACGGAATGCCACCATCGAAGGCACGCTCCCTCGCACACGCAGGACTGCCGGACCGCCCTCCCGTACGACGACCGCCCTCCGGCCGCTCATGCGATGTGGGTCACCCCGCCCGGCCAGGACCTTCCCCGACCCTCGCGCCGCGCATCCCCACGCCCTCTGACCGGCGGCGCAGACGTCCCGAGAGGTGACTGTCAGTGGTGGGGTGCAGACTGGCCCGTGACTGAGACGACGATGTCCAGGAGGTGGCCGGGATGGCCGACGTACTGCTCACCGTAGGCACGCGCAAGGGGCTGTTCATCGGACGGCGGCGCGGCGGCGCCTGGGCGTTCGACAAGACCCCCTGTTTCAACGCGCAGGCCGTGTACGCGGTCGCGATCGACACCCGTGCGGACACACCCCGGCTACTGGTCGGCGGCGACAGCACGCACTGGGGCCCGTCCGTGTTCCACTCCGACGACCTGGGCCGCACCTGGACCGAACCGGCCCGTCCTGCCGTCAGGTTCCCCAAGGACACCGGCGCCTCGCTGGAGCGGTTGTGGCAGCTACACCCCTCGGCCGCCGAACAGGACGTGGTGTACGCGGGCACGGAGCCGGCCGCGCTGTACCGGTCCGAGGACCGGGGAGAGACCTTCGAGCTGGTACGGCCGCTGTGGGAGCACCCGACCCGCGGCAGGTGGACGCCGGGCGGCGGCGGTGAGGGACTGCACACGATCCTCACCGACCGACGCGACCCGCGCGCGGTGACCGTGGCCGTCTCCGCCGCCGGGGTGTTCCGTACCGAGGACGGTGGCGCGAGCTGGTCGCCCTCCAACTCCGGTGTCTCCGCGGTGTTCCTGCCGGACCCGAACCCGGAGTTCGGCCAGTGCGTGCACAAGGTGACCCGGGACGCGGCCACCCCCGACCGGCTGTACCTCCAGAACCACTGGGGGGTGTACCGCAGCGACGACGCGGGCGCGCGCTGGGAGGACATCGGCGTGGGCCTGCCCTCCACGTTCGGGTTCGCCGCGGCGGCCCACCCGCGCCGTGGGGACACCGCGTACGTCTTCCCGATCAACGCCGACGCGGACCGCGTCCCGGCCGACCACCGCTGCCGGGTCTTCCGCACGGCGGACGCGGGCAAGAGCTGGGAGCCGCTGTCGGCGGGCCTGCCGACGGAAGACCACTACGGCACGGTCCTGCGCGACGCGATGTGCACGGACGACGCGGACCCGGCGGGCGTCTATTTCGGCAACCGCAACGGCGAGGTGTACGCGTCGGCCGACGACGGCGACAACTGGCGGCAGTTGCTGTCACATCTGCCGGACGTGCTGTGCGTGCGCGCGGCGGTCGTCGGCTGAGCGGCCCGGTGTGCTCGACGCGGATACCGGCGTACGCCGCGTTGCCCCCGAGGACCAGGAACTTGTCGATCCCGTACAGGCGGCTGGCCTTCAGGAGATCACCGTCCTTCCCGGCCCGCTCGGCAAGGAGGGACCACTCGTGCGCCCAGCCCCCGGGGCCGTTGGCCCACAGGTCGCTGATGCGACGGGACATCTCCTCCAGGACAGCGGGCTCGGCACCCCCGAACCGCCACTGGGACGCGCGCTCCTCGACAAGAGGCTCGGCCGCCGCGACAGCGATGCCCTACGGCAGGCGCCAGTCCACCGGCTGGGCACCCTGCCGCTCGAGCAGGTCGTTCACCCGGCTGAACGGGCGCGAGCCGAAGAAACCACGGTCCGCCGACATCGGGGACGGGTGGGCGGACTCGATCGCGGGAAGATCCCCGAGCAGCGGCCGGAGATTGCGGGCATCCCGGCCCCACAGCACCGACACCAGCGGCGTACCGCGTGCCACCAGCGCCCGGATCGCCTGCTCGGTGACCTCCTCCCACCCCTTGCCACGGTGTGCCGCCGGCTTGCGGGGAGCCGTCGTCAACGCCCTGTTGAGCAACAGCACCCCCTGCCGGGTCCACGGCGTCAGATCCCCGTTCGACGGCCTGGGCAGCCCCAAGTCGGTATGGAGTTCTCGGAAGATGTTCTCCAGACTGCCCGGCAACGAACGCACCTCAGGCGCCACCGCGAAACTCAACCCGATCGCCATCCCCGGCGTGGGATAGGGATCCTGACCGACGATCAGAACGCGGACGTCGTCGAAGGGCTGCTGGAAGGCCCTCAGCACATTCGCCCCGGCCGGGAGGTAGGTCCGGCCCGCGGCTATCTCGGCCCGGAGGAAGTCGCCCATGGCGGCGATGCGTTCGGCCGTGGGCTCGAGAGCTTTCGCCCAGCCCGCTTCAACAAGTTCATGCAAGGGTCGTGGTGCCACGGCGCGTCACTCTACTGGTACGCGACATGCCCCTGTACAGCGGAGAAGCTCTCACGCATGGACACGGCTTTCGGCGCTACTCTTCCTCCTCGTCGAGGTCTGCGAGCCGGTCGAGCGGATCGCGCGGCCGGTCACCGGGAAGGGGGGAGCCTGTTGCGTCCAGTGATCCCGGGGGGCCGTGACGCCCGCGATCTCCGCCCTCTGCTCGTGGACCTCCCGTCCGTCGAGTCCGCGCGCCCCTCCCCCATGTCCGCCGACCGCGGCTTCTTCGGCTCCCGTCCCTTCAGCCGGGCCGGCGACCTCCTGGCCCGGCAGGGCGGCGCCCCGGTGGACCGGCGCCTGCCATGACCGGCGGCGCGCCTCCCGTCGTGCTCGCGGTGGACTCCGGCGGTTCGGGGCTGCGCGCGGTGCTGGCCCGGGGCTCCGAGGAGGTCGGCGAGCCGGTCGCGTCGGGGGAACCGGTGCGGACCGGCGCGAGGGGCATCGACGCCGGACACCTGTGGGAGCAGTTGCTGCCCATGGCGCGGCGGTTGCTCGACGACGCCGGATGTGACCGCCCCGCCGCGGTGGCCGTCGGGGCCGCGGGGTTCGCGACGCTCGGTGATCAGTTGCGCGCCGAGCTGCCGGCGGCGCTGACGCGCGAGTGGGGTGTGCGCCGGATCGCGCTGGTGGCCGACGCGGTCGCCGCCTACACCGGCGCCCTCGGTGTGCGGCCGGGTGCGGTGATCGCCGCCGGTACGGGACTGATCGCGATCGGTACGGACCTGGTGAGCTGGCGTCGGGCGGACGGCTGGGGGCATCTGCTCGGCGACTGCGGCGGCGGGGCGTGGATCGGGCGGGCGGGGCTGGAGGCGGCGCTGCGGGCGTACGACGGGCGCAGCGGTGGTTCGGCCCCTCTGCTGGCGCGCGCCGAGGAGTCGTTCGGCCCGTTGGAGGGTCTTCCCGGCCTGCTCTACCCGAGGCCCGACCGTCCGGCCGTGCTCGCGTCCTTCGCCCCCGACGTGGCCGCCTGCGCCGGGGACGACCCTGTGGCGGCGGGCATCCTGCGTGAGGCGGCCCGGCACATGGCCGATGCGGCGGCTGCCGTCTGTCCGGTCTCGGGCGAGCCCCGAGTGGCGCTGACCGGGGGCCTGTTCCGGCTGGGCGACCCACTTCTCGCCCCTCTGGCGGCGGAGTTGGCGGAGCGGCTGCCGCAGGCGCGGCGGGTGTCCTCGGAAGGGGATCCGCTGATCGGCGCCGTGCGTATCGCGGCCGGTCTGGCGGCCGGCGGGACCGGGTTGCCGTACGACGAGCGGATGTTGTACGCGGCGACCGAAGAATAGCACCTGAAACAGGAAGCAATCCGGCCTGTCGGACAAGCATCAACGTGCCCACCCAAGAGCACTGCTCAGCAGATAAATGCGGTATCGCTCGGGCCGATCGGCACGTAACTCATCAGACAAATCCGGACGGATACCGCTCACCTGCACCCTCCCCGAACAGGGGAGCCCAAGAAGCCAGTAACATGCGACGCCATGAGTTCCCCCACTGGGCCCGCGTCCGGCCTGCCAGTACGAATGCCGCGACCCCGCCAGCCCGGGCGGCACCGCCGCCCCGAGCCGCTGGCGGCTCCCGAGGGCGCGCCCGCGCTCGTCCTCGCGGTGCCGGGCGCACCCAGCGCCGCCACGCGCAGCCTCGCCGAGGAGGTCGTGAGCATCGCCCGCTCCGAGCTGCCCGGCCTCGACGCCCGTATCGGTTACGTCGACGGTGGCACCGACGAGTTCCCCACGCTGCAGTCGGTCCTCGCGCACGCCGCCGAGGAGCGCACCGCCCGTTACGAGCAGGCCCGCGCCGCCGGCCTCGACGTCAAGGAACCGGACGGCCCCGTCGCCGTCGTCGTGCCCCTGCTGGCCGGTCCGGACAGCGCGACGCTGCGCCAGGTCCGCCAGGCCGTCATGGAGAGCCGCATCGCGGCCGAGCTGACCGACGTCCTCGGCCCGCACCCGCTGCTCGCCGAGGCGCTGCACGTGCGCCTGTCCGAGGCCGGTCTGGCCCGCGCCGACCGGGCCCGGCTGTTTACCGTCGCCACCGCCGCGGACGGCATCGTCCTCGCCTCCGTGGGCGGCGAGGAGGCCGTGCAGGCCGCCGGAATCACGGGCATGCTGCTGGCGGCGCGGCTCGCCGTGCCGGTGATGGCCGCCGCCCTCGACCAGGAGGGCTCGATCACCTCCGTGGCCGAGCAGCTGCGCGCCTCGGGCTCGCAGCAGTTGGCGCTCGCGCCGTACCTCATAGGGCCGGAGATCGACGCCGGGCTGATCGAGGAGGCCGCGAAGGAGGCGGGCTGCTCCGCCGCCGAGGCGCTCGGCCCCTACCCGGCGATCGGCAAGCTGGCGCTCGGCAAGTACACGACGGCACTCGGTATCGCGCCGCAGCAGCCGCAGGGCATGCCGGTCCGCTGACTCCGGAGCACCCGATCCGGACCACGCCCGTACGGCCGAGGGCCCGCTCCTCTCGCAGGAGCGGGCCCTCGGCCGTACGTGTGCCGGCGTCCGTGTCGATCAGGCACCCAGGACCACGCAGGAGGCCGCGGGCGCGACGATCGAGCCGCCGGGTGCCGGTACGCCCGTGTCCGGGTCGACCGTGAACCAGGTGATGTCGCCGGAGTGTTCGCTGGCGGCGTACGCGAGGGCGCGCGGCCAGTGGCCGCCGCAGGGCACGGTCGTGACCAGTCGCAGCCCCACGCCCTCGACAGCGAGTACGGAGAGCACGTCCGTGCCGCGTGTGGCCGTCCACACGAAGCGGCCGTCGGTCGACACGACGACGCCCCAGGGGTACGCGTCGCCCCGCGGGGCGTCCGGAAGCACCGGCGCCTCTCCGGCGGCTCCAGCAGCCCGTCAAAGGCGCTCCAGCGGCACACGGTGACCGTGCGGGCCATGATAGGTCTAGACCAAAACTCGCACAGGGTACCGGAAGCGCCCTGCGGGCCCCGGCGGTGCCGCCCTCCGTGGCGCCCGGGACGGCGAGAGGTCGTGTCGGCGCCTACGAACCGGCCCAACGGGAACCGGGAGGCGTCCCGAGCGGCATCGCCAGCTCCGAGAGCGCCTTCTCCAGGTTGCGCAGATGCAGATGGGCCTTCCCGGTCTCGGCCTGACAGGAATCGTGCGGACCTGCGACAGCCGCCCGCCTATCGCGGAGCGTCAGCGCCTCCACGGCGGCCTTCACCCGCCAGCAGGCGGCGACCAGGGAGGCCTCGTGCGACCTGGCCGGCACGGCGGTGGCGGAGACCAGGGCACGCACCTCGTTGACGCAGTCGTCGAGCAGTTGAAGGGCCTGACGGGCGCGCTCCTTGCGAGCGCGGAACGGGTTCAGCGGGTGCACCAGCGGAGCGAGTGCCACCCGCGCCCGGCCGAACAACAGATCCAACTCGGCGGCGTGGGGCGTCGGATCGGCCTCGGGGTCACCTTCCAACCGGGCGGCCGTGGCGGTGGTGGCGGCGTGCACGCAGTGCAGGGTCCGCCGGATCCAGGCGTCGTTCGTCGCGTGCGTCGTGACCGGCAGTACGAGGACCACGGCCAGCATGGCGAACACCGCGCCCACGCCCGTCTCCACGAGACGCAGGGCGAGCAGGCCGGCATCCAGCACGCCCAGCAGTCCGTAGAGGAGGCTGACCATGACGGTCACCGCCAGGATCATCCAGGAGTACGAGACGGCCGCCGTGTAGAAGATGCCGAAGACGCAGAGCGCGACCAGCGCGGCCGACGGCCCGGGGGCCCCGTTCAGCGGGATGGCGACGAGAACACCGACCGCGACGCCGACCACGGTGCCCAGGACGCGGCGGAAACCGCGGACCAGGGTCTCGCCCCGGGACGTGGTGTTGGCGAAGATCCACCAGGCGGTGCCGACAGCCCAGTACCAACGGTCCTCGGAGAACGCCTGCCCGGCGAGGAGCGCGAGGGAGCAGGCCACCGCCGCCTGGCAGGCCTGCCGGGTGGTGGGCCGCGCCAGCCCCGTGCGGGGCAACTCGGCGGGGACCGCCAGGGGCGGGACACCGCGTTCGATGGGCCACAGGACGAAGCGCACCACGCCGGCCACCAGCAGCGCGAGCGCCATGGCGGCGTACAACTCGGGCAGTTGGGCGGGGACGGTGCGGAGGAACTGCGTGACGAAGAAGCTCATGAACGCGAAGATCCCGAGCGCCTGACCGCGTGCTCCCCAGCGGCGGGCGTAGACCCCGCAGAACACAGTGACCACGAACGCGACGTCGCGGGCGACTGTGACGCCGTGCAGGGTGGCGGCCAGCGCCAGGACCGGGAACCCGGCCACGGGCAGCAGCGCGGTGGTGATCCGCTGGGCGCCCACGGTCGGGTCGGTGACGGTGAACAGGGCGAGGAGCGCCGCCAGCCCCCCGGTGATCGACGCGGGGAGCGAGAAGCCGCCCAGTTCGGAGGCTGTCACCGCGACGCCGACACCGATGACGGCGCGGGTCGAGTTCCGCAGCCTCAGGCGCCCCGGATCAGGTGCTGTGAACATCCTCTTCATGGCCGTGTGCCGTCCCCTTGCCGTGGTGCGCGCCACCCCCCACGGCGGTCCGGGATGCCAGTTGGCCGGCGGGCACAGCGAAGGCGTCGCGCTCCGGACCGGCTACGTCGCCGTCCGGCACCACGCGGCGCCGCAGTACGTGTATACGACAGAGATAAGCATCTCTGGCCCAATGGTTCAACAGCCACCTCTCCGACTGCACCATTGGCACATCTCTGAAGAGTGGCAGCCGAGGGCTGGCAGGCCAATGGATCATCGCGCTCCGGCCGGCCCTGGATAGGCTGACCCCATGAGTGTCACAGGGCCCTGGAGACGAGCGCGTCAGGCGGACCGGTCGACGGCGGTCGCCGTCGGGGTGGGTGACGTGCTGCTGTGCAGTGTGCTCTGCCTGACGATGATCGGCGCCACGCCCTTCTTCGAGCCCACCACGAGGGAGCAGGAAACCGCGGCCTGGCAGGCCACGGTCCCGCTCTTCGGTGTCTGGCTCGTGGGCGGGCTGATGCTGTTCGGCGTGCTGGGCATGCCCCGGACGGCGCTGAGCCACCTGCTGGCCATGCTCCTACCGCCCACCGTGCTCGTCTTGCTCTCGGTGGTCGTGACGGCCTGAGAGGTCATGGCCCGGTTCCATCAAGAACACATCAACCATGTGTACGGTCACGCGGCGCCGCGCAGGACCGCGCGCAGGTGTTCGGCGCTGGCCCACACGTCCTCGACGGGCCCCTTCTCCTTGGGTTCCCCGGTCAGGATGGTGTCCTGTTCCAGGACGTACCAGCCGTCGTAGCCGCGGGCGGTGAGGTCGGTGACGATCGACCGGACGTCCACGTCCCCCGCGCCGAGCGGGCGGTACATGCCCTTGCGTACGGCCTCGGTGTAGGCGAGGCGGCCGGACTGGACCTTGGCGGCGAGGGAGGCGTCCACGTCCTTCATATGGGTGTGGGCGATCCGCTCGGGGGCCTGGCGGGTGAGCTCGGCGGGGTCGGTGCCGCCGATGAGCAGGTGGCCGGTGTCGAGGCAGAGCGAGATCGCCGAGTGCTCCAGGACGCGCAGGACCTCGTCGCCGTTCTCGATCATCGTGCCGACGTGCGGGTGCAGGACGGCCCGTACGCCGCGTTCGGCGGCCAGGGAGGCGAGCCGGTCGAGGTGGGACAGCAGCAGCTTCCAGCCGCCGGCGTCGAGTTCCGGGCGGGAGTCATAGCCGTCCCGGCCGGTGACGGCCGACAGGACGAGGACCTCCGCGTTCGAGGCCGCGTAGCTCTCCAGGAGCTGTTCGACCTCCGGGAGCGGGTCGTGGCCGGGCACGTGCAGCAGGAGCGGGGTGAAGCCGCCGACCGCGTGGAGGTCGTGGTGGGCGAGGACCTGGGCCATGGCGTCCGGCTCGCCGGGCAGGAAGCCCTCGGGGCCGATCTCGGTGGCGGCCAGGCCGACCTCCCGCATCTCGTTCAGCACACGCTCGGGGGTCAGCTGGTGGCCCCAGCCGGGCACTTCGCACACGCCCCAGGAGATGGGCGCGCCGGCGATCCTGTTCAGGGACGGGGGTGGGGTGGTCATGCCGTGGCCTTTCGGCTGCCGATCAACAACTTCACGGGCGCCAACGCTAGGTCCACGCCTGGTGTTACTGAAGCCCCTCGGATCCATCATTTCGCCGTCATCGACGACATCATTTCTCCCCGGAAGGCCGTCAGGGCCGCGGCCGAGTGAGGATGACTCGGCCGGTGTGCGGTTCGGTGGGCCATCCGTACTGTTTTCATGATGACTGAATGGCTGAGGGAGGCCGGCGGACCATGGCTGTGGACGAACTCGACACGCGCATTCTGCGGCTGCTTCTGGAGCAGCCGAGGACCAGTGTGCGGGAGTACGCCCGGGTGCTCGGCGTCGCACGGGGCACGCTGCAGGCGCGGCTCGACCGGATGGAGCGGGACGGCGTGATCACGGGTACGGGTCCGTCGCTCTCCCCCGCTGCTCTCGGCCACCCGGTGCTCGCCTTCGTGCACATCGAGGTGACTCAGGGACACCTCGACGACGTGGGGGACGCGTTGGCGGCCGTGCCGGAGATCATCGAGGCGTTCTCGATCACGGGCGGCGGGGATCTTCTGACGCGGGTCGTGGCCCGGGACAACGCGCATCTGGAGGATGTCATCCAGGCGCTGATCAGCCTGCCGGGCGTGGTGCGCACCCGTACGGAGGTGGCGCTCAGGGAGCGGGTGCCGTACCGGCTGTCGCCGCTGGTCGAGTCGATCGGCTCGGCGGCGGGCGGGCAGGCGAGGAACTGACCGGTGGCATCCTGGCGTTCATGAGCACTGTCCGGCGCGCACCCGCGCGGTGCCGGTGCCGCCGTCCCGCCGGGGCACGGGACGCGGGGGTGACCGCGGGCCCGGACAAGCCGTTCCCCCCTCACCAGCGAGGCCCTCGTCAAGGCCCAGCCCGATGTGATCCTCATGATGGGCGAGGGGTTGGAATCGGTGGGCGGCGTCGACGGGCTCGTGGACATCCCGGTGATCCGGGAGACGCCGGCCGGGATGGATTGACGGGTGAAGGACCTGGCGGACGGGGTAATGATCGGCATCGGGCCTCGGCCGCCGTTGGTGATCGACATCCTGGTGGAGCGATTGCATCAGAGGTGACGGTGGGTAGGGACGGCCGACCGTGGGCACGTCGCCCCGGCCGGCCCCTGCCCGTCCCGACCTCAGGGGTCGTGCCCCTTCCGCCCCCGCGATATCACTCGGGTGGGTGGGGTTGTCCGGCGCTTACCGGTTGAGTGAGGGCTGGCCGTCCGGTTCCCCGCGCCCCTTCGGCCCGCCTGGCCGTCTCCGCCCGAACGCTCGGGCATCGACATCACGTGTCGAAGTCGACCGCCAGTGTCTCGGAGACCGGGTACGACTGGCAGGTCAGGACGTAGCCCGTGGCGACCTCGGCCGGTTCGAGGGCGAAGTTGCGGCGCATGTCGGCCCTGCCGTCGGTGACGAGGGCCCGGCAGGTACCGCAGACGCCTCCCTTACAGGCGAAGGGGACATCGGGGCGGGTGCGCTGGGCGCTGTCGAGGATGCTCCGCTCGCGGGAGAAGGCGGCGGTGGTGGAGCGGCCGTCGAGGGTGACGGTGACCTCGCTGAGGGGTCCCTCGGCGGCGGCCTCCTCGTGCCGCGCCTCCCGTACGGGTTCGTCGTCGGCGTGGAACAGTTCCTGGTGGACGCGGTCGGGCGGCACGCCGAGTCCGGCCAGGACCCGCTGGGCGTCGCGGACCATGCCGTGCGGGCCGCACAGCCACCAGTGGTCCGCCGTGCCGACATCGACCAGGGAGTCGACGAGCGCCGAGAGCCGTCCGGCGTCGAGGCGGCCCGAGAGCACCTCGGCCTCGCGGGGTTCACGGGACAGGACGTGGGCGAGCTGGAAGCGGGCCGGATACAGGTCCTTCAGGTCGGCCAGTTCGTCGGCGAACATCACCGTCCCGCTGCGGCGGTTGCCGTAGAAGAGGGTCACGGTCGATCGGGGGTCCGCGGCCAGCACGGACTCGGCGATGGAGACCATGGGAGTGATGCCGGAGCCCGCCGCGATCAGCACATGGTGGCCGGGGGTGCCGAGGTCGGGGGTGAAGCAGCCGGTGGGGGCCATGACTTCGACCGTGTCGCCAGGCCGTAGGTCGTGGACGAGCCAGGAGGAGAACAGCCCTCCCGGCACCGCCCGCACCCCGATGCGCGGCGCCGAACCAGCGGGCGAGCAGATCGAGTACGACCGCCGCTCGTCCCGCCCCTCGGTCTCCCGCCGCAAGGTCAGCGACTGGCCCGGCGCGAACGCGAACTCCTCCGCCAGCCCCGGCGGGATCTCGAACCCGACAGCCACCGCGTCCTCGCAGAGCGGCTCCACGGCGACGACACGGAGATGGTGGAAGGCGGGACGGCGGCGGGTGCGCGGGCGCACCGCCGTGGCCGTCGTTTCTTCCGTGAAACCTTCCATCAGATCTCCTTGACGTACTCGAACGGCTCGCGGCAGGTGCGGCAGCGCCACAGGGACTTGCAGGACGTGGCGGCGAAGCGGGAGGTCTCCTCGGTGTCGGCCGACGCGCACCGGGGGCAGGGGACCGTGCGGCGGGTGGGTGACAGCAGGAGGGGGACGGGCCCTCGGGGGGCCGCCGCGGGTGGGGCGATGCCGTGTTCGGTGAGTTTGCGTCGGCCGGTGTCGGTGATCCAGTCGGTGGTCCACGGCGGGTACAGGACCGTGCGGATCTCCACCCGCTCATATCCGGCTGCCCGCAGTCGCGCGGCCACGTCGGCGCGCATCTCGGCCATGGCCGGGCAGCCCGAATAGGTCGGGGTCAGGCTCGCGACCACCGTGCCGTCCTCGGTCAGCTCCACGTCCCGCAGGACGCCGAGGTCGGCGAGGGTCAGCATGGGCAGTTCGGGGTCCGGCACCTGCTCGGCGATGTGCCGGGCGCGCCGCGCGCCGGTCAGGGTGGTCACCATGTCGCCCCCGGGTGGGCGCGGGCCACGCTCTGCAACTCGGCGAGCAGCGGCGCGAGATGTTCGCCGTGGTCGCCGGCGCGGCCCGCGCCCGCCAGCGGCCGGTACACCGGCATGGGCAGCCCGGCCGCCTCGGTGACCTGGCGCAGCACGGCGGCGACCGCCTCCCGTACGTCACAGGCGGTGAACAACTCGCCGAAGTACGGGGCCACTTGCTCCATCGCCTTGCGCATCCGCCGGTGCGACCGAGGCGTGCCGTCGCCCAGCCGCACGGCCCACTCGGCGGCGTACTGCCGGTGGTACGTCAGCTCCTTGACCCCCTTCGCGGCGATCGCGGCCAGGACCGGGTCGGGATGGTCGACGAGCCGTTCGAAGTGGGCGAGGCGCCAGCTGGACAGGACGAGGAGCCGCACGATGGAGAACGCGAAGTCGCCGATCGGGAGTTCGGCGAGGCGTACGTTGCGGAAGTCGTCGGCGTCCCGGAAATAGGCGTACGCGTCCTCGCCGCGTCCCGTGCCGTCGACCTGGCCGGCGCGGGAGTACAGCAGACGGGCCTGGCCGAGGAGATCGAGGCCGATGTTGGCGAGGGCGACCTCCTCCTCCAGTTCGGGGGCGCGGGTGGTCCACTCGGCGAGGCGCTGGGCGCTGACCAGGGCGTCGTCGGCGAGGGCGACGCAGTCCGCGGCGAGCCGGGCGGTGTCGACGCCCTCGGGCACGGCGGTGTCGACACCGTGCAGAGGGTCCTCGAAGCCGGTGCCGTACGCCCACCGGGCGTCGTCCTCGTGTCCCTCGGCGAGGGTCAGGTAGACGTGGTCGTCACTCATGCCCTGCTCCTCAGATGTGCGGGACGTCGTCGGGGATGTCGTAGAAGGTGGGGTGGCGGTACACCTTGTCGGCGCTGGGCTCGAAGAACGGGTCCTTCTCGTCGCGGGTGGAGGCGGCGATGTGCGCGGAGCGCACCACCCAGATCGAGACGCCCTCGTTGCGGCGGGTGTACAGGTCGCGGGCGTGGGTGAGGGCCATGGTGTCGTCGGCGGCGTGCAGCGAGCCCACGTGGACGTGGTTCAGCCCGCGCTTGCCGCGCACGAAGACCTCGTACAGCGGCCAGTCGCCCTTGTTCGTGCCGGTCATGCCGCCGTCCCCTTCCGGGCTCGCTCGCTCTGCCGGGCCGCGTGGGCGGTGGCCGCCTCGCGGACCCAGGCGCCTTCCTCGTGGGCCGTCCTGCGCCGCTCCATCCGCTGTGCGTTGCACGGCCCGTCGCCGGTGATCACGCGCTTCAGCTCGTCCCAGTCGGGGGTGCCGAAGTCGTGGCGGCCTCGCTCCTCGTTCCAGCGCAGCTCCGGGTCGGGCAGGGTGACGCCCAGCTTCTCGGCCTGCGGGACGGTCATGTCGACGAACCGCTGCCGCAGTTCGTCGTTGGAGTGCCGCTTGATCTTCCAGGCCATGGACCGCGCGGAGTTGGGCGAGGCGTCGTCGGGCGGGCCGAACATCATCAGTGACGGCCACCACCAGCGGTTCACCGCGTCCTGGACCATCTCGCGCTGTTCGGCGGTGCCGCGCATCATCGTCAGCAGCAGTTCGTAGCCCTGGCGCTGGTGGAACGACTCCTCCTTGCAGATCCGCACCATCGCGCGCGCGTAGGGTCCGTACGAACTCCGGCACAGCGGGACCTGGTTGCAGATCGCCGCGCCGTCCACGAACCAGCCGATGACGCCCACGTCGGCGAAGCTCGCCGTCGGGTAGTTGAAGATCGACGAGTACTTCTGACGGCCCTCGATCAGCCGCCGGGTCAGGTCCGCGCGGTCGGCGCCGAGGGTCTCCGCCGCCGAGTACAGATACAGCCCGTGGCCCGCCTCGTCCTGGACCTTGGCGAAGAGGATCGCCTTGCGGCGCAGCGAGGGCGCCCGGGTGATCCACTCGCCCTCCGGCTGCATGCCGACGATCTCGGAGTGCGCGTGCTGCGCGATCTGCCGGACGAGGGTCTTGCGGTAGCCCTCGGGCATCCAGTCGCGCGGCTCGATCCGCTGGTTCCGCGCGATCGTCGCGTCGAAGTGCTCCTGGAGCGCGTCCGGGGTGTCCTCGGGGTCCTGGGACGGCGCCCCGGCGGAGTCTGTCGTCGTCATCGATACCAGCTTCCCAACCGACCATTCGTTCGGTATCAGTGTGCCGCGATGGGCGCGGACGGGCAAGACCCCGGACGGCCGGTAGGCATCGCGACGACTTCTCGGCAGGGGGTGGCGCGTCTGGACCACTGGGCCGTGACGCACGGTAACCGAATGTTGCTCGCCACAGGTCGACCAGATGTCGAGGGGCCACCGCGGGGACGCGGGGAGCCGCGCCACCGGCCGCGGCGAAGGTGGTCGCGGCGGGTGTGTGGGGGTTTCCGTGACCAGCCCCCGATCCCCGGGCCGACGCTTCAGCAGCCGGGCCGGCGCGGCAGAGCGGCCCGGCAGGTACAAGTCCGTCGAGCGTCTCCTCGATCCGCAACCGCGGCGGGTGCCGCGGCCCCGCCTGTGCCGCGCCGCCCGCAGCTCGCAGCCCGAATCTCCGGTGCGCCGGTTCGCACACCTCTGCGATCATCCCGGAATGGAGCAGAGTCTCGCATCGCTGGTCATCCGGCACACCCACCGCCTTCCCGTCCCCAAGGGGTCCGCCGGCGAAAGCACCGCCGCCGTACGGCAGTTCGACGTGGCGTTGCTGTCCGTGGGCTTCAAGCTCTCGACGGAGCTGATGGAGCGGCTGTCGGGGCTGTCCACGGCCGCGGTCGCGCACACGGCCTCGCGGACGCTGCGCACCGTGCGTGAGATGGTGGGCGACCACGTCCGGCACAACTCCTACTTCATCGACTTCCCCGCGAACGTGCCGGACACCGAGGAGTTCTGGACGCGGTGCGTGGCGAAGGCTCTCGGCGACGACAGTGCGCGCGAGAACGTGCTCACGCAGCTGGCCCACGGAGTGCTGGACCTGCTCAGCCTCCCCACGTACGGCCGGTACCAGCACACCTACGAGGAGCTGCTCGCGGCGCAGGACGAGCTGATCGCCTCGGCGGGCGACCGGGTGACCGTGCTGCACCTCGGCGCCGACCTGGACGGCGAACTCACGGCGCTCTACCTGGCTCTGGCCGGCAGCACCACCCCGCTGGGCGAGGACGGCCTGCGGGACCTCAAGACCCTCGCCGAGCGGTGCGCGCCCGGCCCCCAGCCGGAGGCGATCCCGGTCCGGGAGAACCGGGCGGTCGTCAACAGGGCCCGCCTCGACGTCGGCGCGGACCTTCTGCTGGACACCGTCACCGATGTGCTGCGGCTGGCCTGCGCGCTGTCGGGCGGTGACGTGACGCTGCAGGAGCCGACCCGGTTCCGGGCGATGTCGCGGCCGGTACGCCGGGCGCTGCTCGCGGGCCTGGACGGCGTGGTCGCGGCGAACCCCGCCAAGCTCGCCGATGTGCACACGTACCGGGAGCCGTTCAAGCGGCTGGGCGAGCGCCTGCACCCGCACGAGTACCCCCGGTGGCCGCACGCCGCCGACGTGTTCGCCGTCGCCCGGGGCGAGAAGGAGGCCCGGTCCTTCGACAGCCTGGTCGAGAAGCTGCTCGACGAGTTCGACGTGCTCGGCGCGGTGAAGCTGCTGCGGTCCGCTCCCGGCAAGCTGTTCCGCGCCCTGGACCTCCTGCTGCGCGTCGCCGCCGACCAGGAGGAGCGGGACGCGGTGGTGGCCGCCGCGGTGGAGGTCGCTCCCGAGGTCTCCGGCCGGGTCGTGCTGTCGGTGCGCGAGCACTTCCACAACCGGGAGCGGGAGAGCGACGAGCCCCGCGTCTTCGTCAACCGCCGGGGCCGCGCCTGGGTGGCCCCCGACTTCCGGCCGCCGGTACCGGCCCCCGACCGCGACCGACTGATCGCAGCCCTCGACTCCGAGCTGCGCCGTCGGCTCCCTGCGCCGGGCCGACTGCTGCTCGACCCCGACATCCTCGACGTGGCGCTCCCGCTCAGCGGCCGGGCGACCGCGGCCGGGCTCGGCGTACTGCCGCGAGGATCGGTCTCGGCGGTCGACGGCGAGCGGCTGCGCTTCTTCGTGTACTGGAAGGAGAACGAGGACCGGACCGACTACGACCTCTCGGCGCTGCTTCTCCACAGCGACTACAGCACCGACTCCTGGCTCTCCTACACGTCCCTCACCGCCCTCGGGGGCCGGCACTCGGGCGATGTCACCGAGGCGCCCGAGGGGGCCTCGGAGTTCATCGACCTGTCCCTGGACCGGGTGCGCAGCTCGTTCATCGTCCCGCAGGTCAACATCTACGCGGGCGAGGGCTTCGAGGAGGTCGAGGAGTCGTTCTTCGGGTTCATGGTGCGCGACGGCGAGCACAAGGGCCGGCCGTTCGAGCCGCGCACGGTGCGGATGAAGTCGGAGCTGCGCGGGGTGGGCCGCGTGGCACTGCCACTGGTGTTCCGGCGCGGGGACGACGGCCGGTGGCGCGCGAAGTGGCTGCACCTGTATCTGAGGGGCATCTCATCGGCCAACCGGGTCGAGGAGAACCAGGTGTCGGTGTCCAAGGTGGTGCGCGCCCTCGTGGAGCGGGAGCAGCTGACGGTGGGGTATCTGATCGACCTCATGTCCGGTGACACCACGGCCCTGGACCTGTGGGACGGCGAGGCGGTCCCGGACGAGCCCGTCACGTACATCGGCCTCGAACGTCCCGAGGGGCTGCACCCGGACTCCCGGGTCATCACCCTCGAAAATCTGCGCGACCTGATCCCGGGCTGAGTGCTAGCGTTGCCCACGGCGAGGCCATGAAGGGGCTTCCTTCTCAACTCCTTCCTGAAACGAGTTCCTTCGCTTTCCTCGCCGTCGGCTTCGAACCGGGCGGCGCCCCACGGCGCCTCCCGGTTCACTTCGCTCCGGGCGGCGCCCGCGCTCAGCGCGCGAGCGCCGCCCGAGCCGTTTCCACGGCCTGTTCCGCGTAACCCCGCCCGAACAGCACGGCGTGGACCAGCAGCGGGAAGAGCTGGTGGAGGCCGACGCGTTCGGTCCAACCGTCGGCCAGGGGCGCGGCCTCCTGGTACCCGGCGAGCACCAGGTCCAGGTGGGGGCAGCCGAAGAGGTCCAGCATCGCCAGGTCGGTCTCGCGGTGGCCGCCGTGTGCGGCCGGGTCGATGAGCCAGGCGTGGCCGTCGGCGCCCCACAGGACGTTGCCGTTCCACAGGTCGCCGTGCAGCCGGGCGGGCGGCTCGGCGGGGCCCGCGAGGTCCGGCAGCCGCGCGCAGACGTCCTCGACCACGGCCGCCTCGGCCGGGCGGATCGTGCCGTCGTCGACCGCGCGGCGCAGATAGGGCAGCACCCGGTGTTCGGCGTACCAGGCCGGCCAGTCGGTGCCGGGGACGTTCCGCATGGGCGCGCGCCCGATGTACGCCTCCTTCGGGCCGCCGGGCGGCGGGGCGCCGAAGGCCGGCGCGCCGGTGGCGTGCACGGCGGCCAGGGCACCCCCCAGCCGGGTCGCCGCCGTTGCACTCGGTGCCCCCTGCGCCACCCGGTCGATCACCAGGCGGCCCCCGTCGTGGCCGTACACCGCCGGGACGCGGACCGCGTCGGCCTCGGCGAGCCAGCGCAACCCGGCCGCCTCGGCCTGTGCCGCGCCGGGGCCGTCGCCGAGCTTGACGACCACGACCCTGCCGTCGTCGAGGGTCACTTCGGCGAGCGTCCCGGACATCCGGCGTTCCCCGGTCGCCGGGCGGCCGGTGAGCCGGGCCGCCAGGGCGCCGGGTGCCGTGCTGTCGGCCACGGCGAACCACCTCCAGATTGCGTGTTCTCAGCCGCCGGACAGGCTTCCCCGCGTCCCCCGTGTGATGCCGGTGAAATCCGCGGCCCATGACTCGACATGGGTCCGCGACGCCTCGCAGCCCGGCCGATCATTCAGACTCCCGAAGTCGGCTCATGCATATGAACATGAGCGCTCCCTTGTAGCGCAATCGCGAGTTCGTCGCGCCGTGGAGCGGCCAAACCGTCTCGACCCCGGGCGCCCGGACCAGCGGCACGGCGATACCGCTGCCCGTGCTCGTGACCACGGGATCGCCCTTCGAGGCGGGAATCGTCGGGGCCGCCGACACGCTCCCCTTTCCCATCGCCCACCTGCCGGCAGGACCGCTGGTGGACCGATGGGACCACCGCCGGATCCTGCTGATCAGCGAACTCGTCGCGGCACGACACCGGCCACCGTCCCGATCGCCGTCGGGGGCGGACACGCTCACGGTCGGCATGCCGCCGGCCTCCCTCGGCGTCGGCCGCCTGCTCACGACCGTTGGCCCCACCGGCCGCGTCTTCATACCGACCGCCGTGTCGCTCGCCGCCGCCGTCAGCCCGGCCGTACGGCATGCGCCGTCGCGCCCCGCGCAGGAGAAGGCGGCCTGACCCCGTCACGCCGGGGTCACGGTTTGGAGGTCTCGGATTCGAGGGACGTGCGCGTCGCTTCACCGTAGACGCCCGGCTCGTCGGCGAGGACGACTCGGGTGAGCTGGTAGCCGCGGACGGCTCTTTCGACGTCGCGGTCGTAGTGGCCGTCGACGGGGCCGTTGTAGAGGTTGGTCTGACGTAGGCGGAGTTGGAGTTCGGTGACTTCTGGTCCGGTGTCGCCGAGGCTGAGGACGGGGGGCTGGGCGTCGGGCGGGGCGGGGGCTGCCGTGCCGGTGGTGCCGCTGTTGGAGGGGGTCCTGGTCGGGGTGGTGGGGTCGGTCGGGGTGGGCCCGGTTTCGGTCGGGGTGATGGCCGGAAAGGTGGAGGCGGCCCCGGAGGGCGGTGGCGAGGACGCCGGGCCGGACGGGGTGGCCGAGGACGAGGGGGTCGCGTCGGGTGCCGCTTCCGGGAGGCCCGCTCGGACATCGCCGGGGGCGGAGCCGTCTCGCGAGGGTGCCTCGTACGAGAACAGGCCGCCGATGACTCCTCCGGTGACCAGGACGGCCGCCGCCGCGGCCCCCACTCCCGCGGCCAGCGCCGCTCGGCGCCGCCGTCGCGGGCCCGCCGGCGCGCTGCCGAGGGGAGATCGTCCGCCGGCATGGGGGCGGGTGGGCGCGCCGCCGTGCGGCTCGACAGGAGGCAGGGGCACCTCGCCCTCCTCCACGGGACTCGGACGCTGCGGGCCGTCGGGATCCGCCGTGTCGTCGCCGACGTTCACGAACGGGCGTATGCGGACCGGGTCGAAGTCCTCCGCGGCCTCAGCCTGCGCCGTTCGGGTGTCGCGGTGGGCATCCGACGCGAGACGGCCACAGGAACAGGCCGGGGTGCCGTCCGCCGCCCGGGGCGTGTCGCACTGGGGGCAGGCAGGGGCTGTCGGTTCACTCACGCGTGGTCCCTCTTCGGCGGCTTCAGAGCTTCAACAGATCTTCTACACGGAATCCACAAGATTTGCTTGAAGCTCGAACCAAGACATCCCCGCAGGGGCGAAAAGCAGCCACCCGGAGGGCAACCCTCCTACGGCAAGGGCGAGTTCGTTTTCATCAGGTCTTCACATGGCGGGGCTGGTACGCGACCCGGTGTCGGCATGTCATGCCTCTGACATCAACCTCGTGCGCCGGAGCGGAAGGAACCGACCTGGACTCCCCGTCACCGCTCACGACCGTGGCGGACCTCACCACGTACATCCTCACCGCCGGCCAGTAGTCGGCGCAGGGCCGACCGCCCGCCCGTCCCGCGGGATGTCCTCCGGATGCCCCGCAGGACGGGCAACTGGTCCCGACACAGCCTGGCCCGCTCGCCGCCGCCCGCGATCAGGGCGTTGACCGACGCCATCGGGTCGCCGCCCACCGACCGTGCCGCCAACGCCCCCAGCACCAGCGGAAGCAGTGCCACCGCGAGGGCCGAACCGGTGGCGACGGCCGCGGCGGTGACGTTCCGCAGGGGGCGCGGGTGCGAGGTGTGCGTGTCCATGACGCCAGTGCACCAGCGGGCCGGGGTGCGGGGTACCTGACCGGATACTCAATCGCTCCGCCCACGTACTCAGGCCGCCGCGACGGCTCTCCGCTCCCCTGCCTCCCGATGGATCGGCGTCCTGCAACCGGTCAGCGGTACGCCCGTACCGCCGCGCCGGGTCGCCACGATCTCCGCCGCGATGGACAGGGCGGTCTCCTCGGGCGTACGGGCGCCGAGGGTCCGTCGGTCACGGCGCCGCCCGCCGGGCCTCAGGCGACCTCGACGAGAAGGTCGCCGCCCTCCACCTGCTGGATCTTGTTGATGGCCAGGCGGGAGACGCGTCCGGCCTTCGCGACGGTGATGGTGGCCTCCATCTTCATCGCCTCGATGGTGGCGACCGTGGCGCCGGCCGCGACCTCGTCGCCCTCGGCGACGGCGAGGGTGACCACGCCGGCGAACGGGGCGGCGACATGGCCCGGGTTGGAGCGATCGGCCTTCTCGGTGACAGGAACGTCGGAGGAGGCGGACAGGTCTCGGATCTGGATCGGGCGCAGCTGGCCGTTGAGCGTGGCCATCACCGTGCGCATACCGCGTTCGTCGGCCTCACCGACGGCCTCCAGGCCGATGAGGAGGCGCACGCCGGGCTCCAGGTCGACGGCGTACTCCTCGCCGGGGCCGAGGCCGTAGAAGAAGTCCTTGCTGTCGAGGACGCTGGTGTCGCCGTACGTCTGACGGTGGGTGTCGAACTCGCGGGTCGGGCCGGGGAAGAGCAGCCGGTTGAGGGTGGCCCGCCGGTCCTTCTCCAGTCCGGTCCGGTCCTCGGCGGTGAGGTCCCGCACGGGCTTGGCGTCGGCGCGGCCCTGCAGGGCCTTGCTGCGGAAGGGCTCGGGCCAGCCGCCGGGCGGCGTGCCCAGCTCGCCGCGCAGGAAGCCGATGACGGAGTCGGGGATGTCGAACCGGTCCGGTGTCGCCTCGAACTCCTCGGGGGCCACGCCGGCGCCGACGAGGTGCAGGGCGAGGTCGCCCACCACCTTGGAGGAGGGGGTGACCTTGACCAGGTGGCCGAGGATGCGGTCGGCGGCGGTGTACATCGCCTCGATGTCCTCGAAGCGGTCGCCGAGACCGAGGGCCACCGCCTGGGTGCGCAGGTTGGAGAGTTGACCGCCGGGGATCTCGTGGTCGTAGACACGGCCGGTCGGTGAGGCGAGGCCCGCCTCGAAGGGGGCGTAGATCCGGCGGACGCTCTCCCAGTAGGGCTCCAGGTCGCCGACGGCCTTCAGGTCGAGGCCGGTGGGCCGGTCGGAGTGGTCGGTCGCGGCCACGATCGCCGACAGCGACGGCTGCGACGTCGTGCCCGCCATGGACGCCACGGCTCCGTCGACGGCGTCGGCGCCGGCCTGGATCGCGGCGAGGTAGGTGGCGAGCTGGCCGCCTGCCGTGTCATGGGTGTGGATGTGCACGGGCAGGTCGAACTCACGGCGCAGCGCCGACACGAGCTTCGTGGCGGCGGGGGCACGTAGCAGTCCCGCCATGTCCTTGACGGCCAGGACGTGGGCGCCCGCCTCGACGATCCGCTCGGCCAGTCGAAGGTAGTAGTCGAGGGTGTAGAGACGCTCGGCGGGATCGGACAGGTCGGAGGTGTAGCAGAGGGCGACCTCGGCGACGGCCGTTCCGGTGGCCCGTACGGCGTCGATGGCGGGCCTCATCTGGCCCACGTCGTTGAGCGCGTCGAAGATCCGGAAAATGTCGATGCCGGTTTCGGTGGCCTCCTGGACGAAGGCGTCGGTCACCTCGGTCGGGTACGGGGTGTAGCCCACGGTGTTGCGGCCTCGCAGGAGCATCTGGAGGCAGATGTTCGGCGCGGCGGCACGGAACGCGGCCAGCCGCTCCCAGGGGTCCTCGGCGAGGAAGCGCAGGGCGACGTCGTAGGTGGCGCCGCCCCAGCACTCCAGGGAGAGCAGCTGCGGCAGGGTCCGCGCCACCACGGGGGCGACGGCGAGCATGTCCTTCGTACGGACCCGGGTGGCGAGCAGCGACTGGTGGGCGTCGCGGAAGGTGGTGTCGGTGACGCCGATGGTGGGCGACTCGCGGAGCCAGCGGGCGAAGCCCTCCGGGCCGAGTTCGACGAGCTTCTGCCTGGAACCGGCCGGGGGTTCCGTGACGGTGGGCCTCGGCAGTTTGGTGGCCGCGTCGATGAGGGCGGGCCGTTCGCCGTGCGGCTTGTTCACCGTCACGTCGGCCAGATAGGTGAGCAGCTTGGTGCCCCGGTCGGCGGAGTGGCGGGAGGTGAGCAGGTGCGGGCGCTGCTCGATGAACGACGTGGTGACCTGTCCCGCCTGGAAGTCCCGGTCGTCGAGGACGGCCTGGAGGAACGGGATGTTGGTGGCGACGCCGCGGATGCGGAACTCGGCGACCGCGCGCCGGGCCCGGTTGACGGCGGTGGTGAAGTCGCGGCCCCGGCAGGTGAGTTTCACGAGCATCGAGTCGAAGTGGGCGCTGATCTCCGTACCGGCGTGGGTGGTTCCGCCGTCGAGACGGATGCCGGAGCCGCCGGGCGAGCGGTAGGCGCTGATACGGCCGGTGTCGGGGCGGAAACCGTTGGCGGGGTCCTCGGTGGTGATACGGCACTGGAGTGCGGCGCCGCGCAGGCTGACGGTCTCCTGGGAGAGCCCGAGGTCGGCGAGGCTCGCCCCGGCGGCGATCCTGAGCTGGGACTGCACGAGGTCGACGTCGGTGACCTCCTCGGTCACCGTGTGCTCGACCTGGATGCGGGGGTTCATCTCGATGAAGACGTGGTTGCCGTCGCGGTCGAGAAGGAACTCGACGGTGCCCGCGTTGCGGTAGCCGATCTCCCGGGCGAACCGTACCGCGTCGGCGCAGATCCGGTCGCGCAGGGCCGGATCGAGGTTCGGGGCGGGCGCCAGCTCGATGACCTTCTGGTGGCGGCGCTGGACGGAACAGTCGCGTTCGAAGAGGTGGATGACGTCGCCGTGGCCGTCGGCGAGGATCTGCACCTCGATGTGGCGGGGTTCGACGACTGCCTTCTCCAGGAAGACGGTGGGGTCGCCGAACGCGGAGGCGGCCTCCCGGGAGGCCGCCTCGATGGCCTCGCGCAGCGCGGCGGGCTCCGCGACGCGGCGCATACCGCGTCCGCCGCCGCCGGCGACCGCCTTCACGAACACGGGGAAGCCGATGCCGTCGGCCGCGCGGACCAGTTCGTCCACGTCGGTGGAGGGCTCCGAGGAGCCGAGGACCGGTACGCCGGCGGCGCGGGCTGCGGCCACCGCGCGGGCCTTGTTGCCCGTCAGCTCCAGGATGTGCGCGCTCGGCCCGACGAACGTGATGCCCGCCTCCTCGCAGGCCCGGGCCAGCTCGGGGTTCTCGGACAGGAAGCCGTAGCCCGGGTAGACGGCGTCGGCGCCCGCCAGCCGGGCGGCGCGCATGACCTCGTCGACCGAGAGGTAGGCCCGCACGGGGTGCCCCGGTTCGCCGATCTCATAGGCTTCGTCGGCCTTGAGCCGGTGCAGCGAGTTGCGGTCCTCGTGGGGGAAGACGGCGACGGTCCGCGCGCCCACTTCGTAGCCGGCGCGGAACGCGCGGATCGCGATCTCGCCACGGTTGGCGACCAGTACCTTGCGGAGCATTCCCGATCCCTTCGGCCTGCGGGTGAGAGTCACCATGGTCCCGGCAATGGCGCTGCCGTGCCATGAGAGTCCGGTCACGCTCTGGTGATCGGAGGTCTGGCCTAGGTGAGGACGGCCGTACGGCCCACGTGGCCGGGGGTCGTCCGGTGGAGCCGCGGACGACGAGCCGGGTGGGCAGGCGCAGGGTGCGTGGTTCCCGGCGCTCGCCGGCGAGGGACCGGTCCAGCAGTTCCGGGGCGGCCGAACCGGCCCGTCCCGTGGGGACCGCGATGGTGGTGAGGGAGGGATGGGCGGTCTCGGCGTGCGGCATGTCCTCGATGCCCACGACGCTGAGGTCGTCCGGACACGGAATCACTGACGACGGGTCACGGCAGAAGTGGACGGTGATCAGGCTCCGCCGAGTCGGCCCCGGCACGTCGGGCGCCCGGCGGAACCGCGTTCAGCCCGGCACCGCGAACTGGCTCCCCGTCTTCTCGCCGTCGTCCGTGACCGCCGCGGCCACACAGCGGAAGACGCGCAGCCCCTTGTCCCACTGCGCCGCCGACGGCGGGACGATGTCGACGTTCCACTCGTCGGCGGTGTCACGGCCGTCGGGGACCATCGTCGCGGCCATCACCTTCTGCGAGCACAGCGCCTTGACATCCGGGTGCTTGATCAGGTCCCGCGCGTTGTTCGTCATGCCGTCCTCCGGCAGCGGCGCGATCGCGAAGGTCTCCCACACGTGCCTGATCTGGCAGTCCGCACGGCTGACGCTGACGATGCCGGAGATGTCGACGATGCCACTCCAGCACTCCGGGCTCGGCACGCACCGACCGCCCACACCGTCGACGTCCGTCGCGGGGCAGTTCTCCGTCGTGGTCGCCACCCCGAACTCCGAGGTGCCCTTGTCCTCCGCGGTGGCGCCGGAGGACGGCGAGGCGACCGAGGAGGAGCCCTCTCCCCCGCTGTCCCCGTCGCCGTTCCGGTACGTCACCACGGTGACCGAGACGCTCACGGAGACGGCCACCGCCGCCAGTACGGCGATCACCGCCGGCCGGCGCCGCGCCCCCTTCCGCCCACCGTCGCCGTCGCGCCCGGGCACCGCGGTGGTGCCGGCCGCTCCGCCCGGCCCGGGCACCCCGGTCGTGCCACCGCCGCCCGGTTCGATGCCCTCGGTCGTGCCGTCCGCCCCGCCCGGCCGACCCTGGGGAAACGTCGAAGGGGCCGCGTCCCGGTACGCCGGGACCGTCATGGAAGGCGCGTCCGGGTGTCGCGGAACCGTCGTCACGCTGGGCGTCGTCCCGAAGACACCGCCGCCACCGAGGTCGACGGTGTCGAGGTCGACGGCGGCGAGCGCGTCGCGGAACGCGCCCGCGTCCGATAGCCGTCGGGCGGGATCGGATGCGAGGGCGTGCCGAAGTGTCGCGTTGAGGGCCGGCGGCACGCCGGGCAGGTCGGGGTACGGCCAGGTGTGGCGCACGATCAGTTCGGCGAGGCTGAGCTGGGTGCCGTCGTCCGGGTGGTGGGGCGGACAGCCCCGCAGCAGGGCGTAGACGGTGGCGGCCAGTGAGTACACGTCGCCGGCCGGGCTGGGATCCGCCATGCGGAAGGCCTCGGGCGGCGCGTACGCGGGGGTCAACGCCTCCCGGGTCACGGACAGTTCGTGGCCGGGCCGGGGCATGGCCGCGAGGCCGAAGTCGGTGAGGGCAACGCCGCCGTACCGGTTGACCATGACGTTGCCGGGTTTGATGTCGCGGTGCAGCACCCCGGCGGCGTGCGCGGCGGCCACCGCGTCGGCGAGGCCCACGCCGATGTCGCGTGCCTCCTTCGCCGGCAGCATGCCCTGCCGCCGCAGCCGGTCGCCCAGCGAGCCGCCGGGGCACAGCTCCAGCACCATGTAGGGGCGGTTGTCGGCGAGCACCCCGGCGTCGTGCACCGGCACCACGTGCGGGTGTCCGGACAGTTGCCCGGCGGCCGTGACCTCGCGCAGGAACCGCTGTCGGTCACGCGGTGTGGCCAGCACCCTGCTGTCCACCTTCAGCGCGACCTCCCGGCCCACGGCCACCTGCCGGGCCCGGTACACCGTGGCGAATCCGCCCTGGCCCAGGACTTCCTGGATCTCGTAACCGGGCAGGTCCGTTCTTTCGGGCCCCATGTTGCCGTACCCCCAGCGCACAACCCCGGGCAGGACGTCCGACCGAGGATGAGGCGAGACTCTAGCCGAGCCCTGTGACACCGGAGCGCCGGGTTCGGCCACCGTCGGCCGTGCCGGGGGCCGAGGTCGCCTTCGAGGACGGTCCCGGTGATCGGGGTGCGGCCTCCGAGGGCGAGGATCCCGTTGGCGAGGTCCGACCGGGAGCGGGTCGTGGTCACCGCGCACCTTCGAACGTCGCCGGATACGCGGACAGGGTCGGCGGCCGGGGGCGCACCGACGACAGGGGCGAGGTCGAACGGCTCGCCGTCCCAGGCGCGGCGTCCGGGTCAGCGAGCCCGGCGCGGCCGGGTTCCGGATCCGGCCGAGGACCGGCTCGCTGACCGAGGCCGAGGGGACCGTGCCCTCCGTGCGCGGGCCGGTCTCGGTCCGGGTGCGCCGCTCCGAGAGCGCCCACACGACACGGGTGACCGTGCCGCCCAACTCCCGTGCGGTGCTGGAGGTGGAGATCGGCTCGGCCCGTCCGCGGGCGTACCGGGTGAAGGGGACCGCACCGGGCGGGAAGGGGCGCGTGAAGGTCGAGTCGTTCACCGATGTCACGGGCACGGTGCTGCGGATCGGACCGGTCGGCTCGGGCACGACGGAGGTGCGAGGGACGATGTCATGAGCCGCCGGTGGGACGGAAGTGGGGGAAACCCGGAACGCGGGCCCGGGCTGAGCTAGCCTCAGTCCTTTGGGGGGCGAACTGACGTACGTCGAAAGTCACTTCGGGGGTGTTGTGTCAGACCAGCGGCCGGTGCCGTCACGTTCCACGGCAGACAGGGCTCCGGCGCTGCGGCAGGCCGGCGCCCTGCCCCTGCGCCCCGGCGACCCGGACCGCATCGGTCCGTATGTGCCGCTGGGGCTGCTCGGCAGCGGGGGGATGGGGCGTGTGTATCTCGCGCGCCCCACGGACGGCGGGCCCGACCTCGTCGCGGTGAAGGTGATCAGGCCGGAGTACGCGGAGGACGTGCTGTTCCACCGCCGGTTCGAACAGGAGGCGTCGGTCCACAGCCGGGTGCGCAGCCCGCGCATGCCGCGGCTGTCCGGGACGGGCTTCCGGGACGAACTGCTGTGGATGGCCACCGAGTATCTGCCGGGCATCGATCTGGCCGCCGCCGTGCAGGAGAACGGTCCTCTGCCGGCCGCCGCCGTCCGGCGGCTGGTGGCGGAGCTGGGGCAGGGGCTCGCCGACCTGTCCGCCGCGGGGATCGTGCACCGGGATCTGAAGCCGTCCAACGTCCTGCTGTCCGTGCGGGGCACGCACGTCATCGACTTCGGTATCGCGAAGGCCGCCGACGCCAGCGCGATCACCGCCACGGGCAACCGGGTGGGCACCCCGGCCTACATGTCGCCGGAGTATCTGCGGACGGGTGAGTGCGACACCGCCTCGGACGTGTTCTCCCTGGCCTGCGCCCTCGTCTTCGCCACGACCGGCAGCGCCCCCTTCGGCGACGGCACCGGCGTCGACGTCATGCACCGCGTGGCGTTCGAGGAGCCCAACCCGAAGGTGATCGCCGAGATCGCGGCGGTCGACGCCCAACTCGCCTCCCTGCTCTCCGCCTGCCTGGCCAAGGACCCCGGGCACCGGCCGACCCCGCGGCAGCTGGTCGGCGCGGTCCGACCCGGCTCACGGGACTCCGACTTCTCCGGCGCGTCCGGTGTGCCCGGAGCGCCTGGGCCGTCCCCCTGGCCCGAGCCGCTGGGCGGCAGGGTGCTCGCCCGGCAGCAGGCGTACGAGGTGCTGTGCCGGCTCCCTCTCGACCAGCCCGGTGCCGAGCCGGCGGCGAAGGCGCCGGCTCCGTCCGCCGACGTACCGGGGCGGCTGACGCCCACGACGGAGCCCCGTACGTCGACGCGCCGCAAGCGGGCGCTGGTCGGCGTCGCGGGCCTGGCGCTCTGCGCGGTGGTCGGCGGTGTCGTCGTCCTCACCGTCCAGGAGCCCTCCACCACCAGCGCCTCGCCGGAGGCGGACCGGGCGACCTCCGAGGATGCCCTGCCGCGCGACGCGGCCTCGGCCTCGACGGCCGACGGAGGGGACAGCGCGCCCACCCCGGACGGTGGGTCCACGGTCTCGGAGGTCTCCGGCAAGGGTGACCGGGCCGCGGCCGACGGTGACACCGCGCGTCCCGAGGCGTCCGACCCGGGCTCGGGCACGACCGAAGACGACCGGGACTCCGACTCCTCCGCCCCCGCCGACGCGACCAGTGCCCCCGCCGAGGCCACGCCGTCGCCGAGCGACGCGCCGACCGGGTCCGGCACCCCGGCCTGGATCTCGGACTGCACGTACTACTCCGGCTCCGGCCGTACGCGCCCGGGGACGACCGGCAAACGCGTGCTGCAGGTGCAGTGTATGCTGACCAAGCGCGGATACAGCCTGGGGGACGACGGTGTGGACGGCGAGTTCGACGCCGGGACGGAGGCCGCGGTACAGAGCTTCCAGGCCGACAGGGGCCTGCCGGCCGACGGCGTCGTCCGTCAGCAGACCTGGGGGGCGCTGCGCGCCACGGACTGAGGCCGGCCGCAGGGCCGGGGCGAGGTGACGAGCCCGCCGATCGGTCGACGAACGGCCCCGTCGCAGCGTGACCACGCGCGGCGACGGGGTACGCGCCCGCGCCGGCGTGCCCTCGGCTGACCCCGGCCAGGTGGACCGGGCCGGTCAGCTGAGAAGGCCGGCGGCGGTCAGCCAGTCCTCGGCCACGGTGTCGGCGTCCTCCTTGTCGTTGACGAGCTTCTTCATCATCTCCAGCAGGTCCTCGGTGGTGAGCTCCGCCGAGACGGCGTTGAGGGCCTGCTTGGCCTTGTCGTTCACCGCGTCCCTGTGGACGAGAGGTGTGACGTTCTGCGAGGAGAAGAGGTTCTTCGGGTCCTCCAGGACCACAAGCTTGTCCGCGACGATGGCGGGGTCGGTGGTGTAGAGGTTGGCGGCCTGCACCTTGTCGTCCTTCAGGAGCTTCACCAGGGTAGTCTGGGCGCCCGCGTCGAGCGGCTGGAACTTCCCGAACTCGACGCCGTACACCTTCTTCAGGCCGACACCGCCCTGCACCCGGGTCTTGAACTCCGACCCTGCGCCGAGCGTCATGTCCCCCGCGACCGGCTTGAGGTCGGCGAGGGTCTTGAGGTCGTACTCGGCGGCGGTCTCGGCGGTGACCGAGACGGAGTCCTTGTCCTCGGCCGCGGCGGAGTCGAGTATCTCCACCGACTTCGGGAGCTTCTCCCTCAGCTCGGCGTTGATCTCCTCGGTGCTGGTCGCGGTGCTGTCCTTGTCGACCGCCACCGACAGCAGGGCGCCGTTGTACTCCGGGAAGACACCTATGCCGCCCTTGACGACCTGGTCGTAGTAGACCTCGCGGGCCCCGATGTCGAACTTCCGGGTCACCTTCAGGCCCTTGTCCTCCAGGGCCTGCGCATAGATCTCGGCGAGCAGCTGGTTCTCGGGGAAGTTCGCCGAGCCGACGACGATGGACTCGCCGCCACCGCCGTCGCCCGTGAGCGGGTTGTCGTCGCCTCCGCCACCGCCGCAGGCGGTCAGCGTGAGTGCGGTGGTCAGGGCGAGGGCGGCGACTCGGTACATGCCTGGCATGGGTTGTTCCTCTCTCGGAGCCGGGGCTCGTTCGAATGCGGGATCAGAAACCGTGGATCAGGAGGTCCGGGGATTCAGGACCGCGGAGACTCAGGACCGCGGTGCCGAGACCCTGAGGCCCGGCGAGACGACGACGCGGCGCAGCGTGGTGAACGCGACCTGGACGACGAGCGCGAGCACGACGACCACCGTGGAGCCGCCGATGACCAGCTCGTAGTCGTTGCGGGCGAGTCCGTCGACGATGAAGCGGCCCAGGCCGCCCAGACCGGGGTAGGCGGCGACGGTCGCGGTGGCCACCACCTGGATCGCGGCGCCACGCAGACCGAGGAGGATCAGCGGCAGCGCCATCGGCACCTCGACCCGGGTCAGGACCTCCCACCCGGTCATGCCGACCCCGCGCGCGGCGTCCCGGGTGGCGGGGTCCACGCCCTGTACGCCCTCGAAGGTGTTGATGAGGATCGGCGGGACCGCGAGGGCGACCAGGGCCACCAGCACGGGTGCGGTGCTGAGTCCGGCCAGGGTGACGACCAGGACGACCAGGCCGAAGGTGGGGATCGCCCGCGCGAGGTTGGCCACGCCGGCCACGGCGAAGGCGCCACGGCCGGTGTGCCCGACGAGCAGTCCGCACGTCAGCCCGATCAGGGCGGCGAACAGCAGCGACAGTCCGCTGTAGGTGAGGTGTTCCAGGAGTCGCCGCGGGATGCCCTCGTCGCCGTGCCACTGTGCCGAGGAGGTCAGCCAGTCGGCCGCGAGCCGGATCTGGTTCAGGAGATCGTTCATGCCGCCGCCGCCTTGCCACGGGACCACGGGGTGAGCAGCCGTTGCGCCAGGACCAGCAGCGCGTCGGTGGTGAGCGCGAGCAGCATGATCAGCCCGATCGCGGTGACGATCGGGGTGGGGAAGTCGAGCTGGAGCCCGCGGGTGATGTAGTGGCCGAGGCCGCCCTGGCCGATCAGCTGGCCCACGGCGACGAGGCTGATGGAGGAGACGGCGGCGACGCGTACACCGGCGATGACGACGGGGACGGCGATCGGCAGTTCGACCTGGACGACCCGGCGTACGGCGCCGAACCCCATCGCGGTGGCCGCGAGCCGGACGGGTTCAGGGACCGAGGCGAGTCCGTCCACGACGTTGGGGACCAGCACGGACAGGGTGTAGAGCGTCAGCGGGATCATCACCGTCTGTTCGGTCAGCCCGGTGTAGCGGACGAAGATCATGAACAGGGCGAGTGACGGGATCGAGTACAGGATGTTGGCCACGGTCAGCACCGGCGGGTAGAGCCGGCGCCAGCGGTGGCACAGAATCCCGAGCGGCACGGAGACGATCAGACCGAACAGCACCGGCAGCAGGGCGAGTCGGAGGTGGATGCCGGTGTAGTCGGCGAGTTCGGCGGAGTGGTCGGCTATCCACTGCCACCGGATCAGCGGTTCGTCGTCGTTCATCGGTCACCGCCGCCCGGGGCGTCGGCCGTCACCTTGTCGAGGGCCGGGGCCTGCTTCGCCGCCCCGGCGGACAGTTCGTACGCGTTCACGACGCCGACGACCGCGCCTGCCGCGTCGACGCCCACCGCGAGGCGGGCGGGCGAGAGCAGGGCCGAGTCGAGGGCGGCGCGCGCCGAGTCGCCGACGAGGCTGAAGGTGTGGCCGATCGGGGCCAGCGGAGTGTCCGCGAGGGTGCCGCCGTCCGGCAGCTCGGCGACCGGGGCCCAGCCGAGCGGTCGTCGGCCGTCGTCGACGACGAGCACCCAGGGCTCGTCCGCCGCACGGGCCTCGGCGACGGGAGCGGTGGCCGGCAGGACCGGGCCGTCGCGCAGCGGCAGCTCCGCCGCCTTGACGAAGGACAGCCGGCGGATTCCCCGGTCGTGTCCCACGAAGTCGGCCACGAAGTCGTCGGCGGGCCGGGCGAGGAGCCGCTCGGGGGTGTCGAACTGGGCGAGCCGGCCGCCGGTGCGGAAGACGGCGATGGCGTCGCCGAGTCTGATCGCCTCGTCGATGTCATGGGTGACGAAGACGATCGTCTTGTGCAGTTCCTTCTGCAGCCGGATGAACTCGGCCTGGAGTTCCGCCCGCACGATCGGGTCGACCGCGCTGAACGGCTCGTCCATCAGCAGCACCGGCGGGTCGGCGCCCAGTGCCCTGGCCACGCCGACGCGCTGCTGCTGCCCGCCGGAGAGCTGGTTGGGGTAGCGCTTGGCCATCTCGGCGGGCAGGCCCACCAGTTCCAGCAGCTCCGCCGCTCGGGCCCGCGCCTTCTTCTTTCCCCAGCCGCGCAGCAGGGGAACGGTCGCTATGTTGTCCAGGACGGTGCGGTGCGGGAACAGCCCGGCGTGCTGGATGACGTATCCGATGCCCCGGCGCAGCTCGGGCGCGTTGACCTCCCGGATGTCCCGGCCGCGCAGGCTCACCGTGCCGGTGGTGGGTTCCACCATGCGGTTGATCATGCGCAGGGTGGTGGTCTTGCCGCAGCCGGAGGGGCCGACCAGGACGGTGATGCGCCCCTCGGCCAGTTCCAGGGACAGATCGTCCACCGCTGTCGTGCCGTTCGGATATTTTTTGGTCACCGCGTCAAAACTGATCAAAGCTGCCCCCCTACCCGACCGCATATGGTCATGCAGAGTTGTCGGTGGCTGAATGACAGTCAATGGAGTTTTGCGAATGGCACGTTGGTGTGCTTCGCGCTGCTCGCCGAGCTCGCCCCGAGGGCCACCCGCCGCGCGTCCGCCGCGCGGCGAGCGGGTCAGCGGCCGGGGCGGATCAGTCCCGTCAGGTAGCGCCACAGCGAGGAGCGCTGCCGTGCGGACGGGTCCGGCGTCACCGCCGCCCCGGCCTCCCCTGCCCCTGTCGACGCGACCGCCGACCCGCCCGCCACGGGCCGCTCCGGCGTCGGCGCGAGTTCGTACCGTACGGGCAGCGAGCGCAGCCCCCGCATGAACGGCGAGGAGCGCCACGGCAGTTGGTCGACGGGGAGAGCGAGGTCCAGGTGGGCGAAGCGCTCGAACAGCCGGCCCACCCCGACGGCCGCGACCGTCGAGGCGAGTTCGCGGGCCGGGCACTGGCGGGGGCCCGCGCCCCAGGACAGGTGGGCGCGGGTGCTGACCGTGGTGCTGGTCGCCACGTGGTCGGCGAAGAGCGGGTCGGCGTGCGCCGCAGCGGAGGAGACCCAGACCGGGTCGCCCGCGCGGATCGTGTAGTTGCCGAGCGGGGTGTCCTTGGCCGCGAACCTCGGTACGAAGTTCACCAGTGGCGGCTTCCGCATGACGACCCGGTTCATGGCCTCGCGGACCATGCCGGCGGAGAGGCTGGCCCGCACGCTGTTCTCGCCCGAGAGGACCTCGACCACCGTGTTGGAGATGAGGATGCCGACGTGGTCGGAGGTCATGCCGAGCAGCATGAAGAGTTCGCGGGCCAGCTCGTCGAGCGAGAGGTCGGGGTGGGCGGCCAGCAGGTGCGAGGGGAAGTCCTCGCCCGGCGTCCTCAGCTTCAGCTGCGCCAGTTCCGCCAGCGCGCCCAGCAGCCGGTCAAGGGCGGGCCCCGCGTCGGGGCCCGCGTCCAGTACCCGCCACATGTCCATCAGGGCGTCGTCGCCCTGGGAACCGGGGAAGCCGAGCAGATGGCTGGCCACCATCAGCGGCAGTGGCCGGGAGAACTGGGCGGACAGGTCCGCGAGCCCCGTGCCGCCCGCCTGACCCATCAAGGTGATCAGTTCGTCGGCGTAGGCCGTCACGGCCGTCTTCAGCCGCTTGGCCTGGGGGTTGCGGGGATCCTGGAACGGCTTGAGCGCCTGGTCCCACGCCGTCCGCAGCGGCCGGTAGCCGGGGCCGCCCTGGATGAGCACGTGGTTGACCTCCAGGGACGGCCCGAGCGGCCAGTCGGCCGGGACCCTGCCCTCGGTGCGGGCCCGCCAGTTCTCCAGGCCCTTGGGCCAGCCGGCGTCGTCCTGGAGCACCTGCAGCGCCTCGCGGTAGCCCAGGACCAGCCAGGCGGGCACGCCCAGCAGGTCGACCGGCGCCACCGCCCCGTGCCGCTGCCTCAGCCGCTCGTACACCAGCGAGGGGCGCGTCTCGTAGTCCCGGGTCAGCAGAGGTTCAGGAGACATCGCCTCCAGTCCCGCACCTCTCGACTCCACGGACCCGACCTCACCCGACTGCGTTTCCCTCACCATCCCCGCCCCTTCGACACTCCCTGTACCGGCCCACCTTCAGCCGGTAGCCGGAAACGGTGGGGACCCTACCCCAGGGGCACTTCCGGGGGAACGCCGGGCTTCACACTCACTTGCTCCAGACCCATGACTCACCGCCGTGAAACACACGACAACCACCCGCTCCGAGGCGGCCCGCGCAGCGCGGATCCCGGTGCTCGCGGCCGGCCGGACCATGCGGTGACCTCGGCGGCGGCCCGTCAGTGCCCGCCGCGGGCCGCCTCGACGAACTCGGTGATCAGGGCGGGGTCCTTGACGCCCCGGCTGTGTTCCACGCCGCTGGACACGTCGACGCCCCAGGGACGGGTGGTGGCGACGGCGTCGCGTACGTTGTCCGGGGTGAGGCCGCCGGCCAGGAGCCACTTCTCCCCGGGGCCGGCCAGCGGCTTGGTGGACCAGTCCCAGGCGATGCCGGAGCCCGGGACCGGGGCGTCGAGGAGGAGCATGTCCTCGCCGAACTCCCCGCAGCGCGGTACGGAACCGCCGAACGCCGCGGCGCGGATAAGGGTCCACTCGCCCGTCGCGAGGTCGCCGTAGTAGGCGCGGTCCTCCGGGCCGTGCAGCTGCACGGCCCGGATCCCCGAGTCGGTGGCCAGGGACCGTACGTCGTGGAGGGGTTCGTCGCGGAAGACACCGACGGTCAGGACGTGCTCCGGTACCCGTCGGCTCAGCCGTGCGGCCGTGGCGGCGTCGATCCGGCGCGGACTGGCCGAGAAGACGAACCCGATGGCGTCGGCTCCCGCCTCGACGGCCGTGTCGACGTCCCGCTCGGTCTTCAGACCGCAGATCTTCACGAAGAGGCGATCACTGGAGTTGCTCAAGTCACTGGAGTTGCTCACGGCCCCAGCCTGCCGTATCGCCCAGCGGCGCGGGGACGGCGCCCGCCCTGATTCCGGGAAACACCGGTGCGATCAGCGCCACGCGCCCGACAGGCGCCGGGTGACGACGGCGCTGAGCGTACGCACGCCCCGCGTCGAGCCCGGGTCGATGCCGGTGAGATCCCGCACCCGGCCGAGGCGGTAGTCGAGCGTACGGGTGTGCACGTTGAGGGCGGTCGCCGTGGTACCCCGGTGCATGTCGTGGCGGTAGTAGGCGTCGAGGGTGACGAGGAGGTCCGGGCCGGATTCCGGGCGGCGGGCCGGCGTGCGGAGCCGGGCGTCGACGGACGGCGCGTCAGCGACGGCCAGTATCGCCGCGCAGTGATCGGGCAGTTCCATGTCGACGGCCGAGGCGAGTTCCGCCGCGATGGCGTCACCGTTCGGCAGTGACCGGGTGAGCAGGGAGACCTGTTCGGTGTACGGCATTCGGCGGCGCAGGACCCGTACGAACAGATCGGCGGGAAAGCCACCGACCGGGCTTTGCCACAGTGCGAAAGGTTCCCGGATCGGGTCGTTCTCCCTACCCCTTCCGCTCGTGGAGGAACTGTGAACTGTCCTTAATGGGAACCGCGTACACGCCCGTGGGGGAAAACCCGAGTCCGTCAGTCCGACATGCCTCCGACATACCGCTGACATGGCTCCGGCCCGGCTCCGGAAATCAGCGCGGGCACGGTACGTGAATTCCACAGCGGCGCGCCACGCAATGGCGCATGCCGTACGGGAGGGATGCTCCGATGAAAGCAGTCACGAGAAGGATAATCATGGCGGCGATCGCGGTCATGGTGGCGTCGACGGCGCTCACGCTCGACGCACCGGGCACCGGCTCGGCCGCCCCCGCCCCACCGCCGCCCCCAGCCTGCGCGCCTTCGGGATCAGCGGCGACGGCACCCTGATGGCCACATTCTAAGTCGTCGACGGCATCGGGGACTTCCTCGAGAGCGAGGAGGAGAAAGAGGAGGGCTGACAGGCTGTCACCGAAGCCTGCCGAGGTCGAGGTCCGTTCCGACGACCAGGGTCACCACGCCCGCGGTGGCATCCGCGGCCTGGGCGGCCTTGGTTTCGGGCAGCCGCGAGGCGAGGACCTTCGCCTGCCTGGCGAGGGCGGCCGGGTAAGCGACCGTGGTGGTGCCGGTGTTCTCGGGCGCGTTGCCCGTGCCGACGACGGTGAAGCCGGCCGCGCGCAGCTTCTCGGCGACGGCGGCGGCGCGCCCGGTGACGCCGGTGCCGTTGAGGACCTGGACGCGTACGGCGGAGGCGTAGACGAGGTCGTTCTCGGCCTGTGCCTGGAGTCGCTTCTTGTCCACCTCCTTGTCGCCTGCGAGGGAGGTGAACAGGTCGGCGGCGTGGGGGTACTGCCAGACGATGTTGGCCTTGTCGGCGGGGACGTCGGCCTCGCGGGGGTAGTGGGGGACGGTCAGGAAGGTCAGCCGGTCGCTGGGGATGCTTGTGAGTTCGGAGGCGAGGTCATTGAGCGGGTCGATGCCGGCGAGATCCTCGTCCGTGGTCAGGGACTTGGTGGCGGACTGCATGAAGTCGTAGAGGGAACTGGGGCTGGTCAGCTTGGACTTGGCCTTGGCGGCCAGGGCCTCCATGAACTCCTGCTGGCGGCCGATGCGTCCGATGTCCGAGCCGTCGCCGACGGCGTAGCGGGTGCGTACGTAGCCGAGCGCCGTCTCGCCCTGGACGGTCTGGCAGCCGGCCTCCATGTCGAGGTGGGCGTTCTCGTCGCGGATGGCCTGCTCGGGACAGACCTCTATGCCCTCAAGAGCGTCGACCATCCCCTTGAAGCCCTGGAAGTCGACCGACACGAAGTTGTCGATGCGCAGACCGGTGTTGGCCTCGACCGTCCTGATCGAGCAGGCGGCGGCGCCGGCGACCTCGCCGCCGGCGCCGCCGATCGCGAACGCCTCGTTGATCTTCGCCTGGTGCGGATCGGACAAGCTGCCATCCCCCTTGTCGCACGCCGATATCTCCACCCACGAGTCACGCGGCAACGACACCACCGTCGCCCACTCCCGGTTCGCGGGGACGTGCAGCACCATCAGCGTGTCCGACTGCATGGTGGTCAGGTCCCTGCCGTACTTCGCGTTCGCCCCGTCACGACTGTCCGAGCCGACCACCAGGATGTTCTTGGACCCCGGGCTGAGATTGACCGGACGATCCCCGCCGAGCTTGCCGTCGACGTCGGCCCCCGTGATGTTGTTGTCCAGGTCCTTGTACACCCAGGCACCGACACCACCGACTCCCAGGACGAGGACGGCCGCGCCGCCCGCGAGCCAACCCACCGCCCGGCCGCGCCGCGTCAGCCGCACGCCACTGCCGCCGGCACCCGCGCGCCGCTTTCCCGTACCACTCACCGGCCTTCCCCTGCCTCGGCCGCACCCGGCCGGTCGACTTCCCCCTGCACGCCCGGCACTTGAGATCCCCGAACCCGCAGGACTCTACATCCACGTAGATATACGTACAGTCGCCGCACTCGACTCAGCACGCTCTGCGGCCTCACGCGTCACAGAAGCGGCGGCGCCGGCGGCCGGAAGGGAGGATCCTCGGGAGGCCTCAGCTTGACGTTTGACCTCGACAAGATCGTCTCTTGCCGGGGTCAAACGTCATGCTCAGTCGTTCCCGTCGCTCTTCGCCCGGCGCAGCAGCTCACGCGGCAGCCGCTCGTCGTCCTGCTCCAGGGAGGTGACGGAACCGGCGAGTAGCGCCTCGCGGTCGCTCTCGCCGTCCAGTACCCGGCGCATCCGGTGCGTGGCCGGTCCCGCCCGGTCCGAGGCCGGGGTCGCCATCGCCGGAGTCGGCCGGTGACGACGTCGAGGCCCCCTGCTCGCCGGTGAACGCCCGTCGGGTGCGGGACCCGTCCGCAGATCCATGTCGACCCCGGCCGGCGGACCCTCGGAGAGGCGACTCGGCGGGGCGCCTCTCGCGCGCGGCGGGGCCCGGCTTACCGTACGGGGAGAGCACGATCAGCCCGGGAGTTCGCATGGCCGGTAGCCGCCGGAAGAGACCCGTCGAAGCCTTCGAGGCCATCGAGCCGCCGGGCAACGCCGAACTGGTCCTCGGTGTGCTGGCGGTGACGGCCGTGGTGGAGGTCCTCGGGCTGCTGTCCGGGTCCGAGGTGTGGCTGCTCGGGCTGCTGGTGTTCCTGCCGGGAACGGCGTCGGCGCTGTGCACGGTCCGGCAGACGGCTTTCGTCGCCGCGTGGACCACGCTCGTCGTCACCACCACCGCCGTGGTGCGCAACGTCGACGCGGACCGGTGGATCGACCGGCTCCTGCTGGTGCTGCTCACCCTGACCCTGGGCGTGGCCTCGGTGTACGCCTGCCACCGGCGGATCAGGCGCGAGCTGGAGATGCTGCGGCTGCGCTCCACGGCCGCCGCGATGCAGCGGCACATCCTGCATCCGCTGCCCCTGATCACCGACGACGTCCTGGTCAACGGCGTCTACGAACCCCTCCAGGAGGACCGGCTCGTCGGCGGGGACATCTACGACGTCGTCGCCTCGCCCTGGGGAACCCGGGTACTGATCGGGGACGTACAGGGCAAGGGGCTGGCCGCCGTGGGGACCGCGTTCGCCGTGATCGGCACCTTTCGCGAGGCGGCCTACCGCGAGCCCACGCTCACCGCGCTCGTCGACGCCCTGGACGCCGCCGTCGTCCGCCACAACTCCTACGCCGAACACACCGGCGACGACGAACGCTTCGTCACCGCCCTCGTCCTCGGCGTCGACACGGACACCGACGAGGTGCAGGCCGTCAACTGCGGGCACGTCCTGCCGTACGTGATGCACGAGGACACGGTCACCACGGCGGTGCTCGACTCCGGCGTCCCGCTCGGGCTCGCCGAACTCGCCCTGGAACCCACGACCGTGGACTGGTTTCCGTTCCCGGACGGCGCGACGCTGCTGCTGAGCACCGACGGTCTCACCGAGACCCGCGCCGCAGACGGCACGTTCTACCCGGTCGACGAACGCCTGACGCAGCACCTCGACCTCTCCCCCACCGACCTGCCGCGGGCCCTGTACGAGGACGCCCGCGCATACGCGGGCGGCGGCGGCCGGCGCGACGACGTCGCCGTCCTGACCGTGCGCCGGTCACCCCGTCAGTCAACTACCCGGCCGTGAACGACCGGGCTTGCTGCTCGAGTCGTCACTGGCGGTGTTGGGTCTCGGCTGCGTCCAGCTCTCACGCGATGAGGGCGAGGGCAGGGGCCTGTGACTCACCCCCGCGAACCCACGCCATCCAGCCTCGGGCTGCGATGTTGTGGGACGGGTTCAGATCCGCGTGCTCAACGAAGCCGCAGGCTCTGCAGGTGGAGACGGCCTGGGATGGCCGGTTCCTTCGTTCGGTGTGATGGCACCGGGAGCATTCCTGGCTGGTGTACGCCGGGTTGATGTACACCACAGGGACGCCGGAGCGCTTCGCCTTGTAGGCGATGAAGGTACCCGGTACGGGCGCTGGTCACGGTTGGGCCCGTACGCGCCGCCGTGGCCCGGCGCGCTCCGGGACGCTGTTGGTCCGCTCCGGGTCCGGGCCCTCGCTCAGGCCGCGTCGGCGACCGGCCGCGCGCCCTCGTGGTCGTCTCGCTCGGGCTGGGGCTCCGTCGGCGGAACCGGCGGAACAAGGGCCAGGTGGCGCTTGCGGTGGGCGTGACGCGCGGGCTGCTTGAGCAACCACTCCTCATAGCGTCCCAGTACCAGTAGCAGGCACATCAATCCCGGCGGCAGCAGGAGGGCGGCGACGACCATGACGACTCCTCTCGGGAAGCTCCTTCCTGCGGGTAGCCCCCGCCCTGGCGGACACAACGGTCAAATCGTGAAGGAAACGTGAGTATTGCGTGCAGACGACCTGTCGCGGTCAGTCGTGGACCAGTTGGTCGGCGAGGCGGTGGGCCTGGGCGAGCAGCGTTCCGTAGGTCACCAGCGCGTCGGGGTCGTCCGTCGCGACGCCCGGCAGCTGTCGGCGGAACGCGTCGAGCGTGCGGTGCAGTTCTCCGACCGCCTCGCGCAGCGCCCGCGCGGCGGAGTCGTCGTGGCCGCTCGGGGCGAACCGGGTCCCGTGGTACAGCCGGATGGCACGTGCGGTGTGGCGCAGGAAGGTGGCGTAGGAGCGGGTGATCCCCGCGCTCGGCAGGGCCGCCCTGCCGCTCTGGTCCACGGTCTCCCACACCGTCCGGGTCACGCCCGCGGTGTGGACGGCTACGTAGTCGAGGACGACCAGCGCGTCGGCGTACGTCTCGCCGGGCGGGGCGACGGCGTGCGTGCGGCGCCCCCGCGGGTTGACACGCATGCTCTCCCGGCTCCAGCCGATCGCCGACCGGGCCTGCTCGACCAGACGGCCCAGCCGCAGCGCGCGCTCGTGCCAGTCCCCGGCCTCCTGCTCGTCCCACTCGCCGGTGTCCAGTCCGTCGGCCACCGAGTCCAGGATGTCCTGGGCCTCTCGGGTGGCGTCCTCCAACGCGGAGCGGGTGTCGCGCAGGTACACGGGAGGCCGGACGAACGCGTTGACCGCGACGCCGACCACCGCGCCGAAGACCGCCTCGGCGATGCGGGCGGCCGACGCGGCGACGGTGACCGGGCCACTGCTGGTCAGCACGAAGAGCGCGCCGGTGGCGGCGTAGACACCCTGGCTTCCCAGGCGCTGCCACTGCCCCAGCAGCAGCACCGTCGGCAGGACGAGGGCCATCGTGACCAACGAGTCGTCGAGCACCAGCCCCAGCGCGGTCGCCACCACCGTACCCACCGCGATCGCCGCGAGCTGCTGCATGCCGTGGGCGAGCGACCGGTACACCGTCGACTCCACGAGGACGACCGCCGCCCAGGGCGCCACGAACGCCATCGGAGCCGCGAGCCACCAGCCCGCCACCGCCCACGCCAACCAGGCGGCCAGCGCCGCTTTGCCGGCCTGTGCCATCAGGTCCCGCTCACGGCCCGGCCCCTCCCACGCCAACCGCACCGTCTGTACGGCTGCCGCGCCGCGTCGCCGAACCTCCCGTACCGTCCTGCCAGTCCATTCCATGACACACCAAGTGCCACGGCAGGGACGGGAGGCACCCACCGAACCGCGACTTCGCCGCGGACGAAACCCGATCACCTGTCGAAGATCATGGCGTGACCGCTGCCGTGGCGGGCACGCGGTACGTGCGAACACGGCGCGGCACGAGCAGTCCGCACCACAGGCCACCTGCGAGCCCTCACCGCCCCGTGACTCGGACAAGCAGCGGCAGCCCCGGCCCGTTAGGCCGACATCCGCCCCGCACCGCGCCGCGCCACCGGGCGGACCACCAGCCCATGCCGCGCGACGGTCTGGCGCGCACCGGCAGCGAGGCACCGCTGTGCCGCGCGGCGCAGCCGGAAGAGCTCGCGCCGGCCTACGTCCATCTGGCCTCCGACGCCGACTCCGGCTACACGGTCGGCGAGGTCATCGCCGTGACCGGCTGCAGCGTCGGCACCCGATGACCTGCGGCCGGGGGGCACGGTCGGCCGTCGCGCGCGGAACTCGTGCCATCGCCTCGCCACGCACCCCTGGCAGAGGGATCCGGCCACGTACGCGGTCAGGCGGGTGCCCCGGCGCTTTGGTGGCGTCCGCGTGTCAGGCTGGGGAGGGCGGCTTCGGCTGACGGGAGGCGGATGTGGAGGTCGGTGTGGACTGGGAGCGGTTCGCGTTGCAGATGGCGTCGCTGGCGCGGGATCTGCTGGCGCGGGATTCGGTGGACACCACGCTGGAGCGGATCACCTCCTCGGCCACCGAACTGGTGGCGGGCTGTGACGCGGCCGGCATCCTCGTGCTGCACGGCACCCGGGTGGAGACCCTCGCCCCCACCCACCCGCTGGTCACCGACAGCGACCGGCTGCAGGAACACCTGGGCGAGGGCCCCTGCTTCGACGCCGCCCGCAGCTCACACGGCGAGCGGGTCTTCCGCATCGCCGACCTCACCGACGAACCGCCCCGCTGGCCCGCCTACGCCCCCCGGGCCCGCCAGCTCGGAGTGGGCAGCATGATGGGCTTCCTGCTGTTCACCGAGGACGAAGAACTCGGCGCACTGAATCTCTACTCCTACAAGCCGGGTGCGTTCGGTGAGGTCAGCGAGTTGGCGGGCTGGCTGCTGGCCTCCCACGCGGCGGTGGCCTTCTCCAGCGCCCGTACCCACGCCCAGATGGAACACGCCGTCGCCACCCGCCATGTGATCGGGGAGGCCATGGGCATCCTCATGGGCAGCCACCACCTCACCGAGGACCAGGCCTTCGGCGTACTGCGCCGCTACTCGCAGGAGAACAACATCAAACTCCGCGAGATCGCCCGCCGCGTCTGCGAACACGGCAGCCTCTGACCACCCCCGGCGGGCGGCTCCCCCGGCACACAGTCAGAACCAGAGAAGCCTGGCCGAACCGGCCCCCAGGGGAACGCCGCCGTATCCGGCCTTCCCATCAAGTCCCCCCGCCCCGCCTCCCCACACCTGCGAGGCACGACGCGCTCACCGCTCGGGCGCCTCGGCAGGAACCGCGCCGCCGCCCGACGCCGACGTCGCCGGAGCGATCACCGACCGCACCATGGACCTCCGCGATGGCCGAGCGGCCGGTCCACACCATCACAGCGCCGGGAGGCGAGCATGAACCGCGAGCGGAACACTTCGCTGTCGCGTGGACGTGCTCAGGCTTCTTCCTCGACCTCGACGGCCTGGCCAGCGCCGACCGGCGCGGCGCGGTGGATCTCGACCTGGACGAGCGGGGCCGGCGAGGAGACCACCGTGAGTCCGGCCTCGGCGGGGGTGACGGAGCACTGTCCCGGCTGGATCTGGTGACGTGTTGCCGCGGCCGTCGAGGAGGCGCTGCTCAGGCTGCTGGAGTGACGCGGCGTCACCGCGGTTTGGGCTCCTCGCCGCTGGGAACCCGTGGAGCGCACATGAGGAAGCGGCGCTGTGCAGCCCGTCGAAGGGCTGTCCGGCCCAGGATCGGAAAGAAGATGAGGCGTCGTGAGCACGCACACCGTCGAGAAGCTCGTCGTCCGCGAGAGCGGCTGGGCCAAGGCCCGGCATCGACGCGGGAAGGGTGTGCGCCTGTGCCTTCCCGCCCTCACGGGAAGGCACGGCCCCCGTACGGCGGAAACCGAGGCGGACTCGAACATCGTCAGGGGTGACGACTGACCCCCGGCGGCGGACGAATCCAGAAAGGCCGGCGGGGACAGGCTGAACTGTCCCCGCCGGCCTTTTCCCGCCTGCCCCGTACGGGTGGTCAGTCGTCCTTTCCACGGCCGGTCAGCGCGTCGCGCATCCGGTCGACGAGGCCCATGCCGGGGGCGAGCAGCCTGTTGGCCGGAGGGGTGTCCGGGGCCGCCGGGTGGGGCCGGGTCGGCGCCGTCTTCTTGGCCGTGCGCACCTTCTCGCCCAGGCTGTTCAGTGCGTCCGCCGAACAGGACTCGCGCAGCCGGGGGAAGAGGTTGTCCTCCTCGTCCTGGATGTGCCTTCTGATCTCCGTCATCAGCTGCGTGATCAGCCGGTCGAACTCGGGGTCGTCAGCCTCGCACCGCTCCAGCTCCTTCATGGTCCGCTCGGCCTCGGCGTGGTCCTCGAGTTCCCGGTCGGCGACCGTGTCACCGTCCGGGACGTGCTCACGGACCGCCGGGTAGAGATACGCCTCCTCGGCGATCGAGTGACGCACCAGCTCGATGGTGACCTTGTCCGCGTACTGCTTGCGCTGCGGGTCACCGGAAGGCAGTGCCTCGATCTCGCCGAACATCTCCTCCACTTCCTGGTGGTCCGTGGTCAGTTCGGCGATGACGTCTCCGCCGTGTCCCATGTCCTTCGCTCCTCTCCTGCCGCTTTCCCTGCCCGTTCCGACAGGGTCCTCTGCGGGGTCAGTGAATCCCCTCCGCCTCCGCATCCGAGGTATTGACGTCACGGAGGAGCGGGCGGCCCGATCGGCCGACCGAGGCCGCCGCTCCCATGACCTGCGCCGTTCCCTCTCGGGCAGGCCCCGGCCCGGCGTTCCGGGGCCTGCCAGCGCGTACCCACGAACGGCCCAGCCTCGCGGCTCGGCCGCTCACGGCAGCCGGCCGTGTACCGGAACCGCGGCCGACCGCAACCGCCGGGGACGACTCCGCATGAGTCACGATCTATGGGGAACTTCGTGCGCATGCCCCTCACGCAACGATGTCGGCAATGTGGCCGGGGGCCGCAGGCCCGCACCGGTCGCGAGCCGGACCAGTAGATGTGAAACTCGTTTCTCGGGCGTCCTCCGCCGACGGTGCGCATCCAGCCCACCGGCCCGACGCCGACGCGGAGGAACGACGCCGGGGTACTCCATCCCTCCCCGGCATCCCTCGCCCGTCCCGCGCGGGGCGACCACGCCCGGGAGCCCCCACCACAGCGTCGTGGTGGCCGTTCCCCCGGGACTCCGCGCCGGACCACTGATCCCCGCAGGCCGCCTGCAGCGGCGCGCCGTCATGCCGGCGTGCTCCCAGGAGGCGCTACGCCGTCGCCGCGTACGGAGGAGATCGTCATGACCACCGTCTTCTCACCGAACTGGCAGCACGCAGTCGTCACCGGCGGTGCCGGTTTCGTCGGTTCACACCTGTGCACAGCCCTGTTGGACTCGGGGGTGGACGTCACCTGCGTCGACGACCTCAGTACCGGCCGTCTAGACAATGTCGCCACGCTCCGTGACCGTCCCGGATTCACCGCGCTGGAGGCCGACGTCGCGGAGGGGATCCCGGTCGAGCGGCCACCCGACCTGATCCTGCACTTCGCGTCCCCGGCGTCCCCCGCCGACTATCTGCGACTGCCCCTGCACACGATGGACACCGGCAGCCTGGGCACCCGTCACGCCCTGGAACTCGCCCACGCGTCCGGAGCACGCTTCGTCCTCGCCTCCACGTCGGAGGTGTACGGAGACCCCCAGGAGAATCCGCAGGACGAGCGTTACTGGGGCCATGTGAACCCCGTCGGGCCACGGAGTGTGTACGACGAGGCCAAGCGCTTCGGTGAGGCGCTGACCACCGCCCACGCCGACGCCAAGGGCACCGACACCGGCATCGTGCGCCTGTTCAACACCTACGGCCCGCGCATGCGTGGGCACGACGGCCGCGCCGTACCGACGTTCGTCCGGCAGGCGCTCGCCGGCGAGCCCCTCACGGTCACCGGGGACGGGCGGCAGACCCGCTCGCTGTGCTACGTCGACGACACCGTACGCGGTGTGCTCGCGGCGGCTGCCCACGGCATGCGCGGCCCCGTGAACATCGGCAATCCCGGCGAGATCACCATGCTCGACCTGGCTCGCCTGGTCATCGCCCTCACCGGGTCCGACTCCGAGATCCGCTTCGTCGAACGCCCCACCGACGACCCGGCGTTGCGCTGCCCGGACATCACCCTGGCCCACGACAAGCTCGGTTGGGAACCACAGGTCACGCCCGTGGAGGGGCTGCGCCGCACGATCGCTTGGTTCCGCGCCGAGGCGGAGAACGCGGCGGCGCCCCCACCGCGCTGACCCCCGGCCCGCGGGCCCGGCGCCGGACCGCCCCGTCTGCCCTCGCGCGCCCGGCACCGGCGTCACTCCCTCGGCGAAAGGTTCTGCCCCTGATGCGCATTCTCGGAATCAACGCGCTGTTCCACGACCCCGCCGCCGCGCTCCTGATCGACGGCCGCACCGTCGCCGCCGCCGAGGAGGAACGGTTCTCCCGGCGCAAACACGGGAAACGACCGGTGCCCTTCGCCGCCTGGGAGATGCCGGAGAAGGCCGCCGCGTGGTGCCTGACCCGGGCGGGCCTGCGTCCCCAGGACCTCGACGCGGTCACCTACTCCTACGACCCGCGACTCGCCCGGCCGGCCCAGGACATGGGCCTCGACGACCCGTGGGACCACCTGCGGCAGACGTACGCGCGGGAGGCCCCGGGGTTCCTGCGGGCAGCCCTGCCCGGACTGGACCCCGGCATCGTCCGATTCGTACCGCACCACATGGCCCACGCCGCGTCGGGCGCGTTCGCCGCACCGGATGCCGGGGACTCCTCCGTGCTGGTGCTGGACGGCCGCGGCGAACGCGCCTCGCACCTGGCCGCACGGCGCGTCGGCGACCGTCTGGAACCCCTGTACGCGCAGGACCTGCCCCATTCCCTCGGGCTGGTGTACGAGGAGTTGACCGAACATCTGGGGTTCCTGCGCTCCTCCGACGAGTTCAAGGTGATGGCCCTCGCCTCGCACGGCACCCCGCGCATGCTGTCCGAACTGCGCAGACATGTGCAGCCCACCGGCGACGGCGGGTTCCGTGCCACGAACGTGCCCTGGCACGAGCTGTGCCCGCCGCGCGGCCCGGACGAGCCGTGGACGCGGGAGCACGCCGATGTCGCGGCCAGTGCCCAGGCCGTCCTGGAGGAGACCCTGCTGGACCTCGTGCGCTGGCTGCACGGGAGGGCTCACGACAGCACACTGACCCTCGCCGGAGGCGTCGCCCTGAACTGTGTCGCCAACTCCCGGATCGCGGATGAGGGCCCCTTCTCCCGGGTGTGGGTGCAGCCGGCCGCCGGGGACGCCGGGACCGCGCTGGGCGGCGCGCTGCTGCTCGCGGCGGTCGGGGGTGAGGAACCCGAGCCCATGCCGGGCGCGGATCTGGGCCGGGACTGGTCGGACGCCGAACTCGGGGCCTGGCTGAAAACGGCGGGAGTGCCCTTCGAGCGGCCGGCGGACATCGCCGCGACGGTGGCCCGGTCGCTGGCGGACAACGACATCGTCGCCTGGTTCCAGGGCCGCTCCGAGTACGGGCCGAGGGCACTCGGACACCGCTCCCTGCTCGCCCACCCCGGGCACGCGGGCAACCTGGAGCGGCTCAACGACGTCAAGGGCCGCGAGCAGTTCCGGCCGGTGGCGCCGATGGTCCTCGCCGACCGGGCCGGGCAGATCTTCGACGGCCCGCTGCCGAGCCCGTACATGCTGTTCGTGCACGACGTGGCTCCCGAGTGGCGTGAGCGGATCCCCGCCGTCGTGCACGTCGACGGGACGGCCCGCATCCAGACCGTGGACGCCGCGCGGGAGCCGCTGGTGGCCCGCGTGCTCAGCGCCTTCGAGGAGCTGACCGGACTGCCCGTGGTGGTCAACACCAGTCTGAACACCGCGGGCCGGCCCATGGTCGACGATCCCCGGGACGCGCTGGAGTGCTTCGGCTCCTCCTCCGTCGACCTGCTGGCGATCGGCCCGTACGCGGTGCGGCGGCAAGGCCTCTTCGGCAGCGGCGACGAGGGAGCGGCCCGATGAAGGACTTCACCCGGCAGCGGTCCGGACACCTCGCGGACCGGACCGGCTCCGGTGACGGGAGCGGCGCGTACGCCGTGGCGATCCCGACGCTGGGGCGCCCGAGTCTGCGGGTGTGTCTGCGCGCGCTGGCCCTGGCCGAGGGACCGGCTCCGGTCCGGGTCGTCGTCGTCGACGACCGTCCCGAGCCGGACGGCGTGCCACTCGACTCCGAGATCCCCCGTCCCTGCGGGACGTCACGACCCTGGTGAAGGGACGCGCCGAAGGGCCGGCCGCCGCGCGCAACACCGGTTGGCGGGCGGCCGGCCGCGTGCCCTGGATCGTCTTCCTGGACGACGACGTGGTGCCCGGCCCGTCCTGGGCGGACGACCTCGCGCTGGACCTGGCCGCCGCGCCGCCCGAGAGCGCCGGGGTCACCGCCCGGATCGAGGTACCGCTTCCGGCGGGGCGACGGCCCACGGACTGGGAGCGCAACACGGCGGGGCTGGCCACGGCCCGGTGGATCACCGCCGACATGGCGTACCGGAGGGAGGCGCTGGAGTGGGTCGGCGGCTTCGACGAGCGGTTCCGGCGGGCCTTCCGGGAGGACGCCGACCTCGCGCTGCGCGTCCTGGGCGCCGGCTGGACGCTGACCTCCGGGAATCGCCGTACGCGGCACCCGGTGCGCCCGGCGGGCCGCTGGACCTCCGTACGGCTCCAGGCGGGCAACGCCGACGACGTGCTGATGGCGCGGCGGCACGGCCGTGACTGGTGGGAACGGGCCGGAGCGCCACGGGGGCGCCTGCCCGGCCACCTGGCGGTGACCGCGCTCGCGGCGGCCTCCCTGAGCTGCGCCGTCCGGGGACGGCCGCGCGCCGCCGCGGCCTGTGCCGCCGGCTGGCTGGCGGGCACCGCGGAGTTCGCCCTGGCGCGGATCACGCCGGGCCCCCGCACCCGGGACGAGATCGTCACCATGGTGCTGACCAGCGTGCTCATTCCGCCCGCCGCCGCCTGGCACCGGCTGCGCGGTCAGCTCACGCACCGGGGACGGCCCCGTTCCGCCCGCCCGCGTCCACGGTGCGGGCGGCCCATGAGGAAGGCGCGCGGTCATGATCGCGGTGTGGGGGCACGGTTTCGCGCCCTGGCTGTTCGGCCCCACCGGTCACCGGCCGCCGACGGCGGAAGCGGCCGGGACCGCCCTCCCGGGGGCCGTCCTCTTCGACCGGGACGGCACCCTGGTGGCCGACGTCCCCTACAACGGTGACCCCGAGCGGGTCGAGCCCATGCCCTCGGCGCGGGAGGCCGTCGCGGCCGTGCGCGCGCGGGGCGTCCCGGTCGGCGTCGTGAGCAACCAGTCGGGTGTCGCCCGGGGCCTGCTGACGTACCGGCAGGTCGCCGCCGTACGGCAGCGGGTGGAGGAGTTGCTCGGCCAGTTCGACGTGTGGGCGGTGTGCCCGCACGGGCCGGACGACGAGTGCCCCTGCCGCAAGCCCGCACCCGGTCTCGTGCTCGCCGCCTGCGACCGGCTCGGCGTGCGGGCCCGGCGCACCGCCGTCATCGGGGACATCGGCGCCGACCTGGCCGCCGCCCGTGCCGCGGGCGCGCGCGGGGTGCTGGTACCGACACCCGTGACCCGGCGTGCGGAGATCGCCGCCGCCGACCGTGTCGCCGACGACCTGCTGGGCGCGGTGCGGCTGCTGCTCGGCCCGGAACTCGGTGCCGGCCCCGCGCGAGCCGTGGCCTCGGGAGGCCGGCGATGAACACCTACGCTCCCCTGCCCCGCACCCTCGTCGTGCGGCTGGACAGCGCCGGTGACGTGCTGCTGGCAGGTCCCGCCGTCCGCGCGGTGGCCGCCGGGTCCTCCCACACCGCGCTGCTGTGCGGCTCTCAGGGGGTCGCGGCCGGGCACCTGCTGCCGGGCGTGGACGAGGTGATCGAGTACGACGCCCCCTGGGTGGGGCTGAAACCCCCGGCGGTGTCACGGGAGGTGACGGACCGGCTGCTCCGGGAGCTGTCGGCCCGGCGCTTCGACCGCGCACTGGTCCTCGTGTCGTACCACCAGAGCCCGCTGCCGGTGGCACTGCTGCTAAAGCTGGCCGGGGTCGGCTGGACCGCCGCGGACAGCGAGGACTACCCGGGCGTCCTGCTCGACCTGCGCCACCACCGCCTGCCGCACCGTCACGAGGTCCTGGCCGCGCTGGACCTGGCACGCGACGCGGGCTTCTCGCTGCCTTCCGGCGACGACGGGACACTGCGGGTGGAGCCGCCGCCGGACACCACACACCTGACCGGGGCCGAGCCCTACGTGGTGCTCCACCCTGGCGCGGCGGTGCCGGCGCGCGCGTGGAGCCCGGCCCGCGCGGCACGGGCCGCTGCCGCCCTGTCCGCCGCGGGTCACCGGGTGGTGGTGACCGGGGGCCGGGGCGAGCGGGACCTCACCTCCCACGTGTCGGGCGGGCACGCGCTGGACCTGGGCGGGGCCACCGATCTGCGACAGCTGGCGGGGCTCCTGGCCGGGGCTCGCGTGGTGGTGGCCGGCAACACCGGGCCGACGCATCTCGCCGCCGCGGTGGGCACCCCCGTCGTCTGTCTGTTCGCACCGGTGGTGCCGGCCGAGCGCTGGGGCCCGTACGGCGTACCGCACGTCCTGCTCGGCGACCAGGACGTCGCCTGTGCCGGGAGCCGGGCCCGGCGCTGCCCCTTGGCAGGGCACCCCTGCCTCGACGGGGTCGGCGACGGGCAGGTCCTCGCGGCCGTCACGGCACTGGGCGGCCCTCCCCGCCGCCGTACCGCCCCGCGGGGTGCCGCCGCGAGCCCGCCCCCCGGGCCGGGTGGAGACCGCGCGACGCAACGAGGAGCGACCGTATGAACATCCTGCTGTGGCACGTGCACGGCTCCTGGACCACGGCCTTCGTGCAGGGCCCCCACACCTACCTGGTTCCCGTGACACCGGACCGCGGCCCGGACGGCCTCGGCCGGGCCCGTACGTTCTCCTGGCCGGCCTCGGTGCGTGAGGTGACGCCCGAGGAGCTGCGGGAGACACCGGTGGACCTGGTGATCCTGCAACGGCCGCACGAACCGGAGCTCGCCGAGCGATGGCTGGGCGGGCGCCGTCCCGGACGGGACGTGCCCGCCGTGTACCTGGAGCACAACGCCCCGGACGGCGACGTCCCGAGCACCCGGCACCCGTTCGTCGACCGCGACGACCTGACGCTCGTTCACGTCACCCACTTCAACCGGCTGTTCTGGGACTGCGGCTCCACCCGCACCGAGGTGATCGAGCACGGCATCGTCGATCCCGGGCACCGGTACACGGGCCGGCTCGCCCGTGCGGCCGTCGTGGTCAACGAACCGCTGCGGCGCGGTCGTCACACGGGCACCGACCTGCTGCCCGCCCTCGCCGACGCGGTGCCGCTGGACGTGTTCGGCATGCGCACCGACGGCCTCGCCGCCCGGCTCGGCCTGCCGGAGGACCGTTGTCGCGGCGCCGATCTGCCCCAGAGCGAACTGCACACCGCCATGGCCGAGCGTCGCCTCTACGTGCACCCGGTGCGCTGGACGTCCCTCGGCCTGTCCCTGCTGGAGGCGATGCATCTGGGCATGCCGGTCGTGGCCCTCGCCGCCACCGAGGCCGTCGAGGCGGTCCCGCCGGGCGCGGGCACCCTCTCCACCCGGCCCGAGGTGCTGGCGAGGGCCGCACGGAACTACCTGGAGGACCCCGGAGCGGCGGCGGCCGACGGTGCGCGCGCCCGGCAGGCGGCCCTCGAACGCTACGGGCTCAAGCGCTTCCTGGACGACTGGGAGTGTGTGATGACGGAGGCGCGCTCATGAACCCGATCCTCACCCCCCTCCAGCTCGGCGGTGTCACGTCCGGCCCACGCCCCAGGTCGATCGCGCTTGTCTCGGAACACGCGAGCCCGCTCGCCGTCCTCGGCGGAGTGGACGCGGGCGGGCAGAACGTCCACGTCGCCGCGCTCGCCGGCACCCTCGCGGACCGCGGCCACGAGGTGACCGTGTACACCCGTCGCGACTCGCCGGACCTGCCGGACCGGGTTCGGATGCGTGCCGGGGTGGAGGTGTGCCATGTGCCCGCCGGCCCTCCGGAGCGGGTTCCGAAGGACGACCTGCTGCCGTACATGGGGGACTTCGGACGCCATCTGGTCCATATGTGGCGGAGACAGCCGCCGGACGTGGTGCACTCGCACTTCTGGATGTCGGGTGTCGCCTCGCTGCGTGCCGCGCGCGGGCTGGGGCTGCCGCTGCTGCACACGTACCACGCGCTGGGCACGGTGAAGCGACGGCACCAGCGACTCGCCGACACCAGCCCGCCCGGTCGCATCGCGTTGGAGCGGGACGTGGGTCTCGGCTGCGACCGGGTCGTCGCCACCTGCCGCGACGAGGTCGACGAACTCGCCCGGATGGGCGTGCCGGCGAGCCGGGTCACGATCGTGCCCTGCGGGGTGGACACCGACCTGTTCACCCCGCGCGGGCCCGTCATGGAGCACGGCCCCCTCCCTCACCGGATCCTGCAGCTCGGGCGGCTGGTTCCGCGCAAGGGCGCGGCCGTCGCCGTCACCGCCCTCGCCCTGCTCCCCGACACCGAACTCGTGGTGGCCGGCGGTCCCCCGGAGAACCGGCTCGACGACGACCCGGAGGTCCGCAGGCTGCGCGCCCTCGCCGACGAGGCCGGGGTGGCGGACCGGGTCCGCTTCACGGGCGGAGTGGCCGGCCAGGAGGTGCCTCCGCTGCTGCGCGGCGCCGACGTGGTGGTGTGCCCCGCGGACTACGAGCCGTTCGGCATCGTCCCGCTGGAGGCGATGGCCTGCGGCCGGCCGGTGGTGGCCAGCGCGGTGGGCGGGCAGCTCGACACCGTCGCCGACCCGGGCACCGGGCGGCTGGTACCGCCGCGCGACCCCGAGGCGCTCGCGCGTGCCGTGGGTGAACTCCTCGCCGACCCCGCGGCTCGCGCGGCCTGCGGGGAGACCGGCCGCCGTCGCGTGCTGCGCCGCCACTGCTGGGGCCGTGTCGCCGCGGCGACGGAGGCGGCGTACGAGGAGGTCGTCGACGCCCGGCCCGCCATGACCGGCGTGGTTTGACAGCCCCCGGAACCGAGCCCACCACGGCACCGAGACCGCCGATCCCCGAGGTCCGAAGGAGGTGCGGGTCACGCCGCCGTCCCCGTGACGCGGCACTCCCGATCACCATGACTGAATCCCCCGTATCCCCCGTACTGGACGCCGCGCACCTGCACTGCCGGTCGCTGGAACAGACGCTCGGCCGACTCCGCCGCGACGGCCTCGACCGGATCGCGCGGTGGGGCGGCCTGCTCGCCGACGTCCTCGCGACCGGCGGCAGGCTGCTGGCGGCGGGCAACGGCGGCAGCGCCGCCCAGGCCCAGCACCTGACCGCCGAACTGGTAGGCCGCTACCGGCAGGAACGGCCGGCGTACTCGGCGATCGCCCTGCACGCCGAGACCTCCAGTGTGACGGCCATCGGCAACGACTACGGCTTCGACCACGTCTTCGCCCGGCAGGTCTCCGCCCACGGCCGCCCCGGCGACCTGCTTGTGCTGCTGTCCACGTCCGGCCGCAGCGCCAACCTGCTCACCGCGGCCGTCACGGGGCGCCGGGCCGGCCTGCGGGTCTGGGCGATGACCGGGCCCTCGCCCAATCCGCTGGCCGACGCCGCCGACGAGACGCTGGCCATCGACGCCGGCAACACGGCGACCGTCCAGGAAGCACATCTGGTCGCCGTGCACCTGCTGTGCGAGTGCTTCGACGCCGCCCTCGCCGAGCCGCCGCTGGGGTTCGCCGTGGGCGCCGGGGCCCGTCACCCGGTGCCGGTCCGGGGAAGGGCGTCGTGACCGGGCCCCGGCCGCTCGTGGTCGTCGGGGACACCCTGCTCGACGAGGACATCGAGGGCACCGCCACCCGGCTGTCCCCGGACGCGCCCGCGCCCGTCGTCGACGTCACCGGCAGCCGTCGCCGCCCGGGGGGAGCCGGACTCGCCGCCGCGCTGGCTGCCGGGGACGGCCGTGGCGTGCTGCTGGTGACCGCGCTGGGGGACGACGCTGCCGGCGATGCCGTGCGCCGTGAACTGCGCGGGCGGGTCCAGCTCGTCGAACTGCCCCTGGACGGCACCCTGCCCGTGAAGACCCGGGTCATGGCGGGCGGGCGCCCCGTCGTCCGGATGGACCGGGGCGGCGGGACACCCGGCACGCCGGACGCGGCCGTGCGGGAGGCGCTGGACGGGGCTGCCGCGGTCCTCGTCGCCGACTACGGCCGGGGCACGGCGGACGCCGTACGGGACCGCCTGGCGGCCGTCGCCCCCAGGACGCCACTGGTGTGGGACCCGCACCCCAAGGGAGGCGCTCCCGTGCCCGGGGCGCGGCTCGTCACGCCGAACGCGGCCGAGACGCGTGTCCTGTGCCCCGGCGGGCGGACATCGGGGGCGGCGGATGTCGCGCGGGCCGAGCGCCGGCACACGGCGGGAGCGCCGGTGACGCAGGAGGCGGCGCGGGCGCTGCGCCGCGGCGAGGACGCCTCGCTGCGCGCGTACGCCGAGCGGGGAGCCGAGCTGGCCGACCGCTGGCGGGCCGCGGGGGTGGCGGTGACGCTGGGTGAGCGGGGCGCGCTGCTGACCAGGTCCGGCGGTGGCACGCCGATGCTGGTCCCGGCGCCCTACCGGGCCGTGGGTGACCCGTGCGGTGCGGGTGACCGCTTCGCGGCGGCGACGGTCGCGGCGCTCGCGGACGGCGCGCTCCCGGAGGAGGCCGTCCAGCGGGCGGTCGCCGAGGCCGCCGCGTTCGTCTCGGCGGGCGGTGCGGGCAACCCGGCGCTGTGGTGCGCGGAGCACGCGGCCCGGCCGGCGGACGAGCCGGGTGGCGACGCGTTCGCGCTGGCGGAGCGGGTGCGGGCGGGCGGCGGCACGGTGGTGGCCACCGGCGGCTGCTTCGACCTGCTGCACGCCGGCCATGTGGGCCTGCTGGAGAGCGCCCGGCGCATCGGCGACTGCCTGATCGTGTGCCTCAACTCGGACGCGTCCCTCGCCCGCCGCAAGGGCCCTGGCCGGCCGCTCACCCCGCAGGCCGACCGTGCCCGGGTGCTGGCGGCCCTCGGCAGCGTCGACGCGGTCGTGGTCTTCGAGGAGGACACGCCTCAGGCGCTGCTGCGGCGGCTGCGGCCCGACGTCTGGGTCAAGGGCGGCGACTACGCCGTCCGGGATCTCCCCGAGGCGGAGGTGCTGCGCGCGTGGGGCGGCCAGGCGGTCGTCCTGCCGTACCTCGTTGGCCGTTCGACCACCCTGCTGGCCCGGCGGGCCGCGCGGGCCGCCGTACCGTTCGGCCCGGCCAAGGCCGGGGGCCGGTGACCGTGATCCGCCACGACTGCCGGAGGTGGGCACACTCATGAAAGTCGGTGCACTGCGGGGGAGAGCGCGCGGGGACGTCCTCGGGTGCTCGTGCTCCGCGCGCTCGGGCTCGGCGACCTGCTCACCGCCGTACCCGCGTTGCGGGCCCTGCGACGGCATCTGCCCGGCCACGAGACGGTGCTCGCCGCGCCCGCACGGCTGGCGGCGGCGACGGCGGCGACCAGCCTGGTGGACCGGCTGCTGCCGACGTCCGCCGCCGGGCGCGCGATGCCGGCGGAGCTGGACTGGACCGGATCCCCGCCCGACCTCGCGGTGGATCTGCACGGCAACGGCCCGCCGAGCCATCTGCTGCTCCAGCGGCTGAACCCACGGCGGCTCTTCGCGTACGCGCACCCGGGGACGCCCGGTGTCCCCGGTCCGGTGTGGCGGGACGACGAGCACGAGCGGGAACGCTGGTGCCGCCTGCTCGGCTGGTACGGCATCGCAGCGGACCCCGAGTCTCTGGGCATACCGCCGCCGCCGACTCCGTCCCCGGCCCCCGGCGCGGTCGTCGTCCATCCCGGTGCCGACGCCGGGGCACGCCGCTGGCCCGGGGAACGGTTCGCGGCCGTGGCCCGGGAACTGCGGCGGCGCGGGCTGGACGTGGTGCTGACCGCGGGTGCCGGGGAGAAGGAGGCCGCCCGGTCCGTGGCCGCGGCGGCGGGGCTGCCGGTGGACACCGTGCTGGGCGGTGCGGACGGCGACCTGCCGTTCGACCGGCTGGCGGCGCTCGTCGGCGGGGCCCGCTGCGTGGTCGTGGGCGACACCGGACCGGCCCATCTGGCCACCGCGCTGGGCACGCCGTCGGTCGTCCTGTTCGGCCCGGTCGCGCCCCGGCTGTGGGGGCCGCCCGCCCGTCCCCGGCACCGCGTGCTGTGGCACCCGGCCGGCGACGACTCGGCCCGCCCCGGCGACGCGCACGGCACTCGGCCCGACCAACGCCTGCTGCGGATCACCGTCGACGAGGTCGTCGACGAGGTCGTCGACCTGCTGGCGCACGCCCCGGCCCGGCCCTGCCCGGACAACGACGGGGCCCTCGCCCCGAAGGCCTTCCGATGAGCACACACAGCCCACCGAACAGCGCCCCGGCCCACCATCCGCGCAACGGACCCGGCCCACCGCGTCCGGCCCCTCAACACACCCGGCCCGACCACCCACCCAAACCCGACCGTCCCTCACACCGCCGGTGAGGCACGGCGCGGGTCCGGGGCGTTGTCGGCGTCGGTGTGCCGCAGGCGCCCGGGGCGGCGGGCTCAGGCGGCGGTGCTCAGGCCCGGTCTCTGCGTCGCAGCGTGCCCCGCGACGACTCCCGAGTCGGAGTCGAGGTCCCGCCCCCCGTGCCCCTCAGCCTCCAGGACCACCGGCGTGGTGGCCCGGCGCCGGCGCAGAAGGGCGAAACCCGTTCCGATCGCGCCCGCGATGACGAGGCCGCCGGCCACGAGGGCGCCGCGCGCCCCGGCCAGCTCCATCAGGAGACCGAGCACCGGGGGTCCGCCGAGACCCCAGACCGTGCCGATGCTGCCCCAGACGCCGAGCACCCGGCCCCGGAGGTGGGCGGGCGGATCGGTCTGCAGGACGGTGGTGCGCGCGGTGTCGGAGACGGACTCCAGCACGGCCATCGGCAGGACGAGGACCAACAGCACGGCCAGCGACGGGGAGAGCCCGGCCACCGCCTGGAGCAGCGCTCCCCCGGCCGCCAGCAGACCGACGAGGCGTACCGACGGGCTGCGCAGCCGGGCACCGAGGACCGCGCCGAGGATGCCGCCCACGGCGAGCACGGTCGAGACCGTGCCGAACGCCCCGGCGCCGCCCGCGAGGGGTCCGGTGACGAGCACGGCCAGAGTGAGCCCGTAGTTCCGCCCGAACACCGAGCTGATCCCGGTGATCCCGGCCAGCGCGACCAGCCGGGGCCGGCGCGCGAAGAAGGCCAACCCCTGACGCACCGTCATGTCCGAGCCGTCTGCCTTCTGCTTCTGCTTCGCCCCGTCCTGGTCGGTCACACCGGCCTTGGCGGTCCCGGCATCCTGTGACACCTCCCGCGCCGGACGGAGGAACGGGATGACCGCGGCGACGAACAGGAACGACAGTCCGTTGGCGGTGTACGCGGCGGCCGTGCCGAGGAGGGTGACGGTCACGCCGGCGAGCGCGGTCCCGGCGAGCCGTCCCGCGCTGTGCACCAGCGAGCCGACACCGATGGCGGACGGCACGTCCTCCCTGCGGACGAGGTCGTTGCCGAGGAGCGCACAGGCGGGACCGTCGACCGTCGCGACGAGCCCGGTGACGGCGGCCAGCACCATCAGCACGGTCAGGTCGAGCCGGTCCAGCGTGACGAGGACGGCGGTCACGAACGCCACGGCGCCGAGCAGTGCCTGGCTGACGGCGGCCGTCACCTTCCGAGGCCAGCGGTCCACGGCCGCGCCGCCCGCGAGGCTCACGAGCAGCGCGGGAGCGGCCTGGACGGAGATGGACAGCCCGGTCGCGGCGGCGGAGCCGGTGATCTGCAGGACCAGAAGGTTCTGCACCGTGAGCTGCATCCAGGTCCCCGCGTTGGACAGGAAGTTCGCGAGGGACCACCAGCGCATGCTGGGGTACTTCAGGGACCGCCAGGGCGAGCGCGAAGCGTCCACAGGCACGGCGACGCGCGGGAGCCCGGGGGCGGGTACGGGCGCGGGCGCACGGCCCGGGGGCGAAGAAGTCACAGTGAGCTACTCGGAGACGGGTCCGTGGACTCGGGCAGGGGCAGAGGCAGGCGAGAGCACATCGGCGGGGTGTCGGAACGCCGGCTCGCTGCGCGGCGGCTCCGCCGGATCGTCCGGAGGCGGTGCCACCGGGCCGGCGTCCCACGACAGCTGTGGCGTGGGGCCGCCCCTCTCGGGCACGGCGACGCCCATCGTGGCAGACGGGGCGGGCGCGCCCCTCCGAGACGGCCGCGACCGCGGCCGGCCTACCGGTCAATTCACTTTGTGCCACACAAACTTGCCCGACCAGGTGGGCTTGCTCACAGCGCTCGCCGCACCGAGGCGGCACCCCCGCCGGGCGTGACGCCCGCAACACCGCCGCCCACCCGCGCGGCCGACCGCTCCGTCCCCGCCGCCTGTCGCCGGGGACGTACCCGACGGCCGGGTGTGGGGGAGATCCACCCGGGGCACCCGTCCGGCCGCCGCCAGGAAGCCCTGTGAGAAGTCGCGCCAGGAGGGTGGTGCACACGACGCCCATCAGGTTCACCAATGCGACGCGACCCGCCTGCCGAGGGTGTCGTGGCAGGAAGGCCTGGAGCGGACCGTCGCCCACTTCACCCGGACCTCCCGCTCTCGTGTCCCGGTGATGGACGCCCGGGAAACGGGGGCGTCATGAAGGCCCTGGTCGTGTGGCCGGACGGTTTCGACAGCGTCCTCCTGGCCGGTCCGGCCGTGCGGGCCGTCGCGACGAGGGCCGCGCCCGTGACGATGCCGTGCCGCACCGAGGGCGCCCCGGCGACCCGTCTGCTCCCCCACTCGTTGCCCCCGTCGCACGGGTTTCCTCGCGGATCGCCGGGTACTCGCAGCGGGACATGACCGACACGATCACGAAGGGGTCCCGCTACGGCCGCCCCCGAGGGGAACCGGCCGAAGACGAAGACCACCTGCGACGTCATGGAGCCCGGGAAGCCCGAGGGCGACGGAGAGCGTGCCCACTCGGGTGCCACGGGCCGCACCCTGCGGGAGGCGTTGGAACGAGGCGCGGACGCAGCAGGAGGAGGAGCGCGAGGAGGACCGGGGGCTTGGGGAAGGTCCCCGGGTCCGGAGGCGGTCCTGACCCGCCACGACCCGGGAGGGCGTCCCATGGACGGCAAACGTTCCGAGCGGTCGCACAGCGCCGACGGCCGGCGCCCAGGTGGCGCTCGAGCCGGTGCCGCGGTTCCGGTGCGGACCACCCGCGGAACCCGGAGGGCCCGGAGGACCCGGAGAACTGGGTCGGAACCGCGTACGGCTCTCAGCGCGCTCCGCCTGCGGCTGATCCTCGCCGGTGTCTTCCTGCCCTTCTTCGCCGCCGCGACCGTGCTCTTCGCCGTCTGGGCCGCGAACTCCGGATCGGCCGACACGCCCGGGAGCGGTGCCCTGACCGTCCTCGCCGTCGTCTGCGGGGCGCTGGCCCTGACGGCGGTTGTGGACCTGGTGGTCGTGGCCCGACGTCTCCGGCGTGAATGACATGCGCGCGCGTGGCCGGCCGTGAACCGGCTCACGGCCGCGCGGAAGACCGTGGGCGGAGGTCTCCTCCGCCGTAACGATCCGCACGGGCGGGCCGGACCGGGTCCGCCGGCGGCACCCAGACCCTGAAGGAGTCGCGATGAGTCACCGAACGCACTCCGGCACCTCCCGGCCCCACTTCGGCAAGGGGACTGCCCCGGGCATGGACGCGAACCTGCTCGGCATCTACCTCAACGACCACCTGGCCGGCGCCACCGCGGGTGTCGACCGTGTCCGTCATCTGGCGCGGTCCTGCCGTGGTACGGCGTTCGCTCCGGCCGTGGAGGAGCTCGCCGCGGAGATCGCCCAGGATCGGCGCAGTCTGACGGAGCTGATGGAACAGCTGAACGTGCAGACTCGCCGCTACAAGGTCTGGGCGGGCTGGGCGACCGAGAAGGCGGGCCGGTTGAAGGGAAACGGCAGGCTGGTGCGCCGCTCCCCGCTCAGCACCTTGATCGAACTGGAGGTGCTGCGGGTGGGAGTGTCGGGCAAGCGGGCAGTCTGGCAGACCCTGCGACGGCTCTGCGACAGCGAGGAAGGTCTCGACCCACACCTGCTCGACGACCTCGCCCGACGTGCCGACGGACAGCTGCGGACCTTGGAGGAACTGCACCTGCGACAGGTCCCGACCACCTTCCGGACACCGGACCGAACGAGTTCGGGAGCACGAGGATGAGTGGGCGGACACCGTCCCAGGGGACTTCGACCGTCTGTACCGGTACGCCAACCTCTACGAGATGATCGAGCGCCGCGAGGCCGACGCGATCGTGGAGCGCCTGACCGAGGTGTCGAGGCCTCACGCGCTGACGATCATGTCGGCGGAGCAGCGGACCATGTCCTTCCGCACGAACGTCGGCCCGCAGTTCATGGAGCCGATCGCGCGCAAGGGCGGAGGGTCCGGCTGACCGTGGTGGCCGGAGGGCGCGGGGCGACGTCCGGTCGGACGTCGCCCCGCACCCCTGCACGTGTGTCAGAGGTTCCGCGGCAGACTTGTCAGGCGTCGCCGCCTTCGAGGTCGCCCTCCGCCTCCAGGTACACCTGGCGCAGCCCCTCCAGCACCGCCGGGCCGGGCTTCTCCCACATGCCCCGCGACTCCGCCTCCAGCAGCCGCTCCGCGATGCCGTGCAGGGCCCAGGGGTTGGCCTGCTGGAGGAACTCGCGGTTGGTCTCGTCCAGGACGTAGGTCTCGGTGAGCTTGTCGTACATCCAGTCGGCGATGACGCCGGTGGTGGCGTCGTAGCCGAACAGGTAGTCGACGGTGGCGGCGAGTTCGAAGGCACCCTTGTAGCCGTGGCGGCGCATCGCCTCGATCCACTTGGGGTTCACCACGCGGGCGCGGAAAACCCTGGACGTCTCCTCCACGAGGGTGCGGGTGCGGACCGTCTCCGGGCGGGTGGAGTCGCCGATGTACGCCTCGGGGGCCGTGCCGCGCAGGGCGCGCACCGTGGCGACCATGCCGCCGTGGTACTGGAAGTAGTCGTCGGAGTCGGCGATGTCGTGCTCGCGGGTGTCGGTGTTCTTCGCGGCGACCTCGATCCGCTTGTACGCCGTCTCCATCTCGTCGCGGGCCGGGCGGCCGTCGAGTTCGCGGCCGTAGGCGTAGCCGCCCCATACCGTGTAGACCTCGGCGAGGTCGGCGTCGGTGCGCCAGTCGCGGGAGTCGATGAGCTGGAGCAGGCCGGCGCCGTACGTGCCGGGCCGGGAGCCGAAGATGCGGGTGGTGGCGCGGCGTTCGTCGCCGTGGGCGGCCAGGTCCGCCTGGACGTGGGCGCGGACGTGGTTGGCCTCGGCCGGTTCGTCCAGCGACGCGGCCAGGCGTACGGCGTCGTCGAGCAGCCCGATCGTGTGCGGGAACGCGTCGCGGAAGAAGCCCGAGATGCGCAGGGTGACATCGACGCGGGGGCGGCCCAACTCCTCGTACGGGATGGGCTCCAGGCCGGTCACCCGGCGGGAGGCGTCGTCCCAGACGGGGCGGACGCCGAGCAGGGCCAGGGCCTCCGCGACGTCGTCCCCGGCCGTGCGCATGGCGCTCGTGCCCCACAGGGAGAGGCCGACGGAGCTGGGCCATTCGCCGTTGTCGGCGCGGTAGCGTTCCAGCAGGGAGTCCGCGAGCGCCTGGCCCGTCTCCCAGGCGAGGCGGGAGGGGACGGCCTTGGGATCGACGGAGTAGAAGTTGCGGCCGGTCGGCAGGACGTTCACGAGGCCGCGCAGCGGGGAGCCGGAGGGGCCCGGCGGGACGAAGCCGCCGTTCAGGGCGTGGACGGTGTGGTCGAGCTCGGCGGTCGTGGCCGCGAGGCGCGGGACGACCTCGCGGGCGGCGAACTCCAGGATGGCGGCGACCTGTTCGCCGTGCTCGGTGGGGACGGCGGCCAGGTCCCAGTCCGCGTCCTCCATCGCCTGGACCAGCACCCGGGCCTTCTCCTCGGCGGCGTCGGCGGTCGTACGGGTCGCGGCGGACTCGTCGAGGCCGAGCGCCTCGCGCAGGCCGGGCAGGGCGGTGGTGCCGCCCCAGATCTGGCGGGCGCGGAGGACGGCGAGGACGAGGTTGACGTGGTCGGCGCCGGTGGGCGGATTGCCGAGGACGTGCAGGCCGTCGCGGATCTGGGCGTCCTTGACCTCGCAGAGCCAGCCGTCGACATGCAGGAGGAAGTCGTCGAAGCCGTCGTCCTCCGGGCGGTCGTTCAGGCCGAGGTCGTGGTCCAGCTTGGCGGCCTGGATGAGGGTCCAGATCTGGGCGCGGATCGCCGGGAGCTTGGCGGGGTCCATGGAGGAGATCTGGGCGTACTCGTCGAGGAGTTGCTCCAGGCGCGCGATGTCACCGTAGGAGTCGGCGCGGGCCATCGGCGGGACGAGGTGGTCGACGAGGGTGGCGTGGACGCGGCGCTTGGCCTGGGTGCCCTCGCCCGGGTCGTTGACCAGGAACGGGTAGACCAGGGGGAGGTCTCCGAGGGCGGCGTCGGGGCCGCAGGCGGCGGACAGGCCCGCGTTCTTGCCCGGCAGCCACTCCAAATTGCCGTGCTTGCCGAGGTGGATCATCGCGTCGGCGCCGAAGCCGCCGTCCTCGGCGCGGGCGGCGATCCAGCGGTAGGCGGCCAGGTAGTGGTGGGAGGGCGGGAGGTCCGGGTCGTGGTAGATCGCGATCGGGTTCTCGCCGAAGCCGCGCGGGGGCTGGATGAGGATCAGCAGGTTGCCGAAGCGGAGGGCCGCGAGGACGATGTCGCCCTCCGGGTCGCGGCTGCGGTCCACGAACATCTCGCCCGGTGCCGGGCCCCAGTGCTCCTCGACGGCACTGCGGAGTTCCGCGGGGAGGGTGGCGTACCAGCGGCGGTAGTCGGCCGCCGGGATACGGACCGGGTTGCGGGCCAGCTGCTCCTCGGTGAGCCAGTCCTGGTCGTGGCCGCCCGCCTCGATCAGCGCGCGGATCAGCTCGTCACCGTCGCCGGAAGCCAGGCCGGGGACGTCGGCGCCACCGAAGTCGTAGCCCTCGTCGCACAGTCGGCGCAGCAGGGCGACCGCGCTGGCGGGGGTGTCCAGGCCCACCGCGTTGCCGATACGGGAGTGCTTGGTCGGGTAGGCGGAGAGGACGAGCGCGAGACGCTTGTCGGCGTTGGCGATGTGGCGAAGCCGGGCGTGACGTACGGCGGTTCCGGCCACGCGGGCGGCGCGCTCGGGGTCGGCGACGTAGGCCGGGAGGCCGTCGGCGTCGATCTCCTTGAAGGAGAACGGGACAGTGATCAGGCGGCCGTCGAACTCGGGGACGGCGATCTGGCTGGCCGCGTCCAGCGGGGAGACGCCCTCGTCGTTCTCCTCCCAGGCGGCGCGCGAGCCGGTCAGGCACAGGGCCTGGAGGATCGGCACGTCCAGGGCGGCGAGGGCGCCCGCGTCCCAGGACTCGTCGTCGCCGCCGGCGGACGCCGCGGCGGGCTTGGTGCCGCCGGCCGCGAGGACGGTGGTGACGATGGCGTCGGCGGCGCGGAGTTCCTCGATCAGCTCGGGCTCGGGGGTGCGCAGGGACGCCACGTACAGGGGCAGCGCCCGTGCGCCGGCGTCCTCGACGGCCTCGCACAGGGCGTCCACGAACGCCGTGTTGCCGCTCATGTGGTGGGCGCGGTAGTAGAGCACGGCGACGGTCGGGCCGTCGACGCCGTCGCGCGGGGTGCGCTCCAGCGGACCCCAGGCGGGGGCGGGCGAGGGGGCCTCGAAGCCGTGGCCGGTGAGCAGGACCGTGTCGGAGAGGAAGCGGGCGAGCTGCTCCAGGTTGGCGGGGCCGCCGTGGGCGAGGTAGGCGTGGGCCTCGGCGGCGATGCCGACCGGGACCGTGGAGGCGGCCATCAGCTGAGCGTCGGGGGCCTGTTCGCCGGTGAGGACGACGACCGGGCGGCCGTCCGCGAGCAGCAGGTCGAGGCCGTCCTGCCAGGCGCGGATGCCGCCGAGGAGGCGTACGACGACCAGGTCGGCGCCGTCGAGGAGGGCGGGGAGGTCGTCGAGGTCGAGGCGCGAGGGGTTGGCGAAGCGGTACGGGACCGGGCCGGCTGCCGCTCGGGCGCTGAGCAGGTCGGTGTCGGACGTCGACAGGAGCAGGATCATGTGGCGGCTGGGCCTTCCTCGGGGTCCGCGCCCCGGGCGGTGTCGGATCGGAGTCTCCCCTGCTCGGCCGGGCCGAGACTCGGGGAAGGGAGTTCCTGGCTCGCCCGTCCCCAGGTGGGGTCGGGCTCACAGTGGCGGGACCGCGCCGGACTCACACCGGACTTCCTCCCCTGTCGCCGTCGTGGCGAGGGCGGACCGGATGATCCACCCGAGGAGCATAGTAAGGGTCGCCTCAAAAGGGCGGGGCATACGTCCGTGGTGAGGGTGGGTATGCTCGCCGCCATGCCCACGCCTCCCCTTCGTCCATCGCCCCAGGCCACAGCGGTCTCACGGGACCGTGGCGACGCCTGCCCGGGGACGCTGCGGCTGCACACGGCGGACGACGGGGCCCTGGCCCGTGTCCGGGTCCCCGGTGGGGTGCTGACCGTCCGCCAGGCCGAGACGCTCTCGGAGGTGGCGCGGCGGCTCGGCGACGGTGAGCTTCATCTGACCTCGCGCGGCAATGTGCAGGTACGGGGGCTGGCCGGCGACTGCGGGGCCGAGTTGGCCGACTCGCTGGACACGGCCGGGCTGCTCCCTTCCCCCGGACACGAGCGGGTGCGCAACATCGTCGCCTCGCCGCTGTCCGGCCTCGACGGGCGGGGCCTGGGCGACGTACGGCCCTGGCTGTCGGGCCTAGACGCGGCGCTGTGCGGGAGCGAGGCGGCGCGGGCGCTGTCGGGCCGGTTCCTGTTCGCGCTCGACGACGGGCGCGGTGATGTGGCCGCGCTCGGCGCCGATGTGACCCTCCGGGCAGCCGGGGACGGTGGCGCGCTGCTGGCCATCGGCACCGCCGAGAAGGCCCTGTCGGTGCCCGCCGGAGACGCGCCGCGCGCCGCGCTGGCAGCCGCCGAGACGTTCCTGGAGGCCGCGCGGGAGAGCGGGGCCCGGGTCTGGCGTGTGACCGAACTCCCCTTCCAGGAACAGCTGCTCCCCCTGGTCCGCCGTCGGCTGGCGGCCGACGGCATCGACGCCACGAGCCGACCGCGGGTCGGGACGGCCGACGCCGAGGGCCCGCCTCCCGGAGCCGTCGGCGACGCCCTCTCCGTACACGCCCCGTTCGGCCGCCTCACCACCCCCCAGTGGCGGGAACTGACACACCTCGCCTCCGGGACCCCCTGCCGTGAACTGCGACTGACCCCCTGGCGCGGCGTCGTCGTCCCCACGCCCGGCATGAGCGAGGAACAGGCGTCCGAAACGCTGGCCCGGCTCTCGGCGGCCGGTCTCGTCACCGTCCCGGACTCCCCCTGGCTGCGCGTCGGCGCCTGCGTCGGGCGGCCCGGATGCGCGAAGTCCCTGGCGGACGTGCGGGCGGACGCGACCGAGAACCTCGCGGCGGCCGGGCGCGCCGGCCTCCCCGTGTACTGGTCAGGCTGCGAGCGCCGCTGCGGCCACCCCCGGGGCGAACGGATCGACGTGGTCGCCGTCCCGGACGGCGGCTATCAGCTCTCCCGCACCGCACCCGGCCAGGACCCGCGCACCGCGCCCCCGGCCGACCCGTCCCGACTCGCCACCGCCCTGGCGGCGATCACCTGACAAGCCATCACGAACCTCACGAACCCAGCATCCGCACGAGCCGCACGAACGACACCCCTATGACGACCGAGAGCAGCGAGAACACCACCGTGACCACGTACGACTACGAGAAGGACGGCCCGGCCATCTACCGGCGGTCCTTCGCCACCATCCGCGCGGAGGCGGACCTCGCGGACCTGCCCGCCGACGTCAGCCAGGTCGCGGTCCGGATGATCCACGCCTGCGGAATGGTCGACCTGGTACGGGACCTGGCGTACACGCCCCACGTGGTGGCCCGCGCCCGCGAGGCCCTGCGTGCCGGGGCGCCGATCTTCACCGACGTCCGGATGGTGGCCAGCGGTGTCACCCGCAAGCGGCTGCCCGCCGACAACGACGTGCTGTGCACACTCTCCGACCCGGCCGTCCCCGAGCTGGCGGCGAAGCTGGGCACCACCCGCAGCGCCGCCGCTCTGGAGCTGTGGCGGGACCGGCTGGAGGGTTCGGTCGTGGCCGTCGGCAACGCGCCCACCGCACTGTTCCGGCTGCTGGAGATGATCGAGGAGGGCGCGCCCCGGCCCGCCGCCGTCATCGGCGTGCCGGTCGGGTTCGTCGGCGCCGCGGAGTCCAAGGACGCGCTGGCCGCGCACCCCTCGGGCCTGGAGCACATCGTCGTACGCGGCCGGCGGGGCGGCAGTGCCGTCGCCGCCGCCGCGCTCAACGCGATCGCGAGTGAGGAAGAGTGAGCGGCAAGCTGTACGGGGTGGGGCTCGGCCCCGGTGACCCGTCCCTGATGACCGTACGGGCCGTCGAGGTCATCGCCGAGGCGGATGTGATCGCGTACCACAGTGCCCGGCACGGCCGGTCCATCGCCCGCTCGATCGCGGCACGGCACATCCGCGCCGACCACATCGAGGAGCGGCTGGTCTACCCGGTGACGACGGAGACCACCGACCATCCGGGCGGTTACAAGGGCGCGATGGAGGAGTTCTACGCGCAGGCGTCGGCCCGGCTGGCGGCGCATCTCGACGCGGGGCGCACGGTCGCGGTCCTCGCCGAGGGCGATCCGCTCTTCTACGGCTCCTACATGCACATGCACAAGCGGCTCGTCGACCGCTACGACACCGAGGTCATCCCGGGGGTGACGTCGGTGTCCGCCGCCGCGGCCCGGCTGGGCACGCCGCTCGCCGAGGGCGAGGAGGTGCTGACGATCCTGCCGGGCACCCTGCCCGAGGAGGAGCTGACCGCGCGGCTGGCCGCGACGGACGTGGCCGTGGTGATGAAGCTGGGCCGGACCTTCAGCAAGGTCCGCGGCGCGCTGGAGAGTTCGGGACGGCTGGGTGAGGCCCGGTATGTCGAGCGGGCCACCATGGCCGGGGAGCGGCTCGCCGAACTGGCGGACGTGGACGCGGAGTCGGTGCCGTACTTCTCGGTGGCCGTGCTGCCCAGCCAGGTCGACGCCGAGCGGCCCGTGGCCCGGGAGCGGGGCGAGGAGCGGCAGCGGGGCGAGGTGGTCGTGGTCGGGACCGGTCCGGCCGGCCCGCTGTGGCTGACGCCCGAGTCGCGGGGCGCGCTCGCCGCCGCCGACGACCTGGTCGGCTACACCACCTACCTGGACCGGGTGCCGCTCCGGGCGGGCCAGGTGCGGCACGGCTCGGACAACCGGGTCGAGTCGGAGCGCGCCGAGTTCGCCCTCGGTCTGGCCCGGCGTGGGCGGCGGGTCGCGGTCGTCTCCGGCGGCGACCCGGGCGTCTTCGCCATGGCGACGGCCGTGCTGGAGGTCGCCGCGCAGGAGGAGTACACGGGGGTTCCGGTGCGTGTGCTGCCGGGCGTGACCGCCGCCAACGCCGCCGCCGCCCGCGCGGGCGCCCCGCTCGGCCACGACTACGCCGCCCTCTCCCTCTCCGACCGGCTCAAGCCGTGGGAGGTGATCGCCGAGCGGCTGCGCGCCGCGGCCTCGGCGGACCTGGTCCTTGCCCTGTACAACCCCGGTTCCCGAAGCCGCACCTGGCAGGTGGGCAAGGCGCGCGAGCTGCTGCTGGAGCACCGGGCGCCGGACACCCCGGTCGTGGTCGCGCGGGACGTGGGCGGCTCCGGGGAACGCGTCCGGATCGTACGGCTGGCCGACCTGGACCCGGCGGAGGTCGACATGCGGACGATCCTGCTGGTCGGGTCCTCGCAGACCCGGGTCGCACGGCGCGGGCACGGCGAGGAGATCGTCTGGACGCCTCGCCGCTATCCGGAGGGCTGAGCGTGCGCGGCGCCGCGCCACGTGTGCGGCGCCGCGCGTCGGCTGCCGGGAGTCAGCGGGCGGGGACACGCTCCTCGACCCAACGGGCCGCCGCCTCGGGGTCGGCCACCACGGGGACGCCCTCCGGCGCGGGCGGCCTGCGCACCACGACGACGGGCAGCCCGGCCTCACGGGCGGCCGTCAGTTTCGGAGCGGTGGCGGCTCCCCCGCTGTCCTTCGTCACGACGACGTCGACACGGTGGCGGCGCAGCAGCTCGCGCTCCCCGTCGAGGGTGAAGGGGCCCCGGTCGAGCAGCACCTCCATACGGGCCGGGTGCGGGGCCTCGGGCGCGTCGACGGACCGTACGAGGAACCACAGGTCGTCGAGGGCGGCGAACGCGGCCAGGCCCATGCGTCCGGTGGTGAGGAAGACGCGCCGGCCGAGCGCGGGCAGCAGGGTCGCGGCCTCTGCCAGGGTGGCGGCCGCGTGCCAGTCGTCGCCGTCGACCGGGACCCAGCCGGGGCGGCGCAGCGCGAGCAGGGGAACATGGGTGGTGGCGGCTGCCCGCGCCGCGTGGAAACTCATGGTCCCGGCGAAAGGGTGGGTGGCGTCGATGAGCGCGTCGACGGTGTGCTCGCGCAGCCAGGCAGCCAGGCCCTCGGCCCCGCCGAAGCCACCGACCCGGACCTTCCCCGGGGGCAGCCGGGGGCCGGCGACCCGTCCGGCGAGGGAGCTGGTCAGGGTCAGGCCCGGGGTGCGGTGCAGCAGCTCGGCCAGGCGGCGGGCCTCCGTGGTTCCGCCGAGTATCAGTACATGCATGGAAGTCCGGGTCCGTTCATGAGCAGAAGTGAAGAGCAAGGTGCGGGTGGTGCCGCCGGTTCGGCGAAGGGCGGTCGCGCGGCCCAACTCAAGCACACCGGTCTGCGGCACGGCTGGACCACCGGCGCCTGTGCGACGGCGGCGACGACGGCCGCGTACACCGCGCTGCTGACCGGCGAGTTCCCCGACCCGGTGACGATCACCCTGCCGAAGGGGCAGACCCCGTCGTTCGCGCTCGCGGTCGAGGAGCTGACCGGCGAGAGCGCGATGGCGGGGGTCGTGAAGGACGCGGGTGACGACCCGGACGTCACGCACGGCGCGCTGGTGCGGGCCACGGTACGGCGGCTGACGGCCGGGGCCGGGGTGGTCTTCAGGGCCGGACCCGGCGTCGGGACCATCACCCGTCCGGGCCTGCCCCTGCCCGTCGGTGAACCGGCGGTGAACCCGGTCCCCCGTCAGATGATGCGGGACCATGTCGCCCGGGTCGCCGCCCGGCACGGCGGCACCGGTGACGTCGAAGTCACCGTCTCCGTGGACCACGGCGAGGAGATCGCCCGCTCCACCTGGAACCCGCGCCTCGGCATCCTCGGCGGTCTGTCGATCCTGGGCACCACCGGGATCGTGGTCCCGTACTCCTGTTCGGCGTGGATCGACTCCATCCGGCGGGGCGTGGACGTGGCACGGGCGGCCGGGCGCACGCATGTGGCCGGGTGCACCGGGTCGACGTCGGAGAGGACGGTCGTCGCCGAGTACGAGCTGCCCGAGGACGCGCTGCTCGACATGGGTGACTTCGCGGGCGCGGTGCTGAAGTACGTGCGCCGGCATCCCGTCGAGCGGCTGACGATCTGCGGCGGTTTCGCCAAGCTCTCCAAGCTCGCCGCCGGCCATCTCGATCTGCACTCCGCCCGCTCCCAGGTCGACAAGGCCTTCCTCGCCGAGCTGGCCCGGCGCGGCGGCGCGGGAGAGGCCCTGGCCGCCGAGGTGGCCGACGCCAACACCGGGCTCGCCGCGCTCCAGCTGTGCCGGGCGGCCCGTGTGCAGCTGGGCGATCTGGTCGCGACGACGGCCCGCGACGAGGCCCTGGCCGTGCTGCGGGGCGCGCCCGTCGCGGTCGACGTGATCTGTATCGACCGGGCGGGCACGATCGTGGGGCGCAGCGCGGTCCGGTAGCGCGATCGCCCCTGCCCGCACACCGCGCCCGGACCGCCGCCGCGTCGCGCACGCTCGCCCGCACAGCCACCCCGACCGCGGCGACCCCCGCGCGGAACGACGCCGCTCCCCTTTCCGCCCCCTGGGGCGGCGATCGGGCTCACGTGAGGGACCGCCGGTCCGCCGGACTCCCCCACCGGAGCTCCGGCAGCGTGGCGAACGTCGGGTGAGCGGCCCCGTACCGTCCGGGGTCAGCAGATGTGGCGTTCCCGGTCCGGCGAGTACAGGTGGCTGTCGCGGAACTGTTCGGCACCCAGCGTCCGCCCGACCATGATCACTGCGGTGCGCAGGACACCGGCCTCCTTCACCCTCCCGGCGATCTCCTCCAGCGTGCCCCGGATGATCAGTTCCTCGGGGCGGGAGGCGTAGGCGACGACCGCGGCGGGGCAGTCGGCGCCGTAGTGCGGGAGCAGTTCGGCGACCACACGGTCCACGTACGTGGCGGCGAGGTGCAGCACGATCAGCGCACCGCTGCGGCCGAGGGTGGCCAGGTCCTCGCCCTCCGGCATGGCGGTGGCGCGTTGGGCGACGCGGGTGAGGATGACGGTCTGGCCGACGGTCGGCACGGTCAGCTCCCGCTTCAGGGAGGCCGCCGCGGCGGCGAACGCGGGCACGCCCGGCACCACCTCGTACGGCACCCCGGCCGCGTCCAGCCGCCGCATCTGCTCGGCGACCGCGCTGAACACGGACGGGTCCCCGGAGTGCAGCCGGGCCACGTCGTGCCCCTCCTCGTGCGCGCGGACCAGCTCGGCGGTGATCTGGTCCAGGTCGAGCTGGGCGGTGTCCACCAGCCGGGCGTCCGGCGGGCATGTGGCCAGCAGTTCGCGCGGGACGAGGCTGCCCGCGTACAGGCAGACCCGGCAGGCGGCGAGCCTCCGGGCGCCCCGGACCGTGATCAGGTCGGCGGCGCCGGGGCCGGCGCCGATGAAGTACACGGTCATCTGTCTGCTCCCGGAACGGTGTTGAGGGTTCTCTGTACGGCCCACTGGGTCACCGGCATCGCCTGCCGCCACCCGGTGAAGCCGCCCACGGGCACCGCGTGCGCCACCGCGAGACGCACCAGCTCGCCGCCGTGCCGCCGGTGGGCGGCGGCGAGCAGCCCCTCGGACTCCAGCGTCACGGTGTTGGCGACCAGCCGCCCGCCGTCGGGCAGAGCCGCCCAGCACGCGTCGAGGAGGCCGGGCGCGGTGAGCCCGCCGCCGATGAACACGGCGTCGGGCGGCGGCAGTTCGGCCAGCGCGGCGGGCGCGGCACCGGTGACGACCCGCAGCCCGGGCACGCCGAGCCGTTCGGCGTTGCGGGTGATGCGCTCGGCCCGCACCGGATCACGTTCGACGGTGACCGCCCGGCAGGAGGGGTGCGTACGCATCCACTCGATCGCGATGGAGCCGGACCCTCCGCCGATGTCCCAGAGCAGCTCACCGGGTGCCGGGGCGAGCGCGGCCAGCGTGGCGGCGCGCACATACCGCTTGGTGAGCTGCCCGTCGTGCTCGTACGCCTCGTCCGGGAGCCCCGGTACGGCGCCGAGCCGGAGCCTGTCGGGGGCCCGCCGGCACTCGACGGCGACGATGTTGAGGGGATCGACGGGTGGGCGCGTTGGTACCCGGTCGTCGGCGGTGGTCGCCTCGGTCGTCCGCTCCTTCTGTCCGCCCAGCTGTTCCAGGATCCGCATCCGGCTCGGCCCGAAGCCTCGGTCCCGCAGCAGGGCGGCGACCTCGGCGGGCGTCCCGGCGTCCGCGCTGAGCACGAGGAGCCGCCGGCCCTCGTGCAGGGCGGCGGAGAGGCGGGCGGCGGGTCTGCCGACGAGGGTGACCACCTCGACGTCCTCCAGCGGCCAGCCGAGCCGGGCGGCGGCGTAGGAGACGGAGGACGGGTGCGGCAGGATCCGCAGCCGGTCGCCGGCCTCCTCGGCGAGGGCGCGGCCGATGCCGTGGAACATGGGGTCGCCGCTGGCGAGCACGGCGATCCGCCGGCCAGCGTGCGCGGCGAGCAGGCCGGGGACGGCGGGGCGCAGGGGCGAGGGCCAGGCGATCCGCTCCCCCTCGCACTCCGGGGGCAGCAGGTCCAGCTGCCGCGGCCCGCCGATCAGTACCTCGGCCTCCCGCAGAGCCGTCCTTGAGGCGTCGGTGATGCCCGGCCAGCCGTCGGCGCCGAGCCCGACGACGGTGACGGCGTACGGCGGTCCTTGTCGTGCGGGGATCACTGCTCGGTACCTCGGGTTCGGGCGGCTCTCGGGGCGACAGAGGCGCACTCTACTGCCCGGTGACCTGCACGGCCGTGCCCGGGTACACCTCCCGCCGCCCTCGGCCGCTCACGCGCCGCCCTCCGCCCACGTCCCTCGGCCGCGCCGAACCCGCCGACGGCACCTGGTCCTCGAAGCCGCGACACCCGCGCATCGGGCCGCTCGTGGGGCCCGGCTCGCACCCGGCGTCCCTGTCATGCGCCCCGCTCGCCCGACGGGGGCAGCCGATCGTCGGGCACGACGTGCATCGCGGCCTCCTCCGCGCCCGCCGCTCCGCCGTCGATGCCCTCGTCCTCGGCGACGAGTTCCCTGGTGGTGTCCCTCCGCAGGCCCTCGTCCGGTGCCACCAGACGGCCGGCGCGGTCCGTGCCGGCCTCCGGGTGTAGCGGTTCTCCCTCACCGCCCGGCAGGTCGCCGATGCCGTCCCCGGCCGGCGCCTGCACGTCGGGCACCTCCTGGCGCAGCCTCTCGTCCAGCGACTCGCCCTCGTGCTGCTCGGCCGCCGTCGTGCCGGTCTTCGTGACGCCGAGAGGCTTCTCCGGCGGCGAGTAGCCCTCGTCCAGCATGTCGTCGTACGTGCGCTCGTCGACCGCGTCCTGGAGGTCCAGCGGCGCCGCGTCCTCCTGCTCCTCGTTGTTCCGCGTGGGCTGGTATGCGTCGTCCGCCATGTTCTGGTCACTCATGATCGCCTCCGGGGGCAGTGGCTGGTTTCGGTCTCCCTGCGGAGTACCGGGTACCGAAGACGTGACACCTTCGCCGTGGGCCTGCTTCCCGCTGGATCGCCGTGCGGCAGGCCATGTCATCCGCCCGGACGCGGCCCTCCGGCTCCCCGGCCCTCACCTTCAGGAGGAGGCGTTGGCGCGGGGGCGGCTGAGCAGCGCTCCGAGCGCGATCATGCCGATGCCGAGGAAGAAGTGCAGCCAGTTGTCGGCCGTGTTCACCGGCACGAAGTTGGCCGCGCTGCCATGGTCGATGATCAGGCCGTACAACCACAGCACCAGATAGACGGCTCCGCCCACCAGCAGGAAGGTGCGGGCGGACGACACGGCGCGGGCCATGGCGATGCCGGCCACGCCGAACGCCAGATGTACGAGGTTGTGCAGGACGGACACCTGGAAGATACCGAGGAGTTGGGCACCGGAGTCGTGGGAGGCGAACTCCATCGTGTCGTAGTCGGTCGTGATCCCCGGAACGAATCCCAGGATCCCCATCAGGAGGAACACCACACCGACCAGCAGCGCCGCCTGCTGGACAGGGGTACGGGTACCGCTCTTCGCACGAGTACGTGTGGCCATGGAACCGACCTTCTCGTCCGGGGCGCGTCCCGATGAGCGCCTGTGCGCGGCGGGTACCCCGGCCGGTGTCGCATATCTCCGATACATGCGGAATCTGACAAAACAGGACGGGAGGGCGGCATCCGCTTTCGGTGCGGCACCCGGCCACGCTGGTCAGTCCTTCGGCGGGCCGGCCTCGGATCCGACGGCGTCACGTCGGCCGGTGGTGCTCCGCCGGCGTCCGGCGTCTCCCGTGACCGTCGCGTGCGGGCGCGACAACGGCCGGACCCGCACACACGCCCTTCCGGTCAGGCGCCGACCGCCTCACGAGCCGCCCGGCGCCCGCCGGCCACGCTGCCCGGTCGCGCCCGGCTTCCCCCGGACACCCGGAACCACCGGATCAGCGCCGTGATCGCGCCCACGGCCCGCCGATGGCCCGGCACGCAACGGGACAGCATTTTTAGAACATGTTCAATTCTGGGCCAGAGTCATCTCGGTACACGCGAAGGGAAGCCGGAGAAGATCGTGATCCCCGGAGGAACCGGGCAGGTGGGCGCGATCCTGAACCGCGCAGTGACGGCGGCCGGGCACGAGGTCGTGGTCCTGAGCCGACGGCCGGCGCAGCGCGGTGAGGTCGCCTGGGACGGTGCGACCCTGGGGCGGTGGGCCGAGGTGGTCGACGGCTGCGATGTCCTGGTCAACCCGGCCGGCCGCAGCGTGAGCTGCCGCTACACCCCCGACAATCTGCGGGCGATGATGGACTCGCGCGTGCACTCCGCCCGGGTCGTCGGCGAGGCGATCGCCGCCGCCTCCAGCCCTCCCGGGTCTGACTGCAGATGAGTACCGCCACCCTCTACGCCCACCGCTTCGACGCGCCCAACGACGAGGCCGCCGGCGTGCCGGGCGGCACCGAGCCCGACGTACCGGGTTACTGGTCCTACAGCGTCGACATCGCCAGTGCCTGGGAGCGGGAACTCGAGGAGGCCGACACCCCGCGCACCCGCAAGGTGGCCCTGCGTTCCGCCATGGTGATGAGCCCCGACCGGGGCGGCGTCTTCCCTGGGACTGGGACTCCCGCCGTCCCCTTCGGTCTTCCCCGGCCGAGGGGTCGCCCGTGTCCGCAGAAGCCTGCCGTACGACGGGCACCGAGCTGCCTCTGGGCGGCTGCGCTCAGTCCTGAGCCGCCAACCACGGAGCGGCTGCGAAGAAGAAGAAGAAGAAGCAGCAGCAGTCGGCGTGAAACCCGTCCGCCGGCATGACGGGCCAACGGCGGTCGATCGTCGGCAGAGACCCCACCGAACCTCGACAGGCTACTGTGATGTAGGCCACTACCTGCAGCCAGTCGGGGATGGCGTCGTCCCGAGGTCGCCGTGATGACGGACGTTCCGCCCCGGCCGGACTCCTCGCCTCACGGCCGGGGCGCCGATGGCTGTCTCAGCGGTCGAGCGGCTCGTACTCGAACCAGTCGAAGTGGACGGAGCCGGCCGAGGCGTACATGCCGATGACCCGGCCGGTGAAGCCGCCGGCGACCTCCGTGGAGAGGTACCGGCCGTCCAGTGAGGCGAGTTCGACGAATGTGCCGTCCGGTTCCTCCATTCCGATCGAGACGGTGTCGGGGCCGGTGCGCGCGTCGTGCACGGTGTCCACGGCACTCACCTCGATGCGGAGGACCACCGGCCCGGGGGGTGTCGGCCGGGATGCCACGGCGGTGTTCAACGGGCCGATACGGGCCCGGACCCGCACCTGCCCGGACGCGACCTCGACGGCGTAGTGGTGGCGCTCGTCAAGGCGAACCGCAAGGCCGCCCTGCCCTTCCGCCGCGTCGACCGAGGTCCGCACCCGACACGACGGATGTTGCTGCCGCCGTCCCACGAAGGTCACGTCGGTGTCGTCGAGCGATCCGCCACGGGCGCGCAGGGTGAGCCGGCCGGGCCGTTCCCTCGTGGTGCACTCCTCCGCGGAGCGGTGACGCAGCGAGATCCAGTGCGGGGCCAGCTCGCTCGCGTCGAAGTCGTCCCGGCCCTCCGGCACCACGTCATCCGGCCGCAGTGGCCAGGAGGGTGCGGGCATGACGGACGACAGTTCGCCGACGACGGGCCAGCCGTCGACCCAGTCGACCGGTACGAGGAAGGTCTCCCGGCCGAGTACGTGCCAGCCGGGTGTGCCGCCCCCCGGCCGTACGCCGAGCAGCACCATCCACCACGAACCGTCGGGCCCTTGCACCAGATCGGCGTGGCCGGTGTTCTGGATGGGGTGGTCGGTGCCCCGGTGGGTCAGGATCGGGTTGGCCGGGCACGGTTCGAACGGACCCGTGGGCGTGTGGCCACGGGCGATCGAGACGCCGTGGCACCGCTCGGTGCCGCCCTCGGCGATGAGCAGGTACCAGTAGTCGCCGATCCGGTACAGGTGCGGCGCCTCGGGGGCCTTGGCGCCGGGCGTGCCGGACCACAGGCGGCGCGAGGGCCCGAAGGTCTCCCCGGTGTGGGGGTCGATGCGGACCTGGCCGACTCCGGCCGTGGTGCACCAGCAGGTGCCGTCGTCGTCCCAGGCGAGGTCCGGGTCGATGCCGTGCACCCCGGGCAACCGGATCGGCTCGGACCAGGGGCCGGCCGGATCGGTGGCCGTGAACAACAGATTGCCGTCGCCGCTCACGTTCGTGACGATCAGCCAGAAACGGCCGTCGCGATACCGCAGTGTGGGTGCGTATATCCCCCCTGAGGCCGGCGTGTCCAGCGGCAGGCGCAGTTGGCTCGGGCGGTCGAGCGCGTTGCCGATCTGGGTCCAGTGCACCAGGTCCCGGCTGTGGAACACGGGGACGCCGGGGAAGTACTCGAAGCTGGAGCACACGAGGTAGTAGTCCTCGCCCGCCCGGCAGACGGACGGGTCGGGGTAGAAGCCGGGGATCACCGGGTTGCTGACGGTGTTGCCCGTTCCGGACACGCTCGACACCCTCATCAGTCCTTTCACTGGTGCGGCACGAAGGAAAGAGAGGCTTACTGGCGGAAGGGGCTGCCGGTGGCCCACGGCCCTGTCCCGGTTCGCCGGCCGTCGGCGTTCGGCACGTGCGGGGTCGATGGCGATGCCCGGTTCCCGGCATCGAGCATCCGACGTCGTTGGCCGGCTCCGAGCGGGATCGCGGTCGACGCGCCCTCGAACGCCGGAAAGGCCCGCTCGGCACGGTCCGGATACGCGCCCGCGGCCCTCGTGGTCTTCCCGGTGACCTTCTCGCCCTTCCGACAAGCGGCCGTGGCCGCCGCCGGCTCGATGCCCGAACTCAGGGCCACGGCCGCCTGTGACGCGGGCCGCCCCCTCCGCCTTCCGCGTCCCCGTATGAACATGGAGGCATCGTAGAGCGCCGACGCGCGCCACACGCTCCCAGGCTGTGATCGCCGCCGGCCGCGGGCGACAGGCCAGGTGTCGCCCGCGGCCGGCGGTGGCCTTCGGGACAGCGGGTCCGGGCGGGCGTCGTGAGCCCGCGCAGTGGCACCGGTCTACGAGACGGCCAGGCGCCGGAACCTGCTGTTGTGGGACACCAGGGGTTCCCGGTCGGGTTCGGCCTTCAGGCCCTGGATCTCCAGCAGGACGATCGCGTGGTCACCGCCGGGGAGTTCGGCGAGCAGCTCAGCCAGAGACTGGCACCGTGGACGTACACGCCGCCGCCGCCGTCGGCGGCGTCCCAGTCGACTCCCTCGAACCGGTCGCCCTGCTTGCCGGCCAGCGACCGGCAGACCGCGTCCTGTCCCTGTGCGAGCACGCTCACCCCCACACGGCTCCGTCGGCGCAGCCTCGGCCATGTCGTGGAGGTGCCCTGCACGCAGACCGATATCAGGGCGGGCGACAGGGAGACCCGGGGGAAGGTACTCGATGATCGACGAGGCGGTCGTACGCGGCGCCCGCCGCATCCTCGCAGCGGCGAAGCCGTACGACCCTGACGGTGGGGTCAGTCAGCTCTCGGCCTGTCGAAGGTGGCGAAGGCCAGCATCAGCGGGCCTGACGCGAGGGTGATGTGCATCAGGCTACCGAAGAGCGGCTGCAGCGCCTCCAGAGTGCGGTCCCCGGGACTACGTGTGATGAGGACCACCGCTGTGACGACCACTGCCTGGACCACGAAGAAGGCGGCACAGGTCCACCAGTCACGACGACGGCCGCGTCGGAGAGCCACGTAGAGGAATGGCACCCAGGAGAGCAGCCCCAGAGAGCCGAGTGTCAGCAGGCACCAGGTGGCACGCTGGAGGATGCCTGCTTCGAGGCGATCGGCCCGGCGGTCGGCCTGGGCTGCGCGGCGCCGGTAGGCACGGGCTTCGCCCCGGCGGCCGGACTGACCGAGCAGGCGGGCGAGGTGCCTGGCGGCCTTGGAGTGGTCCCGGTCGGCGGCGCGGCGGTAGTAGCGTTCCGCTGCTTGCACGTCGCCGTCCCGCTGGAGTCGTTCGGCGGTGATGAAGGCTGCCCGGAGGTCTCCGCCGTCGGCGGCCTGGCGATGGTAGAGGGTGGACTCGGTGCTCCGGCCGGACTTGTCGAGGACATCGGCGAGTTGGGCAGCGGCCTCAAAGTGTCCGAGGCGGGCGGCGAGTCGCAGGTAACCTTCGACCCTGCGGCGGCACTCGGCTGAGCTCAGGTCGCACAGCTCGGGACGTTCACGCCGGATCCCCTCCGCTTCCTCCATACGGGCGGTGTATTCCATGAGACGGAAGAAGCGGGCCTCGCGGTAGGTGTCCTCTGCCTGCTTCTCACCGAGAAGCGGAAGATATTGCTCTGCCTCATCTTGGCGGCCCGTCAGGTAAAGCAGGCCGGCCAGGTGCCAGGCCTTGTCATCCTCGTCGTCCGCCACAGCGGCGCGCGCATAGGGCAGGGCTTCATCCTCGCGGCCCAGTGCCGTGAGCGCGGTGATGAGCATGCTTCTGGCGGTACTGTCGCCCTCGTCCGCCGCAGGGCGGGCGAGGGCCGCTGCCTGTGCGTTGTCCCCGCTGCGGCCAGCCTCGATGATACGACGGTGGAGTTCGTTCTCGAAGCCGGAAGGATCGCCTGGGCCGAGGCCGGCCAGGTCCAGGGCGGCGAACACGTTGCCGTGATTGGCCGACCAGTGGGTGTACTCGTCGTCCTCCGCCAGATCCGGAGACAGCAGGAACACCCCGCCGCCGGGTGCACCGGCGGCCTCGATACGGGAGAGCAGGGCGGTACGGGCGTACTCCAGTTCCGCGCGGTCGGGTCTGTTGAGGAGGAATCCCGCATATTTCAGGCCGAAGGAGAGGCGCAGGCGGGCGAAGCTGGGCTCGGGCAGGGGACGTCGCGTCAGCTCCTCCGCCTCCTCCGGTCTGCCGGTCCGTACGAGCAGCAGTCCGAGGACGGCAGCGGCCCCTGGAAGGTCCGCGTCCGCTGCCCGGCTCAGCTGCTCTTCGGCCGCCTCCGTGCGGCCCAGGTCGGCGAGCAGAATCCCGTAGGCGGTGGTGGCGGCCTGGCTGCCGGCTGCCTCGGCACGTCGGAACCAGTGCTCGGCCTCCGCTTCCCGGCCGGTTTGGCGCAGGAGTTCGCCGTGGAGGTACATGGCGCGGGCGTCGTCGTAGCGAGCGGCCAGCCGCAGCCAGGCTTCGGCCTCGTTGGGGCGGTGGGTGCGTGCGAGCAGCAGCCCCAGGTCGGTGGCGGCGATGACGGAACCGGCCCTGATCGCGGCACGCAGAACCTCTTCCGCCTCGCCGGGCCGCTCCTGTGCATCCAGCAGCCGGCCGAGCCAGGAGGCGATTATCGGGACGGTGTGGGCGTGCGGTCGCCAGGCGGCTTCCGCCACGTGCGGCAGGTCGGCCTGGAGGGCGGAGAAGCCGACGGCGAATCGGGCGGCCGGTTCGGGGGCGTTCATCAGCGCCTCGTCCCACACCTCCGACGGCAGGGGGTCCTCGGTGCGGTCGACGAGATAGTCGAACGGCATCCAGGTGTCCGGCTCGTCGCCCGGTAGGAGCAGGCTGGTCACGCCGAAGCGAAGCGCGCCTGCCCAGGCGAACGCCTCGTCCGCTGTCTCCGGCCGCAGCAGTGCGCCTCCGGCCTGGGCGAGGCGCTGTTCGTGCAGGCGGAGCAGCAGCGAGCGCGGGTAGGGGCCGGGCAGTCCGGTGCGGGACAGGTCGACCGCGGTGGCCACCAGCGCGGCGCCGCGCGGGTGGCCGCCGGGGCGGTCTGCGGTGTGCCAGTCGTCCAGCAGGGCGGGGCCAGCGGCAAGGTACTCGGCGATGCCATGGGGGCCGTGGTGGGCCAAGGCATGTGTGATGCGGTCGTCGGCGCAGGCGCGGGCTCGGGCCAGCTCGGTGCCGCTCCACATACGGTCCAGGTTCACGCGGCGGGCGGCGGCCAGCACCCCTTTGTGAGCTCCGCCGTTGGCCCCGGCGGTGCCTCGCGCCCTGTCGTGGTCAGCCGTGTAGGTCTCGTACTGCCGCAGTCTCATTGTGGCGAGGAGGGCGGTGGTGCCGGCGGCGAAGTGGCTCAGCAATGCGGGGGTCAGGCTGTCCGGTCCGGGTCCGAGGTAGCGCTCCAGGTCGTCCAGCCATACGACACAGGGCTCCGAGGAGCGGGCCACGGCGCGGGCCACCCCGGGCAGTTCGGTGTGGTCGGCCGGCTGCACAACGCGGTGGTCGGGGAGCGAGGCACGCAGCGCCTCGAAAGCGGCCCGCGTCTTGCCCGACGTGGAGTCACCGGTGACCAGGACCAGTCCGCCGTCGCCGGCGGCTGCGGTCAGCAGGGCGCGCAGCTCCTCGTCGATGTCCCGAGGGACGTACGGGGGCAGGACGCTGCCGTCCTGCCCGGGGCGCGCGCGGTGTACACCGGCGAGCAGGCCGTCCCAGTCGCGGGTCGCCGGCCATGCCTCGGGGTCCTGCAAATGAGCCGGCAGGGAATCCGGCGACGAGGTGTGAACGGTGACCGGCCCGTAGTTGTTGCCGATCTGGAAGACCGGGCCGTTCTGTACCCCGCCGGCGATGAGATTGTAGTGGGCACCGTCCGCAACGCCCCAGAGGGCGTCAAGAGCCTCCGCGAAACCGGGCTGGACCTGAGCTCTCTTGCCGAGGGCGAGGGCGAGCGCTCCGGCGAGGGCGGGATCGGAAGGAGCGGCGGTCACGGCCGCGAGCTCGGCCTCACCGGTGGGACATTCAATGCCGTGAGGCAGGGGGCCACGTACGAGGGCGGCCAAGGCTTCCCGACGGGAACAGGCCCCGTCCTCATCGCCGCGTACCGTCGCCAGCAGCAGCCCTTCCCACAGAAGCTCCACGCAGCCACCCCCCGAAAGCCGACTGTAAACGACCGACAACCCTGAAACCCCCCGGGCGGTGGGCGCTCAGTCCTGTCGGCGCGGCATGCTGTCCCCAGGAACGGCCGGGGGCGGTGGTGCGGTGGTGATGGAGATCCCCGAGAAGTCCCGACCCTGTACCACGGGGCCATTCTGAGTACCACCGCTGATCGTGTTGATCACCTCGCCGTCACCGGTGCGTACCAGCTTCGCCTGCTCATGCCATGGCCGAAGCCCGTCCCCGAATTCCTCATCCACCGAGGCCCGCACCGCCAGAGCGGTGCTGAGCGCCTGCGCACGCGTCACATCGGCCGGCGCCTGGCCCAAGGCCACCAGCTCGGCTTCGCCGGAACTGACCGCAGAGGCCTGGCCGGAGCCCCGCCCGGACCGGAACGGGCGCCGCACCAGGGCGCTCAGCCCCGCCCACGCCTGCCGGCCCACCTCACCGCCGACGCCACCCGCGAGCGCCGCCAGCAACCCCACCGATACCGGATCCACGTCCAACCACCCTCCGTACGCGCTGTCACCAGGCTCAGCACACGCTACGACAGACACGGTTCCGGGGGAACCGCGCTCTCCGCCAGCGCGGAGCCGCCACGGGTCCGCGAACGCCTCGGGTGAGAAGTCGTCGAGATGCAGGCCCAGCCTCGCCGCCGATCAGCGCGGAGGCCACGGTGTACGGGTCGGAGAATTCGGACGAGAACCCCATGGGTTTCCGATCAATATGCGGCCCTTACGCCCTTTCTGATTCCACTCCTGGTGGGACGGGTTCACCCGGCTCCACCCGGCGGTCAGCCTGGAACTGATCCAGGGTCAGCAGGACGACATGCGACAGGCGTTGGTCCAGGGATCGTGCGACGTGGCTCTGTTGTACGCGTTCGGTGACGAGGCCGGACTGTCCTGTACGACGCTCCGCGCCAGCCGTCCGTACGTCATCGTGTCCGCGTCGCGGCCGTTCGCCGCGGCGCACGACCTGCACCCATGGCACGAGTCCCCTACCTGCGCCGCGAGGACGCCGACGAGGCGCGACAGCCCCTGTACGACCGTCTGGAGGCCGAACGCAAGGTCCCGACGGCGAACATCTTCCTCGCCCTGACCAACACCCACGCAGCAGCCTTCCTGACCATCGGTCAGCGGAACGCCGCCTGGCCGGTGAGCGCCTGTCCCACGACCAGGGTGTGCATCTCACTGGTGCCTTCGTAGGTCAGGACGGACTCCAGGTTGTTGGCGTGGCGCAGCGGCGAGTACTCCAGGGAGATGCCGTTGGCTCCCAGGACGGTGCGGCACTCCCGCGCGATGGCGATCGCTTCTCGCACGTTGTTGAGCTTGCCGACGCTGATCTGCTCGGGCCGGATGCGGTGCTGGTCCTTGAGCCGGCCCAGGTGCACGGCGAGCAGCGCGGCGTTGCCCACGGACACGCTCATGTCGGCGAGCTTCTTCTGCGTGAGCTGGAAGGCGCTGATCGGCTTGTCGAACTGCACGCGGGAGTCGGCGTATTGGATGGCCGCCTGGATGCAGTCGCGGGCAGCGCCGACCGCGCCGAACAGGATGCCGAAGCGGGCCTCGTTCAGGCAGGCCAGCGGTCCGCGCAGGCCCTCCGCGAGCGGCAGTCGCGCCGAGTCGGGCAGCCGTACGTTGTCGAAGTACAGCTCCGAGGTGACGGAGGCGCGCAGGGACATCTTCTGCTTGATGTCCTGGGTGGTGAAGCCCGGTGTTCCGCGCGGTACGAGGAAGCCCCGGACTCCGTCCTCGGTCTGCGCCCAGACGGTGGCCACATCGGCGATGCCGCCGTTGGTGATCCACATCTTGGAGCCGTTCAGGATCCAGTCGCCGTCGTCACGCACGGCTCTGGTGCGCATCCCGGCGGGGTTGCTGCCGAAGTCGGGCTCGGTCAGGCCGAAGCAGCCGATCGCCTCACCGGCGGCGAGCCGGGGCAGCCACTGAAGCTTCTGCTCCTCCGAACCCCACTTCCAGATGGAGAACATCGACAGCGAGCCCTGAACGGAGACGAAGCTGCGGAAGCCGGAGTCCGCCGCCTCCAGCTCCAGACAGGCGAGGCCGTAGCTGACCGCGTTCGTCCCGGCACAGCCGTGGCCTTCGAGATGCATTCCCAGAACACCCAACTTCCCTAGCTCGGGGGCGAGTTCGCGGGCGAAGTGGGCGTTCTCGAACCACTCGCCGATGTACGGGCGCACCCGGTCGGCGAGGAACTTGGCGACGGTGGCCTGGATCTCGCGTTCCTCGTCGGTGAGGGTGGAGGAGATGTCGAGCAGGTCGAGGGGGTCCTTCATCGGCTTGGCGCCGCTCATCGTGAGCTCCTGGGGTTCGTTGTGATCGATTGGGTCGTGCTGCCCGCGCCGGCGGCTCACGGCCGCCACGTCGGGGTGTCCCGTGGTTCAGTGCGATGGGCGACCCGTTCGGCATGAGTGCGCAAACGGTCGCCCGAGCGGTTTCCCGTCACCACCAGCGGTCCGGGGGCGACGCCGGGCGGGTGGGCTCGACGACGGGATGCCCCTGGCCGAGGCAGGCGCCGGTCCGCACGACACTCACCCTCGACCCGACCGCGACGGGCGCCGTCCCGGTAGCCCGGCAGAGCAGGTTGAATCCCTCGTTCATGGCGACGAACCACGTGTTGTGCGGGACATGGCCATGGCGGCGGACCACGCCCCCGTCCCCCGCGCTGCGTTCCCGTGGAAGGCCACGGACCCGCAGGCACGGCAGAACGAGCGGCGGTAGGCCGCAGTGCCGCACCACAGGCAGCGCTGGAAGAACAGTGCGCCGTGGTCCGCCGGTGCCTTCGGGTGCGGCAGGCGCCGTCGTGACGGCGGGCCCGGTCGTGACGGCGGGCCCGGTCGTGACGGCGGGCCCGGTCGTGACGGCGGCGGCCACTTCGCGGTCTTCCTTGGTTTCGGTGTGTTCGAGGGTGTCTGTCCGGAGCATGACGGCCTCCTGCACGCAGTTCGGTGGCCGGAAACGGGAGATCGAAATCCGATCTGGCTCCACCACCCTGGCCCTGCCACAGATCCCCGGTCAACGACGAGCTGACGCATCTTTGTACGCGGAACGCGATCCGTTCACCGCGGTCAGAGCTGCCTTCCGCTGGCGGCCTGACGCGCCTCCCCACCTGGGCACCGGCGTCGCCACAGGCCGCCGCGACGATCGGCGAGGAGCGGCCGAGGCCCGCGCCGGGTCCGATGCCGACGCCACAGTCCGGTGCGGCGACAGAACCGCGGGGCTGACGCATCGACAGGCGGCCCGAGCCGCACCGCGACCGCGTCAAGCAGGTGCCGGCGTCTACGGTCACCACGCTCCCTCGACGGCTGCGGGCACCGACCAGGACGGGGCGTTCGGCGACGGCACGGGCGGCGCACGGTCCCGGTACCGGCGCCCCGGGTTCCGTGCCCGGCCTCGGCGTAGATCCTGAGGTCGTACCCCGAGCAGAAGGACCGTCCCGCGCCCTGGAGCACGATCACGCGCCCGTCCGGGTCGGTGCCCGCCCTGCGCACCGCCGCGGCCGGTCCGCCGGCCATACGGGCTATTCCCCGAGGGCACCCATCGCGCGATCAAGCAGCACGGACATCGGAACCTCGCCCTCACAGGCCACCCAGACCGTCATGGCTGCGTCCAGGCAAGCGAGCGCGGCAGCGACCAGTGCCCTCGGACGAGGGTCCTCGAGATCGCCGGGACCGGCTCCGAGACGCCGGGCGATCTCCGGCACCATCAGCTCCCGCCAGTACAGCTGCTTCTCGAAGTGCCGGGCGCGCAGCGACGGAGTCTCATTGAGCATGCGCAGGTACCTGAGCGCCTGCTCGGGCGCCTCCGCGATTCTGTGCATGAGGACGTCGAACGCCCGGCGCAGCGCCTCCCAGGGGCGCTCGCTCTCGGGACGTGTGGCAAGCTCTTCCGCGATCTGGCGGCCGGAGTCCTCCAGGCGGCTCAGGACGATGTCTTCCTTGGTCCCGAAGTACCGGAAGAGGGTGGCCCGTGACAATCCCACCTCGGCGGCGATCTGATCAACCGTCGTCCGGTCGAATCCCTGCTCGGTGAAGAGCCGGTGCGCCACCTCGACCACCTCCGCGCAAACCGTCGCACGCACGCGCTCTCGCAAGCCGGTCGGCTTGCCTGCGGACGGGGCGGAAGGTCGTGCGGATTCGGTCATACATGCAAGAGTACAGCAAAGGCTCAACTTGATACCGAGTATCAGACCGTAGGTCGTGAAGGACGACCGACTCCGCCACCTGACGGCGGGAACGGGGCCGAACAGCACTGCCCCACGCTCGCTGCGGAACTGTCGCACGCTCACAGGTCGTTCGCCCGGCCTGCCGGTGATGTGCGGTTGTGCGGCGTCGCCCTGGGCCTGCGTGAGGATGTCGGCACATCCCAGGCCATGAGGCGCTGGGCGTAGGCCTGGGACCGATGACCGCGCTACGCCCCCACCCACGCATCGGTTCCGTCCGAGAAGCTCTGGTGCTTCCAGATGGGCACCTCGTGCTTGAGGTCGTCGATCAGTTTCCTGCAGGCTTCGAAGGCCTCTCCCCGGTGCGGACACGCCACGGCGACCACGACCGCCGTGTCTCCCACCGCGAGTTCCCCGACCCGGTGCACCGCGGCGAGGGCACGCACCGGGTAATCCGCCACGACCTTCTCAGCGATCCGCATCATCTCGGCCTCGGCCGTCGGGTGGCACGAGTACCCCAGGCCGTCCACGTCCGCGCCCGCGTCATGGTTGCGCACCGTGCCGACGAACAGTGCGATCCCGCCCGCCGCCTCGTCGCCGACAGCCTGGAAGACCTCGTCGAGGCAGAGCGGTGTCTGCCGTATCGCCATCAGCCTGATCGGCTGGGGGTGCGCCTGTTCACCGGGGTGCTCGTGTGTTTCCTGGACCGCCATGCCTGCCTGTCCGCCTGTCTGTGAGGTGGGTGGGTCGGGGTCAGCCGCCGATGGCCGACATGGGGCGGTCCGGCTGCAGGAACGAGGGTTCGTCCAGGCCTGAAGCCGCCTTCTTGCCCCACATCGCCACACGCCAGATCCGCGCGATCTCCTCGTCGGGGGCGCCCGAGCGGAGTGCGATGCGCAGGTCGGTCTCCTCGCGGGCGAAGAGGCAGGTGCGTACCTGGCCGTCGGCGGTCAGGCGGGTGCGGTCGCAGGCCGCGCAGAAGGGTCGGGTGACCGAGGCGATGATGCCGACGCGGTGCGGCCCGCCGTTCACGACCCAGCGCTCGGCCGGGGCGGGGCCGCGCTCCTCGTTGCCCTCGGGGGTGAGATCGAAGCGGGTGCGCAGCGAGGCGAGAACGTCGCCCGCGGTCACCATGGCCTCGCGCTTCCAGCCGTGCTGGGCGTCGAGGGGCATCTGCTCGATGAACCGCAGCTCGTAGCTGTGCTCCATGGCCCAGGAGAGGAGATCGGGGGCCTCGTCGTCATTGAGGGCGGGCATCAGGACGGAGTTGACCTTCACCGGCGTCAGGCCCACCGCGCGGGCCGCTGCGATGCCGTCGAGCACCTCCTGGTGACGGTCCCGGCGGGTCAAGGTCCTGAAGACGTCCGGGCGGAGGGTGTCCAGGGAGACGTTGACCCGGTCCAGGCCCGCGGCCTTCAGGGCCGTCGCCGTGCGCTTGAGGCCGATGCCGTTGGTGGTGAGGGACATCTGGGGGCGCGGGTCGAGGGCGGCGACCCGCTCGATGATGCCGACCAGGCCGGGGCGAAGCAAGGGCTCGCCACCGGTGAAGCGGGCCTCTGCGATGCCGAGGAGACGGACGGCGATGTCGATGAGGCGGACGATCTCGTCGTCGGTGAGCAGGTCGGGCTTGGACAGCCACCGCAGGCCCTCCTCGGGCATGCAGTACGTGCAGCGCAGGTTGCACCGGTCGGTCAGTGAGACCCTCAGGTCGGTGGCCACCCGGCCGTGGGTGTCGATGAGCACGCGGGGCCTCTCCTCAGGCAGGTCGGATTCTTGTGGCTCGTCGGCGGGCGCGCGACGACTCGGCGCCCGCGGTCATGCGGCCAGGAGCGCGCCTGGTGACGACACCCGGGCCACAGGGACGGAACCGTGGATGGGACCGGGCACGCGGGACAGGGGCAGGCCCGTGCCGTTGTGGGTGTGGGCGATGATCTCGGCGGTGATGGAGATCGCTGTCTCCTCGGGGGTGTGGGCGCCGAGGTCCAGTCCGATCGGTGAGTGCAGGCGTGCGAGGTGCTCATCGGACACGCCGGCCTCACGCAGACGTTCCAGGCGGTGTTCGTGGGTACGACGGGACCCCATCGCGCCGATGTAGCCGGCCGGGAGGTCGAGGGCCAGGCGCAGCAGCGGGATGTCGAACTTGGCGTCGTGGGTGAGGACGCAGATGGCGGTGCGGGCGTCGACTTCTGTGGCTTCCAGGTAGCGGTGGGGCCAGTCGACGACGACCTCTTCGGCGTGTGGGAAGCGGGCGTGGGTGGCGAAGACGGGGCGGGCGTCGCAGACGGTGACGTGGTAGCCGAGGAAGCGTCCGGTCTGGCTGAGGGCGGCGGCGAAGTCGACGGCGCCGAAGATCAGCATGCGGGGCGGCGCCGCGTGGGTGTGGACCAGGAGCGTCAGCTTCTCCGGGCAGGTGTCGGCATCCCCACCGACCTCGAAGCGGGCGGTCCGGCCTGCCCGCAGCAGCGCGCGGACCCGTGCCGCCACCGCCCGGTCCTCCTGCCGGCTGCCCAGTGTCCCGTCGTACGCGCTGCCGCCCCCGAACACGGACAGGGTGCGGCCGAGAAGACGCTGCGGCCCGTCCACCACCTGTGCCACGGCGACGGGCCGACCGGACGTCACCTCTTCCAGGGCGGTGGACAAGTGGGGCTGGTCGGCGGGGTCGACGCGCTGGACCAGGACCTCCAGCTCGCCGCCGCAGGTCAGGCCCACGGCGAAGGCGTCGTCGTCGGAGTAGCCGAACCAGGCCCGCTGCGGGGGTTCGCCCGGCTCCAGCACCTGCCTGCACAGCTCGTAGACGGCGCCTTCCACGCATCCTCCGGAGATGCTGCCGACCGCCTTGCCGTCGGTGTCCACGGCCAGTGCGGTGCCGGGTGGCAGGGGTGCGCTGCCGCTGACCTGGATGACGGTGGCGAGCGCGAAGGGGCGGGCTTCGCGGCACCAGCGGGACAGCGTGTCCGCGATGTTCAGCATGAGTGGATCTCCTCGTGCGGTGGGGAAGCCCGCCGCCGCGCCGGCATGGGGGGATGGGGGGCGCGGCGGCGGGCCGATCAGTGGGACGGTTCTCAGGGCCCCGGCCGGATGGCGGGAGGGGCCCCGTGCCGCCCGGGGTTCAGAGCAGGGCTTCGGCGGTGATGGGCAGTTCGCGGACGCGTCGGCCGGTGGCGTGGAAGACCGCGTTGGCGATGGCGGGTGCCACGCCGATCTGCACGAGTTCTCCGAGGCTCTTCACGCCGATGGGGTCGGCCTTGTAGTCCTCCCCGTTGAGGTAGACGGCCTTGAGGTCGGGGATGTCGGCGTTGACGGGGACGAGGTAGTCGGCGAGGTTGGCGTTGACGATCCGGCCGTCGCGGTGGTCGGTGACCGTGTGCTCGAGGAGGGCCGCGCCGATGCCGCCCACCATGCCGCCGATGGCCTGACTGTCGGCGAGCTTGGGGCTGATGATGCGCCCTGCGTCGTACACGCCGAGCATCCGCCGTACCCGGACAAGGCCGAGCCGGGCGTCGACCGCGACCTCGGCGAACATCGCGGCGTAGCCGTACATCGAGAACCGGCTGTTCTCCTCTGGGGTCCAGGACCCGCGCGCCTCCAGGTGGGTGCGGTTGTTGCGGGCCAGAAGCTGCCGGTAGGTCTCCCCCGCGCGGTGTTGCCCTTGACGTGCAGCCGTCCGCCGCGGACCACGACGTCGTCGGCGGCGACGCCGTGCAGCGGTGAGCGCTCGTCCTCCACCGCGAGGGTGATGGCCTGCTGCCGCAGCTTGTCGCAGGTGTCCTGGACGGCGGACCCCACACTGGCCGTGGTCTGTGAGGCGCCCTGTGGCGGGGCCGGCGGCATGGTGGAGTCGCCGAGCCGGAAGTCGACGTTGCGTACGGCCAGGCCGAGGGCGTCGGCGGCGATCTGGGTCATGGAGGTGTACGTGCCCGTACCCACGTCATGGGTCGCGGACTGGACCACCACGGTGCCGTCGGCATCGAGCCGGGCGTGGGCGTGGGCCGTTCCCAGGAAGACGTCGTAGCAGCCGGTGGCAACGCCGGTGCCGATGAGCCAGTCGCCGTCACGGGTGGAGCGTGGCCTGGGATCGCGCCGGTGCCAGCCGAAGTCGCGGGCGCCGACGCGGAAGCACTCGCGCAGCCGCCGGGTGGAGAAGGGCTGTTGCGTCGACGGGTCCTCGCCGGGTTCGTTGCGCAGCCGCAGCTCGATCGGGTCGATGCGCAGTTTGTAGGCGAGTTCGTCCATCGCGGTCTCGATGGCGAAGGCGGCGCTGCCGTAGCCGGGGCCGCGCATCCACATCGGGGTGCTGACGTCGAGCGGCACGATCTGGACGTTCTGGCTGACGTTGGGCACGGCGTAGAGCATCTGCCCGAGCGCCTGGTTGGCCTCCCAGAACTGCTCGTAGCGGGAGGTCTCGTACCTCATCTCGTGGGTCATCGCGGTCAGCCGTCCGCGCCGGGTGCTGCCCAGGCTCAGCTTGTACTCGTACGCGGGCCGGTAGCCCACCGTGAAGTACATCTGCCTGCGGGTCAGCGAGAGTTTCACCGGGCGTCCCACCTCGCGTGCGGCGAGTGCCGCGATGACGACGTGCACCCAGGTCCGCAGGGCGTTGCCGAACGCGCCGCCGACGAACGGCGAGAGGACGCGCACGTTCTCCGGCGGAATGCCGAACACCGACGCCGCCTCGTTCTGCGCGCCGATCACCCACTGGGTCTTGTCCCACAGCGTGAGCTTGTCGCCGTCCCAACGGGCGATGGTGGCGTGCGTCTCCATCGGATTGTGGTGGTTGCGGGAGAGCCGGAAGGTCATGTCCATCCGGACGTCCGCCGAACCCAGCGCTTCCCGGGCATCGCCTCGCGCGTAGGGCTGCGCGAAGGGCGGGGGCCCGTCCACGGCCGGGCTGTCGTTCAGGTCGGTTGACGGCTTCTCGGCGTCGTAGGAGACCTCGACCAGGTCGGCGGCGTGTTGCGCGGCCTCCAGTGTGGTCGCCACCACCACGGCGACCGGCTGACCGAAGAACTGGACGGCATCGTCCTGGAAGGCGCGCAGGCGCCGGCCCGGGAAGGGGAAGGTGACCGGGTTGTCGCGGTACGCCAGCCTGGGCGCGTTGCGGTGGGTGATCACCTTCAGGACGCCACGCTGGGCTTCGGCGTCGCGGGTGTCGATACCGGCGACGCGTCCGCGCGCGATGGTGCTGCTGACGATGACGGCGTGGACGACGCCGTCGATGTCGTGGTCGGCGGCGTACTTGGCCTGGCCGGTGACCTTCAGCCGCCCGTCCACCCGGGACACCGGTGCGCCGACGGCTGCCTGTGGCTGCTGGCTCACTTGCCACCTCCTACGACGCGCAGTTGGCGCTCGATGGTCCGTTTGAGCAACTCGACCTTGAAACGGTTGTGTTGGAGGGGCCGGGCCCCGTCCGCCGCCCGCTTGGCCGCCTTTGCCCACAGGGCGTTCGACGGCCGCTGCCCGACGAGCTGCCGCTCGACGGCGGTGAGCTTCCAGGGGACGGTGCCCACGCCTCCGGCGGCCACCTTCGCTTCGCGGATCACTCCGCCGCGGATGTGCAGCGCGACGGCCGCAGAGGTGAGCGCGAACTCGTAGGACTGCCGGTCGCGCACCTTCAGGTAGCCCGACTTCAGCGGACGCGGAAGGGCCGGAACCTCGACAGCGGTGATCAACTCACCCTTGCGCAGGGCCTGTTCACGACGGGGTGTGCTGCCCGGCTTGAGCAGGAAGTCGGCGAAGGGCACGGTCCGCTCCCCGGCCGGGCCGAGGATGTGCACGGTCGCTTCCAGGGCGGCGAAGGCCACGGCGACGTCGGAGGGGTGGGTGGCCACGCAGTCGTCGGAGGTGCCGAGGATGGCGTGGGTGCGGTTGACGCCGTGCAGGGCCGCGCAACCGGATCCCGGCTCGCGCTTGTTGCAGTCGGCGCTCACGTCGCGGAAGTAGGTGCAGCGGGTGCGCTGCATGATGTTGCCGCCGATGGTCGCCATGTTACGCAGCTGCGCGGACGCGCTCAGCTCCAGCGCCTCGGAGACGACCGGATACAGGGCGCGCACTCCCCGGTGGGCAGCGGCATCGGCCATCCGCACCAGCGCGCCGATGCGCAGGCCCCCGCGCTTGGCGACCGTGATCTCGCGCAGGGGCAGGGCGCTGATGTCGACCAGCGTCTCGGGGCGTTCGACGGTCTCGCGCATCAGGTCGACCAGCGTGGTGCCGCCGGCGATGTACCGGCCGCCGTCGCGGCCCGCGTCGAGGGCTTGCCGGGTGCTGGCGGCTTTGGTGTAGGAGAAGGGGTGCATGGGGAACCGTGCCTCATTTCCCGCGGGCGGTCTGCTCGACCGCGCGCACGATCTTCACGTAGCAGCCGCAGCGGCAGATGTTGCCGCTCATGAACTCCCGGATCTCCTCCGGTGAGCCGGTGTGCCCCTCCTTGACGCAGCCGACACCGGACATGATCTGGCCGGAGGTACAGAAGCCGCACTGGAAGGCGTCCTGGTCGATGAACGCCTGCTGCAGCGGGTGCAGTCGGTCTCCCTTGGCCAGGCCTTCGATGGTGGTGACCTCGGCGCCGTCCAGCCGGACCGCCAGCGTCAGGCAGGAGTTGACCCGGCGGCCGTCGACCAGGACGGTGCAGGCGCCGCAGGCACCGGCGTTGCAGCCCTTCTTCGAGCCGGTCAGGTCGAGGTGTTCGCGCAGCAGGTCCAGCAGCGAGGTCCGGTTGTCGACCGTGACGGTGTGCCGCTTGCCGTTGACGGTCAGGGAGACGCGGCTGCCGGGCGGCGCCTCGGCGGCCTCCGCGGACTCGGCGCCGAACACGGACGGGCCCGCTATCAGGCCGCCCGCCACGACCGCACCGCCGACGACGGTGGTGGTCGCGATGAACGTACGCCGGGAGGGGGCGGACGGAGATCCCTCGGGGGAGAAACAGTTGACTCGGGGGGTTCGGTGGACATGCCCACTCTCTTGGTCGACGGAAGGCGGGAGAAGGAAGACAGGAGACGGAGGACTGGTGACTGGTCACGTCGCGAGACCGACGCGTGTGCTGATCAGACGAGGGCGCTCGGCGGCGGATGAGGTTGGGCCCGACTCTGCCTCTCCAGCGGGGCCGGCGGCCGGACTCGGCTGGAAGCTGTCGGCGTCCCTCACCGGACCACCTATGAGCCGTCGCGACTCCCCTCGGGGAGGCGGCGACCACACACCTGCCGGTCGCGCCGCAGGACGCTCATGCGGCGGCTTCCGCGTCGGATTCGGGCCGTGTGCAACCGTCCGGGAAACGGGCGAGCCTCGGTTTCTGAGCGAAGAACGCCCTGGCGCGTGTGCCAGCGCCTCCGTGTCCTTGTTCATCGTGCTGACCAGCGGTTCGGCGAGCCACGGCAGGTCGCTGCGGAGGTGGTGACACCCCACAGGGTGCGTCCGGCCATGGTCGCTTTGCAGTCGAGACCGGGAGGAGGGGATGCCCGGCCGGCTCGACCCACCGCTGCTCGACGTCGGCGGGCGGCAGCGTGGCGGCCCGGCGCGCGGGCAGCTCGGTGTTCTGGTCGCCGCGATGGCTGCCCAGGACGATGAGGAGTCGGCGGGACATGGGGATCTCCTTGGTCGAGCGCGCGGATGACCGCCGCGGGTGAGCGGTCCCGCGAGGCGGCGTGGACTTCTGCCGTGTCCCGGCGGTGCCGGTCGCGTCGGAACCGTCAGGACACGGGTCACGCCGCAGCGGACGAGGCGGGCCTCGGCCCAGAATGAGTGCGGCGCCCGGATCCGAGCCCGGCCGGCAGCCGCCTCACCAGGCCTTCGGTGCGGCACGACTCCACTGTGCGGCAGGCGGCACGATCCAACGAGCACGCTGTTTTGAGACGACTCGGCTGAGTACGACTGCCGTTGCTACGACTGTCGTTGGTACGTCTGGCAGTAGTAGTCGGCGGCCCGGCCCTCGGCGGTGGAGCGCGTGACAGAAGCCGGTGTTGCGCGACACCCTCGGCCTGCTTCGCCGGCCTGTGGCTGTTCCGCCGCGGGTGACATGCCGACATCGCCGTGCCGGGGCGGACTCCGGTGGCCGGACGCGCTGCGGCACGGGCCGTCCGGTCGGGCCGTCCGGTCAGGTCGGCTGAGGAGATCGGCCTGACTTGGGCCGGGCGCTGGGATTCATGTGCCGTCGCTGGTGGACGGCCACGTCACCGATCTGCGCGGCGGCGACATCCTTCTCAGAGTGACACACCGGGTGCACGAGCAGGGCCCGTCCAGTCAACAACCGGCTGCCGACCGCCGCTCTTCCCGGCGGGAGCTACGGGACGGTGAGAACCGGCGGCGGCCTGCCGAGCCGCGTTCCAGAGGTCAGCCGTCGCGCAGCGCCCTGTGGATCTCACCCAGCGAGCCGGTCAGTCTTCCGTAGTCGGCCGGGGCCAGCGGTTCGAAGCCGTGGCCGGCGAGCTGGTGCGGTACCCGATCGAGGCACCGGACGACCTGGACCGCCGGCGGGCCGCGAGGGGCCTGGAGCTCCTGGCGGACTACACGGACCGGACTCGCCGGCGGTTCCCCCTGACGGGGAGCAGGCGCCAATGCCGCATTGGCCGTGGCCGGCCGGATTCCTCCCCCTCAGGGCTGACTGGATCAAGGTCAGCCACACAGAACCGTGGGACACGACGGTGGTCGGCTGCACCGGGCCCCGTGCCCCGCCGCGGGCGCCCGTGGTCGAGCTGCCGGAAGACCGTCACCGCTCTCACCGATCGGATACCCGCCAGGGCCTCCTCGGAGCGGTCAGCCGAGTGCGCCGTCGGAGGACCTCGCCTACCTTTGTCGCAGGCCGCAAGGGCTACACCCAAGCGTAGAAGTGCGATGGCACCGTCCTCGCCCCTGCTGGGCGAGGCTGACCGGAAGGCACGCTGAACATGACCAGGCAACGCGATCGTTGGACGGAACTGACAGGCGGACAAGCCGGAGAGGAGTACGCTCAGCGATTCGCGCGGCTCGCCGAATCCGGCCACGACATCCACGGCGAGGCCGCCTTCTGTGCCGCACTGCTGAAGCCCGCCGCCCGGATACTCGACGCCGGCTGCGGCACCGGCCGGATCGCGATCCGACTCGCCGAGCTGGGCCACTACTGCACCGGCGTGGACATCGACCCCTCCATGCTCGCCGTCGCCCGCCGCGACGCCCCCACGCAGGAATGGTTCCTCGGCGACCTGGCCCGTCTGGACGACCTCGGCATGAATCCGGGCTTCGACCTGGCGCTCGCCGCCGGAAACGTCATCCCCCTGCTGGCCCCCGGCACCGAACCAGCCGTCGTCCGGCAGCTGGCCGCCGCACTGCGCCCCGGCGGACTGCTGGTCACGGGCATGGGACTGGACGCGGCACACCTGCCGCTGCCGGAGCCGCCGGTGACCCTTGCGGAGTTCGACCACTGGTGCACCCGGGCCGGACTGACCCTGCGGCAGCGCTACGCCACCTGGAGCGGCGATCCCTTCCACCAAGGCTGCGGCTATGCCGTCAGCGTGCACTCCCGCCCCACCACGTGAGTCCGCGCCCTGTCCGCGACCGCCCTGTCCGGCACCTTCCGCGACGCTGTCGCCCGGTCGGCGGTCACCGACCACGTCGGCGCACGACGGTGTACGCCCCGGGCGCATGCCCACGTGATCCCACACCTTGATCGTCTACACCACGGGATCGCACGGGATCGGACACACCACCCACGCTCTTCCACCCGTCCCCGTGTGATCAAGACCGCGGCAGCTCTGTCAGCGCCACGTGCGCGTTCGGCGTGGACCGGCTCGTCCTCGGCGGCGACATCATCGAGATCGGCACCGACTTCCACCGCCCGGCGCACACCGAGGCCCGGCCGGACGGCGACTGACCGCACGTGCCAACCGCGATCACGCTCCGGATGTCACACACTCGCACCCGCGCCGGCACGAAGTCCGCCGGCTCCTGCGGGGCCGACTCACCGTCGGAGAACACCAGCGCCCTCAGGCACCCGGTTCGCCGGCGGTTTCGAGGGCGAGACGCAGATCGGTCTCGGTGTCCGCGTCCGGCTGCCGCTCCGGGTGATCCGGCTGCCGATCGCCTCGGGGGCGACGTGGTCCACAGCCGGGCGAGCGGCATGTGACGCGTGCTAGGGGGCGCGGCCCCGATTCGGCCGGGGCGCGCCCCCTCGGTCAGGACCGCGTCGGATCAGGCCGCGTCACGCGGCTCACCGGTGCGCCCCCGGGCCCAGCAGCCCGGGCAGCGGGTTGACGAGACCACCGCTCGGCGACTGCCGATGGGCGGAGGGCCCGGTCGGCCAGACCGCGGGGCAGTGGGCGCCCTTGCGAGGGGTCTTGAGTGTGAGGAGGTAGGTGTCGATGGCGTCACGCGCGCACGGGCTCAGCCAGTAGTCGCCGTGGCCGACACCGTCGTACGTGAGGAACACGGCCTCGCGGCCGATCTGACGGGCCGCGTTGGAGCCCCAGGAGTGCGGGGTGGCCACGTCGTAACGGCTGTTGGTCATCAGGATCGGCGGGGTGCCGTCAACACGGAGCCGGTGCGGCGGGTTGGTCACCTTGGTCGGCCAGTCCTGGCAGCCGGTCAGGTCGGTCCAGGCGAGGGAGCTGAGACGGGTGACGGGGGCGAGACGGGCGAGCTTGCGTTCGTAGCGGGCGAGGGTGGCGTACGAGGACACGTCGAAGTCGTAGTCCTGGCACATCACGGGGAGGTACGCGAACTCCGTCAACTCACCACGCTGCCTGACGGACCGTCCCGCGGCGGGGTCGGCGGCGTCCGTGTCGGCCAGGAACTGGGCGAACTCGAACCAGGAGGCCGGGTCGTACATGTAGCTGAAGGCGACGCTCTGGAGATCCTGGGGGGTGACGGTGTAGGGCGGGTCGCCCGGCAGGACCAGCTCACCGGCTTCGGCGCGCTGGTAGAGCGAGTCGAACAGGGCACGGACGTCACGGTCGTGGAGCACGCAGGACGGCGTACGGGCGCACCAGTCGGCGAACTGGCCGTACGACTCCTCCATCGCGACGGTCTCGGTCTTCTGGTAGTGCCACTTGTCCAGGCTGTGATCCATGTTCGAGTCAAGCGTCATCGCGCGGACGCGGTGCGGGTAGCGCGCGGCGTACTGCTGGCCGATTCCGGTGCCGTAGGAGACGCCGTAGTAGCTGATCCGCTTCTCGCCGAGGCCGACGCGGATCGCGTCCATGTCGCGGATGACGCTCGCGGTGTCCATGTGGTCGACGAGCCGGCCGGTGAGGGCGCGGCAGTTCTCGCCGAGCGCGCGGTTCGCCGCACGGAGGGCGGCGAAGGATGCGGTGCTGTCCGGGTAGAGCGACTCACCCTGCGCGGCCACCCGGTCCTCGTCGCACATCACCGGGTTGCTGAGGCCGACACCGCGCGGGTCGAAGCCCACGATGTCGAAACGCTCCAGCAGTTCGGGCGAGAAGGAGTCGGGGGCGCCGAACGCGAAGCCGACGCCGGAACCGCCCGGGCCACCGGGGTTGATCAGCAGTGAGCCGATGCGGCGCTCGGGATCGGTGGCCAGATGGCGGGCGAGGGCCAGGTCGACGGTGGCGCCGCCAGGCCGCTTCCAGTCCACGGGCACCTTGATGGTGGCGCACTCGAAGGAGCCCTGGCCGGAGGGTGATGCACAGGGTTCCCAGGCTATGCGCCCGGGCGGCGGGGTCTTGGCCGAGGCTGCCGTGCCCGAGGGGGAGGCGACGGCGGTCCCGGCGAGCAACTGGCCGAACAGCGCTGTTACCAGGGCTCCGACGGCCAGTCGCCTGCGCCCTCTCGAACGCGGGGCCAGTGGGGGGGTGAACGGCACGGATGTTCCTCCATGGGTCAGGAGTGCACAGAGGGATCACAGCATGGCCCCGAACATCCGTGCAGGACAAGAGACATGATGTTTCATCAGACAACTGGTGCGGGCGTTACCCACGCTCGCCGGGCCGGCCCAGGCCTCGCTTTCCCGCGACGAGGCCTGGGCCGGCCGGGAGGATCGGGCCGAGTGGCCCCAGGACCATGGCCAGCGGGTCCGATGTCCTCCCGACCGTGGCTCCCGCCGTGACGGGGCACGCTCAGGCCGGCTTGAGCTGCCACTGCTGGCAGTTGTTGTTCAGCCACGCCCACTGTCGTACGTCGGCTCCGTCGGCCGTGGAGCAGTCGGCGACCTCGGCGACCTTGCTGGTGGCCTGATTGACGATCCGCACATAGCCGCCGCTCGTGGCGAGGAACCGGAACCGCTGGCAGGTGTTGTTCAGCCAGGACCACTGGCGCAGGTCCGCGCCGTCGGACGAGGAGCAGTTCTCCGTGTCCAGTACCTTGCCGCTGGCGACGTTGACCAGGCGGTGGGTGTCATCGCCCAGGTCCTCGAGGCGCCAGCGCTGGTTGTTGGCGCCGCTGCACGTCCACTGCCGCACATTGGCCCCGTCGGCGCTCGAACTCCCGGACACATCCAGACACTTGCCGCTGCCGCGGTTGACGACCGTGTACGTCGTCGAGGCGGACGACGGCTCTCCCGAGGGCCCGGCGGACGAGGCGCCGAGCCGCACCGGCGTGCCGAGGTTCGGCGTACCGTCCGAGTTCCAGGTGAACTTCTGCGCCCGCGCGGTCCGGCCGTTGTCGCAGCCGTCGCTCGCGCTGTCGTTGGCGTGATAGACGATCCAGCTCTCGGTGCCGTCGGGCGAGTTGAAGAAGCCGTGGTGCCCCGGCCCGTAGACACCGTTCGCGTCGTTGCGCTGGAAGACCGGCGTGGACTTCTTCGTCCAGGAGGAGGCGGCCAGGGGGTTGGAACCGGTCAACTCCAGCTGGCCGAGCTTGTAGTCGGGCGTCCAGCAGCCGCTCGCCGAGTAGACCAAGAAGGTACGACCGCCCCGCTGGAGTATCTCGGGGCCCTCGTCGACCGTGCCGCCCGAGCGCTCCCAGTTGTGCGTGGGCGTGGAGATCGTCGAGAAGGAGCCGCTGACCGTGTACGGGTTGGACATCCGCGCGGCTACGAGGTTCTGCGTGCCGCCGCTCGCACTGCCGAACAGGTACAGGCTTCCGTTGATGGTCGCCACGCTAGGGTCGAGCATCCAGGCACTGTTGAGCTGGTTCTTGTAGGTGTACGGACCCATCGGGTCCGAGCCGGAGCTCTCCAGGACGTGGGTGCGCTGAGTGGGGATGTAGTCGGAGACGTTCCGGCCCGCGACGTAGTACAGGTACCAGCGGCCGTTCAGGAAGTGCAGCTCCGGCGCCCAGATGTTGCAGCAGCGCGATGCCGCGTCACCCGTCCAGACCTGGACGCTCGGCGCGGTCGAGAGACCGGCGAGTGTCGGTGACTTCCGGATGGTGATGACGTCGGTCCAACTCGTCGTCACCAGGTAGTAGTTGCCGTTGTGGTACGAGATCCAGGGGTCGGCGCCCTTCTGGGCCTTGACCGGGTTGGCGAAGGAGGCGGCGCTCGCCGAGGGCTGGCCCAAGGACAGCGCGAGCAGGAGGGCCGCCAGCAGGGTCAGTAGGCGACGGGCCATCCGCTGCTCCAGTTCAGAAGGTTGATGCCGAGCTTCGGAGTGCCGTTGTTCTGGCCGTCGTAGTAGTGGTAGACGATCAGGTCACTGTCCCCGTCCTTCATGATGGACTGCCCTCCGGGGCCGATGTAGCGGCCGTGCGACTCCAGCACGGGCGTACCGCCGTTGTTCATCATGGCGACGCCGTTCTTGTCGTGGTACGGGCCGGTGATGCGGGCGGCCCGGCCGACCTTGACCTTGTACGTGGAGCTGGTGCCGGCGCAGCAGGTGTCGTACGAGGCGAACAGGTAGTAGTAGCCGTTCCGTTTGACGATGTACGGGGCCTCGACGGCCTTGGTGCCGGTGGGACGGAAGGCGAGCGAGTAGCGGGTGGTGTCGGACGAGAGCTGCTTCCCGGTCGACGGGTTGATCTGGATCATCTTGATCCCGGTCCACCAGCTGCCGAAGGACAGCCACCACTTGCCGTCATCGTCCACGAAGAGGTTCGGGTCGATGGCGTTGTAGTCGTTCGACGAACTCGACGTGTAGACGATGCCCTGGTCGGTCCAGCTGCCCGGCCGGCCGGTCGTCGACGTCGCCAGCCCGATGGCCGACTTCTGCGAGCCGAAGGACGAGACGGAGTAGTACATCAGGTACCTGCCGCCGTGGTACGAGATGTCGGGTGCCCAGGCCTCCGGCACGGTGGAGTAGGTGCGCCACCAGCCCGGCCTGCCGGAGAAGGCATCCGCGCCGCCGCTGAAGGCGATGCGGTTGGTGGAGGCGCGGTTGCTGATACCGCCGCCGGTGGCGTACAGCAGGTACTGACCCGACGACGTGCGGATCATCGTCGGGTCGTGGACCACGATCGCGCCGGTGACGGTGCCCGGGTTCGGATACGCGGACGCCGAGCTCGGGACGAGTGCGAGCAGGATCGCCGCGGGGACGGCGAGGAGAGCGGTTCTGCGGGTGCTTCTGCGAGCGCCTGTGCGGGAGGTGCGGCTCACGCGGATCCTCCTTGCGTGGGGACGGCCCCGTTCGGACGTGTTCGGCACGCCCGGAGCGCTGAGTGCGCTCGGGCAGGTCAGTGCGTTCGACATGGTGAACGCCGGTCACGACTTCGAACGGACCGTAGAATCGAACCCCTTGCGCGTCAACGGTTCGCGTAGCAACTCCCCTCACGACGGCCATCGAATCGCGTTCGACAACTCACCGGCCGCACAGATCGCTTGACACCACGCCAGGGTCGGCGGACCGGCCGCGCGAGACGATACGCATACGGGCGGCACCCACGGCACGCGTCTGGAGCATGGTCCGGCCCTCCGGGTTCGCGGTCGGCGCGCAGATGTTCCTGACGTGCGATTCGCCGTGGATCAGGATGTCCGGCTGGACGCGGCCCAGTTCGTCTACCGTCGCCACGGCGGCGTCCACCCCGTGGCGCGACAGGCGGTATGTCAGCTCCTTGGCATCCTTGCGCAGCCGCTCCTCCCAGGCATCGGCCTGCTCACGCAGCCGGGACAAGCCGGGCGGCGTGGGGATGGCCAGGCGACGGCTGATCCGCCCCGCGACCGTCACCAGCTCATCGCCGTCTGCGAGCTGCGCCAGGGGCGATGTTCCGGACCCTCTCGGGCAGCATCGCGAAGCCGTCGTCGTCACGCTCGTACAGCAGAACGGCTCCGCGCCCGCCCCACGCCGCGAAGGCGGCCGGATCACGGACGTTGCCGGGACGCGGAAACAGCACCTCCAGCACAGTGCCTCCCCCACGTGCACGACCTCGCCGTCCGGCACGCACCCCCGGCACCCCCGGAAACCCGTGCCCGACCCCGGGCGGTTCCGCAAGCCACTCTGCTCCGACCTCTCTGCTCGACTGTGCCCCGAGCGAACGCCTTTGGAATTCCGATCACCCGGGCACACTGGGCCTTGACAGGCCACCCCTCACTGCCCCGCCAGCCCCGTATGCGCCACCCCCCGCACGATCTGCCGCTGGAACAGCGCGAAAACGATCAGCAGTGGCAGGCCCGCGATGACGACCGACGCCATCATCTGCTCGTATCGCAGGCCGTAGGAGGTCTGGACGTTGACCAGGCCCACCGGGAGCGTCATGCCGCCCGGGTCCGTGGTCACCAGGAACGGCCAGAGGAAGTTGTTCCAGGTGGAGATGAATGTGAAGATGCCGACCGCCGCCAGGACCGGACGGGACAGGGGCATCACGATCGTCCAGAAGACACGCCAGCGGCCGGCGCCGTCGACGAAGGCCGCCTCCTCCAGTTCGCGGGGGACGCCGTCGAAGAACTTGACCAGGATGAACACCATGGCGGGCACGGCGACTTGGGGCAGGATCACACCCCAGTACGTGTCGACCAGGCCCAGCTGCACCATTTCCGCGAACAACGGGGCCATCAAGACCTGGGGCGGGACCATGATTCCGGCCAGGACGACGGCGTACAGCACCTTGCGGCCACGGAACTCCGTGCGTGAGAAGCCGTACGCCGCCATCGCGCACAGCACAACCGTCAGGATCGTCGTCATCACCGAGATGTACGCCGTGTTGAACATCCAGCGGCCGATATCGCCCGCCTCCCACACCCTCTGGTACGCGTCGAAGGTGAAGTGGGAGCCGAGCCAGCGCAGGGGCGTCCGTGTCGCCTCGCCTTCGGGTTTGAAGGACGTCGCCAGGGCCCACGCCAGGGGGAGGACCCACACCACCGTCAGGAGCAGGGCCGCGGCCAGCATGACCCAGCGGCCTGGAGTCCAACGGGCCTTGCGGCCCTCGTCCGTTGACGGTAACGCGCTCATGCCGACTCCCCTCTACGCCGCGACAACCGCAGCTGCACCAGCGACACGATCACGATCAGGGCGAAGAAGAGGTACGAGACCGCCGAGGCGTAGCCGATGCGGTAACCGGTGAAGCCGGACTGGTAGACGTACTGGAGGATCGGGCGGGTCGAGTCGTCGGGACCGCCGCCGGTCATGATGTACACCTGGTCGAAGATCTTGAGGGAGGCCAGGATCTGGAGAACCAGGACGACTCCCGTGGTGCGCTTCAGCATGGGGAGGGTCACATGCCGCAGCCGTTGCCACGCGCCCGCCCCGTCCAACTCCGCCGCCTCATAAAGGTGTTGAGGGATCGACTGCAACGCGGCGAGGTAGAGAAGGAAGTTGAAGCCGACCGTCCACCAGACGGTGGCTGCCACGATCGACAGCATCGCGTACCGCTCGTCCGTCAGCCAGCCGATCCCCGGGTGCAGGCCGAACCAGGCGAGCAGCTGGTCTGCGAAGCCGAAGTCGGAAGGGAAGATCACCCAGAGGAAGAGCAGGCCGATCACGCCCGACGGCAGGAGGAAGGGCGCGAACCACGAGAGCCGCCACAGCCATTGGACGAACCGCAGATGGTGCGAGAGCAGGGCGAAGATCAGGCCCATCACCACCAACGGGACCGTGGACAGGACCGTGAACCAGATCGTGTTCCACAGCGACGACCAGACGTCGGGGTCCTGGAATGCCTCCGTGTAGTTGTCGAAGCCGACGAACTCCCCTCCCTCGCCGGTGATGTTGTCGCTGCGCAGGCTCATCCCGATGCCGGAAACCAGCGGCCAGAGCAGGAAGAGCGCATAGGTGAGGAAGAAGGGGGCGATGAACACCAGGCCGTGCTCGGTCCACTTGCGGCGTACGGTGACGGGTTTCGCCGCCGCCTGCTCCGCCTGGACCGGGACGATGGTCGCGGTCGTCGTCGTGGTCACGCTGCACCTCCTTCGCTGACGAGTGGCTCACTGCCGAGCGCGTCGCCGACGGAGTGACCACCGCCGAGAGGATCGGGCGTGTCGAGCAGCTTTCGCAGCCGCTTCCTCGCCTCGCGCAGGGCGCCCGACGGCGTGCGCGATCCGGTGAGTACGCCCGAGAAGACCGCGCCCAGCTGGATCCACATCGGCGAGGCCGAGCCCGCGAACCAGGCTGGCTGGTCGAGGACCACGTCGTCGATGACGGACCGGTACGCGGACTGCGGCTCCAGTTCCAGATAGTCCGGTCGCGTCAGTGCGGGCAGATACGCGGGGACGTGGCCGCCCTTGGCCCAGTCCACGGAGTGCTCGAGCATCCAGGCGACGAAGGTGTGAGCCGCCTCTTTCGCCCCGCCCGAGCGGCCGTCCTGGTGCGGGAGTACGAAGGAGTGGCAGTCTGCCTGGGCGGTGGGACGCCCGAACAGGGCGGGTACGCGGGTCATGGAGAACGGCAGCTCGACGGTGGTGAAAGTCGACACCTCCCACTCGCCGTTTAGATGGAAGGCGGTCTTGCCTGCGTTGAACACCCCGATGGAGCCGGGGTAGTCGACGCGACGCACCATCAGCCCGTCCGCCGTGAGCCGGGCCATGAACTCGAGGATCTCCAGGGCCTTGGCGTCGTCGAGCGTGAGGCGTTTGCCGTCCGCGGACAGAACCGTGCCACCCAGCTGCGAGTAGAAGGTGGCGAACAGCCGCCAGGGCGTGACGCAGTCCGGTCCGGTCGTCTCGGCGCTCAGCCCGGGCGCGCCCGTGGCCTCCTTCGCCGCGCGCAGGGCATCCATGAACTCCCTCGCGCTGCGCAGGGGTTGCAGCTGCCGACCGTCGCCGAGCAGCCCGGCCTTCGCGCAGACGTCGGTGTTGTAGTAGAGCACCATGGGGTGGGTGTCGAGCGGGATCGCATACTGCTGCCCGCCGACCGAGCCGCGCTTGAAGATGTCCTCGGGAAACTGGTCGGCTCTCACGCCCAGTTCACGCAGCAGGTCCAGGTCGAAGGAGTCGAGGAGCCGCCCGGGCCCGAACCCCGCCAGCCGCGCCAGATGGAGCACCGCGACCTCGGGCGCCCGTCCTCCGGCCCCAGCCATGCCCAGCTTCGTGTAGTACGGCGTACCCCACTGAAGCTGGGTCGCCTCCAGGTCGATCTCAGGGTGCTCCCTGGCGAACGCGTCGACCAGCGCGGTCATGTTGGCCCCGTCGCCCCCGCCGAAGAGGTGCCAGTAACGCAGCCGGGTCTCCCCCTCGACACCGAAGGAGGGCGCGGCACACCCCGCCGCGCCCAGCACCAGCCCTCCGGTGCCGACGAGTAACTCTCTTCTGCTCAGGCGTGGTTCATCGCTCACGGTCCGCCCCTCGATCGTCCGAAATACCGAACTGTGCTCGCGAATTCGGACGGACGGTAGATTCCAAGCGCTTCCGAGTCAACGGTTCACGCAAGCTTTCGCACAACGGGCCGGTGGCGGTCGTCCGCGGGGGTGGCCGAGAATCGCGACATCCCACACCTGGTGGGCGCCAGCCGTCGGCCGATCAGTGGCGGTCGCGCTCCGGAGTGACCGAGGATCACAACGGCCTGGAGGGCCATGTGTGAGTACCTGAGCGAGATGGCGTGGCGGGCGGAGTCAGACGGTAGCCCAGTACTCCTGAGACATGGCGCACAGAGCGGCCGGGCGCCGAGGACGTCCAGGGGCAGGCGGGCTCCGCGTCTCCCCGGCGCTCCCCTGCGCCCATGGGGAAATCCCGCCTCGGAGTCCGGCGCGGGTCCCGACCAGCCGTGCGTGACACTGGCGATCACCTTTGGGACCAAGATCCGGACAATGTGCGGGCCAGCGGCCCGCCGAGTCCGAAGGGAACCGTTTCCCAGCCCCGCTCCTCCCCGGACCTCCCACGTGGTTCTCGTCCCCCAGGCCCGGACCGTCGCCGAGTTACGTGCCGCGCTGGCGGCCGTCGAGCGCCGCGGGGCGGTGCTCGACGGTGGGGCCGACGTCACAGACGGTGATCCCCCGTTACACGCGCTGTACGTGAGGTTCCTGTCGCCTGCCCGTACGGAAGCTGTCCGATGTGCTGTCAGTCCAGTCATGTGACTTGTTTTCCCAGTGACGAAGCCCATATTTAACGTTGAAGCTATTGGAGCCGCCACCGCACTCCGGTGTTGCGGCCCTGCACCTCCGCACGATGCTCGACATATCGACGCACGTCAGCGTTCAGTCGCCCGAGGCATCTTCTTCCCACACAGCCAGGAGGTCTGTGAAGCATGCCCCTGAGCCATCTGTCCCTCCAAGACAGGGCCATGTTCTGGCAGTTCGGCCAAGGTCCTGAAGTCCGCGTCCCCGACCCCCTCGTCCACCACGCCGTCGAACGGCGGGCCACCGCCGCGCCGCACGCAGTCGCCGCCGAGCACCAGGGCACGACGATCACGTACGGCGAGCTGAACCGTCGTGCCGACCGGCTCGCGGCCAGACTCGTACGGGAGGGCGTACGGCCCGGCGATCACGTCGGCCTCTTCGTACGCCGCTCCATCCCGATGCTCGTCGGACTGCTCGGCACGCTGAAGGCCGGCGCCGCGTACGTCCCGCAGGACATCGGCCTCACCCCCGCCGCCCAGCTGCGGCACGTCATCCGCACCGCCGGAACCCGGGTCGTCCTCACTCAGTCGGAGCACACGCTGCGGGTGCCTCCGGCTGACGCCGGACACCGGCTGATCACGCTCGACGACGATCTCGCCAACCTCTCCACGGAAGGGCCGGTCCGTCTCGAGCGGCCCGTACGCCCCGACGACGGGTGCTACGTCCTGTTCACCTCCGGCACGACCGGCAAGCCCAACGGGGTGAAGGTCACCCACCGCAACGTCGCGAACATCCTCCTCACCGAGCCCGGTGGCCTGGGCATCCGCCCCGGTGACCGGGTCGCCCAGCTCCTCAACATCGCCTTCGACATGGCCGCTTGGGAGATCCTCGGCTGTCTCGCCCACGGCGGCACGCTCGTCGTCCGCGGCAAGGACGTCGCGGCGGCGGCCCGTACGGCGGACGTGCTGATCGCGACGCCGACGGTGCTGTCCGGGATCGACCCGGCGGGCTGCCCCCATGTGCGGACGGTGGCGGTCGCGGGCGAGCCGTGCCCGCGCCCGCTCGCGGACGCCTGGGCCCGGCGGTCCGCCTTCCACAACTCCTGCGGGCCCACGGAGACGACGATCGTCAACACGATGCGCCACCACCACGTGGACGACGCACTGCTCACGATCGGCCGCCCCACCCCCAACAACACGGTGTACGTCCTCGATGAGCACCGGCGTGCGCTGCCCATCGGGGAGGTCGGCGAGATGTGGGCCGGGGGCGACTGCGTATCGGCGGGCTACTTGAACAACGAGGCGCTGAACGCCGAGCGGTACGCCCTCGACCCCTTCCTCGGCGGCGGGCACCGCATGTTCCGTACCCGCGACCTCGGCCGCTGGACGCCAGACGGCGAACTCGAGCATCTGGGCCGTACCGACGACCAGGTCAAGGTCCGCGGCTTCCGCGTGGAACTCGACTCCGTCTCCTCGGTGCTGGAATCGGTGGCGGGCTGCTCCCGCGCCGTCACGCTCAAGCGGGACGCCCGCACCCTGATCTCCTTCGTCTGCCCGGCCGACGTCGACCCGGACACGGCCCGGCGCGCGGTGGCCGACGTACTGCCGTACTACTGCGTGCCGGCCACGGTCCTCCCGGTGGCCGCTATGCCGGAGACGGACCGGGGCAAGGTCGACCGGGCGGCACTGCTGCGGCTGGCGGCGGAGCGGGAGGAGGCCGCGCGGAACGCCGCGCGGGCGGTGACGGTTCATAGCGAGGGAGCTCCCCTGCTGCCGGTGTCGGCGGTGCGAGAGGGGGCGACCTGATGACGTCGTCCGTTGAGACCTCGTCCGCTGAGGCCTCATCCGTCGAGGTGGGAGGCGCCACGCTCGCAGCGCCTCCCGCCCCTCCCGCGGCTCTCGCCGAACTCCCTCCGCTCACGTCCGCGCCCCGTCGCCTCCTCAAGCACCCCCGCCTGATGCACTACAACCGCCTCGCGGCCCTGGTGATGCTGGCCAACATCGGCTTGCTGGCGGTGAGTTGGATGCCGAACGCCGGAGCCATCGGCTACGCGTCCCTCGTGAACCTCGCGCTCGCAGTGGTTGTACGGCAGCAGTACGTCATCAACCTCTTCTTCCGGCTGGCGACTTGGGCTCCGACGAACTGGCCGCTGAAGGTGCGGTGGACGCTCGGGAAGGTGTACCACTTCGGCGGACTGCACGTGGGCGGGGCACTGGCCGGAGCGGTGTGGTTCCTCGCGGGGGCGGTCGTGGTGACCGTCGACGGCGCCAACGTGCCGCTGATCACCGTGAGTTGGGTACTCGTCGCTCTGCTCGTCGTCATCGTCGTCACCGCCCTGCCGTCCTTCCGCTCCCGCTTCCACGACCACTTCGAGAAGATCCACCGCTTCGGCGGCTGGAGCGCCCTCGCACTGTTCTGGACGCATACGCTGCTGGGCGCGCAGGGGCCGGTCGCCCTCGGGGTGCTGGCCGTGGTCACCTTCAGCGTCGCCCTGCCCTGGCTGCGGCTGCGCAAGGTGGACGTACGGATCGAACGGCCCTCCACGCACGTCGCGTTGGCCCGTTTTGACCATGGCGTGACCCCGTTCGCGGGGTCGTCCACCGCCATCAGCCGCAGCCCGCTCACCGAGTGGCACTCCTTCGCCAACGTGCCCTCACCCGGCGAACCCGGCTTCCGGCTGACCATCTCCCGTGCGGGCGACTGGACGGGCTCGTTCATCGACGACGCGCCCGCGAAGGTCTGGGTCAAGGGCATCACCACGGCCGGGGTCGCCAATATCGAGACCCTGTTCAGCAAGGTGATCTACGTCGCCACCGGCAGCGGTATCGGTCCCTGCCTGCCGCATCTGCTGGCCGCGGAGGTGCCCTCACGCCTCGTGTGGGCGACGCGCGATCCCCGCAGGACCTACGGCGACGACCTGGTCGACGAGATCCTCGCCGTCCAGCCGAACGCGCTGGTCTGGGACACCTCGCAGCACGGCAAACCGGACATGGTGCGGCTCGCGTACACCGCGTACCGCTCCTTCGGTGCCGAAGCTGTCATCTGCATCTCCAATAAGAAGCTGACCTGGCAGGTCGTTCACGGTCTCGAGCGGCGCGGCATTCCCGCGTACGGCGCGATCTGGGACTCGTAACAGACCGTCAGGAGTGAAGAAGAGACGGAGAGTCGATGAACACCCTCAAGATCGAACGCCATGACCGCGTCGTCACGGTACGACTCCACCGGCCGCACGTCCTGAACGCCCTCAGCAGCGATCTGCTGGCCGAACTCCTCGACGTACTCCGCCCGTTGGACCGTGACCCGGACGTCGGCTGCTTCGTCGTCACCGGTTCGGAGAAGATCTTCGCGGCCGGTGCCGACATCAAGGAGATGGCCGGGAAGTCGGCCGTGGACATGGCCGCGGAGGACTACTTCGCGGGCTGGGAGGAGTTCGCCGGGTTCCGAACGCCGAAGATCGCGGCGGTCAACGGCTATGCGCTGGGCGGCGGTTGCGAACTCGCGATGATGTGCGACCTGATCATCGCGGGCGAGTCGGCGGTCTTCGGCCAGCCGGAGATCAAGCTCGGCGTGATCCCCGGCATCGGCGGCACTCAGCGGCTCACCCGCCTGGTCGGCCGTGCCAAGGCCATGGACCTGATCCTCACGGGCCGCACGATGGACGCCGGCGAGGCGGAGGCCTCGGGCCTGGTGTCGCGGGTGGTCCCGGACGACCGCGTCCTCACCGAGGCCACGGAAGCCGCCGCGACCGTCGCCTCTTACGGCCGCCCGGCCGTCACGGCCGCCCGCGAGTCGGTCGACCGGGCCCTGGAGACCGGTCTGCGCGACGGGCTTCTTTTCGAGCGGCGCGTGTTCCATGCGCTGTTCTCGACGGAGGACCAGAGGGAGGGGATGAGCGCGTTCATGGAGAAGAGGGCGCCTGTTTTCAAGGGGTGCTGACGGGGTGAGTTGACCCGGTGCGCGGGGCGGCGGACGGGGACTCGGTCCGCCGCCCCTCGTCATGTGCGGGTTGTGAGTCCGGGCCCTGCAGGGGAGAAGGCCGGGGTCGGATCAGGGCGGTGCCCGGATGTTCGGGGCGCCCTCGGACCGAGGTCGTCGCGACATGACGAAATCGGGGACGAGGACGACAGGAGCGGCAGGGACGGTGGGCGGGAGCGGCGGGGGAGTGCGGCCGGGAAGAAGGACAGGGAGAAGGCCGGGAAGAAGAACGGGCGCCGTACTCTCACGCGGGTTCTGGTCACGCTTGGCACGGCCCTGGCCGTTCTGCTCGCCGCGTTCGGTGGATGGTTGGCGTGGCTGTGACCAGCACCGATACCAGCACGGTCGGCAAGGGCTCCTTCGGCAATGAGCTCGCCATCCCGCCTCTCTCCGAACCCAGCCGGGTCAAGGCGGACGGCACTGATGGGCCAGTTAGCGGTGGTCGAGAAGGGCCAGCGGGCCGAACAGCCGGACGCCGGTGGAGCCGGTGGAGCCGGTGGAGCCGGTGGAGCCGGTGGAGCCGGTGGAGCCGGTGGAGCCGGTGGAGCCGGTGGAGCCGGTGGAGCCGGTGGAGCCGGTGGAGCCGGTGGAGCCGGTGGAGCCGGTGGAGCCGGTGGAGCCGGTGGAGCCGGTGGAGCCGGTGGAGCCGGTGGAGCCGGTGGAGCCGGTGGAGCCGGTGGAGCCGGTGGAGCCGGTGGAGCCGGTGGAGCCGGTGGTGGACAGGACCCGCACGCGGGACGTTGACGTGCGGCCGTGACGACGGGGAGATCCGGGCGGCGTGGCCAAGCTGAAGGCAGACGGCCAGCCGGTCAACGGCACCACGTACGCCAAGCTGGTGGGCGTGTCCGGCCGGACGGCCCGCCGGGACCTCCAAGCCCTGGCCGCCTAACCGGACACGACATGGGCCCCTCCCCACGCCAGGGAGGGGCCTGGGCGTCACCATGGACGTATGGCTGACACGTTCACTACGCGGACCATCGACGTGCGGACAGGCTCCACGGAGACCGTCCACGACCTGACCGACGCGTGCGCGTCGTTCCTCCAGGAAGTGGCCGCCGGGCGGGACGGACTCCTGAATGTCTTCACGCCCCATGCAACGGCGGGCCTGGCCGTAATCGAGACCGGAGCGGGCAGTGATGACGACCTCCTGGCCGCCCTCCACCAGCTCCTCCCGGCGGACGACCGGTGGCAGCATCGGCACGGCTCCCCCGGCCATGGCCGGGACCATGTACTCCCGGCCATCGTCCCGCCCCACGCCACGCTCCCGGTCATCGGTGGCCGCTTGGAACTGGGGACCTGGCAATCCGTAGTCCTGGTGGACACCAACCGGGACAACCCCCAGCGCAAGGTCCGACTGTCCTTCCTGGGGTGACTACGGAAAGGCCCCGGCCATCCGCCAAGGAGAGCGGACGACCGGGGCCACAGGGGAGCGGTCACCCCACGATGGGTCAGGTCTATGCCCGCCACCTTGGTCGTACCCGGGTTCTCCCGCGTTGCCGGTCGTTCAAGCGTCGCAATGCTCACTGTGGGCCCTCCATCCAGGGCCCACACCTGTCTAGGGGCCGCTGAGTCGGTTCACTGGGGAACGTGACAGTTGCAAGCCACACGACGTGGCGTGCGGGACGAAGACGTTGAGGAGTCCGTCCCGGCCGGCAGCCGCGTCGCGGAGGAACGCCTCACAGTCGTGAGTGAGGTCGACGACCCGTTCGCGGGGGCCGGAGGTGACGTTCAGGACCTGGGTGGTGAAGGCATCGGACATGGTCCCATGGTCGCGCATGCCGACCGCGTCACGCGGAAGCGACGGCCCGCGCCGGAAGCGTCCTCCAGGTCGACGGCCTCGACGCGGACGCGGTCGCCGGCGGCGGGGTCCGCGCTCGGGCGCGGCAGGTCGACGGGCCGGCAGCGGATGCCCGTTCCGCACGGTGGCTCCCGGGCGGAACCGGGGACGCACCCCGATCTCCGGGCGGAGTGGGGCTCGTCCCTGACGGCGACGGCGCCGCGCTCGTCGACAGCCATGCGGGGGTCGCGCATCTGGTCGAGGAATACCACGCGCTCAGTGCCGAGCAACTCGTGCTCTCCGGCCGTCCGCGCCTGGAGGGGACGTACCGGTTGGGGGACGGCGTGATGGCGAACGTGGCGGCGCGCGGGCTGCCGGCGGACGCTGCCACCGTGGCCGGGGCGCCGCTCCTCGTGGCAGGCGGGCGCCGACCTCCGGGAAACGCACGGGAAGATCCCGGGCCTCCGCGCCGTTGGCAGAAGTGTGAACAACGTGCGCGAGGTCGAGGTGGTCGTCATAGGCGCTGGTCAGGCCGGTCTGTCCAGCGCCTATCACCTGCGGCGATCCGGTTCCGAGCCGGAGCGCGACTTCGTGGTGCTCGACCACTCCCCCGGCCCGGGCGGCGCCTGGCAGTTCCGCTGGCCGTCGCTGACATACGGCAAGGTGCACGGGATGTACGCGCTGCCCGGCATGGAGCTGATGGGCGCGGATCCGGCGCGCCCGTCCTCCGAGGTCATCGGGGAGTACTTCGCGACGTACGAACGCACCTTCGACCTGCGGGTGCGGCGGCCGGTGGGTGTCCACGCGGTGCGTGCGGGCGAGGGCGGGCGACTGCTGGTGGAGACCTCGGACGGTATGTGGTCGACGCGGGCGCTGATCAACGCGACGGGCACCTGGGACCGGCCGTTCTGGCCGCGCTATCCCGGTCAGGAGACCTTCCGGGGGCGGCAGTTGCACACCGCGCAGTACCCGGGGCCGGAGGGGTTAGCGGGACTGCGGGTGGTCGTGGTGGGCGGGGGTGCGTCCGGGACGCAGCATCTGCTGGAGATCGCCCCGTACGCCGCCGGGACGACGTGGGTGACGAGGCGTCCGCCGGTCTTCCGCGAGGGGCCGTTCGACGAAGGGGCGGGGCGATCGGCCGTCGCCATGGTGGAGGAGCGGGTGCGGCAGGGGCTGCCGCCGAAGAGTGTCGTGTCGGTGACGGGGCTGCCGCTCAACGACGCGATCCGGCAGGGCATCGTGGACGGCGTCCTGGACCGGCTGCCGATGTTCGACCGGATCACGCCCGAGGGCGTGGCATGGGACGACGGCCGCCGCGTGGACGCCGACGTCATCCTCTGGGCGACCGGCTTCCGCGCCGCCGTCGACCATCTGGCCCCGCTGCGACTTCGCGAGTCCGGCGGCGGCATCCGCGTCGACGGCACCCGCGCGGTCGCCGACCCCCGGATCCACCTGGTCGGTTACGGCCCGTCGGCCAGCACCATCGGCGCCAACCGCGCGGGCCGTGCGGCGGTGCGGGACATCAGGCGACTGCTGGCGGACGAGCCGGCCGCCGCCTGACGTCACCTACAACCCCGGTACGGCCAACTCCGCGGCGGCCCGTACGGGAAGGTCCGATCCTCAGCCGGCCGCCTGCGCGGGAGGCGCTGTACTCGCCCCGGCGGTGGCCGTGGGCTTCTTCCGGCTTTCGTTGAACTCGGCGACGTTGCGCAGGTGTTCCTCGTAGTCCGCCGTGAAGCGGGTGTCGCCCGGCTTGACCGTGACGAAGTACACCCAGTCCCCCGGCGTCGGGTTGATCGCGGCACGCATCGCCTCCTCGCCCGGGTTGGCGATCGGCGTGGGCGGCAGACCCATCCGCTGGTACGAGTTGTAGGGGCTGTCGATCTTCGTGTCCTCGACGCTGGTGTCCAGCGTCGAGCGGTCCAGCGCGTAGTTGAGGGTGGAGTCCATCTGCAACGGCATGCCGCGCTCCAGCCGGTTGAAGACGACCCGGGCCACCTTGCTCATGTCGGCCTTGTCGGCCGCCTCGGCCTGGACGATGCTCGCGATGGTGACCGCCTGGTAGACGTTCATGGCGTTGCGCTGGGCGCCGGCCGTGACCTGACCGCCGTTGAACTTCTTGTTCGCGGTCTCGACCATGGATGTCAGCAGGGACTCCGGGGTCGCCTTCCCCGCCAAGGGGTACGTCGCCGGGAAGAAATAGCCCTCCGGATTGCCCTCGGCGTCGGCCGGGAGGGTCAGCTTGGCCTTGGCCAGGGACTTCTTGGCGGACCCGGCGGGCAGGGCGAGGGCCTTGTCGACCGCTTCGTAGACCTGGGCGGAGCGCCAGCCTTCCGGGATCACCAGTGACGTGGGGCGTTCGGCCTCGCCGTCGCCGCTGCCGACGCTCAGCAGCGGCACCGCCACGGCGGTGGCCGCCACGACGGCGCCGGTCGCGATGAGGGCGGCCCGGCCCCGACGCGTCAGTCGAATCGTGCTCCGTGGCGGAGTGTTCATATGCATGCGGGCACGGTAACCCGCATATCACCTCAAACCTGGCATATATTCATCTTGTCGGCTCCATTTTCGGCACCTGAGCCGTCTCCCGGCCCGGCTTCAGCCGTGCGTCCCGCCGCACGAGCGCCGCGTACCGGCCGTCCCTCTCCAGCAGTTCCTCGTGCGTACCGCGTTCGACCGCGCGGCCGGAGTCGAGGACCACGATCTGGTCCGCACCCCGGACGGTGGAGAGCCGGTGCGCGATGGTGAGGGTGGTGCGGTTGGCCGAGAGCGCGTCGATGGCCTCCTGCACCGCGTGCTCGGTGCGGGTGTCCAGGGCGCTGGTCGCCTCGTCGAGGATGAGGACCGGCGGGTCGCGCAGGACGGTGCGGGCGATGGCGAGGCGCTGCTTCTCACCACCGGAGAAGCGGTGGCCGCGTTCGCCGACGACCGTGTCGTAGCCGTCGGGCAGGGACGCGATGTGGTCGTGGATCTGGGCCGCCCGCGCCGCCGCGTACAGCTCCTCGTCGGTGGCGTCCGGCTTGGCGAAGCGCAGGTTGTCGGCGACGGAGGCGTGGAAGAGATACGTCTCCTGCGAGACGACGCCGACGCCGCGGGCCAGCGTGTCGAAGTCCAGGTCGCGCACGTCGACCCCGTCGAGCGTGACCCGGCCGCCCGTGGCGTCGTACAGCCTCGGCACCAGGAGGCCGAGGGTGGACTTTCCGGCGCCGGTCGGACCGACGACGGCGAGGCTGCCGCCGGAAGGGATGGTGAGGTCGATGCCGTCGAGGATGGGCGCGCCCTTGCCGTCGTAGCGGAACTCGACGTTCTCGAAGCGGACTTCGCCCTTCACCTGGTCGAGGTGGACCGCGTTCTCGGGCTCGGTGATCTCTGTCGGCAGGTCGAGGTACTCGAAGATGCGCTGGAAGAGGGCGAGCGAGGCCTGGATCTGGACGCCGGTGGACAGCAGGCTCACGGTCGGCCGGAACAGGTTCTGCTGGAGCGAGACGAAGGCGACGAGCGTGCCGACCGAGACGGACGGCCCGCCGAGCTGGAGAGCGACGCCGGCGGTCCAGTAGATGACGGCGGGCATGGCGGACATGACGACGGTGATGATGGCCATGCGCCAGCGCCCGGCCATGTTCACCCTGACCTCCAGGTCGACCAGTTGCTCGGACTCCGCGGCGAAGGACTTGGTGAGCGAGTCGGCGCGGCCCATCGTGCGGCCGAGCAGGATGCCGCTGACGGAGAGGGACTCGGTGACCGTGGCGGCCATGCCGGCCATCTGGTTCTGGCGTTGGGCGGTGATCTTCTTGCGCTCGTCGCCGACCCGGCGGCTTATCCACACGAACAGCGGCAGCAGAAGCAGGGTGACCACGGTGAGCCGCCAGTCCAGGGCGACCATGGCGACGACAGTGGCGACCACGCTGGTGACGTTGGAGACCAGGGAGGTGGCCGTGGAGGTGACGGTCGCCTGCATACCGCCGATGTCGTTGGCGATGCGGGACTGGACCTCGCCGGTGCGGGTTCGGGTGAAGAAGGCCAGCGACATGCGCTGCAGCCGACCGTAGACGGCGGTGCGCAGATCGTGCATCACGTGCTGACCGACAGTCGTGGAGATCAGTGTCTGCAGGACACCGAAGATGCTGGTGAGCACCGCGCTCAGGATCATGCCGAGCGCGAGCAGACCGAGCAGGCCTGTGCGACCCTCGGGGATCGCGGTGTCGAGGATCTCCTTCAGGAGGAAGGGGGTGGCGACCGACGCGAGCGACGCGGCGCCGACAAGCAGACCGACGATCGCCAGCCGGCCTCGATAGGGACGGAAGAGTTCCAGGATGCGGCGTACCTGCCGGGGCTGATCCTTGGAGTCGCCGGGCGGTACCCAGCGGGGTTCGTGGTCGGGACGCATGGGCTCCTACGGGAGGTGAGGCGAGAATGATTGACGGAGCTTAGCTCATTGTTACCTATGTTCACAATGAACAAACTCCTGATATTGTTCCCGTATGACCACCCCCGACGCCGACGGCGGTCTGCTCGCCGAGCAGTTGCTGCGGCTCACACGCCGCGTGCACCGCATCCAGAAGCACCACCTCCAGCAGCGCGGGTTGGAGATCACCCCGGCTCAGTCACGGCTGCTGCGCACCCTCGCGCACTACGACACGCCGCCGCGCATGGCCGATCTGGCGGAGCGACTGGAGGTCGTGCCCCGGGCCGTGACGACTCTGGTCGACGCCCTGGAGGAGAGCGGACGGGTGCGCCGGGCGCCCGATCCCACCAACCGGCGGGTGATCCGGATAGAGGTCACGGACGAGGGCCGGAAGGTCCTGCGGGAGCTGCACCATGCCCGGCGGTCGGCGGCGGAGGAGATCCTGGCGCCTCTGTCGGGCGAGCAGCGGAACGTGCTCGGCGGTCTGCTCGACACCCTGGTGGACGGGGCACCGGTGCCGTCGGCCGACGGTGCGCCTGTGGCCGAGCGGCGCTGCTGAGTCGGCGGACGTACGGGAGGGGCCCGGCGCGGGATGCCGCGGGGTGCCGCGCCGCGCCCTGCACGTGGGGGACTCCGAAGAGGGAGGAGCGGGTCAGGTCACTTCGGGGCGAGCTCTTTCGCCTCGGCTGTGGGCCGTGCCGGGACCCCGCCCTCGTGGGTGCCCAGGGGAGCGCCGGAGGAGTCGTCGGTCCCGCCCGCGCCGGGCTCGTCGCCCTCCTCCACGAACCGGAACTCCCCGTCCAGCGTCATCTTCGCCCGGCCCGCGGCCAGCGCGCACTCCCACTCCGACACGGCGAAGACGGCGGCGCAGTTGCCCAGCAGGTTGGTGACGACACGCATCGAGTCCATGATGCCGTCGACGCCGAGACGGGCCGGGCGATGGTGGGGAGCTGTGCGGGGTCGCTCCGAGGAGGGTGCTCGCCAGGAGGGTCGCTCCGGTGAGCATGGACATGACGATCCGGCTGCTCTTGGGCCGAGTTCCACGGACGTTGCCGCCCCGCCGCAATGACGTCTCCGGACACGGGAGGGGGCCGGAGACGTCTGGCGTCTCAGACCTTCAGCTGTGCCCTGTCCCCCATCACGATCACCGGGTGCCGGGCCGGGTCGAGGGTACGCAGCAGGTACTCCATGCCCGACTTGGACAGGCTGACACAGGCCGAGGTGCCGCTGCCGTGGTCCATGTGCAGCCAGATGCTGCCGCCCTTGGACTGGCCCTCGGGCCGCGTCGGGTCGATCGGCGAGGTGCCCTTGACCCGGTTGTAGTCGATGGCGATCACATAGTCGAAGTCGTGCCAGTGCGACTCGGCCCAGTAGTGCGGCGCCTGGAACGACGCCGACCGGCTGTACGGGAGCTTCGCGCCCGGGTCGGCGAGGACACCGCCCGCGTCGCTGAGCGTGAACACGCCGACGGGGCTGCGCCTGTCGCCCTCCCGATGGTCGGTGGTCCAGCCCTTCTTGCCGTTGTGGCCCTCCCAACCGCGGGTCTTCTTCCAGGCTCCACCGCTCTTCGTGTAGAGCACGATCGTGGCGTCGGCGTCGTCCTTGCCCTCACCGTAGACCGCCACGACCTGACGGGACTCGGCGGGGATCTGCTTCTGGAGGCGGTCTCCGACGTCCGGGATGCGGGTCGGGTCGCCCTTCTGCGCCTCGGCACTCTCCGCCCTGCCGCCGGCGCCCGCGTCGGCCTTGGCCGAGTTGTCCGCGTCGCCCGAACCTCCGCACGCCGCCAAGGACACCAGGACACCGCAGAGCGCCGCCGCGAGCCCGACTCGCGCAGCGCCCCTCACGACATGCGCCGGGCCCCTCACGACACTCGTGTCGTCCGCACGATTGGTTCCGCTCACTCCGTCCGCATCGCCGGTGCCTCCGCGCCTCGTACCCCCTATTCGCATGCGGTCCATCGTCGCACCGCGCACCGCGCAGATGCGCCCGCCGCCCCGCCCGGCGGGCCTCGCACGGGTGGTCCAGGCCGAAACTTTGCCCGGCGCCGGAAAACCGTTTGCTTCCGACCACGCGGTGACGCGAACCTTTCACGGCCGGTCGCCGAGCGTCACCGTCCTTCGTCTCCCCACTCCTCCCCACCCTGACACGAGCCACTGGGACGTCATGCAGATTCAAGACCTTCCGCACAAAGACCCGGGTATGCCGGACGCACGCTCGGGTCCCCGCTTTCTGTGGTGGCTCGGCCGGAACCAGCTCGGCGGGCAGTTGAAGGCGCTGGCCTGGGGGTTGTTGCACTTCACCTCCGTGGCCGGGCTGCCGTTCTGCGTCGGCTTCGCCATCCAGGCCGTGGTGGACCGCTCCGGCGCCCGGCTCGCCCTCGGGGGCGGGCTGCTGGTGCTGTGCGGGTTCACCATCGCGCTGGGCGACACCTTCCTGCACCGGTCGGCGATCACCAACTGGATCACCGCCGCCGCACGCGTCCAGCAACTGCTGGCCCGCAAGACGGCCCAGCTGGGCTCGGCGCTGACGCGGCGGGTCGCGGCCGGCGAGGTGGTCGCGGTGTCCACGGGCGACGTCGAGAAGATCGGCTGGTTCGTCGAGTCCGTCTCCCGGTTCACCGCGGCGGCGCTCACGGTGGTGCTGGTCTGTGTCGGCCTGCTCGTCTACCAGCCCGCGCTCGGCGTCATCGTCGCCGTGGGCGTGCCGGTGCTCGCGCTGGCCGTCCTGCCCCTGCTGCCCCACGCGACCCGCCGCGCCGACTTCCAGCGCGAGAAGGCGGGCCGCGCCACGGAGCTGGCCTCCGACACCGTCGCGGGCCTGCGTGTCCTTCGCGGCATCGGCGGCGAGGACCTCTTCCTCGACCGCTACCGCCAGGCCTCCCAGGAGGTCCGCCACGCCGCCGTCCGCAGCGCCCGTATGTGGGCCCTGATCTCCGGCATCCAGGTGCTGCTGCCGGGGCTGCTGATGATCGCCGTCGTCTGGCACGGCGTGGGTCTCGCCCGCGAGGGCCGGATCACGATCGGTGAACTGGTCACGGTGTACAGCGCGGTGATGCTCCTTGCCTACCCTTTGCGCCACTTCGAAGAGATCGCCATGGCCTACTCCTTCTCCCGTCCGTCCGCCAAGCGCGCCGCTCGGGTGCTGTCGCTGGAGCGGGCCACGGACGCCGAGGGGTCCCGTGAGGCCGCCGTGCCCACCGGGGACCTGTACGACCCGGCGACCGGGCTGCTCGCGCCCGCCGGGTGTCTCACCGCTGTGGTGTGCGGCGACCCTGACGCGGCCGGACAGCTGGCGGAAAGGCTGGGCGGCCACGCTCCCGAGGAGAGCACCTCGGTTCTCCTCGGCGGCGTACCGCTCGACGAACTGCCGCTCGACTCCGCCCGCACCGCCGTCCTCGTGCAGGACAAGGACCCGGTGCTGCTCTCCGGAACGCTGCGCGAACTCCTCGACGTGCCGGCCTCGGGCGCGGTCACCGCCGAGGACGCGCTGGCCGCCGCCCAGTGCGGGGACGTCCTGGAGGCGCTGGTCCAGGGTTCGCTCGACGCCGAGGACCCGTTGGACGCGCGGATCACCGAGCGCGGCCGGTCCCTGTCCGGCGGGCAGCGCCAACGCCTCGCACTGGCCCGGTCCCTGATCACGGACCCGGGCGTGCTGGTCCTGGACGAGCCGACCTCCGCCGTCGACTCGCACACCGAGGCCCGCGTCGCCGACGGCATCCGGTCGCTGCGGGCCGGCAGCACGACGGTCGTCTTCACCTCCTCACCCCTCCTGCTGGACCTCGCCGAACGCGTCGTCCTCGTGCACGAGGGCGAAGTCGCCGCGGTGGGCGTCCACCGCGACCTGATCCGCAGGGAACCCCGGTACCGGGCCGTCGTCACCCGCGAGACCGACGAGGAGACCGACCTCGCCGACGGCTCTCGACACCCCACGACCAACCTCAGCGACGTGCTGGACGAACTGGAAGAGATCGAGGAGACCGCATGATCGGCGTGGCGCCACCGGCGTACGACCCGGCCGCCCCCACGACGGCGAACACCCTGCCCGTCGGCGCCCCGGCGACCGTACGCGCCTACGTGGCCGAACTGTTCCGCCGGCACCGCCGGGCGTTCGTCCTGCTCATCGCCGTCAACACGATCGCCGTCGTGGCCTCGATGGCGGGCCCCTATCTGCTGGGCGCACTCGTCGAGCGGGTCTCCGACGAGGCACGCGAACTCCATCTGGAACTGACGACGGCGGTGTTCGTCGCCGCCCTCGTCATCCAGGCCGTCTTCGTGCGAGAGGTGCGTCTGCGCGGCGCCATGCTCGGCGAGCGGATGCTGGCCGACCTCCGCGAGGACTTCCTCGTACGGTCGGTCGGACTGCCGCCGGGCGTTCTGGAACGCGCCGGCACCGGTGACCTGCTCTCCCGGATCACCACCGACGTCGACCGCCTCGCCAACGCCATGCGCGAGGCCGTGCCCCAGCTGGCCATCGGTGTCGTGTGGGTGGCGCTGCTCCTCGGCGGACTCGCCGTGACCGCGCCGCCGCTGGCCCTCACCGTACTGCTGGCCCTGCCGCTGCTGGTGGTCGGCTGCCGCTGGTACTTCAGGCGCGCGCCCTCCGCCTACCGCTCGGAGGCCGCCGGGTACGCCGCCGTCGCCGCCGTGCTCGCCGAGACCGTGGACGCCGGCGGCACCGTCGAGGCCCACCGCCTCGGCACCCGCCGCATCGACCTGTCGAACCGACGTGTCCAGGAATGGACCGCGTGGGAGCGGTACACGCTCTGGCTGCGGTCGGTGCTCTTCCCGGTCGTCAGCCTCACGCACATCACGGTTCTCGGCTCCGTCCTGGTCATCGGCGGGCTGTTCGTCCTGCAGGGCTGGATCGGGCTCGGCCAGCTGACCACGGGTGCGATCATCGCCCAGATGCTCGTCGACCCGGTCAACCTGATCCTGCGCTGGTACGACGAGCTGCAGGTCGCCGAGGTGTCGCTGGCGCGCCTCGTCGGTGTACGGGACATCGAGCCGGACGCAGGAGATCCCGCCGTGGCCCCGGACGGGCGGCATGTCCACGCTGACCGGGTGCGCTTCGGGTACCGCGACGGCGTCGACGTCCTGCGCAAGGTCTCCCTGGAGGTCCCGCCCGGCACCCGGCTCGCCCTCGTCGGCCCGTCCGGCGCGGGCAAGTCGACTCTGGGCAGGCTCCTCGCCGGGATCTACGCGCCGCGCGACGGCCGTATCACGCTGGGTGGCGCCGAGCTGTCCCGGATGCCCGCCGAGGACGTCCGCTCCCATGTGGCGCTGGTCAACCAGGAGCACCATGTCTTCGTCGGTTCGCTGCGCGACAACCTGCTCCTCGCCCGTACGGGTGCGGAGGACGCCGAGCTGTGGGCGGCGCTGGGCGCGGTCGACGCCGACACCTGGGCACGGGCGCTGGACGAGGGTCTGGACACCGAGGTGGGCTCCGGCGGCATCTCGCTCACCCCGGCGCAGGCCCAGCAGATCGCGCTGGCCCGCCTTGTCCTCGCCGACCCGCACACGCTGGTCCTGGACGAGGCGACCTCGCTCCTCGATCCGCGTGCGGCCCGTCATCTGGAACGCTCCCTCGCCCGCGTCCTCGACGGCCGCACCGTCGTCGCCATCGCCCACCGGCTGCACACCGCCCACGACGCCGACATCATCGCCGTCGTCGAGAACGGCCGCATCAGCGAACTGGGCAGCCACGACCAGCTCGTCCAGGCGGACGGCGCGTACGCCGCGCTGTGGAGGTCGTGGCACGGCTGACCGCCGCGGGCACCGCCGTCGCCGGTGCGGCAGACGACCTCGCCGGGACGGACCCGGCCGGACGGCCGGCGCCGGGCGGGTCCCGCAGCTGCCGGTCGCCTGCCGTTGCGCGGTGCCGAATGCGAGTGGAAGGCTGGTGGTGGGCACTGATTCGGGGGACCGTGAGCCGTCCGGTTCGCGGGATCCGGGTCGCCGCCCAGCGGCCCGCGTCGTCCACCGGCGTGAGCGGTGGCACCGGGCCCGTCCCACCACTGGAGGTACCCGTGGACAGAGCCGGCGGATGGGGAGACGACGTCTACCAGCCAGACGGATCCGAGATCCAGGACGACGCGGGGCTGCTGGACGCCGAGGACACCCTGATCACGGACGGTGTCGCCGATCCGCTCGACCGGGGTTGGTCGCCACCGGAGCGGCCATGGGCGGTGGAGCACACCGGTGTGACCGCGGCGGAGCGCCTGCGCGGCGAGACCCTGGACCAGCGGCTCTCCGAGGAGCTCCCGGACACCGCCTACCCCGACGGGGACGGCATCGGCGACTCCCAGGACACCGACGGCGAGCCCCTGGACAACGAGGTCGGCACGCTCCGCTCCGGCCGCCTCGTCGCCCCCGACGAGGGCGCGCACGAGGACGAGGAGAGCGGGCTGGTCGCCACCGACGTGGGCATCGACGGAGCCGCCGCCTCCGCCGAGGAGGCGGCGATGCACATCGTGGAGGAGGAAGCGCCGTCCGGCTGACTCCGGCGAAGCCCCTGCCGGGGTCGAGCGGTGCCTCAGATGAAGTTCAGCGCCGCCGCGGCGCCCACTCCCCCTAGCACCATGAACACCGGCATCAGTACTCTCAGCTCCACCCAGCTTCCGGCCCGGAACCGCATCGCCTTCGGCGGGCCCACGGGGTACCAGCGCTTGCGCCCGATGGGTATCGGCCACAGGATCGGGCAGCCGGACACGGTCAGCGAGTCCCCGATGTCGTGCACCAGCGCGCCGAGGACGATCGGCAGCCCGAGCCACATGTACTCCTGGCCCGGCTGTGTGAACAGCCAGTCCGCCCCGTTGCCCGGCTTGTCCAGCACTCCCGCGAGGATCCAGGCGCTCGTCGCCGCCAGCAGCCACACCAGCACATCGCTGCTCGAGCCCCGGGTCGCCCGCCACAGCAGACCCTCGATCGCCAGCACCAGGTGCGCGAACAGGATGGCCAGCACCGCCCAGCGGCCACCGGCGATCGCGAGGGCGGAGGCACCGGCGCCGAGCAGCACCGCCCACAGCCAGGTGTGCGTGAGCGTGCGGTGTCCACCGGAGCGACGGGGGTCGCCCTGCTTCTTCGTCGCCTTGTAGACGGCGTACGAAAGCTTGTCGACGATCTCGCACACCCAGCGCGACAGCGGACCGAAGGACCGGGAGATCGTGGCCGCCTTGTGGTCCAGGTCCGGGGCGAGCGCGGCGCCCGCGCAGATCAGCGCACCGGCCAGGAGTACCGGCCAGGGCATCGTGTACCCAGCGGCGGCTGCTGCCGCCCCTACGCCGAGCCAGGCCGCGGCTCCCGACAGTGAGTGTGCTGGTCCCATCATGGCCGTGCCCCGTCCCATCCCGTTCGTGCCGCTGTCCAGTCGCCTTGTGCCACTGTCCAGTTGTCCGTGCGTGTTGACGCCCCGTCGGCGCCACAGCGTAACGTTCGCGATCTTCGGTCCGGCATCCGATTCCCCCATCGGGCACGCGGGCAGGCAAGATGGGGGGCGTGACCCTCATCGATCAGCTGCCGCGGACCGCCGACCCTGACGCCCTCTACGAAGCCTTCGAGTCGTGGGCCCAGGAGCGCGGCCTCACCCTCTATCCCCACCAGGAGGAGGCGCTCATCGAGGTGGTCTCCGGCGCGAACGTGATCGTGTCGACGCCCACCGGTTCCGGCAAGAGCATGATCGCCGCGGGCGCGCACTTCGCCGCCCTCGCCCAGGACGAGGTCACCTTTTACACGGCCCCGATCAAGGCACTGGTCTCGGAGAAGTTCTTCGAACTGTGCAAGATCTTCGGCACCGAGAACGTCGGCATGCTCACCGGCGACGCGTCCGTGAACGCCGACGCCCCCGTCATCTGCTGCACCGCCGAGGTGCTGGCGTCCATCGCCCTGCGCGACGGCAAGAACGCCGACGTCGGCCAGGTCGTGATGGACGAGTTCCACTTCTACGCGGAGGCCGACCGCGGCTGGGCCTGGCAGATCCCGATCCTGGAGCTGCCGCAGGCGCAGTTCATCCTGATGTCGGCGACTCTCGGCGACGTCTCGATGTTCGAGAAGGACCTCACCCGGCGCACCGACCGCCCCACCGCCGTGGTCCGCTCGGCGACCCGCCCGGTGCCGCTCTCCTACGAATACGTACTGACCCCGCTGACGGAGACGCTCTCGGAACTGCTCGCCACCAAGCAGGCTCCCGTCTACATCGTGCACTTCACGCAGGCGCAGGCCGTGGAGCGGGCGCAGGCGCTCATGAGCATCAACATGTGCACCCGGGAGGAGAAGGACCGGATCGCCGAGCTGATCGGCAACTTCCGTTTCACCACCAAGTTCGGCCGCAATCTCTCCCGGTACGTGCGGCACGGCATCGGTGTGCACCACGCCGGCATGCTGCCCAAGTACCGGCGCCTGGTGGAGAAGCTGGCCCAGGCCGGTCTGCTGAAGGTCATCTGCGGCACGGACACACTCGGTGTCGGCGTCAACGTGCCCATCCGGACAGTGCTGTTCACCGCCCTCGCCAAGTACGACGGCAACCGGGTGCGGACACTGCGGGCCCGTGAGTTCCACCAGATCGCGGGCCGCGCCGGGCGGGCCGGCTTCGACACGGCGGGCTTCGTGGTGGCGCAGGCGCCGGAGCACGTCATCGAGAACGAGAAGGCGCTCACCAAGGCCGGCGACGACCCGAAGAAGCGCCGCAAGGTGGTCCGCAAGAAGGCGCCCGAGGGGTTCGTCGGCTGGACGGACAACACCTTCGAGAAGCTCATCGCCTCCGACCCGGAACCGCTCACCTCCCGCTTCCGGGTCACCCACACCATGCTGTTGTCGGTGATCGCCCGGCCGGGCAACGCCTTCGAGGCGATGCGCCATCTGCTGGAGGACAACCACGAGTCGCGCAAGCAGCAACTGCGGCACATCCGCCGCGCGATCGCCATCTATCGTTCGCTCCTCGACGGCGGCATCGTCGAGAAGCTCGACCAGCCGGACGCCGAGGGCCGCGTCGTGCGCCTGACGGTCGATCTCCAGCAGGACTTCGCGCTCAACCAGCCGCTGTCCACCTTCGCGCTGGCCGCCTTCGAACTGCTCGACCCGGAGTCGCCGTCGTACGCCCTGGACATGGTGTCCGTCGTCGAGTCGACGCTGGACGACCCCCGGCAGATCCTCGCCGCCCAGCAGAACAAGGCGCGTGGCGAGGCCGTGGCCGCGATGAAGGCGGACGGTGTCGAGTACGAGGAGCGCATGGAGCGGCTCCAGGACATCAGTTACCCCAAGCCGCTGGAGGAGTTGCTCTTCCACGCGTACGACACGTACCGCAAGAGTCACCCCTGGGTCGGTGACCATCCGCTGTCCCCGAAGTCCGTGATCCGGGACATGTACGAACGGGCCATGTCCTTCACGGAGTTGGTGTCCTTCTACGAGCTGGCCCGCACCGAGGGCATCGTGCTGCGCTACCTGGCCGGCGCCTACAAGGCCCTCGACCACACCGTCCCCGACGACCTGAAGTCGGACGATCTGGAGGATCTGATCGCCTGGCTCGGCGAGATGGTGCGCCAGGTCGACTCCAGCCTCCTCGACGAGTGGGAGCAGCTCGCCAACCCCGAGGAGATGACCGCAGAGGAGGCCCAGGAGAAGGCCGACCAGGTCAAGCCGGTCACGTCCAACGCGCGCGCTTTCCGCGTCCTCGTCCGCAACGCGATGTTCCGCCGTGTCGAACTCGCCGCTCTCGATCAGGTGGACCAACTGGGCGAGATGGACGGCGAGTCCGGCTGGGACGCCGACCGGTGGGGCGAGGTGATGGACAGGTACTGGGACGAGTACGACGAGCTCAGCACCGGTCCCGACGCCCGTGGCCCCCGGTTGCTGATGATCGAGGAGGAGCCGCAGAACGGGCTGTGGCGCGTCCGCCAGACCTTCGCCGACCCGAACGGTGATCATGACTGGGGCATCAGCGCGGAGATCGACCTCGCGGCCTCCGACGCCGACGGACGCGCCGTCGTCAAGGTCACCGCCGTCGGTCAACTGTGAGTACAGGAGAAGCCAGCACATGACGACCAATCCCGCCGAGCGGCTCGTGGACCTGCTCGACCTGGAGCAGATCGAGGTGAACATATTCCGTGGGCGCAGCCCGCAGGAGTCCCTGCAGCGGGTCTTCGGCGGCCAGGTCGCCGGGCAGGCCCTGGTCGCGGCCGGGCGCACCACCGAGGGTGACCGGCCGGTGCACTCGCTGCACGCGTACTTTCTGCGCCCCGGTCGTCCGGGGGTGCCGATCGTGTACCAGGTCGAGCGGGTCCGTGACGGGCGGTCGTTCACCACGCGCCGGGTCACCGCCGTGCAGCAGGGCCGCACGATCTTCAATCTGACCGCCTCCTTTCACAAGCCTGAAGAGGGGAGCTTCGAGCACCAGCTGCCGCCGGCCCGCGAGGTGCCGGACCCCGAGTCGCTGCCGACGGTGACGCAGGAGATCACCGAGCACCTGGGCAGACTCCCCGAGCAGTTGGAGCGCATGGCCCGGCGTCAGCCCTTCGACATCCGGTATGCCGACCGGTTGCGCTGGACCCCCGAGGAGGTCGAGAACGCCGAGCCGCGCAGCGCGGTGTGGATGCGTGCCGTGGGTCCGCTGGGCGACGACCCGCTCGTGCACACCTGCGCGCTGACGTACGCCAGCGACATGACTCTCCTGGACGCCGTCCGCATCCCGGTCGAACCCCTTTGGGGGCCGCGTGGTTTCGACATGGCGTCGCTGGATCACGCCATGTGGTTCCACCGGCCGTTCCGCGCGGACGAGTGGTTTCTGTACGACCAGGAGTCCCCGATCGCGGTGGGGGGACGCGGTCTGGCCCGCGGCCGCATCTACGATGTGGAGGGACGTCTGCTCGTGTCGGTCGTGCAGGAGGGGCTGTTCCGGAAGCTCGGCACCTGACCGAGGGCCGCTCGGGGCCCGCCGACAGGTCAGTGGTGTCTGCGCCGGAGCCGGCCGAACAGGCCTCGTCGCGATTCGGGGCACCACCTCGGCGTCGGTCGCTGTTTCTCCGGATGCCGCACGCCCTCGGGCAGGTGCTGCGCCTGGCGCGCGGCCACGACGTGGGATGCCTCGTGCCGGGAGGTCCCGGTCGGGCTGCCGGTAAGGAGCGGTCGGCGCGGGCACTTTACGGCGAGGCCTCGGTGCGGGTCGGTGGGCTCGGGCCTCGATGAGGGACTGCCGGGGGTCTGTGTCCCCAGCCACTCGATCTCATCGGGGTCGTCCGCCGTCATGATCCGCGCGGTGATCTGAGCGGCGGGCGGGTCGGGTGGGCCGTGGTCTGCCCGTACGGGGCGATGGCGGTTCGGGAAGGCTCGCTCGTAGGGATCCTGGACGGTGCTCGCGCTGCTCTCGCGCTCGCCTCGGAAAAACCGTAGCCCGTTCGCCGGAAGTCGGGGCAGGCCTGTGGACAACTTGGTCCGCATCGGCGGAACAGCAGGTCAGCGCTCTATCGCGGCCGAGCGTTCGGGGTGCCGGGTGTCCACACGGAGGTGTTCGCCGACGCGGTTCACCAACAGGGTCATCTCGTAGGCGATCTGGCCGATGTCCGCCTCCGCGGCGCTGAGCACGCACAGACAGCTGCCTGACCCGGCCGCGGTGACGAAGAGCACCGCGTCGTCGAACTCGATCATCGTCTGCCGTACGTCGCCGGCACCGAAGTGGCGTCCTGAGCCCTTGGCCAGGCTGTGCAGGCCCGACGAGACCGCGGCGAGGTGTTCGGAGTCCTCGCGCCGCAGGCCGGTGCTGGCCGCCGTGACCAGTCCGTCGTTGGACAGCACCAAGGCGTGCCGTACGGGTTCCACGCGCTCGGTCAGGTCGTCCAGCAGCCAACCGAGTCCCGTGTTCTGCGCCATTGTTCCTACTCCCCGTTTCGTCGTTCCCCCTGGCAAGGAGGATCCGACGATTCAGCCTTCCCCACCGCTGGCGTCGGAGCAAGCAGGATGAGGACAAGGCAAGCAAGATGACCGACAAGGAATGGCGGACCCCCGCCTCGCACGGAACGCGCACCGGCCGAATCGCCGCCCGTCCTCGCTGACGGGCGCCCGCACGCCACGACGATCCGGTTCTTGTCGAAGAGCGACGACATGCTCTTCAACACCGGAAACACCAGCGTCAAGGGACGGAAACCGGCCAGGGTCCGTGTCGCCGCCCACTCAGCCGACGGAGTCGAGCAGCCGGGCGGTGTGCACGCGTCCGGCGTACTCGACGAGCCGTATCAGCACTTCCTTCCCGGAGTCGCGGTCGCGGGCATCGCAGAGGACCACGGGAGTGCCCTGGTCCAGGTCGAGGGCTCGGGAGACGTCCTGCGCACCGTACGCGCGGGCTCCCACGAAGCAGTTGACAGCGACCACGAACGGGATGCGCCGGCGCTCGAAGTAGTCCACGGCCGGGAAGCAGTCCTGCAGTCGCCTCGTGTCCGCGAGGACGACGGCACCCAACGCGCCCTGTGCCAGCTCGTCCCACAGGAACCAGAACCGGTCCTGCCCCGGTGTGCCGAACAGGTAGAGCGAGAGTCCGGATCTGATGGTGATGCGCCCGAAGTCCATGGCGACGGTGGTGGTGACCTTCTGGTCGACGCCGTCGGTGTCGTCCACCGACTGGCCCACCTCGCTCAGGAGTTCCTCGGTGCGCAGCGGTCTGATCTCGCTGACCGCGCCGACCAGGGTGGTTTTGCCCACGCCGAATCCACCGGCGACAAGGATCTTCAGTGCCAGGGCGCCCGTGTCGCCGTCTGTCACATCGGAGTGCTCGGAGACCATCGATCACTTCTCTCGGGGAGTGCCGGTCACGGTCGACATCAGTTCGTCTGTACGGATTCAGCATCATGGCAACTGCCACTCGTGCGCGCGGCGTTGGATCGCAATGTCCTGGCACCGACCGTGTGGTGCCCGTTCGGTGCACGGTTTGGTGCTGAAGTGCCTACACGTCGGACCCGTGTATGTGTCCATCTACAGCGCCCTCAGTCCCTCGATGACTTCACGAAGGACGCGCTCGTCCGGCAACCGCGCGGGTGGCACGGGCCGGCTGACGGTGACGCGGCCCAGTTCCAGGAGGTCGCCGAGGAGTACCCGGACCACGCCGACGGGCAGGTCGGCGCCCGCGGCGAGTTCGGCGACCGACTGGGTGTCGGTCCAGCACAGCTCGACGAGCGTCCGGTGTTCCGGTCCGAGCGAGGTGTCGTCCGCGGCTCGGGGTGCGCCGGGGTCGACCGAAACCAGTGCGATCAGGTCGAAGGGGACTGTGCTCGCGCCGGGCTCGGTGCGTCCGCCCGTCATCGCGTAGGGGCGGACGAGCGGCCCGGCCTCGTTGTCGTACCACTGGCTGCCCGGCGGTTCGTGTGGAGCGCCTGTGCCGCCCTCGGTCATGGGCGCGGCCTGTCTCCGGCTCATCCGGCCGCGGGCGGGCGCGCGCCGGCGCGGGTCGGAGTGCGGAGGTGCTCTCCGACGCGTTTCACCAGCCGTGCCATCTCGTACGCCACCAGACCGGTGTCGGCGGTGACGGAGGTGAGGACGGCGAGACACGAGCCGTCTCCGGCAGCCGCGACGAAGAGGAAGCCGTCGTCCATCTCGACCATGGTCTGGCGTACGCCGCCGGCGCCGAAGTGTGGCGGCCCGCGCCTTTGGCCAGGCTGTGGAAGCCGGAGGCGACGGCGGCAAGGTGCTCCGCGTCCTCGCGCCTGAGGTCGCTGGAGGCGCCGACCGCGAGTCCGTCGTTGGACAGCACCACGGCGTGCCGTACCTCGTGCACGCGCAGCACCAGGTCGTCCAGCAGCCAGTCGAGTTCACCGGACCGCTCGGTGGCCCTGGTGCTCGGGTCCTGCATCATGCGGGGTCTCCTTCGCTGCTGTCGCTGCCCGTGGCGGGGCCGTGGGTGGCGCCTCGGCCGGGTGTCCTGCCGCCACCGCGCGCCCAGCCGGCGCGGTAGGCCGCCATGCGGTCTCGTACGAGTTCCGGAGTGCGCTCGTGGTCCGCCGGGGAGGCCTCCGTCTGCGCGGGGTGCCCGGTGCGCTGTTCGCGCAGTTGGGGCGCGAGGTTCGCCTGGCGTACGCGGCGGGGCAGTTCGTCGGAGTGTTCCGGTTCCGGCGGGGGACGGTGCGGCCTCAGGGTGGTGACGCCGGGCTGCGGTTCGGGCGGTCCGTCCGCCGTGGTCTGCCCGGCGGAGGCGACGGGGGCCATCAGGGCGCACCGGTCTGCCGACGGTTCGACGGGTTCCTGGTACGGGGCGGCGGGCACGCGCGAGTACTCGCGTTCCTCGGGCTGTGGCCGGGCATCGGTGGTCGCGGGGGCACGGGAGCACGAAGGGGACGCATTTCGAAAGGTGGTGGAATGTGGCGCATGTATGCACTGGAACGATCGCCTGATGCCCGAACCTGTGCGTCACCTCCTCCCTCGTGCCGGTGAGGGATCATGCGGAGCATGAGCGACGACCACACACACGTCCAAGAGTTCTTCACGGCGCGGGCCGCGGACTGGGACACCCGGTTCCCCGACGACGGGCCCGCCTACACCGCCGCGGTCGCTGATCTCGGCCTGCGAGAGGGCGACCGCGTGCTCGACGCTGGATGCGGCACGGGACGGGCCCTGACGCCGCTGCGCGCCGCCGTGGGGCCCTCCGGAGCGGTACTCGGGGCGGATCTGACACCGGCCATGCTGAAGGCCGCCGTACGGGCCGGACGGGACCGCGACGGGCAGTTGCTGCTCGCCGACGTGGCCTGGCTGCCCTTGCGTACGGAATCGCTGGACGCGGTGTTCGCCGCGGGTCTCGTCGCGCACCTCCCGCACCCCACCGCGAATCTGCGGGAGTTGGCACGGGTGGTCCGGCCGGGCGGCACGCTGGCGCTCTTCCACCCGATCGGCCGGGCGGCACTCGCGGCCCGCCACGGGCGGAAGCTCACCCCGGACGACCTGCGTGCGCAGGCGAACCTCGGCCCGCTGCTGGCCGGCTCGGGCTGGCACATGACGTCGTACGTCGACGAGGACGCCCGCTTCCTCGCACTCGCGGCGCGCGTCGACTGAACCCCGGGGTCCGTCCGGGAGAACGACGCTACGCCAGTTCCCGAACCCGCCGTTCAGGGCGCTTCACCGCGCTGCCCCTCTTCTGTGGCCGCAGCTCCGTCCCTACGTTGAGCAGGAACACGCCAACGAGCTGTGATATCGACGCGGGTGGGAAGGTGGCCCATATGTTCGGCAGTCTTCGCAAGTCCTTCGGCAGATTACGCAACTCGTTGCGCGCGGAGGCAGCAGCGCAGGAGACGAAGCGCACGCACAACCTGTTCGAGGCCGCCGCCGTCTACATCTCAGCGTGCGCCGAGGACGACCAGGACCAGATCGACGAAGCCGTGACCTGGGTGTCGCCCGAGGCCCTGTCGTTCGGGGTGAGTGAGCTGGCGTGCCGAGCGGTCATCGCGCTCGCGCGGGAGCGGGACGAGTCGCCGCAGACGGTGGCACGGTCGCTCCTGGGGCTGCCCGCCGCCTGAACGAGCGGGGATCTCCGGCCGATTCGCCCTGTCCACCCGGATACCTGCAGCTCCGGACGGGGTTCACGCTCGTGACAAGGGCCCGCCGGGCGCATTAGGGTGCGCCGACGGACGAGCGAGAGCGATGGGAGGCCGCCATGGCCGGGACGGACGACGACGCCGTCACCGCCGGGGACGACGATGCGCTGTATGTGCTGACGGCGGTACTGCTCACGCCCGCGAACTTCCCCAGCGTGCTGGGCGACGACTATCCGGAGGCCTGCGCGGCCCTCGGCCTCGCACCGCTCGCCGACGGGTACGGAATCGTCCTGGGGCAGGACGGCGACGGCGCCCGCTGGACGGTGGTGGTCGACGACGTCTCGCTGGTCGCCGTGGCCATCGCGTCGTGGGACTGCGGCATGGAGTACGACCTGTCGCCCGATGAGGACTCGGTCGTGGCCGCGCTGCCCGGCTGGCCGCTCGCGGTGGCCGTGGCGGCCCCGGGGGTGCCCGCGCCTCACGACCCGGACCCCGAGCTCTCGGACCTGTCTCCGCTGAGTCCGCCGGACACCAGCACCTGGGGCGCCGCCCAGCGGCGTCTGGGCGCGGACGAGATCGCACTGCAGTGGTCCACGTGGCGGGAGCAGATCGACGACGCCGCGTTCACCGGGCAGGACGGCGGGGGCCAGGCGGCAACCGGTGAGGCGACGGGGGCGGCCGGGAACTCGGCCGACGCCGGGGAGGCCGGGGGCACCCCTCGCACGGGCATCCGCCGCGTTCTCGCGGAGGCACGCGCGTATGTGGAGTCACCGCCGCCCCTCGGGCGCGTCCGCTCGTCGTTCGCGCCGGGAGGTGCCCGCACCCTCCGTGCCGACGGTCCCGGCTGGTCGATGGTGGCCAGGACCGACGACATAGCGTTCGTCCTTCTCGACGAGGAGCCCGGGGAAGTGCTGCCGGTGGGCCGGGGCCCGGAACTGCCCGGCCTCCTGGAGTCCCTCGACAAGATCGCGGTACGCCCCAACTGAGTCGTGTGCCTCACCGGCCCGCCCACGCGGGCCGGTGACACTCAGCGGCCGAGCTCCTTACGGCCGGACCGGCGCAGCCTGCGCCGCTGCGAGGGGTCCAGCGCGAGGTACGCGGCCGTGGGGATCCCCAGGACGATCAGGAGATTGGCCCAGAAGGGGAAGGGCAACAGGATCAGCAGGACGATCCCGATTGCCGCACCCCCCGCGACGATCTTCGTGCTCTTCGACATCTCGGTCGCCTCCTTCGCGGCCACTGCCGCTCTCTGTCCTGAGAACGGGATCGAGCTCTCCGCAGTTCCGGACCACGACCCTGACGCATCCCTGAGTCGCACCCCCGTACAACCCTGAGATGCCCCCGTCGACCGGCCGGAAAAGTGAGCCACGTCACTCCACAGCATGCCTGCTGGAGGTTCAGCGTGCTGTAGCTTCAGCAATCTGCGAGTAGTCAAGTTTGAGGAGTTCACTATCCCTGTGCCGACGAACCCCGTGGCAACCCCCTCCGAAGTATCCGGGCTGACCCGCTGCCGCGCCGTGTTCATGGCCTCGGACCCGGCCCGCACCGGACGTGTCACCTTCTGGCGACCGGACGGCTCGGCGCCGCCCCTGGTCACGCACGGCCGCGCCGAGGACCTGACGGTCGTCCTGCCCGGCGACGAGGGTGTCAAGCCGGTGACAGTGCCCGCCGTGTCTCTTCCGGTGCACGCCGCGCTTGCGGTGTTCACGCGCGCGCGTACCGCGACCGGCGCCCACCGTTCGACCGCGTTCTGGGGCGCGGCCACCATAGTGGCGCTCCAACTGGCCGCGCGGGGACTGCTGTTGCCCGGAGTGACGACGAGCGGCCATGACGCCTGGCGGGCGGGCCCGCTGCGGGCCGATGATGTGGACCGGATCCGTGACCTGGCCGCCGCGATGCCACCCGAGGCACATGCGGCGCCCGTGGACCACAAGGGACCGTGGCACCTCCCGGATCCGGAGCGACTGCTGCGCGACTTCCTCGACGCGGTCCTGGACTCGCTGCCCCGCTCCCCCGCCGCGAGCGCCGCGGCAGGCGGCCGGGCCTTCGCCTCGCGGGACCCCCAGCACGTGCCCGAGCAGCGTGCCTGGGCCGCCGATGTCGCCGCCGGGCACGACACGGGGATCCGCGTCTCGCTGCGCGTGGAGGTCCCGGGGCTCGCCTCTGTCCCGCCCGACGGGCCGGCCCCGACGAACCTGCCGTTCCGTGCCGTCCTTCAGGTGCGTGATGTGAACGATCCGGCGCTCGTCGCGGACGCCTCCGCCGTCTGGGCCGGCGCCGAGACCTTCGGCCCGCGCGCGCGGATGGACGTCCTGCTCGCCCTGCGCCGCGCGGCCCGCGCCTGGGCACCGCTCACGCCCCTGCTCTCGGCCTCCGTGCCGGACGCCGTGGACCTCGCCGACGAGGAGGTCACCGAGCTGCTCGGCGAGGGCGCCCGGCTACTGGCGGCGGCCGGCGTCGACGTGCACTGGCCCAAGGAGCCGGCGCGCAGGTTGACGGCCCGCGCGGTCATCGGCCCGCCGGACCACGAACAAGGTCCTGACAAGGCCGTCTCGGACACCCCGTCGTTCCTGTCCGCCGACGCGCTGCTCGCCTTCGACTGGTGGTTCGCGCTGGGCGACCAGCGACTCACCCGCCAGGAGCTGGACCTGCTCGCTGAGGCGAACCGCCCGATGGTGCGGCTGCGTGACCAGTGGGTCCTGGTGGACCCCGAGGAGATCCGCCGCGCCCGTGACCGTCAGGACCGCAGGGTCTCCCCCGTCGACGCGCTCAGTGCCGCACTGACGGGTTCCACGGAGGTCGACGGCCGGATGGTCGACGTACGTCCGACGGGGTGGCTGGCGACGCTGCGGGAGCGCCTGTCGGACCCGGAGGGGCAGGAGCCGGTCGGGCAGCCGTCCGGACTCGCCGCGACACTGCGCGACTACCAGCTGCGGGGCCTCGGCTGGCTGGCCCGGATGACCTCGCTGGGACTCGGCGGCTGTCTGGCCGACGACATGGGCCTCGGCAAGACGATCACCCTGATCGCCCTGCATCTGCATCGGCGGTCCGACACCTCGTCGGCGGGCCCCACCCTCGTGGTCTGCCCGGCTTCACTGATGGGCAACTGGCAGCGGGAGATCGAGAAGTTCGCCCCCGGTGTGCCGGTGCGCCGCTTTCACGGGGCCCGGCGCAGCCTGGACGGGCTCGCCGACGCGGAGTTCGTCCTCACCACGTACGGCACGATGCGCCTCGACGCGCCGCGCCTCGCCGACGTGCCCTGGGGCATGGTCGTGGCGGACGAGGCACAGCACGTGAAGAACCCCTACTCGGCCACGGCGAAGGAACTGCGCACCATCGGCGCACGCGCGCGTGTGGCGCTCACCGGCACGCCGGTGGAGAACAACCTGTCCGAGCTGTGGGCGATCCTCGACTGGACCACCCCGGGCCTGCTCGGAGGGCTCGGCACCTTCCGTACCCGCTACGCACAGGCCGTCGAGGGCAGTCGGGACCCCGCCGCGGCGGAGCGGCTCTCCCGGCTCGTGCGGCCTTTCCTGCTGCGCCGCCGCAAGTCGGACCCCGGCATCGCGCCGGAGCTGCCACCGAAGACCGAGACCGACCGCGCCGTGTCACTCACCAGGGAACAGGTGGGGCTGTACGAGGCGTTGGTCCGCGAGACCATGGCGGAGATCGCCGAGGCCGACGGCATGGAGCGGCGCGGACTGATCGTGAAGCTGCTGACCGGGCTCAAGCAGATCTGCAACCACCCCGCGCAGTTCCTCAAGGAGGAGCAGCCCCGGATCCCGGGCAGATCGGGGAAGTTGGAGCTGCTGGACGAACTGCTGGACACCATCCTCTCCGAGGGCGCGAGCGTTCTGGTGTTCACGCAGTACGTGCGGATGGCGCGGCTCCTGGAACGCCATCTCGCGGCACGCGGTGTGCCGACGCGGTTCCTGCACGGCGGGACACCGGTTCCCGAGCGGGAGGCGATGGTCGAACGCTTCCAGGAGGGCGAAGTGCCCGTCTTCCTGCTGTCGTTGAAGGCCGCCGGCACAGGTCTGAACCTGACCCGGGCCGAGCATGTCGTGCACTACGACCGCTGGTGGAACCCGGCTGTCGAGGCGCAGGCCACCGACCGGGCGTACCGCATCGGTCAGACACGGCCTGTGCAGGTGCACCGGCTCATCACGGAGGGAACGATCGAGGACCGCATCGCGGACATGCTGCTGCGCAAGCGGGAGCTGGCCGACGCGGTGCTCGGCGCCGGTGACTCGGCGCTCACCGAGCTGTCCGACACCGAACTGGCCGACCTGGTGGAACTTCGAGGGGGCGCGGGATGACGGAACGCACCGGACATGAACACGAGCGCACGTTCGCGACGCCGGCGCCCGTGCGCGGGCGGGGTTTCGCGCAGACGTGGTGGGGCCGGGCCTGGCTGAAGGCCCTTGAGGACGCGGCGATGGACGGGGAGCAGGTGAAGGCGGGGCGCAGGCTCGCGCGCGCGGGAGCCGTGGGCGCGGTGTCGGTGCGCCCCGGGCGCGTCACGGCCGTCGTCCAGGACCGTGACGGCACCGCCCATCGCGCCGACGTCCTGCTCCAGGAACTGTCGGAGCGTCGCTGGGACCGTTTCGTGGGCATGGCGGTCGAGCAGGCCGGGCACATCGCCGCCCTGCTCGACCGCGAGATGCCACCGCATCTGGTCGAGGACGCCGCGACCGCGGGGGTCGATCTGCTGCCCGGCCTCGGTGATCTTGAGGCGGAGTGTGACTGCGGCGCCTGGGACCACTGCGGACACACCACGGCCCTCTGCTACCAGGTGGCCCGACTGCTGGACCAGGACCCGTTCGTGCTGCTGCTGATGCGAGGGCGCGCCGAACACGCGCTCCTGGACGAACTCCAGGTACGCAGCTTCGCCCCCGCGGTGGATGAGAGGGAGGCGCGGGAAGACCTCCAGGAGGGCCTGGACGCCGCCGAGGCCTACGCCGCCGGTGAGATTCTGCCGCCGCTCCCCGAGCCGCCCCGGCTGCCCGTGGAGCCGGGCCTGCCGCCTTCCCTGGACACCGAGGTGCCGCCCGCTCCCGGCGTGGACCCGGCGGCGCTCGCCTTCCTGGCGGCGCAGACCGCCCGCGCGGCACACCGGATGCTGGCCGAGGCTCTCCTGCCCGGACACGAGCAGCAGCCAGTGGAGCACGAATTGACTCTCCATCAGGACGCGGTGCGGCTGGCCGCCGGTGATCCGGAACCGGGCATCGGGGCACGGCTCTCCCAGGGGTCCGAGCGTGACCGGGAAGGGCTGGCGCTCGCCGTCCGCGCCTGGCGGTACGGCGGGGTTGCCGGACTCGCCGTACTCGACGGAGAAGAGCACCTGGAGGCGGAATCCCTCGCACGCGCGCGTGCCGCCCTGGAATCGGCCTGGGACGAGGACGAGCGGCCTCGGCTGCACTCCGCGCACAACCGGTGGACCGTGGTCGGCGGCTCGGCCCAGCTGCGCCTCGGACGGGACGGCCGCTGGTGGCCCTACCGCAGGGAGCGAGGCCGCTGGGCGCTGTCGGCCCAGCGGCCCACGATCCGGCGACGGCACTGGCCTCGGCCGGCGCGGAGGCCGACGCCTGAAGGAGCTTGTCCCGGCCGAGGCCGGCATGCCCCGCAGGCCGTACGCGCGCCGCTCGACGGTGTGCCATTCGGCGGCCGAGGCGGCTGGGAGGATGACGGCGGCATGCCCATACCGACCTTAGGGTTCCTTGCACTGTGAGCGCCCGGGTCGAGCGGCCTGGCACCGCGCCTCGCCGCGTCACCGAAAAGCCCTGGTGGCTCCTTCCCCACGCTCGACTTCGCTCGCGCGGGAGGGGCCCCCATCGAGGGCTCTCCGGCGCCTTGCGACGCACGGCACCGGACCACGCGACCTCATCGGGCACTCACAGTGCAAGGACCCCTAAGTCGCCGCAGACCGGTCAGGGCCCCACTCTGGCGCGGGAGTTGACAGGCACTCACGCCATGGATCGCACGGTTCCGGAGAATTCCGCCAAGGATTGTGGTCGGCCGAGCGCGGCACAGGAGCAGGCCGGGAAAGACGAAAGGCTCCTGCCACCGAAGCGGCAAGAGCCTCCCGCACGCGCGTGATCAGCCGCGCACACCCAGCAGGTGATCCATGGCCAGCTGGTCGAGCTGTTCGAAGGCCATTCCGCGAGCGGCGGCGGCCTCGGCGTCGAACTCCTCGAAGGCCGTACGGTCCGCGAGCAGGGCCTTCAGGCCGTCGGCGGCCGTGGGCCGGGCCAGCTGGTCCAGGCGCGCGGCGTGCAGCGCCTCCTGGACCGCCGGGTCCGCGCGGAAAGCGGTCGCACGCTCCTTGAGGATGAGGTAGTTGCGCATACAGCCCGCGGCCGACGCCCACACTCCGTCGAAGTCCTCGGTGCGCGGCGGCTTGAAATCGAAGTGCTTCGGACCCGCGTAGCCGGCGCTCTCCAGGAGGTCTACCAGCCAGAAGGCCGAGCGCAGGTCGCCCGCGCCGAAGCGGAGGTCCTGGTCGTACTTGATGCCGGACTGGCCGTTGAGGTCGATGTGGAAGAGCTTGCCGGCCCAGAGGGCCTGGGCGATGCCGTGCGGGAAGTTCAGCCCGGCCATCTGCTCATGGCCGACCTCCGGGTTGACGCCGTACAGCTCCGGACGCTCCAGGCGCTCGATGAAGGCCAGTGCGTGGCCGACCGTGGGGAGCAGGATGTCGCCGCGCGGCTCGTTCGGCTTGGGCTCGATCGCGAACTTCAGGTCGTAGCCCTGGGAGGTCACGTACTCGCCGAGGAGGTCGAAGGCCTCCTTCATCCGGTCGAGCGCGACACGGACGTCCTTGGCGGCACCGGACTCGGCGCCCTCACGGCCACCCCAGGCGACGTAGGTCTTGGCGCCCAGTTCGACCGCCAGGTCGATGTTGCGGACCGTCTTGCGCAGCGCGTACCGGCGCACGTCACGGTCGTTGGCGGTGAACGCGCCGTCCTTGAAGACAGGGTGCGTGAAGAGGTTGGTGGTGGCCATCGGCACGGTCATGCCGGTCGTGTCGAGGGCCGCGCGGAAGCGCTTGATGTGCTCCTCGCGCTCGGCGTCCGAGGACCCGAAGGGGATCAGGTCGTCGTCGTGGAAGGTCACCCCGTAGGCACCCAGTTCCGACAGACGCTGCACGGTCTCGGCCGGGTCGAGGGCGCGCCGGGTGGCATCACCGAACGGGTCCCTTCCCTGCCAGCCGACGGTCCACAGGCCGAAGGTGAACCTGTCCTCGGGGGTGGGCTGGTAGTTCATGCCGCGGCTCCTTGCGCTCCGACTATTTCGTCATGGCGATTTACAAATTAGTATGCGGACGTGTCTCCGGGAAGACAAGGTGTCGCCGGACGGAGGCGCCAGCCGCGTCCGCGGCGGTCACGAGCCGCGTGAGAAGGAGAGGCCGATGCCAGCAGCCGAGGGTCCGCTCGTCGTCGGTGTGGACTCGTCCACACAGTCCACCAAGGCCCTGGTCGTCGACGTGTCGACCGGACGGGTGGTGGCGAGCGGCCAGGCTCCGCACACCGTGTCCTCCGGAGCGGGCCGGGAAAGCGATCCCCGGCAGTGGTGGGACGCGCTGCGCGAGGCGTTGCGCCAGTGCGGGGATGCGGCGCGTGAGGCTTCGGCGGTGTCGATCGGCGGCCAGCAGCACGGCCTCGTCACCCTCGACGCCCGGGGCGAGCCGGTACGCCCCGCGCTGTTGTGGAACGACGTGCGCTCGGCGCCGCAGGCGAGCCGTCTGGTGGAGGAGCTGGGCGGAGCGAAGGCGTGGGCGGAGCGCGCCGGCAGCGTGCCGGGCCCGTCCTTCACGGTCACGAAGTGGGCCTGGCTGGCGGAGAACGAGCCCGAGGCGGTCCGCGCGACCGCCGCCGTACGCCTGCCGCACGACTACCTCACCGAGCGCCTCACCGGCCAGGGCACGACCGACCGCGGCGACTCCTCCGGTACGGGATGGTGGGCGACGGCGACCGAGACGTACGACGCGGAGGTCCTCGCCCATGTGGGGTTGGATCCGGCCCTGCTCCCCCGGGTGGTGCGGCCGGGTGAGGTGGCCGGAACCGTACGGGACGCACACGACCTGCCGTTCTCCAAGGGCACGCTGGTCGCCGCCGGTACCGGTGACAACGCGGCGGCAGCGCTGGGACTCGGGCTGCGCCCCGGCACCCCGGTGCTGAGCCTCGGAACCTCCGGCACGGTGTACGCCGTGTCCGAGCGCCGCCCCGCGGATCCGACCGGCACGGTGGCGGGCTTCGCCGACGCCCACGGGGACTGGCTGCCGCTGGCCTGCACGCTGAACTGCACGCAGGCCGTCGACCGGGTCGCCGCCCTGCTGGGCTTGGACCGCGAGGCCGTGGAGCCCGGCACGAACGTCACCCTCCTGCCCTACCTGGACGGCGAGCGCACCCCGGCCCTGCCGCACGCTTCGGGCCTGCTGCACGGGCTGCGCCACGACACCACCGGCGGGCAGCTGCTCCAGGCCGCCTACGACGGTGCCGTGCACTCGCTGCTCGGCGCACTCGACCTGGTGCTCGACGCCGACGCGGACATCTCCGCGCCACTGCTCCTCATCGGCGGCGGCGCGCGGGGCGCGGCCTGGCAACAGACCGTGCGGCGCCTGTCGGGGCGTGCCGTGCAGGTGCCCGAGGCCAAGGAACTGGTCGCACTGGGGGCCGCCGCGCAGGCCGCCGGGCTCCTCACCGGTGAGGACCCGGCGGCGGTCGCCCGCCGCTGGGACACCGCACACGGGCCGGTGCTGGAGGCCGTGGAACGGGACGAGGAGACGCTGGCCAGGATCTCCGGGGTTCTCTCCGGCGCGGCACCGCTGCTGGAGCGCGAACCGGGCGGGCGCTGACGAGGCAAAGGGGTACCTGACGTGGGAAAATACGATTCCGACATGATCGATAAAACACCCGCCAGGACACCCGCCGGGACACACCGACGCGAGCCGGGGGAGGCATGACCGCACCACTGCACGAAGCCCACCCGAGCGGCTCCGGCCGTCGCCTGCCCGACAACCAGCAGGGCATGCGCCGCCGCAACCTCTCCCGGGTCATGCACACCGTCAACGCCCAGGGACCTCTGTCCCGGGCCGCCGTCGCCTCACACATCGGCCTGACCCGCGCCGCGGTGTCCACGCTGGTGGACGAACTGATCCGCTCGGGGCTCCTGGAGGAGCTGGGCCCCGAGCGGCCCGGCCGGGTCGGGCGACCCGGATCGGCGCTCGCGCTCAGCGGACGCGGTCCCGCCGGAATCGGCGCGGAGATCGGTGTCGACCATCTCGCGGTCTGCGCCGTTGACCTGCGCGGTGACGTACGGGCGCGGGCCGTGCGGCACGGCACCAACCGCGGCCGGTCGCCCGAGCCCGTCATCGACGAGCTGACCGAACTCGTCCGGCGGGTCGTCGCCGAGGCGCGGGGCGAGGGCCTGCGGCCCGCGGGTCTCGCGGTCGCGGTGCCCGGGTTGGTGGCGCGCGACGGCCGCACCGTGATCCGCGCCCCCAACCTCGACTGGCACGACACGGACCTCGGGGCTCTGCTGCCCGGCGACCTGCCGGTGACCGTGGACAACGAGGCCAACTTCGGCGGCCTCGCCGAACTCTGGCTCGGCGACGGCACACCATCCGACTTCTTGCACGTCTCCGCGGAGATCGGCATCGGTGGCGCGGTCGTGGTGGAGGGTCGGCTGCTCCGCGGAACGCGCGGTTTCGCGGGCGAGTTGGGACATGTGCCCGTACGGCCGGAGGGCCCCCCGTGCGCCTGCGGTGGACGGGGCTGTCTGGAGCAGTACGCCGGCGAGGAGGCCGTGCTGCGGGCGGCCGGCCTGGAACCGGGCGAGCACCGTGTCGAGTTCCTCGCCGAGCGGGCCGCCGCCGGTGACGGGACCGTGAGCCGGGCCCTGCACGGCGCCGGCACCGCGCTCGGCATCGCGCTGACCGGCGCGGTCAATCTTCTGGACCCGGAGACCGTGGTGCTGGGCGGCGCCCTGGCCGCCCTCGCACCTTGGCTGCTCCCCTCGCTGGAGCGGGAGTTGGCGCGGCGCACAGCCGGGCCCGCATGTGCCGTGTCCGTGTCCCGACTGGGCTCCGAGGGGCCGCTGCTCGGTGCGGCGCATTCGGTGGTGCGGGACGTGCTGGACGATCCGGCGACGGCCGGCGTCCGGCCGTAACGCAGTCGGCGCGCTTCGCCACGCACAGGACTGCGCGGCGCCTTCCCCCCTTCCAGGTGACGAAGTTGTCCACAACTCGCCGCTTTTCCACGTGTCTGTATGCGCTCGGACGGCCGGATCGGCAGTCGCCGTACCGTGATTCACGTGCGGCGCAGCCATTCGACGTGCGGGTGCGTCTTCGCCTACGACGCCCCCGAGAGGAATCTCTCCTTCCCTGAAAGGCAGACCCAGATGGAGCGAGCCAGACCGTTGCCGAGCAGGCGACGGCTGTTGCGGGGCACCGCCCTCGCCGCCATCCCCTACGCGCTGCTCCCGAACGCCCGGGCCGGCGCCCAGTCACCGGCCGTCGACTACGCGCGGGCCCGTTGGGAGCCCGCGAGCCAGGCCAACTACACCGCGGCCGACGGCCCGACCGGCCGCACGATCGACCTGGTGATCATCCACGTGACGCAGACGACGTACAAGAACACCCTGCCCGTCTTCTGGAACCCGGCGAAGCAGGTCTCCGCACACTACGTCCTCCGGTCGGCCGACGGGCGGGTCACCCAGTGCGTCCGTGAGCGCGACATCGCCTGGCACGCGGGCGACTGGGACTACAACGCGCGGAGCATTGGCATCGAGCACGAAGGCTGGGTGGACCGGCCCCAGTACTTCACCGGCGCCATGTACGAACAGTCGGCGGCGCTCACAGCGGTGATCTGCGACAGACACGGCATACCCAAGGACCGCACACACATCATCGGCCACCATGAGGTGCCGGGCACCGACCACACCGATCCCGGGCCGCACTGGGACTGGGCCCGCTACATACACCTGGTGAACGCCGTCTGAGGCCGAGCCGGGCAAGGGCGGTCGGACTGTCCCGCCAGCGCGGTCCGAGGCTGTCCGAGGCGAAGTGGGGTCGCGCGGCTTGCCGGGGTGCGCGTCCGGCGGTGACGATGGTGCGTGCCGTGCACGCCTTCCGGGAGGCCGAGTTGACCGATCCATGTGTGGCGCTGGAACCGGGAGCCGACCCCGTCGAACGAGTGCGGGTGCTGCTCAGCGCCCATGAGGCGTTCACTCAGGGAGGCACGATGGCGCGGCCGGTGCGTTCCGTGGTGGCCGACTCGTGGCGGCGTTCGGCCAGGGCCGGTGTCGGGCCGGAAGGCACCGCGCCTGTGGAGCTGACGGACGGCGACCTCGGTTCCTACCGCGCGGAGCATCCGCTGGCCCGGGTGATGCCGTTGGTCCGTGAGTTGCTGGGCACGTTCGCGTCGGACGGCGAACACCTGCTGGCCGTGTGCGACGCGCAGGGCAGGCTGCTGTGGGTGGAGGGGGACTCGGCGACCAGGCGGCGGGCGGACCGGATGAACTTCGTGCCGGGTGCGCGCTGGGCCGAGTCCGCGGTCGGTACCAACGCGCCGGGCACCGCGGTCGTCGTGGACCGGCCCGTGCAGGTGTTCGCGGCGGAGCACTTCATACGGCAGGTGCAGCCGTGGACGTGCGCGGCGGCGCCGGTGCACGACCCGCGTACGGGGCGGGTGCTGGGCGCGGTCGACATCACCGGCGGCGACGGCTTGGCGCATCCGCACAGCCTCGGCTTCGTCCAGGCGGTGGCGCGGGCCGCCGAGTCCCAGCTCGCCCTGCTCGCCCCGCCCGGCGCGTCGGCCGACGCGCTCGAACTGGCCGCCCTTGGCCGCGACGAGGCTCAACTCCTCGTCGCGGGAAGGAAGATCAGGCTCAGCCGTCGGCACAGCGAGATCCTGGTGCTCCTCGCCCGGCACCCGGAGGGCCTGTCCGGGGACGAGCTGCTCTGCGCACTGTACGAGGACGAGTCGGTGACGCCGGTGACGCTGCGGGCCGAACTGGCCCGGCTGCGTCGGCTGCTCGGGCCGGGCCTGCTGGGGTCGCGTCCGTACCGGTTCACGGTTCCGGTCGAGTCCGATGTGACGGTGGTGGAACGAAGGCTGGAGACGGGCGCGATCACGGCGGCCACTGAGGCGTACGGGGGTCCACTGCTGCCCGGTTCGCAGGCACCGGCCGTCGTACGGCTGCGGCACAGGCTCGCCGACGGGCTGCGTGCGGCCCTGATAGCCCGCCGCGACCCCGACCTCCTGGCGGGCTGGGCACACGCCCCCTGGGGTGAGGAGGATCTGGACGTCTGGCGGGCACTCGCGGCCGTACGCCCCGCGGCGGCCGTCCGGGCACGGCTGCGCGAACTGGAGTCGGAACTGGCGGCGCCACCGGGATGGGGCCGCCGCCCAGGTCCCTGAGGACGGTGTGCCCGGGTGCCGGTCCGAGGAGAGCGCAATGAGGAAAGCGGGATGAGGAGATGGAGCACCGCAACGTCCTTGCAACATCCCGGTTTCTAGCCTCCTCGCGAGAGCTGCCCAATGGCGGGTGGCGCTTCTCGGGAGGCAGGTATCCATGACCCGTTTCGCAGCGCCAGGTACGGACGGAGCGGTCGTCTCCTACGCGGCGCGTTACGACCATTTCATCGGGGGCGAGTACGTGCCGCCGGCGCGCGGGCAGTACTTCGAGAACTCGAGCCCGGTGAACGGGCTGCCGTTCACGGAGATCGCGCGGGGTACGAGCGAGGACGTGGAGCGCGCGTTGGACGCGGCGCACGCGGCGGCGCCCGGCTGGGGGCGGGCGTCCGTGACCGAGCGTTCGGACATTCTGCGGAGGATCGCCGACCGGATGGAGGCGAACCTGGAGAAGCTGGCGGTCGCGGAGAGCTGGGAGAACGGCAAGCCGGTGCGCGAGACGCTGGCCGCCGACATCCCGCTCGCCATCGACCACTTCCGCTACTTCGCGGGGGCGATCCGGGCACAGGAGGGTTCGCTGGCGGAGCTCGACGACGACACGGTGGCATACCACTTCCACGAGCCGCTCGGCGTGGTCGCACAGATCATCCCGTGGAACTTCCCGATCCTCATGGCGACTTGGAAGCTGGCGCCCGCGCTGGCGGCGGGCAACGCGGTCGTGCTCAAGCCGGCCGAGCAGACCCCGGCGTCGATCCATGTCTGGCTGAGCGTGATCGCGGATCTGCTGCCGCCGGGCGTCGTGAACATCGTGAACGGGTTCGGGGTGGAGGCGGGCAAGCCGCTGGCGTCAAGTCCGCGCGTGGCGAAGGTGGCGTTCACGGGCGAGACGACGACCGGTCGTCTGATCATGCAGTACGCCTCGGAGAACATCACGCCGGTGACCCTCGAACTCGGCGGCAAGTCGCCGAACATCTTCTTCGACGACGTGTGGTCGGCGAACGACGACTTCCGTGACAAGGCCCTCGAAGGCTTCACGATGTTCGCGCTCAACCAGGGCGAGGTGTGCACCTGCCCGTCGCGGGCGCTCGTGCAGCGCGGGAACTACGCCGAGTTCATGGAGGCGGCCGTCGCCCGCACCGAGCAGATCAAGACCGGGCATCCGCTCGACACGGAGACCATGATCGGCGCTCAGGCATCCAACGACCAGCTGGAGAAGATCCTCTCCTATCTGGACATCGGCCGGCAGGAAGGCGCGAAGATCCTCACCGGCGGCGAACGCATCGAACACGAGGGCGAGTTGAAGGGCGGCTACTACGTCCAGCCGACGATCTTCGAGGGAGACAACCGCATGCGGATCTTCCAGGAGGAGATCTTCGGACCGGTCGTCTCCGTCACCTCGTTCAACGACTTCGACGACGCCATCAAAATCGCCAACGACACGCTCTACGGCCTGGGGGCGGGTGTCTGGACACGCGACACCAACACCGCCTACCGCGCGGGCCGTTCCATCCATGCGGGCCGCGTCTGGACCAACTGCTACCACGCCTACCCGGCCCACGCCGCGTTCGGCGGCTACAAGGGTTCGGGCATCGGCCGTGAGACGCACAAGATGATGCTGGACCACTATCAGCAGACGAAGAATCTGCTGGTGTCGTACTCGCCGAAGAAGCTGGGCTTCTTCTAGACGCAGAAGAAGGGCGCCTGACCAGGCCAGATGCCCGGCAGGCGCCCTTCTCGGCACACACCTAAGCAGCGAATCGAAACACGCCCTTACTCCCGATATCTCCCACCTCTATCCCAGCTCTGACCAGCAGTTCCGGGGCATTTCCGGGCCAAGGTTTCACTGAGCTTGACTCTGCCGGGGATCTTGGTGGCTGCGGGTGTCAGCTGGCGGCTCGCCAGGATCGCAGGCGTGGGAGTCCCTGCATACGAGACGATCCGGCTGGCCGAGGGCGGCAGGCCGCTGCCGTCGTCATCGTCGCGCCAGCGCAGGCGGCCCGCGGAGTCCCAGTAGTAGTTCTGCACCAGGACCTGCCGTAAAACCTGGGTCCGGTGGCCGCCGAGCAGGCCGGGATGGTTTCGGCCCAGGTGTTCGAGCAGACGGCGAGCGTCTTCTCCGGTGGTGTTGATCCGGGTCTTGGGCCGGGTGGGGTTCTCGCCCAGGCGCACCGGCCGGCCGTAGCGGCGGCCCCAGTCCTCATCGACCAGGCCGTCCAGCGCGTGGTCGGCGGAGCGGGCCAGTTCCTCGAGGGCCGCACGCATGGCCTCGGTGACCAATTCAAGGCGGGGCAGGTCCCGCACTGCGGCCAGGACGTGGGTGGAGTCGGTGCGCTGGGTGGTGCGCTCGCGGACAAGTCCGGCCTCCTTCAGCCGGGCCAACGCGAGATCAAGCATGCGGTCAGCACGGCCGTCCAGCAGCAGGCGGTCCCGGAAGTCGGACAGCACGCTGTGGTGGAAGCCGGGATCGTCGAGATCGAGGCCGAGCGCGTACTTGAAGTCGATGCGGCAGCGCACGGCCTCGGCGGCATCACGGTCGGAAAGGCCCGACAGGAACTGCAGCACGCTGACCGTGGCCAGCTGCGCGGGTGAGAGCGCCGGGCGCCCGTTGCGCGGGTACCAGTCGGCGAAGTCCTCGTCCCGCCACAGGCCGTCGAGGCGGTCACGCACCCACATCGCCGTCGTGCCGCCCGGATTACTCGCCCGCGCGATCTGCGCAGTCAGCGACGGGACTTGTTCACCGGAACGGGGACAGAAGGACAACGAACACCTCGTCAACTGCATCGGCCTTCGAAACAGCCCCGAGCATGCCCTCTGATCTCGTTCCCGCGCTGAGAAACACCAAGATCCCCGACAGAGTCAAGCTGAGCGGCTTGGGACGGATCACTGCGGACTACGAGTACTCAACCGAAGCGCCCCAGCAGCCGACGGTACAGGGCGGGTGCGACGCCGCGTACCCGGCCCGGCAGATGCAGCCAGGAGGGCACGTAGACGTCGTCACGTCCGTGCTCAAGGCCGTCCCAGACCGCGTCGGCGACCCGACCGGCGGGAACCGGGCGCGGCCGGGCCCGGCGGTACGGTGTGCCCCGCCGTTCGAAGAATGCCGTGTCCACCGCCCCCGGTACGACGTGCGTCACACGGACTCCGGTGCCCCGCAGCTCCTGCCGCAGTGCCTCGGCGAACACGGCCACCGCTCCCTTGGCGGCCGAGTACACCGCCTCGTCGCGCACGCCGACCGTTCCCGCGACGGATCCGATGAGCACGACGCGTCCCTGTCCGGCCGCCACCATGGAGGGCAGTACCTCCCGCACGAGGTGGAGCGTGGCGTCAAGGTTCACGGTCAGCATCCCGTCGATGGCCGCGTGCGGCATGGTGACGAAGGGCCCGGACCAGCCGATCCCGGCCGCGGCGACGAGCACGTCGATCTGCCCAGCCACATCGAGCGCGGACGAGGCCAGCAGGCGAGGACCGTCCGCGGCGGCGAGATCGATGGGCAGGACGACGGCCGACGTACCGGCGGCCGTCTCCTCCAGGCGACGCCGGTCCCGCCCGCTGAGGAGAAGCTGCCACCCGCCCGCGGCGAACCGTCTCGCGATCGCAGCGCCGATGCCCGAGGACGCCCCCGTCACCAGTGCCACGCCCGAGGCGCCCCGTCGCGCTGACTCCTGCATTCTCGTGTGCGTGCCGGGTCCAGCCGTGGCCGCCGCCGGAGGAAATCCGGAATTCGCCTTGAGATTTCCGGAGTGCGTCATCGGGCTGTCTCCCTACGCTTCGGTCTGGTCGACGATCCGTCGGAGTGTATGGGCGGTACCGCGGAACACCTCCGGTTTCATCGTCCGGAGCGGCACATCAACCGGTACGTCCGGATCCCACGATGCCGTTCCATTACCCGGTGCTTTCCTCAGCGCCACGCCCCCGGAGCCCCCCCGTACCGACGCACCAGAAAAACCACTCCTTTCGCAACGTCCAGTGCTGCTGAATGGCCGTACGCAGGGACAGGCACGGGCAGGTTCGTTTTGACCACCCGCCATCAGAAGTTCGGACACGCCCCGTCCCCGAGCCGGTAGCAAGGTGACAGCGCGTCTGCTGCTCGTCCACCCAGTGCCCTGGCGTACGCCCCCGCGTCGTGGACCTCCAGGTCCTGAGCCGGTCCCGGCTGATGTGCGAGCTGACGTCCTACCGCGATGAGCCAGTCTCGGAACGACGTCATCCGGCCCCGCGGATCTTCTCCGAGAAGATCTCGACCCGGGCGAAGAGGAGGTAACCGGCACGACGAGTTGCTCCAGCTTCCGGGTGCCGGGTCTCCGTCCGGATGGAACCGGACACTGAGCCGAGCAGCGCGGGTGGGATCCATGACTGCGCTGGTAAGGATCCTGTGGCCCCATGGGGCCACAGGGCACACGGTCTTCCACCGTTCCCCTTCTCGAGAAGCGCAACGCTCCATGCGCCGAGTCCTGCGCTCCCTTTGCATACTTCTTGCAGGTCAAGCGCGTTCACCCGATGATCGTGCGGTAGCCGTGGATGTCCGCGTGCGGCACCGTCCTATTCTGCCCGTCCGGCGTCGCGTCGGCCGGCCGGCCGGGTGTGGACGTACAGCTTGCGGCGGTCACCGACGTCCAGATGCCGCGGGAGCGGGAGCTCGTAGCGCACCGGGCGGCGGTGGTCGGCCAACTGCCGTGCGGGGTTGTAGACACGGTTGAATTTCCACAGCATGCGGGCGAAGTTGGTCTGTCCGCGGGCGAGGTTGCCGCCCAGGACGCGTAGGGCGCCCGCCGCGGTCCGCAGGCCGAGGTGCTTGCGGTTGATGACCGACTGGGTCTTCACCAGTTCGCGGTAGAAGACGTCCAGCGGCAAGGTGGTGGGCACCACGGCGTGCTGGATGTCGAACAGCCGGTAGTCGCGGGTGGTGAGCCTGCGGGACTCGGTGTGCCAGATCTCCGTTCCGGGGTAGGGCGTCATCACCGTCAGGTGCACGATCTCCGGGACGGCGAGCGCGAACTCACGGACGACACGGAAGCGTTCCTCGTCCCACGCCGGGTCCACGATGAGGTTGATCGCCACGCTGAGGCCGAGCCGGCGTGCCACTTCCAGGGCGCGGAAGTTGTCGTCGGGGCTGACCCGTTTGCGGTACAGGTCCAGTCCCTCGGCGTCGATGGCCTCCATGCCGAGGAACATGTACTTCAGGCCGAGTCGGGCCCAGCGCTGGAAGACCTCCTCGTTACGCAGCAGGACGTCGCTGCGGGTCTCCAGGTAGTAGTGCTTGCGGATCCTGCGGCGTTCCAGCTCGGCGGCGATGGCGTGCCCGTGCTCGGGCCGGATGAAGGCGACGTCGTCGACGATGAACACGTTCGGTTCCCGGATGCTCGCCATCTCCGCGCCGGCCGCCTCGGGGGAGGCTTTGCGGTAGCTGCGGCCGTAGAAGGTCCAGGCGGAGCAGAAGGAGCAGTCCCACGGGCAACCTCGGGTGAACTCGATCGACGCGCAGGGATCCAGTTCCCCGATGAAGTACCTGCGCCGGTGCCGCGTCAGGTCGCGCGCCGGCGCGGGGCTGTCGATGCCGTGCAGCATCCGCGGTTCGGGGCCACGGCCCGTCGGAGTGACGATTCCCGGCACGCCCTCCAGCCCTCCGTCACGCACCGCTTCCAGCAGCGGAACCACGGCCGGTTCCCCTTCGCCGCGGATCACCGCGTCCACGGCCCCCGCGGCCTGTGCGAGCACGTCCTCCGCCACGAAGGACACGCTGTGCCCGCCGAAGAAGACGAAGCAGTCCGGGGCGGCGCGCTTGGCCGCGTGGGCGAGGCCGATCGCCTCGGGGATGTTGGCCAGGTAGTTCAGGGAGACGCCGAGGGCGTCGGGGCGGAAGGAGGTGAACTCGCGGGCCAGTTCCTTGGTGCCGGTCACCTGCAGGTCCACGATCCTCACCTCGTGGCCCGCGTCGCGGGCAGCGCCGGCCACCCGCTCCAGGCCGAGCGGCTCCAGACGCAGGAAGATCTCCGAGTACATCAGGGAGCTGGGATGGACGAGAAGCAGGCGCATGGTCACCTCGGTGGACGGCGGACGGGGACGGCGGCCGGGCGGCAGCCGTCAGGGGGCTCCACGGGGGCGGGCCGGAACCACCGTCCGCCGAAGGGCCCAAGACCGGCGGTACTCCGTCGATCGGTGCTCGACGACCCGCTCTTCCTGCGGATCAAGGCACTCTCATTCACCCGTCCGGCCGCGCAGCGGACGGCTCCGGACCTCTTACCTGGGACAGCACCCTCCATCCTGGCCGCCGCCCTCCCTCATGCCCTGCCCAGCGCGTCCGGACGGGTGAGCGGCCCGTCGACCGCATGAACTCCAGGCCCCCTTTGCCGGTCGAAGGCGCCGAGCAGTCCGTTGCTCCCGTCTCCGGAATGGCCGTACACCCGCGTCACGCCCCGTTCCCACAGGCGTTGCGGCACGAGTCGGCGAACACCAGAAGACACGGCGCACGGGTCGGCGTCGTCTGAAACGACTGCTGGATCGGCGCGGTGATCACCGTGCTCGGTCTGGCTGCCGCGGGCCTGACCCCCGGCTCGACCGGCGCGGGTTCCGAAGGGGAGGCGAAGTGTGTCGTGCCCGACGATTCCGTGGCACGGCGTACTGTCGGCGGGTTCCAGTCGCAGCCAACGCGCCCGGGGTCCGGGGAATGCCCAGAACCAGTCGCCCCTGCCCCGGTGACAGGTACGGCGGGTCGGACTCACAACTGCCGCCCGGCACACTCTGCAACCGGTCGGCCTATGACGTCACTCGCGTGACGGACAGGGTTCCCGCACATGGGTCATGCCGTGTTTCAGGGCATGGCCGAAGGGTGACTCCGAGACTGACGTGGACACTGCGGCTCGCCGCGGGAAAGCTCGCCCCTGCCCGGACGGCAACGACAGCGGCGCCATGCGTGACGCGTTGGTCCCCACTCACCGCTTGCCGGGCAGTGCGCGACGGCATCCACCGCCGGGCGCCCCACTCGGCCCGACACTTCCGGAGGCTCATGTCCACCGCAGCCGCCGACCTGCCCCGGAAGCGCCACACCGCCGTACCGGAGCCGCCCTCGGAGCGGCTCGACGCGCTGATGCGCGAGCTCTCGGAGCAGCCCCCGGGACCACCGCATGCCGCCCTTCCCCCTCGTTCAGGAGGCCCGCACCGTGGAGCACCCAGCGCAACCTCGCCCACGTACGCGACGTCGCCCACGCCGCCTCGCGGGGATTGCGGTACACGTTCCTCGGCATGGGGCCCTCGACCGCGAGAGGCTCGACCGGTGCCGCAAGCGGATCAGCAGCGACGACGACTTCCGTGCGCTGGAGCGTGCACGGAAGCTGGGCATCGACGTGGCGATCGACCTGGTCGTGGACCCGGACCGGGATGCCGCGCGCTTCCGGCTGGTGCGGAAGTCCGCGCAGACGATGCCGGAGATCGTGCGTCCGACGGTCATGACGCCGTACCCGGGCACTGAGACCTGGCACACCGAGTCCCGCCGCATGATCACAGGAGACAACCGGCTCTTTGACATCCGGCACGCCGTGGTGCCGAGCCGGCTGCCGCTGGAGGGGTTCCACCGGGAACGCGTGGGCGCCCAGACGGTGATCGACCGCAAGCACCTCGGGCTGCGTACCGCCCTGGCGGCGTGCCGTGTCGCCCGCAACGTGCCGCACGGGCAGGCCGACTTCGCCCGCATGCCGTGGAGGCGCAACGCCGTCCGCACCCTCGAACCGCGGCTCGCCGACGATCGCCTCCCGGTGCGCTACGAGCTTCCGCCGCCCCGGCCCGTCGACATCGGCGACCGGCAACGGCTGTCCACGCATGCCAGGCCGCCGCGGTCGCGGGGCTGACGCGGCGCCCCGCCGCTTCGGAACGCCGGCTTGCGGATGACCGTCGCCGTTCTCGCCTCCCTCGCCGCGGGTGTCTGCTTCGCGGTGGCCGGTGTGCTCCAGCAGCGCTCGGCGAGCACCCGGCCGGCCGAGGAGGCGTTGTCCTGGCGGCTGCTGTGGCACCTGCTGCGGCAGCCGATGTGGCTGTCCGGCATCGGGCTGGCCGTTGTGGCGTACGGGTTTCAGTCCCTGGCGCTGGCGTTCGGTCCGCTCAGCCTGGTGCAGCCGTTGATCATCTGCGAGCTCGTCTTCGCCATCCCGCTGTCGGCCCGCCTGCACCGGGTGCGGCTGGGGGTGCGCGAGTGGAGCGGCACACTGGCGGTGGCAGCCGGCCTGGCCGCCGCTTTGGCCACGGCCCGGCCCACTGGCGGGGATCCGGCGACGGCGCGCCTCGGTCCCTGGCTCCTCGCGCTGGGAGCGGTCGCCGCCGTGGTGGTCTGCGCCCTGGTCGCGCGCGCGTATGTCGCGGGGGTGGGGCGAGCGTCCTTCACGGCCCTGGCCGCAGGTACGGTGATGGGGTTCCAGTCAGTGCTGCTCGCCGCCACCGTGGCCCGGATGCCACGTGGTTTCGTCGCCGTTCTCTCGGCCTGGCAGACATACCTCCTCGTCATCGCGAGCATCGGCGGACTGCTGTTGATCCAGAGCGCGTTCCGGGAGGGGCCGCTCGCCGCCTCGGTGACGGTGATCGACACCGCCGAGCCGGTCGTCGCCGTGGCAGTGGGGGCCACGTTGTTCGGCGAGACGTTGCACGTGGGATGGCCGCTCACGGCGCTCACGGTCACCGGTGTGGCCGCGACCGTCGTCGGCATTCTCTGCCTGGACACGTCACCGGCGATCACGGCACTGCACCAGCGGGACACACGGCGGCAGGAATCCGCAGCGGGGCACGGAACGGGCGGGCGGTCGTCGCCCCGGGGCGAGCCGCCCCATGGTGCCGGGCGGTGAACGCCGCTCAGGAACGGAGTGCGCCTGCTCTCTCGACCGTCCCGGCGGCCTCCTGCCACACGGGCAGGAGATCCTCCTCCAGCACTCGCGTCCACGTGGGATGCCTGGTCCGCGCGGTCCGGGCCGCCTGCCGTCCCATCGCCCGCCGTGCCTCCGGCCGGGCGAGCAGGTCCTCCAGCGCCCGGGTCCAGCCCTCCTGGGTGTCGTCCCGCACCAGGAGGCCGTCGCCTCCGGGGGCGGCCAGCCACTGTGTCGTCGCGGCGCACTCCGGCAGGACCACGGGCAGACCGCAGGCCATCGCCTCGGCGACGACATTCCCGACGGTCTCCGTGTGCGACGGCAGCGCGAAGACGTCGCAGCCGGCGTACACCCGTGCCAGCCACTCCTGCGGCTGCGGCCCGAGGTGTGTCACGTCGGGACCCAGCAGTCGGGTGACGAGGCCGGTGGCGGCACCGGAGCCAACGACCACCAGATGCGCGCGGTGGCCCCGGTGCCTGAGGCGCAGGACGGCCTCCGCGAGGAGCGGGAGGCGTTTGGAGGCATCCGCCCGGCCTACGAACAGCACGAGCGGCGTGTCCGCTGGGATCCCGTGGACACGGGCCAGCTCGCGGCGGGCCGCCGGATCGGACCGGAACCGCTCGTGATCGACACCGCGGCGCAGCAGGGACACACGATCGGGGCCGGTGATCGCACCGATCTCCTCGCATGCCTCGGGCGACGACGCGAGCACCCGGTCGCAGCGACGCAGCAGCCGGTCGCGCCGGCGCCGGGCGAGTTCCCCGACCAGGTACGGCAACCCGGCCGCGGGGCCGCCGGACAGCCGGGACAGGCCGGGCACCCTGTCCATCGCCTGACGGGTGTAGACGGAGGCGAGTGCCGGGACGTCCGTGTGCAGCGAGGCCACGAGACCCGGGCGGGACGCCGGGTCGGCACGGCGGGCGAGCCGGACGGCGGTCGACGCGAACGCGAAGGTGTGGGTGAGGTGCCAGACATCGTGCCGGGGCAGTAGCCCGGCGAGGCGGGGGTGGTGGGGTACGAGGTCGGTGATGTCCACGCCGCCCACCGCGGGCATGATCGCGGCCGTGCTCAGCACCGGCCGAACGGCGACGAACCGCACATGGGGCGAGAGTTCCTCGACGTGTTCGTGATGCCCGAGCACATAGACGGTCAGGTCGAGGCCGGCTCCCTCGTCCGCGCGCCGGGCCGCCGCCTCGGCGAACCGCTCCCAGCACTTCACATGCCCACCGGACGCGTCGTTCCTGAGCAGTTCCATCAGTACCGCGACGGACGTGGTGTGCGGGGACGCGGGAGTGCCGCCGTGCGTGCGCGGTGCAGTGATACGCATGGCCGCGAAAGTACCCGGCGGTGCCGCGGTCATCGACCCAGCGGCGCGCGGGCCTCACGGCCTCGTGCTCTATCGGGGCCTCGGAGTCGCCGTAGCGCCTGTTGCCTCGGAGGCCGCCCCGGGTACCCAGGGCCACGGACCAAGGGAGACGGGAAGTGCGGCCGGGCCGCATGTCTCCCGTGGTCCGGGTCGTAACGCGAGAATTCCGGGCGAAGGCACCGAATCCTTTATCGTCCGCCTCGCCCACGCCAACCACCTCAAGGCCGGCTACCTGCGGGACTACCTCTGCGGACCGCCCCTCCACAAAGGCGCCCCCAGCTTCAGCCGCCTCGGCGCCGCGCCCGGCCGGGACCCCTCCGCCCTCCGGGACACCCTGGAAGGCACACGCGGCACCTGCAAGGAGTGCGACGCTCCGCTGCCAGATGAAGCGCCTCGGACGCGGCGCCGCGGAACTCCTGTCCCATCGCCGACGGCCTGCGCACCGGCGACATCGAGCTCGAACTGCTCACCGGGCCCCTCCAAGGGGTCCACGACCCTTCCGGGCACGGCGCCGCCCTCTTCGCGTTCTTCGCCGGCTTGGCCGAGTCCGAACGCGAGTACATCCGCGAGATGGTCCGCGGAGGCGGGCCCCGGTGCCGGGGCGGGATGTCGCCCCGGCACCGTCGCGTCACTCCTCGTCGCGCAGCCTGGCCGCCAGGGAGATCAGCGGCTCGGTCTCCTCGGTGCGGCCCAGAGCGGTCAGGCGGGAGACCGCCGCGTCGAGGCGGCTGAGGGCAGGGGCGGGGCGTTCCAGGTAGATGCCCTCCACGGCACCCGCGAGGCGGACGCACTCGGCCCACTCGCCGGCGCGGTCGTCCTCCGGTCCCGGCTCGCCGAGCAGAGCGAGGGCCTTCTCCAAGGCGGCCAGTGCGTCCTCGTACTCACCGGCGTAGGCGTTGACCCGCCCGTGTTCGTAGGCCAGGGCCGTGTCCAGGGAGCGGCCGTGGGCCTCGTACCCGGCGGCGCGGGCCTCGTCGGCGATCCGGTCGGCGTCGGCGAGGATGGCAAGGGTGTCGGCCAGGCCCTCGGGGCCCTGCTTTTGAGCTTGGACGCGGGCGAGTTCGCGCAGGCAGTTGCTGAGCTGCTCGTAGCGCGGGGCCCGGGCGTGGGCGGCGAGTGCCTGGTCCGCCGCCTCTCGGGCCGGACCGAACTCGCCGGACTCGCCGAGGAGTACGGCCGTCTCCGCGGCGATCATGGCGTGGCTCCCCGGATCGTCGTCCCAGCCGGCCGACTCGGCAGCGAGGGCGACGAACTCCGCCGTGGCGGCCTTGAGGTCGTCCCCCGCGTGCAGCGCGCGGGCGCGGGTCAGGCGCAGCTGAGCGACGAGCCGGTCGTCCAGCTCTCCGGCGGCGACGTCCGGTTCGGCCAGCAGGGAGTCGAGCAGAGCGATGCAGTCCTCGACGCGGCCCAGGTCGAGGCTGAGCTGGGCCGCGTTGCTGTAGGTGCAGAGCGCGTCAGTCCGGCTGCCCCGGCGAAGCTCCAGCTCCGCCGAGCGCGTCAGATGCCGCAGTGACTCGTCGGGGCGGCCCAGGTGCACGCAGGCCTCGGCCAGGTCACCGTGGAGGCGGGCGGTGTCGACCGTGTCGGCCGGCCAGTCGGCGGCCAGTCGCAGGCCCTCGGCCAGGTCCGCGTGTGCGGCCTGCGCGTCCTGGAGGGCGAGCTGGAGCCGGCCACGCAGTCCGAGCGTGCGGGGCAGGTGCCAGGCGGGGCCGTGCGCCTTCAGCCGGTCGAGGAGGGCGTCGATCTCGGTGACCGCGGCGGGCAGGTCGCCGGAGATGGCGTACGTGCTGGCCCGCAGCAGCAGGGCGCCGGAGATCTGCCCGCCGATGTCGTGCCGGGTGGCGAACGCGTGCAGCAGGTCCACCTCGGCGAAGACCGGCGCGACGTGCTCCTCGCTCGCCGAGGCCTGCAGGCGCAGGCCGAGCGCGGTCGCTCGCAGCCGCAGCAGGCGGGCCTCCTGGTACGGAGCGAGGCCGGGCGTCTCCTCGTGCAGGCGGACCATGGAGGCGTGGGCGGCGGTCAGCACGGCGGCCTTCGCCTCGGCTCCGTCCGCGCCCGCCGCGGGCATCTCGGCGGCGGCGAGCAGGGCGCAGGCGCGGGCGAGCGCCGCGTGACCCGGCGCTCCGGCGTCGTCGTACAGGGCCGCGGCCTCCTCGTGGAGGGCGGCGGCGTCGGCGAACTCGTCCTTCTCGCCCGCCCGGCTCGCCTCGTCGGCCAGCAGGTCCGCGCGCAGCCGGACGAGCGGGCCCACGGCCGGGTCCTCGGGGTGGGTGTAGTCGCGGCCGGCGACGAGCGTACGCAGCCGCGCCCAGCAGGCCTGTGCGTCCGGGTGCCCCTGCTCCTCCGACGTCCGTGCCTGGAGGATGAGTTCGGGCAGCGAGTCGGGGACGGCGGCGGCCGTACGGGCGGCGGGCGCGGCGACCGGGGCCACGTCGTCGAGGCTGCGGGTGCGCAGGGTCAGTTCCAGCGCGTCCAGGAGCGGGACGCGGTCGAGGCGGGCCCTGCGGCGGTCGGTGTGGGCCGTGGTTCCGTTGCGGGCGTCGAAGCGGGCGGCGAGGTCGTCGGCGCGGCCTCGCACCTCGGCGCGCAGGCCGGCCACCGTCCAGGTGCGGCCCGCGTATCCGGCGGCGGGCAGTTCGCCGTGGCCGAGGAGTTCGACGCGCTGGAGGAGGACCTCCACGCCGGTGAGGAAGTCGAACAGGTCCAGCGGCGAGTCCACCTCGTCGAACAGGCTCCGGTTCTCGGCGAGCAGTTCCAGGCCGCGTGCCTCGTTGCCGGTCAGCGCGCAGAACTCCAGGTGCCGGCCGACCTCCCCGGACATCGAGGGGTTGCGGCGGCAGCCGCGATGGCCGACGAGGTGCACTTCGCGTGCCCGGTCGGTGCGGCCCGTGCGCAGCAGGGGCAACAGTGCGTACGAGAGGGAGCGGGCCGGCTCCTCCTGGCAGGATTCCTTCCCGGCCAGGACGGGTTCCCAGGCGCTCAGCGCCCGCTCGTCGTCGCCCGCCGTGAGGTGGTACAGGGCGCGCTCGCAGATCTCGCAGGCCTCGCAGTCGCTGAGCCGGGTGCGGGTGCGGCCCGCCCACAGCTCGTAGGCGAGGGTGGTGTCCTCGCCCACGTGGGCGGCGAGCTGGTACGCCTGTCCGTAGTAGGGCTGGAGGCCGAGGCCGGCCTTCTCGTACCGGTCGCGCATCTCCGTCAGCCACTGGCGCAGGCTGGCCAGCGGTATCTCGGGCAGCGCGCGCAGGGCGTTGGACACCCACTTGAACCGCCAGAACAGCGTGTGGCGCAGGCGCTCGTCGAAGACGTCGGGTTGCTCGTCGAAGAGGGTGAGCAGACGGGCGAAGACAACGGGCGACTTCCGGGGTTCGGAGCCGTAGGTGTACGCCTCCTGGAGTTCGAGGAGCGCGTGCGCGAGCGGGACGGTCTCCTCGAACTGCTCGGCGGCGTCGACGAGTTCCTCGGCGGTGACGGTGCGGGGGCGGCCGTAGGGACGCCGGTCGTTCTCCTGGAGCGCCTGGTACAGCTCGTCGGTGGTCTGGGGTGCGGTCGGCATCGTCAGCTGTCCTTGCGGAGGGCGTGGGCGAGCAGGTCGAGGAAGGAGCGGTTGATGAGGCTCGATTCGGCGGGCCTCAGCGGGCGCCGGGACAGCAGCACGGCCTGCCCGTAGAGCGCTTCGGCGCTGGTGCGGGCCAGCTCGGGCTCGTCGATGGTGACGGCTGTGCGGACCAGCGGGTTGAGCTGGTTGAGGATCAGCTGGGCACGCGGGGCCTCCTGGCGCAGGGCGCCGAGGATGTCGCCCCACAGGCCACCCTCCTGCTCACGGGCGAGCTGGGAGCGGGTGCGCTCGTGCCGAGCCTCGCGGCTGTCGACGAGGAGGGCGGGGGCGGAGGCCGGCTGGAAGGTGCGCAGCGCGACGTCGCAGTCGAAGACGGCGAGGGCGTCGCGGGCCTGGGCGAGGTAGGCCGCGGCGGCGAGTTCCGTCTCCCGGTCGACGGTGTCGAGGTGGGCGGTGAGGGTCTCGGGGTCGAGGTCGGCCACGGTGGCATCGGGCCTGATCTCGGGCAGCCGGTGGACCAGATCGCGGTCGTAGGTGTAGCCGCCGTTGACGACGCCGAGTCCGGCGGCCGAGGCGATCGCGGCGACCTGCCGGAACTCCTCGACGCTCGACGTCACGAGCACGGTGCGGTGGGTGCGCGCGAACTCGTCGAGGGTGGTGTGCCCGTCGGTGGTCTCGAACGGCAGCCAGGGCAGCAGCATCCGCAGGATCTCGTCGTCGTGCACCGCGAGCGACTTCACGGCCAGGTGGTGGGCCTGGAGGAAGCGGGCGAGCAGGTCCGGATCGCTGGCCGCGGCCCGGGCGATCCACGCGCGCAGCCGCTCGGCGAGGGCGTCGCGGACGGCGACGAGGGTGTCGTCCTCGTACAGGGACTCGCGGGACGCCGTCGGGCGCAGGACCTCGGCGTCGACGACGCAGCGGACGAAGAACGCCCACTCGGGAAGGATCTCCTCGGCCTGTTCGGACAGCAGCATGCCCTTGACGTGCACGCGGTGGCCGTGGCGGCGCCCGGCCGGCACCGCCTCGGGCAGCACGCACGCGATGCCTCGCAGGCCTACGGCCGGCAGGTCCAACTCGATGGTGTCCAGGGGGGTGAACCCGAAGACCTCCTCGCCGTACGCGGCCAGCGCACGGGAACGGGAGCCCGGCGTGGGGTACGCACGCCCCCAGGGTGCGGGCTCGGGGTTGACGGACGCGCCCGGGCCGCCCGTGCCGTCGTCGAAGGTCACCGGGTGACGCAGCAGGGAGCCGAAGTGGCGGGCCAGCGCGTGCACCTGCGCCGGCCGGGTCCACTCGCCCGCCTCGGCGCGCGGCGTCAGCGTGACGGTGGTGCCGGGCCGGGGGCGGGCGGAAACGGGCAGGGTGCGGACCGTGTAGCTGCCGTCGCCGCGTCCCCGCCACTCCACGGCGGGTGCGTCGGGGGTGCGGGCGGAGCGGCTCAGGACGTGGATCTCGTCCGCGACCAGGAAGCAGGAGAGCAGACCGATTCCGAACTGTCCGATGAAGTCGCCGCGTTGCTCGGCGATCTGCTCGGCGCGCTTGCTGCTGCGACCGATTGTGGCGAGGAAGCGGTGCACGTCGGCCTCGGTGAGACCGACGCCGTCGTCCTCGACGCGTACCACGGAACCGTTGGCGTACAGGCGGACGCCGAAGGCGTCGGCGGGTGCGGACGGTTCGAGGGCGTGCCGGGCGGTCAGCGCGTCCACCGCGTTCTGCAGGAGCTCACGCAGGTAGACGCGGGGGCTGGAGTAGAGGTGGTGGGAGAGGAGATCGACGAGGCCGCGCAGATCCACCTGGAAGGTGCGGTCGGTACCGGCCGGGTTCGCGGCGGTGTCGGGCAGAGTCATCGGGCAGTCCGGAGTGGGAGGGGCGACGGGTTGCGGTCAGGTGGCACCGGGGCCGGGGGTGTTCAGGCGCGGCGGTGTCCGCGCGCGAACTGCTTCTCGGGGTCCGCGAAGTAGGTCCAGGGCCACTCGGTGTAGGCGCCGTCCAGCGCCTGGAAGACGCGCCGGACCGTGTGGCGCTCACCGGCCAGCGCCAGGGCCATGGCGAACATGTTGAAGTCGTGCTGCCAGCCCGGGCGCCACGCGTAGGCGGGGTGGAGGATGCTGTGGTCGGCAGCGTCCCTCAACTCTGCCTGGATCTCGGGGGTTTCGAGGCAGTCCTCACTGTCCGACTCGACCCAGTCCTCGATGTGCGCCATGGCGATCACGCAGCCGAGACGGTGCCCCTGCGGGGCGCCGGCGAGCGCGTCGCGGGCGAATGCCAGGGCCTGGCCCGGCTCGCCGCCCCAACGGGGCTGCAACTGCGACACCCACTCGAGATGGGTCTCCAGGTCCAGCGGGTCGCGGCGCAGGGCGGCGTCGAGCCGCGTCTCGTTGACGGCGGGACCCAGCGACGTGCCGCGACCGGAGGTGAGGAGGCGGCGCCATGGCGTGACCCATTCCGGCTGCAACTCGGCGGCCTCGAACAGCTGCTCCTCGGCGATACGGAGCCGCTCGTGGAAGACCCGCCACTGCTCCTGCGTGACGTTCACGGCACGCGCGGCGGTGCGCGCCTCCCAGCCCCAGCTGATGTGGCGCGTCCCGGATACCAGCAGGGCCGTCGCCCGGTGCTCCTTGTCCTCCTCGACGGCCCGGCCGATCCAGTCCTGCACACCGTCCAAGTCGGCCAGCTCACCGAGAACCTGGTGGTCGCGGCCGAGGTCGAAGGGGGCCAGCGCCTCCTTCACGGCCTCCCAGTCACCCGCGTCGGCCGCCTCCACCAGCGCGAGCACCCGCACGTCCCCGAGCGCGCGCAGCGTGTACATCCCGTTCCTCTGCCTGCGCGGGACGGGAAGCGCGTGCGGATCCGCCGCCGGTCTCTCCGCCCCCCTACCGAACAGCTTGCCGAACATGCCGCGCCCTCCCCTGGTCCCGCGTGATCGTCCGGTGAAGCATAGGCGGCCCCACCGACACCGCTTCCACTGGGTTTTCAGCGGTGCTCCACGGGCCTGGCCCGGTCCCGCCCCCTCGCGCCTCCTGGTCCCCGGGGACGACACCGCGCAGGGTACGGCCGTCCTCGAAACCAGGGCGGGCGCCGCGGTCCGGGGGAGCGGCAGGTCCCCGAGACCGTGCGGCACCGGCGGCGGACTTCGTCATCCCCGTGATCGGGTCTCTGCGCACGGTCAGCCTGTCGGCCAGTTGGCGGTCGCCGTAAGCCGCGCTCCCGATCGGGTCCCGGCACGCCGTCACGCGATCACGGGCGAGACGCTGCGAGGGACTCAGCGGCCCGGGCTTCCCCAGCCGCGGGCGGTGTCGATCCGACCACCTACCGTGCCTGCTCCCAGCAAACCGGGTCCTTCGGTCAGATCACGTCCGGGATCGGGATCCGGACCGTTTCCGGGCCAACAGCCCGCATCCCGCCTCCTCGTGCAGAGCCTCAGCCGACGAAACACCCCGGCACCGGGCCGAGCCGCCGCGGACGGCCGGCCACCGGGGAGCGCTCGACGAGGCCGGCCTCTGGGACCGGCGTACGCACATCGGGCTGATGCCCGAAGGACGACCGGGCGAGGGCACCGGACAAGGTGCGGGTGCTCCGGCAGCCGGCCACTCGCCAGGGACGAGGCCTTGGCGATCGGCCCGACCCGATGCACCACGCCACGCACCCACTCCGACAAATGGTTACCGAAGCGTAACTTAGGTGGGCGCTGTCGACTTTAACTAACGGTGCTAGTTTTTCGCGCACCCTGCAACGAAGCAGCGCGAGGAGTGAACTGTGAGCCGTTACAGAACCCGTCCGCGTTCCACGTTCAACCGCCTGACCGCCGCCGCGATCGCCACCGTGGCGTGCGTGTGTGTCGGCGCCGCCCCGGCCGGTGCCACCGGGACCGACACCGAACCTGTCGTGTCCCGGGGAGTCACCATCCCGGCCTTCTACACCCCGCCCGCCCAACTGCCCGCCGCCAACGGCACCTTGATCCGGCAAGAGCCCCTCCCCCTGGGACTCTCGCTGCCCGGGCTCGACGGCCGCCCCCTGCCGGGCACGGCCACCCGCCTGATGTACAAGTCCACCGACTCGAGCGGCAGCGCCGTCGCGGTGACGGGCGCCTACATCGAGCCGTCGGCGCAGTGGAAGGGAGACGGGCCCCGCCCCCTGGTGGCGGTGGCCTCGGGCACCATGGGCCAGGGCGACCAGTGCGCGCCCTCGTTCGCCCTGCAACACCCGCTCACCCTCAACGGGGAAACCCTGTCCATCGCCTACGAGAACCTGGCGATCTACCGTCTCCTCGCCACCGGAGCCGCCGTCGTCGTCACCGACTACGTCGGCCTGGGCACCACCGACCGTCTCCACACCTACGTCAACCGCCTGGACGCGGGGCGCGCGGTGCTCGACGCCGTCCGTGCGGCGCGCGCGCTCCCCGGCACCTCCCTCACCTCCGGCTCCCGCGTCGGCCTGTACGGCTACAGCGAGGGCGGCGGCGCCAGCGCGTCAGCGGCCGAACTCCAGCCCGCCTACGCGCCCGACGTCCAACTGGCCGGCACCTACGCCGGCGCGCCGCCCGCCAACCTGACCTCCGTCATGAAGGGGATCGACGGCAGCGCTCTGGTCAGTGCCCTGGGCTGGTCGGTCAACGGCTTCGCGCAGACCTACCCCGAGGTGCGCGCCCTCATCGAGGCGAACCTCAACGACGCCGGACGCAAGGCCCTCGCCGACACGTCGACCATGTGCGTCGGCGACGCGATCCTCAGCTACGGCTTCAGCCGGACCACGGCGTGGACGACCAGCGGCAAATCCCTCGCCGAGATCATCGCCGCCGAGCCCCGCGCCCAGGCCATCCTCGACAATCAGCGCATCGGCACGCTCAGGCCAACCGGCCCGGTCCGTGTGGCCACCGGCATTCAGGACGACATCGTGCCGCACGGTCAGGCCCGCCAACTGGCCGTCGACTGGTGCCGCAAGGGCGGCAACGTCACCTACGAGGCCGTCAGCCTGCCCAACCTCGGCGACAGGATCCTCACCAACCACCTCGCCCCCCTCCTCACCGACCAGGGAGAGGCGATCTCCTGGCTCACCGACCGTCTGGAGGGCAGGTCCGCCACGTCCAACTGCTGGACGATGCCCTTCCAGCCCTGATCGAGCCATCCAACGACCCGCCCACCCGGTCTCCGGACGGGTGGGCTGCGGCACAGGAGGCGATACGGGGAATCCGGAGAGGGAGGAGTCCACCCGATGCGCCACGCCGTTCGTTGTCGAGCACGCCGTCCTGCGAGGGTGGCCGACAGCACCGCATCGGTGCCGGAGCCCTGGCGCGCGCGGTCTGCGGCAGCCTCGACGCGGTGAGCCTGGGTGGGTCGAGTTCGTCGCGGTCGAAGCCAGTCGGTGGCGAGGCCGCCGGGCTCGACCAGGGTGACCTTGATCCCGAAGTCGGCGACCTCCTGGGCGAGGGCCTCGCCCACAGCCTCCAAGGCCCACTTGGAGGCGTTGTGCACACCGAGGTCGGGGAAGGCGGTGACACCCCCGACGCTGGAGATCTGCACGAGGTGGCCGCCGCCCTGCGCACGCAGTAGGGGCCGTGCGGCCCGGGTGACCCACAGGGCTCCGGAGAAGTTCGCCTCCATCCGGTCGCGGACCTGCCGTTCCGTCACTTCCTCGACCGTGCCGAACAGTCCGTAGCCGACGTTGTCGACGAGCACGTCGAGGCGGCCGAAGTGGCTGTGCGCCCACTGGACGGCCTGGTCGACGGCCCCCTTGTCGGTGACGTCCAGAGCCAGGGGAAGGATCGCCCGCCGCGACCTTGTCGCCGCCCCAGGACCGCCTGGACGAACTGGCGGCCGAAGCCGCGCGAGGAACCGGTGATGAACCAGGTCTTGCTCACGAGAACACTCCCGTGCAAAAAGTCTTACAAGGAGACCGTACACCATTTTGATACTCAGTCTCATTAGGAGCCTCGGAGTCGATACTGTACGCTGCTCCGCACCTGCGAGCACGTTCGACAACTGGAGGACAGCGATGTCTTCACATGTGGCGCCCGGTGACCAAGTGACGTCCGGACTTGACCGGCGTACCGAGCTGAAAGAGTTCCTGCGTTCTCGCAGGGCCCGGCTCAGGCCCGAGGACGTGGGCCTGCCCTCCTACGGGCGACGACGGGTCCCCGGACTGCGGCGCGAGGAGCTGGCGCAGCTGGCGGGCGTGTCGTACGCGTACTACGCCCGCCTGGAGCAGGGGTACGGCGACACGATGTCGGTCGAGGTGCTGGACGCCGTCGCCCGCGCCCTGCGGCTGACCGAGGAGGAGCGTGACCATCTGCTCCGGCTGGCCCAGCCCGAGCGGCAGAGCACGACGCACGCCCCACCCCCGCCGCAGCGACTGCGGCCCACCGTTCAACACCTGCTCGACGCGCTCGGCGTACCCGCCTACGCCGTCGGCCGGCGATTGGACATCCTGGGATGGAACCAGCTCGCCACCGCCGTCTTCGGGGACTGGGCCCAGCTGCCGCCCGAGGAGCGCAACGTGGCCCGGCTGATCTTCCTCTCGCCCGAGGCGCGCGCCCGGTTCGCCGACCCGCACGCCACGGCGCTGAGAACCGCCGGCGTTCTGCGGATGAACGCCGGCAAGAGCCCCGGGGATTCCTGTCTCTCTTCGCTGATCGAGGAGTTGTCGCAGAAGAGCGAGGAGTTCCGTCAGTTGTGGGCACATCACGAGGTGAGCTGCGGAACCGTCGGCGAGACCGTGCGGATACGGCACCCGCTGGTGGGAGAGTTCGACCTCGTCCACGAAGCCATGGCGCTGCCCGGGGGCGCCCCCATGCGGCTGAACACCTACCACGCCGAGCCGGGCTCCCGCTCGGAGGAAGCCCTGCGGATGCTGGCCAGCTGGGAGATGGAGCCGCGGCGCTGAGACCCGGGACCGATGACAGCGCTACGCGCCCACCCGTGCGTCGAGGCGGCGAGGGGCGACATGCGAGCTGCTCTTGGCGTGCCATCACTGGGAGCGTTCCCACCCTGCTAACAGAAGGACCTGCACCTCGCGGGCGTCCAGAACATCGCCAGGGCGTGCCGATCAGGGAAGCCGACGATCCCAGGTGCCCCGTGCGCGAGGTGATGCCCCTGGTGGCCGCGGGCCTGTCCGACGACCGGATCGCCGAGCGGCTCTTCGTCATCCCTATCACCGTGAAGACCCATGCCAACCGGCCATGGCCGACTCGGCGCCCTCGACCCCGCCCGCCTCGTCGTCATCGCCTGCGAGACCCGTCTCGTCCGTGCCGGGGAGACACAAGTGTGAGCTGCGACGGAACCACCTCGCAGGCCGACCACGTCCAGCACCTGCTCACTCGCGACGCCGAGCACCCGTTCCGCGGGCGGCTGGCCGCAAGGAGCGAGTGGCCGACATCACGGCTGCCGATCAGCATGACCGACAGCCGGTACGGCCTCGCCCCACCGGGCACGGGAGCGTCCCCGGACGGCTGTACGTGCTGGGCCGGCAGCCGCTCCCGCCGGGCGGTGTCCCCACCGGCGCCGCCCCGTGGGCGCTTCCCGGCGGGTTCGCCTGTACGCGGCGATCGGGCGGCCGGGCCCCGATCTGATCGGCTTCCACACGACGGCACAGCAGTCGTCGCAGGTCAGGGACATCGTCGCCACATGCCTCGGCCCGGCTGGGGTAGGCTCTGTGGCGTCCGTCGTCCCACGGCGCCCCATGGGTGCGTCACGAGGACGTCGGCCCGGTCGCATTGATGCCGGGTGACATGGATGCCGTACGAGAGTTCACGGGCGCGGCGCTCGGCGATACCGCAAGTCGGTCCGGCACCAGGTACGGGAAGTCGGGGCAGCTCACGCCCGGAGCCGAACGGCTGCGGGCGTGAGCGCTGGAGAAGCCCGGCCGGCCAGGGCGCAGGCACCCGGTGCCGCCGGTCACGGTTGTTCCGGGAGCTCTCACGACATCGCTCCCCCGCCACGCTGGTCGCGCCATGAGTCACGGGGCGATTCCAATCCTGGTCGAAGGCCCGGCGGTCGGCGCGATGGTCTTGACGGCGGGACACAAGGAGTGTTCTCTGTTGCGCCAGCAGATAAACATCTCTCATTGCGCAACACCATGCTGCTGAGTGCCTGCGGTGAAGCCGCCTCGTCCCTCGTCATCCATGTCGCTGAACACTGCGCCACCGCAGCGCAAGGCAGTCCGACCCGACCATGCCCGAGCCCGACGACAGAAGGAAAAAGAGCATGGCTGTTCCCCAGATGGCGAAGTCGCCAGGTGACACCTCGGATCAAGAGAAATCGGGGACCCGCTCCCCCTGGCCTCGATCGCACCCCGTGTCTTCTGGCCCTCCACCATCATCATCGTTGCCTTCGTGCTCTACACCACGCTCTTCAAGGACTCCGCACAGAGCGTCATCAGTACGGTGCAGGAGGAGATCATCAGTGGCCTGGGCTGGTATTACACCGCCCTCGTCTCACTCTTTGTGATCTTCGCCCTCTGGGTCGGTATCGGCCGCTTCGGAGACATCAAGCTCGGCAAGGACGACGAGCGGCCCGAGTTCAGCATGGGCTCATGGCTGGCGATGCTGTTCGCCGCCGGTATGGGTATCGGGCTGGTCTTCTGGGGCGTCGCCGAGCCGTTGAACCACTTCGTCTCCCCGAGGCCGGGTGTCGGTGAGGGCGCGGCCGCGCGGAGCGAGTCCGCCATGGTCCAGACGTTCCTGCACTGGGGTATCCACCCCTGGGCCATCTACGTCGTGGTCGGTCTTGCCGTCGCCTACGCCGTGCACCGCAAGAGCCGTCCCATCTCGATCCGCTGGGCTCTGGAGCCGCTCCTCGGCGACAGGATCAAGGGCGCCTGGGGCGACGCCATCGACACCATCGCCGTCGTCGGCACCGTCTTCGGTGTGGCCACCTCGCTCGGCTTCGGCGTCCTGCAGATCTCCGCGGGGCTCGGCTTCCAGGGATGGGTGACCGACCCCGGCACGCCCCTTCGGGTCGTGCTCATCGTGGCCATCACCCTGCTCGCCACCGTCTCCGTGGTCACGGGCGTCGGCAAGGGCATCAAGTGGCTGTCGAACATCAACATGGGCCTGGCCGGCGGGTTGCTGGTGTTCGTACTCGTCGCGGGCCCGACGCTGTTCATCCTCAACGGCTTCGTCGAGGACATCGGCGCGTATCTGCAGAACCTCCTCGCGCTGAGCTTCGACACCGGTGCCTCCCACGGCGCCGAGGGCACCGCATGGGTGAGCGGCTGGACGGTCTTCTACTGGGGCTGGTGGATTTCCTGGGCCCCGTTCGTCGGCGTCTTCATCGCCCGTATCTCCCGCGGCCGGACCGTCCGTGAGTTCGTCACGGGCGTGCTGCTGGTACCGACTCTGCTGACCTTCTTCTGGTTCGCCGTCCTCGGCGGCTCGGCGCTCCACCGCGAGACGGTCGGTGCCGGCGGACTGGTGGGCGAGGACGGCGCGGTGGGTACGGACAGCGCGCTCTTCCAGCTGCTCGACACCCTGCCGGGCGGCACGCTCGTCGCTGGGGCGGCGATCCTGCTGATCGTGCTGTTCTTCGTCACCTCCTCCGACTCCGGCAGCTATGTGGTCGACGTGCTGGCCTCCGGCGGCAACCCCGACCCGCCGACCTGGAGCCGTGTGTTCTGGTGCGCGGCCCAGGGGGCCGTGGCCATCGCACTGCTGATCGCCAGCGGCACGGGAACCTCGTCGCTGTCCACGCTGCAGACGGTGGCGATCATCACGGCACTGCCCTTCAGCCTGGTGATGATCGGGATGTGCCTCGCCACGGCCAAGGCCTTCCGCCGAGAGCACCATGCCTATCTCGCCGCCCAGCGGAAGAAGCAGGAGGAGCGGCTCGTCGACCAGGCCGTCACAGCGATCGAGGAGGGCCTGGAGAACGGGGCTTCTTCGAACGGGGCCAAGGACAGCGTGGTGGAAGCGCGCACCACATAGGCCGGCGCCCATACGCCGCGCGCCCCGGCGTCAGTCGTGAAGGTCGACGACTCTCGCCGGGGCGCGCGGCGCGCACCATGACCACGTGGCTCCTCCCCACGAAAAGGTATTTCGGGTATGGGTCGACACCGGGCAGACGTGCTGCCCCGCCTGCCTCCGCTGGCCCGCTTCGGCGAACTCGTCGCCACTGGCCTGCGGGATGTCACCAGCGACCCCGCGGCCCTGGACTCGGCCGGGTTCTGGGCGGTGGTCGCGGACTTCGAGGGCCGGCTGGTCTGCGCCCGCTTCGGGGACGTACGGCACGAACCCGTCCCCGCTCCCCGGCCCGGCGCCTGGCGCGGCCCCGCCGCCGGTGACTGGACCTCCTCGCTCGACCGCGCCGCGTACACCGCGGCGGTAGGGCGGATCCGCGAGCACATCGCGGCGGGCGATGTGTACCAGGCGAACCTCTGCCGCGTCCTGTCCGCTCCGCTGCCCGAGCCCGAGGGACTGCCCGCCGACGTGGACGCGCTGACCGCGCTGCTGGCCCGGGGCAACCCGGCCCCGTACGCGGGTACGGTCCGGCTGCCCGCACACGGCGTGGAGGTGGCCACCGCCTCACCCGAGCTGTTCCTGCGCCGTGGCGGGCGGATCGTGGAGTCCGGGCCGATCAAGGGCACCGGTCGGACGGCGGCGGACCTGTTGGAGAAGGACCGGGCCGAGAACGTGATGATCGTGGACCTGGTCCGCAACGACCTGGGCCGTGTCTGCGCCACGGGCTCGGTGACCGTGCCCGCGCTGTGCGCGGTCGAACAACACCCCGGCCTGGTGCACCTGGTCTCCACCGTGCGCGGCGAGCTCGCCGAGGGCGCGGGCTGGCCGGAACTTCTGGCGGCCACCTTCCCGCCCGGCTCCGTGACCGGCGCTCCCAGGTCCAGCGCGCTGCGGATCATCGAGGCGCTGGAAACCACACTTCGCGGCCCGTACTGCGGCGGCGTCGGCTGGGTCGACGCCGACCGCGGCACCGGCGAACTGGCCGTCGGCATCCGCACCTTCTGGATCGTGCGGACCACGGCCGGCCCCGTGCTGTGCTTCGGCACCGGCGCCGGCATCACCTGGGGCTCGGACCCCGAGCGCGAGTGGGACGAGACCGAGCTGAAGGCCTCCCGGATGCTCGCGGTGGCGTGCTCGGCCGACGTCAGCGGTGAGCCGGCCCTCCCGGGGTAGGCCGGTGTTCAGCCGGCTTCGGACTCGCCGAGGCCGGCTTCAGGCCGCCTAGGACTCCAGAACGCCGGAGCGGCCACCGCGGGGTGTGCTCCCGTACGCGACCCCGATGACGGCCGCCGCGGACGCAGAGCCTCGCCTGATCACCTGTCACCACCCCCGGCCTGGGCAGGCCTGGGCACCGTCCGTCCGGTCTGCGGGGCCGGGTGGCCCGCGCGTTCGCGCCGACCACCCGGTCCGGTTCCTCGGGTCCGGGGCACAGCCCGTCAGTGAGTGGGGGGCGCCCCGAGCCTGTCCTGCACCCAGGTGTGGAAGGCGCCGATGTGGTGCTCGCTGGGGACGAGGACGCCGCCCTTGGCGTAGGCGCGGGAGCTCATCCCGGGCTGTGTGCGCTCGCAGGCGTCGAAGTCCTGCTGGTTGACGCGGTGGAAGAGCTCCACCGACCGGCTGACGTCCTTGCCGCTGTCGACGACGTGCGGAAGGTAGAGCCAGTCGCACTCCACGATCGTGCGATCCGCCGCCATCGGATACATCCGGTGGAAGATCACGTGATCGGGGACCAGGTTGATGAACACCTGCGGCCTGACCGTGATCGCGTAGTAGCGGCGGTCCTGCTCCTCCGCCACCCCGGGAATCCGGTCCAGGCCCTCGCCGCCGTCGACGGTGAAACCCCGCACCTCCTCACCGAACTCGGCCCCGTGCCCGACGTAGTACTGCGCCGCGAAGCCGTCGGCGAACTCGGGCAGCACCTCGGTCAGTTCCGGGTGGATCGTGGCGCAGTGGTAGCACTCCATGAAGTTCTCGATGATCAGCTTCCAGTTCGCCTTCACGTCGTAGACGAACCGCTTGCCGACCGACAGGTTCTCGATGTCGTAGTGCCCGATCGACTCGGCGGCGCCCAGGCGCTCGGTCACCGCGCCCATCACGTCCTCCTCGAAGGACGGCGCGGTGTCCGCGAGGCACACCCACACGTACCCGAGCCACTCCCGGACATGGACGTTGACCAGGCCGTATTCGACCCGGTCGATGTCCGGCATCGACGTCAGGTTGGGCGCGGCGACCAGTTTGCCGTCGAGGCCGTAGGTCCAGGCGTGGTACGGACACTGGAAGGCCCGCTTGACCTCGCCGGACTCCGCGGTGCACAGCTTGGCCCCGCGGTGCCGGCAGATGTTCAAAAAGGCCCTGATCGATCCGTCCCTCGAGCGGGAGATCAGCACGCTCTCCCGTCCGACCTGGTAGGTGCGGAACTGTCCGGGCCTGGCCAGCTCCGAGGCGCGGGCCGCGCAGAACCACATGGACTCGAATATGCGCTCCTGCTCCAGGGCGAAGATGTCGGGGTCCGTGTAGTGGTCGCCGGGCAGCGTGGCGATCAGGCTGGACGGCAGGTCGGTCGACGGCAGGTTGGTGATGGTCATCGTGTCACCTTCGGTGAATGTCAGACGCGTACGCGGCGGGGGTAGAGGAGGGCGATGGGATGCTCGGTGCCGCCTTCGGTGGCCAGGTCGGCGAGGATCTCGCCGGTCACCGGCACGAACGTGAACCCGGAGAATCCACTCGCGGGTTTCCGTACGACAGACGGGTGCGGTGCCGGGCCGCCCCACCAGCATGCGTTGCGCATAGCGCACTTAGGTGCGCCATGAGAAACATTCCTTCCTCTGGAGGAGCGGTGTCAAGGGGTGGGTCACGCCCCGGCAGCCCGTTCCAGCCGGACCACGACGGACTTGGACGTCGGGGTGTTGCTGATGGCCGCCGTGGAGTCCAGGGGCACCAGGACGTTGGTCTCCGGGAAGTACGCCGCGCAGCAGCCGCGGGGCGTCGGGAAGGCGACGGTGCGGAAGGCCGGTGCTCGGCGCTCCACCCCGTCCTCGTACTCACTGACGATGTCCACGAGGTCGCCGTCGGCCAGCCCGCGGGAGGTGAGGTCGTCCTCGTGCACGAAAAGCACGCGGCGGCCCTGGTGGATGCCGCGGTAGCGGTCGTCCAGTCCGTAGATGGTGGTGTTGTACTGGTCGTGCGAGCGCAGCGTCTGCAGCAGCAGCCGGCCTTCCGGTACGCGCAGGATGTCCAGCGGGTTGGCGGTGAAGTTGGCCCGGCCGGTGGCGGTGGTGAAGCGGCGCTCGTCGCGGGGCGGGTGGGGCAGGGTGAAGCCGCCGGGCCGGCGCACTCGGTCGTTGAAGTCCTCGAAGCCGGGGATCACCCGTGCGATGCGGTCGCGGACGCTGTCGTAGTCGGCTTCGAACTCCTCCCAGGACACCTGCGGTTCGCGGTCCCCGAGGGCGGTCCGGGCCATCCCGCAGATGATCGCCACCTCGCCGCGGAGGTGATCGGAGGCGGGGGCGAGCCGTCCCCGCGAGAGGTGCACCATGCCCATGGAGTCCTCCACCGTCACCAGTTGGGGCCCCGAGGTCCGTAGATCGGCCTCGGTGCGGCCCAGGCAGGGCAGGATGAGCGCCTGTTCCCCGGTGACCGCGTGGGACCGGTTGAGCTTGGTGGAGATCTGCACGGTGAGCCGGCAACCGCGCAGCGCCTGCTCGGTCACCTCGGTGTCGGGGGCGGCGGCGACGAAGTTGCCGCCCAGCCCCACGAAGACCTTCACCCGGCCGTCGCGCATGGCGCGGATCGTCTCGACCGCGTCGTGCCCGTGGTGACGTGGCGGTTCGAAACCGAATTCGGCGGCGAGGGCGTCGAGGAAGTCCTCGCCGGGCTTCTCGTGGATGCCCATCGTCCGGTCGCCCTGCACGTTGGAGTGACCGCGCACCGGGCACAGTCCGGCGCCGGGACGGCCGATGTTGCCGCGCAGGAGCAGGAAGTTGACGACGTCCCGGATGGTCGGAACGGAGTGGCGGTGCTGGGTGAGGCCCATCGCCCAGCAGACGACGATCCTCTCGGCGGCTAGCACCTCCCGGAACGCGGCCTCGATCTCGTCCTCCGGCAGCCCGGTGGCCTCCAGGACGTCCTCCCAGGGAGTCTTGCGGGCGTGCTCGGCGAAGGCATCGAAGCCGTGCGTGTGCGCGGTGATGAAGGAGGTGTCGAGGACGGTGCCAGGTGCGTCGTCCTCCGCTTCCAGCAGCAGCCGGTTGAAGGCCTGGAACAGGGCCTGATCGCCGCCAAGCCTGATCTGCAGGAAGAGGTCCGCCAACTGGGTGCCGCCACCGACGATGCCGGACGGCCGCTGAGGGTTCTTGAACCGGAGCAGGCCGGCCTCGGGCAGCGGGTTGACCGCGAGGACGCGGGCGCCGCGCTGCTTGGCCCGCTCCAGGGCGGAGAGCATCCGCGGATGGTTGGTGCCGGGGTTCTGGCCGACGACGAGGATCAGGTCCGCCTCGTGGAGGTCCTCCAGACTGACGCTGCCCTTGCCGATGCCGATCGTCTCCACCAGGGCCGAACCGCTGGACTCGTGGCACATGTTGGAGCAGTCCGGCAGGTTGTTGGTGCCCAGCATCCGGACGAACAGCTGATAGACGAAGGCGGCCTCGTTGCTCGCCCGGCCGGAGGTGTAGAAGGCGGCCTGGTCGGGGTGGTCGAGGGCGGCGAGCTCCCGGGCGACGACGGCGAACGCGTCCTCCCACGAGATCGGGCGGTAGTGGTCACTGCCCGCCGGGCGGTGCATGGGCTGGGTGAGGCGTCCTTGCTGTCCGAGCCAGTAGTCGCTGCGGCCGGCGAGTTCCTCCAGGCCGTGCTCGGCGAAGAACTCCGGGGTCACCCGGCGCAGCGTGGCCTCCTCCGCCACGGCCTTGGCCCCGTTCTCGCAGAACTCGGCACGGTGTCGGTGTTCCGGTTCCGGCCAGGCGCAGCCCGGACAGTCGAAGCCGTCCTTCTGGTTGACCCGGAGGAGGGTGAGCAGGCCACGGCGGGCGCCCATCTGGGTGCCGGCGTGGCGCAGCGAGGAGGTGACCGCCGGAATTCCGGCGGCGTAGCCCTTCGGCGAGTTCACCCGCAGTCGGGCGTCACCGGGGTCGTCAGCAGGGGCCTTGCGGGTCATGTAGGGCGCTCCGCGGGGTGTGAGTGAAGACTGCTGTTGCTCATCGCGATGAGAATTTCTCATTGCACAACACACCACAGGAAGCCCGCACGGCCGACTTCTGTCAAGACACACCCTTGACCGGACCCGCTCACCCTTGGACCATGTTGCGTATCGCTCGCCTTGTTGCTCATTACGCACCGATGGAGGATGTCATGCCCCCTCGCCCCCGACCCGGCCGCGAGTTCGTCCTCACCCTCTCCTGTCCCGACCAGGCAGGACTGGTCCACGCCGTCAGCGGCTTCCTGGTCGAGCAGTCCGGGAACATCCTGGAGAGCCAGCAGTTCGACGACCGTCTCCAGGAGCGCTTCTTCATGCGCGTGCACTTCGACGTCTCCGACCCGGAGACGTCACTGGAGCGACTGCGTGCCGGTTTCGCCCCGCTGGCCGAGACCTACCGGATCGACTGGCGACTGCACGACGCAGCCGCTCCCACCCGCACCCTGATCATGGTCTCCAAGTACGGCCACTGCCTGAACGACCTGCTGTTCCGCAAGAGCACCGGCGCGCTCAACATCGAGATCCCGGCGATCGTCTCCAACCACCGGGAGTTCGAGCCGCTGGCGCAGAGCCACGGCATCCCCTTCCACCACATCCCCGTCACACCGCAGACCAAGGCGGAGGCGGAGGCGCACCTGCTGGAGCTGATGGAACGGTTCGAGATCGACCTCGTGGTCCTCGCCCGCTACATGCAGATCCTCTCGGACGACCTGTGCAAGCGGCTCGAGGGCCGGGCCATCAACATCCACCACTCCTTCCTCCCCAGCTTCAAGGGGGCCCGCCCTTACCTCCAGGCCCACCAGCGGGGAGTCAAGCTGGTCGGGGCCACCGCCCACTACGTCACCCCCGACCTGGACGAGGGGCCCATCATCGAGCAGGACGTCCTCCGCGTGGACCACTCCCACGACCCCGACGAACTGGTCACCATGGGCCGGGACGTCGAGGCCCGGGTCCTGGCGCGGGCCGTGCAGTGGCACACCGAGAGCCGCATCCTGCTCAACGGCCACCACACCGTGGTGTTCCGCTGACGCACCCGTTCCGTGTTCCTGTACCACCGCCGGCTGAGAAGACGAGGTCGCACGCATGTCGCTTCTGAACACGCCCCTGCACGAGCTGGACCCGGAGGTCGCCGCCGCCGTCGACGCCGAGCTGCACCGCCAGCAGTCCACCCTGGAGATGATCGCCTCGGAGAACTTCGCTCCGCTCGCGGTCATGGAGGCCCAGGGCTCGGTCCTCACCAACAAGTACGCCGAGGGCTACCCCGGCCGCCGCTACTACGGCGGCTGCGAACACGTCGACGTGACCGAACAGATCGCGATCGACCGGCTCAAGGACCTGTTCGGCGCCGAGTACGCCAACGTCCAGCCCCACTCCGGCGCCTCCGCCAACCAGGCCGCCCTGTTCGCACTCGCCCAGCCCGGCGACACCATCCTCGGCCTGGACCTCGCCCACGGCGGACACCTCACCCACGGCATGCGGCTCAACTTCTCCGGCAAACAGTTCCACGTCGTCGCCTACCACGTGGACACCACCACCGGCCTCATCGACATGGCCGAGCTGGAGCGACTGGCGAAGGAGCACCGCCCGAAGGTGATCATCGCGGGCTGGTCGGCATACCCCCGGCAGCTGGACTTCGCCGCCTTCCGCCGCGTCGCCGACGAGGTCGGGGCCCACCTGTGGGTCGACATGGCGCACTTCGCCGGTCTCGTCGCCGCCGGACTGCACCCCAACCCGGTCCAGTACGCGGACGTGGTCACCTCCACCACCCACAAGACACTCGGCGGCCCGCGCGGCGGCATCATCCTCGCCAAGAAGGACTTCGCGAAGAAGCTCAACTCCTCCGTCTTCCCCGGCTTCCAGGGCGGCCCCCTGGAACACGTGATCGCCGCCAAAGCGGTCTCCTTCAAGGTCGCGGCCTCACAGGAGTTCAAGGAACGCCAGCACCGTACGGTCGAAGGCGCACGGATCCTCGCCGAACGCCTGACGGCCGCCGACGCCCGCGAAGCCGGCGTCAACGTCCTGTCCGGCGGCACGGACGTCCACCTCATCCTGGTCGACCTGCGCGACAGCGAACTGGACGGCCAACAGGCCGAGGACCGCCTCCACGAGGTCGGCATCACCGTCAACCGCAACGCCGTCCCCGACGACCCCCGCCCGCCGATGGTCACCTCCGGCCTGCGCATCGGCACACCCGCCCTCGCCACCCGCGGCTTCACCACCGAGGACTTCACCGAGGTCGCGGACGTCATCGCCGAGACCCTGAAGCCCTCCTACGACACCGAGGCACTCAGGGCCCGGGTCAAGGCCCTCGCCGACAAACACCCGCTGTACCCCGGACTGAGCAAGTAACAGCGCCCCGTATGGAGGAGTCACCGTGGCCATCTCGGTCTTCGACCTGTTCTCGATCGGCATCGGCCCGTCCAGCTCCCACACGGTCGGCCCGATGCGCGCGGCCCGGATGTTCGCCGCCCGTCTGAAGGAGGACGGCGTACTCGCCCAGACCGTCAAGGTCCACGCCGAGCTGTACGGCTCCCTCGGCGCGACCGGCCACGGCCACGGCACCCCGAAGGCGGTACTGCTCGGTCTGGAGGGCAACGAGCCGCACACGGTCGACGTCGTCCAGGCGGACCACGACGTCGAGCGGATCAAGTCGACCGGCAGGCTGCGGCTGTTGGGCGTCGAGATCGGCGATGCCCAGGAGATCGCCTTCGACTTCGACGAGGACCTGGTCCTGCACCGCCGCGAGACGCTCCCGTACCACGCCAACGGCATGACGGTCCGGGCGTACGACGCCTCGGGTGCGGAGCTGCTGTCAAAGACGTACTACTCCGTCGGCGGCGGCTTCGTGGTCGACGAGGACGCGGTCGGCGCGGACCGCGTCACACTCGACGACACGGCCCTCAAGTACTCCTTCCGCACCGGCGACGAGCTGCTGCGCCTGACCAAGGAGACGGGTCTGTCGATCTCCGCGCTGATGCTGGAGAACGAGCGGGCCTGGCGCACGGAGGAGGAGATCCGTTCCGGGCTCCTCGACATCTGGCGCGTCATGCAGGCCTGCGTCTCGCGCGGCATGTCCCGCGAGGGCATCCTGCCGGGCGGCCTGCGCGTACGCCGCCGGGCGGCCGTCTCGGCCCGTCAGCTCAGGGCGGAGGGGGAGCCGTTGGCCCGCTCCATGGAGTGGATCACGCTCTACGCGATGGCCGTGAACGAGGAGAACGCGGCGGGCGGCCGTGTCGTGACGGCCCCCACCAACGGCGCGGCCGGCATCATCCCGGCCGTCCTGCACTACTACATCAACTTCGTCCCCGGCGCGGACGAGGACGGCGTCGTACGGTTCATGTTGGCCGCCGGGGCCATCGGCATGCTCTTCAAGGAGAACGCCTCCATCTCCGGCGCCGAGGTCGGCTGCCAGGGCGAGGTCGGCTCCGCCTGCTCCATGGCCGCGGGAGCCCTGGCGGAGGTCCTGGGCGGCAGCCCCGAACAGGTCGAGAACGCCGCCGAGATCGGCATGGAACACAACCTGGGCCTGACCTGCGACCCCGTCGGAGGCCTCGTCCAGATCCCCTGCATCGAACGCAACGGCATGGCCGCGGTGAAAGCCGTCACGGCGGCCAGGATGGCCCTGCGCGGCGACGGCTCCCACAAGGTGTCCCTCGACAAGGTCATCAAGACGATGAAGGAGACCGGCGCGGACATGAGCGTGAAGTACAAGGAGACGGCCCGGGGCGGTCTCGCCGTCAACATCATCGAGTGCTGAGCGGGGCCCCGCCGTGGGACGAGTGACTGAGCGCCGGCGCGTGCTGCGGATCCGGGAGGGCGCTGTCGGCGCCCGCCCGGACACCCTGGTCGCCGAGGAACCGCTGGAGATCCGACTGGACGGCAGGCCCCTGGCCATCACCATGCGGACGCCCGGTGACGACTTCGCGTTGGCGGCCGGTTTCCTGGTGAGCGAGGGCGTCCTCGGCCGGGCCGAGGAACTCGCGGGCATCGTGTACTGCGCGGGTGCGACGGATGGGGGCACCTCCCTCGCCCACTCTCGGCTTCGCTCGAGCGGGGGGACCCCCATGAGCGGAGTCGGGAGTGGGGGCGGATCGAACACCTACAACGTCGTCGACGTGCGGCTCGCCCCCGGAGTGGTGGTGCCCGACATCACGCTCGAACGGAACGTGTACACCACGTCCTCCTGCGGTCTGTGCGGCAAGGCGAGCCTGGACGCCGTGCGCACCACCGCCCGGTGGCCGATCGCCGACACTCCCCCGGTCCGGGTCGGGCCCGAGCTGCTGGCCGCCCTCCCCGACCGGCTGCGGGCCGCGCAGCGGGTGTTCGACCGGACCGGGGGCCTGCACGCCGCCGGGCTGTTCTCACCCGACGGCGACCTGCTGGACCTGCGTGAGGACGTCGGCCGGCACAACGCCGTGGACAAGCTGATCGGACGCGCGCTCCAGTCCGGCGAACTGCCCCTGTCGCAGACCGTCCTGCTGGTCTCCGGGCGGGCGTCGTTCGAGCTGGCGCAGAAGGCGGTCATGGCGGGCATCCCGGTGCTGGCGGCGGTCTCGGCTCCGTCCTCCCTCGCCGTGGACCTGGCGGCCGAGAGCGGACTCACGCTCGTCGGCTTCCTGCGCGGCCAGAACATGAACGTCTACGCGGGTGAGCATCGCCTGGTCCTGCCGGCACCCAGGGGACTCGCGCGGTGAGCCTCCGGCGCCGCCCCCGCCGCGTCGCGATGCTCAGCGTGCACACCTCGCCGCTGCACCAGCCGGGCACCGGCGACGCGGGCGGGATGAACGTCTACGTCGTCGAGCTGGCCGGGCGCCTGGCCGCCGCGGGCGTCGAGGTGGAGATCTTCACCCGAACCACCTCCGCCGCGCTCCCGCCCGTCGTCGGTCTCGCGCCCGGTGTCCTCGTCCGGCATGTGGAAGCGGGCCCTTACGAGGGCTTGGCCAAGGAAGACCTGCCCCCGCACCTGCGCGCCTTCACCCACGGTCTGATGCGGGCGTGGACCGACCGGCACCCTGGTTACTACGACCTGCTCCACTCACACTACTGGCTCTCCGGTCAGGTCGGCCGGACAGCCTCCGAACGCTGGGGTGTCCCGCTCGTGCACACCATGCACACCATGGCCAAGGTCAAGAACGCCTCCCTCGCCGCGGGCGACAGACCCGAGCCCGCGGCCCGCGTGACGGGCGAGAGGCAGATCGTGTCGGCCGCCGATCGGCTCATCGCCGGCACCGGCACCGAGGCGGCCGAGCTGATCCGTCACTACGACGCCGACCCCGCGCAGGTCACGGTCGTCCGTCCGGGCGTGAACCTGGACCGCTTCCAGCCGGACGCCGCCGGCGTCGAGGCCGGACGGACAGCGGCCCGTGTGCGCCTCGGGCTGCCTGCCGACGCGCTGATCCCACTGTTCGCCGGCCGCGTTCAGCCCCTGAAGGCGCCGGACGTACTGCTGCTCGCGGTCGCACGGCTCCTTCAGGAACGGCCACGGCTGCGCGAACGGCTCGTCGTTCCGGTGGTGGGCGGACCGAGCGGATCAGGCCTGGCCGAGCCGGAGGGCCTGCAGAAACTGGCGGCACAGCTCGGCATCTGTGACGTGGTCCTTTTCCACCCACCCGTCGGACAGTCCCGGCTCGCGGACTGGTACCGGGCGGCGTCCGTGCTCGTCATGCCGTCCTACAGCGAGTCCTTCGGCCTGGTGGCGCTGGAGGCCCAGGCCTGCGGCACACCTGTGATCGCGGCCGAGGTCGGCGGTCTGCCGGTGGCCGTGCGCAACCAGATGAGCGGTGTGCTTGTACCGGGGCACGACCCGGCCGACTACGCCCGGGCGCTGGGCCGCTTCGCGGACGATCCTGGGCTCTCGACGCGGATGGGAGAGGCGGCCGTCCGGCACGCCCGGTCCTTCGGCTGGGACACGGCGGCCACCGCGACCGTGGACGTGTACGCGGCGGCGATCCGCGCGCACGGAGGCTGTGGGAGCCGCTGAGGCTCCCACAGCCAGTGCCGATCAGTCGATCAGAAGTATTCCGTCGCCGCGTCCAGCAGCCAGTCCGCCAGATAGCCGGCGAAGGAGGAGCGGACCAGCACCCAGAATCCGGCCCTGGGTTCGTCCCGGGCGACCAGCACGACCTGCGTGCGGCCCAGCGTCGTCTGGGCGCAGCGTCCGGCGCCGAAGGAGCGCGGATGCAGGTCGAGCGCGCAGCCGTGGGCCAGCAGGTCGCGGGCGCGGGGGCCCGCGACGAGGAGCGTGGTGCGCTGAGCGGAGACGTCGGTGACGGAGACGTGCTCGTCGCCCGCCGCCTCCCGGATCCGGTTCTCCAGATCCCGCTCGCTGCCGGGCGGGCCCACGAGCAGCCATTCGTCCGGGCCCAGCCACAGCGCGGTCAGCTCCCCGGCGCGTACAACGGTGTCGGGTTCGAGGGGCAGTGGGAGGTCCAGCGCGAGTCCGACGGCGTCCGCCGCCGCTCCCTTGGCGTCGAGGCGCACGTTGATCTGAGCGAGGAAGGGGAGTTCGGCCAGCCGGATCGCACCCCCGGACGTACGCGTCGCGGCGGCCAGGCGGTGGGCGGCGTGCGACAGGGGGCTGCGGGGCGGGGCGGTCAGGGCGGTGTCAGCCATCGCGGCGGGCTCCCTCGGGGTCGTAGAGGACGGGGTTTGCCACGGTCACCGGGACCAGCCGGCCGCCCACGGGAGCGTACAGCCGCTCGCCGATGCGGTCCCGGCCGCTCTTGATCAGGGCGAGCGCGAAGGTCCGGCCGAGGGCGGCGCTGCGGTAGCTGGAGGTGACGTGGCCGAGCATCGGGACGGGCGGCGCGGGCAGCACGCTGTCGGCGACCAGGTGGGTGCCCTCGGGGAGGAAGTCCCCCGGGTCCTCGGGGAGCAGGCCCACCAGGTGCTTGCGGTCGGCGCGGACAGTGTCGGCACGGGCGTAGGACCGCTTGCCGATGAAGTCGGGCTTCTTCTTCGACACCACCCAGCTCATGCCGAGGTCCTGCGGGGTGACGGTGCCGTCGGTGTCCTGGCCGATGATGGGGTAGCCCTTCTCCGCGCGCAGGACGTGCATGGTCTCCGTGCCGTACGGGGTGATGCCGTAGGGGGTGCCGGCCTCGTACAGCGCCTCCCACAGAGTGAGGGCCTCCCACGGCGACACGTTGATCTCGTAGGCCAGTTCGCCGGAGAAGCTGATGCGGCACACGCGCGCGTCGATGCCGGCGACGGTCGTCTCCCGCCAGGCCATGAACGGGAAGTCCTCGTTGGCGACGGCCAGTCGGGGTGCGAGTGCGCCCAGGACCGCGCGGGAGCGCGGACCGACCAGGGCGACCGTGGCCCACTGCTCGGTCACGGACGTGCAGTGGACCTTCAGCTCGGGCCACTCGGTCTGCAGCCATTCCTCCATCCAGTCCAGCACGGCTGCGGCGTTGCCGGTCGTGGTGGTGACCAGGAAGCGGTCCTGGGCGAGGCGGATGACCGTCCCGTCGTCGAAGACCATGCCGTCCGGGCGGCACATGAGGCCGTAGCGGATCATGCCGACCTTCAGGGTGCTCATCATGTTGGTGTAGAGCCGGTCGAGGAGGACGCCGGCGTCCGGGCCCTGGACGTCGATCTTGCCGAGTGTGGAGGCGTCCATGAAGGCGACGCTCTCGCGGGCGGCGGCGCACTCGCGGAGGACGGCGGCCTCCATGTCCTCGCCGTTGCGCGGGTAGTACCAAGGGCGCTTCCACTGGCCGACGTTCTCGAACAGGGCGCCGTGCGCGACATGCCACTCGTGCAGGGCGGTCGTCCGGACGGGGTCGTGCAGCGCGCCCCGGTCGCGGCCCGCGAGCGCGGCGAAGGAGACCGGTGTGTACGGCGGCCGGAAGGTCGTCGTGCCGAGTGCCGAGATGTCCACGCCGAGCAGTTCGGCGACGACACCACCGGCCAGGATCCCGGAGGTCTTGGCCTGGTCGTTCGCGGTGCCGGCCGTGGTGTAGCGCTTGGTGTGCTCGACCGAGCGCAGACCGGCGCCGGTCGCGCGGGCCAGGTCGTCCACGGTGACGTCCCTTTGGAGGTCGACGAAGCGGGGGCCGTCCGAGGCGCCCGGGACGACGTGCACGTGCATGGGCGGCGTCTGCCGCGGCTGGGCGGCCACCTCCGGGAGACGGGGTGCCTCGGCGGTGTAGCCCTCGGCCTCGATGGCGCGGGCGCCGGCCGCCGCGCCCTGGGCCAGCACCGTGGCCAGGTCGAGGACGCCGCTCGCGCTGCCCGCCACCTCGACCGCCTGGCGGCAGGTGTCGGGGACGAAGGAGCCCAGCGTCTCGTCATGGCGCAGCTTGCCGCCCGCCTGGCTGAACAGGTGCGCCACCGGGCTCCAGCCGCCGGAGACCAGCAGCAGGTCGGCGGCGAACGCGCGCCGTCCGGTGGTCTCCCCGTACGGGGCGACGGTGACGGCGGTGAGGCGTGCCTCCCCCTGCGTGCCGATGACGGCGTGGCCGGTCAGTACCTCGATGCCGACCGAGCGGGCGCGCTCCGCCCACTCACCGGCCTCGGAGCGGGTGTCGACGATCGCCGCGATGTCCACGCCCGCCGAGCGGAGGTCCAGCGCTGCCGCGTAGGCGCTGTCGTTGGTGGTGAAGACGACCGCGTGGCGGCCGGGCAGGGCGCCGTGGCGGTTGACGTGGGTGCGGGCCGAGGTGGCCAGCATCACTCCGGGGCGGTCGTTGTCCGCGAAGGCCAGGGAGCGTTCGTGGGCGCCGGTGGCGAGGACGACGCGACGGGCCCGGATGCGCCAGACGCGTTCGCGGGAGACGTTGTCGGGGGCCTCGCCGCCCAGGTGGTTGGTGCGGCGCTCGACGGCCAGGAGGTGGTTGTCGTCGTAGTAGCCGAAGACGGTGGTGCGGCGCAGTACGCGCACCTCGGGCTCGGCTTCGAGCCGTCCGGCGGTCTCCGCCACCCAGTCGAGGTGTTCGGCCGTGCCCAGGAGGCTGCCGCCCGGCTCGGGCTGGTCGTCGGCGAGGATGACGCGGGCGCCGCTGCGGGCGGCTGCCGCCGCGGCTGCGAGGCCTGCCGGGCCGGCGCCGACGACCAGCAGGTCGCAGTGGGCGTGTACGGCGTCGTACCGGGCGGGGTCCGGTTCCGTGGCGAGGCGGCCCTGGCCGGGGAGACTGCTTGCCACGAGGCCGTCGTAGAGCTCGACGGTCGTCGCGGGCAGCATGGGCTCCGGGAAGGGCTCCTCGATCTGGACGACCGCGTTGGGCTCCTCCACGCCGGCGGAGAAGATGCCGCGGGGGCGGCCGAGCTTGATGCTGGTGCCGGCCTGGATGACTCCGTTGGCGAGGAGGGCGGAGGCGAGGGTGTCGCCTCGGTAGCCCTGGTACTCGGTGCCGTCGAAGGTGAAGGTGAGGGGGGTGTCGCGGTCGATTCTGCCGTGCGTGGGACGGCGGAACGGCTGGCCCGCGGTTGCGGAGCCGCTGATGGGTGCGGCGCCCCCGCCGCTCCTGCCCGTCCCATCCTGAAGGGGCTCCGCCCCCTGGACTGCCGTCGGCCCTGAAGGGGCCTCGTCCTCGAACGCCGGACGGGCTGAACGCGCTGAACGGGGCTCGGAAGGTTCCGGACGCTCCTCCCCCGCCCGGTACACCGCCAGGACCTCGTTCGTCGACGTGTCCCGTACCGCGTTGAACCAGCGGCGGCAGCCCGCTTCGTGGCTCCAGCGCTCGGCGAAGGGGCCCCTGGGGTTGTCGCGGAAGAACAGGTAGCGGGCCCACTCCTCGTCGCTGAGGGCCGCGGGGGCCTCCGGATACGGCACGTGGGCCTGGCCGCCGTAGTGGAACTCGGCCTCGTCGCGGGGCCCGCACCACGGGCACTGGATCAGCAGCATGGTTCGGCTCCCTAGTGGGCCACGGCCGCCGCGCCGTGCTCGTCGACGAGCGCGCCGGTGGTGAATCGGTCGAGTGAGAAGGGTGCGTTGAGGGGGTGGGGGGTGTCGTGGGCGATGGTGTGGGCGTAGACCCAGCCGACGCCGGGAGTGGCCTTGAACCCGCCGGTGCCCCAGCCGCAGTTGAGGTAGAGGTTGTCGACGGGGGTGAGCCCGATGATCGGCGAGGCGTCGGGGCTGACGTCGACGATGCCGCCCCAGGTGCGCAGCACGTGGGCGCGGGCGAAGACGGGGAAGAGTTCCAGGGCCGCGGACATCTGCTCTTCGATGATGTGGAAGGCGCCGCGCTGGGTGTAGGAGTTGTACGCGTCGACGCCGGCGCCCATGACCAGCTCGCCCTTGTGTGCCTGGCTGACGTACACATGGACCGCGTTGGACATCACGACCGTCGGGTGCACCGGCTCCAGGAGCTCGGAGACCAGGGCCTGCAACGGGTGGCTCTGCAGCGGGAGTTCTATGCCGGCCATGGCAGCGAGGACCGAGGTGTGGCCTGCCGAGCAGAGCGCCACCTTGCCCGCCGCGATCGGGCCCAGCGTGGTCTGGACTCCCACCACCCGGCCGCCGGCCACGTCCACTCCGGTGACTTCGCAGTTCTGGATGATGTCGATGCCGGCGGTGTCGGCGGAGCGGGCCAGGCCCCAGGCGACGTGGTCGTGCTTGGCGATGCCGGCACGCGGCTGGTAGGTGGCGCCCAGGACCGGGTAGCGCACGTCAGGGGAGATGTTGACGATCGGGCAGACTTCCTTGACCCGCTGTGCGTCCAGCCATTCGGCGTCCACGCCGTTGAGCCGGTTCGCCTCAACGCGGCGCACGCTGTCGCGGACGTCCTGGAGGCTGTGGGCGAGGTTGAGCACGCCGCGCTGGGAGAACAGGATCGGGTAGTCGAGTTCGTCCGCCAGACCCTCCCACAGCTTGAGGGCGTGCTCGTAGATGCCGGCGCTCTCGTCCCACAGGTAGTTGGAGCGGATGATGGTGGTGTTGCGGGCCATGTTGCCGCCCGCGAGCCAGCCCTTCTCCAGGACCGCCACGTTCGTGATGCCGTGGTTCTTCGCCAGGTAGTGGGCGGTGGCGAGGCCGTGGCCGCCGCCGCCCACGATGACGACGTCGTACGACCGCTTCGGCTCGGGCGTGCGCCACAGCCAGTCGGGGTGCTCGGGGAGCTCGGCGCCGGGAGTGCGGGGGCTCATCGGGTGTCTCCAGCCAGAGGGGCGTTCAGCGCGTTCATACGGTGCTCGCGTTTCTCTCGGCGGCCTCGACGACGTTGGCGAGCAGCATGGCCCGGGTCATGGGGCCCACGCCGCCGGGCATGGGCGCGAGCCATCCGGCGGCCTGGGCGGCGTCCGGGTGCACGTCGCCGACCAGCCCGTTGTCGGTGCGGGTGATGCCGACGTCCAGGACCGCCGCGCCGGGGCGCAGCATGTCCTTGGTGATCAGCCCGGGTGAGCCGGCGGCAGCGATGACGATGTCCGCCTCGCGGACATGCCAGGCGAGGCCCTTGGTGCCGGTGTGGCACAGGGTGACGGTGGCGTTCTCGGAGCGCCGCGTGAGCAGCAGTCCGATGGGGCGGCCGACGGTGATGCCGCGTCCGATCACGCAGACCCGCGCTCCGGCGAGCGGCACGTCGTACCGGCGGAGCAGTTCGACGATGCCGCGCGGGGTGCACGGCAGCGGGGCCTCGACGCCGAGGGCGAGCCGTCCGAGGTTGACGGGGTGCAGGCCGTCGGCGTCCTTGGCGGGGTCCATGCGTTCCAGTACGGCGTTGGCATCGAGGTGGCGCGGGAGCGGGAGCTGGACGATGTAGCCGGTGCAGGCCGGGTCGGCGTTGAGTTCGTCGACGACGTCCTCGACCTGCCGCTGGCCGGCGTCGGCGGGCAGCTCCCGGCGGAGGGAGGCGATGCCCACCTGCGCGCAGTCCCGGTGCTTTCCGGCGACGTAGGTGTGGCTGCCGGGATCGTCACCGACCAAAACGGTGCCGAGCCCGGGCGGGCGGCCGGTCGTCGCGGTCAGCTTGGCCACGCGCTCGGTGAGTTCGCGACGGATGTCGGCGGCGGTCGCCTTGCCGTCGAGGCGTTGTGCGGTCACTTGCGGCACCTCTTCCTCACGGTCAGCCACGGAGGCGGGACATGGTCGGGTCGAACAGGGGCTCCTCGGCGACGACGGCCTCGACGCTCTGGTCGAAGTAGCCGATGTGCACGGTGGTGCCGGGGACGGCGAGCTCGGCGGGGAGCCAGGCGTAGGCGATGCCCTTGCCGATCGTGTAGCCGTAGGCGGCGCTGGTGACATAGCCGACGACGCGGTCGCCGTCGTACACCGGCTCCTTGCCCATGACGACCGCCCGCGGGTCGTCGATGGTGAGGCAGGTCAGCTTGCGCCGTACGTCGGCCTTGCGGCGTTCCAGCGCCGCCTTGCCGATGAAGTCGTCCTTGTCGAGCTTGACGGCGAAACCGACGCCGGCCTCGTAGGGGTCGTGCTCGTAGGTCATGTCGGTGCCGAAGGAGCGGTAACCCTTCTCCAGGCGGAGGCTGTTGAAGGCACCACGGCCGGCGATGACGCCGCCCAGCGGCTCGGCCGCCCGCCACAGGGTGTCCCACAGCTGCAGGCCCTGGTCGGCGGTGGTGTAGAGCTCCCAGCCGAGTTCGCCGACGTAGCTCAGCCGCATCGCCGTCACCGGGACGCTGCCGATGTGGGCGCGCTTGGCGCGGAAGTACTTCAGGCCGCCGCCCGAGAAGTCCTCGTCCGTCAGCGGTTGCAGGACCTCGCGGGCGAGCGGCCCCCACAGGCCGATGCAGCAGGTGCCGGGGGTGCTGTCGCGGACCTGGACCGTGCCGTCGGCGGGGAGGTGGCGGGTGAACCAGTCGAGGTCCAGGTTGCTGTTGGCGCCGACCTGGAAGAGGTCGCGGGCGAGCCGGGCGACGGTGATGTCGCTGCGGATGCCGCCGTCGTGGTCGAGGAGCAGGGTGTACGTCACCGAGCCGACGGACTTGGCGACCTTGCCGGTGCACAGGCTCTCCAGGAAGGCCGCGGCACCCGGGCCGCTGACCTCCAGGCGCTTGAGGGCCGTCATGTCGTACATCGCGACGGTCTCGCGGGTGACCTGTGCCTCGGCGCCGACGACGGGCGACCAGTACTGCGCGGCCCAGTCGTTGGGGGTGGGGATGGAACGGCCCTCGACCAGGTGCGCGTTGGCCTCGTACCACTGCGGGCGCTCCCAGCCGTTCGCCTCCAGGAAGAAGGCGCCCCGCTCCTGCTGGCGGACGTAGAACGGGCTGGTGCGGATCGGGCGCGGGTGCCCCGACGGCTGCAGCGGGTGCAGGATGTCGTAGACCTCGACGAAGTTCTGGCAGTCGCGGGCCAGCACGTACTCCGGGGACAGCTGGTGCGGCTCGAAGCGGTTGACGTCGCACTCGTGCAGGTCGAAGGAGGAGCAGTAGCCGTCGACCAGCCATTCGGCCATGGCCCGGCCCACGCCCGCGGAGTGGGTGACCCAGACGGCCTCGGCGACCCAGAAGCCCTTGACGTCGGAGGACTCACCGAGGAGCGGATTGCCGTCGGTGGTGAAGGAGAACAGGCCGTTGATGCCCTCCTCGACCTTCGCGTCCTTCGTCGCGGGGAGCAGGGACCGGGTCTCGCTCCAGGCGTCCTCGAAGTCCTCCTCGGTGAACTGCAGGACCGAGGGCATCTCCTCGGCCTCGTTCACGGAGAGGATGTCGTCGGCCGAGATGGGCATCGGGCGGTGGCCGTAGTAGCCGATGCCGATGCCGTCGAAGCGGTCGCGGTAGTAGAGGTCGGCGTCCTGGTGGCGCAGGATCGGGCGCACCGCCTCCTCGGCCTGGCCGGCGAGGGCCGGCACCGGGCCGGTCCAGGCGAGCTGGTGGGCGAGCGGGGTGAGCGGGAGGTTCATGCCGACCATGCGGGCGATCTTCGGGCCCCAGATGCCGGCGCAGCACACGACGATGTCGGCGGGAATCTCTCCCTGGTCGGTGACGACACCGGTGACGCGGCCCTCGCTCTGCTGGACGTCGAGGACCTCGTGGCGGGCGAGGAAGCGCACGCCGCGCTCGGTGGCCCGGCGGATCTGCGCCTCGACGGCGAGGACGGCCTTGGCGAGGCCGTCCGTCGGGATCAGCAGACCGCCGAGGACCCTGTCCCGGTTCACCAGCGGGTGCTGCTCGACGCACTCCTCGGGCGTCAGCAGCCGCGCCTCGATGCCCCAGGCGCTGATCCAGCCGTGGCGGCGGCGCAGCTCCGCGAGGCGCTCGGGGGTGGTCGCCACTTCGAGGCCGCCGACCTGCAGGAAGCAGGGCTTGCCGTCGACGTCGAGAGAGCAGAACTTCTCGACGGTGTAGCGGGCCAGTTCCGTCATGGTCTTCGAGGAGTTCGTCTGGAAGACCAGGCCCGGGGCGTGTGAGGTGGAGCCCCCGGTGGCGGGGAGCGGGCCCTGGTCGACCACGGTCACTTCGGTCCAGCCTCGCGCGGAGATCTCGTCCGCGAGTGCCGCACCGACGACACCCGCTCCGATGATGACCACTCGGGGTCCCGCCATCGCCGCACCTCCGGATTGAGAAACAGTCCAGCCGATTCAGTTGCTGTCTGCGCAACATGCTTCAGGTTGCGCAACTCAATGTGCCTGGCGTGCAGGTGGGTGTCAAGGGGGTCCGGGACGCCGGGAAACGGGCCGGAAAACGGGTGAGAACGAGGGCTGGAACACGGCGACGCCCGGTGGGCGGAGCACACGGGTGCGCTCCACCCACCGGGCAAGCCCGACCGGCGTACGTGAAGGGCCGGCCCTGCTCGCTCGGCCCGCGCAGCACCCCTCGCACACCCCGGCGGGCGGGCCCGCCTCCCGTGCGCCGGGCGGCGAGGCCGAGGACCGACTCCGGGCCCTTGACCGGCGACGCCGTACGGTGACGACGACACCTGGCGGCACTCGGGCGGGGACCTCGCCCTGGCCGCCTTCACGGACAGCACTCACAGACGCGCAGGGCCTCCAGGCCGTTCGGGCGCACGCCGGCGCGACGCCCCGCCTCGATCGCGCCACAGAAACGCGGGCACGCAAAAGTATCACAATACGCAACAAGTAGTGAATAACGCAACCATAAAGGCTTCGTCTCGCCATCGTTACTTGCAGTAGCGTTGTTTACTGTGGGTATAGTTGCGTTGTGAGCAACTACAACCTGGAAACCGGAACCTCGAATTCACACACCGGCGGAGTGCAGTCGGTCGACCGCGCCATCAGTGTCCTGGAGATCCTGGCCCACCGCGGCGAGGCGGGCGTCAGCGAGGTGGCGGGTGAGATTGATGTTCACAAGTCCACCGCGTTCCGCCTGCTCGGCGCCCTGGAGGCGCGCGGCCTGGTGGAGCAGGCGGGCGAGCGCGGCAAGTACCGCCTCGGCTTCGGCATAGTACGCCTGGCCGGCGCCGTCACGGGGCGCATCGACATCACCCAGCAGAGCCGCCCGGTCTGCGAGGACCTGGCCGAGGAGATCGGCGAGACCGTCAACATCGCCGTGCTGCAGGAGCACTACGCCGTCAACCTCTACCAGGTGCGCGGCCCCGGGGCCATCACCGCGCAGAACTGGGTCGGCCAGCTGACCCCGTTGCACGCCACGTCGAGCGGCAAGATCCTGCTGGCCCACCTGCCCGCCGGGGACCGTTCCGAACTGTTGACCGAGACCGGCCTGAAGAAGGTCACCCCGCACACCATCACCGCGAAGACGAAGCTCGAGAAGAACCTCGCCGAGGCCCGGGAGCGTGGCTACGCCTGGGCCATGGAGGAGCTGGAGCTCGGTCTCCACGCCCTGGCCGCCCCGGTTCGCAACCGGGACGGTGACGTCGTCGCGGCGGTGAGCGCCTCCGGCCCCTCCTACCGGCTCTCCGAGGAGCGCCTGCACGAGCTCGCTCCGGTGCTGGTCAAGGGCGCGGAGGAGATCAGCCACCGGATGGGTTATCTGGGCTGAGCGCCCACCCCTTCTACTGCTGGTGCGTGCCCAGGCGCTCGTGCACCCAGTCGTGGAAGGCACCGATGTGGTGCTCGCTGGGGACGAGGACGCCGCCCTTGGTGTACATCCGGGAGCTCATCCCGGGCTGTGTGCGCTCGCAGGCGTCGAAGTCCTGCTGGTTGACGCGGTGGAAGAGCTCCACCGACCGGCTGACGTCCTTGCCGCTGTCGACGACGTGCGGAAGGTAGAGCCAGTCGCACTCCACGATCGTGCGATCCGCCGCCATCGGATACATCCGGTGGAAGATCACGTGATCGGGGACCAGGTTGATGAACACCTGCGGCCTGACCGTGATCGCGTAGTAGCGGCGGTCCTGCTCCTCCGCCACCCCGGGAATCCGGTCCAGGCCCTCGCCGCCGTCGACGGTGAAACCCCGCACCTCCTCACCGAACTCGGCCCCGTGCCCGACGTAGTACTGCGCCGCGAAGCCGTCGGCGAACTCGGGCAGCACCTCGGTCAGTTCCGGGTGGATCGTGGCGCAGTGGTAGCACTCCATGAAGTTCTCGATGATCAGCTTCCAGTTCGCCTTCACGTCGTAGACGAACCGCTTGCCGACCGACAGGTTCTCGATGTCGTAGTGCCCGATCGAGTCCACGTCACCGAGGCGGGCCACGACCTCGCCCATCACCTCGTCCTCGAAGGAGGGCGGGTTCTCCGCCAGGCAGACCCAGACATAGCCGAGCCATTCGCGGGTGGCCACGTTCGCCAGGCCGTACTCGGTGCGGCCGACGTCGGGCATCTTGGTGAGGTTGGGCGCCGCGACGAGCTTGCCGTCGAGGCCGTAGGTCCAGGCGTGGTACGGACACTGGAAGGCCCGCTTGACCTCGCCGGACTCCTCCGTGCAGAGCCGCGCGCCGCGGTGCCGGCATACGTTGAAGAACGCCCGGATGCCGTTGTCCCTCGCGCGGGTGACGAGGATGCTCTCACGGCCCACGTCGACGGTCCGGAAGGCGCCGGGCTTCGCCAGGTCGGAGGAGCGCGCGACGCAGAACCACATGGACTCGAATATGCGCTCCTGCTCCTGCGCGAAGATCTGGGGATCGGTGTAGAAGGAGCCGGGGAGAGTAGCGATCAGACTGTCCGGCAGGCTGGTCGAGGTCACGGTGCACTCCTCGGGAAACGTCGTGGATCGGTCATTCACGCGCCGGGAAGAGCGACTCCGGACGGCGTTGTGTATGGAGCAACGCTGCGTGCCATGTGAAACCGCAGCATGGGGTGGATCAGGGGCGGTGTCAAGAAGCGGGGCGGGCCAGTTGCTTGCGCCAGCGGGTGAACAGCCGCGGCTGGTTCATCCCGAGCACGGCGACCGGCTCGCCGGCGCGCCGGTAGACGGCGAGGACATTGCGGTCCTCCGCCGAGCCTTCCTCGATCGTCACACTGTCGGCTCCGGCCGCGTGGCCGACGAACTGGATCTTCACGCCGTACTGGTCCGACCAGAAGTACGGCGGCCGGGGCAGGCCCGGTTCCACCGCTCCGCCCGCCAGCAGCGTGGCGACGGCGGCGGCGGGACGCTCCAGGGCTCCGGTCCAGTGCTCGACGCGGCGATGCGCACCCGTACGGGGGTCGTACCAGTTGGCGCAGTCGCCGACCGCGACCACGCCGGCCAGGCTGGTGCGGCCGTCGGAACCGCACTTGACGCCGTTGTCGAGCTCGACGCCGGATCCCTCCAGCCACTCGACGCACGGTCGTGCGCCCACGCCGACCACGACGATGTCGGCGGGGATGCTGCGACCGTCCTGGAGCAGGACGGCGTCCACCTGGTGCTCACCGCTCAGCCCCTTGACGCCCACGCCGCACAGCAGCCGTACGCCGTGGTCCGTGTGGAGCGCGGTGACGATGGCGCCCATGGTCTCGCCGAGCGGTCCGGCGAGCGGTGTCGGGGCCGCCTCGACCACCGTCACGTCGAGCCCGAGGGCGTATGCGGTGGAGGCGACCTCGGCGCCGATGAATCCGCCGCCGATGACCACCAGCCGTCCGCCACGGGCCAGTTCGTCCCGTAGCGTGCGGGCGTCGTCCAAGGTGCGCACGACGTGCACTCCGGCCAGCCCTTCGGAGCCGGGCAGGGTGCGCGCGGCGGCGCCGGTCGCGATGACGACGCCGTCGGCGCGGACCTCACTGCCGTCGGCGAGCCGGACGGCGCGGTCGGTGCGGTCGAGTCCGGTGGCGCGAGTGCCGAGCAGCCACTCCGCCCGCAGGTCCTCGTCGTCCGTCTCCAGCGCGAGGTCCGCCTCGCCGATGGTGCCGGCCAGGAACTCCTTGGACAGCGGGGGCCGGTCGTACGGGCGGTGGAGTTCGTCTCCGATGACGACCAGCCGCCCGTCGTAGCCCTGCTTCCGCAGTGAGCGCACCGCCGACAGCCCGGCCAGCGAGGCGCCCACCACGGCCACCGTCCTCACGCGAGAGCCCCGGCGAGGCGGGCTGTGACGCAGTGCGGCAGGTTGGGTGCGGCCGTGGACAGCTGCACGTAGATCATGCCGTCCTGGACGACGACCTCATGGGTCCGGACGGGGAGCTTGGCCGGCGGAGCGTCGACCTCACCGGTCTTCAGGTTGAACTTCGAGGCGTGCAGCGGGCACTCCACCCAGCAGCCCTCCACCCAGCCGTCGGCGAGCGAGGCGTCCTGGTGGGTGCAGGTGTCATCGATGGCGAAGAGCTCGCCGTCATCGGTGTGGAACACCGTGACCGGCGGGTCGGTCTCGAGCCGGAAGGCCTCTCCTCGCGGGAGATCCGCCAGAGGGCACGCGGGAATCATCATGACCACCTCGGTGCGTATAGCGAAACGGATTGCGGTAAGCGCAACATCAGTCTGGAGTCGCCCCGAAACCTTGTCAAGGCGTTCCGAGGACCGGTTGAGCCGCCGCCGTGAGTTGCTCATCACGCAACCCCGATCCCTATGTGAAACAAAAGGGGAGGGGGCGCAACGCCGGACCCAGCCTCTCCGACATGGTCGGAGAGGGGCGGTCCAGCGTCGGGCCCCCTCCCGGGGTGGGCAGTTGCGCTGTTGGGCGGGCGGTGGTCAGAACCCCCGGTCGACCCACTCCTGAAGGTGGGGGGCCTCCGCGCCGATGGTGGTCGTCTCCCCGTGGCCCGTGTGTACGACGGTGTCGGCCGGCAGGGTCAGCAGCCGGTCCCGGATGGAGTCGATGATGGTCGGGAAGTGGCTGAAGGACCGTCCCGTCGCTCCCGGCCCGCCTGCGAAGAGCGTGTCACCGCTGAAGAGGGCCGTGAGGGCCGGCGCGTACAGGCACACCGCGCCGGGGGCATGGCCGGGGGTGTGCAGCACGGTCAGCTCGACACCGGCCACCGTGAGGACCTGCCCGTCGGCCAGGCCGCCGTCGGGAGTCCGGTCGGGGTGGGTCTGCTTCCACAGCGCCAGATCGTCGCCGTGGAGCAGGATCGGAGCGCCGGTACGCGCCGCGAGATCGGGCGCGGCGTCGATGTGGTCGTTGTGCGCGTGGGTGCACACGATGGCGCGCAGAGTGCGCCCGCCGAGGGCGTCGGCGATCGCCTCGGCGTCGTGCGCGGCGTCGACGACGATCGCCTCGATGTCGTCACCGATGATCCACACGTTGTTGTCGACGTCCCAGGTGCCGCCGTCCAGCGAGAACGTCCCCGACGTGACGAGATGTTCGATGCGGGGGCCGGTCGTCACAGGACCACCACCGAGCGCAGGACGTCGCCGCGGTGCATCCGCTCGAAGGCCTTCTCGACGTCGTCCAGCGCGATGGTCTCCGTGACGAAGGCGTCCAGGTCCAGACGCCCCTGCAGATAGAGGTCGATGAGCATCGGGAAGTCCCGGCTCGGCAGGCAGTCGCCGTACCAGGAGGACTTCAGCGAGCCGCCCCGGCCGAAGACGTCCAGCAGCGGCAGCTCCAGCTTCATCTCCGGGGTCGGCACGCCGACGAGGACGACCGTGCCGGCCAGGTCGCGGGCGTGGAAGGCCTGCCCGTACGTCTCCGGGCGGCCCACCGCCTCGACGACCACGTCGGCGCCGAATCCGCCGGTCAGCTCGCGGATCGCCTCGACCGGGTCCGCGTTCCGGGAGTTGACGGTGTGGGTCGCTCCCAGCTTCTTGGCCATGTCGAGCTTGGCGTCGTCGATGTCCACCGCGATGATCTTCGCCGCGCCCGCCAGGTCCGACCCGACGACCGCCGCGGCCCCGACGCCGCCGCAGCCGATCACGGCCACGCTGTCACCGCGTCCGACGTTGCCGGTGTTGATGGCCGCGCCGATGCCGGCCATGACGCCGCATCCCAGCAGACCGGCGGCGGCAGCCGACGCGGCCGGGTCCACCTTCGTGCACTGCCCCGCCGCCACCAGCGTCTTCTCCGCGAACGCGCCGATGCCCAGCGCCGGCGACAGTTCCGTGCCGTCGGTCAGGGTCATCTTCTGCTTCGCGTTGTGGGTGCTGAAGCAGTACCACGGCCGTCCGCGCCGACAGGCCCGGCACTGCCCGCACACCGCCCGCCAGTTGAGGATGACGAAGTCACCGGGAGCGACGTCGGTGACCCCTTCTCCCACGGCCTCCACCACGCCCGCGGCCTCGTGCCCCAGGAGGAAGGGGAAGTCATCGTTGATGCCGCCCTCGCGGTAGTGCAGATCGGTGTGACAGACCCCGCAGGCCTGGATCCCCACCAGCGCCTCTCCCGGGCCCGGGTCGGGCACGATGATCGTTTCCAGGCTGACGGGGGCGCCCTTGCCCCGCGCGACGACAGCACGGACCTGGTGAGTCATGGCCACTCCTCGGCTGAACGAGTCTGAGTCAGATGTTGCTCATTACGGCACGCATCTCACGTGCCGCAACACAGCATCATGGAGTGCCGACCAGGGGTCAAGGATTCGACGTTCGGCACGTTCTGATGGGCGTGGACCGGCAGGGCGACCAGGGACAGCGGGGTTGTTCGGCCCCGAGCCGCGCACCGCCTCCTCCAACCCCACGACCACGCGCACTCAGAGGGCGGCGTGCCGCTGGCCAACCCGGGCCGCTCCAGGAGCCCGCGTCCCTGCCGTGCCGCGCCCTTCGCCTGGGACGCCGGCCCAGCCCTCCGTATCGTCGGCTGCCGCTCCTCGATGCCAGGTCGGCACCGTGCCTGCCGCGGGGCGCAGGCCGACGGCGCCGCAGACCGCCGTCTGGAGCGACCCGGCGATGTCGTTGCCCTGGGCGAGGGGGACGACGCCGATGGGGGCCGCGACCGGCGCGCCGCCGCTCGGTCCGCCGTGGGTCGCCGCACGGTCCCGGGGATTGTGGGTGCCTCCCACCGGTGGCGACGGCACCGAGCCGTCGCCACCGGCGCACCCCGAGGTCACGAGTTACCCCCGACCTGCCCCGACGCCGTTCGGCCCCGTTCAGAAACCTGGTTTCCGAACGGGGCCGAACGCGCGCTGGGGCCGGATTAACGGGCCGGTCGGGGCTCCGGGGCGCTCATGCGGGGTCGCCGGCAGCGGTGATCGCGTCGGACCGCGCGAGCACCCCGCGCACCGCGTCCGCGAGTGCGGGAGCCGCGCTCGCGTCGGCGTCGGCGATCCCGACGCCGTAGCGGAACCGCACGGTGGCGCCGTCCTCGATGGTCAGCTCCTCACTGAAGAACGGTGCCGGGTTGAGGCAGGCGAACTCCTCTGTCCGGGCGAACCACTGCGGGGGGTGATTCGGGTTGGCCGCGTCGTCGACCATGAGGACCAGCGACTGTTCGTCCGTCTCGTCGTGGCGGCCGGCGAAGGCCATCCACGGCAGGCGCCGCCCGCGGACCTTGTCGCCGCCCATGCCTTCCCCGGTGACGAACTGCCCCCCGGTGAACGACCGTGGGCCCCGCCAGAACAGGCCGCCGTAGCCGGCGTTCTCCCGCCCCTTGGTGGTCGGCGATCCCATGGCGACGTCGGTTCCGGAGACGTTCGTCATCCGCGTCTCGAACGTCAACGCCCAGGCGTCCGGGGAGACCAGACTCGCTCGCACAGTCCTGCGTTCCGTGAAGAACAGTGCGCCGGACTGGGTGATCCAGTCCAGGTCGTGGGCGAACGTCGCCGTACCGTCGGACCGGTTCAGGGCGACGACCCTGCGGTGCGCCTGTGTTCCGTTGTTCTCCAGCTGAACGTAGAAGCGTCCGTGGATGTACGTGGGGCCGCCCCAGAAGTTCTCCTCTCCGACGTGCGGCAGGGACCACGCGATGCCCTTGTGCCACACGTGATCGTGGGGACGGAACAGGCTGACCAGCTTGCCGGCCCGGGTGCGCAGGGGGTGGATATAGGGCTTGGGTGATTCCAGTTGGACGGTGTCCGGCTGGTACACGTAGCGGAAGAGCTCGGTGTCGCCGTCCCGGACCGTGACCGTGGCACCGACGTCGTGACTGATCTCAAGAGCGCTCATACCAGTGCCTCCTTGACGCGATCCCACGGGACCGCGCCGCCGTCCATGCTGAGCGTGAACGGGTCGTCGTCGGTCAGTTCCCCTGCGGCGACGCGGACTCCGCGGAAGGCCGAGGCGTACGTCGCGGCCGCGAACTCCAAGGTGCGGCGCGCGTCCGGCAGGGAGACACCGGGTTCCTGGCCTGTGTCCCAGGCGTCGAACACGGCCTCGATCTGGAGCCTGTGGCCGCTTGGGATGTCCGGCTCGTCGCCGGCGGCCCACAGGGCCGCGAGCTCCTCGTGGCCGGGGGCCGGCGTGAACCGCCAGTGCTCCTCGCGGTAGCCGTAGAGGTGCTCGACTTCGACCGTGGCGTGTGCGAAGTCGAAGCGCAGCCGGGACGTCTCCCGGGGGACAACAGGGAGTTGACCACCGTGGCGAGGGCTCCGTTGTCGAAGCGCACGGCGGCGACCGAGACGTCCTCGGTGTCCGTGGGCCGGACCTGGCGGTCGGCGAGTGCGGTGATCAGGGACCAGGGGCCGAGGACCGACAGCATCAGGTCGAACTGGTGGATGCCGTGTCCCATGGTGGGGCCGCCTCCCTCGACGTCCCAGCGTCCCCGCCACGGCACGTCGAAGTACTCGTCGGACCTGTACCACAGCGTCTCGCAGGTGGCGACGAGTGGCCGGCCCAGTACCCCGGCCGCGACCAGCCGGCGCAGGCGTACGGCCGCCGCGCCATAGCGGTGCTGGAAGACGGTCAGGACCTTGGAGCCGGTCTGCTCCTGCACGGCGGCCAGGTGGTCCATCTCGCGCAGGCTCAGCGCCGTCGGCTTCTCCACCAGGGCGGTGACGCCTGCCCGCATCGCCATGGCGGCCAGGGGGGCGTGGGTCTGCGGTGGCGTGCAGATGTGCACGAGATCGATTTTCCCGCTCTCCAGCAGGGCCTGCGGGTCACTGAAGACGTGCGGGACGGAGAAGCGGTCGGCGAACTCGGCGGCGCGGGTGGGGTCGACATCGGCGACGGCGACCAGCCGGGCGCGTTCGGAGAGTTCGGTGAGGGCTGCGGCATGGGCGTGGGCTATACCGCCGGTGCCGATGATGGCCACGCGGTACGGCGGCCTGGGGCTGGGCATGGGTGGTTTCTCTCTCCTGGTTCCTGACCCGCATTTCGTGGGGCTCCCCGGGGGCTGTGGGCAGTGGCGACGGCCCCCGGGGAAGGAGGTCACCCGGCCGCGTCGATCTCGGCCTGGAGTTCCTTGATGAAGGCCTTCGCGGCGGCCTGAGGCGAGGTCTTCTTGAAGTACACCTCCTGGCTGTAGCGCTGCAGCATCGGCTCGATCCCGCTTCCGCCGTTGGGGGTCACGACCGGCGCCTTGCCCGGTGTCACCGCGTTCAGGTACTCGGCCGCCGCCTTGTCGGACCCCGTCAGACCCGCCTGGAGGTGCTGGAGCATCTCCTTGTTCGCGGGGATTCCGCGCTCCGTCTTGAGGACGTCGGCGGCCGCCTGGTCGTTGAGCATGAAGTCGACGAACGCGGCGGCCTCGGCCGGGTGCTTGCTCTGGCTGGACACCGCCCAGTACATCGAGGGCTTGAAGAAGTTCGCCTTGGTGTCGCCGACGCGGGGCAGCTGCAGCAGCTTCAGGTTGGCGCCGGTGGCCTCCTGCAGCGCGGTGATCTGGGTGTTGTAGGCCTTCCCTGTCATGGCTGCCTTGCCGGTGGCGAAGCTGCTGGCCGTGATACCGGCGGTCTGGTCTTCGACCATGGTCGAGGCCTTGACGCTGGCCTTGGAGGAAATCAGGTCCAGACCGTACTTCCACATGTCGGCGAGCGACTCGGGCTTCAGCGAGACGTTGCCGTCCTCGCCGAAGAGTTCGCCGCCGTCCTGACGAGCCCAGTACTTGAGACTGCCGGCGTCGAAGCCGGGGGCGTCGGCCACACCATGGATCTTGCCGCCGCTCTTGTCCGTCAGCTCCTTACCGATCCTCGCGTAGTCGTCCCACGTCCATGTCGTGTCGTCGGGAAGGTCCACGCCGTACTTCTTGAACAGGTCGGTGTTCACGACGACGGACATGACGCCGACGCCGATGGGAAGCGCGTACTGCGTTCCACCGATCTGTCCGGTGGCCAGGGCCGCGTCGTCGAACTGCGAGGTGTTGACGATCTTCTCGGCCTCGCCGAGGTCGTACAGCGCTCCGCGGTCCGCGTACGACGCGAGATAGAGCTCGTCCATCTGCACGACGTCGGGCGAGTCCTTGGCCGCGGTCGTCGTGGCGAGCGCGTCCCAGTAGCCGCCCCAGTCCTTGTACTCTCCCTTGACCTTGATGTTGGGGTGCTTCTTCTCGAACGCAGCGATGGCCTCGTTGGTGAGCTCGGCGCGGGTGTCCGCTCCCCACCAGGTGGCGCGGATGGTGACCGGCTTGTCGCCGAGCTCGGGAGCGGAGCCGGTGCTGCCGCCGGAGCAGGCGGTCAGTGCGAGCGAGAGTGAGGCGACCGCCCCGATCGCGACGCGTCTGAAGGGGCTGACGTTCATGTGATTCTCCTGTCTCTGATGTGTGGGTCGGGTTGATGGCTGCGGTGCTCCCGAGCGGCCTGACTCGTTCGCCTCCGCATGTCCGGCAGTAGCCCCCGCAGTTACTTGCCGCCGGTGGTCGCGATGCCGCGCAGCAGGAAGCGCTGCCCGGCGAGGAAGACGAGGAAGACGGGAACGAGCGACACCACGCTCATGGCGAACACCGAGCCCCAGTCCGTCGCGGTCTGCTGGTCGACGAAGGCACGCAGCGCGAGGGGCGTGGTGTACATCTCCGGGTCGGTGAGGTAGATCAGCTGGGTGTAGAAGTCGTTCCAGGTCCAGATGAAGGTGAAGATCGCGGTGGTCGCCAGCGCCGGGATCATCAGCGGCAGGATCACGTGGAAGAAGATCCGCGCGTGCCCGGCGCCGTCGATCCGTGCGGCCTCGTCGAGTTCGCGCGGGATCCCACGGATGAACTGCACCATGAGGAAGATGAAGAAGGCGTCGGTCGCCAGGAACTTCGGCACGATCAGGGGCAGGAACGTGTTGACCCAGCCGAGTTCCGAGAACAGGACGTACTGCGGCACGATGATCACGTGGATCGGCAGCATGATGGTGACGAGCATGACGGCGAACCACACTCGCTTCGCCCGGAATTCGAGCCTGGCGAACGCGTACGCGGCCAGGGAGCAGGCGAGGAGGTTCCCGAGGATCGCGCCGATCACGACGATGACCGAGTTGGTCATGTAGTAGCTGAACGGTTCGGCGAAGGCGTTCCAGCCGTTGGCGTAGTTCTCGAAGTGCGGGTTTGTCAGGGCGAGTCCCGCACTGCGGAAGATCTGGCTGTTGGGCCGCAGCGAGCTGGCCACCATCCACAGGATGGGGTAGAGCATCGTCAGGGCGCAGAGAGCCAGCAGGCAGTGCTTGAGGGGGGCGCGCACCGCGCGCCTGATCCTGCGCACCGTGTGAGGGCGGTCGACGGGCAGCGAGCGGGGTACTGCTACGGCGCGGTCAGTCATCGTAAAACACCCAGTACTTTGAGGCCCAGAAATTGACGGCGGTGAAGGCCGCGACGATGAGGAGCAGGACCCACGCGAGTGCGGACGCATACCCCATGTCGAAGTGGCCGAACCCGCGCTGGTACAGGTAGAGCGAGTAGAAGAGGGTGGAGTCGGCAGGGCCTCCGGTGCCACCGGAGACCACGAAGGCCTGGGTGAAGGTCTGGAAGGCGTGGATGATCTGCAGCACCAGGTTGAAGAAGATGATGGGTGTCAGCAGCGGAATGGTGATGCTGCGGAACTGGCGCCAGCGCTTCGCGCCGTCGACGGAGGCCGCCTCGTAGAGGGAGGCCGGAATCTGTCGCAGCCCGGCGAGGAAGATCACCATGGGTGAGCCGAATGTCCAGACATTCAGGATGATGAGGGTCGACAGCGCCGTTCCCGGCTCCGAGATCCAGCCCTGCCCCTGGATACCGACGAGGGCCAGGGCCTCGTTGACCAGGCCGTTGGTCCCGAACATCGCGCGCCACAGCACGGCGATCGCCACGCTGGCGCCGATCAGCGACGGCAGATAGAAGACGGAGCGGTAGAAGGCGAGGCCACGCACTCCCCTGTCCAGCAGCAGGGCGAGCCCCAGGGCCAGCGCCAGCTGCAACGGAACGGAGACCAGGACGTAGCTGAACGTCACCCCGAGCGACTTGTGCAGCCGCTCGTCGTGGAGCATGCGCGTCCAGTTGTCGACTCCGCTGAACTGCGGCGGCTGGAGCAGGTTGTACTTGGTGAAGCTGAGGTAGAGCGAGGCCAGCATCGGGCCGAGAGTGACCCCGAAGAGCCCGAAAAACCATGGCAGGAGGAAGAAGAACGCCACCTTGTTCTGCTGTCGGGCGCCCCGTTGGGACCCGCGCAGCCGGCGTAGTTCGTTGATGGAGCTCACGGCACTGCTCCCTTGAGCGGCGGCATCGGCACACAGTGGTGCGGGCCCGTCCCGGGCCTCGCGTAACCAAAAAGTGATCGTTCACCTCTTGGGTTGCGAGGACAATAGTGAACGATAACTTTTTACGTCAAGAGTGTGTACTCTCTGACTTCAACAACCGTTGACGGAAGGGTGGGTGGAGCGGATGGCTGGCGCTGACCAGGCGCGACGACGGCCGACGATCACAGATGTGGCGCGACTCGCCGGTGTGTCACCCCAGACGGTGTCGCGGTACCTGCGGTTCAACGGCGGACTGAAGCCCGCCACCCTGGAACGCGTGGAGAAGGCGATCCGCGAACTGGACTACCGTCCCAACCTGGTGGCGCGGTCCATGCGCACGCGGAAGACCGGCCGTCTGGCGATCCTCATGCCCGCCATGGCCTTCAACCCGTCACGCATGCTGGCGGGGGCCAGCGCGACGGCACAGTCCGCGGGGTACTTCGTGGACGCCGTGAGCGCCGGGGGCGGCGTTGGGGCGAGGAGTGAACGCCTCCTGGAACTCGCCGACTCGGGACAGTACGAGGGCATCCTCTCCCTCGCTCCCGTGCTCCCCACGGTGCAGAGCCGACTGCACCAGAGGACGACCGTGGTGATCTCGGCCGACTTCGACGACGAGATGCGCGGCATCGGGGAACTGGCCGACGGCACGCCCGTGGTACGGATGATCGAGCGCTTGGCGGCGCTCGGCCACTCCCGGTTCCTGCACGTGGCGGGCGACGCGCAGTTCGCTTCCGCGAGGGCGCGCAGGCAGAGTTATCTGGACACGGTCGAACGCCTCGGGCTCGAGTCCGTTGGAATCTTCGACGGCGACTGGTCCGGCGATTCCGGCATAGAGGCGATCCGGTCGCTCCCGAGCCGTTCCCGGCCGACCGCGGTGATCGCGGCCAACGATCTCGTCGCCGCCGGCGTCGTCCGGGGCGCCCGGGAGCGTGGCTGGGAGGTGCCGGGCGACGTCAGCGTGACCGGTTGGGACAACGTCGGGGTCGGACAGTTCATGACCCCGTCCCTGACCACCGTCGACGTGGACCTCGAACGACTCGGCAGCAAGGCCATGGCCAAGCTGATAGCGGGTTTGCTCGATACGGCGCCCGCAGCGAAGGAGGAAACGCTGTTCCGAATCATCTGGCGGGAGTCGACGGCCGAGCCGCCCGTTGAAGGCCGCCCTGGCAGTGAGCAGTGACCGCTCGGGACTACGGCCGCACGGGTCGGGGCCGGCCGGAAACCGTATACCCCTCCAGCCGCTCTGCCGGCCGGCCACCATATGGGGCCGGCACGGCCGTGCGGGGGCGGGCCCGGCGTCAAGGGCTCCCGAGACCGCACATCGACATCAGTTCCGGTAGACGTCAAGCCGTCCGCACATCCCGAACTTCCCACGGGCGGCAGGCCGTTCGGACTGTACGGCGGCATCCGCGAGGTGGGGGTACTCCCCCAGCTCCAGCAGGTCGAGCTGCGCGCCGGTAGCCGCGGCGGCGGCCTCGGCACCCTGTCGCCACCGCTCCCGCCACTCGGCGATACGCGGCCGTACCAGCGCGGCGGCGGCTCGGTGGAACGCGGCCAGGGCCTGCGGCCCGTCGGCATCACGCAGTACCCGGTAGCCCTCCAGGGCGAGGTCCCGCCGGGCCCGGGCGACGCGCTCCTGCTCCTCCACGGGCGCGTCGGCCGGGATGACGGTGGCGCGCGCGTACGTCTCGGGATCGGTCAGGTACTCCTGGGGCAGCGTGAGGACCGCGTCCCCCGCCTCCGGGAGCCCGCTGTTCTGCATCAGAACGGTGATCCGCAGATCGCTCTCGTTGACCAGCCGGTGAATGGTGCCGGGCGTGAAACAGGCCACCGTACCGGCCTGAAGCGGAGTCACCTCGTACCCGGAGGCGGTCAGCGTCTGCACGGCCCCGCGGCCGCCGGTGACGACGTAGGCCTCGGAACAGGCCAGGTGCATATGAGGGGTACCGCCGCACGCCCCGTCGGCGGAAGGCCAGTCGTACACCGACAGATGCGAGACGGCGACGCCCCCGGGCAACCCGGTGTTCGTTGTACTCATGTGTGTGATCAGCACTCCATTTCTGGATAGCAAGCGCTTTCTATGCTCTGCAATTTACGCACTCCTCACCCAACGAGTCAATTCCCTGTCTAAGATCAGGTCTGCATTCGCGGAGTTGGAAGGATATGGGTGTGGGCAACGGGTTGGCGGGCAGGACTGTCTACGCATTCGGTGACAGCATCGTGCAGGGACACGTGTATCCGCGCAGTTTTGTGGACCTCGTTGCCGAGCGCGAGGGAATGACACTCACGAAGTTCGCCCGGAACGGCGCGACCATTGGCGCCGACCCGGAGGCTTCTGGGGGGCAGATACGTGCGCAGGTCGAGGGAGCGGCGGCTGTCGCACCGGACTTCGTCATCTTTGACGGCGGCACCAACGATGCCGAGTCAGTCGTCAAAGGCCACTACGACGTGGGCACCTACGCGGGAGAACTGGAGAAGACTCTGCACACGATGAAGCGGAAATATCCGACCGCCCGCATCGTGTATGTTGCCGCCCACAAGCTCGGTTCGAGGGACTGGGCCACTCAGATGGCGCTGCGCGAGGTGACCTTGCGGGCCTCTCACACGTGGGATTTCGTCATCGCCGACGTCTTCGGGGACACCGCGTTCGACACACGCGATGACGCCCAGCGGGCGAAATACACATTCGACGATCTGGTCAATGGTTTCCCTGGCACAGACGGATCGGGAACGCATCCCAACGTGGCGGGCATCACCACGTTCTACGTGCCGGTGGTCAGCGCAAGACTGAAGCAGATCTCACCACGTTGACGAGTACGGCAAGATGTGGTTCTGCCGGGCCGACACGGCCCGGCAGAACCACATCTCTTCTCAGGGTGTCAGCGGACTGATGCTCCACTGCTGGTTCTGACCGGTGCCGCAGCCGTACTGGATGAGCCGGGCACCGTCGCTGGTGGAGACACTGGCCACGTCGGCGCACTTGCCCGAATGCCGCGCCACGAGCTGGACGTACCCGCTGCCGGCATCGCGCAGTCGCCACTGCTGGCTCTGCCCGGCGCCACAGTCTGATTGAACGAGATCGGCACGGTCGGCGGTGGAAGCACCGGCCACGTCGGCGCACTTGCCCGAATGCCGCGCCACGAGCTGGACGTACCCGCTGCCGGCATCGCGCAGTCGCCACTGCTGGCTCTGCCCGGCGCCACAGTCTGATTGAACGAGATCGGCATCGTCGGCGGTGGAAGCACCGGCCACGTCGGCGCACTTGGCCGAATGCCGCGCCACGAGATTGCGGTAACCGTCGTTGGTGAATCCTGGACCGCGCCGGACCCGCACGTCATCGACATGCACCGAACCGCGCTCGCCTCCGTTCGCGTACCACGCGACCTTCGCGATCCCCGGCATCGAGGTGCGGAACGCGGCGTCGGTCAGCATGCGCCGGCCGTCGATGTCCAGGTCGAAGCGCTGGTTCACCGTGTCCACGGTGAGCGTGATCCGATACCACTTGCCAGGGGTGTACGTACCGATCACACGGTTCGTGCTTCCCTCGTACGCGTGGATCTGGCCGCGAGCGAACGCGACGCTGACGGCTTGGGCGCCGCTGGAGTTGTACACATAGGGCAACCCGAACCAGCCCGCCTGCGTGTCATTGCGCATCACCTGCGCATCGATCGTCACCACGCCCTGCAGCGGGGTGCCGAAGACCCGGGCGAGGTTGGTCCCGTCGCTGCCGCCGCCCTCGATGGTGCGGGTCAGCCGGACGCTCTTGTCGGTGGCGGACGGTGTCTCCACCACGGCGACCTGGTTGTTGGTCGAGATGACTCCCCAACCGTTCGTCCCGTCGGCGAGCGCACCGGTCGCCAGGCCGTCGAACGAATCCGTGATCGCGACGTCGGACGCTCCGCGCTCGAAGGCGCCGATCTCCGGACCGCTGCCGGTCGGTACCGGCGTCCCCGTGAAGTCGAGGCCGCCGTTGCCGGTGACGGCGGCACCGGCGTCGACGAACACCGATCCGGCCTGGAGCGCGAAGTTCGCCGCCGTGCCGAGTCTCGGGCCGTTCTCGTCGCCGTAGGGCCCCGCGACGGCGGGGTTCACGAACTGCGGAGCGCCGACCACGGCGTTCGTGTGGGACGCGGGCGGGGTCAGGTTGGCCGAGTATCCGTTGTTGTTGTAGGTGATGTTCGACTGTTCCCGGAAGTTGACGTCGGATCGTCCGGAGACGAACAGGTTGTTGGTCAGCGTTGCTCGGCCGGAGACGCCTCCGGTCACCATGTTCGGCGCGTCGGTGCTCTGGAAGACGTTGTTGTACACGGAGGCCACCGTGCCGGTCTGCTGCGACATGTGGAGGTTCCACCGCTCGCTGCCGGTCACGACGTTGTAGCGGATCACCGCACTGCCGAACCGGGCGGAGCCGCACCCGCAGAGCAGGATGCCGTCGCCGTTGTCGTGGAGGTAGTTGTACTGGAACAGCTGGTTGGTGGTGGCGATGTCGGGGTCGAGGCCGTTCGCGTCGGAACTGCCCTGAGCGTGGCGGGTGCCCATGACCTCGTTGTACTGGACGGTGACACGGTCGGCCGCGTAGGTCTCCACGCCGGACACGCCGACCCGGTCGACCACGTTGCCTTCGACGAGCGCGTCCCGGACGTCGGTGAGGTAGACGCCGTTGCCACCGAAGTCGGTGTTCGCCTGAGTGATGTAGTTGCCGCGGATCGTGACGTCGGTGTGCGGTGTGAAGAGGCTGTCGTCGGCCGTCCTGCGCTCACCCCAGCCCGTCCTGACGGCTCCCGGCGCGTCACCGACGTACTGCTTCACGGTGATCCCCGCGAACGACGTGTTCTTGATCGTGGAGTTCTGCACGGTGACGTCGGTGAGCACGGTCGGAGCGCCGGGCGCGGCGATGTCGGCGACGGTGGTGAGGAAGGCGATGCCGCCGGTGTTCTTCGAACGGTCCCAGCCGTTCGACCAGATGACACCCGGACGGTTGTTCGCGGTGTTGCCGCCGATCCACCTGACCTCGCCGGTCACGTCGTGGACGTCGACCGAGTCGATCACGAAGTGGTGCAGGGTCTGGCCGTTGTTGCCGTGTACCCCGATGCCGCGGAAGTCGCCGAGGTTCTCACCGGGCGTCGCGGTCGCGGGCGCCGCGTTCGACACGTCGAGGTTGCGGATCTCCCAGTACTCCTGGTTGGACAGCCGCACCGCCTCGGCGACGGTGCCCTGACCGGCGATCTTCGGCTTGGCGCCCTCTCCGTAGCGGTCGATCACGATCGGGGCGCCGTCGGCGCCCGACCCCTTCGGCCACAGCTGCCCGACCCAGCTGTCACCGGACTCGAAGCGAATGGTGTCGCCGGGCTGGAAGGTCTTCGAGTTCACCTTGTTCAGCGAGCGCCAGGGCGTGCTGCTGCTGGTTCCGGCGTTGCTGTCGTTGCCGGTCGCGCTCACGTAGTACGTGGTGCCTGCGGCATAGGCCCGCTGCGCGGGGATGAGCACGATCGACGCGAGCACGACGGCCAGCGCGCAGAGTGCGGCTGCGGTCGCTCTTGACACAAGTCTTCGGTTGGCGGTCATTGTCCTCTTTTTGTCCTCTGTGGTCGGGCGGTACCGGCTCCTGTCCTGACGCCTCCTCGCGAGACATCGCGTAACGGCTCAGGGCGCGGGCGGATGGGGTCCGTGGGGCGGACACACGAAAGGGCGCGTGACGACATGAGGACAGATTCCTCCCGATATGCCCCATCGGTATCCAGGCTCGACGGCGGCTCCGGGAGTTCGGCGCACCCCGGCGGCTGGATCGGGTGGTGGTCGGTGAACCTCGGTACGAGCGGCGTCACGACCGGCCCGAGCATGCTGGGGCGAAGCGCCGTGCACCAGGCCGACGGGAGGTCGAAGGCGGCCTGGCCGTCGGGTTCGCGCGGTGCGCAGTCGGCACTGACGCGCAACGGCTGGAGTTCGCCAGGAGACCTCACGCATGCCCCTCGGGATGCATTGGGAAAACGTATTCCGCGCAGTGTGCCTAGCGGTGTTCGAGTGCGTCAAGGCTTCGAGCAGAGAACCCTTCAGCGACGTGAAGGGCTCCACCGGAAGACGAACGGCAGGTCGGCGCCCCTTCGGCGCTGCCTCTGTCTGACTGCGGCAACCGGGCGGTTCGCCTGGGCACTGCGCGGCCCGGACGGCCTGAGCCCGTGGCGCGGCCAGTTCGACGAGGGATGCGGCGTCTGCGGCGAATGCCCTGGGCCGAGCCACACGACGAGCGTGCGCACCGCGCTCTCGTACAGGTGGGCCTCGCCGGTGGGCCCTCGCCAGGTGCGCTCTCGCAGGGAGCAGCGTGGCGCTCTTTCACCCTGTGGGCAATCGCGATGCGGGGGGACGTCGTCACGTCTCCGACGGCGCCCGACGGCTTGAGGGTGTTTCCCGCTGCTCGGCGCCACCCGGCCGGAGTGGTCGCGGCTCGGCCCGTGACGGACAGCAGGGGCAGGTCACTCGGCGTGGACCGCCATGCTGTCGCGTACCACGACCTGCCCGCGCAACATCAGGTGCGCGGCCTCCGCACGGGCCGCGAGTGCGAGGCGAACCGCCTCGGCACCTGCCTGCGCCAGAGGCAACGACACGGTCGTCAGCCGCGGTGTCACGTCGATGGCGAGCTCGATGTCGTCGAAACCGGTCACCGAGACGTCCTCCGGCACCGCCGTCCCGGCAGCCCGGAAGGCGGACATCGCACCGACGGCGATCACGTCGTTGGCTGCGAGGACCGCGTGGGGCGGCTCCTGCCCCACGGCGACCAGCCGCCGCGCCGCGTCGAATCCCCCTTGGCGGCTCACCGCACAATGCACGATCCGGATGTGCCGCCGTTCGACGCCGCCGTCGCTGAGTCCGGCCACGAAGCCCGCGGTTCGGGCGGAGACGTTTCCCCGCCCGCGGACGCCGGCGAGGATCGTCACGCGCCGGTGCCCGGAGGCGGCGACATGGGCGGCGAGTTCCTTGGCGGAGCCGTGGTTGTCGAAGCTGATGGAGTCGAACGGCATGTCGGTGTCGCCGACGACCACCACCCGGCCGCCCTCGCGTTCGTATCCGAGCAACTCGTCGAGCAGGCGCCCGCCCAGGGCGCCGGCGCCGATGCGGCTCGAGGTGAGGATGAGCGCCCGCGGCCGGAGCGCACGCTGCAGCCGGATGGTCTCGAGCTGGCGCTCGGCGGTGCCGTGGGTCGGCGAGACGGTCACGAACGCCCCGGCGTCGCGCGCCTGCCGTTCCATCGCCGCGGCGACGATCCCTATCGACGGGGTCGTGAGGTCGTCGGCGACGACCGCGATCGAGTCGTTCGCGCGCCGCATCGCCCGTGCCGAGGTGTCCGCGGTGTAGCGCAGCGCAGCCGCGGCGGCGCGGACCCGCTGCTCGTATGCGGGGGCGACCGCCCGGACACTGTCGCCCAGGACTCGTGACGCGGTCGCGACCGACACGCCGGCGGCCGTCGCCACGTCGCGCAGGGTGACGGTCGGCCTGGCTGGATGGGGCATCGTGCCGTTCCCTCCCCGCACACGAAGACGAGCCGCCGTTGACGCTACCCGAGGATATCCGTGGCCGGCCGTCGGCGGGGATGCCGGCGGTGCCGGTGACCGTCTCCGCAGTGGCGCACGGTCGACGGGGGTACACGAGTGTGCGCCTGGGCCCCGGACTCCCTCCCGGGTGACGTGTCGGCGTGGGGTCGCAGCCGCTGCCCGCGCTCGCCGGGGAGGCCGGTGTCGACGGTCGGCGATCGGGATCACATCCGCGGCCGTACGCGGCAGGACACGGATGCCCGGCCGACCGTGATCGTGTCGGGCGGGGCTCCGCCAGGCATGCGCATCGTCAGGGCCCTACGCCGTGTCGCGCCTGGCCGTGGAGACCGGAAACCCTGTCGCGCCCGGTCGGGTCGTGCCCCGGTCGAAGAAGCCGGCAGGCCTGTCGTGCCCCGGTGGTAGGGCCCGAAGCCCTGTCGGGGGCCGGTCCATCGGCCGGAAGGGACGGAAAGGCATTCCGTCACGAGTGAGCGGTCTGCCCACGGAGGGGTATTCCGTCATCATTCCACCGCCTGCCAGGCCCTGTGCGGTCCGGTGCACAATGTGCGGCATGGACGATGGGTCGGCCGAGCCTCTGCGACGGCGCGGGGATGCCGTATCCGGCGAACGCCGGGCGACCCTGCGTGACGTGGCGCGGACGGCGGGCGTTTCGCAGGCGACGGCGTCGCGCGTGCTCAACGGCAGCGTTCGCAACGTCCGTGAGGAGAACGTCGCCCGTGTGCTCGCCGCGGCGGCGGACCTCGACTACGCGCCGCACCTGTCGGCCCAGGCGATCGCGCGAGGATCGACGAACACCGCCGCGCTGGTCGTCAGCGGTGTGGACGATCCGTACTTCTCCTCCATCGCGGGAGGGGTGACGAAGGCGGCGGAGGCGGCTGGCCTCATCGTGACGATGGCGGTCGCGGACCGCTCCCCCAGCGGGAACTCCAGATCGTCAGGACGTTGCGCGGCATGCGGCCCCGCGCCGTCATCCTGACCGGCAGCCGCATCGAGGGCGCCGACACCCGTGACGCTCTCGTCGAGGAGCTCGACGCCTACCGGGAGGCGGGCGGCAGCGTGGTCCTGATCAGCCAGCACGACCTGCCGTTCCGCACCGTCAGCATCGACAACCACGGTGGAGCGCGGCAGCTTGCCCGCGCGCTCGTGGGCATCGGCTACCGGCGGTTCGCGATGGTGCGCGGGGGCGTCGGGCTCAGGACGTCACGCGACCGGTGCAACGGCTTCGTGGAGGGCCTGCGCGAGTTCGACATCGACATCGACGAGCGGTTCGTGGTCGAAGCGGAGTTCAGCCGCCGAGGCGGTTGTACGGCCGCCCGCGAGCTCCTCCGGCGGGGCCTGGACGGCACGGAGCTGGTCTTCGCCGTCAACGACGTCATGGCGATCGGTGTGATGACCACCTTCCGCGACGCCGGACTGGTCCCCGGCCGGGACGTCGCCGTCGCCGGCTTCGACGACATCGGTCCAGCCGTGGACGTCGACCCGGCGCTGACTTCCGTAACCGTGCCTCTGCGGCAGGTCGGGCAACGCGCGTTGGAGTTCGCGCTCTCCGACGACGATGCCTCGCGGATCGTACCGGTCCCCACGAACGTCGTCCTGAGGGGAAGCACACCTCGTCGATGACGTGCCGTCGCCCGGCGACGGTGGTACCGGCTGGGGCTGCTGCCGCTGGTCCGGTGGGCCGGGCACCGGCAGCAGCAGCAGCGCGGGACCGGACGGCACGCCCGGCCGCCCGTGAGCACGGCCTAGACGGGGCCACGGGCCCCGTTGGACCCTCGATGACTGCGGCCGTGGACACCCTCCCGGTCGCTTCGGAAAGCTCCTCGGATGCCGGAATCCGCTGCGCCGACGGCACCGGAACGGACGAGCGTCACCCGAGTGCCCGAAGCCACTTGCCCCTACACCGGAGGCCGGGGCGCACAGGTAGCTGCGCCGCCACGTCTCCGGGCGGTGTCGTGAGCAAGGCGGATCGGGGTTTCAGGTGGGAACTCCGGGAGAACCGGAACTCCTACCGCACTGCGGCGCTGTGCCGAGAGGCGGTGTCCTGGTTCGAGGGGGTTTCTGGGTGATGGACGCACTGACATTGATGGCAGGCGACGGCCAAAGGGTGGAGCAGGGACAGGAGTTCGCTCCTCTCTCGGTCCTGGCCGTTGCCGGTGAACGGCCGAGCGGAGGTCAGATGGTGAGTTTCTTCGTGAACGATCCCGAGGGAACCGGGACCGATTTCCGGGGCGGCTCACCTGTCCGCATCACCACCTCCTCGGACGGTACCGGGACCACGGACGTGCCGCTCATCGCCGGCGAGTCCCCCGGCACCGTGCAAGTCAAGGTGATCGCGGCCGACACGAGCACCGCGTTCTCCCTCGAAGTGGCCTAGCCGGCCGGATGACCGTTCCCCACTGCTGCCGTCCGCCGCCGAGCGGTCGGCCTCGGAGCAGTGGACAGATGGTCCTACTTCGCTGACGTGGGCAAGCCCTGGACGCTCACTTCACGTAACTTTTCACATGCGTCAAGTGATCACTTCCGGACCCGAAAGCGGTTGAGCATGGCAGCGGTGCACAGACCCGGCACTCCGACGACAGCGGCACCCGACGAGGTCCACACGGCTGCCCGCGCTGTTGAACCTCTTGTCTCGCCGGTGAATTCGCACAACGAGTGGGACCCGCTGGAGGAGATCGTCGTCGGCCGGCTCGACGGCGCGACGATCCCCTCCGGCCATCCGGTCGTCACCTGCAACATCCCGCCCTGGGCGGCACGGCTGCAGGGCCTCGCGGCAGGCCGCGGCTACCCCCGCGCCATGATCGAACGGGCGCGGCAGGAGCTCGACCAGTTCGTCGCCCTCCTGCAGTCCCTCGGTATCACCGTCCGGCGCCCGGACGCGGTCGAGCACCGGCGACGCTTCGGCACACCCGACTGGTCCTCACGCGGTTTCTGCAACACCTGTCCGCGCGACAGCATGCTCGTGATCGGCGACGAGATCATCGAGACCCCGATGGCATGGCCGTGCCGGTACTTCGAGACCCACTCCTACCGGACGATCCTGAAGGACTACTTCCGCCGCGGAGCGCGCTGGACCGCGGCACCGAAGCCGCAGCTCACCGACGAACTGTTCGACGCGGACTTCCGCGTCCCCGCGCCGGGCGAGCCCCCGCGCCACATCCTCACCGAGTTCGAGCCCGTCTTCGACGCGGCGGACTTCGTACGCGCCGGACGCGACCTGTTCGTCACCCGCAGCAACGTCACCAACCGCATGGGCATCGACTGGCTGCGCCGCCACCTCGGACCCGGCTACCGCATCCACGAGATCGACAGCCGCTGCCGCACACCGATGCACATCGACACCACCCTCATGCCGCTCGCACCCGGCAAGCTACTGGTCAATCCCGAGTACATCGACGTCGACCGGCTCCCCGAGGCCCTCTCCTCCTGGGACGTCCTCCCCGCCCCCGAGCCCGACCCCATCGACGAGCGCCTGCTCAAGGTCACCTCCATGTGCGGCAAGTGGCTCAGCATGAACGTCCTCATGATCGACGACAAACGGGTGATCGCCGAACGCCACCACACCGGCATGCTGCGCGCACTGGAGAGATGGGGCTTCGAACCGATCCCGTGCGATCTGCTGCACTACGCGCCGTTCGGCGGATCCTTCCACTGCGCCACCCTCGACATCCGCCGCCGCGGCACACTCGAATCGTACGTCGACTGACCGACCGATCGGCAGGAGCGTCCCACACCCCCGGAGCCATGCGGCGCGGGGCGATACAGGCCGGCGTGACCGACATGGCGGGCCCGGCCTCACGCCGCGCACCCGAGCCCGGCGTCCCGCTCACCCCTCCGGCGCGGCGTTGCCCGGGCAGAGGATTCGTCGCTGCTACACAGGGCACCCAGCACCGTCGAACGTGAAACGCCCGGAAGGCTTGGGTCCCGATGCCGCGTGGCGGTGGTGGGGGACGCCGTAAAGGAGTTGGTGCTGCTGTGCTGGTCCTGCTGGCCGCACACGCGGGGGTCGCGGCGGCGACCCTCCGGTGGGAACGGCGGCTCGGACGCACGGTGTGGTTCGTGGCAACCACGGTGCCGCTGGCGACGGTGATCTGGGCCGGCACGCGGGCGTCGCGCGTCCTGGGCGGCGGCGAGTACCGGGAGTCCCTGGCGTGGGCTCCGTCGCTCGGGCTCACGGTCGATCTGCGCGTGGACGCTCTCTCCCTCCTGATGCTGTGGGTCGTCGCCGGTGTCGGAGCCCTGGTCCTGCTGTACTGCAGGTACTACGTCGAGCGGGACGCCGGCCGCGTGGCCGCCCTGCTCCTGGCGTTCGCGGGGGCGATGACCGGGCTGGTGCTGGCGGACAACCTCTTCGTGCTCTACGTCTTCTGGGAACTGACCACGGTCGCCTCCTACCTGCTCATCGCCGGGCGCGGTGAGACGCGGCAGCACCGGCGCGCCGCCCGGCAGGCCCTCTTGGTGACCGCGGCCGGCGGTCTGGTGATGCTGCTCGGTTTCGTCGTGCTCGGTCAGGCGGCCGGCACCTACAGCGTCTCGGCGATTCTGGCCGCCCCTCCCGGGGCGGCACGGTGTCGGTCGCGGTCGTGCTCATCCTGGTCGGGGCGTTCGCCAAGTCCGCGCAGATGCCGCTGCACGGCTGGCTGCCCGCCGCGATGGTGGCGCCCACGCCGGTGAGCGCGTACCTGCACGCGGCTGCGATGGTCAAGGCGGGTGTCTACCTGGTGGCCCGGCTGGCCCCCGCCCTGGCCGAGGCGGCCCCCTGGCGGCCCATGGTGCTCGGGGTGGGCCTGACCACGATGGTGCTGGCGGCCTGGCGGGCACTGCGTGTGAGCGACCTGAAGCTGCTGCTGGCCTACGGCACGATCAGCGAACTGGGCCTGCTGATCGCTCTGATGGGGGCCGGAACGCGGACCGCGGCGCTGGCCGGCGTGGTGATGCTGCTGGCGCACGCGGCGTTCAAGGCGGCGCTGTTCCTGTCCGTCGGCATCGTCGACAAGGAGGCCGGGACACGGGACATGCGGGAGCTCTCGGGACTCGGGCGGCGCCTGCCCGTGCTGTTCGGCGTGACCGCGCTGGCCGCCGCCTCGATGGCCGGTCTGCCCCCGCTCGTCGGCTACCTGGGCAAGGAAGCCGCCCTGGAGGCGTTTGTGCACGGCACCGAGCTGGGCAACCACGACCAGTTGACGGTGATGGTCGTGCTCGGATCGGCCCTGACGGTGGCGTACGCGGCCCGGTTCCTGTATGGCGCCTTCGGCGGACGGCCCGGAGAGACGGCGGAGCGGGCGCGGCGCCCGCAGACGGGGTTCCTCGCACCGGTGGCCGCGCTGTCGGGGGCGGGCCTGGTCCTCGGTGTGGGATATGCGGGCACGGCGGCCGTCGCGACCGCATACGCCGACAGCTATCCGCCAGGGCCGCACGGCCCGTACGGACTGTCCCTGTGGCACGGTTTCACGCCGGTGCTCGGCCTGTCGGCACTCTCCCTGGTTCTGGGCTGCCTGTTCTACGCCGCCCGGCGGCGTAGAAGGGCGGGGACGGGTGTGCCGCGTCTGCCGGACGTGCAGCGTGCGTACGACCGTGCGGTCGCGGGCGTGGACCGGCTGGCGGTGACGGTGACCCGGCACACGCAGGTCGGCTCGCTGCCCGTGTACCTGACCGTGCTGCTCGTGACCGTGGTCGTGGTGCCCGGCGTGGCTCTGCTGACCACGGCCCCCTCGCTGGGGTCCCCACCTCTTTGGCGGTACCCGTTCGAACCGCTGCTGGGGGTGGTGGTGCTGACGGCCGCCGGGGCGGTCGTGGTCACCCGGTACCGGCTCACCGGCATTCTGCTGGCAGGGGCCGTCGGCTACGGGGTGGCGGGGGTGTTCCTGGTGCGGGGAGCACCGGACCTGGCGCTCACTCAGTTCCTGGTGGAGACCATGACGCTGATCGTGGTGGTGCTGGTGCTGCGCCGGATGCCGGCCCGGTTCGGTCCCGGCCGGACCACCGCACGCGTGCGTCTGCTGCGGGCCGTGGTGGCGGGTGCGGTCGGCCTCTTCGTCACCGTCCTCGCCCTGGCGACGTCGAACGCGCGCACGGCCCCGGCGGTCTCCTCGGGATATGTGCGCCGGGTGGCGGAGACGGGTGCCCACAATGTCGTCAACGCGATTCTCGTCGACTTCCGTGCGCTGGACACGCTGGGCGAGATCTCGGTGCTGCTGGTGGCGGCGATCGGGGTGGTCAGTCTGGTCCGGTTCCACGGGCGGGACAGGCAGCAGGCTCGCGGCGGGACTCCGCCGGGCACGGTCCCGACGGCGCGCTGGGACGAGCCCCGGCAGACGTGGCTGCCGGGCGCCCCTGAGCTGCCCGGCGGGGAGCGCTCGGTCCTGCTGGAGGTGGCCACCCGGCTGCTGTTCCCCTCGATCCTGACGCTGTCGCTTTTCGTGCTGTTCTCCGGGCACTACCGCCCCGGCGGTGGGTTCGCCGGCGGCCTGGTCGCGGGGCAGGCGTTCGTCCTGCGCTTTCTGGTGGGCGGACGGGCCGACCTCGGCGCGGCCCTGCGCGTGCCGGCGGGCGCGGTCGCGGGCACGGGCCTGCTGATCGCGGCAGGTGTCGGGCTGTTCCCGTCGGCGCTCGGCGGTGCTCCGCTGGCGAGCACGGTGGTGGCGTGGCACCCCCCGGTACTCGGCACGGTGGAGTTCGCGACCAGCCTGTTCTTCGACGTCGGCGTCTACCTGCTCGTCATCGGCGTCACGCTCAAGCTCTTGTCGGCGGAGAGCGTCTCGCCCGTTCGCACCACCACCGCCCCGGCGGGCCACGAGCAGGGAGGTTCGCCCCGGTGAACGGCGCGGTGGACACCACGGTCGGGACCCTCGACGTGACCATGGCCATCGTGGTCGGCGGCCTGTTCACCGCGGGCTTCTACCTCATGCTGCAGCGGTCGTTGATGCGGATCGTCCTCGGCTTCCTCCTTCTGGGCCACGGCACCAACCTGCTGCTGCTGGTGGCCGGGGGGACGCCCGGGCGAGCGCCGGTGGTGGAGGGGAAGACGGCGGACCCGGCGGAACTCGCCGATCCGCTGCCGCAGGCCATGGCACTGACGTCGATCGTGATCACGTTCGGCCTCACAGCCTTCCTGGTGGCCCTGGCCTACCGTTCCTGGCGGCTGTCCGGACATGACGAGGTGTACGACGACGTGGAGGACCGGCGCATAGGAACGGCCCGAGAGCACACCGAGACCATCGCCGACCGTGCAGGCGGGGGGACCACCGCCGACCGTGAACACGCGGAGACCGGCGCCGACCGGAAGCGCGCCGGGACAGACGCCGGCCGCCGGGGCGACGGTGACGGCGGCATCGCACCGGGGGGAGTCCGATGACCGGGTTTCTGCTCGCCGTGCCAGTGCTGCTGCCGGCTCTCGGCGCCGGCGTGGCCCTGCTGCGCCCGCCCCGCCCCGTGGTTCGCGGACTCAGTGCGTTGGTGCTGGTGAGTGTCCTGGCCGATGCGGCGGCCCTGCTCGTACTCGCCGACACGCGTGGACCGCAGGCCCTGCACGTCGGCGGTTGGCCCGCGCCCCTGGGCATCACGCTCGTGGCCGACCGGCTGTCGGCCCTGCTGCTCACCGTGTCGGTGCTGGTCGCGCTGGCCGTGCTGGTCTTCGCCATCGGCCAGGGCACCGCGGAGCGGCGCCGACGGTCGGCGCAGGTCTTCCACCCCGCCTACCTGCTGCTCGTCAGCGGTGTGAGCCTGGCCTTCCTCACCGGCGACCTGTTCAACCTCTTCGTCGCCTTCGAGGTGATGCTCGCCGCCAGTTACGTCCTGATCACCCTGGACGCCGACGAGGTCCGCACCCGCGCCGGCATGACGTACACGATCGTCAGCCTGACCTCGTCCCTGCTGTTCATCACCCTGGTCGCCCTGGTGTACGCGGCCACCGGCACGGTCACCCTGGCCCAACTCGGCCCACGGCTCGCCGAGTTGCCCGACGGCCTGCGCGGCACGCTCAGCCTGCTGCTGCTGGCCGTGCTGGGCATCAAGGCGGCGATCGTGCCGCTGCACTTCTGGCTGCCCGACAGCTACCCCACCGCTCCGGCGCCGATCACCGCCGTGTTCGCCGCGCTGCTGACGAAGGTCGCCGTGTACGCCCTGCTGCGCACCCAGACGCTGCTCTTTCCCCGCAGCGGTGTGTGGACGGTCCTGGCGTGCGCGGCGATCCTCACCATGGTCGTGGGCATCCTCGGCGCCATCGCCCAGGACGACATCAACCGGATGCTCGCCTTCACGCTGGTCAGCCACATCGGTTTCATGCTGTTCGGACTGGCGCTTTTCGACATCCGAGGACTGACCGGCACCATCCTCTACGTCATCCACCACATCGTCGTCCAGGCCGCTCTGTTCCTCGCCGCGGGGCTCGCCGTGCGCCGCACCGGGACGGCGGCGCTGCACCGCATGGCCCAGGGGCAGCCCTCGGGCACGCTGCTCGCCACGCTGTTCGCCGTCCCGGCGCTGAGCCTGTCCGGGATCCCGCCGTTCTCCGGCTTCGTGGCCAAGCTCGCTCTGCTTCGGGCCGCAGTCGCGCAGGGCGGGCCGACGGCGTACGCCCTCGCCGGTACCGCTCTGCTCACCAGCCTGCTGACCCTCTACGCCATGACCCGGGTGTGGACGTCGGCCTTCCGGGGACAGCGGCACCCTGTCCCCGGTGAGGCGGCGGGTCCCGAGCCATCGCTCCTGGGAGCAGCCCGCCCCTCGCCGCGGCGCCGTGGTGGACCGCCCGGGGTTCGGCTGATGATCGCCGCCGCGGCCGGCATGGCGGCGACCGGGGTCGCGGTCGCCGCCTGCGCGGGTCCCCTCGTCGGCCTGAGCGAACGAGCCGCGGAGGGCCTGCTCGACCCGCAGCCGTACCGGTCCGTCGTTCTGTCCGAGGAGGACCGTTGATCCGTCGGGGCATGCGCCATCTGCCGATGATCGTCTGGCTGTGGCTGCTGTGGGTGCTGCTGTGGGGCTCCGCCAGTCGGGTGGTGCTCCTCGGAGGTCTGCTGGTCGCCACCGTCGTCGTCGCGGCCTTCTCCCTGCCGCCGGTACTGACGGGGACGGTGCCCCGTCCGCTGCGCGTCGCACGACTGCTGGTCCACCTGATGGCGGACCTCGTCAAGTCCGGGACCATCGTCGCCTGGCAGGTCCTCCGGCACGGCGGCAAGACGTCCACCGCGATCGTCGAAGTCCCGCTGAGCGTCGACAGCGACCTGCTGATCACGGCCGTGGCCGAAGTCTCGACCATGACCCCCGGCACGCTGGTCGCCGAGATCGACCGGCGTCGACGACGCCTGTACGTCCACGCCCTTCCCGTCCGCGACCAGCGCGACATCGACCGGCGCAAGAGCGAGGTGCGGGCGGTGGAGCGCAGGGTCGTGCGAGCGGTCGGCCGCGGTCGCACCGCGAGGAACAGATCGGTACCGGGCCGCCCGGAGGACACGTGACGCCTGACGGCACCTGGCGACACGTCAGGGAAGGAACCCGATCGGCCGACCGGGAGCCCCGTCTGGCGCACCCTGCTGCTCCAGCCGACACCGCGGAGAACTCACCCACCCGATGGAGAGGCACGCAACCATGACCGTCCTGTACGACGCCACCCTGGCTGTGGTGGCAGCGGCCGGCCTGCTCACGCTGGTACGCCTTCTGCGCGGCCCGCGCACGCTCGACCGCATCCTGGCGCTGGACGTCCTCGTGACGATGGTCATCGCCGGGACCGCCGTGGCGATGGCACTGCGGGAGGACACCACGGCCCTGCCCGTGCTCGTCGTCCTTGCTCTCCTGGCGTTCACCGGGACGGTGACGGCGGCCCATCTGGTCGAGAAACGAGAAGGCATGCGATGACCGCCGTACGTGACGTGATCACCGCCGTCCTGTTGCCGACCGGCGCTCTCTTCTGTCTGCTCGGCGCCGCGGGTCTGCTCCGCTTCCCGGACATCGGCAGCCGTCTGCACGCGGCTGCCAAGGCCCAGACCCTCGGACTGCTGCTCATCCTCGTGGGAGCGGCCGTACAGCTGCCCCTGCGTCATGCCCCGGTGCTCCTGCTCGTCGCCCTGTTCCAGATGCTCACCGCCCCTGTCACCAGCCAGGTCATCGGGCGCAGCGCCTATCGCACCGATGCCCTCGACCACCGCCTGCTGCTGCGCGACGAACTCGCCGACCGCCTCGCGCAGGACGGCACGCCCGTGGACGCTTCGGACGGTTCACCACCGCGAGACGACGCGGACCGGTGACCACACGCGAAGAGACGAGCCGCGGAGCGGAGTGCCGGGAAGCCACGGGAGCCGACGGTCACGGCCTGCCGACGGGCGCGGACGGGCCTGAGCCCTCAGCTCTCGTCGGCCTCCGGCGGACCCGCGCCCCCCACCGAGCATCGAGGCGAGCGCGGCGGGCACTCAGGACAGGAGCCGCGGTGGTCCGGTGGCGGGCGTGCCTGGCCTGTCTGCCACTGGACCACCGGCGGCCACACACATCAGGAGTGGAACACGAAAGGACCGTATCGACATGACAGCGGACAACATCCCCATCTTGAAGAAGATCAGTGAGACCGATCAGAAGGTCGCTTCCGCCGACGAGGACGTCCGCGGACGGAAAGTCGTCAACCGGACGGGAGATGAGCTGGGGAAGGTCGGTGACCTGCTCATCGACCAGGAGGAGAACAAGGTCAGGTTCCTCCTGGTCGAGCATGGCGGGTTCCTCGGCATCGGCGAGAAGAAAACGTTCATTCCCGTTGACGCCGTCACCCAGGTCACTGACGAGGAGGTCCAGATCGACCGGTCCCGCGAGCAGGTCGAACAAGCCCCCGAGTACGACCCCCATCTCGTGGAGGAGTCGAACTATTACGGCCGCGTCTACGATCACTACGGCTATGCGCCGTTCTGGGGCACCGGCTATGTCTACCCCGGTTACCCGCCGCTCCACCGGACTTGGTGAGGCCGAGTGTGGGGGCCGGATTCGCCGAGCTGGTCCCCAGGCAGTGACTGATTGCCTGAGGTGACCAGCCGCACCGACCGGGCAGATTCCTGCCCGCTCTCCGGCGCGCACCCGGGGGCGGCGACGCGGAGGCGTCCCGCTCGCCGCCCCCGGGCGGGCGCGTCGCCCGGACCGCCCGGCGCTCGCGCTGGTCGGCGACGCCGCGATGCCGCTGAAAGGCCTGATGGAGATGGGCACCGCCACGTACTGGCCCGAATGGTCCGACCCGCTACTGATCGTGGCCGCGCTGCACGACCGAGGCTCCATGGTCAGGCAGGCTTCAAGGCCAGGGTGCAGGAGACGCTGCCCGGCCCCGCACCGTGGCGACCGGCCCGGAGCGGCATCCGTCCGGTGCCGGACGGGATGTCAGTGCTTCTGGGGGTGGTTGCCGGGCTCCGGCTCCTCCAGGTACTCCGGGCAGTCGGGGTTGCGACAGGGCTCCGGGCCCCACACGGGCACGAAGACTCCCAGGGTCTTGTGCCGTCTCTTGACGGTCATGTTCAGAGGCCGCTTGCAGACCGGGCACACAAGCGCCCCCTGAGGGCCGGTCTCATGCTCGCGTTTGGTCATTCTCCAACGATAGGTCGCCTGCTCGGAGAAGGGGGCGGGGACAGGCACGTGCTCAGTCATCGTTCGCGCGATCGGAGCGTTCCTCAGCGGCGGGGGGCGGCTGGGGCGGGACGGGTCGCCGCAGACTGAGGACGACGGACGCGGCCAGAACAACGACGATGACCGCGAGACTGATCTGCGAGGGAATTTCCGGGATGCTGGTGCTGATGGTCTTGTGGGCCGCCTGGAAGACCAGCTTGACGCCGATGAAGCCGAGGATGACCGCCAGGCCCATGTTCAGGTAGTGGAAGCGGTCCAGCAGGCCCGAGAGCAGGAAGTACAAGGCGCGCAGGCCCAGAATGGCGAACGCGTTGCTGGTGTAGACGATGAAGAGGTCGTCGCTGACGGCGAGCACGGCGGGGACGCTGTCGACGGCGAAGACCAGGTCGGCCGCCTCGACCGCGGCGATCACCGCGAGAAGCGGGGTGGCGACGCGCTTGCCGGCTTCCTTGACGAAGAACTTCGTCCCCGCGTACTCGTCACGAACCGGGATGGCCTTGCGGAGCAGGCGCAGGGCGAAGCTCTTCCCGGGATCGAAGCCCTCCTCGTCACCTTTGAGGAGCTTGTAGGTGCTGTAGAAGAGAACTGCCGCGAAGGCGAACAGGACGGCGGTGAAGCGGCTGACCACGGCGACGCCGAGGGTGAGGAAGATCCCGCGAAAGACCAGGGCGCCCATCACACCGAAGAACAGCACGCGGTGCTGGTAGGCGCGAGGTACCCTGAAGTAGGCGAAGATCACGGCGAAGACGAAGAGGTTGTCCACCGACAGGCTCTTCTCCAGCAGCCACGCAGTGGTGTATTCGGTGCCGGCCGTCGGGCCGAGGACGACGAAGACGACCGCGCCGAAGAGCAGAGCGAGTCCCACCCACAGTGCGCTCCAGGCGGCAGCCTCCTTGAAACCGATGACGTGTGCGGCACGGTGGGCCAGCAGGTCCACCGCCAGCGACACCACCACCGTCGCGGCGAACGCCACCCACAACCAGAGCGGGACCTCCAGCACGCCGGGCCACCCTCTCCGGCCCACACCGCCGCAGGCCCTCAGTACAGGAGTCTCCGGCATCTCACCGCGCTGGGCGACCCCAGGGGGCGGAGGTGAGCCACCCCCGGCGAGGCCCGCCGCTTCACACCCCGGCGAGGTGCGTCCCGCCGCCGAGCTCCCCCGGGGGGTCAGGGTCAGCGACGTATGGCCTCCCCAACGACGTGTTTGCGTGGCGTACGGCCCCGGCGACATGATGGCGCGGGCAGTTCAGCGGGGCGCTGTCCGCAAGATGTTGTGCACGTTCTTCGGCTTGATTCCGCTCGTGGTGGTGACCGCCTGTATGGGTCCCTCGTGGTCGGAGACGGACTGCCAGGAGAAGATCGCCATCGCGGGTGAGGCGGCGCGCTCCTCCCCGTGCAGACCGCCGAGCTCGTGGCGGAAGCGGTCGACGAGAGCCAGGCCTCCGGCTCCTATGCCGCCCGAGCCTTGTCCGACGCGGAGACGTCGCTCTCCTCCGCTGCCACCCGGGTCGGTTGGGTGCAGCCTCCGACCACGAAGAGCACCGCGCTCCGTCGCCCTGGACATCATCCGGCGCGACAACGGCACGCTCACCGTCCGAGTGCCCGACGGCGATTCCCTCGCCTCGTCCCACCCGGCCGGTACATGGCCGTCGCCGTCGACACACGAGGTGTTCCGTCACGTGCCGTCTGGATCCACGTGCGCGGGTGAGACGTCGTACTCACCGCGACCGCCGACGGACGCTCGAAGGACATCGGTGCGATACGCGTCAGGGACGCCTCCCGCGTCATCCACGACCGCGTTCGCCTGCCGCGGTGGTGCGGAGCCCCGTCGCCTCGCCGGAGTCCGCCGTCGTCCTCGCGCGCCGCAGGCCGGGCCGTCGCGGAACGGTGAGCTGTTCAGGAGATGGTGACCGGCTCGGGTTCTCCGGCAGGAGTGTCGGTGATGCCCAGGTGCAGATGCTCGATGTGGTAGAGGGCCTGGTCGAGCAGTCCGGCGACGTGGTCGTCATGGAGGGCGTAGACGACGGAGCGACCCCGGCGGGTGCCGGTGACCAGGCCGAGGTTGCGCAGCACGCGCAGCTGGTGGGAGCAGGCTGACTGCTCCATGCCGACGGCGTCGGCGAGGTCGGTGGCCCCGCAGGGGCCTTCACGCAGTCGGGCCAGGATCAGCAGCCGGGAGGGGGTGGCCAGGGCCTGGAGAGTCTCGGCGACCTTCGGCGCGTTCTCCGGCGTCAGCCGGGTGCGCGCGGTGGCGTAGTCGCTCGCGGGAGGTTTCTGTCCGTGGCCCATGGTGCCATCTTACGGGAATGAACACATGAATAGCTGTTCAGACGTTCCTGTACGGTGGAGGAGTCGGAACCCCTCCCCACCGAAGGCACCCGTCTGATGACTTCCACGCTGACCGCCCCCGCGCCACCCGGGCACCGCGCCGCCGGTTCCCCGCCGCGCCGGCGCACCCGGATCCTGGCGCTGCCCGAGGCCCGCTGGGCGCTGACGGCCCTGGTCCTGTTCCTGGTCGCCCTACCGCTGCACCTCTCCGGTGCCACGGTGTGGGTGTGGGGGCCGCTGTATGCCGCCGTCTACGTCACCGGCGGCTGGGAGCCGGGCTGGGAGGGCCTGAAGGCCCTGAAGGACAGGACTCTGGACGTGGATCTGCTGATGGTGGTCGCCGCGCTCGGCGCCGCCGCCATCGGCCAGGTCCTGGACGGCGCGCTGCTGATCGTCATCTTCGCCACCTCGGGCGCGCTGGAGGCGGTGGCCACCGCCCGCACCGCGGACTCGGTGCGCGGCCTGCTCGACCTGGCTCCCTCCACCACGACCCGGCTGCAGCCCGACGGCAGCGAGGAGAGTGTGCCGGCCGAACAGCTGGCGGTCGGCGACCTGATCCTGGTCAGGCCTGGTGAACGAGTCGGCGCGGACGGTCGGGTCATGGCCGGTCAGAGCGAGGTGGACCAGGCCACCATCACCGGAGAGCCGCTTCCGGTGGCGAAGGCGGCGGGTGACGAGGTGTTCGCCGGCACGGTCAACGGCACCGGTGTCCTGCGGGTGCGGGTGGAGCGGGACCCGTCGGACTCGGTGATCGCCCGGATCGTGAAGATGGTCGAGGAAGCGTCCGAGACCAAGGCGCCGACCCAGCTGTTCATCGAGAAGATCGAGCAGCGCTACTCGGTCGGCATGGTCGCCGCCACCCTGGCGGTCTTCGCGGTCCCGCTGCTCTTCGGCGACGACCTGCGGTCGGCACTGCTGCGCGCGATGACCTTCATGATCGTGGCGTCCCCGTGCGCGGTGGTGCTGTCCACGATGCCGCCGCTGCTGTCGGCCATCGCCAACGCCGGACGCCACGGCGTGCTCGCCAAGTCCGCCGTCGCCATGGAACGCCTCGGCCAGATCGACACCGTCGCCCTGGACAAGACCGGCACCCTCACCGAGGGCACACCCCGCGTCACCGACATCCGCCCACTGACCGGCAGCGACCTGAGCGAGGACGGGTTGCTGGCCCTGGCGGCAGCCGCCGAGCACCCCAGCGAACACCCGCTGGCCCGCGCCGTCGTCGATGCCGCCCGCGAACGCCACCTCACTCTCGCCGACGCGGACGACTTCACCTCCGCACCGGGCCGGGGCGTCACCGCCACCGTCGCCGGCCGCACCATCCAGGTCGGCGCCCCGGCCCGCCTCCTGACGGCCCACACGGGCCGGGTCCACAGCGTCGTCCAGGAGTTGGAGGACGCCGGGCGCACCACCGTGGTGGTCCTCCTCGACGGGGAACCGGCCGGGGTGCTGGGCCTCACCGACCGGCTGCGACCCGACGCCGCCGCCACCATCGCCGCGCTCACCACCCTGACCGGCCGCCCCCGACCCTGCTGACCGGTGACAACGAACGCGCCGCGCGGCATCTGGCCGCCGAGATCGGCATCACCGACATCCGCGCCGGACTGCTGCCCGAGGACAAGGTGGCCGCCGTCCGCGCCTGGGAACGGGAGGGCCGCAAGGTCCTGGTCGTCGGTGACGGCGTGAACGACGCTCCGGCCCTGGCAGCCGCGCACACCGGCATCGCCATGGGCAAGGCGGGCTCCGACCTCGCGCTGGAGACCGCCGACGCCGTCGTGGTACGCGATGAACTCGCCACCATCCCCACCGTCGTACGGCTGTCCCGGACAGCTCGGCGCCTGGTGATCCAGAATCTCGTCATCGCCGGGGCGTTCATCGCCGTACTGGTCGCCTGGGACCTGATCGGTACGCTGCCGCTGCCGCTCGGCGTCGCCGGACACGAGGGCTCCACCGTCATCGTCGGCCTCAACGGCCTGCGTCTGCTGCGCGAGGCCGCCTGGACCGGCCCCGGGAAGGACACCGTGTGAGCAAGCGCTCCCGCCGTACTGCCGCTGCCGCCTCCGCCCCGTCCGCCGGGGCGGCGCGCTGCACTGTCACCGTGTGCCGCGGATGCTGCTGCGGCACGCCGAAGATCCCCGGCTTCGACCACGCGGCCCAGCTGCGCGACCTGCGCCGGGGCCTCGACGGCACCGCCACCGTCCGCGTCACCGACTGCCTCGACGCCTGCGAGCACGCCAACGTCGTCGTCGTGCAGCCCTCGCCCTCCGGCCGCGCGGCAGGCGGCCGGCCCGTGTGGCTCGGCCTGGTCAACGACCTTGACGCCACCGCCGACATCACCGACTGGATCGAACAGGGCGGGCCGGGTCTCGCCGACCCGCCCGGTGTACTCGACCTGTACGGCTTCACACCGTCCCGGCGGGTGCGGGGCCAGGTGGAGGGCTGACGAATGCCTCCGCACGGCAACCGTCGGACCAGGGCGCCGCTTCGGCGCGCGTGTGGTCGTCGTGGTCGGGCCAGCTGCCAGTGCGGGTCGGGGGTGCCCGGCTTCGGGTAGAGGGCGGGTGACGGGCACGCCGGGGCGCATCACGCCGACGGCCGCCGGGCGGAAAGCCGGGCGGCCGTCGGCGTGTCGTCGCGGGTGCGGCACCTACTCCTGCACGTGCCGGATGGCGTCCAGCACGATGTGCGCCACATGATCGTCGGTCAGGCTGTACCGCGTCTCGCGGGCCTGGCGCCGGGCCGTCACGATCCGGGAGGTACGCAGTACCCTCAGGTGCTGCGAGACCAGCGGCTGGCTCACGCCCAGAGCGGTCACGAGTTCGTGGACGTACTTCCCGCCTGCGGACAGTTCACGCACGATGCCCAGCCTCACGGGTGATGCCAGCGCACGCAGCAGGTCGGTGGCGGCCTGCAGGGTCTGCGGCGGCTCATCTGCGGGAGAAGCGGAAGTCGTCATCGTATGCACACATTAGCATATGACAACGGTTTCCAGTCCAATATCGCCGCAGCACACCTGCCGTGACGCGATCAGCGGCGACCCGTCAGTGATCGTCCCAGTGCCCCTCATGGGCGGCGTGACGGTGACCCTCGTGCAGGAAATCGGTGTGGCCCTCATGCGGCACGGCCACGTGACCACACCCCTCACCATGCTGGTGGTCGTGGTCGCCGTGGGCGTCATGGCCGGCCGGGGCGCACTCGTCGACATGGCCGCCGTGAACCCGGTGGATGTGGCCGTCGTGCGCGTAGTCGGTGTGGTCGCCATGCGGAAAGGCGACGTGGCCGCAGCCCTCACCGTGGGCGTGCTCGTGCCCCTCGTGGATGCGGTGGTCGGTGGCGGTGGTCATGGGGACTCCTTGCGCATTGCTGTGGTCGCCCGCGGATCTCACACGGACAAGGCATTGCGACATTAACATATAGCGATTCATGCATGCATCCGAAGGCCCTCCACCCGCTCCACGCGCGGCCACCACACCCCCTCGCCGCGCCAAGCGTCACCCGAGGGCCACCCGGCCGGACACGCGAGGTCACCGGGAGGGTGTTCGAAGGACCCTACGCACATGTAGGTTATTGATAATGGAAATCGTTTTTCTGTCGGAGGGTCCCGTGACCGCACAGCAGGCCACCATCGGCGAGGTGTTCAGCGCAGGCGCCGAGGAGTTCGACCGCTGGTCGCCGCTGCTGTGGGACCCCGTCGGGCAGGCCACGGCGCAGGTATCGGATCCGAAGCCCGGCGAACGGGTGCTGGACGCCTGCTGTGGAGCCGGAGCGTCCGCGTTGCCCGCTGCCCGCGCGGTCGGCCCCGACGGGCTGGTCGACGCGGTGGACCTGGCCGAGGCCCTCGTGACGCTCGGTGAGCGGCGGGCACGGCAGGAGGGCCTGGCGAACCTGCGGTTCCATCGGCACGACGTGACGGCGTGGGCGGCACCGGAGGGCGGCTACGACCTGGTGCAGTGCGCACTGGGCGTGTTCTTCTTCCCCGACATGGACCGCGATACGGCGAAACTCGCGGCACAGCTGCGGCCAGGCGGTCGGCTCACGGTGACCGTATGGGAGAAGGGGGCGCTCGGCGGCTGGGGCCAGGCGTTCAAAAGCGCCGTCGAGACCGAGCGTGCATGGCCGGGTTCGCCACAGTCGCAGCAACTGGCCCGTATCGACACCGCAGAGGCACTCGCCGCCTGGCTGGAGGGCCTCGGGCTGAAGCGGCCCCGGGTCGTGCGCCGCGATCCTGCCGTGCCGGTGACCCCGACGACCGCCTGGGACCTGGCGGTGGGCAGTGGCACCCGCGCCCTGCTGGCCGGGCTCCCGCCCGCCGCCGTGGAACGCGTCCGTGCGCGCTTCACCACCGCGCTGGAGGAGACGTCGGTGACGGACCTGGACGTCCGGATCCTGGCCGGGACGGCCGTGGTATGACCGCCAGGCCGCATCACACCACCGCCCGGCAGGCCGCTGAGGGCTTCACGGCCGCGGTCTGCCGGGCCGAGGACGGCTGCGGCGCGGCGGACGGCCGCGTCCTCGAAGCGCTGCGTGCCGCGACCCGGCGGACGCCGTCGGGGCTACTGGTCGCCACGGGCTGTCTGGGCCGGCATCTGCGTTGTCCGCACCAGGAGGGCAACCAGGTGCCCCGCGCCGGACACCGAGTCGTCGTCCAGCCGTGCGCCCGGGACCGTACGCCGCTCGGCCCCGCTCTGGCCTTCGGCCCGCTCACGGATCCGGAGCAGGCCGATGCCCTGGCCCACTGGCTGGCGGAGGGACTGGGCCAGGGCCGCCGCCCTCCGCGCCGCCTCCTGGCCGTCCGACCGTCACACCGCCCGCGGCAGTAGTGAGAGGGCGGCCCCCGTACCCTCCCCCCGGTGCCGGCCACAGCTGCACCCCCGGCTTCCTCGCCGAGCGCCGCCGCCGGCAGCCACGCAACGGCACCGGCGGTGGAAACGGCCCCGGCCTGCCCCTGTCAGCGCGGGTCCGGCTCCTGCGGCAGGCCGGGTTCACCCACACCGGTCCTGTGGGCACTACGGGCAACGGTTCTTCCGGTTCCCCACTGCCGGGCCCGGTAGGTGCCCACCAGTCGGCAGACGAGGTAGATCGTGAACGAGCTTCGTCCGCCGGTCCGATCGCGCCGGACCGGCGCCGAGGCCACACCCCGGACGCGCTCGCCGCAGTCCGGGTCCCATCGCCCGGCACGCCGGCCGGTACGCCGAGGCGCTGGAGCGCCGGCACACCGAGGCCCGCCCCGCGGTGGGGAGCAGGCCCTCGGTCTCCGTCCCGCCCGGCACCGCGCCGAGAAGGCCCAGGACACCGAGGAGCGACTGACCTTGTCCTCTCAGGGCGCCCCTGGCACTTCACCTGCCCCAGATCTTCCGGTACCCGTCCCGGTAGCCCGACGGGTCCCAGCTCGTGGCGCCGTCGCTGTTGTCGGCCGTACTGATGTGGACGGGGGCCACATAGCCGCTGGCGGGGCGGCCGGAGAACGCCCGGTTGAACTCGTCGACGATCTGCCAGCCCTGCAGGGAGAGCGGCTCGGGGACGGTGGCCGCCTGGTACTGCTCGTTGTTGATGCGCTGGAAGGCGGAGGGGTCGCCGTCTCCGGCACCGATGTTGAAGGGCGGGCCGGAGCCGTCCTTGCCGGCCGCGCGGAGGGCCGGGGCGGCGTCGGCGAAGTACAGGTCGTTGATGGCGACGGAGTGGGTCCACCGGTCCTGGAACCGGGAGAGGAGCGAGGAGACCACGCGGGGGGTGCGGCTGCTGGCGTCGGGGATCGGGATGTTCTCGTACGACAGGAGGTTCACGCCCGAGCAGGTGGCGAGTTCCTCTCTGATCAGGTCGGACTTGTGCTTGGCAAAGGGGATCGAGGCGTCGGTGAGGACCACGACGCCGGCGTTGCCCTGGGAGGTGGAGATGACCCATTGGGCGCTGATCCTGGCCACGTCCTCGACCTGGGTGGTGACGTTGGTGAAGAGGGCGGGCCGTCGGCTGGGGCCGGGTGCGGCGACCGCGTGCCAGCCGATGAGCGGGATGCCGGCCGCGTCGGCCCGCGCGAGCTGCTGTGAGGTCGTGTTGGGGTCGAAGCCCCCGATGACGATGCCCGAGGGTCTGAGGGCCACGGCCTCGCTCATCGCCGCCTGGATGCCGGCGGGAGTGCCACCGCCGTCGATCACCCGGACGTTCCAGCCGATGACCCGGGCGGCTTCCCGGACGCCGGCGGCGGCGCCCGCGACTCCGGGGTTGGTCATGGTCTGGGCGACGTAGACGATGGTTTCGCCGGTCACGGCCCTGGGGCCGGTGGTCGGTCCGTTCCAGGGGATGTCGGTGCGCTCGGCCCGGCTGACGGCGGCCCTGGCCTCGGCGTGGACCGCGGGGCAGCCGCTCGGGCCGGAGGCGGATTCCGCCGGGTCACCCGATGATCCGCGTTCGCAGCCGGCGAGCAGGACGGCGGTCGCGGCGAGCAGGGCGGTTGCCGCGCTTCGGGTTCTGGGGGCGGCGGGGCAGGCCTTGCGGGTGTGCTGCACGAAAGACTCCTCGCGGAGGGACGAGCGGGAGAACGCGGCCGGGCCCGGCGGTGACGGCTCGCTCATGGTGTGCTGTCCGTCGTGCCGTCGCCCGGCGGCGGGGCGGACGGCGGCTCCGGCCCGGCGGGGGGCGCGTCGCGGGCCGCGAAGGCGCCGGTGCGCATGCGGCGGCGGGCGGCGTATCCGGCGAGGCCGACGGCGAGGAGCAGGGTGCCGCCGTGGAACAGCGGGACCGTCCAGAAGTCGGCGCCCATCTGGGCGATGCCGGTGAGGCCGACGGCGAGGACGGCGACGGCGACGAGGGTGCCCAGGGCGTTGGGGCGGCCGGGCTTGATCGCGGTGGAGCCGAGGAGGGCCCCGACGAAGGCGGGCAGCAGATAGTCGAGGCCGACGCTCGGGTTGCCGATCTGCTGCTGGGCGGCGAGCAGCACTCCGGCGAGGCCGACGATCAGGCCGGACGCGGCGAAGGCGCACACGGTGTACCTGCGGACCGGGATGCCGACGAGGTCGGCGGCGCGCGGGTTCGACCCGACGACGTACAGATACCGGCCGATCGGGAGCCGCTCCAGCACCAGCCAGAGGACGACCGCGAGTGCCAGCACGTAGAAGGCGGGGACCGGGAGGCCGAGGAACGTGGAGGTGTAGAGGTCGGTGAAGGCGGGCGGGAGGCCCTGCGGGCCCGGGACGATCCGGCCGCCGTCGGTGATCCAGCCGGTGACGGCCAACATCATGCTGCCGGTGCCGAGCGTGGCGATGAAGGAGTCGATGCGGCCGAACTCGACGATGACCCCGTTGAGGACGCCCACGGCCAGTCCTCCGGCGAGCACCGCGAGGCAGGCAAGCGGCCAGGACCACCCGGCGTCGACGACGAGGTACAGCACCATGACGTGCGCCAGGCCGAGGCCGTAGCCGATGGAGAGGTCGAACGCACCGGTCACGATGGGGACCATGGCGGCGAGCGCGAGGACGGCCGGGATCGACTGGGTGGAGAGGATCGAGTCGACGGTGTCGAGGGTGGGGAAGGTGCGCGGCAGGGCGAGGGAGAAGACCAGAACGAGCAGGGCGGTGAGGGCCAGGAGGCCGTAGGCGCCAATGAAGTGCCCGCCCTGGCCACCCCGTGGGTGGAGCCGGCGCGGGCGCGGGCGTGGTGCGGGCGGGGAGGGCCGGGCGGTCACGGGGTCGTCGCGGTTCCGGCCGGGGGCATGGCCGAAGCCGCCCGGGTGAGTCCCGCGACCGTGAGGGCTGGACCGCTCAGTTCCGCGGTCACGGAGCCGCGCACGAGGACCAGGGCGCGACCGCACACCGCCGCGACCTCCTCGAAGTCGGTGGAGATGAGGACGACCGCGAGACCTCCGGCCAACGCCTCGTCGAGCAGGCGGTGGATGGCCGCCTTGGCTCCGACGTCGACGCTCGCGGTCGGTTCCTCCAGGATCAGCAGCCGCAGGCCGGTCCGGAGCCAGCGGCCGAGCATGACCTTCTGCTGGTTGCCGCCGGACAGGGTGGCGATGGCGGCCTCGCTGTCGCGGGGCCGCACCGAGAACCGTTCGATCAGGTCGGCGGCCTCGGCGCGTTCGCGGCGGGGGCTGATCCAGCGCGGCGCCGGCCCGTCGCCGGCACGGGGGTTGGCCAGGAGGTTCTCCCGTACGGTCAGCTCGGCGAGGCAGCTCTCGCGCTGCCGGTCGCCGGGTACGAAGGCGACACCGCGTCCGACGGCGTCGGTGACCGTACGGGGGTGGTACGGACTGCCGTCGAGCAGCATCCGGCCGCCGAGGAGGGGCAGGGAACCGGCGAGGGCGCGGCCGAGGTCCCCGTGTCCGGCGCCGGAGAGGCCGACCAGGCCGAGGGCTTCCCCCGCTCTCAGCGCCAGGTCTACGGGTCCCGCGCCGGCGGTCCGGACGCCGTCGAGGGTCAGGACCGCCGCCCCGCCGGGCGGTGGCGGGGCGGGGCGGTGGACGGCCGGTTCCTCGCCGGTGATGTCACGCACCAGGCGGACGGGGCTGTGCCCCCTCGTCGAGCCCTGGCTGACGAGGTGGCCGTCGCGCAGGACGGCGAAGGTGTCGGCGACCTCGTACACCTCGTCGAGGCGGTGGCTGACGTAGAGGATGCCGTGGCCCCGGTCGCGCAGGGCGTGCAGGACGCGGAACAGCCGGGCGCAGTCGGCGGCGGGGAGCCGGGCGGTCGGTTCGTCGAGGACGATGAGCTTGGCGCGTGCCGCCAGGGCGCGGGCGAGGGCGACCAGGGACCGCTCGGCGGGGGCGAGGTGGGCGATCGGCGCGTCGGGATCGAGCGGGACTCCGACGGTTTCCAGGGCCTCGGTGCAGCGTTCGCGGGTGTGCCGCCAGGAGATCAGTCCGGCACGGCGCGCGTACCCGGTACTCAGGGCGATGTTCTCGGCGACCGTCATCCACTCCACGAGCCCGAGGTCCTGGTGGATGAAGGACATGCGCCGGGATGCGGCGTGGTCGGCGAGCGGGTGCCCGTCCACCGTGATGTGGCCCGAGTCGGCGTGGTGGACGCCGGCGAGGATCTTGATGAGCGTGGACTTCCCGGCTCCGTTGGGGCCGAGGAGCGCGAGAACGCTGCCCGCGTGGACGTCGAGGTCGACTCCGGCCAGGGCGCGGGTGCCGCCGAACCGCTTGGTGAGCCCGCGGACACGGACCAGCGGTTCCGCCCCGCTGGGCGGCACCGCCTGCTCCGAGGTGTCGTGAGCGTCGTGCACGGACGGCTCCGGGGATCGGCCTGGCAAGTGCTTCCCGACTTGCCTCAGCGATACTAGCCGTACATATTGCATCATTTACGGCATTTCGCCGCCCTCTGTGAGCCCGACGGTCCGGCGGCACGCCCGGGCCGCCGGTCGCGTCAGCCACCGTCGAGGCCGCATTCGGCCCAGATGACCTTGCCCTCCGGGGTGTAGCGCGTGCCCCAGCTCTGGGACAGCTGCGCGACGAGGAAGAGGCCCCGGCCGCCCTCGTCGGTGGTGGCCGCCCGGCGCAGGTGCGGGGCGGTGTTGCTGGTGTCGGAGACCTCGCAGATCAGGGAGCGGTCGTGGAGCAGCCGTACCCGAATGGGCCCGGCGCCGTGGCGGATGGCGTTGGTGACCAGTTCGCTGAGCATCAGTTCGGCGGCGAACGCGGCCTCGTCGAGCCCCCAGTCGGCCAGCTGCCGCAGGGCGAAGGCGCGGATCTCGCTGACCACGGCCGGGTCGGCGGGCAGCTCCCGGGTGGCGATCCGCCGAGGGTCGAAGGCGTGGGTGCGGGCCACGAGCAGGGCGATGTCGTCGCCCGGGTGGGCGGGCGCCACGGTGTCCAGGACCACCCGGCAGGTCTCCTCCGGTGTGCGCTCGGAGTGCGCCAGAGCCCCGCGCAACTGTTCGAGGACCACGTCGACGTCCCGGTTGCGGTCCTCGATGAGTCCGTCGGTGTAGAGGATCAGCTGGCTGCCCTCGGGGAGGTGGATCTCGACGGCTTCGAAGGGCAGGCCCCCGAGGCCGAGCGGAGGTCCGGGGGCAGCTCGGGGAACGACACGGCGCCGTCGGGGTCGACCAGTGCGGGCGGCGGATGGCCGGCGCGGGCCATGGTGCACTGCTGGGAGGTCGGGTCGTAGACGGCGTACAGACAGGTCGCGCCTATGATGCCGCCGCCGTCGGAGACGGGATCCTCCCGGTCCAGGCGTTGCACGAGGTTGTCGAGGTGGGTGAGGACCTCGTCCGGCGGGAAGTCGAGTTCGGCGAAGCTGCGGGCGGCGGTGCGCACACGGCCCATGGTCGCGGCGGAGAGCATGCCGTGGCCGACGACGTCGCCGACGAAGAGACCGACACGGGAGCCGGAGAGCGGGATGACGTCGTACCAGTCGCCGCCGACGTCGGACTCGGCGGGCAGATAGCGGTGGGCGACCTCGACGCTGTCCTGGACGGGGAGACCCTGCGGGAGCAGGCTGCGCTGCAGGGCCAGGACCATGGTGCGTTCGCGTGTGTAGCGCCGGGCGTTGTCGATGGACAGTGCGGCGCGGGTGGCGAGTTCCTGGGCCAGCGAGCGGTCGTCGTCCCCGAACGGGGCGGGGTCCTGCGCGCGGTAGAAGGCGGCGACGCCCAGGACGACACCCCGTGCGACCAGGGGCACCGCGATGAGGGAGTGGACGCGGCTCAGCAGCCGTTCGGTGTACTCGGGGTCCTGTGCGAGCCAGTCGGCTGCCGCCTTCAGATCCGGTTCCAGCACGGCCTGCCCGTCGGTCAGACAGCGCAGCTGGGGCGCGGTCGGGCCGTAGTCGATCTGCTTGCCGACGGGGCTGAAGGGGAGGTCGTCGCGGGTGCCGTGGACCACCGTCCGGCGCAGGTCGCCCCGGGGGTCGGCGGCCTCCTCGCCGCGCAGTACGGGTTCGGCCAGATCGACGGTGACGTAGTCGGCGAGGCGTGGGACGGCCGTCTCGGCGAGTTCCTGGGCCGTGCGGCGCACGTCCAGGGTGGTACCTATGCGGGCACTGGCCTCGGACAGCAGCTCCAGGCGACGGCGCGCGGCCAGGGCGTAGCCGCCCACATGGGGTTCCCCCACCATCACGAGACCTCTCTCGGGGGTCGGGGAACCGGGACGGCCGCCCGGCACTCCGTCGGAGGCGGTCGTGACGCCGTCGACGGCGAGGCCGTCGGGGGTGACGCCGTCGACGCCCGTGATGACGCGGCCGGGGGAGGCGTCGCGCCGGCGGCCGGGCGCCGGGACGGCGGCGAGCGGGCCGGGCGCCATGACGAGCCCGGGGGCGTCCTGGAATCGCCGGGCGGCCCGGGTGTCGGCGGACTCGACGGGCCGGGCGGTCGCGGCCGTCCCGGTGAGGAAGCCCAGCCTCTCGTCGAGCCGGCGCGGTACGGCGAAGGACTCGCCCGTCGAGGGGCCGGGAAGCACGGCTTCGACGGCGATGCCCTCCACTCCGGAGGCGCTGGTCATCGGACGGCTCACGAGGGTGACCCATCGGCCGTCCGTCAGGGGCACCTCGACGGCGGCGCGCTGTGCGCGGGAGATCAGCTCGGCGGCCCTCTCCAGCAGCGCGGCCCGCTCGCCGGGGCGCAGCCCGAGGGCCAACTCGTCCACCCCGACGCTGTGGTAAGGGCCCGCTCCGGCTTGGGCCCCGGCATCCAGATACGCCTGCAGCAGGGAACGCTCACGTGTGGAGCTCTGCCCCAGCAGCCGTCGCTCGATGGCCGCGGCCGCCTTGCGGATCACGGTGTCCAGCGCCGGGTTCTCGAAGGTGCGCGGATAGCCGAAGCACAGGACGCCTTCGATACGGCCGCTCAGCGGGTCGCGCACGGGCAGCGCGCGGCAGGCGTTGGCCTGCGAGCGATCGGCGAAGTGCTCGGCACCGTAGACCCGGATGGGCTGCCGCTCCACGAGGGCCAGACCGATGCCGTTGGTCCCGGCGAACCGCTCGGCGAACACGAACCCCGGCACGGCCTGGACATCCGGGAGGCCCCTGGCCAGCGACGCCTCTCCGAAGCGGCGCAGCAGGACCGTGCCGTCCGCGTCGGCGACGGAGATGTTCACCGCGCTGCCGGCGAATCCGGACTGCAGCCGGTCGAGCACCGGTACGGCGGCTCGGGTGATCCGGGCGTCCCGGTCGAAGTCGTCCCGGAAGGGAAGATCGGACCGGCCGGGCGAGAGGCCGAGGTCACGGCAGCGCTGCCAGGAGTTCAGGATCGAGGTGCGCACGCCCTTCTCCATCGCCTCACCCTGCAGAAACCGCTCACGCGAACGGGCGGGCCCCGTGCCGTCTGTCGCACGTCCCGTGAGTACCGGCTCGCCGTCGGACCGAACCACGCTGGCCTCACTCGCCCCTAGGCATCCGCTTATCGGAAATATCTGGCATTGACGAGGATACGGGTATCAGCAACGTGAGTCACGGTTCGCGGCTTTCCTCACGTGCGGTGACCGATCCGGCCCGGCATCACAGGACCGCGACCGGATTGACGGGGGAACCCGTACCGCCCGGGACGTTCAGCGGAGCCACGACGAGGAGGAAGTCGTAGCGCGCTGCCTCTGCGGTCGCGTCGGCGAGCGCTTCCAGGTCGAGGTTGTCCAGCAGCGGCACCCCCATCGCGGCCACCACCAGGGCGTGGACCGGCGAGTGCACGCCCTCCACGGGCGAGGGCCGCACATCGCTGTCACCGTCGCCGCCGAGCAGCGCGATGCCCCGTCCGGCCAGCAGGGGTACGGCCGCCGCATGGAGCCCCGCGCTCGCCTCGTCGGGGTCCCAGGCGCCGAGTTCCTCGCGGCGGCGGACACACCCGGACCGGAGCAGTACCGCGTCGCCCTCGCCGATCGTCACGCCGAGCGCCTTCTCGGCGGCGACGACGTCCCTGGCGTGCACGGCCTGCCCCGGCTCCAGCCAGCGGACACCGAGGGCGGCGGGCAGGTCGAGCAGCACACCCCGTGTGACGAGGGGTCCGAGCGACGAGACCGCGCCGAACCGGGCACCCGCGGCGTTGACGGCCCCGTCGGCCGCCCGGCCGTCGTAGAGCCGCCCCCGGTAGGCGATGTGGGAGAGAGCGTCGAGATGGGTGACGCCCTTGCCGTGGTAGTCGGCGGCGATGAAGTCCTTGTGGGTGGTGGGTTCCGGGCTCTCCACGTCCCCGAGATCGGTCATGTGGTGCAGGGCGGGCTTCCGGTTGTCCGGGCCCGGCCGCGTGTTCCACGGCAGCGCCATCGGGACGACCACCCCCGACCGCACTCCCGCCACGGCCCGCCGCACATGGTCCGCCGTCACCCGGTTCCAGGCACCCCGGTCCGCCTGGGGCCAGCGCCCCCACGTACGAACCGATTCGAAGATCGCGTCGAACTGCCGCCGGGAGACTGCGGGCCCGTTGTCGGTCATCCGTGCTCACCCTTCGGCCTCGACGCCGCTTCGGAGAGGAACAGCGTCCGAAAAGCACCTTATGGCAGGACCCGAGCCGAGAGCGGCGTGCCCACGCACAAGACGTCGGTACTACTCGGCCATCCACCGACATACCGGGACACAACTCGACGGCACGCAGGTCACCGCACCGATCGAGGCCCGCCGCACGCCCACCGGCCCGGGTGCCTCGCAGATTTTACCCGGAGCAATGATGCATCCGGCGGTTCCGTCCGTACCTCATGACGACCCATCCCCTGCCGGAGGTGCCACTTTCATGCCGCGCACATGGCGCATCGGAACGATCTTCGTGAGTGGTGGTCTGCTGATGACCGTCGCCGCGCTCGCCTACCCCCCCTTGCTGGGGATCGAGAAGACGGCCTCCTCTCAGGAACGGATCATCTCCAACACGCAGTTCGGCCCGCTGACCGAGGCCGACCGGGACTTCGTCATCAAGGTCCGTTCGGCGGGGCTGTGGGAGTACCCGCTGGGTGAGATGGTGATGGAGCGCGGTACGACGCCGGAGATGAAGGAGGCGGGCGAGCACCTGGTCGTCGGGCACGCCGGCCTGGACGAGATGTGCCGGAAGATCGCCCCCGAGCTGGGCATCAGGCTCAACAACGAGGCGAGCCCGCAGCAGCAGGAGTTCGTGGAGACCGTCGACGCGGCCACCGGCAAGGAGTTCGACTCCACCGCGGTGACCATCATGCGGGTGACGCACGGCCAGATCTTCCCGGCCATCGCGAAGATCCGTGCCAGTACGCGGAACACACTGGTGCGGCAGCTGGCCGACCTGGCCAACGACACCGTGCTCGACCACATCACGGTGCTGGAGAAGACCGGCCTGGTCGACCACGACCAGGTCAACTACCAGCAGACCAACCCGCCCAAGCTCCCCAGGGAGCAGGTCACCCCGCCCGTGCCCCCGCCGGGCGCACCGATGGTCGTCCTGACCCCCCGCCCGGACCTGGACGTGCGGACAAGCGCCCCGACACCGACCCCGACGGCGGGCGACGCCGCCACGGAGTGACCCGTCTGTGCCCCGCTCCCCCACGCCCCGGAAGGCGGCCGTTCGCTCGCACGGGATACCACTCGGCCAGGGCGGTCGTCACCGGGCAGGGGCGGGCTCGGTCGACGGCTCAGGCGCCTCGGCCCCCCGGGTGTCGCCAAGGCCGACGGGAACGACTTCGCGTCGCCCGTCGGCCGGACCACGGATTCTCCGCCCGCCACGTCGAACGCGGCGGGCGCCTTGATGCCCGCCACCCGCTGCTTCGGGGTGCCGCGCTCGACGACCTCGGCGAGGTCGGCGCGGCACCGGGCCATGACATCTGGACGGCGCGCCGGCCCTCGTCGATGAGCCGCTGCAAGCGCGGCGCCCCCGCCGTCGCCCTCACCACCGTCGGCGAACTGCCGGACGACCACTCGGCGGGGCTGCCGCTGCGCCGACAGGCGGGCGGGCCGTATGAGGGCCACCGTCCACGGCGGCTCAGGCCGTCAGGGACTGTCCCGGCTCCAGGGTGGTGAGGAGGCCGGCGTGGTGCAGTGCCGCGACGGGGGCGAGGAGGTCGGGGTGGCGGAGCAGTGCCGCCGCCCGCCGGTCGGGGTCGTCGGGGGTGAGGAGGCGGCGGAAGGCGACCGGTGAGCCCGTCGTGTGGTGGGATCCGGTGAGGGCGGCCACCGCGCTGTGGGCCAGCTCGGGGTCGGCGAGCAGACAGGCCGCCCAGCTGGCCACGACCTCGTCGACCCACGTCCGCCACGCGTACTCGCCGGGGGTAGGGGCCTCGCCGGTGCCGGTGATCCAGTCGAGCCGGGCGGAGCCGCCCGGGCCCGCCACGCCGACGAGCGCCACGTCCATCGGTGTCGGATAGCGGAGCCATGCCGCCACGGTGACGGCCTGCCGGGCCTGCGCCTCCAAGAGCGCGCCGTCCAGCGCGCCGCCGCCCGCCGGATAGGCGCGCGTCAGCCACTGCGTGGTGGCCGCTATGAGCGGGGAGAGATCTGCGAGCACCGGGCCGTCCGTGAGTACTGGGGAGTGCGTTGCACAACGTAGCCGGGCGCCGTCGGCCCAGACATGGCGCAGGCCACGGAAGGGACGTGTCCTCGGCCACACCGCTGTGCCGCACCAGAACCGGGACGTCAGTACGACGCGTTCGACGCCGAAGGGGTTGCACCGACCTCCACCGGCTCAGGCCCGGAACGAACGAGTGGGGCCCGCGGACAGGAAGTGCCGTGCCCGTGCCCGCCCGCGCCCGTCACGGTCACGGACAGGAGGGCACTCGGAGGTGACGACGCTGCGGCGCTGACAGATCCGCCCGGCCCGAAGAGCCGGGGCCGGGCGGCTGCCCTCCGCGAACGGAGTCCACGAGAGCGGCCATGGCACGTCGGGATTGGCGGTCACGACGGCGCAGCGGTGCCACGCCCCCAGCGCGTCAGCGTTTGCCGAACTGGGCGCGGCCCGGCTGGTCGACGTTCGGGGTGACGGTGATGCCGGTGTCGGTGAGGGTCTGGCCGTGGATGTCGGTGACGCGGATGGCGGAGCCGCAGCCGGTGCCGTCCGCGGAGACGAAGTAGTTGTACTCCTGGCGCGGCAGCCGGTGCCAGGTCGTGCCGGTGCGGACCTCCAGGGTGGCCACGGGGTTGCGGTGGTCGCGGACCTGGATGCCGCACCACCACGGCGAGGACCCCTCCTTGTAGCGGTAGGCGACCGGGCCGCTGATGTCCGGGCTCACCAGCGTCCAGGTGATCGGCACCCGGCCGGCCACGGGATCGGCGATGCGGGCGAACGCCTGCCGGCCGAGGTCGACGTCGCCGGGGCGGCACTCCGGGCAGCGGTCGACGATCTTCACCGTGATCTCGCCCCGGGGCCCCCTGACGCGGATGTGGGCGCCGCACATCCGGGCGTTGTCGTAGTCGGTGTGGTTGAGGGCCGCGACGGCGATGTCGCCGGTGGCGTCGTAGAGGCAGTTCCCGACGCCGGTCGCGCCGTAGAAGGTGCCCTCGCCGGAGTAGGTCACACCCGGCTGGACACTGGCGTACGCCGGTGCGGTGGCCGTGGCGAGGAAGGCCGTGACGGCGGCGAGGAGGGCGAGTCGTCCACGCATGCGGATGCCTTTCGAGAACAGGGGAGCGTGCTCGGGCGCCGAGATCCTGACATCTTTGAAATCTCAAGAGAAGCCCGATTACAGCCATACGTCTCGAACGCCCCTCTGGCGTGCCCGGACCCTTGTCACGCACGGACGAACGCCGACCCCACAGGACTCATCTCCCGCAAACAGAATGGTGATTGGCCCGGCCCACCCCTCCCGCGCTGCCATATTCGAAAGCCACTTCGGAGGTGGCTGTGACGCTAGAGGTGACAACATCCCGGGCGAGGCGGTTGACGGAGCGGGCGCCCACCCGTGTACCCGAACCGGTCGATGACCGGATCGGTGAACGCACCGTCGACCGGACCGCCGACCGCATCACCGATCTGGAGAGCCGCCGTATGCGGGCGGTCGCTCCGGGCGGACCCGGGAGACGTGGAGAATACGGCGCCCGGGAGCGGATCGACCTGCTGCTGGACGCGGGCTCGTTCACCGAGACGGGCCTGTTCGTGCGGGCCCGGCCCACCGGCGACGACGCCCGGCGTCCGTACGGCGACGGCGTGGTCACCGGGCACGGCACGATCGACGGCCGCCCCGTCTGTGTCTTCGCCCAGGACGCCACGGTCTTCGGCGGCAGCATGGGCGAGGCCTTCGGCGAGAAGACCATCGCCCTGATGGACCTCGCCCTGAAGACGGGCTGTCCGGTGATCGGGCTCAACGACGGCGGCGGCGCCCGCATCCAGGAGGGCGTCACCTCGCTCGCCCTCTACGCGGAGTTGGTGCGCCGCAACGTACAGGCGTCCGGGGTGATCCCGCAGATCTCGGTCGTCCTCGGGCCGTGCGCCGGCGGGGCCGCCTACTCGCCGGCCATCACCGACTTCACCGTGATGGTGGACGGCGCCTCGCACATGTTCGTCACCGGGCCCGACGTCATCGAGACGGTCACCGGCGAGCGCACCAGCGCCGAGGAACTGGGCGGCGCCCGCACCAGCAACACCGTCAACGGCAACGCCCACTTCCTCGCCGCCGACGAGGTGGACGCCCTCGACACCGTACGTGACCTGCTGTCGTACCTGCCCGCCAACAACCTGGAGCGGCCCCCGCAGTACGCGCCGGGGGCCGCGCCCGCCGGGCTGTGCCTGGACGCGGTGGTGCCGGACCGGCTCGGGCAGGCCTACGACATGCGGGACGTCCTGCGCGCGGTCGTCGACGACGGTGAGCTCCTGGAGGTCCAGGAGCTGTTCGCGCCGAACATCATCTGCGCGCTGGCCCTCGTCGAGGGCGCGGCCGTCGGTGTCGTCGCCAATCAGCCACTGCACGCCGCCGGGGTCCTCGACATCGACGCCTCCGAGAAGGCCGCGCGGTTCGTACGGTTCTGCGACGCGTTCGGCATCCCGCTGCTCACCTTCGCCGACGTCCCGGGCTATCTCTCCGGCGTGCGCCAGGAGCAGGCCGGCATCATCCGGCGCGGCGCGAAACTCCTGTACGCGTACGCCGAGGCGACCGTCCCCAAGGTCACGGTGGTGGTACGCAAGGCGTACGGCGGCGGCTACGCGGTGATGGGCTCCAAGCATCTCGGCGCCGACATCAACCTCGCCTGGCCCACCGCCCGGATCGCCGTCATGGGCGCCGAGGGCGCGGTGGGTGTCCTGCACCGGCGTGAACTCGCCGCCGCCGCCGACCCCGACGCGCTGCGCGCCCGTCTGGTCTCCGCGTACGAGGGCACGTACGGCACGCCGTATCTCGCCGCCGAGCGCGGATACGTCGACGCGGTCATCGCCCCGCGCGACACCCGCGCCCACATCTGCCGCGCCCTGCGCGCCCTGCGCGGCAAGCGCGCCCCGATGCCGGAACGCCGCCACGGCAACATCCCGCTCTGAGCGCCCCCACGCCCCCGACCGGTCCACCGGCCGGACCGCCGCGACCGCGCCAACCGCCCACCCCGCTGACCGCAAGCCGTCCCCGCGACGTGAGGAGCCATGCCCGATGGACTGCCGCCGCCCCCCGCTCGCGCCCGTGTTCCGGAGTCTGCCGGAGTACGTGCGGCACTGGGCCGAGACCACTCCCGACCGCCGGGCGTTCACCTTCGTCGACCACCCCGCGCCGCAGTCGCGGGGCGTCCACCGCACGTTGACCTGGCGCCGCCTGGACCTGCGGATACGGGCCGTGGCCGCCCGGCTCGCCACGGAGGCCGAGCCCGGGTCCCGGGTCGCGGTGCTGTGTCCGCAGGGGACGGAGTACGTCACCTCCTTCCTCGCGGCGCTCGCCGCCGGACTGGTCGCCGTACCGCTGTATCCGCCCGGTCTGCCCGGACAGGGCGACCGGCTGTCGGCGGTCCTGACCGACGCGTGCCCGGCGGTCGTCGTGACGACGGGACCCGTGCTCGACGAGGTGCGGGAGCTCTGTGCGGGCCGGGCGACGAAGGTCATCGCCGCCGACCAGGTGCCCGACGCCGCCGCCGGCGACTGGCGGCCGACCGCGCCCGACGACGGCGCGGTCGCCTACCTCCAGTACACCTCCGGCTCGACCCGCACCCCGGCGGGCGTGGAGATCACCCATGCCAACGTCGTCGCCAACGCCCGCCAGGCGCTGGCCGCCTACGGTGCCGACGCGCACCCGGTGACCTGTGTGGGCTGGCTGCCGCTGTACCACGACATGGGTCTCGTGCTGAGCGTCGCGGCGCCGGTGGTGCGGGGGCTGCTGTCGGTGCTGATGGATCCGGTGGCGTTCCTGCACGAGCCCGTGCGCTGGCTGCGGCTGCTGGCCGCACACCCGCGCGCGCTGAGCGCCGCGCCCAACTTCGCCTACGACTACTGCGCGTCGGCGGTCACCGAGGCACAGAAGGCCGACCTGCGGCTGGGCGGCGTCAGCGCGCTGCTCAACGGCAGCGAGCCGGTCCGCCCCGGCACGGCCGACCGTTTCCACGCCGCGTTCGCCGCGCAGGGACTCCTGCCGGAGACGCACTGTCCGTCGTACGGGCTGGCCGAGGCGACCGTCTTCGTCAGTGCCGCCCGCCCCGGGGAGCCGTTGCGCAGGTTCGCGCTCGACCGTGACGCCCTGGCCAGCGGGAAGGCTCTGCCCGCGCGGGCCGACGATCCTCGGGCCGTGCTGCTGGCCGGCTGCGGCACCCCGGCGGGCCAGCGGGTGCGGATCGCCGATCCGGTGTCCCGGGTGGCACTGGCGGAGGGGGAGGTCGGCGAGATCTGGGTGCAGGGCCCCAACGTGGGGCGGGGGTACCGGAATCAGGACCGGCAGAGCCGGCACGTCTTCGGCGCCGTGTTCGCCGAGGTCACGGACGGTCCGGGCGGATGGCTGCGGACCGGCGATCTGGGGACGGTCCTGGACGGGCAGCTGATCGTCACCGGACGGCTGAAGGACCTCATCGTCGTCGACGGGCGCAACCACTACCCGCAGGACGTGGAGGCCACGGCCCAGGACGCGCATCCGGCCGTACGGCGTGACCGGCTCGCCGCGTTCGGCGTGCCCGGCGGCACCGGGGAGCGGGTGGTCGTCGTCGCGGAGCACGCGCGGACCGTGCCTCTCGCCGAGATCGACGTACCGGCCCTGGTACGGAACGTACGCGCGGCCGTCTCGGCCCGGCACGGGCTGCGGCTCTCGGAGGTCCTCCTCCTCGCACCGGGCACGGTGCCCCGCACCTCCAGCGGCAAGGTGTCACGGGCACTGACCCGGGAGCGCTATCTGGCGGGCGCCTACGCGGCGGGAGTCGTGGGATGAGGGTCGTGGACGGGGCCGGGGAGGGAAGGCCGCGCGGTCCGGTCGACGCGGGCGACGAGAGGGCGCTGCGGCGGCTGATCGCCGAGCGGGTGGCCGCCTGGAGTGGCACGGCCGTCGAGGACGTGCCGATGGACCGGCCGCTCGCGGATCTCGGGATGTCCTCGCGGGACGCGGTCGTGCTCACGGGGGAGCTGTCCCGGGCGACGGGCCGTGAGTTGCCGGCGACGCTGCTGTGGGAGGCCGCCACGGGTGATGCCCTGGTGGCCCGTCTGTGCGGCACGGCGGACAACGCTCCGGCGGCGGCCACGGCTCCTCCCCCTGCGACGCCCTCGCCCGGTGAGCCGGTCGCGGTCGTCGGGATCGGCTGCCGGCTGCCCGGGGGTGTGCACGGCCCGGCGGAGTACTGGCGGTCACTGACCGCGGGCGTCGACGCGATCCGGCGGGTCCCGGAGGACCGCTGGCGGGACTTCACGCCCTACCCGCCTGCCGACGCGCTCCCGTACGGCGGCTATCTCGACGACGTCGCCGGGTTCGACGCGGACTTCTTCCGCGTCACCCCGCGCGAGGCCGCGGTGATGGACCCGCAGCAGCGGATCCTGCTGGAGGTCGTCCAGGAGACCCTCGACCACGCCGCCGTCCCGGCCGTCTCCCTCGCCGGTACCGCCACCGGTGTCTTCGTCGGGGTCTCCGCGCCCGAGTACGGGCAGCTCACCGGCGCCGACCCGGCGGCCGTCGATCCCTGGGCACCGGCCGGCGGGGCGCTGAGCGTGGCGGCGGGCCGGCTGGCGTACGTGCTGGACACGCGGGGGCCGAGCATGGCCGTCGACACGGCGTGCTCGTCGTCGCTGGTCGCCGTGCACCACGCCTGCGTCAGCCTGCGCACGGGCGAGAGCGACCTCGCGATCGCCGCCGGAGTCAACCTGCTGCTCTCCCCCACGGTCACCGTGGCGTTCCGGCGGGCGGGCGCCCTCGCGCCGGACGGGCGCTGCAAGCCGTTCTCGGCGGCGGCCGACGGCATCGGGCGCGGCGAGGGCTGCGCGGCCGTGCTCCTGAAGCGGCTGTCCGACGCCGAGCGGGACGGCGACCGTGTCCTCGCCGTCATCCGCGCCACCGCCGTCAACTCCGACGGCCGCTCCAACGGCCTCCTGGCCCCCAACCCGGCGGCCCAGCAGGCTCTTCTGACGACCGCGTACGCGCGGGCCGGACTCGACCCCGCGCACATCGACCACGTCGAGGCGCACGGCACGGGCACCCCGCTCGGCGACCCCATCGAGGCGGGCGCGCTCGGTGCGGTGCTCGGCGCCGGTCGCGACCCCGACCAGCCGCTGCTCCTCGGCTCCGTCAAGGGCAACCTCGGCCATCTGGAGTCCGCCGCGGGCATCGCCGGCCTGGTGAAGACGGTCCTCGCACTCCACCACGATCTGATCCCGCCCTCGCTGCACTGTGCCGAGGGCAGCGCCCTGGGGAACGACCCACGGCTACGGGTCGCGACGGAGGCCGAGCCGTGGCCCCGGTACGGCGGTACGGCCACCGCCGGGGTCTCCGGGTTCGGGTTCGGTGGTACCAACGCCCATGCGGTACTGGAGGAATGGCGGCCCGGCGCCCTGCTGCCGCCCCCGGCCGAGGAGTCCCCCGCCCGCCTCCACCTCCTCTCCGACATCGACGCCGACCGGGTCCGCGACACCGCCGCCCGGCTCGCCGACTGGCTCGGCACGCCCGAGGGAAGCGCCGCTCACCCCGCCGACGTGGCCCGCACGCTCGCCGGGCGGACCGGAAGAGGGCCCGTGCGTGCCGCGGTCGTCGCCGGAGACCGTGCCGAACTCACCGACGGACTGGGCGCGTTGGCGGGCGAACTCCCCCACCCGCGGGTCGTCACCGGCGACCGCGATCTCCTCGGGCGCGGCCCTGTGTGGGTCTTCTCCGGGTACGGCAGCCAGTGGGCCGGCATGGGCGGTCGGCTGCTGGCCGAGGAGCCCGCCTTCGCCGCGGCCGTGGAGAAGCTCGACGCGCTACTGGCCCCCGAGTGCGGCCTCTCCCTCTACGACCACCTGGCCTCCGGCGGCGACCTCGACCGTCTGGAGGTCGCCCAACCCGTCCTCTTCGGACTGCAGTTGGCGCTCGCCGAGCTGTGGCGCGCGCACGGCGTCGAGCCCGCCGCCGTCATCGGCCACTCCCTGGGCGAGGTGGCCGCCGCGGTGTGCGCGGGCGCGCTGGAGGTGTCGGACGCGGCCCGCGTGGTCGCCGTACGGGCCCGGCTGCTCAGTGGGCTGCACGGTGGGGCGATGGCGGTGGTAGACCTCGACGACGGTGAACTCGACTCCCTGGAACGGGACTTCCCCGGCGTCCATGTCGCCGTACACTCCTCGCCCGGACAGAAGGTGGTCACCGGGGAGGAGCCGGCGGTGGCCCGGCTCGTGCGGCGGCTGGAGCGGGAGGGACGGGCCGCGCGTGCGATGCGGGTGGTCGGAGCGGGCCACTCCCCGCAGGTCGAGCCGCTGCTGCCGGAGCTGTCGGCGGAGCTGTCCGACATCCGGGGCGGACGCCCCCGCGTCCCCGTTTATTCCACGGTGCTGGACGACCCCCGTGGCGACTGCGTGTTCGACGCCGCGCACTGGGTCGCGAACCTGCGGCGGCCCGTACGCCTCGACCGTGCCGTCGCCGCTGCCGCCGCCGACGGGCACACCGCCTTCGTCGAGCTCTCCCCCCACCCGGTCCTGACCCGCGCCCTCACGGACACCGCCCCCGGCGTCCTCGCTCTCGGCACCCTCCACCGCGACGCCGACACCTCCGCCGACTTCCTCACGCGGCTGGGCACCCTGTACACCGCCGGACTGCGCCTTCCACCGCCGCCGGGCCGCGTCACCGACCTGCCCGCGCCGCGCTGGCGGCACGTGCGGCACTGGTGGACGGACGGGCGTGCGGGCGTCGCGGCCACGGGCTGGACGACGGCACGGGCAGCGCGGGACCGCGTCACGGAGGAGGTCCGTGCGACGGAAGGAGGGCATGAGCGGGGCGGGGGCCAGGCGGCGGCAGGGGACCGCGGGGTGGAGAACGCCTCGGTCCACGCCCGTCTCTGTCATCACATCGCCGCCGTCACCGGGCATCCGCCGGGCCGCGTCACCCCGGCCACCGCCTTCGCCGAACTGGGCCTGGACTCCCTGATGGCCGTCCGCATCCGCACCGCGCTCGAAGGCGAGTTCGGCATCGAGCTCCCCCTGCGCGACCTGCTGGGCGCCGCCACGGTCGAGGACGCCGCGGCCCGTATCCAGCGGGCCCTGCCGGGGAGGGCGGCGCCGGACGAGGCGGCGCCGGAGACAGCGCCGGGCGAGGACGCCCTTCCCCATCCCCGGCAGACCGCCGGCCCCCGTTCCCCACTCCACCCCCTCCGGACTTCCGGCTCCCTCCCCCGCTCTTCCTCGTCCACGCCGCCGGGGGCACGACCGACGTGTACCGTCCCCTCGTCGAACGCCTCGGCACGGAACGGCCGGTGTACGGGCTGGAGCGGCTCGAAGAGGCCCGTACGGTCACCGAGAAGGCGCGTCGCTACGCCGAGGCGGTGGCCGCCGCGCACCCCGAGGGGCCCTGTCTGCTGGGTGGCTGGTCGTTCGGCGGATTCGTGGCGCAGGAGGCCGCGCGGCAGCTCACGGCCGCCGGACGGGATGTGGACATGGTCCTGCTCATCGACTCCGTACGGCCGCTGCCCCGGCCCGAGACGACACCGGCCGAGCGGATCCGCGCCCACTTCGAGGGTTTCGCCCGGTACGTCGCCGACACATACGGCGTCGAACTGGAGCTGCCGTACGACGAGTTGGCCGCGACGGAGGACGACGGCGAGCGCGTCGACACCGTGCTGCGGGCCCTGCGCGAGGCAGCCGACGTGCCGCGGGCGGCCCTCGCTCACCAGCGGTCCTCCTACCTGGACCTGCGGATCGGCGAGGCCCACCGGCCGGGCCGGTACGACGGGCGGGTGCTCCTGTACCGGGCGACGGAGCCCGCGCCGCACACCGTGCGCGACCGGGCGTACGAGCGGGACGACGCGTCGCTCGGCTGGGACGAGCTGTGCCCGCGTCTTTCGGTCGTCCGGGTGGCGGGGCACCATCTGTCGCTGCTCGACCCGCCGCACGTCGACGAGATCGCCACCCATCTGCGGTGGCAGCTCGCCAGGAACAACCGCTGAACCCGAGCCGAGGAGTGCCGCCATGTCCGACCCCAACGACGCATCGCCCACCGGAATGTCCCGACGCGCCCTCGCCAGGGGGACCGCCGCCACCGGCCTGGCCGCCCTCTTCGGCGCCACAGCCACCGGTACCGCCACGGCGGCCACACACCGGGCGGCCCCACGCAAGTCGACCGCCACCAGCCAGACAGCCACAGCCACAGCCACTCGAACGGTCACCCCGCTCGGCCCCCGCACCCTCGACGTCTCCCTCCCCTCCACCGCCCTGGGCCGGAGCGCCCCGGTGCGACTGATCCTCCCCTCCTCCTTCGGCGCGCAGCCCAGCCGGACGTACCCCGTCCTGTACCTCCTCCACGGCGCCCACGACGACTACACGTCCTGGACCCGGGAGACGGACGTAGTGGCGTTCACGGAGGGCCGCGAGCTGATCGTGGCGATGCCGGACGCCGGGCCGACCGGCATTCCCACCGCCTGGCGGGACGGGCCCGACTACGAGACCTTCCAGGTCGACGAGGTGCCGGCGCTGCTGGCCCGCGACTACCGCGCGTCCGGGGTCCGGGCGGTCGCCGGGGTCTCCACCGGCGGCTACGGTGCGATGGCGCACGCCGCCCGTCACCCGGGGACGTTCGCCGCGGCGGCCTCCTACAGCGGGATCCTCGACACCATGGCGCCCGGAGTGCCCAGCCTGATGGACGCCATCGTGGCCCGGGAGAACCTGGCGCCGCGATCCCTGTGGGGCAACCCGTTCCTGAACCTCCTCACCTGGCGGGACTTCAACCCGCGTTCCCGCGCGGCGGGGCTGCGCGCCACCGCCCTGTACGTGTCCAGCGGCAGCGGCGTGGCCGGCGGGACCGGTGACTGGCTCCCGGAAGCGCTGGAGAGCGCGCTGTGGCCGTCGGCGCACGCCTTCACCGACACGCTCGCGCGGCTGCGGGTCCCGGTGACCACCCACTTCTACCCGGGAGGAGGACACAGCTGGGCCTACTGGAAGCGGGAGTTCGGCGCGTCGTGGCCGATGCTCGCCGGTGCGCTGGGGGTGCCGGCGTGAGGTCGGTGCCGTCGGGGCACGGAACGGAGCGAAGGGCTCGTCCGTCCAACCCAGGACTTGCCCCTCACCCCACGGGCACCAGCCCACGGGTGAGCCGCTTCCGGGTGAAAGGAGGGTCAGCCGTGGCTGCCCCCACCCCGCCGCACGGTGTACCGGACGGCCCGGCCGCCGCCTCGGTGCCGCACGAACTCGCCAACCTGCTGCGCGACCAGTTGGCGGACGTCGCCGACGAGGTGGAGGAACAGGTGCGCAGACAGGTCCCGGAGTACGCCCGGCCGGCCGACGGGGCATACAGCGCGCACCTGAGGTCAGGCGTCGTCCAGGCCCTGACCCTGTTCGTCGACCACATCGCCGATCCCCGCGGCCAGAGCGCCGCGATCACCGCCACCTATTACGAGCTCGGGCGCGGCGAGGCACTGGAGGGCCGCGCCCTGGACGCGTTGCAGTCCGCACTGCGCGTCGGTGGTCTGCACGCCTGGCGGCTGATGGGCCGTACGGCGGAGGAACTGGGCCTGGACTCCTCGGTCGTGTCCGCGCTGGGCGAGCTGGCGTTCCGGACGATGCACGAGGTCGCCGAGGCAGCCGCCGCCGGATACGCGGAAGCGCGGTCGCGCAGCACGGGCGAGCTGGAGCGGCGGCGCAGGCGGCTGCTCGATCTGCTCCTGGACGAGGGGCCGGTGGCCCCGGAGGCGGTGCAGGACCTGGCGCACGGCGCCCGGTGGTCGGTGCCGAGGCAGGTCGCGGTGGTCGCGCTCGCGGCGACCGCGGAGCAACGGGAGGCGGACCGGCCGTTGGCGGCGGCGGGGGCGCTGGTGGACATGGAGTCCCGGCCGCCGCGGATGCTGGTGCCCGACCCGGACGGTTCCGGTCGCTTCGGCGGCCGGGCGTTCACCCTGGCGCTGCGTGGCAGGCCCGCCGCGATCGGCCCGACGGTCCCGCTCACGGAGGCCGCCCGGTCGCTGCGCTGGGCCACCCGCGCGCTCGGGCTGATGGGGCGCGGCATCCTCCCCCGGCAGGGCGTGGTGCGCTGCGCCGACCATCTGTCGACGCTGCTGCTGCACAGCGACGAACCGATGCTCGCCCAGTTGCAGACGCAGGTGCTGGCCCCGCTGGACGCGGTCGCGGAGGGGCCCCGTGGCCGGCTCGCCGAGACTTTGCTGGCATGGCTGCTCAGCGGCAGCAACGTGCCCGATGTCGCCGCCCGCCTGCACGTCCACCCGCAGACGGTCCGCTACCGCCTGCGCCAGCTGGAGAAGCTCTTCGGCGACGCCCTGCACGAACCCGGCACCCGGCTGGACCTCATACTCGCCCTGCGCGCCGAGGCGCTGCGCGACGACACATGCCCCGCGTGAGACCACACACATCCCCGCCGACTCTTCTCCCACTCACCTCGGCACAAAAAGACGAGGAATTCTTGAATTCCCGTCCATAACACTGGGACCGACACAGCGAATACCTTCGGGACGTCCTTTTCCACAGGCGCTCCAAACGCCCCACCCTCAAAGGATTTCCATGCGTATCCGCTTGTGCCTCGCGGCACTCTCACTGGTCGGCGGGGCCGGACTGGCCACCGTCTCGGCCTCCCCGGCCACCGCCGCGGCCTGCACGGACATCGACGTCGTCGCGGCTCGCGGCACGTTCGAGCCGGGCACGCTCGGCTTCATCGTCGGCGACCCCGTGTATTCCGCGCTGCAGAAGAAAATCACGGGCAAGTCGCTGTCCAGCTACAAGGTGAATTACCCTGCGAACCTTTCCCTCACCTCGGCCGCGCAGGGCAACAGAGACCTGGTGAACCACGTCAGGAGCCAGGCCGCCGCCTGTCCGGACCAGCGTTTCATCCTCGTCGGCTATTCGCAGGGCGCGAACGTCGTCGACAACTCCATCGGCATCAGCAGTGCCGGCGCGGTGGTCGGCAGCCCCATCGTGGCGACGATCCCGGCCGCGATCGAACCCAAGGTCGCCGCGGTGCTGCTGTTCGGCAACCCGATCCGGGCCCTCGGCAAGAGCGTCACCGGCACCTACCAGAGCCGCACCATCGACTTCTGCGCGACCGGTGACCCGGTGTGCGAGAACGGCGGGGGCGACACGGGCGCGCACCTGAGCTACAGGGCGAACGCGGACGCGGCGGCGGCCTTCGCCGCGGGCAAGGTCTGAGCCCGCGTCCGTCGCCGCTGAGCCTGCGTCCGTACAGGCGAAGGGCCCGGGAGGAGAGATCCTCCCGGGCCCTTCTTCCATGGGGGAAAGCGGCTTCTCGGGCTTACTCGGGTGCCCGCGCGAACTCCGTGAGGCTGGTGGAGACCGGCTCGGGGCGGCCGTTGTTCTGGGTGGGCGCGGCGGTCAGCACATCGAGGTGCTGGTAGCCGTCGGCGATCACCGGGTCCAGGTCGGCCGGGACGCGGCCCGCCAGCAGCCCGTCACCCGCGAGCACGGTGAGCGTCGGGTTGGCGGTGAGCCCGTCCGGGTGGACGACGAGTCGCTTCACCTGGGGCGAGGTGGACAGTTCGATGTCGGTGATCAGCTTGGTCGGGAAGTACTGCTCGGTGAAGTCCAGCGGCTGCTCGGCCATGCTGCGGGCCAGCTCCTGGATGTCGGTGACCTCCTTGCCCGCGTCGGTGAAGGGGGTCCCGTCGGCCGACCGGTACCCGGGGTCGTCCGGGTCGCCGACACGGTCGTAGTTCCGCCAGGTGTAGAGCGGTCCGCCCGGCTGGTCGGGGATGGCCTTGTACTCGCTGCCGAACGGCACCGGTTGCTGGTCGCCGCCGTTGGCAGCGGGGAAGTTCTTGTCGACGATCGGCCCGCCGTCGAAGAAGCCGACGCTGCTCTGCAGGAACGCCATCGGTACGGAGTGGTCGTCCATCAGCGCGCCGAGCACCGCCTCGTTGGTGAGCCGGAAGTCCCTCACCGCGGGCGACCCGGTGAGGAAGGTGGCGGTGTCCTCGGAGAACAGGAAGCGGTTGGTCACCTCGATGTTGGTGTTGCGGGGCAGGTAGTCCGGCAAGGTGGCCTCACCGTCCGGATCCTGCAGGACGCCCAGGCCGGAGATGGCCAGCAGGGTCATCATCTCGGGATTGAGGAGCACCGGCGCGGACATCGAGCGGGAGAGCAGTCCGCTGTCGAGCCCGGCCTGCACCGCGCCGTAGCCGAGGCCCACGTCCGGCAGGTTGGTGTCGTCCGGGATGCTGCCGCTGAGGTCGGCGAGCGAGGTGGAGACGGTGGTGTCGAGGGCGAAGTAGCCGGCGCACTGGTTGTGTCCGGCGTCAGCCGTGGTGGCCCGGTCGCCGTCGAAGTCGGCGGTCGCGAAGTACCCGGTGATCACACCGCCCAGCGAGTGCCCGCCGCACAGCACCTTCTCCTCGCGCAGCCGCTGATCGGGCAGTTCGGCGGTGAGCAGGTCGTACTGGTCGCGGACGGTCCGTTCGATACCGAGCTTCGCCATCCAGCCCAGATCCGAGTTGCCGACGAACCCGTCGAAGGTGCGGCCCTCGACCCGCTTGTTCCGGTAGTAGTAGTCGACGGCGGTGTGCTGGTCGCCGGAGGCCACGCCGGTGCGGTCCTCCAGACAGTTGGAGCGCCGGTCCAGGGCCCAGAACTCGATGTGCCGCCCCTGCGCGGCGGCGCGCGCCACCGTGTTGCGGGCGACGCTGTCGAAGGCGCCGGCGCCTTCCAGGATCCCCGGCTGGGCGACGAGGATCCGGTCGGCGTCGGCCGAGGCCGCCGGGCCGTCCGTGGCCCGGTAGCGCAGATACGACAGCCAGTCGCACGCCGCCGGCCGCGACCCGAAGGACGTCGGCAGCGGTGCCTTCACCCGTACCATCGTCTCGGTCACACCGCCGACCGGACTCGTCGACGTCACGGCCGTCTCGGTCCGCGCGCCCTCGCCCCGGGCGTGCGGGGCGGCTCCGGTGAGCGTCCCGACGGTCAGCAGCACCGCCAGCGCGCTACCGCACAGTGTTCTTGGGGTCTTCTTCCTGCTGCTGCTCGTGTTCATGCTGGGACGGTAGGACCGCCCCAGCAGCCCCACCGCCCCATGCTCACAAGAACGCAGCGACTGTCGGCGCCTTTGTCACCGGCCCCCAACTCCCTTTGGCCTCAGCCGGGTTAGAGCCCGTCCCGCACCATCGCGGCGACGATCCGGACGTGCCCGTCGGCCGCCGTGCCGGAGAACTCGTTGTCGAAGTGCAGCCCGTACGGCCAGAAGTGGCCGCCGCCGGTGGAGATCTTCGCGCTCGCCCCGTCGAACTGAGAGCCGGAACACCGCGCGACGACGACCTCCCGCGATTCCTCCCGAGGCGGACGAGCAGATGTTCCCGGACCGCGCGAAAACCCGCACAGGGACTAGAAAGCGCTTTCAGTTTCCTGAATGCTAAGCACGTGTTTTGGGCATGTCAACGAGGCGTCTTCGCCTCTGTGTTGTGGAAGGGAGTGTCGTGTCGCCACGACATCGCATGGTCCGGGCAATCGCGCCCATAGTCCCCCTGGCGCTCGGCGCCGGTCTCATGGCCGCGCCGACGGCGACCGCGGACGAGTCGGCCCCGGCGGCGCGGAGCGCGGTCACCGTGCAGATCGACCCGTCGTACCAGCAGCAGGAGTTCGAGGGGTGGGGCACGAGCCTCGTCTGGTTCGCCAACGCCACGGGCAACTACCCCGAGCCCGTCCGAAGACAGCTCGTCGACATGCTGTTCGGCAAGGACGGGCTCGGCCTCAACATCGCGCGCTACAACATCGGCGGCGGCAACGCCCCGGACGTCCGCAAGGACTACATGAAGGCCGGCGCGACCATGGAGGGCTTCTGGAAGGCCCCCGAGGGAACCACCCGGCAGGACATGGAGTGGTGGGACCCGGACAACCCCGACCACTGGAACTGGGACGCCGACTCGGGCCAGCGCTGGTGGGTGGACCAGATCAAGCACAAGATCACCAAGTGGGAGGCGTTCAGCAACTCGCCGCCCTGGTTCCAGACCGTCAGCGGCTATGTCTCCGGCGGCTTCGACTCCAGTGCGGACCAGATCCGCGCGGACCGGGTCGACGAGTTCGCCACCTACCTGGTGCGGGTCACCGAGGAGATGGAGAAGGCGCACGGCATCGACTTCGACACCATCGCCCCGCTGAACGAGCCCAACACGCCCTACTGGGGCACCCAGATAGGAGCGGACGGCCAGCCCACGGGCGGACGCCAGGAGGGCGCGCACGCGGGACCGGCCCTCCAGCAGAAGGTGGTCCTGGCCCTCGACAAGGCCCTCGAAGGGGCGAAGACCGAAGCCGAGATCTCGGCGATGGACGAGACCAACCCCACGACGTTCACCCGGAACTGGAACGCCTACGACACCGCCGCACGGGCTGTCCTCCCCCAGCTCAACGTCCACACCTACGGCACCGGCATGCGCACCAGCGCGCGGGACATCGCCAAGGGCGCGGACAAGAAGCTCTGGATGAGCGAGGTCGAGGGCACCTGGGGCACCGGCACCGACTTCACGAGCATGGACCCCGGCCTCGGGATCGCCACCCGCATGGTCGACGACATGCGTGAACTGGAGCCCTCCGCCTGGGTGTTCTGGCAGCCGATCGAGGACTCCATTCCGCAGGCCGCGGCCGGCAAGAACTGGGGCAGCATCCACGTCCCGTTCAACTGCACGGCCGAGGACACCCTGGAGACCTGCCCGATCCGTGCCAACTCCAAGTTCCACACGATCCGGAACTTTACCCACCACATCCGCCCCGGCGACCACTTCGTGAAGGTCGACGACCCCTCCAGCGTCGCCGCCGTCAAGAAGTCCGGCCGTGCGGCCACCGTGGTCCACGTGAACGGCGGCACGACCGCGCGTTCCGTCACCCTGGACCTCTCGCGCTTCGGCAAGGTCTCCTCCCGCGCCACCGTGACCCCCGTCGTGACGAGCGCCGACGGCGCCCTCGTGAAGGGCACACCGGTCCGGGTGAACGACAGCTCGGCCACGCTCGACGTCCCCGCCGAGTCCGTCACCACCTTCCTGGTCAAGGGCGTCAGCGGCGTCGCGAAGGACGCGGCCCTCGTCCAGCGCGGGCATGTCTACCGGCTCCAGGGCACGCAGAGCGGCAAGTCGCTGGTCCCGTCCGAGGACGGCACGGGCGTCGTCATCCGCACGACCGACACCGACAGCGCGGAGCAACTGTGGGCGGTGCGCAAGCTGACCCGCGGCGTCGACAACCGTGAGCGCTACGTTCTGACCAACGCCCGCACCGGCGGGCGGCTCGCGGTGCGCGACAACCAGGCCGTCCTCGACGAGCCCGCCGGCGGCATAGTGCCCGAGGCGGCCCAGTGGGTCATGTCGACCACGGGGGACGGCAGTTGGACATTCGTGAACGCCGCCACCGGTCGCCTCGTCGACGTCACCGGGCAGTCGTCGGCGGACGGTGCCAAGGTGTCGACGTACACCCCGACCTCGGCGGCCAACCAGCGCTGGGCCGTGATCGACGAGACCGTGCTGCGCACCGAGCGGGCCGAGGCGTTCACCGTTCCCGGTCTGCGGCCGAAGCTGCCGGAGACGGTAACCCCGGTGTTCCGGGACGGCGCCCGGGGGTCCCTGCCCGTGGTGTGGGACCTGCCGTCGGACCGCAAGTGGCGCAAGCCCGGGACCGTACGCGTCACGGGTGAGGCCACCGACTCCCTCGGACGGACGATCCGCGCGAAGGCCGTGGTCACCGTCGACACGATCACCTCGACCCGGACCGGCCGCGCCAAGACCTACGTCGGCGGCGTCCCGGAGTTGCCGACGACGGTCGTCGGTGTCGGCCGGCACGGCGGCCGGACCGATCTCCCGGTGACCTGGGACGCGGCACCCCGCGGCGCGTTCGCCAAGGCGGGCGTGGTGACCCTGACCGGCACCGCGGAGGCCGTCGGCGGCGGAACGGTCGACGCGACCGTGCGCGTGCAGGTCACCGAGGGCACGGAGACCAACATCGCGCCCGACGAGAACGTCTCCGTGGGCGCCACCTTCACCGAGAGCGGCTACGACGCCGAGCGGCTGCGCAACGGCAACACCGCCGAGAAGGCCTGGTCCAACTGGAAGCCGGGCACCAAGAACCCGTCCGACACCATCGCCTTCACCCTGCCGAAGGCCCGCGACCTCACCAGGGTCGTCGCCCACTTCCACCGGGACGGGACCAACGCCTCCTTCCCCGCCAGCCTGAAGGTGCAGGTCCGCGTGGCTGACGACGGCCCCTGGACCGACGCGAGCGGCTCCGTCGCGGTCGGCACCGAGGGCACACCGGTGGTCGACGTCCCGCTCGACGCGGGTCCGGCGACCGGCGTGCGCGTGGTCATGACCGCACGCCAGGGCGGCTACATCACCATGGGCGAGATCGAGGTGTACGCCAAGGTTCCCGGCGTCTCCTCGGACGCCGCCGCCGCCTCCATCGAGGTGGCCGGCAGGCCGATCCCGTCCTTCGATCCCGGCACCACCACCTACCGGGTCGTCACCGGAGCCCCGGGCCGGGCGCCGGTCACGGCGACGGCCCGTGACCCGTACGCGACCGTCACCGTGGACCGGAGCGGTCGCACGGCCGTCGTCTCCGTGACCGGTGAGGACGGCTCGCAGACCCGGAAGTACCGGATCGAGCTCGTCCGACGCTGAGGTGAGCGGCGGGGGCCACCAGCTGGCCCCCGCCGCTCGCTTCGCACGGGGCCGGTCAACCGCTCGCGCAGGCGGCCCCGTTGAGCGTGAACGTGGACGGCGCGGTGTTGGTGCCGCCCTTGCTGCCGGTGAAGCCGACGGTCACGGAGCCCGCGGCGGGGATGGTGGAGGTGTAGGAGGCGGGTGCGACGCTCACCGAGCCGCCGTTCTGGGTGGCGGTCCCGCCCCACATGTTCGTGATCGTCTGGCCGTCGGCGAACGTGAAGGCCAGGGTCCAGCGGCTGACGGCGGTGGTGCCGGTGTTGCGGATGACGATCTCGCCCTGGAAGCCGCCCTGCCACTCGTTGGTGGCGCGGTAGGTCACGGCGCAGTTCCCGCCGGGTGTGCCGCCGTCCTCGTCCGTCGTGACGGCGACCGTGGCGGAGCGCGCCGACCGGTTGCCGGCCGCGTCACGGGCGTAGACGGCGAAGGTGTACGCCGTGTCGGCGGTGAGGCCGCTCAGGGTGACTGAGTTGGTGGTGGAGGTCGCGAGCTTGGTCTCGGTGGAGCCGCTCACCCGGACGATGTCGTAGCCGGTGACGCCGACGTCGTCCGTGGCCGCGGTCCAGGAGAGAGTGGCCGATGTGGCCGTCACGGCCGAGGCGGTCGGGGTGCCGGGGGTGGTCGGCGCCTGGGTGTCGCCCGGGTTGCCGCCGCCGAAGACCGTGGCCTCCTTCGACGTCTGCGCGATGCCGTCGGTGCCGTTGAAGACGCGCTGCCCCCACCCGCTGAGCCGTGCGGGGTCGAAGTCGATCGCCAGGTCCAGGACCGGGTCGGTGTTGCCGCTCCAGGACCAGGCGAGATAGCCGAGGTCCAGTCGCTCGGCGGCGGCCATCATGGTGTCCTCGTCCGGGTCGCCCCACTGGTCGGCGGGCCCGCCGAACTCGCCGATGAGGAGGGGCAGTCCGGCGTTCACGAAGGCGCCCAGGTAGTCGTTGATCTCCGCCGCAGTGTCGAAGACGCTGTACATGTGGATCGAGAAGATCAGGTTGCCGGTCGTGTCGGCCTCGTACACGGACCGGGCGTTGGCGCGCATGACGCCCTGCCAGTCCTGGCCCCAGTTGGGTGCGTCCACCATGATCGTGTGCTCGAAGCCGGCGGCCCGCAGCTTCTTCACGGCGGCGACGGTGGGGGCGGTCCAGCCTTCCGGATCGGTGTTGCCCCAGGGCTCGTTGCCGATGTTGACGATGACGTAGTTCTCCTCGCCGGTGAGCACGCCCTTGAGGCCGATCCAGTAGTCGGCCGCGTGGTCCAGCGTCCCGGCCGCGGCCTCCTCGCCGTATCCGGTGGTGTCGTGCACCTCCAGGACGCAGATGAGCCGGTTGGCCTTGCACTGGGCGACGACGTTCGCCACGTCGGCGGGGCTGTTCTCGGTCCAGCGGTGCCCGTCGGAGAGGACGACGCGGACGGTGTTGGCGCCGAGCGCCTTGATGTCGGCCAGCGACTGCGTCTCGCCCGGATACCAGGTGTGGGCGTGGTTGACGCCGCGCATCACGAAATCGTTGCCGTTGCCCTCCAGCAGCCGGCCGTCGCTGATGTGCAGGCCGGTGGCGAGGGCGTCGGACGAGGACTGCGCCTGGGCGGCGGCCGGGGCGAGGACGCCGAGGAGCGTGAGCCCGACCAGGCTCGCGAGTCCGGCCAGGAGGGCGTGTAAGGGGTTCCTTCGCTGCGTGCTTCGTGTCGTTCTCACTGCGGCTCCAGGTGGGGGTGAGCGCCGAGAATCTCAGGGCGTGGAAGGGTGTGGACGCGAATGGGAGCGCTCCCATGAACCCATTTGGCCGAGTACACGTCAAGTCTTCGCGCGCGCTCAGTGACGCAGACCCGCCCGGACCGCCGCGGCGGTCGACGGCGTCCCGCCCGGCACCGGTGAACGGCGGTCCGGCTGTCCGCGGAGCCGTCGACGGTGGCCGGGAAGCGCCATGAACCGCGCAGCTCCCTGAACCCTGTCGTCGCGCGGTGTCGCGGGCCTGAACAACCACTGGCCCGTTCACGCGGTCTTGACGAAACGTCATTCAGGCGTATGCCCACGCGTGCCATCAGGTCAACCGTCCCGAACTATTGACTCGCATCACGCCAGTGGCGATTCTCGTCACATCGCTTGTGCCAGCCATGACAATCGGGCTTTGGCGTCGTGGTGTTCCCCGCGTCCCGCAAGGTCTGGCCGATCGACCGCGCATCCACCCGACCGAGGACGTGAGTCATGACCGGAACTCCACGCGCCCACCGCAGACGCAGACCACTCATGGTGCTGGCGCTGTTCCTCACCGCGATGGGCATGCTGCTCAGCCCGTCGTCGAGTTCGGCAGCCGCCCCCGGCTGGTGGCAGCCCACCTCACGGCCGTCGCCCGACTCCCAGATCAACGTCACGGGCGAGCCGTTCAAGGGGACCGACCCGGCGGGCGACGTGCGCGGGTTCGTCGACGCGCACAACCACCTGTTCTCCAACGAGGCGTTCGGCGGCCGGCTCATCTGCGGCAAGGTGTTCTCCACGTCGGGCATCGCCGACGCGCTGAAGGACTGCCCCGAGCACTACCCCGACGGCAGCCTCGCGCTCTTCGACTACATCACCCACGGCGGCGACGGCAAGCACGACCCGGTCGGCTACCCGACCTTCAAGGACTGGCCGGCGTACGACTCGTTGACCCACCAGGCGAACTACTACGCCTGGATCGAGCGCGCCTGGCGCGGCGGGCAGCGGGTGCTCGTCAACGACCTGGTCACCAACGGCATGATCTGTTCGATCTACCCGTTCAAGGACCGCGGTTGCGACGAGATGACCTCGATCCGGCTCCAGGCCAAGCTGACGTACGACCTGCAGGCGTACATCGACGCGATGTACGGCGGCACCGGCAAGGGCTGGTTCCGGATCGTCACCGACAGCGCGCAGGCCCGCGAGGTCATCGCGCAGGGCAAGCTGGCGGTCGTTCTGGGTGTGGAGACCTCCGAGCCGTTCGGCTGCAAGCAGATCCTCGACATCCCGCAGTGCGGCAAGAAGGACATCGACCAGGGCCTCGACGAGCTGTACGACCTGGGTGTGCGCAGCATGTTCCTGTGCCACAAGTTCGACAACGCGCTGTGCGGTGTCCGCTTCGACGAGCACGGTCTCGGGACGGCGATCAACGTCGGTCAGTTCCTGTCGACCGGCACGTTCTGGAAGACCGAGAAGTGCCGGGGCCCGCAGAAGGACAACCCGATCGGTGAGGCGTCGACGGAGGCGGAAAGGGATCTGCCCAAGGGCACGGAGGTGCCGGAGTACGACGAGGACGCGCAGTGCAACGTGCGCGGTCTCACCGATCTCGGCGAGTACGCCGTGCAGGGCCTGATGAAGCGCAAGATGATGCTTGAGATCGACCACATGAGCGTCAAGGCCACCGGCCGGGTCCTGGACATGTTCGAGGCCGCGTCGTACCCGGGCGTCCTGTCCTCGCACAGCTGGATGGACCTGAACTGGACCGAGCGGGTCTACGCCGTCGGCGGTTTCGTCGCCCAGTACATGCACGGCTCCGAGGAGTTCAGCGAGGAGGCCGAGCGCACGGACGCCCTGCGCGCCAAGTACGACGTGGGCTACGGCTTCGGCACGGACTTCAACGGCATCGGCGACCACCCGGCCCCGCGCGGCGCGGACACCTCGAACCCGGTGACGTATCCCTTCAAGAGCGTCGACGGCGGCTCCACCATCGACAGGCAGACCACCGGTCAGCGCACCTGGAACTACAACACCGACGGCGCCGCCCATGTCGGCATGGTCCCGGACTGGATCGAGGACATCCGGCTCGTCGGCGGCCAGGGCGTCGTGGACGACCTCTTCAAGGGCGCCGAGTCCTACCTCGACACCTGGGGCTCCTCCGAGGCCCACCAGGCCGGCGTGAACCTCGCCAGGGGCGTGACGGCGACGGCCAGTTCGTCCGAGTCGAACCCCGTCACCAGCTACCAGCCCGGCCGGGCCGTGGACGGCGACAGCGGCAGCCGCTGGGCGAGCGACTGGAGCGACAGCCAGTGGCTGAAGCTGGACCTCGGCTCCTCACGCGTGATCAAGAAGGTCACCCTCGACTGGGAGCGTGCCTACGGCAGGGCGTACCGGATCGACGTCTCCACCGACGGCTCGGCCTGGAGGACCGTGTGGTCCACGACGGCGGGTGACGGCGGCCTGGACACGGCCACGTTCTCCGGTGTGACGGCCAGGTATGTTCGGATGCTGGGGACCGACCGCGGCACGGACTGGGGTTACTCCCTCTACGAGGTCGGCGTCTACAGCAGCTGACCTGAGGCAGCGGGGGAAGGGAACCGGACATGGCACGCTTGCCGTCGGCCGAGCGGCGCAGACAGCTGACCGAGGCGGCGATCCGCGCGATGACCCGGGACGGCGTCCCCAGGACGACGACCCGGTCCATCGCCGCCGAGGCGGGCGTGTCCCTGAGCGTCTTCCACTACTGCTTCGAGTCCAAGCAGGAACTGATCGAGTCCGTCATCACCACCATCACCGGGCACTACGTGACGCTGGTGCGGGAGGCGATCCGGCCCCGGGAGACGCTCAGGGAGACCGTCCGGGCCGGTTTCCAGGCGTACTGGGACCATGTGTCCGCCCACCCGGGCGAGCACATGCTCACCTACGAGCTGACCCAGTACGCCCTCAGGGAGCCCGGGTTCGAGCATCTGGCCCGGCGGCAGTACACGATGTACCGCGAGACCTACGCCGACATGATCGAACAGCTACGGCAGTCCATGGAGTTCGAACTCACCGTGCCCGTCCCCGTGCTTGCCCGCTATCTGGCCGCCATGACGGACGGTCTCACCCTGAACTTCCTGGTCCTGGGCGACGACACGGCCTGGGCGGACATCCTCGACACGATCACCGACCATGTGGCCGGTCTCGTGCGCGAGGAGGTCCGCCCGTAGGGCCCTGCAGCCGGTCTCAGCTGACCGAGGCGGCGATCAACCGGTCGAGGAGCGCGATCAGCACGTCACGGCACGAGGCACGCTCCCGGGCGTCGAAGAGCAGCACGGGCGTGTTCTCCGGCAGGGCCAGCGACTCACGGATCACGTCCGGCTCGTAGGGGTGTTCGCCGTGGAAGCCGTTGACGCCGATGACGAACGGGATCTTGCGGCGTTCGAAGAAGTCGATGGCGGCGAAGCTGGACTCGGGCCGGCGTACGTCGACGAGGACCACCGCGCCGAGGGCGCCGATCGCGAGGTCGTTCCACATGAACCAGAACCGCTGCTGCCCGGGGGTGCCGAACAGATACAGCACGAGGTCCTGGCCGATGCTGATCCGGCCGAAGTCGAGGGCCACCGTGGTGGCCTGCTTCTCCGGGATGCCGTCGAGGTCGTCGACACCGAGGCCGGCGGTGGTGAGGGGTTCCTCGGTGCGCAGCGGGACGATCTCGCTGACCGACCCGACCATGGTCGTCTTGCCGACGCCGAACCCCCCGGCGATGAGTATCTTCACCGTGTCGGGCGCCGAGATCCCCTGTGCGGTGGCGTCAGAGCCGGCCAAGGCCGTCCCTCACTTTCTTCAGCAGGTCCAGGTCGGGGGCACGGGAGATCAGCCGTGGCTGGCGGACGCTGATCCGGCCCGCTTCCAGCAGGTCGCAGAGCATGATGGCGACCACGCTCACCGGGAGGTCGAGCTTGCTGGCCAGCTCCGCCACCACGATCGGCTTCGCGCACAGCTTGAGGATCCGCGCGTGCTCCGGCTGCGGCCGGGTGCCCCCGGCCGGCTGCGGGTCCACCGCAGCCACCATGGTGATGAGGGTGAAGTCGCCACGGGCGGGCCGGGTCCGGCCGCCCGTCAGGGTGAACGGGCGAACCAGCCGGCCCGCCGCGTCGCCTCCGTTCACCTCACTCGCCGCTGTCGGCCGCGACGGCACCGGCGCGTGGGGCCGCGCTGAGGTGCTCGCCGATCTTCTTCACCAGCATGTTCATCTGGTACGCCACCACGCCGACGTCCGCGCCCTGCCGGGTCAGCACGGCGAGGTTGGCGCCGGGACCGGCGTTGGTGAGGATCAGGAAGGCGTTGCCCATCTCGATGAGCAGCTGGCGCACGGGGCCGCCGCGGAAGTCCATGCTGACGCCCTTGCTGAGGCTCATCAGGCCCGAGGCGGTCGCCGCCAGCCGCTCGGCGTCGTCGCGCAGGAACGCGGTGGACTTGCTGACGACCAGTCCGTCCTCGGAGAGCACGACGGCGTGGTCGACCTCGGCGACCCGGTCGACCAGTCCGGTGAGCAGCTGGTCGAGCTGGCTGTGCGTGGCGGGGATGGGGCGTGTCATCTGTGTGTCCTTCAATGAGCGGTGTGCGTGGGAGGTCGATGGGACGTCAGGTGCCGGAGGCGGGGGCCGGATCTCCTGGGTCTTCGGATGCGGACTCCTCCCGGGGGGTTGCGAGGGAGCGTCGCGACGCCGCGGAGGTCCATCAGACCTCCCCTTGTGCGTACTCGGGTTCCGCGTCGTCGTCACGTGCCTGGAGCGTTCCACGCTGGAATCCGGCGAGCGAGGAGGCCGCGCGCTCGGCCGTGAAGTCGTCGGCGTCGCCGTCCGGGCAGGGTCCCGCCTCCTCCTTCAGCTCGGCGGCCAGGCTGGTCTGCGGGATCCGGCGGGGCAACGGCGTCAGGCCGCCCTCCTTCCCGGCCAGGCGCTTCCTGGCGGCGGCCGACCGCGCCCCGTTCCCGTCCTCGACGGCGTCGGCGGCCCGGCCGTGTGCGGCCGGGGGTTCGGCCGGCTCCAGGTCCGCGCCCGGGTCCGGGGCCGAGTCCAGGTCCGCGCCCGGGTCCGGGGCCGAGTCCGGCCGTACGGGCTCGGCGGCGGCGACCCTGGCCGCCACCAGGGAGTTCCGCACCGGCGGTGGCGTCGTGTCGGTGCCGTCCTCGTCGGGAAAGGGGGCCTCGCGCACCACGATCTCGTCCGGGACCAGCACGATCGCGGTGGTGCCGCCGTAGGGCGAGGCGCGCAGGGTGACGGTGATGCCGTGGCGGGTGGCGAGCCGGGCGATGACGAACATGCCGAGCCGGAGGTCGTCGGCGAGCGCCACCACGTCGAACTGCGGGGCCACCGCCAGCTGGGCGTTGAACGCGGCGTAGTCCTCCTCGGACATGCCGAGTCCCCGGTCCTCGACTTCGAGGGCGAGGCCCTTGGCCACGTTCGCGGCGCGGACGCTGACCGGGCTGGGCGCGGGCGAGTAGGAGGTCGCGTTGTCGATGAGCTCGGCGAGGAGGTGGATCACGTCGGCCACGGCCGGCGGGGCGATCCACGTGTCGTCGTCGGTGTGCACCTCCACCCGCCGGTACTCGGCGACCTCGCCGACGGCGCTGCGCAGGATGTCGATCAGTGCGACGGGCTCGGCCCAGCTGCGGCCGGGCCGCTCGCCGCTGATGATGACCAGGTTCTCCTCGTAGCGGCGCAGCTGGCTCGCGGTGGAGTCCAGCTCGTACAGGCCCTTGAGGATCTCCGGGTCCTGGTGCCGGCGCTCCAGCTCGTCCAGCTTGGTGAGCTGGAGGTTGACCAGGTTCTGGCTCTGCCGGGCGATGCCGAGGATGACCCGCTGGAAGCCGCGCCGGGTGTCGGCGAGTTCCACGGCGGTGTGCACGGCCGTGCGCTGGGCGGCGTTGAACGCCTTGGCGACCTGGCCGAGTTCGTCGGTGCCGTAGTCGAGAGGGGCCGCGGCGGCGTCCACGTCGACCTTCTCTCCCCGGTCGAGGCGGGCCACGACGTCGGGCAGCCGCTCCTCGGCGAGGCTGAGGGTGGCGGTCCTGAGGCCGGTCAGCCGGTCGGACAGCGAGCGGGTGATGCGCCAGGACATCACGACGCACAGCAGCAGCGCGGCGAGACCGCCGGCGCTCAGGGAGCCGGCCTTGATCAGCAGACCGCGCGCCTCCTCGCCACTGCGGTCCAGCAGTGCCGTGGTCTGCTCCCGGATCAGCTTCTCGTACTGCATGGACAGCTTGGTCATGGCGGCGTCCCAGCGTGCCTGGGCCTGAGGGAGCGCGGTCGTGCGGGACGCGCCGCTGCCCGTCGCGCGGGCCGAGAGGACCTGGTCCTCCACGGTTTGCAGCGTCTGCCAGTCCTCGCCCTGGACGATCCGCTCGACCTCGGTCTTCACCGCGCCCTCCAGCGAGGGGACGAGCTGGTTGTCGACGAGCCAGCGCCGGGCGTTGACCACCTGGGCGAAGCGCTCCCGGGTCGCCTCGTCGAGCCGGCCGGCCGGCCAGTTGAGGGTGAGGATCGCGTCCCCCTGGGACACCAGCTCCGCCGCCTGTTCGAGGGTGACGAGCGGGCCGGCCTGCGAGGTGAGGTCGCCGTCGTCGACCTGGGAGAGCTCCTGGAAGGCGTGGACCTGGCCGTCGATGATCTCCGTGTACTGGTCCAGGATCTGCTCGGGGGTGATGTCGGTGGGGCTGTCCACCTGGTCGCGGTAGTACTCCAGGCTGCCGGAGCCGGCCATCACCGAGTACAGCTGCTCACCGATGCGGTCGGGGGCCTCGTCGATCGCGTCCGCGCGTCCGGCCAGCTTCGCGACCGCCGCGTCGGTCTGCCTGCGCTGCTCCTCCAGGGGCCCCATGGAACTGCCGCGGGCCGCCATGTAGGCGGCGGAGAGGGCGCGCTCGCGCTGCAGGGCGAGGGTCGCTTCGGTCCCCATGGCGCCGGTGGACTTGCTCAGTCCGGTCTGCGCGCGCAGTCGCAGTCCCTCCGAGAACATCTGTGTCGTCGTCATGGCCCAGCTCGCGGTGAGCGTGACGCTGGGGATCAGAGCCAGCAGGATCAGCGAGAGACGTATGGAGCCGAGGCGGCGCCGGGCGCCGGTCCGTGGGGGCATCGTCGTCCTTGGGCGGTTGCGGGGAGCGGAAGGGGATCCGGGGTGGGGAGACAGGGGTCCGCGGATGGCGGGTGGACACCTGTCAGTACGGCGCGCAGGGGATGTGCAGGATGTTATCCGCACAAGTGGGGGCACGTGTCAGGGGTGGTCGGAAGTTTGGCGTCGCCGTTACACGACCGTTCCGGATGCTTGGGTTCCAGCGTGCGGTCATGCCCGAACGCAGGGTTCCGCTCGCCTGTTCACGGCCGCTCGCAGGGCGCGGGCCGCCGGGGACCGCACGCGGCACGTCAACGGGTCCCGTTCTCCGCGAACTTTTCGATCCCCGCGATGTTCTTCTTGGTCACGAACGCGGGACCGGTGAGCACGGGCTCCACTCCGCCGCCGCTGATGTTGCCGTTGGTGTGGTGGAGCCAGAGCCCGTCGACGGCGAGATAGCCCTGGAGGTAGGGCTGCTGGTCCACGGCGAACTGCACCGCGCCGCTCTTCACGGCCTTGACCAGGTCCGTGTTGAGGTCGAAGGTCGCGACCTGGGCCTTGCTGCCCGAGTCCTTCACCGACTCCACGGCGGCGAGCGCGTACTGCGCGCCGAGCGTCACGACCTCGTCGATCGTGGGGTCCTGGCGCAGCTTCGCGGCGATCGAGGCGGTCACCGCGTCCATGTCGGTGCCGTCGACGTAGAGGTTCTCGGTCTGGCCGCCGAAGGTCTTCCGCACTCCGGCGCAGCGGGCTTCGATGGCGACGTTGCCGCGTTCGTGGATGACGCACAGCGCGTGCCCGGCGTCGCGGGCGTCCAGTTCGTTGCCGAGGGCCCGGCCCGCGACGCTCTCGTCCTGACCGAAGTAGCTCAGCAGGCCCTGCGCCTGCCAGGCGTCGATGCCGGAGTTGAGGGCCACGACGGGTATGCCGGCCGCGCGGGCCTCGGCGACCGCGCCCCGCATCGCCTGCGGCTTGGCCAGGGTCACCGCGATGCCGTCGGCCTCCTCGGCGATCGCGTCCCGCACGAGCTTCGCCTGTCCCTCGGGGTCGGGATCGCTGACGAAGGTCAGATCGATGCCGTCCTTGGCGGCCGCGACCTCGGCGCCCTTGCGCACCAGGTCCCAGAACTCGTCCCCCTCGGCGCCGTGTGCGATCAGCGCGACCTTCATCCCGGCGCCCGAGGCACCGCTGTCCACGTCGGAGCCCGGTCCGCCGAAGACGGAGCAGCCGACGACGGTCAGGCAGACCGCGGCGGCGAGCGCCGTGGCACGGAAGGCGGTGAAGACCCTGTGGGGCGCGGGTGGTGGGTTCATGAGGGTGCGGCACCTCGCTGTGCGACCGGCGTGTGAGGTCAGGGGAGGCGAAGTCACCGCGATCACCGCGATGACGTGCGATGACTGGCTCACTTTCGCTGGGCGGAGCCAATCGCGTGTGACGCCAGGTAGTCAAGTGAACAACAGAATCGATGTATTGCTGTGACAGCCCGGCGCTGACCTGCGCACACGTGTCAACGGCCGCGGCTCGCCGCGCGCATCACACCGCCCCGCATCCAAGGTCGGCTTTCGGCCATCTGCGGCCTACCCTCGAACTTCCCCGCACCTCGCGGAAAATCGCGCCGAAGGACGGCAACCTCCGCACGTCCGGTGGCGACTGCTGGGCTGACGGACCATCCCCCCGCACGGAACGGAAGCGACGCGTGAGCGAAAACCGCAGCAAGGCCCGCCACCGCAGAAGGAAGACCGCACTCGTGGCCGGTGTCCCCCTGTCCCTGGCCGCCGCCGGAACCATGGCCTACGGCACGGTCGTCGGCGTCTTCGGCGAGGACGCCGTGTCCCGGGCCGCGGCAGCCGGCCCGGCCTGGGCCGCCGAGACCGCCGACGGGTTCGCCTCCGTCAACGCCCTCGGCCAGAACGGGACCTACGGCGGCCGGGGCGGCAAGACCGTCACCGTGCGGACCCTCGCCGACCTGGAGAAGTACGCGACCGCCGCCGAGCCGTACGTCATCGTCGTCGCCGCGACGATCAACATGAACCCGGTGGGCAAGGAGATCAAGGTCGCCTCGGACAAGACGATCGTCGGCTCCGGCACCTCGGGGCACATCGTCGGCGGGGGCTTCTTCCTCGGCTCGGGCGTCCACAACGTCATCATCCGCAACCTGACGATCCGTGACTCCTACCAGGGCACCTGGAACGACAAGGACCACGACTTCGACGCGATCCAGATGGACGGCGCCCACCACGTCTGGATCGACCACAACGACCTGCGGCACATGGCGGACGGCCTCATCGACAGCCGCAAGGACACCACCTACGTCACCGTGTCCTGGAACAAGCTGAGCCAGAACAACAAGACCTTCGGCATCGGCTGGACCACGAACACCACCGCCGACCTGACGATCCACCACAACTGGTTCCGTGAGACCGAGCAGCGCAACCCGTCCACCGACAACGTGGCCCACGCGCACCTGTACAACAACTTCCTGGAGGACGTGTCCGGCACGGGCATCGCCTCGTCGTACGGCAACTACGCGCGTGGCAACACCAGGATGGTCCTGGAGAACAGCTACTTCCAGGGCATGAGGAACCCGGTCACCAAGGACTCCACGGCCGCCGTGGTCCAGCGCGGCAACGTCTTCTCCGGCACCTCCGGCCGCAACGAGAGCGGCGGCACTGCCTTCGACCCCAAGAAGTACTACAGCTACACCCTGGACAGGGCGGCCGATGTGCCCTCCCTGCTCAAGTCCGGTGCAGGCCCGAGGAGTTCGATCGGTACGACGACCACGGCCAAGGCCAGGGCCGCGGCGGCCACCACCCTCACGGTAGCCAAGGACGGCAGCGGTCAGTACACCAGCGTGCAGAGGGCCGTCGACGCCGTGCCCGCGAACAACACGTCACGGGTCGTCATCTCGGTCAAGCCGGGTACCTACCGGGAGGTCGTCAAGGTCCCGTCCAACAAGCCGCATGTCACCATCCAGGGCTCGGGCGGCAGCCGCAAGGACACCACGATCGTGTACGGCAACGCGGCCGGGATGCGGAAGCCGGACGGCTCCGGCACCTACGGCACGCCCGGCAGCGCCACCATGTCCATCCAGTCCGACGACTCCCAGGTCCGCAACCTGACCGTCACCAACGACTTCGACGAGAAGGCCAACCAGTCCCTCTCCGGCCACCAGGCGGTCGCACTGCTGACCCGGGCCGACCGGATCGTCCTCGACGGGGTCATCGTCAACGGCGACCAGGACACCCTGCAACTGGAGACCGCCGCCAAGGACAAACTCGGCCGGGTCTACGTCACCAACTCCTACGTCACGGGCAACGTCGACTTCATCTTCGGCCGGGCCACGGTGGTCGTCGACAAGTCGGTCATCACCCTGAAGAAGCGCTGGAACGGCACCTCCGCCGGGTACGTCACCGCGCCGAGCACGCCCGCGAACCGCAAGGGCATCCTGATCAACCGGTCCACCGTCAACGGTGACGTGTCCGCCGGCAGCTTCTTCCTCGGCCGCAACTGGCACCCCGGCGGCGACACGACCGTCCGCCCGCAGGCCACGGTCCGCAACTCCACCCTCAGCGCCGCGATCAAGTCCACGCCCTGGACCGACATGGGCGGCTTCTCCTGGAAGCAGGACCGCTTCGCCGAGTACGACAACAGGGGCCCGGGGGCGGGCAGCGAGAGCGGCAACCGCCCGATGCTGACGGACGCGCAGGCCGCCGACCAGGAGGTCGCGGACTGGCTGGCCGGCTGGACGCCCGGCGCCTGACGCGTTCCGGTCACCACGACCGACGGTTTTCGGCCTCGCGGACGCACCGCCCCGGTTTCTGTTATCCCGCCCGGGGCCGGTGCGTCTCCTGTTCGTGGCCCCCGCGCGACGCGCGCCCGAGCCACGACACGTACCCGAGACCTGAGGACCCCCGACGTGACAGCACAGATCAGCCGCCGGAGCATGCTGAAGATCGCCGGAACCGCCGCGGGCGCGGCGGGGACCGGCGTCGGCACAGGCATGGCGGCGACGCCGGCCTCGGCGGCGGGCGGCGCCTACCCGCATCCCGGTCTGCTCCACACCAAGGCGGACCTGGCCCGCATGGCGGCCAAGGTGAAGGCGGGCGCCGAGCCCTACACGGCGGGCTTCGCCAAGCTGACCGCCAACCGGCACGCCCGCAGCGACTACAGGGCCAACCCGCAGGCGACCGTGGTCCGGGGAGGCACCGGACAGAACTACGCGACCCTGTACAACGACATCCACGCCGCCTACCAGAATGCCCTGCGCTTCCACGTCACCGGCGACGGCGCGCACGCCGACACGGCCGTCGCGATCCTCAACGCCTGGTCCGCGAAGCTCACTTCACTGACGGGCAACGCCGACCGCTTCCTGGCCGCCGGCCTGTACGGCTACCAGATCGCCAACGCCGCAGAACTCGTCCGCGACCACGACGGCTTCGAGCTCGACCGCTTCCAGGAGATGCTGACCACCGTCTTCGCCCCGCTCAGCGACGACTTCCTGGTCAGGCACAACGGCGCCGTCATCACCAACTACTGGACCAACTGGGACCTCACCGCCATGGCCTGCGTCCTGGCCACCGGCATCTTCTGCGACGACCGGACCCAAGTTGCCCGCGCCGTCGACTACTTCAAGAACGGCGAGGGTCTGGGCGCCGTCAAGAAAGCCATCCCGGTCGTCCACGACGACGGTCTCGGCGAGTGGCTGGAGGCCGGCCGCGACCAGGGCCACGCGCTGCTCGGCGTCGGCCTCATGGGCACCTTCTGCGAGATGGCCTGGAACCAGGGCATCGACCTGTACGGCTACGACGACAACCGCTTCCTCAAGGGCGCCCAGTACGTGGCCAAGTGGAGCCTGGGCGGCAAGGTGGCCTACACGGCCAACACCCGCGCGAAGGGCGCCGTCAACGGCTGGTCCGGCAGGGAGGCCGCGTCCGACGCGGCCTCCGTCAACCCGGACATGACGCGCCCCATCTGGGCCATGATCGCCAATCACTACACCAAGCGCCGGGGCCTCGACGCCTCGCACGTCACCCGCATCGCGGCCAGGTCCGCGCCCGAGGGCGGCGGCGGCGACTACGGCCCCAACAGCGGCGGCTACGACCAGCTCGGCTACGGCACACTGGCGTTCACCCGGGACAAGGCGACGGCGGCCGAGGCGGGCGCGCCGCCGGCCGCGCCCGACGTCGCGTCCCACTCGGGCACCGGCAGCGGTTCCGGGTCCGGCTCCGGCTCGAAGAAGGGGGCCTCGGAGGCCTCCCCCGCCGCCTCCGCGAACCCCCAGGGCGGGCGGGGCGAGGACCTGGCCGCCACCGGCACCTCCGACATCCCGGCCTGGACCGCCGCGGGCGGAGTCACGGCCCTCGCGGGCGGCCTGCTCCTGCTGCGCCGCCGCAACCGCCCGGGCGGCCGGCCGGAGAACTGACAGACGCGCAACGTCCTCGCAACCTGGCAAGGCGTTCACTACGGCCATGGATGTGGTCCCGCGCGTAGAGCTGACCCCCACGGCCGCCGATCTCGTACGGCGGCTGCGGGCGGCCCACGGCCCGTTGATGTTCCACCAGTCGGGCGGCTGCTGCGACGGCAGCGCCCCCATGTGCTACCCGGACGGCGAGTTCCGTACGGGAGACTCGGACGTCCTCCTCGCGGAGCTGAGCGTCGACGGCGTCGACGAAGCGGTCGGGTTCTGGATGTCCCGCGGCCAGTACGAGGTGTGGAGCCACACCCGGCTGATCGTCGACGTCGTCCCGGGCCGGGGCAGCGGTTTCTCCCTGGAGGCACCCGAAGGGGTGCGTTTCCTCATCCGTTCCCGGGTCGTGGAGGCCGGGCAGCCGCCCGGCCGGTAGTCGTCTCGTGCACTTCCCCCGAGTCCCGGAACGGTCGACGAGCCATCACCATCCGAGCGCCCCGTGCCGAACGGCATCGGCGTGTTCACGAGGCCGTGACGGCGCACGGGGTCACGGTTTCAGGCCGCTGACGATGTCCGCCGTCGCCGTGAGGCCGTGGTGAATGGTCGGCGCGAGGCCCGTACCGGCCATGTAGAAGCCGAGCAGGACGCAGACGGCGGCGTGCGAGAACTTCAGCGCCCCGTTGCGCATGAAGACCACCGTCAGGATCACGAGCAGCAGCACCACAGAGATGGAAATGGCCATCGTCAACCTCCTCCGCCACGCCGACTTCGCGGCATTCGGCCGCAAGTGTGGCGTAGCGGAGGGTTCGTCCGTGCGGCTGACGTGTCGGCCGAACGTGTGATGTCGGACGGGCGATGTCGCCACGTGCGGTCTCGCACAGCGCGTGGTCACACCGACCGGTCGCTGTCCAGGAACGCTGCGAGGCCCGCGAGATCGCCCGTCGAGGTCCCGAGCCGCGCAAGCAGCCGGTGCGGGCCAGGAGTCGGCCGGACCACCGCCCTCGGTTCTCCCCGGGGCGCACGGGGCGCACGGGGCGCACGGGGCGCACGGGAAAGCCCACCCCAGGTGGGGCGGGCTTTCCCGGCGGTTTCCCGGCCGTCGGTCACGGGGCCTGGAGATCGACCAGTTCGGCCAACGCCTCCCGGTGGGCGCCCGCCGTGCCGTAGGCGATCGAGTCGGCCTTCGCCCGCTTCAGGTACAGGTGGACCGGGTGCTCCCAGGTCATGCCGATCCCGCCGTGCAGTTGCAGCGCCTCCTCGGCCGCGTGCACGGCCACCGGCGCCGCGAACGCCTGGGCGACGGCCACCGCCAGGTCGGCGTCGTCGCTGCCGGTGGCGAGCGCGTCGGCCGCGTTCCGGGCGGCGGCCCGCAGGTTGACGACCTCCAGCCACAGCTGCGCGAGCCGGTGCTTGAGCGCCTGGAAGCCGCCGACGGGCCGGTTGAACTGCTTGCGCTCCTTGAGATAGCGGACCGTCTCCGTCAACGTCCACTCCGCCAGGCCGAGTTGCTCGGAGGCGAGAAGTCCCGCTCCGGCCCGCAGGGCACGGTGTACGGCGGGTTCCGCGTCGCCGAGGAGGCGGCCCGGCACTCCGTCGAGCACGACCTTCGCCACCGGCCGGGTCAGGTCCAGCGACACCTGTCCGGTGATGGTCGCGGCCGGCGCGTCCACGGCGTACAGGCCCCCGTCGTCGGCGGGCACCAGCAGCACATCGGCGCCTGCCGCATCCGCGATACCGGTCAACTCCCCGTGCAGGACGCCGTCTGCGAACCGTACGGCCTTGTAGGCGCTGCCGGCGGGCAGGTTCAGCGCGACCGCGAGGGCACCGATCCTCCGGCCGGAGGCCAGCTCGGCGAGCAGGTCGCCGGCCTCGCCGGCCAGCAGGGCCTCGGTGGCGACGACGGCACTCGTCAGGAACGGCACCGGGGCGACGGCACGTCCCAACTCCTCCAGGACCACGGCGGCTTCGCGGTGCGTGGCCCCCTGGCCGCCCAGTTCCTCGGGGACGAGCAGCCCGGCGAGGCCCATGCCGTCGGCGAGGAGCTTCCACAGTTCGCGGTCGTGCGGAGCGTCCGACTCGACGCGCGCGATCACTCGCACCGCTTCACAGTGGTCGGTCAGCAGGTCACGGACGGCGGCGCGGAGGGCCTCTTCCTCCTCCGAGTACAGCAGGTCGGGCTGTGTGCGCCGTGTTGTCATCGGGACAGGTCCTTCCAGGCGACGTCCTTGTCGGTGCGCGGCTCGGCGGGCAGGCCCAGGACGCGCTCGGCGACGATGTTCAACAGGACCTCGGTGGTCCCGCCCTCGATGCTGTTGCCCTTGGAGCGGAGGTAGCGGTAGCCGGCGTCGCGTCCGACGAAGTCGACCAGCTCAGGGCGCCGCATGGTCCAGTCGTCGTACAACAGGCCTTCCTCCCCCCGGAGTTCGACCTCCAGGCCGCTGATCTCCTGGTTGAGGCGGGCGAAGGCGAGCTTCATGCCGGCACCCTCGGGGCCGGGATGTCCGGCGACGAGCTGCTGGCGCAGCCGCTCCGCCGTGAGCCGGGCGGCCTCGGCCTCGACCCACAGCTTCAGCAGCCGCTGGTGGAGGTCGTGGGTGCGCAGTCCGGGGCGTTCGCGCCAGGTCTCGGAGACCGGGCCGATCATGCCGCCCTCGCGGGGCAGCCGCATGCCGCCGATGGCGACGCGTTCGTTGTTCAGGGTGGTCTGCGCGACCTTCCAGCCGTCGCCGACCTCGCCGAGGCGGCGCGCGTCCGGGATGCGGACGTCGGTGATGAACACCTCGTTGAACTCGGCCTCGCCGGTGACCTGGCGCAGCGGCCGGACCTCGACGCCCGGGTCGGTCATGTCACAGACGAAGTAGGTGATGCCGCGGTGCTTGGGCACGTCCGGGTCGGTGCGGGCGATGAGGATGGCCCAACGGGCGATGTGGGCGCTGGACGTCCACACCTTCTGCCCGTCGACCACCCAGTCCCCCCGTCCTCACGCACGGCGCGCGTGCCCAGCGCGGCGAGGTCGGAGCCGGCTCCGGGCTCGCTGAAGAGCTGGCACCAGACCTCCTCGCCGGTCCACAGCGGTCGCAGGTACCGGCGCTTCTGCTCCTCCGTGCCGTAGGCGAGGATCGTGGGCGCGGCCATGCCGAGGCCGATGCCGATGCGCCGCGGGTCGTTGTCGGGGGCGCCGGCCGCCTCCAACTCGGCGTCCACGACGGCCTGGAGGGAGCGCGGGGCGCCGAGGCCGCCGAGCCCTTCGGGGTAGTGCACCCAGGCGAGGCCCGCGTCGAAACGGGCGCGCAGGAAGTCCGTGCGGTCGGTGTCGGCCGGCGGGTGCGCGGCCAGCAACTCGGCCGTGCGGCGGCGCAGTTCCGTCGCGTCGGTCATGCCGCTCCTCCTTCGGTGTGCCCGGGAAGCACGACGACGCGACCCGTGGTGACGCCGTCCGCGACCCGCTGCACGGCGGCAGCGGCCCCGCCGAGCGGCGCGCGCTCGCTCACCAGCGGCTTGACGACGCCCCGGGCCGCCAGTTCGGTGAGCTGCTCGTGGCAGTGCTGGACCAGCTTCGGGTTCCTGGTGTTGTACAGGCCCCAGTGCAGGCCGAGGATCGAGTAGTTCTTGACGAGGGCGTGGTTGAGGCCGGGGCTGGGGATCGTCCCACTGGCGAAGCCGACGACCACGATCCGCCCTTCGAAGGCGACGACCTTGGTCGACTGCGTGTAGGCGTCGCCGCCCACCGGGTCGTAGACCACATCCGCGCCCCGGCCTCCGGTGGCTTCCTTCACGGCGGAGACGACGTCCTCGCTCCGCCGGTCGACCACCACGTCACAGCCCAGCTCCCGGGCCACGGCGGCCTTGCCGGCGCCGCCCACGACACCGATGACCGTCGCCCCGGCCGCCTTGCCGAGCTGCACGGCCGCGCTGCCGACCCCTCCTGCGGCAGCGTGGACGAGCAGGGTCTCCCCCGCTTCGAGGCGGGCCCGGCGGTGGAGGCCGAACCAGCCCGTCTGGTAGCCGATGTGCAGGGCCGCTGCCTCGGCGTCGTCCAGCGCCTCGGGCGCGGGCAGGAGAGAGGCGGCGTCGGCGACCGCGTACTCGGCGAGACCGCCGTACGGCAGCGCGGGGTTGGCGATGACCCGGCGGCCGTCCTCGGTCTCACCGCAGATCTCCACGCCCGGGGTGAACGGGAGCGGCGGCCTGACCTGGTAGTGGCCCCGGCACATCAGCACGTCCGGGAAGTTGATGTTCGCGGCGCGCACCTTCAGCAGGACCTGGCCGTCACCGGGAGTGGGCCGCTCCACGTCCTGGAGCCGCATCACCTCGCTCGGCTCGCCGTTCTCGTGCACTTGCCATGCCTGCATGCGGTGCCTCCACGGGACTTCTCCGTCGGACCGGGGTCGACTGTTCGAGTGCATACTAAGCGGTCGCTTGCTCTCCGGGGAACAGTAGCGCGCGTCACGAACGCGTGGGCTTGGCCCGTACGTGCATCCGCTCCCCCTGGGGCCCGAACAGACTGAGGAACTCCACCGGCCCCTCCCCCGTCGACCCGAACCAGTGCGGGACCCGGGTGTCGAACTCGGCGGCCTCCCCTGCGACCATCACCAGATCATGCTCGCCGAGCACGACCCGCAGCCTCCCGGACATCACGTACAGCCACTCGTAGCCCTCGTGGGTGCGCGGCTCCGGCTCCTGCTGTCCCTGTTCGACGCGCACCTTGAAGGCCTGGAGGCCGCCCGGCTGCCGGGTGAGCGGCCAGTACGTCCGCCCGTGCCGCACGATCGGCTTCGAGCGGACCCTCGGGTCGCCGACCGGCGGCTCCCCGATCAGCTCGTCCAGGGGCACCTGATGGGCGCGGGCGATCGGCAGCAGCAGCTCCAGGCTGGGCCTGCGCAGCCCCGACTCCAGCCGGGAGAGCGTGCTCACCGAGATGCCCGTCGCCTCCGACAGCCCGGCGAGCGTCGCCCCCCGCTCCTTCCGGATCCGCCGCAGCCGGGGCCCGACCCCGGCGAGCACCTCGTCCGTCCCGCGCGTCTCGTCGCTCATGGCCGTACTCATGTCATCACCCATGCCGGTATTGCAGTTTCGGCAAAGACGTTTGTCAACGCGGGAGTGATCGGGCGACTGTCGTCGTGGAGGTGGTCACCATGACCGAGCAGTACGAAGTGCTCGTCATCGGCGGCGGCGCGGCGGGGCTCTCCGCCGAGCTGAACGAGACCCCGTTCGGCTCGTACCCCGTGGTCGGCCCGACCGGTCTGACCACCGTCCCCGGCGTCTGGGCGGCCGGCAACGCGACGGGCTTCTCCGAACAGGTGATCAACGTGGCGTCCGCGGGCTACCGAGCGGGCGCCACGATCAACGGGGAACTACTGATGACCGACCTGGACACGGCGTGAGCGATCGGCCCGAAGGGCCATCCGTGGGGCACGGGGCTGTGCCGCGTGTGCGGCTACCGCCGCGTGGGCGCGAGCACCTCCCACCCACCGCAGTCGCCCGAACACTCGCGCCCCGACCCGATAGGCGTCCGGCGCCACTGCGTAGGACCATGGCCGCATGCTGTTCGCCCGGCTCGCCCGTGTGTCACGGGAGGTCGCCGCCACGTCGGCACGGTCCCGGAAGGCCGCTCTGCTCGCCGAGCTGTTCCGGGACGCCGAGGCGGCGGACGTGCCGATCGTCATCCCCTGTCTGGCGGGCCGACTGCCACAGGGGCGGCTGGGCGTGGGCTGGAAGGTGCTGGACCAACAGGTCCCTCCGGCCACCGAGCCCACCCTCTCCGTGCGCGAGGTGGACGCCCGGCTGACGGAGATCGGCGGTGTCATCGGCGCCGGTTCGCAGGCCGAACGCCGGCGCCTGGTGGGCGAGCTGCTGGCGGCGGCCACCGAGGACGAGCAGCGCTACCTGTTCGGGCTGCTCACCGGTGAGGTACGGCAGGGTGCGCTGGCCGCGGTGGCCGTGGAAGGGCTGGCCGGGGCCACCGGCGCACCCGCGGCCGACGTACGGCGGGCCGTGATGCTCGCCGGATCGCTCCAGACCGTGGCACGGGCCCTGCTGGCGGAGGGGCCCTCGGCCCTCGAAGGGTTCCGGCTCACCGTCGGGCAGCCCGTGCTGCCGATGCTGGCGCACAGCGCGTCGTCGGTCGCGGAGACCGTGGCGAAGCTGGGCGCGTGCGCGGTCGAGGAGAAGCTGGACGGCATCCGCGTCCAGGTCCACCGCGACGGCGGCGCAGTACGGCTGTACACCCGCACCCTGGACGACATCACCGACCGTTTACCCGAACTCACCGCCGCCGCACAGGAGTTGAACGGCGAGCGGTTCATTCTCGACGGTGAGGTGATCGCCTTCGACGAGAACGGCCGGCCCCGCTCGTTCCAGGAGACCGCCGGGCGGGTCGGCTCGCGGGTGGACGTGGCGACGGCGGCCGGGCAGGTGCCCGTCTCGCCGGTCTTCTTCGACGCGCTGTCCGTGGACGGCCGGGACCTCCTCGACCTGCCCCTCACCGACCGCCACACCGAACTGGCCCGCCTGGTCCCGGAGCCGATGCGGGTCCGGCGCACTTTGCTGGGCGGCCCCGACGACCTGCCCGAGGCGGAGCGGTTCCTCGCGGACACGCTCGCCCGAGGACACGAGGGCGTCGTGGTCAAGGCCCTCGACGCCCCCTACAGCGCGGGCCGGCGTGGAGCCTCCTGGCTGAAGGTCAAGCCCGTGCACACCCTCGACCTGGTGATTCTGGCCGCCGAGTGGGGCCATGGCCGCCGCACGGGCAAGCTGTCCAACCTCCACCTCGGCGCCCGCACCGCCGACGGTTCCTTCGCCATGCTCGGCAAGACCTTCAAGGGCATGACCGACGCGATGCTGACCTGGCAGACCGAACGGCTGACGGAGCTGGCCGTGGCGGACAACGGCTGGGGCGTCACCGTACGCCCCGAACTCGTCGTCGAGATCGCCTACGACGGCCTCCAGCGCTCCACCCGCTACCCGGCCGGCGTCACCCTCCGCTTCGCCCGCGTGATCCGCTACCGCGAGGACAAGTCCCCTGCGCAAGCCGATACGGTCGAGTCCCTGCTCGCGGCCCACCCGGAGGTGACCCGGTGAGCACACCCAGGCGCAGCGCCGGTCTGCTGCTGCACCGCCGCACCGAGCACGGCGTCGAGGTCCTGCTCGGCCACATGGGCGGGCCGTTCTTCGCGCACCGGGACGCGGGCGCCTGGAGCGTGCCCAAGGGCGAGTACGAGCCGGACGAGCCCGCCTGGGAGGCCGCGCGCCGGGAGTTCCAGGAGGAGCTGGGGGTGGCGCCGCCCGACAGGGACGGCGTACCGCTGGGAGAGGTGCGGCAGGCGAACGGCAAACTCGTCACGGCCTGGGCCGTCGAGGCGGACCTCGATCCGGCGACCGTCGTGCCGGGGACGTTCTGGATGGCGTGGCCGCCGAGGTCGGGGCAGGTCCAGGAGTTCCCGGAGCTGGACCGGGTGGAGTGGTTTCCCGTCGAACGGGCCCGCGCCGTGATCGTCCCGGCCCAGGCGGAGTTTCTCGACCGGCTCCTGGAGCACTCGAACTGAGCCCGCGTTGCGGCGTGCGCCGTCGCGCGGGAAGGTCGAAGGACAGCCCACGCAGGAGGTCAACCATGCCCATCGCCACGGTGAACCCGGCGAACGGCGAGACACTGAAGAGGTACGACGCCCTGGGCGAGGAGGATATCGAGCGCCGGCTCGCCACCGCCGACACCACGTTCCGCACCTACCGGACCACGTCCTTCGCGGAACGCGCGCGGCTGCTGCGCAGGGCCGCCGACCTCCTCGACGAGGACACCGAGGACGTCGCCCGGGTGATGACCACCGAGATGGGCAAGCCGGTCAAGCAGGCCCGCGCCGAGGCCGCCAAGTGCGCGAAGGCGATGCGCTGGTACGCCGACCACGCCGAGGTGCTGCTCACCGACGTCGAACCCTCCGACGCGGACGTGAAGGACTCGGGCGCCTCCCGTGTCCTCGTCCGCTACCGCCCCCTCGGCCCCGTGCTCGCCGTGATGCCGTGGAACTTCCCGCTCTGGCAGGTGATCCGCTTCGCCGCGCCCGCGCTGATGGCGGGCAACGTCGGCCTGCTCAAGCACGCCTCCAACGTCCCGCAGACCGCGCTCTACCTGGAGGACCTCTTCCGCCGGGCGGGCTTTCCCGAGGGCTGCTTCCAGACCCTGCTCGTCGGCTCCCGCGCGATCGAGGACATCCTGCGCGACCCGCGCGTGAAGGCCGCCACCCTCACCGGCAGCGAGCCCGCGGGCCGGGCCGTCGCCTCGGTCGCCGGGGACGAGGTCAAGAAGACGGTCCTGGAACTCGGCGGCAGCGATCCGTACATCGTGCTGCCGTCCGCCGACATCGGGAAGGCGGCGGAGACCGCCGTGACGGCCAGGGTGCAGAACACCGGTCAGTCGTGCATCGCCGCCAAGCGGTTCATCGTGCACGCCGACGTGTACGACGCCTTCACCGAGCGTTTCGTGGCGGGCATGCGGGCACTGAGGACCGGCGACCCTCTGGACGAGGACACCGACGTCGGCCCGCTCTCCAGCGAGCAGGGCCGCGAGGACCTGGAGGAGCTGGTCGACGAGGCCGTGGAGAGCGGCGCCACGGTCCTGTGCGGTGCCGAGCGCCCCGACGGGCCCGGCTGGTTCTACCCGCCGACCGTCCTCGCCGACATCACCCCCGAGATGCGCATCCACCGCGAGGAGGCCTTCGGTCCGGTCGCCACGCTGTACCGGGTCGCCGACCTCGACGAAGCGATCGCGATCGCCAACGACACGCCCTTCGGGCTCAGCTCGAACGTGTGGACGCGGGACGCCGACGAGGTCGACCGCTTCGTACGGGACCTCGACACCGGCGCGGTCTACGTCAACGGGATGACCGCCTCCCACCCGGCGTTCCCGTTCGGCGGGGTCAAGCGTTCCGGATACGGGCGTGAGCTGTCCGGACACGGAATCCGGGAGTTCTGCAACATCACCACCGTATGGCACGGGGCGTGAGCGTTCCGCGGTTACCATCCCCGTTGTGAACCGCGAAGTGACTCTGCCTCTGATCGTCGACGACCGCGGGACCTTGCAGGTGGCCGCGGCCGATGTGAGCAAGCTGCTGCGGACGGTGGGCGGACGATGGCTGCACCTGGTGGAGGCGGGTGAGGACGCGCTCGACGAGGACACGGTCGCGGCTTTGACCATCGAACTGGCGAAACTGGCCGACCGGATCGATGTGGCGTGCATCGCGCACAGCAGTGGGGCGGCCTCCGGCTAGGAACTCTCAGGACAGCCCTCTGGGCGCGGTTCCCCGTGCCCTTGGAGGGACACGAGGGTGCGCCAGAACATCGATGTGCAGCTCTGCGGCAGGCGGCCGTAACGATCTACGAGGTGCTCGTCGATCCCGACGGCGAGGTGATCGAACAGCTGCGCAAGAGGTACGACATCGGCCAGCTCACACCTTTGAGGCACCGGTAGGGCCCCGCACCCCGGGGGCGCGGGGGCGGTGTCGGTCCGCGGCCGGCATCGCGCGGATCCCCCACGGCGCTACCGGATCGGCATCCCCGACAGCGTGCGGGCGATGACCAGACGCTGGATCTCGCTCGTCCCTTCGAAGATCGTGTAGATGGCGCTGTCCCGGTGCATCCGCTCCACCGGGTACTCCCGGGTGTAGCCGTTGCCGCCCAGTATCTGCAGGGCCTGCGCCGTGACCTTCTTCGCCGTCTCGCTGGCGAACAGCTTCGACTGCGACCCCTCGGCCGCGGTGAACGGCCTGCCGTTGACCGCCATCCAGGAGGCCCGCCACACCAGCAGCCGCGCCGCGTCCACGGACGTCCGCATGTCCGCGAGCTGGAAGGCGACGCCCTGGTTGTCGATGATGGGCCGCCCGAACTGCTCCCGGGTCTTGGCGTAGTCGAGGGCCACCTCGTACGCGGCGCGGGCGGTGCCCACCGCCATGGCACCCACGGCCGGCCGGGACGCCTCGAACGTGGCCATCGCCGCGTTCTTCACCCGCTCACCCCCGGCCTTCGCCCGCTCACGCGCCCGCGCCAGCCGCTCGTCGAGCTTCTCCTTGCCGCCGAGGAGGCAGGAGCCGGGCACGCGCACGTCCTCAAGGACGACCTCGGCGGTGTGCGAGGCACGGATGCCGTGCTTCTTGAACTTCTGCCCCTGGGACAGGCCGGGCGTGTTCGGCGGGACGATGAAGGAGGCGTGCCCCTTGGAGCCGAGTTCCGCGTCGACCACGGCGACGACGACATGGACGTTGGCGATGCCGCCGTTGGTCGCCCAGGTCTTCGTGCCGTTGATCACCCACTCGTCCCTGGCCTCGTCGTAGACCGCGCGGGTACGCATGGAGGCCACGTCGGAACCGGCGTCGGGCTCGGAGGAGCAGAACGCGGCGACCTTGACATCGTTCGCGTCGCCGTACATCTGGGGGATCCAGGTGCCGATCTGCTCCTCGGTGCCGTTGGCGAGGACGCCCACGGCGGCGAGGCCGGTGCCGACTATGGAGAGGGCTATGCCCGCGTCGCCCCAGAACAGCTCCTCCATGGCCATGGGGATGCCGAGCCCGGTGGGGTCGAAGTACTGCTGAGCGTAGAAGTCGAGGGAGTAGATGCCGACCTTGGCGGCCTCCTGGATCACCGGCCAGGGGGTTTCCTCGCGCTCGTCCCACTCGGCGGCCGCTGGGCGGATCACATCGGCGGCGAATCCGTGGAGCCAGTCGCGGACCTCTCGCTGTTCCTCGTTGAGTTCCATGGTGAACTCGGCCATGACGCCTCCAGCACTGCACTAAGATGTTACCTGCGGTAACTGGAGTCTGTTACCGGTCGGTAGGAAAAGTCAACTCCCGAGCCGGGCTCGGTAACCCGTTCGACCGGGACGTGCCCATCAGTGCTAGTTTGCGCAGGCGTCACCGAATTCAGCACCTGGGGGAGAGACTCATGGACACCACGCAGCGGACCGTCCAGGAACGGTCCGCCGACCGCCGTCGGCGTGAGCTGCTGGAAGCCGCGGACAGAGTCGTGCTCCGCGACGGCCCCGGAGCGTCGATGAACGCCATCGCCGCCGAGGCCGGCATCACCAAGCCGATCCTCTACCGCCACTTCGGCGACAAGGGGGGACTTTACGCCGCCCTCGCCCAGCGGCACACCGACGCCCTCCTCGACTCCCTGCGGGCCGCGCTGGACGCCCCGGCGGAGCGCCGCCAACGGGTCGAGGCCACCCTCGACACCTATCTGACGGCCATCGAGGCCCGCCCTCAGGTGTACCGCTTCCTCATGCACCCGGCCGAGGGCGGCCAGCCCGGCGACCAGGGCTTCGACGTGGGCAGGCACTCCGCCCCCCTGCTGCGCCGGATGGGCGAGGAACTGGGCAAGGTCATAGAGGAGCGCCTCGACCTCGGCTCCGACAGCCGCCGGCTCGCCCGCGTCTGGGGCCACGGCATCGTGGGCATGATGCACGCGGCGGGCGACTGGTGGCTCGGCGAACGCCCCTGCACAAGAGCGGAGTTGGTCCACAGCCTGGCGGACCTGTTGTGGGGTCGCCTGGCCGCGGCGGGCGACAAGGTGGGCGGACCCGGGTTCTGAGGGTTCTCGCTCCTCGGAGGCGCGGGGAACCGCGCGAGCAACCACACACAACCCACAGTCATCGACCGGTCACCGCTCCCCACGGCGCCCGAGCGGCCTTCCGCAACACCCGTCGCCGACGCCACCCACTGAGCCGGTCGGCATACACACGCCCCTCAAGGTGATCACACTCGTGCTGAAGACACCGGGCGAAGAACCCCGTCCCCCGCACCCTGACCGGCTCCCCCTCCGCGTCGTACCCCTCCACCACGGCCTCGTCATACCGCTCCACCCCCGCCTCCAGTCCGGGCAGCGACAGACAGCCCTCGGGCCCCCGCAGCACGATCCCCTCCGTCGAGACGAGCCGCGGGTTCACCACATGGCCGAGATGACGCACGTCCTCGTCGTCCGGGCAGTCGTACACGAACACCCGGAGCGCCCGGCCCACCTGGTTCGCGGCGAGACCCACACCCCGCGCGTCGTACATCGTCGCGAACATGTCTCCCACAAGCCGCACCAGTTCGGGCCCGAACTCCGTCACGTCTCCACAGGGCGCGTGCAGTACGGGGTCGCCGAGCAGTGTCATGGGGAGAACGCGCCCTCGGGCGCCGGGAATCGAGCCGTTTCGCATGGCCGCAAGAGTACGTTCGGACCCGATATCGCCGGTCCGGTCCGTGCGACGGCCCGGTCGAGATTCGGGCGGGTGAGTGGATCTCGATAGTCTTTGGTCCACACGTTGCCGGGACTGGGCGCGGCGCTGTACGCAAGGAGGATCGAGAACTGATGGCAGGCAACTCGGACCCGCTGACGCCGCGGGCCAAGCTGGCCGTGACGGCGGGCAAGGCGGTCGCGGCGGCATCACGTGCCGCGGGACGCGGTAGCGGATCTGTGATCGGCGGCCGGGTGGCGCTCAAACTCGACCCCGACCTCCTCGCCCGGCTCGCGCAGAGCCTGGACGTGATCCTGGTCTCGGCGACCAACGGCAAGACCACCACGACCCGCTTGATCGCCGAGGCGCTGCGCGCCGCGGGCCCGGTCGTGTCGAACGCGCTGGGCGCCAACATGCCCGCGGGCATCACCTCGGCGCTCGCCGGGAACTCGGACGCCAAGTTCGCGGTCATCGAGGTCGACGAGAAGTACCTCGCCGGTGTCGCGCGGGACACCGACCCCAAGTGCATCGCACTGCTCAACCTCTCCCGCGACCAGCTCGACCGTGCCGCCGAGACGCGCATGATGGCGGAGGCCTGGCGCGAGGGCCTGGCCGGCGCCAAGGCCGTCGTCGTGGCCAACTGCGACGACCCGCTGATCGTGTGGGCCGCCTCGTCCTCCCCGAACGTGATCTGGGTCGCGGTGGGCCAGATGTGGAAGGACGACGCCTGGTCCTGCCCGTCCTGCGGCGGTGTGATGCAGCGGCCCGGTGAGGACTGGTTCTGCGGTGAGTGCGGTTTCCGCCGCCCGACGCCGAGTTGGGCGCTCTCCGGCGACCACGTCATCGACCCGCACGGTTCGGCCTGGCCGATCCACCTCCAGCTGCCGGGCCGCGCCAACAAGGCCAACGCCGCCTCGTCGGCCGCGACCGCCGCCGTCTTCGGCGTGCCGCCGCAGGTAGCTCTGGAACGCATGTACCAGGTGCAGGCGGTGGCCGGGCGGTACGACGTGGTGCAGTTCATGGAGCGCGATCTGCGGCTGCTGCTCGCGAAGAACCCGGCGGGCTGGCTGGAGACGTTCTCGCTGATCGACCAGCCGCCGGCGCCGGTGATCCTGTCGGTGAACGCGCGCGGCGCCGACGGCACCGACACCTCCTGGCTGTGGGACGTCGACTACAGTCGGCTGACCGGCCACCCGATCTTCGTGCTCGGCGACCGCAAGCTCGACCTGGCGGTCCGTCTCGAAGTGGCGAACCAGCACTTCCAGGTCTGTGAGAGCCTCGACCAGGCGGTGCAGATGTGCCCGCCGGGTCGCATCGAGGTCATCGCGAACTACACCGCGTTCCAGGACCTGCGCCGCCGCGTGGGCAACTGAGCGCCGACCACGAACGACTCCGAGGGGCACCGATCTTCATGAGCGACAACAGTCTGCGGGTCGTCTGGGTCTACCCGGACCTGCTCAGCACCTACGGCGACCAGGGCAACGTCCTGGTCGTGGAGCGCCGGGCGCGGCAGCGCGGCCTGGACGTGGCGCGGCTGGACGTACGCAGCGACCAGCCGATCCCGACCTCCGGCGACATCTATCTGATCGGCGGCGGCGAGGACCGTCCGCAGCGGCTCGCGGCCGAGCGGCTGCGCCGGGACAGGCATCTGTACCAGGCGGTGAACAACGGCGCGATCGTCTTCGCGGTGTGCGCCGGCTACCAGATCCTCGGCCACGAGTTCGTCAACGACCTCGGACAGCGTGAGCCGGGCCTCGGCCTGCTCGACGTGACCTCGGTCCGCGGCGAGGGCGAGCGGTGCGTCGGCGACGTCCTCGGGGACATCGACCCGCGCCTCGGTCTGCCCCAGCTGACCGGGTTCGAGAACCACCAGGGCGTCACCCACCTCGGCCCCACCGCCCGCCCGTTCGCGCAGGTGCGGCTCGGCAAGGGCAACGGCACGGGCGACGGCACGGAGGGCGCGTACAACGACACCGTGTTCGGCACGTACATGCACGGGCCGGTGCTCGCGCGGAACCCGCAGATCGCCGATCTGCTGCTGAAGCTGGCCCTCGACGTGAACGCGCTGCCGCCGACCGACGACCGCTGGTTCGAGGCGCTGCGGGGCGAACGCATCACGGCAGCTCAGCAGCAGCCCGCGTAGGGCCTCCGGCCGGCCGCCGAGGAGCCTGCGAAACGGTTCCTCAGCGCCCGTGTCCAAGCCCGTCCGACCGCCGCTCCGCTCACTCCTGAAAGCCCTTCTGACCAGGCCTCCGCTCACCTGTGCGGGGCCGTCCAGCAGGCGGACGCCCGCTACGGCCCCGCCCCCTGCCGCCGGTAGGGTGGCGGGGATTCCGCCGGACAACGTGGTCCGGATCCGGCCCACATCGAGAAGGTATTCGGGCTATGCGCATTGGTGTCCTCACGTCCGGCGGCGACTGCCCCGGCCTGAACGCCGTCATCCGGTCCGTCGTGCACCGTGCCGTCGCCGACCACGGCGACGAGGTCATCGGCTTCCGGGACGGCTGGAAAGGCCTCCTGGACTGCGACTACCTCAAGCTCGACCTCGACGCGGTGGGCGGCATCCTGGCCCGCGGCGGCACGATCCTCGGTTCCTCCCGGGTCCAGCCCTCGCATCTGCGCGACGGCGTGGCGCGAGCCAGGGGCCACGTCGAGGAGCTGGGCCTCGACGCGATCATCCCGATCGGCGGGGAGGGCACGCTCAAGGCGGCCCGGCTGATGTCGGACAACGGCCTGCCGGTCGTGGGCGTTCCGAAGACCATCGACAACGACATCGCGGTCACGGACGTCACCTTCGGTTTCGACACGGCCGTGGGGGTGGCGACCGAGGCCCTGGACCGGTTGAAGACCACCGCCGAGTCCCACCAGCGGGTCCTGGTCGTGGAGGTCATGGGCCGCCACACCGGCTGGATCGCCCTGCACTCCGGCATGGCGGCCGGCGCGCACGCCATCGTCGTACCGGAACGGCCCTTCGACATCGAGGAGTTGGCCGCGCGTGTCGGCGAGCGCTTCGAGGCGGGCAAGCGGTTCGCGATCGTCGTCGCGGCGGAGGGGGCCAAGCCGAGGGCCGGGTCCATGGACTTCGACGAGGGCGGCAGGGACATCTACGGGCACGAGCGGTTCGCCGGGATCGCGCGGCAGCTCTCCGTCGAGCTGGAGTCCCGGCTCGGGAAGGAGGCGCGGCCGGTGATCCTCGGGCATGTCCAGCGGGGTGGTACGCCGACCGCGTACGACCGGGTGCTCGCCACGCGCTTCGGGTGGCATGCGGTGGAGGCCGTGCACCGGGGGGAGTTCGGGAAGATGACGGCGCTTCGGGGGACGGACATCGTGATGGTGCCCCTCGCCGAGGCGGTGGAGACGTTGAAGACCGTGCCGGAGGACCGGTACGAAGAGGCCGAGTGCGTGCTCTGAGTTCCGACTCGCGCCCTTCACGGGCTTGCCCCCGGTCACCGGCGTGGCCGGGGGCGGTTCTAGTCTGGGGGCGGGCAGACAGCTCAACCCCCCACGAAGCAGGAGCCGGCGGATGGACCACAGCGGGCACGGTATGGGGCTTTTGCCCTTCACCCTGGGGCGGGGGCTCCAGTGGTCGGCGGATCCCTTCTTCCTCGTCGCCTGCCTGGTAGGGCTGTCCCTCTACGGCTGGGGGGTCGTGCGGCTCGTGCGGCGCGGGGACAAGTGGCCGATGGGACGCTCGGTCGCGTTCGTCCTCGGTGTGCTGCTCGTGCTGCTGATGATGTGTACGGGGCTGAACGACTACGGCATGGTCATGTTCAGCGTGCACATGGTGCAGCACATGGTGATCAGCATGCTGGCGCCGATCCTGCTGTTGCTGGGCGCTCCGATCACGTTGGCGCTGCGTGCGCTGCCGGTGGCGGGCAAGGGGCGGAAGGGGCCGCGTGAGCTGCTGCTGATGTTCCTGCACAGCTGGTACATGAAGATCGTCACGCATCCGGCGTTCACGATCCCGATGTTCATCGCGAGCCTGTACGCGCTGTACTTCACCCCGATGTTCGACTTCCTGATGGGGTCGAAGCCGGGGCACATCGCGATGATGACGCACTTCCTCGCGGTGGGGCTGTTCTTCTTCTGGCCGATCATGGGCGTGGACCCGGGGCCGCACCGGCCGGGCTATCTGATGCGGATGCTGGAGCTGTTCGCGGGCATGCCGTTCCACGCGTTCTTCGGCATCGCGCTGATGATGGCGTCCACGCCGATGGTGAAGACGTACGAGAACCCCCCGGCCTCCCTGGGCATCGACGCGCTCGCCGACCAGAACGCGGCCGGCGGCATCGCCTGGGCGTTCAGCGAGATCCCCTCGGTGCTCGTCCTGCTGGCGCTGCTCTTCCAGTGGTACGGCTCCGAGCAGCGGCAGGCCCGGCGCACGGACCGCGCGGCCGACCGGGACGGCGACAAGGAGCTGGAGGCGTACAACGCCTATCTGGCCTCACTCGACGCACGTAGCCGCTGACCACATTTCTTTGTCGTGCCCCTCTTTCGTTTGTTCGACCACACGACCGCACTCCTCTTTTTCCTTGACCGAGAGGCTTTGCCCTTCAGTAACATGATGGCGTGAGCCTCGCGTCCGTTCTGCTGGGCGACGGGGGAAACCGCCGGGGGGAGCGGTCATGACAATGCAGGCATGCTTGCGAACGTGTTTACGAAAAGCGGGGAAATCGGCCGCCCGGAGAATCGCCGTCCTGCTGGTGGGCGTGGTGATCCTCAGCGGATGCGGCGACTCGGGGCCGATGTTCGTCGTGAAGGCGGTGGCCGCGGGCGTGCCGTCCCTCGCACCCTTCTTCGACGAGAGCAAAAGGCTGGGCCGGGACGAGCGCGACCTCGCGTCCCTGGATCCGCACAGCGGACTGCAGCAGGGCAACACCCCCGGCCTGTACGGCGGCACGCGGAAGCCGAAGATCTGTGACGTCCGCAAGCTGGAGAATTTCCTCACCGCCCCCGAGAACAGGAAAAAGGCTCAGGAATGGGCCCGGATCGCCGGTATCAAGAAGGACGGCATCGGAAATTATCTCGAAGAACTCACACCCGTTCTCCTGCGCCACGACACCCTCGTGAAGAACCACGACTACAAGAAGGGCAAGGCCGTCCCCTTCGACGCGCTGCTGGAAGCCGGCATCGCGGTACTGGTCGACGATCAGGGGCTGCCCGCCGTGAAGTGCGGCTGCGGAAATCCCCTGCGCGCCTTCGACGGCGACCCCGGACGCATCACCGTGGAGTTCGCCGACGGCAACGACGAGTGGTACGGCTTCGACAAGTCCGACGTGGTCGTCGTCAAGCCCGCGCCCAGTCAGTTGACGGAGATCAAACTCGTCGACGTGGAAAACCCGGACCAGGGCATCATCCGGGAGGTCGGCACCACGGGCGAGTCCGACAAGAGCTTCGACACGCGGGTGCCTCAGGCCGTGCCGCAGGTGCGCGGGATGACCTTCGGCGAGGCCGGCGCGGCCATGGCGGACAAGGGCCTGGCCGTCGCGGTCGCCGGGGACGGGCTGCCGCCGAGTGACGCGCCGGTGACCGGGTCGAGCCCCGGACCGGGCACCCGGCTGACGTTCGGCGCGGCGGTGGCACTGCACGTGGACCGGCCGGCGGCGTCGTCCAAGGACAGCACGGAGGGTTCCGGGCCAGGGTCCGGGTCCGGGTCGGACCGTGATCCGGGCTCGGATCGTGACTCGGGCTCGGGCTCCACTGGGACGGATCCGGATCCGACCGGGCCCTCGGGGGCGGATCGGTCACCGTCGGGCGGGTCACCGACAGGCAGGGGGTCTCCTTCGACGGGCGGCGGGTCGTCGCCGACGGACAAGGGCTCCGCGTCGGCGGGTGAGGGCTCCGCGTCGGCGGGTGGTGGCATGTCGTTGGCCCCGACGCCGTCCAAGGAGTCCGAGAAGCCGCCGCCGGACCCCGCACCCACCGCCACCGTCCCGTCGGCGCCGCCCGCCCCGTCCAGGTCGACCAGGGCCCCGTCACCTCCCGGCCCCGCCCCGCCGGTAGACGGCGGCCCGCCCGCCGACCGGCCGACGACGAGCGATCCCGGGCCGCCCGGCGATCCGCCGTCCGACGGCCTGGGGGACCCGGTGGATCCCAGCGGTGCGGGCGCCCCCGCCGAGGACCCGGCCCAGCCCGTACGACCCTGAACCCTGGGGAGTGACCGATGCAGTCAGAAACACCGCAATCGGGAGTCGGCCGGGTCATCGCCGGCCGCTACCTCCTGCTGAACCGGCTCGGCAGCGGCGGCATGGGCCATGTCTGGCTGGCGCACGACCGGGAGCTGGACTGCGAGGTGGCGCTCAAGGAGATCGTGTTCCGCGATCCGGACGAGGCCGAGCGGGAGCGCACCGCCCGGGTGGCCCGCGCCCGGGCCGAGGCGCGGCACGCCGCCGGACTGCGCGCCCACCCGAACGTGGTGACCGTGCACGACGTCCTGGAGCACGACGAACTGCCGTGGATCGTCATGGAGTACGTGCCCGGCGCCCTCGACCTCAAGGCGCTCGTCACCCGGCGCGGCCCCCTGGCACCCGCCGAGGGCGCCCGGATCGGGCTCGCCGTGCTGGACGCGCTGACCGCCGGGCACGAGCGCGGCATCATGCACCGGGACGTCAAGCCGGCCAACATCCTGCTCGCCCCGGACCGCACCGGATCGCCGTACGCGCGCGTCCTCCTCACCGACTACGGCATCTCCGTCCAGCCCGACACCCAGGAGACCCGGTACACCGGTACACACGTCGTCGTCGGGACCTCCGGATACCTCGCGCCCGAGCGGGCCCAGGGCGGGCCGCCGACCGCCGCCGCCGACCTGTTCTCGCTGGGCTGCACGCTGTACCACGCCGTCGAGGGGTACGGGCCCTTCGACCGCGACTCGGAGATCGCGGCGCTGACCGCCGTCGTTCTGGAGGAACCGCGCCCCATGCTGCGGGCGGGCGCGCTGGAGCCGCTGCTGGCCGCCATGCTCGCCAAGGACCCCGTGGGCCGGATCACCGCCGGCGAGACCGAGGCCGAACTCTCCGCGATCGTCACGCCGCGGGGCCGCCCCCGCACCGAGCCCGACCTTGGTTCGCAGCCGCAGTGGGCGAGCGAGACCACACACACGGGAGAGCCGGGGATTTCGGTCGCCTCCGGCGGTCTCCCACGGCCCACCGGCGTCGGCGGACGCCGCCGCCGGCACCGCAGCCGGGCACTCCTCGCGGGCATGGCCACCGCCCTCGGCCTGACCTTCGTGGTCGGCGGGGCCTGGTACGCCATGGGGAACATGAAGGACCTGCCGGGCGGGCTCGGCGGCAGTGGTGGCACCGGGGGCGGCGGACTGCCGTACGGGAGGACCGTGGGGCTGACGGAGCCGTTGCGGGAGGGCGACTGCGTGGACGTGACGTGGACGGGCGCCCCCTTCACCGGCGCGCCCCGGCTACAGGTCGTGGCGGAGTGCGCGGGGCGTGCGATGGACGGGCAGGTGATGGCGTCCTACGAGGCGTCGTCCGCCGAGGACGCCCGGGCGGGCGGGGCCGTCAGGTGCGAGCAGCTCACGGTGGAGGCCCGCGACAAGCTCATGGACATCCGCGGCTACGCCGTCCACCCGACCGACGACGGCTTCGACGCCGCCGGGCACCGGGTGGCCTGTCTGCTGCTGGGCGAGCGCAGGCCCGTGTACGGGCCGATCGGCGAGCATCGCGAGGTGGGTGAGACGGTGCTCGACGACGTGGCCACCCTGCAGAAGCAGGACTGCCTCGACCCGATCTCCGGTAACAGGATCCGACTGGTCTCCTGCCAGGACCGGCACTGGCAGAAGGTGCTCGGCTTCCACGAGATGAGTCCCGGGACCACGTACGGGGGCGCTCAGGACCAGGCTCTCGCCGCCTGCGAGAAGAACCTGCCGCCGCAGCAGTACGGCTACGAACCCGGTCTCACCGCTTCCGGTTTCTGGATCAGTGAGGACGGCTGGAAGAAGGGCGCACGTTACGTCGTGTGCACGGTTATTTCCGCCAGTGGGGGCACCCTGGAGGGAGAGGAAGCCTGAGGAAGGGTGTCGCAATGCCCGATTCGACGAAGGCCATGGGAGTGCTCACCGTCGGTGGGCTGGTCGTGGTGTCGGCCTACTCGGCGACGCTGGGCAGCAACGGCTGGCTGTGGTTCGGATGGGTCGTCCTGGGGCTGCTGACGCTGGGGATGGTGGCGTCACGCAGCTGAGGCTCACACACAGTGACTCTCATGCCCGGGGGATTCCCCCGTCCGGGTGTACACCCGGCTGGTACTTCGGCAGCCGGGCGGTGATTTTCATGCCCGCGCCGACCGCGGTCTCGATGACGAGGCCGTGGTCGTCGCCGTACACCTGGCGGAGCCGTTCGTCGACGTTGCTGAGGCCGATACCGCCCGAGGGGCTGGTCCCGCCGGCCAGGATGCCGCGCAGGACCTCGGGTTCCATGCCGACGCCGTCGTCCTCGATGACGACGAGAGCCTCGGCGCCGGCGTCCTGGGCGGTGATGCTGATGTGGCTGTTGTCGGTCCTGCCTTCGAGGCCGTGCTTCACCGCGTTCTCGACGAGGGGCTGGAGGCACAGGAACGGCAGGGTGACCGGCAGGACCTCGGGGGCGATCTGGAGGGTGACCGAGAGCCGGTCGCCGAAGCGGGCCCGGACCAGCGCCAGGTAGTGGTCGATGGCGTGCAGCTCGTCGGCGAGGGTGGTGAAGTCGCCGTGCCTGCGGAACGAGTAGCGGGTGAAGTCGGCGAATTCCAGGAGGAGCTCACGGGCGCGTTCGGGGTCTGTGCGGACGAACGAGGCGATCACCGCAAGCGAGTTGAAGATGAAGTGCGGAGAGATCTGGGCGCGCAGTGCCTTGATCTCGGCCTCGATCAACCGGGTGCGGGACTGGTCGAGATCGGCCAGTTCGAGCTGGACGGAGACCCAGCGGGCGACCTCCCCGGCCGCCCGGACGAGGACGGCGGACTCATGCGGGGCGCAGGCGACGAGAGCCCCGTGGACGCGGTCGTCGACGGTGAGGGGGGCGACGACCGCCCAGCGCACCGGGCAGTCGAGGAGGTCGCAGGTCAGCTGGAAGGCCTCGCCCCGGCCGGTCTCCAGGGGCCCCGCCAGCCGTTCCATGATCTCGGCGCGGTGGTGCTCCCCCACGCCCTCCCAGGCCAGGACCGACTCGTGGTCGGTGAGGCACAGGGCGTCCGTGCCGAGCAGGGTGCGCAGCCGCTTGGCGGATCTGCGGGCGGTCTCCTCGGTGAGGCCGGCGCGCAGCGGGGGCGCGGCGAGCGTGGCGGTGTGCAGGGTCTGGAAGGTGGCGTGCTCGACGGGCGTGCCGAGTCCGCCGAGGCTGCTGCGAGGCCGGGCGGTGCGGCGGCCGAGCCAGAACCCGGCCGCGAGCAGGGGGAGCGCGGCCACGAACAGCCCGGCGAGGAACCCGGTGATCTCACCGCTCATCGCGCACCGCCCGCCTGTTTCCTGCAGTCATCACGCGTGGCCCTGTCTCTCGCGCCTCTCACCGGTCACCGCCGCCACAGTTCGATCTCCTTGGTGGCCGCGCGCGTCCGCCCGCCGACCAGTTCCTCCGGGAGGTGGAAGCGCGCCAGGATCGCCGGTGTCTCCGCCGGGACCTTGCCGGCGGTGGCCAGGGACACCAGGACCATCGTGAGGAAGCCGAGGGGGACGGACCAGAGGGCGGGCCAGGCCAGCAGGGCGTGCAGGGTGCCGGTGCCGGGGTATCCGGCCATGGTCGCGGCGACCGCGAGGAGGGCTGCTCCGCCGCCGACGAGCATCCCCGCGGCGGCGCCCGGCGGGGTGAGGCGCCGCCACCAGATGCCGAGGACGAGCAGCGGGCAGAAGGAGGAGGCGGAGACGGCGAAGGCGAGGCCGACCGCGTCGGCGACCGGCAGCCCTCCGACCAGGACACTCGCCGCGAGCGGTACGGCCATGGCGAGGACCGCGGCGAGCCGGAAGTGCCGTACGCCGCGTGAGGGCAGGACGTCCTGGGTGAGCACGCCGGCGATGGCCATGGTCAGACCGGACGCGGTGGACAGGAACGCCGCGAACGCGCCGCCCGCGACCAGTGCGCCGAGCAGATCGCCGCCGAGGCCGCCGATCATGCGGTCCGGGAGGAGCAGTACGGCCGCGTCGGCGTCGCCGGTGAGGGTGAGTTCGGGGGCGTAGAGCCGGCCGAGTGCCCCGTAGACCGGTGGCAGGAGGTAGAAGGCGCCGACCAGGCCGAGGACGACGACGGTGGTGCGGCGGGCGGCGACGCCGTGCGGGCTGGTGTAGAAGCGGACGACGACGTGGGGCAGGCCCATGGTGCCGAGGAAGGTGGCGAGGATCAGCCCGTAGGTGGCGTACAGGGGGCGTTCCTCACGCCCTGCGGCGAGGGAGGTGGACATGCCGCCGTTGCCGCCGCGCTCGGCGACGGGGACGGTGTCGCCCTTGGTGAAGGTCAGGCGGGTGCCCCGGTCGACGCGGTGGGTGCCGGCGGGCAGGTCGACGCGGCGGCCGTCGTGGCGGCGGCCGTCGATCGTGCCGGATGCGGTGACGGTCAGCGGGCTCGCGAGCTTCAGGTCGATGGTCTCGTCGATACGGACCACCCGTTGCTCGCGGAACTCGGCGGGTTCGTCGAAGGCGTGCCGTGGGGCGCCGTCGCCCTGCCAGGCGAGGACGAGGAAGAGGGCGGGGACCAGGAGGGCGGTGAGTTTGAGCCAGTACTGGAAGGCCTGGACGAAGGTGATGCTGCGCATCCCGCCGGCGGCGACCGTGGCGGAGACCACGACGGCGACGATGACCCCGCCGAGCCATCCGGGCGCGTCGGTGAGCACGTTCAGCGTCAGCCCGGCGCCCTGGAGCTGAGGCAGCAGATACAGCCAGCCGACGCCGACCACGAAGGCCCCCGCGAGCCGTCGTACGGTCTTGGAGGCGAGCCGGGCCTCGGCGAAGTCCGGCAGGGTGTACGCGCCGGAGCGGCGCAGCGGGGCGGCGACGAACAGCAGCAGGACGAGATAGCCGGCGGTGTAGCCGACCGGGTACCAGAGCATGTCGGGGCCCTGCACCAGGACGAGGCCGGCGATGCCGAGGAAGGAGGCGGCGGACAGGTACTCGCCGCTGATGGCGGCGGCGTTGAGGCGGGGGCCGACGGTGCGGGAGGCTACGTAGAAGTCGGAGGTGGTCCGGGAGATCCGCAGGCCGAAGGCGCCGACGAAGACGGTCGCCACGACCACGAGGGCGACCGCGGGGACGGTGTAGTTGTCGTTCACGAGTTCTCTGTTCCGTCCGTTCGCCCGCCTCAGCGGTCCTCGACGAGCCGGACGAGGTCCTGCTCGTTGCGTTCGGCACGGCGTACGTGCCGGCGGGCGAGGAGGACGAGCGGCGGGTAGACGCCGAAGCCGAGGACGGCCCACTCCAGGCCGGCGCCGTCCGGCATCGCGGCGAAGACCAGGGGCAACGGGGCGACCAGCAGGACCAGGACCGCGAACACGCCGAGGGCGGCGCGGAGCTGGCTGCGCATGAGGGAGCGGACGTAGGTGTGGCCGAGTGTGGTCTGTTCGTCGATCTCGGTGCGTGGTCGGTGGTGGCCGGAGGTGCGGCGCGTGCGGCGGGGCACTCCGGTGACGACGACGCGCCGTTCGGTGGGTTCGTGGGGCATGGCGGCTCCTCAGCCCGTGGTCCGGCGCATCAGCAGATCGCGCAGTTCGCGTGCGTGGCGGCGGCTGACCTGGAGTTCCAGCGAGCCGATGAGGACGCTGACCGTGCCGGTGTCCAGGCGGAGTTCGCCGACGTGGCGCAGGGCGACGAGGTGACGGCGGTGGATGCGGACGAAGCCGCGTGCGCGCCAGCGTTCTTCGAGGGTGGAGAGAGGGATGCGGACGAGGTGGCTGCCCTGGGATGTGTGCAGTCGGGCGTAGTCGCCCTGGGCCTCGACGTGGGTGATGTCGTCGACGGGGACGAAGCGGGTCACTCCGCCGAGTTCGACGGGTATCTGGTCGGGGTCGGGCTCGTGGACCGGTATCGGCGGGGCCGCGTCGCGGAACTGGGCGGCTCGGCGGATCGCCTCGGCGAGGCGTTCTCGGCGGACGGGCTTGAGGACGTAGTCGACGGCCTTGAGGTCGAAGGCCTGGACGGCGAAGCCCTCGTGCGCGGTGACGAAGACGACGAGCGGGGGCCGGGCGAAGCCGGTGAGGAGGCGGGCGAGGTCGAGGCCGTCGAGTCCGGCCATGTGGATGTCGAGGAAGACGACGTCGATCGCCTCCGGTCCGTCGGGGCCGGACTCCAGGGCGCGGTTGATCCGCCGCAGCGCCTCGGTGGCGTCGCTCGCGCCCTCGGCGCTGCCGACCCGTGGATCCGCGTTCAGGAGGTACAGCAGCTCCTCGAGGGAGGGTTTCTCGTCATCGACGGCGAGCGCGCGCAGCATGAACCCGGAGTGTAGGAGTAATTCGTACGGCTGCACATGTGTGCGCGTCGGACGCCTTCGCGGTGGGCGCCGCGGGCGCCCACCGCTGGATACAGTGCCGGCATGAACAGCAAGTCCGCGGCGTTCGACCAACTCGATCGCAAGATCATCACGGCGTTGATGGCGAACGCGAGGACCAGCTTCGCCGAGATCGGCTCGGCCGTCGGTCTTTCGGCCACCGCGGTGAAGCGGCGGGTGGACCGGCTGCGCGAGACCGGGGTGATCACCGGGTTCACGGCCACGGTGCAGCCGGCGGCACTCGGCTGGCGCACGGAGGCGTACGTGGAGGTGTACTGCGAGGGCGCGGCGCCGCCCCGGCGCCTGGCGGAGGTGGTGCGCAACCATCCGGAGATCACGGCGGCGATGACGGTGACCGGCGGCGCGGACGCGCTGCTGCACGTGCGGGCCGTCGACGTGGAGCACTTCGAGGAGGTGCTGGAGCGGATCCGCACCGAGCCGTTCATCCGGAAGACGATCAGTTACATGGTGCTGTCGCACCTGTTGCCGGAGGCGCCGGAGGCCGGGGCGACCCAGGACGCAGCGAACCTGCACTGAGCCGGGTAAACACGCAGCATCACTGCGCGAACACGCAACGTTTGTTCCTTGTCGTGCGCCTGTCCCGATTCCTACCGTGGTGTCATCCCAGCCGACACCGCAGGAAGCGGAGAGACCCTCTGTGCCCGACAGCCGTGTGCCGCGCCTTCGGCGCTTTCTCGTCTGCGAACCCAGACATTTCGCCGTGCAGTACTCGATCAATCCCTGGATGCACCCGGACACTCCCGTGGACGTCGACCTCGCGCGGGATCAGTGGCGGGAGCTGATCCGCGCCTACCGCGCCCATGGCCACACCGTGGACACCGTGGAGCCGGTGGCGGCGCTGCCCGACATGGTGTTCGCGGCCAACTGCGCGCTCGTCCTCGGCGGCCGTGTCCTCGGCTCGCTGTTCCACGCACCCGAGCGGCGCCCCGAGTCCGTCGCCTACGACGCCTGGTTCAAGAGCGCCGGGTACGAGGTGTTCCGCTCCGAGTCGGTCTGCGAAGGAGAGGGCGACCTGGTGCCGACCACCCGCCATCTGCTCGCCGGGACCGGCTTCCGCACCACCCGTGAGGCCCATCGCCAGGCGCAGGAGTTCTTCGGCGTCCCGGTGATCAGCCTCCAGCTGGTGGACCCGCGCTTCTACCATCTGGACACCGCGCTGTTCGTCCTCGACGACGGCGGCGACGGCCACCCGGGCAACATCGCGTACTACCCTGAGGCCTTCTCACCCGGTAGCCGCGCGGTCCTGGCCCGGCTCTACCCCGACGCGGTGATCGCCACCCGTGAGGACGCCATGGCCTTCGGTCTGAACTCGGTGTCCGACGGCCGCCATGTGTTCATCTCGCCCCGTGCCAAGGAACTCGCCGACCAGCTCGCCCGGCAGGGCTACGTCCCCGTCCCCGTCGACCTCTCGGAGTTCCAGAAGGCCGGCGGCGGCATCAAGTGCGTCACTCAGGAGATCCGCTCATGACCGCTCCCGTCCACACGCGTTCGTCGGCCGACCTCATCCGCGCCGAGGAGCCCGTCCTCGCACACAACTACCACCCGCTGCCCGTGGTCGTCGCACGGGCCGAGGGCACCTGGGTCGAGGACGTCGAGGGCCGCCGCTATCTGGACATGCTGGCCGGTTACTCCGCACTCAACTTCGGCCACCGCCACCCGGCGCTGATCGACGCCGCGCACCGCCAGCTCGACACACTCACCCTCACCTCGCGGGCCTTTCACAACGACCGGCTCGCCGGGTTCGCCGAGGCCCTGGCCGAGCTGACCGGCCTGGACATGGTGCTGCCGATGAACACCGGCGCCGAGGCCGTGGAGAGCGCGATCAAGGTGGCCCGCAAATGGGCGTACGAGGTGAAGGGCGTCCCCGCCGACCAGGCGACGATCGTGGTCGCCGCCGACAACTTCCACGGCCGTACGACGACCATCGTGAGCTTCTCCACGGACCCGGTGGCCCGCGACGGCTTCGGCCCGTTCACACCGGGCTTCCGCGTGGTCCCGTACAACGATCTCGCCGCGCTGGAGGCGGCGATCGACCAGACGACGGCCGCGGTGCTGATCGAGCCCATCCAGGGCGAGGCGGGCGTGCTCATCCCGGACGACGGCTATCTGCCCGCGGTCAGCGAGCTGACCCGCCGCACCGGCTGCCTCTTCATCGCGGACGAGATCCAGTCGGGCCTCGGCCGCACCGGCCGGACGCTCGCCGTCGAGCACGAGGACGTCCGGCCCGATGCCGTGCTGCTGGGCAAGGCGCTCGGCGGCGGCATCGTGCCGGTGTCGGCGGTGGTGGCCCGCCGGGAGGTGCTGTCCGTCCTCCGCCCCGGTGAGCACGGGTCGACCTTCGGCGGCAATCCCCTGGCCGCGGCGGTCGGTTCGGCGGTGGTCGAACTGCTGCGGACCGGCGAGTTCCAGCGCAGGGCCGCCGAGCTGGGAGAGCTGCTGCGGGACGGGCTGGCGGCGATGGTGGGCCGGGGCGTGGTCGGGTTCCGGGCGCGCGGGCTGTGGGCGGGCGTCGACATCGACCCCGCGATCGGCACCGGCCGCGAGATCAGCCACCGCCTCATGGCGGAGGGAATCCTGGTCAAGGACACCCATGGCTCGACCATCCGGCTGGCCCCGCCGCTCACCATCACGGGCGCGGAGCTCCGCTCGGCGCTGGGCACGTTGGGGGAGGTTCTGAGAAAGGGTTCGGGTTCCTGAACCCCCAGGTTCCTGAACCCCCAGGCCCCGCCCCTGGGCGGGGCCTGGGGCGGCGGCCCTCATGCGCGCGGACGGTCGAAGCGGAACGGCGTGAGAGCGTCGGGCCGTCGGCCTGTGCGGACGTACTCGGCGAGCCGGTGTCCGGGCCCAGGGCGACGCCGAGCATGCCGTGGCCGGTGGCGACGAAGGCGTTGTCCTGTCCCGGTACCCGGTCGATGACCGGGAGCCCGTCGGGGAGGAAGGGCCGCCCGCCGACCAGGGGCCACGGATCAGGCCGGCCAGGTCGTCCGGATCGTCGAACCACTGGCCCGGACAGTGACGGCTCGCGCGGGCGACCGCGCCCCCCCGGCCTGGTGCGAGAGCGGCTTCAACCTCGTACGCGCGGCGGCGGCCCTGCACGTCCACCGCAACACCGTCGTCCACCGCATGCAGAAGATCGAGCAGATCACCGGGCGCCCCCGCGTGACCACCGCACGTGCATGACCCTCTGTCCCTCCCTGCCCGGCCGACCGGATGGGCGGCGGCGCCACGGCCTCGGACACCTGAATCGGCCGACGGCGACGCAGAGTGACTCCCGGCGGTTCCGTGCGACGACGGCCGCCGCCTAGACTGATCGCTCCCCTGGGGTGCGGAGGAGTGCGCGGTGTTCTATTACCTGCTCAAGTACGTGCTGCTTGGCCCGCTGCTGAGACTGGTCTTCCGGCCTCGGATCGAGGGTCTCGAACACGTCCCGTCGTCGGGCGCCGCCATTGTCGCCGGCAACCATCTGTCGTTCTCGGACCACTTCCTGATGCCCGCCATCCTCAAGCGGCGCATCACCTTCCTGGCGAAGGCCGAGTACTTCACCGGGCCGGGCATCAAGGGCCGGCTCACGGCGTTCTTCTTCCGCAGCGCCGGCCAGATCCCGGTGGACCGCTCCGGCAAGGAGGCGGGGCAGGCCGCCATCCGCGAGGGGCTCGGCGTGCTGAGCAAGGACGAACTCCTCGGCATCTACCCGGAGGGCACGCGCTCGCACGACGGCCGCCTCTACAAGGGCAAGCTCGGCGTGGCGGTCATGGCGCTCAAGGCGCGCGTGCCCGTGGTCCCCTGCGCGATGATCGGCACCTTCGAGGCGCAGCCGCCCGGCAAGGTCATCCCGAACGTCCACCCCGTCGTCATCCGCTTCGGCGAGCCCCTGGACTTCTCCCGCTATGAGGGCATGGAGAACGAGAAGGCCGTCCTGCGCGCCATCACCGACGAGATCATGTACGCCATCCTCTCGCTCTCCGAGCAGGAGTACGTCGACCAGTACGCGGCCGTCGCGAAGGCGGAGGAGGCCGCGGCGGCGAAGGAGCGAAAGTTCCCCCGGATGCCCCTGAGCTAGTGCCGCAGCACTAGCAACCTCCTGCGGCTGTCGTCGATTTGAGGGAGTTCTGCCGACAGCAGAGGCTCGCGGCGAACCGGGCGCGGGCGTCGTACGGTCGGGGCATGACGCGACGTGCTGTGGTGATCGGGGCGACGGGACAGATCGGCCGGGTGGCCGTGGGCGCGCTGGCGCGGGACGGCTGGGCGGTGACGGCCGTCTCGCGGGGCGGCGGCCGGGATGACGGCTGGCCGGAGGACGTGCGGGTCGTACCGGCGGACCGGGGTGACGACGCGGCGCTGGCGGCAGCGGTCGGCGGCGGTTGCGACGTCCTGGTGGACATGGTCGCGTACGGTCCCGAACACGCCCGGCAGCTGCTCACCCTGGCCGACCGGGTCGGCTCGGCGGTCGTCGTCTCCAGCGTGTCGGTGTACGAGGACGACAAGGGGCGCAACTTCGACACCCAGGCGGAGCCGGACGGCTTCCCCGAGTACCCCGTGCCCCTCCCCGAGAGCCATCGCACGATCCGGCCCGGCGACTCCTCGTACAGCACCCGCAAGGCGGGGCTGGAGCGCGAACTCCTCGCCGGGGGCGACCGGTTGCCCACCACCCTGCTGCGCGCGGGCGCCATCCACGGACCGCACTGCCGTACGCCGCGCGAGCTGTACTTCGTGAAGCGCAACCTCGACGGCCGGTCCCGCCGGGTCCTCGCGTACGGCGGTGCGAGCCGCTTCCATCCGGCGAGCGTGCACAACATCGCCGAGCTGATCCGTCTCGCCGCGGCCCGGCCGGGCACGCGGGCGCTGAACGCCGTCGACCCCGACGCACCGACCGTGGCGGAGATCGCCGCCGCGATCGACGCCGTGATGGGCGTCGAAGCGGAGAACGTGCTGGTCGACGGGGCTCCCCCGGCGCCCGCCGTGGGCGACACCCCGTGGTCCGTGCCGGTGCCCGTGGTGTGCGACATGTCGGCGGCGGAGCGGGAGCTGGGCTACCGCCCGGTGGTCCGGTACGCGCGGTCGCTGCCGGAGACGGTCGCGTGGATCGAGGACCGGCTGGCGGGCTGCCGGGACTGGAAGGAGGCCTGTCCCAGGATGTTCGCGACGTACGGGGAGCTCTTCGACTACGCGGCGGAGGACGCCTGGCTGGCGGGCCGGGCGGCATGACCGCGTGAGGGAGGGGACGACCGGCCCCCGGTCGTCCCCTCCCTCCGCTCAGGTGCCTACGGCTTCGGCGTGGCATGCGGCGCGCACGTCACGTCGGCCTTGCCCGCCTTGACGGTGAGCCGGTGAGCCGGTGGGGAAAGCCCCGTTCAGCGGATCGGTTGTGGCGCTGCGTCACCCGTCCAGTTGGGCGAGGGCCTCGTCGAGCACGCGCCGCAGCCGCAGCGCGTCGGGCGCGAGCGCGCTGACGAGGACGGCGGGCCCGGCGAGCGGAGTGAGCGCGGCCGACTCCCCCAGCACCCGCGGCGCAGGCGTCCGCTCGGCGAACTCCGGCCGCACGACGACGAGTTGGCCCAGCGCACGGCGCCCGCCCAGCACGGCGGGACCGTCCCAGCCACCCGGCGCCCCCGGCCCGCACACCACCTCCTGATCGAGCAACGGCCGCCCGCCCAGCCGCACGGTGAGCCGGCTGCCGAGCCGCCCGGGCCCCTCCCCGGCCCGCCCGAGCACCTGCTCCTCCCGGAACACCAGCCGGGCCCCTACGGCGAGCTCCACCCGCGTCGCCACATACAGGTCGCTCCCCTGCACGGAGATCAACTGCTCGGGCAGCCACCGCAGTTCGCCCCCGTCGGCGACCTCGATCCGTACGTCGTAGCGCGCCTCGTCACGGCCCTTCCCCTTGGCCTGCCCCGGCAGCGCGATCGTCGCCGCGGCCGATCCGACCCGCAGCCGCGCCCCCGCCCCGACCTCCGCCTCCACGGCGAACCGGTCTCCGCCGAGCGGCCCGCTCATCGCCCCCACCAGCATGACCCGCGCCTCGTCACCACTCCCCCGAGTCCGGCGCAACGCCAACGGCCCCTCGCTCTCCAGCACGGGCAGAGCGGTACCGCCCCGCCCGTCGGCGCGGGCCGCGATCCGCGCGGTGGCCTCGACCCCGGCGGTCGTCATGCCTCCGGCCGCCGCCGTCTCCCCGGCCGTCGTCATGCCGTCCACGCCGCGAGCTTCTCCCGAACCCAGGCGGCGACCTCCCCGACCCCCGCCTCACCGCGCAGCGACTGGAACACCACGGGCAACTCCGCCCTCTGCGCCTTCGCGTCCGCGGCCATCCGGGCGAGGTCCGACCCGACGTGCGGCGCGAGGTCCGTCTTGTTGACGATGAGCAGGTCGGCGGTGGTGACGCCGGGCCCGCCCTTGCGGGGGATGTCGTCCCCGCCCGCCACATCGATGACGAAGATCTGCTCGTCCACGAGCCCCCTGGAGAAGGTCGCGGTCAGGTTGTCGCCGCCCGACTCGACCAGAATCAGATCGAGCGGCCCGACCTCGTCCTCCAGGTCCTCCACGGCTTCCAGATTGGCGGAGATGTCATCCCGAATGGCCGTGTGCGGGCACGCCCCCGTCTCCACGGCCGTGATCCGCTCGGGCGGCAACACGGCCTCCCGGAGCAGGAACTCGGCGTCCTCCCGCGTGTAGATGTCGTTCGTCACGACAGCGAGCGACAACTCCTCCCGCAAGGCCCGGCAGAGCGCGGCGACGGTCGCCGTCTTACCGGACCCGACCGGGCCGCCGAGCCCGATCCGCAGGGCACGGCGCGTGCCGTCGGGGCGGTGCGCGTCGGCGCTGACGGCGGCGGGGCCGTCGTGGGAGTGGGGGTGGTCGAGATGCATGGAAGCGGCTCCTTGTCGGATAGGGATCGCGGGAGAACTCGGGGGTGAGGGTTGTGGGGGCGGGCGCGGGGAACTGCGCGAGCAACCCCAAACGATCCGCACCCGCCCACGAACCCCACCCACCCGAGCTCTCCCCGCGCGCAGGGGGGCGAAGGGGCACAGCCCCTGGGGGTGAGAGGGCAGGGGCGGCGGGGGCGACCGACTCAGGACGCGAACAACCGCACAGACCAAGCCGCATGCACCTCCGCCCCGACCTCCAACAACGGCGCGGAGGCCGCGGGCAAGCCGTCCACCCCACCCGCCCCCGCCCCCCGGGCGCTCTCCACCGCCGCCCGCACCACCGCATCCACCTCGGGAGCCAACCGCGCCAACGCCCCGGTCGCCTCGAACGGATCAAGACTCAGCAACCGCACCGTCGCACTCGCCGGCCCACTGACACTCTCGTACGCGGAGCAGTACGCCGCGTCCTCGGCCGAAAGCCCGGCCGCCCTCGCCGCCACCCCCAGCACGACCGGCTGGTGCGCCCCCTTCGGGAACTCCCGTGCCAGCGCGTCCAGCTCCTGAGACGGCCAGGTCGCCCGAGCCGCCCGCATCAACTGCCGCCCCAGTTTGCGCGAGGCGACCCGCAGGGCCACGGATGATGTCCGGGCGTCGGCGGCGGCGTCCAGCGACAGGGCGTCCACACCGAGCGCCGCCGCGGCGGCCAACGCCGCCGAAACCAGCCCCGCCGTGTGCAACCGCCCCCGGCAGAACGCCTCCAGCCCCTCCGCCCCGGTGACCAGCCCGGCTTTGACGGCCACCTCGGCCCCGCCGGAGTGTGCGTGCCCCCCGGCGGGGAAGCGGCCGTCGGCCAGCACGAGAAGCGCGGCCCTAGACATCGCGGACCCCCGAGGCAAGGTGTCGGAGTTCCGACCTCTGTGCGGCCATCAGAAGAGGAAGTACCGCTGAGCCATGGGCAGTTCGGCCGCCGGTGTGGCCTCCACCAGTTCCCCGTCGATGTGCACGGCGAAGCTGTCGGGGTCGACGCGCACCTCGGGCCGCGCGTCGTTCTCGCGCATGTCGGCCTTGGTCACCCCACGCGTCGACTCGATGGCGACGAAGCGCTTCCCCAGCGAGAGCCGTTCCGGCAGTCCGTCCTCGATGGCGAGCGGCGCCACGAAGTTGAACGAGTTCGCGGCGGGCGCCCGTCCGATGGCCCCGTACATGGGACGCGGGAGGATCGGCTGCGGGGTGGGGATCGAGGCGTTCGCGTCGCCCATCTGCGCGTAGGCGATCTGTCCGCCCTTGATCACGAGCTGCGGCTTGACGCCGAAGAACGCGGGCTCCCACACGACGAGGTCGGCGAGCTTGCCGGTCTCGACGGACCCGATCTCGCGGGCGAGGCCCTGCGCGAGCGCGGGGTTGATCGTGTACTTGGCGACATATCGACGTACCCGCCGGTTGTCCGCGCGCCCGTCCCCGGGCAGCGCGCCCCGGCGCCGCTTCATCACATGCGCGGTCTGCCAGGTCCGCAGGATGACCTCGCCGACCCGGCCCATGGCCTGCGAGTCGGAGGAGATGATCGAGATGGCGCCCAGGTCGTGCAGGATGTCCTCGGCCCCGATGGTCGATGGGCGGATACGGGACTCGGCGAACGCCAGGTCCTCCGGGACGGCCGCGTTCAGGTGGTGGCAGACCATCAGCATGTCGAGGTGTTCTTCGGCGGTGTTGACGGTGTAGGGCCGGGTCGGGTTGGTGGAACTGGGCAGGACGTGCGGCTCGGACACCACGGTCATGATGTCGGGCGCGTGCCCGCCGCCCGCGCCCTCGGTGTGGTAGGCGTGGATGCCGCGTCCGGCGATCGCGGCGAGCGTGTCACCGACGAACCCGGCCTCGTTCAGCGTGTCCGTGTGGATGGCGACCTGGATGCCGGTCCGGTCGGCGACGGTCAGCGAGGCGTCGATGACGGCCGGCGTCGAGCCCCAGTCCTCGTGGAGCTTCAGCCCCAGCGCGCCCCCGCGGATCTGGGACAGCATCGCCTCGTGCGACACCGTGTTCCCCTTGCCGAGGAAGCCGATGTTGAGCGGGTACTGCTCCATCGCCTCCAGCATCCGGGCGAGGTGCCAGGGTCCGGGTGTGACGGTGGTGGCCTTGGAACCCTCGGCGGGGCCGGTTCCGCCGCCGACGAGCGTGGTGATGCCGGACGACAGCGCCTCGTCGGCGATCTGCGGACAGATGAAGTGGACGTGGGCGTCGATGGCACCGGCGGTGACGATCCGGCCGTTCCCCGCGATGATCTCCGTCTCGGGGCCGATGACCAGGTCGGGGTGGACGCCGTCCATGGTGTCGGGGTTGCCGGCCTTGCCGATGCCGGTGATCCGGCCGTCGCGGATGCCGATGTCGGCCTTGACGATGCCCCAGTGGTCGATGATCACCGCGCCCGTGATGACCGTGTCCGGGGTGCCTTCCGCGCGCGTGGCACGCGACTGGCCCATGGATTCGCGGATGACCTTGCCGCCGCCGAACACGGCCTCGTCACCGGCCCGTCCGGGCCCGCCGGAGTGGTCATCCTCGATCTCGACGAGCAGGTCGGTGTCGGCGAGCCGGATGCGGTCGCCGGTGGTGGGGCCGAACAGGTCGGCGTATGCGGCACGCGAGATCTCAGGCATCGAGGGCACCTCCGGTCTCCCCGCGCAGTCCGGGCACGACACGGGCGCCGGTGAGCGGTACGAGTTCCACGTCGACCGGGATGCCGGGCTCGAAGCGCACGGCGGTGCCGGCGGCGACGTTCAGCCGCTTCCCGCGTGCGGCGGCGCGGTCGAACTCCAGGCCTGGGTTGGCCTCCGCGAAGTGGTAGTGGGAGCCGACCTGGACGGGCCGGTCGGCGGCGTTGAGGACGGTGAGCCGGGTGACCTCACGGCCCTCGTTGCAGACGATCGCGTCCTCGGCGAAGAGGATCTCTCCGGGAATCATCGAGGCCTCTCAGACGATCGGGTCGTGGACGGTGACGAGCTTGGTGCCGTCCGGGAAGGTCGCCTCGACCTGCACGTCGTGGATCATCTCGGGGATGCCCTCCATGACGTCGTCCCGGGTGAGCAGTTTCCGTCCGGACGCCATGAGCTCGGCCACCGTACGGCCGTCCCGCGCGCCCTCGAGGATGTGCGCGGTGATGAGCGCGACGGCCTCGGGATGGTTCAGTTTCAGCCCACGGGCCCGGCGCTTCTCCGCCACATCGGCCGCCACATGGATCAGCAGCCTCTCCTGCTCGTGCGGGGTCAGTTGCACGGCGTCCACCTCACATCCTCGCTCCGGACCGTGCGGGGCCCGGTTGCCGCGACCACCCGGCAAATTCGCAGGTGGCATGGGCGCAGGCTAATCGGGTGGCGTTTCGGCGACGTTAACCGGACCGTGATCGACCGCGTGTCGGTCCCCGTCGGCGCCGGCCACTCGGCACGCCGACGGGGGTCGCTCGGCATGCCGCATCAGGGCGCTGCGCCCGCTTGCGGGCGGTCGGGTCCGTACGGTCTCCGCGACTTCCCGGCGGGAAGGCGCGCGCCGGTCGCCCGAGCGGGCGTACAGCCGCACGCGAAGCCCGCGGCGCCTAGGAACCCCCCGCCCGCCGATGCTCCGCGGCGATCCCGAAGCGCTGTTGTTCCCTCGGGGCCGATGCGACCTCGCGGACGCTGGAGACCGCGCTGATCACCGAATCGTCGGCGGAGTCCTGGAGGGCTTCGAGGTGCTCCAGGTCGGCTGCGGAGACCAGGGCGACGAGGGGCTTCCCGTGCCGCGTCACGACGACGCGCTCGCCGCCGTAGACCACGCGGTTGATCAGATCGGCGAGCTCAGCCCTGGCTTGCGTCACCGGAATCTCGTAGGCCATGCAGTCCAGCTTAGGGGTCCTTGCACTATGAGCACCCGATGTCCTGAGGGCGGGGACGAGCGCCGCCGTGGTCCTGTGTCTGGCGACGGCCCTGGTCCACGTCCTCCTCGTGTAGGTCGCGCGGTCTGGTGCCGTGCATCGCAAGGCGCCGGAGAGCCCTCGATGGGGGCCTTTCCCGCGCGAGCGAGGTCGAGCGTGGGAAGGAGCCACCAGGGCTTCTCGGCAACGCGGCGAGGCGCGGTGCCAGGCCGCTCGACCCGGGCGCTCACAGTGCGAGGACACCTTGGACCGGGCCGCGCCCCGTCGCCCCCTCGCCCCGTCACCCCACCACCCCGAGCGGAAGATCCCCTTCTGCTCCGCGATGACAACCGAACAGTAGGGGGAACCATGTCCAGTCCGAGAGCGGGACGGCCTCGGTGGAGTCCCCCGCCCGGCACCGAGTCCTCCGGCGGCTCCGGCCTGAGCGCGAGAGCGTGGAGGGGGAGGACGCCTACTGATCCCTGGCGATCGGCTCACGGTCGAGATCGCTTCGGTGAACGGCGCGGACTCGGCGCCCGAGGGCCACGACGTCATACCTGCCGAGGTCGCGAACGCACTCTCCGAGTTCGCCGCCCCGAAGGGCTGACCGCCGATCACCTTCTCGGGCAGGCCGACCCCCGTGGCCATCAACCGACCTCGTTCGCCGCGCACTTCACGGCGCCCCGGACCACATCGGTCCGGGGCGCCGCCGTAGGCGAGCGGCTTTCCACGATCTCGTACGTCCTGTACATTCTGTACAGAAATCGATCTGAGGAGGCGTGCCCCATGCCCGCGAACCGACCGACGGCCCGTTATGTGCTGCCCGAGTTCACCGAGCACACCAGTGCGGGTCACCGGACGATGGATCCGTATGCCAAGCTCCTGGAAGAGCGGATCGTGTTCCTCGGGACGCAGATCGACGACACGTCGGCGAACGACGTGATGGCCCAGTTCATGCACCTCGAACACCAGTCGCCCGACCGGGACATCTCGCTGTACGTCAACTCGCCCGGCGGCTCGTTCAGCGCGATGACGGCGATCTACGACACGATCCGGTTCGTCACCTGTGACGTGGAGACGATCTGCCTGGGGCAGGCGGGATCGTCCGCCGCGGTGCTGCTGGCAGCGGGCACACCGGGCAGGCGGTTCGTACTGCCGGGCGCGCGCGTGGTGATCCACCAGCCGGCGCTGGCCGGCCGGATCGAGGGCCAGGCGAGTGACCTCGCGATCCAGGCCGCGGAGTTGACGCGCAATCGCCGGAAGCTGGAGGAGATGTTCGTCCGGCACACGGGGCAGAGCCCGGAGCGGATCAGCGCCGACATCGAGCGGGACACGTTCCTCGACGCTGAGGCGGCGGTCGAGTACGGGCTGGCCGACCAGGTCGTCCCGAGCCGCAGGGCCTCGGGCGCGCTCCCCGGCGCGAGGTGAGTGTCGATGCTCCCTCCCGAACTGCCGCCGCTGCCCGCCCTCACGCGCGCCGAGGCTGAGCTGATCGACCGCTATCTGGACGTCGTCGACCTGGTCGGCCGGATCAATCCGGCGCGCCCCGGTGACACGTACCGCGGACTGCGGGCGGCGCAGGCGCTCGTCGCCAAGGCGACCGCCCTGCGCGACGCGCTCGAACTGATGCACAGGCGCGGCGAGAACGAGGTACACGCCCCCACCCTCGCGCGGTCCCTGCGCGTGCTCGACGGCGAGCGGCGGGCGGCCCTGGTCTCACTGCCGCCGAAACCGGAGGACTCGCCTGCCTGAACCCATCCCGGGTCGGCCGCCGTACTACTGACGGGCCGTCCGGCCCGGGGTTCGCGCACTCCGGACGGCGTAGCACGATCGACCTATCGGCCCATACGTCGCAAGGAGCTGTGAAGTTGCGCAACGCGCCTACCGCACAGCCGGAATACATCATTCCGGTGCTGGTACGGGCCTCCTCGACCCGTTGGACACAACAGCCGAAAAGGCTCTGTCCACCCGAACGGGTGAGTGGTGAGTAAGACCACAAACCACCGGTTCCGTTGGGAATTTCGGACTTGAGTGCGTCAAGATCCCTTCCTGACGACAAGCCCCCGCCACAGCGGCGGGGCGATCCGGGTGGACGCCGAGTCCTGCCGCCGCCCGGATGACCGGTCGACAGGAGTGCATCGGCAGGAGTGGAGGACCCAAGTACGACGGGTCGCCGGAACGGTCGGCTCCACATGGAGACGCCGCGCCGAGCAGCCCTTGGGGTGAAGCCGCGTCAGCGGCCGGGCAACTTCGCCAGCCCGAATCCGACAGGTCATCCTTCACAGGCGGCTGACGAAGGGTTGCGCATGACTGCGCTGAATCGTGTCCCGTCGCTGTTGACCCGGGCCGGTACGGCCTCGGCTCTCACCATCGCCGCCGTGAGCGGCAGCATCGTGGTACCGGGCGCCGCATCCGGCGCCGAGGCCGCCACCGCGGCGTCGAAGGCACTCAAGGTCGCGGCTTCCAAGAAGGGCTCCCCTTACCAGTACGGAGCCGCCGGTCCAGGCAGGTTCGACTGCTCAGGGCTGACGCTCTACTCGTTCAAGAAGGCGGGCAAGAAGCTGCCCCGTACTGCTCAGCAGCAGTACAACAAGACGAAGCACATCTCCGCGAGCAACCGCAAACTCGGAGACCTCGTCTTCTTCCACTCGGGATCGAGCGTCTACCACGTCGGTATCTACGCGGGGAAGGGAAAGATCTGGCACTCCCCGAAGACGGGTGACGTCGTCCGGCTGCAGAAGCTCTGGACGAAGAGCGTCTGGTACGGCCGGGTCCGCTGACCAGCCGTGGGGGCGGCGGAGATCTCCGCCGCCCCCACGGGCGTGCCACGGGCCGAACTGGTTACTCGTTCGCCCATGGCCGACGAACGCACCCGCCCCGCACGCAACGAGACGCCCCTCGAACGCGCCGACCGCAACTTCTCCGAGCTGCTGCAGGAGCTGCGGGTCACCCAGACCGGGGTGCAGATCCTCTTCGCGTTCCTGCTGACGCTGGCCTTCACGCCGCGCTTCCCGGACCTGGACTCCGTACAGCGCGCCACCTATGTCACCACCCTGCTGCTGGCGGTCCTCGCGGCGGCGCTCTTCACCGCCCCGGCCGCCCTGCACCGCTCGCTCTTCCAGCAGAACGCCAAGCCCGCCATCGTCCAGGTGTCGTCCCGGCTGGCCACCGCGGGCCTCATCGTGCTGATGCCGGCCCTCGCCGGGTCCGTCCTGCTCGTCGTGGACGTGACGCTCGGCCGGGCGGCCGGGATCGTCGCCGGGGCGGGCACGTTCCTCGCGTGCCTGACCCTGTGGGCCGTGCTCCCGAAGCTCGTGGGACGGTCCGCCGGTAACACCGGCACGACGCCGACACCGCCTCCGGGCGAGACCCCCGTCAGGGCTCCTGCGGACCACCGGACCTGACCGGTTACGCGGGAACCGTCCAGGGCAGTTCGATCGCCACCGTCTTGCCGCCCTCCCGGGTGGGTCTGACGCTCAGCCTGCCGCCGCACTCGGCGGTCAGGCAGCGGACGATGACCATGCCCCGGCCGTTGTCCTGCTGGACGGCGGCGGGCAGACGTTTCGGAAAGCGCGGATGGCTGTCGGTGACGCCGATGCGCAGCTGCTCGTCCCGGTCCAGCGCGATGTCCACGGTGAACGTGGGCGACTGACCGAAGGTGTGCTGGACGGCGTTGGTGGCGAGTTCGGACACGATCAGGCGCACGGTCTCCGCGATGTCCGTGCCGCTCGGCAGGCCCCATTCGGCCAGCACCTGGGCGACGTATCTTCGGGCCGCGGACACCGAGGCGGGATCGCTCGGCAGAGTGACGGATGCTTCCTGGTGATCTGCCATGGCGAGTCGTCCCTTTCCCACGGGACCGGTGTCCGACAGGGAGCGGATGGTTCGAGTACGGTCCCGGACTGGTGCTTCGCGCCAGACTGCCACTACCTGGGCCGTCACGGGTGGCGATCCACCAGGATGTGCATATATCTGTCGCTCGAAGCGGTGAACTCTCCGACGACCGACCGTATTCGGGCGGGGTCTTCGTCCATCCTCTGTCGTCACCCCGGCTTCGCACGCCGAGCGGAAGGAGAACCCATGCAGTACGGTCCGGCTGTGCGCCGCCGCAAGCTCGGTGCCGAGTTACGCGTTCTGCGTACCCGCTGCGGTCTGACGAGCATCGAGGCGGCCCATCGGGTCGGCTGGCACCAGTCCAAGGTGAGCCGGATCGAGACGGGCGCCAGCGGGGTGAAGCCCGTGGATGTACGCAGGCTCCTGGACGCGTACGGGGTCGACGACAGCGAGCTCCGGGAGCTGCTCCTGGCGTTGGCGGGCTTTGAGGACGGTGGTGGACGGCACAACTGGTGGCACGCCTACCGGGGCGTACTGCCGCCGACGTACCGGGACTTCATCAGCCTGGAGTCGCAGGCCGGCGGGATACGGACGTTGGAGACCTCGGTCGTGCCGGGCCTCCTGCAGATTCCCGAGTACGCCCGGGCGGTGACCCGGGCCGCCGTGGAGGGTTTGGAAGACGACAAACTCGACGCGCTGGTGGAAGTGCGGCTCGCCCGGCAGGAAGTCCTGCGCGCGGACCCGCCGATGGAGCTGAGCGCCGTGCTCGACGAGGGCGTTCTACGACGCGAGGTGGGCGGTCCCGAGATCATGGCCCGGCAGCTGGGCCGTCTGGTCGAGGCGGCGCGACTCCCTCAGGTACGACTACAGGTGCTGCCGTTCACTGCCGGGGCACACATCGGCGTCACCGGCCCTTTCGTAATCTTCTCATTTAAGAGCACATCTGATCTTGACGTGGTTGTTCTCGACCACTTGACGAGTAGCCTCTACCTTGAGCGGAAAGAAGACCTCAAGGCCTATGTCGAGGCCTTCAACACCCTTCAAGTCCACGCCCTTTCACTCGAGGACTCGTTGGATTACATCGCCGGGCTCGCTGCCGGCGCGTAAGGAGGCACCATGTCCGCACTGCCTCGGAACGTGACCACCAGTACCGAACTGCACGGGGTGCGATGGCTGCGCAGCAGCCGCAGCACCGGAATGAACAACTGCGTCGAAACGGCCCGCCCCGGGTCCGGCCGCTGGGCCGGACTCGTGGCCGTGCGCGACTCGAAGAACACGGCGGGGCCCGCCCTGCTGTTCGACCCCGAGGCCTGGGAGGGATTCGTCACCACGCTTCGATGAGCACCAACGGCAACACACGCACATCCGCTCACGGCGGCACTCGGCCGGGACGCCGACTCACGGTCGCGTATCGCCGATGATCCCCACGGCTCGGTCGATCTGCCCCTCGGTGAGATCCGCCCGGGCGGTCAGCCGCAGCCTCGAAATGCCGTCGGGCACGGACGGTGGGCGGAAGCAGCCGACGGCGAGACCCGCCGACCGGCAGTCCGCCGCCCACCGCACCGCCTGCTCGGGGGACGGTGCGCGCACGGACACCACGGCGGCGTCGGGCCGCACCGCTTCATGGCCCGACGCCGTCAGCCGTGCGTGCAGCTCTCTCGCCACCTCGCGAGCCCGCGCGGCGCGCTCCGGCTCACGGCGCAGCAGCCGGAGCGCGGCGAGGGCCGCGCCGGCCGCGGCCGGGGCGAGGCCGGTGTCGAAGATGAACGTACGGGCGGCGTTGACCAGATGGTCGATGACGGGCGCCGGGCCGAGGACCGCGCCGCCCTGGCTGCCCAGCGACTTCGACAGGGTGACCGTCACGACGACATCGGGGTCGCCCGCGAGCCCGGCCGCCTGCGGCGCGCCCCGGCCGCCGTCGCCCAGGACACCGAGGCCGTGCGCGTCGTCGACGACGAGCCCGGCGCCGTACTCGCGGCAGGCGGCGGCCAGTGCGGTCAGCGGGGCGGCGTCCCCGTCCACGGAGAAGACCGTGTCGGAGACGGCGACGGCAGGACCTCGGCGGGTGCTCAGCGCCTTGCGGACGGCGTCGGGGGCCGCGTGGGCCACGACCTGGGTGGTGCCCCGGGCCAGCCTGCAGCCGTCGATGAGGGAGGCGTGGTTGCCCGCGTCCGACACGACCAGGGAGCCGTGCGGGGCGAGCGCGGTGACGGCGGCGAGGTTGGCCGCGTAGCCGGAGGAGAAGACCAGGGCGGCCTCGAAGCCGCAGAAGTCGGCCAGTTCCCGCTCCAGCTCGCCGTGGAGCTCGGTGGTGCCGGTGACCAGCCGGGACCCGGTGGCCCCGCCGCCCCACCGGCGCGCCGCCCCGGCGGCTCCCTCGGTGATCTCCGGGTGTCGGGCCAGACCCAGGTAGTCGTTGCTCGCGAGGTCGAGGAGCGGCGAGTCGGCGGGGCGGGGGCGCAGGGTCCGTACGAGCCCGGCCCGGCGGCGCGCCGACGCCTGCTCGTCGATCCAGCCGAACGCCATGGGTCCTCCGGGGTGGTGTGGGCGGCCCACGGCGTCGGAGCGGTCACGGGCAGCGCGGCGGGGGCTTTCGCGGACAGTGCTCGCGGGCAGGGCTTTGTGGGCAACGATTTGTAGGCAGTGCACAGACACTAATGGCACGAACGGCCGCCCACGATGTGGCGATACCCACACGTCGAACCGACTCTGTTGTCGGGAGTCTCCTTGGCCGGGAGCGGTCCCGTAGGACAGGATCGGCTCTCATGGACCTGCTGAACACGCTGGTGGACAAGGGGCTCCGGCGCGAGCCGCTGAGCCGTGCCGAGGCGCTCGCCGTCCTCGGCACCTCCGACGACGAGCTGTTGGACGTGGTGGCCGCGGCCGGGAAGGTGCGCCGGCACTGGTTCGGCCACCGGGTGAAACTGAACTATCTGGTCAACCTCAAGTCGGGCCTGTGCCCGGAGGACTGCTCCTACTGCTCCCAGCGGCTCGGCTCCACCGCCGGCATCCTCAAGTACACCTGGCTCAAGCCCGACCAGGCCTCCGAGGCCGCCGCGGCCGGGCTCGCCGGGGGCGCCAAGCGGGTCTGTCTGGTGGCGTCCGGGCGCGGTCCGACCGACCGGGACGTGGACCGGGTCGCCGGCACCATCAAGACGATCAAGGAGCAGAACGAGGGCGTCGAGGTGTGCGCCTGTCTCGGTCTGCTCTCCGACGGCCAGGCCGAACGGCTGCGTGAGGCGGGCGCAGACGCCTACAACCACAACCTCAACACGTCGGAGTCGACGTACGGCGAGATCACGACGACGCACACGTACGCCGACCGTGTCGACACGGTCCAGAAGGCGCACGCGGCGGGGCTCTCGGCCTGCTCCGGCCTGATCGCGGGCATGGGGGAGAGCGACGAGGACCTGGTCGACGTGGTCTTCTCCCTCCGCGAACTGGACCCGGACTCGGTACCGGTCAACTTCCTGATCCCGTTCGAGGGCACCCCGCTCGCCAAGGAGTGGAACCTCACCCCGCAGCGCTGTCTGCGGATCCTGGCCATGGTGCGGTTCGTCTGTCCGGACGTCGAGGTGCGGATCGCGGGCGGCCGTGAGGTCCATCTCCGTACGATGCAGCCGCTCGCCCTGCACCTTGCCAACTCGATCTTCCTCGGTGACTATCTGACCAGCGAGGGCCAGGCCGGCAAGGCCGACCTGGAGATGATCGCGGACGCCGGGTTCGAGGTCGAGGGCACGGACCGGGTGACGCTGCCGGAGCACCGGGGCGGTGGCTGCGGGGGCCGGGAGAGCGCCGGGTGCGGGTCTCACGAGGCAGCCGGGTGCGGGTCCCCTGAGGGCGCCGGGTGCGGGTCTCACGAGGGCGGTGGCGTGTGCGGTTCTCCCGCCGAGGCACCGGCGGGAGAGGCTCGTACGGACCTCGTCTCCGTACGCCGTCGGGGTGCCGGAACGGATCTCGCGCCCAATGCCTGACCTGCCCCACCCGACCGTGCCCGAGCTGCTGGAACTCGACCGGCGGCACGTGTGGCATCCGTACGGGCCCATGCCCGGCCGGCGGGAACCGCTCGTCGTGGAGTCCGCGAGCGGGGTCCGGCTGAAGCTCACCGACGGCTCGGGCGAGCTGGTGGACGGCATGTCGTCCTGGTGGTCGGCGATCCACGGCTACAACCACCCGGTGCTCAACGAGGCGGCGCGCGAACAGCTGGGGCGGATGAGTCACGTCATGTTCGGCGGGCTCACCCATGAGCCCGCCGTGCGGCTGGCGAAACACCTGGTCGACATGGCGCCCGAAGGTCTGGAGCATGTCTTCCTCGCCGACTCGGGGTCGGTCTCCGTCGAGGTCGCGGTCAAGATGTGCCTGCAGCACTGGCGTTCGCTCGGCCGCCCCGGCAAACGGCGCCTGCTCACCTGGCGCGGCGGCTACCACGGCGACACCTGGCAGCCGATGTCGGTGTGCGACCCCGAGGGCGGGATGCACGAGCTGTGGCAGGGCGTCCTGCCCCGGCAGGTGTTCGTGGACGCGCCGCCGGCGGACTACGAGGAGTCCTACGCGGAGCTGCTGCGCGCGGCGATCGAGCGGCACGCGGACGAACTGGCCGCCGTGATCGTGGAGCCGGTGGTGCAGGGCGCGGGCGGGATGCGGTTCCACTCCCCCGCCTATCTGCGGGTGCTGCGCGAGGCGTGCGACGCGCATGACGTGCTGCTGGTGTTCGACGAGATCGCCACCGGGTTCGGGCGTACGGGCGCACTGTTCGCGGCGGACCACGCGGCGGTGACGCCGGACGTGATGTGCGTCGGCAAGGCGCTGACAGGCGGCTATATGACCATGGCGGCTGCCCTGTGCACCGCCCGGGTGGCCGAGGGCATCTCGCGGGGCGAGGTGCCGGTGCTGGCCCACGGGCCCACCTTCATGGGCAATCCACTGGCGGCGGCCGTCGCCTGTGCGTCGATCGAGCTGCTGCTGGGCCAGGACTGGCTCGCGGAGGTCGAGCGGATCGGGAGGGGACTGCGGGAGGGGCTGGCACCGGCTCGCGACGTGCCGGGGGTGAAGGACGTACGCGTCCTCGGCGCCATCGGCGTGGTCCAGCTCGACCACGCGGTGGACATGGAGGCGGCCACCTCCGCCGCCGTGCGCGAGGGCGTGTGGCTACGACCGTTCCGCGATCTCGTCTACACGATGCCGCCGTACGTCACGGGCGACGAGGACGTGGCACGGATCGCCCGCGCGGTGCGCGCGGCGGCGACGGAGGGATGACATGACGGTCCTGGTGATCACGGGGACGGGCACGGAGGTCGGCAAGACGGTCACCACGGCGGCCGTCGCGGCGGTGGCCCTCGCGTCCGGCCGGTCCGTGGCCGTCCTCAAGCCCGCGCAGACCGGTGTACGGCCGGACGAGCGTGGTGACGCGGCCGAGGTGGCCCGGCTCGCGGGCGCCGCCACGGCTCGTGAACTCGCCCGCTATCCCGAACCGTTGGCCCCCGCGACGGCCGCCCGGCGGTCCCGGCTCCCGCCGGTGCGGCCCGAGGACGTCGCCGAGGCGGCGGCCAAGCTGGCCGTCGAACACGACCTGGTGCTGGTCGAGGGCGCGGGCGGGCTGCTCGTACGGTTCGACGAGGAGGGCGGCACGCTGGCGGACGCCGCGCGGTCGCTCGGCGCTCCCGTGCTGCTGGTCGCCTCGGCGGGACTGGGCACCCTGAACACGACCGAGCTGACGGCCCGTGAACTCGCCGTGCGAGGGGTGCGGTTGACGGGCGTCGTCATCGGCAGCTGGCCGAAGGCCCCGGATCTGGCGTCCCGTTGCAACCTCACCGACCTTCCGGTGGTCGCCGGGGCTCCACTGCTGGGGGCGGTGCCGGCGGGGGCGGGGGCGTTGGAGCCGGTTGGCTTCCGGGCGGCGGCGGGAAACTGGCTGGCGCCGACGCTCGGTGGTACGTGGGACGCCGGGGCCTTCACCGCGCGGGAGATCGCGAAAGCCCTCCCCCGTTGCCCCTGAGCCCCACGGACAGTGCGCCCGGCGCTGTCCGGCTGCGCCCACCCCTTCTGCCCCGCGGAACGGGTGGGCGCAGCGGTAACAGCGTCAGCCGCGGGCATCGCCCTCCCCCAGCAGCCGTACCAACTCGATCCTCGACCTGATACCCAACCGGGAGAACACGCCCCGCAGATGGTGGTCGATCGTGCGAGGGCTGAGTTGCAGGCGGGCGGCGATCTCCCGGTTGGTGGCACCGTCGGCGGCCATGCGGGCGATCAGGAGTTGCTGGGCCGTGAGGCGGGTGGCGAGGTCCTCGCCGCCGGGTGTCACGGCGGCGCGCTCCCCCAGGGCCCGGAGTTCGGCGCGGGCCTGGACGGCGCAGTGCGGGGAGCCGAAGTACTCGAAGGCCTCCAGGGCGCTGTGGAGGCGGTCGCGGGCCTCGGTGCGGTCGCGGAGCCGGCGCAGGGCGCTGCCGAAGAGCAGTTCGGTGCGGGCGCGTTCGAAGTCGCGGGTGCCGGAGGCATGCAGGTCCAGAGCCGTGCGGAAGTGCTCGACGGCTTCCTTCCCGGTGGCGAGCAGGGCGCGGCAGCGGGCGCTGAGGGCGAGGTCGTCGGCGCTGCGGACGGTGCGGGCCCAGCGGTCGTAGTCGGCGTGCGCGGCGCGGGCCACACGGGTGTCGCCGGTGCGGACGGCGGCTTCGACGTAGTGCGGGGTGGCGAGGTGCCGGATGGCCCGGTGCCCGTGTCCGGGGCCGAAGCCGGCGAGGGCGCGCAGCCGGGCGGCCGAGGCGGCGTAGCGGCCGGTGCTGAGGTCGAGGAAGGCGAGGGCGAACATGGCGAGCGCGGCGGGCAGTCCGAGTCCGCGTTCCAGGGCGTACGCGCGGGCCGACTCGGCGCGCTCCCGGCAGACCTGCTCGTCGCCGGTCACGGCCGCGAACATCGCGAGCGCGGCCTGGAGATGGCAGGCCCCGTTGTCCTGCCCGGTGGCGTACGCCAGGCGCAGGGCGTCCACGGCGGCGGCCTCGGCGGCCTTGGGACGTCCGGTCCAGAACTCGGCGTACGCCCGGAACTCCATGGCCTGCGGCACGGTCACGGTCTCGCCCCGGGCGCGGGCCGAGGCGGCGGCGCGGGCGGTGGCGGTGAAGGCGCGGGTGTGGTCGCCGAGGAGCAGGGCGGCGATCCCGGCGTGGATCAGCTGGGTGGGGTCACCCCCGGGCCCGCAGCGTCCGGCGGTGGCTTCGAGGACGTCGCGGGCGTCGTCGTAACGGCCCTCGAAGGCGGCGGCGAGCGCGCCGAGGGTGCTCGACGGGAGGATGCCGAGTTCGCCGGCGACGGCGGCGGCCTCGCGGCAGCGGCGGAGGTCCCCGGTGTAGATGGCGGCCTCGGTGGCCCGTGCCAGCAGATGGGCGGCCGTGTCCGAGGCGTGGTCGCCGCCGTGCCGGACCGTGGCGGTGAGCAGGGCGTCGAAGGCTTCGGCGGCGTTGCCGGCGCGGAGGGCGAGGAGGCCGCCGAGGGCGTCGTCGTCGGTGGCGGCGACCAGGCGGCGGGCCCGGTCGCCGTCGCCGGACCGCCAGGCCTCGGCGGCGGCCAGGGCGAACAGGGGCGTGCGTTCGGCCGGTTCGGGGGTGAGCGTGGCGGCGCGTTCGGCGAGGGCGGAGGCCAGGGCCGGGTCGCCGCCGATGGCACGTGCCACCCGTGCCGCCAGGCGGAGTTCGGCGGCGAGGCGGCGGCTGGGTCCGAGGGCGGCGGCGGCCCGGTGCCAGGAGCGGCCGGGTCTCTCACCCTCGTCGCTCAGGACGGCGGCAAGGAGGCGGTGGGCCTCGCGCCGGTCGGCCATGGACGCGGACTCGTACACGGCGATCCTCGTCCACGCGTCACGGAAGACGACGCCCTGGGCCGTGGGGTGCGCGAGGCCCGCCGCCTCCGCCGTGTCGAGGGGGCGGGTGTCGAGCCGGGCCGCCGTGACGGCCCGTGCGTAGGCGTGCGTGGGGACCGGATGCTGGTCGGCGGCGGCGAGGAGCAGCAGGAACCGGGTGTCGTCGGGCAGGGCCCGTACGTCGCGCCGGTGGGCCCGCAGCAGGGCGGGGGCCAGCGTCAGGGGCTCGGCGGGGAGCGGGTCGAGGCCCGTGGCCTGGCGGTGGGTCAGGGCGGCGGCGAGTTCCGCGGCGGCCCACGGATCGCCGTGTGCGGCGTGCAGCAGGCGTACGCGCACGCCTTCGGACAGCGTGGGCACGGCGGCCGACGCTGTGTCCGGGCTCGACCACACGTGCAGGGGGGACGGTGGCGAGCGATGCGGATGGTGTGGGGGGTTCACCGGAGTCACCACACCCATCACGTTACTTGCGAGTTAACCGGCCAGTAAAGACCGGCGACTTCGCCGATGCGGCGCGCGTAGACCCCCCTGACACTCCAGACGAACCCCACCCCTTTCAGGAGGCTCCATGCATCGCCGCATGCGCCGTATCGCCACGGCCCTCGCGACCGTGACCACCACGCTCCTTCTGTCGCTCTCGTTCTCCGCGACCCCCGCTCAGGCCGCGACCCGCGACCCCGTCGTCTTCGTGCACGGTCTGAGCAGTTCGTCCGGCACCTGGGACGACTGGATCGCGTACTTCAAGGCGGACGGCTACACCTCCGCCGAGCTGCACTCCTGGTCCTACGACTGGGGCAAGTCCAACGTCACGACGGCCGCGCAGCTCAAGACCAAGATCCAGAGCGTGCTCGCCTCGACGGGCGCCTCCAAGGTCGACGTGGTCGTCCACTCGATGGGCGCGCTCAGCTCCCGCTACTACCTCAAGAACCTCGGCGGGACGGCCTACGTCGACGACTTCGTCTCCACGGCCGGGGTGAACCACGGGACGACCGTGGCCGGTTGGTGCCGGTGGCTCTACACGTCCTGTGCCGAGATGTACACCGGCAGCTCGTTCCTGACCGCGCTCAACTCCGGTGACGAGACCCCGGGCGGTGTGTCGTACGCCAGCTACTGGTCGAACTGCGACGACGCGCTCACGCCGGACACCTCCGCGATCCTGAGCGGCGCGACGAACGTCGAGGTCGGCTGTGTCGCGCACAACGAGATGAACAACGACAGGGGGGTCTACGAGCAGGTCCGGGGCTTCATCGCCTGACCTGCCCGGTCCCTCGCCCGCCGTATCGCCCCGTACCCGTCGCACGGTCTCCTCCCCAGGGCCGCGCGGCGGGTGCGCCGTTTCGGCTCCTCGGGGCGGCGACGGGTGAACGGGGGCTTCCCGGGGGACAATCGCGGTATCTGCCGTCCTCCTCGGGAGGTCCTGATGGTCCGCGCCGCCAAGGACGCCGTTCACCACCCCGTCTTCGCCCGGTTCTACGCCCGACTGAGCGTGTCGGCGGAGCCGAGGGTGGGGCCCGTACGCGACGAACTGCTCGCCGGGCTCTCGGGGCGGGTCATCGAGATCGGCGCCGGCAACGGCCTGAACTTCGCGCGCTTCCCGGGCACGGTCTCGGAGGTGGTGGCAATCGAACCCGAGCGCTCCCTGCGGAAGTCGGCCCTGGAGGCCGCCCTGCGCGCCGAGGTGCCCGTGGACGTGGTGCCGGGCGTGGCGGAGGCGCTGCCCGTCAAGAGCGAGGCGTTCGACGCGGCGGTGGTGTCGTTGGCACTGTGCAGCGTGCGGGACGTACGGCGCTCGCTGAGCGAGATTCGGCGGGTGCTGCGCCCCGGCGGTGAGCTGCGGTTCTTCGAGCACGGGCGGGGCGGCGGCCGGGCGATGCGTACGGCCCAGCGGGCGCTGGACCGTACGGTGTGGCCGCTGCTGTTCGGCGGCTGCCATGTGGGCCGCGACCCGGTCGGCGCCATCCGGGCCGCCGGGTTCGAGGTCGGGACGGTCCGGGAGATCCTGATGCCCGAGCAGGGGCCCCGGCTGCCCACCTCCTACTGCGTGGTGGGCCGCGCCCGGCGGCCCGGCCTCACAGACTCCACTGGCGCAACTCCCGCGTGATGTCGTGCACGGTGGCCTCGCCGCTCTTGACCAGTCTGGCCAGTTCGCGCACCTGCTCGGCGGAGGTGACGACCTTGACACCGCTGGCCACGAGGTAGCCGTAGGCGACGGCGGAGGCGAACAGCGCGTTGGAGCGCTCCAGCGCGGGGACGTGCATGAGGAGTTGGAGGAGGGCGGCGGCTCGGGCGTGCGGGGTGTCATAGACGGGGACGTCGAATATCTGGGCCTCGTGGCGGGCGACGGCCGCGACGAGGGCGCCCCAGTCGGCGACCTGGGGATCTCCGGGCGTCTTCTGTTCGGCGACCATCAGGAGCCAGGCGAGGTCGATTCTGAGCTGGCTCAAGGGATCAGTGACGTCCCTCGCGCCGGCCTTCGAGCTCTCCGCCGAACTCCTCGACGAAGACCGCCTCGTACTGCTTCATGAAGTCGGCGGCGGACTCGACGAAGGTGTGGCCCGCTTCGCCGGTGTCCTGCCTGACCAGCTCCTCGATGTACCGGTTCACACTCATCCCGCGCTCCAGGGCCCGCTCTCGGGCGGCTCGGGCGGTGTCTTCGTCCACCCGTACGTTCAGCTGGGTCTTGGCCATGCCTCGACGCTAGCGCTGGAGTGCTAGCAGAAGCAAGAGGGCCTTGCTCCCGCACCACACCCAGGACACCCCCATGGGTGCCCCCTACATCGAAATCAAGGACCCGACCTGCGACGGAGACGGGCTCGAACTTCGGGGGGATTCCGGGTATGCACTGGATCACACTAGGCTCGGCCGGGAACGCCCGGAATTCGATCTGGTTCGAGCCTGGAGGCCGTTTTGTCCACTGCTGCCGCTGAGCACCCCCTCGGCCGCGCGGAAGCCGACGGCGTCGCCGCCCGCGCCCGGGGCCTGACGAAGGCGTACGGCTCGGGCGAGACGACGGTGCTCGCCCTCGACTCGGTCGACGTGGACATCGCGCGTGGCCGCTTCACCGCGGTCATGGGCCCCTCGGGGTCGGGAAAGTCCACCCTGATGCACTGCCTCGCCGGGCTCGACACCGTGTCGGCCGGGCAGGTGTGGCTCGGGGACACCGAGATCACCGGGCTCAGGGATCGCGATCTGACCCGGCTGCGCCGGGACCGGATCGGGTTCATGTTCCAGTCCTTCAACCTGATCCCCACGCTGAACGCGGCCGAGAACATCACCCTGCCCATGGACATCGCGGGCAAGAAGCCCGACGACAAGTGGCTGGACCAGGTCATCGACACGCTCGGGCTGCGGGACAGGCTGGGGCACCGGCCCTCCCAGCTCTCCGGCGGCCAGCAGCAGCGCGTCGCCTGCGCCCGCGCGCTGGCCTCCCGGCCCGAGCTGATCTTCGCGGACGAGCCGACCGGCAACCTCGACTCCCGGGCCGGGCTCGAAGTGCTCGGCTTCCTGCGCGAGGCCGTCGACCAGCTCGGCCAGACGGTCGTCATGGTCACCCACGATCCGGGCGCCGCCGCCCACTCCGACCTGGTGCTCTTCCTCGCCGACGGGCGGATCGTGGACCGGATGGAGCGTCCTACGGCCGAGGCGGTGCTGGAGCGCATGCGCCTCTTCGCCGGGGCGAGCCCCCAGAGCCCCGGTTTCGACACCGCCGGGGCGACCGCGGACGCGGCGGGCGCACCCAGCGACGTCCCCACGACCGGGCCCGCCGACCTCGACAAGGACTGAGACCGTGCTGAAGGCGACCCTGCGGAGTTTCCTCGCGCACAAGGGGCGGCTGCTGCTCTCGGCGCTGGCGATCGTCCTGTCCGTGGCCTTCGTCGCGGGCAGTCTGATCTTCTCGGACACGGTCACCCGCACCTTCGACCGCCTCTTCGCCTCCACCTCGGCCGACGTGACCGTGGGCCCGAGGGACGACGACCTGTCGGGGCAGCTGCCGACGGGGGCCGTGCAGACCGTGCCCGCCTCGCTGGCGCAGCGGGTCGCGGGGATCGACGGCGTCGCGGACACCCATGTGGACGCGGCCGTGGAGAACATCACGATCGTCGACAGCGGGAACGAGTCGGTGGGGCCGACGACGGGCGCCCCCACCATCGCCACCAACTGGTACGTCACCGACCGCAGCCCGGTGGAACTGACCAGCGGACACGCGCCCGAGGGTCCCGACCAGGCGCTGCTCGACGCGGACACCGCGAAGAACAAGGACGTGGAGATCGGCGACACCCTGACGGTGCTCGCCCAGCCGGGCTCCTTCGAGGTGAGGATCGTCGGCATCGCCACCTTCACCACCACCAACCCCGGCGCCGCGCTGGTCTTCCTCGACACCCCGACCGCGCAGGCCAGGCTGCTGGGCGACCCCGACGCCGCCACGAGCATCTCGGTGACCGCGGCGCCCGACGTCAGCGACGCACAGTTGAAGCAGCGGATCGCCGACGAACTCGGGCCGCGCACGTACGAGTACCAGACCGCCGACGAGCAGGCCGAGTCGGCCGCGGCCTCGCTCGGCGGCTTCCTCGACGTCATCAAGTACGTGATGCTCGGCTTCGCCGGGATCGCCACGCTCGTCGGGATCTTCCTCATCGTCAACACCTTCTCGATGCTCATCGCCCAGCGCACCCGTGAACTGGGCCTGTTGCGCGCGCTCGGTGCCGACCGGCGGCAGGTGCGGCGGTCGGTGCTCGCCGAGGCGGCGCTGCTCGGCCTGGTGGGGTCGACGCTCGGCCTCGCCGCGGGCATCGGGCTGGCCTTCGGGCTGATCGAGCTCATGGGCCTGCTCGGGATGAACCTGAAGTCCACCGAGATGGTGATCGGCGTGGGCACCCCCGTCGCCGCGTACGTCGTCGGGCTGGGCGTCACCTTCGTGGCGGCCTATCTGCCCGCGCGACGGGCGGCGACCGTGTCGCCGATGGCGGCGCTCTCGGACGCCGAGACCGCCGGAATGGGCCGGCCGCTGCGGGTGCGCGCACTGGTCGGCGGGATCGTCGCCGCGGCCGGTGCCGCCGCGCTCGTGGGGTGCGTGGTGTCGTCGGACACGGGTTCGGCGGCCGCCTTCCTCGGTCTCGGCGTGGTCCTCACACTCGTCGCGACCGTCATCGCGGGACCGCTTCTCGTTCGGCCGGTGATCCGGGTCCTCGGCGGCGCGTTCCCCGCGCTGTTCGGCTCCGTCGGCCGGATGAGCCAGCGCAACGCCCTGCGCAACCCGCGCCGGACCGGGGCCACCGCCGCCGCGCTGATGGTGGGGATCGCGCTGGTCGGCGGTATGTCCGTGGCCAGCGCGTCGATGACCGAGTCGTTCGACGACGAGATCGACAAGACGCTGGGCGCCGACTTCGTCGTCCAGAACCAGAACTTCACGCCCTTCCCACAGGAGGTCACCGACAAGATCCGCGCCACGGAAGGCACCGGCCTCGTCGTACGGCAGCGGTTCACCCCGGTCGCGGTACGGCTGCCGGACGGCGAGCGGGTGGAGACGACCGCCGCGGCCTACGACTCGCGGCTCGACGAGGTCGCGAACGTCACCTACGCCGAGGGCGACAGCGCCGCCGCGCTGGCGGACGGCAGCATCGCCATGGACGTGGAGTTCGCGCGGGACCACGACGTGACGCTCGGCGACACCATTCCCGTGCGGTTCCCCGCCGGGAAGAACGCCGAGCTGCGGGTGGGAGCGCTCACCGACCAGGACACCGCCGACGGCTTCGGGATGCGGGGCGGGCTGTACTTCGGAATGGGCACCATCGAGAAGTACGTGCCCGACGGCCAGGACTCGGCACTGTACGTGAACGCCGCCTCCGGCGTCGGCGCCGACGAGCTGCGGGCGGACCTGGAGCGGACGCTGGAGGCCTATCCGCAGGTGCAGGTCCGTGACCAGGCCGACTACAAGGAGCTGGTCCGCGGCCAGATCGCCGTACTCCTCTATCTGGTCTACGCGTTGCTCGGCCTCGCGATCGTCATCGCGGTGCTCGGCGTGGTCAACACCCTCGCTCTGTCGGTCGTCGAGCGCACCCGTGAGATCGGGCTGCTGCGCGCGATCGGGCTGTCCCGGCGGCAGTTGCGGCGGATGATCCGGCTGGAGTCGGTGGTGATCGCCGTGTTCGGCGCGGTCCTCGGCCTCGCGCTGGGGCTGGTCTGGGGCGTGTGCGTGCAGCAGGTGCTCGCGCTGCAGGGCATGAAGGCACTGGCGATCCCGTGGGGCACGGTCATCGCCGTGGTGATCGGGTCGGCGGTGGTGGGTGTCGTGGCCGCCCTGCTGCCCGCGCTGCGCGCGTCCCGCATGAACGTGCTGGCGGCCATCGCGCACGAATGAGCCGGGTACAGGCGGCCACGTGGGTCGCCTCGGCGGTATGGCCCGTCGGGGCCGGGCTCCTGCCGCGCGGTGGGCGCGCGCATGTGCTGGCGGCACGCGTACCCAAGTGGTGTACTCGCTGGTGTGCCGGCTCAAGTCCCTTAGAGATGAGGAGAGTTCATGCCGCACCCGTTCCGCTTCGGAGTCAATCTGCTCAGCCCGACGTCCGCCGAGGAGTGGCGTGCGAAGTGCTGGTACTCGTGGGGACCCTGGAGGAGATCGTCGATCAGGTGCTGGCGCAGCGGGAGCGGTACGGATTCTCGTATCTGACCGTCCTGGAACCGAACATGGAGGTGTTCGCCCGGGTCGTCGAGGCGTTGCGCGGGAGGTGACGTGCGGCGGAGCGAGGACGGCCGCGGGACCCCGGCAGGTCCGTCGCCGCCCGGACGCTGTCCGCATCCTGGAGTTTCCGGATCACCGTCCGGCCCCCGCGGTGGGGTCGTTCCATGACCGAGCTGCGCATACGGGCGGGCGACGCCCGACGACCTCGACGCCGTGCTCGTACGGGTGGAGGCCGAACAGCCCACCAAGGAACTTGTAGGCCGAACGGACGAGTCACACTAATTCCCCATAGGCCCCCACGCTCATCTCATGCCGCGGCCGGGGGGTTGGGTGATCCGGCGGCACGGCGGTGTTCGGCGTTGATGCGCTGGGCCTCTTCGAGCTGGTCTTCCAGAATGACGATGCGGCAGGCGGCCTCGATGGGGGTGCCGTGGTCGACGAGTTCCCGGGCGCGGGCCGCGATGCGCAGTTGGTAACGGGAGTAGCGGCGGTGTCCGCCCGCCGAGCGGAGCGGGGTGATCAGCCTGGCCTCACCGATGGCGCGGAGGAAGTTGGGGGTGGTGCCGAGCATCTCGGCAGCCCGGCCCATGGTGTAGGCGGGGTAATCATCGTCGTCGAGACGGCCGAAGGAATCGTCTGCTGTCATCTCACCTCTCTGTGGAACGCGTCGAGGGGCCCTGGTGCCGTACTGACACCAGGGCCCCGAAGGAACTGCTACACCATCTGCCGACCCTAGTGCCGCGTCGGCCTTCTGTGTCCGCTGACCCGATCGAGATACTGTCGGGGGCGCGGGGATCGCGGTTGCTTGACCGGAGACCACCTCACTATCGATGTCCTGCGGTACCCGGGCTCGAGACTTCCGCCCGGGCGATCCTGATGGCGCTTGGCTCCTCCGTTCTTCCCTCGGTGATCGGCTACTCACCAAGCGGGGTAATGCGCACTGCTGGTGAAGCGAACTACTCGATGGCCTGTGACAGCGCCACTCTTCGGCAGCCAGCCCCGTCGCCCATCTTGCGACTGCCCTGGCTCAGAACCCCACTGCCGAACCTCCCGGCACGCGCGCCCGCAGCCGACGCCTTCACCGAGGTACCGCTCACTGACTTCACTGCTGCGTACCGCGAACTGCACTTACGGGTACTGCCACCGCGTCAACCGCGGCCCTGATCACGGCGGCCCCTGATCACTGCGGGCCACCCGGTCCGGTCATCAGCCCCGTCGCCGTCATGCGACAACCCTGGCTTCGGAACTCCACCACCGCACCGTCCTGCGCACTGCGACTGCCTGTACTGCGCCCGGCAGTTCGTCCCCGCCGGGCTTTGCTCGATCTCGACTACGAGAGAAACCATAACCACACCACCACCCAATGTCTACTCCGACGGGCATAGATTTCCGCCCACTCGAAGATGAGGTAGCTCGCCTCAACTGGCCCATGGATGGTCGTAGCAGCCCCGAGGATGAGGTCCGGCACTCGGAGTGACCCACAGCCGCGCAGCCCCAACTGTCGGCAGGTACCGGCCACCACCGGGCACTCATGCTTCCGGCCGTGTCACCCCGACAGGTCGACCGGTGACGGGCGTCACACGAGGATCCGCGCCGACCCTGACGATCCTGGCCCGGTGGCCGAGCAGCTCCTGGAAGCGCTGCACGCCGGAGCTGGTGCCGCGATTCGCAGACGGGCGCTCCTGTTGCCACGTCAGCGCCTCGACGAGGACTGCTTCTTCGGCCCGCGGCCACTCTCTCTCGTGGTCGCCCCACCGGTAGCGTCGCCTCGGATGGGCCGTCGGCTCGAACCGGCGCGGGCCCCCGACTCGAGCAGGCCGTGCGCCCGCACCGTGGCACGGGCTGCTGCGGGCACACGGCAGCGGGCCACCACGCGTCGACTGTGGCCGTCAGTTTCTCCGGCAAGCGCTGCTGCTCTGCCGGGTCGGCGGGCGGAGGGGCGGGGCGCAGAGGTCAGGTAGGCAGAGGCCGGGCATGGACGATCCACAGATCAGGGTGACGCTGATGAACATGATGGCCTCAACGCCGACAACCGTCCGTTCCACGACAGCCGTTGCCGACGCACCTGATTCGGCACGGGCCTTCCTCGAATGCCTGCGGCAGCCGGGAATGCCTGCGGCAGCCGACCGTGGCCCCTGACGAAGCGGGCATCGTGGTCCTGGTCGTGCCTGAGCTCGTCACCCACGCCCGGCGCACGGCGGGGGCCGCCGCTGCGCATGGGAACCGACTGCGCACCCCGCCACCATCGAGGGGCCGTCCACGACGCCGGTCGGCATGCGCCGCGCATACGCACCGTTGACCTGAACGGCGGCACCGGAGGCTTCGGCCGGCCCATGGTCAACGGCCTCGCCCGCGCCACCGCGGTCACCCGCCACGCCTCCGACGGCAAGGCCGCGAGCGCCCGCCTCGCCCGGTAGCGCCACCGCTCAAGCAACTGGATCGCCGGTGAATATAATCTGCCCCATGTCGAAGCCTGACGAGCTGCTGGTTGACGTCGCCACCCTGGTGGAGTCCGGGCAGAGCAATCAGATGTCCCTGACCGTGGTCACCAGTGGTGCTGTCATCACCGGTCGGCTGGCTCCCGAAGCGGTCTGGAGGCAGAGGGTGTCGGATGTGCTGACGGATTCGGACCGCTTGGGCGAGTTCTCCGCCGTCTTCGACGCCCCCGCGAAGAAGAACGGGCCGCCCACACATCTTCACTTCCATGTCGCCCGGATCCTGCAGGGCACGGTGGGGATCCCGGAGACAGGCGGAATGTACCGTGTCGCGATCGAGGACGTCAGCGCCTGGACCGTGGGCGACTTCAGCTATTCCGACCGCTGAGCAACCACTGCGACGGGAACCCCCTGAACGGCGGTGTGGGCTCGTGCCTGTTCTTTCGGTCAGACGGATACGGGGGTGCCGGGCACCCCGGAGGCTTGCTGGAGCGAGCTCGGGATGCGTACGGGTGCGGCCCTGGGGGAGGGTGCGGCAGGTGAAGCCGAGCCGAGTCATGGCCCGGAGGACTTCGGCGGCGCTGAAGTCACGGCGGTCCTGGCAGTGATGAACTGGCCGACTTGCTTGACCGGGTAGTGGCGGCGGCCGATGGCCACGGATTCGCCGGTGCCGGTGCGGGCTTGACGCCTCGGGCGACGAGCAGCTCGTAACGGCGTCCTGGGGCAGGCTCACGGCTATCCCCCGCTGACCGCCCTGAGGCTCTGCGTCATCGGTGGGTTGCCACCGGGCCGGCGAACGGGCCGCCACGGCCGCACGCCCTTTGAGGACCCGCTCGCCGAGATCGTGCCTGGTCGGCCGTGATGTATGGGGACAGTGATCAACGAGCGTCAACCGGGCGTCAAAGACATGCGGATGGCCCGCTCTCGATTCGTCGGACGGCAACGGTTCGCCAGACGGGTCGGCGCTCTGCTTGGCTCGTCCCATGAGCGATCTCCACATCCGCAGCGCCACCCTCTCGGACATCGATACCGTGTTGCACTTCTGGTGCGAAGCCGCGGAAGGCACGAGCATCAGCGACGACCACGACGGAGTGGCCCGACTCGTCACGACAGACCCCGAAGCCCTGCTCCTCGCAGAGCGCGACGGTCTCCTCACGGGAACCGTCATAGCCGGCTTCGATGGATGGCGATGCTCCGCCTACCGACTCGCCGTACACCCCGACCACCGCCGGCAAGGCATCGCCACCGCCCTCCTGGAAGCCGCCGAACAACGCTTCGCCGCCCTCGGCGGGCGACGCGTCGACGCCATGGTCCTGGAAGCCAACGAACAGGCCCACCACACATGGGCCGCCGCTGGCTACCATCGCGAGGACCACTGGCGGCGCTGGGTCAAACCCCTGTAAGGCTGGGCAGGGCTCTCAGACGAATGTTTGGGAGCCGCCAGGATTCGACGGCTGGCGGCGCACCCGGAGCGATGGCGGCAGGGCATCGGCTCGGCCCTGCTCAGCGCCGCCGAGGAACGGTTCGTCCGGCTCGGCGGGCGGCGCGGCGCGACCGTACGAACAACCATCGCGTCGTGATGGTTGTTCGTACGGAACGAGACGGCCCACCACGCGTGGCGGGCGGCCGGGTATACGCCCGAGGAGACCTGACGGCGGCGGGTGAAGCCGCTCGGGGAGTAGATACCGGGGGGCGGAGTCGGAGTCAGAGGTGGCACAACGGCACTTTGCCGACCCTTTACCATGAGTGGACCAGTCAGCCTCCACGGAAAGGTTGTGAGCGTCCGCCCATGGGCGAGCCTCCCAGTACCCCGCCCGGCACACCACGTGCCCGACATCGCACGGTCCTCCCGCCCCTGTCCGACCATGGGGCGGAGGTGACCCGATGACCGAAGTACTCCTCCTTCTGGTGGCGGTGCTGCTCTCGCTGATCTGTGGTGCCTTCGTCGCCGCCGAGTTCTCGCTGACCACGGTCGAGCGCGGCCAGCTGGAGCGGGCCGTGGAGCGCGGTGAGCGGGGTGCCGCCGGCGCCCTCAAGGCCGTACGGAATCTGACGTTCCAGCTCTCCGGCGCCCAGCTCGGCATCACCGTCACCAACCTGGTGGTCGGCATGCTCGCCGAGCCGTCCATCGCCAAGCTGATCGCGGGCCCGCTGGAGGCGGTCGGCGTGCCGGGCTCCGCGTCGAGTTCGGTGGCCCTGGTGATCGGTACGGCCCTGTCGACCGTCGTACTGATGGTCGTCGGCGAACTGGTGCCCAAGAACTGGGCGATCTCCTGCCCCTGCCCGTGGCGAAGAAGGTGGCGAACCCGCAGCGCTGGTTCAGCGCCGCGTTCCAGCCCTTCATCAGCCACCTCAACAACACCGCCAACCACCTGGTACGCCTCTTCGGCATCGAGCCGGCCGAGGAGCTGGCCTCCGCGCGCGGCCCTCAGGAGCTGGCGGCTCTCGCCCGGCACTCGGCCAGGGAGGGCGCCCTGGAGGCGGACACCGCAGAGCTGTTCGTGCGGACGCTGAACCTCGCCGATCTGACCGCGGAGAACGTGATGACCCCCCGCGTCCAGGTCATCGCCCTCGATGCCCAGGCGACCTGCGAGGACGTGGCGAACGCGACCCGGGCCACCGGGCTGTCCCGCTTCCCCGTCTACCGCGGCAGCCTCGACTCGGTCGTCGGCACGGTGCACATCAAGGACGTCCTCGCCGTGCCCGCCGAGCGCCGACTGCGCACCTCCGTGGCGGAGCTGCTGCGTGAGCCGCTCCTCGTCCCCGAGTCGCTGACCGTCGACCGGGTCCTGGACCGGCTCTCCGGCAAGCGCACGATGGCCGTCGTCATCGACGAGTACGGCGGCACCGCCGGCGTCGTGACCCTGGAGGACATCGTCGAGGAGGTCGTCGGCGAGGTACGGGACGAGCACGACCCGCACGAGACGCCCGACCTGGCCTCCGTCGGCACCGACGTGAACGGCCGCGAGCTGTACTCGGCCGACGGCTCGGCGCGCACCGACCAGCTCGCCCGCGTCGGCCTGCGCGCGCCGGAGGGGCCGTACGAGACGCTCGCCGGCCTCGTCGCCACCGAGCTGGGTCGTATCCCGGCCGTCGGCGACACCGTCGAGGTCGCCGGCTGGCGACTGGACGTGGTGGACTCCACCGGCCGCCGGGCCGCGCGGGTGCTGCTGCACGCGCCGGTCACCGCCGACGAGGAGCACGAGGAGAAGACGCGATGACCGCCGTCCAGCTGCTGATCGGTTTCGCGACGCTGGTCGCCAACGCCTTCTTCGTGGGCGCCGAGTTCGCCCTGATCTCCGTACGCCGCAGCCAGATCGAACCGTACGCCGAACAGGGCGACCGGCGGGCGCGCAGCGTGCTGTGGGGGCTGCGGCACGTGTCGGCGCTGATGGCGACGGCGCAGCTCGGCATCACACTGTGCACCCTGGTCCTCGGTGTGGTCGCGGAGCCCGCGATCGAGCATCTGCTGGAGCCGCTGTTCCACGCGATCGGCGTGCCGGAGAGCGCGGGCCACGCGGTGTCCTTCGTGATCGCCCTGGCGCTCGCCACCTATCTGCACATGCTGCTCGGCGAGATGGTGCCGAAGAACATCGCCCTCGCGGAGCCGGTGCGCAGCGCCCTGCTGCTCGGCCCGCCGCTGGTGACCCTGTCGCGGGCGCTCCGCCCGGTGATCTTCACGGTCAACGCCTTCGCGAACACGCTGCTGAGGCTGATGCGGATCGAGACGAAGGACGAGGTCACGGCGACCTTCTCGGACACCGAACTGGCCCGCCTCGTCCGGGACTCCAGCGAGGCCGGACTCATCGACGACCGCGCGCGGGAGCGGCTGCGCGATGCGCTGGAGCTGGGCCGCCGACCCGTGCGCGACGTCGTCCTCCCGCTGGAACGCGTCGTCTACGCGGGCATGGGGGTCACCCCGGAGGAACTGGAGCGGCTGTCGGCCGAGTCCGGGTTCTCCCGCTTCCCCGTGGTCGACGAGGGGCGCCGGATCGTCGGCTATCTCCATGTGAAGGACGCGCTCGACGCGGCACCGCGTGACGTACCGTTCTCCGTCCGCGACACGCGGTCCATCGCCCGGGTGCGGGAGAGCACACCACTGGACGACGTGCTCACCGCGATGCGCCGCAGCCGTACGCATCTGGCGGCGGTCCAAGGCGCGGACGGGCGGCTGGCCGGCATCGTGACCATGGAGGACGTGCTGCGGGAGCTGTTCGGACAGCCCGCCGTGTGACCCGTCCGAGGAGGCGAAGAGGTCGACCGACCGCCGGGTATGTGAACGCGTTAGCATCGTTTCCGCCATGCAGACGAATCCCACACACTCCAGCCTTGTCGCGGTCGGCGACTCCTTCACCGAGGGCATGTCCGACCTGTTGCCGGACGGTTCGTACCGGGGCTGGGCGGATCTCCTCGCGGGCCGGATGGCCGCGCGGACGCCCGGATTCCGGTACGCCAACCTCGCGGTGCGCGGAAAGCTGATCGGACAGATCGTCGCCGAGCAGGTGGACGTGGCCGCCGCCATGGAGGCGGACGTGATCACGCTGGTGGGCGGCCTGAACGACACCCTGCGCCCGAAGTGCGACATGGAGAGGGTGCGCGGCCTGCTGGAGGAGGCCGTGGAGCGGCTGGCGCCCGCCTGCAAGCAGCTCGTCCTGATGCGCAGCCCGGGACGCCAGGGCCCCGTCCTGGAGCGGTTCCGGCCGCGCATGGAGGAGCTGTTCGCCTGCGTCGACGGGCTGGCCGCCCGGCACGGCGCCCTCGTCGTCGACCTGTACGGCGCCCCCTCGCTGAGGGATCCCCGCATGTGGGACGTGGACCGGCTGCACCTGACCGCCGAGGGCCACCGCCGGGTCGCCGAGGCGGTCTGGCAGGGGCTCGGCTACGCGGCGGAGGACACGGAGTGGCGGACACCGATGCCCGTGGCGGCGCCGCCCGGATGGACCGCACGGCAGCTGGCCCACGTGCGGTTCGCCAGGCAGTACCTGCTGCCATGGATAGGCCGCCGCCTCACGGGGCGCTCCTCCGGCGACGGCCTCCCGGCCAAGCGGCCCGAGTTGTTGCCGTGGGAGGGGCCAAGAGCGTAAGAGGCGCCGACGGACGGTCGCCGGAAAGAGCCCGACATGCCTGACGCGCCTGAGGCGGTCACCACCGTCATCAACCCCAAGGGCCGCATCCGCGACTTCGGCACCCGGCTGGAACACACCCCCGCCGATCTCGTCCACGTCGGCCGCCGCTGGACCATGGGCCACTGGGACCTGCCCCGGCACCCGCTCCACAACCCGTTCCCTACGACACCCCCAGGAAGAAGCGCGACGGGACGCGGGCCGGGGTGATGGCCGAGTACCGGGAGTATCTGATGGCCGCCCCCGAGCTGCTGGCCCTGGAGCCGGAGCTGCGCGGAAGGACGCCGGCCTGCTGGTGCGCGCCGGAGCCGTGCCACGGGGCCATGCTGGCGGAGGTCGCCGACGCGCCGGACTCCTCTTCGCAGGTTCCTCCGAAGAGACCCGCTGCGCCCACCTGCACGAATCGCCAGTAGACTCCGTACACGTGACTTCTGCGCCAGCCAAGCCCCGCATTCCGAACGTCCTCGCCGGACGCTACGCCTCCGCCGAGCTCGCCACGCTCTGGTCGCCCGAGCAGAAGGTGAGGCTGGAGCGGCAGCTCTGGCTGGCCGTGCTGCGGGCCCAGAAGGACCTCGGCATCGAGGTGCCGGACGAGGCGCTCGCCGACTACGAGCGGGTCCTGGACACCGTCGACCTGGCCTCCGTCGCCGAGCGCGAGAAGGTCACACGGCACGACGTGAAGGCCAGGATCGAGGAGTTCAACGACCTCGCCGGGCACGAGCACGTGCACAAGGGCATGACGTCCCGCGACCTCACCGAGAACGTCGAGCAGCTGCAGATCCGTCTCTCGCTGGAGCTGATCCGCGACCGTGCGGTGGCCGTACTGGCGCGGCTGGGCAGGCTGGCCGGTGAGTACGGCGAGCTGGTCATGGCCGGCCGCTCGCACAACGTGGCCGCGCAGGCAACCACGCTCGGCAAGCGTTTCGCGACCGCCGCCGACGAGCTGCTCGTGGCGTACGGGCGCATCGAGGAGCTGTTGGAGCGCTACCCGCTGCGCGGCATCAAGGGCCCGGTGGGTACGGCCCAGGACATGCTGGACCTGCTGGGCGGGGACGCCGCCAAGCTGGCCGAGCTGGAGGACCGGATCGCCGGGCACCTCGGCTTCGCGCAGGCGTTCACCTCGGTCGGCCAGGTCTACCCGCGCTCGCTGGACTACGACGTGGTGACCGCGCTGGTGCAAGTGGCGGCGGCACCGTCCTCGCTGGCGAAGACGATCCGGCTGATGGCCGGGCACGAGCTGGTGACCGAGGGCTTCAAACCGGGGCAGGTCGGCTCGTCCGCCATGCCGCACAAGATGAACACCCGCTCCTGCGAGCGCGTCAACGGCCTCATGGTCATCCTGCGCGGCTACGCCTCGATGACGGGTGAGCTGGCGGGCGACCAGTGGAACGAGGGCGACGTGTCCTGCTCGGTGGTGCGCCGCGTCGCGCTGCCGGACGCGTTCTTCGCGCTGGACGGGCTGCTGGAGACCTTCCTGACCGTCCTGGACGAGTTCGGTGCCTTCCCGGCCGTCGTCGCCCGGGAGCTGGACCGCTACCTGCCGTTCCTCGCCACGACCAAGGTGCTGATGGGCGCGGTGCGCTCGGGCGTCGGACGTGAGGTCGCGCACGAGGCCATCAAGGAGAACGCCGTCGCCTCCGCGCTCGCGATGCGCGAGCAGGGCGCCGAGCGCAACGAACTGCTCGACAAGCTCGCCGCCGACGACCGCATCCCGCTGGACCGTACCCAGCTCGACGCGCTCATGGCCGACAAGCTCTCCTTCACGGGCGCCGCGTCCGACCAGGTCGCCGTCGTCGTCGGCCGGATCGAGGAGATCGTGAAGCAGCGCCCGGAGGCCGCGGGCTACACACCGGGAGCGATCCTCTGAACCGCTTCACCCAGGCCGAACTGGAGGCCGCCCGCGACCGGCTGGTGCCGGATGTCACCGCGGACGGCCTCCGGGTCCTTTTCTGCGGCATCAACCCGGGACTGACGACGGCGGCGACCGGCCACCATTTCGCCCGCCCGGGCAACCGCTTCTGGCCGGTCCTGCACCTGTCCCGCTTCACGCCCCGCTTGCTCAAGCCCGCCGAGCAGGGCGAGTTGCCGTCGCACGGGCTCGGCATCACGAACGTGGTCGCCCGGGCCACGGCCCGCGCGGACGAGCTGACGACGGAGGAGTACGTCGAGGGCGGGCGCCTGCTGACCGCCAGGGTGGAGCGGCTGCGGCCACGCTGGCTCGCGGTCGTGGGTGTCACCGCCTACCGGGCCGCGTTCGGCGACCGCAAGGCCGTCGTCGGTCCGCAGGAGCGGGCGATCGGGGACTCGCGCGTGTGGGTGCTGCCCAACCCGAGCGGGCTGAACGCGCACTGGACGACGGCGACGATGGCGGAGGAGTTCGGACGCCTGCGGGTCGCGGCGGAGGGCTGACCGGCGGGATTCGTCGGTGCGGTCCACGTGTCAGGGTGGGTCGGTCTCCGTTATCAGCGCGACGAGTTGGAACGGCAGTTCCTTGTCCCACTGTGAGACGCCGAGGGCCACCCAACGGCCGTCGGCCCGCCAGAGGTGCACGTCCGGGACATGGGAGCTGAGCACGGCCCAGGGGCCGGGTATGTCCTCGCCGCCCATGGATCGGTCGAGGACGCTGAACAGGCTGAACACGTCCGGGGCGCCCCAGCGTTCGGTGAGCAGCCGTGACAGGGCGTCCCGGTCCGCCTCGTACTGCTCCTCGGTCTCCTCCCGTCGCGTGCCGTCGTCCTCCCAGAAGTCGACGCTCGTCTGTAACTCGGCGACGTGATAACCCGGCCCGGCCGTGCCCACGTCCGACCGGCCGGGCTCCGCCGGGAAATCCCCGGAGCACAGCCGGTCGATGACGGCGAGGTGCTGCGTGATGCTCATGGGTCCAGTAAACCGGGCACCACCGACAACCGGCGCGGCGTCAGACGTCCCGCCGCCGCACGCCCCACGCTCCCGCCGCCAGCGCGAGCGCCGCCCACACCGCGGTCACCGCCAGGCCGCTCCAGGCGCCCAGCGCGCCGTCGGACGTCTCGTGGAGGATCACCTGGCCCGCTTTGTCGGGCAGGAAGTCGGCGACGCCACCGGAGACTCCACCGACGACGAAGGAGACGATGAGCAGGAACGGGACGAGGATGCCCAGGGTGGCCACGCCGCTGCGCAGGAGGGCGGTCAGGCCGGCCGCGAGAAGCGCCATCAGGGTGAGGTAGACGCCGCAGCCGACGACACCCCGCAGAGCTTCGGCCGCCGAGAGCCCACTCGCCCTGTCCCCGAGGGCGGCGTCGGTGAGGGCCTCGCCGTCGGTGGCGCGCACCCGTACGCGGGGCTGCACGCGCGCGTGGATGAACTCCCGCATGGGGGTGTCGGCGAGGAGGCGTCCTCGGCCGAGGACGATCAGATGGTCGGCGAAGGAGGCGGTCTCGTTCATGAGATGGCTGGAGACCAGGACGGTACGGCCCTCGCGAGCCAGGCGGCGCAACAACGCACGGATCCAGACGATCCCTTCGGGATCGAGGCCGTTGGACGGTTCGTCGAGCAGGACCACGGGCGGGTCGCCGAGCAGGGCCGCCGCGATTCCGAGGCGTTGGCGCATGCCCAGGGAGTACGTCCTCACCCGGCGCCGTGCGACCTTCCCGAGACCCGTCCCCTCCAGGACCTCGTCCACGCGGGCGGGCGCGATGCGGTTGCTCGCCGCGAGCGCCCGGAGATGGTCGCGGGCGGTGCGTGATCCGTGCGCGGCCTGCGCGTCGAGCAGGGCGCCCACGTGGCGCAGCGGTTCATCGAGGCCTGCGTAGCCCCGGCCCCCGACGGTGGCGGTGCCGGTGGTGGGCCGGTCCAGGCCGAGGACGAGTCGCATGGTGGTGGACTTCCCGGCGCCGTTGGGGCCGAGGAAGCCGGTGACGCGGCCGGGCTCGACACGGAAAGTGAGGTGGTCCACGGCTCGGACGGCGCCGTACTCCTTGGTCAGGTCCTGCACGTCGATGCTGGTCATGGCACCAGCCTGGCCGCCTGTGGGACGCCGCGTCCTCCCCCGCGGGTGTGGGGCCTCTCCCCCGCCCGGGGGAGGCCCGTTGTCGGTGGCGGCTGACACGATGACCGAATGGCCCGCTTCCTGCGCCCGTTGCTCCGGGGGACGACGTACACGCGCTTGCTGCACCTGTGGGTGCCGATGCTGATCATCAGCGTGTGGATGTTCATCCTGCCCACGCACCCGTGGGTGCCGGCGCTGTTCCTGATCCCGGTCGGGTTGATCCCCGCCGTGCGACTGGGTGAGGGCGTGCAGGCGCGGCTGCTGCTGACACCGGGTGAAGAGGAGGAATCAGGGATCTCCGTGGTGCCGGCGGCCAGTTGGCGGGACCGGTTCCGCACAGTGGTGTGGCTGGAGCTGCGGATGGCGCTCGGAGCGCTGGCCGTAGGGGGCACCGTCTGGCTTCCCATCCTCACGTACGACCTGATCTCGGTCGCGTTCGGGCACGTGCCGACGGACAATCCTGTGCTGAGGGGTGTCGCGCCGCACTGGGCGTACGGCCTCCTGGCGCCTTTCCCGCTCGCCCTGTCGTTCGCCGCCGTCATCGGCCTCGGCGAGCTGATCACCGCCGTCGCCCGCCGGCTCCTGGGACCCTCGGCGGCCCAGCGGCTGACCGCCTTGGAGGAGCGGACCGAGCAGCTGCTGGAACGCAACCGGATCGCCCGGGAGTTGCACGACTCCCTGGGGCACGCGCTGACGGTGGCGGTGGTGCAGGCGGGCGCGGCGCGGGCGGCCGGCGATCCCGTGTTCACCGGCAGGGCGCTCACCGCCATCGAGGACACCGGCCGGGCCGCGCTGGAGGACCTGGAGCGGGTGCTGGGCGCGCTGCGGGAGACCGGCGGGCCCGTGCAGGGCAGACCCACGCTGGCCGAAGCCGACCGGCTGCTGGAGTCCGCGCGCGCCTCCGGCGCGACGGTGGACGCCGAGGTGGCGGGGCCGCTCGAGACGGTGCCCGGCCCGGTGTCCCGCGAGGGCTACCGCATCCTCCAGGAGTCGCTGACCAATGTGCTCCGGCATGCGGGCGACGTCCCGGTCCGGGTGCGGATCTCGGTCGGGGACGGGAGTCTCGACCTGGAGGTCCGCAATCGGCTGACGGCGGACATACCGGGACGAGGCCGGGGCAGTGGCCTGCGTGGCATACGCGAGCGTGCCGCGTTGCTCGGCGGGCGGGCGCGGACCGGCCCCGACCGGGGCGACTGGCAGGTCCACGTCGAACTACCGCTGAGCTGAACAGCCGTTCGTCCCCAGGAGCTGATCTACGCTGGCGGGATGTCCCCGATCACCGTGCTGCTCGTCGACGACGAACCACTCGTACGCGCCGGCCTGCGGGCCGTTCTGGAGGCGCAGCCGGACATCGAGGTCGTGGGCGAGGCGGCGGACGGCGCGGCGGTGATCCCCCTGGTGCGGCAACTGAAACCGAGTGTCGTCGCCATGGATGTGCGCATGCCGCTGCTGGACGGCATCGAGGCCACCCGGGCGGTGCTGCGGACCGTGCCGGAGCCCCCGAAGATCCTCGTGGTGACGACCTTCGAGAACGACGAGTACGTGTATGAGGCGTTGCGCGCCGGTGCGGACGGTTTCCTGCTGAAGCGGGCGCGGCCCGCCGAGATCGTCCACGCGGTGCGGCTGGTCGCGGAGGGCGAGTCGCTGCTGTTTCCGGCCTCCGTGCGGCAGTTGGCCGCCGAGTACGCCGACGGTGCGGGCGGTGGGGCGGCGCGATCGGTCATGGAGCGGGCCTCGCTGACCGGTCGGGAGGCGGAGGTGCTGCGGCTGATGGCCCGGGGTCTGTCGAACGCGGAGATCGCCGCTCGGCTGGTCGTCGGCGCCGAGACGGTGAAGTCACACGTCAGCGCCGTGCTCGCGAAGCTGGGGGCGCGGGACCGTACGCAGGCGGTGATCGCGGCGTACGAGTCGGGCTTCGTGAGGCCCGGCTGAGCCCGGTCGGCCCGGGCCGGTCGGGCTGCGCCCGCCCCGCGTGGCTCTCGCCCGGCTCGGCGAGGCGGCCGTCGCCATGGGCGCGCTCCGGCTGGCCCTGGACCACGTCGAGGAACAGCTGTTCACGGTGGAGGGCTCGGTGACGGCACGACGCCGAGCCGGTACCTGGGCACGCGGAAGAACGCCGCGCTCCGGACGTCCGGAGCGCGGCGGGTGCGGTCGGCGCGGGCTGCTGCCCCGGCCGGCGACGTTCGCCCCGTCACGGCGCCCGGCACGCCCTCCCTTCCTCAAGGCGTGGCAGGCCCTCCCCGACGGAGGAATCCCCGGCCGGCACTCCGAGAGCACCCACCGGACGCCGCGGGCCCCGCCCTCCGGGCGGACGACGCCACTTTCGCAACCCGCCCTAGAAGTGCCCTGAAAATCCTGAAGTCACGCCCGGCTTGCACCCATTCATGCCGATTGACATTTACCGGCGATCCGGGGCGAGCCGGGCGGCCGGAGCAAGATCTTCATCGGCCTTCTAGGAGGCGCGGCGTTCCGGGCCGTGGTGGATCTCGACGCCGCCCGAGTCGCCGAAGGTCAGGCGGCACGTGTCAGCGCGGTAGGTGGCCAGGGAGACGGCCGCGGCGCGGCCCTCGGCGAAGAAGCGGGTGGTGACGACGAGGACGGGCGCGCCGGGCAGCCGGTCGAGTTCCCTGGCGTCGTCCGCGCGGGCCGAGCCCAGCTCCACCGAGCGATCCTGCCCTTCAAGCTCCAGGCACTGCAGCTCGCGCAGCACGGCACGCGCGCGTGCCGCACCGGAGGGCTCGATGGCGGAGAGGGCGGGCACCGAGTCCGCCGGAACGTAGAGCAGTTCGGCGGCGACGGGCTGGCCGTGCGAGACACGGGAGCGGCGCACGACGTGCACCTGCTCGCCGGGCTCGGTCTCCAGGATGTCGGCCACCGCGGCGGGCGGCGCGGAGTCCGCGCAGTCCACCGCCTGCCAGGCGTCGCCGACGGTGCCGGGCCACGCGTGCTGTTCGGCGCCGACGGCGACTCCCACGCGCGGCGGGGCCACGGTGGTGCCGACGCCGCGCCGGCGCTGCAGCCGGCCCTCCAGTTCGAGCTGCTCCAGCGCCTGGCGGAGCGTGGCCCGCGCGACGCCGAAGCGGGCCGCGAGATCGCGTTCGTTGGGCAGGATCTCGCCCACCGAGAAGTCGGAGTCCAATGCCTCACTGAGCACGGTCTTCAGATGCCAGTATTTCGGTTCCGGCACCGATTCCAGCTGCTGGGTCCCCACCCTGTCCTCCGCTGCTTCGCCGTGGCCCGGCGTTCTTAGCGCCCCTTGTTTGTTAAAGGTTGTTGCACTTTTCCTGCGACCATAGGCCTGCCCCCACCCTTGGTCAAGACCAATCGTCGGCCCCTCGGGCATCCGCCGGACCGGGCGCGGCACAGCGTTCATCGAGGCGAGCGGGCTACTGCTCCACCACCAGGGAGAGCAGCTTCTCCGGGTTGCGCACGATGTAGACGGACTGGATGCGGCCGTCGGCGACATCGAGCTGGAACACGCTGTCGACCCTGCCGCCGGACAGGACGACCACCGCCGTACCGCCGTTGATCTCCATGAGGCGGAACGACACCTCGGCGAGGCCCTTGCCGGCCGCGCCCTGCAGGAACCGTCCCACCTTGTCTGCGGTTTCGAGGACCCGCACCGGGGCCTTGCCGAGACCGCCGCCGTCGCCCACCAGACGGACGTCGGGAGCCAGTAGCGACATGAGGCCGTTGAGGTCCCCGCCGGCCGCGGCGGCGAGGAACCGCTCGGTCAGCTCGCGGCGTTCGGCCGGGTCGACGTCGTAGCGCGGGCGCCGCTCGTCGACATGCCTGCGGGCCCGCCCGGCGAGCTGGCGCACGGCGGGCTCGGTGCGGTCGAGCATGGCGGCGATCTCGGCGTACGGGTGGCCGAAGGCCTCCCGCAGCACGAACACCGCGCGTTCCAGGGGCGAGAGGGACTCCATGACGACGAGGACGGCGAGCGAGACGGTGTCGGCGAGGACGGCCCGCTCGGCGGTGTCCGGGACGGTGGCCCCGTAGTCGGTGACGTACGGCCCGGGCAGCCACGGGCCGGGGTAGGCCTCGTTGCGCGCACGCACCTGGCGCAGCCGGTCGACGGCGAGCCGGGTGGTGACGCGGACCAGGTAACCGCGCGGTTCGCGCACCTCGGACCGGTCGGCGCCGGACCAACGCAGCCAGGCCTCCTGGACCACGTCCTCGGCGACCCGGCCGAGCATGCGGTAGGCGACTCCCATGAGGACGGGGCGGTGCCCTTCGAAGACGTCGGTCGCGATGTCGGGGGTCACCGTCCCACCCATCTCGGGGAGCGCGGCCGTGTCCAGGCGATTCCAAGGCCCGTACGGCTTGTTGCCGCCAAGGGCTACCCGCCGGTAGCAGTTGCTGACAAGCTGTCTACCGAATGTCGTACGCCGGCCCGCCCACCTCATGGACGAGGAGCTGCACCATGTCAGCCGCCACGGTCTCCTTCCAGGTCCCCTCCCCGCTCGGCCCGCGGCCCGTGACGGTCTCCCACGCGCGCGAGGGAACCGGCGAGCCGCTGCTCCTGCTGCACGGCATCGGTCACCACCGGCAGGCCTGGGACCCGGTGGTCCACCTCCTGGCGGCCGAGCGCGAGGTCATCACCGTGGACCTGCCCGGTTTCGGCGAGTCCCCCGCGCTGCCGGACGGCCTCACCTACGACCTGTCCACGACGTCCGCCGTGTTCGGTGCCTTCTGCGAGGCGCTGGAGCTCGACCGCCCCCATGTGGCGGGCAACTCCCTGGGCGGACTGCTCGCCCTGGAGCTGGCCCGCGAGAAGCTCGTACGGTCCGTCACGGCTCTGTCGCCGGCCGGGTTCTGGAACGAGGCCGAACGGCGTTACGCGTTCGGCGTTCTGCTCACCATGCGGCACATCTCGCGGCGGCTGCCACTGCCGCTGGTCGAGTCGCTGTCCCGTTCGGCGGCCGGCCGCTCCGCCCTGACGAGCACCATCTACGCCCGTCCGGGCCGCCGTTCACCCGAGGCTGTGGTCGCCGAGACCCTCGCGCTGGCGGGGGCCACCGGGTTCGACGAGACCCTCCGGGCCGGCGGCAGTGTCCTGTTCACCGACGACATCCCGGGCCTCCCGGTCACCGTGGCCTGGGGGACCCGGGACTGGCTGCTCGTGCGCCGCCAGGGCGTCCGCGCCAAGCGGGTCATCCCCGGGGCCCGGCTGGTGCGGCTGCCCGGCTGCGGCCACTGCCCCATGAACGACGACCCCGCGCTGGTCGCCCGTGTCATCCTCGACGGCAGCCGCTGACCGCCGTCGGGCCGACGACCCCAGGGCCACTCCGGCACCCACGAGCGCACTGCCGACGGCCTGTACGGGACCGTAGGAGCCGGTGCCGACGAGGGGCGCCGTGCAGGCGGCGGCCACCGGGATGAGGCCGGAGAAGAGCGTGGCGCGTTCGGCGCCGATGCGCTGCACGCCCTTGTACCAGCACACGAACCCGATGACCGTCACGACCGCCGCCTGCCACATCAGCGCGGCGGTCTCCGTGCCGTCCGGGCGGCGCAGCCACCCGCCGCCGTCGACGACCAGGCCGACGACCGCCGACTCGACCGCCGCGACACCGCACACGGTCGCCGAAAGCAGCCGCGGTCCCAGTGGGCGCAGCACCGGCACCGCCAGCACCGCGAAGCCGACCTCACCCACCAGCGCGCACACCGAGAAGACGATGCCGGCACCGTCCGTACGGCCCCACCCCTGGACGGTGAACGCGCCGACCGCGACGAGCGACGCCCCGTACAGGACGAACAGTTGCGGACGCCGGCTCTCCAGCAGCGGTACGAGGACGGCCACGACCACCGGGGCGCAGCCCACGAAGACCCCCGGCACCGCCGGTTCCGCGGTGCGCTCGGCCGCGATCACGGCGACGTTGAAGCCGACCATGCCGACGGCCGCGAGCAGCGCCAGCCGCGCCCACTGCCGGGCGGTGAGGCCGCGCAGGGGCGCGGTGCCGTCCCGGCCGAGGAACGGGAGCAGCAGGAGGCAGGCGAGGCCGTAGCGGAGGAACTGCCCGCCCGCGTACGGGTAGTCGCCCAGGAGGCTGTTGGCGGTGAAGGAGCCTCCGACGAGGACGCAGGCGAGGGCGGCGAGGAGGGCTCCGCGGGTGGTGGCGTTCGACGCCGTGGCTGTCATGGCTGTGACGTTAGGGAGGCGGGCGGCCCGGTTTAAGGTCCACTTTCATGACGTCATCGAGGACCAGTCCGGGGGACGGTGGCTCCACGGGGTCCGCTCCCTGGGCCGCCGCCTGGGAGTTGCTGTCGCCCGTCACCGACGCGCCCGCACGCGCGCGTGGGCGTACGTTGCAGGCGGCGCTGCGGGAGGCCGTGCGGACGGGGCGGCTCGCGTGTGGGACGCGGCTGCCGTCGAGCCGGGAGCTCGCCGCCGACCTCGGGGTGTCGCGCGGGCTGGTTACGGAGGCGTACGAGCAGTTGACCGCGGAGGGATATCTGCGCAGCGGCCGGGGCGCCGGGACCTGGGTGGGCGCCGACGTCCGGGCCGCCCTTCCCCGCGCGCGTGATCTCGCGCCGCGCTCTCCCGGTGCCCGCGCCGACTTCGTGCCCGGGACACCGGACCTGTCGCTGTTCCCGCGTGCCGCGTGGGCGGCGGCCCAGCGCGGGGTGCTCGCGGAACTCCCGCACCAGGCGCTGGGCTACCCCGACCCGCGGGGGCTGCCCCGGCTGCGTACCGCGCTCGCCGAACTGCTCGCCCGGCGCCGGGGGGTGGTCGCCGACCCCGAGCGGATCGTCGTCGTCTCCGGGGTGGCCCAGGCGACGACCCTCCTCGGATGCGTGCTCCGCGCGCGTGGGGCGCGCACCGTCGGCGTGGAGGATCCGGGCAGCCCCGAGCACGGGACGCTGTACGCCGCCGCCGGGCTCGGCACCGTGGCGCTGCCGCTGGACGAGGAGGGGCTGGCCGTCGGGCCGTTGCGTGACTCGGGGGTGCGGGCGGTGGTGACGACGCCGGCGCATCAGTTCCCGTCGGGGATCGCGTACTCCGCGAGGCGGCGGGTCGAACTCCTGGACTGGGCACGGTCGGTGGACGGGCTGGTCGTCGAGGACGACTACGACGGTGACTTCCGCTACGACCGCGCGCCCGTGGGCTCGCTCCAGGGGCTCGATCCCGAGCGGGTCGCGTACACCGGGTCCGTCAGCAAGTCGCTCGCGCCCGGACTGCGGCTCGGCTGGCTCCTCGTGCCGACGTCCCTGGCGGAGGAGGTCGTCGAGCGGAAGCGGACCATGGATCTCGGTCATCCCACCATCGACCAGGCACTCTTCGCCCGGTTCGTGGAGCGGGGTGACTACGACCGCCAGCTGCGGCGGTGCCAGCGGGCGTATCGGGAGCGGCGCGACGCCCTGGTCCGCGCCCTCGCCGAGCACTTCCCCGGTGCGGAGGTGTCCGGTATCGCGGCGGGGCTGCACGTCATCGCCGCGCTGCCGGGCCGGTACGGGCCCCTCGACCGGTTCCTGGATCGGGCGGCGGTGGCTGGGGTCGAGGTGCGCGGGGTCGCGCGGTACGGGCGGGTGCCGGACGACGGGGTGCGGCTGGTGCTGGGGTACGCGCATCTGTCGCCCGCGCGGATTCGGGAGGGAGTGGAGGTACTGGCGGCGGCGGTCGGCTGACCCACGCGGTTTCCCGCGCCACGGCCCCTGCCTGCCCCGTCCCCGGGGCTGCGCCCCTGAAGCGGTTCAACGCGCAGGTACCGGCGATGGGGAACTGACGGTACGGCTGCGGGAGCAGGACGGGGCCGTGCTGTACACGAAGGTGCTCCAGCCGGGCCTCGTCGGGCAGCGACCAGCCCGTCGGTGGCCCAGGCCCGACGACCGCGTACGGCGCCGGCGGGAGGTGGCTGTCCGACCGCCGCGGTCACCGATCGCCTCGTTCCTGACAGCCTCGGTCACACAGAAAGCAACAAATGGTGCAGAACACTGCATTTACCGGGCAGTCACAAAGCGTTCGTGATCACGCAACACCGTTCGTCCACAGTGGTCGCATGACTCATGACATGTCTGATGCGACGAGGGCGAGGAACACTCGCGAGGTACCCCACTGGCTGCTGTCGGCCGCGGCCGGGTTCCGCGGTTGGCGGGCAAGGCGCCACGGTCACGCGCCGCCGACGAGTGATACCGGCACCCGGCCGCCGCTCACCGAAGGACGGCAGGCCGGGCCGTCCGACGCGGACGACGCGGTGGCCACCGGGGTCACCCCGCTGTGGCGGATGCGGACGACCGTGCGGGACGAACCGGGCTCGCTGGCCGCGCTGTGCACGGCGCTGGCCGAGCACAGGGTCGACATCCTGAGCCTGCAGACGCATCCGTTGGCCGAGGGCACGGTGGACGAGTTCCTGCTCCGGGCTCCCGAGGGGCTGACGACCGCCGAGATCGGCCGTGCCGTGTCGGACGCGGGCGGCACCGGGACCTGGATCGAGTGCGGTGACACCCACGACCTGGCGGACACGCCGACCCGGATTCTCGGTCTGGCCATGCGTACGGCGCTGGACGCGTCGGAACTCCCGCTCGCCCTGCGGCAGTTGCTGGGCCGCTGCACCATCCGCTCGCTGCCCGCCAACGCTCCCGGCTCCGGCCGGGCCGAGGAGCGCGCCCCGGTCGAGGGGGCCCTGGAGGAGACGGTGATGCGGCTGCGGGCGCCGGAGGGCGGGGTGATCACGGTGGAGCGGCCGTATCTGCCGTTCACGCCGACGGAGTTCGCGCGGGCACGGGCCCTGGTGGAGCTGGACACGCGGCTGGGTCCCCGGATCCCGCGCGGCCGGGACGTGCTGACGCTGCCGGAGGGAGACGACATCACGGTGCGTCGCGCCGACACCAGGGACCTGCGTGCGGCCAGGGCGATGCACGAGCGGTGCTCCACGCGCACGCTGAGCCTGCGGTATCACGGCCCCGTGGGCGACGCCGACCGGTATCTCAAGCATCTGCTCAGCCCCGGTTTCGGCCGGACGCTCGCCGCGCGGACAGCCTCCGGGCGCCTCGTCGGGCTCGGTCATCTGCTGTGGGACGGCGACGAGACGGAGATCGCGCTGATCGTCGAGGACGAGTGGCAGCGGCGCGGTATCGGCGGTGAGCTGCTCCGCCGACTGGTGGGCATGGCGGCCGAGACGGGCTGCGAGAACGTGTACGTGGTGACCCAGTCGTCCAACACGGGGATGGTCGCGGCGATGCGGGGGCTTGAGCTGCCGCTCGAGTACCAGGTCGCGGAGGGCACGCTGGTGATCACGGCGCGGCTGGATGTGGTGCGGACTGTTGAGGCGGCTCAGGCGCGCCCTGCTGGGTGACGGCTCGTCGGATGCGGATGCGGATGCGTGGCGGCCGGGCGGCGCGGTTCCCCACGCCCCTGACGGGGCGCGGGCAGCTCTCCGTGACTCAGACCGAGCTCGTCGACAAGGAAGTGCGCTCACCGCAGGCACCGGCTCCCAACGCCCCGTCCAGGTCCGCCCACAGATCCTCGACGTCCTCCAGACCCACCGACATCCGCAGCAGCCGGTCACTCACCCCGGCGCATCGCCGGTCCGTCTCCTCGACGATGCGGTGGCTGATGGAGGCCGGGTGCTGGATGAGGGTGTCGACGCTGCCGAGGCTGACGGCGGGTGTGATCAGGCGGACGGCGGCGATGACGTCGTGGGGGTCGCCGTGGACCTCGAAGGCGATCATGGCGCCGCCGATGCGCGGATAGTGGACGCGGGCGACGCGTGGGTCGGCGGCGAGGCGGCGTACGAGTTCCGCGGCGGCCCCGGAGGCCGCGCGGACCCGTACGGGAAGGGTGGACAGGCCGCGCAGCAGCAGGTAGCCGGCGAGCGGGTGGAGCACGCCGCCGGTGGCGAAGCGGACCTGGCGCAGCCGCCCGGCGAACTCCTCGTCGCAGGCCACGACCCCGGCCATGACGTCCCCGTGGCCGCCGAGGTACTTGGTGGCGCTGTGCAGGACGAGCCGGGCGCCCTGTTCGACCGGGCGTTGCAGGACCGGTGTGGCGAAGGTGTTGTCCGCGAGGAGCGGGACCGAGCCACAGGCATGGGCGAGGCCCCGCAGATCGATTTCGGCCAGGGTCGGGTTGGCCGGGGACTCCACCAGCACGAGACCGGTGTCGGGGCGCAGCGCGTCCGCGACACCGGCCGGGTCGACCCAGGTGACCTCGGTGCCGAGCAGCCCGGCGGTGAGGAGATGGTCGCTACACCCGTACAGGGGCCGTACGGCGACGACGTGGCGCAGGCCCATCGAGGCGCGGACGAGGAGGACGGCGCTCAGCGCGGCCATGCCGCTGGCGAAGGCGACCGCGCTCTCGGTGCCTTCGAGGCGGGCGAGGGCGGTCTCGAAACGGGCGACGGTGGGGTTGCCGAGCCGTCCGTAGATCGGCGGCCCGTCCGGTTCGGCGCCGTCGGTGGCGAAGGCGTCGATGCGGGCGGCCTCGCCCCGGCTGTCGTACGAGGGGTAGGTGGTCGACAGGTCGATCGGCGGGGCGTGCAGGCCCTGGCGCGCGAGGTCGTCGCGGCCGGCGTGCACGGCCTCGGTGGCCAGTGCTCTCGGCGTGGTACGTGCGTGGTCGTACGCGTGCGTGCTCGCTGAGTCCATGGACACCAGAGTGAACATCGACCGGGTTCTGGGGATCGAACACCGTGATACGTTCGGGCAATGTCCGATTCCGTCGTACTCGATCCGGTGGATCTCCATCTTCTGCGGCTGTTGCAGAACGACGCCCGGACGACGTACCGGGATCTCGCCGCGCAGGTCGGGGTCGCGCCGTCGACCTGTCTGGACCGGGTGACGCGGCTGCGGCGCGCGGGCGTGATCCTCGGCCATCAGCTGCGGCTCGATCCGGCCAAACTGGGGCGGGGGCTGGAGGCGCTGCTGTCGGTGCAGGTCAGGCCGCATCGGCGGGAGCTGGTGGGGCCGTTCGTGGAGCGGATCAGGGCGCTGCCGGAGTCCCGGACCGTCTACCACCTCACCGGGCCGGACGACTATCTCGTGCATGTCGCGGTCGCGGACATGGCGGATCTGCAGCGGCTGGTCCTCGACGAGTTCACCTCGCGGCGGGAGGTGGCGCGGGTGGAGACCCGGTTGATCTTCCAGCAGTGGGACTGCGGACCGCTGCTGCCGCCGGACACCGACCGGAGCGCGCCGGGCGCGCCCTGAGGCCGGTCACGCCCCGATGAGTCCGATCACGCCCTGAGCGGAATCCGGCCGACGTAAGGCCCAAGTGCCCGTCAAGCAGCTGACACCGCCCCGGTCGCCGTACCAGGATTGTCGGCATGTCTGACACCAGGAGTCCCAACCCCCTGCCCCGCGAGGTCGCCGACGCGTACGTCGACGACCTCATCGCCCTCGACCCCGTGACCGGTACGTATCTGGGCGTGAAGGAGAGTTCCAGCAGGTTGCCGGACACCTCACCGGCAGGCGGGGAGGCCCGTGCGGAGCTGATCCGGACGACGCTCGCGCGGCTCGACGAGGCGGAGCGGCAGCCCGGCGCGGACAGTGACATCGAGCGCCGGTGCGCACGCCTGCTGCGCGAGCGGCTGTCGGCGGAGCTGGCCGTGCACGAGGCCGACGAGGGCCTGCGCGCGGTCGGCAACATGGTGACGCCGCCGCACGAGGTCCGCGAGGTCTTCACCATCACGCCGGCCGAGACCGAGGAGGACTGGGCGGCGATCGCGAAGCGGCTGCGGGCGGTGCCGACGGCGTACGCCGGTTACCGCGAGTCCCTCGCGCTCGGTCTGGAGCGCAGGCTGTACGCGGGCCCGCGCCCGACCGCGACGTTCATCTGCCAGCTCGCCGAGTGGGCGGACACCGACGGCTCGGGACGCGGCTGGTTCGAGGACTTCGCGGCGGCGGGCCCCGACTCGCTGCGCGGCGAGCTCGACGAGGCCGCCCGCGCGGCGACGCGGGCGGTGATCGAGCTGCACGACTGGATGCGTGACGTGTACGCCCCGGCGGTCGAGGGCGCGCCGAACACGGTCGGCCGGGAGCGCTACGCCACGCTGGTCCGCCACTTCACGGGGGCGGACCCGGACCTCGACGAGGCGTACGCGTACGGCTGGACCGAGTTCCACCGGCTGCTCGGCGAGATGGAACGGGAGGCCGCGAAGATCCTGCCCGGCGCCGAGACACCCTGGGTGGCGCTCGCGCATCTGGACGAGCACGGCCGGCACATCGAGGGCGTCGACGAGGTCCGCGACTGGCTGCAGTCCCTGATGGACGAGGCGATCAAGGCGCTGGACGGCACGCACTTCGACCTCGCGGAGCCGGTGCGCAGGGTCGAGTCGTGCATCGCCCCGCCGGGCGGCGCCGCGGCCCCGTACTACTCGGCACCGACCGAGGACTTCTCCCGTCCCGGCCGCACCTGGCTGCCGACGATGGGCGCGACCCGCTTCCCGGTGTACGACCTGGTATCCACCTGGTACCACGAGGGCGTCCCCGGGCATCACCTGCAGCTCGCGCAGTGGGTCTACGTGAAGGACCACCTCTCCCGCTACCAGGCCACCATCGGCGGTGTGAGCGCCAACGCGGAGGGCTGGGCCCTGTACGCGGAGCGGCTCATGGACGAGTTGGGCTTCCTCAAGGACGCGGAGGAGCGGCTCGGCTACCTGGACGCGCAGATGATGCGCGCGGCCCGGGTCATCGTCGACATCGGCATGCACCTGGAGCTGGACATCCCGGCGGACTCCCCCTTCCACCCGGGCGAGCGCTGGACCGTCGATCTGGCGCAGGAGTTCTTCGGCTCCCACAGCAGCCGCCCCGCGGACTACGTCGAGAGCGAGCTGACGCGCTATCTGACGATGCCGGGCCAGGCCATCGGCTACAAGCTCGGTGAGCGCGCCTGGCTCCTCGGCCGTGAGAACGCGAAGCGGCGCCACGGCGACGCCTTCGACGCCAAGGCCTGGCACATGGCCGCGCTGTCCCAGGGGTCCCTGGGCCTGGACGATCTGGTGGACGAGCTGTCCCGGCTGTGAGCCGGGCCGGCCGGGCCCACCGCGACGCGGCCGGCCTGGCCCGGCCGCCGCGTCGGTTCAGTCCGTCAGAGGTCTCACCCGGACGAGGCCGAGCCAGGTCTCCGGCCCCGTCGAGACGGACGCGGCGCGGACCCCGTACCGCCCGGGGTCCAGCTCCACCCGTACATGGTCCGTGTCCCGGAAGGCGCCCCCGGGCCGGGCCGCGTCGAACAGGACGACCGGTCCCGGCACCCTCCACCGCGTCTCCGGCCCCCAGACCGCCGCGTCGAGTGCCGCCGGCACGTCCACGAGGAGTTCGGTCTCGCGGCCGGCCGCGTACCGGCGTACGAAGGTGCCGTGCTCGGGCAGGTAGGCGGTGGGGGCGCCTTCGGGGCCGAGGACCAGGGCGCGGCTGTCGCCGACCGGCAGGAGGCCGAGGTGTCCGTCGACGCCGCAGGCCCGGTCGTGGTCGGACGACGTCTCGTCGCCGTCGGCGCCCGCCCAGAACGGCAGTACCGCTTCGGGTATCGCGATGAGCGGTCCGCCGCTCGACCCCACCCACCGCACCGCATCGGCAACCACCGCATTCACGTATCGAGCCATGCCCCGAAGCTACACGTGCGGGATGGGGGCCTGGCTCACCACCCCTCAGCCTTTTGACAGATCGTCAGCAACCGCCGTGCTCGGCGTCCACCGGCGCGGTCGTCGGCGAGTCCCGTGACCCAGCGGGTGCGACGACCGGAGGAGGTGTCGGGCGCGATCGGCGCACTGTGGTCGGTGACGACGAGTGTCGTCCACTCTCCTCGCCGCTCCCCCGAACGGCCCCTCGGTCACTGACCGCGCTGCCGGACCACCGACCCCGTCCGCCCCTTGACGATCTCCAGTTGCGCGTGGATGCGCCGCCGCAGGTCGGCCACGTGGCTGACGATGCCGACGCTGCGGTCGCGTTCGCGGAGCGAGTCGAGGACGTCGAGGACCTCGTCGAGGGTCTGGTCGTCGAGGCTGCCGAACCCCTCGTCGATGAAGAGGGTGTCCAGACGTACGCCGCCCGCCTCGTCGGTGACCACGTCGGCGAGGCCGAGGGCGAGCGCGAGCGAGGCGAAGAACGTCTCGCCGCCGGAGAGCGTGGCCGTGTCGCGCTCCCGGCCGGTCCACGCGTCCACGACGTGCAGTCCGAGCCCGCTGCGGCCCCGTCCGGCCCGGTCGTCGGAGTGCACGAGGGTGTAGCGGCCGGAGGACATGCGCTTCAGCCGTACGGTCGCGGCGGCGGCGACCTGTTCCAGGCGCGCGGCGAGCACGTAGGACTCCAGGCGCATCCTGCGCTCGTTGTCCGCCGAGGTGCCGGCCGCGAGTGAGGCCATGCGGGCGACGCGATCGTACTCCTCACGCAGCGGTGCCAGTCGGCGTACGGAGACGGTGGCCCGCGCGGACAGCCGGTCGAGTTCGGCGCGGCGCCGCTCGGCGGCGTCCCACGCGGAGACGGTGTCCTGGAGCCGCCGGGCGGCGGCTGCGGCGTCCCGCTCGGCCGTCGCGAGGTCGGCGGGCGGCTGCTGGGCGGCGGCTGCCGTGTCGGCCTCGGCGAGCACGCCCCGCACGGCCGCCTCCTCCGACTGCCAGGCGTCGAGACGGTGTCGCAGGTCCCGGTGGGCGGCGTCGTCGAGGAGGGCGGTGGCCGCGGCCTGCGGGGTGTCGAACCCGGCGCGGAAGGCCGCGTCGGCGAGCCGCGCGTCGGCGTCCTTGAGCCGCTGCGCGCTGTCGCCTGCGGCCCGCGCGGCCTCGGCGGCCTCGGTCAGGAGTCCGGCCGTCCGCTCCAGTTGCGCGGCCCGCGCGGCCACACTTTCGGCGTCACCCCGCGCCTGCGCCAGCTCCCCCTCCAGCGCGACCCGTTCTCGCTCCAGCGCATCCCGCCGGGTGGTGCGGGACGCGGCCCTGACGGCCGCCTCCCGCTGCGCGGCGGTCCGCCGGTCGCGCTCCTGTTCGGCGTGCAGCAGGGCCTCGCGCGCAGGGTGCAGCAGGGAGGCACCCCGGCGCGCCCGCGCGTACTCCTCCTCCAGCTCCTTCACCAGCGCGGCGAGGCGTTCGGTCGGCGCGTCCCCGGCCTCGGCGCCGGCTGCGGCCAACGCCCGCTGCACGAGAGCGAGTTGCCGCTCGGCCTCGGCCCGCTCCTCGTCGGCCCGCTGGAACGCGGCGAGCGCACGCTCCTCCGTCTCGCGGTCCACGTGTCCGGCGACCTTCTGGGCGGGCTCGGGGTGTTCGGTGCCGCCGCAGACGGCGCACGGCCGGCCGTCGACGAGCCCGGCGGCGAGTTCCGCCGCGATGCCCAGCAGACGCTGTTCCTTGAGGTCGAGCCAGTGGGCGCGCGCCTCGACCGCGCGCTCGGCCAGCCGCAGGACACGCGCCTGGGCCTCGTCGGCGTCCCGGGCGAACCTGTCACGCTGACGGGCGGCGCTGAGCCGCTGCTCGGCGGGTTCCCGCCGCACGGCGAGCTGTTCGGCCCGGGTTGCGGCCTCCTGGGCGGACTCGATGCGGGACCGCAGGTCCGCCTGGGTGGTCTCCCACTTGGCCAGCCAGCCTTCGGTGTCCTGGAGGACGTCCTCGTCGGCCCGTTCCTCGCCGTCCAGCTCCGCGCGTTCGGCGACCAGTTCGGCCAGCCGCCGCTCGGCACGGCGGGCCGACTCCAGCCCGCCCAGTTCCTCGGCGGCCTTCCGTGCGGCGGTCGCGAGCCCGGCGGCACCGGCGTCGGCGTACGTCTGCGGCAGTTCGCCGCGCGCGCGTACCTCCTCCACGCCGGCGCGCCGGTGCTCGGCCTCGGCCGCGTCCCTCAGCTCCAGCGCGGGAGCCACGGTCTCGGCCTTGCGGGCCCGCTCCATCCGCGCCCGGTCCTCCCGGTGGGCCTCCGCCCGCTCCTCCAGCCGCTCGGCCCGCTCCCGCGCCTGCGCGAACCGCCCCTGCAGCCGCGCGACTTCACGTACGTCCTCCAGCACGCGCTCGGCCGCGGCCAGCGCCGACTCCGCCGCCGCACGGGCGCAGTGCGCGATGGTCTGCCGCTCGCGGGCGGTGCTGCGGGCGACGGCGGCCCACTCCAGCACGGCCTCGGCCAGCCCCGGGTCGCCGGGCGCCGGCTCGGGCGGTTCCGGCGCCTCCCCGGCCGCCTGCTGCATACGGTGGGCGTCGGCGAGCAGTTCCGCGTCGCCCTCGCGCACCTGGGCCTCGGTGGCCCGGCGCCGGTCGGCGAGCCGCTTCTCTACGGCGGCGAACCGGTGGGTGTCGAAGAGCCGGCCGAGCAGCCGGCCCCGTGCTTCGGCGTCCGCGCGCAGGAAGCGCGCGAAGTCGCCCTGCGGCAACAGCACGACCTGGCAGAACTGCTCGCGGCTCATCCCCAGGACCTGGGTGATCTCCTCGCCGATCTCCTGGTGGGAGCGGCTGAGGTCCTTCCAGGAGCCCGTGCCCGCGTCGTACTCGCGCAGCCGGCTCTGCGCCTTGTCGACCGTGGTGCCCGTGCCACGCTTTTTGGAACGCTCCCACGGCGGCTGCCGGGCGACCTCCAGCCGGCGTCCCGCGACGCTCAGTTCGAGGCGGACCTCGGTGCGCGTCGCGGGGTCCGCGTGATCGCTGCGCAGGGTCGTGCCCTGACCGCTCTGCCGGGCGCCCGGCACCGAGCCGTACAGCGCGTAGCAGACCGCGTCCAGGACGGAGGTCTTGCCGGCACCGGTCGGGCCGTGCAGCAGGAAGAGACCGGCGGTGGAGAGGTCGTCGAAGTCGACGGACTGGGCACCGCCGAAGGGGCCGAAGGCCGTGATGTCGAGCCGGTGCAGTCTCATCGGGTCCCTCCCGGACCGGTCCGGCGCAGTCGGCGCGGGCGGCTCATCGGGCGACCTCCCGGACCGTCTCGTCGGCCCGTACGGCGTCGAACGCGTCCCTGAGCACGGTCTGTTCGTGCGCGTCGGGACCGGCGCCGCGGACGTGGGCCACGAAGTCCTCCGCGATCTGCTGGTCGTCGCGGCCGGCGAGGCGCCGGGCGTAGGAGACGTCCGGGTCGCCGGGAACGCGCTCGGGGTCGAAGACGAGGCTGAGCGTGTGCGGGAAGCGTTCGCAAAGCCGGGCCATGGGCTCGGCGGGGCGCACCGGGTCGGTGAGGGTGGCCTCGACCCATGCCTCCTCGTGCCGCGCCAGCTCGGGGTCGGCGACCAGGTCGTCCAACCGCCCGCGGATCCGGGCGAGCGCGCGCGGTACCGGGCAGTCGATCCGCTCGGCGTCGACCGAGCCGTCGGCTCCGAGGTCCACCAGCCACATGGTCTTGCGGTGGTCGGTCTCCGAGAAGGAGTACGGCAGCGGGGAGCCCGAGTAGCGCACACGGTCGGTGATGGTCTGGCTGCCGTGCAGATGGCCCAGTGCCACGTAGTCGACGCCGTCGAAGATCCCGGCGGGCACGGAGGAGACCCCGCCGACGGAGATGTCCCGCTCGCTGTCGCTGGGCGCGCCACCGGTCACGAACGCATGGGCCAGGACGACGGAACGGGTGCCCGCCGCGCGCGTGGCCAGGTCCGCCCGGACGCGGTCCATGGCGGCGGCGAGCACCGCCTCGTGACCCGCTTTCTCCACCCCGAACTCGTCCTTCACCAGGGCGGGTTCAAGATACGGCAGCCCGTAGAAAGCGACGTCGCCGTGGGCGTCCGGCAAGGTCACCGGGGTCCCGGCCGCGGAGGCCGCGGTCCGCAGATGGATGCCCGCCCGGCCGATCAGGCCCGCGCCGACGCCCAACCGCCGTGCCGAGTCGTGGTTCCCGGAGATCATCACCGTGGGGACGCCCAGCTCGGCCAGGCGGTGGAGGGCGTCGTCGAAGAGCTCGACGGCGGCCAGCGGCGGCACCGCCCGGTCGTAGACGTCACCGGACACGACCACCGCGTCCACGGCACGCTCCCGCACGGTCGTGACGAGGTGACCGATGAACCCGGCCTGCGCGTCGAGCATGTTCACCCGGTGGAACGCCCGACCGAGATGCCAGTCGGAAGTGTGCAGCACTCTCAAGAAACCGCTCCGACCCGCACGTCTCCCCCTACGACCCCTCCACCATCCTGGCACCGACCACGCTAACGCCTGCGAGAACCCGATCTCTCACAAACCCCGTTCTGTCGCGGCGATCGGCAACGAATCGCCGCACATGCCGGATGCGAGAGGAATCAACCGGATGCGAGAGGAATCAGGAGGTTCGGTCGCGCGGGCGAGCGCCGGGGCTTCGCGCCTACGCGTCCCCGTACGCCTCCGCCCCGAGTTCGAACCCGGCCGTGCCCGCGGTGATGCCGGCGAGCCAGGCGCGGAAGGCGTCCACGCCGGCGTCGGGCAGTGCGATCTCGATGGTCACGGCCTCGCCGTAGCGCACGTCACGGACCTCGTGTCCGGTGGACCGCAGGTCGTTCTCCACCTTGCCGGCACGCTGGTGGTCGACGGTCACCGTGGCCAGCCGGAAGCGTCGGCGCGTGCGGGTGCCGAGGGTGTCCAGCGCCTCGCCCACCGCACCGCCGTACGCCCTGATGAGACCGCCGGCGCCGAGCTTGACGCCGCCGTAGTACCGGGTGACGACGGCGACGACGTACCGCATGTCCCGGCGCAGCAGCATCTGCAGCATGGGGGCGCCGGCCGTGCCGCCGGGCTCGCCGTCGTCGCTCGCCTTCTGGACGGCCGCGTCGGCGCCGATGACGTACGCGTAGCAGTTGTGCGTGGCGGCGGCGTGCTCCTTGCGGACGGCGGCGACGAAGTCCTGGGCCTCCCGCTCGGTGGCGGCCGGGGCGAGCGCGCACAGGAAGCGGGAACGGTTGACCTCGGTCTCGTGCACGCCGGCGCGGGCGACGGTGCGGTACTCGTCCTGCATCCGGCCACCCTATGCGCAGGCCGGCGCGCGCCCGCGCGAAGCACCGTCCGGCACCCGGTCACACCTCCTTCTTGCCCCTGGCCACGATCATGTCCGTCAGCAGGGCCGTGCCGGGGGCGAGCGAGGCCCAGGTCTCGCCGTGCCAGGAGAGGAACGCGATCGCCGAGGTGGGGAACTTGGCCCGTACGTCGTCCAGAGCGCCGTCGAGGGCGTCCCCGGCCAGGTCCAGCACCAGTTCCTCCAGGGCGGGGTTGTGGCCGACGAGCAGCAGCGTCCTCACCTGATCGGGGACCTCGCGCACCACGTCGAGCAGTTCCGGCACACCGGCCGCGTACAGCCGCCGGTCGTGCCGCACGGGCGGCGGCGTCCCCCACTGCGCGGAGGCCAACTCCCAGGTCCGGCGCGCCCGTACGGCCGTGGAGCACAGGGCGAGGTCGGGCAGCCAGTCCGCGTCGGCGAGCGCCCGCCCGGCGGCGGGGGCGTCGCGACGGCCGCGCGGCGCCAGGGGCCGCTCGTGGTCGGGTACGCCGATGGGCCAGGCGGATTTGGCGTGCCGCAGGACGACGAGTTCGCGCAGCGGGCCCGCTCCGGCGCGCGCGATCACGCCGGCGTTCCGATCTCACGGGTGAGCTCCAGCCCGAGGAGCCGGTCCGCGTGGGCGAACGTCTCGAACCGCGCCCCGTCCGGCATGTCCCGCGCCCGCTCCACGTCCCGCAGGACGCCGAGCACCGCGAGCATGTCGAGGTCGTCCTCCCACGCGGCGCGCAACGCCTGCCGTACATGCTCGGGGACCGGCTTCGACGGCCGCGTCGCCCAGGCCGCCACCGCCTCGCGCCAGTGGCCGAGCAGGCCGGCGGCCTCTTCCAGAGCGGCGGCGTCGAGGGCCGCGGGGGTCCGGCGGGGCCGGGCGAGGAGGGCGAGCCGAAGGGCGGTCCCCGACGCGGCCGGCTCCTCGGGTCCGGTCACCGCGGCGACCTCGACCCTGACCCCCGCCTCGGCACCATCGCCCACCGGTCCTCCCGCGCCGACGACGTCCAGCACCCGCTGCCCTCCCCTCGTCACGGTGGCATCGGTGGACCGGATACCGAGGCCGTCGGCGCGCTCACGTAGTGCGGCGGACGGATCGGCGACCAGGAGGACGGGCATTCCACCCAGTTCCAGGGCCCGGGCGAGGACATCGGCGACCAGCAGGACGCGGAGGGCCGAGGTGTCGTTCCCCGGCACATGGGCGTGGACCCGGGTGAGCGCCCTGTGGACCTCGGCGGGCTCGCCGGTCCGGGCGTCGGCGATACGCAGCACGGGGTGAGCGTAGGCGCGGGGACGGCCGAGCGCAGTACGGAGGGCGGCATTCCGGTCATCGTTCCCCTCCAAGAATCGCGGACCCGAAAAGCGCGGGCCCGGGAATCGCGGGGGTACCCCTCGCTGTTGCCGCAGGCAGCCCCGTCACCGGGTGCCCTTACACGAACAGAGGAGACGGCACATGTACGGCGACCCCGCCACGATCCGCAAGATCCTGTCGGAACTCGGCGACACCTGGGCCGTCGTGGGCCTGTCCACCAACCGCGACCGCGCGGCGTACGGCGTCGCCGCGGTCCTCCAGCGCTACGGCAAGCGCGTCGTCCCGGTGCATCCCAAGGCCGAGACCGTGCACGGCGAACGGGGCTACGCCTCCCTCGCCGACATCCCCTTCCCCGTCGACGTCGTGGACGTCTTCGTCAACAGCGGTCTGGCGGGCCCCGTCGCCGACGAGGCCATCCGCATCGGCGCCAAGGCGGTCTGGTTCCAGTTGGGTGTCATCGACGAGGAGGCCTACCACCGCACCCGCGAGTCCGGCCTCGACATGGTCATGGACCACTGCCCTGCGATCGAGATACCACGCCTGGGCTGAAGCCTTCAGGGGCGCGAGGAGGAACCGCGCGACGGTCCACGGACGAGGCGCACCCGTCCGCAGACGACCCCCAACCCCCGGGGCTTCCAGGGGCTCAGCCTCTGAATGCCGGCGCGGTCGTCGAGGCAGTCGGGGGCAGGGGTGGCGTGGTCGAAGTTCCCGACGGGGGCGCGCATGCGCGCCCCCGTGACAGGGCCTGTGGACGGTCGGGGCGGCGTCTCGGCCCGGTGCCTCAGCGCACGGGCGGGACCGACACCGTCAGCACCATCTCCGTCGGCACGTCGCCCTGGTTCGCGTACGCGTGCGGCGCGTTGGCCTCGAAGGTGACGCTCGCGCCGGCCGGGACACGGTACTCCGCGCCCTCGACGGTGAGCGTCAGCTCGCCCCCCATGACGTGGGCGATCTCGACCGTGCCCACGGGGTGCGGATCCGAGCGGCTGCTCTCCCCCGGCATCAGCCGCCAGTCCCACATCTCCAGCGGGCCGGGCGCCTCCGTGCCGGCGAGGAGCCTGCTGTAGCTGCCCGCGTCCGTGTGCCACAGCCGGACCACCTGCTCGGCCGGCACGATCCGGACCTTCGGGCCCTGCTCGTAGTCGAGCAGCGTGGTGACGCTGACGCCGAGAGCGTCGCCGATCTTGACGACGGTGCCGAGGCTGGGGTTGGTGCGGGCCTGCTCGATCTGGATGAGCATGCCGCGGCTGACTCCTGCGCGGGCGGCGAGGGTGTCCAGGGTGAAGCCCCGCTCGGTGCGCCAGCGCTTGACGTTCCGCGCCAGGGACTGGGTCAGCAGGTCGAGATCCGACACATTTCGTCCAATACTCTGGATGACAGAGTTCAACACGGTGAACTGCGATGTGATACACCCTCCGTTCACCGAACTTTACTGCGAGGCCCAGCGCACCTTCTCACCCCGGTGAGGGCCGTGCCACGAACTCTCAGGCGGACTCGCCCGACCCCTCCACATCCCACTCGGCCAACGCCAGCAACTGTTCCGGCGTGATTCCGTCGGGGATCGGCACCGGCGCGGGCGTCCGGATCGGCGGCTGCCACCCGTCGACCGGGTCCCAGGACCGCACGACCCGCGCGGGCGCCCCGGCCACCACCGAGTGGTCCGGGACCACTCCGCGTACGACCGCGCCAGCGGCCACCACCACGTTCCGCCCGACCCGCGCCCCCGGCAGGATCACCGCCCCCGTGCCGATCCAGCAGCCGTGCCCGATCGACACCGGGTCCATTCGCGGCCACTGCTTGCCGATGGGCTCGTACGGGTCGTCGTACGAGTGGTTCGTGGAGGTGACGTACACATACGGCCCGAAGTAGCAGTCGCTGCCGATGGTGACCGTGCTGTCGGCGATGACATGACTGCCCCGGCCGAGGACGACGCCGTCACCGATGCGCAGGATCGGCTCGGCGCCGAGGTCGAGATCGGGCATCAGCCCGGCGGTCAGGGTGACCTGCTCGCCGATGATGCAGTGGGCGCCGAGATGGATCCACGGCTCACCGAAGACCGTGCCGAGCGGGAAGGCCAGCCTGGTACCTGTTCCCATCGCGCCGAACCGGAAGCGGCCGGGCCGCTCAGCCGTCACCGACCCCGTGCGCTGCAGCCACGCCCAGCCCGCGTGGACGGCGCGCTGCGCGACGCGGCGCTGCCAGGACGAGAACGTGTTCCTGCTCTTCGGCACCCGCTCACCGTACTCACCGGGCGGCACACGCATGGCGTGGTACGGCTGTGATCTTCGCCCCACGCGATGTCCACCCCATGGCTTACGGTGCGGGTGAGGACTGATCCACCACGGCCACCACCAGGAGACGGCGATGAACCGGCAGCGGGCCCTGATCACGACATTCGGCGGCAGGAAGCCGGACGTGGAGGAGGCCGCCTTCGTCTCCCCCACGTCGGTGGTGATCGGCGACGTGACGCTGCGGCCCGGCGCGAGCGTCTGGTACGGGGCGGTGCTGCGGGCCGAGTTCGAGCCGATCGTCATCGGCGCGGACGCCAACGTCCAGGACAACTGCACCCTGCACGTCGACATCGGTTTCCCCATCTCGATCGGCGAGCGGGTCTCGATCGGACACAACGCGGTGGTGCACGGGGCGACCGTCGAGGACGACTGCCTGATCGGGATGGGCGCGACCGTGCTGAACGGCGCGGTGATCGGCGCGGGGTCGCTCGTGGCCGCGCAGGCGTTGGTACCACAGGGGATGCGCGTGCCGCCCGGTTCGCTGGTGGCGGGCGTGCCGGCCAAGGTGAAGCGGCCCCTCACCGATGAGGAGCGTGAGCTGGTCACCGCGAACGGCACGCATTACACGGATCTGGCGAAGGCGCACCGGGAGGCGCAGCAGGAGTACGGCGCCTGAACCACGCCTAAACCGTCAGCGGTTGGCGGGGCTGGCGCCGCTCCCCGGCGGTCAGCAGATTCCGCAGGCGGGCCCTCGCCCTGGTCGGCGCCCTCGAGGATGTGGAAACGCCGGGGTCAGACGTTGGGGCGCAGGGTCCAGACGACGGTCATCTCGCCGGTCACGGCACCGTCGGCGCGCTGGATGGCGATGGCGACGGGGAACTCGGGGCGCTGTCCGGCGTCGAGTTCGGCGACGACCTCGGCGGCGGGGCGGCCGAGCGTGGCGGTGGCCGTGACAGGCCCCATCGCGAGTTTCCTGTAGGCGATCTCGGCGCTGACCGCGAGCGGTACGGCACGGGAGAGCTGGTCCCCGAACGCGGCGAGCACGATCGCACCGCTCGCCGACTCGCCCAGCGTGAACATCGCTCCGGCGTGCGGCCCGCCGACGTGGTTGTGGAACTCATCCTGGTCCGGCAGCGCCACCACGGCCTTCTCCGGCGTGGCCTCCAGGAACTCCAGGTTCAAAGTCCTGGCCATCGGCACCGTGGCGGCGAGCATCTCGCCGATCGACATCTGGTCTGCGCTCATGACCCGAATGTTACCGATGAGTATCCATTCTGGCCAGGGTCGCCCGCGCCCGGAGAAGGTCCCGGACGCGACGGCGCGGAAGACCCTGGGGACCCGTACGTCTCCATGAGGATCCGACACGTCCTGACTCGTCTCCGCACCAGGCGGCCTGGTACGACAGCGGCTACTGCCGGCCGGACCCGAGAACTTCGCCCCCGACGAAGAGGCCCAGCCGTGCACGACGGTACCGGCGTGGACGACGACGAAGTCCCCGAGGCGGCCGTCGAGAGGATCCTCAGGCCGGTACGGCCGCACGGCGATCCGGCGGTCGGCTGACGGGCCACCGGGTCAAAAGTCGTCGGGTCGGGGCGTTTTGGAGCCGTTCGTCCCGACCGCACATGCCCTTCACGGACTCCCGTGGCACCCCGCCCCCCGCCACATCTATGGTTACCAGCCATGTGGCCAGGACAGCAGCAGCCGCCCGGGGGCGAGCACCAACCGCAGCAGCCGAACCCGTACCAGCAGCCGGGGTACGACCAGTCGGGACAGTCGGGATACCAGCAACCGGGGTACCAGCAACCCAATCCCTATCAGCAGCCCGGATATCAGTCGACGGGGCAGCAGCCGCAGTACGGGCAGCAACCGCAGTGGGGCACGCCGGCCCCCGTGGGCACGCCGGTTCCGCCGGGCGGAGGCGGCGGCAACCGGACGAAGGTGGTCGCGATCGTCGCGGCCACGGCCGTCGTCGTGGCCGCCGGAGTGACGGGCTTCCTGGTCCTCGGCGACAACGGTGACACGAAGAAGACGACCGCGCGGTCCTCGCCTTCGGTCTCCCCGTCGCCGACCGCGTCCGAGAGCACCGAGGACAACCCCCGCGGCGAGGACGCCGGGGCACAACCCACCGTCGACGGCTGGAAGGTCGTCGTGAACCCCAAGTGGGGGACGGCCTTCGACGTGCCCGCCGAATGGGACGTCCGGTCGCCCGGCAGCTTCATCGGCTTCGAGGACGCCGAGAAGGACGACGGTTCGGCCCTCATCGGCATGACGGCACCCGCCGTCCTCAAGGAGAAGTGGTGCACGTCCGACGACGACAAGGACGGCAACGAGGAGTCGACTTCCCTCGCCGCCGCGGGCACCAAGGGCCAGCAGGGCGCCAAGGACACCGAGGACATCGCCCGCAACGACTCGGCGTGGTGGGTCTTCGGCGGTTACACCGACCAGAAGGACGCCTCCAAGAAGCTGATGACCATCGGCAAGCCCGCGCCGTACACCACGGCGTCGGGCGTCGAGGGCAGCCTCGCGACCACGTACTCGAAGGGCGTGGCCAAGAAGGACAAGTGCGACAGGGATGGCAAGGCGACCACGTTCGCCTTCAAGAACTCGGCCGGTGACTACGTCTCCTGGACCTTCCACGGGGCGAAGGGCGTGAAGGACGAGGTCCCGGACGCGACGGTGGAGAAGATCCTCAGCACGGTACGGCTGTACGGCGACCCGACGGGCGGCTGAGCCGGCACCGGGTGCCGGGGCAGGCGGGCGCGAGCTCTACGGCCGACGGCTTCGGTGCCCGGTGCCCGGGAGAGCGTCGCCCACTGGCCCGATCTTGTCGTAGGCCATGCGGAGGCGGTTGGGCGGGAGTCGTCGAGGCCGCGATGGTCGGCGGGTGACGACTCCCGCCGCCTTCCGCCGCCGCCCCGCCTGGGCCGGCCGCGACTGCACCCTGCCGACGACGGCCGCGGTCGTCACCAACCTGGGCAGCCACGGCGTCCTGATCGCCGCCGCGTTCGCGGTCCTGGAGGCGGGCGGGGACGTCGGTCTCGTCGCGGCGCCGCGGACCCTGCCGCTGGTGCTGTTCCCGCTGATCGGCGGTGCGGTCGGGGACCGGCTGCCCCGGCACCGGGTGATGGTCGCGGCGAACGTTCGCCACCGCCCTGGCGGGCCCCGCCGAGAGCGCCTTCGGGCGTGCTGCGACCGCCCTGTGGGGCCGCGCCGCGCTGTGCGTGGCGGCGACAGCGGCGGCGGTCCAGTGCGTACGCGACGTACGGAACCCGACCCGGCGCAGCAAGCCGGTGGCCCTGGCCAAGCCGGGCGCCGAGCCCGGCTCAGCCGATGCCGAAGGCCCCGTCGGGCGGCTCGGGTGACGGTACGGCGTCCTCCTCGCGCACGGGGGTGGCGGCGCCGATGAAGTCACGCAGCGCCGGGCCGTGTCGGACCCGCGCCGGGAAGGCGTCGGCGGCGGTCCGCCGGGCCAGGACGGCGACGTCGAGCGGCTGATGGGCGGCGACCAGCACGGCGTTGCCGAACCGCCGACCGCGCAGCACCCCCGGCTCGGCGATCAGCACCAACTCCTCGAACACCGTGGCGAGCGTGGCCAGTTGGGACCGCAGGAACGCGAATGGCGCCGCGTCGGCCAGGTTCGCGAGGTACACCCCGTCCGCGCGCAGCACCCGCTCGGCGGCCCGCGCGTACGCCACGGTCGTCAGATGCGCCGGGACCCGCGAGCCGCCGAACACGTCCGCGACGATCACGTCGGCCACGTCGGCGGGGGCCGCTTCCAGCCATTCCCCGGCGTCCGCGCCGTGCAGCGCGATCCCCGCGTCGCGGGGAAGCGGCAGATGCTCGACGACGAGGTCCAGCAGGCCCCGGTCGTACTCGACGACGTCCTGCCGGGACCCGGGCCGGGTGGCGGCCGCATACCGGGGCAGCGTGAGCGCGCCCCCGCCGAGATGCAGCACGTCCAGCGCCCGCCCCGGCTCCGCCACGGTGTCCAGCACATGCCCGAGCCGCCGCGCGTACTCGAACTCCAGGTGCGTGGGCACGTCCAGATCGACGTACGACTGCGGCGCCCCGTCGACGGTGAGCAGCCAAGCCCGGTCCCGGTCGACGTCGGGCATGAGCTTGGCGGTTCCCTGATCGACGGTGCGGGACACGGGGAGGGCGTCGTTCACGACCCCCATTCTGCCGGGTGAACCGCCTGGCCCTAGGGGCGGTGCCGCGCCCGCGAGGGGCACGGGGAGACCGCGCGGCCGGCCACCACCGGCCCGCGGTCCCCCACGCCCACCAGCCGCCTACCGAACGGCCGTCACGGTCCCCGCCCCCACGGTCCGACCGCCTTCACGGATCGCGAACCCGAGCCCCGGCTCCAGCGGAACCTCGCGGCCCAGCTCCACACTCATCGTGACCCGTTCACCGGGCCGTGCGACGGCGAGCTCCCCGAGGTCGACGTCACCCACCACGTCCGCCGTACGGATGTAGAACTGCGGCCGGTACCCGGTGGACACCGGAGTCGTACGACCCCCCTCGCGCGCCGACAGCACATACACCTGCGCGGTGAAGTGCCGCCTGGGCACGACGCTGCCGGGCGCGGCCACGACATGCCCGCGCCGGACGGAGTCGCGCGGCACCCCGCGCAGCAGCAGCGCCACGTTGTCCCCGGCCTGCGCCTCGCTCATCGGCTTGCCGAAGGTCTCCAGGCCGGTGACCACGGTCTCCACCTCGGCGCCGAGCACCTCGACACGGTCACCCACCTGGATCGTGCCCCGCTCGACGGCTCCGGTGACGACGGTCCCCCGCCCGGTGATGGTCAGGACGTTCTCGACCGACATCAGGAACGGCGCGTCCAGGTACCGCTCCGGCATCGGCACGTAGGTGTCCACCGCGTCCAGCAGCGCGTCGATCGACGCCGTCCACCGCGAGTCCCCTTCGAGGGCCTTGAGACCGGAGACCCGTACGACGGGTACGGAGTCGCCGCCGTAGCCGTGCGCGGTGAGCAGTTCGCGGACCTCCAGCTCGACGAGGTCGGTGAGCTCCTCGTCACCCGCGTCGGCCTTGTTGAGGGCGACCACGATGTGGTTCACGCCCACCTGCCGGGCGAGCAGCACGTGCTCGGCGGTCTGCGGCATGATCCCGTCGAGCGCGGAGACGACGAGGATCGCCCCGTCGAGCTGCGCGGCCCCGGTGACCATGTTCTTGACGTAGTCGGCGTGGCCGGGCATGTCGACGTGCGCGTAGTGCCGGGTGTCGGTCTCGTACTCGACGTGCGCGACGTTGATGGTGATGCCGCGCGCCGCCTCCTCCGGGGCGCGGTCGATGCGGTCGAACGGCACGAAGGTGCCCGTCCCGCGCACGGCGAGGACCTTGGTGATGGCGGCGGTCAGGGTGGTCTTGCCGTGGTCGACATGGCCCATCGTGCCGATGTTGAGATGCGGTTTCGTGCGGACGTAAGCCGTCTTGGACACAGCGGTACCTCGAAGTCTCTTCAGCGGTACTGAGTGATGGTCCCGGCGCGTCTACGGGCGCGGCCGGGACGGGACCCCGAGGTGTTGCCGACCCTCCCCTTGCGGGGTCCGCCGGAGTGTCCGGGAAGGGTCAGCTTCGGGCGCCGTCCGCGGCGGCCACGACGATCAGAAGGGCAGCCTTCGGGGCATCCGCGACTGTCGCGGATGCGGCGAGAACGAAGGCGTGCCGGAACATGACGTCGATCATCGTCGACACGTCGGCCCGCGTCGAATGGTTTTCGGTACGGCCGAGTTCCGAGGTGGAGCCGAGGAGAGATGCTTCACAAGGGGGTGCGCGGGGTGAACGGTGCGGCGGCCGTGTCCGTGTTCCGGAAGGCGCAGGCAGCGCGGCACGCGGTGCTCGTCGGACCCTGCCCGCGCCGGGCTCGACGAGCCGGCTGTTCCGCTTGCTGTGGCCCCGGTGAGACGTTCCGTACGGCGTACGCATGCATGGGTCGGTTACCGTCGACGAATGCTCGATGCCGCCACCCGCTCTGGGGGCACCGCCACGGTCCTTCCCCGGACCGCCGCCACGGACCTCGCCGTCGCCGCACCTGTCACCGTTCCGGCCGTGCCGCTGGGGCGTGCCGCCCGCTGGGGCAGAGTGCTTCTCTCGCCGTGGGCTCGCTTCTCGCTGCTCGTGGCGCTGCTCACGGGCGCCGTGTCGACGGTGCTGCTGTTCGAGCCGCAGCGGCTGCTGGCCGACGGCTGGCCGCCCCAGCTGAGCGGCGCCGCGGCGGCCGTGGTGTTCGCGGTGGCGTACGGGCTGTGCACGGTCGCCTTCGTCCCCCGGCCGATCCTCAACCTCGCGGCGGGCGCCCTCTTCGGTGCCCAGCTGGGTCTGGCCTCGGCGCTCTCGGGCACGGTCCTCGGGGCCGGCCTCGCCTTCGGCCTGGGCCGCGTGCTCGGGCAGGACGCGCTGCGCCCCCTCCTGCGCCACCGCTGGCTGAAGTCCGCGGACGGCCAGCTCAGCCGCCACGGCTTCCGCTCGATGCTGGCGGCCCGGCTGTTCCCCGGGGTGCCGTTCTGGGCCGCGAACTACTGCGCGTCCGTCTCGCGCATGGGCTACCTGCCCTTCCTTCTGGCCACCGCGCTCGGCTCCGTCCCGAACACCGCCGCCTACGCCGTGGCCGGCGCCCGCGCCTCGACACCGACCTCGCCGGCCTTCCTGATCGCCATGGCGTGCATCGCGGTCCCGGCCCTGATCGGCGCGACGGTGGCCTGGCGCAAGCGCCACCACCTGCGAGTCCGCTGACGCCGCCTCCAGGCGCGGGGCGCTGTGTCGGTCTGTGGCTCCGCCGCGTGGGCACGACCGGCCCCAGCGCCCACCCGCACCCGGCCCACAGCCTCTCCGACCGGACTCACACGGCTTCGAGCACCATGGCGTTGGCCAGCCCACCCGCCTCACACATCGTCTGCAGCGCATACCGGGCGCCCCGCGCCCGCATGGCGTGCACCAGCGTCGTCGTCAGCCGGGTGCCGCTCGCGCCGAGCGGGTGGCCGAGGGCGATTGCACCCCCGTGGACGTTGACCTTGGACAGGTCGGCACCCGTCTCCTGCCGCCAGGCGAGGACGACGCTGGCGAAGGCCTCGTTGACCTCGAACAGGTCGATGTCGTCCAGGGCCAGACCCGCCCTGCGGAGGACCTTCTCGGTGGCCGGGATGACGCCGGTGAGCATGAGCAGAGGGTCGGAGCCGGTGACGGCGAAGCTGTGCAGCCGGGCGAGCGGGCGCAGGCCGAGCCGGGCGGCGGTCTCGCCGGACGTGATGAGGACGGCCGAAGCGCCGTCGTTGACGGGGCTGGCGTTGCCCGCGGTGACGTTCCACTCGATCTGCGGGAAGCGCTCGGCGAAGCCGGGGTCGTGGTAGGCGGGCCCGAGGCCGGCGAGGATCTCGGGGGTGCTGCCGGGCCGTACGCACTCGTCGCGGGTGGCACCGTCCAGGGGCGCGACCTCCGCGTCGAAGAGGCCGCTCTCCCAGGCCGCCGCGGCCTTGTGATGGGAGGACACCGCGAAGGCGTCCATCCGCTCGCGCGAGAGCGACCACTTCGCGGCGATCAGCTCGGCGCTGATGCCCTGCGGGACGAGCCCCTCGGGGAAGCGCGCGGCGACACCGGGGCCGAAGGGGTCCTTGCCCGCCGGCACGTTGGACCACATCGGCACCCGGCTCATCGACTCCACCCCGCAGGCGACGACCATGTCGTACGCCCCCGACATGACGCCCTGGGCCGCGAAGTGCACGGCCTGCTGGGAGGAACCACACTGCCGGTCCACCGTGGTCGCGGGCACCGTCTCCGGGAAGCCCGCCGAGAGGACGGCGTAGCGGGTGGTGTTCATGGCCTGCTCGCCGACCTGGTCGACGGTGCCGCCGATGACGTCGTCGACGAGGGCGGGGTCGATGCCCGAGCGGTCGACGAGGGTGCGCAGGGTGTGGGCGAGGAGTTCCACGGGGTGGACGTGGGCGAGGGCGCCGTTCGGCTTGCCCTTGCCCACGGGGGTGCGTACGGCTTCGACGACTACTGCGTCACGCATGGTCGGGCCTCCACGACTACCGGCGAGTAGGACATTCAAACTCACCATAGCTCGGCGAGTTGGAAAAACAAACCCTCACCTAGACTGGGCGCATGCCCGCCTCCGGAGATCCACGTCCCTGTTCCATCGCCGACGCCCTGGCGATCGTCGGCGAGAAGTACTCCCTGCTGGTCCTGCGCGAGGTGTGCCTCGGCAACGGCCGCTTCGACCGACTGGTCCGCAACATCGGGGCCCCGCGCGACGTGCTGGCCGCCCGTCTCAAACGACTGGTGGACGCGGGCGTCCTGAGGAAACACGTCTACAGCGAGCGCCCGCGACGCTTCGAGTACCGGCCGACACAGGCGGGTCTCGAACTGGAGCCGGTCCTGATGACGCTCATGGCGTGGGGCGACCGCCATCTCCGGAAAGACGACGATCGCCCCATGGTGATCGAGCACATCTGCGGCAACGAACTGGTCCCGACGGTCACCTGCACGGCCTGCGGCGGCGAGGTGTGCCACGAGGACCTCATGGCACACCCACAGGCCCCCGGCTGGTCGGTGACGGGCCCGACGGCCGCTGCACGGTCCCCTTTGGATGGTGCCGGGGGGTGAATTGGGCGACCGTCCCGGGCGCCGGCGGCGTGACCTCGCACCCGGAGGTCGTCAGCGTCTGCACCGCGCCGCGCCCGCCGGTGACGACGTACACCTCCGAACAGGTCAGGTGTATAGGGGAGGTTCCGACGCGGACCCCGTCCGTCGCGGGCCGGTCGTGGACGGAAGGTGCGAGACGACGCCCCCGTCGGGCAGCCCTTCGTAGCTCACCACGGGTGCGCCTCCAGGTACTTGGCGATCTCCTCCCGCTCCCAGGCCCCGTCCGCCACGACGACCCGGTAGCGGCGGGTGAGCGTGTCCCCGGGAGCCAGCCGAAGCTCCTCGAAGAACGCCCAGGAGGGGGCGACGGCGGCGAAGGGATCGTTGCGGACGAACCAGTGGGCGGGATGGGCTCCCCGGGCTCCGATGTGGTCGTTCTCGGGCGCGTGCGCGAAGACGAGCGTGGCGTGTCCGTCGGTGCCGTCGTGCTCGCCCCGGTAAGCCAGCCAGGGCGCCTGCTCGCCCATCAGCTCCGGGCCCTCGGAGTCGGGCCCGATGATGCGCCCCTCCCGGAAGGCGCGGGGACCGCGCCAGAACAGGCCCGTGTAGCCCGCCATCTCACGCCCGGCGGTGGTCGGACTGCCGAACAGCAGCGGCTCGTCCCGGCGGTTGGTGATCGCGCTCGTCCAGGTCAGCGCCCAGGAACCCGTCTGTGTGTCGACGTCGTGCACCTCGATCCGGCGCTCCTCGTCGGCCCACAGCTCCCCCCGTACGGGTGCCAGGTAAGCCGCTCGGCGATCACTACCCGGTCTCCGTGGGAACCGACCTCGTCGAAGCCGACGTGCGCCATCGAGCCGATCCGCTCCGGAAGCGAGAGGTAGCCCTCGCCGTGCACGTACGAGTTGCCGCCCCACAGGTTCTGCCCCGACAGGTGCGAGGCCGTCAGCTGCAAACCCTTGTGCCAGCGGTGGTCGTTGGGCCGGAAGTCCGTGACGACGTCGCCGGCGAGGGTCCGGATCGGGTGCAGATACGGCTTCGGCGCCTCCCAGTCCGCCTCCGGCCGGTAGACGTAGCTCAGCAGCTCGACGCCGGTGGCGGGTTCGGCGACCGTGATCCGGTCGCCGTGGGCGTGGACGACGCGCAGCCCGTCGTGGAACGTCATGCGGGGATCTCCTCGGTCACGTCGGCGGACACCCGGGCGGGTACGGGCGCCCAACCGGGGGCACCTCCGTGCATGGCCGTGTAATACGGGTCGCCGGGCCCGATCTCCCCACGCCGTACGGTCGCGTCGGTGAACGCCGACTTGTACAGCGCGGCAATCAGCTCCAGGCTCGTACGCCCGTCGGCGCCGCTGCTGCGTGGCCGGTCACCCGCGCGCATGCTGGCGACCAGTTCACGCAGCTGCGCCAGGTGCGAGCTGGGCACGTCCGCACCGAAGTCGCGCCAGGCCGCCGCGTCCGCGTCCGGGGTGCCCGGGGCGGGGGTGATGGACCAGTCGGCGTTGCCGTGGCCGTACAGATGGGTCAGTTCGACGGTGGCGCGCTCGCAGTCGATGCGGATGCGGCTGACCTCGTCGGGGCTGAGGACGCTGTTGACGACGGTGGCCATGGCGCCGTTCTCGAAACGCACGAGGGCAGTCGAGACGTCCTCGGTCTCCACGTCGTGGACCAGCCGCCCGGCCATCGCCCGGACCTCGCTCCACGGGCCGAGCAGATCGAGCAGCAGATCCATCTGGTGGATGCCGTGGCCCATGGCCGGCCCGCCGCCCTCGGTCTGCCAGCGCCCGCGCCAGGGCACGGCGTAGTAGGCGGTGTCCCGGTACCAGGTGGTCTGGCAGTGGGCCACGAGCGGTCGCCCGACGGCCTGCTCGGCGATCAGCTTCCGTACATGCCGTGAACCCGAACCGAAGCGGTGCTGGAAGACGATCGAGGCGTACGGTCCGCCCCCCTTCGTCCCCTCCTCCGCCGTGACGGCGTCGAAGTCGGCGAGCGTCGGCACCGGCGGCTTCTCGCACCACACCCAGGCACCGGCCCGCAGCGCGGCGACGGTCTGGTCGCGGTGGAGGGTCGGCGGGGTGCAGATCGAGACCAGGTCGGGGCGCTGCTCCGCCAGCATGCGGTCCAGGTCCGTGTACCCGTGCGGGATGCCGTTCTCCCTGCGGAACAGCTCGACCGCGTCGGCGTCGGTGTCCACCGCGGCGACGACCTCGGTCTCGCCCTCCTCGGCGAGACGTGCGAGCGCGGGCAGATGGGCGCCGCCGCCGATGGCGCCGATGCCGATGACCGCGGCGCGGATGCGGCGGCCGGTCAGGGGGACCGGGGGGCGGTTCGGCAGGTGGTCCGGAGCCGGGCTCGGGTCGTTGCTGGGTGTGGGCATGGACGTGATCAGCACTCCATCGAACGTGACGTCGGGACGTTGACGAACGCCTGGTGGCACGGGCTCCGGCGGAACGGCGACCCCTCGCTACGGCAAGCGCTTTCCCTCGTCAGCAACGTATGTGCGGACATCGTGACTGGTCAACACCACGGATCCCGCCGTTCCACCCCTCGCAACGCTCGGCCCGCACCTCACCGGCCCGGCCCCCGCCCAGCCCCCGGGAAACCCCTGTGACGGCCCCGTACCCAAGGGGCGCTAGGCTGCCCCACAGCACCTGTGATCACCCGCCCCGCGGCGCGGCACGTCCTCCGTCGGCCCACCACGATCAGCGCTTGGACCACGTAACTTCATGTCTTGGTTTGAATCACTCATCCTCGGACTCGTCCAGGGGCTGACCGAATTCCTCCCCATCTCCTCCAGCGCGCACCTGCGCCTGACGGCGGCCTTCTCCGGCTGGGAGGACCCGGGCGCGGCCTTCACCGCGATCACCCAGATCGGTACCGAGGCCGCGGTGCTGATCTACTTCCGCAAGGACATCGTCAACATCATCTCGGCGTGGTCCCGCTCCCTGTTCGACAAGGAGCTGCGCGGTGATCACGACGCGCAGATGGGCTGGCTGGTCATCGTCGGCTCCATCCCGATCGGTGTCCTCGGCCTGACTCTCAAGGACCAGATCGTGGGCCCCTTCCGTGATCTGCGCATCACGGCGACGATGCTGATCGTCATGGGCATCGTCCTGGGCGTCGCGGACCGTCTGGCCGCCCGCGACGAGACCGGCGGCAAGCACCGCGCGATCAAGGAGCGCAAGGGCCTCGAACAGCTCAGCGTCAAGGACGGCCTCATCTTCGGCCTCTGCCAGGCCATGGCCCTCGTCCCGGGCGTCTCCCGCTCCGGCGCCACCATCAGCGGTGGCCTCCTCATGGGCTACAAGCGCGAGGCCGCAGCCCGTTACTCCTTCCTCCTCGCCATCCCCGCGGTCCTCGCCTCCGGCGGCTACGAACTGATGGACGCGATGGAGGGCGGCCACGTCTCCTGGGGCCCGACCATCTTCGCCACGGTCATCGCCTTCGTCGTCGGCTACGCGGTCATCGCCTGGTTCATGAAGTTCATTTCCACCAGGAGCTTCATGCCGTTCGTCTGGTACCGCATCGTCCTGGGCATCGTCATCGTCGTCCTGGTGTCCATGGGTGTACTGAGCCCCCACGCGGGCGAGTCGGCGGGCTGAGCGGGAGCGACCGCCCGGGGCGCGGCACGCGCCTCCGGCAGGGACGGCGCGTTCCTTCCCAACTCCCGTCAGTGACCAACCACATACGGCATCCGTAGCCGAGCAGTAGCGCGCTGTCAGTCCGGGCGCCTACTCTTGTCCGCATGTCCCCCGATTCCATCGTCTGTGGTTCCGTGCGGTCTGCCGCCGACTTGAACGACCAGATCAGAGCGCTGTGGCGGCGTTCGGGCGGATCGCTGTCGGCGCAGGAGCGGGCGGAGTACGAGCTCTTGGTCGTGGAGTGGGCCGCGGCGATACGCGGAGACGTCGTCGAGGCCGCGTGACGTCGGCGGGCCGCCGCACAAACGCGCAGCATCGCGCCCCCGGCGGCCTGATCATCTTCCTGAACGGCACCTCCAGTTCGGGGAAATCGAGCATCGCGACAGAGCTGCTGCGCGTCCTGGACGAGCCGTACTTCCACATGCCGGTCGACGCTTTCCACGCCATGCGTACGCGCCAGGAGATACCGCCAGAACGGCTCGCCACCCTGCTCCACCGCACCTGGCGGGGCTACCACCGCGCGATCGCCGGTATGGCCGCCGCGGGCAACAACGCCGTCATGGACACGTCCTGAGCAAGGAATGGCGGATGCGGGACTGTCTCGACCTCTTCGTGCGAACCCCCGGCTCCCGGCTCCCACCGGTGACCACCGTGACCGGACACGACACTTCTTCTGTCGCCGCCCCGCTGCCGTCGAAGGCAACCATTTGCGGACCCGGTGGCGACCAAGGAGTGGGAAGCTCCTTTCACCCGGGCCCCACACGAACCACACATGTACTCGGGCACGCTCGCCCGCACCACGCCAGGACTCGAAGGGCTCAACCGTGGCACCCCGTTCCCACCGCTCCACCCACCGCCCCGAGCGGCGCACCACCGTCGTCTCCGTCGCCGCCGTGGCAGCCGTCGGGCTGACCGCGTCCCTCGTCATGGCGTTCAACCCCGAGGCCGGACCCGACGCCGAGGCCACCGGGAAGGCGGGCACCAAGCCCGTCGCCACCACCAAGGCCACCGCACCGCCCACGCCCCCGGAGCGGAAGCCGACGTCAACGCCCTCGAAGTCCCCGACCCCGTCGGTCTTCCCGACCACCCCGGAGGCAGCCGCGACCACCGAGTCCGCGCGACCGACGCCCGCGAGCACCCGGCAGCCCGGACCCGCCTCGGCTCCGCTGGCGGGACGTATCCGCCCCGGGGTCGACTACGAAGGCGTCGCCACCTTCTACGACGCCGGGACGGGCGAGAGCGGCGCCTGCTCGTTCGGCCCGAGCGACGACGTCATGACCGCGGCGATGAACACCACCGACTACGAGGTCTCCCAGGCCTGCGGGGCGTATGTGAGGGTCCGTGCGGCGGGCGGCGCCTCCGTCACGGTCCGTATCACCAACGAGTGTCCGTCGCCCTGCAAGCCCGGACAACTCGACCTCAGCGCACAGGCCTTCGCCAAGCTCGCCGACCCTTCACGCGGTCAGATACCGATCACCTGGAACCTGCTGAGCCCCGACGCGGCCGACACGCTCTCCATCCGGTACAAGACCGGGTCCAGCCAGTACTGGTGCGGCGTCCAGGTGATCGGCCACCGCAACCCGGTCGCCCGGCTGGAAGTCGGTGACGGCAGCGACTGGACGCGGCTCCCCCGTACCGAATACAACTACTTCCTCTCCGAGCAGGGCACCGCGTGCGGCGGGACGATCAGGATCACCGACATCTACGGAGAGCAGCTGACCGTCAAGGGGATCGCGGTACGGCCGGACGTCGTGCAGTCGACCCAAGTCCAGTTCGCCGCGCGCTGACGGCACAGGCTCCCGAGCGCGTGACCGTGTGGTCCCGACCCATGCTGAGGGTGCCCTGCGGCGGGACTCGGCATCCTCCGCCACGGCCTGGCGAAGCTCCGCACGACCGAGGAGAACGAGGAGAACGAGGCCCGCTCGCCGCTCCGCCGGCACCGCCGGCACCGCCGCTGAGCGTGTTCACCGATCTCCCCCGTCAGCGACGCAGACGGGCCAGCACCTCGTCCGCGACGGGATACGGCCGCTCCTCGGGCAGCAGCGCGGTCGCCGCGGCCGACTCACCCGCCCGTACGAGACCGTGGACCTCCCTGGCGAGCGGCGTCACGTCCTCGATGCCGACGATCCACTCGTCCGCGTACCGGGCCGCCGCCTCCCCCGCCAGCCCCAGTTGGAGCGAGCGGTACGGCAGCGGGCCGAGCCGCAGGTCTCGCTCGGGGTCCCACTGCACCCGCGCGGGCGACCGGCGCAGCTCCCGCCTCCAGGCGGCCTGGCTCTCGTGCAGCTTCGGCACGTAGTGCGAGAGGCAGGAGTTGCGCAGCGCCCACGCGAAGCCGTCGCGGCTGATCTCGACGGCCAGGACCGTCCCCTGCCCCTCCTTCAGGCCCCAGCCGCAGCGGTACATCATCCACAGGAAGGACGGCTTGATCCAGGTCATCCGGTCCCGCTTCCACGCCGCCGGGAAGCGGCCGTCGCGCGCGGCGGGGCCGCCGATCCCCGGGTGGTAGGCCTGGTAGACGGTCACCGTGTCGTCGGTGTGGCGGGCACGGACACGGAACATGGGCTCGGTCGCCGGCTGACGTTCGGTTTCACTCACGGCAACCAGATTCGATCATCACCGTGTCAGGGAGCCACCGAATATCGACAGCCCGGTGCCGTGATCGGCCGACTGACCCATGACATATCCCCCATCTGCCCGCACACCCCTTGGCGTGGCGCGTCTCCTGCCCCAACACTGAGCCGATGACGCAGCGCGTGGAGCTCGCGACCGTGATGGACCGACTCGCCGTCGACGGCCTGATCACCGAGTACGCGGTGGCAGTGGACGACGGCGACTGGACGGCGTACCGAGAACTGTTCGCGCCGGACGGCCGCGCGGACTACCGCTCGGCCGGCGGCATCGAAGGCGACGCCGTCCAGGTCGCCGAGTGGCTGGCGCGGAGTATGGAACGCTTCCCGATGCGCCAGCATCTGATCGTCAACCGGCGCGTGCGGTTCGGGTCCCTGGAGCAGGACACCGGCGACACCGCCCGGGTCCAGGCGGACTACGTCAACCCGATGCGCTTCGCCGGACACGACGGCGCCTCCACGGCCCCCGACTTCGTCTGCGGCGGTCGCTACGCCTTCGCGCTGGTCCGCACACCCGACGGCTGGCGCGTCCACGAGGTGGTCGTCCGGGAAAAATGGCGCCGCGCCCCGGAAGGCCTCACGCCCGACCACCACCCTTCCCCGGCCTGACCGCTCTCCGCTCCGGCCGCCGCCGACCGGACCGCGGCACCGCTGTCCGGACCAGCGCACCACCCCCGCCGCTCCCACGCCCCCTGTCGGAGATCGTCTCCGGCGCGCACACTGGAGAGACGCACCAGCGGGGAGGGAGGCGCCGTATGAGGACGGCCGACTGGCTCGCTTCCCCATGGCGGCGGCGGGTGGCTGCCGCCATGGCCGGTGCGCTGCCCGTGCTGGCGTTCCCGGCGCCCGGCCTGTGGTGGCTCGCGTATGTGGCGCTGGTGCCGTGGATGCTGCTGGTCCGCACGGCCCCGACGGGCCGACGGGCGGTGTGCGACGGCTGGCTCGGCGGCTTCGGCTTCATGCTGGCCATGCACCACTGGCTGCTGCCGAACCTGCATGTCTTCACCTTCGTGCTGGCCGGCCTGCTGGGCGCGCTGTGGGCGCCCTGGGCGTGGCTGGTGCGCCGGTTCCTGGCCGGTGCGCCCTCGCCCGGGCGGGTCGCCGCCGCGCTGCTGGTCGTGCCCTCGGGCTGGCTGGCGATCGAACTCGTCCGCTCCTGGCAGGGGCTCGGCGGGCCGTGGGGCCTGCTGGGGTCGAGCCAGTGGCAGGTGGAGCCCGCGCTGCGGCTGGCCTCGGTCGGCGGGGTCTGGCTGATCAGCTTCCTGGTGGTGGCCGTCAACGCCGCGGTCACCGTGCTGGTGTCGGTACGGCGGTCCCGGGCGCCCGCGCTCTCCGGTCTCGTCGCGGCGGCCCTCGCGACCTCGGCCGTGTGGCTGTGGTCGCCACGCCCTGGCATCCGCGACGAGGTGCGGATCGCCGTCGTACAGCCCGGTGTCACCGACGGCCCCGACAACCGGTTCGCCCGCGAGGAGGCGCTCACCCGACGGCTCGCGGGGCACAACCTGGACCTGATCGTGTGGGGCGAGAGCAGCGTCGGCTTCGACCTGGCCGACCGGTCCGACCTCGCCGACCGGATCGCCGCGCTGGCCCGGCAGACGGACACGAACATCCTCGTGAACGTCGACGCCCGCCGCTCCGACCGCCCCGGCATCTACAAGAGTTCGGTGCTCGTCGGCCCCGACGGCCCGACCGGCGACCGCTACGACAAGATGCGTCTGGTCCCCTTCGGCGAGTACATCCCCGCGCGCTCACTCCTCGGCTGGGCCACCTCGGTCGGTGAGGCGGCCGGCGAGGACCGCAGGCGCGGTACTGAGCAGGTCGTGTTCGACTCCGGGAACGGGCTGCGGATCGGCCCGATGGTCTGCTTCGAGTCCGCGTTCCCGGACATGAGCCGTCATCTCGCCCAGGAGGGCGCCGAGTTGCTGCTCGCACAGTCGGCGACCTCGACGTTCCAGCAGAGCTGGGCACCGGAGCAGCACGCATCCCTGGCCGCGCTGCGGGCCGCCGAGACGGGCCGCCCGATGGCGCACGCGACGCTCACCGGCGTCTCGGCCGTCCACGGCCCGGACGGCGAGCGCGTCGGCTCCTGGCTGGGCACGGACGAGAGCACGACGGCGGTGTACGAAGTGCCGCTGGCGAGCGGCACGACGCCGTACGTCCGCTTCGGAGACTGGCCGGTGCACACGGCGCTGCTGGTGCTTCTCGCGTGGGGCGCCTTTGACGGCGTACGGGCGGTGCGGCTCAGGCGGGCGGATCCTCCAGCGCCCGCACCACCCGCTCGCACAGCTCATGGGTCGCCAGCGCGTCCCGCGCGCTGAGCACCTTGCCCGCGCGCACGGCGTCGAGGAAGGCGAGGACCGCCTGCTCGACGCCGCGCTGCCGGGCCACCGGAACCCAGTCGCCGCGCCGCCTCATGGACGGCTGCCCCTTGTGGTCGATGATCTCCGCGAGGTTCACGACCTGGCGCTTGGTGTCCTGTCCGGAGACCTCCAGGATCTCCTCCGCCGAACCGCTGAGCCGGTTCATCACACCGAGCGCGGTGAAGCCCGCCCCGGAGAGCTGCAGGACGACGTGGTGCAGCAGCCCCCTCTCGGTCCGGCCCCGCACGGTCACGTCCTCCACGTCTCCCGGCACCAGGAACCGCAGGGTGTCGACGACATGGACGAAGTCGTCCAGGATCATGGTGCGCGGCACCTCGGGCAGGCCGATGCGGTTCTTCTGCATGAGGATCAGCTCGCGCGGATGGTCGGCGCACTGCGCGTACCCGGGCGCGTACCGCCGGTTGAAGCCCACGGCGAGACCGGCGTTCCGCTCCTCCGCGAGCCGTACGAGCCGTTCGGAGTCGGCGAGTTCGTACGCGAGCGGCTTGTCGACGTACGTCGGTACGCCCGCCTCCAGCAGTCGCGCGACGATCTCGGGGTGGGCCGCGGTGGAGGCGTGCACGAAGGCCGCGTCGAGGTCCTGGGCGAGCAGCGCGTCGAGGTCCGCGTGCCGCTGTCCCGGTGGGAGACGGAGACCGTCGGCGACCGTGGCGAGGGTGGCCGGCGTCCGCGTCTGCAGATGGAGTTCGAGCCCCGGCAGGGTGCCGAGCACCGGCAGATACGCCTTCCGCGCGATGTCGCCGAGTCCGATGCAGCCGACCTTCACAGGGGTCTCCCGTCCGCGGTGTGCCGTCAGAATGCCTCGTCGGCAGCATACGGGGGCTGCGAGGACGGCCGGCATGACGATCCAGCGCACCCAACCGTCCGTCACCGCCGACGAGCGGACGATGCTCGAAGGCTGGCTCGACCATCACCGCGAGACCCTCGCGATCAAGTGCGAGGGTCTGGACGACGCCCGGCTGAGAACCGCCTCGGTACTGTCCCTGCTGGGCCTCGTCCGGCATATGGCGGAGGTCGAGCGCATCTGGTTCCGCAAGGTGCTGGTGGACGACGACCAGGGGCCGATCCACTTCAGCGAGGCGGACCCGGACGGGGAGTTCCATCTGACGGAGCGGGACACCTGGGAGAAGGCGTACGGCGCCTGGCAGGCGGAGATCGTGATCGCCCGGCGCAACGCGGACGGCTTCGCCCTGGACGACGTCGGCAAGGCCGTGCACAGGCTTGCGGGCGAGGCGCCGAGCCTGCGGTGGATCTACACGCACATGATCGAGGAGTACGCGCGGCACAACGGGCATGCCGACCTGATCCGGGAGCGGATCGACGGCGCCACCGGGTACTGAGCGCAGGCGGATCCCGGCGTACGGAGGCGATCACCGGGGCCCTCGCGTGGGGCGCACGGCGTTCGCAGTCGGGCCCCGACGTCACCCGTGTGGGGGCATCCTCCGCCCACCCCCTCCCCAAAGCGGCCCGGACACAGCAGAGTTGCGCGTGTGCATCGACCGACCACCACCGCAACGCTCCTGGTCACCGTGGCCGTCTCGGCCCTCGCCGGCTGTGTGACCACGCAACACCCGCCCCCGCCGGGGGCGTCGCCCACCCCGTCCCCGCCGTCCGAGCCCCGCCCGGACGGCACCACCGAGACACAGATCGTGCAGGCTCCGGCGCGGGAGGCACTGGAACTGATCGGCCCGCCCCGGGACCCCACGCCGAGCGCGTCCATGACGCCCGGGGCCGCCGCGTCGGCTCCCGCCGCCACACCCACGCCCAGCGCGCCCCCGCCCCCGGACGTGCGGCCGGCTCCGCCCGAGCGGCCGGCTCCGCCGCCCAGGTCCCGGCCCCACGTCGAGGTCCCACCCCTCCCCAGGACCGTCCCGACGGAACCGCCGAAGAACTCCGATGTGTGCGCGCTCGGCCACAAGTACGGCGGCTGGGGCAAGGACACCCCGCAGGCGGCCGTCTGCAAGGACGTGTACGGCCGTTGAGACGCCCCGCGCCTTGGCACGGGGCCTGGCCCGGCGCCAGTGCCGCGGCAGGCGATGTTCCCCCGTGAAGGAGCGGCGTCCGGTGCGTGCTCTCGGTGTGCCGGCCGGGCGTCCTCGTACTGGGCGTACTCGGGCTTTCGGCCGGTGCGGCGAGAGGGCGTGCCGGGCGTCGCGACGGGACGAACATTGCCGGTGGCGGCACTAGGACCGCTGTCCCGGCGGCCCCGGCGTGTCTCCCCCGGCCGGGTCCGCCCCGTCGAGCCGGGCCTCCAGTCGCGCCAGGGCGGTCCGGACGCCGTCGCCGTGGCTGCCGTCCCCCAGTGTGCCGAGCGCGGCGCGTGCCAGGCGCAGGTGGCTGCGGGCGGCGTCGTGGCGGGCGAGTCTGGCGTAGTCGGCGGCGAGGTTCAGGTGCAGCGAGGGGTAGAAGGCACGCACCGCGAGTTCGTCGCGGTGCCCCGCCGCCCGGCCGTCGGTCAGCTCACCGGCGGCCGACAACGCCCTGAGGTCCCAGGCCAGTTCGGCGTCCGGGTCGTCCTGGGTGTCGGCCATGTAGTGGGCCAGCGTGCAGCGGTGGAACGGGGCGCCGTCCTCTCCGATCTCCGCCCACAGCTTCAGGAGACGGTCCCGGGCCTCCTCGCGGTCACCCGCGTGGTGCAGCATGACCGCCTGCCCGATCCGGGTCGTGATCGCGTCCGGCGCCACCTGCTCCTGTCGCTCCACCACCGCGTCCTCCGCACTCCTCGCCCCTGTCCCACCTGTCCGTCCCGACGCTAACGGCAGGCACCACCGATCCCGGTCAGGCGGCTCCGTACGGCTGCCGGGGCGCCCCGGCAGCCGTACAGCGGGCAAGCCCGTAGCCGTACCCACGGGCAGACGGGTGAGAGTGGGTCGGAGGCAAATCAGCCGAGGTTCGGGATCGTCCAGTCGATCGGCTCGTGCCCCTGCCTCGCGACGGCCTCGTTGATCTGTGTGAACGGCTGCGAGCCGAAGAACTTCTTGGCGGACAGCGGCGAGGGGTGCGCGCCCTTCACCACCACGTGCCGCTCCTCGTCGATCAGCGGCAGCTTCTTCTGCGCGTAATTGCCCCACAGCACGAAGACCGCCGGGGCGGGGCGGTCGGCCACCGCGCGGATCACGGCGTCGGTGAACTTCTCCCAGCCCTTGCCCTTGTGCGAGTTGGCCTCACCGGAACGGACCGTGAGGACCGCGTTGAGCAGCAGCACACCCTGCTCGGCCCAGGGCATCAGATAGCCGTTGTCCGGGATCGGGGTGCCCAGCTCGGCCTGCATCTCCTTGTAGATGTTCCGCAGCGAGGGCGGGGTCTTCACGCCAGGCCGCACCGAGAAGCACAGACCGTGGCCCTGGCCCTCACCGTGGTACGGGTCCTGGCCGAGGATCAGCACCTTCACGTTCTCGTACGGCGTTGCGTCGAGTGCGGCGAAGACCTCCTCGCGCGGAGGGTGGACGGGACCCTTGGCACGCTCCTCCTCGACGAACCCGGCGAGTTCCTTGAAGTAGGGCTGCTGCAGCTCGTCCCCCAGGACCCCGCGCCAGGACTCGGGCAGCATGGCGATGTCGGTCACGTCAACGTCCTCCGGTGTGCGCTCACTTCACGGCCGCGGAACATACGGCCGTGGAGGGCCGCGTAGGACGCGGCCGTCGTCAGAGCACAGAACCTACCGGCGCCCACTGACAATCGGGCCCCTCCCCCGGAACTACCAGCTGGTCTTCCAGGACAGCTGCCACATCAGCATCATCGTCGCGGGGTCGATGACATGGTCCAGACCGGCGATCTCCTCGTTCGCGGCCGTGTACGCCTTGCCCTGCCACAGCGGGATCAGCCGGGCGTCGTCCACGAGGATCTGCTGGGCCTCCTCGAACTCCTCGGCGACGGCCCCGCGGTCGCTCTCGGCGCGCGACGCCGGGATCAGTTCGTCGGTGATCTCGGGGGCGTCGTACGGCGTGCCGAGCGCGTTCTGCTCGCCCACGAAGGGCGCGATGAAGTTGTCGGCGTCGTTGAAGTCCGGGTTCCAGCCACGCCCGAAGACCGGGTACTCGCCCTTCTGGTAGCCCTCCGAGTACGTCTTCCAGGGGCGGCTCTTCAGCGTGACCTCGAACAGACCGGACGCCTCCAGCTGCCGCTTTAGTTCCTCGAAGGCCGGCTTGGTCTGGGAACCGTAGCGGTCGGAGGTGTACCAGAGGGTGAGAGGAACCGTTTCGGTGATGCCCGCCTCGGTGAGGATGGCCTTCGCCTTGGTCGCGCTGGGGTTGCCGTAGTCGTCGAAGAAGCCCGTCGTGTGACCCACCAGACCCCGGGGGATCATGGAGTACAGCGGCTCGACGGTGTCCTTGTAGACGTTGTGGGCGAGCGCCGGGCGGTCGAGGACCTGGGCGACGGCCTTGCGGACCGCGGGGTTCTTGGCCCAGGTGTCCTTCGGGTTGAACACCAAATAGCTGATCTCGGTGGTGGGGTTCTCCACGATCTGGAGCCCCTCCTCGTCGTGGTTGGCCTGGATGTCCACGATGTCCTCAGCACCGAGACCACGATAGACGACCGAGATGTCCTTGCTCTTGAGAGCCTTGACCATCTCGTCCGACTGAGGGAAGTACCGGATCGTGACGCCGGAGTTCTTGCGCTCCGCGAGGCCCTTGTAGTTCCCGTTGCTCACCAGCTCGGCCTTCTCGCCCTCGGTGTAGGAGGCGAGGTTGTACGGCCCCGACCCGGTGATCTTCCCGTCCTCGCGGAGCTTGTCCGCCGGGTAGTCCGCGGGGTCCACGATCGACATGGCGGGCGTGGTGAGCACGAGGGGGAAGGTCGCGTCGGGCTGGCTGAGGTGGAAGACGACCTCACGGTCGCCCTTCGTCTGCACCCGGGAGAGGGTGCCCAGCAGACCGGCGGGTCCGCCGTTGACGTTGATCTTCATGATCCGGTCGAACGAGTGCTTGACGGCCCTGGCGTCCAGCGCGTGCCCGTTGGAGAACTTCAGTCCCTCGCGCAGCGTGCAGCTGTACATCGTGCTGGAGCTGTCCGTGAACTCGCACTTCTCGGCGGCGTCCGGCTCGGGCTCGGCACCGCCGGGGCTGTAGTTCAGCAGGGGCTGGAACACGTTGCGCATCAGTTCCCAGGAGCTGTCCCAGGCGGCGGCCGGGTCCAGGGTGCTCGGCGTACTGGTGGTCCCCACGACGATGGGGTCCGCGTCTCCGGCGGCGTCCGAGGAGAACACACCACACCCGGTCACCATGGATATGGACGCGATCACCGCGAGTGGCGGCAAGTATCGGTTCCGGTTGAACACGTGGATGCTCCTCGAAATGCCGTACCAAGAGTGGCCGAACGATACCGCAGGCCCCCGCGCCACTCCCGCCCGGCTGGCAGAGCCTCTGACCGGTCCGCCTGTGACGGCTGTGTCGAGTCGCTGTGAGGATCGCGGGCGGGCGCCGGAGGCCTGTGGTGAACCATGCACCGGCGCCCACCGCAGCGGGTCAGCCGACCCCGGCGTTGAGGAAGATGCCGCCGTCGACCACGAGGGTCTGTCCGGTGATCCAGTCGGACTGCTCGGAAGTGAGGAACGCGGCGGCGCCGCCGATGTCGGAGGGCACGCCCAGCCGGCCGAGCGGGTAGGACGCCGCGGCCTCCGCCTCCCGGCCCTCGTACAGGGCCTGCGCGAACTTCGTCTTCACCACGGCGGGCGCGATCGCGTTGGCCCGCACCCTCGGCGCGTACTCGTGCGCCAGCTGCAGGGTCAGGTTGATCATGGCGGCCTTACTGATGCCGTACGCGCCGATGAACGGCGACGCGGAGACACCGGCGACGGAGGCGATGTTGACGATCGCGCCGCCGTTGTCCTTCTGCCAGGCGTGCCAGGTCTTCTGCGCGAAGCCGAGGGCGGAGACGACGTTGGTCTCGAACACCTTGCGCGCCACGTTCAGGTCGAGGTCGGCGATGGGGCCGAACACCGGGTTCGTACCGGCGTTGTTGACCAGGAAGTCGACGCGCCCGAATGCCTCCATGGTGCGCTCGACGGCCTGCGCCTGGTGGGCCTCGTCGTGGGCCTTGCCGGCGACGCCGATGACGCGGTCGGCGCCGAGCTTCTCGACGGCCTCCTTGAGGGCGTCCTCGTTGCGGCCCGTGACGCACACCCGGTCGCCGCGCGCGACGAGGGCCTCGGCGATGCCGTGACCGATGCCGCGGCTGGCGCCGGTGATGAGGGCGACCTTGCCCGAAAGCTCGGGGAGTTCCACCGAAGTCATGTTCGATCCCCTAGTTGAGCGGTCCGCCGGCGACGTACAGCACCTGGCCGGAGACGAATCCGGCCTCCTCGCCCGTGAAGTACGCGATGGCACCCGCGATGTCCTCCGGCCTGCCGACGCGCTGCACGGGGATCTGCGTGGCCGCCGCGGCCTGGAAGTCCTCGAAGCCCATGCCGACCCGGGCCGCGGTGGCCGCGGTCATGTCGGTGACGATGAAACCGGGCGCGACGGCGTTGACGGTGACGCCGAACTTGCCGAGCTCGATGGCGAGGGTCTTGGTGAAGCCCTGCAGACCGGCCTTGGCGGCGGAGTAGTTGGCCTGACCGCGGTTGCCCAGCGCGGACGACGAGGACAGGTTCACGATCCGGCCGAACTTGGCCTCGACCATGTACTTCTGGACTGCCTTGGCCATCAGGAAGGCGCCGCGCAGATGCACGTTCATGACCGTGTCCCAGTCGGACGCGCTCATCTTGAACAACAGGTTGTCGCGGAGCACGCCGGCGTTGTTCACCAGGATCGTGGGGGCGCCCAGCTCCTCGGCGATCCGGGCGACGGCGGCCTCGACCTGGGCCTCGTCGGAGACGTCGCAGCCGACCGCGAGCGCCTTGCCGCCGGCGGCGGTGATCTTCTCCACGGCGTCCTTGCACGCGGCCTCGTCGAGGTCGATCACCGCGACGGCACGCCCCTCGGCGGCCAGTCGTACGGCGGTCGCGGCGCCGATGCCGCGCGCGCCACCGGTGACCACGGCCACACGCTGCTCAGTGGTGGACATTGCTGGTTCTCCTCGCCCTTGGGATGCGGCTCCTGCGGCGCCCCACTGGGTGAGCGACCGCTTAGTACCTTCAGCACACGTGACGCTAGAAGTCCTGGCACCCGGTGTCAACGCTCCACCAGGTGTGATCCCTGACGCCGGCCCTCCGGCGACCGTTCGAACAGGTCCGTGTCGGGTGTTCACCGGTCCGTCACTTCACCAGCAGAGCCAGCAGCCGCTCGGCCTCCGCCGCCGGATCCGCCGTGAGCCCCGTGTGCACGGGCCCCGCCTGGACGACCGTCGAACGGGGTGCGACGAGCCACCGGAACCGCCGCCCTGCGTCGTCGCGGGCGGCCTGACCCGCCGCCTCTCCCCCGACGCACACGCCCTCCACGGCGCGCAGCGCGGCGCGTACGCCGACCACGTCCGCCCCGGGGTCCAGGGCGAGCAGCTTGGCCTCGTCCAGGTGGGTGCGGGCGGCCACGAGGGCCCGGGAGCGGCTGTACACGAGGACGCCCGCGTTGACGCACTCGCCGCGCTCGATCCGGGGCACGACCCGCAGCAGCGCGTACTCGTAGACGTCCTGTCCGGTCGCCCCGGTGCCCAGGAAGCGGTCGCTCACCAGATCCCCTCGATACGTTCGTGAATGCCGGCGGCCCGCGCGAGCAGGGGCTCCGCGTACGCCCGCCGCAGCGCGTCCGGCGTCTCGAAGCCGGGCTCGTCCCTCAGCCACACGTCCGGGATCTCGGCGGTCACCTCGGCGAGCAGTTCCCCGGTGACCAGGGGCGCGAGCCCGGCGGCAGCCGCCGCGACATCGGGGCCGAAGCGCGCGAGGGCGTGGTCGCAGGCGTCGTAGGGCTTGGCGGCGGAGGTGCGGGCGCCGGGCCAGTGGTGGTGCCAGATCAGGGTGGCGCCGTGGTCGATGAGCCACAGCTCACCGTGCCACATCAACAGGTTGGGGTTGCGCCAGGAGCGGTCGACGTTGTTGATCAGCGCGTCGAACCAGAGGATCCGCCCGGCCTCCTCGGGGCTCACCTCGAACGCGAGCGGGTCGAAGCCGATCGCCCGGGTCAGGAAGTCCATCCCGAGGTTGGTGCCGCCACTGGACTTGATCAACTCCTGCACCCGTTCGTCCGGCTCGCCAAGACCCAGGACGGGGTCGAGGTCGACGGTCACAAGACCGGGCACCCGCAGACCGAGCCGCCGGGCCAGCTCACCGCAGACAACCTCCGCGACGAGCGTCTTGCGGCCCTGACCCGCGCCGCTGAACTTCAGGACGTACGTCCCGCGGTCGTCGGCCTCGACGAGCCCCGGCAACGAGCCGCCCTCACGCAACGGCGCGATGTACCGGGTCGCGCTGACTTCCTTGAGCATTGCCCCAGGCTACTGGCCGACAGCAGACCGACAGCTCCTCTTGACGCCGCTGTGATCCGGGACGCGTCAAGATATGGAACCTGTCTGAACGTTCAAGCACGGCCGCCTCGTATTCATGGGCGAAAGTGCGAACGCATCACCGGAAGGAATCGTCAGCATGACCAGCGAAACGATCAAACCCGCACACGAGCCGGCCCGTCGCACCGTCATGACCGCGGCCGGCGTGGCGGGGCTCGCCGTCGCGCTGACCGCGTGCGGGTCGGACGACGACTCGTCGAGCTCGGTCTCGTCCGGTTCCGACGCGGGCGACGACGCGAGCAGCGGCAGCGCGAGCGGCGGCGACGCGGCCGGCAAGGAGATCGCCAAGACCTCGGACATCCCCGAGGGAGGCGGCAAGATCTTCGAGAGTGAGGGCGTCGTCGTCACCCAGCCGGAGGCGGGCACCTACAAGGCCTTCTCCTCGGTGTGCACCCACCAGGGGTGTGCGGTGAAGTCGATCGCCGACGGCGTGATCAACTGCCCCTGCCACAACAGCAACTTCTCGATCACCGACGGCAGCGTGCAGAGCGGCCCGGCGACGAAGGCGCTGCCCGCCAAGGAGGTCAGCGTCTCAGGAGAGTCGATCATGCTGGCCTGACGTCGGTCGGGGCGCATGGGGTTGGACCGACGCTTGTTCGGACCCGACGCTTGCCAGGCGCCCTCCTCCCACCACTAGCCCTGTTCGAAACAGGCCAGCACCTCGTCCGTGGTCACGACCGTGGCGACCAACGCGAGGGTGTGGCGGGTCATCGCGGGGGTGTAGTCGGCAGGCACCCCCGCGATGGCGTCCCCGGGCACGACGACCGTGTAGCCGAGGTTCACCGCGTCGAACACGGCGTTCGGGACGGCCACGTTGGCCGAGACGCCGGTGACGATCAGCGTGCGGCACCCCAGGTTGCGCAGCAGCGCGTCCACGTCGGTGCCCGCCAGCGGGGACAGTCCGTGCAGCCGCCGCACGATCAGGTCTTCCTCGGCGACCTCGATGGGCGGCGCGACACATACGGCCGCGCTGCCGGTCAACTGCCGTACGGGCAGCCGCTCCGCCGCGCGGAACAGGCGGGCGTTGCGGTTGGCTCCCCGCCCGTCGGGACGCCGCTCGGCGATGGCGTGCAGCACCTGTACGCCATGCACATGAGCCGCGTCGACCAGCCGGGCCACTTGGGCCAGCGCCCCGGAGGAGCGGGCCTCCCGGGCGAGTTCGGGCAACGCGCCGTCCGGTCCGACGACGCCCCGTTGGCACTCGACGGTGAGCAGGACGGTGGTGGCGGGATCGAGAAGTCGGCCCAGCTCCCGGTGCCTCTTCGAATCACTCGCGTACGACGGCATGACGGCCCCCTCGGCGTCGGCGCTGGGGCGCGCGAGCGTATCGCCCCTTGCACATGGACGGAAGACGCCCGATGCTCTTCTGACGCCACGTCAGCGGAGGGGATCGCCATGACCGTCACTCAGCGCCGGGGCCGGAAGATCATGATGGAGCCCGCCGAACGGGACGCCTTCCTGAGCGCTCAGCGGACCTGCCGGGTGGCGACGGTCTCGGCCGGCGGGGCGCCGCACGTCAGCCCGCTCTGGTTCCTCTGGGACGGCACCTCGCTCTGGCTGTACTCGATCACCCGCAGCAAACGCTGGTCCGCGCTGCGCCGCGATCCGCGCGTCGCCGTCGTGGTCGACGCGGGCGGGGAGTACGGCGAACTGCGCGGCGTCGAGCTGTCCGGGAGCGTCGAGTTCATCGGCGAGGCGCCGCGCACGGGCGAGCCGCGCCCCGAACTCGTCGAGGTGGAACGGCTGTTCGCCCGCAAGAACTTCGGGATCGACGAGATGCCGCACGACGGCAGGCACGCCTGGCTGCGGCTGACGCCGGAGGCGATCGCGTCCTGGGACTTCCGCAAGCTGGGGTCGTAGGGTCAGCTCGACGTCCCGCACGCGGCCCCCGCCGCCCTGAGCGCCTCCACGGCGGCCCTGATCGACGGCCGCCGGTCGGCGTCCGCGCGCCACACCGCGTAGACGCTGCGGTGGACCCGGTGACGCACCGGCACGGTCCGCACACCGGTCGGCATCGGGTCGCGGCCGAGCCGGGGCGCGATGCACACGCCCAATCCGGCGGCGACGAGGGCGAGTTGGGTGTGGTGCTCGCCGGCTCGGTGGGCGATGTGGGGCTCAATGCCCTGGGCGCGCAGCGTGTAGAGCAGCCACTCGTGGCAGAACTCGCCCTCGGGCCAGACGACCCACGGCTCGTCGGCCAGCTCCCGCAGGTCGATGTCGTCCCGGCCGGCGAGCGGGTGCTCCTCGGGCAGCGCCACCTCCACCGGATCGTCGAGGATCGCGGCCCTGGCGAGCCCTTCTGGCACCGGCAGCGGCTTGTTGTACCAGTCGAGGACGACGGCGAGGTCGACATCGCCCCGGACCACCGCGTTGATCGCGCGCTCGGGTTCCAGCTCGCGTGAGCGGACGCGCAGCGCCGGATGGCCGTCCCGCAGCGCGCGGAAGACGGTGGGAAACAGCCCCCGGACGGCGGTGGGGAACGCGGCCAGCCGCAGCTCGCCGACGACCTGTCCCCGTTGCGCCTCCAGGTCCGACTGCGCCAGCTCGACCTGCGACAGGATGCGCGCGGCATGGTCGGCGAGCAGCCGCCCGGCGTCGGTGAGCCGCACACCGCGCCCGTTCTTGGCGAGGAGCCGCTGCCCCACCTCCCGCTCCAGCTTGGCCATCTGCTGTGAGACGGCCGAGGTCGTCACGTGCAGCCCTTCGGCGGCCCCGCTGACCGAGCCGTGCCGGGCGAGGGCGTCGAGGGTGCGCAGGCGCTCCAGGTTCAACATATAAGTGATACTACGCAATTCGGCTCACCAAATCTCATTTGTACTAAGAGATTGATCGGCTGCATCGTTGCCCGTATGACCACCGCCGCTTCCACCCGGGCCCCTGTCCGCGTCCCCGAAGGCCGCCGCGCCGGCGTCGACTGGCGGCTGCGCTTCGCCTTCCTCTCCCTCGTCTGGGGCTTCAGTTTTCTTCTGATCAAGGTGGGCACGGAGGCCTACGCGCCGTTCCACGTCACTTGCGGTCGGCTGCTGTTCGGCACACTGGTCCTCGCGGCGGCGATGGCGGTGAAGCGACAGCGACTGCCGCGCGGCGCCCGCACCTGGGGCCATCTCACGGTGGCGGCCTTCCTCCTCAACGCGCTGCCGTTCTCGCTCTTCGCCTACGCGGAGCTGACGATCCCGTCCACGCTGGCCGGCATCTGCAACGCGACCTCACCGCTGTGGGGCATGGCCCTCTCCCTGGTCGCGCTCTCGGAGGACCGCCCGACGCGGGTGCGGGTCGCGGGTCTCGGCCTCGGTTTCCTCGGCGTCCTCACCGTGCTCGGCGCCTGGCAGGGCTTCAGCGGCCTGGACGCCGAAGGCACCGCGATGGCCCTGGTGGCCTCCCTCAGCTACCCGGTCGGCTGGATCTACGTCCGCCGCACGCTGGCCGGCACCACCCACTCGCACCTCTCCCTCACCGGCGCCCAACTTCTGCTGGCCACCGCCCAACTGGGCTTTGTCACCCCGCTGTTCACTACTGCGCCGACCCATTTCCCGGTGCTGCCCCTGCTGGCGGTCGTCGCACTGGGCGCCCTCGGCACGGGTGTCGCCATGCTCCTCCAGTACGGTCTCGTCTCCGAGGTCGGCCCGACGACCGCCCAGATGGTCACCTACTTCATCCCGGTCATCGCCACCGCCGCGGGTGTCGCCCTCCTCGGCGAGTCCCTCACCTGGTCGACACCGGTCGGCGCGGCGATCGTCCTGACGGGCGCGGCCCTGACGCAGGTCAGGCCGCGCACATGAGCCGACGTCCCGTTGGCGTATGCGACCACTGATGTCGCACATGACCACCGACGTCGCACATCACCGCCGACGTCACACGTACCCGCCGCCCGCCGCCGGCCCGATCGCCGAGGCCACCGCGTCCGCCACCCGCCCGATCTCCTCCTTTGTGAGGGTGGAGACGGTGATCCGGACGCCCGGCGGGGCGCTCATCCGGAAGCGGGCGCCGGGCGCCACGGCCCAGCCGGCGTGCAGCAGCCGGGAGACCGCGCCGGTCTCGTCCGGGACCCGGATCCATACATTCATCCCGCTCACGCCGTGCGCCTCGACACCACGCTCCGCGAGCGCGCCGACCAGCGCGTCCCGCCGCCGCCCGTACGCCGCCGCCACGGCCGACGCGTCCACCGCGCCGCCGGACCACAGCCGTACGACGGCACGCTGCACCAGCCGGCTCACCCAACCCGGGCCCAGCCGCTGCCGTCCCCGTACCCGGTCGACGGTGGCGGCATCCCCGGTGAGCACGGCCAGCCGCAGGTCGGGGCCGTACGCCTTGGCGACCGACCGGACGAACGCCCAACTGTGCGTGACCCCGGCCAGCGGATGGAGCGGCTGCTCGACGATGCGGTAGCCGTGGTCGTCCTCGACGAGCAGGGTCTCCGGGTGTTCCCCCAGCACGGACCGCAGGGCGTCCGCGCGTGCGGCGCTCACGGCCGCGCCGGTCGGGTTCTGCGCCCGGTCGGTGACGATCAGGGCCCGCGCCCCGGCCTCCAGAGCCGCGCGCACGTCGTCGGCGAGCGGCCCTTCGTCGTCCACGCCGACCGGGATGACCCGCAGTCCGAGCGCCGGGACGAGGTCGAGCATGCTGCCCCACCCGGGGTCCTCGACGGCCACGGCGTCCCCTGGCTTGAGATGGACGGCCAGCACCCGCTCGATGGCGTCGAGGGACCCGGAAGTGACGGCGACCGGCCCGTCAGGCACCCCGTCGGCGTCCAGTTCGGCCCGCGTGATCCGCGCCAACTCGGGCTCCACAGCCCTCGATCCGTACAGCACGGGCTCGCGGTCGCCCTGCTCGGCGGCGGCGGCGAACACCTCCCCGAGGCGCGGCAGCAACGTCGTGTCGGGGTTGCCTTCGGCGAGGTCACGCACCCCCTCCGGCACATCCACCCGGATGCACTCGCGCCCGGTGGTCGCCGGCCGGGACCGCACCCGGCTCCCCCGTCGCCCGGAGGTTTCGATGACCCCGCGCTCGCGCAGCGTGCGGTAGGCAGCTGCCACGGTGTTCGGATTGACGTCGAGTCGCACCGCCAACGCCCGCATGGGAGGCAGCAGTTGCCCAGGTTCAAGCTCCCCGGCCCCCACCGCGCGCTCGACGCTCGCCGCGATCTCCGCTGCACGCCGCCCAGTGATCATGTATTCTCCTAGCACAAAGAAGATTATGCACTAGTGCAATGGAGAGCGCAAATGGCGGGGACTCCGCAGTCGACCACACCACAGCCCGCCGCCTACACCCCCACCGACCGCACCGTCCCCACCCGTTCCCCGCAACGGGCCTCGTACGACAAGGAGTCGGTGCACGCGATACTCGACGAGGGGTACGTCTGCCATCTGGGCTTCGTCCGCGAGGGCGCCCCGGTGGTACTGCCCACGCTGTACGGGCGGGTCGGCGAAACGCTCTACGTACACGGTTCGACGGGCTCGCGCCCGCTGCGGATGACGGGCCAGTCCGATGCCGGCCTCCCGGTCTGCCTGACGGTCACGCACGTGGACGCCCTGATCCTGGCCCGGTCCGGATTCCACCACTCGATCAACTACCGCTCGGTGGTGGTGCACGGCACCGCCCACCAGGTCACCGACCCGGAAGAGCGCCGGATCGCCCTGGACGCCCTCGTGGACCAGGTCGTCCCCGGCCGTTCACGGGACTCCCGGCCGGCCGACAACAAGGAGTCCGCCGCCACCGCCGTGATCCGCCTCGACCTGAACGAGGTCTCCGCCAAGACCCGTACCGGCGGTGTCAACGACGAACCGGAGGACCTCGTCCTCCCTCACTGGGCCGGTGTCCTCCCCCTCCGCAAGGGCTACGAGGCCCCGATCCCCGACCCGCTCCTGGCCCCCGGCACCGAACTCCCCGACTACCTCAAGACCCTGTGACTTCAGCGCACGAAGGGGCGCGGCGAACCGCGCGATCAGCCACGCACGGCCCGCGAACCCGCAAGTCCCGCAGGCCCGCGGCGGACAGAACCCCGCCGGCTCTTCACCGGCCGCTCGACGCCGACCACTCCCGCTGTGCCTCATCCCCACCGGGCACGTCCGCCCCGGCCGAACCCTTCGCCGGCGCGGACCACTGCGCGACGAACGCCCCCACCAGCACGGCCAGTCCCCCCATCATCTGCGGCGCGGACAGACTCTCCCCCAACAACACCCACGCCAACACCGTCGCGACGACCGCCTCAAGACACGCCACAACGCCCGCCACCGGCGGGGACAGCCGCCGCACAGCCATCACCCCGGTGATGTAGGCGAGCACCGTGGCGATCAGCACCACCCACCCGAGCAGCAACCACGCGGGGACCGGCGTCCCGTCCATCCGTGCCGTGCCCCTGAGCACGGACCAGTCCATCCCCCACGGGCGGGCCACCACCGTGAGCACCACCGCACCGACGAGCAACCCGTACGCGATGACCCCGAGCGGGTCCGGCGCCTCGCCACCCGCCTCGCTCCCCGGGTCGGACAGCACGAAATACCCCACCTGACAACAGGCCGCCCCGAGCGCCAGGAGCAACCCCACCACGTCGAAGCCGAGCCCCGCCCAGACCTCCACGACGCAGGCGAGGCCGCCGACAGCGAGGACGACCCCGACGGCGGCGGCGCGCGTCACCGGCCGCCGCTGTACGAACCGCACCCAGCCGAGGACGAGCGCCGGCCCCAGATACTCGACGAGGAGGGCGACCCCGACAGGGATCCGGGAGATCGAGGCGAAGTAGAAGGCCTGCACCCCGGCCACGGCCAGCAGCCCGAAGCCGGCGAGCAGCGCGGGCCGGCGGCGCACCAGATCCCGGTGGCGCACGGCCAGCGGCAGCATCACCAGCGCGGCACCGGCGACCCGCAGCCAGACGACGTGCAGCGGGTCGAGCCCCGCCTCGATCAGCGGCTTGGCCGCGGTGCCCGATCCGCCGAAGGCGACCGCGGACCCGAGAGCGAGCCCCAGACCGACACCCCGCCCGCGTTGCCCCTGACTCCCCTGAGACGTATGCACCGGCACATGATGACAGCAGACGACAGGAGCGTCATGTCGAATGACACCTGTCTCACCGGTCGGACCTCGGGCGGGCGCGGATCAACCGCCCGTTTCCCCGCCCACCACGTAGGCCTCGGTCCGCTCCTCGCCCGCCCTGGCGATCCGTCGCGCAACCACCCCCGCGTCGACGCCCACGTTCCCCAGCACCTCCACGGCCCGCGATCCGGCGGCCCCGACAAGCACCGCGAGCAGATCGACGCCGTGGGCCAGCCGCTCGCCGCGCCGCACGGCACGGTCGTACGCCTGGGTCATCGACCGGGCCGCCGCCGGCGACCAGCCGGGCGTGCCCGGCGCTCCCGGTACGGCACCGGCGTCCTCGACACCGATCCGCCAGCGCAGCCCGTAGCCGATGCTGCGCTGCACCAGATAGCCGAGCAGCCGGGCGACCTGCGGGCCGTCGAAGACGGCACGGACCTGGGGGTCGGACTCCAGGAGCGTGTGCAGCAGATGGGCCGTGTCGATCTGCCGGTCCCCGTCACGCAGCGCACGTCTGCGCGCGCCGGCGACCACCGAGGCCAGCTCATCGGTGAGTCTGCCCTCGATGTCCACGTGGTTGGGACCATGGTCTACGGCCGGCTGCCGGGGGATACGGGGTCGCACGTCCTCCACCCCATCAGTTCCGCCGACCCGCGTCGTCCACGACAGGAACCATCTTCGCGTCCCACACAGGTTGCGTATGGACGACGCCCGCCTCCTCCCTGCGGATGAGATCTCCCAGCGCACCCAAGGGGCGCGCGCCGCCTCGCCGTACGCCCTGCACGCAACCGCAACGCACCGGCGCTCGTCCCTCACGCATGGAGGGCAGGTGCTGGCTGACGGCCGAGTCCAGGTCTGGGCCCGTGCTTCGCAGGTCACCCGATCGTGAAGATCAAGCGGTCGTAGCTGATCGCTCGCCGGTCGGAACCGCAGCGGCGACAGCCGCCCTGCTCCGGCCCGGTCGAGATCGGACGCCGTCAGGCCGCTGCGGAGAACCCCTTTCGGAGACCGGCGAAGTCCAGGTCTAGGGTGCGGGAATGATCTCCGACAGCTACCTCTCCGAACTGTTCTCGCTGAACGGCCGCGTCGCCGTCGTGACAGGCGGCAGCTCCGGCATCGGCAAGGCCGTCGCCGGGGCGCTCGCACGGGCGGGGGCGGGCGTGGTGATCGTCGCGCGCAAGGAAGCGGAGCTGACCGCCACGGTCGGCGAGCTGACGGCGGACGGTTGCCGGGCCACCTGGGTGAGTGCCGACCTGGGCACCCGCGCCGGCGTGCGCGCGGCGGCGGAGCAGGCTGCCGAGGTGTTCGGCGAACCCGACATCCTCGTCAACAGCGCCGGGATCAATCTGCGTCCGCCGATGAACGAGCTGGGTGAGGAGGTGTGGGACGCCACGATGGCCGTGAACCTGGAGGCCCCCTTCCTGCTGGGCCAGCGGTTCGGGCCCGGCATGGCCGAGCGGGGCTACGGACGGATCATCCACATCACCTCCCAGCAGGCGCACCGGGCGTTCGTCCGGAGCGGCGCGTACGGGGTCTCCAAGGGGGCGCTGGAGTCACTGGCCCGCTCGCAGGCCGAAGAGTGGTCGCCCCACGGCGTCACCTGCAACACCCTGGTCCCCGGCTTCGTCCCGACCCCGCTCAACACACGGTTGTCGTCCGACCCGGAGAAGGTGGCGGCACTCGCCGCACGCACCCTGACCGGCCGCAACGGCCTGGTCGACGACTTCGCCGGAGCGGCGGTGTTCCTGGCCGGCCGCTCCGCCGGCTACATCACCGGCCAGGCGATCTTCGTCGACGGCGGATTCTCGGTCCACTAGCCTGACCGGGCGGCGCCCGCGTCGGCCTGCGAAAACCGGTCCACCACACCACGATTGGCCTTGGCCCGCCACTCCGCCGACCGCCTAGCGTCATGCCATGCGCATTCGTATCGTCGACGCCTTCACCGACCGCCCCTTCTCCGGGAACCCGGCCGGAGTCCTCCTCCTCGACGCCTTCCCGGACGACGCCTGGCTGCAGAACGTGGCCCGGGAGGTCAACCACGCCGAGACCGCGTTCGCCCACCCCCTCCCCGAGGGCGGCAAGGCCGACTGGGCACTGCGCTGGTTCACGCCCGTCGCCGAGGTGGCCATGTGCGGCCACGCCACACTGGCCACCGCGCACGTCCTGACCAGCACGAACGCCCACGAGGGCCCGGTACGGTTCGCCACCCGCAGCGGTGTCCTCATCGCCACACCCCGACCGGACGGCTCCCTCACCCTGGACTTCCCGACCGCACCCCTCACCCCGGTCCCCGTCCCGGACGGCACCGCCGGGGCCCTGGGCGCCGAGCCGCTCGGCGCCTTCGACACCGGCCCCGGCGTGGGCGACCTGCTGATCGAGCTCGCCGACGAGAAGACGGTCCTCGGCCTCGCCCCAGACCTGCGAGCCCTCGGCCGCTACTCCTTGCGCGGCATCATCACCACCGCGCGCGCCTCGGACCCCGCCGCCGGCCACGACTTCGTCTCGCGCTGCTTCTTCCCGAACATCGGCATCGACGAGGACCCGGTCACGGGCAGCGCCCACACCGCTCTCGCCCCCTTCTGGTCCGAACGCCTCGGCAGCCCCACCCTCACCGGCCTCCAGGCCTCCCCCCGCTCAGGCCTCGTCCGCACCGAACTCCGCGGCGACCGCACCCTGCTGACCGGCCGCGCGGTCACGGTCATCGACGGCGAACTGCTCACGCCGTAGGCAGCCACCCCACCTTCCCCGCCAGCAGCGCGTACCCGACGAACGCCCCGATGTCGAGCAGCGAGTGCGCCACGACCAGCGGGCCGACGCGCCCCCACCGCCGGTACAGGTAGACGAAGACCACGCCCATCACCATGTTCCCGATGAACCCGCCGATGCCCTGGTAGAGGTGGTACGAGCCGCGCAGCAGCGAGCTGGCGGCCAGCGCGCTGCCCGGTGACCAGCCCAACTGCTGAAGCCGGCGCAGCAGATACCCGACCACGATGACCTCTTCGAGGACCGAGTTCTGGATCGCGGAGAGAATCAGCACGGGGTACTTCCACCACACCGAGGGCAGCGCCTCCGGCACCACCGTGAGGTTGAAGCCGAGGCCCCGGGCCGCCAGGTAGAAGGCGATGCCGGTGCTGCCGATCACCGCGGCGACGACCGCACCCCGGCCGAGGTCGGGCCACGGCTTCGTACGGTCGAAGCCGAGCGTACGAAGCCCCGCGCCCTCGCGCAGCAGGAAGTGCGCGACCAGCACCACGGGCACCAGCGAGGTGGTGATCCCGAAGAGCTGCCACGCGAGGTCGAGCCAGGGCCGGCCCGGCGCGGCCGAGGCGTTCATGGTGGCCGCCTGGTCCTTCAGCCCGCCCGGCTTGGTGACCGATCCGATGAAGCTGATCAGCGCGGACACGCCGCTCGCGCCGAGCGAGAGCGCGAGCACCAGCAGTGCCTCGTCCCTCAGAATCCGTCGGCTCGGCCGCTCGCGCGGCAACGCGTCCTCCACCGACTCCGCCTGCCCCTGCACCCGCGCCTCCCGTAGTCCGGCCCCGCCGAGGGTCCATCATCACCCGCGGCGGTCCGGAGCCTTCCGGCGGCTTCCAGAATCTCTTCCTCGGTCCCGAGGGGGCGGCCCCTCAGCCCATCGGGACCGGCTCCGGCAGTCCGACCGGCCAGCTGTGCACCGGGTCCCCGGAGTGCATCAGCTCGCAGTACCGTCGTGTTGTGGCGGCCAGCGCCGCGTCCCGGCCGAGGCCCTTGGCCAACGCCCGGTGAAACGTTTCGACCTGCCAGGACGCCCCGTTGACCCGGCGCCGACAGCGCTCCTCGATCACCCCGAGGTAGAAGTCCCGGTCGACCGGCTCGACACCCCACGCGTCGAGGCCCGCCTCCGCGAGTGGCAGGAGCTCGTCCCGCACGAGGGTCACCGCGTCCACCGGCCCCACTGCGCCGTAGCGCCCGCGCGGCCACTGCAACCGCGCTTCGATGCCGTGCCGGCACGCCTCGTCGAAGTTGGCGGCGGCGGCCTCGAACGGCAGCCGCGTCCAGACGGGCCGCGACTCCTCGGCGAGGGCGCGTACGACCCCGTAGTAGAAGGCCGCGTTGGCGATCACGTCCGTGACGGTCGGCCCGGCGGGCAGCACGCGGTTCTCGACGCGCAGGTGCGGGACCCCGTCGGCGATGCCGTAGACGGGCCGGTTCCAGCGGTACACCGTGCCGTTGTGCAGGGTGAGTTCGGCGAGCTGGGGGACGCCGCCCGCGTCGAGGACACCGATCGGATCCTCGTCGTCGCAGATGGGCAGCAGCGCGGGGAAGAAGCGCAGGTTCTCCTCGAAGAGGTCGTACGCCGAGGAGACCCACCGCTCCCCGAACCAGGTACGCGGCCGTACGCCCTGGGCCTGGAGTTCGGGCGGCCGGGTGTCCGTGGACTGCTGGAACAGCGGCGGCCGGGACTCCCGCCACAGTTCGTGCCCGAACAGGAACGGCGAGTTGGCGCCGATGGCGACCTGTGCCGCGGCGACCGCCTGGGCCGCGTTCCACACATCGGCGAAGCGGCCCGGGGTGACCTGGAGGTGCAACTGCACGGAGGTGCAGGCGGCTTCGGGCGCGATCGACTTGGAGGTGCAGACGAGCCGCTCCACCCCGTCGATGTCGAGGGTGAAATCCTCACCGCGGGCGGCGACGATCTGATCGTTGAGCATGGCGTAGCGATCGTCGGCGGAGAGGTTCGAGGAGACCAGATCATCACGGTCGAGCGTGGGCAGAATGCCGATCATCACGATTCCCGCATCCAGCTCGCCCGCTTTCCGGTCGGCGTACGCGAGCGAGGTGCGCAGCTCCTCGGAAAGCTGGTCGAATACCCTGCCGCCCAGCCGGTGTGGAGCTATGTTGACTTCCAGATTGAACATGGCGAGTTCTGTTTGGAAATCTCGGCTCGCAATCCGCTCCAGTACTTGCGCATTCATCATTCTCGGCAGACCGTCGGCCCCGACGAGGTTCAGCTCGATCTCCACACCCATCAGGTTCTTGGGGCGGTCGAACCGCTTCTCCTCCAGTAGCCGCGCCAGTCCCGTCAGGCACTGCCGCAACTTGTCGCGGTAGTGCTGACGATCTGACAGGCCGAACGGTCCCGCCACGACCTTCTCCCCCATCGAAGTGTCCCTCCTCGGATGGGCAGGCCGACGAACCGGCCACTGCTGTCTCGGGTCCACGGATGATGATGCCCAGGCAGCGCCGCCGATAACGTCCCGCGCGCGACCTGCGCACGCTAGGCTGAGCGCGGTCACCTCCGACCATATGCACTCCGCGTGCTTCTGGCACATTCAGCAGGCAAGAATGAGCACGCGCTTTCCGTCCCGAAGCTTTCGTGAAAAGCGCCGACGAGAACCGGCCGTCCGCTACGGCACGGTAATCCGAGGTCACCGGCGCACCTCCGCGAGATAGCGAGATGACTCCCCCGTTACGGCGACCGGATACCGCCTTGCTCTTCATATCCGGGACAGCTAGCCGAAACCTCATCTGAACACGTGTCGTATAAACTCCGCAAACGAGGCTGAGAGCCGGCACTCGCGGTCCTCGGTCCTGCCGTCACGTCACGCGCGGCGGACCCTACCCACGCACCCGGACCCCGGGCACCCGTCTCTCCGATCCCCGAGAGCTGACAGCGCCGTCCGCCCCCGCCCTCGCGCCACCATGCCTGTCTACCGGAGAGGCGACCCACCATGCCGCTGCATGTCCCCCCGGCTCCAGCGCCCGCCCTGCGCACCGTCCTCATGGCACTCGGTTCTCCCACCGCCGTCCACGAGGCGCGAACCCCTTCCCTGAAGAACGCCCAGGGCCCCGCCACACCCGAGCTTCCCCTGCCCGTCCACGTCCTCGACCGGATCACCCCCGAGGGCACGGGCACCGCCCGGCTCACCGGATGGCGATTCCTGATCCGCTGCGGCGGCCGCGCCGCGGCAGCCGCCGAGACCCGGCTGACGCCCGACGGATGGGCGTTCTCGCACTTCTTCGAGGGCCCGTACATCACCTCCACCGAGCGTGCGCTGCGCCAGGCCGAGGTCATGCAGCAGCCCTACCAGCCACGGCTGCTGTCGGTGCCCGAGCTGTACATGCTCACGCTCTGGCTGCACGCCGACCCCACCGCCGACGGGGCCACCGGCGATCCGGCACCGGCCGACCTGCTGGTCCCGCTGGCACCCGCGCCGCCCGGGATCGCGGCCCACCGCCCGCACCGGGCCGCCGATCTCCTTCCGGTGCTGACCACCCGGTTGACGCCCGCACCGCTGCTGGGATCGCCGGCCTGAGTCCGGGGCCGCCTCGTCATCGGCACCGCCTGTGCCCGCTGCCGATATGTCGGCAGCGGGCACGTGCTTTCTCACTGTCCGCAATTCCCGCTCTTTCGGGCACCAACACGCTCGTACGAGCTATTCACACGCCCTCTCACCACCGGACTAGCCCCATCCGACCACGCAGAACCACCCGAAGGGACAGTGCAGTTGGGATGAACCGCCCGCACGGGTGACGCGTCATCAACCTGTGAGAAGCGGTGCTGCGAATTCCCTGCGGATTGACGCCCGGGGGGCAACACTGGGACCGGACCGATTTATCACAACGGGGGGCGGCCATGAACGAGGCTTCAAGCCGCGGGACAGACAACACAGCCATCTCAGACCACACGCCAGAGCGGAAGATCCCCACAACCATGTGCCAGCACCAGCCACTGTGCCCGACCGCCGAATCCGCCGACCGGGAGGGCGCCCGACTCATGGCGCACCACCCGGAGCAGGGATGGAGCCTGCTCTGCAACGGCGTTCTGCTCTTCGAGGACACCGGTGAGCTCCTGCCCGACGGCCGGATCATCGCACCGCACCGCCCGCTGGGCACCGACACGGTGATGACGGCCGCCTGAGCCGCACATACGTGCACACAGGGCAAACATCCCCGCACAGGGCGCCCGCCCGGACAGAGGAGGGGCCGGCCGGAGAACCACTCTCCGCACCGGCCCCGACGCGTGTCCGCGCGCGACTACTCTTCGTAGGCGTCCGGTGGCGGGCAGGAGCAGACCAGGTTCCGGTCGCCGAAGGCCTGGTCGATCCGGCGCACCGGCGGCCAGTACTTGTCGGCGGGCGAGCCCTCGGCCGGGAAGACGGCCTCCTCGCGCGTGTACGCGTGCTCCCACTCACCGCCGAGCGCGGACGCGGTGTGCGGCGCGTTCCGCAGTGGGTTGTCGTCCACGGGCCACTCGCCCGAGCCGACCTTCTCGATCTCGGCGCGAATCGCGATCATCGCGTCGCAGAACCGGTCCAGCTCCCTGAGATCCTCCGACTCGGTCGGCTCGATCATCAGCGTCCCGGCCACCGGGAACGACATCGTCGGCGCGTGGAAGCCGTAGTCGATCAGCCGCTTGGCGATGTCGTCGACGCTCACCCCGGTCGACTTGGTCAGCGGTCGCAGGTCGATGATGCACTCGTGCGCGACGAGCCCGGCCGGGCCGGTGTAGAGCACCGGGTAGTGCGATTCCAACCGCTTGGCGATGTAGTTGGCACTGAGCACGGCCACCTGAGTGGCCCGCTTGAGCCCCTCACCGCCCATGAGCCGGACGTACGCCCACGAGATCGGCAGGATGCCCGCGGAACCCCACGGCGCCGCCGAGATCGGACCCACGCCCGTCTCGGGCCCGGCCGCCGGCTGCATCGGGTGGTTCGGCAGATACGGCGCCAGGTGCTCACGCACCGCCACCGGACCGACGCCCGGCCCTCCGCCACCATGCGGGATGCAGAACGTCTTGTGCAGATTCAGGTGCGAGACGTCACCGCCGAAGCGGCCCGGCTTGGCGAGGCCCACCAGCGCGTTGAGGTTGGCGCCGTCGACGTACACCTGACCGCCCGCGTCGTGCACCTGCGCGCAGATGTCGGCCACGTGCTCCTCGAACACACCGTGCGTCGAGGGGTACGTGATCATCAGGACGGCCAGCTCGTCGCGGTACTGCTCGATCTTGGCCCGCAGATCCTCGACCTCGATCTCGCCGTCCTCGGCGGTCTTCACGACGACGACCTTCATGCCCGCCATGACGGCGCTCGCGGCGTTGGTGCCGTGCGCGGAGGACGGGATGAGGCACACGGTCCGCTGCTCGTCCCCCTGGGCCCGGTGGTACCCGCGTACGGCGAGCAGCCCGGCCAGTTCCCCCTGCGAGCCCGCGTTCGGCTGCAACGACACCTTGTCGTACCCGGTGGCCTCCGCCAGCCGCTCCTCCAGCTCACGAATGAGCGTGAGGTACCCCTGCACCTGCCCGGCGGGCGCGAACGGGTGCAGCTGCCCGAACTCGGGCCAGGTCACCGGCTCCATCTCGGTGGTCGCGTTGAGCTTCATCGTGCACGAGCCCAGCGGGATCATGCCCCGGTCCAGCGCGTAGTCCCGGTCGGCGAGACGGCGCAGGTAGCGCAGCATCGCTGTCTCGGAGCGGTACTCGTGGAACACGGGGTGCGTCAGATACTCGTCGGAGCGCAGCAGCGCCTGAGGCAGCGTGTCCGCAGCGGCGGCGTCGAGCGCCTCGACGTCCCCCTCCACCCCGCACGCGGTCCACACGGCGCCCAGCCGAGCCCGCGTCGTGGTCTCGTCGCAGGAGATCGACACCAGGTCTGCGTTCACGAGGTGCAGGTTCACGCCATGTTCCCGAGCGGCGGCCACGACCTCCGCGGCCCGCCCCGGTACCCGCACGGTGAGCGTGTCGAAGTACGCCCCGTGCACGACCTCGACCCCGCCCGCCGCGAGCCCCGCGGCGAGTACCGAGGCGTACCGATGCGTACGCCGGGCGATGGTCCGCAGCCCCTCCGGCCCGTGGTACACGGCGTACATGCCTGCCATCACGGCGAGCAGCACCTGGGCCGTACAGATGTTGCTGGTCGCCTTCTCCCGGCGGATGTGCTGCTCCCGCGTCTGCAGGGCGAGCCGGTACGCCTTGTGCCCGTCCGCGTCCACGGAAACCCCTACGAGCCGCCCGGGCAGACTGCGCGCGAACTTCTCCCGCACGGCCATGTAGCCCGCGTGCGGCCCACCGAAGCCCATCGGCACACCGAACCGCTGGGTGGTCCCCACCGCGATGTCGGCGCCCAGCTCACCGGGCGAGACCAGCAGCGTGAGGGCGAGCAGATCGGCGGCGACGGTGACGAGCGCCCCGAGCTCGTGCGCCTGCTCGATGACCGGCTTGAGATCGCGTACGGCACCGGAGGCGCCCGGGTACTGCAGCAGCACACCGTTGATCTCGCGCTCGGCGATGTCGGACGGGATCCCGGCGCTGAGGTCGGCGACGACGACCTCGACCCCGGTCGGCTCGGCACGGGTCTCGATCACGGCGATCGTCTGCGGCAGCGCGTCCGCGTCGACGAGGAAGAGCCCCTTCTTGTTCTTCCCCATGCGCCGCGACAACGCCATGGCCTCGGCGGCGGCGGTGCCCTCGTCGAGCAGCGAGGCCCCTGAGGTGGGCAGCCCGGTGAGATCGGCGACCACCGTCTGGAAGTTGAGCAGCGCCTCGAGCCGCCCCTGGGAGATCTCCGGCTGATACGGCGTATAGGCCGTGTACCAGGCCGGATTCTCCATGACATTCCGCAGGATCACGGGCGGTGTGAACGTCCCGTGGTACCCGAGGCCGATCATCGAGCCGAGAACCTGATTGCGATCGGCGAGCGAACGCAGCTCGGCGAGAACCTCGGCCTCGGTGCGCGCGCCCGGCAGGTCCAGCGCCTCGGCGTTCTTGATCACGTCCGGGACGGCGGCGGCTGTCAGCTCGTCGAGCGAGCCGTATCCGAGGTGGGCGAGCATCTTGGCCCGGGCCTCGATGTCCGGGCCGATGTGGCGCCGCTCGAAGGGGATTCCCTGTTCGAGTTCGGAGAGCGGAGTGCGATGGGCGGTCATTGCGGAGGCCTCCTGGTCTGACACGACCTTCGAGGGGCACCACGGCGCGGGTGCCCGTACGGCCTCCCCCTCTGTCATCTCGACCTGAGAGCTTCACCGGTCCAGGTACGGCCCGGTTTTCACCGTCGGTGAGAGCGGAAGCCGTGACACCCGCCCTGCTTTCCAGAGTGACCTCGTCCGTGCGGTACGTGGGCCTGAGAGATTCCGGGGAGGATTTGCTCCTTCGGCGCCTCCGGATGGTGTCCGGAGGACTCTCCCGCACGGGGTCAGCAGCCGCTGCCAGCGTATCAGCGCGGTCGACGCACGAGTCTTCGAGTGGCCGCCTTCTCGAAAGTGCCTTTTCGTAGTGGTGAGAGATGATTCGCGACCCCTCTCCGACCACTTGGAGGGCCCGTGCAGACCGACATCGATCCCCGCAACCTGATCGGCCGCAAGGCGTTCGACCGCAAGGGCACCAAGATCGGCACCGTCGACGAGGTCTATCTCGACGACGCGACCGGCCTCCCCGAGTGGGCCGCGATACGCATGGGTCTCTTCGGCCGCGACGCGTTCGTCCCCCTGGAGCCCAGCGAACTCGTCGAAGGCTCCCTCCGCGTCCCCTTCGACCGCGCCCTCATCAAGGACGCCCCCGACTTCGGCGTGGGCCGCCACCTCTCCCCGGAACAAGAACTCCAGCTCTACCACCACTACGGCCTCGACATTGCCCCACCGCTCCCGCCGGACCACGACTTCGGCCACATAGCAGGCCACGACGACCCCTGACGCCCGCGCCGAACCCCGCGGCCCTCTCACCCACACCCGACCTGCGCCCCGCCGACCGAGGACCACCCCCATCACTCCTTCGCCGCGCCCCTCGCTCCGGCTGCCTTCGCCCCGGCACTCTCGTCCCCACCTCGCCACGATCTTCGCCTCGGCGTCCTCACGCCCCCTTCGGTCCCTCTCGCCCGCTCTCCCGTCCGCTCGCGACCGACCCTGTCGTCCTTCGCGTGGTCGGCCGCCGCCCCGCCTCGCCGCTCTCCGTCACTCCCGCACAACGCAGCTCGACCACAACGGCGACCGGCGACGCCCCCCAGCGGCCTCAGCCCCTCACCCCACCTCGCAGCGACAGGGGCTCGGCCGGTTCCAGCCCGGGATCGTCCGTCCTGAACGTCCGCACCCACCCGGGCTCCACATCGTCGGGCGTCTCGAACCGTACGGTCACCCGCCCGAGTCCACTGCCCTGCACCCACCCGTGCCCGTACTCGACATGCCTCACGTCATGACCGGCTCTCCACTGCCGCTCGCCACCCGCGCTCTCCTCCGCCACGGGCGCCTGAGCAGCCACGGCCGTCGCTTCCTCCTCCGCAAGATCCGACTCCCCCGCCGCTTGGGCGAACAGGTCCTCCTGCGTGTAGTCGGCGAGCCCGCTGACCCCCACTCCGAGCAACCGCACCCCACCCGTCGTGTCCACGCTCCCCAGCAACCGCGCTGCGGCCTCCCGCACGACGGCCGGGTCGTCCGTAGGTCCCCGCAGCGTCTCGGACCGGGTCAGCGTCGAAAAGTCGTACCGCCGCACCTTCAGCACGATCGTGCGCCCCGACAGCCCGGCTCCCCTCAGCCGCCGCACGCACCGGTCCGCCAGCCGCTGCACCTCCATCCGGACCCGCACCCGGTCATGGATGTCCACGTCATACGTGTCCTCCACCGACACCGACTTCGTGTCCCGCTCGGCCATCACCGCCCGGTCGTCACGCGCCAGCGCCATCGCGTACAGCCCGTGCCCGTGTGCCTTCCCCAGCAGCCGTACGACCTCGTCCTCTCCCGCCTCCACGATCTCCTCGACCGTGGTGATCCCGGACCGCCGCAGATGGTCCCCGGTCGCCGGACCCACCCCCGGCAGGATCCGCACGGACATCGGCCCCAACAACGCCCGTTCCGAACCGGGCTCGATCAGCACGAGACCATCCGGCTTGGCCTGCTCGGACGCGATCTTCGCGATCATCTTGGAGGCCGCGAGCCCCACGGACCCCGTCAGCCCGGTCACCGCCCGTATGTCCACACGCAACCGCGCCCCCGCCAGCCGCGCCGACTCGTCGTCCCAGGCCGCTCCCCCGGCCTCCAGGTCCACGAACGCCTCGTCCAGGCTCAACGGCTCCACCAGCGGTGACAGCGCGCGCAGCAACCCCATGACCTGATCGCTGATCGTCCGGTAGAACGTGAAGCGCGGCGTGAGGTACGCGGCATTCGGCGCGAGTCGGCGCGCCTGCGCCATGGGCATCGCCGAATGCACCCCGAAGACCCGCGCCTCGTACGAGGCGGTCGCGACCACCCCTCGTGGCCCGAGCCCGCCCACGATCACGGCCTTCCCGCGCAGACTCGGCTTGGATGCCTGCTCCGCCGAGGCGTAGAAGGCATCCATGTCGAGATGCAGGATCGTGGGCGCGGTTCTCACATCTCCGATGCTGCCCTACGCCACTGACAATGCCCCTGTACGGCCGAGATCCTCAGACTGCGCGGTTGCGCCGCCGCGCCAGCTCGTCCGCCGGATTGCTGCCCATCAGCGTCTCTCCCGTGTCGACCCGCTCTCCGTGCAGCTGCGAGAGAGCGCTTTCCACGTCACGCCAGACCACCCCAACGGCGATCCCGAAAATCCCCTGGCCGCCTTGGAGGAGAGCGTGGACCTCGTCGGGCGAGGTGCACTCGTAGACTGTCGCCCCGTCGCTCATCAGCGTCATCCGCTCCAGATCGCTGAAGCCCCGCTCCCGCAGGTGCTGAACGGCGGTGCGGATGTTCTGCAGCGACACTCCCGTGTCGAGGAACCGTTTCACGATCTTCAGGACGACAACGTCCCGGAAGCTGTAGAGGCGCTGTGTCCCGGAGCCATGGGCAGGCCGCACGCTCGGCTCCACGAGGCCGGTGCGGGCCCAGTAGTCGAGCTGCCGGTAGGTGATGCCTGCGGCGGCACACGCGGTGGGTCCGCGATAGCCGACGTTCTCGTGCGGCTCGGACTCGGCCGCCGCGCTGTCCTGCACTGCCATGGGCCGCTGCGGGACATGACCGGCCGCGCTGTCGTGAAGCGGGTACGGGCCGCCGTTCTGCCCCAGCCTGCGTCCGGGGGCACCCCCAGCCGTACCGTCGCCGCTGCTTCTCACGCCGACCTCCGTCCTTGACCTGCCTTCTCGACGGTAGGCAGCCACCAGGGGTGCGTCAACGACCGCCGCACTCGCCACGCCGAGTGATAATCACCCTGAGAGTGGTTTCCCGTGCCCTCCCGCGGGGAAAGGCTAGCCGAATGCGCTCGACCGGAACCGTCTGACAACGCACTGATCCTTGGCAAGTGCCGAGGACTCGAATTCGCCGCCCCGCGCCCAGCCACAACCGAAGAGACCGCCGATCCGCGCCCTCCTCGGCCCCGCACACCCGCTGGCCGCCTCAGGGCCACGGCCCCGGCCGCGGCGCACAACGGCCGTGCGACGGCGACCTTGGCCTCACTGGCTGTTGGTACCGAAGTCCTCGGGCGAGATCTGATCGAGGAACTCGCGGAACTTCTCCACCTCGTCCTCCTGCTCGTCCGGGATCGCGATGCCCGCATCGTCGAGCACCCCGTCACTGCCGAAGATCGGCGTCCCGGTACGCAGCGCCAGCGCTATGGCGTCGGAGGGGCGGGCACTCACCTCGACTCCGCTGGCGAACACCAGCTCCGCGTAGAACACGCCCTCACGCAGGTCGGTGATGCGCACTTCCGTGAGCTCCTGGCCGACGGCCTCCAGCACGTCCTTGAACAGGTCATGGGTCAGCGGTCGCGCGGGCGCCATGCCCTGCTGGGCGAAAGCGATCGCCGTCGCCTCCCCCGGCCCGATCCAGATGGGGAGGTAACGGTCGCCTCCCACTTCGCGCAGGAGCACGATCGGTTGGTTGGAGGGCATTTCCACCCGGACACCTACGACATCGAGCTCGTTCACACAGCAACCCTAGGCCGTGCTCGGGATGTTTGGGTAGTCGGGCACAGATCGGTCGGCCGATCCGCCACAGGCGAACACCGCGCCTCAGCGGAGCCGTACCCCCAGCGCGCTCTGCACGAGCGTGGCGTGCAGCTTGACCGTGAGCCCCGCCAGCTCCCTCGTACGGTCCTCCGCATGCGCCCTGGTCTGCGGATTGCGGTGGCGGCGCAGAGGCGCCACGACCTGATCGACGAGTCCGGCCTCACGGTCGGCTGCTGCCCGCATCACCCTCAGATGCCGGGGCTCGATACCGAACCGCCCCAGTTCCACCACAAGCGTGGCGACAGTGAGGGCCTCGGCGTCGTACGACCCGTCCGGCAGCGGGGTCACGAGCCCGTACGACTCCCACTCGGCCAGCTGCTCCTCGTCGATCCCGGCGCCGGCGACAAGTTCGGTGCGTCCGATCCGGGCGGCCGTCGGCTCCTCGGGCTCCCCGAAGAGTTCACTCAGCCGCTCTCCGTCACCGGCGTCACGCTGGCGCCCCACCGCCGGCAGACGGACGTCCTCGCCCCGTTCCAGCGCCTCCAGATACTCACGGATCACCTTGAGCGGCAGGTAGTGGTCCCGCTGCATCCTGAGGACGTGCCCGAGGCGCTCGACGTCGTCGGCACTGAACTTGCGATACCCCGAGGGGGCCCGCTGTGGCTCGACGAGCCCCTCCGACTCCAGGAAACGGATCTTGGAGATCGTGACTTCGGGGAACTCCTCGCGCAGCGCGTTCAGCACCGCTCCGATGCTCATCAGGCCACTGTCCGCGGCGGTGGCGCCGTGGTCGGCACCACCGCTCGTTGTTCGAAGCATGGACCTTCCCTCGGGGCCTCCCCCGGACGGAGTCCGGGGGAGGGTCAGTAGCCTCGCTGGCTCGCGTAGAAGACCAGCCGGTACTTGCCGATCTGCACTTCGTCGCCGTTGTGCAGGGCGACCTGGTCGATCCGCTCACGGTTGACGTACGTCCCGTTCAGGCTGCCGACGTCGGCGACCGTGAACGAGCCGTCCTGGCCGCGACGGAACTCCACGTGGCGACGCGACACGGTCACGTCGTCCAGGAAGATGTCGCTCTGCGGGTGACGGCCCGCCGTGGTCAGATCACTGTCCAGCAGGAAGCGACTGCCAGCGTTCGGACCACGACGCACGACCAGGAGCGCCGAGCCGAGCGGCAGCGCGTCCACGGCGGCCTGAGCCTCGGGGGAGAGCGCCGGCAGCTGGGTCTGGCCGGTGACCTCGGAGTCATAGGCCTCAAGGCCGGAGATGGAGATCGTGGAGGTCGTCTCGGACGGACGCTCGGCCGCCGTGCCGGCCCGCAGCGGAGCACCGCAGTTCGAGCAGAAGCGGCTGTTTTCCGCGTTGCGGTTACCGCACCTCGTACACACCAGGGCCGACATCGACGGATCCTCCTGCCGCGGCTGCCCCTCCGGGGCGTGGGACGCGTACGGGTCGGAAGTAAATTCTCCACCCGTACTTGAGGTTGACGGTTCCCCGAAACCTATGCGGCCGGACTGGGCAGGGTCAACAGACGGCGCGCCCTGACCTCCGGAAATGCCACCTCCCGGACCAGCGACCTGGTCCCGGAACAGCGGGCGCTCACCGCCCTGCCCCTCCGCTTCCGAAGGCTGCGCGCGATGGCGGGAGGTCGCATTGTCGCTGTCCTCTCGCGCGCTCTTGCCGAACAACTTCGCAAACAACTTCACGGGCGATTCCCCTTGACCGAAACAGACCCGCCCGTGGGGCAGGACGAACCCTGACTGAACACACCGGCCGAGCCGGACAACCTCACAACGTCCGTATCCACCAGACAGTTTCCACCACGCACCACCCGTTCGGTGCGCCGACCCCCCGCAACCTCATGCCCTCGCCGGACGGCCCCCATGCACCCGCGGTTCACTGGGAGGACGACCGAGCGTAGTCAGGCCGCTTCGCCGCTCGCAAGGCGTCCACGACGATCTTCTCCGCCCGCCGCACGGTCACGGTGGCCTGCTCCTTCTCCAGTCTCTGCACCACGCCTCCGGGGATGTTCAGTGCGGGCTCGAGGTCCTGCGGGTTGCCGATGACCTTGAAACGAAAGGGCTGGGTGATCTTGTTCCCGTCGACGCTGATTCCCCCGCCGGAATCGGTCAGATAGGTGCCGGCGACGACCCGCACGCCGTTCACCTGGATCGCCTCCGCGCCGGCCGCGCGCAGCTCCTGGATCGCGTCGAGCAACATGTCCGCCTCGACCGTCCCCTTCGTGTCGTTGATCGTCAGTGTGATGCCGGGTCCCTGCGCCGCCACCGTGCCCGCCAGAATGCCGAGTTGCCTCTCCTTCTCCACCGTCTGCCTGCGTGCCTCCTCGGCCTGGTCCGAGCTGTTCTCCAGTTCGGTGCGCTGATCCTCCAGACCCTGCTTTTCCTCCTCCAGACGCTGAGTACGGTCATCCAGTTCATCGAGGATGCGTACGAGGTCTTCCTGGCGTGCTCCCCGCAGCACGCTGTCGTCGTTGTTGGAGGCCACCTGGATGGCCAGCCCGAAGCCGAGGCCGAACAGCAGGAGAGCGACGATGAGTTGGGCACGGGTGAAGCGCGGCGGCCACAGCCCCTGGGCCAGCCGCTGCCGCCCGGTCAGCTGGTTCCTCTCCCCCGGCCGGGCCTCACCGGGCTCCTCGGCGGCCTCGGAGGGCACCTCCTGGGGGAGTTCGCGGCGCAGCCGTGCCGTCGGTGTGTCCTCCTGTCCCCCGCCCTGACCCAGCTTCGGTTCCGGCGTCTCTTCGCGCTCGTTCATCGGCCTCACGCCCGGAACACGTGCCGGCGGATCGCCGCGGCATTGGAGAAGATGCGGATGCCAAGGACGACCACGACGCCCGTGGACAGTTGCGCGCCGACGCCCAACTTGTCGCCGAGGAAGACGATCAGGGCGGCCACGACCACGTTCGACAGGAAAGACACGACGAAGACCTTGTCGTCGAAGATGCCGTCCAGCATCGCCCGCAGACCACCGAAGACGGCGTCCAGGGCCGCCACCACGGCGATGGGAAGGTACGGCTCGACCACCGCCGGTACCTCGGGCCGGACCAACAGTCCGGCCACGACTCCGAGGACGAGGCCCAGTACGGCGATCACGATGTGCCCTTCTCTGTGCTGGGTACTGCGGTTCGTACGATCACGCTCGGCGCGGCCGGCACCTTGATGTCGTCCTCGACGGAGATGCCCGTCCGGATGCCGAAGTTCTCCTGGAGAGCATGCAGGTACAACCCGTCGGGGCTGTTCTGGAACCTGGTGCTCAGCCGCTGCCCGTCGCCCACGGCGAGGACCGTGTAGGGCGGTGCCAGCGGCTTGTTGTCGACCAGTATCGCGTCGCCCGCGGCCCGGATCGCCGACAGCGCGGTGAGCCGCTGCCCGTTGATCGAGATGGCCTCGGCACCCGACTGCCACAGCCCGTTGACGACCCGCTGCATGTCCCGGTCACGCACCCGGCCGGTGTCCGAGAACCCGGACGCCTCACGGGGGTCGCCGTCACCGCCCTGGCCGGCGCCCTTGGAGTCGTTGACGACGAGCTTCAGGCCGGGGCCGTGCACCGCGACGGCGCCCGCCAAAACTCCCACGAGATCGTTCGCGTCGCTGCCGCCGTCGTCCTTGAGAGCCTTCCGCTGCCGTGCGCTCACCTCCTCACGGAGGTGGTCCACGGAGCCTTCGAGCTCGTTCGCGACAGCGGTCTCCTCCTGGATGCGGTCGATGAGCTCCTCGCGCTCCTTGGCGACCACGGGAGCGCTTATCCGCGCCTGCGCCGCGCCCACCGTCACCACCAGGGCGGCGAACACGAGACCGACCGCGAGGCCCAGCTTGGCCCGTAGTGTCTTCGGCATGCCGGTGGTGCCTGCGGCCTTCTTGCGGGCGGCGGCTTGCGCGTACCCGTCGTCGAGGCTGTGGTCCATGACGTTGGTGAGCAGCGACATGGAGGCGTCCGGACGCGCCGGGCGCGAGGCAGTGCTCCGAACGGGGGGCTGCTGCGGCATGCCGCACATCGTCGCACGTCGCGACCACTACCACCGAATGGCCCCACCGGCATGCCGGACAGGCCCCGTTGGGGCCTGTCCGGCATGCGCGCGTGCGGGGTGGTTCAGCGGCCGGCGCTGTCCACGACCGCGGACCACTCGTCGAGCAGGGCCTGCGCGGAGGCGTCGTCCGGCCCTTCGGCCCACAGATGGGTGACGGCCTCGGCCGGGTCCGGCAGGACCATCACCCACCGCCCGTCGGTCTCCACCACCCGCACACCGTCGGTCGTGTCGACGAAGCGCTCCCCGGCCGCCTCCACGACCCGGCGCATCACCAGCCCCTTGACCGCCCACGGAGTGGCGAGGTCCCGCTTGAGGACATGCGCCCGGGGAATCCGCGCGTCGATCTGGCTGAGGGTGAGCTGCGTCCGCGCCACCAGACCGATGAGCCGTACGAAGGCCGCGGTCCCGTCGAACACGCTGCTGAACTCCGGCACGATGAAACCACCGCGGCCGTCACCGCCGAAGATGGTCGTCTCGTCACCGCCGACCCGTGTGAGGTCGTCCGGCGAAGTGGTCGTCCACTCGACCTGAGTGCCGTGGTATGCCGCGACCTGCTCGGCGATCCTCGTGGTGGTCACCGGCAGCGCCACCCGCCCGCTGCGCCGCTCCGCGGCCACCAGGTCGAGCATCACCAGCAGGGCCCGGTCGTCCTCGACGATCCGCCCCTTCTCGTCGACGAGCGACAGCCGTTCACCGACAGGGTCGAAGCGCACACCGAACGCGGCCCGCGAGGAGGCCACGATCTCGCCCAGCCGCACCAGTCCTGAGCGCCGCATGTCGCCCGTTTCCGTCGGCCGCGACTCGTCGAGACCGGGGTTGATCGTCAACGAGTCGACGCCCAACTTGCCGAGGAGACTCGGCAGCACGAGCCCCGCGCTGCCATTGGAGGCGTCCACGACGACCTTGAGCCCCGACTCGGCGATCCCCGTCGTGTCGACGTTCCGCAGCAACGATCCGGTGTACGAGTCGAAGACACTGGCCGGAAAATGCAGGTCCCCGATCTCCCCCGGGAACGCGCGCCGGTACTCCTGCCGCGCGAACACCCGGTCCAGCTTCCGCTGACTGGCCTGCGACAGGTCGGCACCCTGCCCGTCGAAGAACATGATGTCGACCGAGTCCGGAACCCCGGGCGTCGTCCGGATCATGATCCCGCCGGCACTCCCCCGCGCGGTCTGCTGCCGTGCGACCGGCAGCGGTACGTTCTCCAGATCCCGTACGTCGATGGCGCTGGCCTGGAGCGCCGAGATGACCGCCCGCTTCAGCGCACGGGCGCCTCGGGAGTGGTCGCGGGCCGTGGTGACCGTGGAGCCCTTCTTGAGCGTCGTGGCGTACGCTCCCGCGAGCCTCACGGCCAGCTCGGGGGTGATCTCCACGTTCAGGATGCCGGACACGCCGCGGGCGCCGAACAGATGCGCCTGCCCTCGGGACTCCCAGATCACCGACGTGTTGACGAAGGCGCCGGCCTCGATCGTCTTGAAGGGATAGACGCGCACGTTCCCCTGGATGATCGATTCTTCGCCGACGAGGCACTCGTCGCCGATCACCGCTCCGTCCTCGATCCGCGCGGCCCGCATGATGTCGGTGTTCTTGCCGACCACACATCCGCGCAGATTGCTGTGCTGCCCGATGTAGACGTTGTCGTGGACCACGGCCTTGTGGAGGAAGGCCCCGCTCTTCACCACGACGTTCGAGCCCACGACGGTGTGCTCACGGATCTCGACACCGGCCTCGACCTTGGCGTAGTCCCCGATGTACAGCGGACCACGCAGCACGGCGTCAGGATGCACCTCGGCACCTTCGGCAATCCACACGCCCGGGGAGAGTTCGAAGCCGTCGAGTTCGACGTCGACCTTGCCTTCCAGGACGTCGGCCTGAGCCTTCACATAGCTCTCGTGGGTGCCGACGTCCTCCCAGTAGCCTTCGGCGACATAGCCGTAGACCGGCTTGCCCTCCTTCATCAGCTGCGGGAAGACGTCACCGGACCAGTCGACGGGTACATCGGCCTCGACGTAGTCGAAGACCTCGGGCTCCATCACATAGATGCCCGTGTTCACCGTGTCGGAGAAGACCTGTCCCCACGTCGGCTTCTCCAGGAACCGCTCGACCTTACCTTCCTCGTCCACGATGGTGATACCGAATTCCAGCGGGTTCGGCACCCGTGTCAGACACACGGTGACGAGCGCACCCTTTTCCTTGTGGAAATTGATGAGCTCCGTGAGGTCGAAGTCCGTGAGGGCATCGCCGGAGATGACGAGGAACGCATCGTCCTTCAGCGCTTCCTCGGCGTTCTTGACGCTCCCGGCGGTACCGAGTGGCTTCTCCTCATTGGCATAGGTGAGCTCCATCCCGAGCTCCTCGCCGTCGCCGAAGTAGTTCTTGACGAGTGACGCCAGGAACTGGACAGTAACGACGGTCTCATTGAGCCCATGCCTTTTGAGCAGCCTCAGCACGTGCTCCATGATCGGGCGGTTCGCCACGGGCAGGAGCGGCTTGGGCATGCTCGAGGTCATGGGGCGAAGGCGTGTGCCTTCACCTCCGGCCATCACGACGGCCTTCATGTCGGAAGCGTCCTCCTTGAAGAGACGACGGTCTGGCCGACTTCACCCGTCCAGATTGTCCCGCGCTTTTCCAACGCGGGCCATCGAGCCACTACCGCCGCTCAATCTGGCGGGCTCAATCGGCCATGGCGTCCGCACTGACGAGTCGGCGGACCTGAACCACGTAGAGGATCCCTGCCCACCAGTACAGAGTTGTACCCCATCCGGCGAACGCCCATCCGAAAATGGCAGCGAGTGACGAGATCCATCCACTTCCGTCACTGAGCAGCAGCAACGGGAAGGCACACATCAAGTTGAAGGTAGCCGCCTTCCCCAGGAAGTTCACCTGCGGCGGCGGATAGCCGTGCCGCCGCAGGATGCCCACCATCGCCAGCAGAACCAGCTCTCGCAAGAGCAGTGCAGCGGTCAACCAGAATGGCAGAATCTCGCGCCAGGTGAGGCCCACCAAGGTCGACAGAATGTACAGTCTGTCGGCCGCGGGATCGAGGAGCCGGCCAAGGCTGCTGATCTGGTTCCAGCGCCGCGCCAGCTTGCCGTCCAGATAGTCACTGACGCCGCTGAGAGCGAGCACCAGGAGCGCCCAGCCGTCGGCCTTGGGGCCGCCGAACTCGGGCCAGAGAATCAGCCACAGGAAGACGGGCACGCCAACGAGCCGCGCCATGCTGAGGATGTTCGGGATGGTGAGGACCCGGTCCGTCTGGACCCGGGTCTCCTGGACGTCCACCCGGGAGCCTCCTGTGGGAAATGAGCGAACGATGCCCCCTGACCCTACCTCAACGCAAAAAGCTCTGGCTCTTGGGCATCGCGCCCAAGAGCCAGAGCTCTAAAAGGAGTTCGGCGGCGTCCTACTCTCCCACAGGGTCCCCCCTGCAGTACCATCGGCGCTGTAAGGCTTAGCTTCCGGGTTCGGAATGTAACCGGGCGTTTCCCTCACGCTATGACCACCGAAACACTATGAAACAGTCAACCGCACCGCCGTGACCATGGCGGGGTTGTTCGTGGTTTCAGAACCAACACAGTGGACGCGAGCAACTGAGGACAAGCCCTCGGCCTATTAGTACCGGTCAGCTTCACCCATTACTGGGCTTCCACATCCGGCCTATCAACCCAGTCGTCTACTGGGAGCCTTAACCCCTCAGAGGGGGTGGGAGTCCTCATCTCGAAGCAGGCTTCCCGCTTAGATGCTTTCAGCGGTTATCCCTCCCGAACGTAGCCAACCAGCCATGCCCTTGGCAGGACAACTGGCACACCAGAGGTTCGTCCGTCCCGGTCCTCTCGTACTAGGGACAGCCCTTCTCAAGACTCCTACGCGCACAGCGGATAGGGACCGAACTGTCTCACGACGTTCTAAACCCAGCTCGCGTACCGCTTTAATGGGCGAACAGCCCAACCCTTGGGACCGACTCCAGCCCCAGGATGCGACGAGCCGACATCGAGGTGCCAAACCATCCCGTCGATATGGACTCTTGGGGAAGATCAGCCTGTTATCCCCGGGGTACCTTTTATCCGTTGAGCGACGGCGCTTCCACAAGCCACCGCCGGATCACTAGTCCCGACTTTCGTCCCTGCTCGACCCGTCGGTCTCACAGTCAAGCTCCCTTGTGCACTTACACTCACCACCTGATTACCAACCAGGCTGAGGGAACCTTTGGGCGCCTCCGTTACTCTTTGGGAGGCAACCGCCCCAGTTAAACTACCCATCAGACACTGTCCCCGATCCGGATCACGGACCCGGGTTAGACATCCAGCACGACCAGACTGGTATTTCAACGACGACTCCACAACCACTGGCGTGGCTGCTTCAAAGTCTCCCAGCTATCCTACACAAGCCGAACCGAACACCAATATCAAACTGTAGTAAAGGTCCCGGGGTCTTTCCGTCCTGCTGCGCGAAACGAGCATCTTTACTCGTAGTGCAATTTCACCGGGCCTATGGTTGAGACAGTCGAGAAGTCGTTACGCCATTCGTGCAGGTCGGAACTTACCCGACAAGGAATTTCGCTACCTTAGGATGGTTATAGTTACCACCGCCGTTTACTGGCGCTTAAGTTCTCAGCTTCGCCCACCCGAAAGTGAGCTAACCGGTCCCCTTAACGTTCCAGCACCGGGCAGGCGTCAGTCCGTATACATCGCCTTACGGCTTCGCACGGACCTGTGTTTTTAGTAAACAGTCGCTTCTCGCTGGTCTCTGCGGCCACCCCCAGCTCGAGGAGCAAGTCCTCTCACCAGTGATGGCCCCCCTTCTCCCGAAGTTACGGGGGCATTTTGCCGAGTTCCTTAACCATAGTTCACCCGAACGCCTCGGTATTCTCTACCTGACCACCTGAGTCGGTTTAGGGTACGGGCCGCCATGAAACTCGCTAGAGGCTTTTCTCGACAGCATAGGATCATCCACTTCACCACAATCGGCTCGGCATCAGGTCTCAGCCACATGTACGACGGATTTACCTGTCGCACGGCCTACACCCTTACCCCGGGACAACCACCGCCCGGGATGGACTACCTTCCTGCGTCACCCCATCACTCACCTACTGCAGGTCTGGTCCGTCGGCTCCACCACTCCCCTTTGCCCGAAGGCTCCGGGACGGCTTCACGGACTTAGCATCGCCTGGTTCAATGTTTGACGCTTCACAGCGGGTACCGGAATATCAACCGGTTATCCATCGACTACGCCTGTCGGCCTCGCCTTAGGTCCCGACTTACCCTGGGCAGATCAGCTTGACCCAGGAACCCTTAGTCAATCGGCGCAAACGTTTCTCACGTTTGTATCGCTACTCATGCCTGCATTCTCACTCGTGAACCGTCCACAACTCGCTTCCGCGGCTGCTTCACCCGGCACACGACGCTCCCCTACCCATCACAGCCGCCGTTGGGCGTACATGCTGCAATGACACGACTTCGGCGGTACGCTTGAGCCCCGCTACATTGTCGGCGCGGAATCACTAGACCAGTGAGCTATTACGCACTCTTTCAAGGGTGGCTGCTTCTAAGCCAACCTCCTGGTTGTCTCTGCGACTCCACATCCTTTCCCACTTAGCGTACGCTTAGGGGCCTTAGTCGATGCTCTGGGCTGTTTCCCTCTCGACCATGGAGCTTATCCCCCACAGTCTCACTGCCGCGCTCTCACTTACCGGCATTCGGAGTTTGGCTAAGGTCAGTAACCCGGTAGGGCCCATCGCCTATCCAGTGCTCTACCTCCGGCAAGAAACACACGACGCTGCACCTAAATGCATTTCGGGGAGAACCAGCTATCACGGAGTTTGATTGGCCTTTCACCCCTAACCACAGGTCATCCCCCAGGTTTTCAACCCTGGTGGGTTCGGTCCTCCACGACCTCTTACAGCCGCTTCAACCTGCCCATGGCTAGATCACTCCGCTTCGGGTCTTGAGCGTGCTACTGAAACGCCCTGTTCGGACTCGCTTTCGCTACGGCTACCCCACTCGGGTTAACCTCGCAACACACCGCAAACTCGCAGGCTCATTCTTCAAAAGGCACGCAGTCACGAGACAAGCACACGTGCTTGTCCGACGCTCCCACGGCTTGTAGGCACACGGTTTCAGGTACTATTTCACTCCGCTCCCGCGGTACTTTTCACCATTCCCTCACGGTACTATCCGCTATCGGTCACCAGGGAATATTTAGGCTTAACGGGTGGTCCCGCCAGATTCACACGGGATTTCTCGGGCCCCGTGCTACTTGGGTGTCTCTCAAACGAGCCGTTCATGTTTCAGCTACGGGGGTCTTACCCTCTACGCCGGACCTTTCGCATGTCCTTCGCCTACATCAACGGTTTCTCACTCGTCTCACAGCCGGCAGACTGTGAAAGAGAGATCCCACAACCCCGTATACGCAACCCCTGCCGGGTCTCACACGCATACGGTTTGGCCTCATCCAGTTTCGCTCGCCACTACTCCCGGAATCACGGTTGTTTTCTCTTCCTGCGGGTACTGAGATGTTTCACTTCCCCGCGTTCCCTCCACTTGCCCTATGTGTTCAGGCAAGGGTGACAGCCCATGACGACTGCCGGGTTTCCCCATTCGGACACCCCCGGATCAAAGCCTGGTTGACGACTCCCCGGGGCCTATCGTGGCCTCCCACGTCCTTCATCGGTTCCTGGTGCCAAGGCATCCACCGTGCGCCCTTAAAAACTTGGCCACAGATGCTCGCGTCCACTGTGCAGTTCTCAAACAACGACCAACCACCCATCACCCCGAACCAGAGCGGTCCGAGTGCACTGGGGCCGGCACTGAAGGCAGCCATACGGCCATACCCTCAGACACCCAACAGCGTGCCCGACACGATCAGTCGATGAGCTTCGCGTTCCACGCCGAAGCAGTACTAACGCTCTCACCCATACTGAACCGTGCCGAATAATCAACGTTCCACCCATGAGCAACCAGCATCAGACGTTCGCTGATGTCCTGGCCTCTGACCAGCCGAAGCCGGTAAGAAGTGCTCCTTAGAAAGGAGGTGATCCAGCCGCACCTTCCGGTACGGCTACCTTGTTACGACTTCGTCCCAATCGCCAGTCCCACCTTCGACAGCTCCCTCCCCACAAGGGGGTTGGGCCACCGGCTTCGGGTGTTACCGACTTTCGTGACGTGACGGGCGGTGTGTACAAGGCCCGGGAACGTATTCACCGCAGCACTGCTGATCTGCGATTACTAGCAACTCCGACTTCATGGGGTCGAGTTGCAGACCCCAATCCGAACTGAGACAGGCTTTTTGAGATTCGCTCCGCCTTACGGCCTCGCAGCTCATTGTACCTGCCATTGTAGCACGTGTGCAGCCCAAGACATAAGGGGCATGATGACTTGACGTCGTCCCCACCTTCCTCCGAGTTGACCCCGGCAGTCTCCTGTGAGTCCCCATCACCCCGAAAGGCATGCTGGCAACACAGAACAAGGGTTGCGCTCGTTGCGGGACTTAACCCAACATCTCACGACACGAGCTGACGACAGCCATGCACCACCTGTACACCGACCACAAGGGGGCGACCATCTCTGGCCGTTTCCGGTGTATGTCAAGCCTTGGTAAGGTTCTTCGCGTTGCGTCGAATTAAGCCACATGCTCCGCTGCTTGTGCGGGCCCCCGTCAATTCCTTTGAGTTTTAGCCTTGCGGCCGTACTCCCCAGGCGGGGAACTTAATGCGTTAGCTGCGGCACCGACGACGTGGAATGTCGCCAACACCTAGTTCCCACCGTTTACGGCGTGGACTACCAGGGTATCTAATCCTGTTCGCTCCCCACGCTTTCGCTCCTCAGCGTCAGTAATGGCCCAGAGATCCGCCTTCGCCACCGGTGTTCCTCCTGATATCTGCGCATTTCACCGCTACACCAGGAATTCCGATCTCCCCTACCACACTCTAGTCTGCCCGTATCGAATGCAGACCCGGGGTTAAGCCCCGGGCTTTCACATCCGACGCGACAGACCGCCTACGAGCTCTTTACGCCCAATAATTCCGGACAACGCTCGCGCCCTACGTATTACCGCGGCTGCTGGCACGTAGTTAGCCGGCGCTTCTTCTGCAGGTACCGTCACTTGCGCTTCTTCCCTGCTGAAAGAGGTTTACAACCCGAAGGCCGTCATCCCTCACGCGGCGTCGCTGCATCAGGCTTTCGCCCATTGTGCAATATTCCCCACTGCTGCCTCCCGTAGGAGTCTGGGCCGTGTCTCAGTCCCAGTGTGGCCGGTCGCCCTCTCAGGCCGGCTACCCGTCGTCGCCTTGGTGAGCCATTACCTCACCAACAAGCTGATAGGCCGCGGGCTCATCCTTCACCGCCGGAGCTTTCCACACCGAGGAGATGCCTCCCGGTGTCGTATCCGGTATTAGACCCCGTTTCCAGGGCTTGTCCCAGAGTGAAGGGCAGATTGCCCACGTGTTACTCACCCGTTCGCCACTAATCCCCACCGAAGTGGTTCATCGTTCGACTTGCATGTGTTAAGCACGCCGCCAGCGTTCGTCCTGAGCCAGGATCAAACTCTCCGTGAATGTGTACCCGTAATCGGGTGCAACACCACGAGAGCGGAACAGTCAGGCGGAATAAGCCCGACCGTTCACAGCGTCCTCGCTGTGTTTGTTTCAAAGGAACCTCGCCCCGACCGAAACCGGCCAGGAACGGGGTATCAACATATCTGGCGTTGATTTTTGGCACGCTGTTGAGTTCTCAAGGAACGGACGCTTCCTTTGTACTCACCCAAACCAACCGGCTCAGGCTTTCCTTCGGGCGCTTCCCTTCGGTCTTACGTTTCCCACTCTATCAGTGTTTTTCCGACTCTCTGACCATGCTTCCGTAGGCATACCGAAGCGGACCCGAGATAGGATCTGACAAGTTGGGTGCTGCTGGACCAAGGCGCTCAGTTGCGCCGCTCGGCCTCGAGCAGGGTGACGACTGTACAGCGGTCCCGCGAGCGCGTGCAAATCGATGACGTGCCGCCCGACGGCTGCCAACCCGTACGTCTCATGCGGAACCGGCAGTTCATATGACATACGCTGCTCCGCAGTGTGCCGTCTGGGACAGGCAGTGGCGGCCATATGAATCTCCACCCCTGGGAGGGTCCCATGACCACCGTGACGTCCCCTCTTGCGGGACGGGCCATCGGAATGGCCGCCGTACCGGACCCGGTCTTCTCGGGCGCGATGGTCGGTCCCGGCACGGCGATCGACCCCGTGCGTGAGGCAGGGGAAGCTGTCGCCCCCGTGGACGGGGTCATCGTCTCTCTGCACCCGCACGCGTTCGTCGTGGTCGACGGTGAGGGGCACGGGGTACTGACGCATCTCGGTATCGACACCGTGCAGCTCAACGGCGACGGCTTCGAGCTGCTCGTCAGCAAGGGCGACACCGTACGGCGCGGGCAGGCCGTGGTGCGCTGGAACCCCGCAGCCGTCGAGGCCACGGGCAAGTCCCCGGTCTGCCCCGTCGTGGCACTGGAGGCCACAGCCGATTCGCTCTCCGGTCTCCGCGAGGACGGCGATGTGAAGGCGGGCGACGCGCTCTTCGGTTGGCGGTGACGCCGGGGCCGTACCGGACCGCAAGTTCCACAACCACCGCGGCGGCGGGACCCGCCGCACTATCGGAGACAGGTGAGATGGAGACAACGCTGCGAGGCGTCGGTGTGAGCCACGGTGTGGCGATCGGCGAGGTTCGGCACATGGGAACGGCGGTTCTGGAGCCGCCCGCCAAGCAGATCCCGGCGGAGGACGCGGAGCGCGAACAGGGGCGCGCCCGCAAGGCCGTGGACGCGGTGGCCGCCGATCTGATGGCACGCGGCAACCTGGCCGGGGGTGAGGCCCAGGCCGTGCTGGAGGCCCAGGCCCTCATGGCCCAGGACCCCGAGTTGATGGCGGACGTGGAGCGACGTATCGCCGTGGGGAGCACGGCGGAGCGTGCGGTCTACGACGCGTTCGCCGCGTACCGCGCTCTGCTGGCGGGGGCCGGCGAGTACCTCGCGGGCCGGGTGGCCGACCTCGACGACGTGCGGAATCGTATCGTCGCCCGGCTGCTCGGGGTTCCCATGCCGGGTGTGCCGGACAGTGACGAGCCGTACGTGCTCATCGCGCGTGACCTGGCGCCTGCGGACACGGCGCTGCTCGACCCGACGCTCGTCCTCGGATTTGTCACCGAGGAGGGTGGGCCGACCAGTCACAGCGCGATTCTGGCGCGGGCGCTCGGGGTGCCGGCCGTGGTCGCGCTGCCGGGGGCCGGGGAACTGGTTGAGGGCACGGTGATCGCCGTGGACGGCAGCACCGGTGAGATCTTCGTGAACCCGACGGCGGAGAAGAAGGCCGAGCTGGAGGCCGCCGCGGCGGCGCGCAAGGCAGCGCTGGCCGCGTCGAGCGGGCCGGGGGCGACCTCCGACGGGCACAAGGTGCCGCTGCTGGCCAACGTGGGTGGTCCCGCTGATGTGCCGGCGGCCGTGGAGGTCGGGGCCGAGGGTGTCGGTCTGTTCCGTACCGAGTTCCTCTTCCTGGACGACAGCAAGGCGGCGCCGTCGGAGGAGAAGCAGGTCGAGGCGTACCGGAAGGTGCTGGAGGCCTTCCCCGAGGGGCGTGTGGTCGTGCGAGTGCTTGACGCCGGCGCCGACAAGCCGCTGGATTTCCTGACGCCTGCCGATGAGCCGAACCCGGCGCTCGGTGTGCGCGGGCTGCGGACGCTGCTCGACCACCCCGAGGTGCTGCGGACGCAGCTGACGGCGCTAGCGAAGGCCTCCGAGGGTCTGCCGGTCTACCTTGAGGTCATGGCGCCGATGGTCGCGGACCGCACGGATGCCAAGGCGTTCGCCGACGCGTGCCGTGAGGCGGGGCTGCGGGCCGAGTTCGGCGCAATGGTGGAGATCCCGTCGGCGGCGCTGCGGGCACGGTCGATCCTGCAGGAGGTCGAGTTCCTGTCGCTGGGGACGAACGACCTCGCGCAGTACACGTTCGCGGCCGACCGGCAGGTGGGTGCGGTGTCCCGGCTGCAGGACCCGTGGCAGCCCGCGCTGCTCGACCTGGTCGCGCTGTCCGCCGAGGCGGCGAAGGCCGAGGGCAAGAGCTGTGGTGTGTGCGGTGAGGCGGCTTCGGACCCGCTGCTCGCGTGTGTGCTGACCGGTCTGGGTGTGACCTCCCTTTCCATGGGTGCGGCGTCGATACCGTATGTGCGGGCGGCTCTGGCGAAGTACACGCTGGCGCAGTGCGAGCGTGCCGCGGCTGCCGCGCGTGCGGCGGACACGGCCGAGGAGGCACGCGGCGCGGCGCAGGCGGTGCTGTCGGGCGAGTAGCGTCGCGGGGATCGGGCGGTGTCGAGGGGCGCTCACCTGTGGGTGGGCGCCCCTCGTCCGTTCAGTGGCTGTGTCCGTCCGTGGCCGGGCCACCGTGGTCGACGCCGAGGTCGGGTGGCGTGCAGTAGTCGACGCCGGACTCCGGGGAGACGAGGTTTCCGGACTCCATGTCCGTGCAGTAGGCGTCGAAGACCTCTCCTGCCGTGAGGGAGTCGAGGCCTTCGCCGCGCAGGCGCCAGCCGTAGACACGGTCGGTCGCGTCGGGGGCGGTAGTGCGCATGACGAGTCCGCAGGGACTTCGGGTGGCGATGCCGACGGCCAGAACCGTGGCGAACTCCAGGGCTTCGGACTCGTCGAGTTCGGTTGCTCCGTCGGCGCTCTGGTCGGCGTGGAGGACGGCGACCAAGGCTTGGGGTGTGGCCGAGACGCTGCAGACGAGGTGGCGTCGGCCCGGCCCGGCGGTGTCGAGGATGCGCCTGAGCAGCTGCATGGCGCGGGAGAAGGCCGCGCGTCCGATGTCCTCGCCGCAGGAGGCGCAGTCGCCGATCTGGGCAAGGAGCATGGTGGCGTACTCCCAGGTGGCGAGGCGGACGGCTGCGTCGATCAGTTCGGGGACGAGCTCGGTGAGGGGTTGTCCCTCGTACGGGACGACGGCGCCTGTGGTCGCGAGTTCGGCGGTGAAGCGGGTGCGGCTGGACGGGGTGTCCGGTTCGAGGCCGGTGCCGGCGCAGAACTCGGCGTACTCCTCGGGGTCGAAGAGGGCGACCGTGGTGTGGTTGCCCTGCGCGGCGAGTGTCCTCAGCAGGGCTTCGACCTGTCGGAGGTAGGTCGTGTGGTCGTCGAAGGTGAAGCTGCGGTAGCGCCGCATCGCGGTGAAGTCGTGTGCGTCGGCGAGCAGGCCGATGATGCCCGCGACTTCGCGACGCAGGACCCGGCGCATGCTCTGCTGGCTGGTGTCTGCCATGTTTCCCCCTGTGCGAGCAGCCGATCTATGATCACTCACAGTAATCGGAGCCACTGACAACGCCGGTCGCTCCGCGGGGTCAGGCTCGTTTACCGGCCAGGTTCTCGTAGAAGCGCAGGAGGTCGAGGTTGTCGATGGAGCCGGGGTTGACCGCTTTTTCCAAGGGGGTGCCCTGGAAGAGGCGTTTGACAGGGACCTCGATGCGTTTGCCGGTGAGGGTGTGCGGGACCCCGGGGACTTCGATGACCTCATCGGGGACGTGGCGTGGTGAGAGCTGTTCGCGGATGGTCTGTTTGACGCGGTTCAGGAGGGCCTCGTCGAGGGCGACTCCCGGGGCGAGTTGGACGAAGAGGGGCATCCAGTAGCCGCCGTCGGGCTGTTCGATGCCGATGACGAGGGATTCCTTGATCTCAGGGAGGCGTTCGACGGCTTCGTAGATGTCGGCCGAGCCCATGCGGACGCCCTGGCGGTTGAGCGTGGAGTCGGAGCGGCCGTGGATCACGACGGAGCCCCGGGAGGTGACGGTGATCCAGTCCCCGTGGCGCCATACGCCGGGGTAGGTGTCGAAGTAGCTGTCGTGGTAGCGGGTGCCGTCGGGGTCGTTCCAGAAGTGGACCGGCATGGACGGCATGGGGTTGGTGACGACGAGTTCGCCGACCTCGTCGATGAGCGGTGTGCCGCTGGGGCCCCAGGACTGGAGGTCGGTGCCGAGGCCGGGGGCCTGGAGTTCGCCGATGTGGACCGGGAGGGTGGGGACGGCCCCCGCGAAGCAGGAGCACACGTCGGTGCCGCCGCTGACGGAGGCGATCCAGAGGTCCTCGCGGACCTCGTCGTGGAGCCAGCGGAAGCCGTCGGGCGGGAGCGGTGAGCCCGTCGTGCCGACGCACTGGACGCGGGAGAGGTCGTAGTCGCGGCCGGGGTGGACGCCGGCCTTGCGGCAGGCCATGACGTAGGCGGCGGAGGTGCCGAAGAGGGTCGCTCCGGTGCGTTCGGCGACGCGCCACTGGGCACCGGTGTCGGGATGGCCGGGGCTGCCGTCGTAGAGGACGACGGTGGTGCCGGTGAGGAGGCCGGAGACGAGGAAGTTCCACATCATCCAGCCGGTGGAGGTGTACCAGAAGAAGCGGTCCTGGGGGCCGAGGTCGCAGTGCAGGCCGAGTTGTTTGAGGTGTTCGACCAGGATGCCGCCCTGGGACTGCACGATGGCCTTGGGCAGGCCGGTCGTGCCCGAGGAGTAGAGCACCCACAGGGGGTGGTCGAACGGGACCTGTTCGAAGGTGGGCGCGACGTCTGCGCAGGTCAGGGCCGACCACTCCAGGGCGCCCTCTGGAGCCTCGGTGCCGAGGACGGGGACGTGTACGACGGCGCGCAGGGTGGGCAGTTCACGGCGGAGTTCGGCGACGGTGTCGCGGCGGTCGTGCTCCTTGCCGCCGTAGCGGTAGCCGTCGACGGTGAACAGGACGACCGGTTCGACCTGTTGGAAGCGGTCGAGGACGCTGCGGGCGCCGAAGTCCGGGGCGCAGGAGGTCCAGACGGCGCCGACGGCTGCGGTGGCGAGGAGGGCGACGACGGCCTGGGGGATGTTCGGGAGGTAGGCGCTGACGCGGTCGCCCGGACGTACGCCGAGGGCGCGGAGTTCGGAGGCGAGGGAGCCGACCTGGCGACGCAGCTCGGACCAGGTCACCGGGTGGGGTTCGTGGGTCTCGTCGACGTGGAGCAGGGCGGGTTCGTCGGCGCGGGCGTCTGCCGCGCGGAGGGCGTGTTCGGCGTAGTTGAGGGTCGCTCCGGGAAACCACTCGGCGCCGGGCATCGCGTGATCGCCGAGCACGCGGGCGTAAGGGGTCGAGAACCGTACGTCGAACCACTCGGTCACGGCCTTCCAGAACGTCGCGAGCTCGTCGACGGACCAGCGGTGCAGGGCCGGGTATCCGCCGTCGGCCGGAGCTCCGTGGTGCTCGGCCGCCCAGGACTGGAATGCGGTGATCTGGGCGCGGGCGATGCGCTCTGGGTCGGGCTGCCAGAGCGGCGTGAGGTTCGCTGAGGTCATGGGTCGGCTCCCGGACTGCGCGTCGTGTGCGTGGTGCGCGCACGGGCGGGGGTGTGCGCGTACGCGGCTGACACGGACGATGCCATGTGATCGACTTCCGCACCAGGGTGCGCCGCGATGGCCGGCGACGTGAAGATGTCCCGCCACCACGGGTGAACGGAAGTTGAACGACCCACACGAACCCGCCGGTCGATGGCATGGTGAGCGGCATGAACGGTCGTGACCTGGTGCGTTGGGTGAAGTCGGTCGGTTCCGCGGGGACGGCTCAGGGGCTGCGCACCGTGCGGGCCGGGTGGCGCAGGAGGCGTGCCGACGCCGCCGGGCTGCCGGCGCGGGGCGCCGAGCGGGCACGGGTGCCGGGGCTGGTGCGGGACGTGGAGCGGGGGCCCGGCGGCGGGGTCGTCCGGTTCAGCCGGTCCGAGCTGCGGGTGACCGTCGATGTGAACGGAGCCGTCTTCTGGGGCTGGGACGGGGCTGGGCCGGAGCCGTCGTACGCGCTCGCGGGCCGGTGCCCGGAACCGGATCCGCGGGCCGTCCTGGAGCCGGACAAGGACGGCGGCTGGCGGGTCGTGGCCGAGCGGGTGACGGTCGTCGTGTCGCGGCACGGAGCGGTCGAGGTGCGTACGCCCGGTGGGGTGACTCTGCGGCGTGATCTGCCGCCGCGGTGGTGGGAGCCGGTCGGCGGGGGCGAGGCGCGGTGGGTGCAGCGCTCCGAGGTGGCGGCCGACGCGCGGTTCTTCGGTCTGGGCGGGCGGGCGGCCGGGCCCCGGCTGCGTGGCGGAACGTATCGGCTGTGGAACACGGATCCCGGTCGTCCGTTCGCGCCCGGCGACGACCCGTTGTACATCACGATGCCGGTGCAGCTGGTGGTGGCGGACGCGGCCACGCATCTGGTGTTCCACGACACCACGTGGGACGGCACGGTGACGCTGTGCGAAGGCGAGGAGGGCGCGGGGTCGGGGCACGACCGGGCCGGGACGTCGGAACTGCGGATGGACGGAGGCCCGCTGCGCTGCTGGGTGATGGTGGGCACTCCCCCGCGCGTGCTGCACGCGTGGGCCGCGCTCACGGGGGCTCCGGCGCTACCGCCCGCGTGGGCGCTCGGGCATCATCACGCGAGGTGGGGCTTCGGCAGCGAGCGGGAGGTGCGGCGGATCGTCGCCGGCTACCGGGAGCACGGTCTGCCGCTCGACGCGCTCCACTTGGACATCGACCACTACGACGCCCATCGGGTGTTCACGGTCGACGCGGAGAACTTTCCGAAGCTCCCGGATCTCGCCGACGAGCTGCGCCGCGACGGGATCCGGCTGGTGTCGATCGTCGACGCGGCGGTCGAGGCGGCGCCGGGCAACGCGGTGTACGACAGCGGTACGGCCGAGGACGTGTTCGTGCGGGACGCCTCCGGGCAGGTCGTGGAGGGTCTGGTGTGGCCCGGGGAGTCGGTGTTTCCGGACTTCACGCGTGCGCGTGCGCGCGCGTGGTGGGGCCGTCTCTACGGGGAGCGTCTGGCGCAGGGGTTCGCCGGGTTCTGGCACGACATGAACGAGCCGACGTCGTTCACGGCGTTCGGGGAGAACACGCTGCCCCGGTCGGTGCGGCACGATCTGGAGGGCCGGGGCGGTGATCACCGCGAGGCGCACAACGTGTACGCGCTGTGCATGGCCCGCGCCGGGTACGAGGGACTGCGCGAGCTGGCGCCCGAGGAGCGGCCGTTCGTCTTCTCGCGGTCCGGGTGGGCGGGTATGCAGCGTTACGGGGGAACGTGGTCGGGGGACGTGGCGACGGGCTGGCCCGGGCTGCGGGCGTCGTTGTCGCTGGTGTTGGGGCTCGGGCTGTGCGGGGTGCCGTACTCGGGTCCGGACGTGGGCGGGTTCGACGGGATTCCGTCGCCGGAGCTGTATCTGCGGTGGTTCCAGCTGGGGGCGTATCTGCCGCTGTTCCGTACGCACGCGAGTCTGCGGGCGGGGCGGCGGGAGCCGTGGGAGTTCGGGGGCGAGGTCGTCGAACACGCGCGCGTGGCGCTCGTCGAGCGGCGACGGCTGCTGCCGTACTTCGTGACGTTGGCCCATCTGGCGCGCCGTACGGGAGCGCCCTATGTGCGTCCGCTGTGGTGGGGCATGCCCGAGGACCGGGCCCTGCGGGACTGCGAGGACGCTTTCCTGCTGGGTGACTGTCTGCTGGTGGCGCCGGTGCTGGACCCGGGCGCGGACCGTCGGGCGGTGCGGTTGCCGCGGGGCCGGTGGTACGACACGGTGACCGGGCGGGCGTACGAGGGGCCGGGACAGGCCCTGCTGGAGGCGCCTGTGTCACGTATCCCGGTACTCGCGCGCGCGGGTGCCGTGTTGCCGGTCCAGGGTGCCGAGGGCGGCCTGGAGCTGGAGGTGTGGGCACCCGCGCGCGGGCGGACGGGAGGCGGGCTCGTCGTGCCGGACGCGGGCGACGGCTGGGACGAGCCGGAGGTCGAGCGGTACACGGCGCACTGGGAGGGGCGGCGTGTGGTCGTGGAGCGGGACGGGGACGAGGGCCCGGTCGAGCCTTCGTATCCCGTGCGGGTGCGCGGGCTCGACCGGGAGTGAGCCTGGCTTCGGCTCGGAGGAGGCTTCCGGTCAGACGTAGCGGCCGTCGAAGAACGCCTTTACGGCCAGGGTGTGCAGAGGGAAGGCGAGTTCGGTGGGGCGGTGCAGCAGGTGCCAGCCCTCCGTCTCGTCCGTGGCGGCGGGCGGCGGCAGATGGGCGGCCGGGCGCTCCGGGAGCAGCCCGAACAGGAGCAGGTGGCCGCCGGGTGAGCTCATGGCGTCGGCGAGTCGTACGTCGCGGTCGGCGGCGCAGATGCCCGTCTCCTCCTTGAGCTCACGGACGACGGCGTGCCGCCAGTCCTCCCGATGGTCGATGAAACCGCCGGGCAGGGCGACGCCCCCGCGCGCGGGGGCGATGGTCCGTGTGATCACGACGAGGGCCGTGCCCTTGGTGTCGTACACGGGCTGGAGGGCCACCGCCACGGGAAGCGGATTGCGGTAGGCCACGGTGTGACAGGCCGCGCAGGTGCGGGGCCAGCCGGAGACGCCCTCTCCGTAGGGCGCTCCGCAGCTCGAACAATGCGATTCCGGTGCGGAGTTGGCTGTTGGGTGTTGATTTGCGGACACGCGGCGGACTGTATCCGATCATCTGCTGATCGTCTTGTGCCGGGCGGCTTGATGCACCGCGTCGCCACGTGTGCGGAAGGGGTGAGGAACGGCCGGAACCACCCCCGTGGGCCCCGGCCGCTCCTCCTGATAGTCCGACGCCGGTCGAGGCTTCCTGGTTCTCCCGGGAGCTGCCCAATTCGAGCCCCCCGTGGCAAACTTCTGACGAGTCATCAGATTCCTTTGCGGGGAGGCGTTTTGTCGCGAAGTCGCGCACCCGTGGTCACCGGCTGGTTCACCGGGGAGGGCGAGGGGTTCCGTCTGCTCGGCACGCGCTGTTCGGCGTGCGCCTCGGTGTTCTTCCCGCGTGAGGACGTCCGCTGCCGCAACCCGGGCTGTCCCGGGGGCGCTCTGCCCGAGGTACCGCTGTCGCGGCGGGGCCGTGTCTGGTCGTACACCGATGGCCGGTACCGGCCTCCGTCACCCTACGTGTCCGATCCGGAACTTCCTTGGCGGCCGTACGCGTTGATCGCTGTGGAACTGGCCGCGGAACGTCTTGTGGTGCTGGGACAGGCGGTTCCCGGGGTCACCGTCGCCGACCTGGCGGTGGGCATGGAGGTGGAGGTCGTCCCCGGCGTGCTGAACGCGGACGCGAAGACGACCTGGACGACGTGGCACTGGCGGCCGACGGGGGTGACGGCATGACGGGCGAGGTGGCGGTGCTGGGCGCGGGCATGCACCCGTGGGGCAAGTGGGGAAGGAGTTTCGTCGAGTACGGGACGGTGGCCGCACGGGCCGCGCTGGCCGACGCGGGGGTCGATTGGCGGGACGTCGGCTCGATCGTCGGCGCGGACACGGTGCGTGGCGGCTATCCGGGATACGTGGCCGGGGCGACCTTCGCGAAGGCGCTGGGGTGGCAGGGGGCCCGGGTCACGAGTGTGTACGCGGCCTGCGCGTCCGGGGCGCAGGCGGTTGGCGCCGCGCGGGCCCAGATCCTCGCCGGACTCGCGGACGTGGTGCTCGTCGTGGGCGCGGACTCGGCTCCGAAGGGGTTCTTCCGGCCCGCCGGCGGGGATCGGGCCGACGATCCCGACTGGCTGCGGTTCCGGGTCCTCGGGGCGACCAATCCGACGTACTTCGGGCTGTACGCGCGACGGCGGATGGCGGTGCACGGGGACACGCCGGAGGATTTCGCGCGGGTCAAGGTGAAGAACAGCGCGGTGGGGGCTCTCAATCCGTACGCGCGGTACCGCGGGCGGGTCACCGCCGAGGAGGTCGCGGCCTCGGCCGTCGTCGCCGATCCGCTGCGGCTTCTGGACATCTGTGCGACCTCGGACGGAGGGGCGGCGCTGGTGCTGTCCACCATGGAGTTCGCGCGGCGGCACGGCGTGGCCGAACCCGTACGCATACGGGCGGTGTCCACGGTGACGCCCCGCTATCCCAACACGGTGCTCGATCTGCCGGACATCGCGACGGACTCGGCGGTCGCGGTGGCACCGCCGGATGAGAGTTTCCGGGCATCGATCGGGCGGGCCGCGTACGAGGAGGCGGGCATCGGGCCCGAGGACCTCTCCCTCGCCGAGGTCTACGACCTGTCCACGGCGCTGGAGTTGCAGTGGTACGAGGATCTGGGGCTCTGCGGCGAGGGCGAGGCCGCGAAGCTGCTGCGGGACGGTGTGACGGCGCTCGACGGGCACATGCCGGTGAACGTCAGCGGGGGGTTGGCCTCGTTCGGTGAGGCGGTTCCGGCGCAGGCGATCGCCCAGGTGTGCGAGCTGGTGTGGCAGTTGCGGGGTGCGGCGACGGACCGTCAGGTCGCGGGGGCCAAGGTCGGGATCAGCGCGAATCAGGGACTTTTCGGGCACGGGTCGGCGGTGATCGCGGTCCGGTGATCCTCGGGCAGGATCGGACGCGGCACCCGGCCCGGCTCGGCGCCCGCGCGGCGCCCTGTCCGGTACCGCGCGGGCGTGGACGCTCCGTGGCCGCCCCCAACCGATGCCGTCCGTGTTCTTGACGCCCCCAGGGCGTCGGTGAACACTTCCCGTGTCGGTCGGCATCGCCGCATTCGGGCATCTTTGTGCACTGCGCCGCTCGGGCTCCCCGCCCGCGTAACGGACCATCTCCCAGGGGCGATTCGGCTGCGACGACACGCTCGTCACAAACGCCGGGCGGGGCGCGGGACATTTCCCCGCCTTCGGCCGACGTAGCCATGGGAAACGCACCCTGCACGGGAGGTCCGGGTCCATCACCCCGGGCCGGGGCCTAGGAGCCGCCATGAGCAACGGAGACATACTCGTCGGCGAAGTCATCGGTACGGCGATCCTGATTCTGTTCGGCGCCGGTGTGTGCGCCGCCGTCACTCTCAGGTTCTCGAAGGCGAGGGCATCGGGCTGGATCGTCATCGCGTTCGGTTGGGGTTTCGGCGTGATGGCGGGCGCCTACACCGCCGCTCCCCTGTCCGGCGGGCACCTCAACCCGGCGGTGACACTCGGGATCGCGGTCGACAGCGGGGCATGGGGCAAGGTCTGGGTGTATCTGCTCGGCCAGATGGTCGGCGCGATGCTCGGCGCGGTCCTCGCCTACCTCGTCTATCTCGCGCAGTTCCAGGCGAACGTCCGCAAGGAGGGCACCACGGAGGGCACGGCGAACGAGCCGACACCGACCCTCGGCGTCTTCTCCACCATCCCGGAGATCCGGAACCCGGTCGCCAACCTGATCACGGAGATCATCGCGACGATCGCCCTGGTGCTGCCGATCCTGGCCTTCGGGCGGAACACGGGCATAGGCCTCGGCCAGATCCCCGGTGAACAGGCCGGGATCTACGGCTCCGGCATCTCGGTCCTGCTGGTGGCGTTCCTGGTCGTCGGTATCGGTCTCTCCCTCGGCGGGCCCACCGGCTACGCGATCAACCCGGCCCGTGACCTCGGGCCTCGCATCGTGCACACCTTCCTGCCGATCCCGAACAAGGGCACGTCCGACTGGGGTTACGCCTGGATCCCGGTCGTCGGCCCGCTGGCCGGCGGAGCCCTCGCGGGCCTCATCTACACCGCAGCCTTCTGACGCAACCGACGTAAGACGTGAGGGGATGTCATGCCGGACAACGCCCAGAAGTACGTCGCCGCCATCGACCAGGGCACCACTTCCAGCCGCTGCATGATCTTCGACCAGGGCGGCGCGATCGTCGCCGTCGACCAGCGGGAGCACCGCCAGATCTTCCCCAAGCCTGGCTGGGTGGAGCACGACGCCACCGAGATCTGGTCGAAGGTGCAGGCGGTGGTCGCCGGGGCGATCGCCAGGGCGGGCCTGCGGGCGGACCAGATCAGCGCGCTCGGCATCACCAACCAGCGCGAGACGACGGTCCTGTGGGACCGCGCCACGGGCAAGCCCGTGCACAATGCGATCGTCTGGCAGGACACCCGTACCTCGGCGCTCTGCACCGAACTGGGCGGCCCGGACGGGCAGGATCGTTTCCGTGAGCAGACCGGTCTGCCGCTGGCCAGCTACTTCTCCGGCCCGAAGGCCACCTGGCTGCTCGACAACGTGCCAGGGCTCAGGGCCCGTGCCGAGCGCGGCGAGATCGCCTTCGGCACGATCGACTCCTGGCTGATCTGGAACCTGACCGGCGGCACGGACGGCGGACAGCACGTCACCGATGTCACCAACGCCGGGCGCACCATGCTGATGAACCTGGAGAGCCTCCAGTGGGACGCCTCGATCCTCTCGGCGATGAACGTCCCGGAGGCGATTCTTCCGGAGATCAGGTCCTCCGCCGAGGTGTACGGCACCGCCGTGGGCCACCTCGCGGGCGTCCCCGTCGCGTCGGCGCTGGGCGATCAGCAGGCGGCGGTGTTCGGGCAGGCCTGCTACGACGTGGGCGCCGCGAAGAACACCTACGGCACCGGCAGCTTCCTGCTACTCAACACCGGGAACCGGCCCGTGCCGTCGAAGAGCGGGCTGCTGACGACCATGGGGTACAAGATCGGCGGTGAGGCGCCGGTGTACTGCCTGGAGGGCTCGATCGCGATCACGGGCGCTCTGGTGCAGTGGTTCCGCGACCAGCTCGGCATCATCCGTACCGCCGACGAGATCGAGCCCCTGGCGGCGAGTGTCGACGACAACGGCGGGGCGTACATCGTGCCCGCCTTCTCCGGCCTGTTCGCCCCCTACTGGCGCTCCGACGCGCGCGGTGTGGTCACCGGGCTGACGCGGTACGTCACGAGGGCGCATCTCGCGCGCGCGGTGCTGGAGGCGACGAGCTGGCAGACGCGTGAGGTCGTGGACGCCATGTTCCAGGACTCCGGGGTGCACATCACGACCCTGAAGGTCGACGGCGGCATGACGGGAAACAGCCTGCTGATGCAGCATCAGGCGGACGTTCTGGACGTGCCGGTGATCCGGCCGAAGGTCTCCGAGACGACCTGCCTGGGCGCCGCGTACGCGGCCGGGCTCGCGACCGGGGTGTGGAACGACCTCGACGAGTTGAAGTCGCACTGGCAGAAGGACGTCGAGTGGACGCCGGCCATGGAGGCCTCCGTGCGTGACCGCGAGTATCACAACTGGCGCAAGGCGGTGGAGAAGAGCTTGGGCTGGCACGTGGACGACATGAACTGAGTGCGGGGCCGACGCGCGCGGGTCGACCCCGGGACCGGGGTACGGGCCGTGCCTCAGGTGCCGACGCTCTGGCGGTGCTCCGCCGCGTACGCCATCGCGTGCCGGACGACGGCGACGAGCACGTCCTTGACCGAGTCCCGCTGGCGCGCGTCACACAGGACGACCGGCACCCCGGGGTCGAGGTCGAGCGCCTGGCGGACGGTCTCGGCCGGGTAACGCGCGGCGTCTTCGAAGCAGTTGACGCCGATCACGAAGGGGATGGAGCGCCGCTCGAAGTAGTCGACGGCGGCGAAACAGTCCTCCAGACGGCGGGTGTCGGCGAGCACCACGGCGCCGAGGGCACCGGAGGCGAGTTCGTCCCAGAGGAACCAGAAGCGGTCCTGGCCGGGGGTGCCGAACAGGTACAGGACCAGGTCCTCACGCAGGGTGATGCGTCCGAAGTCCATGGCGACGGTGGTGGTCGTCTTGTTCTCCACACCGCTCGTGTCGTCGACCGGGCGGCCCGCCTCGGTGAGCACCTCCTCGGTGCGCAGCGGCTTGATCTCGCTGACCGCGCCGACGCAGGTCGTCTTGCCCACACCGAAGCCGCCGGCCACGAGGATCTTGAGCGTGACGGGCTCGACCGGAGGTTTGCCGCGCTCAGAGCGCCCGAGGATCATCGGTCTCTTCTCCTGCTGATGGTTGTCTGTCACGTGTCCGCTCCGCTCCACGCTGCTCAGAGCGCCCGGAGGCCGTTGATCACGTCGCGCAGAATGCTCTCGTCCACCAGCTCGGCCGGCGGCACGGGACGTGTCACATGGACGAGTTCCTCGTCCACGAGATCTCCCACGAGAACGCGGACCACTCCGACCGGCAGGTCCAGGTCGGCGGCGAGTTCGGCGACCGACTGAGGGTTGTCGCGGCAGAGTACGACGATACGGACGTGCTCAGGGGAGAGGGAGTGGTCCTCCTCCGGGTCGCCGACGTGCGGCTCCGTGAGGACCACGGCGATCAGGTCGAGGCGGTGCTGGATCGCGTGGTTGGTCCGGCCGCGCGTCATCGCGTACGGACGGACCACTGGTCCGGCCTCGTCGTCGAACCAGTGGCTTCTTCCCTGACCGTCTCGGCTCATGCCATCCCACTACCCGCCCGTGGGCGCATCGGTGCGCGGGGCGGAGCCCAGGTGCACGCCGACCCGCTTGACCAGGAGGGTCATCTCGTAGGCGACCTGGCCGATGTCCGCGTCGGCGTCCGCGAGGACGGCGAGGCAGCTGCCGTCGCCGGCAGCCGTGACGAAGAGGAAGGCCTCGTCGAGTTCGACGACGGTCTGGCGCACGCTGCCCGCCTCGAAGTGCCGGCCGACGCCCTTGGCGAGGCTGTGGAAGCCGGAGGAGACGGCGGCCAGGTGCTCGCTGTCCTCTCTGGTGAGGTCCGCGGAGACGCCCGTGGGCAGTCCGTCACTGGAGAGCACGAGCGCCTTGCGGATGCTGGCGACGCGCTCCACCAGATCGTCCAGGAGCCAGTTCAGCTCCCCGGACGTGCCGGTCGCGGTGGGCCCTTCGGCCTTCGGTGCGGTCATCGACCGTCCCCCTTAGTCGTTCCTCGTGGTGCTGAGACGTCCTGGGCGTCATCGCCCTCGGCGTTCTCCTCGCGGCCGCGCCGCCAACCCCGTTGGAGCGAGGCCATGCGGCTGCGTACTTCGTCGGCGTCGCGTTCGGCGGGCTCCGGGCTCCGCTCGGGGTGGGACCCCCCGCGTTGGGCACGCCTCTCCGGGCCCGCCTTCAACTGCGGTGCGAGGCTGGCCTGTCGGACGCGACGTGGCAGCGGGCTCGCAGCTGATTCTGCCTGGTCGCTCGCCGTGTCCGTGCGCGGGGCGGTCTCATCAGTGCCGTACTGCGAGGTCGTCGGGGCCGTCCCACCGGGCAGGCCCGTGCGTCGGCGCTGGGGCAGGTCGGGGGCCTCGGGCCCGCCGAGCTGCTGGGCCCCGGCGCGGTGCGCGCCCGGGAAGAGCGCGGGTCCGGTGCGGTCGGCTGCGGGGTCGGCCGGCGGTTCGGCACGGTCGCCGCGCAGCGCGGTGAACGGGCGGGTGTCGTCAAGAGGGTCCGTGCCCGCCGCGCGGCCTTCGGCAGCCTCGTCGTCCGCTGACCGGGGCCTGGACCCGGTCACGGAACGGCCGTGCGAGCTGACGAGATGCGGGGTCCGGCGCTGCGGCAGCGGTACGGGGCCGACCGTCGGGTCCGGGTCGCTGAGGGGGATCTGCTGCCCTTCGCCGTCGGCCGCCGGCTGCTGCTGTTCGTCGGCGACGCCGGTGAGGGTGCGGCGCGGCCGGAACAGCCCGCCCCGGCCGCCGTTCCCGTCGCGGGTGCCGGGAAAGCCGTCCAGGGTCTCCAGGTCGACCGGTGCCTCCAGCTCCACCGGGCCGTCCAGGATGGCGGCGGAGAGCCCGGGGAGCCGTACCGGGACCTGGGAGAGCGCCGCGTTGCGCTCCTGCTCCAGCTCGGCCTCCCGGGTGGGGTGGGCACGGTCGAGGCGGAAGCCGATGCCGTTGGTGTCGGGGACGTCGTCGGTGAGCAGGGCGTCGGGGATGAAGACCACGGCCGTCGTACCTCCGTACGGCGACGGCTGGAGGGAGACGCGGACCTTCTGCCGCTGGGCGAGCCGGCTGACCACGAAGAGACCGAGCCGGTCGGTGTCGGAGAGCTCGAAGTCGGGGGTCTCGGCGAGCTTCAGGTTGGCGTCGAGGAGCGCCTCGGCGGACATACCGAGACCTCGGTCGTGGATCTCCAGGGTGAAGCCGTTGGCGACGCGCTCGCCGAGCACCTGCACGGCGGTGTGCGGGGGCGAGAACACCGTGGCGTTCTCCAGGAGTTCGGCCACGAGGTGGGTGAGGTCGGCGACGGCGGGGCCCGTCACGGCGACCCGGGGCAGCCGTCGGACCTCGATGCGCTCGTAGTCCTCGACCTCGGCGACGGCCGCGCGGACGACGTCCATGAGCTGGATCGGCTTGCGCCACTGCCGGGACGGGGCTGCGCCGGAGAGGATGACCAGGCCCTCGGCGTGCCGGCGCATACGGGTCGTCAGGTGGTCGAGGCGGAACAGGTCGGCGAGCTCGTCGGTGTCCTCGGTCCGGCGCTCCATCGTGTCGAGGAGGGTGAGCTGCTTGTGGAGCAGGACCTGGCTGCGGCGGGCGAGGTTGACGAAGACCTCGGAGATGCCGCTGCGGAGTTCGGACTGCTTGACGGCGGCTTCGACGGCGGCCCGTTGCAGGGTGTTGAGCGCCTGGCTGACCTCGCCGATCTCGTTCTTGTCGTACTCCAGGTGCGGTACTTCGGTCTCCACGTCGACCTGTTCGCCCGCGGCGAGCCGGCGCATCACACTGGGCAGCCGCACTCCGGCGGTCTCGTGGGCCTCCTGGCGGAGCCTGCGCAGGTCGCGGATGAGGACGCGGCCGATGCGCACGGACATGAAGAGCGAGACGAGCAGGGCGAAGAGGCCGAGGACGCCGGAGACGGCGGCCCTGAGGATGACGCTCGTTGCCAGGGGCTGGACACGCTCCTGATAGCGGTCGCCCGCCTCGATGCCGAGGTCGCGGAGGTCGGAGAGCACCGGTTCCACCGCGGCGTCCCAGCTCTTGGCGGTGACGCCGCTGGGCTTGCCGGGGCCGGAGGCGACGACGGCCTCTTCGGCCGAGCGCAGGGGCGCGGTGCTCGCGTTCTTCCAGTAGCTCCTGAAGCGTTCCCGCTCGGGGGCGGGCAGCTGCGGCAGGCTGATCTCGTACATCAGGGTGCGCTGGGCGACGAGGTCGGAGACGTCGCGGATCTCGTCCCGGGTGATCTTGTCCGCGACGAGCACGGAGCTGAGCAGGGCGTCCTCGCGGGAGAGGAGTTCGCGGGCGCGCATGACGTTGATCAGGGCGCGGCCCTGCTTGTCCATCTCGACGCTGTCGAGGGCGGGGAGGTTGGACACCAGGGTGAAGCAGGGGTCGACGAGGTCGTTGTAGTGGCCGAGGGCCTCGGGGACGGTGACGGTGCCGTCCCCGACGCTCGTGCGCAGGGACGGCAGGCCGTCGAGGGCGTCCACGATCGCCGTGAGCCGCCGCGAGGTGGCCTCACCCATCTCCTCCCGCAGCTCGGAGTCCAGGGCGTGCGCACGGAACTCGTCGACGGCGGCGTCGGTGGCGGACCAGCTGCGTTCGAGGGCCGTGACCGCCCCGGAGGCCCGCGGATCGGCGAGATAGACGAGGGTCTGGCGGCGTTCCTGCTGGAGCACACGGATGGTGTCCTCGGTGGGGAAGCCGATCTCCTCGACGACGTCCGCCGCCCTGAAGAGATCGCTCGCCTCACGGCCCGTCAGCACCATGGCGAACGCCCAGACACCGGTCAGAGCCACCAGGGGCACGAGCAGCAGCGCCACGATCTTCCGGCGGATCGATTTCCCGCGAAAGCGCATGGCCTCCCCCAGCTCGGCCCCCGCCCGACCCCGGGGGCACACATGTGCGTCAACAAACGGCGTGAGCCTACTACCGACACACCCGTATCCCGAAGAGCAGGTCGGACGCACTCCTCACCCACGGCGAACCAGACAGGGGGAGTTGTCCGTCGATTGGGGGAGATTGCCTCCCCCTGTCAGGCGCGTGAACCCATCGCATCCCGCCGATGAAGACAGCCAGTTGGCCGGATTTCTTCGGTCGGCGGGAATCTTCGGCGTACCTCAATCGTCTTTCTGTACGGGAATTGGGGGCGGAATGGGCCGCAGATCCCGCATGCCGCTCTCAGGCGGCGTAATCCGGAGGAAGTCGGGCACCAGTGGGGGGCGGGTCTCAGGATCCGGTGTCAATTGGTCCACCGGCGGTGGGGAGTGACGAGTTGATGGGCACGGCGGAGCGGCGCGCAGCGCCCGGGGACGGTGCGGTGGCGCCCGAGGTGACGTCGGGGGGCGCGAAGGCGCCGGAGTGCGGCCTCCTGACGGGTGCGCGGGTCGCGGTGAAGGAACGGAAGCCGTCCGCGCGGGGTGACGAGGAGCGGGTGCGTCACCGGCCGTTGTGGATCGAGGAGCCGTCGCGCAGGCGACGGCTGCCCGACCCGGTGCGGACGGCGGCGGTGCGCGCGGTCCTCATCATCGCGGTGACACTGATCCAGGCGATGGTGGCCGTCCTGTGCACCCTGGCCGGCTCCTGGCTGGCGTTCCCCATGGTGCTGAGCAGCGTGGCGAGCACGATCGCGGCGACCTGGGGCGCCCTCGACGTCTGGGTGACCCGGCAGGTGTGGAACCAGCGCAACGGCGTGGTCTCGGCCCCCAGCAGCACGGCGCGCTTGCTGCGGCGTGAGCGGCGCCGGGCCCGCCGTGAGACACGGGCGGCGGAGCGTACACGGGAGCGGATACGCCGGCGGGGTGGCGCGGGGCGGCTGTCGCACCCGTAGCACGGCCGGACGGGTCGCTGTGGAGTACGGCTCGTCACTCCGCCCGGCTCGTCAGCCGGTCGCCGGCTCGACCTCGCTGGCCGTCGGTTCCCTCTCCTCTTCGTGCGGGCCGGTTCGCGTCCGGCCCGCACGAGGGGCCAGGGCGGTCGAGGAACCCAGGACCGCCGTTACTACGGCATCACGGTGAAGCCGACGGTGTTCATCAGCCTCGTACCGGACCACGTCATCCCGCACCGCACGTTCCCGCTCGCCGCGGACCCCATGGTCGTGGAGGGCGACCGGCTGTACACGCCGGAGGTCGTGGCGTCCCGGGGCGAATGTGACGAAGTCGGTGGAACTGTTCCACCGGGTTAACATTCAGGACTTCGAGGCATGCGAACGTACACAGCCAGCGATGGCATCGCGTGCGTACCGCGACGGTGGCGTGCCGGTGCCGACCGCGCATCACATCGGGGTCTTTCACGAGTGACTGATGCGGCAACTCGGCGAGGGCGGCAGCACACCTGCGTGACGGACACCACTTCACATCCACGCGACGGGGCTCTCATCCCAGAAGAGCGCCGCGACCATGTGAAGCACACCACATCGGGCAGATTATATGAATGGCTCAAAGTGATCGGGGCATGTGCTCCACCTCATGTCAGGTCAAACAGTCTGATCGGGCATGAGCGACCGGGACACGCCCGGTACGCACGACAAGGAGCTGGGACCTCATGTCCGACCAGGAGACATACGACTACGTGGTCGTGGGCGGCGGCACGGCCGGATCGGTCGTCGCATCGCGTCTCACCGAGGATGCGGAGGTGAGTGTCGCCGTCATCGAAGGTGGCCCGTCCGACGTGGACCGGTCCGACGTGCTCACCCTGAGGCGCTGGCTCGGCCTGCTCGGCGGCGAACTGGACTACGACTATCCGACGACGCCCCAGCCACGCGGAAACTCCCACATCCGGCACAGCCGGGCCCGCGTTCTCGGCGGCTGTTCCTCCCACAACACCCTGATCAGTTTCAAGCCGCTGCCCTCGGACTGGGCGGAGTGGGTCGAGGCGGGCGCCGAGGGCTGGGACGCCCCTGCCATGGACGCGCACTACGACCGGTTGCTGAACAACATCGTCGCCGTGGACGAGAAGGACCGGAACGCCATCGCCCGTGACTTCGTGGACGCGGCGCAGCGGGCCACCGGAGTGCCGCGTGTGGAGGGCTTCAACGACGAGCCCTTCCACGAGGGCGTGGGCTTCTTCGACCTCGCCTATCATCCGGCGGACAACAAGAGGTCCTCCGCCTCGGTGGCGTACCTGCACCCCTTCCTGGACCGGCCCAACCTCCGGCTGATGCTGGAGACGTGGGCGTTCGGCCTGGACATCGACGGTGACCGGGTCTCGGGTGTGCGGGTGCGCGCGGCCGACGGCACGGAGAAGACCGTCCGCGCCGCGCGCGAGGTGGTCCTCTGTGCGGGTGCCGTCGACACCCCGCGGCTGCTGCTGCACTCGGGCGTCGGCCCCAAGCAGGACCTGGAGGCCCTCGGGATCCCGGTGGTGCACGATCTGCCGGGCATCGGCGAGAACCTGCTCGACCACCCCGAGTCGGTGATCGTGTGGGAGACCCACGGGCCCCTGCCGGAGAACTCCGCGATGGACTCCGACGCCGGTCTGTTCGTGCGACGGGACCCCGAATCACCCGGCCCCGACCTGATGTTCCACTTCTACCAGATCCCGTTCACCGACAATCCGGAGCGGCTGGGCTACGAGAAGCCGCCGTACGGAGTGTCGATGACACCCAACATCCCCAAGCCCCGTAGCCGCGGCCGGCTCTACCTCACCAGCGCCGACCCGTCCGTCAAACCGGCTTTGGACTTCCGGTACTTCACGGACGAGGACGACTACGACGGCCGGACCCTCGTCGACGGCATCCGCATCGCCCGCGAGATCGCCAAGACCGAGCCACTCGCCTCCTGGCTGAAGCGGGAGGTCTGCCCCGGGCCGGAGGTGACCGGCGACGAGGAGCTGAGCGAGTACGCGCGCAAGGTGGCCCACACCGTGTACCACCCGGCCGGCACCTGCCGGATCGGTGCCGTCGACGACCCGCTCGCCGTGGTCGGCCCCGATCTGACCGTGCGCGGCCTGGGCGGCGTCCGTATCGCCGACGCCTCCGTCTTTCCGACCATCACCGCCGTCAACCCGATGATCGGCGTCCTGATGGTGGGCGAGAAATGCGCAGACCTGCTCACCCGGCCGACCACGGGAGACGATGCCTGATGTCCACCACCCTCACCGAAAAGACCCCACAGGACGAGACCGGCGGCGACGCCCCCGTCTTCTCAGTGCACAAGCTCTGGAAGGTCTTCGGTCCGAAGGCCGAACGCGTCCCCGGCAGCGAACTGGCGGACCTCCCGGCCGACGAGCTCCGCCGCCGCACCGGGTGCACGGTCGCCGTGCGTGACGTCTCCTTCGACGTGCGCAAGGGCGAGGTGTTCGTCGTCATGGGCCTGTCGGGCTCCGGCAAGTCCACGCTGGTCCGATGTCTGACCCGGCTCATCGAACCGACCTCCGGCGGCTTGGAGATCGATGGCGAGGACGTGCTCGCCATGGACCGCAACCGGCTGCGCGAACTGCGCCGCCACCGGGCGGCCATGGTCTTCCAGCACTTCGGGCTGCTGCCGCACCGCTCCGTGCTCGACAACGTGGCCTACGGGCTGGAGATCCAGGGTGTCGGCAAGCTCGACCGCCGCGCCCAGGCCATGAAGATGGTCGCCAAGGTCGGCCTCGCGGGCATGGAGCACCGCCGCCCCACCCAGCTCTCCGGTGGCCAGCAGCAGCGCGTGGGCCTGGCCCGCGCCCTCGCGGTCGACCCCGAGGTGCTGCTGTTCGACGAGCCGTTCAGCGCGCTCGACCCGCTGATCCGGCGCGACATGCAGGAGGAGGTCATCCGCCTGCACCGTGAGGAGGGCCGCACCATGCTCTTCATCACGCACGACCTCCAGGAGGCGCTGAAGCTCGGCGACCGCATCGCGCTGATGCGCGACGGCAGGATCGTGCAGTGCGGCACCCCGGAGGAGATCGTCGCCGCCCCCGCCGACGACTATGTGCGGGACTTCGTGCGCGACGTGCCGCGCGAGCAGGTCATCACCGCCCGCAGGGCGATGCGCCCCGCGCGCGAGGGCGAGGCGGACAACGGGCCCGAGGTCACTCCGGCGTGCACCGTCGCCACCGCCATCGAGGCCGTCGCACGCGGTGGCGCCCCGGCCCGGGTGATGGACGGGAGCAGGCTGCTCGGCGTCGTCGACCACGAGCGGCTGCTCGCCGTGGTCGCCGGGATCGACGCCCCGGACGAGGCGAAGGCGGGGACCGCCGCATGAGTCACACCACACCTGCCCCCGCGGGTACCTCCGCGACACCTGCCCGGTTCGGGGAGTGCGGAGGGTCCTGCCCCTCCGTGCGGGACCTCGTGTCCGGCGGCGGCGAGGCGGTGAGCGACGCATGAGCACGCTCAGCCCCGCGAAATCCCAGGACCCGGAGAAAGTCAGCTCCCCGCCGGGCGGCGAGCCCGGACCCGGCACCCGCTCGCTGCTGCTGCGGCGACTCACGGTGATGCACCCCGTACGCCGGCGGCTGGCGGGACTCGCCGCGCTCGCCGTCGTGCTGGTGCCGCTCGCGGCGGTGCTGTGGGGAGCCGGCACCTGGCCGAACCAACTGGGCGTCGACGTCTCCGGTCCGCTGGACGACTTCAGTCAGTGGATCATCGACAACCGCGACACCAGCCCCGTCTTCCTGTATTTCCTGCTGCACCTCAGCAACACCTCGGTCGACGCCGTCGACGGGGTCTACTCGCTGCTCGACACACTCGGCTGGCCGGGCGTCACCGCCGCCGCCGTGCTGCTCGCCTGGCGTGCCGGAGGTGCCGGCCGGGCCGGCCTGAAGGTCGCCGGGATCACGCTGGCCGCGTTCGTCGGCTGCGGGCTGCTCGGCATGTGGGACCCGGCGATGCTGACGCTGGCCCTCATGGTCGTGGCGGTCGCCGTCTCCGCGCTCGTCGGTTTCCTGCTGGGCCTGGCCGCCGGCCTCTCCGACCGGTTCGACCGGGGTCTCAGGCCGGTCCTGGACACCATGCAGGTGCTGCCGGCCTTCGCCTACCTGCTGCCCTTCGTGCTGGTCTTCGGCACCGGGTCTCCCGCCGCCCTGCTGGCCACCGTGATCTACGCCGCGCCGCCCATGGCCCGGCTCACCGCGCTGGGTCTGCGCGGCGCCGACCCGTCGGTACTGGAGGCCTCGGCGTCACTGGGCGCGGGCCGCAGGCAGCAGTTGCTCACCGCGCGGCTGCCCCTGGCCCGCAAGGAGCTCCTGCTGGGCCTCAACCAGACGATCATGATGGCGCTGTCGATGGTCGTCATCGCCTCGGTGATCGGCGCCGGCGGCCTCGGCGACGAGGTGTACTCGGCGCTGTCCACCGTCGATGTCGGCGCCGCCCTCACCGCCGGCATCCCGATCGTGCTGATCGCCGTCTGGCTGGACCGGACGACCGAGGCCGCCGGCGAACAGCTCGGCGCGCCGCCCGTCACGGACGGACCCCGGCTCCTGCACGGCCGGGCCGCCTGGGGTGTGGCCGCCTTCGGAACCGTACTCGCGGTCGTGGCCGGCAAGATCGCCGGTGCGACGGCCTGGCCCGAGGCGTGGACGGTCGACATCTCCGGCCCCGTCAACGGCTTCCAGGCGTGGTTCGTCGACAACGTCCAGGCGGGAGTGCCGCTTCTCGGCGGCACGAAGGTGTGGGCGTCCAACTTCACGGACTGGCTGCTCAACCCGCTGCGCGATCTGCTCCTGAACGCCCCCTGGTGGTCGCTGCTGCTGGTCGCCGCCGCGCTCGCCCTGCTCGTCGGCACCTGGCGCACCGCGCTCACCGCCGTACTGGCCCTGGCCGCGACCGGTGTGCTCGGTGTCTGGCCCGCGACCCTCGACACGCTGTCGCAGGTCCTCGGCGCCCTCGCGCTCACCCTCGTGCTGGGCGTCGCCATCGGTGTCCTCGCCGCCCGGGTGAGCTGGGTGGAGAGCACCCTGCGGCCCGTGCTGGACGTGCTCCAGACCCTGCCGCAGTTCGTCTACCTCATCCCGGTCGTCGCCCTGTTCGGGGTCGGCCGCGCCGCCGCCATCACCGCGGCCGTGGCCTACGCCCTGCCCGCCGTGGTGCGCATCACCACCCAGGGACTGAAGAAGACCGACCCTGCCGCGCTGGAGGCTGCCCGCTCGCTGGGCGCCACCGGTTGGCAGCAGCTGCGCCAGGTGCAACTGCCGCTGGCCCGGCCCGCGTTGCTGCTCGCCCTCAACCAGGGCGTGGTCCTGGTGCTGGCCGTCGTCATCGTCGGCGGTCTCGTCGGCGGCGGCGCGCTCGGCTACGACGTCGTGTACGGCCTGTCCCGCGGAGACCTCGGCGTCGGCCTGGTCGCGGGCGCGGCGATCGTCTGCCTCGGCCTCCTGCTGGACCGGATCACCCAGCCCACGGCCACCCGCAAGCACTCCCCCTGAGCCCAGTCCGCCGTACAGCGCCGCATCGACGCAATCCTGTACCGAAATCTAAGGAAGTTCCCTCGTGCCCCTCGTGAACACCAGACAGCGCCGCCGCGTCCTCCGTACCGCCGTCGCCCTCACGGCCGGTCTCGGCCTCACCGCCGTCGCGGGCTGCGGAGCGGCCGAAACCGGCAAGTCGAGCAGCGCCGGCAGCAGCGACACGATCACCCTCACCAAACCCTCCTGGGTGGGAGCGGAGGCGAACGTGGCGGTCGCGGCCTACGTGCTGGAGAACGAGCTCGACTACAAGGTCAACACCAAGCAGATGGGCGAGGTCATCGCCTGGGACGCACTCAGCAAGGGCACGATCGACGCCATCCTGGAGGACTGGGGCCACCCCGAGCAGGAGAAGCAGTACGTCGAGAAGTCCAAGACGGTCGTCGCCGGTGGCGACCTCGGCGTCACCGGTCACATCGGGTGGTTCGTCCCCAAGTACTGGGCCGACGAGCACCCCGACGTCACCGACTACAAGAACCTCAACAAGTACGCCGACGAGCTGAAGACCTCCGAGAGCGGCGGCAAGGGCCAGCTCCTGGAGGGTTCCCCGGACTACGTCACCTTCGACGACGCCATCATCAAGAACCTCGATCTGGACCTGAAGACGGTCTACGCGGGCTCCGAAGCCGCCCAGATCACCCAGATCCAGCAGAACTACAAGGCCGAGAAGCCCTTCCTCACCTACTGGTGGACCCCGCAGTGGCTGAACGCCCAGGTGGAACTGGTGGAGGTGAAGCTGCCCGAATTCAAGGAGGGCTGCGACGCCGACCCGAAGAAGGTCGCCTGTGCCTACCCCAACACGCCGCTCCAGAAGTGGCTGAACGCCGATTTCGCCAAGGACGGCGGCAAGGCGGCCGAGTTCCTGAAGAACTTCAAGTGGACCGCCGAGGACCAGAACAAGGTCGCCAAGATGATCACGCAGGACAAGCTGTCCTCGCAGGAGGCCGCCAAGAAGTGGGTCGAGGCCAACAAGGACACCGTTGAGGGCTGGCTGCCGAAGTAACGGCACTCGACGGTGCCGTCCGGCGGGCGCGGTGACACCCGCTGGACGGCACCGTCCCCCACTCCACACCCCCAGCGCAGTACGCAGCAAAGGAAGTAAGCAGCATGCCGGACCTGTTCATCGGCGGCGCCTGGACCGCCGCTCTCGACGAGCGGACCCGCGAGATCCGCTGCCCCGCCGACGGCAGCCTGGTCGCGGTCGTCGACGAGGCGGGCGGCAAGGACACGGTGGAGGCGATCGCGGCCGCGCGCCGCGCCTTCGACGAGGGCCCCTGGCCCCGTACCCCGGCGGCCGAGCGCGGTGACCTGCTGCTGCGCGTCGCGGACCTGCTCGCCCGCGACAAGGCGGCGCTCGCCCGCGCCGAGTCCCTCGACACCGGCAAGCGGCTCGTCGAGAGCGAGTACGACATCGACGACATCGTCAACTGCTTCCGCTACTTCGGCCGTACGGCCGCGGCCGAGACGGGCCGCGTGATCGACACCGGCACCGCGGGCGTGGACAGCCGGGTGGTGTACGAGCCGGTCGGCGTCTGCGCGCTGATCACACCGTGGAACTACCCGCTGCTGCAGACGGCGTGGAAGGTCGCCCCGGCGCTGGCGACCGGGAACACCTTCGTCCTGAAGCCGAGCGAGCTGACCCCGCACACCGCGATCCATCTCATGCGGCTGCTCGAGGAGGCTGGCCTGCCCCGGGCGTCGCCAACCTGGTACTGGGCGCCGGCCCGGAGGCGGGCGCCCCCCTCGCCGACCACCCGGACGTGGACCTGGTCTCCTTCACCGGCGGCCTGCAGACCGGCCGTCGCCTCATGGCCGCCGCCGCCGCGACCGTGAAGAAGGTCGCCCTCGAACTCGGCGGCAAGAACCCCAACATCGTCTTCGCGGACGCCGACTTCGACACGGCGGTCGACATGGCGCTGACGGCGGTGTTCCTGCACTCGGGGCAGGTGTGCTCGGCGGGGGCACGACTGCTGGTGGAGGACTCGCTGCACGACCGGTTCGTCGACGAGGTCGTACGCCGGGCCCGGGAGATCCGGCTCGGCGGTCCGTTCGACGAACGGGCCCAGACCGGTCCGCTGATCTCGGCGGAGCACCTCGCCAAGGTCGAGGCGTACGTCGCCCAGGGACTGGCGGAGGGCGCCGTGTTGCGGTGCGGCGGGGCGCGCCCCGAAGGGCTCGACGAGGGCTTCTACTACCTGCCGACCGTGCTCGACGAGTGTGCCGCCGGCATGTCCGTCGTCCAGGAGGAGTCCTTCGGGCCGGTCCTCACCGTGGAACGCTTCACCGACGAGGACGAGGCCGTACGGCTCGCCAACGACACGATCTACGGTCTCGCGGGCGGGATGTGGACCACCGACGAGGCCAAGGCCGCACGCGTCGCGTCCCGGCTGCGGCTGGGCACCGTCTGGATCAACGACTACCACCCCTATGTCCCGCAGGCCGAGTGGGGCGGCTTCAAGCAGTCCGGTACGGGACGGGAACTCGGCCCCGCCGGGCTCGCCGAGTACCAGGAGCCGAAGCACGTCTGGCGCAACACCAGCCCCGCGCCACAGGGCTGGTTCGCGTGAACACCTGACGCACGGTCACTGCCCTGGCGGTGCGGGCCGTTTGAACATGCGTGTCGCGGTGATCTCGGTGTGCACCGCCTCCCCCGCCCGGGGCTGCTGCGGCAGTCCCGGGCGGAGGTGTTCCTCGACGCTGATGTACTTCAGGCCCGCTCGTAGGTCGGCGTCATTGCGCAGGCGGATGACGAGGGGGAACTCCGCCAGTGCCGTGGTGTCGAACAGGCCGGTGGTGTAGAGGAGTTGCACGCCCAGGGCGTCCGACACCGCCCGCTGGAGCTCCAGCAGGTAGGTCGCGTTGGCGCGGCCGATGGGGTTGTCGAGGAACAGTGTGCCGGCGTGGCGGTGTCTGTCCCGTCCTCGGTCGTTGCTGCGCAGAGCGGCCATCGTGCAGTAGAGGGCGATGGCGGCGGTGAGGAGCTGACCGCCGGAGAAGACGTCACCCATCTGGCCGACGGGCACGCGCTCGGCTCGCAGGACCGCGTCCGGCTTGAGGATCTCGACGGCGACGCCCTTGGGCTGGAGCGCGGCGCTCACGCCCCGGAGCAGCAGGGACATGCCGTCACGGCGCATGTCGGAGTTCTTCTTCACCGCCGCGCGGGTCGCCTCGTCGACGACCTCACCGAGTCGCTCGGTGAGGGTGGCCTGGTCGGGTTCGTCGAAGCGGATGCGCAGGAACTCCTGCCCGGACCACTCCCCCAGCCCCTCGGGCAGCCTGGACAGCCGCTGGGCGGACCGGAGGGTGGCGAGCGCCGACTCGACGAGGCCCCGCAGCCGGTCGACGATCGAGTCCCGGTTGCGTTCCAGCTGCGCCAGCTCGTCCGTGAGGACCCGGAGGCGGGGTGCGAAGGCGTCCGCCCACTTCTGGGCGTGCTCGGGCAGGGACGAGGCGGGCAGTTCGCGGATCTGCTGGCGGGCGGGCGTGCGGACCTGCTCGTAGCGGGTGGAGTTGGCGTGCCGCACGAGGACGTCGCATGCCTCGCGTACGGCGCCCTCGGCGGCGGAGAGGTCGGCGGCGCAGCCGCGCAGCAAGCGGCGCGTCTCGCCGGCGGACCCACGCGCCTCCTCGATACCGCCGGGGTAGGGTTCGGGCTCCTCCTGGTCGTCGTCCGTGGAGTGGTCACGGAGGAGGTCGCGGAGCAGGGCGGCGGTCTCCTCGAAGCCCACGGCCGCGTCCTCGGCGGCGCGGTGGGACTCCAGCAGCTCGGCGTGGGCCTCGCGGGCCTGGCTCAACGCCTCGGTGCGGGACGCGAGTTCGGCGGTGGCGGTGCGCAGCAGGGCCTGGGCGTGGTCGGCGTCGCGCGGGACCAGCTCCTCGGGCAGCTCGGTGTGGGCCCCGCCCTCGTCGGGGGCGTGCCGCTCGGCCTCGCCGCGCAGTCTGCCGAGCTGTTCGCTCGCGGTGGACATCCGGGTTTCGAGGAGCTGGACGAGTTCCTCGGCGCGGGCGGCGGCGGCCTGCCGTGAGGGCCCGTCGGAGCCGTCGGGCGACTGCAGAAGCTGCTCGGCGCGGTTGCGGACCTTGTTGGTCAACCGGTCCAGGTCGGCGATCGCGGCGCTCTCGTCGCTCTCGGCCCGCGCCTGCTCGGCGCGCAGATCGGCGCCGACGCCGACCTTCTCGTACACCTGGGAGGCGGCTCGGTACGCCTCGCGGAGCGCGGCGAGGGGCTGTCTCGGCGCGTCGGAGTCCGTCTCCGGTACGTCGTCGGGGGCGCCCGCGATCTCCGCGCGCTCGGCGCGCAGCGCGCGCGCCGTACGACGGGCGTCGTCGGCGCCGCGTTGGGTGGCGCGGCGGTCCTCGTCGGCGGCGCGGGCCCGCTCCAGGCAGGCCTGGGCGCGGGCCTCGGACTCGGCGGCCTCGTCGGCGAGTTCGCGGAGCTTGACCTGCCAGCCGGCGCGCTCGCGCAGCCGGAAGGCGAGTCCGGCGAGGGCGTCGGCGGCACGGCGGGCCTTCTGCGCGGCCTCCTGCCGCCCGTCCCGTACGTGGGCCGCCCCGGCCGCCGCTTCCTCGGCCTCGGCGCGCACGGTCCGCGCCTCCGCCAGCTCCGCCTCGGCCTCCTCGGCGAACGCCCGCGTCTCCCGGGCGGCCGAGGACAGCTCGGTGAGCCGCCCGGCCGGGCACCCGGTGCGCCACGAGGCGAGCCGCGCGGCGAGCTCCCGGTCCTTGGCGAGCCGCGCCGCCAGCTCCCGGATCTCCTCGTCCCGCTCGGTGGCCCGCGCGCGCAGCGCCTGCCGCTCCTCGTCGGCGGCGTGCTCGTCGTGCATGGCCGGGTTCGGCGGTACGAGGAAGACGTCGGGAGAGGGGCCGTCGCCGGAGTCCACGGGCGGGGTCGGTGCCAGCAGGGCCGACGCCGTACCGACGGCCACGGCGGACCTCGGGAGCAGTGCCGCGTCGCTCAGCGCCTCGCGGGCCCGGGCATGCGAGTCCGGGTCGGTGATGATCACGCCGTCGACCAGCTCCGGGCGGGCGGCCAGCACGCGCGCGTGGTCGGCGGGGTCCACGGCCTGGGCGAGGTACCGCCAACCGGGGAGGGCGGGGATGCCGTGCTCGCCGAGGAACTCGACGGTCGCCAGGACGTCCGGTCCCGGCGGCAGCAGCCCGCCGTCGCCGAGGGCACCCAGAATACGGGAGTCGTCGGCCGCGGCGGTGCGCAGCTCGAAGAGGTGGCGCTCGGCGGAGGACACGTTGTCGTCGAGCAGGTCGCGCAGTTCGTCGGCGAAGCGGTCCAGTTCCTCGGGGGCGAGGGGGCCTTCGGCGGAGCCACGGATGGCATCGGCGGCACCGGACACCGTGCGGGAGCCGTCCGCCGCGTCGGTGGCATGCCCCGTGCCGGCAGCGGTCGCACCGCCCCGGCGGGGCGCGGGGACCCCGGCCCGCCCCTGGCCGGCGGCGCCGGGCAGGCTGAGCAGCTCCGCCAGCCGCTCCTCCCCCGCCAGGGCCTCCGCCGTGCGCCGCTCGCCGTCGTAGGCGCGCTCGGCGGCGACGGCCGCGTCCGCCGCGCGGGCGGCCGTCAGCTCCGCGCGGGACTCGGCGGAGGCCGCCTCCCGGGCGTGCTCGGAGGCGCGGCGCGAGGCGTCGCGGGCGGTGTCCCAGGCGGCGACGGCCGTCTTCTCGGCGTCGCTGGCGGCGAGGGCGGCCCGGGCCGGGTCGGCGTCGGGCGCGCTGTCGTCGAGCCAGCCCGCGCGGACGGCCTCGGCGGTCTCCTGTTCGACCTCGCTCAGCCGCTGCCTCAGGTGCCCGATCTCGCTGCGGGCGCGCTGCGCCTCGGTGGCGGCGGCGGTCGCGTCCCGGTGGGCGGCCTCGCCGGCCTCCTGCAGGGCGGCCGACCGCTCCTCGCCCTCGTTCGCCAGGTTCTCGGCGCCCCCGGCGGCGGCGTGCAGGGCGCCTACGAGGTCGATGGCGGCCTTCGCGCGGGCGGCGAGCGCCGGGGCAGCGTCCCGCTCGGCCTCCTGGATCGCGGCGGCCACCCGGGCGACCCGGTCGGCGGCGGCCCGGTGCCGGAGCACGGCCTCGGCGGCCTGCCAGGCGGAGTGCAGCGTGCGCGCGTCGGCCAGCTCCCGCTTCTGCGCTGCGGCGGACCTCTCGGCGGCGGCCAGCGCCAACGAGGCGTGCCGGTAGGCCAGTTCGGCCGCGATCAGGGAGCTGCGGTCGCGGACGGCCTCGGCGTGAGTGACCGTGTACGCGGCGGCGGTGACGCGCTGGGCGAGGTCGGCGCCCCGGACCCGCTCCAGCGCGGCCCTGGCCGACAGCCGCCGGGCCAGGGTGCGGGTGCGCCGCTCGGCGCCGGCGTGGATGTCCCGGGCCCGCGACCGCGCCTCGGCGGCCTCGACGATCCGCCCGAGCAGATCCACCGATCCGGCCGTGAAGTCCCGCTCGGCGATCAACTCGGCACGACGGCCGAGCTTGTCACCGAACCCGCCGACCAGGTCGGCGAGCCCGTCCGTGTCGCGCGTGTCGGTGACGGCCCGCAGCAGCAGATCGGTGAAGTCGGAGTCCTTCTTCACCGCGAACAGTCCGGCGGCCTCACCCTCGTCGGCGTTCATCTCCCGTTGGTAGCGGAAGAGTTCGGGGTCGAGACCGAGGTCCGTCAGATGCTCGTTCCAGCGGTCGTGGATCTCCTCCCAGTGCACTTCGAGATGCGGATACGCCTTGCCCGCCTCGGTGATGGCGTCCCTGAAACCCTTCATGGTGCGCCGCCGCCCCTGCGCCCCCGACGAGCCCTCCACGGGGGGCCGTACGGCGGTGGACTCGGCGACGGGAAGGTTGTCCAGGCTCAGCCCAGGCCCGGGACGGAAGGAGTACCAGGCCTCGGCGAACTTCCGGGGGTCGTTGGAGACCTGCCGTCCCCGCCACTCGCTCGCCTTGCCGACCACGACGCACTCGCCGGTCAGCGTGTGCTGCCACTCCAGCGCGACATGCCCGCAGTCGTCCGCCAGCAGGAACTTCCGCAGTACGCCCGAGCTGGCACCGCCCAGGGTGTTCCGGTGGCCCGGCAGCATCACCGAGAAGATCAGCTTGAGCAGGACCGACTTGCCGCCGCCGTTCTCCAGGAAGAGCACGCCCGCCGGGGCCGGCCGGCGCGGTGGCCCGGTCGGTTCCTCCTCGAAGAACTCCGCCTGCTGCGGCGCGGGGTCGGGCACGTGCTCGCCCACACCCCTCAGGTCCAGCACGGTGTCGGCGTAACGCGCACCGGCCGGCCCGATGGAGTAGAGGCGGACCCGGGACAGCTCGTACATGGCGGCGGACTTTCGCGGTCGTGACGGTGGTGCGGTCGGTGGTGCGTGAGGTCGGGGGTCAACGAGGGACGGGCATCGTGAGCGGGCGGGAATCAGGAGTGGAACGGCAACCCTGCGTCGGCCACCAGCTCCAGATCGTCGGTGTCCTCGGCGGGCAGCAGCGTGGCCGTGCCGTCGGTGACGGGCACGATGCCCAGTTCCAGCAGCTCGGCCATCGCGGCACTGCCCGCCATGTCGCGTACCTGGAGTTGATAACGCGCGGTGGTCCGATACGTACCGCCGTTGTCGTCCCCCGTGCGCTGCAGGAACCCGGAGTCGGTCAGGAAGCCCACCGCCTTGGCGATGATGCCGGTGGTCGACCCCGCCAGTCGGCGCGCGTCCTTGGTGGCCCCGGTGGAACTGCGTCTGGCCCAGATCCGCCAGGCCGACTCCAGCCCCGGCGCGTCGCTCACCGGGTCGGTGTTCTCGCCCTGCTCCTCGGCCCGCTCCTCCAGCCGGCGGCAGGCCTGACGCACGAAGGCGTCGACCCCGTTGACCGACACCCGCCCGATGTACCCGTCGTCCGCGAGGTCCTCCGGCCTCGGAAACGCCATCGCGGCGACCGCGAGATGTGCCAGACCGTGCAGGAACCGGTCCACCGAGTCCGCCGACGTCCGCCGCGCGTAGTCCCCCATCCGCACGGCGAACACGGAGTCCTCGGCCGCCGTCACCGCCATCCCCGCCCTCGGCGACACCTCCAGCACGACCAGCCCGAGCCCGGTTGCCACGGCATCGGCGAGCCGAGCGAACGCCGGGTCCTCCCGATACCGCCGCAACAGCTCTCCGTACTCCTGATCCCGGGCAGGCTGCACCTTGGGCTGAAGCCCGAAGGCAACGAGCCGAGCGGCATCGGCGGCGTCGGCGGGAGTGAGAGGGGCAGCCACCGGAGCAGCCACTTCGGGCTCACTCCACTCGACATGCTCGCTCACGGCAGGAACTCCTTGATTTCACGACAAGAGGGCGGGGCAGCAAGGTAGGGGGCGCGGCCCTGCGACATCTGCGGCTCCGCCGCGTGGGCGCGACCAGCCACGGACAACCCGCGCCCGACACACGACCGGTGGTTTCCGGGCTCTCCCGGGGGAGCGTTCACGCCGCCTCCCGGTCCGCCGCCATCCCGGCCGCGTCCAACAAGGCCATCCCCACGATCAGGTCCGCCCCACCGAACTCGGGATCGTCGAGCTCCGTCCCGTCATCGACAGCGAAAAGCAGCTTCTTCTCCCCCTGCCGATAGGCCGTACCGACCGGCGGGCTGGCCGCGTGCACGGCCAGCAGCGCGACCAGATAGGGCAGTTCGGCGTCCCGAAGCCGCGCCTGCGCCAACAGCCCCGACAACCGCCGTGGCGCGTCGGCGGGCAGATCCAGCAGCTCCTTCGCCGCGGCCAACTGTTCCTCGCTGAACCGGCTGTCGTCCGGTGTGGCGATCAGGTCCGGCTCCGGCATCTCCGCCCCGAGATGCTCCCGCTCCACCGGCGGCGTGAACAGGAGATCGACGAGATCCCCCACCCGCACGGACCCCGGCGTACGCAACCCCGTCCCACGAGCGAAGAACGCGTCGGTCACCCGCCGGGCCTGCTCCACGGGCAGCGGCAGCAAGGGCGCGACCAGATGCCCGTAGAGGTCGATCCCCGAGGTCGTCATCGGTGTGGCGAAGGCTTGCCGGTCCTGCTCCGCGCGGAACAGCGGCCCGGCCTCCAGCAGCCGGGACTGGAGCTGTGTGTGCCGCCGGATGCAGTCCTTGACGATGTCGACCAGTTCTGCCGCGCGCCGCTTGTGCTCGGGCTCCTCGGACTCGTCACGGGCCTTGCGGATGTTCGTGAGGATCGCGTTCTCGTGGCGGTAGCGGTCGGCGACGTGATCGAGCGCCTCGGCGATCATGTCGGGCACGGTCTGGAGCCAGTCGACCGCTCGGACATTGCGCCGGGTGGCGTCCAACGCCTTCCGAAGAGTCTCCGAGTACTGCACGGTCCGGTACCGGGCCTGCTCGGCGGCGAGCTGGGCGTCGGCGAGCCGGCCCCGGCTGATCAGCACCTCCAGCTTGACCTCGGCTGCGATCTGGGCGCTGGTGACGTCGGTGTCGAGGGCGCCCACGAGGACGTTGACGGCCTCGTCGGTCGTCCGGAGGCAGACACCGCCCCCGTAGCCGGGGACCTCCTCGATCAGCTTGAAGTCGTAGTCGCGGCGGACATAGGTGCCGTCGGACGCGAATGTCCCGTACACCGCCCGGAAGCCCCGGTCGACGCTGCCGACGTTGATCAGGTTCTCCAGGACCCAGCGGGCGACCCGCTCGTGCTCCTCGACGGGCCGCCGCGGGGCCTGGGCGGCGATGCGCGGGATGAGGCGGGCGACGACCTGGTCGTGGTCCGCGCCCGTGTCGAAGTCCATGTTCAGTGTGACGAGGTCGATGGCGGCGAGGGCGACCTCGGCCATGCCGTACACCGAGTACTCGCCGGCGAGATTCGCCTTGCGCGCGTCCAGGTCGTGCAGCGGCGCGGTGCAGGCGAGCGCGCGCAGCCGCCGCGCCAGCCCCTCGTCGGCGGCCGGGCCCGGCGCGGGGCGCGACCCCGCGCTGAACTGGGGCGGAACGCTGTCCGTCGATGCGGGTGAACTCACGCTGCACAGACTAGGCGCTGGGTCTGACATCGCGCTCCGCCGGGCGGGCCGGGCGAGAGCGGGGCACCCCGCGGGCGCGGGTCGTCCGTCGCCGATCACGCGGTTCCCCGCGCCCTATACGGGGTGCTGTCCCTCACCCTTCGCCCGTAGTTCTCCACCAGGCCCTTGAGCGAGTCGTCGAGATGCTCCGCCAGCATCCGCTCTGCCTCCGGCCGTGCACGGCGGGCCGGTGCACCGCGGTGAGGTGGCGGACCTCGGCATCGCGGACCTGTCCCGCCCGGACATCGGCGACCCGGTGGACGCCGAGCCGGACGACATCGCGGTGTTCTGGGCCTGCGGGTGACACTCCAGGCCGCGGCGATGGCCTCACGTCCGCCGTTCGCCATCACTCACGCACCGGGCCAGATGTTCCTGACAGACGCAGGGACGAGCAGTACCGCGTGGTCTGACCGGCGCATCCGGGGGACCCGACCAGCGGCACGACCAGCAGAATGGGACGTATGAGCGCCATCGATCTCAACGCCGACCTCGGCGAGGGCTTCGGCCGCTGGCGGCTGACCGACGACGAGCAGTTGCTGTCCGTCGTCACCAGCGCCAACGTGGCCTGCGGTTTCCACGCCGGGGACGCGGCCACCATGCGGCGGGTCTGCGAGCTGGCGGCCGAGCGCGGTGTACGGGTCGGGGCGCAGGTCTCGTACCGCGACCTGGCGGGCTTCGGGCGGCGCGCGATGGACGTACCGCCCGACGAACTGGCGGCCGAGGTGGCGTACCAGATCGGCGCCCTGGAGGTCTTCGCGCGCGCGGCGGGCACGCGCGTGGCGTACGTGAAGCCGCACGGTGCGCTCTACAACCGTGTCGTGCACGACGAGGAACAGGCGGCGGCGGTGGTCGACGGAGTGCTCCTCGCCGATGCCACGCTGCCCGTCCTCGGCCTGCCCGGCTCGCGCTTCCTCAAGGCGGCCGAGAGGGCCGGACTGCCCACTGTCACCGAGGCGTTCGCGGACCGCGCCTACACCGACCGGGGCACCCTGGTGCCGCGCGGTCAGGAGGGCGCCGTGATCACGGACGCAAACGCCGTGGTCGAGCGGTCCGTCGGCCTGGCGCGCACCGGCACGGTCGCCGCCCACTCCGGGCAGCGCATCGCCGTCCGCGCCCGCTCCCTGTGCCTGCACGGGGACACGCCGGGGGCGGTGGAGCTGGCCCGGCGGGTGCGGGCCGGGCTGGCGGCCTCGGGGATCCGTGTGGAGGCGTTCGTATGAGGGCACTGCCGGTCGGGGACCACGCGCTGCTGATCGAGGTGGGCACCGGCGAGGAGGCCGAGGCCCTGCACGCCGAGCTGCTGCGCCGGCGGGCGGCGGGCGACCTGGCGACGGCCGAGATCGTCCCCGCCGCCCGTACGGTCCTCCTGGACGGTCTCGACGACCCGTCCCGCCTCGCCGACCGCCTCGCCTCCTGGGAGGTGCCGCCCGTCCCGGTGCGCGCGGAGGACGTCGTGGAGATCCGTGTCCGGTACGACGGCCCCGACCTGCCGGACGTGGCCGCCCACTGGGATGTCGACGAGGCCGAGGTGGCCCGTATCCACGCGTCGGCCGAGTTCCGCGTGGCGTTCTGCGGCTTCGCGCCCGGCTTCGGCTACCTCACCGGGCTGCCCCGCGAGGTACCGCGCCGGACGACACCGCGCACGGCCGTGCCGGCCGGGTCGGTCGCCCTGGCCGGCCCGTACACGGGCGTGTACCCGCGCTCCTCGCCCGGCGGCTGGCAGCTGATCGGTACGACGGACGCCGTGCTGTGGGACCCCGCGCGCGTGCCGGCCGCGTTGCTGGCGCCGGGCACCCGGGTCCGCTTCGTGCCGGTGGCGGCGCCGTGACCGACCGTTCCCTCACCGTCGTCCGGGCCGGCGCTCTCACCACCGTCCAGGACCGGGGCCGCCCCGGCCACGCCCACCTCGGTGTGCCTCGCTCGGGCGCCCTGGACGCACCCGCAGCCGTAGTGGCAAACCGTCTGGTGGGCAACTCCCCGGCGGCAGCCGTCCTGGAGACCACTCTCAGCGGCTGCTCCGTCCGGCCCTGTTCGACGGTCACCGTGGCCGTCGGGGGCGCCCCGTGCCCCGTCACCGTGGACGGCCGCCCGGTGGCCTGGGGAGCGCCCGTACGGGTCCCCGGAGGGGCACTGCTGGACATCGGGGCGGCCCTCTCCGGCGTGCGGAGCTATCTCGCCCTCTCCGGCGGCGTGGTGGTGGAGCCGGTGCTCGGCAGCCGCTCCACCGACCTGCTGTCGGGCCTCGGGCCACCGCCGTTGACCGACGGCATCGTGCTCCCGCTCGGCCGTCCGGGGCGGGCGCACGCGCACGTGGACGTCGTTCCGCACCCGGCGCCCCCCTCGGAACTCGTTCTGCGGATCACCCTGGGCCCCCGCGACGACTGGTTCACGGACGCGGCACTGCGCACCCTCACCACGCACCCGTACGCCGTCTCCTCCGCGAGCAACCGCATCGGGCTGCGCACGGAGGGGCCCGCCCTCGCGCGTTCCCGGGCGGGTGAACTGCCCAGTGAGGGAATGGTGCTGGGCGCCGTCCAGATGCCGCCGGACGGCCGCCCGGTCGTCTTCCTGGCCGACCACCCGACCACCGGGGGCTATCCGGTGATCGCGGTGGTCCACCCGGCGGACCTGTCCGGCGCGGCGCAGGCCAGGCCGGGCACACCGGTGCGGTTCATCGCCGTGCGGCATAGCTACTGACCAGCGGTGTCGAGCCACCTGCTCGTCTGGGGCCGCCTCACGCCACCTCCGGGCACACATGTCCAGGTCAGGCCGTGTCCATGCGCTCCTGGCGTTCGAGTCACCCGGTGTTCACATCGCGGGCATGTCGGGACCGATTCGGCTGCGTACGGCGGTCTGGACCTCGGCCTCCTCGGCCGGGTCGGCGGCCAGTCGGCGGAGTTGGTCGACCACGCGCGTGTCTCCCGTCTCGGCGTGCCGGGCGGCGATCTCGCGGGTGGTCTCCTCGCAGTCCCAGAGGCATTCGACGGCGAAGCCGGCCGGGAAGGAGGGGTCGGTGGCGGCGAGCGCGCGGGCGGCGCGGCCACGGAGGTGGGAGGAGGCGGTCTCGCGGTAGACATGGCGCAGGACGGGTGCGGCGCAGGCGATGCCCAGGCGGCCGGCGCCGTCGACGAGGGTCCACAGGGTCTGCGCGTCGGGCCCTTCGCCGCGTACGGCCTCGCGCAGCGCGCCCAGCACCAGGTCGCTGTCCCTGGCTCCGCCCAGACAGGCGAGCATGCGTCCGGCGGCGGCGCCCAGGGCGTCGGGCCGGTGGACCCAGCCGCGCGCCAGGTCGACGGCGGCCATGTTGCGCATCCGTTCGAAGGCGTCGACGGCGGCCTCCACGACCATCGTCGTTCCGTCGGTCACGGCGCCCTCGATCAGGTCGAGGGCGCGGGGATCGTTCCCGTCGGCGAGGTAGCGCAGGGCGGTACAGCGGGCACCGTCGTCACCGGATCGGGCGGCCCGGAGAATCTCCGGTCGGTCCTCCGGTCCGGCGACGGCCGTGAGACATCGGGCGGCCGGCACATGGAGGAGGGCTCCGCGTTCGATGCCCTGCTGGGCCCACTCGAACACGGCCTTGACGCTCCACCCCGGCCGGGGCCCGCTCGGCCGCATCTGGCGCTGCCAGCGGTCGAAGCAGCCCGTCTCTTGCGCGGCACGCACACGGGTGGCGATCGCTTCGCGGGGATCGTCGGCCCACAGCCGCCAGGGCCGGGGTTCGAAGGCGTCCCGGACCGCGGCGGCGAGTTCGGCCTCGCCCTCCGGATCGGTGGTGAAGCGGGCCAGGACGGGTTCGGCGAGGGCACGCAGCCCTTCGTCGTCGTCCCTGAGGGCCAGCTCGTCCAGGGCCCAGGCCCAGCTGGTGCCCACGGCGGCGTACCTGCGCAGCAGTTCGAGCGCGTCCCGCCTGCCGTACGAGGCGAGGTGCCCGAGGACCGCGAGGGCGAGTCCGGTGCGGGACTCGTCGGTGTCCAGCACGTCCTCGGCATCGAAGAGGTGCCGCTCGATCTCGTCGAGCTCGCCGCTGAGGTCGAGGTAGAGGCGGGCGTAGTACAGGGAGCGGTTCTCCACCTGCCAGTCGTGGCGGGGGTCGCTCAGCACGCACTGGTTCAGTGCCGCGAGCGCCTCGGCACGCGGGGCGGTGAGCGCGTGCAGGGTGCCGTCGCCGCGGCCCCGCTGCAGCAGGCCGAGCAGCGTACCGCTGGGCGCTATGACCGGTTCGAACATGGGAAACAGCCTCACATCAAGCGTCGACGCAACCGGGGATCGTGCACTACCTGGCCGCGTGACAACACGTCGGGGCGCCCGCCGTCTCTAGCTTGCTGTAGACCATCTTCCTCTGCCTCTCGTCGGTGGCCCATGCGGGCCGCGTCACGGCCCACGCGGTGCGGCAAGAGCTGCCCAGCCATCATGTCCGTGAATCACGAGGTCATGATGACCCGGCGGTTCTTCCTACCGCGACCGAAATATCCGGCGGCCCTGTACCGCCTCCCCCGTCTTTCGTGTCTTACCTGGTCAGAACCATATGAATCAGTGCGCGGCGAACAATTCGAGCAGTTCGGTCCTGGCGAACATCCGCGCCGTGTCGACCGCGTTCGGAGTGCCCGCGAGCGGGTCGGCCCCGCCGTCCAGAAGGACCCGGACAACTCTCTCCTCGCCCTTGAAAACCGCCCCGGCGAGGGGAGTCTGGCCTCGGTCGTTGACGCGGTCGGCCTCACCGCCGCGGGCCAGGAGGGCCTGTACCGCGTCGGCGTGACCGTGGTACGCGGCGAGCATCACGAGCGAGTCGCCTCGGTCGTTGGTGAGGTTGGCCGGAACACCCGCGTCGACGTACGCCACGAGCGCCTCGGTCTCGCCCCGCCGTGCCAGATCGAAGATCTTGGTCGCCAGCTCCACGACCTCGGGGTCGAGGGCTTCGCTCATCACCGGGACCACCTCTCACATACGCGCTTCGAGCCAGGAGCAGTGTGCATCAGGAGCGTACGACGGCGAGCAGCGCCACCGTACGGGTGAATCGCCAGGGTACTGACTCCTCGCGCACATGAGCGGACGGAGCCGAGGCAAAGATCACATCGAGTCCCGCCGGGCGCAACAGCCCAGCTCGAACAGCTCAACGATGGTTCGACCACCCGGTCGAAATCAGTAGATTTTCATCCACTTGCACCTTTTATCGTATGGATACATGCTGTGACCTTGGAAGAACTCATGGTGACTGTCCCCATCAACCAGGAGAGCCCCAATGATTTTGAACATCTCAGGTGTCGTTCTGCTCGGCGTGATCGTCTTCCTGTTCTTCCGCAAGGACGGACTCAAGGCCTCGCACGCCATCGTCGTCACCCTGTTCGGCTTCTACCTCGCCAGTACGGGCATCGCCCCGAGCATCACGGCGGGCGGCGAGAGCCTCGCGAGCCTCCTCGGTGGGATCAAGTTCTGATCCCGTCCCCGTCCGCACGCACCCCCAGGAGACAGCCGTGGCCCGGGCCCCCCTCCCCCGCATCCTGAGCAGCGGCAGCGCGCACCTCACCAGAGGCCGGGAGCTGGTCCGGACGGCGGCCGACGGCGCCACCGACGTCCTCCACCCACTGATCACGATCACCCGTGGTCTGGGGCGGCTGACCGCCGCCGGGCGGCACAAGTGGGCCGAGACCCCGAAGGACCGGCGCGGGTCGCTGCTCTTCCTGGCGGCCTCGGTCGTCCTGGTCGTGACGCTGGTGCCGTACGGCCCGCTGCTCGCCGTCATCACCCTGATGGCGGCGGCGGCCTGGGCGGGCCGCGACCACGCCGCCCGGCAGGCCGACGGCCCGGACGAGTCCCAGAGCCGGCGTCTGCGGTCCCTCTACGAGGCCCTCGTCCCGTACTTCTCGGCCGCCGAGGACCCCGAGCCCCTCTATACGCACGGCGGCGCCTGGGACAAGGCCTTCCCCACCTACGCGTTCGACGGCACGGGCCGCGTCTGCCATCTGCTGGTCCGCTACCCGGCGTACTTCACCGACGGCGAGGCCGAGGCCCGCGCGCGCATCGAGCAACTGCTGCACGCCAAGGCGGGCCGGGGCCGCGAGTACCGCTTCGTCTGGGACGAGGAGGGCAACGAGCTGACCGTGACCGTGCTCGCCCCCCTCGCCACCGACATCGTCGCCCAGCGCTTCGTGACGGTGCCGGGCGAGACGGTCCTCGGCTTCACCGACGCCACCCACGTCCAGCGCACCCTCCCCGTCTCCTGCGCAGCGGAGCAGCGCGACGTCCCCCCGGTCGTCTGGCGCACCGGCGTCCGCACCACCGAACCGCACCTGCTGGCCGTGGGCGAGCCGGGCAGCGGCACGACGACCCTCCTCCGCTCGATCGCCCTGCAGGCCCTCCAGTACGGCGATGTCGTCATCGTCGAGGGCGGCGGCAGCGGCGAGTACGCGTGCCTCACCGGCCGCGACGGGGTCCTGGCCGTGGAGTGCGGTCTCTCCGGAGCCCTGGCGAGCCTGGAGTGGGCCTCGCAGGAGACGGAACGCCGGCTGATCGCCACGAACCGCGCCCGTCAGGCGGGCTGTCCCGCCCCGGACGACACCCGCCGCCCTCTCTGGCTCCTCCTCGACCGCCCGAGCGTCCTGACCCACCTCGCCGCCACCGACGGCCAGCGCGACCCGCAGTCCCTCCTCCAGGTCCCCCTCCGCCACGGCCGCGCCGCGAACGTCACCGTGGTGGTCACCGAACAGTTCGACCACCTGGACACCCTCACGGACGCGGTACGCCAGCACACCCGCGCGCGCGTGGTCCTGGGCCCGGCCACCCCCGAGCAGCTGGAAACGGTCCTGGGCGCCCCACCTCCCACCACCCCCATCACGGACGTCGCCCCAGGTCGCGGCTACGCCCGCCTGGGCCCCTCGCCCGCACTCCGCCTCCAGGTCCCCGCCACCCCGGACCCCTACGACGACAACACCGCCGAGCCGCACCGCCAGGCGGTCCTGGACCTGCTCCCGCCCCTGACGCCCCCCTCCGACCCCGTCACGACGAAGGCAGCGGTGGCCGAGAGCTGAGCCACGCGCAGGTGCGCCCGGCCGAGGCCGCCGAGCGCCCCACCCGGCGAGCACTCACGCCACGGACGTCCGCGGCCCCTCGCCCGCCCCCGGCGCCCCACTCCGCACCAACCGCGCCGCCGCACCCAGCCGCACGGCCGCCTCCTCGGCGACCGCGCCCCCCACGGTGAACGGCAGCCGTACATACCCCTCGAACGCCCCGTCGACCCCGAAGCGAGGCCCCGACGGCACCCGCACCCCCACCCGCTCCCCCAGCTCGGCGAGCCGCGACCCGGACAGCCCTCCCGTACGGACCCACAGGGTCAGCCCACCCCGAGGCTCCGAGAACTCCCAGTCCGGCAACTCCCGACGCACCGCGGCGACCAGCGCGTCCCGGTTCTCCCTCGCCTGCCCCCGCCGAATCTCCACGGCCTGCGCCCACCCGCCCGTGCTCATCAGCCAGTTCACGGCCAACTGCTCCAACACCGGCGTTCCCAGATCCGCGTACGCCCGCGCGGCGACAAGACTCCGGATCACCTCGGGCGCCGCACGCACCCATCCGATCCGCATGCCCGCCCAGAACGCCTTACTGGCGGAGCCGACCGTGATGACCGTGGACCCCGCGGGGTCGAACGCGCAGACGGGTCGTGGCATCTCCACATCCGCGTCGAGGTGCAGCTCGGCCATGGTCTCGTCGACGACGAGCACGGTCCCGGCGGCGCGTGCCGCGTCGACGAGCCCCCGCCGCCGATTCTCGTCGGCGAGCGCGCCGGTCGGGTTGTGGAAGTCGGCGACGACGTACGCGAGGCGCGGCGCCGCGTCCCGCAGCACCTGCCGCCAGCGGTCCATGTCCCACCCGGCGAGCCCGTCGGCCATGGCGACCGGCACCAGCCGGGCCCCCGCCTCCCGCATCAGCTGCAGGATGTTGGCGTACGACGGTGACTCCACCGCGATCCGCTCACCGCGCCCCGCGAAGAGATGGCAGATGGCGTCCATGGCACCCATGGCCCCCGTCGTCACCATGATCTGCTCGGGCATGGTCGGGATCCCGCGCGCGGTGTAGCGCTCGGCGAGCATGGCGCGCAGCGCCGGCAGCCCGGCCGGATAGTCGCCGTGGGTGTGGGCGTAGGGAGGCAGTTCCTCCAGCGCGCCCTGCACGGCCCGGGTGAGCCAGGGCTCGGGCGCGGGCAGGGCCGCGCACCCCAGGTCGATCATCGAGCCGAGCGCCTCGGGCGGCAGTGGTTCCAGCCCGCGCGCGGGAAGCGGCTTCCCGGCCGGTACGGCGGTCCAACTGCCGGCCCCCCGCCGGGATTCCAGGAACCCCTCGGTGCGCAGCGCCTCGTACGCCGCGGCGACCGTCGTACGGCTGACGGAGAGGGACAGCGCCAGTTCGCGCTCGGCGGGCAGCCGGGCGGCCACGGGCACCCGCCCCTCCAGCACCAGCAACCGGATCCCGTCGGCGAGCGCCCGGTAGGCGGGCGGGCGGCGTGTACCGGGGCCGGCGGGGCGCTCCGCTTGCGAGGTGAGCAGCCGCGCCAGCTGCGCCGCGCCGACCGCCGAAGTCCACTGCGCCATGATTCCAGTCCACCTTTCCCAAATTGGCCATGGATGACTTGTCTTTCCAAGCCACAGAGTGGCATGCGTCAGGCCACCGACACCACCCGGGGGGACGTCTTGCCCGCGCAGCACGAGTCGCAGCATGGATCGCAGCAGGAGTCACAGCAATCGCAGCAGGCGCCGCAACAGCCGCCACGGCGCCCTCTCGGCCGACGGCTGATCCAGCTGTACACCGGCCTCGCGCTCTACGGCGCCAGCTCCGCGCTCCTCGTGGAGGCGGGCCTCGGCCTGGAGCCCTGGAACGTCCTGCACCAGGGCCTGGCGGAGCTGACGGGGATGACCATCGGCGTGGTGTCGATCGGCGTGGGCGCGGTGGTGCTGCTCCTGTGGATCCCGCTGCGCCAGCGCCCGGGCCTCGGCACGGTCTCCAACGTCTTCGTGGTCGGCATCGCGATGGACGCGACCCTGGCCCTGGTGCCCGGGGCGCACACCATGGCCGTACGGATCCCGCTCCTCGTCGCCGGGATCGTGCTCAACGGCGCGGCGACCGGCCTGTACATCGCGGCCCGCTTCGGCCCTGGCCCGCGTGACGGCCTGATGACGGGACTGCACCTGCGCACCGGCCGCTCGGTTCGGCTGATGCGGACGGTCGTGGAGGTGGCGGTCCTGGCGACCGGCTTCGCCCTCGGCGGCACGGTCGGCGCGGGCACCCTCCTCTACGCCCTCTCCATCGGCCCGCTCGCCCAGCTCTTCCTACGCGTGTTCGCCGTGCCCACGGCATCCGGCGGCAGCACGGTCGTTGCCGCTCCTCCGTCGGAGCGGGCCATACTGCCGGGGTGACCGCCCGCATACGCCACCCCTACCTCGACCATCCGGGCCCGATCGCCTTCGCCCACCGGGGCGGGGCGGCAGACGGCCTGGAGAACACCATGGCCCAGTTCCGGCGGGCGGTGGAGGCGGGCTACCGCTACATCGAGACCGATGTGCACGCCACGCTCGACGGCAGGCTCGTCGCCTTCCACGACGCGACCCTGGACCGGATGACCGACGGGTCGGGCCGGATAGCGGATCTGCCGTGGCAGGACATCCGGCACGCACGCGTGGCCGGCGTCGAATCCGTCCCCCTCTTCGAGGAGCTCCTCGAAACCTTCCCCGAGGTCCGCTGGAACGTCGACGTCAAGGCGGAGCCCGCACTGCGCCCCCTCCTCGACCTGGTCGCCCGCACAGACTCCTGGGACCGCGTCTGCGTCGGCTCGTTCTCCGAACGCCGGGTCGCCCGCGCCCAGCGCCTGGCCGGGCCCCGGTTGGCCACCTCGTACGGCACGGGCGGTGTCCTGGGGCTGCGGCTGCGCTCCTGGGGCGTCCCGACCGCGCTGCGCCGCTCGGCGGTCGCCGCGCAGGTGCCGGAGTCGCGGTCCGGGGTGCCCGTGGTCGATCACCGGTTCGTGCGCGACGCCCACGCCCGCGGGCTGCACGTCCATGTGTGGACCGTGAACGAACCGCAACGTATGCACCGGCTTCTGGACCTGGGCGTCGATGGCATCATGACCGATCACATCGACACGCTGCGCGAGGTGCTTGAGGACCGGGGGACCTGGGCCTGACCCCCTCGCGCGGCTCCTTCACGGGGAAGCGAGGGGCACGGGTGAGCACCGACACCGTGCGGACCGACGAGGCCGACGAGGCCGCGGGCAGACGGCGCGAACAGCGGGGCTGGTACTTCTACGACTGGGCCTGCTCCGTCTATTCGACCAGCGTCCTGACCGTGTTCCTCGGCCCCTATCTGACCGAGGTCGCCAAGTCGGCCGCCGACGCGGACGGTTACGTGCACCCCCTGGGCATCCCGGTCCGCGCCGGCTCGTTCTTCGCCTACTCGGTGTCCCTGTCGGTGATCCTCGCCGTCGTGATCATGCCCCTGGTGGGAGCCGCCGCCGACCGCACGGGCCGCAAGAAACCCTTCCTGGCCACAGCCGCCTACCTGGGGGCCGCCGCGACCGCGGGCATGTTCTTCCTGGACGGCGACCGATACCTGCTCGGCGGTCTCCTGCTGATCGCGGCCAACGCCTCGCAGTCCGTCGCGATGATGCTCTACAACTCCTACCTGCCCCAGATAGCACGCCCCGAGGAACGCGACGCCGTCTCCTCCCGAGGCTGGGCCTTCGGGTACGCGGCGGGCTCCCTGGTCCTGGTCGCGAACCTGATCCTCTTCACCGCCCACGACACCTTCGGCGTCTCCGAAGGCATGGCCGTCCGCATCTGCCTGGCCTCGGCCGGCCTGTGGTGGGGCGCCTTCACCCTCATACCGCTGCGCCGCCTGCGCGACCGCCGCGGCCCGGCGGGCGAGACGGAGACCAAGGGGGCGATGGCCCCCGGCCTGCGCCAGCTCGCGGCGACCGTCCGCGACATGCGCCGCCACCCGCTGACCCTCGGCTTCCTCCTGGCCTACCTCGTCTACAACGACGGCATCCAGACAGTGATCTCCCAGGCCTCGGTGTACGGCTCCGAGGAACTCGGCCTGGAGCAGTCGACGCTCATCGTGGCGGTCCTGCTGGTCCAGATCCTGGCGGTGGGCGGCGCCCTGGGCATGGGCCGGCTGTCCCGCCGCTACGGCGCCAAACGCACGATCCTCGGGTCCCTGATCGCCTGGACCCTGATTCTCGCGGCCGGCTACTTCCTCCCGGCCGGCGCCCCCGTCTGGTTCTTCGTCCTCGCCTCCGGGATCGGCCTGGTCCTCGGCGGCAGCCAGGCCCTCTCCCGGTCCCTCTTCTCCCACCTCGTACCGCCCGGCAAGGAGGCCGAGTACTTCTCCGCGTACGAGATGAGCGATCGCGGCATGAGCTGGCTGGGCCCGCTGCTGTTCGGTCTGACGTACCAGCTGACCGGAAGTTATCGGTACGCGATCATCTCCCTGGTCGCCTTCTTCATCCTGGGATTCGCCCTGCTCGCGAGGGTTCCGGTGCGCCGGGCGATCAGAGACGCGGGCAATCCCGTACCCGAAAGGATTTAGCGCCGGGAGCGAAAGGGCTGTAGTGTACGCGTTTGGCCTGCCAGGCGTACCGTTACTGCGCGTCAAAGATGCCGAAACGCTGGGTGACATCTGCTGTCAGATGTGACAAACCGGGCGCTGGTGGGTACAACAAGGGCGGCTACGACGGCGACGCATGACCCGGAACGGGACACGGAACGGGAATCTTTACCGCCGACCGGACGTTGACCGGATGACGACGACAGCGACACCTGTCCTGTGGGCGACAAGCCCGGGAGGCACGATTCATGAGTGAGCGAGCTCTTCGCGGCACGCGCCTCGTGGTGACCAGCTACGAGACGGACCGCGGCATCGACTTGGCTCCGCGCCAGGCCGTGGAGTACGCATGCGAGAAAGGGCACCGCTTCGAGATGCCCTTCTCGGTCGAGGCGGAGATCCCGCCGGAGTGGGAGTGCAAGGTCTGCGGGGCCCAGGCACTCCTGGTGGACGGCGACGGCCCTGAGGAAAAGAAGGCCAAGCCCGCTCGTACACATTGGGACATGCTGATGGAGCGGCGCACCCGTGAGGAACTCGAAGAGGTCCTCGAAGAGCGCCTGGCGGTCCTCCGCTCCGGCGCGATGAACATCGCGGTACATCCGCGAGACAGCCGCAAGTCCGCGTGACCCGCCCCTTTCGGGGGTCGGGTTGACACACCAGCGCAACCGATGACCGCGGGCGCCGTACGCACATGTACGGCGCCCGCGGTCTTTGGTGCGTGGGCCAAGAGAGGGTCGGGTGCGCAAGGGCTTTTAAGTAAGGGACGCGGGGAACTGCGCGGCCGGCCACACTCAACCCGCGCCCGCCGACTGACCCCTGATCCCGCGAGCTGGGCGGCGTGCGGGGTCGAAGGGGCGGCAGCCCGGGCAGGGGGGCGGGGGCGGGAAAACGCCCCTCAACGGTTCAGCGGCGGATACGGCCCCTGCGGCGGGGCGTCTCCGGAACCCGCATCGTTACCGGAACCCGCATCGTCACGGATCACCTCACCCTGTACGACCTTGCCGTCGGGCCGATGGACACGCGATTGCTGGAAGGCATCACCGAAGGCCCCGGCACTCGCCTCACGGATCTTCCGCTCGAAGGTCCGCTCCGCATAACGCCCCAGCGCCTTCTGAACCGGCGGAATCAAGAGCACCAGCCCCACCGCGTCCGAGACCAGCCCCGGCAGCATCAGCAGCAGTCCGCCCAGCATCAGAAAGCCGTTGCCCTCACTCTTGCCGGCCCCGGCTTCGGCCGTACCACCCTGCTGCTGTCGCAGTGTCTCGGTCAGCGCGCGGAACGCCCGCCGCCCGGCCCGCTTGACCACTGCGGAGCCGACGAGGAATCCGGCGAGCAGAAGCAGGAAGACCGTCAGGCCACCAGCCGCGCTCGCGACCACCGTGAGCAGCCAGATCTCCAGCACCAGCCACGCCGCGACACCCAACGGCAGAAACGTGCGCAGCCGTGAGCGTCGGGGCCGGGAGGGGGACGTCGGGGTCGGAGCACCAGTCGTCATGCTCCCAGTGTGCCTGGCCTCAGCTCAGCACGGGATAAGGGCATGATCAGGAAAGGCTGGGCTTCCGTCCCGAGGGCTCCCGGGCGCCGGCAAATCGCCGGCCACGACACCTCCGTCGGCCCTCAGCTGCCCCGCGTGTCCGGCCCGGTGGGCTTACCGTCCCGTCCCAGAACCTTGCCGACCCGCTCCCCCACGCCCCACGCCGTGACCCGCCACAGCGCCTCGACGAGGATGTCCCGGCTCATCTTGGAGTCGCCCAGCTCACGCTCGACGAAGGTGATGGGCACCTCGACGACGTGGTAGCCCGCCCTGACCGCGCGGCGGGCGAGATCGACCTGGAAGCAGTAGCCCTGGGAGGCGACCTCGTCGAGGCCGAGGCCTTCGAGGGTCTCGCGGCGGAAGGCGCGGTAGCCGCCGGTGACGTCACGGACCGGGACGTCGAGCAGGACGCGGGAGTAGAGGCTGCCGCCGCGCGAGATGAACTCGCGGGACTTGGGCCAGTTCACCACGCGACCGCCCGGCACCCAGCGGGAGCCGAGCACGAGGTCGGCACCCTTGAGGGCGGTCAGCAGCCGGGGCAGCTCCTCGGGCTGGTGGGAGCCGTCGGCGTCCATCTCGATCAGTACGCCGTAACCGTTGTCCATGCCCCAGCGGAAGCCCGCGAGATACGCGGCGCCGAGCCCTTCCTTGCCCTTGCGGTGCAGCACCTGGACCTGGTCGTCCTCGACGGCCAGTTCGTCGGCGAGCTTGCCGGTGCCGTCCGGGCTGTTGTCGTCGGCCACCAGGACGTGCGCATCGGGAACCGCCTTCCGCACCCGGCCGACGATGGCCTTGATGTTCTCCACCTCGTTGTAGGTGGGGATGATCACCAAGGCCGTGCCGAGCGGGCCGAACCGCCTCTCCTGGCCTGCCGCCGCGAGGGTCCCGTCGCCGTCGTTCACTGCTGCCCCTTCAAGTCCGTACGCAGGGGACCACCATAATGGCCACGGCCTGCGATGGAGTGTCGGCTCGTGTCCAGCGGAGCACCGATCGACAAGGGGTGTGCGGGAGCGCGCTCTGAGTAGCCTGCACCGCCGTAGGCCGACGGATGGGGGCCCGGCGCCCTTCGGGCCGACCTGGGACCCGCTGGCTGCGGGTCGACCTGAAGCCGTTGTCTACTGAGCGTCCGGGCCCCACCCGGGTCGCACCTACCCGACCGGGCCGGAACGTTCCCCCGCCGGAGCGCGGACCCTGGGCCTGGCTGCCAGTGGTGGTGCGCCGGTGCGGCACACCGCCCCTGACCCAGCGGCGCTCCGACGACCGCGCGGAAGCTCCCCGGTCGGACGTCCGATGGTGGACCCGGCCGAACCTACCCGTCCCCGACGGTGAGCTGTCAACTGCCGTTTGACCTGCGGAGTTTCCCTTACGCGCCTGGTCGGCGGGGAGGAGCCGCAGGTCGCGTGGCGCGCCCGCGGGTCATGCTCGGCTCGGCGCCGCCGCAGGAGATCACTCACCCGGCCGTACGAAAACCGTTCGTCCGCCCACCACGGTCCTCAGGCAGACGGGCAGGTCGGTGCCGGGGCTCAGATCGGGCAGGCCGGGGGTGCCGGAGCGCGGGTCGGTGGACCAGCGGGCGACGCGGTCGTCGGGGGCCTGGACGACGAGGTCGCCGGTCCGCCACACCGCGTAGTCCGCCGGCGCCCCCGGTACGAGGATTCCCGCGTCGTCCCGGCCGATCGCCCGCCAGCCGCCCCGCGTGTGCGCCGTGAACGCGGCACGCACGGACACCTGGTGCTCCGGCGTGCGATGGAAGGCCGCCGCGCGGACGGTACCCCATGGGTCGAGGGGTGTGACCGGGCTGTCGGAACCGAACGCCAGCGGTACGCCGGCGCGCAGGAGGGCCGCGAACGGGTTGAGGGTACGGGCACGGCCGGCGCCCAGCCGCCGGGCGTACATGCCCTCCTCGCCGCCCCAGAGCGCGTCGAAGGCCGGCTGGACGGAGGCGGTGAGGCCTAGTTCGGCGAAGGCGGCGACGGTTTCGGGGGTGAGCATCTCGGCGTGTTCGACGCGGTGCCGGGCGGCCCGCACACGGGCCGGGCCGACCTTCTCGGCGGCCGTACGCATCCCCTCGACCACCGAGGCCACCGCGGCGTCCCCGATGGCGTGGAAGCCCGCCTGGAGGCCCGCCTCGGTGCACGCGACGACATGGGCGGCGACGGCCGCCGCGTCCAGGTACGCCGTACCGGTGTGCGAGGCGTCGGCGTACGGCTCGTGCAGGCAGGCCGTGTGGGAGCCGAGCGCGCCGTCGACGAAGAGATCGCCCGCGGCGCCGACCGCCCCCAGGGCGCGCGCCTTCGCCACGCCCTCTTCGCCCCGCTCGGCCCAGTAGCCGACGACGCGGGGGCCGGGCTCCTCGGCCGCGAGTCGCAGCAGCTCGGTGAAGTCGTCCTCGGAGGAGATCTCCGGGCCCGCGCACTCGTGGACCGAGCCGACACCCAGCGAGGCGGCCCGGGCGAGGGCGGCCCGCTGGGCCTCAGCGCGCTGGGCCGGGGTGATGGCGCCGAGCGCGGTGGCGCGTGCGGCGTGGTGGGCGTCGCCGGTGAGCGGGCCGTCCTCGAAGCCGTCGGCGCCGGGCACCAGGTCGAGCAGGGCCGTGGTGACGACCGCCGAGTGGACGTCGATCCGGCTGAGGTAGAGCGGTCGGTTGCCGGTGGCCTCGTCGAGCTGGGCGCGGGTCGGCGGGCGGCCGTCGGGCCAGCGGGCGGCGTCCCAGCCGTGGCCGAGGAGGACTCGGTCGGCCGGGCGGGCGGCTGCGAATTCCCGTACGAGAACGAGGGCGGCCTCCCGGGATGGGGCCGTGGAGAGGTCCAGGCCGGTGAGGGCGAGGCCGGTAGCCGTGGTGTGCACATGGGCGTCGGTGAACGCCGGTGTCACCAGGGCTCCTTCGAGGTCGATCACCTCGTCGACGCCGCTCACGAAGGCGTCGGCGGCGCCCTCGGAGCCGACCCAGGCGATCTGTCCGTGCTCCACGACCATCGCGGTGGCGAACGGGTCGGCGGGGCTGTGGACTTCTCCACCGCGCAGCAGCACGGTTCGCGACGAGGCGGTGCGATCACTCATGGGGACAGTTTCGCGTGTGCCGGGTGCCGCGCCGCACCTGGGCCACGCTTTCCGGGCGGCCCGGCACAGCGGTGGGCGGTCACCGCAGCGCCGGCATCTGTCAGATTCTCGGCGGCCTGGCCTCGTAGGGCGTCGACAGGACCACCGTCGTGCGCGTGGACACCCCCGCGAGGGAGCGGAGGCGGGCCAGCAGTTCCTCCAGCTCGTGCGGTGTCGCCACACGGACCTTGAGGATGTAGTTCTCGTCGCCGGCGACGCTGTGACAGGCCTCGATCTCCGGGACGTCTGCGAGGCGTTCGGCGATGTCGTCGGGGGCGCTGGGGTCGAAGGGTTTGACCGAGATGAACGCGGTCATCGGCAGCCCGACGGCCTCCGGGTCGACGACCGCGGCATAGCCCCGGATGACGCCACGCTGCTCAAGTCGGCGCACGCGCTGATGCACGGCCGACGTGGACAGGCCCGTGGCCTTGCCCAGGTCGGTGTAGCTCATCCGCCCGTCCGCGACGAGCAGCTGCACGATTTGTCGGTCCAGCTCCTCCATGAGGCAAGAACCTACAGGGCGGCTGATCTCCCCCGATACCTGAGCGACGCAGGTCATGCCCGGTTCGTGATGTGGCTGAGAGCCGGCCGCGCGCCGTACGGGTGACCGCTTCGCCGCACTGGGCATCTGCGAGCGGCATGTGACGAAGACCACAGCACTCGAACGGGCTTCGTGATGATCTCGTGATTACCGCCGAGGCGGGGCGGGAAGTGCTTGCTGTGGTCGAGGCCACAGTGCCTTCACGGCCCAGTCCGAGGGGGAGAATCCCATGCAGAGTCTTCAGCGCCCTGGTCGTACCGCGCCCAAGCGTCTCCAGCCGGTCGTCGAGCCCGAGCCGGAGGGCGTCGAACCGGACGACGAGTTCGACGCGTACGACACCTTCGAGATGTACCGGGTGATCTGCCCGGACTGCGCCCAGCCCATCGCCCTGCTGTCCGACGAGGACCGGCTGCCGGAGCACGCGCTGGTCGTCTCGCCGTGGAACCCGTTCGGGCTCACGGTCTGCGCCGGAACGGGCCGCCCGGCCGGCGACGCCCGGCCCGCGGACGCGTCCATGGAACCGCAGGAGCAGGACACCGCCCTTCTGCTGACGCTCCCTCAGGGCCTCGACTGGCGGACGCAGCCCTTCTCGCACGTCGGCGGCCCGGGTTCGCGACCGATGCGCGTGCCGGTGATGCGGCGTCAGGCCGCTTGATTCCAGGGCCGTTTCGGCCCGTCGCGGCGGTGGGCTCTCGCCGACGCCCCCGTATCCGGGGAACCGTTCTCCGTAGTCGCCCCGTACCATGGCGTCCCGCAGGCTGCCATGGTACGGGTTCCGTGTGTCCGACGGACAGACGGCAGACGGGATCCGCGTCGCACCGTTCGAGCCCGACGCGAACTCAGGCACGATTCACCGAAGCGGTGACCGCTTCGGTGACCCTCACGTTGACCCGGTATGACGCCTACGCATTCGGTGACCGGGAGTCAGCGCCACATCTTCGTTCCCGCATCGGCAGAATCGGTTTCCCAGAGGTCCCGCGGTTCGGTTCCGTCGCAGGACCCGCCCATCTACCGGGCCCTGATGCGCACGTGGGCCGACCGGGGCCGCATGCTGCCAGGGCGCCATGATCCGGAGTGGGTCCGGCTGGCGACGCCCCCGAGCAGCCCCGGCCAGTACGACGAGCGCGAGGCCTTCGGCGCGTACGACCCGCTCGGCATGGCCGCCACGTTCCGTGGGACCAGTTCGTTCAGCGTGACGCGGGGCCCGCGAGGTGACGGGCGATGACCATCCGCTGGATCTGATTGGTGCCCTCGACGATCTGGAGCACCTTTGCCTCGCGCATGTACCGCTCGGTGGGGAAGTCCGCCGTGTAGCCGTACCCCCCGAGGACCTGTACGGCGTCGGTGGTGACCTTCATCGCCGTGTCGGTGCACAGCAGCTTCGCCATGGCCGCCTGCTTGGAGAAGGGCCTGCCCGCGTCGCGCAGCCGGGCGGCGGAGAGGTAGAGCGCCCGGCCCGCCTCTATCCGGGTCGCCATGTCCGCGAGCATGAAGCGCAGTCCCTGGAAGTCGGAGATCGGCCGCCCGAACTGCTGCCGCCCGATGGCGTAGGCGACCGCCTCGTCCAGGGCCGCCTGGGCCACGCCGATGGCGCAGGCCGCGATGCCGAGCCGCCCGGAGTCGAGCGCGGACAGGGCGATCGCGAAGCCCTGGCCCTCCTCGCCGATGCGCCGGTCGCCGGAGACGCGTACGCCGTCGAAGTGGAGCTGTACGGTGGGCGACCCCTTCATGCCCATCTTCTTCTCGGGCGCCGCGGCACTCAGCCCCTCGGCGTCACCGGGCACCAGGAAGGCCGTGATGCCGCGGGAGCCCTCGCCGCCCGTACGGGCCATGACCGTGTAGAAGTCGGCGATGCCTCCATGGGTGATCCAGGCCTTGGTGCCGGTGATCACCCAGTCGTCGCCGTCCCGCACTGCCCTGGTGCGCAGGGAGGCGGCGTCCGAGCCGGACGACGGCTCCGAGAGGCAGTACGCGCCGAGCAGCCCGCCGCCGAGCATCGCCGGCAGGTGCTCGACCTGCTGCTCCTTGGTGCCGTAGTTGGCGAGGGCGTGGCAGGCGAGGGTGTGGACACTCACGCCGAGGCCGACGGTGAGGCGGGCCATGGCGAGCTCTTCCAGGGCCTGCAGATAGACCTCGTACGGCTGGCCGCCACCGCCGTGTTCCGCGTCGTACGGCAGGCTCAGCAGTCCTGACTCGGAGAGCAGGGTGAAGAGTGCGCGAGGGAAGCGGCCGGCGTCCTCCTCCTCGGCCGCGTGCGGGGCGATCTCCCGCTGCGCGATCTCGCGGACGAGCGAGATCAGATCCCGGGCCTCTTCCGTGGGCAGTTGACGGTCCACCGGCTGCGGCGCGCGGTCGGGCATGGCGACGCTCTCCTCCCTGTCGGGCACTGCGGCGGACACGCACCGGGGATGAAGTGGTGCCGCCGGGTCTCACCTGCCACGGCCGATGATCCTCCTCCGGATCACGGAAGCCCCTGATCAGCGGCGGTGGCGCTTGGAGTATGCCCGATCCGGAGCAGCGAGTCACCAGTTAACGACCGTTCATTAGGACACATTCGACGGCACGCCACGCCACGCCCGGATTGGTCCGAACCATTGACCCTAGTGGTCTAGTCCTCTACGGTCTCCCCCGGGCACCGCGTCACCACTTTCATGCCAATCGGCACAGGCCCCGGCAGCACCCTCCCCGCCACGCCCCCCTCCTCCGGAGTCGCGATGCTCAGACCGCACAGCTCCCGCTTCCCCGCCGGGACGCTCGGCGCCGCCACCTGTGGCATCACGAACAGGGCGTTCCACACCGCCGCCACCATCGACAAGCTGAAGAGCCTCGGCATCCCCTCCGGCAAGCTGCTGCTCGGCGTCGGCTTCCACGGGCGCGGCTGGACCGGGGTCACCCGGTCGACACCCGGCGGCACGGCGACCGGCCCGGCTGCGGGCACGTACGAGGCGGGCTACGAGGACTACAAGGTGCTCAAGAGGACCTGCCCGGCCAACGGGACGGCCGACGGCACCGCGTACGCCAAGTGCGGTGAGGACTGGTGGAGTTACGACACCCCGCGGACCATCAAGAGGAAGATGTCCTACAAGGACGCGCAGGGGCTCGGCGGCACCTTCTTCTGGGAGTTGAGCGGCGACACCGCGAACGGTGAACCGACCAGGGCGATCAAGTAGCCACTGCGACGGGGGACTTGGAGTGGGGGTCGGTCGGCGGCCCCCCACCTCCCTCGTACGCCGACGGGCGTCGCCTCGGCGTTCAGGTGTCCCGGTGGGCGGGCTCCGGCGCACGGCAGGCCGGCTCGACCTCCTCGATGGCACGCATCGTGCCGCCCAGCATCTTGACCAGCAGCTCGCACATGGTGTCGCGGGACAGATCCGGGCGGCCCACCCAGTCGAGAGTGGCACCCTCGACCGCGCACACCCAGCCGAAGAGGCCCATGCGGGCCACCGGGGCGATGTCGGTCCTGCCGTACGCACCCTCGGCGATGGCGGCGACGATCGCCTCACGGACGCCGTCCCGGATGGCGTGCACCTGGGCGTCGAAGCCGACGCCGCCGCTGACGATCGTGCGGTAGGCAGCCTGATTGTCCTCGGCGTAGCGCAGATAGCAGTCCATGGTGCGGTACACCCGCTCCACGGGCGGCAGTTGGATACCTCTCGCCGCGAACGCGATCAGATCGGCCACCGAGTCCTCGACGATCGCGAGGTAGTAGCCGCGCTTGGACGTGAAGTAGTAGTAGATCAGCCCCTTGGCCACGTGCGCCTGCCGCGCGATGTCGTCCATGGACAACGCGTCGTACGACGTGTCGGCGAACAACTTCCGTCCGATGGAGATGAGTTCGGCGCGGCGCGCCAACGAGCGGTCGGTGCCGCGGGCCCGCGGCGGTTCGACACCACGCTGTTGACTACTGTGCAATTCCGGTCCTGGTCTCCAACTGCCGACGGGACAACCGCAGTATGGCAGACCCTCACCACCAGCTTGTTCGACTCTGATCGACAGAATCGAGCAGCGGATCAGGTCACAGCAGACCCAGCTGGGTCACCAGCATCGCGACGACCACGACGAGGACCCAGCCCATCGCGTGCTCGACGATCTTCGGCCCGTCGTCCTGGGGGCCGCCGGTGCGGGTACGGACTCGGGTGGCGGTGGCGGAGGTCGCGGTCATGGCAGCTCGCTGGTGTGATCGATGGGCGGTGGGCTCCCCCACCGTTCCGTCCACCTTGCCACCGCATGGGCGGTTCACGGCCGAGACCTTGGTCACACGTGCGGCACGGCCCCAATCTCCCGGGGCCGCGCCGCGCCGACTCGTCCGTCAGCGCACACCCACCGCCGCGAGCGCCGCACGATGGCGGCGTGTGGGCCGGGCCGGGAAATACAGGTAGCAGACGCCTCCGGCGCCGGAGACGACCTTGCCGGCCGCGTCGTACCGCTTGGTCCGCAGCCAGATGTTCGCCCACTCGCGCCGCCGGTAGATCCGGCGCACCGCCTCGTCGGTCGGCGAGTTCGGGTCGTTGGCGATGACGTCGCCGTCGGCGGAGAAGCCGATGACCGTCATCAGATGCCCGGACGTGCCGTAGCCGGCCCCCGTGAGCTCCTCGGCGAGGAACGACTGTGAGGTGATCACCGGGATGCCCGCCGCGATCAGCTGCTCCAGGTCGGCGAGCGAGCCCAGACGGGTCACCACGCCCTGGAGGTCCTTGTACGTGGCGGCGTACGCGGCGTTGAAGGGCCAGTTGCCGCAGCCCTCGTACTGGTAGTCATAGGTGAACCGGGCGGCATGGCACACCTGCGGGTCCGCGTACCGCGGGTCGACCCAGGCCAGGTCCGCGGCGCTCGGCCTCCGCCCCCAGTACTCGATGATCATCTGCGAGGAGGTGGGGCTGCACCAGGCCTCGCCGCCGTTGTCGTACTCGGGGTACCGGCCCTTGTGGGTCTCCTGCGAGTAGCGCGGCACGTCCAGCTCCCGGACGAGCCCCGGGGGGAGGCCGGGACGGTGAAGCGGTCGGGGACGTCGGAACCCATCACGCCGAGCCGCCACACCGTGGGGGTGAGCCGGGTGCCGGGCGTGCGGTGGAGGGTCAGGCGCAGCCGGTACGAGACCAGGCGCAGCCCCGTGGCCGGGTCGTCGATCGCGAAGACGTCGGTCCAGACGCTGCTCTTTCCGTCCTTCTGGCCGTCGACGGATGTCCGTCTGATGTCCTGGTCGCCGGCCGCCCACCGGGCCAGCACGTACCAGGGCGTGTCCGTGCCGTCGGAGTACGTGCCCTTCAGCTCGACCTGGAGCCAGGTGCCGTCGGGGGTGTGCGCGTTCCAGGACGCGACGACCTCGGTGGCGGGCACGGCGAGCCGGTGGACCGGGGAGGTCCAGGTCGCGTACTCCCAGGCGGCCGTCCGCCCGGTGTGCGGGTCGGTGTAGTCGGTGGTGCCGGCCGGCGCGCCGATCACCAGCCCCGGCCGCTCCCCCGGCTTCGCCCGGGCGCCTTCGGCGCGGCCGGCGTACCAGTCGGTGTACGAGGTCCAGGCGTGGTTGTCCACGAGGCGCTGCGGTGCCTGCGTGGGGCGGGCGGGGGCTTCCCCCGGCCGTTCGACGGGATGGCCGCCGCCCGGCCCGTCTCTCCTCCGGCCGCGGCGGTGGTGGCGACGGCTGCGGCCAGGACGGTCCTGCGAGACGGCTCGGAAAGGCTCGTCATCTGTGGTTGACCCCCAGCGGTCCGGAAGGAGCGGTTCAGACGCACGGCTGTTCGCCAACTATGGACGCCGGGAGAGGGCTTCTGCCAGCACCTCGCGCCTCGCCACGCCAGGCGACATCGGTCGAATCCACCGGCACGCTCCGGGGGCCGCCCGGCACGGTGTTCAATCCACGTATGCGCGCCTCTCCCACCCCCGCGAATCCCGCCGTCGACGCCCTCGCGGCCGGGCTCCGGCGGCTGCCGCCTTCCTGCGGACCGGTCCGGCTGGTCGGGGTCGACGGGCACGCGGGCTCCGGGAAGAGCACGTTCGCCGGGCTGCTGGCCGACACGCTCGGTGGTGCGCCGGCACTGCACCTCGACGACATCGCCACGCACGAGGAACTGTTCGCGTGGACGGAGCGGCTGCTGGACCAGGTGATCGAGCCGCTGCGGCGCGGCGAGAACGCGCGCTACGCCCCGTACGACTGGCGGGCGCGCGGCTTCGGTCCTGTGCGCGTGCTGCCGTGTGCGCCCGTGATCGTGGTCGAGGGCGTGGGCGCGGGCCGCCGCGCGCTGCGCCCGTATCTGGCGCGGCTGGCGTGGATGGAGTTGCCGGAGGAGGAGGCCTGGGCGCGTGGGCGGGCGCGGGACGGGGCGGAGCAGAGCGAGTTCTGGGTCCAGTGGGTCCGGGCGGAACGGCGCCACTTCGCCGAGGACCCCTCGCGGCCGTTCGCCGATCTTCTGATTCGGCCGGGAAGCAGGGGGTACGAGGTGCTCACGGGGCCGACTGGCCACCCCGGATACGGGCCACACCTCACCCAGGGTGACGACCCACCCGCAGTGTGGTGAACTTGTGAAGGCTGTGGCCCCGGAAGTTCCCTGAGTGCCTCAACTCGGCTTGACCGAGGGGTCGTACAGGATTTACGTTCTGAATGTGCGGCCATTCGAAAGCCGCCCTCATACGCGAAGCCCCCGGTTGTTCCCCCGTGACCGGGGGCTTCGTTCCGTCCTCTGCCGCTCTTCTGGACGCCGTGAGGCACGTTTCCTTCACCCTCGGTCACCGTCCGCGATGCGCCCCGTCTGCTCCCACCTCGTCAGACGAGGGCTGCGGCACCCTTCGAAGGGCGACCGACCCGCGGGTACGATGCCCAAGGTGCGACCTTCGGACGGCTGCAGCAGCGCACCGGCGCAACTCCCGTCCGCGGCACAGCGGTTCGATGAAGGCTGCCGACGGGCACCGGCCCGTTCGGTTTCCAACGGGGGCACGGTTTGTGGGGGACGTGATGGACTTCGGCTCGCGGGGCCCCGAGGCCCCGGCCGACCTCGCCTGGCTGCGAGGCGTGGACGCCTACACCATGGGCGCCTATCCGCAGGCGGAGGAGGAGTTCCGCGCCGCGGTGCGGATGGATCCCGGCATGGCCGACGGCTGGCTGGGACTGCACGCGCTGCGGGTGGACACGACGACCGCGCTGCTGAGGATGTTCCGGCACCGGGAGCGCTTCGGGGAGCAGCGCGCCCGCCACCGGCGAACCCTCAACTCCTGGTACTGGCTCGGCTGGTGGGTTCAGCCGGTGCTGGAGAGCCCGCGTGATCTGCTCCTCGCGCACGCCTCGCACTGGCTGGACGGGCGCCATGTGCCCGAGCTGGACCGGGCGCTCGCGGGGCTGCCACCGGTCGACGCGGACCACCAGGTGCGCTTCCTGCACGCCTGCCGCGCCTACCTGGTCAAGGACTGGGAGCAGCTGGTCCGGCACACCGATCCGCTGCTCGACGATCCGCTGCTGGGCATCGAGGCGGGCCTGTTCGGCGGGATGGCCCGGGTCCGCCTGGAGACGTACGGGCAGGCCGAACCGCTGCTCTCCGCCGCGCTGATGCGCTGCCGCAGCGAGCAGCCGCAGCGCAAGGAGCTGCGGTACTGGCTGGCCCGGGCCCACGAGGGCACGGGGCGCAGCGCCGCCGCGCTACCGCTCTACCGGGCCGTGCACCGGGTCGACCCCGCGTTCATGGACACCTCCGCGCGGCTGACGGCGATCGCCGAGGGGGACGGGTACGACGACGGGACCGACTTCGCGGCGATCGCGCTCACCGGGACCGGGCAGGACGTGCTCGACGGCGAAGGGCTGGAGCCGTTCTTCGACACCGACGGACGGGACGTGAAGGTCTCCGATCCCGGTCTGCCGCCGCCGGGCGGGCTGCCACCCGAGGCCGGCGACACCTTCGTGCGGGAGAAGTCCGTGGTGCCGGTGGAGCCGGTGTCCCTGCCGACCGGGCCGACGGATCCGGAGCTGCTGGAGGAGGCGCTCGCGGAACTGGAGCGGATGGTCGGACTGGAGCCGGTGAAGCGGCAGGTCAAGGCGTTGTCCGCGCAGCTGAACATGGCGCGTCTGCGGGCGGGGCAGGGGCTGCCGGTGCAGCCGCCGAAGCGCCACTTCGTCTTCTCCGGGCCGTCCGGGACCGGGAAGACGACCGTGGCGCGAATACTGGGCCGTGTCTTCTACGCGCTCGGGCTGTTGGGCGGCGAACACCTCGTCGAGGCGCAGCGCGCGGATCTGGTGGGCGAGTACCTCGGCCAGACCGCCGTGAAGGCCAACGAGCTGATCGACTCGGCGATCGGTGGCGTGCTGTTCGTGGACGAGGCGTACTCGCTGTCCAACTCCGGCTACGGAAAGGGCGATGCGTACGGCGACGAGGCGTTGCAGGTGCTGCTGAAGCGGGCCGAGGACAACCGGGACCATCTGGTGGTGATCCTCGCGGGCTATCCGGAGGGCATGGACCGGCTGCTGGCCGCGAACCCCGGTCTCTCCTCGCGCTTCACGACGCGGGTCGATTTCCCCTCCTACCGGCCCTTGGAGCTGACCTCCATCGGCGAGGTGCTCGCCGCCGAGAACGGGGACGCGTGGGACGAGGAAGCCCTCGACGAGCTGCGGTCCATCTCCGGTCACGTCGTCGATCAGGGGTGGATCGACGAACTCGGCAACGGTCGGTTTCTGCGGACGCTGTACGAGAAGAGCTGTGCGTACCGGGATCTGCGGCTGTCGGGGTATCCGTCGATTCCGACGCGGGACGATCTTTCGACGCTTCGGCTGCCGGATCTGATGCAGGCGTACGGGGAGGTGCTGTCAGGGCGGGGGCCGCAGGATCCTTCGGCTCGGTGAGGCAGGTGGCGGGCCGAGAATTCTCGCCCCGCCACCCCTACCCGTCCCGCCCCGTCCACCCCGCTCAAGACTCGGGGTCCTGGGCTGAGTCAGCCGGCCAGAACCTCCTCCGGGGTCTCACTGCCCCTCGGCTCCGTCAGTCGCACCGGCGGAGCCACCCGGTGGGCCGGGTCGCGGACCTCGCCGACGAGCAGCTCCAGGACGTCCTCCAGGGCGGCGAGGCCCAGGACCTTGCCGGAGGCGTCGGCCACCTGGGCCAGATGCGTGGCGGCGCGGCGCATGACGGTCAGCGCGTCGTCGAGGGGGAGTTCGGAGCGGAGGGTGGTCATGGGGCGCCAGATGTACTGGGGGACGGCGCGGTCGGAGTCCTCCAGGTCGAGGACGTCCTTGACATGGAGGTAGCGGCCCATGAAGGCGCCGTTCTCCGCGACGACCGGGAAGCGGGAGTACCCCGTGCGGACGGTCAGCGCCACGACCTGGGCGGGGGTCACCGAGGGGCCCACCGTCACCAGCAGGTCGCGCTTCAGCAGCACGTCCGTCACCGGGCGGGAGCCCAGCTCCAGCGCGTCCTCCAGACGTTCCTGCTCCTCGGGGTCGAGCAGCCCGGCCTGGCCCGAGTCCTCGACCAGCCGGCCCAGTTGGACACTGGTGAAGACCGCCTCGACCTCGTCCTTGGGCTCGACGCGGAAGAGCTTCAAAATCACCCGGGCGCAGGCACCGAGGCCCACCGTCACCGGCTTGCAGAGACGGGCGAAGGCCACCAGCGCGGGGCTCAGCCACAGCGCCGTCCTCTCCGGCGCCGCCATCGCCAGGTTCTTCGGCAGCATCTCGCCGACGACGAGGTGCAGGAAGACCACCACGGCCAGCGCGATCACATACCCGAGCGGGTGGATGACGCCGTGCGGCAGGTGGATCGCCTCGAACACCGGTTCCAGCAGCTTCGCCACCGTCGGCTCGGCCACCGCGCCGAGCGTCAGCGAGCAGACGGTGATGCCGAACTGGGCCGCCGCCATCATCTGTGGCAGGTTCTCCAGGCCGTGGAGGACCTGCCGGGCCCGCGCGGTGCCGAGTGGTTCGATCTGGCTGCGGCGGACGGATACCAGGGCGAACTCGGCGCCGACGAAGAAGCCGTTGGCGAGCACGAGGAGCAGCGCGAACAGGAGTTGGAGCACGCTCATCGGGCCGCCTCCACCACGGTGGGGGAGGCCGTGGCGTCCGCGGTCCGTGCCAGTCGTACGCGCTCGGCGCGGTAGTGCCCGACCTGTCGTACCGCCAGCCGCCAGCCGGGCAGTGACGCCTTGTCCCCCGGTACCGGGATACGGCCGAGCAGGTCGGCGACGAGCCCGGCGACCGTCTCGTACGGGCCCTCCGGCACGTCGAGGCCTATGCGCTGGAGCACGTCGACGCGGCAGCTGCCGTCGACGTCCCAGGCGGGGCGGCCGTCCTCGTGCGGGGCGGCGGCGAGTTCGGGCAGGTCGTGTCCGTCGTGCTCGTCGCGCACCTCGCCAACCAGTTCCTCGACGATGTCCTCCAGGGTCACGACCCCGGCCGTGCCGCCGTACTCGTCGACGACGACGGCGATGGGCTGCTCGTTGCGCAGCAGGGCCAGGAGCGGCTGCACGGGCAGCGTCTCCGGGACGAGCAGCGGGGACTTGGCGATGCGGCCGACCGGGGTGTGCAGCCGGTCGTGGGCCGGGATCGCGAGGGCGTCCTTGAGGTGGGCCATGCCGACGATCTCGTCGATCCGCTCCCGGTAGACGGGGAAGCGGGACAGACCGGTGGCCCGGGTCAGGTTGACCACGTCCTCGGCGGTCGCCGACGACTGCAGAGCGCTGACCTTCACGCGCGGCGTCATCACGTTCTCCGCGGTCAGTTCGCCCAGGGAGAGGGTCCGTACGAAGAGGTCGGCCGTGTCCTGTTCCAGTGCGCCGGCCTGGGCGGAGTGGCGTGCCAGGGAGACCAGTTCGCCGGGGGTGCGGGCGGAGGCCAGCTCGTCGGTGGGTTCGACGCCGAAGGCGCGGACCAGGTGGTTGGCGACCGCGTTCAGGCCGGCGATGACCGGGCGGAAGAGACGGGAGAAGACGTGTTGAGGGCCCGCCACGAAGCGGGCCACCTGCATCGGCCTGGACACCGCCCAGTTCTTGGGCACCAGTTCGCCGATCACCATCTGCACGGCGGAGGCCAGCAGCATGCCGACGACCACGGCGACGCCGGGCACCGCGCCCTCGGGTATGCCGACGGCGGTGAACGGGCCGTGGAGTATCTCCGCGAGCGCCGGTTGGGCGAGCATGCCGACCACGAGGGAGGTGATGGTGATGCCGAGCTGGGTGCCGGAGAGCTGGAAGGAGAGTTCCTTGAGCGCGCCCACCACCTTGTGGGCCCGGCGGTCGCCCTCGGCCGCGGCCTTCTCGGCCTCGGCCCGCTCGACCGTCACGAGGCCGAACTCGGCTGCCACGAAGAAGCCGTTGGCGAGGATCAGGAGGAACGCGGCTGCGAGGAGCAGCAGGGGGATGGTCATGCCGCCGCCTCGATATGCCGGGAGGGGGCGGCGCAGGTACTACAGGACGATCCGTCCATCGCTGGAAGGAGTCACTCCTCGAATAGCAGGGAGCCTCCGCCTTCCGGGGTGGAACAGCAGAGGCGGAGGCGCGACGAAAACGCCTCCGCGACCAGATTAATCAAGACATGGGCCGGTGCGGCAGGGGCGACGGCCCTGAGTCGGCCCTGATCTTGCTCGGGGTCGTCCCCGGCCCCGGCCCGGCTCAGCCCTGGCCCTGCTCGGGCTCGCCGACCGACCGGGCCTCCACCAACGCACGCAGGGCGCGGGCGTCCTCGACGGCGCGCTGCTTGGCGATGCCCGGCTGGATGCCGAGCGCGGGCAGGCTGGTGCCGTCGGTGAGGTCGAGGAAGACCCAGGGGTCACCGACACGCAGGTTGACCTGCACGATCTGCGCCCAGCCCAGCTGCCGCCTCCCGGCGATGTTGACGACGGTGACGCCGGACTCGTCGGCGACCACCTTGGGCCGGGACAGCAGGCACAGCACCCCGGCGAGCAGGGCCGCCGTGAACACGAAGCTGAGTCGCTCCCCCGGACCGAGCGTCGGCAGCAGCAGCGCGACCACCGTGATGACCACGAAGATCGCGCCGGCTGCGGTCAGCAGCACGGCCCGGGTGCGGCCCGGCCGAAAAGTGACCGGGAGAGCGGGCAAGGAGGGCTGGTCCGGCATGGCGTACTACTCCCAGGCCGTCAGAGGCGGCAGGCGTGGATGGCGGTGGTCAGGATGGCCCGGGCACCGATGTCGTACAGGTCGTCCATGATCCGCTGGGCCTCCTTGGCCGGGACCATGGCCCGGACGGCGACCCAGCCCTCGTTGTGCAGCGGCGAGACGGTCGGCGACTCCAGGCCCGGCGTGAGCGCGACGGCCTTCTCCAACTGCTCGACGCGACAGTCGTAGTCCATCATCACGTAGGTCCGGGCCACGAGGACGCCCTGGAGGCGGCGCAGGAACTGCTGCACCTTGGGCTCGTTCTCCGTGGTGGTGTCGGCGCCGACGCGGCGGACGACGATGGCCTCGGACTTCATGATCGGGTCGCCGAAGACCTCCAGACCGGCGTTGCGCAGCGAGGTGCCGGTCTCGACGACGTCGGCGATGACCTCGGCGACACCCAGCTCGATGGCGGTCTCGACGGCGCCGTCGAGGTGGACGACGGAGGCGTCGATGCCGTTGTCGGCGAGGTGCCCCGCGACGATTCCCTCGTACGAGGTGGCGACCGTCATGCCCTTCAGGTCCGCGACGCCGTTCGCCGTGCCCGGCTTGCCGGCGAACCGGAAGGTGGAGCGGGCGAAGCCGAGCGCCAGGATCTCCTCGGCGTTGGCGCCGGAGTCGAAGAGGAGGTCGCGGCCGGTGATGCCGATGTCGAGGCGGCCGGAGGAGACGTAGATGGCGATGTCACGGGGGCGGAGGTAGAAGAACTCGACCTCGTTCTGCGGGTCGACGATCCGCAGTTCCTTGGACTCCCGACGCTGCTGGTAGCCGGCCTCATGCAGCATCTCCCCCGCAGGGCCGGACAGGGAACCCTTGTTGGGGACGGCGATGCGCAGCATGAGGCGAGCTTCCTTCGTTCGGGCGGAGTGTGTGCGGTGTTACGGCGGTACGGCTCAGAGGTGGGCGTACACGTCGTCCAGTGAGATGCCGCGGGCGACCATCATCACCTGGACGTGGTACAGCAGCTGCGAGATCTCCTCGGCGGCGGCTTCCTTGCCCTCGTACTCGGCGGCCATCCATACCTCGGCGGCCTCTTCGACGACCTTCTTGCCGATGGCATGGACGCCCTTCTCGACCAGCTCCGCGGTACGGGAAGTGGCGGGGTCGCCGTTGGCAGCCTTGTGCTGGAGCTCGGTGTACAGCTCCTCGAACGTCTTCTTGGACATGGTGGTGCTCAGCCTACGTGGTTTCCGCTCGGCCTTACCGCCAGGGTTCGGATACTGAGCGGAGGGTGGCCGCGGTCGCCACCGCGGCCGTCACCGCCTCGTGGCCCTTGTCCTCGTTGGAGCCCTCGATACCCGCGCGGTCCAGGGCCTGCTCCTCGGTGTCACAGGTCAGCACGCCGAAGCCGACGGGGACGCCGGTGTCGACGGAGACCTGGGTGAGGCCCTGGGTGACTCCCTGGCACACATACTCGAAGTGGGGGGTGCCGCCGCGGACGACGACGCCGAGGGCGACGATCGCGTCGTAGCCGCGCCCGGCGAGGACCTTGGCGACGACGGGGAGTTCCCAGCTGCCGGGTACCCGCAGCAGTGTCGGCTCGTCGATGCCCAGGTCGCGCAGGGCGCGCAGGGCGCCTTCTACGAGGCCGTCCATCACCTTCTCGTGCCACTGGGCCGCGATGACCGCGACGCGCAGGTCGCCGCAGTTGCGTACGGACAGTTCGGGTGCGCCCTTGCCGCTCACGTTGCTCCTTGGTTCCTGAAACTCGTTCTCGCTGGTCTTACTGTCGTCTCACTGGTCGCCGCAGGTGGCGGACACGGTCGTCGGGTCCAGCCAGGGCAGGTCGTGGCCCATGCGGTCACGCTTGGTGCGCAGATAGCGGAGGTTGTGCTCGCCCGCGCGGACGGGCATCGGCTCGCGGTCGGTGACCGTGAGGCCGTGCCGGACGAGGGCGTCGGTCTTCTCGGGGTTGTTCGTCATCAGCCGGAGGCTGCGGACGCCGAGGTCCAGGAGGATCTGGGCGCCGGCGGCGTAGTCCCGGGCGTCGGCGGGCAGGCCCAGCTCCAGGTTGGCGTCGAGGGTGTCGCGGCCTCGCTCCTGGAGTTCGTACGCGCGCAGCTTGGACAGCAGTCCGATGCCGCGTCCCTCGTGGCCGCGCAGATAGACCACGACGCCCCGGCCCTCGGTGGCGATGCGTTCGAGTGAGGTCTCCAACTGGGGGCCGCAGTCGCAGCGCAGGGAGTGGAAGACGTCGCCGGTGAGGCATTCGGAGTGGACGCGGACGAGGACGTCCTCACCCTCGCCGAGCTCGCCGTGGACGAGGGCGACGTGCTCGACGCCGTCGACGGTGGAGCGATAGCCGTATGCCGTGAAGTCGCCGAACACGGTGGGGAGTTGGGTCTTCGCCTCGCGCTTGACCGTGGGCTCGGAGCTGCGGCGGTAGGCGATCAGGTCCTCGATGGAGATGATCGTCAGGCCGTGCTTGCGGGCGAACGGGATCAGCTCGGGCAGACGCAGCATGCGGCCGTCCTCACCGGCGATCTCGACGATGGCGCCGGCCGGCCGCAGCCCCGCGAGGCGGGCCAGATCGACGGCGGCCTCGGTATGGCCGTCGCGCACGAGCACCCCGCCGGACCTGGCACGCAGCGGGAAGATGTGGCCGGGGCGGACGAAGTCGCCCGGCTCGGCCGTGCCGCTCGCCAGGAGTTGGAGCGTGGTGGCACGGTCGGAGGCGGAGATGCCGGTGGTGACGCCGTGCCGGGGGGCGGCGTCCACGGTCACGGTGAAGGCCGTGCGCATCGACTCGGTGTTCTGCTGCACCATCTGCGGCAGTTCGAGCCGGTCCAGCTCGTCGCCCTCCATGGGGGCGCAGATCATGCCCCGGCACTCACTCATCATGAAGGCGACGATCTCGGGGGTGGCCTTCTCGGCGGCGACGACGAGGTCGCCCTCGTTCTCCCGGTCCTCGTCGTCGACGACCACGACCGGGCGGCCCGCCGCGATGTCGGCGATGGCCTGTTCGACGGGGTCGAGTGCGAGGTCCTCGATGTCGTCGGTGCTGTAGAGGATCGGTGCCGTGGTCATGCCGGGGCTCCTTCCGGGGCGGGCTTGCGGGTGCGCAGCCACCAGTCGCGCATGCCCCACAGGACGAGCACGCCGTAGACGATGTAGACGAAACCGGAGAACGCGTAGCCGTTGGCGAAGTTGAGCGGTACGCCCACGAGGTCGACCAGCAGCCAGGCGAACCAGAACTCGACCATGCCGCGCGCCTGGGCGTACATGGCGACGACGGTGCCGGTGAAGATGTAGGCGTCCGGCCAGGGGTCCCAGGACAGGCTCGGGTAAGCGGTGAAGAGGCCGCCGACGGCGAGGGTGCCGAGCACGGCGCCGGCGATCAGGCAGCCGCGCTCGCGCCAGGTGGCGAACCTTGGGGCGATGGCGCCGTCCGCCGTCTGTCCCTTCGTACGGTTCCACTGCCACCAGCCGTACGCGGCGACGGCCATGACGATGACCTGCTTGCCGGCGCTGCCGGTCAGGTGGCCGACGAAGGCGCCGAAGAGGATGAGGCCGGAGAGGAACTGCACGGGCCAGTTCCACAGGGAGCGGATCGCGCCGAGGGCGAGGGCGATCAGGCCGAGGATGTTGCCGATCATGTCCGACCAGAGGATCTGCTGGCCGAAGGCCGTGAAGGCCACCGAGTTCAGCGAGTTCACCGCGCCGTCCCCTGGGTGCCCAGCAGCCGCTCGACGTACTTGGCGATGACGTCGACTTCGAGGTTGACCGGGTCGCCGGGCTGCTTGCGGCCGAGCGTAGTCAGGTCGAGGGTGGTCGGGATGAGGCTGACGGTGAAGTAGTCGGGGCCGGCGTCGACGACGGTGAGGCTGATGCCGTCGACGGTGATGGAGCCCTTCTCGACGACGTACCGGGTGAGATCCGCGGGGAGCGAGATCTTCACGATCTCCCAGTTGTCGGACGGCTTGCGCTCGACGACCTTGCCCGTGCCGTCGACATGGCCCTGCACGATGTGCCCGCCGAGGCGCTCGCCGACGGCCATGGGGCGTTCGAGGTTGACGCGGGAGCCGACGGTGAGGGCGCCGAGGCTGGAGCGTTCGAGGGTCTCCGCCATGACGTCGGCGGTGAACCAGTCGTCCTCGTGCTCCACGACCGTGAGACAGACGCCGTTGACGGCGATGGAGTCGCCGTGGCGCGCGCCCTGTGTGACGGCGGGGCCGCGCAGGCGGAAGCGGGAGGAGTCGCCGAGGTTCTCGACGGCGGTGACCTCACCCAGCTCTTCGACGATTCCGGTGAACACTTCCCGGGTCCTCCTGCCTCTGTGGGGCACGGACTCCGGGGCTGTCGAGACGACAGACATGAACGGACCGCGACACGGGGAGCGACGCCGTGTGAAGGCCCACCCCTGGCGGGGCAGACCGAAAACAGACGGCGGCGCGCACGCATGCCCGCCCGCCGCGCACTGCCTCCCATCCGGACTTTAACCGTCGGTCCAGGAATTTCACCTGATCAACCGGCCGCTGGAAGCGGCCGGGTCGCGGACTATAACCGCCGGTTCGGACTTTCACCGACCCCGGAGTGCGCTGCTTCTGGTACATGGCCAGTGTGCCACGCCTGATCGGCACCCATGCGGGTGAAGGCTGTGGGGTGGCTCACAAGCCCCGCCCCTGGACATCCTCAGCGGACGCCGAGGGGATTCCGATGCCCCTGACCAAGGGTCAGTTCCCTGGCACCGGCGACCAGCCCGTCGCCGTCGCCGAGGTCGCCGACCGTCTTGCGGAACTGGCCGTGACGGACGCGTCGACGACATGGGCGGCCCCGAGATCCTGGCCTTCCCCGACCTGGCCCGCGCCTACCTGACGGCCACCGGCCGTCTACGCCGTCTGCTGAACGTGCCTCTGTTCGGCAAGGCGTACCAGGGCTTCCGGAGCGGGGGACACCTCACGCCGGGGCGGCCGTGGGAAGGGGAACGTTCTGGGAGCACCTGGCGGAGCGGTTCGGGGACGGGAAGACGCACTGAGCGGGCCACATGGCAGGGTCGGCGCTCTGTGACACCGTGCCGTCAGCGACGGCGCGGTGTCCTGCTCACCGCGCCGTCCGGCGCGAACAGCTCGTCCTGAGCCGCCTCCCGGGCCATGAGCAACGCGCCCCGCAGTACGGCGGCCCCGCCGAGACCGCTGGACCGCACCTCGGTCGGCAGCGGTGACATGGCCGCCAGCCGCGCCGCCACCCGCGCCGCCAAGGCGTCCCCACCGGCCTGCCCGACCTCACCGCCGAGCACCACACAGCCGGGGTCAAGGACGGCGACGACGGAGGCGACACCTATGGCGAGGCGGTCGGCCAGGGCGTCGAGGAAGCGGGCGTGAGGGCCGGCTGAGGAGGGGCCGGGCGCCGTGGAGGGGCCGGGCCCGGGCGGCAAAGGGGGCGCCACGGGCGACGAACGGCTTCCGGCATCCGCCGACGAACTCGCCTCCGGTACCGAACGGCACGCGCCATCGTCTGATGGCCTCGCCGCCGACACCGAACGACTCCCTGCGCCGTCCGAAGGGCGGCCCTCATCCTCCCCCGATGGGCACACGGCACCCGCCGAACGACCCCCCACGTCCACCGACGAGCCCACCACCAGCACCGAACCGCCTACACCATGCGCTGAACCACTCCCGGTCTCGACCGAGGAACCCGTCGCCTCAAGCGGCGGGCCCACCGCGTCCGCAGGACGACTCGCGGGCTCCGCCGATGAGCCCGGGGCTCCCGCGGAAGGAGCCGCCGCCTCCACGGACGAACCCTCGGCAGCCGCAGGACGACGCCCGACCCCCGCCCATGGGCTCGGCGCCCCCTCTCGACGACTCCCGGCCTCCGCCGGACCCGTCGAGAGGTCACTCCCACTCGGCGGGGGGCCCGGCCCGTCTGTCACGTCCGTCGAAATCCTCGCCGCAGCCACCCGTACCAACGTTGCCGCATGGGGCTCGGTGCCCGTGGTGTCGGCCGCGACGCCGTGGGCGGCGGCCAGTGCGGCCACTGCGGTCGCGCCGCCGAGGGAGTGGAAGCCGCCGTCGCAGTCGGTGGTCGAGGGGAGCGTCGGTGTGCCCGGGACCGGGAGGAAGCCGATCTCGCCGGTGCCGCCGGAGGCGCCGCGGCGCAGGCGACCGTCGAGGACGACGGCGGCGCCGGTGCCGAGGCCGAGCCAGAGGAGGACGAAGGTGTCGCGGTCGCGGGCGGCACCGTCGCGTTGTTCGGTGAGCGCGGCGAGGTTGGTCTCGTTCTCGACGAGGACACGGGCGGGAAGGCGTTCCACGAGGGCGGCGACCAGGCGGCGGTGCCATTCGGGCAGGCCGATGGAGTCGCGGAGCTCGCCCGTGGCCGGGTCGATCAGACCGGGCGCGCCGATCACCACGGTGTGCAGCCGGTCGGCGCCCGCCTCCTTCGCGGCGCGCTCCATCAGCGTGACCGCCTGCTCCACCGCCGGTCCCGTGCCCGTGCCGTCCGCGATCGGGACGGACGCCCGCGCCAGCTCCGTACCGAGCAGGTCGGCGACGACCACCGTGACGCCCTCGGTACGCACATCGAGGGCGGCGAGATGCGCCCGGTCGGCGACGATGCCGTAGAGACGGGCGTTGGGCCCACGCCGCTGCTCCCCCGACTCCCCCACGACCTCGATCAGCCCCGCGGCCGTGAGGCGCTCCACGAGGTCGGCGACCGTGGGCCGGGACAGACCGGTGAGCTGCTTCAACCGCCCTGCCGTCAGTGGCCCTTCCTGTTGCAGCAGCCGCAGGGCGAGCCGGTCGTTGATGGCCCGGGCGGTGCTGGGTGATGCGGGCATGCCGGGATCCTCCCAGATCGGCGACGCCGTACGGCCCGTGACCCTCCGGCGACTGCACCCTACCTATCAGGCAAGCTTCCTGATAGTTTACTGCGGCGCTGGGAAGCCCCGGGCGCCGAGAGCACGGATCCCAGGAGAATCCGGGGACACCGAGGAGTCAGGGAGGGCGGAGGATGAGCGCCGTGGGCTTCGAGCAGCGCGAGGTGAGGCGGGCTCGGTACGCCGTGGCGGCCGTGTTCGCCGTGCATGGTGCCGTGACCGGCTCGTTCGCGACCCGCGTGCCGTGGATCCAGGACCACGCGCAGGTCAGCGCGGGTCAGCTGGGCCTCGCGCTCGCCTTCCCGGCGATCGGCGCATCCCTGGCGATGCCGCTCGCGGGCCGGGTCAGCCACCACTTCGGCGCCCGCACGGCGCTGCGCGGGCTGATCTCACTGTGGACGATCGCGCTGATCCTGCCGGCTCTCGCGCCGAACCTGTGGACGCTCTGCCTCGCGCTGTTCGTGTACGGCGCGACGGCCGGCATGGCGGACGTCGCGATGAACGCGCTCGGCGTGGAGGTCGAGAACCGCCTCGGAAAGTCGATCATGTCGGGTCTGCACGGCATGTGGAGTGCGGGCGCCCTCGTCGGCGCGGCGGCGGGCACACTCGCCGCGCACCTCGGCTCGGACGCCCGCCTGCACCACGCGCTGGCGGCGGGCGCGCTCACCGTCCTCGGTCTGGTCGCCTGTCAGTGGGTGCTGGACCTCCGGCCCACCGAGGACGAGGAACCGCCGCCCCGGTTCGCGCTGCCGCCGAAGCCGGCGCTGCTGATCGGCGCGGTCGGGTTCTGCGCGGTGTTCGCGGAGGGGGCGGCCCTGGACTGGTCGGCGGTCTATCTGCGGGACCAGTTGGAGACCTCGGCCGGGCTCGCGGCGGCGTGCACCACCGGCTTCATGCTGACCATGGCGGTGGCCCGGATCGCGGGCGACGCGGTGGTCGACCGTTTCGGCGCGGTCCGCACCGTACGGGCGGGCGGTGTCCTCGCCGCACTCGGCGGTCTGCTCATCGTCGTCGCGAACCATCCGGCGGTCGCGATGGGCGGCTTCGCGTTGATGGGTCTGGGCATCGCGGTCGTCGTCCCCCTCTGCTTCGCCGCCGCCGGCCGCAGCGGGCCGAACCCCAGCCAGGCCATCGCGGGCGTCGCGACGATCACCTACACCTCGGGGCTGGTCGCGCCGAGCGCGATCGGCGGTCTGGCGCAACTGACCAGCCTGGTCGTGTCGTTCGGCCTGGTGACGGTGCTGTCGTGCGGGCTGGTCGTCTTCGCGGGCGTACTGCGCACCGGCGACCGGGACCGCCCTCGGGTCGACCGCCGGGACACGGCGGTTCCGAGCCCGAAGCCTTGAGGCGGTCGGCCACGCGAGGCCGGCCGCTGGGTGCCCGACTCCAGCCGAACGAAGACGCGGGTTCCGGCACGCGTACGTCAGCGCGGTGACGGCTCCCGCCGGAAGCCGTCCGGTCCGCCCCTCACCCGCGCGCCAGTTCGTACGCGTACCCCCTGAGAAGGCCACCGCTCTCCCCCGGCAGCCGTCGGACTCGCCCGGGAGTTTCACCCAGAGGTAGCGGCCAGGCGTTGGGCGCGTAAGTCCGACACGTGGTGACCCCCCTGTTCCCCGGACCACGCTGGGCCGGCTTCCGTACTTCCCGCCGCACCCGCGTTACCCCGTTCCGGGGAAGCGCCGGGCACGGCGGCACCGGTGTCCGCCTGGGCCTGGGACCCTGCCGCTTATGGCGCAGTTGGAACATTTCACCAATTCCGTGGGCTCTGTGGACACAGTCGTCTCCCGCATGCGCGCCCTCGACGCCGCCCTGCCCGAGCGGGACGGCGTGGCGGTCTTCAACCGCGTCTACCTCGCCGTCACCGAGGCCATCGACCGACGGCTCGACGCCGGCTGCTTCCCGGACGCGGAGGCCGCGATCACCCTTGACGTGCTCTTCGCCGAGCGGTATCTGCGGGTCGCCGAGGGAGACCGTGCGCCCGCCTGCTGGCGGCCGTTGCTGCAGTTCCGGCACCATCCCGGCGTACGACCGCTGCAGTTCGCCCTGTCCGGCATCAACGCGCACATCGGGCACGATCTGGCGCTGGCCGTCGTGGACACCTGTCGTACGCTCGGCTGCGAACCCGTCGAGCTGGAGGACGAGTTCGAGCATGTGGGCGATGTCCTCGTGTCGCTGGAGGAGCGTATCCGCGAGGAGTTGATGCCGGGCCCCGATCTCCTCCAGATCGCCGATCCGCTCACCCACCTGCTCGGCGCGTGGAGCCTGGAGCGGGCGCGGGAGGCCACCTGGTCGACCGCCCGCGCGCTGTGGGCGCTGCGTGGACTCCCCGATCTCGCCGAGGAGTTCGGCCACCGCCTCGACGCGGCGGTGGGCCTGGCGGGCCGCATGCTGCTGACGCCGCTGCCGGACTGACCCGACCAGCCCGCGCGGTCTCAGCACTCCTCCGGAGTCCGGGTCCCGCCACCAGGCCCTAGTCCTCCGGGAGTTCCACCGGCGTGATCTCGTCGTAGACGTCCCCGGGCCCGGGGTTGGTGGCGTCGGTCGCGCCGCCGAACTGGTGCATGACCCCCCAGACCGCGTTCAGGGCGGTCTGGATCGCACCCTCGGCCCAGCCGGCCGTCCAGGAGATGTCGTCGCCGGCGAGGAAGATGCCCCGTTTGTCCTCGGGCAGCCGGTCCTGCATGAAGTGCGTGAACAGACGCCGCTGGTAGCGGTAGTGGCCGGGCAGGTTGGCCTTGAACGCGCCCATGAAGTAGGGCTCGTTCTCCCAGGAGACGGTCACCGGACTGCCGATGATGTGGCTGCGGACGTCGACGTTCGGATAGATCTCGCCGAGCGACTTCAGCATGACCTCCATCCGCTCGCTCGCGGACAGCGGCAGCCACTTGAGGCTGTCGTCGCACCAGGTGTAGGAGAGGCAGATGACGGCGGGCCTGTCCGGACCGTCGTCGAGGAGGTAGGTCCCGCGCGTCATACGGTCGGTGAGCGTCATCGACATGACGTCCCGGCCGGTCGGGTTCCCCCTGTCGTCGACGGCCTTGTCCCGCCAGAAGGGCCGGTCGACGGGGACGAAGAGCTTGCTGGACTCCATGTAGTGGGTGCGCTCGACGGCCGTCCAGTGGTCGATCGGGAAGAGCGAGTCGTCACACGCGATCTTCGACAGCAGCATCCAGGACTGGGCGGTGAAGATCGCCGCCTGGTACGTACGGATGTCGCCGTTCGCGTCCGTCACCGTGATCCGGTTGCCCGACGTGCGGTGCAGCCGGGTCACGGCCGGGCGCGGCTCGCCGTTCCTGTGCAGGGACGCCAGGGACGTCCCGTACGGCCAGTGCACGATCTTCTCCGGCTCGCGCTCCCAGAGCCGCAGCGGAAGCTGCTGGCTGCCGCCGACGATGCCGCGGTGGTGGTCGTCGGCCTCGGTGTACACGACCCGCAGGATCTCCAGGATGGAGTTCGGGAAGTCGGTGTCCCAGCCGCCCGTGCCGAAACCGACCTGGCCGAAGATCTCGCGGTGCCGGAAGGACCTGAAGGCCTCGGATTCGCAGAGAAAGCCGTAGAAGGTCTGGTTGTCGAGCCTCTCGACGAGCTTCGCCCAGATCTCCCGGATGCGCGGGACGTCGCGCTCGCGCAGCGCCCGGTTCATGCCGGAGAAGTCGGCGCCCGCTTCGAGGCAGGCGTTCCAGGCGGCGGCGACGTCCCGGTACACCTGCGGCAGATCGTCGATCGACTCGGCGTAGTGCGACTCGCCCTTGAGGTCGACGACGGTCGAAGGTGTCGCCTCGGCGAGCGGGTTGGGGAAGGGCCGGGTCTCCAGCCCCACCAGGTCGATGTAGTGCTGGAGCGCCGTGGAGGACGGCGGGAAGCGCATCGCGCCCATCTCCGCGGTGAGCGACGCGTCGCAGCCCTCGAACCCCACCGTCCGCAGCCGCCCACCGATCCGGTCGGCCTCGTACACGACCGGCTTCAGCCCCATCTTCATCAGCTCGTACGCCGACACGATCCCGGACAGCCCGCCGCCGATGACCGCGACCTCGGTGCCGTGCTCGGTCGCCGGTACCCGGCCCAGACCCGCCGGGTGGGCCAGAAAGTCGTCGTAGGCGTACGGGAAGTCCGGGCCGAACATGGTGATCGGCGGCTGCTGCTCGTCTGCGTGCTCGATGGCGTTGGGCACGGTGGACGTCATGGGGTACGGGCTCCTTGCGACAAGAACGACGAGAGGGGTTCGGGAGGCGGTCTCAGACGAGAGCCCCGTAGAGACCGGGGCGGCGGTCCTCCAGATACGGGTTCGCCTCGCGTGAGGCCGCCAGGAGGACGGGGTCGACGTCGGCGAGGACGAGTTCCTCGTCGCGTCCGGCGCGGGTGCGCGCGACCCCGTCGGGTCCGGCCAGTGTGGAGAGCCCGACGAACTCGAACTCCCCTTCCCGGCCGACCCGGTTGACGTATGCGACGTACATCTGGTTCTCGAAGGCCCGCACCGGGATCATCGACTCGGCGACGAACTGGAACGGATGCGTCTGGGCCGTCGGCACCACCAGCAGGTCGGTGCCGGCGAGGGCGTGGGCCCGGACGTTCTCCGGGAACTCCACGTCGTAGCAGATCATGATGCCGACGCGGAGCCCGCCCAGGTCGGCCTGGACGACGGACCGCTCACCCGCCGTGAAGTGGTCACGTTCGAAGCAGCCGAAGAGATGGGTCTTGCGGTAGTCGGCCAGCCGGACGCCGTCGGCGGAGACCAACTGCGCCGAGTTGTAGACCGCTTCACCGTCTCGCTCCGGATAGCCGTACGCGATCGCGACCCCGTGCCGCACCGCGATCTCGGCGACCGCGTCGGCCGAGTCACCGTCGGCCGCCTCGGCGAGCCGCTCGGTGTCATCGCCGATCGCATACCCCGTCAGGAACATCTCCGGCGCCACCACCAGCCCCGCCCCGGCCGCGGCGGCCCGCTCCGCGGCCTCGTCGAGCATCGTGAGGTTCGCGACGACCGAGCCGGGCCGGCCGGAGCTCTGCAACAGGGCGGTACGCATGCGTGTTCCTCACCGGGACAAAGGGGTGTTCGGGGGCCGGATAGACCGTACGGTCGGCGCGCGGAGGCGGACAAGCGGAAGCCGTTGCGCACCATCGGGCGAATCGTTGCGTGCGGAAGGAGACGGACGGAGATTCATTGCGCGCCCACCTCGGCAGCGCCCCCAGGGGCGCGGGCAACCGCACGACCAGCCGCACCGAACCCGCAGCCGACCACAGCCCGACGCCCCTTCCCCACTCCCCAGGGCCATACGCCTAGGCGTCCCTCCGCGCCAACACGAGCGCCGTCACCAGATACGGCACCGCGAGAACGGCGAACGCGACCCCATGCGACGCGAAGGACGCGCCGAGCACGGCGTACGCGGCGAACACCCCCACCGTGGCCAGTTCCGTCCCCATGCTCGCGACGGAGGTCAGAGTCGCCCGACGAGCCCCCTCGATCCGGTCCTGGAGCCGCGCGCCGGCAAGGACATCGACCAGTTGGAAGCCACCGAAGGCGACCGCCACGAGCCCGATGCCGGCCGGTGTGCCCAGCAGCGCGCCCACGGCCAGCGCGAACGCCGATCCCGCGAGCACCACCCCGAGCCCGGTCGCCCCCAGCCGCTCCCCCGGCCCGGTCAGCAGGCTGGCGATCGTCGGCCCCACCCAGATCACCAGCAGCAGATACGGAACCGTCTGCTCGGCCACACCGGTGTCCCGGACCAGTAGCGGCGTGTACTCGTCGAGCGCGCCCCAGACCGCGCCGACGGCCGGCACCAGGAGCAGTGCCGCGCGCACCGACCGGTCCCGGCGGACCTCGGCGAGCCCGGCCCGCAGGGTGATGAGCGTGGAGGCCCGGTCATCCCCGCCCGACACCGACGTCCGGTGCTCGGGGAACCGGGTCGCCACCACCGAGGTGAGCACGCACACCAGCACACTCGCCGCGCCCACGGCCGGGTATCCGCCGAGCTTGAGCACCGGCCCGGCCAGCCCCATCGCGGCCATCACGGCGACCATCCCGGCCGCCTGGGCCCGGCCGATGACACGCGCGTACCGGTCGGCCGCGCCGAGCCGGTCCAGTTCGTCGTAGACGAGCGCTTCCAGCGCACCGGAGCCGATCGCGCCGCGCACACCCCAGAGGACGAAGCCGAGGGCGAAGGCCCAGTAGGACGGGACGATCACCCACAGGGCGAAGCCGACTGCGGTGAGCAGCGGACCCAGCCACAGCAGCAGCCGTCGGGAGACGGTGTCGGCCCAGGCGCCGGAGGGGACCTCCAGCAGGATCCCGGTGATGGACCACAGGGCGAACAGCGAGGAGAGCTGCCAGATCGACAGTCCGGTGTCGCTGAACAGCAGTGCGTACACCGGGTAGAGCAGAACGAAGTCGTCGAGGAACGCGTAGCCGTACAACGTGGCCGTCAGCCGCCGGACACCGATGCTTCCGGTGTCTCCGGCGCCGGGCACACAAGCAGGTGAGAGAGTCATGAGGCCTTCCCGCAGGGGCGATTCGGACGTCGGGGATACGGCGTCCGAGGCGGCCCTCGGGAGGCACGGCTGGTGGGTCAATGTCGCCAGGTCATGGCACCGATGGTAGGCGAGCGGGGCGACCTTTCGCCCGTCGGCCGGAAAAGAGGCACGGAGAACCGCACGTCAACCCCTACGAACCCGCACAGGCACCCGAACACCCGCACCCGCACCCGCACCCGCCGATGAACCGACCGCGCCGGACTGTCAGGCAGGCGCCCCCGAAGAAAACCGCCGCAGCAAGGGCGACAACACCAGCACGGACTTCGTCCGTTCGACGAACGGCTCTCCGGCGATCCGTTCCAGCACCCGCTCGAAGTGCCGCATGTCCGAGGCGAACACCTGCACCACCGCGTCGGCCTCCCCCGTGACCGTGGACGCCGCGACGACCTCCTGGTACCGCTCCAGCCCCCGCTGGATCGTCTCCGGCGAGGTGTTGCGCCGGCAGTAGATCTCGACGAACCCCTCGGTCTCCCACCCGAGCGCGGCAGGGTCCACCCGAACGGTGAATCCGGTGATCGCCCCGGCCGCCCGCAGTCGGTCCACCCGCCGTTTCACCGCCGGCGCGGAGAGCCCGACGAGTTGGCCGATGTCGGAGTAGGAGCGGCGGGCATCCTCGGCGAGGGCGTGCACGATGCGTTCGTCGAGATCGTTCAGCACTGCGGGTGGGTCACTTCTCTGGAGTCGAAGGAGTCGCGAGACGGGAGCGGCGACGGCCGTAGCTGAAGTAGAACACGAGCCCGACGGCCATCCAGACCCCGAAGACGGCCCAGGCGACGGTTTCGAGGCTGCCCATCGTCCGGACACAGAACCCGAGGACCAGCGCGGGCAGCACCGGCGACAACGGCACCCGAAAGGTCCACGGCATGTCCGACCGGGTCCGCTCAGCATCACGACGGCCACGTTGACCAGCGCGAACGCGAACGAGGTACCGATGCCCGCCGGGTCGGCGAGCTGACCGAGCGAAACGGCGGCGGCGAGCACTCTCGCAAGATCGTTGCGTACATCGAACAGAGGCGTAGGTTCATCGCACGGCCCGTGCGGACTGTCGCGTCCACCGGTTTCGAAGGCGCCCTGAAGGCGTGCAGAGAGTTGACTTACTGGCCCTGAACTTGACTTCGCAGGTCAGTGCGCTACTCGCCCGCATGTTGTTCCTCTGCGGGCCCTAACCCCAACTCGCGTGCAACGGCTTGCCCTCCGCATACCCGGCCGCACTCTGCACACCCACCACGGCCCGCGCGGCGAACTCCTCCAGAGAGCCGGCCCCGGCATACGTGCACGACGACCGTACCCCCGCGATGACCGAGTCGATCAGATCCTCGACCCCCGGCCTGGCCGGATCGAGGAACATCCGGGACGTGGAGATGCCCTCCTCGAACAGCGCCTTGCGCGCCCGGTCGTACGCCGACTCCTCGCTCGTGCGGTTGCGCACGGCCCGCGCGGAGGCCATCCCGAACGACTCCTTGTAGAGCCGCCCACTGGCGTCCTGCTGAAGGTCCCCCGGCGACTCGTACGTCCCCGCGAACCAGGATCCGATCATCACGTTCGACGCGCCCGCCGCCAACGCCATGGCCACATCACGGGGGTGGCGCACCCCACCGTCGGCCCACACGTGCTTGCCGTACTTCTTCGCCTCGGCCGCGCACTCCAGAACGGCCGAGAACTGCGGCCGTCCGACGCCGGTCATCATGCGGGTCGTACACATCGCGCCGGGCCCGACACCGACCTTGACGATGTCCGCGCCCGCCTCGATCAGATCCCGGACGCCCTCCGCGGCGACGATGTTGCCCGCCACGATCGGTACTCGGGGATCGAGGTCGCGCACCAGCTTGATCGCGTCGATCATCGACTCCTGGTGGCCGTGCGCGGTGTCGATGACCAGTGCGTCGATGCCCGCGTCGAGCAGTTGCTCGGCCTTGCCCACGAAGTCGCCGTTGATGCCGACGGCGGCGGCGACGCGGAGCCTGCCGTTCGCGTCGACAGCCGGGGTGTAGAGCGTGGCGCGCAGGGCTCCCTTGCGGGTGAGGATGCCGGCGAGGCGGCCGTCCCGGTCGACGGCGGGCGCGTACCGGCGGTTGGCCGCGTCGAGCCGGTTGAAGGCCTCGCGCGGGTCGATGTCGGCGTCCAGGAGCAACAGGTCCCGGGACATGACGACTTCGAGTTGGGTGAAGCGGTCGACGCCGGTGAGGTCCTGGTCCGTGACGACACCGACGGGCCGCAGCTCCGCGTCCACGACGACGCCCGCGTTGTGCGCCCGCTTCGGCAGCAGAGCCAGCGCGTCGGCGACCGTCTGGTGCGGGTTGAGCACGATCGGGGTGTCGAGGACGTGGTGGCGGCTCTTCACCCAGGAGATGACGTCGGTGACGACCTCGAGCGGGATGTCCTGCGGGATGACCACGAGGCCGCCGCGCCGGGCGACCGTCTCGGCCATGCGACGGCCGGCGACGGCGGTCATGTTGGCGACGACGAGCGGGATGGTGGTGCCCGTGCCGTCCGGGGAGGTCAGGTCCACGCCCTGCCGCGACCCGACGGCGCTGCGGCTCGGGACCATGAATACGTCGTCGTACGTCAGGTCGTACGCGGGCTGGATGTCATTGAGGAAACGCACGTGCCGCACATCCCAGTCGATCAGAGGTGACCCCCTGACAGGACCGCCAGGGGGAAGAGCACGTACTTCATTGTCCCATGTCGGCGAATGTGGGCGGCCCCGACGGATCATCCAGAGGACCCTTCGGCGGCCTCGGAGGATCCTCCGAGGAGCGAACCGTCGCGCGGCCGGTCCCGGCGCCCGGGTCCTATGCGGCCCCGCCCAGCGCCAGGACCACCTTCAGCTCGCTCGCGGTGCGCTTCCAGTGGTCCGCGGCCTCGGCGAAGACCTCCTGGGCGATGCTCCAGTCGTTCGGCTCGGCTCCCGCGTACTCCCGCCAGTCGGTGACCACGAGCAGCCGTCCCCGCGCGGGCGGCGCCCACGACAGGTCGGTGAGGAAGTCGGCGAGGGCGTCCCAGTTGCGGCCGAAGTGTTCGGGCAGGTCGAGGGCGCGGGCGCAGCGGTCCATGAAGGCGGGCTTGTCCACGACGCCGCCCAGGTCCAGCTCGATGTGCACCCAGCCGCCGACGGCCAGCGCCTCGGCGAGCGTGCTGTCACTCATCTCCGTACCGCCTTCATCTCCGTACCGCCTTCTTCGGAGGACCGCGCTGAACCGGTCGTGGTGATCATCGGTGTAGTACATCCCGCCCTCCTCCCCGTGACAACGCGACGGGCGGACCGTGGCACCACCTCGTCGGTGCCGCCACGGTCCGCCCCACCCGCGTCAGAGGCGCCGTCAGGTCCTGTCCGGGTCCGTCCGGTTACGGGCCGGCCGCGGTGTCTGCCCCGCCGTCAGCAGGGAGTCCGCCGCCGAGGTGTCGGTGACGAGGCTGGTCACCAGCCCCGATCGCAGCACGGCGTCGATCGCGGCCGCCTTGCGCTGCCCGCCCGCGATCGCGACGACCTCGGGGATGCGGCGGAGCTGGTCGGCCTTGACCGTGATGCACCGCTCGCCGAGGTCCCGCCCGACCCGGTGGCCCTCGGCGTCGAAGAGGTGCGCGGACATCTCGGCGGCGACACCGAGGGAGGCGTAGTGGCCGCGCTCCTCGTCGCTGAGCATGTCGTGCACCGTCGAGATCCCCGCCTCCCAGGAGCCGATGGAGACACAGGCGACCGTGACCTTGTCGAAGTACTCGAAGGCCCGGGCGATCCCGGTCTGGTTGCGCAGCGCCGCCGCGGTGGCCGCGTCCGGCAGCAGCATCGGCGCGTAGATGGGGTGGGCGTCACCGCCTGACACCTGCGCGGCACGCCGTACCGCCTCGACCGAACCGCGCTCGGCGGTCCCGGCGTCGTACACGCCCGTCAGCTGCACCACAGTACAGGGGGCAGCCGGTCCAGGGCCGCCGCCATGTGGATGGTGGAGCGCCCCCAGGCGAGGCCGAGGACATCGCCCTCGTCGACCAGTTCGCCGAGCAGGTCCGCGGCGACCTCGCCGAGGTTCTCCGGGTCGGGGGACTCCTCGGCGTCGGCCGGGGACTCCACGACGACGGCGTGCCTGAGGCCGTAGCGGGCGCGGAGCGCGTCGGAGCGCTCGGCGTCCAGCTCGGCCGGGACGCGGATCTCGATGCGTACGAGATCCCGTTCGAGAGCGGTCTCCAGGACACGGGCCACCTTGAAGCGGCTCACGCCGAACTCCTCGGCGATCTGGATCTTGGACTTGCCCTCCAGATAGAAGCGACGAGCCATGGCCGCCGCCTGCACCAGCTCAGCGGGTCCCATCCGCATGGCTGACCGGCCCGCCGACATACCCGACACAGCCATCTCCTTCACTGCTCTTCACACATGGATACGCCGTTCATCCTTGCAGATCCGACGTTTTCGATCAGCCTGACGGAACACCGTTCACGTTCCCTTGGCCCCGTGGTCGCACGCCCCGCCCCCGCTCGCCTCGGCGTTCGCACGGCAGCACCTCCGTGATTCAGTGGCCGCAGGCCCAGCCGGCCGTCGCCGTCGCGGACTCCGCCTGGGCCCGCAGCGCACGCACCGCCTCGGCCGGATCGTCCGCCCCGTACACCGCGGAACCGGCGACGAAGACGTCGGCGCCCGCCTCGGCGCAGCGCTCGATGGTGGACGCGGCGACGCCGCCGTCGACCTGAAGCCACAGGTCGAGGCCGTGCTTGCTGATCAACTCGCGGGTCCGGCGGATCTTGGGGAGCATGATGTCGAGAAATGCCTGGCCTCCGAAGCCCGGTTCGACCGTCATGATCAGCACCATGTCGAGTTCGGGCAGCAGGTCCTCGTACGGTTCGATCGGCGTCGCGGGCTTGAGCGCCATGGAGGCCCTGGCCCCCTTGGCCCGGATCTCGCGGGCGAGCCGCACGGGCGCGGCGGCGGCCTCGGCGTGGAAGGTGACGGAACCGGCACCCGCTTCCACGTACTGGGGCGCCCATCGATCAGGGGCCTCGATCATCAGATGGCAGTCCAGCGGCGTCCGAGTCGCACGGGCCAGGGACTCCACGACCGGCACACCTAGCGTGAGGTTCGGGACGAAATGGTTGTCCATCACGTCGACATGGAGCCAGTCGGCCCCTTCGGCCGCCTTCGCCTCGTCGGCGAGACGGGCGAAGTCGGCGGAAAGGATGCTTGGGTTGATCTGCGCGGCCATGGAGCAAGCCTGCCATGCCCTGCGGGGGTTGCGGGCATCGGTACCGGGCGGGAGGAAGGGTGGCACTTCGGCCGCGGGCCGTCCTCGGCTGAGCGTGCGACTCCCCGCGCCCCTCGTGGGGAGCCGTCGCGGGGGTGTTCATGAACGGGGACCGGGGCATCGGGCACCTTGTGTGCGGGCGGCGGACCAAGTGGGCCGTGCTGGTGCTGTGGCTGGTGGTGCTCTTGCTGACCGCGCCGTTCGCGTCGAAGCTGACCGACGCCCAGGACAACGACGCGGCCTCCTGGCTGCCGGGCTCGGCCGAGTCCACGCAGGTCCTGGAGATCTCCGAGGGTTTCCGGCCGGAGCAGATCCCGGCGGTGGTCGTCTACGCCCGCGAGAGCGGCCTCACGGCCGAGGACCGGTCGCGGATCGAGGCGGACGTACGGGAGCTCAGGGAACTGCGCGACCACGGCATCTTCGGCGCCGAGACCCGCGGCCCCCTCTACGACCGTGAGTCCGACCCCCGGGCCGCTCAGGTCCATGTGCCGATCGCGATGGACGAGAAGGGCTGGGAACGGATCGCGCCGGCGGTCGACTCGATCCGGGAGTACGTCGGGGAGGGCGGCGACGGGCTCGCCGTGCACATCACGGGTCCGGGCGGTATGTCCGCCGACTTCTCGGAGGCGTTCGAGGGCATCGACTCCACGCTGCTGTTGGCGGCGATGACCGTCGTCATCGTGATGCTTCTGCTGACCTACCGCAGTCCGACACTGCTCCTTGTGCCGCTGCTCACGGTCATCGCCGCCCTGTCCACGGCCCAGGCACTGATCTATCTGCTGGCGGAGCACGCCGGCCTGACCGTGAACGGCCAGAGCGCGGGCATCCTCACCGTCCTCGTCTTCGGCGCGGGCACCGACTACGCCCTGCTGCTCGTGGCCCGCTACCGCGAGGAACTGCGCCGTCACGAGGACCGTCACGAGGCGATGGCCCTGGCCCTGCACCGCGCGGGCCCGGCGGTACTCGCGTCCGGCGCCACGGTCGTCCTGAGCATGCTGGTGCTGCTGGCCGCCGAGATGAACTCGACAAGGGGGCTGGGCCCGGTGGCGGCGATCGGCGTCGCGGTCGCCCTCCTCGCGATGACGACCCTGTTCCCCGCCCTGCTGGTGATCTTCAGCCGCTGGATCTTCTGGCCGGTGATCCCGCACCTGGGCGACGCCGACCCCACCGAGCGTGGTGTGTGGGCCCGTATGGGCCGCCGTTTCGCCCGCCGCCCCCGGATGGTCTGGGTCGCCACGGCCGCCGCCCTCGCCCTGTGCTCGCTGGGCCTGATCCAGTTGCGCGCGGAGGGCATCGGCAACGCGGACGCCTTCACCGGCACACGGGACTCCGTCGTCGGCCAGGAGGTCTCCGCGCGCTACTTCCCGGCGGGCAGCGGCGACCCCCTCGTGATCATCAGCAACCAGGGGCAGGCCCAGGATGTGGGCCGCGTGGTCGCCGAGACGGACGGCGTCGTAGCAGACTCCCTCGGCCGCCCTCCCGGCACCGAACCGGTCCACGAAGGCAAGGTCCTCTTCGAGGCCACCCTGTCCGACCCCGCCGACAGCGAGGCCGCGAAGCAGACCGTGGAGCGGGTCCGCGACGCCGTCCACGACGTGCCCGGCGCCGACGCCCAGGTGGGCGGCGGTACGGCGGCCCTGCTGGACATGGACAAGGCGACGACCCGCGACAACATGCTGGTCATCCCGTTGGTGCTGGTCGTGGTCCTGCTGATCCTCTGTGCCCTGCTCCGCGCCCTGATCGCCCCCCTCCTGCTGATCGCGACGGTGATCCTGTCCTTCGCCGCAGCGCTGGGCATCAGCGCGCTCGCCTTCCGGTATCTGTTCGACTACGCGGGCGAGTCGACGGACTTCCCGCTGTTCGTCTTCGTGTTCCTGGTCGCCCTGGGCATCGACTACAACATCTTCCTGACCACCCGTATCCGCGAGGAGGCCACACACCAGGGCACCCGCAAGGGAGTGGTGACGGGCCTGGCAACCACGGGCGCGGTCATCACCTCGGCCGGCCTGGTCCTGGCCGGCACCTTCGCCGCCCTCGGCACCCTCCCCCTGGTCGCCTTCGCCGAGATCGGCTTCGCCGTCGCCCTGGGCGTCCTCCTCGACACCTTCGTCGTACGCTCCGTCCTGGTCACCGCCCTGTTCCTGGACGTCGGCCCGAAGGTGTGGTGGCCACACCGGCTGGCCCACGAGGACGGGGGCACACAGCCGCCGGAGGAACCCGTGGGGAGTGCCGCGGGGCCGGAAGCACAGGGCCATGCCAGGGCTGAGGGCCTGCCCGGGGCGGACGGCCGGCGGGCTATGCGACCCGGCGAATGAGGGCCAGATACATGGCGTCCGTCCCGTGCAGATGCGGCCACAGCTGTACGTCGGGCCCCTCGCCCAGCGCCGGTACTCCTTCCAGCAGGGGCCGCGCGTCGATGAGGCCGGCCGCGCCGCCGTACTGCTTGAGCACGTCGTCGACGACCGCGCGGGTCTCGGCAAGGTGCGGCGAGCAGGTCGCGTAGCCGACGACACCGCCGACCCGTACGGACTCCAGCGCGGTCCGCAGCAGCGCGCGCTGGAGCGGGGCGAACCTCTCCAGGTCCTCGGGACGCCGCCGCCAACGGGCCTCGGGCCGCCGCCGCAGGGCCCCCAGCCCCGTACAGGGCACGTCCATCAGCACCCGATCGAACGCACCCGGCCGCCAGGGCGGACGGGTGCCGTCCGCCGCGATCACCTGATACGGCCCGGGGTTGCCGTCCAGCGCCTTCGCGACCAGTCCCGCGCGGTGCGGCTGCTTCTCGGAGGCGAGCAGCACGGCCCCGCGCTCGGCGGCGAGGGCGGCGAGCAGCGCGGCCTTGCCGCCGGGCCCGGCACACCCGTCGAGCCACGCCCTGTCGGGCCCCTCCACCGGGGCATGGGCGAGAGCGAGCGCCACGAGCTGGCTGCCCTCGTCCTGGACACCCGCACGGCCTTCGCGTACGGCGTCGACGGCGCCCGGCTCACCGCCTTCCGAGAGCCGCACGGCGTACGGCGACCAGCGCCCCGGCACCGCGGACTCCTCCACGAGCAGTTCCTCGGTGGTGGACCGTCCGGGCCGGGCGACCAGCGTCACCTCGGGCCGTTCGTTGTCGGCCTCCAGCAGTTCCTCGATGCCGGCGCGCCCGCCGCCGAGGGAGTCCCACAGGGCGGAGACGACCCAGCGGGGATGCGAGTGCACGACGGCGAGGTGATCCTCCGGATCGTCGTCGTAGGGCGGCGCGGCCCGCTCCAGCCACCCGGCGAGGTCGTGCTGCGCGACCTTGCGCAACACGGCGTTCACGAACTTGGCCCGCCCGTCCCCGAGCACGACCCGCGCGAGATCGACGGAGGCGGAGACGGCGGCATGGGTGGGAATCCGCGTCCCCAGCAACTGATGCACGCCGAGGCTCAGCACATCCAGCACCGGCGGGTCGACCTCACGCAACGGCCGGTCCACGCACTCCGCGATGACGGCGTCGTACGTCCCCTGCCGCCGCAAGGTCCCGTACACCAGCTCGGTCGCCAGCGCCGCGTCCCGCCCGTCGAACGTGTCGGGCCCCTCCCTCTCCCGCGCCCTGCGCAGCAGCGGCGGCAGAACGAGGTTCGCGTACGCGTCCCGTTCGTCCACGGCCCGCAACGCCTCGAAGGCGAGCATGCGGACGGGGTCCTTCTGGGGGCGACGGTACGGCTTGGCCGGCTTACGCGGACGACGGGACTGCTCACTCACGAAAAGGTGCTCCGGATACGGGATGAGATGCCATGCCCAGCGTACGCCGCGCAGGCGAGCCGCCGGGCGCCGGGCACCTGGGCCTGCGGCGGCCCGGAGATCTGGATCTGCCGGGTGCCTGGGTCTGTCGGCTGGCTGGGGACCTGTTGGGCGGACCGGGCAGCTCGGGCCCGCCAGGCCCACTCGGAACTGTTGAGCCGCTCGGGACTGTTGGGCCGCTCGGGACTGTCGGGGGCCTCGGGGGCCTCTCGGGTGCGACCCTGCCTGCTGGGCCGACCCGGCCGACCGCCCGGCCTCAGTCTCCGACGAGCTCGCCGGAGGCGATGCGCACTCCGCGTGCCCAGTCGGCCGCCCGCATCGGCTTCTTGCCCTGTGCCTGCACCCAGAGCAGTTCCACGGCGTACGACCCGGTGCCCACGTACACGTTGTTCTTGCCGACGTCGAGCGCGCCAGGGGCGAGATCGGTCCGCTCGGGCACCGGCACGACCTGGATGAGCTTCAGCCGCTCGTCGCGGAACGTGGTCCAGGCCCCCGGCGCGGGCGTGCACCCGCGCACCACCCGGTCGACGCGCAGCGCGGGCGTGGCCCAGTCGATCCGGGCGTCCTCCACGGTGATCTTCGGCGCCGGGGTGATCCCGTCGGCGGGCTGCGGCACGGCCTTCAGCGTCCCGTCCTCGATCCCGTCCATCGTGGCGGCGAGCAGCCCAGCCCCCGCGAAGGCGAGCCGGGTCAGCAGATCACCGCTCGTGTCCGTCGGCCGGATCTCCTCCGTGACCGTCCCGTAGACGGGCCCGGAGTCGAGCCCCTCCTCGATGAGGAACGTGGAGGCCCCGGTGATCTCGTCCCCCGCCATGATCGAGTGCTGCACGGGGGCTGCGCCCCGCCAGGCGGGCAGCAGGGAGAAGTGCAGGTTGACCCACCCGTGGGCGGGCACATCGAGGGCGACCCGCGGCAGCAGGGCTCCGTACGCGACGACCGGACAGCAGTCGGGCGCGATCTCCCGGAGCCGCGCGAGAAACGCCTCGTCCCGCGGCCGGTTCGGCTTCAGCACCTCGATTCCCGCCTCCTCCGCCCGCTGCGCCACGGGGCTCGCGACCAGCCGCCGCCCCCGCCCCGCCGGCGCGTCCGGCCGCGTCACGACAGCGGCCACCTCATGCCTCCCCGACGCGATCAACGCGTCCAGCGCAGGGACAGCGACCTCTGGGGTACCAGCGAAGACAAGCTTCATGGATGACTGACGGCCTCTCGGAAAGAAGTTCTTACACCCACGCCTATGGCACGGACCGACACCTCAGTCTATGGTCCACACCTTCACGACACGGCCGCCGGCCGACCCCGCGACGCAAGCCCGCTGCCCACAGCCCGCACTCCGTAACACACGCTCAGCAGCCACAGCCGCAGCCGCCGACGGCGACGGCGACGGCGACGGCGACGGCGACGGCGACGGCGACGGCGACGGCGACGGCGACGGCGACGGCGACGGCGACGGCGACAAGGGGCAACGGACGGTGCGCGGGTGGGAGGCGCCGTCAGAGCCCAGCGGCAGCGGGGGCGCACCCTCCCCCACGCGCTCCGCGCATATGCCCCCGCGCCCCCACCCCGTTACCAGCGGAGCGAATTCGCGTTGGTCAAGAAAGAGTTGACACCACGGGCCGCAATCGCGGCACATCCCTTATCTTCAACGCCGGTTCGAGAGGCTTGTTCATGGCCGACCACGCAACCCACGACGCCCAGGCTCGGGCCAGCCTGCACTTGCTGGTGCGGGACATCGAGCGGGTCCGCCGGCAGGTGGACGCACTGCGCACCCTCACCGCCCAGTTGGGCAACGTCTACCGCCCGCGCCGCTCCGGCCCCTCCACGGGCTTCGTCGTCTACGGACGCGCCCCCGCCCCGACCGTCCGCCTCGCCCAGGAGTTGCGGGACAGTGTCGAGACCCTGGTCACGGCCGCCGTGGACTTCGACCGCTCACTCGGCTTCTCGTGGGACGCGGTGGGCTCGGCCCTCGGGGTCACCAAACAGGCCGTACACCGCCGTTACGGCGCCCGCCGCGCCGCCGCCCAGGCCGCCGCGGAGGCGGAGCGCACGGGAGACCCCGAGGGCTCCCGTGCCGTCAACGTCGGTTCCGGCATCCCCACGGTCCCCGCGGCCCGCTCGATGTCGGCCCCGATGCCCGCGCACATGCCGACCCAGCCGACAGCGGGCAGCCCCACCCTCCGTGATGAGGTGAGGCCCACGGCCTTCCCGGGCCCGCGCAACGGCTGACCGGCCCCGCCCCGTCTGCCTCCCGGTGTCCGACCGGGAGGCAGAGACCTGCTCGTGGAGACAGCCCCCACGTACGAAGGCCATCTGGTGTCCGCAGCCAGACGCACCCGGCACCCGCAGCCAAGAGCGCCCGTCCGTCGCCGATGACGAACCCGCCGCGTCCTCACCCGATGTCCAGTGGATCCACCCGAATCCACACCCGTGCCCCCTCGCTCCCCCCACGTGCCATCCGCGCCGCCTGCGCCCTCTTCAACGCACCGGCCAACGCCGCCCCGCTCCCCGGCGGCACCCGAACGAGCGCCCGCTCCCACTGCTCCTCCGTCGGCGGCGCCCCCACCTGTCGCGCCCTCCCCACAGCCGCGGGTGCGCCACCCCCGGCTCCCGGCGCAGCCACGTGGACGGGCCCCAAGACCTCGGCATCAGGCGGCAGTTCGACCGCGCTCAGGAACTCGGCCACGGCCTGGGGCGTCCCGGACACGGCGGCCATCCGCGACACCGGCGGAAACCCCAGCTCCGCCCGCTCCGCGAGTTCCCGCACCGCGTGCCCGACCGGATCCCACCGCACGAGCGCCTGCACGGGCCGCAGGGTCGGCTCCGCCACCACGACAACCGTGCCGCCGGCCCCCTGGTTCCGTACGAGCGCGGCAGCACCGATCCAGCGCCGCAACGCGTCCTCGCCGGCCCGCAGATCGGGCCGTCCGAGCATGGCCCACCCGTCGAGCAGCAGGGCAGCCGCGTACCCGCCCTCGGCGACCGGCTCGGCCCCCGGCGTACTCACGACCAGCGCGGGCGTCCCCGGCACGGTGTCCAGCACGTGCTCCCGCCCGGAGGTCCGTACGGGCACGGCCGGAAAGGCCCGCCCCAGTTCCTCGGCGGTCCGCCGTGCCCCCACGACCTGGGCCCGCAGCCGGTAGCCCCCGCACTCCGGGCAGTGCCAGCCGGCCTCCTCGCGCCCGCACCACCCGCACAGCAGGGCCCCGGCGCCGTCCTGCGCCTCCAACGGCCCCGCGCAGTGCCGGCAGCGTGCGGGCTCCCTGCACCGCGCACAGGCCATCCGGGGCACATATCCCCGCCGGGGCACCTGCACGAGCACGGGCCCGTCCCGCAGCCCGTCTCTCGCGACCTGCCAGGCAAGGCTCGGCAACCGCGCCGCCCGAGCCGCCTCGTCCCGCGCGAGCTCTCCGTCCCCCACGGTCCGCACCAGGGGCGCGGCGGCCCGTACCTGCTCTCTCCCGGCGACGATCGGCGCGGCCCATCCGCTCTGGACGAGCTGGGCGGCCTCGACGGTACAACTCCAACTCCCCAGCAGGAAGGCGCACCTGTCCCGGGAGGCCCGCAGCTCCAGCACCTCCCGCACATGCGGGAAAGGGGCGTTGTCATCACTGTGGCCGGTGTCGCCGTCGTCCCAGATGACTACCAGTCCGAGCTCTCGCACCGGGGCGAACATCGCCGCCCGGGTCCCGACCACGGCCCGCACGGCCCCGCGCCGCACGGACAGCCACTCCCGGTACCGCCGCTCCTGCCCCGCCTCGGCGGTCAGCAGCGCGTGCCGTCCCTCCCCCAGCAGCTCCCTGAGTGCCTCGTCGACCCGAGCGGCGGGCCGCCCGGCCGGTACGACGACGAGCGCCCCTCGCCCCGAAGCCAGTGTCGCCTGCACGGCCCGCCCGATCTCCTCGGCCCACTCCGGCCCCGGCAACGCGGTCCACACGGCCCGAGGCGCACCCCCGTCGGCCAGCGCCCGCACAAACTCCGCACCCCGCCCGTACCGCAGCCAGGACCCGGGCTCGGGTGCGACCGGAGGCTCCGGCGGCCCATCCGTCCGCACGGCCTCCGCCCGACCGTGCCGGGGCGGCACGGCCAACTGCACCACGTCCGCGAGACTCCCCGCATACCGGTCCGCCACGGCCCGCGCCAGGCCCAGCAGCGCGGGCCCCAGCACCGGCTCCGGCGACACGACCTGCGCGAGCGCGGCCAACGGCCCGGCGTAGTCCGATGCGGCGACCCGCTCGACGAGAAACCCGTCGATCAGCGAGCCTCCCTCCCGCCGCCCTTGCCTGACATTCCGCCCCCCGGCCCCGAACCGCACCCGAACCCGGACCCCGGGCTGGGCAACAGCGTCCAACTCCTCCGGCACGGCATAGTCGAAGTACCGATCGAGATGCAGCACACCCTTGTCGACCAGCACCCGAGCGACGGGCAACTCCTTCGCCAGCGGCGCCCCCCGCCAGGTCCGCGGCTTCGCCCGCGGCACCTCGGCCTTCCTGACCGCCTCCCGAACGAGCGCGAGCTGCTCCGGCCCCGCGTCCCCCGCCGCGCCGCCGTCCTTCGTCCCGTCCTCGCCGCTCACGCCTGCATTCTTACCAAACCCCACTGACAACCGACGACGCTCCGCACTCGCGCATCCGTCGCCTTCACGCCGGATCTCCGGGGAGGCGATGAACGCGGCGAGGCCCGGCGCCCCCAGGGGACACCGGGCCTCGCCGGACAACCGAAGAGCCGCGGGCCTTACAGCCCCGCCGCCTCGCGCAGCGCGTCGACGCGATCCGTGCGCTCCCAGGTGAATTCGGGGAGTTCGCGGCCGAAGTGGCCGTACGCGGCAGTCTGGCCGTAAATGGGGCGGAGGAGGTCGAGGTCGCGGATGATGGCAGCCGGGCGGAGGTCGAAGACCTCGTCGATGGCCTGCTCGATCCGGTCGGTGTCGACCTGGGCGGTGCCGAACGTCTCGACGAAGAGACCGACGGGCTCGGCCTTGCCGATGGCGTAGGCGACCTGGACCTCGCAGCGGGAGGCGAGGCCCGCGGCGACGACGTTCTTGGCGACCCAGCGCATCGCGTACGCGGCGGAGCGGTCCACCTTTGAGGGGTCCTTGCCGGAGAAGGCGCCGCCGCCGTGGCGGGCCATGCCGCCGTACGTGTCGATGATGATCTTGCGGCCGGTCAGGCCGGCGTCGCCCATCGGGCCGCCGATCTCGAAACGGCCGGTCGGGTTGACCAGGAGACGGTAGTCCTCGGTGTCCAGCTTGATGCCGTCGTCCAGAAGGGCCTTGAGCTCCGGCTCCACCACGAACTCGCGGATGTCGGGCGCGAGCAGCGACTCCAGATCGATGTCACTCGCGTGCTGGGAGGAGACGACGACCGTGTCCAGGCGGACCGCCTTGTCGCCGTCGTACTCGATGGTGACCTGGGTCTTTCCGTCGGGACGCAGGTAGGGGATCGTGCCGTTCTTGCGGACCTCGGACAGGCGCTTCGACAGGCGGTGGGCCAGGAAGATCGGCAGCGGCATCAGCGTCGGCGTCTCGTCCGTCGCGTATCCGAACATCAGACCCTGGTCACCCGCGCCCTGACGGTCCAGCTCGTCACCCCGTTGCCTCTGGGACGCCCCCTCCACCCGGGACTCGTACGCCGTGTCGACACCCTGCGCGATGTCCGGCGACTGCGAGCCGATCGACACCGACACACCGCAGGACGCTCCGTCGAAGCCCTTCTTCGACGAGTCGTAGCCGATGTCCAGGATCGTGTCGCGCACCAGCTGGGCGATCGGCGCGTACGCCTTGGTCGTGACCTCTCCGGCCACGTGCACCAGGCCGGTCGTGATGAGCGTCTCCACTGCGACGCGGGACATGGGGTCCTCGCGCAGGAGCGCATCGAGAATGGCATCGCTGATCTGATCGGCGATCTTGTCGGGGTGGCCCTCGGTCACGGACTCCGAGGTGAACAGACGACGGGACACAACGCTCCCTGGGGTTGCAGCGGCTGCTGGCTGATCATTGGCGGACGGGCTCGGGGGCTGCGCCCGGCGTCGTCCGAGAACAGTTTATCGGTCGGGCTCAGCCACCGGCCCACCTGTCTCGCCTCTCGGGAGCTCTGTGACCTGCGGCACCTGCATTCTGCCCAATGGCCGTCGGAGTTCGCCAGAGGCGCCACGCCCCAATGTGCGTGGTTCGCGGGGGGCGTGGCGCGAACGGAACAGTCAGTCGAGTCGGCTCGCAACGAGGTCCCACACCGTTTCGGCCAGTGCTTCCTTGGGGCCGTGGGGCACCGGGGTTTCGCTCCCGTCCGCCCCCAGCACCACGGCCTCGTTCTCCTCGGAGCCGAAGGTCTTGCGCTCCCCCACCTCGTTCACCACCAGCAGGTCGCACCCCTTGCGTGCCAGCTTGGCGCGGCCGTTGGCGAGGACGTCGTCGGTCTCGGCGGCGAAGCCGACGACCACCTGCCCCAGGCGCGGGCGGTCGGCCGAGATCTCCGCCAGGATGTCCGGATTGCGTATGAGGACGATGGGCTCGGGTTCCTGACCGTCCTTCTTCTTGATCTTGCCGGTGACGTACGTCCCAGGGCGGAAGTCCGCCACCGCCGCCGCCATCACCACGACATCCGCGTCTGGCGCCGCCTTGAGCACCGCCTCACGCAACTGGACGGCTGTGCCGACCCGTACGACGTCCACGCCCGCCGGATCCGGCAGCCCGGTGCTGGCCTCGATCAGCGTGACCCGGGCGCCCCGCGCGGCAGCCGTGCGGGCCAGGGCGTACCCCTGCTTGCCGGAGGAGCGGTTGCCGAGGAAGCGGACCGGGTCGAGGGGTTCGCGGGTGCCGCCGGCGGTCACGACGACATGGCGGCCGACGAGGTCCGGCTCGGTGACGCCCCGGGCCAGGACCCGGCGGCAGACCTCGAAGATCTCCCCGGGGTCGGGCAGCCGGCCCCTGCCGGTGTCGGCGCCGGTCAGCCGGCCCACGGCGGGGTCGATGACGAGGGCGCCCCGGCGGCGGAGCGTGGCCACGTTCTCCTGGGTGGCCGGGTGCTCCCACATCTCGGTGTGCATGGCGGGGGCGAAGACGACCGGACAGCGGGCCGTGAGGAGGGTGTTCGTGAGGAGGTCGTCGGCGAGACCGTGGGCGGCCCTGGCCAGCATGTCGGCGGTCGCCGGGGCCACGACCACCAGGTCGGCCTCCTGGCCGATGCGGACGTGTGGCACCTCGTGGACGCTCTCCCAGACCTCGGTGGAGACCGGGTTGCCGGAGAGCGCGGACCAGGTGGCGGCGCCGACGAAGTGGAGCGCGGAGTCGGTCGGCACGACCCGGACGTCGTGCCCGGACTCGGTCAGCCGACGCAGCAGCTCGCACGCCTTGTAGGCGGCGATGCCGCCGCTGACCCCCAGAACGACCTTCGGCTTGCCCACTGTGCCTCCCCGCACTCGGAAACGTACGACTCCATGACACACCACAGGCCCGGCAGTCGCGCTGCCGGGCCTGTGGAAAAACCTACTGCGATCTGCACATACGACTTATGCGGGGCCCTCGACGGCCTCGGACGTCAGCAGACCCGCGTTGATCTCGCGCAGGGCGATCGAGAGCGGCTTCTCGTGCACGTGGGTGTCCACGAGCGGACCGACGTATTCAAGGAGACCTTCGCCGAGCTGCGAGTAGTACGCGTTGATCTGGCGGGCACGCTTGGCCGCGTAGATCACGAGGCTGTACTTCGAGTCGGTGGCCTCGAGGAGCTCGTCGATCGGCGGGTTGATGATGCCCTCGGGCGCGGAGATGGAAGAGGACACGCTCTACCTTCCGATGGATGGGAAAGATTCTGGTGGTGTGACCGGCCCGCTCGATGAGCGCGAGCCGTCACGATCACACAACGTCCATCAAGGCTAGCAGCTCCCGCGCCACATCCTCGACGGAGGTGTTGACCAAGGTCAGGTCGAACTCCGGCTCGGCCGCCAGCTCGATCTTGGCCGCCTCCAGGCGACGCCCGATCACCTCGGGCGGTTCGGTGCCCCGCCCGGTGAGCCTGCGCACCAGCTCGTCCCAGCAGGGAGGAGCCAGGAACACCAGCTGGGCGTCGGGCATGGTCTCGCGGACCTGCCGCGCACCCTGGAGGTCGATCTCCAGCAGGACCGGTTCGCCCCGCTCCAGGCGTTCGAGCACGGCGGCCCGTGGAGTGCCGTAGCGGTTGCCGGCGAACTCGGCCCACTCCAGCAGCTCGCCGTTGGCGATCAGCTTGTCCATCTCATCGTCGGTGACGAAGAAGTAGTGGACTCCGTGCTGCTCACCAGGGCGCGGCCTGCGGGTCGTCGCCGACACCGACAGCCAGACCTCGGGGTGTGCCTTGCGCATATGGACGACGACCGTGCTCTTGCCGACCCCGGAGGGGCCGGAGAGCACGGTCAGCCGCGGACGTTCACTCATGCAGCGATTATTCCAGCAATCCCGGGCTGCCCGGGACTTCCTGCCCGGAGTACCGGGATCAGGAACCGGTGCTGCCGAACTCACGCTCCAGGGAAGCGATCTGGTTGGAACCGAGGCCGCGTACACGACGGCTCTCGGAGATGCCGAGTCGCTCCATGATCTGCTTGGCGCGGACCTTGCCCACGCCCGGCAGGGACTCAAGAAGGGCGGAGACCTTCATCTTGCCGATGACGTCGTTCTCCTGGCCCTGCTTGATGACCTCGTGCAGGGAGGCGCCGGAGTGCTTGAGTCGATTCTTGACCTCGGCCCGCTCCCGGCGAGCCGCGGCGGCCTTTTCGAGCGCGGCTGCGCGCTGTTCAGGGGTAAGGGGCGGAAGAGCCACGCCTACGTCACCTCGGATGTCGAACTGTCGGATACGGACCGGTGAGGAACCTAGTCGCCCCACACCTGAGGAGCCACGAGCAACACGCCTGCCCGTTCTCCCCCACTACCTTGAGGGTGTGGGGGTGCCCCCACTCGTCGGAGACTAGCGGCCAACTCCGCCAGAGTCAGCGAGAACAGCGGAAAAGTCCTGGTCAGCCTTCATGGAGTCGGACATAAGTCGCATATTGCCCCCTATTTGAGAATGTATTCAGACTCGAGCTTCCCGGCGGGTGCCGTCGGAGCACTCATCGGAGGTCTCAGGCCGCGGCCACCGCGGCCCGGATCTCGTCCGCGAAACGATCCGAGGCGTCACGCAGCGCGACGACGTCGGGACCGTGACGGAGAACACCTCGGCTGACGTTCGGGACCACATGGCGCACGGCCGCCCCGAAGACCGCTGGAAGACCGGCCGGAGCGGCCCCCTGCGCGCCGATTCCCGGCGCGAGGAGAGGTCCGTTGATGTTCAGATCGTACGAGGAAAGGTCGCCGAGCGTGGCGCCGACGACGGCTCCGAAGGAACCCAAGGGCTCCTGCCCCGCGTTCTCCGCCGCGAGATGGGCGAGCATCGTCGCGCCGACGTTCCGTCCGTCGCCGCGTACGGCGTGCTGCACCTCGCCGCCCTCCGGGTTGGAGGTCAGCGCCAGCACGAACAGCCCGGCGCCGCTCTCGCGCGCCAGTTCCACGGCCGGCTTCAGGGATCCGTAGCCCAGATACGGCGACACGGTGAGCGCGTCCGAGAACAGGGGCGCGTCCTTGCGCAGGAAGGTCTCGGCGTACGCGGCCATGGTGGAGCCGATGTCTCCGCGCTTGGCGTCCATGACGACCAGCGCGCCTGCCGTACGCGCCTCCTGGACGGACCTCTCCAGTACGGCGATGCCACGGGACCCGAAGCGCTCGAAGAACGCGCTCTGCGGCTTGAGGACGGCCACCCGGTCGGCCAGCGCCTCGACCACCGTGCGGCTGAAGCGCTCCAGGCCCGCGACGTCGTCGCTCAGGCCCCAGTCGGTGAGCAGGGAGGCGTGCGGGTCGATGCCGACGCACAGCGGGCCGCGCTCGTCCATGGCACGGCGCAGCCGCGCGCCGAAGGGCTCCGTCATACCGTCTTCCTCACGTCGGCGCCGACCGCGTCGGCAAGGGTGGCGTACGGGCTGGCGCGCAGGCGGGCGGCGAGGCCCTTGTGGACGGCACGCGCCCAGAAGGGACCCTCGTAGACGATGGCGCTGTAGCCCTGGACCAGGGTGGCGCCGGCCAGGACGCGATGCCAGGCGTCCTCGGCGTCCTCGATGCCGCCCACGCCCACCAGGGTGATCCGGTCGCCCACGCGCGCGTAAAGGCGTCGCAGGACCGCGAGGGAGCGGGCCTTGACCGGGGCGCCGGACAGACCGCCCGTCTCCTTCACGAGAGAGGGTTCGGATGTCAGACCGAGCCCCTCGCGCGCGATGGTGGTGTTCGTGGCGATGATCCCGTCCAGGCCGAGTTCCACGGCGAGATCGGCGACGGCGTCGATGTCCTCGTCGGCGAGGTCCGGCGCGATCTTCACCAGGAGCGGCACCCGGCGCGTGCGGACCGTGCGGTCGGCGGCCTCCCGGACGGCGGTCAGCAGGGGGCGCAGCGCCTCGGTGGCCTGGAGGTTGCGCAGACCGGGCGTGTTGGGCGAGGAGACGTTGACGACCAGATAGTCGGCGTACGGGGCGAGGCGCTCGGTGGACCTCACGTAGTCGCCGGCGGCCTCGTCCTCCGGGACGACCTTGGTCTTGCCGATGTTGACGCCCACGACGGTTCTGAAAACGGGCGTGCGGGAGGCCAGACGGGCCGCGACGGCCAGCGAGCCCTCGTTGTTGAAGCCCATGCGGTTGATCAGCGCGCGGTCGGCGACCAGGCGGAACAGGCGCTTCCTGGGGTTGCCGGGCTGGGCCTCCCCCGTCACCGTGCCGATCTCGACGTGGTCGAAGCCGAGCATCGACATCCCGTCGATCGCGACGGCGTTCTTGTCGAAGCCGGCGGCCAGCCCGAACGGGCCGTGCATGCGCAGACCGAACGCCTCGGTGCGCAGTTCCTCGTACCGGGGCGCGAGGGCGGCGGCGACGAACGTCCGCAGCACGGGAATCCTGACGGCCAGCCGGATCCACCGGAAGGCCAGGTGGTGGGCTTGCTCGGGGTCCATCCGTTGGAAGACCAAACGGAAGAAGAGCTTGTACATGTTCGGTGTCCTCACGAAGAGGGGGACACCGTTTCCGGTGTCCCCCTCAGGGCTGCTAGTCGCGGGCCGCGGTCAGGTGTTCGGCGTGTTCCTGGAGTGAGCGCACCCCCACGTCGCCGTGGTTGAGCGCGTCGATGCCCTGGACGGCCGCGGCGAGCGCCTGGACCGTAGTCAGACACGGCACGGACCGGGCCACGGCGGCCGTACGGATGTCGTAGCCGTCGAGGCGCCCGCCGGTGCCGTACGGGGTGTTGACGATGAGGTCGACCTCGCCGTCGTGGATGAGCTGGACGATGGTCTTCTCGCCGTTCGGGCCGGTGCCCTCGGACTGCTTGCGGACGACGGTGGCGTTTATGCCGTTGCGCTTGAGGACCTCCGCCGTGCCGGACGTGGCGAGCAGTTCGAAGCCGTGGGCGACGAGTTCACGCGCCGGGAAGATCATCGAGCGCTTGTCGCGGTTGGCGACCGAGATGAACGCGCGGCCCTTGGTGGGCAGCGGCCCGTACGCGCCGGCCTGCGACTTGGCGTATGCCGTGCCGAAGACCGAGTCGATGCCCATGACCTCGCCGGTGGAGCGCATCTCCGGGCCGAGGACCGTGTCGACTCCGCGCCCGTGGATGTCGCGGAAGCGCGACCACGGCATGACGGCCTCCTTTACGGAGATCGGCGCGTCGAGCGGCAGCTCACCCCCGTCACCCTTCGCAGGGAGCAGCCCCTCCGCCCGCAGCTCGGCGATGGTCGCGCCGAGCGAGATCCGGGCGGCGGCCTTGGCCAGCGGCACCGCGGTCGCCTTCGAGGTGAAGGGGACGGTGCGCGAGGCGCGCGGGTTGGCTTCGAGCACGTAGAGGATGTCCCCGGCCATCGCGAACTGGATGTTGATCAGGCCGCGCACCCCGACGCCCTTGGCGATGGCCTCCGTGGAGGTCCGCAGGCGCTTGATGTCGAAGCCGCCGAGGGTGATGGGGGGTAGCGCGCACGCCGAGTCGCCGGAGTGGATGCCGGCCTCCTCGATGTGCTCCATCACACCGCCGAGGTACAGCTCGTGGCCGTCGTACAGGGCGTCGACGTCGATCTCGATCGCGTCGTCGAGGAAGCGGTCGACGAGCACCGGCCGCGAGGGACTGATCTCGGTCGACTCGGCGATGTACGACTCCAGGCGCGCCTCGTCGTACACGATCTCCATGCCGCGCCCGCCGAGGACGTACGACGGGCGGACGAGTACCGGGTAGCCGATCTCGTCGGCGATGGCCTTGGCGCCCGCGAAGGTGGTCGCCGTGCCGTGCTTCGGCGCCGGGAGGCCCGCCTCGGCGAGGACCTGTCCGAAGGCGCCGCGGTCCTCGGCCGCGTGGATGGCCTCCGGGGAGGTGCCGACCACGGGTACGCCGTTGTCCTTGAGCGCCTGCGACAGGCCCAGCGGGGTCTGGCCGCCGAGTTGGACGACGACGCCCGCGATCGGGCCGGCCAGCGACTCGGCGTGGACGATCTCCAGCACGTCTTCCAGCGTCAGCGGCTCGAAGTACAGGCGGTCGGAGGTGTCGTAGTCCGTGGAGACGGTCTCGGGGTTGCAGTTGACCATCACGGTCTCGTAGCCCGCGTCGCTGAGCGCGAAGGAGGCATGGACGCAGGAGTAGTCGAACTCGATGCCCTGGCCGATGCGGTTCGGGCCGGAGCCGAGGATGATCACGGCCGGCTTCTCCCGCGACGCCACCTCGGTCTCCTCGTCGTAGGACGAGTAGAAGTACGGCGTCTTCGCGGCGAACTCGGCGGCGCAGGTGTCGACCGTCTTGTACACCGGGCGCACGCCCAGCGCGTGCCGGACCTCGCGCACGACGTCCTCGCGCAGCCCGCGGATCTCGGCGATCTGCTGGTCGGAGAAGCCGTGCCGCTTGGCCTCCGCCAGAAGATCCGGATCAAGCTTGTCGGCCTGAGCCAGGTCGTCCGCGATCTCCTTGATCAGGAACAGCTGGTCGACGAACCAGGGGTCGATCTTCGAGGCCTCGAAGACCTCCTCGGGCGTGGCGCCCGCGCGGATGGCCTGCATGACGGTGTTGATACGGCCGTCGGTGGGCCGCACCGCCTCCGACAGAAGGAGATCCTTCTCACCGGGCTCGCCGACGAACGTGAACTGGCTGCCCTTCTTCTCCAGCGACCGCAGCGCCTTCTGCAGCGCCTCGGTGAAGTTGCGGCCGATCGCCATGGCCTCGCCGACCGACTTCATGGTCGTGGTCAGGGACGAGTCGGCGGAGGGGAACTTCTCGAAGGCGAAACGCGGGGCCTTCACGACGACGTAGTCGAGCGTCGGCTCGAAGGAGGCCGGGGTCTGCTCGGTGATGTCGTTCGGGATCTCGTCGAGCGTGTAGCCGACGGCGAGTTTCGCAGCGATCTTGGCGATCGGGAAGCCCGTCGCCTTGGAGGCGAGGGCCGAGGACCGCGACACCCGCGGGTTCATCTCGATGACGATGACACGGCCGTCGACGGGGTTCACCGCGAACTGGATGTTGCAGCCGCCGGTGTCGACGCCGACCTCGCGGATCACGGCGATGCCGATGTCGCGCAGGGTCTGGTACTCGCGGTCGGTGAGGGTCATCGCGGGCGCGACCGTGATCGAGTCACCGGTGTGGACGCCCATGGGGTCGAAGTTCTCGATGGAGCAGACGACCACGACGTTGTCGTTCTTGTCGCGCATCAGCTCCAGCTCGTACTCCTTCCAGCCGAGGATGGACTCCTCCAGGAGCACCTCGGTGGTCGGGGAGAGCGTGAGGCCCTGGCCCGCGATGCGGCGCAGCTCCTCCTCGTCGTGCGCGAAGCCGGAGCCGGCGCCGCCCATGGTGAAGGAGGGACGGACGACGACCGGGTAGCCGCCGAGCGTCTCGACACCTCCCAGCACGTCGTCCATGGAGTGGCAGATCACCGACCGGGCGGACTCGCCGTGCCCGATCTTCGCGCGGACGGCCTCGACGACCTCCTTGAAGAGGTCGCGGTCCTCGCCCTTGTTGATGGCCTCGACGTTGGCGCCGATCAGCTCGACGCCGTACTTCTCCAGGGTCCCCGCCTCGTGCAGCGAGATGGCCGTGTTGAGGGCCGTCTGGCCGCCGAGAGTCGGCAGGAGCGCGTCCGGGCGCTCCTTGGCGATGATCTTCTCGACGAACTCCGGGGTGATCGGCTCGACGTAGGTGGCGTCGGCGATCTCCGGGTCGGTCATGATCGTCGCCGGGTTGGAGTTCACGAGGATGACCCGCAGGCCCTCGGCGCGCAGGATGCGGCACGCCTGGGTGCCGGAGTAGTCGAACTCGGCGGCCTGGCCGATGACGATCGGGCCGGAGCCGATGACCAGGACGGACTGGATATCGGTGCGCTTAGGCACGCTGGCCCTCCATCAGGACTGTGTTCATCAAAGACGTGAAGCGGTCGAACAGGTAGGCGGCGTCGTGCGGGCCCGCGGCCGCTTCGGGGTGGTACTGGACGCTGAAGGCCGGCCGGTCGAGGAGTTGGAGCCCCTCCACCACGTTGTCGTTGAGGCAGACGTGGGAGACCTCGGCGCGGCCGTAGGGGGTCTCGGAGACCTTGTCGAGCGGGGCGTCCACGGCGAAGCCGTGGTTGTGCGCGGTGACCTCGACCTTGCCGGTCGTACGGTCCTGCACCGGCTGGTTGATGCCCCGGTGGCCGTACTTCAGCTTGTAGGTGCCGAAGCCGAGGGCGCGGCCCAGGATCTGGTTGCCGAAGCAGATGCCGAAGAGCGGGGTGCCGCGCTCCAGAACCGCCTGCATGAGGGCGACGGGGTGGTCGGCGGTGGCCGGGTCTCCCGGGCCGTTGGAGAAGAACACGCCGTCGGGGTTCACGGCGTAGATGTCCTCGACCGTCGCCGTGGCCGGGAGCACGTGCACCTCGATGCCGCGCTCGGCCATGCGGTGCGGGGTCATGCCCTTGATGCCGAGGTCGACGGCGGCGACGGTGAACTTCCTCGTGCCGATCGCCGGGACGACGTACGTCTCCCTGGTGGCGACCTCCGCGGAGAGGTTCGCGCCCTTCATCTCGGGGGCCTGGCGGACCTCGGTGAGCATGGTGCCCTCGTCGGGCAGCGCGTTGCCGGAGAAGATGCCGACGCGCATGGCGCCGCGCTCGCGCAGATGGCGGGTGAGGGCCCGGGTGTCGATGCCGCTGATGCCGACGACGCCATGCCGGGCCAGTTCCTCGTCCAGCGAGCGCCGGGAGCGCCAGTTGGAGGGCACCCGCGCGGGGTCGCGGACGACGTAGCCCGAGACCCAGATCTTCTTGGACTCGGGGTCCTCGTCGTTGACGCCCGTGTTACCGACGTGCGGGGCGGTCATGACGACGACCTGGCGGTGGTACGACGGGTCGGTGAGGGTCTCCTGGTAGCCGGTCATGCCGGTGGAGAACACGGCCTCGCCGAAGGTCGCCCCCACGGCCCCGTAGGCACGGCCGCGGAAGATCCGGCCGTCCTCCAGGACGAGTACGGCGGGAACCCTGGTGGCTCCCCGGGTGGAGGTCGTCATCGTGCGCCTTCCGTTTCCGTCTTGTCGATCATCTGGTTCAGGGTCTCGACCCACTCGTTGTGCTCGGCCGCGCGGTCGGAGCGGAACCCGGAGTCGAGCGGCTTGCCGCCGTGCTCCCAGGTGACGACCAGCAGCCCGCCCTCGGTGAGGACCTTGCCGGCGATGCCCTTCTCCAGTCGGGCCTCACGCAGGGCCTCGACGGGGACGAAGAAGTCCGTCGCTCCCGGGCGTACGACGTCCAGGCCCGTGTCCGTCAGCGTCAGCTCGACGCGACTACGGGTGCCCAGGCCGTGCGCCACGATGCGGTCGAGCCACTGTCCGGCGGTGGTGGAGCCGTGGTAGCGGCCGCTCATGCTCAGTTTCGCCTCACCGGGCTCGTCCGGCGCGCTGTACAGGGCGGGCAGGTCGCTCTGGAGCGTGCCGCGCCACTTCCAGCCCTCGCGCATCAGCCAGTAGACGAGCGCGACGAAGAGGGCGAGTCCGACGACCCAGCCGATGCGTGCGGCCCAGTCGGTGACCTCGGCCGATTCCTTCTCCGCGGCCAGCAGAATTACAGGTGTCACGTGAGCTTCCCGTCGACGAGCGTGGCCTTGCCCCGCAGCCACGTGTGCGTGACACGGCCCGGCAGCTCGCGGCCCTCGTAGGGGGTGTTGCGGCTGCGCGAGGCGAAGCCCGCGGGATCCACCGACCCACGGTATGCCGTGTCGACGAGGGTGAGGTTGGCGGGCTCACCTGCCGAGACGGGACGTCCATGCCCGGCCGCCCGGCCGATCTTGGCCGGTTTGACGGACATGCGGTCCGCGACGCCCGCCCAGTCGAGCAGCCCGGTGGCGACCATCGTCTCCTGGACCACGGACAAGGCGGTCTCCAGGCCGACCATGCCCATGGCTGCGGCGGCCCACTCGCAGTCCTTGTCCTCGTGCGGGTGCGGGGCGTGGTCGGTGGCGACGATGTCGATCGTGCCGTCCGCGAGGGCCTGGCGCAGGGCCAGCACGTCGCGCTCGGTGCGCAGCGGCGGATTGACCTTGTAGACCGGGTTGTACGTCCGCACCAGCTCGTCGGTGAGGAGGAGGTGGTGCGGGGTGACCTCGGCGGTGACGTCGATGCCCCGGGACTTGGCCCAGCGGACGATCTCGACGGACCCGGCGGTCGACAGGTGGCAGATGTGGACGCGGGAGCCCACGTGCTCGGCGAGCAGGACATCCCGGGCGATGATCGATTCCTCCGCCACCGCGGGCCAGCCGCCGAGGCCCAGCTGGGCCGAGACGACGCCCTCGTTCATCTGGGCGCCCTCGGTCAGCCGGGGCTCCTGGGCGTGCTGGGCGACCACCCCGCCGAAGGCCTTCACGTACTCCAGGGCCCGGCGCATGATCACCGCGTCGTCCACGCACTTGCCGTCGTCCGAGAAGACGGTGACCCCGGCGGCCGACTCGTGCATGGCGCCCAGCTCGGCGAGCTTCCTGCCCTCCAGGCCGACGGTGACGGCCCCGACGGGCTGGACGTCGCAGTAGCCGTGCTCCCGGCCGAGCCGGTAGACCTGTTCGACCACGCCGGCGGAGTCGGCGACGGGGAAGGTGTTGGCCATGGCGAAGACGGCCGTGTAGCCGCCGGAGGCCGCCGCGCGCGTGCCGGTCAGTACGGTCTCGGAGTCCTCGCGGCCGGGCTCCCGCAGATGGGTGTGCAGGTCGACGAGCCCCGGCAGGAGCACCTTGCCGGCGGCTTCGACGACCTCGGCGCCCTCGTCGGACAGACCGAGACCGCTCCAGTCGATTTCGCCCTGCCGGGCGGTGGCGGCGATGGTCCCGCCGTCGATCAGGACGTCCTGCGGTTCGCCGCCCAGCACCTTGGCACCACGGATCAGGGTCTTGCTCATCGTCTTACTTCTCCTCGGTGGTGCGGGTGTGGGCAACAGCGGGCTCGTTGCCGCCCAGAAGCAGGTAGAGCACGGCCATGCGGGTGGAGACGCCGTTGGCGACCTGCTCGACGACGGTGCAGCGGTCGGAGTCGGCGACCTCGGCCGTGATCTCCATGCCGCGGACCATCGGGCCGGGGTGCATCACGATGGCGTGCTCGGGCATCCGCGCCATGCGGTCGCCGTCGAGGCCGTAACGCCGCGAGTACTCGCGCTCGGTCGGGAAGAACGCGGCGTTCATCCGCTCGCGCTGCACGCGCAGCATCATCACAGCGTCGGACTTGGCGAGCGTGCTGTCGAGGTCGTACGAGATCTCGCAGGGCCAGGTGCCGACGCCGACCGGGACGAGGGTGGGCGGGGCGACGAGGGTGACCTCGGCGCCGAGGGTGTGCAGCAGGTCGACGTTGGAGCGGGCCACGCGGCTGTGCAGGACGTCCCCGACGATCGTGATGCGCTTGCCGGACAGGTCCTGGCCGAGCCCGGCGTCCCGGCCGACGAGGCGGCGGCGCATGGTGAAGGCGTCGAGCAGGGCCTGGGTGGGGTGCTGGTGGGTGCCGTCGCCGGCGTTGATGACGGCGGCGTCGATCCATCCGGAGGTGGCCAGGCGGTACGGGGCTCCGGAGGCGCCGTGCCGGATGACGACGGCGTCGACGCCCATGGCTTCGAGGGTCTGGGCGGTGTCCTTGAGGGACTCGCCCTTCGACACCGACGACCCCTTGGCGGAGAAGTTGATGACGTCGGCGGAGAGGCGTTTCTCGGCGGCCTCGAAAGAGATCCGGGTGCGGGTGGAGTCCTCGAAGAAGAGGTTGACGACGGTACGGCCGCGCAGGGTCGGTAGTTTCTTGATCGGCCGGTCGGCGACCCGGGCCATCTCCTCGGCGGTGTCGAGGATCAGGACGGCGTCGTCGCGGGTGAGGTCGGCGGCCGAGATGAGATGACGCTGCATCTGTCAGGCTCCGTAAAGCAGTTCGGGAGATTCCGGGCAGTCAGGGGCACCGCGGGGCGGCGTACGGCGAAGGGCCGCCCGCACGCGGGTGCTACTGCTGGGCGGTCCGCTTCGCACCGAGCAGCACGGTGTCGCGACCGTCCTCCTCGGCGAGCTGGACCTTGACCGTCTCCCGCAACGACGTGGGGAGGTTCTTGCCGACGTAGTCGGCGCGGATGGGCAGTTCGCGGTGGCCTCGGTCGACGAGGACGGCGAGCTGGACGGCGCGCGGGCGGCCGATGTCGTTCAGCGCGTCGAGCGCCGCACGGATCGTCCGGCCGGAGAAGAGCACGTCGTCGACGAGGACGACCAGGCGGCCGTCGACGCCTTCACCGGGGATCTCGGTGCGGGCCAGCGCACGCGGCGGGTGCATGCGCAGGTCGTCGCGGTACATGGTGATGTCGAGCGAGCCGACCGGGATCTTGCGGTCGGTGATCTCCGCCAGCTTGGCGGCGAGCCGCTGGGCGAGATACACACCCCGGGTCGGGATGCCGAGGAGCACCACGTCGTCGGCGCCCTTGGCGCGTTCGATGATCTCGTGCGCGATACGGGTCAACATCCGCGCGATGTCGGGGCCCTCTAGCACGGCGCGCGCGTCGTTGGGCTGCGGATCCTGTTGCGGATTGTCCTGCGTGTCCATATGAAACGGACCTCCTTCTCCGCCTCACGGGACGGACCTTAAAGGACGTCGGAATTGCGCCGTCAAGACTAGCAGGCCCGGACAACGCCCCTGATCACCCCCTTGGCGCAACCGATCACGGCTACCGCGGAAGAGCCGGTCCGGACCATTCGGCTTGACGGGGCAGAGTCACGCTGCGTAACCTCACAGTGAGTCACCAGCCTTCGTCCGGGGAGCCATATGTCCAGCGAATACGCCAAACAGCTCGGGGCCAAGCTCCGGGCCATCCGCACCCAGCAGGGCCTCTCCCTCCACGGTGTCGAGGAGAAGTCCCAGGGACGCTGGAAGGCGGTCGTGGTCGGTTCGTACGAACGCGGCGACCGCGCCGTCACCGTGCAGCGCCTCGCGGAGCTGGCGGATTTCTACGGGGTCCCCGTGCAGGAGCTGCTTCCTGGTACGACCCCTGGTGGCGCCGCCGAGCCGCCGCCGAAGCTGGTACTCGATCTTGAGCGCCTGGCCCACGTGCCGGCGGAGAAGGCGGGCCCTCTGCAGCGTTACGCGGCGACGATCCAGTCCCAGCGCGGTGACTACAACGGCAAGGTGCTCTCGATCCGCCAGGACGACCTGCGCACCCTCGCCGTCATCTACGACCAGTCCCCCTCGGTTCTCACCGAGCAGCTGATCAGCTGGGGCGTCCTCGACGCCGACGCGCGCCGCGCGGTCTCCCACGAGGAGAACTGACCCCCGGGCGGGGCTCAGCAGAAACGTGCCGCCGGGGTGACCGGAACCACACATGGTTCCGGTCACCCCGACGGCTTTCTTCTTTTGCTTCTCAGGGGCGCGGGGAACTGCGTGAACAACCCCGGACCACCCTCGGTCGGCATCGCACAGCACCACCTTCTACAGCCCCCTACGGCGCTTCCTGCTCGTCCCTACTCGGCTTCCCTGCGAAGCGAAGGCTTGAGGTCCTTCAGGCGGCCGAGCAGACCGTTCACGAACGACGGCGAGTCGTCTGTGGAGAACTCCTTGGCCAACTGCACCATCTCGTCCAGCACCACCGCGTCCGGAGTCTCGTCGACCCAGATCAGCTCGTGCGCACCGAGCCGCAGGATGTTGCGGTCCACGACCGGCATCCGGTCGAGGGTCCAGCCCACGGAGTACTGCGCGATCAGCTCGTCGATCCGTCTGGCGTGCTCCGCGTACCCCTCGACCAGCTGCATCGTGTACTCGCTGACCGGCGGCTGCCGGGTGTCGGACCGGGAGTGCCGGACCCAGTCCGCGAGGACGGTCAGGACGTCGACTCCGCGCTGGTCACCCTCGAAGAGGATCTGGAAGGCACGCTTGCGGGCCGTGTTACGGGCAGCCACGGTTAGCTGTTCACCCGGCCGAGGTAGTCGCTCGTGCGGGTGTCGACCTTGATCTTCTCGCCGGTGGTGATGAAGAGCGGCACCTGGATCTGGTGGCCGGTCTCCAGGGTGGCGGGCTTGGTGCCACCGGTGGAGCGGTCGCCCTGGACGCCCGGCTCGGTCTCCTGGATGACGAGCTCGACGGCGGCCGGCAGCTCGACGAAGAGCACCTCGCCCTCGTGCTGCGCGACGGTGGCCGTGAAGCCCTCGATCAGGAAGTTGGCGGCGTCGCCGACGGCCTTGCGGTCGACCATCAGCTGGTCGTAGGTCTCCATGTCCATGAAGACGAAGTACTCGCCGTCCATGTAGGAGAACTGCATGTCGCGCTTGTCGACAGTGGCCGTCTCGACCTTGACACCGGCGTTGAACGTCTTGTCGACGACCTTGCCGGAGAGCACGTTCTTGAGCTTGGTGCGCACGAAGGCCGGGCCCTTGCCGGGCTTGACGTGCTGGAACTCGACGACGGACCAGAGCTGGCCGCCTTCGAGCTTGAGTACCAGGCCGTTCTTGAGGTCGTTCGTGGAAGCCACGGTTGCGGAATCTCCTGGACTGACGTGGACGACCCCGGGCCACGCGCACAGCTGATGAGCTAGAGCGCGAGCAGCTCCTTGGTCGTGATGGTGAGTAGCTCGGGTCCGCCGTCCGCCTCGGGGCGTACGACGAGCGTGTCATCGATCCGGACACCGCCCCGGCCCGGGAGGTGGACCCCCGGTTCGACGGTGACCGGCACACAAGCGTCCAGTTTACCCATGGCCGCGGGGGCCAACTGCGGGTCCTCGTCGATTTCGAGTCCGACCCCGTGCCCCATCATCACCGGCAGGCCCTCACCGTACCCCGCGGAGTCCAGCACCTGGCGGGCCGCCCGGTCCACGGCACGGTAGGCCGCGCCGGGTGCCAGCGCCTCCCGTCCGGCGCGCTGGGCTGCGAAGACCACGTCGTACAGCTCGATCTGCCAGTCGGCGGGCGAGGTGCCGATGACGAACGTACGGCCGATTTCGCAGCGGTAGCCGCGGTAGGTGGCGCCGAGGCACACGGAGAGGAAGTCGCCCTCCTCGACCCGGCGGTCGGTGGGAAGGTGGCGGGGGCGGCCGGAGTGGGGGCCGGTGGCGACGGAGGTGGCGAAGGCGGGGCCGTCGGCGCCGTGGTCGACGAGGCGGCGCTCCAGTTCCAGGGCGAGATGGCGCTCGGTCCGGCCGACGAGGATGGATTCGAGCAGCTCGCCCAGGGCCTGGTCGGCGATCTCCGCGCCGATCCGCAGACAGGAGATCTCCTCCTCGTCCTTGATCACTCTCAGCTGCTCGACCGCGCAGCCGAGATCGGCGAGCCGCAGCCTGGGCGCGACCGAGCGGATCGCCCGGTGCCGGGCCATGGTGAGGTGGTGGTCCTCGACGGCGAGGGACTCGATGCCCAGGGCCGTGGCCAGGTCGGCCGCCGCGACCGCCGGGTCACCACCGGGGCGCGGCAGCACCTGGACGCGTACAGCCTCGTCTGGCCGGCCCTCGCCCACCTCGCCGCTCGGGGGTGCGCCGCAGAAGAGCACGTCCTCGCTCTTGCCCAGCAGCAGGACGGCACCGTGGGGGGCCGCACCCGCGAGATAGCGGACGTTGGCCGGGCGGGTCACGAGCGCGGTGGCGCTGCCGCTCGCGCTGCAGTGGGCCCTCAGCCGGGCCCGGCGGGCCGCATACACCTCTGACATGGTTCGAGCGTATGAGCTCCGCAGGTCAGGCGCCGGTTGAGTGAGGCCGAGTGGGGGGGCCCCTATCTGTTTCGTCAACCCCGGTGGGGTCGGCTTGTAGGGGGTGATCCTGGTTTTCGGGAACGTCCCGCGAAGCGGGATGTTCCCGGCGGATCGGGTGGCTGATGGGCAGCCCGGTGGCCGGCAGCCCGGTGGCCGTGCCGGTGCGCGGGCGTGATGGGGCCTGGAGGGCAGGGGCGGTGGAGTCGTCAGGCGGCAAGGTCGACGTTGCCCGGGGTGCGTGTTTCGTAGAGGGCCCCGGTGCGGATCATCGCGTGGATGACGTTCACGCGCTGGCGGGCCAGGCGGAGGATCGCCTGGGTGTGGGTCTTGCCGCGTGCGCGTTGACGGTCGTAGTAGATCCGGGAGGACGGGTCGGCTTTGCAGCCGATCGCGGCGAACGCGGCCTGGAACAGGGCGCGTTTGAGGAGCCGGTTGCCGCGTTGGGGTGCGTGCTCGCCGCGGATGGAGGTGCCCGAGGACTTCGTGGCGGGCGCGAGCCCGGCGTAGGAGGCGAGGTGCCCGGCGGTGGGGAAGCCGGTGCCGTCACCGATCGCGACGATCACGGCCGCTGTGGTCCTGACGCCCAGGCCGGGCAGGGAGGTCAGGAGGTGGAAAAGAGGGAGGGCCTCCAGCAGGGCGGCGATCTCCTGCTCGGCCTGGCGGCGCTGGCTGTGGGCGGCGGCGAGCTGGGCGGCGAGTCCCGGCACGATCAGCGCGGATGCCTCGGTGCCCGGAACGACCAGGGTCTGCTCGGCGAGTGCGTCGAAGATCTCTGCGGTCAGGTGGTGGGCCTTGCGCGAACCGTGCACCTTGAGCAGGGCCTCGCAGCGGGCCCGGCCCAGTTTCCTCAGTCTCGCCGGGGAGCCGTGTCGCTGAAGGAGGGCCTGGATGTAGGGGTAGGCCAGGCGGGGGCCGAGGACACGTTCGAGGGAGGGGTGGATCTGGGAGAGCAGGCCGCGCAGCCGGTTGGTGGTGCGGTTGACCTCGCCGGCCAGGTCGTTGTCGTAGCCGGTGAGCATGGTCAGCTCGGCCAGCACCTCGTCGTCGCGGTCCACCGCCCGCAGGGTGTGCGGCATGGTGCGGGCGGTCTCAGCGATCACGTAAGCGTCGCGGGCGTCGGTCTTGGCCTCGCCCGGGTGCAGATCGGCGGCCCGCCGCATCGACAAGCCGGGCAGGTAGGCCACCCGGCAGCCCGCCGCGCGGGCCACCGTCAGCGGCAGCGCACCGATGTTGGCGACCTGGTCCACGATCACCAGGACAGTGCCGAACTTCGCCACCAGCCTGGTGAACAGCTCCAGCAGTTTCGGCTCGGTGTTGGGCAGCCGCTTGTCGTGCACGGTTCTGCCGTCCCCCGTCCGGCCGTGGGCATGGTGGAACTCCTTGCCCAGGTCCAGGCCGAGGAAGAGATCTATCGCGGTCGTGTCGACCATGTGCACGTGCCCCTCGCCACTCGTCTCCTCAGACTCCCGGCCGTCCCTGCGGCACCACACGCCGGCAACCACGTTACGCAGACATGCCGCCCGTGAAGCGGCCCGGCATTGCGCCGGACCAGGCGGTCGTCAGGCCCCTCATCAGCGGTCAAGCGGTGCCCCGAAGCCCGGCGGCAACACCCCCCAGGTCATCCGCACGACAGGGGGCACACAGCCATACCGGGCCCGGGGGCCAGGCGCCCCATTGCGGGGCCACGAAAAAGGTAACGGGGCGGCCCCGGCGGGGGCGAGGGGTGCCGGTGGAGGTTGTCTGGCGTCTGCGGGTGGGTGGGGCTGGCCGGCCTGTCCCCCGCGCCCCTTTCAGGTCGGCTCAGTGGACCGCGTTCACCAGGGACGGCTGCTGTCCCACGCCACTACCACTTCGGCGGACTGGCGATCGACCGTGCCAGGACCTCGTCCAGCACTCGGGCCGTGGCCGGTACGTCGAGCTGGGAGTTGTCGATGATCGGCAGTCCCGAGCCGTACCAGCCCGCCATTCGGCCGTGGATGCGGGCCACCTCCTCGTCGGTGAGGCGGCGGTTGCCCGAGCGCTCGGCGTTGCGTTCCAGGACAATCTCCAGGCCCGGCAGGAGGACGACCGGCAGCAGGCCGGGGCCGACGTGCCGCTTCCAGCCGCCGAGGCCGACGACCGGGCGGTCCGGGAAGACGGCGTCGTCGAGGATGCAGGAGATGCCGTTGGCCAGGAAGTTCCGGGCGGCGAAGCCGCAGGTGCGGCGGGCGAGGCGATACTGCGCCTCGGAGTTGTCGTTCCAGCCGGACTGCGGGTCCGCGAAGCCGGAGCGCACCCATTCGCGTACGTCGTCCAGGCTGATGTGCGCGGTGGGCACCCGGCGGTGATCCGCCCAGTACTTGGCGACGCTGGTCTTGCCGGCTCCGGCGGGCCCGATGAGCAGGACCGCGAGCGTGGTGGTCGTGACGTCCGGCGCGCCCGTGGCGGGCGGCGGGCTCGGCATGGTGACGGGGCCGCCCGGTGGCAGGGGCACATGTCCGGTCGCGTCCCTCGGTACGCCGGGCTGCTGTGGAACCGAGGCGTGCGGATACCCGGGACCGCCGACGAAACCCGGCGCGGACGGGGCGGACGGTGCGGACGGGGCGGACGGAGGCGCCGATCCGGGGGGCGCGGCCGGTGCGGGCGGGGCCGCGGGCGGGTTCGGCGGCACGGGCGTGCCCGGGGGTACGGGGTGGTTCCCTCCCGGCGGTCCCGGGGGGTGACGGGGGGCCGGGTGTCCCTGGTGGTTCGCGGTCGGCGACCACGGGGCCGCCTGGTCCTGCCCCGGCCGATGGGGCGGCGGCAGCGGAGCTCCCACTGCGTGCTGCATCCGGTGCCACTCCGTCTCGTACAGTCACATCGACACTGACAGGCGGGGCCTTCCGACCCCGCCCTCACCGAACGGTACCGCCCCCGTCCGCCGTTTGGTGAACGGCCGGGGGCAGCCCGAAGTGCCCAAGTGGCCATGGACACAAGGCGAACCGGGCAAGAGGTGCCCGAGCGGGCGCTACTGGCCCACTTCGCCGTAGGCGGCGAGGAGTACCGCCGGGTCGGGTCCCTCCAGGACGGTGGGCTTGGCCAGGCCGTCCAGGACGATGAAGCGGAGCAGGTCGCCCCGGGACTTCTTGTCGACCTTCATCGTCTCCAGCAGCTTGGGCCACTGGTCGTGGCGGTAGTGCAGCGGCAGTCCGACGGATTCGAGCACCGTGCGGTGACGGTCGGCGGTCGCGTCGTCCAACCGGCCCGCCAGGCGGCCCAGTTCGGCGGCGAAGTGCATGCCGACGGACACGGCCGCGCCATGACGCCACTTGTAGCGCTCGTTCTTCTCGATCGCGTGGGCGAGGGTGTGCCCGTAGTTGAGGATCTCGCGGCGCCCGGACTCCTTCAGGTCACCGGAGACGACCTCGGCCTTGACCCGGATCGAACGCTCGATCAGCTCGGAGGTGTGAGGGCCGGCAGGTGTGCGGGCGGCCTGCGGGTCGGCCTCGATCAGGTCAAGGATCACCGGGTCGGCGATGAAACCGGCCTTGATGATCTCGGCGAGTCCGGAGACGTAGTCGTTGACCGGCAGCGAGTCCAGCGCGGCCAGGTCGCACAGCACCCCGGCCGGCGGGTGGAAGGAGCCCACCAGGTTCTTGCCCTCGGCGGTGTTGATGCCGGTCTTGCCGCCGACGGCCGCGTCGACCATGGCGAGGACGGTGGTGGGGACGGCGATCCAGCGGACCCCGCGCAGCCAGGTCGCCGCCACGAACCCGGCGAGGTCCGTGGTGGCGCCGCCGCCGACACCGACGATGACGTCGGTGCGGGTGAACCCGGACTGGCCCAGCGCCTTCCAGCAGTAGGCGGCGACCTCGGCGGTCTTGGCCTCCTCCGCGTTGGGCACCTGGATGGCGACGGCCTCGAAGCCCTGCTCGGCGAGGTCGGCTCGCAGCGCCTCACCGGTGTCGTCCAGCGCCTCGGGGTGGATCACCGCGACCCGCCGGACCCGGTCGCCGACCAACCCACCCAGCTCGCCGAGGAGTTGACGTCCGACCAGGACCTCGTACGGTTCGGTACCCGCCGTGCCGCCGACCTGGATACGGGTGACTGTCTCGCTCACGCTTCCTTCAACTCCAGTGCGTCCAGGGCTGCTCGGGTGACTTCCTCGGGCGTACGGCCGTCGGTCGCCACGACGGCCGTGGCGACCTCCTCGTACAGGCTGCGCCGGGCCTCCATCAGCTCCCGCCACTGCTTGCGCGGATTGACGGCGAGCAGCGGGCGGGCGACGTTCAGTCCGGTGCGCCTGACCGCCTCCTCGACGTCCATCGAGAGGTAGACGACGCGCTCTCCGGTGAGCAGGGTGCGGGTGTCGGCGTCGAGGATCGCGCCCCCGCCGAGGGCCAGGACACCGTCGTGTCCGGCCAGTGCCGTGCGCACGGCCTGCTTCTCGATGGCGCGGAAGGCCGGCTCACCCTCGTCGACGAAGATGTCCGCGATCTCCCGGCCCTGCTCGGCCACGATGTCGTCGTCGGTGTCGCGGTAGCCGACGCCGAGCCGCTCGGCGAGCATCCGTCCGACGGTGGACTTGCCGACGCCCATCGGGCCGACGAGGACGACCACAGGCACCGGGCTCACCGGATCGCGAGGTGGTCGAGGTAGGAACGGACGTTGCGGGCCGTCTCGGTGACGCTGTCGCCGCCGAACTTCTCCGCCACCGCGTCCGCCAGCACCAGGGCCACCATCGCCTCGGCGACGATGCCGGCAGCCGGCACCGCGGAGACGTCGGAGCGCTGGTGGTGGGCCTGGGCGGCCTCGCCGGTGGTGACGTCCACGGTCTGCAGCGCGCGCGGCACGGTCGCGATCGGCTTCATCGCCGCCCGCACCCGCAGCAGCTCACCCGTGGTCAGACCGCCCTCGGTGCCACCGGAGCGGCCGGAGACCCGTCGGATGCCCTCGGGCGTGTTCACGATCTCGTCGTGCGCCTTGGAGCCCGGCACCCGCGCCAGCTCGAAACCGTCACCGATCTCCACGCCCTTGATCGCCTGGATGCCCATCAGCGCACCCGCGAGGCGGGCGTCCAGCTTGCGGTCCCAGTGCACATGCGAGCCCAGGCCCACCGGCACCCCGTACGCCAGCACCTCCACCACACCGCCGAGGGTGTCGCCGTCCTTGTGGGCCTGGTCGATCTCCGCGACCATCGCCTTCGACGCGTCCGCGTCCAGACAGCGCACCGGGTCCGCGTCCAGCTTCTCGACGTCGGCCGGGGTCGGGTACACGCCCTGCGGGGCCTTCGCGGCGGCCAGTTCGACGACGTGGCTGACGATCTCGATCCCGGCCGTCTCCTTCAGGTACGACCGGGCGACGGCCCCGAGAGCGACACGGGCCGCGGTCTCCCGGGCGGAGGCGCGCTCCAGGACCGGCCGGGCCTCGTCGAAGCCGTACTTCTGCATGCCCGCCAGGTCGGCGTGGCCGGGCCTGGGGCGGGTCAGGGGCGCGTTGCGGGCCAGCCCGGCCAGGATCTCCGGGTCTACCGGGTCGGCCGCCATGACCTGCTCCCACTTCGGCCACTCCGTGTTCCCGACCATGACCGCCACCGGCGAGCCCATGGTCAGCCCGTGCCGCACACCACCGAGGAACGTGACCTCGTCCCGCTCGAACTTCATCCGCGCACCGCGTCCGTACCCCAGGCGGCGACGGGCCAGGTGGTCCCCCACCATCTCCGTGGTGATCGGCACGCCGGCGGGAAGGCCCTCCAGCGTCGCGACAAGTGCGGGACCGTGGGACTCCCCCGCGGTCAGCCAACGCAACCTGCTCAACGGTGCTCCTCAGTGCTCGCGCCCTGGTACTGCCTGCTGCCTTGGTGTACGCGCGTCCTCGCGTACGGCGACGGCCACCGGGTGCGCGGCCCCGGTCCGCCACCCCCGATCCTCCCACGTCCGGGGCGACGCCCCGGCCCCAGGTCCATCAGGCGGACGGGACGAAACCGAACTCCACCCTCGTGGTGTCACGCCGTCTCCCCCGGTGCCCTCCTGATCGCCTCGCGGATGCGGACGTACGTGGCACGAGTCAGACCTTCGCGATCTCGTCGATGGTGACCGCACCGCACAGGGCCGGACGGCTGCGCCGTCGAGCCGGCTGGCGCAGGCCTTGTGGACGTCGACGGCGCAGGTCGCGCCGTCGTGTGGCGCACCGGGTCGTAGAGCGATCGGACGGAGTTGGAACCGCCGGGCGAGCCGGGTGAACAGCAACTCGGACGGCACGTCGTCCCAGGGGACTTCTTGGTGGCGACAGCGAGGATGGGCGCGGCCCCGGACCTGGGACACCCGGCCCCGCCTCCGACGCCCTTGAGGTCAGGGCCGGCCCGGCTGGTGCCAGGTGCCGTTCCGCGTGCCTATCCGCGATCGGCCAGTGCCCGCTCCCCCGCCTGTCGCATCGCCGCGACCGGGGCCGTCCTGCATCCCGTCATCTGCTCGACCTGCAGGACGGCCTGGTGCACGAGCAGGTCGAGGCCGCTGACGACCGCGCCGCCGAACGCGGACCAGCGGGCGGCCAGCGCTGTCGGCCAGGGGTCGTACAGCACGTCGAACAGCGTCGTCGGGCGTTCGAGCACCGCCCTGGACAGCGCGTCCGTCGCCCCGGCCGGTGTCGTGGCGATGACCAGCGGAGCACTGAGCCCGCGCTCGGCGTCCGCCCAGTCCGCCGTGCGCACCACGATGTCCAGCCGCTCGCCCCACTGCCGCATCTCGGCGGCGCGGGCCTCGCTGCGTACGTACGCCACGACCTCACCGGTGCAGATGCGGGCGAGCGCGGCCAGCGCGGACGACGCGGTGGCTCCGGCGCCGAGGATCGCGGCGGACTCCACCTGCTCGATCCCCCGCTCCCGCAGGGCGGCGACCATCCCGGGGATGTCGGTGTTGTCGCCGAGCCGCCGTCCGTCTTCCGTGAACACCAGCGTGTTGACCGCCTCGACGGAGGTCGCCGTGTCGCTGATGTCGTCCAGCAGCGGAATGACGGCCCGCTTGAGCGGCATGGTGAGCGACAGCCCCGCCCACTCCGGTCCCAGTTGCTCGACGAACCCGGGGAGCGCCTTCTCGTCGACCTCGAAACGGTCGTACGACCAGTCGGCGAGCCCCAGTTCGGCGTACGCGGCCCGGTGCAGCACCGGGGAGAGCGAGTGGGCGATCGGCGAACCGAGCACGGCGGCCCGGCGCTTGCTGTCGGTGCGGCTCATCTATCCGTTCTGCGCTTCCTGGTACTTCTCGCGGTTCCGGTTGTGCTCTTCGTTGGTCACGGCGAAAAGCGTCTCGTCCTCGTTGATCGACACGAAGTAGTACCAGTCGCCCTTGGCCGGGGTGAGTGCCGACCTGATGGCCACCTCACCCGGATTGCCGATCGGCCCGGGGGGCAGACCCTTGATCTTGTACGTGTTGTACGGGTCGTCGATCTGTCGCAGCGAGTCGACCGAACCCGTCGCCAGCTTGGATTCACCACGCAGGTAATTCACCGTCGAGTCGAAGTCGAGCAGGCCGTACGTCTCGGTGTTGTTCTTGTCGAGCCGGTTGTAGACGACCCGGGCGACCTTCTCGAAGTCCTTCTTGTACTTCCCCTCGGCCTGGACGAGGGATGCCACGGTGAGCACCTGAAGTGGATTCTCCAGCTTCAGATCATCGGCCTTGCCCTCCAGGTCGAATGCCTCGTACTTCGCCTTGGAGAGGGTGACCATTTCCTTCAGGACGTCCTTGGGCTTCATGTCCTTGGCGACCGGATAGGTGGACGGGTAGAGGAATCCTTCCAGCGGATCCTTGATCTCGTCGCTGTCGTTGGCCCAGTCGGGAAGACCGAGGTTCGACCACTCCTTCTCGGCGACGTCCTTGGTCGTGCCCTTCTTGATCCCCAATTTCGCGTCGATCCTGGCGTAGACCCTGTTGTTCCGCTCGCCTTCGATGACAGTGAAGCTGTTCTGGCTCTTGGGATTGAGCATGAGGGCGATGGCGCTTTCGGCGGACATCTCCTTCTTGAGGAGATAAACGCCCGCCTGAATCTGGTCGGCCTCGGATTTCTGCGCCAATGCGACCGTGAAGGCGTCGACGCTCTTGACGACCCCGGCCGCCTTCAGCTTCTGCCCGATGACCGACCCATATTCACCCTTGTCGACCTTGATCGTCACGGTCTCGTTCGTACCGTCACCCGCATAGTCGGGAACCTCGGCAAAGCGGCTCTGGTAGAACTGGTAACCGTAATAGGTGACACCGGCGAACCCGCCGCCGAAAACCGTGACGACCACCAGGCAGGCGCAACCGCTGCGGCGCTTCTTTCCGCCCTTGCCCGGCTTCTTGGACTTGCCGCCGCGGCCCTTCCGGTAGCCGCGTCCTCCGCGGTCCTCCGCCTCGTCGTCATCCTCGTCATCGCCGCCGCCCGCGAAGAACGCGTGCTCGCCCTGGTCCGGCCCCGGATCCCAGTCGGTCCGATCGTCGGCCTGCTGCTGTGGATCGGGCTCGGGTGCGGGGGCCGGTTCCGCGCGGCGGCGCGACGGCGGCTCCGGCGGCGGATACGCGTCGGGCGTGCCGTAGAAGTCGGGCTCCTGACCGCCGTACGCCATGGGTCGGCCTCCGTAGGGGTCGGCCGGATCGGCCGCGTAAGAGCCCTGCGGGTGCGGGTGCGTTCCGTTGCTCCAGCCGCCGTTGACCTGGTCGTACTGCTGCTGGTCATGGCCGGGGTACTGCTGGTTCTGGCCGGGGTAGTGCCGCCCGGGGTCCCCGTACTCCTGCTGGTACTGCTGCTGTGCCTGGCTGTAGGCATCCTGCTGGCCGTTGCCCCAGCCGCCGTTACCGTTGTCGTACTGCTGCTGGTACTGCTGGTGCTCCGGGTAGTGCTGCTGCGGCTGGCCGCCGTAAGGGGACTGCCGGCCCTCCTGGGCCTGCTGTCCGTCCCATCCGCCGTCCCCGTACAACGGGTCGTCCGGATGCCACGGTTCGGAGCCTGGGCCCCGGCCATACTCAGTCATCGATCCCCTAGAGCCGCGAGGCGGCGGTCACGCGGGGCCGGTGGCTCGGCTTTCGTCCCCGCCTCTTTTTGTGCGGTGGCTGTTCGAAGGCCACCACATCGCGCGGAACGTTACCGTATCGCGATCAGATGACCACTTCGACGCCCTCGCCCGGAGCTTTACCTGACACTCGTTCGGATTCCAGCGCCTGTTGCAGGATGATCACGGCTGCCGCCTGGTCAATGACCGACCTGCCCTTCTTGGATTTCACACCCGAGGCACGCAGTCCCTGACCGGCCGTCACCGTGGTCATCCTCTCGTCGACGAGTCTGACCGGAACGGGCGCGATCATGCGGGCCAACTCCTGGGCGAAACCCCGGACCTTGACCGCGGCCGGTCCCTCGCCCCCTTTGAGGGAGCGCGGAAGTCCGACGATTACCTCTATAGGTACGTACTCGTCGACCAGTTGTCTCAATCGCCGCTGAGCCGCCGGAGCATCGCGGCCGGGGACCGTTTCGACCGGGGTGGCGAGGATCCCGTCGGGGTCGCACGAGGCGACCCCGATCCGGGCGTCCCCGACGTCGACGGCGAGCCGACGGCCGCGGCGCATGACCGGGCCGTCGTCTTCGCTCATGTGACCGGTCGTACTCACTTGGCCGTCTCGGCGACCAGGCGCTCGACCGCGTCCACGGCCTCGCCGATGGCTGACGGATTCTGGCCACCGCCCTGGGCGACATCCGGCTTGCCGCCACCGCCGCCACCGAGGGTCTTGGCGGCCGTACGGACCAGGTCGCCGGCTTTCAGACCGCGCTCGCGGGCGGCCTCGTTGGTGGCGATGACCGTCAGCGGCTTGCCGTTCACCGTGGTGAAGAGGGCGACCACGGCGGCCCGGCCGCCCTGGATGCGTCCGCGCACGTCGAGCACCAGCCTGCGGAGGTCGTCGGCGGTCGTGCCGTCCGGGACCTGACCGGTCACCAGAGCAACGCCGCGTACGTCCTTGGCGGACTCGGCGAGACCGGCGGCGGCCTGGAGCACCTTCTCGGCGCGGAACTTCTCGATCTCCTTCTCGGCGTCCTTCAGCTTGCCGAGCATGGCCGAAACCTTCTCCGGAAGCTCCTCCGGTCGGCCCTTGATCAGCTCCTGCAGCTGGGCGACGACCGTGTGCTCACGGGCGAGGAAGTGGTAGGCGTCGACACCGACCAGGGCCTCGATACGGCGCACACCGGAGCCGATCGAGGACTCGCCGAGAAGCTTCACCAGGCCCAACTGGGCGGTGGTGTGGACGTGCGTGCCGCCGCACAGCTCCTTGGAGAAGTCGCCGATGGTGACGACACGGACGCGCTCGCCGTACTTCTCGCCGAACTCGGCGATGGCGCCCTGCTTCCTGGCCTCGTCGATGCCCATGACCTCGGCGTGTACGTCCAGGTCGCGGGCGAGCACTTCGTTGATCTTCTGCTCGACGTCGGTCATCACGGCCGTCGGAACGGCGGACGGGGAGCCGAAGTCGAAGCGGAAGCGGCCCGGCTGGTTCTCGGAGCCGGCCTGGGCGGCCGTCGGGCCGAGGGCGTCGCGCAGGGCCTGGTGGGTGAGGTGCGTGGCCGAGTGGGCGCGGGCGATGGCCGTGCGACGGCGGCCGTCGATCGAGGCGTGGGCCTTGGCGCCGACCGTCACTTCACCGACCTGGACGACGCCCTTGTGGACGTACACGCCCGGGACCGGCTTCTGGCAGTCGCGGACCTCGATGACGGCACCGGAGTCGGCCTTGATCCGGCCGGTGTCGCCGATCTGGCCGCCGCCCTCAGCGTAGAACGGGGTGCGGTCGAGGACGACCTCGACCTCGTCGCCCTCGGTGGCGGCGGGCGAGGACAGACCGTCGACGAGGATACCGACGATCGTGGACTCGCCCTCGGTGTCCGCGTAGCCGATGAACTCGGTCTCGCCGGCGGTGTCGGCGATCTCGCGGTAGGCACCGAGGTCGGCGTGGCCGGTCTTCTTGGCGCGGGCGTCGGCCTTGGCCTTGTCCCGCTGCTCCTTCATCAGGCGTCGGAAGCCGTCCTCGTCCACGGAGAGGCCCTGTTCGGCGGCCATCTCCAGAGTGAGGTCGATCGGGAAGCCCCAGGTGTCGTGGAGCAGGAAGGCCTTGTCGCCGGGGAGCTGCCCGCCGCCGCCGGCCTTGGTCTCGGTGATGGCCGTGTCGAGGATGTTCGTGCCGGCCTTCAGCGTCTTGAGGAAGGCGTTCTCCTCGGCGAGGGCGACCTTCTCGATGCGCTCACGGTCGGTGATGAGTTCGGGGTACTGCCGGCCCATCATGTCGATGACGACGTCGATGAGGTCCTTGACGACCGGGCCGGTGGCGCCGAGCAGCCGCATGTTGCGGATGGCGCGGCGCATGATGCGGCGCAGGACGTAGCCCCGGCCCTCGTTGCCGGGGCTCACGCCGTCGCCGATGAGCATCACGGCGGTGCGGATGTGGTCGGTGACCACGCGCAGGGAGACGTCGGAGTCCTTGGCGTCGCCGTACGAGACACCGGTGAGTTCGGTGGCCTTGTTGATGACGGCCATCGAGGTGTCGATCTCGTACATGTTCTGCACGCCCTGCAGGATCATGGCGAGGCGCTCCAGGCCGAGGCCCGTGTCGATGTTCTTACTGGGCAGCTCGCCGAGGATCTCGAAGTCCTCCTTGGAGGTGCCCTCGCCGCGCTCGTACTGCATGAAGACCAGGTTCCAGATCTCCACGTACCGCTCGTCGTTGACGGCCGGGCCGCCCTCGACGCCGAACTCGGGACCGCGGTCGTAGTTGATCTCGGAGCAGGGGCCGCATGGGCCGGGGACGCCCATGGACCAGTAGTTGTCCCTCATGCCGAGGCGCTGGATGCGCTCCTTGGGCACGCCGATCCGTTCGTGCCAGATGCGCTCGGCCTCGTCGTCCTCCTTGTAGACGGTGATCCAGAGCTTCTCCGGCTCCAGGCCGTAACCGCCCTTGCCCTGGGGGCTGGTGAGCAGCTCCCAGGCGTGCTTGATGGCGCCTTCCTTGAAGTAGTCGCCAAAGGAGAAGTTGCCGCACATCTGGAAGAACGTGCCGTGCCGGGTGGTCTTGCCGACCTCTTCGATGTCCGGCGTACGAACGCACTTCTGCACGCTGGTGGCGCGGGCGAAAGAGGGCTTGACCTCACCGAGGAAGTACGGCTTGAACGGGACCATGCCCGCATTGACCAGGAGCAGAGTCGGGTCGTCCGCGATGAGCGACGCCGAAGGGACGACGGTGTGACCGCGCTCCTCGAAGAAGCTCAACCAGCGGCGGCGGATTTCAGCCGACTCCATCAGTGGTCCTCATTCCGGTTGTACGGGTACGACGAGCTCTCGACGTACCTCGGATTCCTGCTGTACTTCGGGGTGTTGCTGTTCTCGATCGCGACGGCCCGCCTCGCGGCCGGAAGCTCCGGATACCGGTCGGGGTTGGCCTCGATGCCGAGTGCCTCACCCAACTCGGCCTCGCGTTGGGCCATGTTGTCGCGGACGTCGAGCGCGAACCCGACCGCCCGGTCCTTGAGCCGGTGCCCCGCCTCGACGGCCTTGTTCGCCGCCTGGGTGGCGAGGTGCTCGGGGGTGAGCTGCTTGAGCTTGCGGTTGACCTTGGTGGTCGCCCAGACTCCGGCGGCGACACCGGTGGTGAACCAGAACGTACGGCGGAACATCGCTCGGTCAGTCCTTCTTTCGGGTGTTCCGCCTGCTCCAGCGCGCGCCCGGAACCGTACGGCCCACGATCACCGTACGTCGCTGCTCCTTGGCGGACTCGCCCTCCCGGCGGCCACCGATGGCCCGGCGTACGCCGTAGCCGAAGGCAGCGACCTTGACGAGGGGGCCGCCGAAGGTGGACGCGACGGTCGTGGAGAGCGCCGAGGCGTTCGACGTGACCTCCTGGACGTCGGACGCGATGGCGTCGACCCGGTCGATCTGGGTCTGCGCGGAGCGGACGGCGGTGGACGCGTCGGAGAGGAGGGGGACGGCCTGGTCGGTCACGTCCGCGACGAGTCTGGTGGTCGCCTTGAGCGTCTGGGCCAGCCTCGCCAGCGCGACGGCGAGGAAGGATACCAGGATCGCCCAGAAGACGGCCACCAGGATCCCGGCCACCTCTCCACCGGACACTGTGTGCCACCCGCTCCCTGGAACATGCCTGAACGTCGAAAAGTCGTGTCCCGAGCCTATCGCGCCGGGGCTGCCACTCCGTACCGCATTAAGACGCACCGCAGTAAGGCGAGAGCCCGCCGCCCCGCCCGCCTCTGAGGGCGGGGAGACGACGGGCTGACGCGCGGTGAGCGACTACGTCCGTCGAGGACGGATCAACGGGCGTAGTACTCGACGACGAGCTGCTCGTCGCAGATGACCGGGACTTCCTTGCGGTTGGGCTCGCGGTCCAGGCGGAACGCCAGGGCCTTGAGGTTCACCTGCAGGTAGCGCGGGGTCTCACCGTCCGCGGCGAAGCCACCCTCGCGGGCGACCTCGAACAGCGGCTTCTGACGGCTGCGCTCACGGACCATGACGACGTCGTCCGGCTTGACACGGAAGGACGGCTTGTCGACCTTGTGGCCGTTGACCTCGATGTGGCCGTGGACGACCATCTGGCGGGCCTGGTAGATCGTGCGGGCGATGCCCGAACGCAGGACCAGCGCGTCGAGACGGCGCTCGAGCTCGATGATCAGGGCCTCACCGGTCTTGCCCTGGACCTTGGAGGCACGCTCGTAGGCGCGGACGAGCTGGCGCTCGGACACGTCGTACTGCGCACGCAGACGCTGCTTCTCCAGCAGGCGGACCTTGTAGTCCGAGTTCTGCTTGCGGCCACGGCCGTGCTCGCCCGGCGGGTAGGGACGGGCCTCGAAGTACTTGACGGCCTTCGGGGTCAGCGCGATGCCGAGGGCACGCGACTTCTTGACCTTGGGGCGGGGCTGGTTCGCCACTTCTTTTCCTTTTCCTTATCGGCTGCCTCAGGGTTACGGGAGGTCGCATCCGCAGCCGGGGGATTCCCGTCAGGTCCGCGAGGGACTTGCCGGGCAGCCGTTCCCCTGGTCTGGGCACATACGTGCAGCACACGAACGGCCCACCGACCGGTCCCGGAAACCCGGGTGGTGGTGGGCGGCCCGCGACACCTACGACGGTGCGCGACGCTCCTGGATCGAAAGATCCGGCTGGATGTCCCGCCTGAGGCGCCGACCGGGGCCGGACACGGGACGCAGCACTGTGGAGGAGTCTACAGGGGGTTCAGGACTGCTTCCGACCGAGATGTTTCCTGGTCCACTCCACCGCGTCGGCGTACCGGGCCTCGGCTCCGTGCCTGGTCGGTGTGTAGTACTCCCGCTCGTTGATCGCGTCCGGGGCGTACTGCTGGGCGGCGATTCCCTCGGGCAGGTCGTGCGGGTACACATACCCCTGGGCGTGCCCGAGCTTGGCCGCGCCCTTGTAGTGCCCGTCCCGCAGGTGCGGCGGCACGGGCCCGGCCAGCCCCTTCCGTACGTCCTCCATGGCTGCGCCGATGGCCGTCGTCGCGGAGTTCGACTTCGGGGCCAGGGCGAGGGCGATGGTGGCGTGACTGAGGGTGAGTGCGGCCTCGGGGAAGCCGATCATCGCGACGGCCTGGGCGGCGGCGACGGCTGTGGGCAGTGCGTTGGGATCGGCGAGGCCGATGTCCTCGCTGGCGGAGATCATCAGTCGGCGGGCGATGAAGCGGGGGTCCTCGCCGGCCTCGATCATCCGGGCCAGGTAGTGCAGCGCGGCGTCCACGTCCGAGCCGCGGATGGACTTGATGAGTGCGCTGGCCACGTCGTAGTGCTGGTCGCCGTCGCGGTCATACTTCACGGCGGCGCGGTCGACGGTCTCTTCGAGGGTCGTCAGGCCGATCTCCCGCTCCCTCTTGTCGAGGGCGGCACCGGCCGCGGCCTCCAGGGCGGTGAGGGCGCGGCGGGCGTCGCCGCCGGCGATCCGCAGGAGGTGGGCCTCGGTGTCCTCGGGGAGGGTGACGGCGCCCTTGAGACCGCGCTCGTCGCTCAGCGCGCGCCTGAGCAGGCCGCGCAGGTCGTCGTCGGTGAGGGGTTCGAGGGTGAGGAGCAGGGAGCGGGAGAGCAGGGGGGAGATCACCGAGAAGTACGGGTTCTCCGTGGTCGCCGCGATGAGGGTGACCCAGCGGTTCTCGACGGCCGGGAGCAGGGAGTCCTGCTGGGCCTTGCTGAAGCGGTGGATCTCGTCGAGGAAGAGGACGGTCTCCTTGCCGAAGCCGCCGGTGGCCCGGCGGGCCCCCTCGATGACCGCGCGGACCTCCTTGACGCCGGCGGTGATGGCGGAGAGCTCCACGAAGCGCTTGTTGGTGGCCTTGGAGACGACGTACGCCAGGGTCGTCTTGCCCGTGCCGGGCGGGCCCCAGAGGATCACCGAGGAGGGGCCGGCCGGGCCGCCGCCGGACTCGCCGACCAGTCTGCGCAGGGGTGAGCCGGGCTTCAGCAGATGCTGCTGGCCCACGACCTCGTCGAGGGTGCGCGGGCGCATCCGTACGGCCAGGGGGCTGGCGGCCGGGTCCTTCTCCTGGCGTTCTTCTGCGGCGGCGGTGAACAGATCGGTCTCCACACCTCCGGAGCCTACGGCAGAGGTCCGACACTGCCGTTCCCGACCGGGGTCAGGCCCAGAGGTCGGCACCCCAGCGGGTCAGGATCAGCATGCCGATGATGCCGATGTGCGTGACCGGCAGGACCCAGGTGAACTCGCCGAGGAACCGCTTCAGCCAACCCGGAGCGGGCAGGAAGTCGTTGCGGACGTTGAACGAGGTCACGTACCAGAACATGATGATCGTCGCGACCCAGGCCAGGGAGCACCACAGGCACAGCGCGCTGATCCGGTACAGGGACTGGAACTGCAGCCAGGTGCAGAAGGCCACGCCGAAGAGTGTGCCGAAGTTGAAGGTCAGCCAGTACCAGCGCGGGAAGCGGGCGTGGGCGAGCAGGCTCATGCCGACGCAGATGACGATGCCGTAGGCGACGAGCCCGAGCATCGGGTTGGGGAAGCCGAAGACGGACGCCTGCTTGCTCTCCATGACGCTGCCGCAGGAGATGATCGGATTCAGACTGCAGCCGGGCGTGAAGGTCGTTCCCGCGACCTTGGCCTCAAGGATCTTGAACTTGTCGATCGTGATGACCCAGGCGGCGAGCAGGCCGGCCGCGCCGGTGACCATCAGCATGAACGCGAAGGCACGACCGCCGCCCACCGTGCGGGGGACGGCATCGGTGTGCTCCCGCACGGTCGCGGAGACGTCCTTGACTGTCGTCTTGCTCATCACGTCGTTTCCATAGCGTCGAAGGGGCCGCCGGGGGCACGGTCATTGTGCCGTACACACTCGCGCGCACACCGTTCACCGGACGTAAAAGTCGCCCCCGCGGCCCGGATCGGGCGACGGGTGCGACAACGGTTCGACTCAGCCCAGCCGGGCCTCCAGTTCGGCCACGATCTCGTTCACGCCGATGGCGGCCTGCTCGCCGGACTCCATGTCCTTGAGCTGCACGATGCCTTCGGCGAGATCCCGCTCACCGGCCACGACGGTGTAGCGCGCACCGCTCCGGTCGGCGTTCTTCATCGCACCCTTCAGGCCCTTCCCGCCGTACGAGAAGTCGGCCGCGATGCCCACCTTGCGCAACTCGGTGACCTTGGCGAAGAGCAGGCGACGGGCCTCCTCGCCGAGAGGGACGGCGAACACGCTGGTGGTGGCGGGAAGTTCGAGTTCGACGCCCTCCGCCTCCAGCGCGAGGACCGTGCGGTCGACGCCGAGGGCCCAGCCGACGGACGGCAGCGCGGGGCCGCCGATCATCTCGGAGAGGCCGTCGTAGCGACCGCCGCCGCCCACCGCGGACTGGGAGCCGAGACCGTCGTGGACGAACTCGAAGGTCGTACGGGTGTAGTAGTCCAGGCCGCGTACCAGCTTGAGGTCGTCCTCGAAGGTGACGCCCGCCGCCGTCAGCAGCTCGCGCACCTCCTCGTGATAGGCCTTGCAGGCGTCGCAGAGGTGGTCCCGCAGCAGCGGGGCGTTGCCCAGCTGCTTCTGGACCGACTCACGTTTGTCGTCCAGGACGCGCAGCGGGTTGATCTCCGCCCGGCGCAGGGTGTCCTCGTCCAGGTCCAGGCCGCGCAGGAAGTCCTGGAGTGCCGTCCGGTACACCGGGCGGCACTCCTTGTCGCCCAGGCTGTTGAGCAGGATCCGGAAGCTGCTCAGGCCCAGCGAGCGGTACGCCTGGTCCGCCAGGATGATCAACTCGGCGTCCAGTGCCGGGTCCTCGGCGCCGATGGCCTCGGCGCCGACCTGGGAGAAGTGCCGGTAGCGGCCCTTCTGGGGGCGCTCGTAGCGGTAGTACGAGCCGGAGTACCAGAGCTTGACCGGGAGGTTGCCCGCCTTGTGCAGGTTGGCCTCCAGGGCGGCACGGAGGACGGAGGCCGTGCCTTCGGGACGCAGGGCCAGCCTGTCGCCGCCCTTCGTCTCGAAGGCGTACATCTCCTTGGTCACGATGTCGGTGGACTCACCGACACCGCGCGCGAACAGCTCGACGCTCTCGAAGCCGGGCGTCTCGATGTAGCCGTAGCCGGAGTTGCGCAGCGGCGCGGCGATGGCCTCGCGGACGGCCAGGTACCTGGCGCTGTCCGGGGGCAGCAGGTCGTACGTGCCCTTGGGGGCCTGAAAGGTGCTCACGGAAGGTCTTGTCACATTCCTCGTCGGGGAGCCCCGGGGGCGCCGTGGTCTTGGTGGCCCCCGGCCGCCACCTGCCGCAGATACGGGTTGGTGGCGCGCTCCTGGCCGATGGTCGTCTGGGGGCCGTGGCCGGAGAGCACCACGGTCGAGTCGTCGAGCGGCAGGCACACGCGGGCCAGCGAGCCGAGCATCTCGGCCATGTCACCGCCGGGGAGGTCGGTGCGTCCGATGGAGCCGGCGAAGAGCAGATCCCCGGAGAAGAACACGGAGGGGATCTCCGGGTTCTCCGGCATCCGGAAGGTCACCGACCCCTTGGTATGGCCGGGCGCGTGCGCGACGGACAGCTCCAGACCTGCCAGCCCCAGCTTCGCGCCGTCGGTCAGCTCCCTGACGTCGCCGGGCTCCCCCACGGTCAGCTCGCCCATGAGCGGCATGCCGATGGAACGGCCGAGTGCCTTCTCGGGGTCGCTCATCATGTACCGGTCCTCGGGGTGGATCCACGCCGGTACGTCGTGCGCGCCGCACACCGGGACGACCGAGGCCACATGGTCGAGGTGGCCGTGGGTGAGGACGACGGCGACGGGCTTGAGCCGATGCTTCTTCAGCGTCTCCTCGACTCCCTGGGTGGCCTGGTGGCCCGGGTCGATGATCACGCACTCCTCACCGGCGGCGGGGGCGACCAGATAACAGTTGGTCCCCCAGGCCCCGGCGGGGAACCCGGCAATGAGCACGATCGTCCTTCTTGTGTCGTACGAGGGTGGGTTGCTGTGGATCAGAGCCTACCGGCGCTGCCGTTTCCTCAGCGAACCCATATACGGTACGGGTCACACGCAAGCAGTCGGCTCACGAGACGTTGCGTACCCGTCGACGTACGAGACGCATGAGGAGAAAACCCCGTGGTCAGCCAGGAGCAGCGGCGGCGTCAGCTCGCCCGGGAGAAGTTCTTGCGGCAGCAGCAGCGGCGCACCCAGGCGCGGCGCAAGGCCCATGTCCGCAACGCCGTGATCGCTTCGGTCCTCGGCGTGATCCTGGTGGGCAGTGTGGCGCTCTACACGACCGACGTCCTCAGGGGCGACGACAAGAAGGACACCGCGAGCGCGGAGGTGACCCCGAGCGCCTCGCCCAGCAAGGCGCCGGACCCGTGCGAGAAGCCGGCCGAGGGCAAGGTGAAGGAGCTCACCTACAAGAAGGAGCCCGCGCTCACCATCGACAAGACCGCCAAGTACACGATGGACCTGCGGACGACCTGCGGTGACATCGGTATAACGATGGACGCGGCGAAGGCCCCGCGCACCGTCAACTCGTTCAACTTCCTGGTGGACAAGGGCTACCTGGACCACACCAAGTGCCACCGGCTCACCACGGAGGGCATCTACGTGCTCCAGTGCGGTGACCCGCAGGGCACCGGCATGGGCGGTCCCGGGTACACGATCCCGGACGAGAACCTGAAGGACGCGAGCCTGAAGGGCGGCGTGTACCCGGCCGGAACCGTGGCGATGGCCAACCAGTACAACGCCCAGACGAAGGAAGGCCGTGACACCGGCGGCAGCCAGTTCTTCCTCGTCTACCAGGACAGTCAGCTTCCGCCCGACTACACACCGTTCGGCACGATCTCCGAGGACGGCATGAAGGTCCTGAAGAAGATCGCGGACGCTGGTGCCCAGGCCATGGACCCGCAGACGTACAACACGGCACCCAACGCGACCGTGGTCATCAACGAGGCGACTGTCAAGAAGTCCTGACCACGGGCAGCGGAATTTCGGTCGCGCGGGATGCGGACAGGCAACCCGCCGGTCGCCTATGTTGGCCGTGACGAAACTGTGGACGATGCCCGGGGGAGCTTCAGGCCCCCCGCAGGCATCATGTGGAGGAGGCGCTGTGAGCAGCGACCCGTGGGGCCGCGTCGACGAGACGGGGACCGTGTACGTGCGTACGGCCGACGGCGAGCAGGTCGTCGGTTCCTGGCAGGCCGGCTCCCCCGAGGAGGCGCTGGCCTACTTCGAGCGCAAGTACGAGGGCCTGGTTGTCGAGATCGGCCTCCTCGAGAAGCGGGTGAAGACCACCGACCTGTCCGCGAAGGACGCCCAGGCCGCGATCGACCACATTCGCGAGCAGGTGGACGCGCACCACGCGGTCGGTGACCTGAACGCGCTGAAGGTGCGGCTGGACAAGCTCGTCGAGACCGTCGAGGAGCGCCGCGAGCAGCGCAAGCAGCAGCGGGCGAAGCAGTCCGACGAGGCGCGGCACGCCAAGGAGGCCCTGGTCACCGAGGCGGAGGAGCTGGCCCGGTCCGACCAGTGGCGGGCCGCCGGTGAGCGCCTACGGGCGCTGGTGGACACCTGGAAGGGCCTGCCGCGGCTGGACCGCAAGTCCGACGACGAGCTCTGGCACCGCTTCTCGCACGCCCGCTCGGCGTTCTCCAAGCGTCGCAAGGCCCATTTCGCGCAGCTCGACGCGCAGCGCGAGGACGCCCGCAAGACCAAGGAGAAGCTGGTCGCGGAGGCCGAGGCGCTGTCGAACTCGACCGACTGGGGTCCCACGGCGGCGCGCTACCGCGAGCTGATGGCCGACTGGAAGGCGGCCGGCCGCGCCCAGCGTGAGCACGAGGACGACCTGTGGAACCGCTTCCGGGGTGCCCAGGACGTCTTCTTCGCCGCCCGCAGCTCCGTGTTCGCCGAGCGTGACGCGGAGCAGGCCGAGAACCTCAAGCTCAAGGAGGAGCTGGCCGGGGAGGCGGAGAAGATCCTGCCGGTGACGGACCTGAAGGCGGCCCGTGCCGCCTTCCGCTCGCTGAACGAGCGCTGGGAGGCCATCGGCCATGTGCCGCGTGACGCCCGCCCGAAGGTCGAGGGCCGGATGCACGCGGTCGAGCGGGCCATCCAGGAGGCCGAGGAGACGGAATGGCGCCGCACCAACCCGGAGGCCCGCGCTCGTGCCGCCGGTCTCACGGGTCAGCTCCAGGCCGCCGTGGACAAGCTGAAGGGCCAGATCGACCAGGCCCGCGCCCAGGGCAACAACGCCAAGGCCGACAAGCTGCAGCGGGAGCTCGACGGCCGCCAGGCCCTGCTGGACCAGGCGCTGAAGGGTCTGCAGGAGTTCGGCGGCTGACGCCGAAGCAGCACGAGTGAGGGGCTCCCGTACGGTTCGTACGGGAGCCCCTCACCTGGTTCGGACGCTCTTCCGCCCGCCTTGCGACGTCCGCTAGGGCCTGCGCGCCGACGTCACCCGGTACACGTCGTAGACGCCTTCCACGCCGCGTACGGCCTTCAGAACATGGCCCAAATGTTTCGGGTCGCCCATCTCGAAGGTGAAGCGGGAGGTGGCGACGCGGTCCCGGGAGGTCTGGACGGCCGCCGAGAGGATGTTGACATGCTGGTCGGACAGGACGCGGGTGACGTCCGACAGCAGACGGCTGCGGTCCAGGGCCTCGACCTGTATGGCGACCAGGAAGACCGAGGACTGGGTGGGTGCCCACTCGACTTCGAGGATGCGCTCGGGTTCGCGGGAGAGCGAATCGACGTTGACGCAGTCGTTGCGGTGAACCGAGACGCCACTGCCGCGGGTGACGAAGCCGATGATGGGGTCGCCGGGGACGGGCGTACAGCAGCGGGCGAGCTTGACCCAGACGTCCTCGACGCCCTTGACCACCACGCCGGGGTCGTTGCTGCCGCGCCGCTTGCGGCTACGGCTGCGGGCGGGCGGTACGGCCTCGTCGATCTCGTCGGTGGCCGCCTCCTCGCCGCCGAGGGCCTGGACGAGCTTCTGCACCACGCTCTGCGCGGAGACGTGGCCCTCGCCTATGGCGGCGTACAGCGCGGAGATGTCCGGGTAGCGCATCTCGTGCGCGAGGGTGACGAGTGAGTCGCCGGTGAGGATGCGCTGGATGGGCAGGTTCTGCTTGCGCATCGCGCGGACGATGGCGTCCTTGCCCTGCTCGATGGCCTCGTCGCGGCGCTCCTTGGAGAACCAGGCGCGGATCTTGTTGCGGGCGCGCGGCGACTTCACGAAGCCGAGCCAGTCGCGGGACGGGCCCGCGCCGACGGCCTTGGAGGTGAAGACCTCCACCAGGTCGCCGTTGTCGAGGGTGGATTCGAGGGGGACCAGTCGGCCGTTGACCCGGGCGCCTATGGTGCGGTGGCCGACCTCGGTGTGGACCGCGTACGCGAAGTCGACGGGGGTGGCGCTGGCCGGCAGCGCTATGACGTCGCCCTTCGGGGTGAAGACGAAGACCTCGTTGCGGGAGAGGTCGAAGCGCAGGGACTCCAGGAACTCGCCGGGGTCCTCGGTCTCCTTCTGCCAGTCCAGCAGCTGCCGCAGCCAGGCCATGTCGTTGAGGTGGTCGTCCTTGCCGGTGCTCCTCGGCGCGTCCGTACGCACCTTGGAGGTGCCGGCGACGGCCTCCTGCTTGTACTTCCAGTGCGCGGCGATGCCGTACTCGGCGCGGCGGTGCATGTCGAACGTACGGATCTGGAGTTCGACCGGCTTGCCGTTGGGTCCGATGACCGTCGTGTGCAGCGACTGGTACATGTTGAACTTGGGCATCGCGATGTAGTCCTTGAACCGCCCCGGAACCGGGTTCCAGCGGGCGTGGACGGTGCCCAGAGCCGCGTAGCAGTCGCGGACGGTGTCCACCAGGACACGTATGCCGACCAGGTCGTAGATCTCCGCGAAGTCCCGGCCGCGGACGATCATCTTCTGGTAGACGCTGTAGTAGTGCTTCGGGCGGCCGGTGACGGTCGCCTTGATACGGGCGGCCCGCAGGTCCTGCTGCACCTCGTCGGTCACTATGGCGAGGTACTCGTCGCGCTTGGGGGCGCGCTCGGCGACGAGGCGGACGATCTCGTCGTACATCTTGGGATAGAGGATCGCGAAGGCGAGGTCCTCCAGCTCCCACTTGATGGTGTTCATGCCCAGGCGGTGGGCGAGCGGCGCGTAGATCTCCAGGGTCTCGCGCGCCTTCTTCTCCTGCTTCTCGCGCTTGAGGTAGCGCATGGTGCGCATGTTGTGCAGACGGTCGGCGAGCTTGATGACCAGGACGCGGGGGTCCTTGGCCATGGCGACGACCATCTTGCGTACGGTCTCGGCCTGGGCGGCCTCGCCGAACTTGACCTTGTCGAGCTTGGTCACGCCGTCGACGAGGAGGGCGACGGAGTCGCCGAAGTCCCGGCGCAGCTGGTCCAGGCCGTACTCGGTGTCCTCGACCGTGTCGTGCAGCAGCCCGGCCATCAGCGTGGCCGGATCCATGCCCAGCTCGGCGAGGATGGTGGTGACGGCGAGGGGGTGCGTGATGTACGGGTCGCCGCTCTTGCGCTTCTGGCCCCGGTGCCAGCGCTCGGCGACCTGGTAGGCCTTCTCGATCTGGCGGAGCGTCGACGTCTCGATCTTCGGGTCATTGCCGCGCACGATCCGCAGCAGCGGCTCCAGGACCGGGTTGTACGGGTTGGAGCGCTGCACGCCGAGCCGGGCGAGCCGGGCGCGTACGCGGTTGGAGGAGCCGGAGCGGGCGGGCTGGCCCGGGGCGGCGGGGCGGGCCGGGGGCGCCGGAGTGGGCGCGGGCGCGGAGTGCTCGGGCGGGGCGGGCTTGGGGCGTGAGGGCTCGGCGGCCTTGTCGGCGGGTGCGGACTGGGCGTGCTCGACCGGTCCCTGCGCGGCCGGCGTGGGGTTCGCCGGGTTCGCCTTCGCCGCGTGCTGCGCGGGCTTGGCCGCCGGGCCCGAGGCGGACTCGGGCTTGGCGGCAGTCAGGTGCTGGGCCTCGTCTGCCAAGAGAGCTCCTCGTGCGCGGTCCGGGTCCCCCGGTCAGGCTCCGGAGACCCCATGGTAGCGATCCCGAGCCCCAGGATCGCCTTCAGGCCGATGTGAGGGCGGTCTACCAGTGAAACACGAGAGGCGGGCGCCGGATTCCTCCGGGCCCGCCTCGGGATGTGCGCAAGGGGTGCGCGGCGGCGTGTGCGAGGGGCGGTCGCCGCATGTCAGGGAGCAGCGCCACGATCGTGGTGAAGCCCTTGGTCCGGATCTCCTCGGTCGCCGCCGCGTCTCTCACGTCTCGCCGCGTCTCGGCACAGGAGGTGCCGGTACCGGACCTGCCGGGGAGTGCTTTGGTCCCGCTTCGTCCGGCAGCCGTTCCGTCCGCCCTCGACGAAGCACCCGGCCTTGATGGGAGGGCTGCGCCCGGCGCTCCCGCGCTCCGGGACAGCACGACGGGCGCTCGGGAACGGATTCTCGGAGCGCCCGTCGTGCGGTCGTGCGCGGTGCCTCAGAGGGTGATCAAAGCCTCCAGCGGCGCCCCGGCCAGCGCGGCTTCCAGACGCTGCCGGCCCGCCAGGAAGGACAGCTCCATCAGCACCGCGACGCCCGCCACCTGGGCGCCCGCGCGGCGGATCAGCTGGAGGGAGGCCTCGGCGGTGCCGCCGGTGGCGAGGACGTCGTCGATGACCATGACACGGTCGCCCGCGACCAGGTCCTCGGCGTGCACCTCGATCTCGGCGGAGCCGTACTCCAGGTCGTACGCCTGGCTGAGCGTGGCTCCGGGGAGCTTGCCCGCCTTGCGTACGGGGATGAAGCCGACGCCCGCCCGGACGGCGGCCGGGGCGCCCAGGATGAAGCCCCGGGCCTCCAGACCGACGATCTTCGTGGCGCCGTGCCGCACGGTCAGCTCCGCCAGCGCGTCCGTGAGCGCGGTGAACGCCGCCGGGTCGGCCAGCAGCGGCGTGATGTCCTTGAACATCACGCCCGGCTCCGGATGGTCCGCGACGTCCCGGATACGGCTGAGCAGGAGTTCCTTGATGTCCGTCATCGCCGCCTCCCGCCCCGGCCGCGGCTGCGGGTCCCGGCCTGGGCGCGCGGGCCGACCACCGCGGGGGTGGCGTCCGCCGGCTCGTCGCCGTACGAACCGTCGACGGCCGGCTCCACGGTCTGCTCGGCCTGTGCCCGCTTGGCGAGTACGCGCTTCTTGAGGGCCTTCAGCTGCGGCTCGCGCTCCTTGAGGTCGGCGACGAGCGGCGTGGCGATGAAGATCGAGGAGTACGCACCGGCCGCGAGGCCGACGAACAGCGACAGCGAGATGTCGTTGAGCATGCCCGCGCCGAGGACACCGCCACCGATGAAGAGCAGGCCGGCCACCGGCAGCAGCGCGACCACCGTGGTGTTGACCGACCGCACCAGGGTGCTGTTGATCGATCGGTTGGCGATCTCGGCGTACGTCCAGCGGTTCTGCTTGGTGATGTCCTTCGTCTGCTCCTTGAGGCTGTCGAAGACGACGACCGTGTCGTAGAGCGAGTAACCGAGGATCGTCAGCAGACCGATCACCGTGCCCGGTGTCACCTCGAACCCGACCAGGGCGTAGACGCCGACCGTGATGGTGATGTCGTGGATCAGGGCGATGAACGCGGCGATGGCCATACGCCACTCGAAGGCGATCGCCAGATAGATCACCACGAGAACCAGGAAGATGACGAGGCCCTGCCAGGCCTTGTTGGCGATCTGGTCACCCCAGCTGGGGCCGATCAGGTCGGCGTTGATCGTGTCCGCGTCGACCTTGAGGTCCTTGGCGAGATCCTGCTTGATCTGGTCGGACCTCTCCGTGTCCACACGGGAGATCTGGATGCGCAGGGTGTCGTTGCCCAGCTTCTGGACGATCACGTCGTGGCCCGAGGCCTCCTCCGCGTACGTCTCGGCCTGCTCGACCGAGACGCTCGTCTTCTCCGTGGTGAAGACGGCGCCGCCCTGGAACTCGATCCCCATACTGAGACCGCGCACCGCCAGGCCGACGATGGCCAGGATGGTGATCAGGATCGAGACGCCGTACCAGAGCTTGCGGTTGCGGACGAAGTCGTAACCGACCTCGCCGCGGTGGAGACGGGCTCCGAGGTCACCGAGCTTCGACATCTCAGGCCTCCTTCGGTTCGGCGGGGACGGGACGGCGGGTGCGGCGGCGCAGCGGCGGCTGGACGCCCAGTCGCTTCGGGTCGAGACCGGACCAGCTGTGGCCGCCCCCGAAGAACTTCGTGCGGGCCAGCAGCGTCAGCAGCGGCTTCGTGAAGAAGAAGACGACCACCACGTCGAGCACGGTCGTGAGGCCGAGCGTGAACGCGAAGCCCTGGACCTTGTCGACGCTCACGACGAAGAGCACGGCGGCGGAGAGGAACGACACGAAGTCGGAGACCAGGATGGTGCGCCGGGCACGCGGCCAGGCCCGCTCGACGGCGGGGCGCAGCGAGCGGCCCTCGCGGATCTCGTCCCGTACGCGTTCGAAGTAGACGATGAACGAGTCCGCCGTGATACCGATCGCGACGATCGCACCGCAGACCGCCGGGAGGTTCAGCGCGAAGCCGATGGCCGGTCCCAGGAGCGACATGATCACGTAGGTCAGGAGCGCCGAGACCAGCAGCGAGACGATGGCGATGACCGACAGGCCGCGGTAGTAGACGAGCAGGTAGATCACGACCAGGGCCAGACCGATCGCACCGGCGATCAGGCCGGCCTCCAGCTGATCACCGCCGAGCGCGGGGCTGACCGTGGTCACGCTCGACTCCTTGAAGGTCAGCGGGAGCGCGCCGTACGACAGCATGTTGGCGAGGTTCTGGGCCTCTTCCTGGGTGAAGCTGCCGGAGATCTCGGCGCTGTTGCCGGTGATCGCCCGGGTGACCTCGGGGTGGGAGACGACCTCGTCGTCCAGGACGATCGCGAACTGGTTCTGCGGGGAGGTCTGGCTGGCCAGCGCCCTGGTGACCTCGGTGAACTTCTTGCCTCCGGCGGAGTCGAACTCCATGACGACCTTCCAGCCGGTGCCGGTGGTCGTGTCGAGGATCGCCTGGGCCTTGGTCACATCGGTGCCGTCCACACCCACCGGGCCGAGGATGAACTTGCTCCAGCCGCCGTTCTCCTTGCCGCAGGCGACGACGGGCTCGGTGCTCTTGCCCTTGCCGGCCTCGGAGCGCTGCTCCGGGTCGGCGCAGTCGAGCTTGGCGTACGCCTCCTGGAGCGCCTGAACCTCCGCGTCCGCGCTCGGGGGCGCGGAGGGCGAGGCGCTGTCGGATGTCTTGGCGGACTCGGAGGCGCTGGAGGAGGGGGTGGCGTCGGCCTTCAGGGCGTCGGTCACCGCACGGCCCTGCGAGGTGGCGCCGGCCGACGGGCCGGCGGACTCGGGCGAGGTCGCCTTGTCGGTGTCCTTGTCGGCGGCCGAGTCGGAGCCCGACGGGCTCGGTGAGGCGCTGTCGCTCGTGCTCGGCGAGGCGCTCGGGGTGGCCGTCGCGCCGGAGGGCTCCCACTGCAGGAGCGGACGGAAGTACAGCTTCGCGGTGGTGCCGACCTGTGCCCGGGCCTCTTCGGAATCCGTGCCCTTGGGGATGTTGACAATGATGTTCTCATTGCCCTGGGTCTGGACCTCCGCCTCGGACACGCCCAGACCGTTGACACGGCGGTGCATGATCTCGACCGCGGTGTCCATGTTGGTCTTGTTGATCGCGTTGGGCTGGCCGGGCTCGTTGATCGCCGTCAGTGTGATGCTCGTACCACCGGCGAGGTCGATCCCGAGACGCGGAGTGGTGTCTCCGGAGGCGAACATTCCCCCGGTGAGCGCCACCAGGGCGATCAGGATGAGGACCAGCGCGCGCCCAGGCTTGCTCTGGGCGCTGGCGCTCCGGCCCTTCTTCGGTGCTGCCACCTTCTCGTACTCCCTCTCGGGCCGCCGTGCGCGGGGTCAGCGCGGGGACGGCCATGACTGGTGTCGGGAATCCGGGCGAGAACGGCACGTGCCCGGGGCGCGGGTGGTTCTCGCTCGCACTCCCGGGACGTGACTACTTCGCCTCGGACTCGCCGTCGATCTTCTTCGGCTCTGCTTCGTCGGCCTTCGCCTCGGCGGTCTCGTCGGCCGCGTCGTCGGACGCGTCCTTCTTGCCGAGGTCGATGGGCTTGTCGTCGGAAGCGGCGGAAGCGTCGTCGGAGGGCTCGTCGGTCTCGGTGAGGGAGGAGGCGTCGTCCGGGACGACGTCGGACTTCAGGTCGTGCTCGATGCCGTGGACGATGCGGTTGTACTCGTCGTCGGAGAGGACGGCGCCGATGGAATTCTTCGCGAACAGCAGCTCGACGCCCGGCCCGGCGTCGAGGAGGACCGTGTCCTCGCTGACCTCCTTGACGGTCGCGTACATGCCCCCGATCGTGCGGACGCCGGAGCCGGGCTGCATCTGGTTCCGCATGTCGACGGCCTGCTGCTGCTTCTTCTTGGCCGATCGGGTCATCAGGATCATGGCCCCGATGAGCACGATGAACGGGAGGAGGGTCACGAGACTCACGGGTCGGAACTTCCTTCACACGACCGCGATGGCGAGCGGCCTGATGGTTGGGGGTATGTGTGCTGCCGACAGGAGCGGCATCGGCGGAGTCTAAGCGAGTCCACCGTGATGGAACAACGCACAGCACCGCACCGTGGTTCCTCCGCGGCCGCTGTCCTCGTCGTGTCCGGCCGACGCGGACAGCGGCCAGGCCCGGGAGGACTCCGTTTCAGGCCGGTACGTCCAGCAGTCCTTGTCGCAGCGCCACACTGACGAGCACTTCCTTCTTCCAGCTCCGCTGGACGGACCCGGCCAGCGGACGGAGGCCAAGACGCTGCACCAGGTAGTCGATGTGATGGTCGACCGCCCGGGCAGTCAGCCGGACACCCCACTCGGCAAGCCTGTCCGCGATCGTCTCCGACGTCGGTACCGGGTGTCCGGGACCAGCGTGTTGTGATTCGCACAGCGCGCGGAGCACAGCGAAATACCGGGTTCGCGGATCCAGGAGGCGGTGCGCCGCGTCCTCCTTCGCCTCCTCGGGGCAACCGTGGTCTTCGTGTGGTGTCACCACGGGTTCGGGTCCGAACACGGTGAGCAGCGGCGGGTCGTCGCGGCTGGCCACTGCGACCTGAGCCAACTCGAAGGGGATCACTACCTCGCGCCTTTGGCCCAGCACCCGGATGAACTGCTGCGGGTCCTCCAAGTCCTCTATGAGGAGTGCGGTGGAGCGGCTGAGATTGTCCACTCTCCAGTGGTCGATGCGAGGCGTCACGGCCCCGACCACGTGACCGGCACTCTCCGTCTCGATGGTGACGTCCAACGCGCCGCATACACAATTACCGAAAGTCAAACGTTCACCAAGTGCAAGATCACGAAAGCGGTCCTCCCCACCGCGCGCGCTCCACTTGATGCTCGCCGAAGGCCTCGTCAGCCCCCTCCGCGCCTCGAATGACCGACTCCTTCGCCGATCAGGCACTGGACGGACCGCTTCGACACTGCGCCTGTCGTCGGCTGCTGGCTGCTGTATTGCTTCGGCGCTCAGACCAGTCGACGACACTATGTATCCCCCGGATCCGTAGAGTTCTCTTGCACCCGCCGTGGTCAGTGGCGGTACCGACCCTGCCGGGCCGGCATGCGACGCAGACATGGGGGGATTGCCCTCCACGGAACGAACTCGGCGATGATCCCCGCAAACGGGATTCGCCCACCCACTCTTGACGTCGCGCTCCATGGGCTATCGCGGGCGACGACACCCTGCGCGGCCGGCCACGGCCACGATCCGCACAGCTCTTCGGACGGCTCTGTCGAAACGTCTGTCTCTTGTACGCCCTGAGCCTCAACTACCCCCGTAGTCATCACGTCACGTTACAACTGGAAACCTGATCAAGGCAAGGGCTGTTGAAGGTTGAAGGAGGGTGCCTCTCGGGGCGCGGCCCACCCGTGTTCGCCGCGCGTGCCACGCGCTGGTCTTCCGGCAGGGAGCCGAGCGATCCTGAGTCGGCGTCAAAGTGACGCGGCTCTCCTGAAGTTCATACGCATAGCACGCCTTCTACGCGATGGACAAGTCTCTGCTCCCTGAGCCCGCACCGGTGCCGCGGTGCGCTCCGCTGCCCATTCTCTGTCTCTCAAGGTGCCCGCGGAACGGCCGCGGGACCGTCTCACGAAGGGCAGCAGGACATGAGGGCTTGGAAAGCGGCATCCGGCGCGCTCCTGGCGGCCGCCGTCACCATGGGAGCCTCCGCATCCACCGCGATGGCATCGGTTCCGTCCGCCGCAGCCGCAACCACCAGGTGCACCGGCTACGACCACAACGAGAGAACCATCTCCCTCCCGAACAAGCCGGACATCTGGATGCGCGTCATGCTCTGTGTGGAGAGGGTCAGCAGTACGCAGCACTACGCGTACGCCAAGGTCTACTGGGACGCCTCCTTCATCGGCGGCAACCGCTTCGACGGCTTTAAACTGCAGGTCCGGCTGGAGCGGAATGACTCGGTGAAGGACACGTGGACCTGCAACCTCAAGAGCGTGCTCAACGACTGGGACTCCGGCCCCACGAGCGGGCACCTCTGTGGTAGTGCCTTCAGTAGTTCCAGCCTGACCGGGGGGTGGACCGCGGACGGTAAGGCCGACTACGACGTCGACAACGACGGCAAGGGTTACCTCCCCTCCTGGCAACTCCAGGGCTCACCGTCGGTTTCCTGAACGACGGTCGCACGGTCCGGCCCCGGGGCAGCGCTTCTCCCGGGCCGGACAGCGTCCGCAGGACGTCAGAAAGCGGCCTGCTGTCCCCCGCCCGGCGCCGACGGGGGCACCAGGCCGAGATGGGTCCACGCGGCGGGGGTCGCCACCCGTCCACGGGGGGTGCGGGCGAGCAGGCCCTCACGGACGAGGAAGGGCTCGGCGACCTCCTCGACGGTCTCACGCTCCTCCCCCACGGCGACGGCGAGCGTGGACAGACCGACCGGGCCGCCGCCGAAGAGCTTGAGCAGGGCTTCGAGAACACCCCGGTCGAGACGGTCGAGGCCGCGGGCGTCCACCTCGTACACGGCGAGGGCCGCCGACGCGATGTCGCGGGTGATGATGCCGTCGGCCTTGACCTGCGCGTAGTCCCGTACGCGGCGCAGCAGTCGGTTGGCGATGCGGGGCGTGCCACGCGAGCGGCCCGCGATCTCGGAGGCGCCGTCCGGGTCGATCTCGACGTCGAGCAGGTTCGCCGAGCGGTGGATGACGCGCTCCAGTTCGGCGGGCTCGTAGAACTCCATGTGCGCGGTGAATCCGAAGCGGTCACGCAGCGGCGGTGGCAGGAGCCCCGCGCGGGTGGTGGCGCCGACCAGGGTGAACGGCGGCAGTTCGAGGGGGATCGCAGTGGCGCCGGGGCCCTTGCCGACGATCACGTCGACCCGGAAGTCCTCCATCGCCATGTACAGCATCTCCTCGGCGGGCCGGGACATGCGGTGGATCTCGTCGAGGAAGAGGACCTCGCCCTCCTGGAGGGAGGAGAGGATCGCCGCGAGGTCGCCGGCGTGCTGGATGGCGGGGCCGGAGGTGATGCGGATGGGGGCGTCCATCTCGGCCGCGATGATCATCGAGAGGGTGGTCTTGCCGAGGCCCGGGGCGCCGGAGAGCAGGACGTGGTCGGCGGTCGCCCCACGCGCGCGTGCCGCCCGCAGGACCAGGTCGAGCTGCTCGCGGACCTTCTCCTGACCGATGAACTCGTCCAGGTCCTTGGGGCGCAGGGCGGCCTCGACGGCCTGGTCCTCACGGTCGGCGACAGAGCCCACCAGCCGCTCGGGGGCGGTGTCGTCGGTCGTGTCGTCCCAGTTCATTGCGTGTGCCTCGCGGGTCGCGGTCGGATGGGATCGGGTGGGTCGTGGGCCCTGGGGGTGTGCAGGCCGTACGGGGCTCGGGCGCATTGAGGGTCTCGTACGCGGACCTCAACCGACCGCTCAGCGGGCTCTGTTGAGGCTCTGGAGCGCCGCTTTCAGCAACTGGCCCACCTGGGGCGTGCCCGCGGCGGCCTCGGCCTGGGGGGCCACGGCCGAGACCGCCTCGTCGGCCTCACGGGTGGCGTACCCGAGGCCGATCAGCGCGGCGTGCAGCTGGTCGCGCCAGCCGGTGGTGACCGCGGTGCCGACCGCGGGAGCGCCGACGGGCTCGCCCAGGCGGTCCTTCAGCTCCAGCAGCAGCTTCTGGGCGCCCTTCTTGCCGATGCCGGGGACGGCGACGAGCGCCTTCTCGTCACCGGTGGCCACGGCCCGGCGCAGAGCGTCCGGGGTGTGCACGGCGAGCATCGCCTGGGCCAGACGCGGACCGACACCGCTCGCGGTCTGCAGCAGCTCGAACACCTGGCGCTCGTCGTCGTCCACGAAGCCGTAGAGCGTGAGCGAGTCCTCGCGGACCACCAGGGAGGTGGCCAGCTTGGCCTGCTGTCCCATGCGGAGCCCGGAGAGCGTGTTCGGCGTGCACTGGACCGCGATGCCGATCCCGCCCACCTCCACCACAGCGGAGTCGGGTGCGAGGGCGGCGACCGGGCCGGTGACGAAGGCGATCATGTCGTACGGCCTTTCGATGCGTGCTGTGCCACGGCCTGCTGGAGGCGGTTCTGTGCGGGGGCCCGCCAGACGTGGCAGATGGCGAGGGCGAGGGCGTCGGCGGCGTCCGCGGGCTTCGGGGGTGCGTCGAGCCGGAGCAGGCGGGTGACCATGGCGCCGACCTGTGCCTTGTCGGCGCGACCGCTGCCGGTGACGGCGGCCTTGACCTCGCTGGGGGTGTGCAGGGCGACGGGGAGGCCACGGCGGGCGGCGCAGAGCATGGCGACGGCGCTGGCTTGGGCCGTGCCCATGACCGTCCGCACGTTGTGCTGGCTGAACACCCGTTCCACGGCGACGCATTCGGGGCGGTGCTCGTCGAGCCACCGCTCGATGCCCTGCTCGATGGCGACGAGGCGGTTCCCCAACTCCGCGTCCGCGGGCGTACGGACGACGCCGACACCGAGCAGGGTGAGCGGTCGGCCGGCGACGCCTTCGACGACCCCGACACCGCAACGGGTCAGCCCCGGGTCCACCCCCAGTACGCGCACGCGCACCCCTCCCATCGATCACCTGTTTGTGCAGGCTATCGGGTGCCGCTGACAACGGCCGACAACGCGACGGGCCGACGGGTCTGTCCCGTCGGCCCGTTGAAGCCCATCGGCCGTGAGGCCCGTCCGTCCGGCCGCGGCGCTACGCGTCGACCTTGGCCATGACGTCGTCGCTCACGTCGAAGTTGGCGAAGACGTTCTGCACGTCGTCGCTGTCCTCAAGGGCGTCGATCAGCTTGAAGATCTTCTTGGCGCCCTCTTCGTCCAGCTCGACCTGCATGGTCGGGACGAAGTTGGCCTCGGCGGAGTCGTAGTCGATGTCCGCCTCCTGGAGGGAGGTGCGGACCGCGACCAGGTCGGTGGCCTCGCTGAGCACCTCGAAGGACTCGCCCAGGTCGTTGACCTCCTCGGCACCGGCGTCGAGGACGACCTCCAGGACGTCGTCCTCGGACAGCTCGCCCTTGGGGACGATCACCACGCCCTTGCGGTTGAAGAGGTACGAGACGGAGCCCGGGTCGGCCATGGAGCCGCCGTTGCGGGTCATGGCGACCCGGACGTCGGAGGCGGCGCGGTTGCGGTTGTCGGTGAGGCACTCGATGAGCACCGCGACACCGTTCGGGCCGTAGCCCTCGTACATGATCGTCTCGTAGTCGGCGCCGCCGGCCTCAAGACCACCGCCGCGCTTGATCGCGGAGTCGATGTTCTTGTTCGGGACCGACTGCTTCTTCGCCTTCTGGACGGCGTCGTACAGCGTCGGATTGCCTTCGAGGTCCACCCCGCCCATACGCGCGGCGACCTCGATGTTCTTGATCAGCTTCGCGAAGAGCTTGCCGCGCTTGGCATCGATCACGGCCTTCTTGTGCTTCGTCGTGGCCCATTTAGAGTGGCCGGACATCTGCCTGTCTCCTTCGCGTAACCCATCCTGTACGAACTCCCCCGGCATGAACGACTGGGGACCCCCGCAGATCCTACTAGGACTCCGCGGTCCGGCAGGCGTGCACCATGTCGACGAACAGCGCGTGCAGCCGGTGGTCGCCCGTCAGCTCCGGGTGGAACGACGTGGCGAGGGCGTTGCCCTGGCGTACGGCGACGATGTGGCCGCCGTGCTCGGCGAGCACCTCGGTCTCGGCGCCCACGGACTCGACCCAGGGCGCTCGGATGAAGACGCCCTCCACAGGATCGCCCTCGACGCCCTTCACGTCGACCGCCGCCTCGAAGGATTCGTTCTGGCGCCCGAAGGCGTTGCGGCGCACGATCATGTCGATGCCGCCGATGGTCTCCTGGCCCGAGCGCGGGTCGAGGATCTTGTCGGCGAGCATGATCATGCCGGCGCAGGTGCCGTACACGGGCATGCCGTCACGGACACGCGCGCGCAGTGGGTCCATCACGCCGAAGAGGACGGCCAGTTTGGAGATGGTGGTGGACTCCCCGCCGGGGATGACGAGGCCGTCCACCTCGGCGAGTTCCTCGGGGCGCCGCACCGCCCTGGCCACGGCGTCGGCCGCGGCCAGGGCGACGAGGTGCTCCCGTACATCGCCCTGGAGTGCCAGGACGCCTATGACAGGAGTGCTCATGGGGTGGCTACCTGTGATCCTTACCAGCCGCGGTTGGCGTAGCGCTCGGCCTCGGGGAGGGTGTCGCAGTTGATGCCGACCATGGCCTCGCCGAGGTTGCGGGACGCGTCGGCGATGATCTTCGGGTCGTCGTAGAAGGTGGTGGCCTTCACGATGGCGGCGGCGCGCTTGGCCGGGTCGCCGGACTTGAAGATGCCGGAGCCGACGAAGACGCCCTCGGCGCCGAGCTGGCGCATCAGCGCCGCGTCGGCCGGGGTGGCCACGCCGCCGGCGGAGAACAGCACCACCGGGAGCTTGCCCAGCTCGGCGACCTCCCTGACCAGCTCGTACGGGGCACGCAGCTCCTTGGCCGCGGCATACAGCTCGTTGTTGTCGAAGCCGCGGAGCTTGGCGATCTCGTTCTTGATCTGGCGCAGGTGGCGGACCGCCTCGACGACGTTGCCGGTGCCGGCCTCGCCCTTGGAGCGGATCATGGCGGCTCCCTCGGCTGTGCGGCGCAGGGCCTCACCGAGGTTGGTGGCGCCACAGACGAAGGGGGTGGTGAAGGCCCACTTGTCGGAGTGGTTGACCTCGTCGGCCGGGGTGAGGACCTCGGACTCGTCGATGTAGTCGACGCCGAGGGACTGCAGGACCTGGGCCTCGACGAAGTGGCCGATGCGGGACTTGGCCATGACGGGGATGGAGACGGCCTCGATGATGCCCTCGATCATGTCCGGGTCGGACATCCGGGCCACGCCACCGTCCTTGCGGATGTCGGCGGGGACTCGCTCCAGGGCCATGACCGCGACCGCGCCCGCGTCCTCGGCGATCTTCGCCTGCTCCGGGGTGACGACGTCCATGATCACACCGCCCTTGAGCTGCTCGGCCATGCCGCGCTTCACGCGGGCGGTGCCGGTCTCGGGGGTCTGGGTGGTGGAGGGGGAGAGCGTGCTGGACACGGGTTAGACCTCACTCGGGAAGAGGGTTTCTGCAATCACCGAGGAAACGTGAGGGCACAGGCCACTGCAAGGGCCAATGGAGACCCGGTGGATCGTTTTCGTTCCCGATCCCTGTCACACCCGCACCCGCATGCGCCCACGATCCCGCCCATACCCCCGATCCCCGGAGCGCTGGGAACCCCGTCACCCACCAGCCCGGTCCGCCAGCGTGGCCGGCGACTCGTCGTCCATCTCGAAGGCCAGGGGGAAGGGCGCATGGCCGGCGAGGCGGAACCAGCGGACCTTGCGGTGGCGCCGGAGAGCACGGGTGGCACGTACGGCGTCGTTGTGGAATCGGCGGGCCATGGGAACCCGCCGCACGGCCTGGCCCAGCTCGTTCGCCGCCTCCTCGCCCCCCGGCGCCTCCCGCACCACCTCCACCTGCCGCGGGTCCGCGAACACGGCCCGCAGCGCCTGGCTCAGCTCGCTCTCGGCGACCTCGCGCTGCTCCTCCTCCGCCTGGCGGGCCGCGTGCGCCGCCTCGTAGAGGACGATCGAGGCGGCCGGGTCCAGCACCCCGGACGTGGCCAGTTCCTGGGCGACCGAGGCGCGGCGCAGCAGCTGCGCGTCGAGCGCGGCACGGGCGGCGTCGATGCGCGCGTGCAGTCGGTCGAGGCGTCCGGCGGTCCAGCTCAGGTACACGCCGATCGCGAAGAGGACGACCGCGATCCAGATGAGTGTCGAAGTCACGGGCCGCAAGGCTACCCCTGCTCGCCACGGCCTCCCGACGCACCCGAAGCCGGCTCCCGGCGGCGGGAGTCGCGCGTGGAAGAGGGGAAGAGGGGCCGCGTCATCGGGAACCCCCGCACCCGCCCTCCCCACGAGCCGCGACGGACACAGCGCACACGTCGGCGGCCACCACCGGCTTCCCTGCGCCGAACAGGACGACCGCCGACGCGAGAACACCCGTCGGCCCATGAACCGACCCCCCAGCGGCCGGTCCGCCTGGCCCACAGTGACCGAGCCGCCGGCTCGAAGCCGACGGACCCGTCTGCCCGGAGCCACCCGAGCCACCGCCCCGTCAGCCCGGAGCCAACGGCCTGTCAGTCCCGATCACCCGGGCGATCCCCCAGCCGTCCCGAGCTGTCGGCCCGTCACCGCCGACCGGCGCCCCCGACCGCCGCTCCGTCAGTCCCGAGCCAGCCCCAACCGCGCCCGTAGTCCGGCCCGTTCGTCCGCCGCCACCGAAGCCGCGCCTTCCGTGACCGTCTCGTAGACGCCGAGGATGTCGGCGCCGACGGTCGACCAGTCGAAGCGGCGGACATGCGCGCTGCCGCGTTCACGGAGTTCGGCGCGGCGGGCCGGGTCGCCGAGCAGACGGACGGCGGCCTCCGCGAGCGCGTCCGCGTCCTCGTTGGCGAAGAGCTCCCCCGCGGCGCCCTGGTCGAGGACCTGGGCGAAGGCGTCGAGGTCGGAGGCGAGGACGGGGGCGCCGGCGGACATGGCCTCGACGAGGATGATGCCGAAGCTCTCGCCGCCGGTGTTGGGGGCGACGTAGACGTCGACGCTGCGCAGGAAGCGGGCCTTGTCCTCGTCGCTGACCATGCCGAGGAACTCCACGCGGGAGCGCAGCTCCCCGGGCAGGGTCTCGACGGCCTCCTCCTCGTCCCCGCGCCCGGCGACCAGCAGACGGGTGCGGGGGCGCTCGGCGAGGATCCTGGGCAGGGCCTTCATCAGGACGGGCAGGCCCTTGCGGGGTTCGTCGATGCGGCCGATGAAGCCGAGAGTGTCGCCCTGCCAGTCGGGGTTGGGCTTGGCGCGGGCGAAGAACTCGACGTCGACGCCGTTCGGGATGACGACCGCGTCGCCGCCCAGGTGTTCGACGAGGGTACGGCGCGCGTACTCGCTCACCGCGATGCGGGCGCTGATCTTCTCCAGCGCGGGCTGGAGGATCGGATACGCGGCGATCATCGCCCGGGAGCGCGGGTTGGAGGTGTGGAAGGTGGCGACGATCGGCCCCTGGGCGGCCCAGCAGGCCAGCAGGCCGAGCGACGGGGAGGTCGGCTCGTGGATGTGGATGACGTCGAACGTGCCGTCGTGGAGCCAGCGCCGTACCCGGGCCGCCGACAGGAAGCCGAAGTTCAGGCGGGCCACCGAGCCGTTGTAGGGCACGGGGACCGCACGGCCGGCGGAGACGACGTACGGCGGCAGGGGGGTGTCGTCGTCGGCGGGGGCGAGCACCGACACCTCGTGGCCGAGGCGGACGAGGTGGTCGGCGAGGTCGCGGATATGGAACTGGACTCCCCCGGGCACGTCCCAGGAATACGGGCAGACGATCCCGATCCTCACGGGCGTCCCTTCTCGGAATCCTGTCGGCGCCGCTTCCCGGAGTCCTGCTCCGGACTCCGGGGACGATGGAGGTCCTCGGGACTCTTCGCGGGGTCCAGGTCCGCGAGCCACAAGCGCTGGAGCATGTGCCAGTCCTCCGGGTGGTCGGCGATGCCGGTGGCGAAGGCGTCTGCCAGCGCCTGTGTCATGACAGACGTCTTCTCGGCCCGGGTACCTGTCTCGGGTACCTCGATCGGGGGATGCACGCGTCCCCGCATGACGGACGAGTCGTCGTACCAGAGCGTCGCCGGCAGCAGCAGCGCGCCGGTGTGCTGCGCAAGGAGGGCCGGTCCGGCGGGCATACGAGCCGGTTCGCCGAAGAAGTCGACCTCTGCCCCGGACGCGGACAGGTCGCGGTCGGCGACCAGACAGACCAGGCCGCCCCCGCGCAGCCGCCGGGCGAGCGTGCCGAAGGCGGAGCCGCCGCTGTGCGGCAGGACCTCCATGCCGAGACCCTCGCGGTAGGCGACGAAGCGGTCGTAGAGCGTCTCGGGCTTGAGGCGTTCGGCGACCGTCGTGAACGGGATCTTCAGCTCGGTGGTGAGCCAGGCGCCGGCGAGATCCCAGTTGGCGAGGTGCGGCAGCGCCAGGACGACGCCCCGGCCGGAGGCGAGGCCGTCGGTGAGGTGGTGGAGGTCCTTGACGGCGACGCCGCTCCTGATGCGCTCCTCGCTCCAGGCGGGCAGCCGGAAGGACTCCATCCAGTAGCGCAGGTACGAACGCATGCCCGCGCGGGACAGCTCGGCGAGGCACTCGGGGCCCGCGTCCGGCACCACGCGCGCGTAGTTGGCCTCCAGTCGGCGTACGAGGGTGCCGCGCCGCTTCCAGGCGGCGTCGGCGATCGTCCGGCCGAGGCGTACGGCGACGGGCTCCGGGAGCTTCTTGACGGTGCTCCAGCCGAGACCGTACAGCCCGTCGGTCAGCCGCTCCCGCAGAGCGCTCACGAGGTGGCCTCGCTGTTCTGGGCGCCGTCGGTCGTCCCCTGGGGGGCTTGCGCGGCCTGGGCGGAGGCGTCCTCCTCCGCCTCGGCGGACTCGCGCCGGACGGTGACGACGCGCTGGATCAGCGTGACGAGGCTGCCGACGGCGACGATCCACAGGGCTACGGGCAACAGGACGTCGATGCCGGGCACGCCGAACGCGTGCAGGCCCGCGAGACCGGCCGCGACCAGCGAGATCACCAGGCGCTCGGCGCGCTCCACCAGGCCGTTGACCGCTACGGGCAGGCCGATCGACTCGCCTCGGGCCTTGGTGTACGAGACCACCTGACCACTCGCCAGACAGAAGATCGAGACGGCGCACAGGACGTTGTCGTCGCCGCCGCCCGCGTACCACAGGGCGAAGCCGCCGAAGATCGCGCCGTCGGCGACGCGGTCGAGCGTGGAGTCGAGGAAGGCGCCCCAGCGGCTGGAGCGGCCCATCTGGCGGGCCATGTTCCCGTCGACGAGGTCGGAGAACACGAAGAGCGTGATGACGATCGTGCCCCAGAAGAACTCGCCCCGGGGATAGAAGACCAACGCGCCCGCGATCACTCCGGCGGTACCGAGGAGCGTGACCGTGTCGGGGCTGACGCCCCTGCGGATCAGAAACGCGGCGAACGGTGTGAGGACACGCGTGAAGAATGCACGCGCGTACTTGTTCAGCATGGCCTTCCCGAGGGTCGGTGTCGCCGTGCGGCCCCTGCTGGCCACCGGCTGGCCCATCGTAGCCACGCGCGCGCGGGTGCGACGGTCGGGCACCAGCCCACCGTGGTCCGCCGGCCATGAGGAGGGATCGCGTTGGTCGTATGGACGCACGGTGACGTGAGTGCAAAGCTCGAAGACACCGCGGGCGTCATCGGAGCCGCCACACCGCACGCGGATCCGCATGTCCGCGCCCACAGTGACCTCACCGTGCACGGGAGGCAGGATCATGGGCGACAAGGCGAACGCACATCCCGGAGCCGCCGGCAGGGCTACGGCGGCCGACCACCCCGCGTCCGTACGGAATGTGGTGCTGGTCGGCCACTCCGGCTCGGGCAAGACGACTCTGGTGGAGGCTCTCGCGCTGACGGCGGGAGCGGTGAACCGGGCGGGCCGTGTGGAGGACGGCGGCACCGTCTCCGACTACGACGAGATCGAACACCGGCAGCAACGCTCGGTGCAGCTCTCCCTCGTCCCCGTCGCATGGGGCGGGTACAAGATCAATCTTCTGGACACCCCCGGATACGCCGACTTCGTCGGGGAACTCAGGGCCGGTCTGCGAGCGGCGGACGCGGCCCTTTTCGTCGTCTCGGCCTCCGACGGCGTCGACGGCTCGACCCGCATGGTGTGGGAGGAGTGCGCGGCGGTCGGCATGCCGCGGGCGATCGTGATCACGCATCTGGAGGCCGCGCGGGCGGACTTCGAGGAAATGACGAGAATCTGCGCGGAGACGTTCGGCGGGGACGACCCCGACGCCGTACTGCCGCTCTACCTGCCGCTGCACGGCCCCCAGGGTCCGGACGGGCACGCGCCCGTGACCGGTCTGACGGGGCTGCTGTCGCAGAAGCTGTTCGACTATTCCTCCGGGGAGCGCAAGGAGTCCGAGCCCGGCCCCGAGCTGCTGCCCGAGATCGAGGCGGCGCGCGACCGGCTCATCGAGGGGATCATCGCCGAGAGCGAGGACGAGTCCCTCATGGACCGCTATCTCGGCGGCGAGGCCATCGACGTCGAGACCCTCGTCGACGACCTGGAGCGGGCCGTCGCCCGAGGGGTCTTCCACCCCGTGCTGGCGGCAGCTCCCGCGGCCGACGGCGCCCGGCAGGGCCTCGGCACGGTCGAGCTGCTCGAACTGGTCACCGGCGGCTTCCCCACTCCCCTGGAGCGTGAGACGCCCTCGGTCACCACACCGGACGGCAGGCCCCGAGAGATCGAGGCGTCCTGCGACCCGCACGGTCCGCTCGTCGCCGAGGTCGTGAAGACCACCAGCGACCCCTACGTGGGCCGTATCTCGCTGGTCCGGGTCTTCTCGGGGACCCTGCACCCCGACGAGACGGTGCACGTCTCCGGGCACGGCCTCGCCGACCGAGGGCACGAGGACCACGATGTCGACGAGCGGATCGGCGCCCTGTCCACCCCGTTCGGCAAGCAGCAGCGCACCCTCACGCACTGCATCGCGGGCGACCTGGCGTGTGTGGCGAAGCTGAACCGCGCGGAGACCGGGGACACGCTTTCGGCCAAGGACGACCCGCTGCTCATGGAGCCGTGGGAGATGCCCGATCCGCTGCTGCCGCTCGCCATCCAGGCGCACAGCAAGGCCGACGAGGACAAGCTCTCCCAGGGCCTGGCCCGGTTGGTCGCCGAGGACCCGACCATGCGGCTCGAGCAGAACCAGGACACCCACCAGGTGGTCCTCTGGTGCCTGGGCGAGGCGCACGCCGACGTGGCGCTGGAGCGGCTGCGCAGCCGGTACGGCGTCCAGGTCGACGTCGTACCGCACAAGGTCTCCCTACGGGAGACGTTCGCCGACAGATCGGCCGGGCGGGGCCGGCATGTCAAGCAGTCCGGCGGACACGGGCAGTACGCGATCTGCGAGATCGAGGTGGAGCCGCTGCCCGGCGGCTCGGGCATCGAGTTCGTGGACAAGGTCGTCGGCGGTGCCGTGCCCAGGCAGTTCATCCCGTCCGTCGAGAAGGGTGTGCGGGCGCAGGCAGCCAGGGGCGTCGCTGCCGGCTATCCGCTCATCGACGTACGGGTCACCCTGCGGGACGGCAAGGCGCACTCGGTGGACTCCTCGGACGCCGCGTTCCAGACGGCGGGCGCGCTGGCGCTGCGCGAGGCGGCGGCCGACGCGAAGATCCACCTCCTGGAGCCGGTGGCCGAGGTGTCGGTCCTGGTCGGCGACTCGTACGTGGGTCCCGTGATGAGCGACCTGTCCGGGCGGCGCGGCCGGGTCGTCGGCACCGAGCAGGCGGGCGGCGGACGCACCCTCGTCCGGGCCGAGGTGCCGGAGATCGAGATCGACCGGTACGCCGTCGATCTGCGCTCCCTGTCCCACGGCACCGCGCGTTTCGGCCGCCGGTACACACGCCATGAGCCGATGCCCTCGCATGTGGCCGAAAAGGTCAGCGAACAGGCGAAGCAGAACTGACGGTTCGGCGTCGGCGGAAGGTGCCGGTGACCTCACGGCGGACGGCCGCGGCCGTCCGCCGTCGGGTGCGGGGACTCAACGCCGGTTCACAGCCGGTGGGTTCCGTGAATGTCCGCTCTTCGCACCGCGCGATGTCCGTGGCGGCGGATACCCTGATCACCTGATCGACAACTGGGGCTCGATCAGGCCCGGATCGGGCTATGACCTGATCAACAGGTGTGCGGAGCACGGAAGTCGGGAAGAGCCGCAGGAGTGAGTGTGCGGCGATGGGGGCGGCGACGGTGGCGGACGGATTCGATTTCACTCCCGGGGCACAGGTGCCGCTGACGGGCGCCGCGGGCCAGACCGCGGCGACGCACGCCCTGGCGTCCGCGGCCTACCGGGACAACGAGATCGCGGAGATCCTCAAGGCCAACAACGACTGGCACAAGTCCACGGTCAAGCCGGGCCGCAAGTGGGCGACCATCTTCCGGCCGAACCTCGGGGAGGCGTTCTCCCTCGCGGTGCGGGACCGGATGGTCGGCGCGGGCCGCAAGCCGCTCATCCAGTCCTTCGGCATGGAGCCGCAGGTCGTCGTCGAGCACTGCATGGCGGCGAACAACATCCGCCGGGAGCGCGACAACTGGCTCTCGGCGGTGATGGTCCTGTGCGGCCTGCTCTTCCTTCCGGGGCTGCTCGTCTGGCTGTTGGTCTTCCAGATCCGCACGACGGTCGCCAAGCGTGACGACAAGCGGGCCGGCGCCCTCGGCACCACCCTGTTGGTCGCCGTGGGCGCCCTCGCCGTGATCTTCCTGCTCAGGATGCCGTTCGACGGCTTCTGGGCCTGGTATGCGCGCGCGTGCGTCCTGCTGCCCGTGGTCGGCTGGTTCTGGGCCAAGCAGATCTGCGAGCGTACCGCCCACGACCTGCGTGAGCGCTGGTCCGGGATGCTGTCCGGCGGGGGCATCGGCGCCAAGATCCCCGAGGCCGTGCCGGGCAGCCCCGGCGAGACCAAGGCCGAGCAGCTGCGCAAGGAGCTCGCCCGGCTCAGCGCCGAGCAGCGCTCCAACCTCGTCTTCTACGCCGGCCCCAAGGGCATCCTCGGCATGGGCACGCGCTGGGGCAGCTGGCAGCTCGCCGAGGACCTGGTGTCGGCCGACCCCACGAAGGAGATCCACCCCTTCCGCAGCTGGGACGTCATACGCGCCATCCACGACCAGCTGCGCATGCTGGAGCGCACCCCCCTCAACACCGGTGGTTTCACGGCCCCTTCCATCAAGCACTGGATCGTCAGCCCCATCGGCGAGGGCGCCGACGCCGTGGCCCGGCCCGAGAGCACCGACGTGGACGCGTACCAGTACAAGAACCACGCCATACAGGAGATCTGCAACAAGCAGCACTTCGGCAGCGGCAACCGGCACTACCTGGGCGTCCAGTGGACGCTCTGGGACGGCCAGTTGATCATCACCATGCTGGTCACGGTCACCGTCCTGCACCAGACGCTCCGCATCGAGGTGACCGGGCACGCCCTGGGCCCGGTGCACGGACTGTTCACGACCGGGCCGGCGGCCAAGGAGAAGGAAGTCCAGAAGTCGCTGAGGTTCTGGGAGACCCGCAAGGTGAAGCTGCCGCTCGTCGACGCCGACGAGGTCGTACGGCTCTCCGCGCGCGCCCCGCTGACCTGGTATCCCCCCTGCTCAACTGGCTCGGCGGGTCCATGGGCCTGCCGGAGCCCTTCGGCCTGCGGCACGCCTGGGCGGACCAGCCGTGGCGGCACCGCTTCATGGCGGACGACGCGCTGCGCGCCGCCACACCCGTGCTGCGTGTCGTCCACAGCGCCGCCATCAAGGTGCTGGAGGACAACGGCGTCGACACCGAGAAGTTCGGCTCACGGGCCGGGTTCCTCAGCGGGGCGGTGCAGGACCCGATGCCGCGGAAGGCCGACCTCTACGACGCGTGAGCGCCGCGCCGGCCTGGGGCGGGGGGTGTGTGGCGGTGGTCGGCCGTTCTTGGATGCGGTTGCTTCGTGGTTGCTCGCGCAGTTCCCCGCGCCCCTGAAAGCGGGGGCCGCGCCCCGTGCTCTTCGCCCTTCAGGGGCGGGCTGACCGCACGACAAGTCCTTCGCCCACCCGCAGACGAACCATCACCCCGTCGGCCACGCCTCCGCCAGCATCTCCCTCGTGTCGGCGAGAAGCTGCGGCAGAACCTTCGTGTGGCCGACCACCGGCATGAAGTTGGTGTCTCCGCCCCAGCGGGGCACGACGTGCTGGTGGAGGTGGGCGGCGATGCCGGCGCCGGCGACCGTGCCCTGATTCATACCGATGTTGAAGCCGTGGGCGCCGGAGGCGGTGCGCAGGGCGGTCATGGACTGCTTGGTCAGCTCGGCCAGCTCGGCCGTCTCCGGACGGGTGAGGTCGGTGTAGTCGGCGACATGACGGTAGGGCACGACCATGAGGTGGCCGCCGTTGTACGGGTAGAGGTTGAGCACCGCGTACACGTGCTCCGCGCGCCTGATGAGCAGGCCGTCCTCATCCGACTTGGCCGGGATCGAGCAGAACGGGCAGCCGTCGCCGGCGCCGGGGCCGGTCGGCTTGTTCTCGCCCTGGATGTACGCCATCCGATGGGGCGTCCACAGGCGCTGGAACGCGTCCCGCGTTCCCACTCCGATCTGCTGCTCCGGCTCACTCGTCATGCTGTGCAGCATATTGCTTCGCCCGTTCGCGGCGTGTCGCCGGGTGCTGGGGCGGGACGGGCGGGGCCAAGCTGAGCCGATGGACCACGACAGCCGCGCGCACGACTGGGAGCGGAGTACCGGAGGCGTCCTCGCCGGGGCCTCGGTCCTCTTCCTCGCCTCGTACGCGGTACGGGTGCTGGCCCACGGTCTTCCCCGGAGCTGGCGGGACCTCTGTCTCGTGGTGACGCTGCTGAGCTGGGCGGTCTTCGTCCTCGACTACGCGGTGCGCTGGCGGCTCAGCGGACTGGGCCGGGGATTCGCACGCGCCCACCGGCTCGACACGCTCGTCCTCCTCCTGCCGCTGCTGCGTCCCCTGCGCATCGTGCAGATCCACGACGCCGTACAGCGGCGCCGCCACGACCGCCCCCGGCTCGCGCTGCACGCGCGCGTGGCCGTCTACGCGGGGCTGTCGGCGGCCCTCCTCGGATTCACCGGCGCCCTCGCCGTCTACCAGCAGGAACACGCGGCCCCGGAGGCGACGATCCGGTCCTTCGGGGACGCCGTGTGGTGGACCTGCGCCACGCTCGCGACGGTCGGCTACGGGGATGTCACACCCGTGACCCCGCTGGGACGGCTGATCGCCGTGGGTCTGATGGCGTGCGGTATCGCGCTGCTCGGGGCGGTGACGGGGTCGTTCTCGTCGTGGCTGCTCCAGGTGTTCGCGCGGGAGGACGAGCGCAGGCCCCCGGGGAACTGAACCCGGGGGCCTTTCGAGCACGCGCCCCGCGCACTCACGTCCTCATGTCCGCCGTACGCCTCAGATCTGGACGCGGTCCTCCACGACCTTCACGATCTTCGCGATGGCCTCGTCGACCGGGATGCCGTTCTCCTGGGAGCCGTCGCGGTAGCGGAAGGATACGGCGCCGGCCGCCATGTCCTCGTCGCCCGCGATGACCATGAACGGGACCTTGGCCTTCTGGGCGTTGCGGATCTTCTTCTGCATCCGGTCGGAGGAGGAGTCGACGTCGACGCGCAGGCCCGCGGCCTTGGCCTTCCTGGCGAACTCCGCCAGATACGGCACATGCGCGTCGCCGATCGGGATACCGACCGCCTGGACGGGCGCCAGCCAGGCCGGGAAAGCGCCCGCGTAGTGCTCCAGGAGCACCGCGAAGAACCGCTCGATCGAGCCGAACAGGGCGCGGTGGATCATGACCGGGCGCTGCTTGGAGCCGTCGGGGCCCGTGTATTCGAGGTCGAAGCGCTCGGGCAGGTTGAAGTCGAGCTGGACCGTCGACATCTGCCACGTACGACCGATCGCGTCACGCGCCTGGACGGAGATCTTCGGGCCGTAGAAGGCGGCGCCGCCCGGGTCCGGGACCAGCGGGAGGCCCTGCTTCTCGGCGACCTGTCGGAGCGTTTCCGTGGCCTCCTCCCACGCCTCGTCGGAGCCGACGAACTTCTCCGGGTCCTTGGTGGACAGCTCCAGATAGAAGTCCGTGAGGCCGTAGTCGCGCAGCAGGTTCAGGACGAAGGTGAGCGTCTTGTCGAGCTCGTCCGCCATCTGCTCGCGAGTGCAGTAGATGTGCGCGTCGTCCTGGGTGAAGCCGCGGGCGCGAGTCAGGCCGTGCACGACGCCGGACTTCTCGTACCGGTACACGGTCCCGAACTCGAAGAGGCGCAGCGGCAGTTCACGGTAGGAGCGGCCACGCGCGTCGAAGATCAGGTTGTGCATCGGACAGTTCATGGGCTTGAGGTAGTAGTCCACGCCCTCGTCGAGCTGCATGGGCGGGTACATGCCGTCGGCGTACCAGTCCAGGTGGCCCGAGACCTCGAAGAGCTTCCCCTTCGTGGCGTGCGGGGTGTAGACGAACTCGTAGCCCTCCTCCTCGTGGCGGCGCCGCGAGTAGTCCTCCATGACGCGGCGGATGATGCCGCCCTTGGGGTGGAAGACGGCGAGGCCGGAGCCGATCTCGTCCGGGACGGAGAACAGGTCGAGTTCGTTGCCCAGCTTGCGGTGGTCACGCTTCTCGGCCTCGGCGAGGAAGTCGAGGTGGGCCCTCAGCTCGTCCTTGGAGGGCCAGGCCGTGCCGTAGATGCGCTGGAGCATCGGGTTCTTCTCGCTGCCGCGCCAGTACGCGGCGGCGTTGCGCATCAGCTTGAACGCCGGGATGTTGCGGGTGGTGGGCAGATGAGGACCTCGGCAGAGGTCCTTCCAGCACAGGTCACCGGTCTTGGCGTCCAGGTTGTCGTAGATCGTCAGCTCGCCGGCGCCGACCTCGACGTCCGCGCCGTCGTCGGAGGAGGCCGACCCCTTGAGTCCGATCAGCTCCAGCTTGTACGGCTCGTCGGCCAGTTCCTCGCGGGCCGCCTCGTCGGTGACGACGCGGCGCGAGAAGCGCTGGCCGCGCTTCTGGATCTCCTGCATCTTCTTCTCGATGGCCTTGAGATCATCGGGCGTGAACGGCTTCTCCACGTCGAAGTCGTAGTAGAACCCGTCCCGGACGGGCGGACCGATGCCCAGCTTGGCCTCCGGGAACAGTTCCTGCACGGCCTGGGCCATGACGTGCGCGGTGGAGTGGCGCAGGATGTCGAGGCCGTCCTCGGAGGAGATCTGCACGGCCTCGACGGTCTCGCCGTCCCGCACCTCGTAGGCGAGGTCCTTCAGCTCACCGGCCACGCGGGCGGCGACGACGGTGCGCTCGCCGGTGAAGAGGTCGGCGGCCGTAGTGCCCGTCGTCACCACGCGCTCTTCCCGCTCGGAATCGCGTTGGATGATCACACGGACGTCTGACACCGGACTCTCCTGCCTGATGGTGGACGCGCACGCGTCCGCGTACGCAGACAGGAATCGTACCGAGCCGGGGGTGCCCTCCGCGAAACGGTTACGGCTCCCCCGCACGGCCCCGGCGGCGTTCTGCGCCGCGTGCCTCCTCGAAGCGGTCCAGGTTCTCCTGGAGCGACTTCATCAGCCGGTCCCGTTCGGCCTCGTCGACCCGCACGGGCGCGACACCGGCCGCGTCCGTGAGCCGCCGGAACCCGCCCCGGCTCTCCAGCTTGCCGTGCACCCGCACGGGCAGGCCGACGAGATGGGCGTGCCCCGCTATCCGGTACGACTCCTCGTCCAGGGTCACGCGGACGTGCGGGACCTCGGCCCCGGCGATGACCCGCAGCCGTACCGTGCCCTCGCCGCGAGCCGTCGACCGGCGCATCCGCACCACGGCGCCGGTGATCCGCACCGGCATGGGCGGCTCCTCGCGCAGATAGCGGGCCCCGGCCTCGCGCAGCACGGGCAGGTCGCCGGGCGAGAACTCGACGGGCTCGGCCGGTGTCGCCCCGCCCTCGGGGACCCCCGCCGCGGGCGCCCACCCGACGGCGATCCGGGCGCCCTCGGTACCGCGCACGAGGGCGACGAGGGCCTCGGTCAGCTCGTGGCTCACCCCGGCCTCGACGGCACCGTCGAAGGCGTCCATGCCGCCGGTGGCGCGCCGGTAGTCGATGGCCTCACGGGCGGCGTACAGGGCCTGGTGGAGGCGGAGCACGAGGGGACGGCCGGTGGCCACGGGGACGAAGGCGGTGAGGCGGCGACCGCCGGGGGCGGCTCCGACGAGGACGCCGTCGAGGGACGCCGCGGCGGGCAGACGGTGGCGGGCACCGTGATAACCGGCACGCGCGCGGGTGGCCAGTGCCGCCGCGAGGAGCATCTGGCGGCCGACCGAGCGGAGTTGGTCCTCGACTGCCCAGGAGGCGGTGCCCACGGGGCCGGTCGGCACGTCCCGCCACCAGCGGATCTCGTCGCTGGGCACGGCGAGTGCGACCAGTACGTCACGCGCGGCGGGCGAGGCGCTCCGGGACAGGGCGGTGAGGGCTTCGCCGAGCAGGTCGTCGCTGTCGGGGAAGGCCCGGTTCTCCGGCACGAGCAGGCTCGTGCCCCGCCCCGCCGGCCCCGGTGGCGTCCAGCGGCCGTACCGTCCGGCCGCCCCACCACGCCGCTGCCAGCCGTGCCGGCGCAGCAACACCCCGAGGACGGCGGGGTCGACGCGGGCGGGGTCGGGCGGCTGGGTCCAGGTGGGCTCGACGGGGCGGGGCCGGAGTCGGCCCACAGGGCGTACGGGCTCGTCCACGGGGCGCCGAACGGACGCGTCCTCGTCGTGGCGACGACTAGCCTGCCCCTGCGCACCGCGGAGGCGCCGAGCGGACGCGTCCTCGTCGTCGGGACGCCCGGCCGGCCCGCCCCCACCGTGGGAACGTCGGCCGGACTCCTCTTCGTCGATGGGGCCGTGGATCACGGTCTGCCTCCCGTTCCGACCCGCGTCATGATCTCGCAGAGCGCTCGGTCGTCGAAGATGCGCGAGGTGGGTATGCGGACGGTGGTGCGGCGCCGGCCGGTGATCGGGTGCCCGGCGAGGTTGGTCCAGTAGCAGCAGTGGCGCAGGTCGAGCCGGTCGTGGCCGGCCCGCAGCCACTGCTCCCGCGATCTCGGGACGATCATCACGACCAAGATCTTGTGCACCGAGACGGGGGTGCGGGCCAGCTTCGCCAGGTGGTCGTTGTCGAGGGTGAAGGAGAACGAGCGGCCCGGCGGGTTCGGCGCGACCTGGTAGGTGGCCTTGAGCTGCACCTTGATGGTGACCTCGTCGTCGACGGTGTGGCCGGGCGACCCGTGGCTGACGTGCCAGTCGATGCCGTTGTCCGGGAAGGGCTGGGACAGGGAGCAGCCGGCCGCGGCTGCCACCGCGTGCAGGTAACCCACCTGCAGGGTCTCCATGCAGGCGGTGGTGGCGAGGGAGCCTCGATGCGATGCCGTCTGCTCGGGCAGCAGCCCGCCCCGCTCGGGCTGCGCTATGGCCATGACCAACAGCCTTCCACAACAGGTGTTTCCCCGTGCCGAGCCCCTGAACTGCACGGACCCGTACTTCTGTTGTCTCCGTCCGGCGTACGGAGCAAACAGCCCGGGTATCACCAAACGGGCAGAAGACGGGACGTCAGCTGCCGTGGGTGAACGAGGAGTTGTGTACGCATGACGTGTTGGTACGAGGGGCCCTTGGCGGCGTTCGACACGGAGACCACGGGTGTGGACGTCGAGACCGACCGGATCGTGTCGGCCGCGGTCGTGGTCCAGGACGCGCCCGGCACCCGCCCCCGGGTGACCCGGTGGCTGGTGAACCCGGGTGTGCCGGTGCCCGCCGCGGCGACGGCGGTGCACGGGCTGACGGAGGAGCGGTTGCAGCGCGACGGCCGCTGGCCGGCGCCGGTGATGGAGGAGATAGCCAGGGCGCTGGCCGAGCAGGCGGTACGCCGCCGTCCGCTGGTGGTGATGAACGCGCCGTTCGATCTGACGCTGCTGGACCGCGAGTTGCGGCGGCATCGCGCCTCGTCGCTGGACCACTGGTTCGAGACGACGCCGTTGCGCGTCCTTGATCCACGGGTCCTCGACAAGCATCTGGACCGCTACCGCAAGGGCCGTCGCACACTCACCGATCTGTGCGCGCGCTACGAGGTCGTGCTGGACGGCGCGCACGACGCGGCGGCGGACGCACAGGCCGCGATGGACGTCGTACGCGCCGTGGGGCGCCGTTTCGCGCCCCGGCTCGCGCGCCTGTCTCCCGCCGAACTGCACACCCTGCAGGCCGTGTGGCACGCGGCGCAGGCGCGGGGCCTCCAGGCGTGGTTCGCGCGCAGCGGCACGGAGGAGGAGGTGGATCCGGCGTGGCCCCTGCGTCCGGAGCTGCCGACGGCGGCTGCGTGAGCGGAGGGCGACGGCCGGGTGGGCGCACAAGAGAACCGGTCCGTCAGCGACGGACCGGTGTCTTCCGGGTGGGCGATACTGGGTTCGAACCAGTGACCTCTTCGGTGTGAACGAAGCGCTCTCCCACTGAGCTAATCGCCCGGGAACGCAGTGAACGATACAGGTCCCGGCGGGTCTGGTTCAAACCGCTTGCCCATGGGCCGCGAGGTACGTGAGCAGTCCGCGCCGGCCCGCCCGCATCATCAGCGCGTGGTTGGCGCGGAACACGGGCCGTCCCGGTACGGCGAGCCGGCGCAGCAGGGGCTTGGTGACGTCGACTTCCTGGTGGTAGCGGGCGAGGGTGCCGGTCCCGTCGGCGGTGAGCGTCCAGCGGGCCCAGCCGTCCATGTCACCGGTCATCGCGATCTCCAGGACTCCGGCCGCCGGGTCGCGCCGTATCTCGCGGGCGGTGAAGCCCAGGTCGTACGGCAGAACAGAGCGGATCCGGACGGTGCCGGTGGTGTCGTCGATCCGGATCACCTCGCGCACCTGCGGCCACCAGTGCGGGTAGTCGTCGGCGCGCTGGAGCACGTCGTACACGGCGGCGGGCGACGCCGCCAGGGTCCAGAGGCTGCGGAAGCGGTAGTGGCACCAGTCCATGGTCGGATCCTGCCCACTCGGAGCCCGTCCGTGCGCGATCTGAGTACGTCCTGAGTACCGGCACTCATGTCGTACGACGTGACGCCGGCCACACTCCGGGGCATGACGCACTTTCCGTCCCCGGCCGAGGAGTTGCGGGTCCTCGACTCCGAGTTGCGACACCTCGACGCCCGCCGCGCCTTCCTGCTGGCGCGGCGCGCCTGGCTGGTCAACGCCCTGTACGCGCAGAGCCCCGCGCCCGCCGCGCCGCCCGTGCCGCAGCGCCCCGAGGCGACGGCGTCCAGGGTCCAGAACGTGCTCCTGGTGCTGGGCGGTATCCTGCTGGCCGTCGCCGCGATCGCGTTCACGCTGGTCAGCTGGGGACACCTGGGAATCGCCGGCCGGGCCCTGGTCCTCGGCGCGGTGACCGTGGCCGCGCTCGGCGCCCCTGTGCCACTGCTCCGGCGCGGCCTGCGCTCGACCGCCGAGTCGGTGGCCGGCCTCGGTCTCGCCCTGACGGTCCTCGACGCGTACGCCCTGCACGAGGTGGTGTTCACCGGGGCGGACGGCACGGGGTACGCGGCGACCGCGTCGGCGGTGCTGGCGGTGGTGTGGGCGGCGTACGGGCTGGTTCTGGGTGCGCCGACGCACCGGGCGGCGGTGGACACAGACCCGGAGATCACCCGTGCTCGGCTCCGCCTGCCCCTCCCCCTCGCCCTGGTCGCCGCCCAGCTCCCGCTCCTGCTCTGGTCGTTCGCGATGGACGCGAGCGTGGAGACGATCACGGCCGTGCTGCTGGTGACAGCGGCGGCCGACACCTCGGTCGCGCTCCGGGTCTCCCTCAGGCCGGTACGGATCGTCGCCGTGGTCGGCGCGTTCGGCTGGGGCGCCTGGGGTGTGTCGGCGGCCGGGTGGCTCTCGTGGGCCGCCGATGGCCCGAGCGCCGCCGCCCGTGCGGCGGCGCTCCTCGCCCTGGCCGCCGCGATCGCCCTGACGGCCGCCTGGCTCACTCCGAAGCCGGCCCTGGCCCTCGGCACCGCGCTGACCGGAGGGCTCCTCACGGTGGCGGGCCTCGGCGGGATCGCACGGTCGGTCCTGCCCGACGTGTGGACGGTCCCGGCCTATCTCCTCTGCGGGATCGCCCTGTCGGCGGCCGTACGGGCCCGGGCCCCCGAGCCCGTACGCCGAGGCCTCGCCCATGCCTCCGCCGCCGTCCAGGTCCTCGCCCTGGCCACCACCCTGCCTGTCCTGCTCATCTCCCTGTTGGGCCCGGCCGGCTGGATCGAGCGAGCCTGGTCCGGTACGCCGGCGGACGCCCGCGCGGCGGTGACGCTCGACGCTCCGTGGCCCCCGCACACGGAGACCGTGCCCCTGGTCCTCTTCCTCGTCGCCGGAGTGCTGGCGTACACCGGGCGCGCCGCCTCGTGGCGATCCCCGGCCCTGGTGGGCGCCTCCGTCCTCGTCTGGGCGACGGCCCTGGTGCTCCCGGCGGTCCTCGAACTGCCGTACACGGCCGGGCTGGTGGTGCGGGGCCTCGTGGTCGTGGCCGCGCTGGGCTTCGCGGGATTCGTACGGTCGCCGGCACCGAAGCGCCTCCAAGCGCCGCTCCCCCTGACCGGCGCCCTCCTGGCCCTCGTCACCTCCCTGAGCCTCGCCCTCGGCTCCCTCGCCACCGAGCCGGCGACCCTCACCGTGCTCGCGGCCTCGACCGTCCTGTTCGCCGGGGCGGCGTGGCGCACGGACCTCGGTCCTGTCGCCGCGCCCGCCTCCCTCGCGTACGCCACCGCTCTGACCTGCGCGATCGGCGCCTCCGCCGGCTGGGAGCCACACCAGACGGCTCTGCTCGTCCTCACCGTCCCGGCCACCGCGGCCCTGCTCGCGGCACGCCTCGGCGACTCCCCGAGCACCATCCCGGTCGAGGCGACCGGCGCCGCGGCAAGCGTCCTGGCCATCGCCCTCTCCGCCACGCATCCGCCCGTGCTGGCCCTGACCCTCGCGCTCTGCGCAGTGGTCGCCACGGGTGTCGCGATACGACCTGACCGGCGCCACGTCGGCTACGGGGCCGCCGCACTCTTCGTGCTGGCCTCCTGGGTACGGCTGGCGGCCTGGGAGATCGGCTCCCCCGAGGCGTACACCCTGCCCGTGACCGTTCCGGCCCTGATCGTCGGCCACCTACGCCGGCGCCGGGACCTGACGGCCTCCTCATGGACGGCGTACGGCCCGGGCCTCGCCGTCACACTCGGCCCGGGCCTCGTCGCGGCCTGGGGCGACGCACACTGGCTCCGCCCCCTGCTGCTGGGAGCCGCGGCCCTGGTCATCACCCTCGCGGGCGCTCGTCACCGCCTCCAGGCTCCCCTTATTCTGGGCGGCGCCGCCCTCGTCCTGGTCGCCGTGCACGAACTGGCGCCGTACATCGCCCAGGTCGTGGACGCCCTGCCTCGCTGGGTACCTCCCGCACTCGCCGGTCTGGCGCTGCTCGTGGCGGGTGCCACCTACGAGCAGCGACTGCGCGACGCACGCCGAGTGCGGGAGGCGTTCGGAAGACTGACGTGACACTCCTGAGGTACCCGAGGAGCGCCCCGACAGGGGCGCGGGGGCTGTGCCGACATGCGACTCCGCCGTGGGCCCGACCGGCCACGACGGAGCCGCAGTTCCCCTCCGGCGACAGGTCACCGGCTCCCCCGGCGGAGCGTCACGGCATCTTGTCGCCCACCAGAGCGAGGTTCTGAATGGCCGCCAACCCGTACAGTGCCGTCGCGTTGGTCGACACCCACGCCGCCTCGCTGCCCGGCACCAGCGCCGTCGGCCCCTCGACCTTCTTCGTGGACCAGTCGGTCGACTCCTTGTAGTCCCAGGTGTCGGCGCTGTTGTAGAACTGCCGCCACGCCCGGGCCGCCAGCTTGTCGTCTCCCAGTTGGACGGCCGCGTAGGCGTCCTGCCGCGAGTGGCCCTGGAAGAGCAGCAGGTTCCCGAAGTTGGAGCCGTAACGGGCGGCCTGCTCAGCCTTCGTCGCGTTGAAGTAGCGGCAGTAGTCGAGCCACGCCTCCCTGAACTCGGGCATCTCGATCTGGTCGAGGAGTTCGGCGTTCAGCTCGACGAGGCCGAACATCGCCGACAGGTGCGAGACGCTGACCTTGGCCTCCGTGGGGACGGCGAACTTGCCGGTGTCCAGGTCGTAGAGCGCGTTGCCCTGGACGAAGCCGTTGGGCTGGGCCGCGATCGTCTCCATCGTGGACAGGACGCGCGCCTTCGCCTTCTTCCACTTGGGCCCGCGCCGCTCCCACTCGGTCAGCCAGGCCGAGACCAGACCCGACCAGTCGGTGCCGAAGCCGATCGACAGGGCGTTGCGGTCAGGCGTGTACGGCTCGGTGCGGATCTTGCGGATCGGGTCGAGGACGAGGAACGTCTCGTCGGAGTCGACGTTGGCGTGCATGAGGTCGCCGACTCGCTCGTCGGCGGTGAGGAAGTAGTAGTAGCGGCGGTAGGTGGTGTTGGCGATGCGCTGTTGCTTGGCACTGTCGGCGTAGTGCTGGACGCCGTGGCGGGTGCCGAGGCCGGCCCATTTGCCGAGGTGGTAGACGTCGACCTCGCCGGTATGGCGGGTCATGGCCTCGGCGAAGCGGAAGATGTCGGCGCGCCCGGAGCGCATGTACGCGAACCAGAGCCACAGGTCCGGCGAGAGTTCGGAGTTGTCCCAGGCGTAGCCGCCGACGTCGTAGCACCACTGGTGACGGCTGGGGTCGTAGCTGTGCATGATGTCGCCGTAGTCCCAGAAGCCGTACCACCGGCGCATCTCCACCTGGTCCTTGTAGTAGGTGAAGAGGAAGTCGAGGTGGTCCTCGATCTTCGCCTTGGCGGCGGTGGAGCGGTCCGGCTCGGAGAAGAGCCGCCCGAAGACACCTGCCTTGATGAGCTGCTTGGGCGGGGCGACGAGCTGCGGGGGTGTGCGGACGGCCTCGACCTGCTTGGCCATGTCCTCGGCGCTGGGCGTGGACTCGTGGGCCCAGAAGAGGAGTTCGCTGGTGCGGGCGATGCCGTAGGGGGTACCGAAGCCGGGCTCGTAGTCCTCGTAGGTGATGTTGAGGCCTTCGAGCTGCTCGGGGTAGGTGTCCTGGCCCATGCCGTCGTGGTAGAAGCGCAGGTCCATGGGCTGCGCCTCGGGCGACCAGAGCCAGAGGGTGACTTCGGCGGTGTCGGTGTGGGCGCCGCGGATGTCGAGCTGGGCGGGAAACTTCTCCCAGAAGTCCCTGAGGCCGAAGGCGAAGCCGCCGGACGCGCCACCGACGTACCCGAAGCCGCTCGCCCGCCTGCCACCGCCGGCCGGGATCCAGCCGTGGCCCTTCTTGGTCCGCTTGCGGACACCGAACCCGTCGGCGGACAGCTGCGAGAGCGTGTAGTCGCCCCACTCGGGGATGTACTGGAGCCGGGTGGTCACCCGCTGGTCCCAGGTGGACGGGTCGGGCAGCTTCTTCCCCTCGAACTGGGCCGTCCGTACGGCCGCCCCCGGGTCGCGGCGAAGCCCGGTGACGCCCTTGACCGCCTCGCGCAGCAGTCCCGTGCCCTCGCCGCCGATGCGGATGTGCCGGTCGTACGCGGCGTCCCGCATCGGCACCTTGAAGCGGACGCCGATGCCGCGGATGAAGTCGCCGCTTGCCTTTCCGGGCTCCTGGGTGCCGTCGAAGGTGATGGTGTGCACCATGCGGAACGACTCGGCGCCCGCGTAGAAGTAGAGGCGGATCGAGAAGGGAAGCCAGCCACGGCCGCCCTTGCGGTGTTTGCCGTCGATCCGGACGACCGCGCGGACGGGCCCGTCCTGCTCGACCTCGACGTCGCCGATGGCACTCTCGAAGCGCTCGTACTTCTCCGTGCCCTGGTCGCCGTCCTCGATCTCGGGCTGGCGCAGCAGTACCAGGCGGCCGGTGTGGGCGATCTCGGTGGAGCCGCGCAGCACGGACTTCACGAGCGTGGAACCGGACTTGCCGATCTTGGCGGTGATGACACCGGTCGACACGTCGATGGTGCCGCCGCGCTCGTCGACGGTGACCTTCTTGGCGGGTGCGGCGGGAGTGCCGGCGGCGAGGGTGAGTCTGCCTGCGCCGGCGCCCCCGCCCACCGCGTGCGCGGTCCACTTCACGGATCCGTCCGGCCAGTAGCCGATCGGCCAGGACTGGACGGGGATGTCCTTGCCGTCCGCGTCGGTCAAGGAGAACGACTGTTCTTTGTCGTAGGCGCCCTTGGGCCACGGCACACCCACGGTGGACCCGGGGGCGGCGCCGAGTCCGCCGTCCTCCAGCCAGTCCAGGGTCACCGGGTCCGTCTCGGCTCTGGGCGCGGCCTGCGCGGTCGAACCGCCTAGCGCCCAACTGAACTGCGCGGCGGCTCCGGCGACGGCGGCCGCCTTGAGAAGGGACCTGCGGTCGATGGGGGACATGGCCTTTCCTTTCCGTACGGGAAGTCTTGCGTGCGGGATGGTCAGGGGCATGACAGAGGGAGTGCGGCGCCGGACCCCGACCCGGTGCCGGCGGGCACCGTTCAAGGCCGACGGCGCCCAACGGCCGGGAGCACCGCCGGATTCGGTCAGGGGCGGCGCCGGTACCGCTCCTCCACGGCGACGGCCGCCGCCGCGACGGCCCCGAGGACCGGGACCGCCAGCGGCGCGACGAACCAGGCGGAACTGGCCACCACGGCCAGTCCGCCGACGAGCAGAAAGGATCCGGCGGGGTCGAGCACGGTCCGCCGTCCGGCCGCGCCGAGCAGGGCCCGCCAGGCGGCGCCGGGCTGCCAGGCCGCCGCCGCGCGCAGTCCGGCGACGACGGCGCCGATCAGTGCGAGGACCCCGACGGCGCCGACCAGCGGCCCGCCCGGAATCCCCGCGCGCACGGCCTGGACGTCCACCCAGACCACCGCGAACGCCGCCCACCCGGCGAGCCCGACGAGCCAGCCGCCGCGCACCGCCGTCCGGAAGTCGGCCACGAACTCCCGCCAGCCGCCGCGCTCATGAGCCGTACGGCGGCGCAGATGCCGGGAGCCGGCGGCGAACGCGGCCGGGTACGTCACCAGCGGCAGCGAGGCGAGCGCGATCCACACCCCGGTGAGCAGACACTCGGCGAACAGCGCGAACCGCTCGGCGAGCAGGGACTCCTCACGTGCTGCGGCGGCCTTCGCACGGGCACGGGCCTGGGCCATGGTCGGTTCACCTCAGCCCTTCAGACCGGAGGTGGCCATGCCGTCGATCAGATAGCGCTGGAAGGCGAGGAAGAAGGCGAGCACCGGAAGCAGCGCCACGAGCGACATCGCGATCATGCCGCCGTAGTTGGCCACGGCGTCCTGGTCCACGAACATCTTCAGACCGAGTGAGACCGTGTACTTGTCGGGCTCGTTCAGATAGATCAGCGGGCCCATGAAGTCGTTCCAGGCGTTGATGAACGTGAAGATGGCGCTGGTGATGAGCGCGGGCCGGCACAGCGGCAGCACGATCGACCAGTAGATCCGGAAGTGCCCACAGCCGTCGAGGCGGGCCGCCTCGTCGAGCTCCTTGGGCAGGTTCCGCATGAACTGCACCATCAGGAAGACGAAGAAGGCCTCCGTGGCCAGGTACTTCGGCAGCAGCAGCGGGGTGTACGTGTTGATCATTTCCATGTTGCGGAACAGCACGTACTGCGGGATCAGCAGCACGTGGTACGGCAACAGGAGCGTGCCGATCATCAGCGTGAAGAGCAGGTTCCGGCCGGCGAACTTGATCTTAGCGAAGGCGTACGCGGTCAGTGAGCAGGACACCAGGATCCCGATCACCGAACCGACGGCCAGGAAGAGCGAGTTGAAGAAGAACGTGGAGATCGGGATGCCCGCGATGCCGTCGGCGAGGCTCGTGTAGTTCGAGATGATCGGGTCGCCCGGGAAGAGGTCCAGGCTGCCGACGATGTCCTCGCTCTCCTTGAACGAGCCGCCGAGGACCCAGATCACCGGGTAGAGGATCACCGCGAGGATCACCAGGGACCCGAGGTGCCAGGCGAGGGAGCCGGGCAGCCTGCGCCGGAGGGCACCCGACCTCGCGGTCGGGGGCGGGGCGATCTCGGTGGCCTGTGCGCTCATCGGGCACCCTCCTCGTAGTGCACCCAGCGCTTCTGGGACCAGAACAGCACCGCCGTCACCAGGGCGACCGCGACCAGCAGCAGCCAGGCCATCGCGGAGGCCAGACCCATCCTGCTGTTCTCGAAGCCCTGGACGTACAGATAGCAGGTATAGACCATCGAACCATCGGCCGGACCGCAGGCGTTGCCTCCGGCGCCGCCGCCCACGATGTACGCCGAGCTGAAGATCTGGAAGGAGTGGATCGTCTCCAGCAGGACGTTGAAGAAGAGGACCGGGGAGATCATCGGCAGGGTGATGTTCCAGAACCGCCGGAACGTACCCGCCCCGTCCACCTCGGCCGCCTCGTACAGCTCGCGCGGGACCTGCTTGAGGCCGGCGAGGAAGATGACCATGGGAGCGCCGAACTGCCAGACGGTGAGCGCCACCAGGCTGTAGATGATCAGGTTCGGGTCGCCGGTCCAGCCGCCGACGTCGATCCCGAAGGTCTTCTGCGTGCGGTCGACGATCGCGTCGTCGGTGAAGATCGCCTTCCACACGATGGCGATGGAGACACTGGCCCCGATCAGCGACGGCGCGTAGAAGGCGGCCCGGTAGAAGGCCTGCCCGCGCCGCTTCTGAGCCAGCAGCAGCGCCACACCGAGAGCCGCGATCAACTTGAGCGGCGTACCGACGACGACATACCACAGCGTCACCCGCACCGAGTGCCGCCAGCGTGGATCGGCGAACATCTCGGAGAAGTTGTCCAGGCCGATCCACCGGGGCGCGTCGAACAGGTTGTAGTCGGTGAAGGCGAAGTAGAGCGAGGCGGCCATCGGGCCCGCTGTCAGCAGCAGGAAGCCGGCGATCCAGGGGGACATGAAGAGATAGCCGGCCAGGTTGTCCCGGCGGCCCCGCCGCTTGAGTGCGGCGGGACGCGGGGAGCCGGCCGGACCGTGCCGCGGCTCGGAGCGCCCGCCCTTGGGCAGGCCCTCCGTCGCAGGGGCGTGTGTCACGGGGCTTCCCATCAGCTGCCGAGAGCCGTCTTCGACTCGGTGAAGAACTGCTTGACGGCGTCGTCCACCGAGCGCGTTCCGAGACCGAGCTCTTCGCCGATGCGCAGGAATGCGGCCTCGCAGATGTCCGCGCCGTTCGGGTGCGGGGTGATGGGCTCCAGGACTCCGGCCTCGACGAGGGACTCCTCGTACTCGGCGATCGCCTTGTTGACCGGGTCGTTCGGCTTGAACGCGTCGTACTGGGCCTGAGTCGCGGGCACCCCGCGGTCGTAGCCCATGATCTCGGCGACCTCGGGCTCGTGCACCATGAAGTTGATGAACTGGGCGACTTCCTTGGGATGCTGGGTGCGCTTGGACGCGCTGAGCATCAGCGAGCCGAGGTACTGCCCCGTCTTCTTGCCGTCCGTGGTCGGAATGGGAGCCAGACCGTACACGCTCTTGCCCTCGGAGGTGTAGCGGACGGTGAAGTTGTCCCAGGTGAACTCACCACCGGAAAGTTCCGCGGCGACCGCCGACTTGGGCTTGATCTGGGCGACCTTCTTCGGATCGGCGTAGAGCCCCTCCGCGACCGCCTTCTCGGCCTTCGCCCACCAGGTCTTCAGGTCCGACTCGGTGAAGCCGAGCCCGTCCTCGGTGAAGAACGCCTTGCCGTTCTGACGCAGATAGAGGTCGTAGAGGTACATGACGTTGTACGGACCGGTGTCACCGGCGCGCCCCGTCTTGTCGCGGATCTTCTTCATCGCCGCGTCGAAGTCGTCCCACGTCCAGCCCTGCTCCGGCTGCACGCCGGACTTGGTGTAGACGGGCTTGTCGATCACCAGAGCCATCGAGTTGGAACCGACCGGGACCCCGAGCAGCTTTCCGTCGATCTCACCGAACTTGTCGAGACCGGCCCGGAAACCGTCCATGGAAAGGTTGCCCGCCTCGACCTGCGCACTGAGATCGAGCAGCACGTTCTTCGCGTCGTATTTCCGCAGGAACCCGATGGCATTCTGGAACACGTCCGGCGGATTTCCACCGGAGGCCTGGGTGTTGAACTTCTTCCAGAAGTCGGTGTAGGGCTGGAAGTCCGTCTTGACCTTGATCTTCGGGTACTTCTTCTCGAAAAGCGTGATGGTCTTCTTGATGCGCTCCGCCCGGTCCTCGGCCCCCCACCAGGCGTAGCGGATCGTCACCGTCCCGTCCCCCGAACCGCTGTCGCCGCCACAGGCCGTGGCCGTCGCCCCCAGACCCACGACGGCCAGTGAGGCTCCGGCCGCCTTGAGGACCGTCCGCCTCTCAACGTTCCTGTTTTGCTGCATGGTTGAGCCTCCCCGCGACGCTGCGTCCCGCGCCATGAATCGTTTCAAGTAAGCGCTTGCTGCCACAAGGTACGGAGCCCCTCAGGAGACGTCAATGATTCGGACAGGAATTGATGGAAGCGGAGTCGCTCTCACGCCGGGCATGTGGGAGCGCGGACTGACAGCCGATCAAGCGAAAGCCCAGGTCCGGGAGTTGCGGCCGACGGGTCGAACGCGAGATGGGTCGTCGGGCAGCGGACAGGCGAGACTGAAGGGGGTCGGCGGGGAGGCTCGACGGCCCTCGCCCAACCGCCCCCGGGGCATGGCGGGCTGACGGAGCATGAGCCCCCGAGACGAAGACGCGGAAGCGTCGGGGTCCGACCACGGCGATGCGGAGTCGACGGCACCGCGTCGGCGTGCCGATGACCGGCGGGGCGGCCCTCGCGTCGTCCACCGGCCTTCGGGGGCGCGGGACTCGAATGACGCCTGGAAGATGCCGCGCGCCCACACAGAAACGACCCGGCCCACGTTTCCGCGGGTCGGGTCGTGATCGTCTGGTGGGCGATACTGGGTTCGAACCAGTGACCTCTTCGGTGTGAACGAAGCGCTCTCCCACTGAGCTAATCGCCCGGACGCAGGGTGAACATTACCCCATGTCAGCGGGTGCCTCCGACCACATGCGGCATCCACGGCGCCACCCTCGCGGGATCACTGGTACTCGATGTTCCAGGGCATCTCCAGGCCGAACTTCCACACGTAGACGCCGCCGAGAACGGCCACGATCACCAGGCCGATCGACGTCAGAATGATGTTGCGGCGCCGGACCTTGGGGTCGAGGGCGCGCTGGGTGGCCTCGGTGACCTTCCGCTTGGTCCAGCGGAGCACCAGCTGGGCCCAGACGAATTCGGTGGCCCAGATCGCCATGCCGCCGAAGATCACGACCCAGCCGGGACCGGGCAGCGGAAGCATGATCACGCCGGTGACGACCACGGCGAGCCCGACGACGAAGACGGCCACCTGCCAGCTCAGGTGCAGCATCCGCCGCGCCCTGACGAATTCCGGCGCACGAGATCCGAGCGCCGCTTCGCGCTCGGCCACATCGGCCTCACTGTTCGCTACGTTCGCTTCGCTCTTCGTTCCGTCGGTCGCCACGGCGACCTTCCCCGTTCCGTCACTCCCCGTGCCCATAGGGCCAAATCCTACCGGAGAGAAACCGGTCACTGGAATGGCCGTACCCACAGAAGACGGCCTCCGCCGGATGAGCTACCAAAAGCGACGCAAAACCCCCAGAGGGGTTTACAACGGCACCGTAGGTGGCATGTCGATTTCGCCGACGTGCGAATCCCCGAGCGCACACTGAGCGAAAGGCCATGGCGCTTATGAACACCACGGTCAGCTGCGAGCTGCACCTGCGCCTCGTTGTGTCGAGCGAGTCCTCACTGCCTGTTCCCGCAGGACTGCGGTATGACACGGCCGATCCCTATGCCGTGCACGCCACCTTCCACACCGGAGCCGAGGAAACGGTCGAGTGGGTGTTCGCCCGCGACCTCCTCGCCGAGGGCCTGCACCGGCCCACCGGCACCGGCGACGTCCGTGTCTGGCCGTCCCGCAGCCACGGTCAGGGCGTCGTGTGCATCGCCCTGAGCTCCCCTGAGGGCGAAGCCCTGCTCGAAGCCCCGGCGCGGGCCCTGGAGGCCTTCCTGAAGCGCACAGACGCCGCCGTGCCGCCCGGCACGGAACATCGGCACTTCGACCTCGATCAGGAGCTCTCCCACATCCTGGCGGAAAGCTAGCGCCAGGCCCCACAGAGCCGCCCGGCGCCGTCCACTCGGGGAGACGGCGCGGGCCAAGACAACCGAATACGGCTCAGGCCGACCCGACGACGCCGTCGCCGCGGACCTCCGCGCGGCGGCGTCGCCATGCCGCGTCCGGGCCGCAGCAGCCATGCCGTTCCCGGTCGGTCGCCATACGGCGACCGACCGGAACAGGTCTGGGCACCAATCGGCGCCCTGGCCCGTTCCGGTCGTGTCAGGGGTGCTTCAGGCCGGTCCGTGCCGGTCCACCGCCTCGCCGAGCCATTACCATCGGCCAGCATCGGCGGGCGCCCGCCCGACCCTCGCAGGCCAGGGAGCGAAACGTGCTGATCACCCACGACACCCGGTGCGCCTTCGCCACCGTGGTGGATCTGGTGAACACCGCGCCGGACGGCGACCCGGCGACCGACGGGCTCGCGACGGTCGCGCAGCTCACCGACTTCGTACGAAACCACGAGGTCAGCGATGTCGGCGTGCTGTCGGAGTTCGACCTGTCCGCCGTGCGCAAGGTCCGCGGCCGGTTCACCGAGGTCTTCGCGGCCCCCGACGCGGGCTCGGCCGCCTCGGTCATCAACGATCTGATCGCCGCGGCGGGCACCACCCCCCGGCTCACGGACCACGACGGCTACGACTGGCATGTGCACTACTTCGCGCCCGGCGCGTCCCTCGCGGACCATCTCGCGGCCGACTGCGGCATGGCGCTCGCCTTCTTCGTCGTCGCCGGGGAGCAGGAGCGGCTGCGCCGCTGCGAGGCGCCCGACTGCCGACGGGCCTTCGTCGACCTCTCCCGCAACCGCTCGCGCCGCTACTGCGACAGCCGCACCTGCGGAAACCGCCTGCACGTGGCCGCCTACCGGGCACGCCGCAAGGAGTCGGCGGGCTGAGGACCTCACGCGCCGCCGACGAGTGCGGCGGAGACTGGGACCGGAGTGCGGAGGCGGGGGACTGACGGAGCCCTCGACGGGTGACGTCAGGGGCTCCGTTTACGGCTCAGAGCATCAGCAGGTCGTGCAGTGACGCCATGAGCAGCAGGCAGCCGATCACCGCAAGGAAGATCATCAGCGGTGGCTGGGAGAGCGCGAAGAGACAACCTCGCCGCTCCTGTGGCGGGGCGGCGGTGTCGCTCTGTGTTGTGTCCAGCATCTCGCCGCGATGATGACGCAGTGAGCACCCTCCGCGCGATCAAACCACCCGGAATGACGGAGAGTTCGCCAATATCCACAACGTCCGGAGCGAACGTGATCACTTCGGCGTCGCCGCCCGACCTTCTGTGTCGTTTCACTCCGTGAGCGCTCCGGGCGTCCGACGCGGTACTCCGTCGGATCAGATGCCGTGCTTCTTCAGGATCGCCTCGATGTCGCTGAAGTCGTCCGCGCCGGACGAACCGGACGCGCTCGCCTTCGGCGCGGTCGCCGGGCGGGCCTCCGGCCGGGTGCCCTGGCCGAGCGAGGGCGCCGAGGCCGCCGCGGCTATCGCCCCGGCACCAGACGCCGCGGAGTCCTTCCCGGTGACTCCGCGGCGCCGCTCCACGGCACGGGTGGTCATGAACAGCAACCAGGCGGCGCCGAGCACACCGAAGCCGGCCCACGCGGTCGGGCTGAAGGCGGTGTCGGCCATCCACTGGACGACTCCGGTCATCACCAGGCCGAGCGGCACGAGCGCATAGGCGGCGATACGAGTCGCCCTGAGGAAGCGCTTCCGGTACGCCGTGATCGCGGCGATGCCCAGGCCCGCCGCTGATACGGCGGCACAGACTGTCTCGGCAATCATCCGGTCCTCCAGGCGGTGCTCGGTCGGGCGGTCTCGGTCCGTCCCTTCCATCCTGCACCGCCGCGCGTCCGCTATGCCATGGTCCGGGGAGACCTCAGGGAGATCTCCGGGTCGTCTCGGGGTCGGCCCCCGCTTCCGAGGACCGGCTGCTGCCGTGGAGAGCACCGGCTGGGCCGGTGCGGACCTGGGAGACTGACCCCCATGAGCGACTCCTCCCCCGTACCGTCCGCCGTCGTGCTGGACGTCTGGTGCGATCTCCAGTGCCCCGACTGCCGCAGCGCCCTCGACGACATCCGGGCGCTGCGGGCCCGCTACGGCGCCCGGCTCGACGTACGGCTGCGGCACTTTCCGCTGGAGAAGAACAAGCACGCCTTCGCCGCCGCGCAGGCCGCCGAGGAGGCCGCGGCGCAGGGGCGGGCATGGCCGTACATCGAGGCCCTGCTCGGCCGGGTCGAGGAGCTGGGCCGCGCGGGCGAGCCGTTCCTGGTCGAGGTGGCCCGTGAACTGGGTCTGGACGCCGAGGAGTTCGACACCGCCCTGATCGACGGCCGGCACATCCTGATCGTCGACGCCGACCAGGCCGAGGGCAAGGCGATCGGCGTGAGCGGCACCCCCACCTACGTCATCGGCGGCGAACGCCTCGACGGCGGCAGGAGCCAGGCGGGGCTGCGCGAGCGGATCGAGGAGATCGCCGACCGGCTGCCGGTCCAGGACACCTGACCGCCGGGGCGCCTCCCGGCGGCCGTCAGAGCAGTGGCTTGGACAGGTGGTAGGCGGTCGTCCGGTAGCCGAGCGACTCGTAGAGGCATTCGGCCCGGAAGTTTCCCGCGAAGACGTTGAGGGCGATGGTGGCCTTCCCGGCCGCCACCGCCTGGGCCTCCGCCAGGAGCATGAGCGTACGGCCGTGCCCCCTGCCCCGGTGTGCGGCGTCCGCCTCCACGTTGTACACGAAGGCGGTGTCGTCGGTCAGCCACAACCACAGGGTGCCGACTCTCGTGTCCTCATGTTCCAGCACACTGCACAGGTTGTTCTCGGAGGCCACTCCCTGCGGCAGGCACCGCTCGTAGTCGTCGGCGGCCTTCGCGTACGCCTCCGCCTCGGGCACGCCGCAGGTGATGACGTCCTGTGCGTAGCCCTCCAGCCCGGCCTCCTTCCACGGCCCGTACTCGGCCTCGGTCATGGGCCGGCTCCGGCTGCCCGCGGGCAGTTCGAGCCGGGTGCCGTCGAGGGGCTTGCGCATGCTGCGGTTGCGCAGGACGTAGCCGAGCGCCTGGGTCAGCCGCAGGGCGGGCTCGGCGCCGGCCGGGACGGACGTCTCGATCCGTCGGCAGCCCCAGCCCCGCGCGACCTCCTCGGCGGCGAGTGCGGCCACCGTGGCCCGGCCGCGCCGTCGGTCCGGTTCATCGATCCGCAGATCCAGGATCCGGGCGGCCGAGGAACCCGGGTCGGGGCGCGTACCGAGGTGTATCTCGCCGACGGAGCGGCTGTTCACGCACACCTGGTAGCGGCGCGAACGCGTTCCGTCGGCGGCGTGCTGAAGCGGCTCGATGGGCCGCAGGGTGGTGGTCATCACGGGTGTTCTACCCGCTCCGGGCCGCCGGGTCAGCCCAATATCGGCGACTTTCAAGGATCCAGATCGTTCCCGGACCGCTCGTCGAAGACCCGCATCGCCTTGGCCGTCACCGGGCCCGGCGTGGTCGGCAGTTCGCGGGCGTCGACACGGTGCACGGCCTGCACATCGCGCAGGCTCGACGTCAGGAAGACCTCGTCGGCTCGTTCCAGGACGTCCAGGGGCAGGTCGGTCTCACGAGCGCCGGTCCACTCGACGACGAGCGCGCGGGTGATGCCCGCGAGGCAGCCGGAGGCCACCGGCGGGGTGTGTGTCTCACCCTCGAGGACGACGAAGACGTTGGAACCCGTCCCCTCGCAGAGCCGTCCGACCGTGTTCGCGAACAGCGCCTCCGTCGCGCCCTGTTCGCGGGCGCGGGCGAGGGCGACGACGTTCTCGGCGTACGAGGTGGTCTTCAGGCCGGTGAGGGCACCGCGCTCGTTGCGGGTCCACGGGACGGTGACCGCGGCGGTGGAGTCGGCGCGCCGGGTGGTCTCGCCGAGGGCGACGACGAGGGTCGGACCGTGGTCACCCCGGTCGGACCCCAGGGGGGAGACACCGCCGGTGTAGGTGACGCGCAGTCGGCCGAGGGCCACCGGGTCGGCGTCCAGGACGGCGGAGCAGGCGCGGCGCACCTCGTCGAGGTCGGGGACGGGCAGACCGAGTCCGCGTGCCGAGAGGGCCAGCCGGTCGAGGTGGCGGGTGAGCGCGAACGGCCGTCCGTCGACCGCCTTCACGGTCTCGAAGACGCCGTCACCCACGGTCAGCCCGTGGTCGAGGACGGAGACGCGGGCGGAGTCGATGTCCTTGAGTCCGCCATCGAGCCAGATCTTCACGTAAGGGTCCTCCCACTCGCCTCGTACGTTCCCGACGCTACCGTGAGCAGGCGGGCGGCCTTCAGCTCGGTCTCCAGCCACTCCGCCTCCGGATCCGACCCCCAGGTGATCCCCGCGCCCGTGCCGAAGCGGAGCTCGCCCGCCGCCCGGTCGATCCAGAAGGTACGGATGCCGACGGCCAGCTCCGCGGTGCCCCGGTCGGCGTCGACCCAGCCGATGCCCCCGCAGTACGGGCCGCGCGGCGCGGTCTCCAGGGCGTCGATGATCCGCAGGGCGCTCGACTTGGGCGCGCCGGTGACGGAGCCGGGCGGGAAGGCCGCGGCGAGCAGCTCCGGCCAGCCGGCGGCGGCGCGCAGTTCGCCGTGGACGAGGGAGACGAGGTGGACCAGCCCCGGGTGTTTCTCGACGACGCACAGGTCGGGCACGGTCACGGAGCCGGGGACGCAGACCTGCCCGATGTCGTTGCGGACCAGGTCGACGATCATCACGTTCTCGGCGTGGTCCTTCTCCAGGAGGTCCGCCTCGGTGCGTCCGGTGCCCTTGATCGGCCCCGACTCGACGACACGGCCGTCGCGGCGCAGGAAGAGCTCGGGGGACGCGGTGGCGATCTCCACCCCGTACACCGGGAGGCGAATCGTTCCTGCAAACGGTGCCGGATTGCCGCGCGCCAGCAGCGCGGTCAGTGCGTCCACGTCGGCGTCCGGCGAGACGGGCGCGGACAGCACCCGGCAGAGGTTCGCCTGGTACACCTCACCGGCGGCGATGTGCTCGCGGATCCGGCGCACGCCCGCCGTGTACGTTGCGCGGTCGAGGGACGACGTCCAGTCATCGAGGCCCGGCCCGCGCCACTTTCCCGGCACCGGAGCGGGCGCCGGCGCGCGGCGTACGTCACGGAAGCGCGCACACACCAGACCGCCCTCGTAGTCCGCGCACACGACCCAGAAGCCGGCCGAGTCCAGGGCTGCGGCGTCGCTGGTCACATCGGTGAGGCCGGTGGCCACGAGGTCGCCGAAGCGGGCGAGCGGAGGGAGGTCGCGCACGCACTCGAGTCTAGGGCGGGTGCCCCACCGGGCGGGCCCGGCCGGGTCCTGGACTTGACGCACCGCAGCACGCTGCACAAACGCGTTTTTGTGCTGGCCCCGGAATCCGCTAGAGTTCAACTCGTCGCCGGCACGCGGAAGCGGGCCGGAAACGACAAGCGGACGTAGCTCAGTTGGTAGAGCGCAACCTTGCCAAGGTTGAGGTCGCCAGTTCGAACCTGGTCGTCCGCTCGCAGGAAAGCGGTGGATCTTCCTGAACCCCCGCACTCCTGGTGGAGTGGCCGAGAGGCGAGGCAACGGCCTGCAAAGCCGTCTACACGGGTTCAAATCCCGTCTCCACCTCCAAGGACGATTAGCTCAGCGGGAGAGCGCTTCCCTGACACGGAAGAGGTCACTGGTTCAATCCCAGTATCGTCCACTGAGGCCTCAGGGCTTCTGGAGTCCCAAGGCTTCGACCCGCGCGATTAGCTCAGCGGGAGAGCGCTTCCCTGACACGGAAGAGGTCACTGGTTCAATCCCAGTATCGCGCACGCAAGATCCACAGCCCCTGAGCTGTGACCCCGAGGACGATTAGCTCAGCGGGAGAGCGCTTCCCTGACACGGAAGAGGTCACTGGTTCAATCCCAGTATCGTCCACACACACCGAGCCCCCGGCCGTCTCGTACGGCCGGGGGCTTCGTCGTGTGCCGGCTCAGCTGGAGAACAGCATGTGTCCGAAGCCTCGGTTGTGGCGGCCGTGGTGGCCGTGGTGGCCGCCGTGCGGGGCGCCCCAGGCGGGAGCGGCGTGGCCGCCGCCCGACGGGTACTGCGGGGCGGCCGGCGGCGGTGGAACGGCCGGGCCGCCGCCCCACTGGGACTCCATGCGGGTCAAGGCCTCCAGCTCGCCGTAGTCGAGGAAGATCCCGCGACAGCCGCTGCACTGCTCGATCTGGACGCCATTGCGGTTGTAGGTGTGCATCGGCGCATGGCACTTCGGACACTGCATGTGCATGGTTCGGCTCAACTCCTCGCCGGTCGGTGCTGCTTCGTGCGACGCCAGGACAGACACCGTCCGGCCGTGGTCGGTTGCACCCTACGTCGGGAAAGCGTCCGCCGACTCCGGCGGGATACCTCCCATTCGGTCACACGCGTCCACGACGGACTGCTGCACCTCGTCGAGGGGACGGTCGGCCGCCGTGGACTTCGCGATCGCCAGGGCCGCCGTCTGCACCGTGAGCGCGCGGGCCGGTACGTCCAGTACGGGCCAGGGGTCGCCCTGAGCGGGGACCGCCGGGCCGCCCGCCCGCTGGTACGCGGTGAGGAAGCGGGTCCACTCGTCGGACAGCAGGAGGCCGCAGGCGTACCAGGCGGCGGGGCGCGCGAGGTCCCAGGCCGGGACGCCCACGCCGAGGTCGTCGACGTCGATCAGCCGCCAGGGGCCGGTCGTCGGGTGGCGGACCAGTTGGCCGAGGTGCAGGTCGCCGTGGCAGAGGGTGGTCGTGTCGGGCATGGAGGCCTCGGCCCTGGCCCAGGCGGGGAGGGAGTGCCAGGCGTGGAGAACCGGGGCCGTGGAGGGGTGGTCGGGGGCGGCGGCTTTCAGGCGGGCGATCGCCCGGGCCGCCTTGGCGGGGCCCCGCATGGGTGGCGAGCCTGGGGGCGGGTGCCGCTGGTGGAGGTGGGCGAGGAGGGTGGCCGCCGCCTCCCACGGTGCTTTCTCCGGGGTCTCGGGGTCGACCGGGGTGCCGTACGGCCAGAAGGTGACAAGGCGGCCGTGGAGCGAGGTGGGGGCGGGGTGGAGCGGGCCCAGAAGAATGTCGGGATTGGCGGCGGCGGCGGTCAGACGGAGGGCCAGATCTGTGGGGTTCGTGTCGGGGGCGTGGGCCTTGGCGACGGTGCCGGCATGGCGGACGACCGTACCGTCCGCGCGTTCCGCGAGGACCGTGTCGGGGTGGGCGCAGGGGGTGGATTCGGGGTGGGCCGTGCGTCGCACCTTGGCCTTGAGGGCCGGGAGTACGTCGGCGGTGGTGGTCATGAGTCCCCCTGCGGAAGTCGTACGACGCTGAGCGTGAGCCTACGCAGACAGGCGCCGTCCGCTGGTGCGGGCCGGTGGGAGGTTCCGCTGCACGGCGGTTGCGAGACACCGCTGCGCCGACCCGTGCCGCCCGGCGCCACGACTGCCCAAGGCTGGGGGCATGTGGGATTCCGGTTCAGGCGCGCAAAAGCGCAACGCCCGCGCAGCTCCCCAGCTGCGCGGGCGTCTTGTTGCCGTCCGCCGCACCCCCGTCCCCACGGGGTTTCATGGGTGGATGTCCCCGCCCGGACCGCTCTTCCGGGCCTGGGGTCGCCTCTCAGCGCCCCAGCATCACACCCACGGACGACGCTTGTGTGACCACTGCTTCCCAGCCGCCGAAGGCGTACACGAGCAGGGCCGCCAGGGGGAGGACCATCGCGGTCGCGACCAAGGGGTGGCGACGGCCGACGCGGCGGTCGGCGGTGAACGCCCTGCGCTCCCGTGTGCGGATCCCGGTCCGCGGTGCCGTGTAGGCCATGGTCCCTCCTCCGGCTGTTCTCGTCGGTCTTGCTTGTCTTTGGCAGCGGCGGGTGCATGACCTCGGGGGACGAGTGCCGCACCCGCCGCTTGACTCAAATCTAGGCGCGCGGCGGGTGTGGGTCGTCATGCCCTCGTACCGATTGGCGGGCCTCCCGGAGGATGAGCGGCCACCTGGGACGTACTCCCCAGGGTGGAGACGAGGTCCTAGGTCTCGGGGTCTTCCCGGAGGGGACGCCCGGTCTGTCCCTTCTGCTACGCGCTCCGCTCCGAGCCGTCCTCGCGGGGCACCGGCTGCCCGACCAGCGCGAGGAGCCGGTTTCGCCACGAACCTGGCCGTCCGCACACCTAGCCGACGGGGGTCCCTCCGCGCGAGCGAAGCCGAGCGTGGGGGAGGGTGACTTCGCTCACTTCCACGGCACCTCGCCGTACCGCCGTCTCCACCCGACGGCCGGCCGGGCTCGCGATCACCTCGTAGGTGCGCGTCGTGCCCCCGGCTTCCACGACCATCTCCACACGGTCACCTTTCACGGGTTCAATCCCCCTTCTGTGGCGCATGGTTGGGATCGCGGAGAGCCCAACGCCGTCCCGAACTCCTGTTCCCTGACCGCTCTTCGAGTTTCCCACCCGGCACCGACAATCGATCGGGTCGCGAGGGCGCGGCCTCTGCGCACGCCCGGCCGTGGAAACGTAAGCTGTGGCTCGTCGGACGGAACGGGCAGCGGGGATGAACATGGCGATGATGCGCCTGAGGCGCGAGGACCCGCGTGTCGTCGGCTCGTTCAGGATCCACAGACGGCTCGGCGCGGGCGGCATGGGCGTTGTCTATCTGGGCTCCGACCGGCGTGGACAGCGAGTCGCGCTGAAGGTGATCCGGCCGGATCTGGCGGAGGACCAGGAGTTCAGATCGCGCTTCGCTCGCGAGGTGTCGGCCGCGCGGCGGATCAGGGGCGGGTGCACGGCCCGGCTGGTCGCCGCCGATCTGGAGACGGACCGGCCGTGGTTCGCCACGCAGTACGTGCCGGGACCCTCGCTGCACGACAAGGTCGCCGAGGAAGGGCCCATGTCGGCCGCCGATGTGGCCGCTGTCGGGGCCGCCCTCTCCGAGGGGCTCGTGGCCGTGCACGAGGCCGGTGTCGTCCACCGCGACCTGAAGCCGTCCAACATCCTGCTGTCCCCGAAGGGGCCGCGGATCATCGACTTCGGTATCGCGTGGGCGACGGGGGCCTCGACGCTGACCCATGTCGGTACGGCCGTGGGGTCGCCCGGGTTCCTCGCGCCCGAACAGGTGCGTGGGGCCGCGGTGACGCCGGCCACGGACGTCTTCTCCCTGGGGGCCACGCTCGCCTACGCGGCCACCTCCGACTCCCCCTTCGGACACGGCAGTTCGGAGGTCATGCTCTACCGGGTGGTGCACGAGGAGCCGCAGCTGCGCGGGATGCCCGACGCGCTCGCCCCCCTCGTTCGCGCCTGCCTGGCGAAGGACCCGGAGGAGCGGCCCAGCACGCTGCAGCTGTCGCTGCGGCTCAAGGAGATCGCCGCCCGCGAGGCGCAGGGGCTGGCGGAAGTCCGGCAACCCGCGTCGCGCACGGATCCGGACCGGCCCTCGGGGCGGCTCGCGGAGCAGTACGTCGAGCAGCGCACCCTGCGACAGCCGCCGGAGGACACGCGCGGATCGCAGCGGGGCGCGCCGGGTTCGCCGCCGCCTCGGACCGGGGGTGGCTCCCGGACCGGGGGGGCGGCGGCGCGCGGACCGGCGGTCGCTCGCGGCCCGCGTCGTCCCGCAACACCACCGGCTCCGGCAGGCGGCCCGCGCCGCGCAGTGGCACCGGGCGTCCGGGGTCCCGGACCAACGGGGCCGGGCGGCGGCCCGCCAATCCGCGGTTGCTGCGTCAGCGGCTCGTGGTGTTCGTCGTGGTGACGCTGCTCGCGGCGCTCGGTATCGCTACGGCGCAGGGGTGCCAGGGGCCGTCGCGTGGGCTCGACGGTGACGGGGGACGGAACGGCGGCGTACGGCAGGAGCGGTCGTTGCTGGAGTAGCAGAGCGACCGAGGGGTGACCCGAGGACAGAGTTCGGGACTGCGTTTGCGCGCTGCGGGCTGCAGGAGGGCGATCGCGCGGTTTGCCCGCGCCTCTGGCGGGGCGCGGCACTCCCACCGACGCCCCTCAGGTCTGCGGACGGCCCGTCGCCACCGCGTAGAAGGCGACGGCCGCCGCCGCGCCCACGTTGAGGGAGTCGACGCCGTGGGCCATGGGGATGCGGACCCATTCGTCGGCGGACATGAGGGCCTTGGTGGAGAGACCGTCGCCCTCGGCGCCGAGCATGAGGGCGACGCGGTCCATGCGGTGCGGCGCGGCCTCGTCGAGAGACCTCGCCTTCTCGTCCGGAGTGAGGGCGAGCAGGGTGAAGCCGGCGTCGCGGACGGCGTCGAGGCCCTTGGGCCAGGTGTCCAGACGGGCGTACGGGACGGAGAAGACCGCGCCCATGGAGACCTTGACGCTGCGCCGGTAGAGCGGGTCGGCGCAGTCCGGGGAGAGCAGGACGGCGTCCATGCCGAGGGCGGCGGCCGAGCGGAAGATCGCGCCGATGTTGGTGTGGTCGTTGACCGACTCCATGATCACGACCCGGCGGGCGGCCCCGAGCAGCTGGTCCGCCGTCGGCAGGGGCTTGCGCTGCATGGAGGCGAGGGCGCCCCGGTGGACGTGGTAGCCGGTGACCTGCTCGGCGAGTTCCGGGCTGACCGCGTAGACGGGGGCCGGCATTTCGTCGATCACGTCGCGCATGACGTCGACCCACTTGGCGGAGAGCAGCATCGAGCGCATCTCGTAGCCGGCTTCCTTGGCCCGTCTGATGACCTTCTCACCCTCGGCGATGAACAGCCCCTCGGCGGGTTCGCGCCTGCGGCGCAGTTCCACGTCCGTCAGGCCGGTGTAGTCGCGCAGGCGCGGGTCGGCGGGTTCCTCGACGGTGATGAGTTCGGCCACAGGGTGATACTGCCTTGTCCTGGGTGTGGTGCCAACGGCTTGGAGCGGGTGGGTTACCCACGGTTACGTGAGTGTGGGCCGGGTCGCCGACCGGAATCAGGCGCTCGCCGCGGGCCCCACCCTCACGACCGCGCCGACGACGATGACCGCCGGCGGCTTGACCTCCTGGGTACGCACGGCCTCCTCGACGGTGGCGAGCGTGGCGTCGACCCGGCGTTGGGCGGCCGTGGTGCCCTCCTGGACCAGGGCGACCGGGGTGTCCGGGGATTTGCCGTTGGCCACCAGGGCCTCGGCGATCCGGCCGATCTTGTCGACGCCCATCAGGATCACGAGCGTGCCGGTCAGCCGGGCGAGGGAGGGCCAGTCGACCAGCGAACGCTCGTCGTCGGGGGCCACATGGCCGCTGACCACAGTGAACTCATGGGCGACGCCCCGATGGGTGACCGGGATGCCGGCCGCGCCGGGGACGGAGATCGAGCTGGAGATGCCGGGGACGACCGTGCAGGGGATGCCGGCCTCGGCGAGCGCGTGTAGTTCCTCCATGCCACGGCCGAAGACGTACGGGTCGCCGCCCTTGAGCCGGACGACCGACTTGCCCTGCTTGGCGTGCTCGATGAGTGCGTTGTTGATCGCTTCCTGCGCCATGAACCGGCCGTACGGGATCTTCGCCGCGTCGATCACCTCGACGTGCGGGGGGAGTTCGGCGAGCAGGTCGCGTGGGCCGAGACGGTCGGCGATGACGACGTCGGCCTCGGCGAGGAGGCGGCGGCCTCGGACGGTGATCAGGTCCGGGTCACCGGGGCCGCCGCCGACCAGGGCGACACCGGGGGTGCGGGTGCGGTGGTGGGGGGCGACGAGGGTGCCGTCGCGCAGGCCCTCGACGACCGCGTCGCGGATGGCGGCGGTGTGGCGGGGGTCGCGGCCCTGGGCCTTGGCGGTGAGGACGGCGACCGTGACGCCCTCGCTGTGGCCGGTCGCCGGGGTCCAGGCGGTGGCTTCCTCGGCGTTGTCGGAGCGGACGCACCAGATGCGGTGGCGCTCCGCTTCGGCCGAGGCACGGGCGTTCGCCTCCGGGTCGCCGGTGGCGATCAGGACGTACCAGGCCCCGGCCAGGTCACCCTCCGTGTAGGGGCGCTTCTCCCAGGTCAGCTCGCGGGCGTCGGCCATCGCCTCCACGGAGGGGGTGGCGGACGGGGAGACGAGGAGGATGTCGGCACCGGCCGCGATGAGGGCGGGGAGACGGCGTTGGGCGACCTGGCCCCCGCCGATGACGACCACTCGGCGGCCGGTGAGGCGGAGGCCTACGGGGTAGGCGGGGTGTTCGGCCATGAGGGGGCGGCTCCTCTTGCGGCGGCGGTGCGGTGGGCGCGCTGCGGCTTTGGAGCGGCCCTGACGTGCGGATTTTACGCGCAGGCTGGTGGGGCGGTGCGGTTGGTGGGGGCTGAGCGCCGTCGCCGGGTGCGGGTGACCGGTCTGTGCCCACCCGCTCCGCCCTGCGGAACGACTGCTCACAGACCGGCGGCGTACCGCCCGGAGCCCGGCTTCGTCCGAGCCGGGAAGGCACCCGGCACCGACTTCCCTACTTCTCGGTCACCCCCGCCGAGTCGAACGTCGCCACCTCGTGCATCGCCCTTGCCGCGCTCTGGACCACCGGGAGGGCGAGCAGGGCGCCCGTGCCCTCGCCGAGGCGGAGATCGAGGTCGACGAGGGGGCGGAGACCGAGTTTCTGGAGGGCGGCGACGTGGCCGGGTTCGGCACTGCGGTGGCCGGCGATGCAGGCGGCGAGGACCTCGGGGGCGATGGCGCGGGCCACCAGGGCGGCGGCGCCGGCGCTGACGCCGTCGAGGATCACCGGTGTACGGAGGGAGGCTCCGCCCAGGAGGAGGCCGACGATCGCCGCGTGTTCGAAGCCGCCGATCGCGGCCAGGACGCCGATGGGGTCGGCGGGGTCCGGCTGGTGGAGCTCGATGGCGCGGCGTACGACGTCGGTCTTGCGGGCCAGGGTCTCGTCGTTGATGCCGGTGCCCCGGCCGGTGACCTCGGCAGGGTCCGCGCCGGTGAAGACGGAGATGAGGGCGGCGGAGGCCGTGGTGTTGGCGATGCCCATCTCGCCCGTGAGGAGCGCCTTGTTGCCGGCCGCCACCAGGTCACGGGCCGTCTCGATGCCCACCTCGATGGCCTTCTTGGCTTCCTCACTGGTCATCGCGGGGCCGGTGGTCATGTCGGACGTACCGGCCCGGACCTTGCGCGGCAGCAGACCCGGCGTGGCCGGGAGGTCGCTCGCCACACCGACGTCCACGACGCAGACCTCGGCGCCCACCTGGGTGGCGAAGGCGTTGCAGACCGCTCCCCCGCCGAGGAAGTTGGCCACCATCTGGGCCGTCACCTCCTGCGGCCAGGGGGTGACTCCCTGGGCGTGGACGCCGTGGTCACCGGCGAAGATCGCGACGGCCGCGGGCTCCGGGATCGGCGGCGGGCACTGGCGGGAGAGACCGGACAGCTGGGCGGAGATGATCTCCAGCATGCCGAGCGCGCCCGCCGGCTTCGTCATCCGCTTCTGGCGCTCCCATGCCTCGCCGAGCGCCTTGGCGTCCAGCGGGCGGATTCCGGCGACGGTCTCGGCGAGCAGGTCGTGCGGCTCGGCGCCGGGCAGGGCGCGGCGGCCGTATGTCTCCTCGTGGACGACCCAGGACAGCGGGCGGCGCTTGGCCCAGCCCGCCTGCATCAGCTCGGGCTCCTGCGGGAACTCGTCGACGTATCCGACGCACAGGTACGCCACGACCTCCAGATGTCCGGGCAGGCCGAGGGCGCGGACCATCTCGCGCTCGTCGAAGAAGCTGACCCAGCCGACACCGAGGCCCTCGGCGCGGGCCGCGAGCCACAGGTTCTCCACCGCGAGGGCGGAGGAGTACGGGGCCATCTGCGGCTGCGTGTGGCGCCCCAGGGTGTGACGGCCGCCGCGCGTCGGGTCGGCGGTGACGACGATGTTCACCGGGGTGCCGAGGATGGCCTCGATCTTCAGTTCCTTGAACTGCTTCGCCCGGCCCTTCGGCAACGACTTCGCGTACGCCTCGCGCTGGCGCTGGGCGAGCTCGTGCATCGTGCGTCGTGTCTCGGCCGAGCGGATGACGACGAAGTCCCAGGGCTGCGAGTGGCCGACGGAGGGTGCCGTGTGGGCGGCCTCCAGGACGCGGAGCAGCACGTCGTGCGGGATCGGGTCGCCGCGGAAGCCGTTGCGGATGTCGCGGCGCTCGCGCATGACCTTGAGGACGGCCTCGCGTTCGGCGTCGTCGTAGGCGGGCGCGGCCGGGCCGATGGGCCGACGTGCTTCTTCTTGTACGTCTTCGGGTGTTTCCTCCACCCGGGCCGCGCTCTCTTCGGCTGCTGCCGCCGCGGCTGCCGCTTCGCTGTCCGTCTGGTCTTCCTGGTTCTCCCGGTCGGCGGCCCTGGTGTCCAGGTCGTCCGCGTTCTGGGCGACGTCGGGCTCCGCGTCGGCCGCGGCGAGCGGCTGCGGTACGACGGTCGTCTCGGTCTCGGAGTCCCGGGGCGCGGGGACCGTGGCCACGGGCTCCGTCGCCTCCGGCTGTGGCTCCGGGGCGTCCGCCGTCTGCCCCTCGGCCGCCGGGAACTCGGCGGCGACGGGCGTCGGCCGGTCGTCGACGGGGGGCGGCGGGACCACCATCCCCTGGGGCGGGGCAGGGGCCAGGTGCGGAGTGGTCGGCACGGAGACCTCCACGGGCACGAACTGGCCCAGCGGCTGCGCGGCCTCGGCATCGGCCTGGGGCTCGGGCTCCTGGGAGCCGGCCGGCGCTGGAGCATCGGGGGCGGGCTCGGCCTGGGGTTGGACGACGGCGCCCTGGGGCGCGTCGATCTGGGAGGCCACGGGGTTCGGCGCCTCGGCGACAGCGGGGTCCACGGTTACGGGGTCCATGGCAGCGGGGTCCTCGGCAGCGGGCTCGGCGGGAGCTTCCCCGGCCGGCTGTTCGGCGGGGGCGGGCTCCTCGGCGTCCGGGGCCTCGTCCGTCCGGTCGGCTGTGTTCACCTCCGTGGCCTGGGCCTCGGCTTCGGGCGCGGGCGGCTGCACGGACTGCGGGACGGTCTCGGCGACCTGCGCCGGCTGGTCCGCCTGGTCGACCTCGACCGGGGTGTCCTCCGCGACCGGCTCGGTGGTCTGCGGGCCCTGTACGGCGGGCTGCGGCTCCGGCTGCGGCGGATCGAGGGGCCGCGCCTCCTCGGCGACGGCCTCCGGCCGAGGCGCCGGGGCCACCACCGGCTGGGCCGCCTCGGACATCTGGACCTCTGTCACTTCGGCCGCCGTCGGCTGCGGTTCCTCGACGGCCGACGCCTCCGCCGGCTGCTGCGGGTCCTGGGCGAGCCCGGGATCCTGCGCGGCGTCGTCCGGTGCGACGCTCGCGGCCTGCTCGTCCGGGGCCACGGGGGCGTTCTCCTGGTCCGGCTCGGCGGTCGCGGTCTGCGGGTCCGGCACATCGGTGGCGGACTGCCGCTCCGGCACGGCGGTCGGCGCACCCTCCTCGGGGGCAGCGGCCTGGGGGGCGTCCACCGCAGCCGTCGGCGCGTCGGCCGGGGCCTGCTCGTCCTGCGCGGGCACCGGCGTCGCGGCGTCGGCCTCCGGCGGCGCGTCCGCGTCGGCGGGCCGGGCCGGTACGTACGCGTCGAGGGGCTCGGCACCCTCCTCGGGCTCCTGCGGAACCTGGGCGACGTCCTGAGCCTCGGCGGCCACCTGGGGCTGGACCGGGTCGGAGTCCTGGGCAGCCGGGGAGAACGGCGTGGCCTCCGGCGCCTGGGCCGCCGGCACGGCATCCACGAGGGCCGTGCCCACCGGCTCGGGGGTCTGCGGGCCCTCGGCCTGCGGGGCCGCCGCCACTGGCGGGACCTCGGCGGCCTCGGGCGCGGATGGCGCCACGGCCGCCTCCGGGACCTGGGGCTGAGTGACGGACGGGGCCTCAGCGGTCACCGGGCCCTGCTGCTGACCGGCGGCCGAGGCGTGGACGGCCTCCGGACCCTGCGGCCGAACAGCAGCCGGAGCCTGAGCAGGCTCCGAGTTCTCAGGCCGGGCAGCAGCCGGAACCTCGACCGCCTGCGGAGTCTGCGGCTGAGCGGCGACCGGTGCCCCGACGGCGTCCGGGGTCCGGAACTGGGCGGCTGCGGCCTCCTGGGCCAGGGCGTAGGCGGCGTCCTGGGCCTGGTACAGGGCCTCGGCGGCCAGGGCCTCCTGCTCTCCCTGCGCCACGTCCTCGGCGGGCGGCGCCTGCGCCACGGCCACGGAAGCCTGCTCCTCCTGCGGAACGACCGTTTCTGCGGTCGCAGCCCCGGCAACCACTCCGGGCGCGACCGGAGCGGATGCGTCGGCCCAGGGCGTCGCGGCCTGCGGGGGCACGTCGAGGTACTCGGGGCCGGTGGCGGTCGGGCCGGGCCGGCGTACGGCGCCGGGCGGGACGGGGGCGCCCGCCGGACCCCGGTCGGCCAGGGAACGGACCGGACTGGCGGAGGCGTCGGGGGTGGGCGGGCCGAGGTGCAGCGGTCGGCGCGCCACCGGAGGCTGCGGGACGGGCGTCGCGACGGGGGCGCGGACGGCGCCGAGGTCGAGCGAGCCGCTGTCCCTGCCCGACATCTCGTGCGGGCCGGGCTCGTGGACGACCTGGACGACGGGCTCGGGGGCGGGCGGCGGCATTTCGTTGCCCCACGCGCCCTGGGCGCCCGGCAGGAGGAGGTCTTCGTCCTCGGTGGTGGTCTCGGAGAGGTAGGTGTACGCACCCGGCGCAGGGACGCCCGGCTGCTCCACCATGCCTGCGCTCTCCGGCTGCCCCTCGCCCGGGACCTGGCCGGTGTCGGTCATGCGTACCCCTCGCCCATCAATTAGTGCCTCCATGCCAGCTGGCCCGGGAACGGCGCACCTACCGCCCCACTGTGGAGAACGAGCGTGCGTGCCCAGCGGCACGTGACGACCGCCTGCATGTCGACAAAGCCATTGACTGGCCATTGTCCCGGTCGTCCCGCCGTCGCGACAGGTTGATCCGCGACGGTCCGCTGTGGACTGCGCCACGTTGCGCGTCCCCCGGTTCCGCCGTACCACACACGCCCTCAAAACGGGCACGGTTTCCGGACATTGACCGACGAAGTGCCGGGTGCCGAAGTGCGGTACAACGATCGGCCAGCCTACCGCGCCGGTACGACGACCGGATCACGGGGAACGTTCGGGCAATGTCCCGCTGAGCAGGAACGCAACGCTCCGTTGCCGTTCCGTCCAGGCTCTTGTGTCGAGTTCGACGGACTGGACGAACTCGCACCGGACGTCGTATCCGTGCTCGGTCAGGTCCCGTCCGACGCGCTCGGCGGCGGGGCGGGTCAGGGCGTGGGTGACGATGCTCCGGGGGCGGCGGTCGGCGACGGCGGAGACCACCGCCGCTCCCCCACCGCCGACGCGTACGACGTCGGGTTCGGGGAGGTTCTCCATGATGTGCGGGGCCGTGCCGTGGACGACCTGGAGCTGGACGCCGAAGCGGCGGGCGGCGAGGGTCGTACGGCCGCAGGCCTCGGGGTCGCGGTCGACGGCGATGACGGCGGCGCCGCAGCGGGCGGCCTCGGTGGCGAAGGCGCCGCTGCCGGAGCCGATGTCCCAGACCAGATCGCCCACGCGCGGTCCCAGGCGGGCCAGTTGGGAGGAGCGCAGCACTTCGGCCTCACCCTCGCCCATGGCGCCGCCGTAGACGCCGGCGGGCAGGGTCCAGCCGCGTGGGCCGGCGCCGGGGGCGCGGCCTGCGAACCAGCCGCCACCCTCGGCCGCGGTGACGGGCCCGCCGATGACGATGACGAGGTTGGGGTCGCGCCAGGTGTGGTCGACGGCCTTGTCGGAGGTGACGACGGTGACGCGTTCGCGTTCGGTGCCGAGCTCCTCGCAGATCACGAAGGTGCGGTGAACTCCGTCGAGCAGCAGGCCGAGTTCGGCGGGTCCGGCGCCGGGCGAGGTGAGGACGGCGACCTTGGTGTGGGCGCGGCAGACGTTCACCGCGCGGCGCAGCGTGCGGCGGTGGGCGACGACCACCTGGGCGTCGTCCCAGGGCATTCCGGCGCGGGCGAAGGCGGCGGCCACGGAGGAGACACCGGGGACGACCTCGACCTCCAGGCCGAACTCGGGGCCGCGCAGGGTGCGGACGACTCCGAAGAAGCCCGGGTCGCCGTCGGCGAACACGACGGCCGTGCCTCGGTGGGCGGCGATGCGGCGGGCGGCGAGGGAGACGCTGCCGAGCCGGATGCGTTCGGCGGCCGGGGGCACCTCGGGCAGGGCCAGATGGTGGGCCGCGCCCGCGACCAGCGTGGCGGCGGCGAGAGCGGAGCGCGCCGCGGCGGTCAGGGGGAGCCGTCCCAGCCGATCACCGTGACCCGGTCGGCCATCGTCGTCAGTCTCCAGGGGGTCTTCGCAGGTCGTCGGGAGTGCCCGCACGGGGGTCCCGTGAGAGTACCTGGTGGCACGGTGGGACCCGGCGGCCGGGCGGCGGCCGTGCGCGTGCCCGTGGGTTGTTCAGTTCCAGTCCGAGTAGGAGCCGAAACCACTGCTGTCGGCCAGTTCCTCGCCGACGCCCTCGATGTCCTCCGGGAGGAGGCTCCAGACGATGAAGTCCGTGCGGACCTCGGTCCAGCTGTCCTCGGCGGTACGGCTGCGCGCTATGCAGGCGTTGCGCAGCACACCCTCGCTGATACAGCCGATCTTCTGCGCGACCTGCTGCGAGGCGGTGTTGTCGGCGGCGGTGCGCAGCTCGATGCGCTCGAACTTCTGCTCGCGGAACAGCCATTGGGCGGTCGCGAGGGCGGCTTCGGAGGCGTAGCCCTCGCCGCGCGCCCAGGGCGCGACGACGTACGACAGTTCGGCGGACCGGACGTGCCAGTTGGTCTTGGTCAACTGGATGACGCCGACCAGACGCTGGGTGAGGAACTCGGTGACGGCGAGGTCGAGGCCGCGCCCGGAGGTGCGTTCAGTGGGCACGTACTCCGTGATCCAGGTGCGGGCACCGTGTTCGGTGAAGGGCTGCGGGACATCGGTCCAGGCCATCACCTGCTCGTCGTTCATCATCTCGGTGAGCGCCTGGACGTCGCCCTCGTCGAACGGGCGCAGAACCAACCGCTCCGTGCTGATGGAGATGTCGGGGAAGGTGCTCGTCATGCGCCGCTCCGTAACATTCGAAACCTTTGAGAGTCTGATGAACTGCCCAGCATGCAGCATGAAAGCACTGAATCGCACCACGAGGCCCACCCGCGGTGAGCGAGTGGACCCCGTGCGTGGCGATACGCCGTATACGTGCCGTCGGCTCAGAAGGACGGGACGACCGAGCCGTCGCTCCACTTGTCCTCGATGTTTCCGTCGCCGACTCGGGCGAGTGACGACTGTCCGCATGCCGGACGATTTCCGGCGGCGTACCCCCAGGTCAGGACAGGTAGCGTCCACCTGGCGGGCATCTGCCGCGGCCGTCAAGCCACGATGGGCCGTCGACGGGTTTCACCGCGCGGGGCCGGGCGCGGCGGGGCTTTTGGGCCGTAATAGGGTCGCGGCATGCTTGTTCCCCTGACGGTGACGACCGCCGTCGCCGCGCTTCTGCTCGCCGCCTGGTGCTGCTGGGCCGCGTACCGCGATCAGCCGACCAAGGACTGGCACTTCATCGGCATGGCCGTGGTGTCGGTGCTGGCCCTCGTGCAACTGGTCGTCGGGATCGTGCACTTGGCGCGCGGGGCGAAGCCGGAGCAGGGGACCACGATCTTCGTGTCGTACCTCCTCGGGGCGTTCGCCTGCGTCCCGGCGACCGGGTTCATGTCGCTGGCGGAGCGGACACGCTGGGGCAGCGTGACCGTCGCGGCGGGCGGTGTGGTGCTCGCCGTACTGCAGGTGCGGCTCTACGACATCTGGGGAGGCTGACGTGTCCGCCGTGCGGGAGGAACCGGAGACCGAGCGGGCACGGCTCATCAGCGGGCCGGGGATGTTGCTCGTGTGGTTGTACGGCGTGATGGTCGTCGGGGCGGTGTCGCGGTCGATCGTGCAGATCTCGACCGAGTTCGCACACGCGCCGCTCGCCTATGCGCTGTCGGCGGTGGCGGGTGTTGTGTACGGCTTCATCACGTACTCGTTGGTGCGTGGCGGGGAGTTCGCCCGGAAGGCGGCACGGATCTGCTGTGCGGTCGAACTGGCCGGCGTACTGGTCGTCGGGACCTGGACGCTGGTCGAGCCGTCGGCGTTCCCCGACAAGACCGTGTGGTCGGACTACGGGATCGGGTACCTCTTCATTCCCGTCATTCTTCCGATCACCGCGATGTACTGGCTGCGGACGGGTGCGCGGCGGGGGCAGGCCGCCTGAGAGCCTGCCGGGTGCCCTCCGGTCCGGCGCCCGAACCCTGGCACGCACGTTCGCCGCACGGCCGGTCGCGCCCATGCGGCGGAGCCGCGATCGGACTCTGCCCCGCACCCCTTCCGGGCCGCCTTCTATGCCGTCGCCGCGTACGCTCCCGCCGGCTTCTCCAGGACCACCATCGGAACGCCGTCCTGGCCCTGGCTGGTGCCGACGGTCTCGTAGCCGACTCGGCGGTACAGCCGGAGGTTGCCCTCGCTGCGCCGGCCGGCACTGAGGCGGAACCTGGTGGCGCCGCGCTCCCCGGCCAGGGCGGATTCGGCCGCGCGGAGCAGCCTCGCGCCGATGCCGTGGCCCTGGAGGCGGGGGTGGACGCAGAGTTTGCCGATGGAGGCGGTGCCGTCGTCGAGGAGGGTGCCGTGGACGGAGCCGACCACCTCGTCACCCAGTCGGGCCACGAACACGCAGTCCGAGGCGACCTCAGCGCGGACGGAGTCGAGGCTCTGGACGAGCGGATCGATGCGGTAGTTGCCGTACAGCGCCGCCTCGCTCTGGAAACACAGGTATCTCAGCCTGAAGATCTGGTCGGCGTCCTGCCCGGTCGCCACGGAGATGGTCACGCTCATGCCCATGTGTGCACGCCTCCCGCTCACCTGCTCACCCGATGTCCCTGACTCCTATCCCCTCGGTTCGCGTGCCGCAACCTCCGCGGCCAGCAATCGCCGAAGACATCCCAGGCATCTGGAACGTTCCGGACCGAGGCTGCCCTGTGAGATGCCCAACTCGCCCGCGATCTCACGATACGTGAGGTCCTGCGGGGACAGCAGGGCCGCGAGCAACCGGGGGCAGCGGCCGGGCAGCCGGCGTACCGCCGCGTGCAGCGCGCGACGGCGGGCGGCCGTGAGTGCCTGCTGTTCGGGGCCGGGGGCGTGCTCGTCGGCGGGCTCGGCGACGTACGGCCGTTCGAGTCGGGCCGTGCGGCGGCTGAGGCGGGCCTCGAAACGGACGGCGCTGCGCAGCCAGCCCTCGGGGTCGGCGGGCGGGCCGTCGGTGTCGAGCCGTTCCAGCAGGCGCAGCCAGACCGCCTGCTCCAGGTCCCCCGCCTCCGCACCGGCCGCGGAGGCCTCGGCCGACACTTCCGCGACCAGCAGGGGCCGGAGGGTGGCGAGCATGTCGTGTGTCATATGCCCCGGGACGCCGCCGCCCCGGCAGGGGGTTGCCGGGGCGGCGGGGAGTCACCCCAACCGGGGCACGGAGCTCAGTCGTTGACGAAGTCCGCGTGGGCCAGCAGGCCCGTGTCCGGGTTGTCGGTGAAGATGCCGTCGATGCCGGTCGCGAAATACACCGCCAACGCGCCGAAGGCGTCGCCGTAGGCGTTGGGGTCCGTGCCCTTGCGGAAGTCGGCGGGCAGGAAGGTGTTCTCGTTGCGCAGGGTGTAGGGGTGCAGGATCAGGCCCTTGGCGTGCGCGTCGGCGACGAGGGTGGTCGGCGTGGTGAGGTTGCCGCTCGCGTCCTTCGGGATGACGAGGTCGAGCAGCGGGCCGATCCCCTGGGCGTAGGAGGCGATCCAGGCCAGCCCCTCGGGCGTGATCAGATCGGCGACGGTGCGCGGGTCCCCCGCCTCGACGAAGTCGTACGGCCGGTCGTCGGGCGTCCACAGCAGCACCACGCGCGGCGTGCCGACCAGTCGGCTCATCCGTTCCATGCTGCTCGGCTCGAACGACTGCAGGAAGGTGGGCGAGTTCTTCTTGTGACGGTTGTACTTGCGGAGCAGCCTTGCGAGCGGCTCCTCCAGCCCCAGGCCCAGCTTGCGGAAGTAGGTGGGGTGCTTGGTCTCGACGTGCAGCCAGATGCGCCGACCGCGCTTCCGGCCCTCCCTGTCGGCCCAGCGCAGCACCTCCTCGAAGGAGGGGATCTGCCAGCGACCGTCGTAGAGCGTGTTCTCCTGCCGGTTGCCCGGGATGCGCTCCTTGGCGCGCAGGGTCTTCAGCTCGGCGAGGGTGAAGTCCTCGGTGAACCAACCGGTGTAGGAGACCCCGTCGACGACCTTCGTGGCCCTGCGGGCGGCGAACTCCGGGTGCGCCGCGACGTCGGTCGTGCCGGTGATGTCGTTCTCGTGACGGCACACCAGGTGACCGTCCTTGGTGGGCACGAGGTCCTGTTCGATGACGTGAGCGCCCATGTCGAGGGCGAGCTGGTACGAGCCGAGGGTGTGCTCCGGGCGGTACCCGCTGGCACCTCGGTGCGCGATGACCGTGGGCACCGGCAGGCTCCGGTATCCACCGCCCGAGTCACCGCCCCCCTTCTCCTCGTCCGCTCTCGCCGCGCCCGGCATTCCGAGGACCGCTCCGCCCGCTCCGAGCACCGCGGCCCCGAGCAGCGCCCGTCGGCCCGTTGCCCGTGCCTGCTCCTGCCAGTCCTGCGACTGCCGCGACTCCTGCGTACCCATGAGGCTCCTCCCACTGCGATGCCCTGCACCTGTCAAAGCGGGACGATCGTAGGTGTCCTGAGGTGACCGTCGGGAGACCTGGGACCGAACAGGCGGAAGACACGCCGTGTCGTACGAGAGGCGGAAGGTGACGGAGTTTCGGTCCGGTGACGCGATGTCCGTCACATGTCGCGGGCGGTGACAGCTCGACATCAGTGCGTCACCGCAGGTGAAGGCGCGTCAACAGCAGGTATCGACTCGGTCAACCCGATGTGCGCCACCCTGGGGGCCGGGAGTATTGTCCTCACCTGCACAGACTTGTACCGGAACCCTTGACATAGGAGGGCTCGTTGTCCCGCTTCGTGCTCATCAAGGCAGTGCTCGGACCGATCATGCGCCTGATGTTCCGCCCACGGGTGGAGGGCGCGGAGCACATCCCGGGAGGCGGTCCGGTCATCCTCGCGGGCAACCACCTGACCTTCATCGACTCGATGATCCTGCCGCTGGTCTGCGACCGTCAGGTCTTCTTCATCGGCAAGGACGAGTACGTCACCGGCAAGGGGATCAAAGGCCGCCTGATGGCCTGGTTCTTCACCGGCGTCGGCATGATTCCCGTCGACCGCGACGGCGGCCGGGGCGGGGTCGCCGCGCTGATGACCGGGCGGCGGATCCTGGACGAGGGCAAGGTCTTCGGGATCTACCCGGAGGGGACGCGGTCGCCCGACGGCCGGCTGTACCGGGGGCGGACGGGGATCGCCCGGCTGACGCTGATGACGGGGGCGCCGGTGGTGCCGTTCGCGATGATCGGGACGGACAAGATCCAGCCGGGAGGTGCGGGGCTGCCCCGGCCGCACCGGGTCACCGTGCGGTTCGGTGAGGCGATGGAGTTCTCCCGGTACGAGGGGATGGACCGGGACCGGTATGTGCTGCGGGCGGTGACCGATTCCGTGATGACCGAGGTCATGCGGCTTTCCGGGCAGGAGTACGTGGACATGTACGCGTCCAAGGCGAAGGAAGCGGCGTAGTTCCGCCGGGAGCGCCGGGGACATCGGTCGTTCGTCGGCTGCGGGTCCGTGGAACGGCTTGTCGCGCCCACGCGGCGGAGCCCCATGTCGATCCCGCCCCGCGTCCCCTCGGGGGCGGCTGTCCTACTGTCGGCCGCGGAGCACGAACCATGCCGCTGCCGCGGTGGCCGGCAGGGCTGCCGCGCCCGCGGCGATGGTGAGGCCGTCGACGAATGACGCGCGGGCCGACGCGCGTGTGGCCTCTGCCGTGTCCGCCGGCATGACTGCCGCCGGTTCCACCGCGCCGCCCAGGCAGCTTCTTGCGACCGACCCGGTCGCCGAGGCTGCCGGCCGAGACATTCTCGTCTCATCGCCGGCATGGCCGTCTCACGCATGGTCCCTCGGCAGGGTTCCAGTCAGTGCCAGGGAAGCTGCCCGCGCTTCGCCCAGTACGTCTGCGGGTCCTCGACGAGGTCCGCGAGACGGGTCACCTGCTCGTCGTCGAGGTCGACGACCGCCCCGTGCAGGTTGGAGGCGAGCTGGTTGGTGGTGGCGGCGCCGGAGAGGACGACACCGGCCCACGGCTGCCGCAGGATCAGCGCCAGGGCGACCGCGTCACAGTCGAGACCCGTCTCCTCGGCCACCGCCTTCAGGACGTCCGGGGCGTGCGCGCCGGCCAGGCGGCCGTTGGCCATGCCCTCCTTGACGATCACGGTGAGCCCCGCGTCGTACGCCTCGGCGAGGGCGGGGGCGACGGAGGTCTCCAGGGCGTTGTACGTCGACTGGACGGTACGGAAGAGCGGTTCGCCGTCGACCGTCACGGCGAGGGCGGTCCGGATGGCCTCGGCCTGCGCGGGGCCGCTGGTGGAGAAGCCGACGGTGACGCCCTGGGCGGCGGCCTCCGCCAGCCTGGCGTGGAGTTCCTTGTCGGTGAGGGCCGCACTGTCCGGGGTCACCGAATGGATCTGGTAGAGGTCGAGCCGGTCACCGAGCAGTTCGGCGCTCTCGGCGCGCTGGCGCTCGTACGTCGGGAGGCTGTGGTCCTTGACCTCGTGCTTCTCGGCGTCGGTGGTCCAGCCGGCCGTGTAGGTGTAGCCCCATTTGCTGCCGACGACGATGTCGTCGAGGTGCGGGTGGGCGGTCAGCCAGTCGGCGAGGAACTGCTCCGAGAGGCCGTAGGAGCGGGCCGCGTCGAAGTAGCGGACGCCCTGGGCGTAGGCGGCGTCGAGGAGTTCGTGGGTGCGGGCGCGGAGGGCGTCGACGGTGCGGTCGTCGGGAAGGTCGCCGTCACGGCCGAGGTTGATGTAACCGGGGCGGGCGACTGCGGCGAGGCCGAGTCCGATGTGGCAGGTGGGGGTTGTCGCTGCGGCCAGTCGGGCGAAGGGCATCGCGGGCTCCGTTCGGTCGGCTCCTTTGGGGCTTGCGACCAACGTAACCCGCGATGACCTTCGTTGTGCGGCGCGGTGGGCACCCGGGAGTTCCTCGCCCCGCCGCGACCACCCCTCCCCGTCACCAGGGGCTGGGCCCCTTCACCCCCTGGCCCGCCTGAGAGCTCGGTTCCTGCTGTGCTCCGGCGGGTGGGGGTGCGTTGGAGCTTGTCGGCGGTTCCCCGCGCCCCTGAGGACACCGGGGGTTTTCCTTACTTGTTGCCCTTGGCCGTCGCCCACTCGTGCTGGGCCGCCACGTCCGCCTTGATCTCCGCGAGCTGGGTGGCCACCGCGCTCGGGGCCGTTCCTCCGCGACCGTCGCGGGAGGCCAGGGCGCCCGGAACGTTCAAGACCGAGCGGACCTCCGGGGTCAGGTGGGCCGAGATCTTGGCGAACTGGTCGTCCGTCAGGTCGTTCAGCTCCTTGTTCTCGGCCTCGGCGGCCTTGACGCACTCGCCGGCGACCTCGTGGGCGACGCGGAAGGGGACACCCTGCTTGACGAGCCACTCGGCGATGTCGGTGGCCAGGGAGAAGCCGGCGGGGGCCAGTTCCTCCATGCGCTCGCGGTGGACGGTGAGGGTGGCCATCATGCCGGTGAAGGCGGGCAGCAGGACTTCCAGCTGGTCGATGGAGTCGAAGACCGGCTCCTTGTCCTCCTGGAGGTCGCGGTTGTAGGCCAGCGGGAGGGCCTTCAGCGTCGCCAGCAGGCCCGTCAGGTTGCCGATCAGACGGCCGCTCTTGCCGCGCGCCAGCTCCGCGATGTCCGGGTTCTTCTTCTGCGGCATGATCGACGAGCCTGTGGAGAACGCGTCGTGGAGGGTGACGAAGGAGAACTCCTTCGTGTTCCAGATGATGACCTCCTCGGCGATCCGGGAGAGGTTCACGCCGATCATCGCGGTGATGAAGGCGAACTCGGCGACGAAGTCGCGGGACGCCGTGCCGTCGATGGAGTTCGCGGAACTGCCGTGCTCGAAGCCGAGGTCCTTGGCCACCGCCTCCGGGTCCAGGCCGAGGCTGCTGCCCGCGAGGGCGCCCGAGCCGTACGGGGAGACGGCCGTGCGCTCGTCCCACTGGCGCAGGCGTTCCGCGTCCCGGGAGAGGGACTGCACGTGGGCGAGGACGTGGTGGGCGAAGAGGACCGGCTGGGCGTGCTGGAGGTGGGTGCGGCCGGGCATCGCCACGTCCGGGTGGGCCTCCGCGAGACCGATCAGCGCGTCCTGGAGATCTGCGATCAGGCCGCCGATCGTGCGGGCGTGGTCGCGCAGGTACATCCGGAAGAGGGTCGCGACCTGGTCGTTGCGGGACCGGCCGGCGCGCAGCTTGCCACCCAGGTCGGGGCCGAGGCGCTCCAGGAGACCGCGCTCCAGGGCCGTGTGCACGTCCTCGTCGGCGATGGTGCCGACGAAGGAGCCGTCCGCGACGTCCGCCTCCAGCCGGTCCAGGCCGGCCAGCATGTCCGTGAGCTCGTCGTCCGTGAGCAGGCCCGCCTTGCGCAGCACGCGCGCGTGGGCGCGGGAGCCCGCGATGTCGTACGGCGCGAGCCGCCAGTCGAAGTGGACGGACGCGGACAGCTTCGCCAGGGCCTCGGCGGGACCGTCGGCGAAACGGCCGCCCCAGAGCCGTACGTCACCGCTGTTGCTGCTCACTCGCGTTGCTCCTAGAGAGGGTGTGGATGTGGACGCGGACCTTTATACGCCTTGGGCCGGGTCGCATCGGCCGTGAATCTCCTCGGCGATCCGGCCGATGGTGACGGAGGTGTCAAGACCGCCCGAGTAGGCCGGTGCGACGCACTCGGTCACCGGGTTCTCCTCACGCCGTACCGATTCATGCATGAGTATGCAGAGTTATGCATGAATCGTCAATCTGGGAGAAGTTCGGGAGAGGCCGAGAGAGGTTTGAACAAACGAAACCGCTTGCCCGTAACTCTCACCGAACGCAGGCGCCGCGTTTGTTCACACCGACCACCCCGACCCGAGTGAGGCATCCGCATGTCCAGGGCTCTTCCGAAGTACAACAAGCGTCGCGTAGGGATCATCGGCGGCGCCGCCGCGGTCGTGCTGTCCGGAGCGGTCATCGCCGGTTCCGCCCTCGCCGGGGAAGGCGCCGGCAACAACAACCAGGACGCCGCGGCGAACGCCTCGCCCGGCGCCATCTCCTGCCCGGCGGTCGAGGGCAGCCTCCCGGCGATCCCGGCCTCCGCACAGGCCGAGGTCGACCGCAACCTCTCCCAGCTGCAGACGCAGATCCAGGAGGCCAACCAGCGCCTGATCGACACCGTCGGCCAGGGCGGCCCCAACTTCGTCCAGAACGCCATCCTCGGCCCGCTGGAGGACAAGCGCGTCGCCGCGCTCAACCGCATCGAGACCGCCATCGGCCGCGCCGCCGCCAAGCCCGAGGGCCTCGAAGCCCTCGCCCCCTGCCAGCTCAACCAGTAGTCCGCTCGGCCGTCACGGGGACCGGCCCGCCCGGCCAGTGACCACCTGCGCTCCTTGCGGGTGACAGGGGCCGTGGCCGGCCCGCGCGGCCGACCGGGGCGGCACGGAAGCCTGGTTCCGGGTGGATCCCAGCGATGGTGATCCACCCGGAACAGCCGTCTCCGCGGTCGGCCCCTCGGGCAGAGTCCGACCACCTCGGGCAATCGATCAATTCCTTAGACAGCCGAAGCATTACCGTCGATAATCGCTGGACATGGGAAAGACCTACGAGCGCATCGACGGCCGCCTGCGTACGTTCATCGAGGCCCAGCCCCTCTTCTTCACCGCGTCCGCGCCGCTGTCCGCCGAGGGCACGGTCAACGTCTCCCCCAAGGGCCTCAAGGGCTCGTTCGCGATCCTCGACGAACTGACCGTCGCGTACCTGGACTTCGCCGGGTCCACCGCGGAGACGATCGCGCATCTGCGTGAGAACGGCCGGATCACCCTGATGTGGTGCGCCTTCCAGGGCCCGCCCACCATCGTGCGCGTGCACGGCAAGGGCGAGGCCGTCTTCCGTGACGACCCGCGCTTCACGGATCTCCTCGCCCGCTTCCCCGGCATCGACCCGGCCCCGCACGGCCTGCGGGCGATCATCGTGGTCAGAGCCGAACGCATCCGCGACAGCTGCGGCTTCGCCGTGCCGTCCATGGCGTACGAGGAGGACCGCGAACTGCACGGCCGGCGTTTCGCGCGCGAGGACGACGCCTCGCTCAGCGCGTACTTCAGCTCCAAGGAGTACGTCGGAACCAGCCTGGACGGCCTCCCCGGGCTGCCGCTACCGCTGCCACTGCCGCCCGCCGACGGCTGAAGCGTCAGTTGTGCGGGCGGCTGAACACACGGCACTCGCTGCACGTATGTGTGGGCCAAGGGTCCAGCCCACCACGGAGGAACCGTGTCCACGATCGCCGGAGGTCGCGCCGCGCGCCGCCAGACGTTGCGTCGCATCCGCCCTCGTCGTTCTCCCGCAGTCCCGTTGCTGATCGCGTTCTGGGCGGGCGCGGCGGCGGTGGTGTGGCTGTGGTGGGACAACACTCCGTCCATCGCCGACCAGGGCAGCAAGCTCGTCAACGCCGGCCGGATCACGGGTCTGCTCGGCGGATACCTGATGGCGCTGGTGGTGCTGCAGATGGCCCGCGTGCCCGCGCTGGAGCGCCGGGTCGGCTCCGACCGGGTGGCCCGCTGGCACGCGATGACCGGCCGCTACACGCTCTGCCTGGTCGTCGCGCACGTCGTCCTCACGATGTACGGGTACGCCCTCCAGGCCGGCCTCACCCACACCGCCATCCTCCAGCAGACGATCGACTCGATCAATCAGCTGCCGGACATGGGCAAGGCCGCCATCGGCACCGGTCTGCTGGTGTTCATCGGGCTCATCTCGATCGGCCCGGTGCGCAAGCGGATCCCGTACGACGTCTGGTACCACACGCATCTGCTGACGTACGCGGCGACGTTCCTGACGTTCTGGCACCAGATCTCCACCGGCAACGAGTTCGCCGTCACGCCCGCCGCGAAGACCGGCTGGTACGTGCTGTACGGGTCGGTGACCGCGCTGGTGGTGTGGTACCGGATCTTCACGCCGATCCGGCTGAACCTGCGGCACCGGCTGCGGGTCGAGGCCGTCATCGAGGAGTCGCCCGGCATCGTCTCGGTGCTGATGAGCGGGCGCAGACTGCACCGGATGGGGGCGGAGGCCGGGCAGTTCTTCCGCTGGCGGTTCCTCGCGCCGGGCATGCGGTTCAGCTCGCACCCGTACTCGCTGTCGGCGGCGCCCCGCCCCAACATGCTGCGTATCACGGTCAAGGCGATCGGCGACCACAGCTCGGCGCTGCGCGATCTGGAGCCCGGCACCAGGGTGTGGGCGGAGGGCCCGTACGGGGCGCTGACGGCCGGCAAGCGCAGCCGGGGCAAGGTGCTGCTGGTGGCCGGCGGTGTAGGCATCACACCGATGCGGGCCCTGTTCGAGACGCTGCCCGGCGCGGCCGGTGACCTGACTCTGCTCTACCGGGCCAACAGCACCCAGGACCTGGCCCTGTGGGACGAGCTGGCGCAGATCGCGCAGGAGCGCGGGGCGCGGCTGATGTACGCGGTGAACAGCCCGGAGGGCGAGCGCCCCGACATCTCACCGGACTCCCTGCGCCGCAAGATCCCGGACATCGAGCGCCACGACGTCTTCCTGTGCGGTCCGCCCGGCTTCGCCCAGGGCGTGTACGAGGCGCTGCGCGGCGCGGGCGTCCCGACCCGCCGTATCCACCACGAGTCGTTCGAGATGTGAGGGACGGGCCCGACCGCATCGTGGCCCGCCCGACGTTCGCGCACCACCCACCGCACCCCTGCCCATGGGCTCGCCCCACGGGGCTTTCGACCACCAGGCTCGCGTCGGCGAGCCCATGAGACTTCACACGTCACACAGGAGCTGTTGGAGCGATGAAGAAGAGCCATCCCATACGGCGGACCCTGCTCGCCACCGCCGCCACCGTGTCCGGCATCGTGCTGCTGCTGTCGCTGAAGCCCGCCTCGGACCCGGCCGGATCGGTACAGGCCGGAGCGGCGCCGCAGCAGACGGCGGGCGCTCCTTCGGCACAGGGCGGTCAGGGCGCGGCGGCCGGCGCGCAGAGCCTCACGGGCACCGCCGTGCAGACCGACTACGGCCCGGTCCAGGTCCGGATCACGGTCAGCGGCGGCAAAATCACCAACGCCGAGGCCGTGCAGGCGCCGAGCGGCGGACGCAGCACCCAGATCACCGGCGACTCGGTGCCCAAGCTCAACCAGGCGGCCATGGCCACCGGCAGCGCCGAGATCGACGCGGTCTCGGGCGCCACCTACACCAGCACCGGGTACAAGCAGTCCCTGCAGTCCGCCCTCGACCAGGTCGGCAGTGCGCAGGGCTCGGGCACCGAGGTCGAGGCGGGCGGCGGCAACGCCCAGGACACGGGCGGCGACGCCGGGGCCGGGCAGGCGACGGGCACCCAGGTGCTCACGGGCACCGCGGTGCAGACGGACTACGGCCCGGTCCAGGTCCGCATCACCGTCAACGGCGGCCGGATCACCGACGCCGAGGCACTGCAGTCCCCCAGTGGCGGACGCAGCACCCAGATCAGCGGCAACGCCATCCCCCAGCTCAACAAGAACGCCGTCGCGGCAGGGAGCGCCGACATCGATGCTGTCTCGGGCGCCACGTACACCAGCGGCGGCTACCGGCAGTCCCTCCAGTCCGCGCTGGACCAGGCAGGCTGACCCGGTGGCCGAACCCACCGGGTCCGTCGCGCCCTCCCAGCTGCGGCACGCCGAAGAGACCATGGGCACCGTCTTCTCCTTCGACATCCGGGGAGGCGAGCCCACGGCGGTCAGGGCCGCTCTCGACGAGGCGGTGGCCGGACTCCACGCCGTCGACGAGGTGTTCAGCACCTACCGCGAGGACAGCCAGATCTCCCGGCTCGCCCGCGCCGAGCTGACCATCGAGGAGTGCGATCCCGAGGTCGCCGAAGTGCTCGCACTGTGCGCCGAGGCGGAGCGGCTCAGCGACGGCTGGTTCAGCGCCACCTACGAGGGTCTCTTCGACCCGACCGGCCTGGTGAAGGGCTGGGCCACCGAACGGGCCGCCCTGCGGCTGGTCGAGGCCGGGGCGGCCGGGGTGAGCGTCAACGGCGGCGGCGACGTCCAGCTCTGTGGCGTCCCGGGGCCGGACCGGCCGTGGCGCGTCGGCGTGGCCGACCCCCTCCGGCCCGGCGGCCTCGCCGCCGTCGTCACCGCCGCCGGCGCCGACCGCCTCGCCGTGGCCACGTCCGGTACCGCCGAACGCGGCGCCCACATCGTCGACCCCCGCACCGGCAAGTCCGCCGTGACGGACCTGGTCGCCGTGACGGTGGTGGCCCCCCGCCTGACCTGGGCCGACTGCTGGGCGACTGCGGCCTTCGCGATGGGTTCGAGGGAGGGCCTGGCGTGGCTGGAATCCCTGGAGGACACCGAGGCCCTGCTGATCACGGCGGGCGACGAGGTGCGATGCACCGGAGGGCTCGCCGCCAGACTCGGCTGAGCCGGGATCCGTCAGGGGCGCGGGGAAGCGCGCGACCGGGCACGTACCATCCGCTGTCGGCGTCCCCCGCGCAGCACCACCTTCAGTGACCGTTCTGAGCCGATCAGTGGCCGTTCTGAGCCAACCGCAGCAGATGATCCGCCAACGCCTGCCCGCCCACGGGATCCCGGCTGATCAACAGCAGCGTGTCGTCACCCGCGATGGTCCCCAGGATGTCGTGCAGTTCCGCCTGGTCGATGGCCGAGGCCAGGAACTGGGCCGCCCCCGGCGGCGTACGCAGCACCACCAGATTCGCCGAGGCCTCCGCGGAGATCAGCAGCTCGGCGGAGAGCCGCCGCATCCGCTCCTCCTTCGCCGACTCGCCCAGCGGAGCCCGAGGGGTACGGAAACCCCCCTCACTCGGCACCGCGTAGATCAGGTCGCCGTCGGTGTTGCGGATCTTCACCGCGTTCAGCTCGTCCAGGTCCCGGCTGAGCGTCGCCTGCGTGACGCTCAGCCCGTCGTCGGACAGCAGCTTCGCCAACTGGCTCTGCGACCGTACGGGTTGCCGGTTGAGGATGTCCACGATCCGGCGGTGGCGTGCGGTGCGGGTCTGCGGCACGGCAGGCCCCGCCTGGTCGTGCTCCTGCGCCTGGCTCATCGTCGTCTCATTCTCCGGATCGTCCGTCCCCGTTCGCTGCGTCGAGGATGCCGGGCAGCGCCTCCAGGAACACGGCAACCTCCTCGTCGCCGAGATTCAGCGGCGGCATCAGCCGGACGACGTCGGGGGCGGGCGCGTTCACCAGGAAACCGGCCTCCTGAGCCGCCGCGCGCACCTCGGGCGCGAGCGGCTCCGTGAGCACGATACCCAGGAGGAGACCCGCGCCTCGGACGGAATCGATCAATGAGTGGCCCAGAGCCTCGATTCCGTTCCGCAGCTTCTCGCTCTGCCGCTTGACGTTCTCCAGCAGCCCCTCGTTCGCGAGGGTGTCGAGGACGGCGAGTCCGGCCGCGCAGGCGACGGGGTTGCCGCCGAACGTCGTCCCGTGATGGCCCGGCTGGAGCAGTTCGGCGGCCCGCCCGAAGGCGACGGTCGCGCCGAGCGGCAGCCCGCCGCCGAGTTGTTTGGCGAGGGTGACGATGTCCGGCAGGACGCCCTCGTGGGCCTGGTACTCGAACCAGTTCCCGGTCCTGCCGATGCCGGTCTGCACCTCGTCGAGGACGAGGAGCGCCCCGGTCGCGGCGGTGATGGCGCGGGCGGCCTTGAGGTAGCCGGCGGGCGGGACGACGACTCCGAGCTCGCCCTGGATGGGCTCGATGACGACGAGCGCCGTCTCCTCGGTGACCGCGGCGGCCAGCGCCCGCGCGTCGCCGAACGGCACGTGCGTGACATCGCCGGGCAGCGGCAGGAACGGCTCCCGCTTGCCGGGCTGTCCGGTGAGGGCGAGAGCACCCATGGTCCGCCCGTGGAAGGCGCCCTCGGTGGCCACCACGTGGGTCCGCCCGGTGAGGCGGCCGATCTTGAAGGCCGCCTCGTTGGCCTCGGCGCCGGAGTTGCAGAAGAAGACCCGGCCCTCCCGGTCGAAGAGCTGGAGCAGGCGCTCGGCGAGGGCCACGGTCGGCTCGGCCATGAAGAAGTTGGAGACGTGGCCGAGGGAGCCGATCTGGCGGGTCACGGCCTCGACGACCGCCGGGTGGGCGTGGCCGAGGGCGTTGGTCGCGATGCCGCCCACGAGGTCGAGGTAGGCGTTGCCGTCGGCGTCCCAGACCCGGCTGCCCTCGCCGCGGACGAGGGGCAGCAGCGGGGTGCCGTAGTTGTTCATGAGCGAGCCCTGCCACCGCTCGGTGAGCTCGGTGTTGGTGGTCATTCGGCATCCCCCTGTTGCTCGGCGTCCGGCACGACCATCGTGCCGATGCCCTCGTCGGTGAAGATCTCCAGCAGGATCGAGTGCTGGACCCGGCCGTCGATGACGCGGGCGGTCTGGACGCCGCCCCGGACTGCGTGCAGACAGCCCCGCATCTTCGGCACCATGCCCGAGGACAACTCCGGCAACAGCTTCTCCAGTTGGGAAGCGGTGAGGCGGCTGATCACCTCGTCGCTGTGGGGCCAGTCCTCGTAGAGGCCCTCGACGTCCGTGAGAACCATGAGGGTTTCGGCGCCCAGAGCAGCAGCGAGTGCCGCAGCCGCCGTATCAGCATTGACGTTGTAGACATGTCCGTCGTCCTGGCTACGGGCGATCGACGAGACGACCGGGATGCGGCCGTCGGCGAGCAGGGCCTCGATCGCACCCGTGTCGATCGCGGTGATCTCGCCCACCCGTCCGATGTCGACCGGTTCGCCGTCGATCTCGGGCTGGTGCTTGGTGGCGGTGATGGTGTGCGCGTCCTCGCCGGTGAGGCCGACGGCGAGCGGTCCGTGCTGGTTGAGCAGCCCGACCAGCTCGCGCTGTACCTGTCCGGCGAGCACCATGCGCACGACGTCCATGGCGTCCTCGGTGGTGACGCGCAGGCCGGCCTTGAACTCGCTGACGATGCCGTGCCTGTCGAGGGCCGCGCTGATCTGCGGGCCCCCGCCGTGCACGACGACGACGTTGAGGCCGGCCTGCCGCAGGAAGACGACGTCCTGGGCGAAGGCGGACTTCAGTTCCTCGTCGATCATGGCGTTGCCACCGAACTTGATGACGACCGTCTTGCCGTGGTGGCGGGTCAGCCAGGGGAGCGCTTCGATGAGGATCCTGGCCTTCGGGAGGGCCGTGTGCTTCCGCGTGGTGCTCATGAGGAGTAGGCGCTGTTCTCGTGGACGTACTCGGCGGTGAGGTCGTTGGTCCAGATGGTGGCGGTCTCGGACCCGGCGGCGAGGTCGGCGACGATGTGCACCTCGCGGTAGCGCATGTCGACGTTGTCGCGGTCCTCGCCGACACCGCCGTTCCTGCAGACCCAGACGCCGTTGATGGCGACGTTGAGCCGGTCCGCCTCGAAGGCGGCCTTCGTGGTGCCGATGGCGGACAGCACCCGCCCCCAGTTGGGGTCCTCGCCGTGGATGGCGCACTTGAGGAGGTTGTTGCGGGCGATGGAGCGGCCCACCTCGACGGCGTCGGCCTCGGTCGCGGCGCCCACGACCTCGATCCTGATGTCCTTGCCGGCGCCCTCGGCGTCCCGGACGAGCTGCTGTCCGAGGTCGTCGCACACCTTGCGTACGGCCTCGGCGAACTCCTCGTAACCCGGGGTGATGCCGGAGGCTCCGGAGGAGAGCAGCAGCACGGTGTCGTTGGTGGACATGCAGCCGTCGGAGTCGACCCGGTCGAAGGTGACCCTGGTGGCCGCCCGGAGGGCCTTGTCGAGCGTCTCACTGTCGAGGTCGGCGTCGGTGGTGAGCACGACGAGCATGGTGGCGAGGCCGGGGGCGAGCATGCCCGCGCCCTTGGCCATCCCGCCGACGGTCCAGCCGTCGCCCTCGGCCACGGAGGTCTTGTGCACGGTGTCGGTGGTCTTGATGGCGATGGCGGCCTTCTCGCCGCCGTGCTCGGAGAGCTGCGCGGCGACCGTCTCGATGCCCGGCAGCAGCTTGTCCATGGGGAGCAGTACGCCGATGAGGCCGGTGGAGGCGACGGCGACCTCGCCGGCGTCGAGCCCCAGGGTGCCGGCGGCCTTCTCGGCGGTGGCGTGGGTGTCCTGGAAGCCCTTCGGGCCCGTACAGGCGTTGGCGCCACCGGAGTTGAGGACGACGGCCGAGACGAGGCCGCCCTTGAGGACCTGCTCGGACCAGAGCACCGGCGCGGCCTTCACACGGTTGGAGGTGAAGACGCCCGCGGCGGCGAGGCTGGGCCCGTTGTTGACCACGAGGGCCAGGTCCGGGTTGCCGTTCTCCTTGATTCCCGCGGCGATGCCCGCCGCGGTGAACCCCTTGGCTGCCGTGACGCTCACGGTGCGACTCCGATCGTGGAAAGCCCCGTAGTCTCGTCGAGTCCGAGGGCGATGTTCATGCTCTGGAGGGCGCCGCCCGCGGTGCCCTTGGTGAGGTTGTCGATGGCGCTGATCGCGATGATCCGGCCTGCGGCCTCGTCGTGGGCGACCTGCACGTGCACGGCGTTGGAACCGTGGACGGAGGCCGTCGTCGGCCACTGCCCCTCGGGGAGCAGATGGACGAACGGCTCGTCGGCGAAGGCCTTGTCGTACGCGGCACGCACGGAGTCGGCGGTGACGCCGGGCCCGGCCTTGGCGCTGCACGTGGCGAGGATGCCGCGGGGCATCGGCGCGAGAGTCGGGGTGAAGGACACGGAGACGGGCTCGCCGGCGACGCCGCCGAGGTTCTGCATCATCTCGGGCGTGTGCCGGTGGCCGCCGCCGACGCCGTACGGGGTCATCGACCCCATCACCTCGCTGCCCAGCAGGTGCGGCTTGGGCGCCTTGCCCGCGCCGGACGTGCCGGAGGCGGCGACGATCACGGCCTCGTTCTCGGCGAGGCCCGCCGCGTACGCCGGGAAGAGGGCGAGTGTCACGGCCGTGGGGTAGCAACCGGGTACCGCGATGCGCTTGGACCCCTCCAGCGCGGCGCGGGCACCCGGCAGTTCGGGGAGGCCGTAGGGCCAGGCCCCGGCGTGGGGCGAGCCGTAGAACCGCTCCCAGTCCGCCGGGTTCTTGAGCCGGAAGTCGGCGCCCATATCGACCACGAGCACGTCCGGCCCGAGCTGCTCGGCCACGGCGGCGGACTGCCCGTGCGGCAGCGCGAGGAACACGACATCATGCCCGGCGAGAACCTCCGCGGTCGTCTCCTGGAGCACCCGGCCGGCCAACGGCAGCAGATGCGGCTGCAGCCCGCCGAGGCGCTGGCCCGCGTTGGAGTTGCCGGTCAGTGCACCGATCTCGACCTCGGGGTGCGCGAGCAGCAGGCGCAGCACTTCGCCACCCGCGTAACCACTCGCTCCCGCCACCGCCACGCGTACCGCCATGGAACCCTCCTCTTGGATGGCATGACTATACGTTTCGCTGCACGTTTATGCAATCCTGCGCTCCGTGCGCGGCCCTGTCCTGTTGAGACTGATGCGACCGAGACTTTTAGCTGGCGGATGAGCACGCTAGTTGGCGGATCTTGATCTCGGTGACGCTGTGTGTGCGACCCTCCGAGTGGGCGGTACTTGATCTTGATCGTTGACGCCGAGAATCGCCGAAGACGGCAGTCACCCCCAGCCCTGGCAGCCAGCCGAAGCAGCAAGTCGCGAGAAGTGATCGCTGCTACACCACTCCAGGGGACACCACCCACGCGTCGGCGAGCCTCTCCTCGGGGGTGAGCGGTGGCGGGTATGACACTGGTTCCTCCTGGTGGTGAAGAAGCAGCTGAGCCTCCCGTGTATCGTCGTGATCTGCGGCTCCACCCGCTTCATGACCGAGATGGCCGAGGCCGATCTGCGGGAGACCAAAGCCGGAAAGGTCCCCTGTTTATGCTCACGCCCATGGCACTCGAATGGGAACAGATCATCGTCGACTCCTCCGACCCCATCGCCCTCGGGCGCTGGTGGGCCGAGGCTCTCGGCTGGGTAGTGGTCGACGAATCCGAGGAGATCATCGAGATCCGGCCTGAGCCGGACCAGATGCCGGGGCTGCTCTTCGTGCCTGTCCCCGAGGGCAAGACGTCGAAGAACCGGCTCCACCCCGACTTCCGCCCCGACGACCAGGAGGCCGAGGTCGCCCGGCTGCTCTCCCTCGGTGCCCGGCGCGCCGACACCGTGCAGGACGAGCAGCACTGGGTGACCCTCCTCGACCCGGAGGGCAACGAATTCTGTGTCCTGGGTGAGCGGAAGAGCTGAGCGGGGCCGGGCAGCCGTTCGGGCGGAGGTGCCGGACGGTTTCGCCCACCCGCAGCGGCCCCCGCCGCTACCTCCCCGAAGGCAGCATGGACAAGATCTACCCCCAGGACATCGACCAACTCGACCCGGCTACACCACTACACGGGACATGACCATTGACCATCGTCACGCCCAGATAGGGGAGGCTCCGAAACGGCGCTTCCGACCTTCTCGGCGATTGAGCGTTCCACTTGGCGAAACGGGCCGACTGAGCCGCTCAGTCACACCTGTTGTGACCGAGGTTTTTGGTCGGCGGAGGAGCACGCTAGGTGGCCGACCGGCTTCACCACGGTTTCAGGGTCGGCCCGGGAGCGGTCAGGGGTCGGTTTCAGAGCCCCTTCTCCATCAGCGCCATCACGATACTCATCAGTATGGTCACGATCGACGGAGCCGTCCTGTTCCCGCCGCCTGTGGTGTGGGATGACTGGAACCAGGAACACGATCAAGAGAGCGCACAAGGCGTACAGGGCACCCAGCCAGTAATACGGGCCAGGCCGGTAATACGAGCACGAGAAGAGTAAGGAAAAAGGGGGAACGATGGCACGAGCGAATGCGCAGAGCCTACGGAGGGTGGCCTCAGCGGTGGCCTCCGGTGCCGGTCCCCGGCAGGCGGCCGAGGAGGAAGTCCGGCGGCGCACGGGGCGGTCGGCCGGCCGACCGCAGAGCCGGGGACAGGCCGGCCAGGGGCGGGACGACGCCGACGAGGAGTCGTACGCGCCGGAGGAAGAGGGCATGGACCCCGCCGACTTTCCGGCCGCGAGGGAACAGGGCGGCTCCATCGCCACGGTCATGGCGCAGAAGACCGTCTCTCTCGACGAGGCCGGCGAGGCGCTCAACCAGAGCGAGCAGCAGCGTGAGGGCGGCGACCAGGTCCATGCGATCTGCCCGATGGTGCTCCCGAAGGGCCGCTCGTTCCTGAGCATGCTCCCGGTGTTGTCGCTGCTCGTCCTGGGCGCGGTGGGCACCGCGGTCGTGTCGACGGTGGACGACTCCCCGCTGACCAACCCGCTCTTCGGGCTGCACTACTGGGTCATCTCCGTGGTCGCGGTCGCCTTCGTGTGGTGGCGGCAGGGCATGGTGATGGTCCCGGACGGCTGCCAGGCGCTGATCACGCGCTTCGGGAAGCTGGAGAAGGTCGTCGGCCCCGGCCGGGTGATCCTGATCAGCCCGTGGAAGCGGGTCTCGTACATCCTCAACACCACCCGCGAGTACCCGTTCAACGCGCCGGTGCGCGAGGCGCCGACCAAGGGCGGCGTGAAGGCCTCGATCGACCTGTTCATCCAGTTCCGGATCAGCGACGCGACCGAGTTCGTCTACACACTGGGTGCGGTACGCGGCTTCGAGGAGAAGCTGAGCAACGCGGTGAGCGAGACGATCCGCAGTCTCATCTACGAGCAGGAGGCCGCCGGGATCTACGACATGGTCGGCGAGGACACCGGCCGGCTCCTTGAGCAGCTGAACCAGCAGTTCCGGCCCGCGGTCGAGCTGACCAACGCCAACATCACGCATGCGGAGCCGTCCGACCGCAACTACCGGATGGACCTGGCCGCCCCGGAGATGGTGCGGATGGCGAAGGAGGCGTACACGCACGAGTACGCGCTGATGCTCCGCAAGGAGCAGGACGAGGGCGACCTGAGCAAGGAGTTGGCGACCAGCCACGAGACGCTCTCCGCGATCCACGCCGACATCGCCCAGTACCAGGCCCAGATGGACACCGCCGTGGAGCGCGAGACCAACCGCGCCCAGGCCCTTGCCCGCCAGCGCTACGTACAGGCCGAGTCCGAGGCGAAGGCCAACGCGGCGCTGCTGGAGGCACAGGCCCTCGACATCCGCGCGGTCACCGCGGCCGAGGCTCCCGAGATCCTCGAGTACCGCTACCAGCAGCAGATCCTCGACACCCTTGAGCAGGTCGCCGACCATCTGCCGCGCCTGGTCCGCATCGGCGGCTCGGCGGACGGCAGCGGCGCCGCCGGGGTCGACTTCCTGCAGCTGGCCCGGGAGATGGTCGGCGAGCGCGGCGAGGAGCTGTTCAGCGAGGCGGACATGGCTGCCATGCGCGGGCAGCTCGCCGCGATCGGCGACCGTATCGCCGGACGCGAGGACGAGATCGTGGTGCTGCTCCAGGCCGAGCGGCCCACCGTGCCGTCGGCCGAGGGTGGAGCGCCGACGGGCTCTTCGACCGGCCAAGAGACCGCCGAGCAGGCGAAGGCGTCCGAGGTTCCCGACTTCTCCGAGGAGGCCGGTCAGTGAGTACCGCACGTATGAACCGCAGGTCTGTCATCTCCGAGGCGGTCGCGCCCTGGAGCGACATCGCCCAGCTGCTGCGCGGCGGCGAGGCCGGCACGCTGATCCCGGTCATCATCCCCCGCAACCGGCGCAGGCTGTGGTGGATGCTGCCCCTGTGGCTCGGCCTGTTCGCGCTGCTCATGGGCGTGATGCTGTCGCTGCGCGAGGCGGACTCCGACGGCGCGGCGGACCTCGCCTACGGCACACTCGCCGGGCTCGCCTACGCGGCCGGCGGCCTGCTCCTGATCATCGGCGCGCTGTGGTGGTGGCGCTCCTCGATCGTCGAGATCGAGCAGGGCACCAACGGTGTCCTGACCCGCTACGGCGCGGTCACCCGCACCCTGGACGCCGGCCGCCACTACCTCTGGCATCCCTGGTCGAGGGTGGACTTCGTGGTCGACACCGCCACCGAGATCCCGTACTCCGCCCCGGTGATGGCCTGCCCGACGCAGGAGAACGTCCCGCTGCGGTCGATCGAGTTCTTCCTGAAGTTCCGCATCACGGACGCGGTCCGGTTCGTTCGCACGATCGGCGCGGGCAACTTCGACCTGGTCCTGTCCAGCGCCGTCCAGGACGCCATCCGCCAGCGCGCCCGCAAGATGCGCACCGAGCGGGCGTACGACCTGCGCGGCTCGGACGTGGCCGACATGCAGGAGCTGCTCAACCGGCAGCTGGAGCGCTACGGCGTGCGCATCACCGGCTCCAACATCCCGGACGTCCAGCTGCCGACGCAGTATCAGCAGCACCTGGCGACCAGGGAGCGCGTCGCCAAGGAGCGCACGGCGTACGAGCAGGAGTGGGGGCTGACCCGCAAGCGCCGTATCGACAGCCTCGGCATGGACATCGAGCGGGCCAAGAAGGTGCGCGACGCGCGCATCGTCGAGGTGAAGGCCGCGCTCAACAACGCCCGCGAACAGGTTGCCCAGCTGCTGGAGGAGCAGGAGACCAACGCCCAGCGGGTCCGTTTCGAGATCGAGACCCGCGGTCGCAGCGGCCTGATCTCCGCCGAGAACGAGGCCCGCGCCCAGCGCGCCCTCGCCAAGGCCTACCGCGACAACCGCGCGGTGCTTCAGTACGAGCTGGCCCGCCGCCGCCTCGAAGTGGGCGCGGAGCTGGCGTCGAAGGCACCGCAGCCGGTGGTCGTACGCACCGACGGCGGCAGCGGTGACACCTCGGCGCTCTCGACGCTGCTCGCCGCGCAGCTGCTGCCACGGATGACGGCGCTGCCCGCGGCTCCGACGCGGTACTTCGAGGACGGGCAGCCGGACGGGGACGACGACGCCTGAGGCGAGCGTCACCCGCCACGCTCAACCCGGCGGCTCCCGGCTCCAAGCTCTCCTCGGAGCCGGGAGCCGCCGTTTCAGGAGCGCCGGTCGTCCGGCCGGGTCGCCCGTTCCGCGTTGCGCTGCTTGATGCGGGCGCCTTCCTTGCGGACCTCGGCCTGCGTGGCGCGCTCCTTGCGCAGCCACTCGGGGCTGTCCTGCTTCAGGGCCTCGATCTGCTCGGTGGTGAGGGGCTCGGTGACCCCGCCGCGCGCGAGCCCCGCGATGGAGACGCCCAGCTTCGCGGCGACCACGGGCCGGGGGTGCGGGCCGGTGCGCCGCAGCTCCTCCAGCCAGGCCGGCGGGTCGGTCTGCAACGCGTTCAGTTCGGCACGCGTGACGACGCCCTCCCGGAACTCGGCGGGAGTGGCTTCGAGGTACACACCCAGCTTCTTCGCCGCGGTGGCGGGCTTCATGGACTGGGTGGTCTGGTGCGACGTCATGGGTCAAGGGTATCGACCGTGTGCGCGACCGCCGACCACGGCCGACGGAGGCGGCCGGCGCCGTCCATGGCGGGCGCGGGCGGCCGGGGCCGCTAGCCTGGTCGTGTGACAGGCTCGGAAGCATCCCCTTCGTTCCGGCTCGCGTACGTCCCGGGAGTGACGCCCACCAAGTGGGTGCGGATCTGGAACGAGCGGTTGCCCGACATCCCCCTGACCCTCCTGCAGGTGTCCGCCGGCGAGGCGTTCGGCGTACTGCGGGACGGCGGTGCCGACGCCGGGTTCGTACGACTGCCGGTGGACAGCGACGACCTCAGCGCGATCCCCCTCTACACCGAGACCACGGTGGTCGTGGTCCCGAAGGACCATGTCGTCGCGGCGGTCGACGAGGTGACCACCGAGGACCTGGCGGACGAGGTGGTACTGCACCCCCTCGACGACACCCTCGGCTGGGAGCGCCCGCCGGGCGAGCCGGCGTTCGAGCGTCCCGCCACCACGGCGGACGCGGTCGAGCTGGTGGCCGCCGGGATCGGACTGCTCCTCGTCCCGCAGTCGCTCGCCCGTCTGCACCACCGCAAGGACCTCACGTACCGGCCGGTGACGGACGCCCCCGAGTCGCGGGTCGCCCTGTCGTGGCCGCGGGAGGCGACCACCGACATGGTCGAGGACTTCATCGGCATCGTCCGGGGCCGGACGGTCAACAGTTCCCGGGGCCGCGCCAAGCCCGCCGAGGAGAAGCAGCAGCCGAAGGCCGGGCGTCCGGCCAGGGGCGGCACCCGGGGCCGGCCCACGTCGGGCAGGTCGACCGAACGCAACCCGCGCGACGGCTCCGGCGGCGGCCGGAAGCCGAAGAGCGGCGGCAAGGGCACAAAGCCCCGCCGCCGCTCGTGAGGTGCTGCCCGGGTGTTGTCCGGGCCGTCGCCCGTCTCAGCGGGCGGAAGCCCCTGAGGGGTCGGCCCCGGTCGGCCCGCGAGGGGCGCGGGGAACCACGCGAGCGGCCCCCGCGAACCCCGCACCCGAGGCACACCTGTCCGGGCCGCCCCTCACCTCACCCCTTCTTGATCCGCAAGAACGTCACGGAGTTCGCAGGGAAGGTGTAGCTGAACTCCTCGGCCACCCCGCTGAACGTCGACGTCACCGGAGCGACCGGCGTGGCCGTCTCCGTGTTCACCGCGTCCGGCGCGGCGGTGAGCGTGGTCACCCGGGCCTTGGAGCGGACCTTCGCACCGCCGAGGTCGATGGCCGTACGGGCCGCCGAGGACTGGGCGTTGACGACCTTGACGATCAGGTCACCGGTCTTCGCGTCGCGCGTCACCACCTGGCGGAACGGCTCGGCCTTCTTGTCGTCGGTGAAACTGGCCCACTCCTGGCCGTCCAGCAGCAAGGTCACTTGCCGGCCGCGCACCTTGACCTCGATGTCGTACGCGCGGCCCGTTTCGATGGTCCCCGGCCTGGACATCAGCGTGGACTTGCCACCGTCCACGGACTGCTCGACCGCACTGGTGGTGTTGTTCCAGCCGCCGAGGTTCCACCAGTAGAAGTTGCCGGTGTCCTTGACGCCGAAGGCGACGAGGAAGCCCTCCTTGCCGGCCTTCTTGGTGGCCTTCACCTTCAGGTCGTAGTCGTGCCAGGCGGTGTCACCGGCCGTGACCATGGTGTTCTCGGCGGCCACGTCCGTCTGCACGTACTGCCCGTCCTGGATGCTCCAGCTGCCGCCGCCGGTGTGGTTCCACTGCGACGCGTCACCGCTGAAGTCGTCGGTGAGGAGCGTCGTGCCGTCCTCCCCGGTCACCTCCACCTCGTCGTACGCCGCTGTCGTGGCCCACGTCGAGAGGCCGACGGCGCCGGAGATCGGGGCGGTCAGCGCGGGGGTGCCGGTGGCCGTCGACGGGACCACGCGGTCGCCGACGTTGTTCATGAAGAGCTTCTGCGTCTCGTAGTTGGCGGAGTTCCACGACGCGTGGTTGTTGAACCAGATCATGTCGGGGCTCCACTGCACGTAGTCCTCGTTGGCGAGGAGCGGCGCGTAGGAGGTGAGCTTCACGATGTCGGCGTTGCGCTCCAGGCCGGTCATGAACGCAGCCTCGGAGAGGGCGTTCCTGAAGGCGTTGCCCTGGGAGGCGTACTCGCCGAGGAAGACCTTCGGGCCGTTCCTGTCATAGGAGTCGTAGCGGTCGTTGTTCTGCAGGAACCACTGCGGGCTGTTGTAGTAGTGCTCGTCGACCATGTCGACGTTCGCCTCGCGGTTCAGCTTCCACGCGGTGTCGAAGGTTGCGCCCGTGTCGTCCGGGCCGGAGTTCGAGATCACCGTGATGTCGGGGTACTTCGCCTCGATGGCGGCCCGGAACTTCTGGAATCGGGCGAAGAACTCGTTCGGCAGGTTCTCCTCGTTGCCGACGCCGAGGTGGGTGAGGCGGAAGGGCTTCGGGTGACCCATCTGGGCCCGCTTCCTGCCCCACTCGCTGGTCACGGGGCCGTTGGCGAACTCGATGAGGTCGAGCGTGTCCTGGATGTGCCGTTGGAGCAGGGCCTCGTCGTCGGTGGCCCTGTTCTGGCCGCAGCCGGTGACGAGGGCGGGCACCACGGGCAGCGGCATCGCGCCGACGTCCTCGGAGAACTGGAAGTACTCGTAGTAGCCGAGGCCGTAACTCTGGTTGTAGCCCCAGAAGTTGGCGTTGGTGGCGCGCTGCTCGACCGGGCCGATGGTGTCCTTCCACTGGTACGAGCGCTTGCGCTCCCAGTTGGAGGCCTCGCTGTAGTCCTGCATGGAGCCCGTGTTGACCAGACAGCCGCCGGGGAAGCGGACGAAGCCCGGCTCCAGGGCGGCGATCTTCTCGGCGAGGTCCTTGCGCAGGCCGTTCTCGCGGCCCTTGAAGGTGTCGCGCGGGAAGAGGGACACCTCGTCGAGGGCGGCGGCGCCGGAGGAGGCGACGGTGAGGCGGCCGTCGCTGCTGGCCCGGGTCGCGGTGAAGGTGGCCCGGTACTTGGCCCAGCCGCCCCTGACGGCCACCCGGCGAGCCTTGGCGAGCGGGCCGTCGGCGTCCTGGAGGGTGAGGGTCAGCGTCGTACGGCTCTCGGCGCGCGCCCACACCGAGAAGTCGTACCTCTTGCCCCTCTCGACATGGACGCCGGTGTTGTACCCGGCGTTCGTGACGGCTGAACCGGCGCCCAGGGAGAGGTAGTTGCGGTTGCGCTCGTTGAGCCGGCCGGCGTCGTTCACGACCTGCGCGGTGCCGTCGACGGTCCAGGAGGTGAGGGGGGTGTACGCGCGGTTGTCGGCGGTCGAGTACTCGAAGGACCGGTTCTGCACGAGCTCGGCGTACAGGCCGCCGTCGGCGGCCCGGTTGATGTCCTCGAAGAAGACGCCGTACATCGTGTCGTCGATCTTCGCGCCCTTGGCGGCCGGGTCGACGGTGACGGCGTAGTCGGTGACGTCCTCGGCGTGCGCGGGGGCCGGGACGGAGGCGGCGGCCACCAGGAAGGCGGTGGCGGTGAGACCGAGTCTCCAACGGGTGCGGGTGCTGCGTGACATGGATACTCCGCGGCTCGGGGTGGGGGTCATGGAGTTATTCGAAATATCGAACAATGATCAGCACATCGAACGGCAAGATAGGTAGGAGGTTCCGAGGCGTCAATGGGTCGCGCAGCGACGGATACGCCGGAAGGGAGGCCGACATGGGCGACTTCCGGCCAGTTCCCGATGTGTTGGCCTATCTGTCCGGGAGGTGGCGGGTCCGGAGGGCGGTGCGGAATCTCGCGAGCGGCATGGAGAGGGAGTTCTCCGGGACGACTGTTTTCAGCCCCTGGGACGAGGGTGGACTCCACCACCGGGAGATCGGAAGTTTCCTCCGGCAGGGCGTCCCGCGCCCCGCCGAACGCACCCCGCGCTACCTCCCGGGGGCCACGCCGGGCACAGCGGACGTCCGCTTCGCCGGGGCCGCCCCTTCCACGAGCTGGACCTCACCACCGGTCACCGGCGGACGGCCCACCCCTGCGTCGCGGACCTCCACAGGGGCGGATTCGAGGTGCACGGCACGGACCGCCGGCGTACGACGTGGCGGGTCGGCGGCGCCGCGAAGGACCGGCTCCTGGTCACCGACTACACACGCGAGGCCCCGGAAGGGGACCCGGACGGGCCTACCGCGCGGCGCCCAGCCGCAGGTTCCAGCGGCCCGGACGGCCCGCGACGGTGACCGTCGACAGGGGACAGATGTCCATGTTCCAGTACGACGACGGCTGGGCCTTCAGCGCGTAGACGAGGGCGGCGCGCAGCACGGACGGCTCGGCCACGGCGACGATGCGGCCACCGTCGTCGGCCGGGCGGGTGTCGAGCCAGCCGCCCACGCGGGAGATGAAGGCGATCAGCGACTCACCGCCGTGCGGGGTGGCACACGGGTCGGCGAGCCAGGCGTCCACCGCCGAGGGCTCCCGGGCCATGGCCTCGCCGAGCGTGAACCCGCGCCAGCGGCCCATGTCGCAGTCCCGCAGCGCGGGCTGGGCCAGCGGTGCGTAGCCGAGGGCGTCACCGGTGGCGCGGCTGCGGGGCGTCGGCGAGCAGTAGCGCAGCTCGGCCGCCGCCAGCGGCACCAGCTCGTGGGCGGCGCGCTGCACTTCGTCCCAGCCGGCCTGGTCCAGCGGCCGGTCGTCCTCGAAACGCTCCGCGACAGGCGAGGAGCAGCGCGCGGCGGCGACAAACGTGACCCGAAGATGCATGCGGTGATGGTGGAGCGGGGGACTGCGCAGGTCAAGAGGCGTTACTCAGGAGTTACGCGGGGGTCCCTGGGCCGTCACCCGGGCCCGTACGCGCCCCCTCCCCCGGCCGGCCGTCACCGTGCCCGGCCCTTCCGGCCGCCCTTCACCGCGCCCGGCTCCCCACTCGGAGACGAGCGCCATCCACCGGTCCGGCTCGGCGAGTGGCTCGAACCCGAGCTTGGCGTAGACGCCGTGCGCGTCATGCGTGGCGAGCAGGACGCGGCGCAGTCCGTACGGCCGCAGGTGCCCGCGCACGGCCGCGACCAGGGCGGTGCCGAGGCCTTTCCCGCGCGCCGAGGGGGCGACGTACACGTCGCAGAGCCACGCGAACGTGGCGCGGTCGGTCACCACCCGCGCTTATGCGACCCGCTCTCCCGTACTCACCCTGTACACCCCGAAGTTGGGGGACCCGCGGATCGCGCTCTCCTGCTTCTCACGGGGACGGCCGACGGCCCAGTACGCGTCGGTGGACAGCCAGTGGTGGACGCGTCCGACGTCGATGCGCTCGGTGTCGTCGGACAGTTCGTAAACCTGGGGCAGTTCACAGCCCTCGGTCAGGGCGTTGCCCTCGGTCAGGCCGTGCAGGCTCAACTCGTCATTCATGGCCGGACGTTCGCAGGTCAGGAGCCCGTTGTCGAACCGTTCACGGCCGCCTTCAGCCTCCGCACCCCCTCCGCGATCTCTCCCGCCCCGATGACCCCGGCGAAGCTCAACCGCAGGTGCCCGGCCGGGGGTTCGGCGCTGAAGTAGGGGCGGCCGGGAGTGACCGCGACGCCCGCGCGGAGGGCGGCGGTGACCAGAGCGGGCTCGTCGGTGCCGTCGGGGAGGCGCAGCCAGCGTGGGGGTGCCTGTGCCCGGCCGTCGGCACTGGGCGGGGCTCGCGGTGGTCGCCGCCGGTGTGGTGCTCGGTTTCCCGCTGCTGACCACCCTCGCCCTGGAGACCTCGACGACCGCGCACGCCGCCGTCGTGGTCGGTCTGCTGCCGCTGACGACCGCCCTGTTCTCGGCGCTGCGCATGGGCACCCGCCCCTCGCGCACGTTCTGGATCGCCGCCCTGGCCGGCGCCGCCGCGGTCCTCGCGTTCACCGTGACGCAGAGCGGCGGCTCCCTCACCACCGCGGACGTCTACCTCTTCGCCGCCCTGCTGGTGTGCGCGGCCGGCTACACCGAGGGCGGCCGGCTGGCCCGGGTGATGCCCGGCTGGCAGGTCATCGGCTGGGCCCTTGTGCTGTGCCTGCCGCTGAGCCTGCCGGGCGCGCTGCTGGCCCTGTCGTACGAGCCGGTCCAGCCGACCGCGCACAGTGTGGCCGGGGTGCTGTGGGTGGCGGCCGGGTCCCAGTTCCTGGGGCTGGTCGTCTGGTACCGGGGCATGGCGGCGATCGGCATACCGAAGGCCAGCCAGTTGCAGCTGGCGCAGCCCTTGCTCACACTGGTGTGGTCGGTGCTGCTCCTCGGCGAGCAGCTCACCCCGGCCGCGCCCCTGACGGCCGCCGCCGTGCTGGTCTGCATCGCGGTCACCCAGCGCACATCCGCCTGAGACCCCGTACGCACACCGGTTCCCGTCGGCGCCGCCCGCAATGGACTGCGGTCGCGAACCGCCACTTGCGTGCGAGACGAGGAGGCCCCCGATGCAGGCAGCTGTAGGCGACACCCTGCTGGTGCACGGCAGGACCGTCGGGCACCACGACCGGACCGCGGAGGTCCTGGAGGTGCTCGGCCAGGACGGGAACCCGCCCTACCGGGTCAGGTTCGAGGACGACGGACACGAGGCACTGATGGCCCCGGGCCCGGACACGGTCGTCCGGCATCCCGGGGATCAGCGGTAGCCGCCCCGCGTCCTTCGCCCCGGCCCCGTCAGCGCGGTGGTTCGGCCGGCCGCTGGTAGTGGTCGGCGACCACGCGTGCCATCGCGCCGACCGTGTCGGCCCGGACCTCCTTGGCCGAGAAGAACACATGTCCGCGTGCCTCGGGGAGGTCGCGGGCCAGGGTGAGGTGCGCCGACAGCTCGGCCGGGTCCTGCCAGGCCGCGGGCTGTGCCGGGTCGCCCGCCTTGTACAGGGCCTCCCCGATGTACAGCCGGGTGCCGGTGCCCCGGGCGGTCTCGGCCCACCAGGGCAGCAGCTTGGCGTAGTCGGCGGCGGCGAAGCCGATGTTCCAGTACAGCTGCGGGACGATGTAGTCGATCCAGTTCTCCTGGACCCATCGCCGCGTGTCCGCGTACAGGTCGTCGTACGTCTGCACTCCGGCCCGGCTGTCCGAGCCCCGCTCGTCGGTCGCGGCGTTGCGCCACACACCGAAGGGGCTGATCCCGAACTGTGTGCCGGGCCGGATCTCCCTGATCCTCGCCGCCGTCTCCCGCACCAGCTTGTCGATGTTGTCGCGCCGCCAGTCCGCCCGGTTCGGGAAGCTCCCGCCGTACCGGTCGTACGCCGCGTCGTCGTCGAAGACCTGGCCCGCGACCGGGTACGGGTAGAAGTAGTCGTCGAAGTGCACCGCGTCGACGGGGTACTTCCGCACGGCGTCGAGCATGGCCTTCTGGACGAAGGTGCGGACCGCGGGGACGCCGGGGTCGTAGTAGAGCTTGCCGCCGTAGGGGACGACCCAGTCCGGGTTCTCGCGGGCGGGGTGTGTGGCGACGAGACGGTTCGGGTCGGTGTGGTTGGCGACCCGGTAGGGGTTGAACCAGGCGTGCAGTTCGAGGCCCCGGGCGTGCGCCTCCTGGACCGCCGTGCCCAGCGGGTCCCAGCCGGGGTCCTGGCCCTGGATGCCGGTGAGGTACTGGGACCAGGGCTCGTACGGGGAGGGCCAGAGCGCGTCGGCGGTGGGCCGGACCTGGAAGATCACCGCGTTGAGCCGGCGCTCCGCTGCGGTGTCGAGATGGGCGACGAGTTCGGCACGCTGCTCCTCGGCGGTCAGGCCGGGCCCGGAGGGCCAGTCCCGGTTGGCGACGGTGGCCAGCCACATGCCGCGCAGCTCGCCGCCGTGCCGCCGGCGGGGGCTCGGCTCCCCGCCGGCGATGGCGGTGCCCGCCGCCACCCCGCCCGCCGCCACGAGTGTCGTCACCGCGGTCGCCCAGAACGCCCGTCGTGACATCCCTGGCTTCCGATGCATCGTCGTACCTCCGCCTGCCGCTTCCCGTGCGTGTCCGCCCCGTCGCGGACCGTTCGCACCAAGCCTTCCATGTGACACCCGGAATACTGCGCGGTAGCCGTCGCGGGTAACGTGCAGGTTTGGCGCAGGCCCACACCAGGGGTGTCTGCCAGGCACGTGGACCAGTGAAAGGGACGATGTGACGGACTTCCCAACGGGAGATCTCGCGCGAGTCGGAGTCGTGGGCTGCGGCCAGATGGGAGCGGGCATCGCCGAGGTGTGCGCCCGCGCCGGACTGGACGTCAAGGTCGCCGAGACCAACGGCGAGGCCCTGGAGATCGGCCGTACCCGGCTGTACAACTCCCTGTCCAAGGCGGCCGAGCGCGGCAAGATCACCGAGGAGGAGCGGGACGCCACGCAGGCACGCCTGAGCTTCACCACCGACCTCGGCGAGTTCTCCGACCGTGACCTCGTCATCGAGGCGGTCGTGGAGAGCGAGCAGGTGAAGACGCAGATCTTCCAGGTGCTCGACCAGGTGGTGACCCGCCCGGACGCGATCCTCGCCTCCAACACCTCCTCCATCCCGCTGGTGAAGCTCGCCGTCGCCACCTCCCGGCCCGACCACGTCATCGGCATCCACTTCTTCAATCCGGCCCCGGTGCAGCAGCTCGTCGAGCTGATCCCGGCGCTCACCACCTCCGAGGGCACTCTCAGCCGGGCGCAGCTGTTCGCCGAGAAGGTGCTCGGCAAGCACGCCGTCCGCGCCCAGGACCGCTCAGGCTTCGTCGTCAACGCGCTGCTGGTGCCGTATCTGCTCTCCGCGATCCGGATGTTCGAGTCGGGCATCGCGGGCCGCGAGGACATCGACAACGGCATGGAGCTGGGCTGCGCCCACCCGATGGGCCCGCTGAAGCTGTCCGACCTGATCGGCCTGGACACCATCGTCTCCATCGCCCACTCGATGTACGAGGAGTACAAGGAACCGCTGTACGCCGCTCCCCCGCTGCTCCAGCGCATGGTCGACGCGGGCCGGCTGGGCCGGAAGACCGGGTCGGGCTTCTACTCGTACACCTGATCGTCGCCGACCGGCTGCGGACGGTCGGTTCCCTTTCCGCACGGGCCCGGCACCGGACAACGGTGCCGGGCCCGTCGTATTCACACACCGTGTGCGCGGCGGACACGCATATGCCGTGCGCACACTCTCCCCACACGCCCACCAGGGGAGTTGACTTCACGTGCGCATGCAAGGGATGTGACGACTACAGAGAGGAGCGGGCTTGTGGCCATCGACCCCGAGCATCCCGTGCTCCACGGCGAAACCGCAGAGTTACGCCGTCGCCTGGATGTGGCGCACGCACGCGTCGAAGGAGGGCTGACCCTGCTGAGCCACCGCGCCGAACAGACCGCCAAGGAACTGGACGACCTGAACACACGGCTCGTCACCCTGGAGCACTCCCGCTGGCCGCTGCCCTCGGTCGCGGCGCTCACTGCCCTGGGTGCCCTGGTGGTGTCCATCTGGCAGGCACTGGGCCGCTAGCTCCCCGGGGCGGGACGCGACGGGGTTCAGGGCTTGGCGTCCTGTCCGAGGCGCAGGTGGTGCAGCAGGAGCAGTGCGGCTGCCATGTTGGCGGCCGGGACCTCGCCGCGGGCGACCATGTCGGGAACGAGCTTGAGGGGAACCCATTCCCTGCGGTCCGACTCGAAGTCGTCCACCGGGTGACCGACGTACGCGCCCTCGTCGGCCCAGTAGATGTGGTGCCGGGCGTCGGTGAGCCCGTTGGAGGGCTCGACGCTCATCAGGTGGCGCAGGGGTCCCGGCCGCCATCCGGTCTCCTCCTCCAGTTCGCGGGCGGCGGCCTCCGCGATGGCTTCGCCGTCCTCGACGACGCCCGCCGCGAGCTCCCACCCCCAGCTGTCGGTGATGAAGCGATGCCGCCACAGAAGCAGTACCTCGCTGGCCGCGTTGATCACGGTGGCCACCGCGACGGGCCGCAGCCGTATCAGGAAGTGATCGAGGTGTCGTCCGTCCGGCAGAGCGACATCCGCGAGATTGACGCTGAACCAACGGTTTGAGTACACAGTCTGTTCGCTCTGTTTCGTCCACTGCACGGTTCTGCCACCTTCCGCCGAGTAAGTGGCAATATCGCAGCAGGAACCTTCCGACGGCAGGCGCACAGCCGGTGCACGGCCACGCCCCGCGGACGGCGTCAGAGCGGTACGCGCAGTGCTCCGTCGATCAGTTCGGCGGCTTCGGCGGTCCCCGCGGAGCCGCTGCGCACGAGGTGTTCGCGTACCGCCCGCAGTCTGTCACGCAGGCGCATGGACTCCATTCCGCGCACCCGTTCGGCCATTTCCACGGCAGTGAGCACCGCTCTGTCCGCGTTGCCCTGCCGCAGCTCGATCTGGCTGAGCATCGCGAGCCGGTGCACCCGGCCCCGGTCGTGGGCCGGGGTGTCGACGGCGGCAGCGGCGTGCTCGGCCGCGGCCGTCAGGTCGCCGAGACTGAGCAACGCCTCCGCCACCTGTACGTTGACCAGGCCCGGCTGGACGTAGCCGGTCTCATCGGGTTCGTGGCCGCGCCGGATGCGCTCGGCGGCCTGCTCCGCCCGCCGGATGCGGGACAGCGCACTCGTTCCGTCGCCCAGGTGCGCGTACGCCTTGGCCTGCATCGCGTAGAGATCGGAGGCGAGCGCCGGGGTGATGTCCTTGCCCGCGGTGCGCAGCGCCGCCTCGGCGAAAGCGACGGCCTGCCGGTACTCCCTCATGAACAGCGCCTGGTTGACCAGCAGCGCGATGACGTACGCCCCGAGCCCCCGGTCCCCGCTGGCCTTCGCCAGCCGCAGCGCCTGGTGGAAGTACCGCTGGGCGAGTCCGTGGGCGTCGGAGTCGTACGCGCAGATCCCGGCGATCGCCACCAGCCCCCCGGTGGCCCGGTGCAGTTGGCGTCCGGTGGCGTCGGTGTAGCTGCCACGCAGCAGGGGCGCGGCCTCCGCGTTGAGGAACCCGACGATCCTCGTCCGCGTCGCGACACCGCCGGCCTTCCGGTACATCTGCTCGTAGTGCGTACGGGCCGCGCGCAGCACCTCGATGTCGGCCATGCTGACGCGATGTCGACCCCCACGGGACACATCGACGTCCTCCGGTGGGTTCTCCCACTCCCAGACGGGCATCACGGCGGGCGTCCCGGTGACGGCGGGAGCACCGAGGACATGCGGGCGCTGCTGTTCGTCGGAGCGCCACAGGGCGGTGGCCCGCTCCACGAAACCGGAGAGCCCGGCGCCGTGCTGGGAGCCGGGCTCCCCCGGCACGCCGAGGCCGATGTCGTCGAGCGTGACGGTCCGGTGCAGTCGACCGGCGAGTACCTCACAGATCAGGTCGGGTACCTGGCCACGCGGGCGCTGCCCCTTCAACCACCGCGCCACGGCCGTGTGTTCGTACCGCAGCGTCAGTCCCCGGGCGCGACCTGCCTGGTTGACATGCGCGGCGAGACCGGCGTGGGAGATACCGGCCTCGTCAAGGATCGCGTCGAGCAGGGTGTTGGGCTGCATGGAGGCCCTCCGGTGGCTCGGTGCCGGCGAATGGCAGCGTAGCGCCTCTCCTTTCGCACGGGGTGTGAAGCGAACGCCCGAATTCGTACCGTACGCGCGCTGTCGCGGAGAGTTCCGGCCCGTTTGACTGGACTGCCTCGAAAGAGGCCGGCCGGGCCGCCGGCTCCCCCTCGTACAGTGCGGCGGCCCCGCCGGGCGGACGCCGGGGCAGCCAGGTGTACTGCCCTCAGCTTGTCGGGTGACCTCCGGTCTGGCGCCCGAACCCTGCCACGCGCACCCTTCAGCACCTTGCGATCGCACCCAGCAGGGCCCGTTCGCCTGACAACCGAAGGTCACCCGACAGGCTCTGACAGCGGTAACGGCCCCGAAGGGCCGGTCCGATTCTGCCGACCGCATGCCCCGATCGGGCCATATCCCCCGCAGTTGTGCCCCGGATGAGTGAGGACCGGGGCCTCTCGATGGGGCGTAGCCCCTGCGAGGGGTGCGGGGAACTGCGCGACGAGCCACGGACCACCCGCAGCCGCCATAGACCCGCGGTTCCCCGCCCCCTGAAGCCTCCTAGCTCCTCAGCACGGCCCCCGTACGCTCGCCCGCCAGGGCGATCGCCGCGTCCCGAGCGGCCGACGCCTCGTCGACGGTCAGTGTCCGATCCCCGGCGCGGAAGCGGAGGGCGTACGCCAGCGACTTCCGCCCGTCCCCCAACTGCTCCGCGTTCTCGTAGACGTCGAACAGCCGGATGGCCTCCAGGAGTTCACCCGCGCCCTCGCGCAGCGCGGCTTCGACCTCGGTGTGCGGTACGAACGCGTCGACGACGAGGGCGACATCCTGCGTCGCGACCGGGAACGTGGAGATCTTCGGTCCCTTCGGCACGCCGGCGCTCGCCGTCTCCAACGCGTCCAGGTTCACCTCCATCGCACAGGTGCGCGCAGGCAGTCCCAGGGTCTTCAGAACACCGGGGTGCAGCTCACCGGCATACCCGATGACCCGCTCCTCGCCGTGCACGACGACCGCCAGCTCGGCGCAGCGGCCCGGGTGCCACGGCCCGTACTGGCCCTTGCGGACGATCAGCTCGGTCCCGGCCTCACCGGCGAGCAGCCGCGCCGCCTCGATGGCGTCGGCCCAGTCGGCCGGACGGCCCTTGCCCCACCAGCCGGCCTGCTCACGGGCGCCCGCGAGGACGACGGCGGCGTGCCGCGGCTGGACGGGGAGCGCGGTCGTGAGCGAGGCCAGCTCCTCGTCGGTGGGACGGCGGTCGACGGGCAGGCGTGCGGCCACACTCAGCTCGTCCTGCGGGTGGAAGACAAGGCCGGTCTCGAAGAGGGCCAGGTCGTGGCTGCCCCGGCCGTCGTTTCGGCGCAGCGCGCCGAGGAGGCCCGGCAGCAGAGTCGTACGGAGGGCGGGCTCCTCGTCGGAGAGCGGGTTGACCAGCTTGACGACCCGGCGCTTCCGGTCGTCGGCGGCCAGGCCGAGTTGGTCGAAGACGTGCTCGCCGATGAACGGGTAGTTAGGCGCCTCGACGTATCCGGCGCCGGCCAGCGCACGGCCGACCCGGCGGTGCAGCCGCTGCCGCTCGGTCAGGCCGAGGCCCGCCGGGGGCTTCGGCAGCGTGGAGGGCAGGTTCTCGTAGCCCTCCAGACGGATGACCTCTTCGGCCAGGTCGTTCGGGTCGGTGAGGTCGGGCCGCCAGGACGGGACGGTGACGATCAGCTCGTCCTGCCCGTAGACGTCGCAGCCGACCTCCTGGAGGCGGCGGACGACGGTCTCGCGGCCGTACTCCATGCCCGCGACCTTGTCCGGGTGGTCGGCCGGGATGGTGATCGTGTGCGGCGCGGAGGGCGCGATGACCTCGGTGACGCCCGAGTCGGCGGTTCCGCCGGCGAGGAGTACCAGCAGGTCGACCGTGCGCTGGGCGGCTGCGGCACCGGCCAGTGGGTCGACGCCGCGTTCGAAGCGCTTGGACGCCTCGGAGGCCAGCTTGTGGCGGCGGGCCGCACGCGCGATGGCGATCGGGTCGAAGTGCGCTGCCTCGATGACGACCTCGGTGGTCGTGCCGTCGGTCTCGTCCACCTCGGTGTTGGCGCCGCCCATGACACCGGCGAGGCCGATGGGCCCTCGGTCGTCGGTGATGACCAGGTCCTCGGCGTCGAGCGTGCGCACGGTGCCGTCGAGGGTGGTGAGCTTCTCGCCCGCCTCGGCCCGGCGTACGCCGATGGCGCCCTGGACGCGGGCGCGGTCGTACGCGTGCAGGGGCTGGCCCAGCTCCAGCATCACGTAGTTGGTGATGTCGACGGCCAGCGAGATCGGGCGCATGCCTGCCTTCTGCAGGCGGCGCTTGAGCCAGATCGGGGAGTGGACGTCGGGGTCGAGTCCGGTGACCGTGCGGGCGGTGAAGCGGTCGCAGCCGAGCGGATCGGACACCTGTACCGGGTGGCCGAAGGCGTTCGGGCCCGGCACGTCGAGGAGCGCCGGGTCGCGCAGCGGCAGCCCGTACGCGGTGGCCATCTCGCGGGCGATGCCGCGCAGCGAAAGGCAGTAGCCGCGGTCGGGGGTAACTGCGATGTCGAGGACCTCGTCGACGAGTTCGAGAAGCTTGATCGCGTCGGTGCCGACCTCGTACTCCGGCGGGAGCACGACGATGCCCTTGGAGCCGTCGTCGCCCATGCCCAGCTCGTCGCTGGAGCAGATCATGCCGTGCGAGTTGCGGCCGTACGTCTTGCGCGCGCTGATCGCGAAACCGCCGGGGAGCTCGGCGCCGGGAAGGACGACCACGACCTTGTCGCCGACGGCGAAGTTACGGGCGCCGCAGACGATCTCCTGGGGTTCGCCGGTGCCGTTGGCGGTGCCGACGTCGACGGTGCAGAAGCGGATCGGCTTCTTGAACTCCGTCAGCTCCTCGATGGTCAGCACCCGGCCGACAACGAGGGGGCCCTTGAGGCCGTCGCCGAGCTGCTCGACCGTCTCTACCTCAAGTCCGGCCGCGATGAGCTTGGCCTGGACGTCACGGCCGGTCTCGGTGGCCGGCAGGTCGACGTACTCCCGCAGCCAGGAAAGGGGGACCCGCATCAGATCTCCATCCCGAACGGCCGGGTGAACCGGACGTCACCCTCGACCATGTCTCGCATGTCTTCGACGTTGTGGCGGAACATCAGCATCCGCTCGATGCCGAACCCGAAGGCGAATCCGCTGTACTTCTCGGGGTCGACGCCACAGGCGGTGAGCACCCGCGGGTTGACCATGCCGCAGCCGCCCAGCTCGATCCAGCCCTCGCTGGAGCAGGTGCGGCAGGGGCGGTCGGGGTTGCCGACGGACTCGCCCTTGCAGACGTAGCAGAGCATGTCCATCTCGGCGGACGGCTCGGTGAAGGGGAAGAAGTTCGGCCGCAGCCGGGTCTTCATGTCCTCGCCGAACAGCGACTGGACCATGTGGTCCATGGTGCCCTTGAGGTCGGCCATGGTCAGGCCCTCGTCCACCGCGATCAGCTCGATCTGGTGGAAGACCGGGGTGTGGGTGGCGTCCAGTTCGTCGGTGCGGAAGACCCTGCCGGGGCAGACGACGTAGACGGGCAGCTCGCGGGAGAGCAGCGAGCGGGCCTGCACGGGCGAGGTGTGCGTACGCAGCACGACTCCGGACTCGCCGTCACTGTCCGCATCCTTCGGGCCCTTGACGAAGAAGGTGTCCTGCATCTGGCGGGCCGGGTGGTCCGGGCCGAAGTTCAGGGCGTCGAAGTTGAACCACTCAGCCTCGACCTCGGGGCCTTCGGCGATCTCGTAGCCCATGGAGACGAAGACGTCGGCGACGCGCTCCATCATCGTGGTGAGAGGATGCCGGGCGCCGGCCGGTACGCGGTCGTAGGGCAGCGTGACGTCCACGGCCTCCTCGACCAGCACCCGGGCGTCGCGCTCGGCCTCCAGCTCGCTCTGGCGGCCGGCCAGCGCCTTGTTCACCGCACCCCGGGCCTGGCCGACCAGCTTTCCTGCGGCGGCTTTGGCCTGCGGGGGCAGGGCGCCGATCTCGCGGTTGGCGAGGGACAGCGGGGAGGTGCCCCCGGTGTGGGCGACCTTGGCCTCCTGGAGCGCTTCGAGGGAGTCCGCGGCGGCGAAGGCGGCGAGCGCCTCGTCCCGCATGCGCTCGATCTCTTCCGGTTTCAAGGCCTCGACCTCTACAGGGTCGTACGACTTATTCGGTGCCGACATCTCTTCCCGTGCTTCCGATTGGCTGGCTGAAGGTCCCCGTACCGACTCGTGGACAGATCGTCACGATTTTTGGGACACAAAGGTGCCAAAGGCCGAGTCTAACGGGGTTGAGGTGTGCGAAAGCGCCCGTGGTGCTCAGGCCAGGTAGGCCGGCGCCGCCACAGGCAACGTAAATCGGAACTCGGCGCCGCCGCCGGGGGCGCGTCCGACCGTGATGGCGCCGCCGTGGGCTTCGACGATGCCCTTGACGATGTACAGCCCGAGGCCGGTGCCGCCGCGCTTGCTGCCCCGCCAGAAGCGGGTGAAGACGCGGTTCATGGACTCCTCCGGGATGCCGGTGCCCTCGTCGCTCACCGTGACCGACGTGCCGGTGTCCTCCCCCTCGCGGGGGGACGCCGAGGCCGTGACGTCAATCGTGACGGTTCCCTCGCCGTGCCGCACCGCATTTTCCAGCAGGTTGCTCAGCACCTGGTCGATCTTGTCCGGGTCGGCCCACAGGTCGGGCAGCGGCTGCCCGATCCGCAGCAGGAACCGGTCGGCGGGCTGCCCGGCCGCGACGTACGCCTGGATGTGCCGTCCGACGGCGGCGCCTATGTCGACGGGCTGCCTGCGCACTTCGAGCCGCCCGGAGTCGATCCTCGAAATGTCCAGCAGCTCGGCGATGAGACGGGTGACGCGGTTGGCGTCGGCGTCGACGGTCTCCAGCATGAGCTTCTTCTGGTCGTCGGTGAACCGCTCCCACTTGGCGAGCAGCGTCGCGGTGAACCCCTTCACCGAAGTCAGCGGCGAGCGCAGTTCGTGGGCGACCGTGGCGATCAGCTCGGCGTGGCTGCGCTCCGTGCGGCGACGGGCCTCGGTGTCACGGAGGGAGACGACGACCCGGCGGACGGGCCCGGTGGGCTTCGTACGGATGTAGCGCGCCGACACCAGGATCTCGCGCGCGCCGGGCAGGAGCAGGTTCCGCTCGGGCTGTCCGACCCGGATCGCGAGCCCTCCGTACGGGTCGGTCAGCTGCCACCAGCGGCGGCCTTCCAGGTCTTCTAACGGGAGGGCCCATTCGAGGGGGCGGCCGAGGGCCTCGGCGGCGGGGGTGGCGGTGATCCGGGCGGCGGCGGCGTTGAAGCAGATCACACGGCCGGTGTCGTCGGCCACGACCAGTCCGTCGGGGAGGTCGTCGGGGTCGATGCCGAGCTCGGCGAGATCACCGTGCCGGGCCGCGGATGTGGCGCGCACGTCCCGGGCCCCCAGTGTGCTGCTCCTGCCGACCCTCATCCCCGTATCCCACCTCTCGCTTTGTGCAGTGGGCCCCCGAGCCCGTCACCCTACTAGCTGGGCGTGACGGCGCGGCACCCTCCGAAGGCACGCTGTGCACGGGCGGACGCGTAGAGACATACGGCGGCGGCGGTCGCCAGGTTCAGGCTTTCCGCCGTTCCGTGGATGGGGACCCGGACGACGGCGTCGGCCAGCGCCCGCGTCTCCTCCGGCAGCCCCCACGCCTCGTTCCCGAACACCCATGCCGTGGGCCCGCCCATGGTCCCCTTGTCCAGTGCGTCGTCGAGGTCGTCGTCCCCCGCCCCGTCGGCGGCGAGGACGCGTACGCCGACGTCCTTGAGCCCGGCCACGGCCTGCTCGACGGGCACGCCGACGGCGACGGGCAGATGGAACAGCGAGCCGACGGAGGCGCGCACGGCCTTGGGGTTGTACAGGTCGACGGAGGCGTCCGTGAACACGACCGCCTCGGCTCCCGCGGCGTCGGCACACCGCAGGACGGTGCCGGCGTTGCCGGGGTCGCGTACGTGGGCGAGGACGGCGACGAGCCGGGGCCGGCTTTCCAGGATCGCATGGAAGGGCGTGTCGAGGAATCGGCAGATCCCGACGAGCCCCTGCGGGGTGACGGTGGTGGAGATGTCGGCGATGACCGCCTCGTCGGCAAGGTGCACGCGGGCGCCGACCGCGTGGGCCTCCCCCACGATGTCGGCGTACCGCTCCGCGGCCTCGACCGTCGCGAACAGCTCCACCAGCGCGGGCGCACCGTCCACCCGATGCCCGGCCGCCTCCCGTACGGCCTGCGGCCCCTCCGCCAGGAACAGGTGCTCCTTTCCCCGGAAGTTCCGCTTCGCGAGCCGCCGCGCGGCGGAGACACGGGCGGAGCGCGGGGAGATCAGCTCGGGGGTGGCGGGCATGGGTCACCTTCGGGTCGGGCGGGTGGGGGTGGGTCGGGCGTCGGAGAGCTGGGGTTCGGTCGGGTCGCGAGTGCGGGTTCGTCGTGGTCGCGCGGTTCCCCGCGACCCTGAGGAAGCAGGGGCTGCGCCCCGCGCTTTTCGGCCCGCGGGGCCGTGTCCTTGTCTTTCAGGGGCGCGGGAACCGCGCGAGAAGCCCCACCCACCCGCAGCCGAACAACCACCCGAAATACGGTCGGACCCGCAGGCGGCGAACAGCCTGCGGGTCCGGTCACGTCACGCCCGGCTCAAGCGAGCGCGACGTTCACGCTGCCTTCGGCGCGTTCACATCCGCCGGCAGCGCCTTCTGGGCGACCTCGACCAGCGCGGCGAACGCGGTGGCGTCGTTGACGGCCAGCTCGGCGAGGATCTTGCGGTCGACCTCGATGTTCGCGGCCTTCAGACCCTGGATGAAGCGGTTGTACGTGATGCCGTTGGCGCGGGCAGCGGCGTTGATGCGCTGGATCCACAGCTGACGGAAGTCGCCCTTGCGCTTCTTGCGGTCGTTGTAGTTGTAGACCAGCGAGTGGGTGACCTGCTCCTTGGCCTTGCGGTACAGGCGCGAACGCTGACCGCGGTAGCCGGAAGCCTGCTCCAGGATCGCCCGGCGCTTCTTGTGGGCGTTGACTGCCCGCTTGACGCGTGCCACTTGTTAACTCCTTGTAGCGGGGCCGCGGTTGTCCGCACACAGCCCGAAATCGATTGGGTCCCGGTCCTGAGGTACGGCGCTCACAGGGGGCGCCGCACACGTCACTTGCCGAGAAGCTTCTTGATCTTCGCGGCGTCGCCCGGGGCCATCTCGGCGTTGCCGGTGAGGCGACGCGTCACGCGGGACGACTTGTGCTCGAGCAGGTGGCGCTTGCCGGCGCGCTCACGGAGCACCTTGCCGGAGCCGGTGATCTTGAAGCGCTTGCTGGCACCGCTGTGCGACTTGTTCTTCGGCATAGCGCCGTTCTCTCCTCGTCAGTGGCGCTCCGGTGCCCGGTCGCGAAACCGGGCACGACGGAACGTCATTTCTTTCGGTTGACACCCTGGACTCGCGTCCCGGGACTTACGCCTCGGCAGGCGCCTCGGCCGGCGCCTCGGCGTCGGCGTGTTCGGCCTCGGCGGCGTTCTGCGACTTGCCAGGGTTGGCCTTCGCTTCCGCCTTCCGGGCCTCCTGCGCCTGACGGGCCTCGGCCATCGCCTCGGTCTTCTTCTTGTGCGGACCGAGAACCATGATCATGTTCCGGCCGTCCTGCTTGGGGTTCGACTCGACGAACCCGAGTTCCTGGACGTCCTCCGCGAGACGCTGCAGCAGCCGGTAGCCCAGCTCGGGCCGGGACTGCTCGCGACCACGGAACATGATCGTGATCTTGACCTTGTCGCCCTGCTTGAGGAACCTGACGACGTGACCCTTCTTGGTGTCATAGTCGTGCGGGTCGATCTTCGGCCGGAGCTTCATCTCCTTGATGACCGTGTGCGCCTGGTTCTTGCGCGCCTCACGGGCCTTCATGGCCGACTCGTACTTGAACTTCCCATAGTCCATGAGCTTGCAGACCGGCGGACGCGCTGTCGCGGCCACCTCGACCAGGTCGAGGTCGTACTCCTGCGCAAGCTCCAGGGCCTTGGCAAGCGGGACAATCCCGACCTGCTCGCCGCTGGGACCGACAAGTCGCACCTCGGGAACGCGAATCCGGTCGTTGATGCGAGGCTCGGCGCTGATGGATCCTCCTCGGTAGCACCCACACGACGGTCTGGCGGACCGCCGCGTATGTCTGGTTGACATGGGGACCAACCATCGCGGTGCATGAAAAATGCCCCGGACGGGACACAGGCGGGGCTCCATGTACTGCCGGAGCACCGCAGCGATGTGCCGCGGGGCGTTTCGGACGACTCCACCGTCCGTACGGAACGGTGGGGGCCGTCTGACCGGATGACCTGCCGCCCCGGAGGACAGTCAGGTGGGAGTTCGGAGCCTCCACTTGCGGGCCGGACACACAGGTGTCCAGCCGGTCGTAGACCTCACTCTACCGGTTTCAAACCTGGGGTGCCAATCCGGGCTCGGCGGGCTCCCGCAGGTCGGGGCGGACGCGCCGGGGCCTATCGTGTGGGGCATGAGTGAGACCCCTCCTGAGAACGCCGACTTCGACTCCATGACCCGCGACATCGCCGAGGTCCCCGCGGTCGAGGTGATCGTGACGGTCGCCGTCAACCTGATGAGCGCCGCCGCGGTGAAGCTCGGTCTGACCGAGGAGGGCGACAAGTACAAGGACCTGGACGAGGCCCGCAAGCTGGTCACCGCACTCGCCGGTCTCCTCGACGCGTCCGCGACCGAGATCAGCTCCTTCCACGCGGCCCCGCTGCGCGACGGTCTGAAGTCGCTGCAGCTGGCGTTCCGCGAGGCGTCCCTCGTCCCCGACGAGCCCGGCCACGGTCCGGGCGAGAAATACACGGGCCCTGTCTACGGCTAGTGCCACGGCAGGCACCGTGCGCACCGGACGCCGCTCCTTCACTGGCGAACGCCGCCTGACGCGGCACTAGTGCCGCGTCCCCGGTTCCTCTTCCTCCAGTTCGCGTACGTACAAGGGCTTGCCCGGTGGCGTCGCCCCGGCCGGCAGCAGTGCCAGGTCGAGGCCGCGTACCAGGCGGGCCCGCAGTGTCTCGTCGGCGGCGAGGCGTCCGGCGACGGACCGCGCGGTCTCGGCCGGGGTGGCGGAGGGGTCCAGGACGAGGGCCAGGGTGCCGTCGGCCCGGCCGGGGCCGAGGTGGGCGCGGACCACGGCCGGCTCGGCGGCGACGGCGGAGCGTACGGCCTCGCGGACGGCGGGGTCGGCGAGCGGGTCGGTGGTGGTGCGTCCCTCGGCGAGGGCCAGCAGGGCGTGGCCGGTCAGCTCGTAGGGGACGGGCCCGGCGAGGTCGAGCACGATCGTGTCGGCCTTCTCGTGCGCGGCGGCCTGCAGGACCTGGTGCAGGGGTACGGCGACGGGGCGGGCGGCGGGGTCCCAGCGGGCGAGGGAGTCGGTGGAGGTGAAGGCGGGCAGGGCCGTGCGGCCGTCGGCCTTCAGGGTGGGGACGGCCATGTCGCTGGTCTTCTCGCGGCGCAGTCCCCTCTCGTCCACCTCGGCCTCGCCGAGCACGGCCACGACGGGGACGAGCAACCGGGCGTCCCTGAGTGCTTCGAGGACGGGGCCCACGGCGCCGCGGTCCTCGGCCCAGGCGGCAAGCGCGGCGCTCAGCCGGGGGTCGGCGGAGCCGTCGTCGTCGGAGAAGCCGGGGTCGGGGATGTTCTTGTTCGCCACGGTCGTCGACCCTATCGGGGGGACGTCGGGGGATCCCGCCGGGCCGGAGAACGTGACACCGCCCACGCGTGCGCGTCGCGCCGGCCGCTCGGCGTCCCCGTGGGCGGCACGGCCGCCGGGGCGGTGTACATGAGGGCCCGGGCCCATGGCGGCGAGAGCTCCCGCCGTATCGTCGTGGGCGTCATCGTCCAGAGCGCCCCCGGCCCCCGCTGTCACCGCGCCGGGGGCGGACGCGGTCGCGGTCGCTGAGGAGGCTTCGGTGGAACCTGCGGCGGCTCCCGAGGTGGGCCACGACCAGGTGCTGTCGGCAGCCCTGGCGGACCTGACCGTCGAGGAGGGGGCGGCGGTGTCCGTGGCCGTGCTCGACATGGCGTCCGGGGGCTCGGCCGGGTATGGGGGCGACCGGTTCGACACGGCCAGCATCGTGAAGGTGAACATCCTGGCCGCCCTGCTGCTCCAGGCGCAGGACGCGGGCCGGCAGCTCACCGCGCGGGAGCGGGCGTACGCCTCCGCGATGATCCGCGACAGCGACAACGCCTCCGCGACGGCCCTGTGGAAGGCCATCGGGCAGGCGGCCGGCCTCGACGCCGCGAACGGGCGGCTCGGACTGACGGACACCGAGGGCGGCGAAGGCGCGTACTGGGGTCTGACGCAGACCACGGCCGCCGATCAACTCGTTCTGCTCCGGCACGTGTTCGGGAACGACGACGCGGCCGAGCTGAGTGCGGTCTCGCGGGCGTACGGCCAGGAGCTGATGGGACAGATCGCCGAAGGGCAGGACTGGGGTGTCTCGGCGGCTGCGTCGGGCGGGTCCTCGGGGTCCCGGTTCGCTCTGAAGAACGGGTGGTTGCCGCGTACCGCCACGGGCCTGTGGGTCGTCAACAGCATCGGCCGGGTCACGGCGGACGGGCGGGACTTCCTGGTCGCGGTGGTGTCGAACGGCAACACCGCGAAGCAGAGGGGGATCGCGCTGGTGGAGGCGGCGGCTCGGGCGGCCGTCGCGGTGTCGGGGGAGCGGGGGATGCCGGGGGTGCCACGGCCGGGGCGGGCGCGGCCAGGACCTCGTGAGCGTCAGACGGCGTACTCGTCGGGCCGGTTGCGACCGCGTCCGCGCCAGACCACCACCGCGGTGACCAGCAGGCCCACGCCGAGGCCGCCCGCGGCGGGCGCGGTCCAGGCGGAGGCCGGGTCGTCCTCCTCCACCCGGTCCGGGCCGGAGCCGAAGTACTGGCGGCCGTACGACGCCGGTCTGAGGTCGCCGGGGGTGAGGCCGCCGCCCTCCTCGATGGCGGCGGCCGGGTCGACGAAGCCGAAGCCACGGGAGTCGTCACGGCCACCGACGGGGGTGTCGCGGGCGGTGTCCTCCAGGAGGCGTTTGACCTGGGCGGGGGTCAGGCCCGGGTAGGCGGCCTTGATGAGGGCGGCTGCGCCGGAGACGAAGGCCGCGGCGGCGCTGGTGCCCCAGCCCTCGTAGTACTTGCGGTCCGGGTCGGCGATGACCACGTCGACGCCGGGGGCGCTGACGGTGGCGTACCAGCGGCGGGTGGAGAACGGGGCGCGGGTGCCGTCCTCGTCGACGGCGGTCACCGCGATCACGCCCGGGTAGGCCGCCGGGTACGAGATGTGGTCGCCCTTCTCACCGCCGTTGCCTGCCGAGGCGACGACGATCGAGCCCTTCTTGAGGGCGTACTGGACGGCGGCGTCCTCCGAGGGTTCGGGGTGGGCGGACTCGGAGTCGTCGCCGAGGGAGAGGTTGATGACGTCGACGCCCTGGTCGGCGGCCCAGCGGATGCCTTCGGCGAGTGCGTTGCCACGGGTGCTGCGGGCCCTGGAGCGGGCGGAGTCGCCGTCTTCGAGGATGACGCGGACGGGGAGGATCTTCGCCTCGGGGGCGATGCCGAGGACGCCGTCGGCGTTGTTCACCCCGTGCCCGTGGCCGGCGATGATCCCGGCCATGGCGGTGCCGTGTCGGGCCCAGGAGCGGTCGCCGCGCGACGCCCCGAAGCCGACCATGTCCTTCGTCGGCAGGACGTTGCCGACGAGGTCGGGGTGTTCGTCGTCGACGCCCGTGTCGAGGACCGCGACGGTGATGCCCGCGCCCTTGGTGGTGCGCCAGGCCTCCCACGTGTGCATCGCGTCCAGCGCCCACTGCTGGCCCCGGATGCCGTCGGCGTGCGCGGCGGTGGACGGCAGGAGTGCCAGGGAGGCGGCCAGGGGGACGCTGAGGAGGCCGAGGCGCAGGGCGCGCAGGGGGCGCCGCCGGCCGGGGGCGGATGTCGCGGCGGCCCCGGCCGGCACGGTTTTCGCCGCGCTCCCGGCGGTATCGGTTCTCTCGGCTCTCACGAGGGCTGCTCCGTGGCGGACGCGGCGGTCTTGCGCAGACCGCGTTCGATGCGGTCGGCGAGGCCCTTCGCCTCGTGGCCGAGGCCGGACTGGGCGGGGGCCGTGGTGGCGCCGGACCGCATCGCGTCCGCGGCGGACTGCGGTTCGGTGACGGTACGGCCGTCGGCGAAGCCGGAGACGGCGTAGACGACGACGGGGACGTCGGTGAGGACGGAGATCGTCCAGGAGGCGCGCTGGCCGTCGCCGAAGCCCGCGGCGACGGTGTCCTCGGCCGCGTACGGGCGGGGCATCAGGTCGGTACGGCGGTCGAGGCCTTCCTTCTCGAAGCGGGTCCTGAGGGCGGCCATGGCGGCGGCGTCGGCCTTGGTGAACATCAGGCCGACGGTGGTGATGTTGCTGCGGGTCGCGTCGGTGTAGGTGGCGCGCAGCAGCCGCAGGCAGCCGACGGGGCCGAGAGCCTGGCGCAGCAGGGGGTCGAAGGCGTCGGCGCAGCCGCTGTCGGGTGCGACGGCGACGCGGGTCCAGGTGCGGTCGGTGCCGCCGGGTCCGGCGCCCTCGCCCTGGACGGTGGGCGGGAACAGTTCGTCCACGGGTACGCCGTGCCACAGCTGACCGGCCGCCGCGAAGTGGTCGCGGGAGCCGTCCGAGCCGGAGCCCCCGGTGAGCCAACTCCCCGCCACCGCACCGCCGATGAGGCCGACGCCCAGCACCACGCACGCGGCCACGGCCGCCGCACGGGCTCGGGAGGGCCTCGGCCCGCGCCGCCCGTCGTGCGACTCCGGCGGCGTCCACGGCGATGTGTCCGGCTCCGCGAACGACACGAAGGGCCGCCCGGAAGCCGCTCCGAGCGCGGCGTCGACCGCCTCGGCGGACCGCCGCGAGGGACCCGACGGAGGCTGCCAGCCACCGGGCCACTCCGGCGTGAGGGGGCGCGGTCGGGGGTCGGCTCGGGGGTGGCCTCCTCGGGCAGCGGCCGGCGCGGCGCCGCCGCCGGAGGGCGTACGGCACCGCTGGACGCCGCCACGCCGGTACGGGGCGCCGACGCCGGGGGATGCCCGGGCGAGAGGGGCGGTGTGCCGCCTGCGGTGGTGCCGGACGGGCGTGGCTGCTTGCCGTCGCCGGTGAGGCGGGGTGGGCGGCCGGGGGCCCCGGTGCCCGGGGGCTGGATGTCCCCCGCGCGTCGCCCGGCGTCGCACACCGGGGGCGGGGCGTCCGGGAAGCGCGCGGAGGCCGGAGGCGGGGCCCCGTCCGGGAAACCGGAGGCCGACGGGGTGCCCGGGAAGCCCGCCGTACTCTCGGGCGAGGTGTCCGAGAAGGGCTCCGACGTCTCAGGCGGGGTGCCCGGGAAGCGCGCCGAATTCTTGTGCGGGGCACCTGAGAAGGGCTCCGAAGCTTTCGGTAGGGCGTCCGGGAAACGGGCCGAGGCCGCCGGGGGCGGCGGGGTGGCGGAGGCACCGCCCTTCTGACCGGCGGTTCGCCGGAAGTCGGAGAAGCGCGGATACTCGACACGCCGCTGGGCGCCACCATCCGAGGCGGGCTCGCGGCCGGGCCCGCGTCCGGCGCCCGAGCCGGGATCCTGCCCGGCGGCCGGACCGGAGCCCCGTACGGAGCCCTGCCCGGCGCCCGGACCGGGACCCTGACCTGCGGCCGAGCCGGAAACCCGTACGGGACCCTGCCCGGCAGTCTGCCGGGATTCGCCCGAGGCGCCTTGCCCGGCCCTCGGGCCGAGACCACGTGCGGGGCCCTGCCGGCCGGCCGCCTGCCCGGAACCGTCCGAGAAGCCATCCCCGGTCCTCGGGCCGAAACCACCGGCGGGGCCCAGTCCGGCCGCCCCCCGGGGCCGGGCGAAGAACCTCCCTCGGCCGCCGAGCCCGAACCGCGTGCGGGACCCGGCCCAGGCGCCTGCCTGGAGCCGTACGAGAAGCCATCCCCACCCGCCGCGTCCGAACCGTGTACCGGGCCCGGCCCAGCCACCCGCCCGGGGTGGTGCCAGGGGTTCTGTTCGGCCGTCGGGGCGGAGCCGGGTGTGCGGGTGGGCGGGGAGGCGACCCGGTTGCCGGGACTCTGGCTGTTCTGGGGCGTGTTCGTCGTGTCGCGGGCGTACGGACGGCGCTGCGCGTCCGCCGCGCCCGGGTGCCGTGCGTCCTGGGGCGCTGGCGGCGCGGTGGGGCGGGGTGGGGTGGTGGGCCGGGCGGGTACGCCCGCCGTCGGCGGGCGCTGCGGAGGGCGCGGCACGGCCGGCCCGCCCCCGGTCGAGGGCGCGCGTTCCGGAGGGGGCGGCGGAACCGGCGCGCTCCACACCGGCCCGGAGCCGAGCGGAGGCAGCGGTCCCGGCGTACCCCCGGTGGACGGTCGCGTCCCTGAAGCACTTCCAGCGGACGATCGCGGCCCCGGCACGTCCGCGCCGGACGCACGCGCACCCGGCGGCGTCCTGTCACCCGCCCCGGGTTCCCGTGACGGCGGCTGCGTCGAGGGCTGAGCCGGGGCGCCCGGTGTCGCGGGACCCGACGCCGGGGACGAGAAGTCGTGGTCCGGCGGTATGGGCGGGCGTGGAGAGTGGGAGGCGCGGCGCGCTTCCGTGCTCATGCTCCCCCCGTTTCCTCGTACCCGGAGCCGTCGTGGGTTTCGCCCCGCCGACGGTCGGCCGACGCCACGGGCAAGCCATACCCGTGGCAGCGGATCGGCATCCCCGTCGAGGTCGCCCCTGCGTGCGCGCAACTCTACGGGTTGGCCCGGGGCGAACGGGAACCAGTCCGAGGGACCGTGGCTTCTGCCCGGAACGTCCCCCTACCCTGCGGTAATCATGTCTGGCAGGCTTCGTTCATGACTGCGCGCGCCGCCGACCGGGCCCGGTACGACCGGGCCACAGCTCACCTCGACGCACCTCTCGCGATCGTCGACCTCGACGCCTTCGACGCGAACGCCGACGACCTCCTCCGCAGGGCCGGCGGCAAGCCGATCCGCGTCGCGAGCAAGTCCGTTCGCTGCCGGGCTCTGCTGGAGAGGGCCCTGGCCCGTGAGGGCTTCCGGGGCATCATGTCGTTCACCCTCGCCGAGTCCCTGTGGCTGGTGCGTTCCGGGTTCGAGGACATCCTTCTCGCGTACCCGTCGGCCGACCACGAGGCCTTCGCCGAACTGGCGGGCGACCCCAAGCTCGCCGGCGCCGTGACCGTCATGGTCGACGACCCCGCCCAGCTCCAGCTGATCGACAACTCCCGGCGGGGCGGCACCGAAGTGGTGCGCGTCTGCCTGGAGTTGGACACCTCGCTGAAGCTCCTCGGCGGGCGCGTGCGCGTCGGCGCCCGGCGTTCCCCGCTGCACTCACCCACCCAGATCGCCGACATGGCCCGGTCCGTCGCCGAGCGCCCGGGATTCAAACTGGTCGGGGTCATGGCGTACGAGGGCCACATCGCCGGTGTGGGCGACTCGGTGGCCGGGCGGCCCGTGCGTTCGCGTGCCGTGCGGCTGATGCAGGCCAGCGCGAAGAAGGAACTGGCCGCGCGGCGGGCCGAGGTCGTGCGCGCGGTACGGCACGTGGCACCGGACCTGGAGTTCGTCAACGGCGGCGGCACGGGCAGTGTGCAGCACACGGCGGCGGAGGACGCGGTCACCGAGATCGGTGCCGGGTCGGGTCTCTACGTGCCTCGGCTGTTCGACAACTACACCTCGTTCAGCGGGCGTCCGGCCGCGCTGTTCGCCATGCCCGTCGTGCGGCGTCCGGGGGTCGGGGTCGTCACGGTCCTGGGCGGCGGTTACCCGGCCTCCGGCGCGCCCGGCCCCGACCGGCTGCCCGTGCCGTATCTGCCCGAAGGGCTGAAGTACGACCCGCAGGAGGGCCCCGGCGAGGTGCAGACCCCGCTGCTCGGCGCGCCCGCGGACGACCTGCTGCTCGGCGACAAGGTGTGGTTCCGGCACGCCAAGGCCGGTGAGCTGTGCGAGCGGTTCGACGTGCTGCACCTGGTGGAGGGCGACGAGGTGACGGCGACCGTGCCGACGTACCGCGGCGAGGGCCACACGTTCCTGTGACTCGGGCGCCCTCCCGGGCTCACGACGGCCCGAGACCGCTGCCCACTCCCCCGCCCGTGTCGGCGCCGCCCACCGGCCGGACGCCCTTGACGATCTCGTCGATGTCGCCGATGGGCGGGCCCTCGTCGCCCGCGTCGAGGGCGAACCGGACGAGGACCAGGGCCTCGGAGCCGCTGCTGGACGGGAAGACCAGGGACTGGACGTAACCGCCGGGTCCGGCGCCGGTCGTCACCCGCCAGCGCACGTAGTACCCGGCGCGGCCCGCGACGGCGACCGAGCCGGAGCCGACGACCTCGTGGCCGGTGACGCCGTTGTACGGCTGCCGGTCCAGCACGTCGCGGTCGTAGGCGTCGTTCGCCGCGTCCTCGATGTCGTTCTCGGCGAGGACCTTCGGGGAGGTCTCGTCGCTGCCCGTGACGGTCCGGGAGACGACGATTCCGCTGCGGCACACGCCGCCGTCGCCGGGACAGTCGTTCGTGCCGTCCGTGACCAGGACGGCGTCGTCCTCGTAGGATCCGTCGCCCTCGATCCAGCCGTCGAGGATCGGGAAGGTGATGCCGTTGAGGTCGTCCACGACGACGGTCGGGTCGCCGCTGGGGGAGGCGGTGGCGGACTTTGTGGGGGACGGGCTGTCGCCGCCGTCGCTGTCGGAGGTCGGGGACGTCGTCGCCGCCCGCGTCTTCCGGCCTTTGTCGCCGCCCTCGCCGAGCAGGAGGACGCCGCCCGTGACCGCCCCGGCGACCAGGACGGCCCCGGCGACGGCCAGCGCGACGGCCTTGGTGCGCCCGGGTCTCCCGCCCGCGGGCGGCTGGGGCTGCGCCACCGGCGGTAGCGGCTGCTCCGGCTGGCGCCGGTGATCGGTCCACGCGGTCCCGTCCCACCAGCGTTCGGTGAGCGGGTAGGACGGGTCGCGGTACCAGCCGGGCGGCGGCGAACTGCTCATCCCGGCACTCTAATCACACCATCTGTGCCGGTGTTCTCCATGTCCTAGAGCGGGGTGACGTACGCGCCCGAAATACCGCCGTCGACCAGGAAGTCGGTGGCGTTCACGAAGGACGAGTCGTCGCTGGCGAGAAACGCCACCGCCGCCGCGATCTCGGTGGCCTCCGCGAACCGTCCGACCGGGATGTGGACGAGCCGGCGCGCGGCCCGCTCCGGGTCCTTGGCGAACAGTTCCTGGAGGAGCGGGGTGTTGACCGGCCCCGGGCAGAGCGCGTTGACGCGGATGCCGTCACGCGCGAACTGCACGCCCAGCTCGCGCGACATCGCGAGCACACCGCCCTTGGAGGCCGTGTAGGAGATCTGGGAGGTCGCCGCGCCCATACGGGCCACGAAGGACGCGGTGTTGATGATCGAGCCCTTGCCCTGTTGCCGCATGTAGGGGATCGCGGCCTTGCAGCACAGGTACACGGAGGTGAGGTTGACCTCCTGGACACGCTTCCAGGCCTCCAGGCCGGTCTCCAGGATGGAGTCGTCGTCGGGCGGCGAGATGCCCGCGTTGTTGAAGGCGATGTCGACGCTGCCGTAGGTGTCGTACGCGGTCTTGAAGAGCGCCTCGACCTGCTCGGCGTCGGTGACGTCGACCTTCACGAAGATCCCGTCGAGCTCCTCGGCGACCGCCTTGCCGCGCGTCTCGTCCACGTCGCCGCAGACGACGTGGGCACCCTCGGAGGCGAGCCGGCGCGCGGCGGCGAGACCGATGCCGCTGCCGGCGCCGGTGATGACGGCGGTCCGGCCGACCAGTCGGCGGCAGATGCTTTCCGAGATCTCTGAGGTCACTGTGCGGGGCCTTCCGTGCTGATGAAGACGTTCTTGGTTTCGGTGAAGGCGGTCAGGGCGTCCGGGCCCAGCTCGCGGCCGATGCCGGACTGCTTGAAGCCGCCGAAGGGAGTCCAGTAGCGGACGCTGGCGTGGGAGTTGACGGACAGGTTGCCCGCGCGGACGGCCTGGGAGACGCGCAGCGCGCGGCCGACGTCCCTCGTCCAGATGGAGCCGGAGAGGCCGTAGGGCGTGTCGTTGGCGAGCCGGATCGCGTCGGCCTCGTCGTCGAAGGGGAAAACGACGGCGACCGGGCCGAAGACCTCCTCGGCGGCCACGCGCGCGTGGGGCTCGACGCCGGTGAGGACGGTAGGCGGGAACCAGAAGCCGGGGCCCTCGGGGGCCTTGCCGCGGATGCCGGGGGCGTCATCGTCGACGTACGAACGGACGCGGTCGAGCTGGACCTTGGAGATCAGCGGGCCCATCTGGGTGGCCTCGTCGGCCGGGTCGCCGACGCGGACGGACTCGATGCCGGGGGCGAGGAGATCGAGGAAGCGGTCGTAGGCGGAGCGCTGGACGAGGATGCGGGTGCGAGCGCAGCAGTCCTGGCCGGAGTTGTCGAGGAAGGACATGGGGGCGGCTGCCGCGGCGGCCTCCAGGTCGGAGTCGGCGAAGACGATGTTGGGGCTCTTGCCCCCGAGTTCGAGGGTGACGCGCTTGAGCAGCGCCGAGCCCTTCGCCAGCACCTGTTTGCCCACGGCCGTCGACCCGGTGAAGACGATCTTCGCAACGCCGGGGTGCTCGACGAGGGCGTCGCCGGCGACGGGGCCGTGGCCGGGCAGCACCTGGAACAGGCCCTCCGGCAGCCCCGCCTCGCGGGCCAGGTCCGCGAGGCGGAGGGCGGTGAGCGGGGTGGCCTCGGCGGGCTTGAGGATCACCGCGTTGCCGGCCGCGAGCGCGGGGGCGACACCCCATGCGGCGATGGGCATGGGGAAGTTCCAGGGAGCGATCACGCCCACGACGCCGAGGGGTTCGAGGAGGGTGACGTTGAGGCCGCCGGCCACCGGGATCTGGTGTCCGGTGAGCCGCTCCACGCCGCCCGCCGCGTAGTCGAGCAGGTCCCGGACGTTGCCGGCCTCCCAGCGGGCGTTGCCGATGGTGTGCCCGGCCTCGCGGACCTCCAGGAGGGCCAGCTCCTCGATGTGCTCGTCCACGGTCACGGCGAAGCGGCGCAGCAGCCGGGCCCGGTCGGCGGGGGCCGTGGCGGCCCACCGCCGCTGGGACTTCGCCGCCCGGACGACGGCCGCGTCGACGTCCGCCGCGGTGGCGGCCGGGACGGTGGCGACGACCTCCTCGGTGGCGGGGTTCAGTACCTGGAGCTGCTGCTCGTACTGCTGGGACTGCTCGGACAAGACAGGACCTCTCACAGCGGGTGAATCACCGACGTGCTCGGTGCATCACAGACGTTCGAAGGAACGGCGCAGCTCCCAGTCGGTCACGGCGGCGTCGAAGGCGGCGAGCTCGACACGGGCCATGTTGCGGTAGTGCGCGACGACCTCGTCGCCGAAGGCGGCCTTGGCGATCGGGCTGTTCTCCCACAGCTCGGCGGCCTCGCGCAGGGTGGTCGGCACCTGGGCGTAGTCAGTGGTGTACGCGTTGCCCTCGCACGCCTCCGGCAGCTCCAGCTCGTGCTCGACGCCGTACAGCCCGGCCGCGACGAGCCCGGCGACGGCGAGGTGCGGGTTGACGTCACCGCCGGGGAGCCGGTTCTCGAAGCGCAGGGAGCGGCCGTGGCCGACGACCCTGAGCGCGCACGTGCGGTTGTCGTGGCCCCAGGCGACGGCGGTCGGCGCGAAGGAGCCCGGCTGGAACCGCTTGTACGAGTTGATGTTGGGCGCGTACAGCAGCGAGAAGTCGCGGAGCGCGGCGAGCTGTCCGGCGAGGAAGTGCCGCATGACCGGCGACATGTCGTGGCCGTCGGCCATGGCGTTGTCGCCGTCGGCGTCCGCGAGCGAGAGGTGGATGTGGCAGGAGTTGCCCTCGCGCTCGTTGTACTTGGCCATGAAGGTGAGCGAGACGCCCTCCTGGGCGGCGATCTCCTTGGCGCCGGTCTTGTAGACGGCGTGCTGGTCGCAGGTGACCAGCGCCTCGTCGTACTTGAAGACGATCTCGTGCTGCCCGGGGTTGCACTCGCCCTTGGCGGACTCGACGGTCAGGCCGGCCGCCGTCATGTCGTTGCGGATCCGCCGGAGCAGGGGCTCGATGCGGCCCGTCCCGAGGACCGAGTAGTCGATGTTGTACTGGTTGGCCGGGGTGAGGCCCTGGTAGCCCGCGTCCCAGGCCTGCTCGTAGGTGTCCTTGAAGACGATGAACTCGAGTTCGGTGCCGACGTTGGCCGTGTAGCCCCGTTCGGCGAGGCGCTCCAGCTGGCGGCGGAGGATCTGGCGGGGCGCGGCGACGACCGGTGAGCCGTCGTTCCAGGCCAGGTCGGCGATGAGCATCGCCGTGCCCGCGTTCCACGGCACCCGGCGCAGAGTGCTCAAATCCGGCCGCATGGCGAAGTCGCCGTAGCCGCGCTCCCAGGAGGACATCGCGTAGCCGTCGACGGTGTTCATCTCGGTGTCGACGGCGAGCAGGTAGTTGCAGCCCTCGGTGCCGTGGGCAAGCACCTCGTCGAGGAAGAAACGCGCGGCGAACCGCTTGCCCTGGAGACGCCCTTGCATGTCGGGGAAGGCCAGGACGACAGTGTCGATCTCACCGCCCGCGACGAGGGCGTGCAGCTCCTCGACGGCGAGCGGGGGTGTGCGGTCTGCCACGGGAAAGCCTCCTAGGGGCTTCTCGGCCATCCGGGAGCCATAAGGTATTACCGGTAACCATTAGTTGGGAAGGGGGAACGACCACATGTCGCGGACAGGCGCGGAGCAGCGGGCTCCCTGGGCCGACGACCGGCTGGCCTCCGTGCTGCGGCCGGTGCGGGCGGGCAACGGCTTCGAGGAGGCCCTGGAGCAGATCCTGCAGGTCGTACGGCTCGGTCTGGTGCCCGGCGGCGAGCGGCTGCCGGCCGAGCGGGAGCTGGCCGAGCGGCTGGGGATCAGCCGGGTGACGCTGCGCGAGGTGCTGAAGGTCCTGCAGGACCAGGGTCTGGTCGAGGCGCGGCGGGGGCGGTACGGCGGAACGTTCGTGCTGCCGCGCACCGAGACCTTCGGCGAGGAGGAGCTGCGCCGCCGCCTGGAGGACATCGACGTCGAGGACACGCTGCGCTTCCGTGAGGTGCTGGAGGTGGGCGCGGCCGGTCTGTGCGCGGCGCACGGCCTGACCGACGAGCAGGCCGACCGGCTGCGTGCGGCCCTGGCCCGGACGCACAACGCGCCGCTCACGGAGTACCGCCGGCTGGACACCCTGCTGCACCTCACCGTCGCCGAGCTGTCCGGCTCCCCGTCGCTCGCCGCCCAGTACGCGGCCGTACGGGCGCGGGTCAACGACCTGCTCGACTGCATCCCGCTGCTGGTGCGGAACCTGGAGCACTCCCAGCAGCAGCACACGGCCCTGGTGGAGGCCGTGCTCGACGAGGACGCCGAAGCGGCGCGGGAGATCATGCGCGAGCACTGCGCGGGCACGGCGGCCCTGCTGCGCGGCTTCCTGGGGTGAGCCCGGCCCCCTGGGCGGGCGCGGATCTCGCGCGCGGGTTCGGTGCGTATTTACGGGCGCTTAACGCACGGGTATTGCTTTCCGGCCACCAACCCCACAAAGGTATGCATCCATTCCTTTGAGTGGGGAGATTGCGCCATGTCCCTGAAATCCACGGGCACGACCGATGCGGCGGACGACTACCTGGAGCGCAGAACGCTGCGCCGGGGCAGCGCCGGCTGGGTCCTGCTGACCGGCCTCGGCGTCGCCTACGTCGTCTCCGGCGACTACTCCGGCTGGAACTTCGGTCTGGCGGAGGGCGGCTTCGGCGGCCTGGGCATCGCCATGGTCCTCATGGGCACGATGTACGCCTGCATGGTGTTCGCCCTCGCCGAGCTGTCCTCCATCCTGCCCACGGCGGGTGGCGGCTACGGCTTCGCGCGCCGGGCGCTCGGCCCGTGGGGCGGCTTCCTGACCGGCACGGCGATCCTGATCGAGTACGTGCTCGCGCCCGCCGCGATCGTCATCTTCATCGGTGACTACGTCGAGTCGCTGGGCCTGTTCGGTCTGGAGTCCGGCTGGCCGGTGTATCTGGTCTGCTTCGCGATCTTCATCGGCATCCATCTGTGGGGCGTGGGCGAGGCGCTGCGCTTCAGCTTCGTCGTCACCGCCGTGGCGGTGGTGGCCCTGGTCGTGTTCGCCCTGGCCGCGCTCCCCGACTTCAGCGCCTCGTCGCTCGACGACATCCCGGTGGACGCCTCCGCCTTCGGCGCGAGTTCCTGGCTGCCCATGGGTCTGCTCGGCATCTGGGCGGCGTTCCCCTTCGGTATGTGGTTCTTCCTGGGCGTGGAGGGTGTGCCGCTCGCCGCCGAGGAGACCAGGGACCCGGCCCGTACGCTGCCGCGGGCGATCCGCTGGTCCATGGCCATCCTCGTGGTCCTGGCCGTGGTCACCTTCTTCACCGCGGCGGGAGCGCGTGGCTCGGCCGCCATCCAGGAGGCCGGCAATCCACTGGTCGCGGCGCTCCAGCCGGACGGCAAGGCCACGGTCCTGAGCCGGATCGTGAACTACGCGGGCCTGGCGGGCCTGGTGGCGTCGTTCTTCTCCCTCATCTACGCGGGCTCCCGCCAGTTGTTCGCCCTGTCCCGCGCCGGCTATCTGCCCCGTTTCCTGTCGCTCACCAGTCGCCGCAAGAGCCCGTACCTGGGCCTGCTGGTCCCCGGCACCATCGGCTTCGCGCTGGCGGCGGCCACCGGTGACGGTGCCCGCATGCTGAACGTCGCCGTCTTCGGCGCCACGATCAGCTACGCGCTGATGTCCCTGTCGCACATCGTGCTGCGGCGCCGCGAGCCCGGTCTGGAACGGCCGTACCGCACGCCCGGTGGAGCGCTGACCTCCTCGGTCGCCCTCGTCCTCGCCTGTGCGGCGCTGGTGGCGACGTTCCTGGTGGACGTGACGGCGGCGGTCATCGCGCTCGTGGTGTACGCGGTGGCGGTGGCGTACTTCGGCTTCTACAGCCGCAGGCATCTGGTGGCGAAGGCCCCGGAGGAGGAGTTCGCGGCGCTGGCGGCGGCCGAGGCAGAGTTGGCACGGGACTGAATGTTCCGTTCCATGAGTGAGGAGCACGGGTGACCAGGCCGCTGATCGGTGTGAGTACGTATCTGGAGTCCGGCGCGCGCTGGGGCGTCTGGGAGCTGGAGGCGGCCCTGCTGCCGGTCGGCTACCCCCGGCTCGTGCAGGCGGCGGGCGGGCTCGCGGCGATGCTCCCGCCGGACGACCCGGCGTACGCGCCGGAGGCCGTCGCCCGGCTCGACGGCCTGGTGATCGCGGGCGGGCCGGACGTCGACCCGTCCCGCTACGGCGCCGAGCGCGAGCCGCGCACCGGTCCCCCGTCGGCGGCGCGTGACGCGTGGGAGCTGGCCCTGATCCACGCGGCGCTGGACTCCGGCACGCCGCTGCTCGGCATCTGCCGGGGCATGCAACTGCTGAACGTCGCCCTCGGCGGCACGCTGGTCCAGCACCTCGACGACCACGTCGTCGAGGTGGGCGTCTTCGGCCGCCACCCGGTCAAGCCGGTACCGGGGACGCGGTACGCGGACGTCGCCCCCGAGGAGGCCGATGTGCCCACGTACCACCACCAGGCGGTCGACCGGCTCGGCGGGGGCCTGCTGCCGTCGGCGTACGCGGCGGACGGCACGGTGGAGGCCATCGAGCTGCCCGACCCCGCGTGGGTGTTGGGCGTTCAGTGGCACCCCGAGATGGGCACGGACGTACGGGTGATGCGCGCGCTCACGGAAGCGGCGTCCTGAGCCGGTCGGGGCTTTCGGGGGCGCTGGGAACTGCCCGACAGGCCACGACGCACTCGCGGTCGGCGAACGGGGGCCGAAAACCCGCAGCCGCCGGGTAGGGGCGAAGCGGCAGCGCCCCCTGGGGGCGACGGGCAGGTACGGCGGCGCGGGCGGGGTACGGATGTCAGCGGCCGGGGGCGGACGCGCCCCGCGTCAGGCCCAGGAGATCGCGCGCAGGCCCGGCGGGCCGGTGTCCCGTCGGCCAGACCGCCCGTAGGGCCCGGCGCAGGCGGACCCCGTCCACGGGGACGCGGACGAGGCGGCGGGCGGAGACTTCCTCGCCGACGGCGAGCTCACTGAGGACGGCGGGCCCGGCCCCGCTGAGCGCGGAGGACTTGACCGCCGTGGTGGAGGAGAGCTCGATGAGGGGCCGGGCCAGACCGCCGAGCGCCGTCTCCAGGACCTGGCGGGTACCGGACCCCTTCTCGCGGAGGATCAGCGGCGTGGAGGCCAGCTCCGCCGCGTCCAGGGGCTTGCGGCGGCGGGCCCACGGGTGGCTGGGGGCCGTGACCACGATCAGGTGGTCGTGGGCTATCACGGCCGCGTCCAGCCCGGCCGGAACGGTCGGCCCCTCGACGAACCCGAGGTCGGCCTCGTCCGTGAGCAGGCGTTCCGCGACGACCGTCGAATTGCCCGCGAGCAGCGACACCGCCGTGTCCGGGCGCTCCGCGCGCAGCGCGATGAGCCAGCCGGGCAGCAGGTACTCGGCGATGGTCATGCTGGCGGCGACCCGGAGCCGGGAGTCGCGCCGGTCCCGCAGCGCCTGCGCGCCCACGTCGAACGCCTCGGCCGCCTCCACGATGCGCCGGGCCCAGTCCGTGACGAGCGCGCCGGCGTCCGTGAGCCGGGACCCGCGCGGCGAACGGTCGACCAGCGCCACACCCAGTTGCCGTTCCATCGACCGGATCCGGCTGCTCGCGGCCGGCTGAGTGATCCCCAGCTCTCGCGCCGCCCGCCCGAGCGAGCCCAGTCGCGCGACGGCCAGCAGCAGTTCGAGCGCCCCCAGATCCGGCACCCGATGGGCCAGCCCGCCCCGCTGCTCACTCTCGCTCATAACCCCAGCTTATGTCCCCATACGATCGGACTCCCGGTGGGGGCCGCGCGTCGGCGGGACGGTCCAACCATGGTCACCACGGTACGTCCGGCGCGTCGGGTTCCAGCCCGTCCAGCCCGTCGAGCCCCTCCAGCCCTTCCAGTCCGTCGGGCCCGCCCCGCTCTCCGCCGGACGCCGACCGGCAGGCGAACGTCAGGCGCCCTGGCGGTGGCGGTCCTCCAGGGCCTCGATGTGGTCCGCGACGGCGACCACGAGCACCCGGGTGTCGGGCTCGGTGGCCCGCCACCGGTGCCGTACGCCACCGGACATGTAGAGCGTGTCGCCGCGTCCCAGGCGGTGGGCGCGGCCCTCGGCCTCGACCTCGATCGCACCGTCGACGACGTACATCAGCTCGTCGTTGCGGTGCTGGACCTCGCGGCCCTCGTCGTGGTCGCCGGTGAACTCCATGGCGTGCAACTGGTGGTGACCACGTACCACGGAGCGCGAGCGGGAGTCGGGGGGTGTGAAACCGTCGTCGTCGGCGGCCCGCACGACGTCGACGCTGCACGCCGGGTCGGCCGCGGCGAGCAGTTCGACGGCGGTGGTGCCGAGCGCGTCGGCGATGCGCTCCAGGGAGGGCCTGCTGGGGCGGGCCCGCTCGTTCTCCACCTGGCTCAGAAAGGGCACCGACAGGCCGCTGCGCTCGGCCACGACGGCGAGGGTGAGCTGAAGTGCCCGGCGCCGCCGCCGGACGGCCGCGCCCACCCGCAGGGGCTGGTCTTTGTGGTCGCCCATAGCTCCGGCTCCCTCCTTCGCTCGTCGCTCGGCTCACGGACGCGTACTGACTCGGCTTCTGCACGCCTTGCTGATCCGGCTACTGATCCGGTTACGGATTCCGACCCGTCCGGCACTCATCGGGCGCACTTCTCCCTGATGAGTTCTCTGCACCCTACGCATGTTCGGCAAACCGTTTCACGTGCCCGCCACATCTCCACACACTCGCAGGGGGCCGGGCCCACCGTTCTCGCCAGTGGCACAGCCGTCCCACCTCCTCCTTCGCGCCCCTTCGCCCGCGTGTAGACGCCCGCCCCGCCCGGAGCCGGCGACGGGCTTGTCCCGTTTTCTCCGCATGCCAGTACGCAATCACCTCGCCCGTTCGGAGAGAACAGCACGCAGTGCCGGAAGACCGTGCTGATGCCGTCCGCACGGACCTCGTACGACTCGCGCGGCAGTGTGCGGTTGACGGAGCCGGAGGCCCATGACGACGAAGGTCCGGCCCGGACCGGCGCCGCTCGGGGACCGTGCCTGCCCCCACCGGGTCGGGAAAGCCGCCTGTCGGTGCCGTACGGCATGATGCGGGCGTGACCCGACGCCTGATGCTCCTCGACACCGCCTCGCTGTACTTCCGCGCCTATTTCGGCGTGCCGGAATCCGTGAAGGCCCCGGACGGCACCCCGGTGAACGCCGTGCGCGGGCTCCTCGAATTCATCGACCGCCTGGCCCGGGACCACCGACCGACGGACCTGGTGGCGTGCATGGACGCGGACTGGCGACCGCAGTGGCGGGTCGACCTGATCCCCTCCTACAAGGCGCACCGCGTCGCCGAGGAGCACGCGGCCGGACCGGACGAGGAGGAGGTGCCGGACACCCTGTCGCCACAGGTGCCGGTCATCGAGGAGGTTCTGGACGCGCTGGGCATCGCACGCGTGGGCGTCGCCGGGTACGAGGCGGACGACGTCATCGGCACCTTCACGGCCCGCGCGAAGACCCCGGTCGACATCGTCACCGGCGACCGCGACCTGTATCAGCTGGTCGACGACGGGCGCGGGGTGCGGGTGCTGTATCCGCTGAAGGGCGTGGGCACGCTGCAGCTCACCGATGAGGCGTGGCTGCGCGGGAAGTACGGGGTGGACGGGCGGGGGTACGCGGACCTGGCCCTGCTGCGCGGCGACCCGAGCGACGGCCTGCCGGGTGTGCCGGGCATCGGCGAGAAGACGGCGGCGAAGCTGCTCGACCAGTTCGGCGACCTGGCCGGGATCATGGCCGCGGTCGACGACCCGGCGGCGAAACTCACTCCGTCGCAGCGCAAGAGGCTTGACGAGGCGCGACCCTATCTCGCGGTCGCCCCCACGGTCGTCCGGGTGGCGGCCGACGTACCCTTGCCGGACGTCGACACGGCTCTGCCGCGCGAACCGCGGGACCCGGCGGCACTGGAGGCGCTCGCGACGCGCTGGGGTCTCGGCGGATCGCTGCGACGGCTGCTCACGACGCTTCAGGCGTGAGGCGGGCGCCTCTGCGGACGGGGCGTACGCCGGAGGGGTGGGGTGACACGTCGAGAGCGAGGGTTCTGAGGTGCGATTCACACCCTGAAGTCCTCGCACACGCCTCACACGTGGGGTGTTCATCAGGGAGAGATGCTAACTTAGGTAAGCCTTAGCTAGGTGATTGGGAGGCCGTCATGGCAGAGCGTCCGGTACGCAGGACCCCGAAGCCCCACTCCGCGCGAGTCGTCCGCACGGAGCGACTCACCCCGCGCATGCAGCGGGTCGTCCTCGGTGGCGACGGCCTCGCCGAGTTCTCCCCGCGCGGCAGCACCGACCATTACGTGAAGCTCCTGTTCGGCCCCGAGGGTGTGACCTACCCGGAGCCCTTCGACCTGGAGCGGGTCCGTGCGGAGTTCCCCGGGACCAGTGGCCGGTGACCCGGACGTACACCGTGCGCGCCTGGGACCCCGAACTGCGCGAGCTGACCATCGACTTCGTGCTCCATGGCGACGAGGGCCTCGCCGGCCCCTGGGCCACCCGCGTCCAGCCGGGCGAACTGATCCGTTTCCTGGGGCCCGGCGGTGCCTACGCGCCCAGCCCGGAGGCCGACTGGCATCTCCTCGTCGGCGACGAGAGCGCCCTGCCCGCGATCGGCGCCTCCCTCGAAGCCCTGCCCGACGGCGCCCGGGCCCACGCGATCGTCGAGGTCGCCGGACCCGAGGAGGAACAGAAGATCAACTCCGATGTGGAGGTCGTCTGGCTGCACCGTGGGGACCGTCCCGTCGGCGCCGCACTCGTCGAGGCCGTACGCGCGCTTCGCTTCCCCGAGGGCCGACTGCAGGCGTTCGTCCACGGCGAGGCGGGCTTCGTGAAGGAGCTGCGCCGCCTGTTGCGCGTCGAACTCGCCATCCCGCGCGAGGACTTGTCGGTCTCCGGCTACTGGCGTCTCGGTCACGACGAGGACGGCTGGCAGGCGGCGAAGAAGCAGTGGAACGCGCGCGTGGAAGCGGAGCAGGAGGGCGTGTCCACCAAGGCGTGACCCAAGTGCCCCGCCATGGCCACCGGCGACCGGGCTCCGTCCTCCACGGGACAAAGCCCGGCTCACCGGATCCCGTCGACCTGCCGACGCAGGTTCCGCGCCGGACGACCGCACCCTGCGACCGGCAGCAACGCCTCGACCACCGCCCACGCCTGGTCCGTCAGATCATGCCGCCCAAACCGCGTCGCCCACAGGCCCGCAGCATGGCGAACCCGCAGGTCACAAGCCACTTCCGAACCAGGCCCCAACCGCTGCGGGTCGTCTTCGATCAGACGGTCGGGTCGGGCATGATCTCCCGGACCTCTTGCCCACAGCGGCACGCGGCAGCGATCTTGGCAGCCCACTTCAGCGCGTCCTCACGTGAGGGCACATCGATGATCGAGAACCCGCCGAGTACCGCCTTGGTCTCCGGGTACGGGCCGTTGGTGACGGTCCCGTCGGTGGCCACGACGCTCGCCTGCTGCCTTTCCAGGCCACCACCGAAGACCCACACACCGGCGTCCTGAGCCTCACGCACCACCTCGTGCGAGGCCTCGGCCACCTCGGGCAACTCCTCCTCGGGGAAGGCCATCGCGCCGTCATCGAACGAGATCAGGTACCGCGTCATACATGGCTCCCTTGGTCGTTGGCCTTCTTCGGCCGCCTCTCACCCTACGACGAGCGTCTGCTGGTCCACAGGGCGCCAAGATGGCATGAGCATGTCGCCAACGTCCTGCCCACACCGGCCTCCTCCGGCGACGGCCTGGCCGGAGGCGGATGCCAAGGAATCGTGCGGCCGGGCTCCGGCCATCACTCCCGCTTCGTGTCCCTGCGCCGGCACATCGGCATGCTGCTCCTCGCGCAGGGGCACGCCGAAGAGGCCCGGCTGCTGCTCGCACCGCTCCACCACGACCTGGAGGCGGGTGTGCAGCAGGGGCGCGACGCGGCGCGCTCCCGCGTCACCCGGTGCGGAGTTCGGGTGTCATGACCGTGGCGCGGTGGTCACCACGTCCACCAGGCGGGCCAGCGCGTCCGCGAGTTCCCCCAACCCCGTTCCCGCCGGGCCGCCCGGTTCCGTCATGTAGACGTCCCGCCGGATCTCGATCATCAGGGCGGTCACTCGTGGATCGTGCCCGTAGTACTTCAGCGGGACGTACGCGCCCCCGAACGGGCTGTCGACGCCGGTGCCGCCGAAACCGGCGAACGCGTCCTCGGCGGCGGCCTGCAGGTCGGCCGGGGTGTGGAAGGGGTCACTGCCCAGGCAGACGGGCGGGCGGGGGCCGTCGCCGTGGAGTTCGTAGGGCAGGGGATGGGTCGGGTAGGAGTGGACGTCGAGGACCACGGCCCGGCCGACGGTCTCCAGGCGGTGCGTCACGGCGTCGGTCATCGCGGCGGCGTACGGGTGGAAGTAGCGGTCGAGCAGCGGCTGTCCGCCGAGGGGGCGGCCGTCGTCGGTGGCGGGACGGAGGGCCTCCCGGTGCGTGGTGCGGGTGTAGACCGCGCCCATGCCGACGGCCAGCATCTCCTCCCGCTCGTCCGGGAACCGCTCGGGGTCCACGACCAGTCGCGACAGCTGGTTGACGAACCGCCAGGGCCGCGTGGCCGACCGGTCGGCCGCCGCCTCGGCGATCCGGTCCGTGTGCGCGTCCGTGATGTGGTCCAACTCCCGCTCCAGCGCGGCGTCGTCGAGGACGATCCCGGCCCGTACGGCCGCCGGCAGTGCTCGTGAGCCGTGCGGCACGTGCAGGAGCACGGGTGAGTCCGGCGCGCCCGGGATGAGCTGGTGGGAGGGCGGCGCGTCGTTCATCCGGGGTTCCTCGCTGTCGGGTTGTCGGGTTGTCCGAGGCCGCTCAGCATAGGGTCGGCGGCACGCGCCGGACCGTGCCCGCCGCCGGCACCGACGAGGCCGGCGACCGAAGGCGCTCCAGTTCCGGCACCGCCGACTCAATAGCGCCCCAGGACGGCCGCCTCACCGTGCTCCCGTGTCTCTCCGGCCACCGCCAGCCACCGGCAGCCCCGATCTGCGAACAATCGCGATCGAAGCACCGGACATCTCCAGTCATCGCGGGTATCATTCATGAACAATTTTCAACTAAATTCGCCCCCTGATGTGCCGCAGTACGCTCGCCGTACGCCCCTTCACGGCGAACGGTGTCGCGCGCACGCTGGCATGTGCAGCCAGAAGTGGGGTTTCTCGCGGAGGCTCGGGCTATGGCATCAGGTGGCGTAGAGGGCGTGACAGTGACCCCGGACATGCTCGCGTGGAAGGGCTCTGCGCAGGAGGCCCTGAAGCGGCTGTCAGGTACACGGGGCGTTCAGGAACTGCTTCATCTTTCGCACGATTTCTGGTGCGGACCGGAATGTGAGCGCAGCACGTCCTGCACGTTTCTGCATTACCAGCGGAACCCGGTCAAGCATGTCCGCCCTTCGGCCACGAGGTCGCGCTACAACAAGCAGACCGCTCACCTGTACGGCGTTATGGGAGCGGACGGGTACACGGGTCCGGTCGCCCAATACCACCAGGTGAACGTGTGGCCCTTACTGGAAAAGGTCATCGAGCGCTGGGACGCGGTGGGGGAGCGACGGGGCAGGATTCCCGAACACTACTCGGACTGGACGAAGAAGCATGACGCCCAAGCCGCCGACACCGTGGCGCGCGCATGTCGCGACACCATCCAGTGGATGGCCTGTTGGTGCGGCGAGGACTACGGCGCGGATCCGCTGGGGCTGCACTACATAGCCTTTGCCACCGTCATCGACGACATCTGCTTACCCCCGTTCGACCTGGTCGACGGCCGCTTCCGCATGTACGGCCGGTCCGTGCCGGACCTGATGCGGGCGATGGACACGGCCGGCTGGGGGCGTGACGCGGTCCACGCGCTGCTGTCGCTGGTCCGGCAGTCCGTCTTCCAGTACGCGGAGAAGATGGACTTTTGCCCCGGGGACGAACACGTCGGTCTCCAGGCAGCCCTGAACAATTCGCCCAACATGTGGGACGGGGCCCTGTTCCGGGGCAACACCGGAAACGCCTACGGGACCGCCATCATGGTGGCCCGGAGCAGCGCGACGGGCCCGGTGTCCTTCCCCTGGCTCATGGACAGCGCGATCTGCGACTGCCTCTCCATGGATCTGTGCAAGTCCGCACTGGGCATCTACTCGACGGACGACCATCAGCCGACGTCGGGCACATACCGGGCGGACGAGCGGAAGGCCAGCTACCGGTCGATCTATCTCGATCTCATAGACGACCTGGTCTTCACCGGTGCGCCCGAGCCATTGGTGCACTTCGGCCGCAGCGGGTTCCTCTTCGTGCAGATCCAGGACCGTTACCAGGAACGCCGGCAGGGAAGGCGGTTCCCGCTGGCTCCGCCGATGGTCCGCGAACTGGAGCGGCTCTTCGGCCCGGTGCCGACGGACGCGTGGCTCGAGGAGGCGTTCACCGCGGCCAACCGGACCCGGCTCGCCGAGTCGTGCGGTCACCCTCTCACGCAGGACGTCGAGCATCCTGACCGCCTCCACCCGAGCGGGCGCCAGGAGACGCGGGCGACGAGGCTCCCCGCCTGACCGGGCGACCAGGGCCGCTGCCGGGCCGCTCGTATGCTTGATCGTGATGAGACGCCGCACTCCGCCCCCGCCCTCTCCCCTGCCGCAGCGCGACGGGGTGGATCCGGTGCGGGTGCGGTTGCCGGCCGGGGACGCGTGGGCGACCGTGCGGGATCATCTCGTGGCGCGGCTCGCGGCCGGGGCGGGGGTCATCGACGGCATGCTCGACGCGGGGCTCATCGTGGACGGCGCCGGACGTCCGGTGCCACGGGACATGGGGTACGCGCCGGGCATGTTCGTGTGGTTCCACCGGGAGCTGCCCGACGAGGAGCGGGTGCCTTTCGGGATCGGCATCCTCTACCGGGACGAGCACGTGGTGGTGGCCGACAAACCGCACTTCCTGGCCACCACCCCACGCGGCAGCCATGTCGCCGAGACGGCCCTGGCCCGGCTGCGGAGAGAGCTGGGCATCCCGACACTCGGCGCGGCACACCGGCTGGACCGGCTCACGGCCGGGCTGGTGCTGTTCACCGTGCGGCCCGATGAACGCGGGGCGTACCAGTCGCTGTTCCGGGACAGACGGGTTCTGAAGGAATACGAGGCCGTGGCGCCCCACGACCCCCGGCTGGAGCTGCCCCGCACCGTGCGCAGCCGGATCGTCAAGGAACGCGGCGTGCTGACGGCCCGTGAGGTCGAGGGTGAACCCAATGCCGTCAGCCGGGTCGAGCTGTTGGAGCACCGCAGCGGGCTGGCCCGGTACCGGCTGCTGCCGAGTACCGGGCAGACCCACCAACTGCGCGTACACATGAGCGGGTTGGGGGTTGCCATCCTCGGCGATCCCCTGTACCCGGTGGTCAATGCCCCCGTGCCGGCCGGTGACTTCCGGCGACCGCTGCAACTGCTGGCGCGGAGCCTGGAGTTCACCGATCCGGTCACGGGGCGCGAGCACCGCTTCGAAAGCCAGCGTGTCCTGCGGGCCTGGTCGTCGTACGAGGCGTGGGCCGAGTAGCCCCCCTGCCCGGTCGGCTCAGTTGCCGCCGAACCAGCGCACCAGGCGCCGGAACACGCCTGGCCGACGGTCCGGTACGGGCGCCGGGGCGGGCTCGTCGGCCTGTACAGCGGGTTCCGGGGAGGTGGGCTGTGGCTGCTGCGGCGGGCCGCCCCGCCGGTTGTTCGGGTTCTGCGGCGTCATCGGCCTGACGGCGGGCGGCTGCATGACGTCCTGCTGCTCCTTCGGCGCGAACGTCACCGGCAGTTCCACCAGGTGCCGGTTGGAGATGGACGACCGCCAGCGCAGCTCGTGCTCCGCACAGGCGAGTTGGACGTCCGGAACACGGGTCAGCAGCGCGTCGACGCCGACGTCGGCGATGGCGCGGCCGATGTCCTGGCCGGGGCACTCGTGGGGGCCGCCGCTGAAGGCGAGGTGCGAGCGGTTGCCCTGCATGTTGGCCGTGAGGTCGGGGCGGAGGCGGGGGTCGACGTTGCCGGGTGCGATGCCGAGGAGGAGCCCGTCGCCCTTGCGGATGCGCTGGCCACCCAGCTCGGTCTCCTGCTTGGCGAAGTAGGCGAAGACGGTGCTGAACGGCGGTTCGTCCCACAGGGACTGCTCGACCGCCTCGGGCACCGTCATCTGGCCGCCCTTCAGCTGGGCGCGGAAGCCGGGGTCGGTGAGCACCACGCGCAGCACGTTGGCGAGGAGGTTGGCGGTGGCCTCGTAGGCGGCGAGGAGCACCACACGCAGGTGTTCCCTCACCTCGTCGTCGGTGAGCCCGGCGGGGTGGGTGATGAGGTGGCTGGCGAAGTCCTCCTCGGGCTGGGCGCGGCGGCGGGCGGTGAGCCGGTCGAGTGCTTCCACGACGTAGGCGTGGCTGACGAGAGCGGTCTCGCTGCCCTTCAGGCAGTCACGGGCGGCGTGCACCATCCGGTCGCCGTACTCCTCGGGCATGCCGAGGATCTCGCACATCACCGCCATCGGCAGGTGCTCGGCGAACTGTCCGACCAGGTCGGCGCTGCCGTCCTCGCAGAACTTGTTGACGAGGTGCTGGGTGGCGCGGTTGATGTAGCGGCGGATGCCCCGGTAGTCGATGGTCGACATGGCGCCGGTGACCGCGCCGCGCAGCCGCAGGTGTTCGTCGCCCTCGGCGTGGGCGCAGATGGGCTGCCAGGCGAAGTGCGGCATGAGCGGGTGGTCGGGCTTGACGGTGCCCTCCCGCATGGGGGTCCACATGCGGGTGTCCTTGCAGTACTGCGAGGGGCTGCTCACCATGTGCAGGTTCTCGCCGTGGCCGAGCACCACCCAGATCGGCACGTCGTCGTGGAGCAGTGCGGGGGCGACCGCCCCGTGCTCCGCCCGCAGTTTCTCGTACACGGCTCCCAGGTCCTCCGCCTCGGGGCCGTACAGCCGGCGCAGCCCGCCGGGGCCCGTGCCGTGGGCGGGGCAACCGGGGGGCGGTCCGAGTGCGGGGTCGTCCGTGCCGGTCGGGGAGTGGGATTCAGGCGTCACGATGATCGCTCCGAACTGAGGTGGATCCGGTGTCTGGGGAGTTGCAGGGGCGGCCGGGAGAAGACAGGCGTGCGGGTCGGCACGGCTCCCGGCCGAGGGGCGCGTCCGGGACGCGCGGGTGGCTCACACGGGGCTCATGCCGACGCCGCCCCCGACATCGTCAGGGAGTGCAGGAAGCGCATGAGGGTCATCAGGACGTCCCGGCTGGACGCCCTGCGCCGCGCGTCGCAGCGGATGATCGGGATCTCCTCGGCCAGGTCGAGCGCCTGGCGCAGTTCCTCGATCTCGTAGCCGGGGGCGTCGGGGAAGTCGTTGACCGCCACGACGAAGGGCACGTTGCGCTCCTCCAGGCGGTCCATGACGTCGAAGCTGACCTCCAGCCGCCGGGTGTCGACCAGGACGACCGCGCCGAGAGCACCTTCGAACAGGCCGTTCCACAGGAACCAGAAGCGCTCCTGGCCGGGGGTGCCGAACAGGTAGAGCACCAGCTCGTCCGTGATGCTGATGCGGCCGAAGTCCATGGCCACGGTGGTGGCCGTCTTGGACTTGGAGCCGAAGTTGTCGTCGACTCCGACGCCGGCCTGCGTCATGGTCTCCTCGGTCGTCAGCGGCCTGATCTCGCTGACGGACCCGACCATGGTCGTCTTGCCGACGCCGAAACCGCCCACGATCACGATCTTCGCCGCGGCTTGCGCGCTCTGCGGCAGGTGGTCCTCGGTCCGTGGACCCGTGATGGTGTCAGAGCTTTTGAAGTCCATGCATCACCGCCTCGAGGAGGGAACGGTCTGCCCGCGCCTGCCGGACGACCGGTGCGCGCGCCTGTACCAGTTCGGCCGTCAGCAGCTCGGTGAGCAGGGCGGTCACCACGCTGATCGGCAGGTTGAGATAGGCCGAGATCTCGGCCACGGACAGGGGTGCCTGACAGATCCGGAGCAGCGCCGACTGCTCCGGAGCGGCGGAGGGTGGCGGATCCGCGCGCGCCACGATCAATGTGACGAGGTCGATCGGTGCCCTCTCGCCGTCCTCGCCGGTGAGGATGTAGAGCCGCTCGGGGGGGCGCTCCCCCGTTCCGTCCCCGGTGCTTTCCCGGGGCGCCGGGGACGGTGGCTCGTGCTTGGGTTGGCGCCGCTGGCGTTGCGGAGGCGTCATACGGTCTGCCCGTTCCGCCGCGGCGGACTGGTGAGGTGGGAGCCGATCCGGTCGACGAGGTCACGCATGCGGTTGCTCATCAGTCCGGGCTCGGCGATCTCGTTGGCGAGCACCGCGAGATAGGCGTTGGGGCCGGCGGCCATCAGGTAGAAGTAGCCGCCGTTGATCTCGATGATGACCATGCGCATGTGGCCGTCGCTCTGCGGGATCTCGCCGGCTACGGCGCCGGCCAGGCTCTGCAGTCCCGCGCAGGCCGCGGCGACCCGGTCGGCGGCGTCGGGGTCGCCACCGTGGCGGGCGATGCGCAGGCCGTCGGCGGAGAGCACGACGATCTGCTGGATACCGGGTACTCCGTCGGCCAGATCCTTCAGCATCCAGTCGAAGTTGGCTCGTTGCTGGATCACTTGAGGTCCCCCTCGTCGTCGGCCTCCGTGCGGGCCGGCTCGGTGTTCGCGGTGAGAGCGGTGGACGCCGTCGAGTCGTCCGGGGCCTTGAACGCGTTCGGGTCGGGGTCGCCCTTGAACCCGGCCATGAACGCCTCGACCCACATGCCGGGCGGGGGCAGCTCCTTCTCCGGTTCGGGCTCCGGCTCCCACACGGGTGCGGCGGCCATGGCGGCCTCGGCGGCGGCCTCCGCCGCGGCGGCCTCGGCGTAGCGCTGACTGAGCGGGATCGTCGACCGGCTGCGGCGCTGCGGAAGGCCGTTGGCCGTCCACTCGGTGACGACGGGGACGTCGTCCTCCCTGCCCGTGCCCATGTCCTCCGCGGAGTTCGGGATCCGCGGTCCGGTGGTCGGGCGGCGACGCTTGGGCTTGCGGTTGGGCCCCTCGACGCCGCCGGTGTCCATGGTCGGCACGGCGGCGGCGCCGATACCGTGGGCGAGACCGGGTGCGGGCTCTTCGGTGAGCATGTTGCGGGGGACGACGACGACCGCGCGGACGCCGCCGTAGGCGGAGGGCCGCAGCGAGATCTGCATCTTGTACATCGTCGACAGCCGGCCCACGACGGCGAGACCGAGGCGCGGACTGTCGCCGATGTCCTGCATGTCCATGCCCTGCTGGGCCTTGGCGAGCATGTCCTCGACCTTGGCGCGGGACTCCTCGCTGAGGCTGATGCCGCCGTCCTCGATCTCGATGGCGATGCCGGTCTGCACCTCCACTGCGGTGACGTGCACCTTGGTGTGCGGCGGCGAGTAGCGCGTGGCGTTGTCCAGGAGTTCCGCGCAGGCGTGGATGACCGGTTCGACGGCTACGCCGTCGACGTTGACCTTGGCGATCGAGTCGAGCTCGATACGGCGGTACTCCAGGATGCGGGACATGGCGCCGCGCAGCACGCTGTACAGCGGGACGGGCTTGGGCCACACACGGCCGGGGCGACCGCCGCCGAGGACGGCGATGGAGTCGGCGAGTCGGCCGATCAGCGCGGTGCCGTGGTCGATGCGCAGCAGGTCGTCGAAGACCTCGGGGTTGCGCCCGTGGTCCTCCTCCATCTCCCGCAGTTCCTTGTTCTGCTGGTGCACGATCGCCTGGACGCGCCGGGCGATGTTGACGAAGGACCGCTGCGAGGAGTCGCGCAGCGCTTCCTCGCGGTCGATGATGGTGAGCACGGTGCGTAGCAAGTAGCGCTGGGACTCGGGGAGTTCGTGCCACTCCGCGTCGCCGTCGACGACATTGCGAATCACCTCTCGGGGGGATTCTCCGCCGCGGAGCCGGTACAGCGCGGCGGGCAGGATCTCCTTGCCCAACCGGTTGAATTCCTGGTCGTGAGCGGCGATCCGCTGTTCGAAAAGAGCGGTCCGGCACTGGTGTTCGGCGCGCAGTTCACGGACCGCACGACGGCCGCCACGCAGTGCGAGGACCGCGACGGCGATCAGCAGGAGCGTCGCGACGGCTCCGCACAAGCCGACGGCGAGCCGGGCCGTCCCCGTCACCAGGAAGACGGTGGTCCCGGTCGCCGCGGCCATCAGTATCGCCGGTAGCGGCAGCACGCGCGCGTAAGGAAGGTCACGGCCACCGGGAGGCGATTGAACACTCACCATGTATGCCCTCTGTAGACGGATCGGCTGGAGGTCGGGGACTTGCGGGGAGTTGCTGGGGGTTGCTGGGATTCATCCGCGACTCAAACTGAATCTTCGGTATTTTTTGGAACAAGCGCACGAATACACCCCAACTCGGTGCGCTGCGGGCGAGCTTAGTCCGACCGGATCATCGCTGTGTCATATTCAGCAACCGCCTGAAATCACCCTCGCGACAGGAGTACGCTCTGTTCATTTACACACTGGGACGTCATTCGCACACAGTGCGTGACGACGTACGGGCGTGCGGAAAGGGCCATTTGACAGGGTGAATCAGCGTCGGGGGCGGCGTGCCGGGGGCGCGGCTCCAGCTCGCTCTCGCGAGCGCGCCCCGAGGCTGTGCGGGCTCGCCCGACAGGAGGCCGACGTGGGCTCCGGCACAGCTCCCGCAGGCGGTCCTCGGTGGGGGCACCGTCCCGGGCGAGGAGTGCGCCGGCGTACGCGAGCGACGGGCGTGACCGTGGAACGGAGCGCAGAGCCCGGCAGCAGGCCGCCGTCGCGGCGGAGAGGGCGGCCTGGGTGGCCGCCGTGAGTTCACCGGGGCCGGGCACCCGGGTGGAGGCGGGGACGGCACTGACCGTCCTGGTTCCTCAGGGGCGCGGGAAGCGTGGGACCTACCCGACCGACGAGTAAGCCACAACCCCCCTCAGCAGCCCGTCAACCGCCTTCCGTGCGCTCTTCCCCACGGTCGACCCGGCCGGAGCCGCCGCCGAGATCTGCCCCAGCACGTCGATCACCTGCTTGCACCACCGCACGAAGTCACCCGCCGGCATCTCCGCCTCGCGCAGCACCTCGTCGAGCCCCTTGCCCGAGGCCCACATGTACGCGGCCCAGGCGAAGCCGAGGTCCGGCTCCCGCTGCCCGACCCCTTCGCTCTGTGTGATCCGGAACTCCTCCTCCAGAGCGTCCAGCCGCCCCCAGATCCGCACCATCTCGCTTAGCGCGGCCTTGGCGTTGCCGGACGGCAGCTTCGGCGCCATCGCGTCGTCGCCGACCCGGGCCTCGTAGACCAGGGCCGAGACGCACGCGGCGAGTTCGGCGGGCCCGAGCCCTTCCCAGACGCCGGCCCGCAGGCACTCACTGGCGAGGAGATCCAGCTCGCCGTAGAGCCGCGCGAGCCGCTTGCCGTGCTCGGTGACCTCGTCGCCGCGCAGGTAGTCCAGCTCGGTCAGCAGGGCGACGATACGGTCGAAGGTCCGCGCGATCGTGTTGGTGCGGCCCTCGATGCGCCGTTCCAGCTGGGCGGTGTCCCGCTTGAGCCGGTGGTAGCGCTCGGCCCAACGGGCGTGGTCCTCGCGGTCGTCGCACCCGTGGCACGGATGGGCGCGCAGCTCGGCGCGCAGCCGGGCGATCTCCCGGTCGTCGGCGGCGGCGGCCCGCCGCTTGCGGTGCCGGTCCGGCACCAGGTGCCCGGCCTTGGTGCGCAGCGCGGAGGCCAGGTCCCGGCGGGACTGGGGCGAGCGCGGGTTGAAGGACTTAGGGATCCGCATCCGCTCCAGCGCCTCGACCGGCACCGGGAAGTCCATGGACGCCAGCCGCTTGACCTGCCGCTCGGCGGTCAGCACCAGCGGACGGGGGCCGTCGTGGTACTCGAACCCCCGGTGGCCGTTGGACCGCCCGGCGGGCAACCCCGGGTCCAGCACCAGCGCCAGGCCCGCGTACTTGCCGGTCGGCACATGGATCACGTCACCGGGCTTCAGCTTCTCCAGCGCGACGGCCGCCTCGGCGCGCCGCTGGGCCGCGCCCTGCTTGGCCAGCTCGGTCTCTCGGTCCTTCAGCTCCCGCCTGAGGCGCGCGTACTCCTCGAAGTCCCCGAGGTGGCAGGTCATGGACTGCTGATAGCCCTCCAGCCCCTCCTCGTTGCGCTGCACCTGCCGGGAGATCCCGACGACCGACTTGTCGGCCTGGAACTGCGCGAAGGACGTCTCCAGGAGCTCGCGCGAGCGGTGCCGGCCGAACTGCTCGACCAGGTTGACCGCCATGTTGTACGACGGCTTGAAGCTGGAGCGCAGCGGATACGTACGGGTGCCCGCGAGTCCGGCGAGGTGGTCGGGGTTCATGCCCCGCTGCCAGAGCACCACGGCGTGGCCCTCGACGTCGATGCCTCGCCGGCCCGCACGCCCCGTCAGCTGGGTGTACTCGCCGGGGGTGATGTCGGCGTGCTGTTCGCCGTTCCACTTGACGAGCTTCTCCAACACCACCGAGCGCGCGGGCATGTTGATGCCGAGGGCGAGGGTCTCGGTGGCGAACACGGCCTTGACCAGGCCGCGTACGAACAGTTCCTCGACGACTTCCTTGAACGTCGGCAGCATGCCCGCGTGGTGGGCCGCGATACCGCGCTCCAGGCCCTCCAACCACTCGTAGTAGCCGAGGACGTGGAGGTCCTCCCGCGGGATCGAGGCCGTGCGCTCCTCGACCAGGGCGCGCACCCTGTGCCGGCCGTCGTCGTTGTTCAGTCGGAGTCCGGCGTGCAGGCACTGCTGGACGGCCGCCTCGCAGGCGGCGCGGCTGAAGATGAAGGTGATGGCGGGCAACAGGCCTTCGGAGTCGAGCCGTTCGATGACTTCGGGGCGGCTCGGGATCCAAATGCGAGAGCGCTGTCGGCGCTCGCGCTCACGGTCGGCCTCGCGCATGGCGCGGCCTCGTCTGCGGTCCTGGTAGGAGGGGCGGCTGGCCTCCATGCGCGCCATGCGCGTGAGGTCGGGGTTGACGGCCTTCTTGTGGCCCTCGCCCTCCTCGAAGAGGTCGTACATCCGCCGTCCGGCGAGCACGTGCTGGAACAGCGGCACGGGCCGGTGCTCGGAGACGATCACCTGGGTGTCGCCGCGTACGGTGTCCAGCCAGTCTCCGAACTCCTCCGCGTTCGACACGGTGGCCGACAGGGAGACAAGGGTGACCGACTCGGGGAGGTGGATGATCACCTCTTCCCAGACGGCGCCGCGGAAGCGGTCGGAGAGGTAGTGCACCTCGTCCATGACCACGTGGCCGAGGCCGAGGAGGGTCCGGGAACCCGCGTACAGCATGTTCCGCAGCACCTCGGTGGTCATCACGACCACGGGGGCGTCGGAGTTGACGCTGTTGTCGCCGGTGAGCAGGCCGACTCTCTCGGCGCCGTAACGGCGGCACAGGTCGGCGTACTTCTGGTTCGACAGCGCCTTGATGGGTGTCGTGTAGAAGCATTTCCTGCCCTGCTGGAGGGCGAGGTGCACGGCGAACTCGCCGACGATCGTCTTGCCCGAGCCGGTGGGGGCGGCCACGAGGACGCCCTTGCCCGCCTCGAGCGCCTGGCAGGCCTCGATCTGGAAGGGGTCGAGACCGAAGTCGTACATCTCGCGGAAGGACGCGAGCGCGGTGGCCTGCTCGGCAGCGCGCCTACGTGCTGCCGCGTAACGCTCGGCCGGTGAGAGATCCTCTGTCATCGTGCTTTCGAGACTACCGGCCCCCACTGACAACAGGACGATCATTATCCGGATCGTGCTTCCGGAAGGCGGGGGCGAGGGGGTCTGCCCCGCGAGCCGGAGTCGTGACGACGGCAGTGGGCCCCACCGAGGCCATCGGTGGGGCCCACTGGCGTCGTCCCGTCACGCCGCGGCGTGTGCGGCGGCTCAGGTCACGTCGTCGTAGCCGTTGATCCGGTCACGTTCGGTCTCCGGTGAGGGTGAGGGTGACGGCAGCGCGCGGTGCGCCGACACGGCCTCGACCTCGCCGACGTCCTCGGGGGTGAGGTCCAGCTCGGAGGCCTCGTCGTCGGCGGGCCCCAGCGCCTCAAGGTGCCGCCTGCGGCGGTCGTTCAACAGGGCGAACGCGGTGGCGGCGAAGTACAGCAGGATGATCGGCACGGCGAGCGCGATCATCGACACCGGGTCGACCGTCGGCGTGGCGAAGGCGGCGAACACGGTGACGCCCATGATCATGCCCCGCCACCAGCCCAGCATCCGGCGCCCGGTGACCATGCCGGTCATGTTCATCATGACCAGCACGAGCGGCAACTCGAAGGCGAGCCCGAAGACGATCACCATGCGGGTCACGAGGTCCAGCAACTCATCCAAGGGCAGCAGGTTGACCGCGCTGTCGGGAGTGAAGTCGAGCAGGACCTCGGCAGCCGCGGGCAGCACGTGGTACGAGAAGTAGGCGCCCGTCATGAAGAGGGGGAAGCCCGCCGCGACGAAGGCCATCGAGTAGCGCTTCTCGTGCCGGTGCAGGCCGGGCGCGATGAACGCCCAGAGCTGATAGAGCCAGACGGGGCTGGCGATGACCACACCGGCCGTGAGGGACACCTTGATCATCAACGTGAACGGACCCATCAGACCCGACATCGTGATGTTGCCGCAGGCCCCATCCCTCTCTTTGGCGAGCTCCGTGAACGCCCGCGTGCAGCCGACGGACTCCTGGACGGGCCGGGTGAGGAAGTTGATGATCTCCTGGTAGAAGACCAGACCCACCACTGCGGCCAGCATGATGGCCAGCATCGCTTTGCCCAGCCGGTTACGGAGCTCGCGAAGGTGCTCCACGAGGGGCATCCGCCCCTCGGGATCCTTCTCGTTGTTGCGGGCAGACTTGAGCAACCCACGTTCCCATCTCGTGCGGCGGGCCGGAGGTCACCGGCCCTGCGTCAGCGCTTGGTCGTGTCCGTCGGCTCGGCGACCGGGCGGGAGCTGGTCACATCGCCGGGGGCGGCCTGGATGGTGCGCTGAACCGGCGCGGCCTCGTCATGCGGAGGCGCGGACGCGGCGGTGGTGTTGTCCTGGCCCTCGGACTTCATCGCCTTGGCCTCGCTCTTGAGGATGCGCGCGGACTTGCCGAGCGAACGCGCCATGTCCGGAAGCTTCTTCGCACCGAAGAGCAGGATGATGACGACGAGGATGAGAATGATCTCGGTGGGGCCGAGCCTTCCGAACATATGCTTTTACCTTCTCACCGAGGCGGCGGGTGGGGGCTGTCCGACTGGTCGGCCAAGTGTCCGACCGATCGTGCTGGCAGCGATCGTAACGCTCAGGGGTGATTGCGAGGCAATCCCTGTGCGTACTCCCAATTCGCGACCCGGGCCTCGTTCTCCGTGCCGCGACAGGCAGCGTACCTGCCGAAGGTATGAAGGTGACAGGGCGAAGTGGCGCAAAACGCACCCGGCGGTCAACTCACAGGGGCCTCGGCCGAAACTCACAGAGTGTCCGCAGAGCGGGCCGCGCTCAGCGTCGCCCGCTCCAGGTCCTCCGCCGCCCGGTTGATCCGCTCCGCCGACTCCGCGACCTGCCGACCCAGCCGCTGAGCCTCCAGGAACACCCGGACGGCGAGCACCCCGAGCACGACGAGCCCCACGAACCCCATAGCTACCGCGAACATCGCCCAGAACATGCGCCGACCTTAGCCCGGCGAATGCAGCCGCAGGGTCCGCACCCCGCCCCCCGTCAGCAGCTCGACGATCCGCTCGCCGGCCGGCTTGCGGACGGCGATGCCGCACTCGGGGCAGGTGAAGGAGTAGAAGGTGGTCTTGCTGGTGGCGCCGATGGCCAGCCGCAGCGCGCTCGCGCCCAGCTCGACATGGGCCCGGCAGTCGGGGCAGCCGGCCCTGAACACCACGTCGACCGCCCTCTTCATCCCCGCGAAGGCGACAGCCGCGGTCATCTCCTGGATCTCCTGCACACCCGACTTCACACCGGACACAACCGACCCGCCACTCACAGCCCTCGCTCCTCCGTTTCCTGGTAGTACGCCGGTGCGATCTCCTCGTAGGCCGCCAGGGCCTCGCCGGCCGCGCGGCGGGCACTGTCGGCGAGGTCCTGGGGGAGACGATCCGGCCGTCGCGCCCGAGGCGCAGCGCGAGGCGCCGCAGGGATGCGGGGTCGGGGGTGCGCAGGCTGATGCGCAGCCCGCCGTCCGGCAGCTCCTCGGCGCTGTCGTGCGGGTAGTACTCGGCGACCCAGCGCCCGCCGGGGCCGACCTCGACGACCACCTCGGGATCCTCGGCCGCGGGCTGCACCAGGGCCTCCGACAGATCCCGCAGCTCGATCTCCGGCGGCGCGGACGGCTCGTCCAGGATCTTGATCTCGGCGACCCGGTCGAGCCGGAAGGTGCGGCGGGCCTCGGAGCGCCGGCACCAGGCCTCGACATAGGTGTGACCGACGCTGACCAGGCGGATCGGGTCGATCTCGCGTTCGGTGACCTCGTCACGCGCGGGCGAGTAGTAGCGGATCCACAGCCTTCGGCGCTCCGAGATCGCCCGGTCGACGTCCGCGAAGACCCCGCCCTCTGCCTCGAAGGTGACCGACAGACGCGAACTGGCGCCCGCCGCCTCCCCGGCCGCGGTCTCGACCTTGGCGGTGGCCCGCAGCAGGGCCTGCCGGTCGCTCTCACGCAGCCCCGGCAGCGTGGCCACCGCGCGGGCGGCCACCAACAGGGCCGTGGCCTCGTCGGCGGCCAGCCTGAGCGGCTCGGCGGCCTCCGCCCCGAGGGCGGCCGGGTTGTGCCACCAGATCCGCTCGCCGTCGGTGTCGATGTCGAGCAGATCTCCGCCGCGGAAGCTGGTTCCGCACATGGGCAGCACATCGAGGTCCGAGACCAGCTCGTCCTCGGTGATCCCGAAAGCGCGCGCGACATCCTCGACCCGGGCGCCGGGCCGCTCCCGCAGATACGTCACCAGGGAGAGCATCCGCCGGGTCTGGTCGATGGCGTTCGCCGGCCGGGCCGGTTTTCCCACCACTTTCTTACGTCCCCTCAGCCCTTGGCCACGGCACGCAGCCGGTCCACCACGTCGGCCCGCAGCTCGGCGGGCTCCAGGACGACCACGTCGGGCCCGAACTCGACCAGCCAGGCGTCCAGACCGTGCCCGTACGGAATCTCCAACTCGTCCCAGCCGTCTCCGAGTTCCCGTACGGTCGTGGCCTTCGCCCGCAGCGGGTAGCCGGCGCCGGAACGCAGCCGGATCAGGGCGGAGCGGTCGGCGGTCTCCCCCGCCCAGCTCGCGACCGTCTCGCGCACGGTGACGACGTCCGGGATCTCGACGGTGAAGCCACCGGCCCGGCTGCGGACCCTGCCCGTGATCCGGGAGAGCCGGAAGACACGCTCGGCGCCCCGGTCGCGATCCCAGCCCGCGAGGTACCAGTGGCCGCGCCAGCACTCGAGGGCCCACGGCTCCACATGCCGCGTCTCGGGGCGGGCGGCGGTGGCCTTGCGATACTCGAACACGACGGGACGGCGGTCACGGCAGGCCAGCATCAGCGGCTCGAAGGCGACCTCGTGCACCGGGATCCGCGGCTCCAGGGCGCCATGGGCCTCGTACGGATGGACGTCCTCGGGCAGCCCGGCCGCGCGCAGCTTCTGCAGGGCGCCGCTCGCGGCACCGGCGAGGCGGGCCTGCTGCCAGACCTTCGCGGCGAGACCGAGGGCCGCGGCCTCCTCGGCGTCGAGGGTGATGGGCGGGAGGCTGTTGCTGTCGCGGCGGGCCAGATAGCCGACCTCGCCGTCGAGGTTCTCCACCGTCTCGATGACCAGGCCGAGTTCGCGCAGATCGTCCTTGTCGCGCTCGAACATGCGGTTGAAGGAGTCGTCACTGCCCGCTGCGCCGCTGCCCGGGCCGGCGGCCTCGACATACGCCTCGATGGAATCCCGCAGCTCCCGCTTGCTGAGCGGCCGGCGCGTCCCCAGCAGACACAGCGCCAGGTTCATCAACCGCTCGGCCTTGGCAATGGCCATCGACGCCCTTCCTATGGGTGTTTCCGCGGCACGACCGTACCGCTACGAAGCGTCGCGGCAAAAGCCGAGGGCCCATGCCCGGACAGGCATGGACCCCAGGTGATCAGGCCCGAACGGATCCCGGACCCATAGGGAACAACGATCAAGCGGATCGATCGACCGGACGACCATCCGGTACGACGGTCAGACCCCGCCTCGGTCGATCAGACCTTGACCAGGTCGCAGACGAAGATCAGCGCCTCGCCGGGGGCGATACGGCCGCCACCCGCACCCCGGTCGCCGTACGCGAGGTGCGCCGGGATGATCAGCTGACGGCGACCGCCGACCTTCATCCCCTGCACGCCCTGGTCCCAGCCGGAGATGACCTGGCCGACGCCGAGCCGGAACTCCAGCGGTGTGCCGCGGTTCCAGGACGCGTCGAACTCCTCACCGGTGGAGAACGCCACACCCACGTAGTGCACGGAGACGGTGTCGCCCGCCTTGGCCTCCGGGCCGTCGCCCACCCAGATGTCCTTGATCTCAAGGTCCTTCGGGGGCTCGCCGCCGGGGAAGTCGATCTCGGGCTTCTCAATGCTCACGTCTTCAGGCTCCTGCTTGTGTACGAACGAGACAACGCGGGACAGTCTCGCATCCCGGGGGCTCACATCTTCGCGAGGATGTCCACCGTGAACACCATCGTGGAGTCCTTCCCGATGTCGCTGCCACTCGGCGGCGTGTCCCCGTAACCCAGCTTCGGCGGGATGACGATGAGGAGGCGACTGCCCACCTTCTTGCCGGTCATGCCCTGCGACCAGCCCTTGACGACCTGCTGCAACCCGAACGAGCTCAGCGCCTCCCGGCTGTACGAGGAGTCGAACTCCTTGCCGGTGTCCCAGATGACGCCCCTGTACTGCACCAGCAGACTGTCCTCGGCACCGACCTCGGGGCCGTCGCCCTCGATGACGTAGTTCGCCACCAGCTCGGCCGGCGGGTCGGCCTTCGGCACCTCGATGGCCGGGGCCTTGCCGTCGGTGTCGGTGCCCACCTTCGGCAGATCCGCGTTGTCCTGCGCGACCTTCGTGCCCTGGGCGGAGCTCTTGGCGTTGAAGGTGTTCTGGATGTCGACGACGAAGACCAGCGTGTCGGTGCCCTTGATGCCCGCCCGGGCGTTGCCCTCGGTGCCGTAACCCCAGGTCGGGGGCACGGCCAGCTCGACACGGCTGCCGGCCTTCTTCCCGGCCAGCCCGTACCGCCAGCCGTCGATGATGCCCTGCGGGGTGAGCTGGATGACCAGCGGCGTCTTACGGTCGTAGGAGTTGTCGAAGACCTTGGCCGTGGCCCAGATCTGCCCCAGGTAGTTCGCCTGGACATAGTCACCCTCGGCGACCGTCCGGCCGGTGCCCGCGATGACCGTCTTCACCGCCAGGTTCTTCGACGGGTCACCGCTGCCCTTGGCCACGGTCGGCTTCTCGTCGAACTTCGTACCGTCCGTGATGGCGGGCAGCGGACCGTCCACGATCTTCGGCGGCTTCGCCCCGCTCGCCGACGCGGACGGGCTGCTGGAGGCCTTGGCCGAGTCGGACTCGCCGTCGCCGCAGGCGGCGAGCGTGACCAGTCCAGCGGGAACAGCGATGAGCAGGGAGCGTCGGCGCACGGTGAAGGCCTCGTATCGGTCGATCTTGTCGGATGGCGTGCGCGCAACTCTACGGCGTGAGAAGGGCGCCGTACGGCAAACGTACGGCGCCCCGCGTTGCGTTCCGGGAATCAGGGACCGGAACATTTTCCGCTCACATTCCGGCGATCAGCTTCTCCACCCGGTCGTCCACCGAACGGAACGGGTCCTTGCACAACACCGTGCGCTGTGCCTGGTCGTTGAGCTTGAGATGCACCCAGTCGACCGTGAAATCACGACGCTGTTCCTGGGCACGCCGGATGAAGTCACCACGCAGCCGGGCCCGAGTGGTCTGCGGCGGCACCGACTTGCCCTCGAAGATCTTCAAGTCGTTGCAGATACGGGCGGCCTGGCCTTTTCTCTCCAGCAGGTAGTACAGGCCACGACGGCGGTGGATGTCGTGATAAGCGAGGTCTATCTGCGCGACCCGCGGATGCGACATGGTCATGTTGTGCTTGGCTCGGTACCGCTCGATGAGCTTGTACTTCATCACCCAGTCGATCTCGGTGCCGATCCGGTCGAGGTCCTCCGCCTCGATCGCGTCCAGCGTGCGGCCCCACAGCTCCAGGACCTGCTCGACGGTGCCCGTACGGATGCCGCGGCGCTCGACGAAGTCCACGGCCTTCTCGTAGTACTCGCGCTGCACCTCCAGCGCGGAGGCCTCACGGCCGCTGGCCAGCCGCACCTTGCGGCGGCCGGTGATGTCATGGCTGACCTCGCGGATCGCCCGGATCGGGTTCTCCAGGGTGAGGTCACGCATGACCGTGCCCGCCTCGATCATCCGCAGCACCAGGTCGGTGGCACCGACCTTGAGCAGCATGGTCGTCTCGGACATGTTCGAGTCGCCCACGATGACGTGGAGACGACGGTACCGCTCGGCGTCCGCGTGCGGCTCGTCACGGGTGTTGATGATCGGCCGGGAGCGGGTCGTCGCCGAGCTGACGCCCTCCCAGATGTGCTCCGCGCGCTGGCTCACGCAGTACACCGCACCACGCGGGGTCTGCAGCACCTTGCCCGCGCCGCACAGCAACTGCCGGGTGACGAGGAACGGAATGAGGATGTCCGCGAGCCGGGAGAACTCCCCGTGCCGCGCCACCAGATAGTTCTCATGGCAACCATACGAGTTGCCCGCGGAGTCCGTGTTGTTCTTGAAGAGATAGACGTCGCCCGCGATTCCCTCCTCGTGCAGGCGGCGTTCGGCATCGACCAGCAGTCCTTCGAGAATGCGCTCGCCGGCCTTGTCGTGAGTGACCAGTTCGGTCACGTTGTCACATTCGGGTGTCGCGTATTCCGGATGTGAGCCCACGTCGAGATAGAGGCGGGCCCCGTTCCGCAGAAACACATTGCTGCTGCGGCCCCATGACACGACACGGCGGAAGAGGTACCGCGCCACCTCGTCAGGAGACAGACGGCGCTGTCCCCTGAACGTGCACGTGACGCCGTACTCGTTCTCCAGCCCGAAAATGCGGCGGTCCATGACTGAACATTACGCCCGATCCACCGAGCTGAAACGAGGTTCGACAGCACGGTTCGGATCATTTTCCGACGAGACCGCGACCACCGCGCCCTCAGAGGGACCAGCCAGAACCCTCCCCGTCGCCAGCAGAACCAGCAGGGACACCGCCCCCGCGGCACCCGGCACGACGAACCCCCACAGCGTGCCGCCCCACTCCACCACGGGCCCCGCGGCGGCGGCACCGAGCGACTGACCGACCGTGAACGTCGTCACGATCCAGGAGAACGCCTCCGTGACCGTGCCACGCGGCGCATGCCGGTCCACCAGGACGAACGCACAGGCTATGGCCGGTGCCAGGAACACCCCGGCGAGCGTCGTGAGCCCCGTCATGCCGACCGGGCCCGGCAGCAGCGTCAGCGGCACATAACAGACCGCCAGAAGCGCCACCAGCACCTGCAGTCGACGCTCCGGCGCCCCCCGCCAGTGCCGCGCCCCGTACACCGTGCCCCCGACGAGAGCACCGAGCCCCACGCCCGCCATCAGCCAGCCGTACACGGCGTCCCCGCCGTGACCGTCCGCGTACGACAGCGCGGCGACCGTGATGGAACCGAGCGCGATGCCGACGAACAGGAACGCGCCGAGAAGGGCCAGCAGCCCCGGCGAGCGCAGCGCCCCCAGCCAGTGCGCCTCGCGCGGGGCGGAACGCCAGGCGCGCGAGGGCGGCGAGACGACCACCCACAGGGCACCGAGCACCCCGACGAGGTTCAGTACGACGAGCGCGGCCGACGCGGACCACAGCGACACACACAGCGTCACCAGCAGCGGCCCGACAGTGAACAAGAGCTCCTGGGCCACCGCGTCCATCGCGTACGCCGTGTGCACCTGTTCCTGCCTGCGCAGCACGGAGGACCACAGGGCCCGCAGACCACCCTCCAGCGGAGGCGTGAACAGCCCGGCGACGACCATGCAGAGATAGGCCACCGGCAACCGGTCCAGGTCCGACACGGCGAAGACGGTCATACCGAGGGCCGAGACCACCGCCGCCGGCAACTGCACACGCGGCTGCCCGTGACGATCCACCAGCCGCCCCAGCAGCGGCTGCCCGGCCGCGTTGGCGACGCCGTACACCGCCGCCAGCGCGCCCGCGAGGCTGTACGTCCCGCCCTCCGCACGGACGAAGAGCACGATCGCGATCGCGGCGGTGGCGTTCGGCAGCCGGCCCACGAGCGTTCCGGCCAGCAGTCGCGCGGCGTGCCGCGCTCTGAGGATCTCCAGGTACCCGGCAGCCATGCCCTGCCTCTCAACTGCTTTTCGACAGATGAAGTGTTACGTATAACGTGCTCCGTCATACGTACCATGTGCCCAGTCCCCGAGTCCAGACGAAGGAGCACGCCGCGGTGGCACGAGGTAGCACCCGGCCCACGAGCCGCGACGTCGCCCAGGCAGCCGGCGTCTCCCAGGCCGCCGTCTCCCTGGTCCTCGGCGACAAATGGCGCGGACGCGTCTCGGAAACCACGGCACACCGCGTACGGGAAGCCGCACGCGAACTCGGCTACCGACCCAACCTCGCCGCCCGCAACCTCCGCCTCGGCCGCACCCGGACCGTACTGCTGGTGGTACCGGCCTTGACGACGGAATTCTTCGCCGGTGTCTATACAGGCGCTGCCCGAGTCGCCGAACGGCACGGCTTCGGCGTGGTGCTGTATCCCTCGCCCGAGGGCATCGGCCCCGCCCGCGACCCCTTCGCCTCCGCCCGGGCCGCCCTGGACGGCGTCATCGCCTCCTCGATGGCCGCCGAGGCGCTGACCGCCATCCGGGGCGACCAGCTGCCCCTGGTGATGCTGGACAGCGACCCGCGAGGCAGCCTCGGGGCCGCCACCGTCAACCTCGACATCCGGGACGGCGTACGGCAGGTCGCCCAACACCTGCTGGCACTGGGCCACCGCCGCTTCCTCCACCTGGCCGCCGACGTACCCTCCTGGACCTTCGACCTACGCGCACGGGAACTGGCGGCACGGGTCGCTTCGGTGCCGGACACGTCCCTGCGCACGGCCGCCGCGCCGATCTCCATCGAGGGCGCGCTGGCCGCGGCGGAAGCCGCGCTGGGCGAGCCGGCGCCGGGGACCCGGCCCACCGCCGTGGTGTGCGACGACGACAAACTGGCGGCCGGGGTCTACAAGGCCGCGCGGCGGCTGGCGCTGCGCGTGCCGGAGGACGTCTCGGTGACCGGGCTCGACGACCTGGCCCTAGCCACGGCACTCGATCCGGAACTGACGACCGTGCGGCTGGACGCGGAACGGTTCGGGGAGCGGGGCATGGAGGCCCTGCTCGCGGTCCTGGAGGGCCGCACACCGACGGAGGGGGACATTCCCGTGGAGCTGGTGGTCCGGGGGTCCACGGCACCACCAGGGCCCTGAGGGGCTCGTCCGCCCGCGGGCGGGGTGGCTCGTCGCACGGTCACTTCCCCCCGCACCCCCTGGAAGGCACGCCGCAGTGAGGCGGTCCAACGCCGCGCGCCCCGGCCAGGACCGGCCGGGGCGCGCTACGGACTGGCGGCGGGGCACTCGGCCTGCCTACTCCTCCTCGGAGCTCTCGGCCTCCGTGGACGCGCCGTCCGTCTCCAGGAGGCGGTCGAGCTGGCGGCCGACGATGCGCTTGAACTTGCGCTTCTGGGGGCGCGTACGGTCGAGGACGGCGACTTCCAGACGCTCGGCGGGAATCTCCCGCTGGGTGCCGTTCGTATCGCGGGACAGGGCCTGCACGGCCAGCTTCAGAGCCTCCGCCAGGGACATGCCGTCCTGGTGACGCTGGTCCAGATAGCCGCTGATCTGCTCGGTGTTGCCACCGACCGCCACCGAGCCGTGCTCGTCGACGATCGAACCGTCATGCGGCAGCCGATAGATCTGGTCACCCTCAGGGGTCTCCCCCACCTCGGCGACGACCAACTCCACCTCGTACGGCTTCTCCGCCGCCGACGAGAAGATCGTGCCCAGGGTCTGGGCGTAGACGTTGGCGAGCCCCCGGGCGGTCACATCGTCCCGGTCGTAGGTGTAACCACGGAGATCGGCGTAGCGCACACCACCGATCCGCAGGTTCTCGTACTCGTTGTACTTGCCGGCGGCGGCGAAGCCGATCCGGTCGTAGATCTCGCTGAACTTGTGCAGCGCGCGGGACGGGTTCTCGCCGACGAACACGATGCCGTCGGCATACTGCAGCACGACCAGGCTGCGGCCACGGGCGATGCCCTTGCGGGCGTACTCCGCCCGGTCGGCCATCGCCTGCTGGGGTGAGACATAGAACGGCGTCGACACCGGTTATCCGTCCCTTTCTGTCGAAGTCACTGGATCACCTTGATAAGAAGGCCGTCGACCGGATCGGCTAGAGCAGGGCGGCGCGCGGGCCGTCGGGCTGCTCCAGACGCCGCTCCAGGATCGAACGCGCGATCCCGGAGGACTCCTCGTCGGTGAGCCGGCGGAAGCCGTCCTCGGTGATCACTGTGACGATGGGGTAGATCCGGCGGGCGACATCGGGACCACCGGTCGCCGAGTCGTCGTCTGCCGCGTCGTACAGGGCCTGGATCACGAGAGTCGTGGCCTGGTCCTCGGTCAGGTCCTCACGGAAGAGCTTCTTCATGGCACCGCGCGCGAAGATCGATCCCGAGCCGGTGGCCGCGTAGCCGCTCTCCTCGGAACGGCCGCCCGTCACGTCGTAGGAGAAGATGCGGCCCTTCGCGCGGTCCACATCGAACCCGGCGAAGAGCGGGACGACGGCCAGCCCCTGCATGGCCATGCCCAGGTTGGAACGGATCATCGTGGAGAGCCGGTTCGCCTTGCCCTCCAGGGAGAGCTGAGCGCCTTCCACCTTCTCGAAGTGCTCCAGCTCCAGCTGGAACAGCTTCACCATCTCCACGGCCAGACCGGCCGTGCCGGCGATGCCCACCGCCGAGTACTCGTCCGCCGGGAACACCTTCTCGATGTCCCGCTGCGCGATCATGTTCCCCATCGTGGCCCGGCGGTCACCGGCGAGCACCACACCGCCGGGGAACGTCACGGCCACGATCGTCGTGCCGTGCGGGGCCTCGATGACGCCCTGGGTCGGCGGCAGCTGCCGCTTGCCGGGCAACAGCTCCGGCTGGTGGTCCGACAGGAAGTCCATGAAGGACGACGACCCAGGCGTCAGGAAGGCAGCTGGTAGACGCCCGGTGCTACGAGTGTTGGCTTCCACGCGTTTCCTTCCACGTATGTCGCAGCCCGCCTCATGACGTCGGGCCGATCCTTGAACTGCCCCGCCGCGTTGCGGCTGAAGCACAGTACGCCTCGGACCCTACCCGTCTCGTGGCAGTGATCCACATGCTCGGCGGGGGCAGCGAGACAGATGCAACAGATGCCCTGTTGCTCGGCAACCATCGCGTCCAACCCAGTTGCGGTGAGACGTACTTGCGCTTGAAACAGCTGATCCGGTTGCGCTCTGCACGGCACGTTCGGCGGTAGCTGGCCCAGCCGTCCGAAGAGGTCTTGTTGCGCTCCCATTCGGAGTGCGGCCTGACCTGTTCGCATTGCGGGCAACGCTGGTGCTCACGCGGGACCGGCACCTTGGGCCGGACCCTTTGGCCTCCTGGCACTGCCGGTAGTACTCGGCTGAGCACTCCCGGCAGTACGCCTGGAGACCGTCGGTCATGGACTTGTTGCTGGCGAACGCCGTCCCCGACAGACAATGCCTGCACCGTGAGCAGCGTCGCGATCCCGAACCCTTCGATCACTCACGAATCCCACGATTTCATCTTTGACGCAAAGATGAAATCACTCCCCACCCTTCTGAACGAAGGACCTCACGAAATCCTCTGCGTTCTCTTCAAGCACGTCATCGATTTCGTCCAGAACCGAGTCCACGTCGTCGCCCAGCTTCTCCTGTCGCTCCTTGAGGTCCTCCGAAGCCTGCGCCTCGGGTGCTTCCTCGACCTCTTCGGTGGAACGCGTGGCCTTCTGCTGTCCGCCGCCGGTGTCCTTGGTCGCCATAACCCTCACCCCGCTCAGTTCGCCCGACATGGTCGGCAGGTCGGCTTTCCTGCCGATCGGTCATGATCAGACCCTACAAGCCGGGTCTGACATTGGCCCCGTTGTTTCCACAACGTCCGGGGACCACCTCGATGATTCCCGGACGCCACTGCTTCCACCCTGCCCGGCGGAACCGGATCAAAGCCCGGTTCAGTTACCGGACAGGACCCTGACCAGGTCTTCTGCCGTGCGGCAGCGGTCCAGGAGCTCCTTGACGTGATTTCGCGTTCCGCGAAGCGGTTCGAGGGTTGGGACGCGCTGGAGTGAATCCCGGCCCGGAAGATCGAAGATCACCGAGTCCCAGGAGGCCGCCGCGACGTCGTCCGCGTACTGCTCCAGACAGCGCCCGCGGAAGTACGCCCGGGTGTCCTCCGGCGGCTTCGTACGGGCCCGGTCGACGTCCGCCTCGTCCAGGAGCCGCTTGATCTTGCCGCGGGCCACGAGACGGTTGTAGAGGCCCTTCTCGGCGCGGACGTCGGCGTACTGGAGGTCGACGAGGTGCAGCCGGGCGGCGTCCCAGTCGAGGTCGTCGCGGCGCCGGTAGCCCTCCATGAGTTCCCGCTTGGCGACCCAGTCGAGCTCTCCGGAGAGGCTCATGGGGTCGTTCTCCAGGCGGTTCAGGGTGTCCTCCCAACGAGTGAGGACGTCCTTGGTCTGTGCGTCGGCGTCGGCGCCGAAGCGCTCCTCCACGTATTTGCGCGACAGCTCGTAGTACTCCATCTGGAGTTGTACGGCGGTCAGGGTACGGCCGCTGCGGAGGGTGATGAGGTGGTGCAGGGACGGGTCGTGGGAGACCTGGTGCAACGTCCGTACAGGCTGGTCGACGGCCAGGTCGACGGCGATGAAGCCGTCCTCGATCATGGACAGGACCAGGGCCGTCGTGCCCAGCTTCAGGTAGGTGGAGATCTCCGAGAGGTTCGCGTCGCCGATGATCACGTGGAGGCGGCGGTGTTTCTCCGCGTCCGCGTGGGGCTCGTCGCGGGTGTTGATGATGGGGCGCTTGAGGGTGGTCTCCAGCCCTACCTCGACCTCGAAGTAGTCGGCGCGCTGACTGAGCTGGAAGCCGTGTTCGTGGCCGTCCTGGCCGATGCCGACGCGGCCGGCGCCGGCGAAGACCTGGCGGGAGACGAAGAACGGCGTGAGGTGGCGCACGATGTCCGAGAAAGCGGTTTCCCGCTTCATCAGATAGTTCTCGTGTGTGCCGTAGGAGGCGCCCTTGTTGTCGGTGTTGTTCTTGTAGAGGTGGATCGGCTGGGCGCCGGGGAGCTGGGCGGCGCGTTCGGCGGCTTCCGCCATGACGCGTTCGCCGGCTTTGTCCCACAGGACGGCGTCCAGGGGGTTGGTGACCTCGGGGGCGCTGTATTCGGGGTGTGCGTGGTCGACGTAGAGCCGCGCGCCGTTGGTGAGGATGACATTGGCGAGGCCGATGTCCTCGTCGGTGAGCTGGCTGGAGTCGGCGGCCTCGCGAGCGAGGTCGAAGCCTCGCGCGTCCCGCAGCGGGTTCTCCTCCTCGAAGTCCCAGCGGGCCCGGCGGGCCCGGTGCATCGCCGCGGCGTAGGCGTTGACGATCTGGGACGAGGTGAGCATGGCATTGGCATTGGGGTGGCCGGGGACGGAGATCCCGTACTCCGTCTCGATGCCCATTACTCGCCGTACGGTCATGCGGCCCTCCTTGCCCGGCGGCGTCCTCGGTCGGGGACGCCGCTCAAGTACCGCTGGCGCTCCGGTGCGTGTGCGGTGCCCGTCCCCGCACTGCGCGACTCGGCGGTACGAAAGAGCCTAGAACGGCTCTGCGCTGGTGGGGAGATCATTTGCGTCATTGCCTTGCTCCAGCCGTGCCCCGAAAAGCAGTCGGCTGCGGGTACCCGCCGAGGGCACCCGCAGCCGCCCTGTGTTTTACAGGTACTGTCCGGTGTTCGCCACGGTGTCGATGGAGCGTCCGGTGTCAGCGCCTTGCTTTCCGGTGATGAGCGTACGGATGTAGACGATCCGTTCGCCCTTCTTTCCGGAGATTCGGGCCCAGTCGTCCGGGTTGGTGGTGTTGGGCAGGTCCTCGTTCTCCTTGAACTCGTCCACGCATGCCTGGAGGAGGTGGGAGACGCGGAGGCCTTTCTGGTTCTTGTCTAGGAAGTCCTTGATCGCCATCTTCTTGGCGCGGCCGACGATGTTCTCGATCATGGCGCCGGAGTTGAAGTCCTTGAAGTAGAGGACTTCCTTGTCTCCGTTGGCGTAGGTGACTTCCAGGAAGCGGTTCTCCTCGGATTCGGTGTACATGTGTTCCACTGCCGTCTGGATCATGCTCTGGACGGTGGTGGCCTTGGAGCCGCCGTGTTCGCCGAGGTCGTCCGCGTGCAGCGGGAGGCGCTCGGTGAGGTACTTCTGGAAGATGTCCTTGGCCGCTTCGGCGTCCGGACGCTCGATCTTGATCTTCACGTCGAGGCGGCCGGGGCGCAGGATGGCGGGGTCGATCATGTCCTCGCGGTTGGAGGCGCCGATGACCACGACGTTCTGCAGGCCTTCCACGCCGTCGATCTCGGCGAGCAGCTGGGGGACGATGGTGTTCTCCACGTCCGAGCTGACGCCGGAGCCGCGGGTGCGGAAGAGGGATTCCATCTCGTCGAAGAAGACGATGACGGGGGTGCCCTCGCTGGCCTTCTCCCTCGCACGCTGGAAGACGAGGCGGATCTGTCGCTCGGTCTCGCCGACGTACTTGTTGAGGAGCTCGGGGCCCTTGATGTTGAGGAAGAAGCTCTTGCCCTGGGCCTGGCCGGTGACTTCGGCGACCTTCTTGGCCAGTGAGTTGGCGACGGCCTTGGCGATGAGCGTCTTGCCGCATCCTGGGGGCCCGTAGAGGAGGACGCCCTTGGGCGGGCGCAGTTCGTGCTCCTTGAACAGGTCCGGGTAGAGGTAGGGGAGCTCGACCGCGTCGCGGATCATCTCGATCTGGTTGCCGAGGCCACCGATCTGCTCGTAGCCGATGTCCGGGACTTCTTCGAGGACGAGTTCCTCGACCTCGCTCTTCGGTACGACCTCGTAGACGTAGCCGGAGCGGGGTTCGAGCAGGAGGGCGTCGCCGGGGCGGATGGTGACGTCCAGCAGCGGCTCGGCGAGCCGTACCACCCGTTCCTCGTCGGTGTGCCCGAGCACCAGGGCGCGCTCGCCGTCCTCGAGGATCTCCTTGAGGGTGACGATGTCCCCGACCCGCTCGTACTCCATGGCCTCGACCACGTTGAGCGCTTCGTTGAGCATCACTTCCTGGCCGCGCCGCAGCTCTTCCAGGTCGACGCTCGGGCTGACGTTCACCCGGAGCTTTCGGCCTCCGGTGAAGATGTCGGCCGTGCCGTCCTCGTTCGCCGTGAGGAAGACACCGAAGCCGGCCGGTGGCTGTGCGAGCCGGTCGACTTCTTCCTTGAGGGCCACGATCTGGTCGCGGGCCTCACGGAGCGTGTTGGCGAGCCGCTCGTTCTGTGCGGACACGCCGGCCAGATTGGTCTGCAGTTCGACGATCCGCTCTTCGAGAATCCTCGTGTGTCGCGGAGAGTCGGCGAGCTTGCGTCGCAGGACGGCGATCTCCTGCTCAAGGTAGGCAATCTGCCCGGCAGGGTCGTCGGACCCTCGTCCCGGGCGGATGCCGCGGTTCATGTCGTCGTCGTGGGCTGCCACGGTCCTCACCTCCTCCAAGGGGAGCTGGACGCTTCCAGACCCTACCTGGGTGGGTGTCGATTGAAACCCCTAGATCACAAAGACGGTCGGGGTATGTCCGATCTTCACCCTTGCGCTCTCCCTCACGCCAGGGGAATACCCACCGAACGTGATTGGGAAGCGGCCCCGGGTAGGGTCGAAGTGTTCAACACCCGTCAGAGCCTGCATCGTTCCCGACGGGCTCGACGAAGAAACGGCAGGAGAGATGAGCGTGCAGCAGGAGACCGGGGCCCGGGGCAGGGAGCTGGAGGTCTGGATCGACCAGGATCTCTGCACCGGTGACGGAATCTGTGCCCAGTACGCGCCCGAGGTGTTCGAGCTGGACATCGACGGACTGGCCTATGTGAAGAGCCCGGGGGACGAGTTGTTGCAGGCCCCGGGGGCCACAACACCCGTTCCGCTGCCGCTTCTCACGGATGTGGTGGACTCGGCGAAGGAGTGTCCGGGCGAGTGCATCCATGTGCGTCGGGTTTCGGACGGGGTGGAGGTCTTCGGACCGGACGCGGAGTGACCCGACGGGCAACCCCGCGTCGCACTGTGTCTGCATTGTCACAGCGGGTGCGCCGGGTGATCACGTCCCGCCGGTCTGTCGGCGCCGGTGTCAGACGCTTCGCGTTCCGGCGGGCGTGGAGCGTACGAACGCCCCGTTCTTCCACTGCCACTTGACGGAATCCGTCACGTCGGGGCAGCAGTTGGGTACGTCGGCCGACGAGTAGCCGTGCAGGTTCGCTGTGACGCCGCCGTCACGGACTGCGAAGTCGGTGACGGTCTTGCGGTCCCCGGGCTTGACGAGGGTGGCGACCACCCGGGGTGCCGCGGCGTCGGTTGAGCGGGTGAGGACGTACACGCCGTCGGGCGGGGTGCCCATGCTGGCGTCGCAGTGGGCTACGGCCACGGTCTCGGGGCGGCCGTCTCCGTCGAGGTCTCCGGAGCGCTTGTGCTTGACGACGACTGCGACGGTTCCGCAGTCGAGGGGGAGGTCCACCTCGGTGGGGTCGGGGGCCACCGCGGCGGGCGGGGCCGGTCGGGGCGCCGGGCCGGGCTGGGCCGCCCTCGCCGCGTCGGGTTGGAGGGCGGACGACACGGCCACGACCGCGGCGAGGGCGGTGGCCGTGGCGAGCCAGTGGATCGGGCGGGTCTGCGCGTGTGCCAGTTCCGGGACGGCGGATTGCTGCACTAGGAGCGTCTCCCGAGGGTGCTGTGCCGGTTGGGGTGCCCCGCATGGTGCCATACGTCACAGAGGGGGTGAACCTCGGGGTGGGTGGTTCCGGCGGCTTTCTGGTGGCGCGTCAACGGGAGAGCGACGTGGCCGAGTTCCCGGGCGCTGCCGGGAACTCGGCCACGTCGATGGCGCGTTGTACACGGCACGGGGCCCCCGTGGTGAGGGGCGGGCGACGCGGGCCGTGTCGGCGGGGCGGGGGCGGCTCAGCGGCCGGAGCCGCCGTCGGCGTTGGGGCCGGCGTAGTCCTCGCCGTAGGCGCCCTTGGCGGGGCGGCGCCGGCGCATGGGGGGCTCGACACCGTCGGCGAGGCGGCGGGCGGTGAGCAGGAAGCCGGTGTGGCCGATCATGCGGTGGTCCGGGCGGACGGCGAGGCCTTCGATGTGCCAGTTGCGGATCATCGACTCCCAGGCGGTCGGCTCGTTGAAGGAGCCGATCTCGCGGATGGATTCGACGGTCCGGGCGAGCTGGGTGGTGGTCGCCACGTAGCAGCAGAGGATGCCGCCGGGGACGAGGGCCTTGGAGACGGCGTCCAGGCACTCCCAGGGGGCGAGCATGTCGAGGATGACGCGGTCGACGTCGGTGTCCGAGAGGTGGTCCTGGAGGTCGCCGACGGTGAGCTGCCAGGCGGGGTGGGGGCTGCCGAAGTAGCGTTCCACGTTCGCCTGTGCGATCTCGGCGAAGTCGGCGCGGCGCTCGTAGCTGTGCAGCATGCCCTGGTCACCGATGGCGCGCAGCAGGAAACTGCTGAGCGAGCCGGAGCCGACGCCGGCCTCGACGACGCGGGCGCCGGGGAAGATGTCGGCGAAGGCGAGGATCTGCCCCGCGTCCTTGGGGTAGACCACGGCGGCGCCGCGGGGCATGGACAGGACGTAGTCGGGGAGCAGGGGGCGCAGCGCCAGGTAGGCGACGTTCCCCGTGGTGCGGACAACACTGCCCTCGGGAGCGCCGATCAGCTCGTCGTGCGGGAAGGAACCCTTGTGGGTGTGGAAGTTCTTTCCCTCTTCGAGCGTGAACGTGTAGTGGCGTCCCTTGGGGTCGGTGAGCTGGACCTGGTCCCCGACCTTGAAGGGCCCGCGACGGCGGGCGGCACCGGTCGGTTCGGACATGTGACCAGCGTACCGGTCCCCGGGGGGCGCGCCGACCACGGTCTCGGTGTGCTGAGGCCGTGGGAACGGGGCGCCGCGGGCGACCGGAGTTCAGGGGGTGCGTTCAGGAGGGCCTTGCCATCGCCTTGACGAAGGCTCGCTCCACGTCGGCCGCCGAGAGGACGCCGTAGATCTCGCCGGATTCCTCCACGACCAGGTACTCGGTGGCCGGGGCCGCGCGGAGGGCGTCGAGGAGTTCTTCGCCCGCCAGTTCGGCGGAGACGCGCATGCCGTCGGTGAGGTCGTGGGCGAGGCCGCTGACGGCGACCCAGGGACGCCGGTGTTCGGGAACGCCGACGATGGCGGCCTCGCGGACGAGGGAGACGGGTTCGCCGCCGGGGTCGACGACGACGAGGGCGCGGGCGCCGGCCTCGTTGGCGCGGCGCAGGGCTTCGGAGAGGGGGGTGTCGGTCTCGACGGGGACGGCGCGGCGGGTGAGGGCGCGGGCCTGGAGTTCGGGCAGGTGTTCGCGCAGGCGGGCCATACGGAGGCTGTTGCCGGCGCCGGTCCAGATGATCGCGGCGAGGATCGCGGCGAGCAGGGCGTCCAGGACGGTGTCCATACCGACGCTGTCCTCGGCGGCGGAGCCGAGCAGGCCGGACTGGGTGAGCAGCGGCAGTCCGACGAGGACGGACAGGGCGAGGGCGCGGCCGACCCAGGCGGCGGCGATGGTGCCGCTCATGGGCTTGCCGGTGATCTTCCAGACGACGGCGCGGAGCATGCGCCCGCCGTCGAGGGGGAGGCCGGGCAGCAGGTTGAACGCGGCGACGATCAAGTTGGAGATCATCAGGCCGGCGAGTAGGACGCCGGGGACGGTGCCCGGTTCCACGGCCTGCAGGGCGCCGTAGAAGATGCCGGCGAGGGCCAGGGAGAGCAGGGGGCCGACGAAGGCCAGGACGAATTCGCGGCCGGGGGTCTCGGACTCTTTCTCGATCTCCGAGACGCCGCCGAAGAACTGGAGCTGGATGCGGCGCACCGGCAGTTTGAAGCGCAGGGCGGCGATGGTGTGGGCGAGTTCGTGGACGAGGACGGAGGCGTAGAAGGCGACCGCGAAGAAGAGGGACACCAGGTAGCGGGCGCCGCCGAGGTCGGGCAGGACGCGGTCGAGCTGACCGCCGAAGACCCAGGTGATCAGGGCGGCGACGAGGAACCAGCTGGGTGCGACGTACACGGGTACGCCGAAGGGGCGGCCCATGAGGATGCCGCCGCCGGGGTCCTTGGGGCGCTCGGGTGGCTTGGGTGCGGCGCCCGAGGGGGTGTGGGGGCGTGTCGAGGTGACCGTGCGCTTCGGCTCGCCGGTTGGCGCCTTGATCAGGTCCGCCGGGGTCGCCGAGTCCGCCGAGGGCTCGTGGGGAAGGCCGGCCGACGGCTCATGCACAGGGGTTTTCGAGGGCTCGCGCGTCGGGGTGTGCGATGCCGCGCGCTCCGGGACTGCCGCCGCCTCACGCGCAGGGACTTCCGACGGCTTCGTGGTCTCGGAGCCGCCGGAGCTATGGGGGTCGCCGGTGTCCTGGGGAGCTGCGGAGGCTCGGGGGGGTTCGGGGTGAGCCGGGGGGGTGTCGGTGGGTTCGTCGGCGTCGCGGCGGAGGGCCGCCGGTGTTTCGGTCGCGTCACGGTCCGTGCGCTCGGGCGCCTCGTCGTTGTCGGACTGCGGCTGCCCGCTCCCGCCGCTCGTCTCCACGGTGTCCCCTCGTTCGAAGCGTCTTCCGCGCCCGGTGGCCGGGCGGAAGGGTCTGCGGTCGATGCTATGCGGTCGCCGGGGTACGTTCGGCCCCGGCACCCCCTCTGTTGTGCCCCGCGTCGCACGGGGCACACGTGTGTCGGTGTGTGTCGCGTCGTCCGGCGGTCGTACGGGCCGGTGGCTGTCACTGTCAGTGGCGGGCCGTATGGTCTGGGGTCATGGAAATCAGCACCGACGGCACCGGCACCGTCCCCGTGGGCGGCGAGGGCGACCGTCCTGCCGTGCGGGCCGCCGCGCCGCCTGCCTCGCTGTCGCCGTCGCGCGCCAGTGACTTCATGCAGTGCCCGTTGCTGTACCGGTTCCGGGTGATCGACCGGCTGCCGGAGAAGCCGAGCGAGGCGGCGACACGCGGCACGCTGGTGCACGCGGTGCTGGAGAGACTTTTCGACGCGCCGGCGGCCGAGCGGACGGCGCCGCGGGCCAGGTCTCTGGTGCCCGGCCAGTGGGACCGGCTGCGGGAGAGCAGGCCGGAGGTCGTGGAGTTGTTCGCGGACGACCCCGAAGGTGAGCGGCTGGCGCGCTGGCTGGACGAGGCGGAGCGGCTGGTGGAGCGCTGGTTCACGCTGGAGGACCCGACCCGGCTGGAGCCCGCCGAGCGGGAGTTGTTCGTGGAGGCGGAGCTGGACTCGGGGCTCAGGCTGCGCGGGATCATCGACCGGGTGGACGTGGCGCCGACGGGCGAGGTGCGGATCGTCGACTACAAGACGGGCAAGGCGCCGAGGCCCGAGTACGCCGAGGGCGCGCTGTTCCAGATGAAGTTCTACGCGCTGGTGGTGTGGCGGCTGAAGCAGGTGGTGCCGCGGCGGCTCCAGCTCGTCTATCTCGGCAGTGGTGACGTCCTGACGTACGACCCGGTGATCGCGGATCTGGAGCGGGTGGAGCGCAAGCTGCTCGCGCTGTGGGAGGCGATCCGGCTGGCCACGGAGAGCGGGGACTGGCGGCCCCGGCCTACCAAGCTGTGCGGCTGGTGCGACCACCAGTCGGTCTGCCCGGAATTCGGCGGTACTCCCCCGCCGTACCCCCTGCAGGTGAGGTCGCCCGAGTCGGCCGGCGACGGGCAGGGCAGAATGGGCCCGGACTAGGGCCTGTTGTTCGGATCACGCCTGGGGCGCGGGGCTTGACACACCGTCTGCGGCGTTGTCGTCGGTTGCCGATACTCCACGTCGACGCCCTCCTCCGCCTTGCGGTTGCGCGTGCCAAGCCCCGCTCACCGGCAGCCGTGAGGAACCGCAGCCCGAAACCGGCATGATCTGAACGACAGGCCCTCAGCCGAAGGAGACTTTCGTGGCCATCCGCGTCCTACTGGTCGACGACCAGCCACTGCTGCGTACCGGCTTCCGGATGATTCTGGAGGCGGAGCCGGACATCGCGGTCGTCGGGGAGGCCGGGGACGGTCTTCAGGCACTCGACCAGGTGCGGGCGCTGCAGCCCGACGTGGTGCTGATGGACATCCGTATGCCCCGGATGGACGGGGTGGAGGCGACCCGGCAGATCACCGGGCCGGAGCGGGACGGTCCGGCGAAGGTGCTGGTGCTGACCACGTTCGATCTGGACGAGTACGTGGTGGAGGCGCTGCGGGCCGGTGCCAGCGGGTTCCTGCTCAAGGACGCGCCGGCCAATGAGCTGGTGCAGGCGATCCGGGTGGTCGCCGCCGGGGAGGCCTTGCTCGCTCCGAGCATCACGCGCCGGCTCCTCGACAAGTACGCGGTGCACCTGCCGTCGGGTGACGAACCGGTGCCGGACACGCTGCACACGCTGACCGACCGTGAGGTCGAGGTGCTGAAGCTGGTGGCCCGGGGGCTGTCGAACGCCGAGATCGCGGCCGATCTGTTCGTCAGCGAGACCACGGTGAAGACGCATGTGGGGCATGTGCTGACGAAGCTGGGGCTGCGCGACCGGGTGCAGGCGGCGGTGTACGCGTACGAGAGCGGGCTGGTGCGTCCCGGCGCGCAGTAGGCGAGGCCGGCGCACGCCGCGCCAACGCGCCGAGGGCGCCCTCTTCCGGTGAAGAGGGCGCCCTCGGCCGTGCGTGACTGTCGGGCGTCAGCCCTTACTGATCTCCCAGAAGCGGAAGACGGTCGACGCGTCCAGGCAGTACTCCAGGCCGTAGACGTTGTCGCCGACGACGGCGTACTGCTTGGCCTGCCAGATGGGGATGAGGGGGACGTCGGTGGCGACGATGTTCTGCAGCTCGGCGTATTCCTTCTCCGTGGAGGAGCGCTCGCTCTCGGCGGCGGTCTTCGTGAGGAGTTCACCGGTGATGGTGTCGTTGGTGTAGTTGTTGCCCAGCACGTTGTCGTCGCCGAAGAAGGGGCTGGTGAAGTTGTCGGGGTCCGGGTAGTCGGGGACCCAGCCCTTCACGTAGACGCCGTACTTGCCGGCGGCTATGTCCTTCTCGTACTGGCCGAAGGCGACGGACTTCACCTTGGCGTCGAACAGCCCGCTGTCGTTGAGCTGGTCGGCGATGGCCTCGAACTCCTGGTCGGTGGAGGGGCCGTAGCGCGACGGCGTCGACCAGAGGGTCAGTTCGACCTTGTCGGTGATGCCGTCGGCGCGCAGCGCTGCCTCGGCCTTGGCCTTGGAGGGACGGGCGCCGTAGGTGTCGAAGAAGGCGGTGTTGTGGCCGGTGATACCGGCCGGGATGATCGAGTACAGCGGTGTGGCGGTGTCCTGGTAGACCTCGTTGACGAGGGCCTCGCGGTCGAGGAGGTGGGCGATGGCCTGGCGGACGCCGAGCTTGCCGGTGACCGGGTCGTTCATGTTGAAGACCAGGTGCTGGACCTCGGCGCCGGTGCCGTCGACGATGTCGACGCCGTTGGCCGTGGAGGTGTCGGTCTCGATGTCGGAGATGTCGGAGGCGCTGAGGCCTCGGTAGGTGACGTCGAGTTCGCCCTCCAGCAGGGCCTTCTTCAGGGCGTCCTGGTCGCCGTGGAAGAACCTGAGGGTGACGCCGCTGTTCTCGACGTCGGCGGTGCCCCGGTAGTTCTCGTTTACGGAGAAGACGGCCTCGTTCTCGCCGAAGGACTCCAGTTTGTAGGGGCCGGAGCCGACCGCGCCGCCGTCCTCGCGGAGGCCGTCGGCGTCGTAGGAGCTCTCGTCGACGATCGAGCCGGCGCCGGATGCGATCTTGCTGGGGAAGGTGGCGTCGGCGTACTTGAGGTCGAAGCGGACGGTCTTGTCGTCCGGTGTCTCGACCTTGTCGAGCATGGGAAACATGATCGCGGGGCCGGCGTCGTCGTTGATCTTCAGCATGCGGTCGAAGGAGAACTTGACGTCCTTCGCGGTGAGCGCCTCACCGTTGCTGAACTTCAGGCCGTCCTTGAGGGTGCACTCGTAGACCTTGGTTCCGCTGTCCGTGAAGGAGCACTCCTCGGCGAGGTCCGGTTCGGGCTCGGTGGCGCCGTTGGGGAAGCTCAGCAGGGACTGGAAGACGTTGTTGAAGAGGAGCCAGGACCCGGGGTCGTAGCCGGAGGCGGGGTCGGTGGCCAGGACGTCGTCGGACATCCCCATCACGATGTTGGAGCCGGAGCCCCCGGGTCCCCCGATTCGGAGCCGCAACCGGTCAGCAGGCCGGCGGCAAGCCCTGTCGCCATGGTCAGGACGGGCCACTGGGTGCGTATGTTCACGTATGGATGCCTTGTGTCGTCGGTGCATTGCGGGCGCTCCGGGATCCCCCGAGGCCGGTCGGCCTCTGCCCGGGGCGGATGGTGAGGTCGGGTCAGTTGCCCATGCCACGGCTCAGCTCCCAGAGCTGCAGCGTGGAGACGGCGTTGAGGGCGTATTCGGCGCCGGTGACGTCGTCGCGGGCGGCGACGTACTGGTTGCCCTGCCACAGCGGGAGGATCGGCACGTCGTCGGCGACGATGTCCTGGATGCCGGTGAGGCTCCCCGAGGCGGCGACGCGGTCGGCCTCGCGGCGGGACTCGGGGATCAGCTTGCCGCGGATCTGGCTGTTGGCGTACGGCGAGCCGAGGAAGTTGTCCTTGTCGAGGAAGGGCGCGAGGTAGTTGTCGGCGTCGGGGAAGTCCGGGAACCAGCCCATGCCGTAGACCGCGTACTCGCCTTCCCTTTCGGCGCGGCGGAACGTCGACCAGGGTGCGCCCTTGGTGGTCACGTCGAACAGGCCGCTGTCGTTGAGCTGCTTCTTCAACAGCTCGAACTCCCGTTTGGTGGCGGCTCCGTAGTGGTCGGTCGTGTAGTGGAGGGTCAGCTTCACCGGGGTGGTGACGCCGGCCGCTTCCAGGGTCGACTTCGCCCTGGTGACGTCGGGGTCGCCGTACTTGTCGAAGAAGGAGTTGGAGTGGCCGGTGATGCCGGCCGGGACCAGTGAGAACAGGGGTTCGGCCTGTGAGCCGTAGACCTTGGAGACGAGTTCGCCCCGGTCGACGACCTCGGCCATGGCCCGGCGGACGGCGGTGCTCCTGACCGGGGCGGCCTCGGTGTTGAAGGCGAGGTAGCGGATCTCCAGGCCGGCGGACTCGATCAGGTCGATGTCGCCGTCGTCGGACTTGGAGAGCTTGGTGATCTGCTCCGGCGTCATGGTGCGGGTCATCAGGTCGATGTCGCCGTCTTCGAGCGCGGCGCCCATGGCGTCGGCGCTCGCGTAGGAACGCAGCTCGACCTTGTCGTTCTTCGGGTCCAACTGCCCCTTGTAGTGGGGGTTCTTGGTGAAGACGGCCTTGACCAGCTCGTCGTCCTCGACCTCGGCGTCCAGGATGTAGGGGCCGGAGCCGTCGACCTCGAAGCCGTCGCGGAGCCTGCCCTTGTCGTAGTCGGCCGGGTTGACGATGCCGGCGACCGGGGTGGACAGCTTGTACGGGAGGGTCGCGTCGGGGCTGTTGAGGTGGAAGATCACCTCGTTGTCGCCCTTGGTCTCGACGAGGTCGATGGTGGACAGCAGGGCGAAGACGCCGCTGTCGGCCTTGATGGAGCGGGCGCGGTCGATGGAGAACTTCACGTCCCCGGCGGTGACCGGGTCGCCGCTCGCGAACTTCAGTCCGTCACGGAGCTTGCAGGCGTAGCGCTCGTTGCCGGTGTCTGTGAAGGCACACTGGGAGGCGGCCTCGGGTTCGGGCTCGCCGTCGCCGCGGGGCTGGACCAGGAGGGTCTGGACGGTCTGGCGGAGGATGTTCCGGGGGCCGACGTCGTAGGCGTACGCCGGGTCGATGGGCGCCGGGGCCTCCTTGGACGCGGTGAACCGGTCGGTGGTGCCGACGACGATCGCGTCACCGCTGCCGCCCGCGCCGTCGGGGGCACCGCAGGCGGCGAGTACCGGGGTGAGCAGACCGATCACGGCCGGCAGCACCAAGGTCTTGCGGTTCATGCTCGCGTTCTCCAGAACTGTGGTCCGGGACGGGTGCTGGCGGGGTGGTGCGAGCGCGTCTCGGGAAGTACGGCGATGTTCTCGCGTCGAGATTAGCCCGCACCGCCAGAGCGTCCCGTACGCACCGGAGTTGAGTTCCCATCACGCTGCGGAACCGGGTGTGGACGCACCGATGAAACGCCGACGGAATGTTTGGGTGCACCCTTCACCAATCGGGACACATGGGCATGCCGAACACCCCTCACACGAGGATCGGACGCGCGTGGAGCGCGCTACCGATTCCCCGTGCGAGTGGTAAAGGTCACAGCCTTGAAGGGGTTCCCGTATGCGGGAATTCACTCATTGCGACCGGCGGAATTCCCAAGGGGGAGCGCATGAGTGACCTGGTAATTCATTGCGCTTTCAATTGTTTGTCGTCAGATGACCATCAGGCCGTGCAGAAAGGGCAGGTCGATCTCTTCCAGTGAGGTCACGACGGTGCGCCGGGCGGTGGGGGCGATCGGGGCCACGGACGGGACCGCGACCACCTGGCAGCCCGCGGCCTCGGCCGCCGCGACGCCGGTCGCGGTGTCCTCGACGACCGCGCACCGGGCCGGATCCGCGCCGAGACCGGCGGCGGCCAGGAGGTAGGGGTCGGGGAACGGCTTGGTCCGCTCGACCTCGTCGCCCGCGACGGTCAGCGCGAAGTGGTGGGAGCCGAGGGAGGCCAGGACGCGGTCGATGATGCGCCGGTGCGAGGCGGAGACCAGGGCGGTGGGGACACCGTGCGCGGCGAGCTCGGCGAGGAGTCTGGAGGCGCCGGGCATCAGCGGCAGCGCCCGCCCGATACGGCCCTCGAAGCCGTCGTTGAGGAGCACGGTCAGCTCGGCGAGGGTGATGTCGGCGCCGGTGGCCTCGATCAGGAAGCCCGCGCTGCGACTCATGGGGCCGCCGACCACGACATGGCGCCAGGAGTCGTCGAGTGTGTGGCCGAGGCGGGCGAAAACCTCCACCTCCACCTCCCACCAGAAACCCTCGGTGTCCACCAGGGTGCCGTCCATGTCGAGGAGCACGGCCTGCAGCGCGGAGCCTTCGGCCGTACGGGTTCCTAGCGCGGGGATCGTCGTCGTCATCCGGCGCACCTCCTTGTGGGACGAGCAGGCCGGTTCCCGGGTGGGGAACCGGCCTGCGGTGGACCGACCAGTGTACGACGCCGTCCGACCGATTGCCCGGCCGACGAACGTGTCGGACCGCTGACCAGGCGTTGTCGGCCTCACAGGGCAGGACGACCAGCGTCGCGACGGGGCGAACGTCGCCTGTCGCGGCCCCAGGACGTGTTGCGAAGGTAGCGTCGTCCGCCCGGAGGGCGGGCTCGCGGCGTCTGGGGCGGTGCGTCGCAAGGCGGAGGGTCGCCCGCGTACCGGGCGTACGCGGGCGATCCCGACAACGCGGCGCGGTGCCGTGCCAGACGCCGCGAGCCAGACGGGATCTTCGAAGAACGCCCTGGTAGTACTCCGTTAGGTGGCGCTGAACTGCGGCGATTCGACGACGCGGTGGAACGGACGACGCCCGAGCCACGGCGGTTTCCGCAGGTCGTGACCGAGGGCCGGGCGCCGCCAAAGCCCGGCGCCACTCGGCGGGTCCGCACCTAACGAAGCCCTACTAGCGCGCGTTGAAGTACTTGGCCTCGGGGTGGTGGATGACGATCGCGTCCGTGGACTGCTCGGGGTGGAGCTGGAACTCCTCGGAGAGGTGGACGCCGATGCGCTCGGGGTCGAGGAGTTCGGCGATCTTGGCGCGGTCCTCCAGGTTGGGGCAGGCGCCGTAGCCGAGGGAGAAGCGGGCGCCTCGGTACTTGAGGTCGAACATGTCCTCGATCGCGGCGGGGTCCTCCCCTGCGAAGCCAAGCTCCGAACGGACCCGCGCGTGCCAGTACTCGGCGAGTGCCTCGGCCAACTGCACGGACAGGCCGTGGAGTTCGAGGTAGTCGCGGTAGGAGTTGGCCTCGAAGAGCTTGGCGGTCTCCTCGCCGATGCGGGAGCCGACGGTGACGACCTGGAGGCCGACGACGTCCTTCTCGCCGGACTCCTCCGGGCGGAAGAAGTCGGCCAGGCACAGCCGGCGGCCACGGCGCTGGCGGGGGAAGGAGAAGCGGGTGCGTTCGTTACCGGCGTCGTCCAGGATGATCAGGTCGTCGTCCTTGGACACACACGGGAAGTAGCCGTGGACGACGGCCGCTTCGAGGAGGTTCTCGGTCTGGAGCTTGTCCAGCAGGCCGCGCAGCCGGGGCCGGCCCTCGGTCTCGACGAGTTCCTCATAGCTCGGTCCGTCGCCGGTGCGGGCCTGCTTGAGTCCCCACTGGCCCTTGAAGAGGGCGTCCTCGTCGAGCCAGGTGGCGTACTCCTTGAGCTGGATGCCCTTGATGACGCGGGTGCCCCAGAACGGCGGTGCGGGGACCGGGTTGTCGGTCGCGACGTCGGAGCGTACGTGGCCTTCCTCCGGGCGCTCCTCGATCACGGTGGTCGCGGCCGTCGCCCGGACCCGGCGCTGCTTCAGCTCGGGCAGCTTCGCCCCGGGCACACCGCGCTTGACGCCGATGAGGGCGTCCATCAGGCGCAGGCCCTCGAAGGCGTCGCGGGCGTAGCGGACCTCGCCCTCGTAGACCTCGTGCAGGTCCTGCTCGACGTAGGCGCGGGTCAGGGCGGCGCCGCCGAGGATGACCGGGTAGTCGGCGGCCAGGCCGCGCTGGTTCAGCTCCTCCAGGTTCTCCTTCATGATCACCGTGGACTTCACCAGGAGCCCGGACATGCCGATGACGTCGGCGCGGTGCTCGGCGGCGGCGTCCAGGATCGCGGAGACCGGCTGCTTGATGCCGAGGTTGACAACCGTGTAGCCGTTGTTGGACAGGATGATGTCGACGAGGTTCTTGCCGATGTCGTGGACGTCGCCGCGCACGGTCGCCAGCACGATGGTGCCCTTGCCCTCGGCGTCCGACTTCTCCATGTGCGGTTCGAGGTGGGCCACCGCCGTCTTCATGACCTCGGCGGACTGCAGGACGAACGGCAGCTGCATCTGGCCGGAGCCGAACAGCTCGCCGACGACCTTCATGCCGTCCAGGAGGGTCTCGTTGACGATGTCCAGGGCGGGACGAGCCTCCAGGGCCTCGTCGAGGTCGGCCTCCAGGCCGTTCTTCTCGCCGTCGATGATGCGGCGCTTGAGGCGCTCCTCCAGCGGGAGAGCGGCCAGTTCCTCGGCCTTGCCCGCCTTCAACGACTTGGCGGTGGCGCCCTCGAACAGCGCCATCAGCTTCTGCAGTGGGTCGTAGCCCTCGGCGCGGCGGTCGTGGATCAGGTCGAGGGCGGTGGTGACCTGCTCCTCGTCGAAGCGGGCGATCGGCAGGATCTTGGAGGCGTGCACGATCGCCGAGTCCAGGCCGGCCTTCACACACTCGTCGAGGAAGACGGAGTTGAGGAGGATGCGTGCGGCCGGGTTGAGGCCGAAGGAGATGTTCGACAGACCGAGGGTGGTCTGGACGTCCGGGTGGCGGCGCTTGAGTTCGCGGATCGCCTCGATGGTCGCGATGCCGTCCTTGCGGGACTCCTCCTGGCCGGTGCAGATGGTGAAGGTCAGGGTGTCGATGAGGATGTCCGACTCGTGGATGCCCCAGTTCCCGGTCAGGTCCTCGATCAGCCGTTCGGCGATCTCGACCTTCTTCTGCGGGGTGCGGGCCTGGCCCTCCTCGTCGATGGTCAGCGCGATCAGCGCGGCACCGTGCTCCCGCGCGAGCCGGGTGACCTTGGCGAAGCGGGACTCGGGACCGTCGCCGTCCTCGTAGTTGACGGAGTTGATGACCGCGCGCCCGCCCAGCTTCTCCAACCCGGCCTGGATAACGGGCACTTCGGTGGAGTCGAGGACGATGGGGAGGGTGGAGGCGGTGGCGAAGCGGCCGGCGAGTTCGGCCATGTCGGCGACGCCGTCGCGGCCCACGTAGTCGACACACAGGTCGAGCAGGTGGGCGCCCTCGCGGATCTGGTCGCGGGCCATCTCGACACAGTCGTCCCAGCGGCCCTCCAGCATGGCCTCGCGGAACTTCTTCGAGCCGTTGGCGTTCGTGCGCTCGCCGATGGCCAGGTAGGAGGTGTCCTGACGGAAGGGGACCGTCTGGTAGAGGGAGGCGGCGCCGGGTTCGGGGCGCGGGTCCCGCGCGGTGGGGGCGAGGTCCCGGACGCGGTCGACGACCTGGCGCAGATGCTCGGGGGTGGTGCCGCAGCAGCCGCCGATGAGGGAGAGGCCGTACTCGCGTACGAAGGTCTCCTGGGCGTCGGCCAGCTCCGGGGCCGTCAGCGGGTAGTGGGCGCCGTCCTTGCCTAGGACCGGCAGACCCGCGTTCGGCATGCAGGACAGGGGGATGCGGGAGTGCCGGGCGAGATAGCGCAGGTGTTCGCTCATCTCGGCCGGGCCGGTGGCGCAGTTCAGGCCGATCATGTCGATGCCGAGCGGCTCCAGCGCGGTGAGCGCGGCGCCGATCTCGGAGCCGAGCAGCATCGTGCCGGTGGTCTCGACGGTCACCGAGACGATCAGCGGCAGATCGACGCCCAGGGTGTCCAGGGCACGGCGGGAGCCGAGGACCGCGGCCTTGGTCTGGAGGAGGTCCTGGGTGGTCTCGACGAGCAGCGCGTCGGCGCCGCCCGCGATCATGCCCTCGGCGTTCTGCTGGTAGGCGTCGCGCAGGAGGGTGTACGGGGCGTGGCCGAGGGTCGGCAGCTTGGTGCCGGGGCCCATGGAGCCGAGGACCCAGCGCTGCCGTCCGGTCGAGGTGGTGAACTCGTCGGCGACCTCGCGGGCGATCCGGGCACCGGCCTCGGACAGTTCGTACACGCGCTCGGGGATGTCGTACTCGCCGAGGGCGGAGTGGTTGGCCCCGAAGGTGTTGGTCTCGACACAGTCGACGCCGACCTCGAAGTACGCCTCGTGGACGGAGCGCACGATGTCGGGGCGGGTGAGGTTCAGGATCTCGTTGCAGCCTTCGAGGTTCTCGAAGTCCTCGAGCGTCGGGTCCTGCGCCTGGAGCATCGTGCCCATCGCGCCGTCGGCGACCACCACGCGGGTCGCGAGGGCCTCGCGCAGTGCGTCGGATCGGGCCCGGCCGGCGGCGGCGGACGAGGGGGACGGGTTCGGCGACGAGGCCATGGAGCTGCTCCCTGGAGTGCGACGGCTGTCGGCTTTGCGACTTCCCGTGGAAGCCGCACGCCGCCAGGGTAGCCCGGAGCGCCGCGGATGGTCAGGGCAGTCCACGGGACGGACGGGCGTGGCGTGGCGTGGACGACCGGGTGCGGTTTACTCCGACGACGCACGCGCGCTCGGCGCCGGGCCGCACCGTACGAACACCGCACGATCATCGGGTGGACACCGGTGGACACCGGTGGGCACGACACAGGCACGGCACGGCACGGGCACGCCTCGGGCACGGGAACGTCACCGGGCGAGCCACATGGCCGAAAAGGTACTGACGGCCATTAGCGAGAGGTCGGCAACGACCGGTAGTGTTCGGCATTGCCGAACGATGGAAGTTCACTCGCGTACGGCGGTCGAAGGGGACGGAGGCAGGACGGCGATGGCACGGAACATCCAGTCGCTCGAACGGGCGGCCGCGATGCTGCGGCTGCTCGGGGGCGGCGAGCGACGGCTCGGCCTGTCGGACATCGCCTCGTCGCTGGGCCTGGCCAAGGGCACCGCCCACGGCATACTGCGCACCCTCCAGCAGGAGGGCTTCGTCGAGCAGGACGACGCCTCCGGGCGCTATCAGCTGGGGGCCGAGCTGCTACGGCTCGGGACCACCTATCTCGACGTCCACGAGCTGCGCGCCCGCGCCCTGGTCTGGACGGACGACCTGGCCCGCTCCAGCGGCGAGAGCGTCCACCTGGGGGTGCTGCACCAACAGGGCGTGCTGATCGTGCACCACGTCTTCCGGCCCGACGACAGCCGGCAGGTCCTGGAGATAGGAGCCATGCAGCCGCTGCACTCCACGGCCCTGGGCAAGGTCCTCGCGGCGTACGACCCCGTGGCGCACAGCGAGGTCCTGGAGAGCGAGCGCGAGGCGTTCACCGAGCGGACCGTCTACGAGCTCGGTGACTTCGAGAGCGTCCTGGACATCACCCGCGCGCGCGGGTACGCGGCCGACGTCGAGGAGACCTGGGAGGGCGTCGCGTCCATCGCCGCCCCCATCCACGACCGGCGGCGCATGCCCGTCGGTGCGGTCGGCGTCACCGGCGCCGTGGAGCGGTTGTGCCGGGAGGGCGAGCTGCGCCCCGAGCTGATCGCGGCCGTACGGGACTGCGCCCGCGCGGTGTCACGGGACCTGGGCGCCGGGCGGTTCTGACCGCCGTACGCCACCGCCAGACCCGGGAAGGCCGGGGCGCCGCCAGGCGCCCCGGCCTTCCCGGTGCGCCCCCCTACCAGTCGTCGAAAGATCGATGAGCCACTTCGATCAATAACGATCGCGTTTTCGATAACAGGACCCTTGACTAGGCACTCACGCCGCAGCGAGACTCCCGTCCATCGGTCGGCATTGTCGAACACCTACCGGCAATCCACGCTAGGGTGTGACAACGCCAAGGGCCGGTACAGCTCTCACCCCCGAGGGCGCGGACCTCCGGTAGGGACCCGGGGTTCGCCTTCCCCTGGACGAAGGACAAAGGAGTCGCGGGTGTCCAGCTCCGACATCTTCATCGGCGAGACCATCGGTACCGCCATACTCATCCTGCTCGGCGGCGGAGTGGTCGCCGCCGTGACGCTCAAGGCCTCCAAGGCGCGTAACGCCGGTTGGCTCGCCATCACCTTCGGGTGGGGTTTCGCCGTTCTGACGGCCGTCTACACCTCCGCGCCGCTCTCCGGCGCCCACCTGAACCCGGCCGTGACCCTCGCGCTCGCGCTGAAGGACGACGGCATCGCGTGGAGCCAGGTCCCGGTCTACTGGGGCGGGCAGCTCTTCGGCGCCATGATCGGTGCCGCTCTGGTCTGGGTCGCCTATTACGGCCAGTTCCACGCCCACCTCACCGACAGGGAGATCGTCGGCGGTCCGGGTGCGGAGACCACCAAGGCCAAGGCCGTCGAGGCCCGGGAGAAGGGCGCGGGCCCCGTGCTCGGCGTCTTCTCCACCGGCCCCGAGATCCGCAACGCGGTGCAGAACGTCGCCACCGAGGTCATCGGCACCGTGATCCTGGTCCTGGCGGTCCTGACACAGGGCCTGAACGACAGCGGCAAGGGCCTCGGCACCCTCGGCGCCCTGATCACCGCGCTCGTCGTGGTGGCCATCGGTCTGTCCCTCGGCGGCCCGACCGGCTACGCGATCAACCCGGCTCGTGACCTCGGTCCGCGTATCGTCCACGCCCTGCTGCCCCTGCCCAACAAGGGCGGCTCCGACTGGAGCTACGCCTGGGTCCCGGTGGCCGGTCCCCTGATCGGCGCCGCTGTCGCCGCGGGTATCTACAACGTCGCATTCGTCTAAGAGCACCACCCGCTGATCCCGGAACCACATGATGTCCCGAAACGCTCAGCACGCGCCGTAAGTACAGCCCTTCGACCAGTGAACTTTCAGGAGCACACCGTGACCGACGCCCACACCGCCGGCATCGCATCCCACGGCCATGGGCCGTTCATCGCCGCCATCGACCAGGGGACCACGTCCAGCCGCTGCATCGTGTTCGACCGGGACGGCCGTATCGTCTCCGTCGACCAGAAGGAGCACGAGCAGATCTTCCCGAAGCCGGGCTGGGTCGAGCACGACGCCACCGAGATCTGGACGAACGTCCAGGAGGTCGTCGCCGGAGCCATCGAGAAGGCCGGCATCACCCGTGACGACATCAAGGCCATCGGCATCACCAACCAGCGTGAGACCACGCTGCTCTGGGACAAGAACACCGGTGAGCCCGTCCACAACGCCATCGTCTGGCAGGACACCCGCACCGACGCGCTCTGCAGGGAACTCGGCCGCAACGTCGGCCAGGACCGCTTCCGCCGCGAGACCGGCCTGCCGCTGGCGAGCTACTTCGCCGGTCCCAAGGCCCGCTGGCTGCTGGACAACGTCGAGGGCCTGCGTGAGCGCGCCGAGGCCGGCGACATCCTCTTCGGCACCATGGACAGCTGGGTCATCTGGAACCTGACCGGCGGCGTCGACGGCGGCAGGCACGTCACCGACGTCACCAACGCCTCCCGCACCATGCTGATGAACCTCCACACCCTGGAGTGGGACCCGAAGATCGCCGAGTCCATCGGCGTCCCGGTGTCGATGCTGCCGGAGATCCGTTCCTCCGCCGAGGTGTACGGCGAGATCACCGGCGGCAAGCTGGGCGACCTGCTCGGCGGCATCCCGGTCGCGTCCGCGCTCGGCGACCAGCAGGCGGCCCTGTTCGGCCAGACCTGTTTCGCCGAGGGCGAGGCCAAGTCCACGTACGGCACCGGCACGTTCATGCTGATGAACACCGGCGAGAAGATCATCAACTCGTACTCCGGGCTGCTGACCACGGTGGGCTACCGCATCGGTGACCAGAAGCCGGTCTACGCCCTTGAGGGCTCGATCGCCGTCACCGGTTCGCTGGTGCAGTGGATGCGCGACCAGATGGGGCTCATCTCCACCGCCGCCGAGATCGAGACGCTCGCCCTCTCGGTCGAGGACAACGGCGGCGCGTACTTCGTGCCGGCCTTCTCCGGTCTGTTCGCCCCGTACTGGCGTTCCGACGCCCGCGGTGTGATCGCCGGTCTCACCCGGTACGTCACCAAGGCGCACCTCGCGCGGGCCGTCCTGGAGGCCACGGCCTGGCAGACCCGTGAGATCACCGACGCCATGACCAAGGACTCCGGCGTCGAACTCGCGGCCCTCAAGGTCGACGGCGGCATGACCTCCAACAACCTGCTGATGCAGACCCTCTCGGACTTCCTGGACGCCCCCGTGGTGCGCCCCATGGTCGCCGAGACCACCTGCCTCGGCGCCGCCTACGCCGCCGGTCTCGCCGTCGGCTTCTGGACCAGCACCGACGACCTGCGTGCCAACTGGCGCCGGGCCGCCGAGTGGACCCCCCGCATGGACGCGGAGATCCGCGACCGTGAGTACAAGAGCTGGCTCAAGGCCGTCGAGCGGACCATGGGCTGGCTCGAGGACGAGAACTGACGAGAGCTGAGACGGGCCGCGAAGGCTCCCACCCCCGGCTCTGATGAGGAGTAAGTACCCGACATGACCAGTCAGTCCACCCTGCAGACCCTGCCTGCCCTGGGGACGCACCCGGCGTCCGGCTCGAACCCGAGCCGAGCCGGAACCCGGGAGCAGCTCTCCAAGGCGTCGTACGACCTTCTCGTGATCGGCGGCGGCATCCTGGGCATCTCCACCGCCTGGCACGCCGCGCAGTCCGGGCTCAGGGTGGCGCTGGTCGACGCCGGCGACTTCGCCGGTGCCACCTCTTCCGCCTCCTCCAAGCTGCTCCACGGCGGTCTGCGCTATCTGCAGACCGGCGCGGTGAAACTGGTGGCGGAGAACCACTTCGAGCGCCGTGCGGTCTCCCGCCAGGTGGCCCCCCACCTGGCGAACCCGCTCACGTTCTACCTCCCCGTGTACAAGGGCGGGCCGCACGGCGCGGCGAAGCTCGGAGCGGGCGTCTTCGCCTACTCCGCGCTGTCGGCGTTCGGTGACGGCGTCGGCCACCTGCGCTCCCCCGCCAAGGCCGCGCAGGACGTGCCCGAGCTGCGCACCGAGAACCTGAAGGCCGTGGCCGTGTACGGCGACGACCAGATGAACGACTCCCGGATGGCGCTGATGACGGTCCGCGGGGCCGTCGAGTCCGGTGCGGTGGTGCTCAACCACGCCGAGGTCACCGGGCTGCGCTTCACCAAGGGGCGGGTCACCGGTGCCGAGCTGCGCGACCGGCTCACCGGCGACGAGTTCGGGGTCGGCGCGCGGCTGGTGCTGAACGCGACCGGGCCGTGGGTCGACCACCTGCGCAAGATGGAGGACCCGAACGCGGCTCCGTCCATCCGGCTGTCCAAGGGCGCCCACCTGGTGCTGAAGCGGACGGCTCCGTGGAAGGCCGCGCTCGCCACCCCCATCGACAAGTACCGCATCACCTTCGCCCTCCCCTGGGAGGACATGCTGCTGCTCGGCACGACCGACGAGGCGTACGAGGGCGACCCGGCGGACGTCGCTGTCGACGACAAGGACATAGCCCAGATCCTGGACGAGGCCGCGTTCTCCATCCGGGACCAGCAGCTCGACCGTGAGCTGATCACGTACGCCTTCGCGGGGCTGCGGGTGCTGCCGGGCGGGCCCGGCGACACCGCCAAGGCCAAGCGCGAAACGGTCGTCACCGAGGGCCGGGGCGGCATGCTGTCCGTCGCGGGCGGCAAGTGGACGACCTTCCGGCACATCGGGCGCACGATCATGAAGAAGCTGGAGGCGCTGCCGGGACATCCGCTGGGCGAGGACTTCGAGCCGGTCTCCGCGCTGCCGAAGAGGTTGCCGCTGCCGGGGGTCGCCAACCCGCGCGCGGTCGCCCACCGGCTGCTCGTCGACCGCCCCGCGCCCGGCCCCCGTATGGGCGCCGACACGGCGCGGCACCTGGCCACCCACTACGGTTCGCTCGCCTTCGACATCGCCCGCCTCGCCAATGAGAACCCCGAGCTGGGCGAGCGGGTCCACCCGGACGCCCCCGAGATCTGGGCGCAGGTCGTCTACGCCCGTGACACCGAGTGGGCCGAGACGGCCGACGACGTGCTGCGCCGCCGGACGACCCTGACGATCCGCGGGCTGGCCACGGACGACGTCCGGGCGAAGGTGCAGAACCTGCTCGACCGGAAGTAGACCCGGTGCCGGCCCCCTCCCCTGACCGGGGGCGAGCACCGAGCGGGGACGAGCCCCTTCCGCTCCGGGCCCGGATCCATCGAAGGGGGCGGCTCCATCCATGCCGGTACGGCGATGGGGCCGCCCCCTTTCGTACGCCGTGGCCTGGGGTGATGCCGGGTGGGGCGGGAGCCACAGGGCGAGACACCGGGGCGCGCGTCCGGAGAACGGTGTTACGGTCCAGCACCACCCATGCTCCGGAGGCTGAGAGAGCCCCCATAATGGCCTGAGACATCGGATGTCTGAACGAGTGGGAGGGGTCGCCGTGGCAGTCACCGACGAGGCGATCGAGAAGATCAAGGGCATGATCGTCTCTGGCGCGCTGCGCCCCGGCGACCGACTCCCGAAGGAGAGCGAGCTCGCCGCCGATCTCGGGCTGTCCCGCAACTCCCTGCGCGAGGCGGTGCGCGCCCTGTCGTTGATCCGCATCCTGGACGTACGGCAGGGCGACGGCACCTATGTCACCAGCCTGGACCCCCAACTCCTTCTGGAGGCGATGAGTTTCGTCGTCGACTTCCATCGCGACGACACGGTCCTGGAGTTCCTCGCCGTACGGCGCATACTGGAACCGGCGGCGACCGCGATGGCTGCCCTGCGCATCAGCGAGCAGCAACTGGACGCTCTGGGTGCCCAGTTGGACAAGCTCGGCACCGACCCGTCGGTGGAGGAGCTGGTCGCGTGCGATCTGGAGTTCCACAGAGGCATCGTGCAGAGTTCCGGGAACTCCGTGCTCTGCTCGCTTCTTGACGGGTTGTCGGGCCCGACCACCCGGGCCCGCAGCTGGCGCGGCCTGACCCAGGAGGACGCCGTCAGCCGCACCCTGCACGAGCATCGCGCCATCCTGGCCGCCCTCCGCGACCGCGACGCCGACGCCGCGCGCTCCTGGGCGACGGTGCATATCGCGAGCGTGGAGCAGTGGCTGCGGTCCTCGCTGTGACGGGTGAACGTCCCCGCGCCGGGGCGACCGCTCCGGGGCCGGAACGGGGCCGTTGGGCGAAAACGATCACTCATGGCCCGGGTGGGCCCGGGAGTGTTTCGTCCGTGCGAACGGGGCATTGATCCGTTCACCCCCCGTGCAAGGGGGCTGCGGAGGCCCCCGCGGCACGCCGTAAGGTTGGGGCGTACGCGAGGGCACGTCGGAAGGAGGCGCTGGGTGATCGAGCTGGAGGGGGTTCCCGAGCTGATCGACCCAGTGATGGTGGCCGCGTTCGAAGGCTGGAACGACGCCGGCGACGCCGCCTCCACCGCGGTCGCGCATCTGGACAAGGAATGGAAGGGCGAGGTGTTCGCGGCGCTGGACGCCGAGGACTACTACGACTTCCAGGTCAACCGCCCCACCGTGTGGCTGGACGGCGGAGTACGGAAGATCACCTGGCCGACGACAAGGTTGTCGGTCGTCCGGGTCGGTGGCGACAAGCCCCGCGATCTCGTACTCGTCCGAGGTATCGAACCGTCGATGCGCTGGCGCTCGTTCTGCAACGAACTGCTGGGCTTCGCCCACGAGCTGGGCGTGGAGCTGGTGGTCGTCCTGGGCGCGCTGCTCGGCGACACCCCGCACACGCGTCCGGTGCCGGTCAGCGGTGTCACGTCCGACCCGGATCTGGCGCAGCGCATGAACCTGGAGGAGACCAAGTACGAGGGCCCCACGGGCATCGTCGGCATCCTCCAGGAGGCGTGCACGCACGCGGGTGTCCCTGCGGTCTCGCTCTGGGCCGCCGTGCCGCACTACGTGTCGCAGCCGCCCAACCCGAAGGCGACCCTGGCCCTCCTGAACCGCCTGGAGGATCTGATCGACGTGCGCATCCCGCTGGGCGAGCTGCCCGAGGACGCGCGCGCCTGGCAGGTGGGCGTGGACCAGTTGGCCTCCGAGGACAGCGAGGTCGCGGAGTACGTGCAGACGCTGGAGGAGGCCCGGGACACCGCGGAGCTGCCCGAGGCGTCGGGTGAGGCCATCGCACGAGAGTTCGAGCGGTATCTCAGGCACCGCGACGGTGGTCCCGGCGGCGGCCCCGGCGGATCGGCAGGGGGCCACGCCACGGCTGACGGGGGCGACACGGGGGCCGGCGCGTGGAATCCGAAAGACAATCCCAGTGGCCGCCCGCGACCGCCGAAGCCCCCGCGCGCCGGCGGCGAGGACGAGGAATCGTCGGAGGACTGAGACCGGGACACGGAGGGGAGACGCCGCGCGGACACCGGGGGCCCCGCCGTGGCTGATCACGCAGATCCCCGCGCCCCTCGGAGGGAGCGCGGGGACGGCACCGGTGTCCAGTGCCGCGACAGGCGACAGCAACACTCAGCGCTTCACTGCCACCAGCGAGTAGGTCGTGTCCGGGGTCGGGGTCGTCGTGAAGCGGGCGTTGGGCAGGTAGAGGCGCTTCCTGTGGGCCGCGACAGTCGTCGGGACGTCGAAGTGCGCGTCCGTGAGGCGGCCCTCGAAGATGCCGCTGCGGCCGTCCTCGGCGAGCCTGAACACGTCGATGGCGTTCTGGCGGTTCTGGACCACGTACAGCCGCCGTCCGAGGAGCAGCAGCCCGTCGCCGTTGGTGAGGGGGGCCGCGCCGCCGAGGTCGACGAGTTCGGTGACTCCGGTCCTCGGGTTGACCCGGTGCAGTCCGCCGACGCCGGACTGCACGACCAGCAGGGCCCTGCCGTCCGGGGTCCGGGTGATGCCGTTGGCGTTGACGACCTCGCCGGGAGTCTGGCTCCAGTCGCCGCTCAGGGTGACCGCGACGACCTCGTCCGGATCCGGCAGCCGGCCGTGGCGGCCGAGCGGCAGGGCATACAGGGCGGGCTGGTAGGAGTCGGTGAACCAGGCGGCCTTCGGGGTGAGGAAGACGTCGTTGGCGAAGGTCGGCGTCTTCGTGGTGAGCACGTACGACGCGATGATCTCGCCGGTGCGCGCGTCCACCACCCGCGCGCCCTGACCGCGCCCTGCGACGAACAGCCGTCCCCGGTCGTCGAGTTCGAGCCCGACGGAAGGCGTACCGGGGCCCTTGGAGATGATGCGGCCCTCACCGGTGCGCAGGTCGGCGCGGTAGATGGAACCGTCACCGAGGGAGCCCAGGTAGGCGTAGGGGCCGCCGCCGATGGTGATGCCCTCGGGGCGGAAGCCGTCGGGCAGCGGGATGACGTCGGGCCACGGGTGTTCGGTGGCCGAGGCGGTCGCGGCCGACGATCCGACGAGCAGGGCGCCTGCGGTGGCGGCCGAGGTCGTGAGCAGTCGGCGCCGACCGATGTGACGAGCGGGGGCGGGTTGCGGGGGTGCCACTGTTCGTCCCTTCCACGAAGGGACCGGCAGTTGGCCGGTCCGGCCTTTCAGCTGACGTCTGTCACCCCATCACATGCCGACAGGCCCCGCAGCCCTTCGACAAACGACCGACAGGCTCTTGACAGCCTCATGACAGCCGTCGGCCGGATTGTTGCGTTCTGGACGCCTCGCCGTTCGCGTGCTCGGTTGTGCCCCGCGGGCGCGGCCCGCCCCAGGGACGGGGAGAACCGGCCTTCGTCGGCTCGGTTGGCTCGGTCGGCTCGGTCGGTTCGGTCGGCCGAAGTTCCGACAACAGCCAGGAGGTGAGGCGTACGGATCCGGTGGATCCGACGGCGGGTTCCGGACAAGACGGTGGGGCGCCTCCTCCGGGCTGGAGGAGGCGCCCCACGCTCTCGCGTCGTGTGGCCCGTGCGCCGTCGCGGGCGCCTGTGCAGAGTCGTTACTTCACAGGGCCACGCCGAGGAGGGCGTCCACGGCACGCGACACGACGCCGGGTGCGCCCTCGTCCGTACCGCCATGCTCCTGCTGGAACGCGGCCCAGCGGTCGACCGCGGCGAGCGCCGCCGGCGCGGCCAGGTCGTTCGAGAGGGCCTGGCGGATCTCCTCGACCAGGGCCTCGGCGGGCGGTCCGTCGGGCCGGGAGACGGCGGCGCGCCACCGGTCGAGCCGGGCCACGGCGTCCTGGAGCACCTGGTCGGTCCACTCCCAGTCGGCCCGGTAGTGGTGGGCGAGGAGCGCGAGCCGTATCGCGGCCGGGTCGACCCCGTCGCGGCGCAGCTTGGAGACGAAGACCAGGTTGCCCTTGGACTTCGACATCTTCTCGCCGTGCAGCGCGACCATGCCGGCGTGGACGTACGCCTTGGCCATGGGGAACTCGCCGGTCAGCGCCTGCGCGTGCGAGGCGCCCATCTCGTGGTGCGGGAAGGCGAGGTCGGAACCGCCGCCCTGTACGTCGAAGCCCATGCCCAGGTGGTCGAGGGCGATGGCGACGCACTCGATGTGCCAGCCGGGACGGCCGCGCCCGAGGGAGCCGCCGTCCCAGCTGGGTTCGCCCTCCCGCGCGGCCGTCCAGAGCATCGGGTCGAGCGGGTTCTTCTTCCCGGCCCGGTCCGGGTCCCCGCCGCGCTCGGCGGACAGCAGCCGCATCGCGGCGGCGTCGAGGCCCGACACCTTGCCGAAGTCGGGGTCGGACTCGACGGAGAAGTAGATGTCCCCTTCGAGTTCGTACGCGGCGCCGGAGTCCCTGAGCCGCTCGACGAGCGGAACGATGCCGGGGATGGCCTCGACCGCGCCGATGTAGTGCCGCGGGGGCAGCATCCGCAGGGCGGTCATGTCCTCACGGAAGAGGGCGGTCTCCTTCTCGGCGAGGGCCACCCAGTCGATGGCGTCGCGCGCGGCCCGTTCCAGCAGGGGGTCGTCGACGTCCGTCACGTTCTGGACGTAGTGAACCTGCCGCTTGGTGTCGAGCCACACGCGCTGTACGAGGTCGAACGCGTTGTAGGTCGCCGCGTGACCTATGTGGGTCGCGTCGTACGGGGTGATACCGCACACGTAGATACGGGCGACGGGACCGGGGGCGAGGGTGACGAGCCCATCGGTCGCGGTGTCGTGGATCCGAAGGTCGCGGCCCTTGCCGGGCAGGGCGGGGACCTCAGAAGCGGGCCAGGCATACATGGCACGAGCCTAACCCGATCGCCGCGCGGCCAAGCCGGGTGCCTGTCCGCTCGGGGGCACGCCCTGCTGCGCGACCGCGGCTGACACGTGGACAGGGCGCCTGACTCGGTGTGCGCCCTGTCCTGCGGCTGCCGCTGGTATGTGGCTGAGCGCACAGTTCCCCGTGCCCCTGACGAAGCACGCCCCCTGCTCCACACGTGAGGGGTGCCCTCAGACCGGTGGCCACGGGATCGCCGGCCACTCGCCGCTCGGCTCCGGGTGCCGTCCGCTCGTCAGGAGCGCGGCGACCCGCTCCCGCGTGGCGTCCAGCTCGGCCGGTGTGATCAGTGCCGACAGCTTCGCCGCCAGCTCCCCGCCCTGACCGAGCGCGTCCCGCAGCTGCCGCAGCACCTCGACGGCCTCACCGGTGAGCGGCTCCCCGGCCCATCCCCACAACAACGTCCGCAGCTTGTTCTCGACGTTGAAGGTGACCCCGTGGTCGATACCGTACAACCGCCCCTCGGCGGCGGGGAGCAGATGCCCGCCCTTGCGGTCGGCGTTGTTGACGACCGCGTCGAGGACGGCGAGCCGGCGCAGCCGCAGATCGTCGGCGTGCACGAGAAGCGCGGCCCTCCCGTCCCCGACCTCGGCGAATCCGACGGCCTTCCAGCCCTCCCCGGCCTCCTCGCCGTCCATCAGCGCCAGCAGCTCGGACCCGGGCTGGCCCTCGATCCACAACTGGCACATGCCCTCGCCGTACGGACCGTCCCGCAGCACGGTGGGCGGGACGAGCCCCCAACCGGTCGCCTCGGACACCTCGTACGCGGCCACCTCCCGCTGCGCCAGCGTCCCGTCGGGGAAGTCCCACAGGGGCCGCTCCCCTGCGACGGGCTTGTAGACACAGGCGGCCTGCCGTCCCTCGTACGAGACCGTGCAGTACAGCACGGCGTTGGACGCCTCCCGCACCTGTCCGCGCACGGTCAGCTCACCCTCGGCCAGCAGTTCGACCAACGGCCCGGCCGGCGAATCGACCGATGGCCGGGCGGGTGGCGGCTCGGCGGAGGCGGAGGAGGTCACTCCCCGCGCCGGTATCCGTTCTGGCGCGGACATACGTGTCCCTCCGGATCGAGCGGCAGGCTGCACAGAGGGCACGGCGGCCGTCCCGCGTTGACGACGTCGAGGGCGCGCTTGGCGAAGGCCCGGGCCTGCGTGCCGGTGAGGCGGACGCGGAGCATCGGCGGGCCGTTCTCCTCGTCCTGGAGCATCCGCTCCTCCGCCTCGGCCAGGTCCTCCTCGGAGTCGGCGTCCAGCTCGACCAGGGCCTGCGCCTCGATGATCATGCACTGCTCGTCGCCGTCCCAGGCCAACGCCATGGTGCCGACCCGGAACTCCTCCTCGATGGGGGTTTCCAGTGGCGCCGTGTCCGACACCTCGGTGGGCGCGACGGCCGGCACCGCGGCACTGCCGCCGCTGCGCCGCACGACCTCGTCGAGCAGTTCGTCCATGCGCTCGGCGAGCGCGGCGACCTGGGCCTTCTCCAGGGCCACACTGGTGACACGCTGCCCTGAGGAGGCCTGCAGGAAGAAGGTCCGGCGCCCGGGCAGCCCGACCGTGCCGGCCACGAAGCGGTCCGGGGGGTCGTAGAGGAACACCTGACGGGACACGCCTGTCTCCATGGGAATCGACGTCGGGGCCGGCCGCTCGGGGCTGCTGACTGGTTCAGCGCCGTCGCGACCGCTTCACCCTACTGCGGTTGACGATCACGGTGCTCCCGCACCGCCCCCGACGGTCGCGTCACCGCCCGGGGGCTCCTCGCGCGGCGCCAGGGACGAGAGGTCCCCGGTGTCGCCGAGACGGACGAGAAACGGCCTGAGGCGTGTGTAACGGATCGCGGTGATGGAACACGGTTCGACAGTGATCCGCTGGAAGAGGTCCAGATGAAGTCCGAGGGCGTCCGCCACGAGCGACTTGATGATGTCGCCGTGCGAGCACATCACATACACGGCGTCCGCTCCGTGCTCGCGCTCCACGCGCTCGTTCCACTCCCGTACCGCCTCCGCGGCCCGGTGCTGCATGGCGCGCATCGACTCACCGCCGGGGAACCGGGCCGCCGTCGGATGGGCCTGTACGACCTCCATCAGCGGCTCGTCCTTCAGTTCGGCGAGCTTGCGGCCGGACCAGTCGCCGTAGTGGCACTCGCCGATGCGGTCGTCGGTGTGCGGGCCGAGTTCGGGCCGGGCGTCGAGGAGCGGGCGCATCGTCTCCCGGCAGCGCTGCAGCGGACTGGTGACCACCTCGGCGATCGGCAGCCCGGCGAGGCGGCCGGGCAGCGCCCCGGCCTGCGCGGTGCCTCGCTCGTCGAGCGCGACCCCGGGCGTCCACCCGGCGAGCACTCCATCGGTGTTGGCGGTGGAACGTCCGTGCCGGACAAGGATCAACGTGGGCATGCGGCCCAGCCTAGTGCCGCCTGTCGCGGCACCGGTGCCGTGGCAGGCGACCGCCCCGGGGCCCTGTGGACAAGCGGGACATCCCCGCGTCCGGCGGAACTCCATGGAGACGCGCGGCATGCGTCCCGCTTCCGGCGGGGGCGGGATGCTCCCCGAGAAAGGAACTCCCTGTGATCGTCGACTGCGCCGTCTATCACGACGGCCACCGCACCGAGGGCCCCGACGACCTCTCCGGCGCCCTGGCCGCCGCCCGCGCCTCCGGCGGCTTCGTGTGGATCGGCCTGCACGAGCCGACGGAGAAGGAGTTCGCCCTGGTCACCAAGGAGTTCGCGCTGCATCCGCTGGCCGTGGAGGACGCGCTGAAGGCCCACCAGCGGCCCAAGCTGGAGGTGTACGACGACTCGCTTTTCATGGTCCTCAAGCCGGTCGCGTACGAGCCGACGAGCGACACCGTCACCTCCGGCGAGGTCATGGTCTTCCTCGGCCACGCCTTCGTCGTGACCGTCCGCCACGGCGACGGCTCACCCCTGGGCGTCGTACGCCACCGCCTGGAGCAAGAGCCCGAACTGCTCGGCAAGGGGCCCACGTCCGTGCTGTACGCGATCACCGATGCCACCGTCGACCACTACCTGGACGTGGCGACCGAGCTCCAGACCGACCTGGAGGAACTGGAGGCGGAGGTCTTCTCCCCCGATGCCGGCGGCTCACGGAACACGGCCTCCCGGATCTACACCTTCAAGCGCCAGGTCCTGGAGTTCCGCCGGGCCACCGGCCCCCTCGCCGCACCGCTCGTCCGGCTCTCGGGCACGGGCAGTCACAACACCGCGGTGCCCTTCGTCGACGAGACGGCCCAGCCCTTCTTCCGTGACGTCAGCGACCACCTCACGCGCGTCAACGAGTCCGTCGAGGGCCTGGACCGGCTGGTCTCCGACATCCTGTCCGCGCATCTGGCGCAGATGAGCGTCCGCCAGAACGACGACATGCGGAAGATCTCCGCCTGGGCTGCCATGGCCGCGATCCCCACCATGGCCGCCGGTGTCTACGGCATGAACTTCGATCACATGCCCGAACTCCGCTGGACATGGTCCTACCCGGCGCTGATCGCGCTGTTGGCCGTGACGGAGCTGCTGGTGTACCGGCTCTTCAAGCGGCGGGGCTGGCTGTAGCCGTCGTGCATGCGCACGCGCGCGTGGGCAGACGGTTGTCGTGTGTACGTGCTCCACGCGCGCGGTCGTGGCGGGCGCGCCGGTGCCCTGCCTCAGGCGAACTCCGGGGCCGTCGTCGCCGGGCCGCCCAGTGCGTCACGGCGTGCCGGCATCTCCAGCGTGACCATGCGGCGCCAGCAAGAAGGCCCGTTCGCAGGCGTACGTGACGTGGATGCCGCCGGCGAGGACGGCTGCCTTGGCCTCCGGCCAGCCCAGGATGCGCCCCATCCGGTCCATCACGCGAGACTGACGTCCCGTCTTGGCCGACAGCATCTGAGGCACCTCTCCGCTCTCTGCGGGGATCCCGGCAAGGGCCCAGTAGAAAACGAGTCAAACGGGGTACCAGGAGCCAGGCGATAGCCGTGTCGGACAAATCCACCGAACGAAGGATGCCCGAGAAGCGAAGGTGCGTAACCGAGCGGGTCCGTGCCGCGTTGTCCCCGGTGACGGCCGTGGCGGGGAAGACCCCCGAGCCCCCACCACGGCCGTAGTGCTTTCCGGCTCCGCTGTCCGGCTGTCGCCCGTCGGTTCCCGCCGGGGCGGCAGCCGCTCGCCGACCGGGTTACGCGAGTCCGGCCCGCTCCATGGCCTCCGAGCCGGCCCGCAGAGAGGCGATCCGCTCGTCCAGGGTGAAGCCCGCCGGGGCCAGGGTGAGCGTGGTGACCCCGGCCGCGGCGTAGGCCTGCATCCGGTCGGCGATGCGCTCCACGGAACCGAGCAGTGTCGTCTGGTCGATCAGCTCGTGCGGGGTGGCCGCCGCGGCACCGGCCTTGTCACCGGCCAGGTACTTGTCCTGGATCTCGGCGGCCTCCTTCTCGTAACCCATGCGCCGCGCGAGCTGGTTGTAGAAGTTCTGCTTGCGGCTGCCCATGCCGCCGACGTACAGCGCGGTGTACGGGCGGAAGGTGTCGGCGAGCGTCGCCACGTCCTTGTCGTCTCCGACGGCGAGGGGCAGCGTCGGGCAGATGTCGAAGCCGTCGAGGGTCTTTCCGGCCTTCTCCCGCCCCGCCCGCAGGTACTTGACGGCGGTCTCCTCCAGGTGCGCGGCCGAGGGGAAGATCAGCAGCGCGCCGTCGGCGATCTCGCCGGTCTGCTCCAGGTTCTTCGGGCCGATCGCGGCGATGTACAGCGGGACGTGCTCGCGGGTGGGGTGCACCGTCAGCTTCAGCGGCTTGCCGGGGCCGTCGGGCAGCGGCAGGGTCCAGTGCTCCCCGTCGTGCGACAGGCGCTCGCGGGTCATCGCCTTGCGGACGATCTCCACGTATTCGCGGGTGCGGGCGAGCGGCTTGTCGAACTTGACCCCGTACCAGCCCTCGGAGACCTGCGGTCCGGACACACCGAGCCCCAGCCGGAAACGCCCGCCGGAGAGCGAGTCCAGCGTCGCGGCGGTCATCGCGGTCATCGCGGGCTGCCGGGCCGGGATCTGGAAGATGGCCGAGCCGACGTCGATGCGATCGGTCTTGGCGGCGACCCAGCTGAGCACCGTCGCCGCGTCCGAGCCGTAGGCCTCCGCGGCCCAGCACACCGCGTATCCCAGCCGGTCGGCCTCCTGGGCCACGGCCAGATTGTCCGCGTCCATTCCGGCGCCCCAGTAGCCGAGGTTGATCCCGAGCTGCATGGCCTTCCCCTTACCGATCAGTAACGTCCCTTGTCGGGCCGACACTACCGGGGAGTGGGGCCGTGGGGCGGGTGCGGGTGGGTCGTGGCCGGTCGCGCGGTGAAATCGGTTGTCCACAGGCCCCCACACCGTGAAGTCCGGCCAGTAGTGTCGGCGTTCATGGAGCAGAGGCATCTCGGCCGTACCGGCCTGCGTGTGTCCCGGATCGGGCTCGGCACCCTGACCTGGGGCCGCGACACGGACGAGCATGACGCCGCGGACATGTTGAAGCTGTTCTGGGAAGCGGGCGGCACCCTCGTCGACACGGCCGACGTGTACGGCGACGGCGAGGCGGAGTATCTGCTCGGACAGCTGATGGACGGGCTCGTGCCCCGCCGCGACCTGGTCATCTCCACGAAGGCCGGCAGTGTCCCGGACCCCGACCGCCGCTTCGACGGCTCCCGGGGCCATCTGCTCGCCGCCCTCGACGCCTCCCTCGCCCGCCTCGGCACGGACCACGTCGACCTCTGGCACATCCACGCCTACGACCCTGAGACGCCGCTGGACGAGACACTCCACGCCCTCGACCTGGCCGTCAGCAGCGGCCGAGCCCGTTACGCCGGGGTCTCCAACTTCTGCGGCTGGCAGCTCGCGAAGGCTGCCACCTGGCAGCTCGCGGCCCCCGGCATACGCACCCGCCTGGCCAGTACGCAGATGGAGTACTCCCTGTTGCAACGCGGCGTCGAGCGCGAGGTGCTGCCCGCCGCGCTGGATCTGGGTGTCGGTCTGCTCCCGTCCTCGCCGCTGGGCCGCGGGGTGCTGACCGCCAAGTACCGCCACATCACTCCCCCGGACTCGCGAGGCGGCTCGGAGCACATGGCACCGTTCGTCGCGCCCTACCTCGACGACACGGCGACCGGCATCGTGGACGCCGTGCAGACCGCCGCGGACGGCCTCGCCGTGACCCCGCTCCAGGTGGCCCTCGCCTGGGTGCGTGACCGGCCCGGCGTGGCCGCGCCCATCATCGGCGCGCGCAACGCGCTGCAGCTCACGGGGGCATTGTCAGCGGAAACCCTTAGTCTTCCTGACGAGATCTGCCGGGCCCTCGACGACGTGTCGGCGCCTGTGCACCGCTATCCCGATCACGACTGGAGCACGCTGTGAGCACGGAGCCCGCGACCACGGAGACGGACGAGCCGGGGGGCGGGGCGAGGGCACGCCCGCCGACGGGACCCCCCCGGCCGACGGCACACCCGGCGACCGGGAGGCCGTGGACGCGAGCGAGGCCATCGACGGGGACGGCGACTCGGCGGGCACCGGAACCGACGGCGCCGAAGCCGCGCCCGATGTGTCCGAGGCGCGGGGCGAGTTGGCGGCGCAGCGGTTGGAGCGGGAGCGGATCGAGCGGCGGAAGGCCGAGAAGGCGGCGCCGATCGCGAGCGGGGCCAAGCTCAGCGGGACGGCCGCCGAACTGCTGGCCGCCGTACGGGCCGTGGAAGGCGGCCGGAAGCCGCCGGCCACCGTCTTCGATGAGCCGGAGCCGGCCCCGCGTCGGCCCTCGCCGGAGCCGGCGCGGCGACCGCGGACCGTGGCGCCCGCAGCTGGTCCGCCGGCCGCCTCGGGCGAGACCGTCGAGGCCGTGCGCGCGGTGCTGGCCGAGGGCGGCGCCCCCGAGGCGCTGGTGGCGCAGGTCACCGAAGCACTGGGGGAGGGTGCGGGCGCTCGGCTGCGCGAGGATCCCTGGCAGTTGCTGCGGGTTCCCGGGGTCCGGCCGGAGCAGGCCGACGGGTTCGCGCGGGCGCTGCTCGGCGCGGAGTGCGGCCCGGACGACGAGCGGCGGGGCCGGGCGGTCACCGTGTGGCTGCTGGAACAGGCGGCTGTCGCCGGGCATACCGCGCTGGAGGCGCCGGCCCTCGCCGCCGCGCTCGCCCAGCGGTCCGTTCCCGACCCCGACGGTGCCGTGCAGAGCACTGTCGCCGAAGGCGAGGCCCTGGTCTTCCAGGACGTCCTCGACGACGCCCCCTCCGCGACGCGATCCGCGGCCGTGTCGGCCGACGCGGTCGGCGACGCCGAGGACGACGGGGCGCGGGAGGAGCGCCCGGTCCGCGTCCTCATCGGCCTGGAGCGCTATGCCCTCGCCGAGGAGAGCCTCGCCGACGGACTCGCCCGGGTCGTGAACTCCCTGCCCGGGGAAGACGCGACGGACTGGTCCTCGGCAGCCGCGTCGGTACCGCGTCCCACCGGGGAGCTGATCCGCGCCGTGGCCGCACACGGGCTCGTGCTGCACACCGGTGGCGAGGCGGCCCTCGCGGAACCGGCGGCGCTGATCACCGCCGCGCGGGCGTTCGGGCTGCGGGCGTACGCGGCGACGCACAGCGCGGACGGACGAAGGCGGTTCGCGTCCCGGCTGGGCGCCGGCGAGGCAGGCGACACCGCCGTGACGACCCTCACCGGGCTGCTGTCCGGCACCGAGGGGCCGGGCCGTGATGCCGACGGTGCGCTGGACCTCGATCTTCTCGTGGTCCTGGACGCTCCCCAGTTGGACGTCGAGACCGCAGCGGTGCTCGCCGAGTCGCTGCCCGACGGGGTGCGGCTGGTCCTCAGCGGCGATCCAGGGGTGCTGTGGTCCGCCGGGCCGGGCCGCGTCTTCGCGGATCTGCTTGCCGCCCGCACCTGCCCGCAGGTCGCCTCGCGCACGCCCGACCCCGGGCCCCTCGGGGAGTTGGTCTCCGGGATCGGCATCGGGGAGCTGAACCAGGTCGACGCTCCAGGCAAGGAGGTCGTGATCGTGCCGGTGCGGGACGCCGGTGAGGCGGTGCACCGGACCGCGCAGCTCGTCGTGGACTCGGTGCCGAGAGCGTTCGGGATCCCCGCCGAGCAGGTGCAGGTGATCACCCCGGGGCATGGCGGCGCGGCGGGTACACGTGCGCTCAACACCGCGCTCAAGGAGCGGCTGAACCCCGGGCCGGGCCGCTTCGGCGGGTTCGACCCCGGGGACCGGGTGGCCTACTCCCCCGCGCCGGGCCGGACGACCCCGGGTCGGGTGGTGAAGGCCGACGCCGAGGGGCTGCACCTGGAGTGCGCGGGCACGGCCGTCGTCGTAGCGAAGGAGCGCGTCGAGCGGACCGTGCGGCACGGGTGGGCGCTGACCGCGCACCAGGCCGTGGGGCACCGGTGGCCTGCCGCGGTCGTGGTGCTGCCCGGTGACGCGGCGCAGGCGCTGTCCCGACCCTGGGTCTACACGGCCTTCGGTCGCGCCGAGCGGCACCTGTCCGTGGTCCACGGCGTTGAGCAGGCCCTGCCCCGCGCGGTCGCCGAGATCCCCGCCAAGCCACGCACCACACGGCTGCCGGCACTCTTGCGGGCCCAGGGGCCCTCAGCCGATTGACAGGCCGCGAGGGCCACGGCTGAGCGGGGGTGGATTTCGCTCACCGGCGCGAGCGGGGTGCCGCTGTGCCCGCCTTCCCCCATCGCCCCCAGCGGCACGACTGCCCGCAGCTGGGCGGGGCCGGGCCGTTTCAGGGGCGCGGGGACTGCGCGACCAGCCACGCCGCACCCGCACCCGCACCCGCACCCGCACCCGCCGAACCAACCAGCGGACACCCCGGGCTACTGGGCGCCCAAACCACCCAGCCCCGCGCTAGCGGTTCGCGTCCAGGGGGTCCAGGTCCTCGTCTTCGTCTAGGACGGGTTCGAGAACGAGGTCGTCGTCGAGGTCGTCGTCATCCGGCTCCTCGTCGAAGACCGCGCTGACGTCGAAGCGGCATACGACCCGCTGCGGATCGACCTGCTCGAACGGCGCCTCCAGCCACTCGCCGGGCTCGGCGGCGTCGTCCGCGGCGGTCACCCAGAGCGTGGAGTCGCCCTCCTCCAGACCGAACTCCTTGTGCCGGGAAGCGATCTCGTCCGGTTCGAACTCCCCGAAGAGCAGTCTCAGCGCCCCGTGCACCGTGCCGCCGGCCACTGCGGCCGGCGCCGAAGCCGGCGGTTCCTCCGCCGCCTCCACCCGCTGCGCCTGCGCCAGCAACCGCTGCGGTTCGACCACCGCGTAGTCCCGGCGGATCAGCACGCTGAGCGCGCTGGGTTCCTCGGGGCCGGTGTACGGCGGCATGTCCTCGGTGCCGGGGATCTCGAAGGGAGTGACCTCGTCGTAGCGGTCGTAGAGCAGTTCGTCGTACTCCTCGGCGGCCGCGGCCAGCTCGTTGAACGCCTCGTAGACGGCCGGGTCGTCCTCACCCGACCGGCGTTCGACCGCGGCCAGGTGGCGGTCGAGCGCGGTCTTGACCGCCTCGGCGGCGGCGCGTACCTCGGCAGCGGTGGGCTGCGCAGCATCAGACATAGTGCAGACGCTATCCGTACCGGGCCCCAGCCCGCACAATAGATACCGATGCCGGAATACGAATTTGTCGACGTGTACGTACCGCGCGGGATCTCCCGCAAGGACGCCACACGCCTGCTGACGGACCATGCCGAGTACGGACACTGGGAGTTGGACCGACTGAGCCTGCTGCGTGATGGCAGCCGCAGGGTGCGGTTACGCCGACGGATCATCCGCCAGGTGCGCGCCACATGGTGAGTAGGCAGAGCGAAACGGAGCGGGCCCCGCTGGTGCGGGGCCCGCTCCGTTCGTGTCCGCAGGGCCCGGTTACAGCGCGGCGGCCCGCGCCTTGCGGTAGATCAGCGCGCCGCCGATCAGCGCGCCCGCGCCCACCGGGATGGCGAGACCCAACGGCAGGTCGGCGCCGGTCTGGGCGAGCTGCGCCCCGCCGTCGGGCTGGGTGACGGTCTGCGTACCCGGGGTGTTGGTGTCACCGGCGGGTACCCCGTCGGCGGGCTGTCCCGGCTCACCCGGTACCTGCGGGGACGACTCGGCGGAGTCGCCCGGCGGGTTCTGGTGGCCGACGGGCGGGTTCTCGTGCGCCCCTCCGCCGCCTGAGTTCCCGCAGTCGTCGCCCGTGACCCCGTTGCCGATACCGATCACGCTGATGTTGTTGCCGCACAGGCTGACCGGCACATGGACCGGAACCTGCACACTGTTCCCCGACGCCACACCCGGCGAGTCACTGGCATGACCGTCCGCGTGCGACCCACCACCGTACGACGAACCGTAACCGCCGTTGAAACAGTCGCCGTCCGCGACCGGGTTACCGACCCCGACCACATCGACACCGTTACCGCACACGTTGACCGGCACATGGACCGGAACCTGCACACTGTTCCCCGACGCCACACCCGGCGAGTCACTGGCATGACCGTCCGCGTGCGACCCACCACCGTACGACGAACCGTAACCGCCGTTGAAACAGTCGCCGTCCGCGACCGGGTTACCGACCCCGACCACATCGACACCGTTACCGCACACGTTGACCGGCACATGGACCGGAACCTGCACACTGTTCCCCGACGCCACACCCGGCGAGTCACTGGCATGACCGTCCGCGTGCGACCCACCACCGTACGACGAACCGTAACCGCCGTTGAAACAGTCGCCGTCCGCGACCGGGTTACCGACCCCGACCACATCGACACCGTTACCGCACACGTTGACCGGCACATGGACCGGAACCTGCACACTGTTCCCCGACGCCACACCCGGCGAGTCACTGGCATGACCGTCCGCGTGCGACCCACCACCGTACGACGAACCGTAACCGCCGTTGAAACAGTCGCCGTCCGCGACCGGGTTACCGACCCCGACCACATCGACACCGTTACCGCACACGTTGACCGGCACATGGACCGGAACCTGCACATTGTTCCCGGACGCCACACCCGGCGAGTCACTGGCGTGACCGCGGGCCTGGGAGCCCCCGTGCGACGAACCGGAACCGCCGCCGTGCTGGCCGGCCGCGCCGTTGGAGCACTTGTTGCCCGCCGCGGGGTTGAGCAGCCCGGCCACGTTCACGGTGTTGCCGCAGACGTTGACCTCGGCCTCCACCGGCGCCTGCACGGTGTTACCGGACAGCACGCCCGGCGAGTTCATGGCGGAGCCCTGCGCACCGGAGTCGGCGTGCGCGTAACCTCCCGCCGCGGCGAACACGCCGGACGCGGCTGCCACCGTCACGAGGCCTTTGCGGGTGACCTGTCGCATTGCTGAATTACCTGCCTTAGCCCTATGTTCTGATTCTTCTGCACCTTGTCGAGAGACCGGACGGCCCCGGAGTGCATGGCGCGCACTCCGGGGCCGACGGTTATTCAGACCCTCACCGGGTGAGACACAACGTCACTTGTTGATGCAGGTGTTGCCGAAGGCGGGGTTCAGCAGCCCGATCACCGAGACCGTGTTGCCGCACACGTTCACGGGGACGTGAACCGGCACCTGGACGACGTTGCCGGACGCGACACCCGGGGAGTGCACGGCGGCACCCTGGGCGCCGGCGTCGGCGACGGCCAGACCCGCACCCGCGAGAACCAGACCACCGGTGGCAGCCGCAGTGGCGACGACCTTCTTGAGCATTGTTCCTCCTTGTTGGCAAAGCGACCCCAAGTAGCGAGTCACACCACCTGTAACGAGGAAGGAGTAATGGAGCTACGAGCTTATGGTCGGATTCACCCGACACGGTTGACCTTCGCACATGCGACCGATTCACGGAGCGACGGGGCCTCGTTTCAGCGCGCAATTCCGAACAGGACCAAGGCAGTTCAGGCCGGTCGGGGATCGCCAGGGACCCGTCGCGGAAGGTCAGGACGCGCCGATGAAACGGTCGAGCACACGCACACCGAACTTCAGACCCTCCACCGGCACCCTTTCGTCGACGCCGTGGAACATGCCCGCGAAGTCCAGCTCAGGCGGCAGCTTGAGTGGCGCGAAGCCGAAGCCGCGGATGCCGAGGTCGTCGAAGGACTTGGCGTCCGTACCGCCGGAGAGCATGTACGGGACCGCCTTGGCCGCCGGGTCCTCGGCGAGCAGCGCGGACTGCATGGCGTCCACGAGCGCCCCGTCGAAGGAGGTCTCCAGGGCCTTGTCGGAGTGCACGTCCTCGCGTCGCACCTTCGGGCCGAGGATCTTGTCGAGGTCGGCGAGGAACTCCTCCTCGAACCCGGGCAGGAACCGCCCGTCGACATGCGCGGTGGCCTCGCCCGGAATGACGTTGACCTTGTAGCCGGCGCCGAGCTGCGTCGGGTTGGCGGTGTTGCTGAGGGTCGCGCCGATGAGCTTGGCGATGCCACCGAGCCTGGCGAGGGTGCCCTCCATGTTCTCCGGGTCGAGCTCGGTGCCGAGCGCGTCGCCGAGCTCGTCGAGGAAGGCCCGGGTGGTCTTGGTGACCCGTACCGGGAACGTATGCCGGCCGAGCCGCGCGACCGCCTCCGACAGTTCGGTGATGGCGTTGTCCCGGTGGATCATCGATCCGTGCCCGGCCGTGCCGGCCACGGTGAGCTTCATCCAGTGCATGCCCTTCTCGGCCGTCTGGATCAGATAGAGCCGCCGCTGCTCGCTCACGGTGAACGAGAACCCGCCCACCTCGCTGATCGCCTCGGTGACGCCCTCGAAGAGATCGGCGTGGTTCTTGACGAGGTGCTTCGCCCCGTACGTGCCGCCGGCCTCCTCGTCGGCGAGGAAGGCGAGCACGATGTCGCGCGGGGGCCTGCGACCGCTGCGCAGCCGGTCGCGGACGACCGCCAGCGTCATCGCGTCCATGTCCTTCATGTCGACCGCGCCCCGGCCCCACACACAGCCGTCCGCGACCTCTCCGGAGAACGGGTGGTGGGTCCAGTCCGCCGCGTTGGCCGGTACGACGTCGGTGTGGCCGTGGATGAGCAGCGCGGGCCGGGACGGGTCCTCACCCTCGATGCGGGCCACCGTGGAGGCGCGGCCCGGGTGCGACTCGAAGATCTTCGGTTCGAGCCCCACCTCGGCGAGCTTCTCGGCGACGTACTCGGCCGCCTTGCGCTCACCCGGGCCCGAGTGGTCGCCGAAGTTGCTGGTGTCGATCTGGATCAGCTCACGGCAGAGGTCGACGACCTCGTCCTCGCCGGTCACGCGCCTGCCCGTGTCCGTCTCGCTCACGCTGGTTCCTCCCACTGTCGCTGCTGCTGGTTCCCCCGCATCCTCCTCCTGTCCCACCGCTCGCCCCAAGACCGGGACCGGCCCGTCACAAGCCGTTCACGCCCAGCCGTCACCTGGACGGGGTGTGATCGAGAGCCCCCGAAAGCCTGGTAGTGTTTTCTCCGTCGCCGCGAGGGAAACCCGCACGACAGACACCCTGTCCGGGTGGCGGAATGGCAGACGCGCTAGCTTGAGGTGCTAGTGCCCTTTATCGGGCGTGGGGGTTCAAGTCCCCCCTCGGACACACAGTGGCGAGGGCCGCGACCATCAGGTCGCGGCCCTCGTGCGTGTGAGGGCCGATGTGGGAGTGGGAGACTTCTCTCTCCGCCCGAGAAAGCCCAGGTCACATGATGTGCCCGCGCACCTGCGGTTCGCTCTGCGGATGCCCCCGCTTGGCCGACACGACAGGCCGTAGGCACCCGAGCACTACCGTGTGGGGCTTGTTCGGCGCCGGCCCGGAAAGGTCCCCAGGCAGACCTGCGGGCCCTTCGGCGCCCCCGGATGGCCCGGGTTCGAAAGGCGAGGACCCGCTGGCCGCCGTGCACGAGAGTCCTGACCTCACCCTGCTCGACGGGGAACCGGCGGAGGGACTCGACGGATCGGCCCGCTTCTCGGTGGGGCCCGTGATGGCCGGGCTGTCGGTGGCCTTCGACGCGTCCTGCGAGGAGATGTGGCTGGCCTGGCGCCACGGCGCGGCAACTGGCCGGCGTCGCGCACCGGAAGCTCGCCGCGCTCCCGCGGGATCTGCGGCCGGCCGACCCCGGCCGCAAGCTGATGTTCGACGACCGGCTCTACGAACGCGGCGGCCTCACGGTCCATGCCGTCCGCTGCGCCCTCGGCGTCGACGCCTTCTTCCGCATGCTGCGCGGGTGGGCGACCGTCCACCCGCGCGGCGCCGTCACGACGACGGCCTTCACCGCGCCCGCCGCGCGGTACGCGGAAGGGCCGCTGGACGACCTGTTCAGGGCGTGGCCACACGAGGTCGCGCTGCCGCCGTTGCCGTCACCGAAGGGCTCCGGACTTCCGGCCCGGCCGCCGTATCGCCGACGAACGCGGGCTCCGCGCAGGCCGACGCGGACTCCGCTCGGGGCCGGCGGGCGGCGGGCGGCGGGCGGCGGGCGGCGGGCGGCGGGCGGCGGGCCGGGCAGAATGGCGGTCATGTCGTCGCGCCGCAGCGGTTCCAAGGGTAGGTCGAAGAGTTCTCCGAGGGCCTCTTCGCAGGCTCCTCGTACGTGCCCTTGCGGGCTGCCCGAGGTGTACGAGGCCTGCTGCGGGCGCTGTCACTCCGGTGCCGCCGCCGCGCCGACCGCCGAGGCGCTGATGCGCTCGCGGTACAGCGCGTTCGTCGTACGGGACGAGGCGTACCTCCTGCGGACCTGGCACACCCGGACGCGGCCCGCCGGCGTCGACTTCGACACGACCATGCGCTGGACCGGCCTCGACATCCTCGACACGAGCGACGGCTCTGCCTTCCACTCCACCGGGAGCGTCACCTTCCGCGCCTCGTTCCGGGGTGGCTCGCTGCATGAGCGGAGCCGGTTCGAGCGGGTGGACGGGGCCTGGGTGTATGTGGACGGGGAGTTCCTGGCCTAGAGAGCTGGCGGACCTTCTCAACGGCCCCTGTTCAATCGGCGGTCGGGGAGTGGCCGTCGGGGGCGAGGGTGTCCAGCTCCTGGAGCGCGCCCACGGTGATTTCCCGGGTGAGTCGCTCGGCTCGGGGGGCGTCGTGTTCGCGGATGGCCACCTGGGCGTGGAGGGTCACGGCGGCGGGATCGGGATCGTCGAACATGACGTCGTGGTGGAGGTAGCCCTCCAGCCTGTGGCCGCGTGAGTTGGCGACCATACCGACGGCGCACTCGGTGAGTTCGGCGCACTGTTCGGCGGTGGCGTGGCGGGCGGCGAGGCCCGCGGCGATGGGTTCGACGGCGGAGCGCAGGACCGTGAGCGAGCGCAGTCGGCGGGTCCGGTCGGCGCCGGCGAGGCGCCGGCGGATGACCTGGGGGTCGTAGACGTTCCGCTCGGCGGGCGTGCGGACGATCACGCCGACCCGGCGGCGCGACTCGACCAGGTGCAAGGACTCCAGGACGCGGACCGCCTCGCGCATCACCGAGCGGGACACCTCGAAGGTCTGGGCGAGTTCGTCCGTGCGCAACACGCTGCCCGGTGGGTACTCGCCCGCGGTGATCGCCGACCCGAGGGTCTCCAGTAAGCGCCCGTGCAGCCCGAGCCCGGTGTGGTCATGGGGCTCAAGGTACGAGGATGAGGGAGGGAAGGAAAAGTCAGACTTATTGAGGTCAAGGGCTTGAATTCATCTTATCTAATGATTTTCAGTGTCGTCGACGTCGGGTGACGTCTCAGATGTCGACGAAGACAGCGAGGTAGCGATGCGTACCCCTCATGTCGTCGTGGTGGTGATGGGCGTGTCAGGCACCGGGAAGACAACGATCGGTCTCCTGCTCGCGGCCCGGCTCGGCGTTCCGTACGCCGAGGGCGACGACTTCCACCCCGAGGCCAATGTCGCCAAGATGTCGGCCGGGACACCGCTGGACGACGCGGACCGGGGGCCGTGGCTGGACGCCATCGGCGCGTGGGCCCGCGGCCGGGCCGGGCTCGGCGGGGTGGTGAGCTGTTCGGCGCTCAAGCGCGTCTACCGGGACCGGCTGCGAGCGGCCGAGCCCGGGCTGGTCTTCGTGCACCTCGTCGGTGACCGCGCGTTGATCGAGAACCGGGTGTCCCACCGGAAGGGGCACTTCATGCCGACGGCGCTGCTCGACTCGCAGTTCGCCACGCTGCAGCCGCTGGAGGCGGACGAGGCGGGCGTCGCGGTCGATGTGGCGGGCGCGCCCGAGGAGATCGCCGACCGGGCGGTCACCGCGCTGCGGGACCTCGGCCGGCCGCCGTCGTAGAAGCCGGGGCTTCGACCTCGTCGTAGGAACCGGGGCTTTGACCTCGTCGTAGGAATTCCATCCGGCGTCGCCGCCAGGTCATCGGCCCGGCACCGTGCTCGGACCATCGGCCCCGCGCCGTGGTCGGGTCATCGGCCCCGCGCCGTGGTCGGGTCATCGGCCCGCGTCGTCGTCAGGATGCCCGCCCGGCGTCGTCGTAGAGTTCAGCCGGGGCGTCGTCGTGGGGCTCTGCCTTGCTCGGCGCCCCGTTCTCCATCTCTGGGGCGGGGGCCGGGAGTTCGGCCCCCGTCGGAGTCCGCCGTCGTGACCGAGGGCCGCGGCGGCGGGCAGGCAAGGCCGGGGCTTCGATGAACGACCGGGCATCCAGGCGGCGTTCGGCAGCGCGACAGCGTCCGTGGCCGCGGCGATTCCGGGCGGCCCCGCAGCCGCGGCGGCCGAACCGCCGCTACGGGCGCCACAAGGAGTGTTCCCGGTCCGCCCACTCCCTGCTCACCAGGCCCGTACGGAGACCCCGCCGTGCCTCCGGGTCGCCCAGGGCCATGCCGATGTGGCCCGCCAGGACGATGCCGATCGTCAGGGCCAGCCAGTCGTGGACGAACGTCGCGCTGGTACGCCACATCAACGGGGTGAGGTGGGTGAACCACATCATCAGGCCCGTGGCGAGCATGACGAGGGTGGCGCCGGCGAGCCAGGCGGCGTAGAGCTTCTGGCCGGCGTTGAACTTGGCGGCGGGTCGCGGCCCGGGGACGCGGCGGCGGGCGGCGCGGAGCCAGAGGCGGTCGTGCGGGCCCCAGCGGTTCAGGCGGCCGAGGTCGGCGCGGAACGCGCGGGAGGCCAGGCCCGCGAGGACCGGGAGGGGCAGGAGCAGGCCCGTCCAGATGTGGATCGTCACGACCAGGGCCCGGCGGCCGACCAGTTCGGCGAGGGCGGGGACGTAGAGGCAGGACGCCGTCGCCACGCAGATGCCCGTCAGGGCGGCCGTCGAGCGGTGGATCCAGCGCTCGACGGCGGTGAAGCGCCGGACGCGGGGCTCGGGCCCGGCCTGCACCGACAACACTTCAAGGCGCTGGTCCTCAAGGCGCCGGCCGTCGAGGCGGTGGTTCTCAAGTCGTCGGTTCATCGTCCCGCCCGTTCGATCGGCCCACCCACGCGTCGATGTCGTAGCCCCGTTCCTCCCAGTAGCCGGGCTCGACCTTCTCCGTCACCTCGATGCCGGAGAGCCACTTGGCCGACTTGTAGAAGTACATGGGGGCGACATACAGGCGTACCGGGCCGCCGTGGTTGTGGCTGAGGTCCTTGTCCTGCATGCGCAGGGCCACCAGGACGTCCGCGCGGCGGGCCTGCTCCAGGGTGAGGCTCTCGCTGTACGCCCCGTCGAAGCAGGTGAAGCGGACCGCGCCCGCCGAGGAGCGGACCCCGGCGGCGTCCAGCAGCGCGGACAGCCGTACGCCCTCGAACGGCGTGTCCGGCACGCGCCAGCCGGTGACGCACTGGACGTCCTTGACCATCCGGGTCTGCGGCAGCGCCCGCAGGTCGGCCAGGGTGTACGTGGCCGGCTTGTCGACCAGGCCGTCGACGGTGAGGCGGTAGTTCCCGGCCGTCTTGCGGGGGACGGACGACGTCACCGAGTAGTAGCGGAAGCCGCCGCCGTTGGGGAGCAGGCCGGTCAGGCCGGTGGGGTCCCTCTGGGCCGCCTCGCCGAGGAACGCCTCCATGCCGCGCTGGAGGACGGGCGCGGAGACGACGCCCAGGGCGCCGAGGCCGAGGGTGCCGAGGAGGACACGGCGGCCGATGGGTGCGCCGCGCTCCTCGGAGGGCTCCACGGGCTCTGTGGGCTCCGGGGGCGCTTCCCGTGCTTCGGGGTGTTCAGGGTTCACGTACCGATTCGAACACCCCCCGCCCCGGCGGGGCCAGGGGCGGGGGGTGTTCGTCAGGATTCCGTCATCTGCGCACCGGGGTGCGTCAGGCCGTCGCCTTCGCCGCCGCCCGGCCCGCCGTACGGCCGGAGAACAGACAGCCGCCGAGGAACGTGCCCTCCAGGGAGCGGTAGCCGTGTACGCCGCCGCCGCCGAAGCCCGCGGCCTCGCCCGCCGCGTACACGCCCTCCAGCGGGTCGCCGCCCTCGGTGAGGACGCGGGAGGACAGGTCCGTCTCCAGGCCGCCGAGGGTCTTGCGGGTGAGGATGTTGAGGCGGACGGCGATGAGGGGACCGGCCTTGGGGTCGAGGATGCGGTGCGGGGTGGCGGTGCGGATGAGCTTGTCGCCGAGGTAGTTGCGGGCGCCCCGGATCGCCATGATCTGGAGGTCCTTGCTGAAGGGGTTGGCGACCTCGCGGTCCCGGGAGACGATCTCGCGGCGCAGCTCCGCCTCGTCGATCAGCGGTTCCTTGGTGAGCGCGTTCATGCCGCGGACCAGCGAACCGAGGTCCTTCTCCACGACGAAGTCGACGCCGTGGTCCATGAATGCCTTGACCGGGCCGGGGACGTCCGCGCGGGCCCGGACGAAGACGTCCTTGACGGACTTGCCGGTGAGGTCGGGGTTCTGCTCCGAGCCGGAGAGGGCGAACTCCTTGCCGATGATCTTCTGGTCGAGCACGAACCACGTGTGGTCGTAGCCGGTCTTCATGATGTGCTCGAGCGTGCCCAGGGTGTCGAAGCCGGGGAACAGCGGGACGGGCAGGCGCTTGCCCCGCGCGTCGAGCCACAGCGAGGAAGGCCCGGGGAGGACGCGGATGCCGTGGTTCTCCCAGATGGGGTTCCAGTTCTGGATGCCCTCGGTGTAGTGCCACATGCGGTCGCGGTTGATGAGGCGCGCGCCTGCCTCCTCGGCGATGGCGAGCATCTTGCCGTCGACGTGCGCGGGCACTCCGGAGATCATCTTCTCCGGGGGGTTGCCGAGCCGCTCGGGCCAGTTGGCGCGGACGAGGTCGTGGTTGCCGCCGATGCCGCCGGAGGTGACGATCACGGCCTGCGCCTTCAGTTCGAAGGCGCCGGTGACGCCCCGGCCGCTGGCCTGGCCGCGCTCGGTCTTCGAGGGCTCCAGGATCTCGCCGGTGACCGTGTCGACGGCGCCCGCGCTGCGCGAGAGCCCGGTCACGCGGTGCCGGAACTTCAGCTGGACCAGTCCCCGGGCCACCCCCTCGCGGACCCGCCGCTCGAAGGGCGCGACGAGGCCGGGGCCGGTGCCCCAGGTGATGTGGAAGCGGGGGACGGAGTTGCCGTGCCCGTTGGCGTCGTAGCCGCCGCGCTCGGCCCAGCCGACCACCGGGAAGAACCGGACGCCCTGCCGGTGCAGCCAGGAACGCTTCTCGCCGGCCGCGAAGTCGACGTACGCCTCGGCCCACTTGCGGGGCCAGTGGTCCTCCTCGCGGTCGAAGGCGGCCGTGCCCATCCAGTCCTGGAGGGCGAGGGCGTGGCTGTCCTTGATACGCAGCCGGCGCTGTTCGGGCGAGTCGACGAAGAAGAGCCCGCCGAAGGACCAGTGGGCCTGGCCGCCGATCGACTGCTCCGGCTCCTGGTCGAGGAGGATCACCCTGCGACCCGCGTCGACGAGCTCCGCGGTCGCCGCGAGCCCGGCGAGGCCCGCCCCGATCACGATCACATCTGCGTCGTACGACATGGGGGACGTCCTCTCGGGAACGGGTCAGGCAGGCGGGGGCGCGCCACGGCAGGCCACGCACCGCCCAGCGCTTTGTTACCGGCCGGTCAGCAGCTTTGGCATCAGATCCTTCGGCAGAAGAGTGACCTAGTCAACTGCCCGGTTGTGTCTCCTCTTACGGAGACCCTCGGCGGTGCGGCCCGATTCGCCGCCCCGACCGCGGTCGGCCATCGGCAGTCGGCGGGGCCCTGCTTGGATGGGGTCATGAGTGCCGCTGACGAGATCCTCGACATCGTGGACGAGAACGACCAGGTCATCGGGCGGGCCCCGCGTGGGGAGGTGTACGCGCGGGGGATGCGGCACCGGGCCGTGTTCGTGCTGGTCCGGGACGGCGTGGGGCGGGTTTTCGTGCATCGTCGTACGGCCGTGAAGATGGTCTTCCCCTCGCTGTACGACATGTTCGTGGGCGGGGTCGTCGGCGCGGGCGAGTCCTACGACGACGCGGCGCTGCGCGAGGCCGAGGAGGAACTGGGCGTCTTCGGGCTGCCGCGCCCCGTGCCGCTCTTCCGGTTCCTGTATGACGACGGGGCCGGGCGGACATGGTGGTCGGCCGTGTACGAGGTCCGCTGCGACCTGCCGGTGAACCCGCAGGTGGAGGAGGTCGCCTGGCACGGCTTCCTGACCGTGACCGAGGTGGAGCGGAGGCTGGGCGAGTGGGAGTGGGTGCCGGACGGCGTGGCGGCGTACGAGCGGCTGAGGGCCCGTCGCGGGGAGGGCTGACGCGGGCGCGCGGTGGCCGGGGGAGGGCCGAGATGCCTGGTGGGCTGAGCCGGGGCGGGGCCGAGGGACCTGGGCTCCGGAGACGACCGGTAATGTCCTGTGCGTGAGCGATTTTGTGCGGAACGTCCGGCTGTGGTTCGTCCCCGAGGAGGTCCGGAAGGAAGGCCGGACCCCGGACTACCGGTTCTCCCTGGCCAACGAGCGGACGTTCCTGGCCTGGCTGCGTACCGCGCTCGCGCTCATCGGCGGTGGTTTCGCGGTGGACCAGTTCCTGCCGGACCTGCGCTGGGGCTGGCGCGTCGGGCTCGCCCTCGCCCTGTTGGCCACCGGGACGCTGTGCGCGTTGCGGGCGGTCAACCACTGGGTGCGCTGTGAGCGGGCGATGCGGCGCGGGGAGGATCTGCCGGTGTCCCGCTTCCCGGCGGTGCTCAGCTCCGTGGTCGCCGTGGTCGCCGTCGCCATGGTCGCCGTCGTCCTGCTCAGGTGGGAGGGATGAGCCCCGCGCCTCCGGCCCCTCCTGGACCCCCTGGACCTGTCGGCCCTGCCGAGCCCCCCGGGCCCGCCGATCCTCCCGGTCCTCCCCGGCGTGACCCCGGCCTCCAGCCCGAGCGGACCAGGCTCGCCTGGCGGCGTACGACCCTCACGGGGGCCGTGATCGCCATGCTCGCCGGGAAGTCCGCGCTGCACGGCGGGCCGTCGACGCCCGGAGTGGTGGCCGCCGCGCTGTGCGCGGTGCTGTGGCTGGGCCTCCTGTGGCTCGCCCACCGCCGCATCCAGACCCTGGCCGCGGCCCGCCCACCCGCCCTCGCGCCCCGGATCGCCACGGCGGCCGTCCTGTGCACGGTCGCCCTCGCGGTGTGCGGCGCGGCCCTGGTGTCCTGATCGCGCAGGCCCGCCCGGTCCAGCACTCCGAAAGCGGTGGAAGGTAGCGGAGAGCAACGGGGCGCAACGGAGCAAACCCAAGCCAGGACAAGCCTTTGTGCACGCATGGAGTTCCCAAAAGGAACAACTGGGGCTGATGTGACTAGCCTGTATATGTCACCCCCGCATCACAGAAGGTGAGCACCATGACCGCACCGCACCGGGAACACCCCGTCCACGACCACGAGCACAGCCCGGCCTGCGGACACACCGCCGTGTCGCACGGCGACCACACCGACTACGCGCACGACGGGCATCTGCACCGCGAGCACGCCGGGCACTGGGACGAGTGCGAGCCCACCGGGCACACCGCGCACGACGGACACGCCCACGAGCACGGTGAGGACTGCGGACACCGGGCGGTCACGCACGGGGACCACGTGGACTACGTGCACGACGGTCACCGGCACGCCGCCCACGACGGACACTGGGACGACCACTGACGGTCGACGGTCGGCGCCTCCACCACTCACCCGTGCCGTTCCCGGACACCCCGGATCCCCGCGGCTCGTCGCCGACCCGCAGGCTCCGACCACCGGTCTGCGACGATTCCGGGGGACGAAGGGGGTCACCATGACCGCAGAAGAGCCGTACACCGTCGAACTCGCGAGCGATGTGTACGCGTATGTGCAGCCCGACGGCGGATGGTGTCTCAACAACTCCGGCTTCGTGAGTGACGGCAGCACCACTTTGCTCGTGGACACGGCGGCGACCGAGCGCCGGACCCGCGCCCTGGGCGCCGCGCTCGACGCCACCGGTGCCCCCGGGCCGCGCTTCCTGGTGAACACCCACCACCACGGGGACCACACCTACGGAAACGGCTTCTTCACGCAGGACGCCACCCTCGTCTCGCACTCGGCCTGCCGCCGCGAGACCCTGGCCAGCGGGCAGCACCTGCACCTGCTGTGGCCGCGGACGGACTTCGGGGACGTCGGCATCAAGGGCGCGGACCTGACGTACGACGGCCACATGACCGTCCACGTCGGCGACATCGAGGCCCGGATCATCCACCCGGGCGTCTCGCACACGGTCGGCGACTCCGTCGTCTGGCTGCCGCACCGGCGGGTGCTGTTCGCGGGGGACCTCGTCTTCGAGGGCGGGACGCCGTTCTTCCTGATGGGCTCGCTGAGCGGTTCGCTGCGGGCGCTGGCGCTGCTGCGCGAACTGGGCGCCGAGACCGTCGTACCGGGGCACGGGCCGGTGACCGACCCGTCGGCGTTCGACCGGGCCGAGCGGTATGTGCGGTTCGTGGCCGAGATCGCCGAGAAGTCCCACGCGGCCGGGCTCACGCCCCTGGAGGCCGCCCGGAGCACGGATCTCGGGGAGTACGCCGCCCTGCCGGAGAGCGAGCGGCTGGTGGCGAACCTGCGCAGGGCGTACGCCGAACTGGACGGGGCCGGGGAAGGTGAGGGCGTGGACCCGTTCGCCGGCTTCCTCGACATGGCGGCCGTCAACGGCGGCGAGATGATGCCCTCCCACGCGTGACGGCTCGTCCCGGGATCCGGCCGCACGGCCGGATCCCGTCGAGAATCCGATCACTTCGCCGTCACCTACTGGACGACATACCGACCGGTCGGCATCATAAGTCGGGTCCCGTAGACCGTCCGTAGGAGCGATGATGCACCCAGACCACCCGCCAGGTCCCGACCCCGAGCGGCTCCGCGCCCTGCTCGACGCCGAGCGGCCCGGACTCGTGGGCGGTCCGCTCACCGGCCGGCTGATCGAGGGCGGACGGTCGAACCTGACGTACGAGGTCACGGACGGCGTCTCGAAGTGGGTCGTACGGCGTCCTCCGCTGGGCCATGTGCTGGCGACCGCGCACGACATGAGGCGAGAACACCGCGTGATCAGCGCGCTGCACCCGACGGACGTACCGGTACCGCGCCCCGTGCTGCTCTGCGAGGACGAGGACGTGCTCGGCGCGCCCTTCTACGTCATGGACTTCGTCGAGGGCACTCCCTACCGCACCGCCGAGCAGTTGGCCCCGCTGGGACCGGACCGCACCCGGGCCGCCGTGCTGGGCCTGGTCGACACCCTCGTCGGACTGCACGCGGTGGATCCGGCCGAGGTGGGCCTCGCCGACTTCGGGCGCCCGGAGGGCTTCCTGGACCGGCAGCTGCGACGCTGGGGCAAGCAGTTGGACGCGTCCCGCAACCGTGAGCTGGCCGGTATCGACGAGCTGCACGCCTCCCTGGGCCGGCAGCTGCCCCGCTCTCCCGCCCCGGCCGTCGTGCACGGCGACTACCGGCTCGACAACGTCCTGCTCGGCCGGGACGACGAGATCGCCGCGATCCTCGACTGGGAGATGTCCACGCTCGGCGATCCGCTCACCGACCTTGGCCTGCTGGTGATGTACAGCGTGCCGCTCGCCATGCCCGACTCCCCCGTCTCCACCACCGCGGCGGCTGCCGGGCATCCGCATCCGGCCGAGATCGTGGAGCGCTACGCGGCGCGCTCGGGCCGCGACGTCTCCTCGGTGTCCTGGTACACGGCGTTCGCGTGGTTCAAGCTCGCCGTGATCCTGGAGGGCATCCACTACCGGTACACGCTCGGCCAGACGGTCGGTCGCGGCTTCGACCGCATCGGCGACCTGGTCCCCGTCTTCATCGCACACGGCCTGACGACTCTTCGCGCCGGCTCCCAGGAAGGCTGACCCACCATGGACTTCGCATTCGACGCCCGTACGGAGGAGCTGCGCGCCAGGCTCCTCGCCTTCATGGACGAGTACGTCTATCCGGCCGAGGCCGTCGCCGAGGAACAGCGGGCCGCTCTGGCCTCGCCGTGGGACACGCCGGCCGTGGTGGAGGAGCTGAAGGCCGAGGCCCGCAGGCAGGGTTTGTGGAACCTCTTCCTGCCCGGCTCCGAGCACGGGGCCGGGCTCACCAACCTCCAGTACGCGCCCCTCGCCGAGATCACCGGGCGTTCCCCGCAGTTGGCGCCGACCGCGCTGAACTGTGCGGCGCCGGACACGGGCAACATGGAGGTGCTGACCCAGTTCGGCGACGAGGCACAGAAGAAGCAGTGGCTGGAGCCGCTGCTCGCCGGTGAGATCCGGTCAGCCTTCGCGATGACCGAGCCGGAGGTGGCCTCCTCGGACGCCACGAACATCACCACACTGATCGAGCGAGCCCCCGACGGCGCGGACGAGTACGTCGTCACGGGGCGCAAGTGGTACATCTCCGGGGCCATGAACCCGGACTGCCGGATCTTCATCGTGATGGGCAAGACGGACCCGGGCGGGGCCGACATCCGCCGTCAGCAGTCGATGATCCTGGTCCCGCGCGACACTCCGGGCGTCACGGTGAAGCGCGCGATGCGGGTCTTCGGGTACGAGGACCACTACCACGGCGGCCACGCCGAGGTGATCTTCGACCACGCGCGCGTGCCGGTGTCGAACCTGATCGGCGAGGAGGGAGGCGGTTTCGCCATCGCGCAGGCGCGGCTCGGGCCCGGTCGCATCCACCACTGCATGCGGCTCATCGGCATGGCCGAGCGGGCGATCGAGCTGATGTGCCGGCGGGCGGTGAGCCGTGAGGCTTTCGGCAGGGCGCTCGCCCAGCAGGGGGTCGTGCACAACTGGATCGCCGACGGGCGGGTGGCCGTGGAGCAACTGCGGCTGCTCGTGCTGAAGACCGCCTGGATGATGGACACCGTCGGGAACAAGGGCGCGCACACCGAGATCCAGGCGATCAAGATCGCGACGCCGCGGACGGTGGTGGACATCATCGACCGGGCGATCCAGCTGCACGGCGCGGGAGGTGTCAGTCAGGACTTCCCGCTTGCCGAGCTGTACGCGGGGGCGCGGACGCTGATGATCGCGGACGGGCCGGACGAGGTGCATCAGCGGTCACTGGCTCGGCGGGAGCTGAAGCGGTACGTGTGACCTCCGCTGGGGCCGCCACGCCCACTCGGGTGGCCGGGGGTTCGTCGGCGGGTGCGGGTGGCCGGGGGCTGTTCGCGCAGCTCCCCGCGCCACTGGAAGACGGGGCCGCGCCCAGCTTTGGAACGGCCCTGCGGGCCGTTCGGCCACCTGCCCCCCGAAAGCCCCGAGCCACTGGCGCAGCCCTACGGTCGTAGCGCTCTCAGGAGAAGGTCCGCCAGGTGGTCGGCGACCTCCTGGGGGCTCATCGGGCCGTCGGGGCGGTACCAGGTCGACAGGTGGTGGACCGAGCCGAAGTGGTAGTCCACGACCAGGTCCGCGGGGGTCGCCTTCGAGAAGACGCCCGACTCCTGGCCCTCTTCGACGAGGGCGCGGAAGCGTTCGTGATAGCGGCGGCGCTCGGCGCGGACCTGCTTGTTCTTCTCGGGGCTCAGGTGGTGCATGGAGCGGAAGAAGATCATCGCGTCGTCGAGGTTGTCGATGGTGGTGACGACGACATCGGCGGCGGCCCCCCGCAGCCGCTCCTCGACGGGCGCGTCGGCCCCCGCGAACGCGTCCAGCCGCTCCTGCTGGATCCGCAGCACGCGCGCGTACACCTCGTGCAGCAGGTCGTCCTTGGAGCCGAAGTAGTGGTAGAGCGCGCCCTTGGTGACGCCGGCCGCCTCGACGATCTCCTGCACGGAGGTGCGGTCGTAGCCCTGTTCGGCGAAGAGCCGGGTGGCGGCGGCCAGCAGCCGTTGCGGGACGGGAGTACCGTCCCCGTCCGTCGTCCTGGGCACTGCCGCCACCTGCCTTCCGAGGTTCTGTTGTCGCCTGCCGGTCGTCCACGGCCACCGGTCGGTTCCCGACCGGTGGCCGGGATCGAGGGCTCCCGTCGCAGGATCATCCCATTCCCCGCCACCCGGCCGCCGGGCAGGGCGGTCAGTCGGCCGCCTCCCACTTCTGCTGGATGTGGTTCATGTTGGTCAGCCAGCGCTCCGGGTCGGCGGCCCGCGCCTGGTAGTAACCGGCCACCTCGGGATGCGGCAGGATCAGGAAGCGGTCCTTCTCGATGCCCTCGAAGAGCGCGTCGGCCACGGCCTCCGGCTCGATCGCGGTCGGCGCGAGCACCAGGTCGCCCGCACTGCCGGAGGCGGTCAGCATGTCGGTGCGCACACCCTGAGGGCAGATCGCGTGGACCTTGATCCCCCGGTGCCGGTAGGTGAGGGACAACCATTCGGCGAAGGCGTACGCCCCGTGCTTGGTGACGCTGTAGGGCGCCGCGCCGATCATCGTGAGCAGCCCCGCCGCCGACACCGTCGAGACGAAACGCCCGCTCCCCCGCTCCAGCCACGCCGGCAGCAGCTCATGGGCCGCCCGTACGTGTGCCATCACGTTCACGTCCCAGGCGAGCGCCCAGACCTTCTCGTCGGCCGCTTCCGTGCCGCCGGAGGCGAGCCCCGCGTTCGCGCAGTACACGTCCACGGTCCCGCCGAGCGCCTCCCGCGCCGAGGAGAGGACCGACGACGCGTCCCCGGGTACGGCGATCCCCCCGATCTCGTCGGCCACGGCCTTGGCCCGGTCCCCGTCCAGGTCGTTCACGACCACCCGGGCCCCTTCGGCGGCGAACCGCCGCGCCAGCGCGGCCCCGATCCCGCCACCGGCTCCCGTGACGACGACGCCCGCATCCCGCACGACACCCACGATCGGTCTCCCTCGACACGACGTACCACGAACGGCTCCACTGCGACCTCCAGACTAACCGGTCGGTATGCCCTGCAGAAGGGCCCCGCGCCCCTTCGGAGTCGCGACAGGCGGCAGCTCCGAAGGGGGCGGGGCCCTGCGCAACCGGCCACAACCGTCCCGCAGGTCACGCACCACCCGCGGAAGCGCTCAGCTTGTGTGGACGCCGCTTCCCACAACCCGGAGGTCACCCCGTGCGCCTCTCCCACCGCACCTCCCCCGCCGCCTCGCCCGAGGCGCCGCGCCGGGATCGGTCTTCTCGTGACCGCCAGGCGGGTGTGGAGCGGCTTCGCCCGGCGTCCGGACCACTGGATCGACAAGCTGGCCGGTTCGACGCGGGGGCGGACGATGATCGACGCGGGGGCGGACACGGACGAGGTCGTGGCGGGCCGGCAGGAGGAGCTGACGGCCTTCCGCCGGGTGCGCGAGGAGTACCCGCTCTACCGGTAACCGCCACAAGGGGTACGCGCTGCGCCGATCCGGACAAGGGCCGTACGTGACGTATGGCCATCCTTCGCCGTTGGCAGGACCATGCGCCTGAGCGCACCACCAACGGAGGCCAAGGGGGCTCGTCATGGCGGATTCGGAGATGAGCGTGACTCCCTACTGGGAGCTGACCTTCGACGCGGACGGGGACGTGGACGCCGGTCAGCGGGACCGGCTGCTCGACGAAGTCGTGCGGCGCGGGGTGGTGGATCTGGTCGTCTTCGCGCACGGCTGGAACAACGACCGGTCCGGCGCGACCCGGCTCTACAGCCGCTTCCTCGCCCCGTTCCCGGCGCTCGCGCCGCACGCGAGGCTGGGGTACGCCGGGGTGCTGTGGCCCTCGATGCGGTTCTCGGACGAGCCGATCCCGGACTTCAAGCCGGTCCCGGCCGTGGCGCCCGCCCGGCACGCGCTCGACAAGAACACCCGGCACGCGCTCGTCGAGGTCTTCCCCGGGCGGGCCGTCGTCGTCGGGGAGCTCGCACGGCTGTTGGAGCAACGGCCGGACGAGAGCGCCTCGTTGGAGGAGTTCGGGCGACTCGTGAGGCTGCTGGTGGAGGTGCCGCCGCAGGGGCCGCAGAGCGCGTTCACGGCGGACACGATCGCGGATGGGGTGCCGGAGGGCACGCCCGGGATGCTGTGCGGGGACACGGTGACGGTGTGCGCGGACTTCGCGGCGGCGCTGTCGGAGGTCGGAGGGGAGCCTGCCACGGCACCTTCGGCCGTCCGGACCGGAGCCGTAGTCCGCCCGTCCCGGGCCTGGGACGGCGCCCATGAACTCCTTCGCCAGGCCACGTACTTCGCGATGAAGCGCCGCGCCGGCACCGTCGGCGAGCGCGGCCTCGGGAGGCTGCTGGGGCAGCTCGCGCAAGCGGCGCCGACGGTGCGGGTACACCTCGTGGGACACAGCTTCGGCGCGCGTCTGGTGTCGTTCGCGCTGCGCGGGCTGCCGAAGGGCGTACGCACGGTGAAGTCGGTGACCCTCCTCCAGGCAGCGTTCTCGCACTACGCGTTCGCGGCGCGGCTGCCGCACGACACGCGCGCGAGCGGCGTACTGAACGGCCAACAGAAGCGGATCGACGGCCCGTTGGTGTGCTGCCACTCCAGGCACGACTCGGCGCTCGGCACGATCTACCCGCTCGCCTCCCGGATGGCGGGCGACTCACGGTCGGTGCTGGGCCTGAGTGTGAACAGCCTCCTGGGCGCCAGGTGGGGCGCGCTCGGCTACGGCGGGATCCGGGCGGTGAAGGGCACCCGTTCGTTCAAGCTGGCCGACGCCCTCAAGACCCGACTGCCCACGTCCGGCTGTGTGAACATCGACGCCGCCGCCGTCGTGAAGAGCGGCGGCGCGCCGTCCGGCGCACACAGCGACATCTGTCACCAGGAGCTGGCACGGGTGGTGCTGGCGGCGGGCCGTGTCGTGTGAACGGCCCGCCGCCGCACGGCGATCAGCGGTGCTCACCGGTGTGAGGTGAACTCCACGACCTGCTGGTAGGTGGGCCGGTTCTGCCAGCTGATCTTGTTGTGCTTGATGCCGCCCAGGGTCCGCTGGATGATCGAGTCGGCGCACCACTGGTCGCCCGCCGAGCAGTGCTCGTCGCCGGGGTAGACCTGCGCTGCGGTCTTGCCGGCCGCCTCCTTGAGGGTGTCGATCAGGACGGCGCGGCAGGCGTCGAGGCTGCCGCCGCCGCAGTACCGGCGCGCGAGCGGGCCCCGCACCGTCTCGCCCAGCACCGAGCGGATGTCCTTGTCGACGTAGCTCCACCAGCCGTACTGGAAGGAGCTGCCGGCGTGGGAGCCGGTCGGGCCGTGCGCGGTCGAGGGGGACTCGTCGACGGGCAGGTTGGCGGTGATGGCGGTGTACAGGTCGGTGCCGAGCCCGGGCTCGAACTCGGCCTTCACCAGCAGCGGCCACCAGGCGTCCAGGATGCGGATCGCCTCGGCGTGGGCGTAGGTCCTCGAACCGGCGGACGTCTCCGTGCGTTTGGAGCCGGAGGTGACCCAGCTCTGGAGCTTGCCGACCGCCGCGGCGGCCGTGGCGTCCGTGACAGTGCTGCTGTTGATGACCTTCAGCAGGTCGGGCACGACGTCCTCGGCCCGCAGGTCGGCGAGGCCCGCCTCGGTCATGGCCTTCGTGAGCGAGGCCCTGGTGACGCCGCCCGCGGCGACCAGCCGTTTCACCCGGTCGTCGAGGAGGTTGCCGCGGTGGACGGAGCCGTTGCCCCAGGGGGCGGTGGTGTAGTCCTTGGCCTGCTTGTTGTTCCAGGAGATGTAGTAGTCCTGGTCCATGGAGTTGGGGTGTGCGGAGGGCGGGGTGTAGTCGGCGGTGTTCGTGGTCGGGTTCCAGCCCCGCCACTCGTACGCCGGCCGCGCCCAGGCCGGGAACTCGGCGTCGACGCCCGTGGCGCGCACCGGGTTGTCGCCGCTGTTGTAGTACGCGGTGTGCTCGGAGTCGGCGTAGAACCAGTTGAAGGTGTAGTTGATGTGCTGGACGGCCTTCTGGAAGTCCTGGGGGCCCTTGACGTAGTCGGGGTCGTTCAGCATCTGGAAGCCGATGATCGACTGGGCCTCGTTCAGGTACGAGGAGCGCAGGGTGGTGTAGGCGACCTTCTTGCCGTCGACCGTCGCGCGGTGGGTCACGGGGCCGTACTTGGTGCGCCAGACCTGCATACGGTAGGAGCCGGCCGGGGTGGAGTCGGCGGTGCTGGGCTTCCAGGCGTTGGTCTGCTCGACCTTCTCCATGGGCGTGCAGGTGCCGTGGTACAGGTAGTGGACGTCGTCCTGGCACAGTTCCACGGCGTAGGTGTCGATGATGTCCTGGCCGGAGGTGGTGGCGCTCCAGGCGTAGTCCTGGCCCCGGCCGAGTTCGACGTACATGCTGAGGCCGGCGAAGGAGGCGCCCCGGGCACTGATGCCCGGACCCTGGATCTCCTGGAGCATGAGCAACTGCGGGGCGAAGTAGCCGGTCTGCGGCCCGAAGACGGCGACGGGGTGGCCGCTCGCGGTGTGTTCGCCGCTGACGACGAGGGCGTTGGACATACCACGTCGGGCGGAGCTGAGGGCGCTCTCGGTCGCCTCGGAGGAGACGCTCCTGGAGGCGGTCGTGGCGGCGCTGCCGGTGCGGTCGTGGACCAGCGGCTCCTCGCTGACCGAGTCCGCGTCGGGCAGGGCCATGCCCTGCGGGTCATCGGGCTTGGTGGCATAGGGGAAGCTGCCGTCGTGGACGGTCAGGGCGGCCTCGGCGTCGTTGCGCTGGCGGAAGGACTCCCAGACCTTGGTGCCCTCGGTGACGCCGTACTTCTCCTGGGCGGCCAGCAGTGACAGGGCGTTGTTGACCTCGCCGCCGCCTCCCGAGCCGAAGAGGGCGCCGATGACGGAGGCCAGGGCGACCAGGTCGGTGGGCTTGAAGCGCTCGATCGTGCCGGCGTTGGTGACGGAGTCCTTGTGGCCGGTCAGGACGTACTCGCCGGGGAAGTAGCGACCACTGTCGGAGGCGTCGATGTAGGCGTTGATGCCGTCGACGTACGCCTCGACGTCGTCGAGGGCCAGTTGTCCGCGCTCGCCGTTGGCGGCCACCGCCTTGTCGATCTGCGCCTGGAGGTCGGCCTCGGTGTACGGCGCGTGCCGCCAGAACTCCTGCTCCAGGCCCTGGTTGGACGCGGCGCCGCCCGCGAAGGGGGTCAGCTTGCCGCGGCCGACGTGCCGGAAGACGTCCATCAGCCACAGGCGGTCCTGGGCGGCGGCGTAGCCCGCGCCGAACTCGGTGCCGTAGCGGGTGGTGCCCGTGATGTGCGGCACACCGGTCTTCTTGTCACGGACGATCGTGACGTCGGTGCGGCCGGCCGGTTTCAGGGTGGAGGCCACCTGGCCGGAGGCGACGCCGAAGGAGGCGTCGTTGAAGAAGTCGTTGATCGTGGTGTTGGTGAGGCCCGAGTAGCCGGTGGCCAGGTTGTTGTAGGGCCCGAGCTGGTTGCTCGCGTTCTCGGGCATGCTGCCGAAGGCCTGGTTGAAGAGGATCTGGGCGAGGGTGGCGTTGCCGTTCTGGCCCGGCGGCAGGATGTCGGAGCACTGCCCGCCGCAGTGGTCGGTCACGGCTGCCGCCTCGACGGCCTGCGTGTCGGCGGCCCGCGTGTCGGCCGCTGCTGCCGGGGAGGCCGGGGAAAGTGGTGACAAAAGACCGGCGGCGAGCACGCATATCGAAGCGGCCTTGAGGAACTCCGGGAATCTACGGGGAGTTCTCAGTCTGTCGAGTGTGGTGCGTGGGGTGCGCCAAGGCATGGCAGCTCCTCCCGACGGGGGTGGGCGGGATGTTACCGCCGGTATCCCCGAGATTGAAGATGAGCATGCGTCATGTTTTTCGGAGGACCGCGCCTCCCCGACCCTCGGGCGCCCCCGGACAGGTGACTGACAGCGTGAACAGGTAGTCAGAAGTAGGCGCAAGCAGGCAAGAAGAAGATAAAAGCAGTCAGACAGAGGCAGGAACGGTCCGCGAGCGGCTCAGCAGACGACTTATGGAGGTCACCGGAAATCGGATGGAGCCGAATCGCGTGTCGATACGTCTATTCGGCGACGTCCGTACGACGACGCCGAAGTGACCTAAGTACAGGTGCAGGTGTGACGGAGGTGCAGGGCGATGGCCGGTTTCCGGAGTCTGGCAAGACAGGTGCGAGATCCCCGGTGTGATCTGGCACTACGGCGTTACTCGCTGCGCAAGTGCCTGGAGAGGTTCGCCCCCTATGGGCACCGCGCGACCTGGGATCACTTGTGCTCCCGGGCCGGGTTCGGCCCCGAGGACCGCAATCCCGATCCAGCGCGGCTCGTGGCCGCACTGGAGGAGTTGGAGGAGGCCCGCTCTGTCTGGCTCGACTACGAGGTGCAGTTCGCGCAGCGCCGCAAGAAGGAGAAGCACGACGGGCTGCGCCGGCCGGGCAGTGTCGACGACTGGCACCGGCTGACCTGGGGCGGGTTCGGAGTCGCCTGGTGCGACGATCCGAAGGTGCATCCCCATGAACCACTGGCGGAGGTGCTGCGCCGGCTGATCGCCGCGCTGGAGCGCGAACCGGGCTCGACCTGCCCGGTGTGCGACGGCGAGCGCCTCGTCTGGATGTACGACCTGGCCCATGAACCGTCCTCGGGCCCGGTCTGCACGGAGTGCGGAATCGTGGTGCCACGACCGGTGCTCACACCCGAGGCCCTGGCGGAGTCCAGGCGCGGACGGCTGCTGGTCTCGGCCTAGTAGTGCTCCGTTAGGTGGAGCTGACCTGCGGCGATTCGACGACGCGGTGGAACGGACGACGCCCGAGCCACGGCGGTTTCCGCAGGTCGTGACCGAGGGCCGGGCTCCGCCAAAGCCCGGCGCCACTCGGCGGGTCCGCACCTGACGAAGCCCTACCAGCCTGTCGGGTGACCTCCGGCTGTCAGGCGAACGGGCCCCCGGCGCGTGCGATCGCAAGGCACCGGAGCGTCCCCATAGCTCCGCCATGAGGACGTTTCGGCAACGCGGCGGGGGTGCGCCGGGGACGCCGCACCCCCGTGCTCGCACGCGCGGACCGACGGGCCCGGCGTGGACGGCTACGGCCTCTTGTCGCCCGTGTGGACGGCCGGCTTGAACTCGGCGAGGGTGAGCGGTGTGGCCCGGTCGTGTCCCCGTGGCCACGCGCCGATGTCTTCAGCCCGAGCGGCATGCCCTTGCGCACGAACATCTGCCACATGCAGGTCCGGCACTGCGCGCCCCGGGTGCGCGCGGCGTCCGTGATGCCACGAGAGCGGCCTCAAGGGCGGCTGAGAACAAGGGAGTCGGTCCCGTCGGCACTTCACGCCGGGCACATTCTCTCCGTACCCCCGGCCGAAGATCGCGACCCTACCGGCCACGCATCCCTCGCGGTCGGCCGTCGAGCGGTACGGCCCGGCGACCGGCGGGCGGGCCATCGCGAAGGCGGTCAGTCCGGGCTTGTCTGATCCGCAAGGGGTGAACCGAGTGTGAACGAGGACGAGTCGGGTCGGGTCGGACCTCACACGGGATCTTCGGGGGACCCGTGACGCCGGGAAGCCCCGGAGCTGCTCAGCGGCGGCTGCCGGGCTCCTCCCGTTCCCGCCGCGACTGCGTCCGCAGCCCCGTCCGTCCGCCGGCGGTCCGTCGCTCGGCCATGAGGCGGGAACCGCTCCGCCCTTCGCCGAAGACGTCGTCGGGGTTGGAGAGCACACAGGTGGCCAGGGACAGACAGCCGCAGCCGATGCAGTCGGTGAGGTGGTCGCGCAACCGGTTGAGCTGCTTGATCCGCTCGTCCAGCTCGGACCGCCAGACCTCGGAGAGATGGGCCCAGTCCTCACGGGTGGGGGTCCGCGCCTCGGGCAGCTCGGCGAGGACGTCGCGGATCGTGGCGAGCGGGATGCCGACCCGCTGCGCGGCCCTGATGAAGGCGACGCGGCGCAGGGTGTCCCGGCTGTAGCGGCGCTGGTTGCCCGTGGTGCGGCGGCTGCTGATCAGCCCCTTGGACTCGTAGAAGTGCAGGGCGGAGACGGCGGCACCGCTACGGGCGGACAGTTGGCCGACGGTCAACTCGTGGATCTTCTCAGGGATCTGGGGCACCCCTCCGACCCTACCCACTCCTCGTACGGTCGCGGTCCGTTGACAGGGGCCGTGCGGCCGACCATGCTAAGCAGTTGCTTAGGCATACGGGACAGGCACGCTGGACATGGTTGACACGGATGCGGCAGCATCCGGGATGCGGGAGGCCGGGACATGGCAGAGCCGAGGATCTTCACGTCCGCCGAGGAACTCAAGGCGGCGGTGGGCGAGCAGCTGGGTCACAGCGACTGGCTGGAGGTCGGCCAGGAGCGGATCGACCTGTTCGCGGAGGCCACCGGCGACCACCAGTGGATCCATGTCGATCCCGAGAAGGCCGCGGCCGGCCCCTTCGGTACGACCATCGCCCACGGCTATCTGACCCTGTCGCTGCTGCCCCTCCTGGTTCCCCAGATCCTCAGGGTCGACAACGTCAGGATGGGCGTCAACTACGGGACCAACAAGGTCCGCTTCCCCGCGCCGGTACCGGTGGGTTCCCGTCTGCGTGCCACGGCGACCCTCCAGGACGTCACCGAGGTGGGCGGCGGCGTCCAGGTCACCGCCGCGGTCGTCGTGGAGCGCGAGGGCGGGGGCAAGCCGGTGTGTGTGGCGGAGTCGCTGTCCCGGTACTACTTCTGAGGCTCGGCCAGCCCCCCGCTCGATACGAGGGATCGCCGCGAGCGTGTTCGCGAACCGGTGGTGCGAGAGGACGGTCCGGCCGTTGGTGAACCGTGCGGCGGGCCGCACGATCGCGTCCGCGCCGGCGCCGTTCCACTCCTGCGAGTCGACGTGGAGATCTCCGAGTCGATCAGCGACGGACTCAGCCGGACCAGGGCACCGGGGTTACTTCCTCGCGCCGACCATCCGCAGGACGAGGTCCGCGTACAGGGCACCGACCTCGTCGGGGGTGCGGGGGCCGTTCGCGTTGAACCAGCGGGCCACGTCGATGCACAGGGAGAGAACGGCGATGGTCGTGCCGCGTACGTCCGGGACGTCGAAGTCGCCGGCGGCGACGCCGTCCTCGATGATGCCGCGGACGGCCGCGTCGTTCTCGCGGCGGAGGGTGACGATCTCGGCGCGGGCGTCGGGGCCGAGGGCGTCGAGTTCGTACTGGACGACGCGGGCGACGGTGTGCTGCCCGGCGTGCCAGCGGACGAAGGATCGCACGGCCTCGGCGAGGCGGTCGGCCGGACCGCCCTCGCCCGCTGCCGCCGTGCGCAGGACGTCGAGGGCCTTCTCGTGACCGATGCGGCTGATCCGGTGGAGCAGCTCTTCCTTGGTCTTGTAGTGGATGTACAGAGCCGCGGGGCTCATGCCCGCGCGGCTCGCGATGTCGCGGGTCGTCGTGGCGTGGTAGCCCCGCTCGGCGAAGGCCTCCACGGCGGCCACCAGCAGCCGCCGGGCCGCGTCCGGGTTGACCTCGCCCCACGGCTGCGGCTCGCCGCCGGCCGTCTCCTCCGCCGTACTCATCGCTCGCTCGCCCCTTCCGATGGCTGGGCACCACCATACCGCCGAAGGTGAGCGAGCGCTTAGAAGGCCCGCTCAGCGCTGTGCGGTGCACAGCCGAGGCCGCTCAGAGCTTCTCGAAGGGGTCGTGTTCCGCGAGGAGCTTCTCCAGTCGGGCCTGGTCCACGCGGCTGACGATCTGCCCGGCCTCCTGCCGGTCGCGGATCACCTTGGCCAGGGTGAAGGACGAGGTCACCAGGTAGAGGACGGCGATGGCCAGGAAGGAACGGACCCAGACGTCGGCATCCAGGTTGTAGATGCCGACGGTGGTGGCCGCCATGGCGACGGCGAAGGACACGACGGCCTGGCCGTAGAAGGCCGCCGTGCTCTGCTGCTTGACCGGTGTCTCACTCATGGGAACATGGTTCGACGAATACGGCTCGGACCACATCCGCCGGGATACTCAGCCGGCGAGCCCGCGTACTCAGACCGCCGACCGGTACCGCGGATCCAGGGCGCCGACCCAGGACCCCGCCCGGAGCACCGGCTCAGAACGCCGACACTCCCGTCAGCGCCCGCCCGATGAGCAGCTTCTGTATCTGGCTGGTGCCTTCGTAGAGGGTCATCACGCGGGCGTCGCGCAGTAGCTTGCCGGCCGGGTACTCGTCGATGTAGCCGTAGCCGCCGAAGATCTGGAGCGCGTTGTTCGCGGCGCGCACGGCGGCTTCGGAGGCGAAGAGCTTGGCCTTGCTCGCCTCGGTGGCGAAAGGCTGCCCCCGGTCGACGAGGTCGGCGACGCGCCAGGTGAGCAGGCGGGCGGCGTCGACATCGACGGCGATGTCGCTGATGAGTTCCTGGACGAGCTGGTGACGGGCGATGGTCTTGCCGAACTGCTCGCGCTCGGTGGCGTACCGGACCGCCGTGTCGAGTGCGGCCTGGGCGATCCCGACACAGCCGGCCGCGACCGACATCCGGCCCTTGGCGAGCGCCGACATGGCGACGGTGAAGCCCTTGCCCTCCGGGCCGAGCATCGCGGAGGCGGGGACGCGGACGTCCTCGAGGACCAGTTCGGCGGTGGCCTGGCCACGCAGGCCGAGCTTGCCGTGAAGGGGGCGGCGGGTCAGGCCGGGAGTGTCGGTGGGGACGAGGAAGGCGGAGATCCCCTTGTGACCGGGGGCGTCGGTGGAGCGGGCGAAGAGCAGGACGACATCGGCCCAGGTGCCGTTCGTGATGAACATCTTGGTGCCGCTGACGAGGTAGTCGTCGCCGTCGCGGACCGCGCGGGCGGCGAGGTTGCCCGCGTCGGAGCCGGTGCCGGGTTCGGTGAGGCCGAAGCAGCCGACGTACTCCCCCGCCGCGAGCCCCGGCAGCCAGCGGCGCTTCTGGTCCTCGTCACCCCAGGCCGCGATGGTCTTCGCGACCAGCCCGAGCGAGACGGAGACGATGCCGCGCACGGACGAGTCCCCGCGACCGAGTTCCTCGGTGACCAGGCAGTACGCGAGGTGGTCGCCGCCGGAGCCGCCGTACTCCTCGTCGACGGTGAGCCCGAGGAAGCCGACCTCGCCGAGCTTCTTCACGATCGACCGGTCGACGTTCTCGGCACGGTCCCAGGCGATGACGTGCGGGGCGATCTCACGCTCCACGAAGTCCCTCGCGAGCCGGCGTACGGCGGTCTGCTCCTCGCTGAGCTCCAGGTTCACGTCGGATCCCCCATCACGAGATCAGGCTCGGGCCTCGCCCATTCCCACTTGAATTATCACTGCTAGTTTAATTGCGCAGCCCTACTATGTGCGCTATGGCCCGACCACGCAAGCCCCTGCTGAGCACCGACCGCATCGTGGAGACGGCGCGGGCCCTGGTGGACGCCGAGGGGCTGGCGGCGGCCTCCACGCGGCGGCTCGCCGCCGAGCTGGGCGTGAGCGGGCCGTCCCTCTACAACCACTTCCGCACCATGGACCAGATCCTGGAGGCGGTCGCCGACTCGGTGAGCGCGCAGGTCGATCTGTCGATGTTCGAGGACGGACGGGACTGGCGCACCGCGCTGCACGACTGGGCCGTCTCGTACCGGGCCGCCCTGCGTGACCATCCGAACATCGTGCCCGTCCTCGCGCGCGGGCCCGGACGGCGGCCGGCCGGGCTGCGGGTCGCCGACGCCGTGTTCGGGGCCATGGTCGCGGCGGGGTGGCCGGCGGCCCAGGCCACGTCCATCGGGGCGTTGATGCGGTACTTCATCATGGGGTCCGCGATCGGGTCGTTCGCCGGGGGGTTCGTGGACGACGAGAGCGCCTACGATCCGGCGGACTATCCGCATCTCGGGCAGGCCCATCTGCTGGCCGAGCAGCAGGAGAAGGTGGACGAGCGGGCGTTCGAGGTGGGCTTGCGGGCGTTGCTGGACGGACTGGCCTCGCAGTACGAGCAGCTGCGGCGGGACGGCGGGCTTCAGGGGTCCCTCAGCCTGACGTTCGGCCCCGACAAGAGAGGATCTTGTCGGGGCCGAACGTCAGGCTGAGGGGTCCGCGGCCGGCACTGGGCGGCGGTCAGAGGTGCTTGCCGGCGCTGACGGGTGCCGCCGCGCGCCCCCCGCTCCCACTCCTGCCGCCCCAGCGCGGGCGCGGTCGCCGCGGGACTGTCGATGTCCGGCGAGGGTGGGGCCTCGGTACCGGATGTCGCCCTCCGCGCCCCGGCGGCCGTCGCGTACGCGGCCGGGGCCGTCGCGCAGAAGCTTGCGCCGGGCTCGGCGAGCGCGCTCCGGCTGACCACGTTCGGCTGTCTCGCCGGGAGCGGCGCGTCCGCCGCCGGCCCTCACCACCTGGGCCCGCGCCCTCGCCCATACGACCGCGAGCCGGATGGGCGCGCCCCGGTACGCCGTGCCCGCGCTGGTCGCCCTGATGTCGTGGCCGGCGCTGGACCAGTGCCGCGGCAGGCGACGTTCGCCCCGTCGCGACGCCAGGCACGCCCCCTCGCCGCACCGGGCGAAAGCCCGAGTACGTCCAGGCCCTTCGGGCGGATGACGCCTTCCGGCCGGCACACCGATAGCACGCACCGGACGCCGCTCCTTCACGGGCACCCGTGGCCCGCCGTGACACTAGCTCTCCGCTCGTGAACTCGCCCTCCCCGCAAGGACCTTGATGGAGACGAGGGCGATCACCGAGAGGACGATGATGTACGCGGACACCGCCATGGACGTGCCGGTGGCCTCCAGAAGGAGGACCATCAGGAACGGGGCGAGGCCGCCGCCGAGCACCGCGGCGATCTGGTAGCCGAGGGAGGCGCCCGTGTAACGCATCTCGGGGGTGAACAGCTCGGCGAACAGGGCGGCTTGGGGCCCGTACATGATGCTGAGGAAGCAGCTGGCGACGAAGGTGCCGACGGCCAGCCACAGCAGGGAGCCGGTGTCGATGAGCAGGAAGAGCGGGACGGCCCACAGGGCGATGCCGGCCGCGCCGAACGCGTAGATCCGGATGCGGCCGACGCGGTCGGAGAGAGCCGCGGCGGCGGGGATCAGCACCAGTTGGGTGAGGCTGACGCAGAGGGAGACGGCGAGGACCGCGCTGCGTTTCATGTCGAGTTCGCGGGTGGTGTAGTCGAGGACGCCGGTGATGAGGATGTAGAAGGTCGCGGTGTTCACGGCGAAGGAGCCACCGGCGAGGAAGACCGTGCCCAGGTGGCCGCGGAGGACGGTTCTGAGCGGGGAGCCCTTCTCGCTCTTCTCCTTCTCCGCCAACGCCCGTTCCGCCGCCCGGAATTCGGGGGTCTCCTCGACATGACGGTGGATGTACCAGGCGAGCCCGAGGACGAACAGGCCGATCAGGAAGGGTACGCGCCAGCCCCACGCGGTGAACGCCGCGTCGTCGGTGGCGGCGCCCATGACCAGGAACATCGTGTTGGCGCTCACCACACCGATGGGGACGCCGAGTTGGACGAAACTGCCGTACACCCCGCGTTTGCCCTCGGGGGCGTACTCGGTGGCCAGCAGCATCGCGCCGCCCCACTGGGCGCCGACGGCGACGCCCTGGGCGATGCGGAGGAGGACGAGCAGGACCGGAGCGGCGATCCCGATCGTCTCGTACGTGGGGAGCAGACCGATGCCGGTGGTGGCCAGGCCCATCAGGGTGAGGGCCAGGACCAGCATCGGCTTGCGGCCCCGTTTGTCGCCGAGGTGGCCGGCGACGATGCCGCCGAGGGGGCGGGCGAGGAAGCCGACGGCGAAGGTGGCGAACGCGGCGAGGACTCCTGCGGAGGAGCTGCCCGCCGGGAAGTAGAGGTCGCCCAGGACGAGGGCCGCCGCTATACCGAAGACGAAGTAGTCGTACCACTCCACCGCCGAGGCGAGCGCCGCGGCGGTGGCGACCTTGCGGTGGCTCTGGGGGCGGGGGGTGGTGGCTGGTGCGGGCGGCTGGGGGCGGGAGGGGGGAGCGGTGTCCATACGAGCACACTCCGGTGGGTGCGGGGACGTTCCCGGGAACGTACTGACCGGACGGTATGCAGTCAACGGTCTCGCTCGGTTCGGTTCGCCTGAGGGGTGATTTGTCCGGCTGCGGGTGGGTGGAGGCTGGTCACGCGGTTCCCCGCGCCCTCAGAAGCACGGGGTGCGCCGGAGCCTTCCAGAGGCGCGGGAACCGCGCGAGCGACCACGGGTCACCCGCACCCGGATCAGAACGTCACCAGTGCCCGGCCGCCCCTGCCCGCCAGCATGTTGCCGAAGGCCGCCGGGATGCCGTCCAGGGAGATCCGTTCCGTCACCAGGGCGCCGAGGTCCAGACGCCCCGCGCGGATGTGGTCGGCGAGGACAGGCAGGTCCCGGGCCGGGTCGGAGTTCCCGTACACGCAGCCGGACAGGGTGCGACCCCAGTGGAAGATCTCCAACGCGTTGAAGGTGACCTGCTGGTCCTTGCCGCCGATGCCGACGACGGTGGTGCGACCGCCGCGCCGGGTCGACTCCCAGGCAGCCCGGATGGTGGCCGCGCGGCCGACACACTCCACGGCGACGTCCACGCCCTGCTTGCCGGTCAGCGCGCGGATCTCGCGGACGGTGTTCTCGGAGGCGAGCACATACTCCGTGGCCCCCGCCGACCGGGCCAGCTCCTCCTTCGCCGTGGAGACGTCCACGGCGACGATGCGGGACGCGCCCGCGATCCGCGCCGCCTGGAGCGCCGCCAGCCCGATCCCGCCCACCCCGAACACGGCGACGGTCTCCCCCGCCCGGACCCCTGCCGAGTGGTGGACCGCGCCGTAGCCGGTGAGGACCGCGCAGCCGAGCAGGGCCGCGTCGGTGAGCGGGACGCCGTCCGGGGCGGGGAGCACACAGTCGGCGGCCACGACCGTCTCCTCCGCGAAGGCGGCCACGTTCAGACCGGGGTGGAGGTCGGCGCCGTCGGCGGCGCGCCGGGCGTACACGTTCCCGGCGCCGAGCAGCGCGTTCGCGCACAGCCACACCTCGCCCAGCGAGCAGGCATGGCAATTCCCGCAGGAAGGCGCCCAGTTGAGGACGACACCGTCGCCCGGCGCGACATGCGTGACACCGTCGCCGACCGCGAGGACCGTCCCCGCGCCCTCATGGCCGAGCACCGCGGGCACCGGCACCCGCATGGTGCCGTCGGACAGCGACAGGTCGGAGTGACAGACCCCGGCTGCGGCGAGCCGCACCCGGACCTGGCCGGGCCCGGGATCCGGCAGCTCGATCTCGGTGATCTCCAACGGGGCACCGACGGCGGGCAGTACGGCGGCTCGAACGGCCATGAGGGTATGACTCTCCTACAACTCGTCTGGGACCCGTTCAGAACTGAAGGGACTTGGTCTGCAGATACTCCGCCAGCCCGTGTGCGCCGAGTTCGCGGCCCACTCCCGACTGCTTGTAGCCGCCGAAGGGCGCCAGCGGGTTGAAGCGACCGCCGTTGATGTCGACCTGGCCGGTGTCCATGCGGCGGGCGAAGGCCACGGCCTCGGACTCGTCGCCGGCCCAGACCGCACCGGCCAGCCCGTAGACCGTGCCGTTGGCGATCCGCAGGGCGTCGGCCTCGTCCTCGTAGCGGAGGACGGACAGGACCGGGCCGAAGATCTCCTCCTGGGCGATGGTCATCTCGGGGGTGACGTCGGCGAAGACCGTGGGGCTGACGAAGTAACCCTGTTCGCGCGGGGATTCGGCGCCGCCGGCGACCAGACGGGCACCCTCGGCCACGCCCTTCTCGATGTAGCTCCGCACCCGCCCCCGCTGCTTGGCGTTGACCAGCGGGCCGATGCGGTCGCCGTACTTCGCGGCGGCCTGGGCGGCCAGCTCGACGGCCTCGTCGTACTGGGAGGTGTGGACCAGCATGCGGGTCCAGGCGCTGCACGTCTGGCCGGAGTTGGACATGACGTTGGCGACGCCGACACCCACCGCCCTGGCCAGGTCGGCGCTCGGGAGGATCACGTTGGCGGACTTGCCGCCGAGTTCCAGCGCCACCTTCTTGACGGCGGCCCCGGCGGTCGCGGCGATGCGCCGGCCCACCGCCGTGGAGCCGGTGAAGGACACCAGGTCGACGCCGGAGTGCTCGACGAGCGCCTGCCCGGCGACCGTGCCGAGCCCGGTGACCAGGTTGAACACCCCGGCGGGTACGCCCGCCTCGTGGACGGCCTCCGCGAAGAGCTGGGCGGTCAGCGGGGTGTCCTCGGCGGGCTTCAGCACGACCGTGCAGCCCGCGGCGAGGGCGGGGGCGACCTTTGCGACGATCTGGTGGAGCGGGTAGTTCCAGGGGGTGATCGCGCCGACCACGCCGACGGGCTCGTGGTGGACCGTCGAGTTGCCGACCTTCTCCTCGAAGGCGTGCTCCGCGGCCAGTCCGGCGTACGAACCGGCGACCGCGACCGGCAGGTCCGCGTGCACCTTCCGGGAGAACGGCAGCGGCGAGCCGAGCTCCGCCGTCACCGTCTCGGCGATCTCCTCCCGGCGCGCGGCCAGCGAGTCGCGCAGCGCGCCGATGAGCGCGCCCCGCTCGGCGGGCGGGGTCGCGGCCCAGCCGGGGAGGGCGGCTCGGGCGGCACGTACGGCGTCGTCGACGTCCTCGGCGGTACCCGCCGGGACGCGGTCGATCACCTGCTCGTCGGCCGGGTTCACGACCTCGATCGTGTCGGATCCGGCGGCGGGCCGCCAGGTACCGCCGATGTACATGCCGTCGTGTGCCTTCATCACGCTGCCTTCCGGGCGGGGGCCGTGTCGTCCGCACCAAAAACTAGCCCTGATAGTTTTCCGGCACCAGAGCATCGGGAAGTGAGGCAGGACTCGTCATCGCCCCCGCCGCCCTCGACGGCCGCGGCCAGGTCATGTCTCCACCTCCGGCCGGCCCGGCGCCGCGGACCCGCCGGCCGCGCCGGGCCGGGCCGCGCGTGCGCCCGTGCGCCCGTGCGCCCCTGGAGCTCGCGAAGGCGAATGTCACGCGCCTGCGGGCCGGTTCACGTCGTGCGCGCGGGTCCCCGGGTGGCGGTGAGGTGCGCGAAGACGACGACGTTGCTCGCGTAGCCCGTGCGCCGGTCGTACGTGCCGCCGCAGGTGATCAGACGCAGCTCGGGGCGGTCGCGGTGGCCGTACACCTCCTTGTCGGGGAAGCGCGCCTTCTCGTACGTCTTCACGGCGTCCACGGTGTAGACGGCGGTGCGGCCGTCGGTCCGCCGGACCTCCACGACACGGCCGGGCTTGATCATCTCCAGCGAGGCGAAGACGGCGGGACCCGTCCGGGTGTCCCGGTGGCCGACGACGACCGCGGTGCCGGGGCCGCCGGGCGCGGGCCCCTCCGAGTACCAGCCGACCAGCGTGGGTTTGTCGTCCGGAGGCGCGGGCAGCCTCCGCCGGCTGTCGAGGCGGAGCCCGATCACCGGGGCCTTGATACCGAGGTACCGGATGGTGACGGTCCTCGCCGGGGAGGGCGGCAGCGTACGGGGCTGGACAGGCCTCTTCGGCGCGGCCGGCCTGCCGGTGGGGGCGGGCCGCACGGGCTCGGTGGGCGCCCGAGCGGTGGGGGCGCCGGGCGCCGATCTCGTGGGCTCCGTGAGGCGCGGCTTGGTGGGCGTCGGTCTCGCGGGTTCGGCGGGGGCGGGCCGCGTCGGCTCGGTGGGCCTCGGACTCACCCGCTCGGCCCGCCCGCTCCGCTCGTCGGGTGTCGTTCCCGGGGACGCGGCGCGGGAAGGTGCGTCGGGGGGCGCGGGCGTGAAGGACGGGGACGCTGGGTCGCGCGGTGCCCCCGCACCACGCGACCCAGCGTCGGCCCATGCGGTGCCGGCCTCGGCCCGTCCCAACCCCTCGCCGTCCCGCGCCCAATGGACGCCGCCCGCCACCAGCGCGAAGGTCACCACGACCGTCCGCGTCAGGCGGTAGGCGCGCGTCCGGTACCAGGGCCTCGGCCGGCGTCTACGCCGTACCATCGGCGCGACGACGGCGCAGCCGCAGGTAGGCCACTCCGCCGACGGCGGCGAGGCCCGAGGCCGCCGCGCCGGCGACCGGCGAGAAGTCCTGGCTCATGGCGAGACCGCCGCCGCCGGCCGGGGGGCCGCCGTTGGGCCCGGCGGGCGGGCACGCGACCCTGAGCGTCCTGCGCCCTTCCTCGACCGGCCCGCCGACGGTCCTCCAGGTCAGCACGTACTCTCCGTTGGGGAGCCGCACCGCGCCTTCGGGCATCACGGGCGTGCTGTGCCCGGTGCCGTCGGCTCCGGGCGTGATGTCGCCCGTGGCGATGGGGGCGGCGGCCGGGGCGGGGGGCTGCCTGACGATCGACCAGGCGATGCGCTGCGACGGCGTGAAGTTGAAGGCGGAGAGATAGAAGTCGCAGACCAGCGGCTGGTTGCGCTTGTTGTCGAACGGAAAGCCCACCTTGTGGATCACGACTGCGGGGTCGCCCGGGGCGGCGACGGCGGCCGGCGCTGTGAGCAGGCCGGTTCCCGTGACGGTGAGTGCCGCGAGAACGGCGGTGGCGCTCGCGCGCACTCCGGCACGGGTCGGGCGGGACGAGGTGGACATGCAAGACCTCCGAGTCAGACGATTTTCATACAAATCGCTCTTTCGCCTGACTCTCTGTCACATCACACCGGGCACGGCGGGAGCCGCGCCCAACGACCCGTCAGATGTCCCTCTACCGGCTCATGGACGCACCGGACCGTGCGTCCTCCCCCGCGCCCGCCTCCTCCCCGTCCCTCCCCCGCTCCGGCTCCGCCGGTGACCGCAGGGCGATCCCCGACGACACCAGCAGCAGCGCGCCGAGCATCACGAACGGCGCGGCCACACCCGCGACACCGGCGATCAGTCCCGCGGCTGCGGGCGCCCCGGCCTGCCCCAGCCGGTTGCCGGTCAGCCGCAACGCGAGGGCGGTGGAGCGGGCGTCCTCCGGCGCGGCCTGCACCACCGTCGTCATGGACAGCGGCTGCCCGGCCCCCAGACAGAACCCGAGGGCGGCGAGCATCAGGGCCAACACCCACACCGGGACCGGCAGCGCGATGCCGGCGCACAGCACGGCCCCCAGCACACAGGTGACGGTGAGCAGCGCGGTCCGGCCGAGCAGCCGCAGCATCGGCGTCATCACCAGTCGGCACACGATGGTCGCCGCCGCGCGCAGACTCAGCAGGACCCCGATCACCGAGGGCGCGATGCCCCGGTCCTCACCGACCACCGGCAGATAGGCGGTGAGGATGTCGGTCGCCGACAGCACGGCGAGGCTGATGAAGATGCCGCCGGGCACTCCCCGGGTGCGCAGGATGCGGTGCACGGGCACCCGCTCGCCCTGTGCCGTACCGGACTTGGGTTCGACGGGGCGCTCTGTCCGCCACAGCGACGTGAACGCGACCGCCGCCCCCGCGCCCGCAACGACCAGCGCCAGGGCGCTCGTACGGGCCATGTCCGGGCCGCCGATCAGGGCGCCCGCGGCGACCGGGCCGACCAACTGCCCGAGGGAGGCGCCGATGGTGAAGTGGCCGAAGTTGCGGTCGTGTTCGTGCGGGGCGGACTGGCGGGCGACCAGGGACTGTGCGCCGATGACGAAGAACAGGTGGCCGAGGCCCATCACGCCGCTCCACACGGCCATCGCCACCAGCGAGTTCGCCAGGCCGCTCAGCGCACAGCCGCCGGCGATGAGGACGACACCCACGGGCAGCAGCGGTGCGCACCGCCCCTGGTCGGTCCGGCGGCCGAGCGGGACGGCGGCGAACAGCGGGAGCAGGGCGTAGACCCCCGCGATCACGCCGACCGCCCGCTCGTCGGCACCCAGCGCGAGGGCCCGGTAGGACACGGCGGGCCGGGCCATCGACACCGCCCCCTGCGCGAAGCTGAAGGCGATGACGAGGCGGAGCAGCCAGCCGCGGTTCCTACCGGGCCTCACGATGCGGTCCTCCTTGAAGGAAGTTCACGCCGGGTCGCGGGGACTTCACCCGGGTCGGGGGAAACGTCGCTCCGTGCGCGGGAGTCGGGTGGCACGGTTCAGATGATGCCGAACAGGATGCCCGTGCCGAGGATGACCAGCGAGGTCGCCGCCGCCCACTTCACCACGAACTTCGTGTGGTCGCCGAACTCGACCCTCGCCATGCCCACCAGCACGTACACGGCCGGCACCAGCGGGCTCGACATGTGCAGCGGCTGGCCGACGAGCGAGGCGCGGGCGATCTCCAGCGGCGAGACACCGTGCGCGGCACCGGCCTCGGCGAGGACCGGCAGGACGCCGAAGTAGAAGCCGTCGTTGGACATGAAGTAGGTGAGCGGCAGGCTCAGGAAACCGGTGACGAGGGCCATGTGCGGGCCCATGCCGGACGGGATGCCGTCGACGATCCACTGGGCCATCGAGTCGACCATGCCGGTGCCCTGGAGGACGCCGGTGAAGACGGCGGCGGCGAAGACCATGCCCGAGACGTTCAGGACGTTGTCGGCGTGGGCGGCGAGCCGTTCCCTCTGGGTGGGGATGTGGGGGAAGTTGACCGTCAGTGCGAGCGCGGCGCCGAGCAGGAAGAGCACCGGGATCGGCAGCCACTGCATGATCATGGCGGTCAGCAGCGTGACCGTGAGCAGCGCGTTGAACCAGTACAGCTTGGGGCGCAGCGTCGGACGGTCGGGGTCGAGGCCCTGGAGGCGTACGTCGTCCGCCTCGTCGTCCTCGGCGTCGGCGTCGGTGCCGGAGCCCGCGCCGCCGGTGGCCTTCGCCGTACGGACCTCGTCGTCGCCGGAGCCGACGGCGGCGGAGGACGAGGCGCCCGCGCCGACCAGCACGGCCTCCTCGGACCCGGTCGTCCCCTGGTCCTTGACGATCCTCTCCTGCTCCAGCGCCTCGTCGAGGCTCAGCACCCCGAGGCGCTTGCGCTCCCGCAGGCCGAGGCCGTAGGCGAGGATGAAGACGAAGAGCAGGCCGACAAGGAGCGCCGGGATCATCGGGACGAAGATCTCGCCGGCGTCGAGCTTGAGCGCGGTGGCGGCGCGGGCGGTCGGGCCGCCCCAGGGCAGCGTGTTCATCACGCCGTTGGCGGTGGCGGCGACCCCGGTCATCACGACCAGGCTCATCTTCAGGCGCTTGTACAGCGGGTACATCGCCGAGACCGTGATCATGAAGGTGGTCGAGCCGTCACCGTCCAGCGAGACGATCGCGGCGAGCAGCGCCGTGCCGACGACGATGCGCAGCGGGTCGGCCCTGCAGAACTTCAGGATGCCTCGGACGATCGGGTCGAAGAGGCCGACGTCGATCATGAGGCCGAAGTAGACGATGGCGAACATCAGCATCGCCGCGGTGGGCGCGAGGTTGCCCACCCCCTCGATGACGTAGTCGCCGAGATGGGCTCCCTTTCCGACGAACACGCAGAAGAGTGCCGGGATCAGCACGAGCGCCGCGATCGGCGACATCTTCTTCATCATGATCAGGACCAGGAAGGTCGCGATCATGGCGAAGCCGAGGATGGTCAACATGTGGATACCTAACGTTCGCCCTTGAACTCCCACCAGGGCACCGGCGGTGCGACGACGTTAGGGCGGGCCCACAAGCCTTAACAAGACGTTGACATGCGAGCAATAAGAGCAGAACTCCAGGTCACAGCGTTGCGTCTACTCGGGCGAGGTCGACCGGCACCCCGTTGAGGACCGCGCTGCCGGACAGCGGGTCGAGCAGCGAGCCGTCGAGAAGCTGGTTGACGTTCACCCCGGGGTCGACCGCCGCGTGGCTCATCCGGGTGCCGGGACGGTCGTGTCCCCAGCCGTGCGGAAGGCTCACCACACCGCGCCGTACGACGTCGGTGACCTCGACGGGAGCGGTGACCTCGCCCCCGGCGCCCTTGATCCGTACGGCGTCCCCGTCGACCAGTTGGAGGCGTTCGGCGTCGTCGGGATGGATGTGCAGGGTGCAGCGGTTGGTGCCGCCGGTGAGGGCGGGGATGTTGTGCAGCCAGCTGTTGTTGGACCGCAGATGCCGGCGGCCGATGAGGACGAGTCCGTCCGGGCGCTCCCGCAGGGCGGTCCGCAGCCTCGGCAGATCGTCGACGATCGGCTGCGGCAGCAGTTCGACCCTGCCGCTCACCGTCTTCAGCGGCTGCGGCAGCCGGGGCTTGAGCGGGCCGAGGTCGATGCCGTGCGGGTGGGCGAGCACCCTCTCCAGGGTCAACCCGCCCGGGAGTGCGCCGAAGCCGTCGCCGTACGGGCCGAGGCGCAGCATCATGTCGAGCCGCCGCTCGGGGCCGCTGTCGCCCGTCAGCTGTGCGGCGAGCTCGCGCGCGTCCCGGCCGTGGACGGGCGAGTGGGTCTCCTTCACGGCCTTGCCCAGGGTCTGGCCGATGACCAGGTCGTCCACGGCGGAGGGGTCGGCGCCGTGCATGCCGGTGGCGGCGAGGGTCAGCCGGGCGAGGATCTCGGTCTCGGACATGCGGCCGTCCTCCAGGGGGACGGCGGCGCGGTGGTAGCGGACCTGGTTGCGTACGGCGAAGGCGTTGAACGCGAAGTCGAAGTGCGGGGCCTGGGAGGGCGGGGGCGGCGGCAGGACGACGTCGGCGTGGCGGGCGGTCTCGCCCAGGTACGGGTCGACGCTGACCATGAAGTCGAGGGAGTCGAGCGCCTTGTCGAGGCGGTCGCCGTCGGGTGCGGAGAGCACGGGGTTGGCGGCGACGGCGATGAGGGCGCGGACGGGACTGCCCTCAGGGGTGGCGGTGTCGATCTCCTCGGCGAGCGCGGACAGCGGCAGCTCGCCCTTGGCCTCGGGGTGGCCGCTGACCCGGCTGTGCCAGCGCCCGAGGCTGAAGCCGCGGCCGGGTCCGGCGGGCCGGGGTGTCCTGTCGGTCGCGGACTGCGGGAAGAGGGCGCCGCCGGGCCGGTCGAGGTTGCCGGTGAGGATGGTGAGGACGTCGACCAGCCAGCTGGCGAGGGTGCCGTGCGGGACGGTGCAGCTGCCGATGCGTCCGTATACGGCGGCGGTGGGCGCGGCGGCCAGCTCCCGGGCGAGCGCGTGGATGGTGCCGGCGTCGACGTCGCAGGCCCCGGCGACGGCTTCGGGCGTGAACTCCCTTACGGCGTCGGCGAGTTCGTCCAACCCCTGGGCATGCGGGGCAAGGTCCCCGAGGTCGACGAGCTGCTCGGCGAAGAGGACGCTCGCCATCGCCGCGAGCAGCAGCGCGTCCGTGCCCGGACGGATCGCCACGTGCCGGTCGGCGAGCTTGGCCGTGCGGGTCAGACGCGGGTCGACGACCGTGAGGGTGCCGCCGCGCGCCCTGAGGGCCTTGAGCTTGCCGGGGAAGTCGGGAGCGGTACACAGACTGCCGTTGGACTCCAGGGGGTTGGCGCCGAGGAGCAGCAGATGGTCGGTGCGGTCGAGGTCGGGGACGGGGATGGCGTGGGCGTCGCCGTAGAGCAGTCCGCTGGAGACGTGCTTGGGCATCTGGTCGACGGTGGAGGCGGTGAACACGCTGCGGGTGCCGAGTCCGGCGAGGAGGACGGGCGGGTAGAGGGCGCCGGCCATGGTGTGGACGTTCGGGTTGCCGAGGACGACGCCGACGGCGTGCGGGCCGTGCGCCTCGACGACCGGCCGCAGTCCGGCGGCGACGGCGTCGAAGGCCTCCGCCCAGGTCGCCTCCCGCAGTTCCCCGTCCTCGCGGACCAGCGGGGTGCGCAGCCGGTCGGGATCCTCGTCGACCGCCCCGAACGAGGCGCCCTTCGGGCAGATGAACCCCTTGCTGAACACGTCCTCCCGGTTGCCGCGGGCCTTGGTCACCCGCGTGCCCTCGATGGTGAGGGTGAGCCCGCAGGTCGCCTCGCAGAGCGGGCAGACGCGCAGGGCGGTGCGGGAGTCGGCGGTGGTGGACACGGGTCCTCCCGGGGGGTGGCGATGGCGCTCGGACTCGGGCCGCGCGCGGAGGACGCGCGGCACCGAGACCGAGGATACCGACCGGTATGCCGCGCGGGGAGGCCCCGCCGGAGTCTTGTCGGAGAAACCGCCGGACCCCGGTCCGGTCCGGTGCGGTACGCGCGCCGGATACGTCCGGCATCAGTCCAGTACGCGCGCCAGATACGCCCGCAGCAGTTCCCGCATCTCCTCGATGATCCGCGGGTCCCCCTCCGGCGAGACCCGGAACGCCAGGTGCACGAGGGTGTCGGCGGTCTCGACGGCGATGAGGAAGGTGCGGCGGAGGTCGTCGTCGGGGGTGCGGTCGATGAACGCGGAGAGCAGGTCGGACAGCCGGTCCGCGACGCGGTGGTTGGGTTCCCGGCGGCGGCCTCCGACGGGGATCTGGTTGCCGAAGTCGATGAGGGCGAAGCCGGGGGTGTTGCGCTTCATGTCGAGGTATTCGTCGAGGACGGCGTCCATGGCGGTGCGCCAGCCCCGGCCGCCCGTCGCCTGGAGGCGGCGGGTGACGCGGTCGGTGAAGCGGTCCAGGTTGCGTTCGGCGAGCGCGTCGGCCATCGCGCGCTTGTTGCCGAAGAAGCGGTAGACGGAGCCGATGGGCACACCCGCGCGCAGCGCCACGGCACGGGTGCTCAGCGCGTCGTACCCCACCTCGTCGAGGAGGTCGGCGCAGGCGTCGAGGATCCTGGTCAGTCGTTCCGCACTGCGCCGCTGCACGGGTGCGCGGCGCAAGGAGGTCGCCTGGGACATGGGCTTCATGGTGCCTTTCCGCCGAGGTCCGATGAGCCTTCCGAATGTCTGTACGGCCGGTACCGCCACTTCCGCTCAGCCGTGGAGCGGCACGGACAGCGCACATCCGCACATGCACGGCCTGCCGGGAGACTAGAGCACCGCACTGACAACACGGATCCGCTCCCGGTCCGGTTCTCCCCCGCCCGATGCACCCGGCCTGTCGACGCCTCACCGGCGACCGGTTGTCGCCCCGTCCTCTTGCACCCGCCCCGACGGAATCCTACGGTGATGCAGAGGAATCAGGAGCGCGAGGGAGCGAGCATGAGCGGGGACTCGAGGAAGACGGCCGAGGGGCTGGAGTACCTCTCCGGTTTCGGCAACGAACACGCCTCGGAGGCGGTCCCGGGCGCGCTGCCGCAGGGCCGCAACTCCCCGCAGCGCGCCCCGCTCGGCCTGTACGCGGAGCAGCTCAGCGGCACCGCGTTCACCGAACCGAGGGCCCACAACCGCCGCTCCTGGCTCTACCGGATCCGCCCGTCGGCCGCGCACCCCGCCTTCACGCGGGCGGACAACGGCACCCTCCGTACGGCCCCCTTCACCGAGACGGTCCCCGACCCCAACCGGCTGCGCTGGGACCCTCTGCCGGAGCCGCCGGCCGGCACGGACTTCGTCGCCGGTCTGTGGACGCTCGGCGGCAACGGCGACGCGGCCCGGCGGACGGGCATGGCCGTGCACCTGTATCACGCCAATTCCGCCATGGAGCGGGTCTTCGGCGACGCGGACGGCGAACTGCTGATCGTCCCGGAGCGCGGTGGCCTGCTCGTGCGCACGGAGTTCGGCCTGCTGCACGCGGAGCCCGGCGAGGTGGCCCTGGTCCCCCGCGGTGTCCGCTTCCGCGTCGACCTCCTGGACGGCTCGGCCCGCGGCTACGTCTGCGAGAACTACGGCACCCCCTTCCGCCTCCCCGACCTCGGCCCGATCGGCGCCAACGGCCTCGCGAACCCGCGCGACTTCCGGGCGCCGGTCGCCGCGTACGAGGACGTCGAGGGCCCGGTGGAGGTGGTGAACAAGTTCTGCGGGAACCTCTGGACGGCCAGGTACGACCACTCCCCGCTCGACGTGGTCGCCTGGCACGGCAACTCCACCCCGTACGTGTACGACCTGCGCCGCTTCAACGTCATCGGTACGGTCTCGTACGACCATCCGGACCCGTCGATCTTCACGGTGCTGACGTCGCCGTCGGACACCCCGGGGCTGGCCGAGGTGGACTTCGTGGTCTTCGCGCCGCGCTGGCTGGTGGGTGAGGACACGTTCCGGCCGCCGTACTTCCACCGGAACGTGATGAGCGAGTACATGGGCCTGATCGAGGGCGCCTACGACGCCAAGGCGGAGGGCTTCGTGCCCGGGGGAGGTTCGCTGCACACCATGATGTCGGCGCACGGGCCGGACCGGGAGACCTTCGACCGGGCGAGCGCGGCGGAGCTGAAGCCCCAGCGGGTCGACGACGGGCTGGCGTTCATGTTCGAGACGCGCTGGCCGATCCTCACGACCACGCAGGCGGCCCGCGCGGAGCACCTGCAGCAGGGGTACGACGATGTGTGGGCCGGGCTCCAGCGCCACTTCGGCCCGTTGCGCTGAAGGCGTCCCGCCGGGTAGGGATACCGTGGTGACCTCCTTCGCTCCGGACTCGATCGTCCTGAACCGCAAACTGCCGCTCTGGTACCAGGTGTCGCAGTCCCTGCGCGCCTCGATACTCGGCCGGTCGCCCCAGGAACCCCTGCGGCTGCCCACCGAGGAACAGTTGGCCGGGCACTACGGGGTGAGCGTGCTGACCATGCGGCAGGCGCTGAAGGAGCTGGAGGACGAGGGGCTGATCACCCGGCACCGCCGGCGCGGCACGTTCATCGAGCCGAGCGCCCAGCGGGGCTCGCCCGTGCGGCTGCTCGGCTCGGTGGACGCGATCGTGGCCCAGCAGTCGGGCATGACGACGGAGCTGCTGGACCACGGCAGCACCCCCCTGTCGGGTGAACTCTCGGCGTACTTCCCGGACTTGACGGAGGTCGCGACGTACCACCGGCTGCGCGGCGACGAGAAGACGGGCGAGCCCACCAACCACGCCCGCAACTACGTCCGCCCCGAGCTGGCCGAACGCATCGACCGGGACGCTCTGCTGCGCTGGCCGATGACCAAGGTCCTGCGGGACGTCGTGGGCGTGTCCATCGGCCGGATCACCGACACCGTCGAGGCCCGTATCGCCGACCCGGAGACGGCCCGCCTCCTCCGGGTCCCGCTCCTCAGCCCGATCCTCCACTACACGGGCGTCGCCTACGACGACTCCGGCCGCGTCCTCGACGTGGCGGTCATCCACTACCGTGGCGACCGCTTCTCCTTCACCGTCACCCTCGACGCACCGTGACCGGTGGTGCCGCGAGAGTTGCGTGCGGTGCCCGCGGCGTCCGGTGCGTGGACTCGCAGCACCCCCCAGGCCGTACGATGCCCGGCGTGACGCCCGACGACGCTCCGCTGCTCGCGGACCTCATGCCGTGGTCCGTCGCACCGCCGCGGCTGGGCCGGGGGTGGCCGACGGCCCCCGACACGGCCTCCCTGAAAGCCCGCTGGCGCGCCCTGCTGAAGGCCGAGGGCCCGGACCGGGAGGCCCTGTTCGCTCCCACCCGCTCGCGCACCCTCGCCTCGGCGGTGCCCCAGTTGCCGGGCCGGTCCGGCGGCACCGGCCGGCTGGCCCGCGAGTCGGGCCCCTGCCCCGAGCCCGTGCGGGTCCTGGCGGCCCCCTTCGACGAGCAGTGGCTCCTTCCCGACCACCGCCTGATCGACTCCGCCCGACCCGAGCTGTGGCGTGTGGCGGACGACCACCAGGTCTTCGTCGTCGAACAGTCGGTCACACCCGAGCCGTCCGGCCCCCTCCTCCTCGCCTCTCCCGTCCTGCCGCTGACCCCGCCACACGGCCCCCGCATCGGCCGTGTCCGCCCGCTGTACCGACGGCCCGGCGGACAGGAACCGAACCTGGCGCCGGGACTGCCGGAGCACCTCGCCGAGCGCCTCGGCACCGATCCCGTCGACCCCCTCGACGTCCTCGCCTGGTTCCTGGTCGCCGCCCGTCCGGGCCCCCGAGGCATCGAAGTCCCGCTCACCACCGACCCCGAGACCTGGGACCACGGTGTCGGACTGGGCCGCCGCACCCTCTGGCTCATGCGCCGAAACGGCGACCGCCCCAAGCTCCCCGGGGGCCGCCGCCCCTACGTCCGCGCCCCGTTCCCCTCCCGCCCTCTGGAACTGCGCTACGACCCCGGGGAAGAAGCCCTGCTCATCGACGAGGGCCGCATCTCCCCCGTGCCGGCCGAGGCCTGGGACTTCCACGTCGGCGGAGTCCGCGCCCTGCAGGAGTGGTTCGCCCGCCGCACGGAACCGGCGGAGCCGGGCACGCTGGAGGCGGTACGCCCGACGACCTGGCCGCAGCCCTGGACCTCGGAGCTGCTGGAGCTGATCACCGTGCTGGCCCTGCTGGCGGAACTGCGCCCCTCACAGGCCGCGTTGACCATCCAGAGGCCGATCACGCCGGCGATGCTGCGCGAGGCGGGCGTCCTTCCCGTGCCGGACACGACCCGCAGACCCGCCTCGGTACTGGACCACCACGAGGAGGGCCCGGAGGGCCAGTTCACGCTGCTGTGAGGAAGAGCGGCGGGGACGAGGCCTGGACGGGAGTGGTGCCCGCGCTCGGGGAGCACGCCGGTCACTGCCGCGTGCCGCGGGGATGACGGACGACGGGAGCGCGGCGCTGCGCCGGGGTGGTGTGGTCGCCTGAGAGCGTGCCCTCTGCCGGGAAAGCTGGTGCCGTGGGTGCTAGCGGCTGCCGAACAGCGAGCGGCGCAGCCTCTTCAGGGGGGCGAACAGCGAGACCCGGCCGACGCGCGTGTTCTTGCTGTCACGGCGCTCGTGCGGGGAACGTGCCGTTATTTCGCGCATCAGCGAGGTCGCCTCGGCCGTCTCGCGCTGCGGAACCGCCGGGCCGCTCAGCACCGAGAGATGGCGGTCGAGACGCGAACTGGTCGCGCTGCTCCCGCAGGTGATCGCAGGGACTCGCGCCCTGCGCACTGTCATCTGTTCCATGTCACTCCCCACCCGTACGCGTCCACCCGGCCCGGGCAGCGTAACCATATCGCCCCGTCGGAGCACTCGGGAATCACGCTCCTGGTATTCACCTACCCCGCGGGGTCGTTGCTGATTACTCTCCGAATCCTACCGATTCCAGGGCGAGTTGGACAACTGGCTGGCTGGTGGGTTGCGGTGATCCACCGTCGGGTTCAACGGTCACTGCGAGTGACGTCGCGTCGGAGTCCATCCCGTTCGCGACCACGGGCGTGTCGCCGTCGAAGAGACCCAGGGAGCGTGGTTGCACGTCGGGGCGCATGAGCCAGAGCTGATGCACCCGGCCGTCCGGGAGGTCCTCGAATCCGCTGAGGGTCACGATCGCACTCCCCTCCTCGGCGGAAGCGATCACTCCGATTCCATGGCCCTCCGCGTCCCGGTCACCGCTCACGCGGGCGTCCGGGGCGGCGAGAACGTGGGCGATCTCACTCGCCTGCGCGCGCTCCGCCTCCAGTTGGTCCCGGGCGCGGTCCGCCTGGACGGCGAAGAGGGAGGCCACGACGAGCGCGGCGGCGGCCGTGGCGGCGGCCAGCGGGGCGAACAAAGGGCGCATCCGGGGCGCACGGGCGCGCGTCTTCGGCGGCGGGGCGGTCCCCCAGACATGCGGCGGCAGATGCTGCTGGGGGCGCGCCTGGGCCGGGGCCTCCTGCGGAGTGTCGCGTACGGCGGCGAGGACGCGGTCGCGCAGCGCGGCCGGTGCCGGGGCGGCCGTGGACCAGGCGAGGCGGACGGCGTCCTCGGACAGGGCCCGCACCTCGGCGGGGCAGCGGTCGCACCGCTCCAGGTGCTTGTCGAAGCGGCGCCGCTCGTCGGGCTCCAGGGCGTCGAGCGCGTAGGGGGCGGCGAGCGAGTGGAGGTCCTCGCGGCGGAACAGGCTCACGCGGCACCTCTCCCGGGCCGGCCGTTCAGGGCGCTCATGCGGCTCCTCCCAGGCATTCGCGCAGCCGTGTGAGTCCGTCGCGCATACGGGTCTTGACCGTGCCGAGCGGGCAGGAGAGCCGCTCGGCCACCTCACGGTAGGTGTAACCGTCGTAGTAGGCGAGGGTGACGGACTCGCGCTGCAGGGAGGTGAGTTTCTCCAGGCAGTGGCGCACCCACTGGCGTTCGAGTCCGGCCTCGACCTCCTCGGTGACCTGGTCGAAGGCGGTGAGGTGGGACCGCCGCCCCTCGCGCCGTTCGCGCTCGGTGGCGGCGCGGGCGCTGCGCACCCGGTCCACCGCGCGCCGGTGCGCGAGGGTGAGGACCCAGGACAGGGCGCTGCCCCGGGCGGGGTCGAACCGGCCCGCGGAGCGCCAGAGTTCGAGCAGCACCTCCTGAGCCACCTCCTCCGACTGCGCGGGGTCCCGGACGACCCGGCGGACCAGCCCGAACACCGGGCCGGACACCACCGCGTACAGGTCCTCGAAGGCCCGTTGGTCGCCGCCGGCCACCCGGACCAGCAGCCTGTCCGCCTCCACTGGCTCCCCCTCGCCTCCGGCCGAGCACGGCCATCCCCGCGCGTAAGGCATTCGCAACGAACCCACCTCCGGATGGGGGTACGGATCAGCCTGCCCGAAACGCGGGTCGCCCGCCGACGGATCCGGTCGGCCCGGATGCGACCGCACCGGGTGGGACGAGATCCCGATCGACGAATCGCGCTCCGCGCTGAAACAACCTGTCAAACGCGCCGTAAGAACGTTTGGGATTCGACCAATCCACCCTGCCGACCGCTCCGAATGGCGTTCGTCAGGCAAGTTGGACAGAGGACGGACGGCATGACACCTACTTCCAGGAGCGGCGCGGGGCGCAGGAGCGTCGCGTCCCTCATCTGTGGTTCGCTGGCCGCCGGAGGGCTCGCAGCCGCCGGCGTCACCGCGCTGGAACCGGGGGCGGCCTCCGCCTCCAGCCATCGCGAGGCCCCGCTGATCTCGGGGGAGCCCCAGTTCGACAACACGGACGTGTACGCGTTCGTCAGCCCGGACAAGCCGGACACGACGACGATCATCGCGAACTGGATCCCCTTCGAGGAACCGGCGGGCGGACCGAACTTCTTCACGTTCGCCGAGGACGCGCAGTACGACATCCGCGTCGACCAGGACGGCGACGCGCAGGAGGACCTGGTCTTCCGCTACACGTTCGAGACGAAGACGAAGAACGACAAGACGTTCCTGTACAACACGGGCGTCGTGGAGAGCCTCGACGACCCGGACCTCAACATCACGCAGACGTACGACATCGAGCTCATCAAGCTCAAGAACCGGCGCGCGGTCTCCAAGACGAAGCTCGCGGACGACGTGCGGGTGGCGCCGTCGAACGTCGGCAAGGCGTCGATGCCGAACTACAAGAAGCTGCGCGACGACGCCGTCTACAAGACCGCGAGCGGGGTGACGACGTACGCCGGCCAGGCCGATGACCCGTTCTTCCTGGACCTGCGCGTCTTCGACCTGCTGTACGGCGGTGACCTCTCCGAGGTCGGGCGGGACACGCTCAAGCAGTACAACGTCAACTCCATCGCCCTGCAGGTGCCGAGCGAGGCGCTCGTTGAGTCCGAGGACCAGCCGATCGTGGGCATCTGGTCGACGACCCAGCGCAAGGGCGCCAACGGCCGGTTCCACCAGGTGTCGCGCCTCGGCATGCCGCTGGTCAACGAAGTCGTCAACCCCATCAGGGACAAGGACACGTTCAACGCGTCCTCGCCGGTGGACGACGCGCAGTTCCTGAAGAACGTCACCGAGCCGGAGCTGCCCAAGCTCATCGAGGCGATCTACCAGATCCCCGCGCCCGAGGAGCCGCGCAACGACCTCGTCGACGTCTTCCTGAAGGGCGTCGAGGGCCTCAACCAGCCCCCGCACGTGACCCCGTCGGAGCAGCTGCGCCTCAACACCTCCATCGAGCCCACCAAGAAGCCGAAGCGGCTGGGCGTGCTCGACGGCGACAACCAGGGCTTCCCGAACGGCCGCCGGCTCACCGACGACGTGATCGACATCGCACTGCAGGTCGTCGAGGGTGAACTGCTCGGCGCCAAGAACGACTTGGGCGACGCGGTCGACAAGAACGACAAGAAGTTCGGCAAGTCCTTCCCGTACGTGGGTCTGCCGACGGCCGGTTCGCGCGGCAAGACCGTCGAGGGCAACACCACGAACAGTGTGCGCAGCGCCCTCGGCACCGGTGTCGAGAGCGGCACCGACGACACCACGCTGATCGCGACCTCGGCCGGTGCCGGCGCGGCCGGTGTCCTGCTCATCGGCACGGGTCTGCTGTGGTGGCGCCGCCGGATGAACGACCGGGCGTACTACTAGTCCGCCCCGGCCGGGCCCCTTCAGCGGGCCCGGCCCACCGACCGGCGCGGCCCGCTCGTACCCATCCCCATGGCGCGGGCCGCGCCCCACGATCACCACCACCGCACCACGCACGGCTGTTGAGGAGAGGGCATGTCCCCGCGTACGAACGAGAGCGCGTCGCAGGACGGGCGTCCGCGTCCCGACGAGGGGACCTCCGGGGACGACCGGCGCGACATCGCCGAGTCCGGCCCGGCGACCGGCACCGCGTCCGGCAACGGGCCCCGCCCGGAGCCCGCTGCCGAGCCCGCCCGCCGTCCCGCTCCCGCGTCCGCCGGGGGGCGGTTGCTGCGGCTCACCGCGTGCGCGGCGGCGCTGGCCGTCGCCTTCACCGGGTTCGCGGTCGCCCTGGGCGCCCGGGACGAGGACCGGACGCTCGCCGCGTCCACCTCGCCGGGGGTCTCGGCGGCACAGCTCGCCCGTGGTGACCTCGACTCGGCGGTCACCCGGCTCCAGGCCCATCTCAAGGAACAGCCGAAGGATTTCGGCTCCTGGTCCACGCTCGGCCTCGCGTACGTCGAGCAGGCCCGCGTCAAGGGCGACCCCTCCCGCTACCCGCAGGCCGAGAAGGCCCTGGAGCGCTCGCTGGAGCTGCGGCCGGACAACGACCCGGCGCTCGCGGGGCTCGCCGCGCTCGCCGCCGCACGTCACGAGTTCGAGGGGGCGCTGCGGTACGCGGACCGGGCGCTGAAGGAGAACCCCTACAGCGAACGGGCGTTGTGCAGCCGCATCGACGCCCTGGTCGAACTCGGCCGCTACGACGAGGCGTTGAAGGCGGCGCGGCTGGCGGACACCCGGCGCCCCGGCATCCCCGTGTTCACGCGGTACGCCTACGTGCACGAGCTGCGCGGCGACGTGAAGACCGCCCGGCGTGTGCTGGAGCAGGCGCTCGACTCGGCGGCGACCCGCGGCGACATCGCCTACGTGGCCACCCAGCTCGGCCAGCTCGCCTGGAAGCAGGGCGACCACAAGACCTCCCTCGACCACTACGCGCGCGCTCTCGGCGCCGACGACACCTACCTTCCCGCGCTGGAGGGCCGCGCCCGCGCCCAGGCCGCGAGCGGCGACGGCGCGGAGGCGATCCGCGGCCTGGAGCAGGTCGTGTCCGCCCATCCGCTGCCGGGACCGCTCGTCGTGCTCGGCGAGCTGTACGAGGCGAAGGGTGACGCGACCAGGGCGGGCGACCAGTACACGCTGGTGGACGCCTACACCGCCCTGGCCCGCTCCAACGGTGTCAACGCCGACCTGGACACCGCGCTCGCCGCAGCCGACCACGGCGACGAGAAGGCAGCGCTGCGGGCGGCCGAGGCCGAGTGGAAGCGCCGGGAGACGGTCCACACGGCGGACGCCCTCGCCTGGGCGCTGCACGTCAACGGCCGCGACGCCGAGGCCCTGCCGTACGCCCGCCGCGCCACGGCCACCGGCTACCAGGACGCGACGTTCCTGTACCACCGCGGCATGGTCGAGTACGCGGCCGGCGACGAGCGGGACGCCCGGACCTCGCTCAGGGCGGCGCTCGACCTCAACCCCGGATTCTCGCCGCTCGGCGCGGCGCAGGCCCGTAGGACCCTGAAGGCTCTGGAGGCCGGCAAGTGAAGTCCCCCCGGCGCGTGTTCGCCTCCTGCGCGGCCGTCCTCCCGGCCGTCTGCGCGCTCGTCCTCGTCCCCGCCGGGACCGCGAGCGCCCACCCGCTCGGCAACTTCACCGTCAACCGGTACGACGGCCTCGTCGCCGCCGACGGGCAGCTGAGCATCTTCCATGTCGAGGACCTCGCGGAGATCCCGGCGACCCAGGCCGAGCCCGCCATCGAGCGGCAGGGCAGCGGGAAGTGGGCCCGCGAACGGTGCGAGACGGCCACCGAGGGCAGTGAGGTCACCGTCGACGGACGTGCCGTCGAGGTGACGCTCAGGTCCAGCCGGGCCGAGGAGCGGCCGGGCCAGGCGGGGCTGAAGACGCTGCGCGTGGAGTGCCGGCTGACGGCTCCGCTGCCGGACCGCGCCGCCGACGTACGCTTCCACGCCGCCGTGGACTCCGGTCCCGGCTGGCGCGAGGTCACCGCCCGGGGCGACGGCATGACCCTCACCGGGTCGGACGTTCCCGAGGAGTCGATCTCCCGGGAACTCAGCAGCTACCCCGAGGAGTTGCTGCAGTCGCCGGAGGACACGGCGACGGCCTCGCTCCAGGTGCGGCCCGGCGGCCCCGCGCTGGCCGAGCAGCGCGGTGACGCGCCCGGCGCCTCGGTCCTCCCACGCGGCGCCGACCGCTGGACCCGGGCCCTCGACGACCTGGTCTCCAGCCGCGACCTCACCCTCGGCTTCGGCGCCCTCGCCTTCGGCATCGCCATGTTCCTCGGCGCGATGCACGCCCTCGGCCCGGGCCACGGCAAGACCCTGATGGCCGCGACGGCCGCCGCCCGCGACCGGGCCCGGATGCGCGACGTCCTGCCCATGGCCGCGTCCGTGACGGTCACCCATACCCTCGGCGTCGTCGCCCTCGGTCTCCTCGTCCTCGCCGGGTCGGCCGCCGCTCCGTCCGTGATCACCTGGCTGGGCATCGCGAGCGGCCTCTTCGTGATGGCGGCGGGCCTGACGCTCGCACGCCGCGCGTGGCTGAACCGCAAGCCGGCGCTCACGCCGGGGCACGGACACGGCCACGAGCACCGCCATGAACACGGGCACGGGCGTACGGAGAGGCACAGCCACGACCATGACCATGACCATGACCACGAGCACGAGCCCCACCACGGGCACGGCCACTCCCACGACCACGCGCGCGAGCGCCAACTCGTGCTCGCCCAGGCGCGGGCGCACACCCACACGCCGGTCGAGGCGCACACCCACGAGCACGCGCCGGCCAGGGCACACGGTCACGCCCACGACCACAGCCGCGAGCACAGCGGCGCCCCCACCCCGAAGCGCTCCCTCTTCGGCGGCGGCGTCACCCACACCCATGGCGGCTTCACACACACGCACCCCACCGCGCCCACCCTGCGCGGCACGATCCTGCTCGGTTTCGCGGGCGGGATGGTGCCGAGCCCGTCGGCCGTGGTCGTGCTGGTCGGCGCGGCGGCGCTGGGGAAGGCGTGGTTCGGGCTGCTGCTCGTGCTGGCGTACGGCATCGGCCTCGCGCTCACGCTGACGGCGGCCGGGTATGCCGTGGTGAAGGCGGGCGGCTGGGCGACGCGGGTGCTGGACAAGGGTGAGGGCCGGCTCGGCGGGCCGACGGCGGCACTGGTGCGCCGGACCGTACCGCTGGCCTCGGCGTTGCTGGTCGTCGCTCTGGGGGCCGGTCTGGTGCTCAGGGGGGCGGCATCCGCCCTCGGCTGAGCTACTTTTGTCAAGAAATCGCACGGAGTGGAGATTTCAGGCGGGTGCGACCGATGGGGGATGTCCGTGTCCGGAGAGCCAGGCAGCGAACGTGTGATCGCCGGCCGCTACCGGCTGCTGACCCCGCTGGGCGAGGGCGGCATGGGAACCGTGTGGCGGGCCCGGGACGAGGTGCTGCACCGTGAGGTCGCGGTCAAGGAGGTACGGGCGCCGGGCGGTGTCCCGGCCTCCGACGTCGAGCGGATGTACGCCCGTCTGGAGCGGGAGGCGTGGGCGGCGGCCCGGGTCGCCAGCCGCAACGTCGTCACGGTGTACGACGTGGCCATGGAGGACGGCCGCCCGTGGATCGTGATGGAGCTGGTGCGCGGGCTCTCGCTCGCCGATCTCCTGGACGCCGAGGGTCCGCTCTCCCCGCAGCGCGCCGCGCACCTCGGCGCCGAGGTGCTGGCCGCCCTGCGCGCGGCGCACGAGGCCGGCGTGCTGCACCGGGACGTGAAGCCGGCCAACGTGCTCATGTCCAACGACGGCCGGGTGGTCCTCACCGACTTCGGCATCGCCATGGTCGAGGGCAGCTCCGCGCTGACCATGACCGGCGAGGTCATCGGCTCCCCCGAGTTCCTCGCCCCCGAGCGCGCGCTGGGCCGTACGCCCGGCCCCGAGTCCGACCTGTGGTCGCTCGGTGTTCTGCTGTACGCGGCGGTCGAGGGCAACTCGCCCTTCCGGCAGAACACTCCGCTGAGCACCCTGCGCGCGGTCGTCGACGAGGAGCTTCCGCCGCCGCTCCGGGCCGGCCCGCTGGCCCCGGTGATCGAGGGGCTGTTGCGCAAGGATCCGGCCGAGCGGATCTCCACCGAGCGGGCGGAGCAGGACCTGCGGATCATCGGCGCGGGCGGCACCCCGCGCGCCGACACGGCCGCCTCGGGCCCGAACAGCCCGACGGTGGCCGCCTTCCCGAGTCCGGGCGCGAGCGGGAGTCCGGATCCGGACGCGCACCGGTACGGCCCCCCGACCCCGCCACGTCCCGCCCCGGCCGCCGCGGCCCGGCCCTCGGCGGTGCCCGCCGCCGGGCCGGACCGCGACCGTCGCGCCCTCGTCTTCCTGATCGCCGGTATCGCCGCGGTCGCCTTCGCCATCGCCGGGCTGACGTACGCCCTCATCACCCGTGACGGCGGCGGGAGTGACGCCGACACCACCAGTGGGGCGGGCACGACGGGCGGCACCGGCGGACAGACCGGTGACGGGGGTGCGGGCGAGTCGACGGGCGGCGGCGAGACCCCGAGCGACGAGGGCGACACCCCCTCGGCCCCGTCCGACGGCAGCGGGACCACGAGCGAGCCGCCCACCCAGTCCGTCGAGGTGACGGTCGAGGGCGCCAACACCGACTACGTGGGCGCCTGTCCGCCGCCGGACGGGCAGGCGCCCACCTTCACCGCGACGTTCACCGTGGGCAGGGTCCCCGTGGAAGTCGACTACCGCTGGGTGGCGCGGGACGGCGAGGTCGAGGACACCGGCTGGAAGACGCTGTCGTTCCCGTCCGGCGGCGAGAGGACCAAGCAGGACCGGGTCGTCGTCTCGACGTCGGGGAGCCACGCGGACGAGATCGGCGTCGAGGTGCGCGGCCCGGTGCGCGCGAAGTCCGATTCCGTCGCGTTCTCGGTGACCTGCGAGACGGAGGCCCCGACCACGGGCGGGGCCTCCTCCCCCTCCGACTCGGACGACCCCGAGGACTCCGACGGCTACGAGGACGAAGCCGGAGCCCTCGACGGGGCCGTCAGGCCGCGCTCCTGAACACCGGCAGGTATCCGCCCGACTGCCCCGCGGCCTTCGGGTGGTAGGAGTCGCCGGTGTTCAGCAGGTTGAGACCGTGCAGCCACGCGCTGCCGGAGCACAGTTCATGCCCGGTGAACGCGGGGCGGACGTCGCCGAAGGCGAAGCCGTGGTCGGCGGCGCGTTTGGCGATCGCGGTGTTCAGATAGTCGGCCGCGTTGTTGATGGCGGACCGCTTGGCCTGGGACAGGCCCAGGCAGGTGCCGCCCAGCCGGTAGAGGCGGGGATAACCGAGCACCACCACATGGGCGGCCGGTGCCTTCGCGCTGATCGCCGAGTACACCTTGTCCAGTTGGCCGGGCAGCGTCGAGTCGACGTACGCCTTCGCCGTGTTGATGCGCGAGACGCAGGCGCTGTCGGACTGCAGCACGCAGGTGGTCATCACGTCGGCGAACCCGGCGTCGTTGCCGCCGACGGTGATCGAGACCAGCCCGGTGCCCGCGCCCAGCGGTCCCAGTTGACCGGAGAGAACATCACCCGTTCGGGCGCCCGAGCAGGCCGTGAACGCGAAGGAGGAGGGGGCGTTGGCGGCGGCCCAGAGGTACGGGTAGGCCTTCGTGCTGCGCTTGCAGCCGCCGCTGGAGGAGATGTAGGCGCCCGCTCCGACACCTGAGGAGTAGGAGTCGCCGAGCGCCACATAGCCGGTGGCGGCGGCCTGTTGGGACGCCTGCGCCGTCGTGGCCCCGGTGAGGGCGGTGCCGACGGCGAGGACGAGTGAGGTCATGTATGCCGTAAGTCGGGAACGTCTCATGGAACCTCCCTTTAGCAGGATCTCTGCCTCAACCGTCGTAGCAACTACGCGTGTTGATCGGAAGTGTTCATGTCAATACTTTCCCGCTCCCAACGGAACGCACGCCCCGCGTTCAACCCTCGCTACCGCACGTCGCGGGCGCCGCCGCCGTCTACCTGGCCGGCCACACCTCGGCCACCCCGGCCCAGGTCGCCTCGGCACTGACCGCCGGCGCCGTCACCGGCAAGGTCACCAGCGCGGGCTCCGGTTCCCCGAACCGACTGCTGCAGATCGTCCCGTAACGGCGACCACCCCCCTGTGAACGCGAGTTTCCCCGGAAGCGCGTGACGCCTCCGGGGAAACCTCGTTCCTGCGGCCCCTCTCTTTGCCGCCGCGTGACAAATCGGCGCGCGGTCGCGCACCGCGTCTTGACTGCCCCGCGTCCGCTGAGCGACATTGAAGCCCGGCATCCGGCGCTTCAGGGGGCAAAGTCGCCAATGCAGACCATACGTATCAAGCCATCCCTGTCAGAAGGTGGCGGACCACTGCTCGCGGGTGTGGCCGCGGCCGTGGCTGGGGTCGGCGCGGTGCTCGCGTTCACCGACGCGGACTCGGTCCTGCGCGGCCCGTTCACCCTGCTCTTCCTCCTCGTCGCGCCAGGAGCCGCCATCGGGGCCGCACTGCGCGGACTGGAACCGTTCGGCCGTGTCGTGGCATCCCTCGCGGGTGCGATCGCGGTGAACCTCCTCGTCGCCCAGGGCCTGATCGCCACCCACTCGTGGTCGGTGACCGGTGGGATCACGGCCGTGACCGTGATCAGCTCGCTCGTCCTCCTGCCGAGCCTGGTACGGCGCCTGCGCGGCCGTACGGAGAGAAGACGGACCTGAGACGTGGACATCAGTGTGTACCGCCCCGGCGAACTGACCGCCGCCGACCGGGCGGTGTGGACCGCTCTGCAGTCGAAGGCTCATCTCCACGGCGCGCCCGAGCTGGCGAACCCGTTCCTGTCACCGGAGTTCGCGCTCGCGGTGGGCCGCTGCCGGCGCGGGGTGCGGATCGCGGTCGTACGGGAGGACGGCCAGCCGGCGGCCTTCTTCCCGTACCAGAGAACCGCCGTCGGGGTGGGCAGGGCGATCGGCCTCGGCCTCTCCGACTGCCAGGGCGTGGTCCACCGCCCCGGATTCACCTGGGACGCCCGGGAGCTGCTGCGGGCCTGCGGACTCGCCGTGTGGGAGTTCGACCACCTGTCGGAGGGCCAGACGCCCTTCGCGGCCCACGTCACCGACACCTTCCCGTCACCGGTCATGGACCTGGAAGAGGGCTATGAGGCGTATCTCGGCCAACTACGCGCCCGCTCACCGAAGTTCGTCCGGTCGACGTTCGCCAAGGAACGCAGACTCGGCCGCGCCGTGCACGAGGTGCGCTACGTGCACGACGAGCGCGACCCGAGGGCGCTGCGCACCCTGATGGACTGGAAGTCCGCGCAGTACCGCCGAACGGGCCGCAGTGACCGCTTCGCGCACCCGTGGATCACCCGGCTCACGCACCGGCTCTTCCACACCCGCTCCGACTCCTTCGCCGGCCAGCTGTCGGTGCTGTACGCCGACGACAAGCCGATCGCGGCCCATTTCGGGCTGCGCTCCGAGCGGGTGCTGACCTGTTGGTTCCCGGCGTACGACCCGGCGTTCGCGCGATTCTCGCCGGGCCTGCTCCTGCATCTGCACATGGCCGAGGAGGGCGCCGCCGACGGCATCGCCTACCTGGATCTGGGCCGGGGGCAGAAGCAGTACAAGGATTCCCTGAAGACCCGGGAGATCTCCGTGTCGGAGGGATGGGTCACCCGACGCCATCCGGTGGCGCTCGGGCACCGGGCTCGGCGAGCTCCGGTCCGGGTGCTGCGGAACACGGTGGTGGCGCGACCCGAACTGTTCGAACCTGCGGACCGGCTATTGAAGCGGATGGGGAGAATCCGCTCGGGAGGCCAAGCAAGGGACACAACGACGAAAATGTGAGGTCTCATAGTAGGTCTTGCCATACGGGCTCAATCATCAATACCGTCATACATCCACCCGCACCGGTCCGTCGGCACATGCTCCAAGGGGAGGGCTCGAGGAGCGCGACGGTCCCGGCGCGGGGCGCGGTAGGGGGGTGCCGTGCTCGGTGATCGCACCGATCGCCGAGTCGTGCCGCGCGACCGACTGCCAAGTCGCGGCAGTCGGCCGGCTTTTGCCAGCTCACCCGGCATGCACGGAGATCGATCTCGGCATGCCGTGAGTGAGAACCCCCCTTTCGAACCGGACCAAGGCCGAACCACCCACAGGGGCGGGTGGTTCACCGGACGAGAGGGACCAGACTCATGAGCTCAGTTCTGCGCCCGGCCATACCCGCATCAGAAGCGGAGTCCGATACGACGAGCGCCGAATCACCGGCGCTCGAGAAGTACCGGCCCATCTCCCACCACCTGGCCATCGCGCCACCGGTGAGTGTGGTGATCCCCGCCATGAACGAGGCGGAGAACCTTCCGTACGTCTTCAAGACGCTGCCGGGCTGGATCCACGAAGTGGTCCTGGTCGACGGCAACTCCACCGACGACACCATCGAGGTGGCCCGCGAGCTGTGGCCGGACGTCAAGGTCGTCCCACAGCGCGGGAAGGGCAAGGGGGACGCGCTGATCGCCGGGTTCGAGGCGTGCACCGGCGACATCATCGTGATGATCGACGCCGACGGCTCGGCAGACGGCCACGAGATCGTGTCGTACGTCTCCGCCCTCGTCTCGGGCGCGGACTTCGCCAAGGGGTCCCGCTTCGCCAACGGCGGCGGCACCGACGACATGACCCTGATCCGCAAGCTCGGCAACTGGGCGCTGTGCACGACCGTCAACCGGAAGTTCGGCGCCCGCTACACCGACCTGTGCTATGGCTACAACGCGTTCTGGCGGCACTGCCTGGACAAGATCGAGCTCGACTGCACCGGCTTCGAGGTGGAGACCCTGATGAACATCCGGGTCGTCAAGGCCGGCCTGAAGGTGCAGGAGATCCCCAGCCACGAGTATCTGCGCATCCACGGCGCGAGCAATCTGCGCGCCGTGCGCGACGGGCTGCGTGTGCTGCGGGTGATCCTGCGGGAGCGCTCCAACCGGCGTGCGCTGCGCCGCCGTTCGCGCGCGACGATGCTCACCGCCGGCCGGGGAGAGTCGTCTTGAGCGAGCCGGCCGTCTCGGTCGTGGTCTGTGTGTACACCGAGGACCGCTGGGAGGACATCCTCGCGGCGGTCGCCTCGGTGCGCGCACAGTCCCGGCCGGCTCTGGAGACGCTCCTGGTGGTGGACCACAACCAGGCCCTGCTGGAGCGTCTGACCAGGGAGTACAAGGAACACCAGGAGACCGGTGGGGTCCGGGTGCTCGCCAACGCGGGCCCCCGCGGGCTGTCCGCGGGGCGCAACACGGGCATCGCCGCCTCGCACGGGGAGATCATCGCCTTCCTCGACGACGACGCCGTCGCCGAGCGCGACTGGCTGCGGTACTTCGTCGAGGGGTACGCCGACCCCCGCGTCATGGCCGTCGGCGGCCGTACGGTGCCCGTGTGGGCGTCCGGCCGCCGCCCGGCCTGGTTTCCCGAGGAGTTCGACTGGGTGGTGGGCTGCGCCTACAAGGGCCTGCCGACAGGCGTGGCCCGGGTCCGCAACGTGCTCGGCGGCAACGCCTCGTTCCGCCGCAGCGCCTTCGACGCGGCCGGGGGCTTCGCCACGGGCATCGGCCGTGACGGCGACAAGCGCCCGCTGGGCTGCGAGGAGACGGAGCTGTGCATCCGTCTCTCCCGGGCCAGACCGGACGCGGTGCTGCTGCTCGACGACCGGGCGGTGATCCACCACCGGGTGCCGGACACACGCGAGCGGTTCGGGTACTTCCGTACGCGGACGTACGCGGAGGGCCTGTCGAAGGCGCTGGTGGCCAGGAGCGTCGGCGCCGGCAAGGGGCTGGAGTCGGAGCGCCGGTACACCACCCGCGTCCTGCCCGCCGGGGTGGCGCGCGGGCTGCGCGACGCGCTGCTCGGCCGCGCGGGGGGCGCGGGGCGCGCGGGTGCGATCGTCGCGGGGGTGGCGGCGGCGGCCGGGGGGTACGTTGTCGGGAGCGTCCGGGCCCGCGGGGGCGACGTCACGTTCTCGGTCGGCGAACTCGCCGACGGCACCGTCGGCACAACCGGCAGGGGGGGCGAGGGGGGCTCGTCATGACGGACAGAGACACGGCCGTACCGATCCTGATGTACCACGCGGTGTCCACCGCGCCGAACGACGCCACCAGGGACCTCTCGGTGACCCCGGAGGCCTTCGCCGAGCAGATGGCGCTGATCGACCACCTGGGCTTCGCCCCTGTGGACACGGCCGGTCTGGCGGCGAGTTGGCGGTCGGGCCGCCCGCTTCCGGCCCGGCCCGTCCTGGTGACCTTCGACGACGGCTACGAGGGCGTGCACCGCCACGCGCTGCCCGTCCTCGCCGAACACGGCTTCGTGGCCTCGCTGTTCGTCACCACGGGCTGGATCAAGGGCCCGTACGAAAGCGGCGACGCCCTCGACACCATGCTCGACTGGGACCAGGTGCGCGAACTCGCCGGCCACGGCGTGGAGATCGGCGGGCACAGCCACACCCATCCGCAGCTCGACACGCTGGGCGAGGACCGGCTCCGGTTCGAGCTGCGGCGCTGCCGGCAGATCGTCGGCGACGAACTGGGCACCCGGCCCGTCTCGTTCGCCTTCCCGTACGGCTACTCCAGCGGCCGGGTGCGGCTCGCTGTGCGGGAGGCGGGGTTCGCCCAGGCGCTCTCGGTCGGCAACGCGCTCGCCCGGCGCCGGCAGGGCCCGTACGCGCTGCGGCGGGTCACCGTGCGGCGCTCCACCGAAGCCGCGGAGTTCGAACGGCTCATCGAGGGCCGTGCGATCGCCCGCACCTTCGCCCGGGACCGTGCCCTCACCAAGGGGTACGCCATGGTCCGCAGAGCACGACAGGTCCGGAAGGCCATCCGTTCCCGTGTCTGACACGACGACCACCACGGCACAGCAGGCCGGGGGCAGCACGACCGAGGACGCCGAGCGGCGGGCAGGTCCGGGCCGCAGGCTGCGGCTTCCCGGACTGGGCAGGGGGGCGGGCGGCGACCAGCTGTTCCGCAACGCCTACGCCCTGATGCTGAACACCGGCATCTCGGCCGTGCTGGGCCTCGGTTTCTGGCTGGCCGCGGCCCGCTACTACAGCGAGTCCTCGGTCGGTCAGGGTTCCGCCGCGATCGCCGCGATGAAGCTCCTGGCGGGGCTCACCGCGGTGACGCTGATGGGCGCCCTGGCCCGGTTCATCCCCGTCGCGGGCCGGGGCACGGGCCGGCTGATCTTCCGCACGTACGCGGGCAGTTCGGTGGTCGTGGCGCTCGCGGCAGGCGTGTTCCTGCTGACGCTGGGCCTGTGGGGGCCGTCGTACCGTTTCCTGCACGACCCGGTGAACGCCGTGTTCTTCGTGCTCGCGGTGGTCGCCTGGTCGGTGCTCACCCTCCAGGACGGGGTGCTGACCGGGCTGCGCAGCGCTATGTGGGTGCCGGTCGGCAACACCGTGTTCTCGGCGGTGAAGCTGGTGCTGCTGGTGGTGTTCGCCGCCGCGATCCCGACCATGGGCGTGTTCGTGTCCTGGGTGGCGGCGATCGGGGTGTCCGTGCTGCCGCTGGGCTGGCTGGTGTTCCGGCGGCTGGCCCCCCGACATGTCAAGGCCACCGCGGACCACGCGCGTCCGCCGTCGCTGCGGGAGATCGGCCGCTTCCTGGCGGGCGACTACACCGGCTCGCTGTTCTCGCTGGCCGTGGTCTATCTGGTCCCGGTGATCGTCGCCGCCCGGGTCAGCTCCGCCGACAACGCGTACTTCTACATCACCACCACCATCGGTGGCACGGTCAACCTGCTCGCCATCAACATGGGCGCCTCGCTGACCGTGGAGGGCTCGCACGATCCGGCGCGGCTCGCCGCCAACACCCGGGCCGCGCTGAAGCGGATGGCCCGGATCATGCTGCCGGTGTGCACGGTGCTGTTCTTCGGGGCGCCCTGGATCCTGGCCGTCTTCGGGCAGGGCTACGCGGACGCGGCGACCCCGCTGCTCCGCTGGTTCGCGGTGGGCGCGGCGCTGCGGGTCGTCATGGAGACGTACTTCGCGGTGCTGCGCGCCCAGAGCCGCACCGCCGGACTCGCCTGGCTGCAGGGCCTGCTGTGCGTCCTGGTCCTCGGCCTGACAGTGCTCCTGCTGCCCCGGATGGGCCTGGTCGGCGCGGGCGTCGCCGAGATCTCCAGTCTCACGGTGATCATGCTGATCGCCGCGCCCCGGCTGTACCGGATCCTGCGCACCGCCGGCCCCGCCGGGGTACCCGCAAACGCGGCACCGGACGGCGACCTCGCCGACCTGGGCCGGGTGGCCTCCGCCGCGAAGAAGCAGAGCGGCACCTGGAGCCGACGGCTCGACTCCGACACCCTCGCGCTCGGCATCCACCTGGACTTCGACCACCTGGAACGCCGCCCGGACGTACGCCCCGGCCCGGGCACTCCGCCCACCGGCATCGCCCCCGTGCGCGGGGAACACCGGCCGACCTGGGCCAAGGACCGGCCGACCCTGCCCCTGAGGACGCCGCCCGCGCCGGGCCTGCCCTCCGCGCCGGGCCCGGCGCGGGCGCCCGGGGCGGACGCCCCGTGCGAGGAGGCCGTACGGCAGGCGGCCGGCGTACGCGAGCCGGAGGAAGCCGACGTGCCCGTGCCGGAGCCGGTGCGGGTGCCGTCCGCGGAGGTGCCGTCCGCTCAGGCGGGAAGCCGGGTGCCCTTCCGGGAGCGGCTGCCGCACCCCACGATCACCGGTGTGGTCCTCGGGCTCCTGCTGCTCTCCGCGCTTCTGCTCTACTGGGTGCCCGCGCTGGCACTGGACGACTCGGACCTGGACGGGATGGGCGGGCTCGGTCTGATCTCGGTGCTGCCCACACCGACGCTGGTCGGGGCGGCGCTGCTGGCCACGGTGTTCGCCTCGCTGCTGTGGCCGGCCCGCGAGCGCCGGGGGCTGCTGCTGATCACCCTGCTGGCCACGGTCGTGTCGCTGCACGCGCTGCCGGCCGTGGTCGAGACGGAACCCCGGTTCGCGACGGCCTGGCAGCACCTCGGCTTCATCGACCACATCGACCGCACCGGCTCGGCCGTGCCCGACCTCGACGCCCGCTGGAGCTGGCCGGGCTTCTTCGCGGCGGCCTCGTTCGTCGCGCAGGCCTGCGGGGTCAGTGACTTCACCGAGATCATCCGCTGGTGGCCGACGACCGTCCAGGTCCTCTATCTGGCTCCGCTGTTCCTGCTCACCCGCCATATGCGGGCGGGCTGGCGCGCCAGGTGGACCGGCGTCTGGATCTTCGTCCTGAGCGGCTGGGTGGGCCAGGACTACTTCTCCCCGCAGGGCTTCACCTACCTCCTCTACCTGGCCTTCGTGGCGATCCTCCTGGTCTGGTTCCGTGCGCCGCGCATGCTGTGGGGCAGGGTGCGTCCCGGCGAGGCCGAGGTGGAGCCCACCGACCGTCGTCAGCGCGCGGTCCTCCTGGCGGTCCTGATCGCGCTGTACGCGGCGACGGTCCCGGCCCACCAGCTCACCCCGTTCGTGATGCTGGGCGTCCTCGCGGTCCTCGTCCTGATCGGCCGCTCCGAACTGCGGGGCCTGCCCATCCTGTTCGGTGTCATGGTCGCCGTGTGGGTGGGGTTCTTCGCCGAGCCGTACTGGTCCGGCCATTTCGACGAACTCTTCGGCGGGGTCGGCGGCGTGGGCGGAAACGTCACGTCCTCGGTCTCCGGCCGTATCGGGGAAGGCAGTTCCGCCCACAAGCTCGTGCTGTACGCCCGTGTCGCCCTCGCCGGCCTGGTCATGCTCCTGGCCTGCTACGGCTTCTGGCGCCGCCGCGCGAACCGGTACCGCGAACGCTCACTGCTCGTCCTGACCTTCGTGCCGTTCCTGGGCTTCGGGATGCAGTCGTACGGCGGCGAGATGGCCCTGCGCGTGTTCATGTTCGCCCTGCCGGGCGCCGCCCTGCTGGCCGGCCTCGCGCTGTTCCCGCGCGCCGGCGTCAGCGCCGAGGAGCGCGACAGGAACCGCAGGAGCCTCGCGCCCCTGGCCGCCCTCATGGCCGGCCTCGTCCTCGTCGGCGGCTTCCTGGTCGCGCGTTGGGGCAACGAGCCGTTCGAGCGCGTCCGCACGGGCGAGGTCGCGGCCATGGAGTACGTCTACGCCCACGACGACCCGACCGTACGGCTGCTCTGGCTCAGCGACGACCCGGTGGACAACGTGACGCCCGCGATGCCGTGGGGCGCCCGGGACATGGAGAAGGTCGAGTACGTGCCGACGCTCGCGCCGAGCGACCCGGTCCTGGTGTCCGGCCTGGCCAAGGCGCTCAAGGAGGCCGGCCCCCACTCCTATCTGATCGTCAACCGCAGTCAGGTGATCTCGCTCCAGCTGAACTCCGGCTACTCCGGGAACTGGGAGTCCCGGCTCATCCGGAACCTCGACGAACGCGACGAACTGAAGCGGGTCTTCTCCCACACCGACGCCACGGTCTTCGCCCTGCGCGACCAGACCGGCACGGCCCCGGACCCCGACCCCGGCCCGGTCGGCCCCCAGATCACCTGGACCCCGTGGTCGGTGGTGGGCGGTCTCGCCGCGATCGCGCTGATCGTCCTGTTGAGCGCCCGGGAGGTCGTCCGTGTCGCCGTACGCCCGAGCGCCCGCCAACTGCGCTGGCTCCAGAGCAGTTTCTGGTTCAGCCTGCCGCTGCTGGCGGTGCTGCTGGCGTCGCTGGTACAGAGGTTCCTGACGATGGGCTCACCGTGAGGCTCACCTCTTGAGCCACTTCACCTCGTACGCGCCCATGTCGAACTTCTCGCCGTCGATGTCCGCGCTGATCTCGCGGTCGAGGGTGTTGACGACGAGCACCGCCTCGTCGTCGGCCAGCACCCGGACGTTGGGCTTGTCGTCATCGGCCACGGACACCGTCTCGTACCGCGTCCCCGGCGGGAACTCCTCGGCGAACCGGGACAGCAGGCCGTACATGGGCAACTGCCGGCCGCCGTCCTTCGGGTCCGTGGGAGTCCACAGACACCCAGGACATTCAGGCCCCCTCTCCTCCTCCGGGTTCCAGTAGAACCCGGAGGTCGCTCCCCCACGCGCCATGCCGATCAGCCCGGAGGCGTGGACGGCGACGCGGCGGTTCTCGGACCAGCCATGGCGGTTGTCGTCGCCGTCGGCCGGCTCCACGTAGTACTCGGCCCACCAGAGCGGCAGATCACCGGCCCGCCCCCGCACCCAGCGACCGACCGCCGTGAACTTCTCGGTGGCCGCGAACTCGTCGGGGACCAGGTCGTCGTCCTTGGTGTAGCTGGACCCGTCCACCACCACGAAGTCCGCGCCGGCCTTGTTCTCGTTCCAGTAGTCGAAGGCGTCGAGGACCCGCTGGTCCATGGCCCCCCACGGCCCCTTCAGAGCCGTCGACGCGTCCTGCTCCTGGCGCGGGTCGAGGCTGTCCATGACCAGGTAGGGCCCGCCGACCATGATGTCCTTGTCGACCTTCTTCAGGGCCTTGTGGACGAGGTTGTACAGCTCGGTGTACCCCTCGTAGTCCCAGCGGGCCTCCGCGTCGTTCCAGAACCCCTTGAACTCGTTCCAGACGATGAAGTGCCGTACGTCGGGGTAGCGCCTGGCGACGGTCGCGGCGAGGGCGGCGTAGTCCGCGAAGTGATCGGGCTCGGGCGCCGTCTCCAGCGCTGTCCGGCTCCAGTCGGTGCTGCCGGACCTGCCGCCCTTCATCCAGTCGGGCGCGCAGCACAGGGTGACCACGGGGGTACCGCCGGTGGCGCGGACGAAGTCGATGCGCCGGTCCATCTCCTCGAAGTCGTAACGCCCCTTGACGGGTTCGGGGTTGTCGGCGCCCCAGCCCATGATGTGCTGGATCTGCGGCAGGGGCTGCTCACCGAGACGCTTCTCGACCCGCTCGACGGCGGCCTCGCTGCCCTCGTCGGCGCTGAACTGGGTGTGGGTGAAGCCCCAGCCGACGTCGGGTCCGGTGGTGGGCGGCGGGGACGCGGGCGTGCCGTGCACCTTGTCGCCGTCGGGCGAGGTGCCGGCGGTGCTGCCGCCGTTCCCGGGAAGCGTGTTGAGCAGGGTCACGATCAGGGCCAGAGCGGCGGCCCCCACGCCGAGGAGCGCGGTGAGCCGCCACCGCCCCTCCCCCGAATTCCACCCATGACGTCCCATCATGGGCAACAGTAACCGTGCGGGGCTGCGGTAGGGGAGCTTCCGTCGGTGAACTCCCGGGCAAGGGGGACCGATCGTGTGGACGAGGAGCGCGCGCTCCGGCGGACACCACCGGCGCGCGCCACCGAACGGGGCAGGACGGACACGGCCTTCGCGCAGCGGAAAGCGCATGCGCGGGGAGCCCTCGGTGACGGATCATGGCGACATGTCTGCCAACCCACACGACGCACTGCCGATCCGGCTCAACGTCGACGACAGCGACTCACCGTCCGATGTCGTCGACGCGCTGTTCCTCGGCCGTTTCGCGACGGGCGAGCAGCCGTACGCGCACGCGGCGAACATCGACCGGGTACGGTCCGGGGCCACCCTGCTGCCGCCGGGCGCCCGCGTGCTGCGCGCCGCGCGGGACGACGACCGCAGCGCGACCCTCGCCGAGGGCGACGGCTGGACCGTGCTGATCTCCCGCTGGAACCGCGGAGCCGACGTCACGGTCACCGCGACCACCGCCGAGCTGGCGGAGAAGGTGCTCGGCCAGGCCACCGACGGCGCGGCCGACGAGCCCGAGCCGCAGCCGGAGAACGTGACGATGGGCTTCTGGTACGTCTCACCGCGCCGGGGCCCGCACCGCACGACCCGGCAGATCTCGGCCGGTACGTGGGAAGAGGTCCGGCCCAACTACACGGCCCCGGTGGCGGACGCCCTGGACCGCCTGATGAAGACCACCCCCGAGGACATCGCGGGTCGTCTCCTGCTGCTGCACGGCCCGCCCGGCACCGGCAAGACCTCCGCGCTGCGCACACTGGCCCGCTCCTGGCGGGACTGGTGCCAGGTGGACTGCGTCCTGGACCCCGAGCGGCTCTTCTCCGACGTCGGTTATCTGATGGACATCGCCATCGGCGAGGAGGACGCCGGCGGCAGGGACCGCTGGCGGCTGCTGCTCCTGGAGGACTGTGACGAACTGATCCGCGGCGAGGCCAAGCACACGGCCGGCCAGGCGCTCTCCCGTCTGCTGAACCTCACGGACGGCCTCCTCGGCCAGGGCCGCAACGTCCTGGTCGGCGTCACCACCAACGAGGACCTGGAGCGCCTCCACCCCGCCGTGGTCCGCCCCGGCCGCTGTCTCGCCCGTATCGAGGTGGGCACCCTGACCCGCGCGGAGGCGGTGCACTGGCTGGGCACGGAGGAGGGCGTCGGCCGCGAGGGCGCGACCCTGGCCGAGCTGTACGCGCTGCGGCGCGGCACCTCGCCCACATCACTGCCGGAGCCGAGGGGCGCCACGGACGCGGGCCTGTACCTGTAGTGCTTTGATGGAGCCATGACCCTGTTCGTCGGCACGTCGGGGTGGCAGTACGAGGACTGGCGGGGCGCCCTCTACCCGGAGGGCTGCCCCACCCGGCTCTGGCTGGAGGAGTACGCGGCGCGGTTCGCCACGGTCGAGAACAACAACGCGTTCTACCGGCTGCCGTCCCGCGAGACCTTCGAGTCCTGGCGCGACCGCACCCCGCCCGGCTTCGTGGTCGCCGTGAAAGCGAGCCGGTACCTGACCCACATCAAGCGGCTGCGGGAGCCAGAGGAGCCGGTGCACCGCCTGATGAGCCGCGCGGAGGGTCTGGGCGACCGCCTGGGCCCGGTACTGCTCCAGCTGCCGCCGACGCTGCGGGGCGACGCGGGGCTGCTGGACACCTGCCTCGGGTGCTTCCCCTCCGGCACACGGGTCGCGGTGGAGCCCCGCCACGACTCCTGGTGGACGCCCGAGGTGCGCGAGGTCCTGGGGTCCCACGGCGCGGCCCTGTGCTGGGCCGACGTACGGTCCCGCCCGGCGGCCCCGCTGTGGCGGACGACCGACTGGGGCTACGTCCGCTTCCACCAGGGCCGGGCCGCCCCCTGGCCCCACTACGGCCGCCGGTCCCTGAGCACCTGGTCCCACCGCCTCGCCGACACCTGGCCCGCCACCGCCGACGTGTACGCGTACTTCAACAACGACCCCCACGCGGCGGCCGTGCAGGACGCGATGACGTTCGCACGGACGGCGAGAAGGGCGGGCCTGCGGCCGACGCGCACCCCGGAACGGCCGGCGGCAGACTGAGAGCGGTCGATGTCCGCGGTTTCCGAGGCTTTGCGGGTGCCCGGGACTCTGCTGCGCAGTTCTGAGGCGGCTCCGATGCGCGGACCGCGACCTGCGGCAACGCGGTGGCCGTCGCGGCTTCTCCTGCCGGTCTCTGCCGCCCGGCCGAATTGCGCAGCAGAGTCGCCCTGCGGTCCGACCCCACCCGGCGCGCCCTACTCCGCGTACGCCGCCCGCACGGCGTCCCTGGCCGCCGCCAGAGCCTCCGACTGGCTGAGCCCGAGTCGACGCACCCGCTCCGCGTACGCCCCGGCGGCTGCCGCGGCCTCCCGCTCCGCGGCCGAGCCGGCGGCAGCCACGAACGTTCCGTTGCGTCCCCGCGTCTCGATCACCCCGTCCGTCTCCAGCGCGCGATACGCCTTGGCGACGGTGTTGGCAGCGAGCCCGAGCTGCTCGGCGAGCCCCCGTACGGTGGGCAGCCGGTACCCCACGGGCAGCGCCCCGGAGCGGGCCTGTTCGGAGATCTGGGCGCGCACCTGCTCGTAGGGCGCGCCCCCCTCTGCGATGCGAATCTTCAAGGTCACGCGGCGATTGTCCCGTACCCGCCGGAAAATCGGAGGCGACTCCCACCGCGGCCCGCGTAGCGTGCGCACCCATGACATTGACCGTGCGCGACCTCCGCGCCGCCGACCGGGCGGACGCCGGGGCCTTCGCCAACATACGACGGCATGCCCTCCCCTTCATGGTCGACACCGCCGAGTCCCTGCTCCACGACGTCGCGCACGCGCCGCCCGAAGCCCACCACCAGCAGCTGGTCGCCGAGGCGGACGGCGAGGTGATCGGCACCGCGCGGGTGTACGTGGCCTACGACAGCCCCGTACCGGGGCAGGGCAATGTCAACGTCTACGTGCATCCGGAGCGGCTGCGCCGGGGCGCGGGCGGTGCGCTGGTGCGCGCCGCCGAGGAGCGACTGACGGCGGTGGGGGCGACGCGGTTGCTGTCGTGGGTGCTGGACACCCCGGAGAACCGCGCGTTCGCCGAGCGGCGCGGCTACACGGCCAGCCGCTCCGCCCACTTCCTCCGCCTGGACCTGGCCCACGGCACCCTTCCCCCGCGCCGGACCCCTCCCGAAGGTGTGGAACTGCGCACGGCCGCCGACTTCGCCGACGACCCGCGCCCCCTGTTCGACCTGGACGCGGAGACCACGGCGGACGAACCGAACGACGTCGGCGCCGAGCTGGACGACTACGAGCAGTGGCTCGTGGAGACCTTTCGCCACCCGTTGCTGGACCGCGCCCTGAGCACGGTGGTCGTCGTGGAGGGCGCGCCCGTCGCGTTCACGGCGGTCCGTACGGACGGCCGGGACCGGTACTTCACGGGGATGACGGGCACCGCCCGCGCCTTCCGGGGCCGGGGCCTGGCCAAGCTCGCCAAGAACGACTCCCTGCACCGCGCCCGCGCCGCCGGCTACGCGGAGGCGTTCACGGGCAACGACAGCGACAACGGTCCGATGCTCGCGGTCAACAAGTGGTTCGGGTACGAGGTGTGTGCGACGGAGGTGCGGTATGTCCGCGAAGCCGGCTGAGCCCGGCGAGGCGCTGAACGACGTGGACGTGGTCCTGCTCAAGGCGGGCCGTACGAAGATCCGTTACCCCGCGCGACTGTTGAGCGACGACGGCGACCGGATCGCGGTCCACGCCTCCTGGGCGACCGACGGTGTACGGGACTTCGGTTTCGTCCGGTTCGGGCCCGGCGACGTCTTCACCGAGTACTACTGGCGCGACCGGTGGTACGCCGTGAAGGAGGTCCGTGACGCGCGGGGCGGGCTGAAGGGCTGGTACTGCGACATCACGCGTCCGGTCGTGCTCCTGGGCGGGGAGCTCGTCGTCGAGGACCTCGACCTGGATCTGTGGCGCTCCGCCGACGGCACCACCGTACTGCGGCTGGACGAGCACGAGTTCGCACAGAGCGGCCTCGCCGAGAGCGACCCACAGGCCGCGGCGGCGGCGCTGGCCGCGCTGGACGAGCTCGAACTCCTCGCCCGGCAGGGCGGCTTCACGACCCTGCCGAGCTGACCGGGCACGGGAGGCCTAGGACGAGCCGCTGCCCGCGTCGGCGCGGGCGGTCAGAGATCGGCCAGCACCGCGTACCGCTCGTCCTCGACCTTCCTGCCCCACAGCGGCGAGTCGTCCCCCAGCCACACCACCACCGCGTCGGAGACTAGCGGCGCGACCAGCTCGTACAGTCGTTCGGCGGGTATGCCGACCGGGCTCACCGTGCCCCACACCCCCTCGACCAGGACGAGCCGGCCGCCGGGCCGGAGCAGTCCGCACCAGCGGCGCAGGACGCGCCCCGGGTCGGACAGGGTCCACAGGACGTGCCGGACGAGGACGACGTCGAACCGCTGCTCCCCCACGGGCGGGGCCGCCGCGTCGCCGACGAGGAAGACGGCGGGGTGCCCGGTGAGTTTGCCGCGGGCGCGGGCGACCATGACCGTGGAGGCGTCGACTCCGGTCACCCGGTGCCCCTGCGCGGTCGCGAGGAGTGACAGGCTGCCGGTGCCGCAGCCGAGGTCGAGCACGTCGCGGGCGCGGTGCGGCAGCCAGTCCCTCAGCCGGGCCGCCCAGGCCTCCCGGACGACGGGATCCCGCAGGCCATGATCGGGTTCGTCGTCGAAAGTGAGTGCTTCCGCGTCCCAGTCGACGGTCTTCGAAGAGTCACCTGCCGCCGGGTTCTTCGGTGTTCGAAGGGCTCGGGAGGTTTCGCCGTCGTCGATGTTGGTCATGCCGCCAGAGTGACACCTGCCACTGACAGTCCAGATGGTGACAGCCGCCACTGACAGAGCACGAACTATGAGTAACGCTCCCGGAAAAGGTCTACCTCCGTGAAACCGCGGAACACGGTAGACGCAAGGAGGCAGCCATGCGCCGTACGACCGTGCAGAAGCCCCTGAGGAAGTCCACGGCCCGCCGTGTGCGGGACGAGGCCGACGAGCGCCCCGTCGAGCGCCGGGAAGTGCGAAAGGACATCGCGCGCACCTGGTGGCCGGACGGCTGAGCACCTGCGGCCACCGGCTGCCCGACCACGGGAACCGGCCGTCGGACCACGCGGACGAGGAGGTGCCGGCCTCTCCCTCGAACGTCACTCCCGGCCTCGCCGAGGACGGGCTTCCGTCGACCGGTCGACTACTGGTCGGTCGACACCCGCTTGTGGACCAGGTCGGCCATGCCCCCCTCTCGTGGGGAGGGAACCGGCCCCTGGGGGTATCCGAACGGAAAACAGCGGTAGGCGTCAGGTGACGGGTCCCGGCACGAGCCCCCGTGCCGCCTCCGGCGCTTGGTCCTCAGGCGGGGCGCTCGGCCATGACGCCCAGACACGGCCCGCTGTACTCCTCCGGGGGAGCCGGAGTTCGGCGACCGGGCGCAGTCCAGCCTGCTCGATCAGGTCCACGAGCTGTTCCGGCCGCCATTTGTGCGTCGTCCAACGGACGGGTACACCTCCGTAGGCCTCGGTGCGCACCGCGTCTTCGTCGCCGACGTGTGTCGCGGTGATGAGGTGTCCGCCTGGCTTCAGTGCGCGCGCGAACAGGGCGAGTACCTGTGGAAGGACGTCGCGCGGGAGGTTGAACAGTGACCACCACCCGAGTATGCCGAGAGACGCTTCTCCAAGGCCGAGGTCGGTGGCAGAGGCGACGCTGAAGCGGCATCGCGGATGAAGGCGGCGCGCGTTTTCGATCATGCGGGGTGAGAGATCGACTCCGGACACGTCGAGTCCGCGTTCGGCGAGGTAAGCGGTCACCGTTCCGGGTCCGCAGCCGACGTCGAGGACAGGGCCAAGGTCTCTCACGGTGTCAGCGAAGGCGTCGATCGATGCCTTGAGCCATGGATGTCTATGGATGTCGCCGACTCCCGTCGTCACCACCCATGTGGGCGTAGTTGTCGGCCACCCGGTCATAGGACTCACGGACCACGTCGAGATCGGCTGGGCGGTCAATAGGGTGTGCGCGCATCAGCCAACAATAGGACGACGTTCTTGGTTCTGGCGGTACAGCCGTTGGCCCTGGGATTGATCATGGTCCGGCTATGGCCGTGAGGGCGTTGACGCGGCTCTCCGGTGCGCAGGTGGCGGGCGGTGAGGTCCATGGCGGAGAGCGCGCCGTCGCGCACGGTTCGCTCGGCGACCCGGTGAGCCGGGCGGCCCGGTGCTACGCCGAGAGCCCGAGGCCGGCGGCCTGCCGGGCGGCGGTCGCGGCCGGCGACGGCTCCGGCTCCGGCTCCGGCGGTGCCAACAGGCGACGACGAGGCCTCCGCCCCCTCCGAGGAGCAGATCGAGGACGGTGCCGACAAGTCGGCCGTCGAGCACGGCGGCCACGGTGACTACGATGCGCCGACGCACGGCCCGTCGGCGCCGAGGAGAATCCCGCCCGGACCGGCGGCGGGAGCGTGGACCCGTACGAGGGAGTAGCCGCGGTGCACGAGGTACGGCGCGAGGCCCGGCCAGTTGTTGGCCGACTGACGCCGGGCGCCCCCCGGGCCGACCGGGCTCCGCATGAGGGGAGTCACGCCGCCAGCGTGCCCGGCATCACCGCGTGCGGGCCGAACTTCGCCCGCGCCCGGTCGGCGACCTCCTCGATACGGCGGACCTTCTCGTCGACGGGGTCGAAGGCGAGCTGGTGGGAGGCCTGGTCGGCGGGGGTCAGGCCCTCGGCGCGCAGGGCGATCGCGCGGACCCGGGCGCGCTGGAGGCCGAGCGCGTCGTACATGCCGTAGGCCACCGAGGTCAGCGCCGGGGAGTGGGCGGTCGGCTCCCTGAGGGTGCGGGTGCGGGTCGTCGAGGAGCGGTCGGCGTAGCGGACGGTGAGGGTCAGGGTGCGGCAGACCTTGTCCAGGGCGCGCAGCCTGGCGCCCAGTTCCCCGGCGGCGGCGAGTAGGGCGCGCCGGTGCCGGTCCGGGTTCAACTCGTCGCGGGGGAAGGGCTGTTCGGTGGCGAGCGAGCGGGCGACCGCGTTCGGTACGACCCGGTCCCGGTCGATGCCGTTCGCCTTCTCGTGCAGTTCGCGGCCGGTCTTCGCGCCGACCAGCCGCTGGAGCGTGGACAGGGGCGCGGCGGCGACGAGGCCGAGGGTGCCGAGGCCGTACTCGCACAGCGTGCGGGCGGTCGCGGTGCCCACGCCGGGCAGCGCGGCCACGGACAGCTCGGCGAGGAAGTCCACGACGAGGTCCTCGGGGACCGCGCACGGTGCTCCGGGCGCCGCCGCCCCCAGCGCCAGCCGCGCCGACAGTGGTCCGGGCCCGGCGCCGATCACACAGTCGACGCCGTACAGCGCGAGGGCGCGGACCCGGATCAGCCGGGCCAGCGCCTCGGCGTCCCGGCCGAAGTACCGCTCGGCGCCCCGCAGATCGGCCAGCGCCCCGTCGGGCGGCAGCGCCTCCACGACCGGGGTGAGGTCCTCGATCAGACCCAGCAGGCCGGGCAGGGCCGCCTCGTACCCCGGCGGCAGCTGGAAACGTACGCAGAGGATGGTCATCCCGCACTCCCCGGACTCTGGTGCCACAACTTCCGTACCTTCGAGGGCTCTTCGCCAGCGGGCCGCAGATCGGCCCACGGGTGCATCTCGTAGCCGGTGGGCAGGTGGACGCGACGGCCGTGCGTCGGGTCGCCGTCTCCTCGCGGTACCGGCTCCGCCAGTCGGGGCGCCACCGCGTCGAGGCCGCCCTCGCGCCGCAGCTCCACCAGTTCGGCGAGGTTCCAGGCCGCCGCGCCCACCACGCTGAGGCTGCGCGGTCCGCGCCGCTGCACCACCCCGCGCACCAGCAGCAGCCAGGAGTGGAAGACGGTGTGGGCGCAGGCGTCGTGGGAGTCGTCGAAGAAGGCGAGGTCGACCAGGCCGGTGCCGTCGTCGAGGGTGGTGAAGACGACCCGCTTGCCGGAGCGGATCGGCGGGGTCTGGGTCGCCGCTTTGGCGCCCGCGACCAGCACCGTCTCCCCGTGTCGCGCCGCGCGCAGCCGCCGCGCCGGCACCACGCCCAGCTCGTCGAGGAACTCCCGGTGGTCGTCCATCAGATTGCGCGAGACATCCATCGACAGCACACCCAGCTCGGCGCTGAGTCTCTCGGCGGAGGTCAGGTCCGGCAGACCGGCCGGCGCGGTCCGCCGCCCACCCGCTGGGGGTACCTCCCACACGTTCGGCAGTGGGGGAGGCAGCTGGCTGCCGCCCGCCCCCCGGCTGCCCCGGTGCAACTCCGTCAAGTGCAGTTGCAGATCACGCCGGTTGGCACCGAACGCGTCCAGCGCGCCGACCTGGGCCAGCCGCCCGGCCAGCGGCCGGCTCGGCCGGGCCCGCTGCCAGAAGTCCAGCAGTGAGGCGTACGGCTGCCCGTCCGCGATGCGCGCCGCCTCGGCCTCGCTGATGCCGTGCACGTCGGAGAGTGCCAGCCGGACACCCCAGCGGCCCGGGGAACCGGACGGAGACGACCCGGTCGGTTCGACATCCGGCAGTTCGACATCCGACTCCCTTTGATCGGACACCAGTTCGATATGATGGGCGACCGCCGACCGGTTCACGTCCAACGGCAGGATCGGCACCCCGCGCCGCCGCGCGTCCGCCAGCAGCAGCCGCTTGGGGTACATCCCGGGGTCGTGCGTGAGCAGCCCCGCGTAGAACGCCGCCGGATGGTGCGCCTTCAGCCACGCCGACTGGTACGTCGGCACCGCGAAGGCCACCGCGTGCGCCTTGCAGAAGCCGTACGACCCGAAGGCCTCGACGATCTCCCACGTCCGCCGGATCGTCTCGGCGTCGTACCCCTTCACGGCGGCGTGCTGCGCGAACCAGACCCGGATCCGCCCCTGCGACTCGGGGTCGGAGAGCCCGCGCCGCACCCGGTCCGCCTCGTCCCGGCCGCACCCGGTCATGAGGTGCACGATGTCGATGACCTGCTCGTGGAAGACGACCACGCCGTACGTCTCCCGCAGCGGCTCCGCCAGATCGTCGTGCGGGTAGCGGACCGGCGCCCGCCCGTGCCGGGCCGCGATGAACGGCCGCACCATGTCGGCGGCGACCGGACCGGGCCGGAACAGCGAGATGTCCACCACGAGGTCGTGGAAGGTAGCCGGCTGGAGCCGCCCCACCAGGTCCCGCTGGCCCGGCGACTCGATCTGGAAACAGCCCAACGTCTCGGTGGAACGGATGAGTTGATACGTCTCCGGGTCGCCCGCACCGCGCTCGAAGTCGAGGGCGTCCAGGTCGACCCGCCCCCCCGTGGCCCGCGCCACCTCCGCCACCGCGTGCGCCATCGCCGACTGCATCCGCACGCCCAGCACGTCGAGCTTGAGCAGCCCGAGGTCCTCGACGTCGTCCTTGTCGAACTGGGACATGGGGAACCCCTCGCCGCTGGTCGGCATCACCGGCGTACGGGCGAGGAGGGAGGCGTCGGAGAGGAGTACCCCGCACGGGTGCATGGCGACCCCGCGCGGGAGGGCGTCGAGCGCCTCGACCAGCTCCCACAGTCGGCCGTACCGTTCCTTCTCCCCCGCCAGCTTCCTGAGTTCGGGCAGCTCTTCGAGCGCCGCCCGCGCGTCCCGCGCCCGGATGTGCGGGAAGGACTTGGCGATCCGGTCGATGTCGGCGGGGTCCAGACAGAGGGCCGCACCCACGTCACGGACGGCGTGACGGACGCGGTACGTCTCCGGCATCGCGACGGTCGCGACCCGCTCGGCGCCGAAGCGGGCGATGATCGCGCGGTAGACCTCGAGCCGGCGCGCGGACTCCACGTCGATGTCGATGTCGGGCAGCACGGTCCGCCGTTTGGAGAGGAACCGCTCCATCAGCAGGCCGTGTTCGACGGGGTCGGCGTGGGCGATACCGAGGAGGTGGTTGACCAGGGAGCCCGCGCCGGAGCCGCGCGCGGCGACCCGGATACCCATCTTCCGTGCGTCGTCGACGACTTGGGCGACCGTCAGGAAGTAGGAGGCGAAGCCGTGGTGGGCGATGACGTCCAGCTCCTGGTGCATCCGGTCCCAGTACGCACGCCGGGTGTCGTAGCCGAACCGCACCATCCCCGCCGCCACCCGTGACGCCAGCGCCCGCTGGGCGGTGCGCCGGCCCGCGCCGACGAGGTGCGACTCGGGGAAGTGGACGGTGCCGAGTCCGAGGTCGTCCTCCGGGTCGACCAGGCACTCGGCGGCCGTGGCCCGGGTCTGCTCCAGCAGGCGGTACGCGGTGTCGCGGCGGTATCCGGCGGCCTCCACAACCCGCTCGGCGACGGCCAGCATCGCGTCCGCGCCCTTGAGCCAGGCCTCACCGGAGTCCAGCTCGCCCCGGGGGTCGACGGGGACGAGCCGGCGGGCCGCGTCCAGGACGTCGGCGACCGGGCCCATGCCGGGGTCGGCGTACCGGACGGCGTTGCTGAGAACCGGGCGGATCCGCTGCTCGGCGGCGAAGCCGACGGTGCGGGCGGCCAGCCGGAGGGAGCCGGGACCGGTGCCCTCACGGCCGTGCCACACCGCTTCGAGGCGCAGGGCGTCACCGTGGATCTCCCGCCAGGGCACGAGGAGCTTCGCGGCGCGGTCGGGGCGCCCGGCGGCCAGCGCGCGCCCCACGTCGGAAGCGGGACCGAGGAGCACGGTCAGGCCCTCGGCGGCACACTCCGACCAGGGAAGCAGCGGCGGACCCGCGCCCCGGCCCTGGGCCTCGCCGGCGCCCGCATGCGCTGCCGAAACGATTCTGCACAGCTCGGCCCAGCCGGTCGCCCCCTCCCGGGCGAGGAACGTCGTACGAGGAGTCGACTCATCGACAAATGCACCGCCGCGCACGGGAGCGCGCCGCCGCGCCTGCCGCACGGGAGCTACGGGCGCCCCCACCGCCAGGTCCACCCCGAACAGCGGGCGGATCCCCGCTCCGGCGCACGACTTGGCGAACCGGACGGCGCCCGCGAGGGTGTCCCGGTCGGTGAGCGCTAGGGCGTCCATGCCCCGTTCGGAGGCGCGCTCGACGAGCCGCTCCGGGTGCGAGGCGCCATGACGCAGGGAGAACCCGGAAGCGGTGTGCAGATGCGTGAACGCCGACACGCGCACCTCCCGCACTCGATCACTCGAACATCAGTTCACAGCCTTCCCGCCTCCACCATAGACCACTTTTCGAACTTCTGTACGACAACCGTTCGACCCTGTCCCACCTGCACAAACGTCGCCCGCCCCGGGCCGTGGAGGCAGGACGCAGACGTCCGGTCCCGCCCCCGGATCCTTCCTCGTACGAGCTTCTGAGCTTCCAGTGCGTCTTCGGGATCGCCGGCATCGGGATGCCGCCCTGCCGGTGGTGATCGCCGGGCAACCCGAGCGCGCGGGGGGGCGCTGCCGCCGCCGTTCCGGGCGACGATCGCTCCGGCGCCGCCACCGGGCGCGGCGTGCGGGTGGATCACTCGATCGCGTACTTCGAGGGCACCGACATCACCGGCCCACTGCTGGAGCTCGCGGCCTGGGCAACAGCGGGGGCCGCCATCACCGTGGTGATGGCGGCCCTGAAGAAAAAACCTCGGAGTGCCGAGGCTCAGCCGATCTCGGCGCCGGGCGGGCCCGCGCACCCTCGACCTCAGCCGGCCGAGCCGGAAGACCACCCCCCGCTGATACTGCTTCACCACCCGCGCCGCCGACATCACACAGACCGCGCCGAAGGACGCGAGGGCCGCCCCCGCCGTCACCGGCTCCTCGACCACCACGGCCCCCAGGGTCCGAAGTGGGCGCATGAAAGGGAGTACTCACGGGCGGCGCACGCGCCTCGGCGCGCATCCGCACGCATCCCGACGACAACCCCGCCGCCCGAACGAGAGCGAGCCCCCGCACATGGGGTGCGGGGGCTCGCCGCTGCCGGCCACAGCTGTGGTGGGGGCCGGTGCCGTGGGAAGCGCGCCGGCTCCCGGTCGGCCTAGTAGACGCTGACGCCGTACGCGCTCAGGGCCTCGGTGACCGGCTGGAAGAAGGTCGTACCTCCCCAGGTGCAGTTGCCGCTGCCGCCGGAGGTCAGACCGTACGCGACACCGTTGCTGCCGTAGAGCGGGCCGCCGGAGTCGCCGGGCTCGGCACAGACATTGGTCTGGATCATGCCGTAGACGACATCGCCGCCGCCGTAGTTGACGGTCGCGTTGAGGGCGGTCACGCGTCCGGTGTGGGTACCGGTGGTGGAGCCGCTGCGGATGACGTTGGTGCCCACGCTCGGGGTGGCCGCCCTGGTGATGTCCACGTTGCCCGCGGTGCCGTCCTTGGCGATGGACGTGTTGCTGTAGCGCACGATGCCGTAGTCGTTGACCGGGAAGCTCGACCCGGTGGTCGGGCCGAGGACCGTGGTGCGGCCGGAGTTGGAGTACCAGGTGCCCGCGCCGTCGGTGCAGTGACCGGCGGTCAGGAAGTAGTAGGTGCTCCCGCTGCGGACGTTGAAGCCGAGGGAGCAGCGCCAGCTACTCGCATAGATGGCGTCGCCGCCCTTGGTCAGCTTGCTGAACTTGCCCGGGGTCCGCTTGATCGTCAGGGCGTCGGCGTTCTCGCCCGCCGACTCCTTGATCTTCGCGAGCTCGGCCTGGGAGACGGTGCTGTCGACGGTGACGACGACCTTGTCCGTCGCCGTGTCGATCGCCCAGGCGGTGCCCGGGATGTCGGCCTTGAGCACCGATGAGCTGGCGCTCTTCAGCTCGGCTGCGCTGAACGTCTGGGTGCCTGCCGCATGTGCGGCGGGGACCGTGACGGCGGCTGCGGCCACGAGTCCGGTGGTCACGGCGATCAGCCGGGTCCGTCTCGTGATGCCGCTGCGGGGGGTGGTGCGCTTGATCCTCACTGTTCGTTCCCTCCAAAGGGAAGTCGGGGGCCCGCGTGGGGTCGGGGCCCGTGAGGCGCAGATCAGGGACACCGGTCCGGATTCCGGACATGCCGTGCCCCTGACAAGACGCTGATGGGAAGTATTCGGCCGAACCGCCGATCCACGCAAGAGTGCCTTTCGGCCTCCCGGAACCCAACCGGCGCCCTGTCTGCGGCAGTTGACCCCAGCAGGGAGTATGTGTGGGTTCTGCGCGAATCCCGAGCACTTCACCGGGCCTCGCCGAAGGAGTCGTCGTAGCAGGCCGCGACCCCCGGGAGCGGCGACGGCCGGCGCCGTCGCCCGCGTCGCCGAGCACCGCCGCCGACCGCCGGTCGGGGTGCGCGGGCCCCGGCCCGCGGCTGTCCGGAAGTCGTGCACCGAACTCCTCAGCCGCTCGGCCCGCCGAACAGGCCCAGTCGGCCCGAGACGCGAGCGCGGCGCCTCCTGCGCACACGGCGACGCGCCGTGATCCCCCGCGTTCGCCTTCCCCTTCAGCAGTCACAGCACTCGCAGCAGTCGCAGTCCCGGCAGCACCCCTCGCGCTTCTTCCGGGACCAGGGACCCTCGTACTCCTTGGCGCAGCACAACTGGCAGGTGCAGCACAGCAGCCAGAACATCCCGCACCCCGCCCAGAACCCCCGCCGCTTCGGCGGCTGCGGCGACGGCGCCCCACCGAAGCCACCGCCACCACCGCCGCCGTAGGCGCCGCCGCCACCGAACGGATTTCCACCGCCTCCGGCATACGGGTTTCCGTCGCCCCCGCCGTACGGGTTCCTTCCGCCCCCGGCGTTCGGATCACCCGGTCGCGGCGCCCCGCCCCGCTGATGGGCCGAGCACACCGGCACCGACCCGAAGACCCGGTCCACCGACCGGCGCAGCTCATGCACGAGCAGCAGATGGGCCAGCTCGCCGTCCACGAAGTCGGCCTCGCGCAGGGCGAGCCGGATGCCGTGCAGGGCGTCGCCGGAGAGCCGCCGGGCCTCGGCGAGCGAGGTCCCCGTGGCGGTCAGCGGGTTCCACGCGCCGACGGCGGCGTCGGCGGCCCGGTCCTCCACCGCGTCCAGCAGGTGGGCGAGCCGTCCGAAGAGGCGTCCGGCCTCGGCGAGCGGTTCGGCGTTGCCGGGGCGGCCGGCCAGCACCGCGGTGTGCGCGAAGGCCGCCGCGGTCGCCGTCTCCGTCGGCTCGGTGACCGCCGGCAGCGGGGTGCCCGGCCCTGCGAGCGCCTCGACTCCGGCCTGCCGGTCCACGGCGTCGACCAGCACCGCCGTGTCGAACCCGATGTCCGATCCCGTACGGGCCCCCGCGCGCCCCCAGCTCCCCGCGACCCGGCGCGCGGCGAGCGCCACCGGCTTACGGGCGAGCAGTCCGTCCCCGTCGGCCACGTGGTCGCGCACCTTGGCCGATGCGAGCACCAGCGAGACGGCGGCGGCGAGCCGCGCGCCCTCGCCCCGCGCGACGGAGGCGGTGCGCATCCCGCGCAGCGGACAGGGTCCGGCGGTCCGCCGCCAGTCGGTGGTGCGCCCGGCCTGAGCCTCCGTCAGGACCGAGACGAGCAGGCCGTCGTAGTTGGTGACGACCCGGGCGAACTGCCCGTGGTCCTCGCGCAGCGCGAGACAGAGCCCGCACAGATGCGCCATCCATTGGGTCCGCAGCCCTTCGCCCAGCCGGTGGCCGCAGGGCCTCACGATTCCGAACACGACATTCCCCCGTGGCTTCCCCGTGTCTACCGCGCGTTCATCGCAGTTCGCCGCATCGTAGCCATCGGAACGTTCACCCGGACGCACCGACGCTCACCCAAACGCCGCGAACAATATTATTTCACTCTCAGTCAGCAGACGTGTACGGCACAGCCCTTGGGGCACATGGACTCTCGACGAATTCGTTCTGCACCAGTACCGTCACGAAACCCCCGTGCGGCGTCTAACCACTTGGCGAGACATCCGCATCATGGACGACGATAGGGATGCGGAAAGCACGAAAGACCGCTGCGAGAGGAGGCGTCCATGGGATCGGTGCGCAAGGCGAGTGCCTGGCTTGGCCTCGTCGACGACAACGATGACGAGCGTTACTACGACGACGACTACGCCGATGAGCGGGAGTCCGGCTCCGGCGAGGCGTGGGTCACCGACCCTCGCGTCAAGGTCGCGTCCGAGTCCGCGCAGGAGCAGGGGCGCCGGATCGGCACGGTCACACCGGACAGCTTCCGTGACGCCCGGCACATCGGCGAACTCTTCCGGGACGGCGTCCCGGTCATCATGAACCTCACGAACATGGAGCCCGCCGACGCCAAGCGGGTCGTCGACTTCGCGGCCGGTCTGATCTTCGGTCTGCGCGGTTCCATCGAGCGGGTGTCCACCCGCGTGTTCCTGCTGTCCCCCGCCGACACGGAGATCGTCAGCGGCGAGGTCGCGAGCCGTCCGGCCGACGGTTTCTTCAACCAGAGCTGAGGCAGGGCCGCTCGCCGGCCCCGCCCTCCGGTGCGGGTCACGCGACGCGGCTCACCGGAAGGCGTCGAGACCGGTGAGCGCCTTGCCCAGCACCAGTTGATGCATTTCGACGGTTCCCTCGTAGGTGAGCACGGACTCCAGATTCGTCGCATGCCGCATCACGGGGTATTAGAGATCCCGTTCGCGCCGAGTAGTACCGTCCGGGCGGTACGGCAGATCACGACAGCCTCTCGTACGTTGTTCAGTTTGCCGAAGCCGATCTGCTCGGGACGGAGCCGTCCCGCGTCCATCCGCCGCCCCAGATGGTGGGCGAGCAGATTCCCCTTGTGCAACCCGACCGCCATGTCGGCGAGTTTGGCCCGGGTCAGCTGGAATCCCCCGATCGGCTTGGCGAACTGCTCCCGCGTCCTGGCGTATTCGAGGGCCGCCTCGAAAACATGCCCGCGCGGCCTCCATCGAGCCCCACACGATTCCGTAGCGGGCGTGTGAAAGACAACTCAGTCGGCCTTTCAGCACCGTCTCGCCGCGCCCCAAGCAGGTCAGCGCGGGTCAGCGCATCGACTCCGCGCGGACAGAGGTCGCCTTGGCCTCGCGCGGCCCTGGCACGTCCGCGTCCGCCGCGCACTCCATGAGCCGGGGCAGCCGCAACGCCATCACCGCCCCCAGGAGGAGCAGGGCCGCACTCACCAGTAGCGTCACATGCAGCCCATGGACGAACGAGTCGCGGGCGGCATGCCGCAGGGCCTCGCCCGGGGGCCCGCCCAGCCGGTCGGCGACCTCGTACGCCTCGCCCAGCGAGTGACCGGCGGCGGTGGACGCCGAGCCGGGCACCCCCGGCACCGACGACAGCCCGGGCGCGTACGCCGCGTTCATGACGCTGCCGAGGAGGGCGATACCGATGCCGGCGCCCAGCTGGTAGGAGGTCTCGCCGATCGCGGCTGCCTCGCCCGCCGAGGACGCGGGCGCCTCGCTCAGCATCGACTCGTACGCCCCGAAGAGGGTCGTCTCCAGCCCGAAGCCCAGCAGGACGAACCCGGCGAGAAGCAGGCCCGCGTTGTCGTGGCGCCCCATCGCCGTGAGCAGCACGACGGCGAAGGCGGTGAGGCAGAAGCCGAGGGACACCATGCGGCGCGGCCCGAAGCGGTGCAGCAGGTGGGAGCCGACGAGCCCGGCCGCCATCGCGGCGACGGTCAGCGGCAGCAGCCGCAGCCCCGTCTCCAAGGGCGACAGCCCGAGGACCAGTTGCAGATACTGCGCCGCGATCAGCTCCAGCCCCACCAGCGCGAGCATGGCCAGCACGATGCAGCCGACGGAGGTGCTGAACGCGGGGCGCGCGAACATCCGCAGGTCGACCAGCGGATGCGTCCGGCGCCGCTGCCGTCGCACGAAGGCGATCAGCAGCGCGCCGCCGCCGAGGAGCGCCAGCGCGGTGCCGGGGTCGAACGGCGGGTGGCCGCCGCCGAGTCGTTTCACGCCGAGGACGATGCCGAAGAGGCCGACGGCGGCCATCAGGGCGCCGACCATGTCCCAGGGGCCGTCGCGGTCGCCCGTCGACTCGGGCAGGAGGAGTCGTCCGAGCGGCAGGCTGACGAGCATCAGCGGGATGTTGACGAGGAAGACCGAACCCCACCAGAAGTGCTCCAGCAGGAACCCGCCGAGCAGTGGTCCGACCGCCGCGCCCACCGCGGCGACGGCGCTCCAGATACCGATGGCGAACGCCCGCTCGCGCCGGTCGGGGAAGACCTGGCGGAGGATCGACAGCGTCGCGGGCATGATCATCGCACCGCCGACGCCGAGCAGGGCGCGGGCCGCGATCAGGACCTGCGGGTTGTCGGCGCAGGCAGCGAGGCCGGAGGCGACGCCGAAGAGGGCGTATCCGAGGAGGAGGATCCGTCTGCGGCCGACCCGGTCGCCGAGCGTGCCGAAGAGGATCAGCAGCGAGGCACAGACCAGCGGGTAGACGTCGACGATCCAGAGCAGTTCCATGGCGCCGGGCTTGATGTCCTCGGTGACGGCGGGCACCGCCACATGCAGCACGGTGGCGTCGACGGCCACGAGCAGCAGGCTGGTACAGAGGACCACGAGGACGACCCAGCGGTGTGTACCGGCCCCGGCCTGCCGACGGCGTCGCGCAGCGGCCGTGGGCGTCCCGGACATGTACGTACCTCCCAGTTGCTCTCGCGTTCGGCGGAACCACGGGGCGGGGACTCCCCGGCGGCTACGGCCCAGGAGGAGCGGCGTCCCGGGCCCGCGCAACGAAAGGCGAGTGAGCCGTCAGCGTACGCGAGTTCCAGACGGTGCAGCGTGGCGGGTGTCTCATCGAACTCTCATGTGACGTGTGCCATAGGTCACGCCGCTGGACGGGCACCGGTCCTCCATGGGGCGTTCATCATGCGTCCGGGATTCACCCGTGGTTCGTCCGTCGCGGTCTCTGACGGGCCATCACGTGACGGGTGGCCCGGCCGGTCCCTGGCTCCGCCGATAATCGAGCACGTGACCGATCTTGCTACGCGCCCGGCGGCACCCCTGTGGAGGCGGGCCGCCCCCGCACTCCTCGGGTACGCCTGCGTGCGCGCCCTGGGGCTCGTCGCCCTCACCCTGTGGAGCGCGGCGCGCGACAGGAGCGCCCTGACGCTGCTCTCGGCCCGCTGGGACTCGCTCTGGTACACCCGCGTCGCCGAACTGGGCTACGGCTACGAGGTGCGCCTGCCGAACGGCGACGTCCACTCGAACCTGGCGTTCTTCCCGCTGCTGCCCTGGCTGGAGCGGGCGGTGTCGGCGGTGACCCCGCTGTCGTACGCCCACGCCGGCCTGGCCGTCGGCATGCTCGCCTCGCTCGCGGCGGCCTGGGGCGTCTTCGCGGTCGTCGACCACGTGTACGGGCGCCGGGCCGGGGTGTGCGCCGTGCTGCTGTGGGCCGTACTGCCGGTCGGCGTCGTGCAGTCGATGGCGTACACGGAGGCGCTGTTCACCGCGCTGGCCGCGTGGTCGCTGCACGCGGTGCTGACCGGCCGCTGGGTGATCGCGGGCACCCTGGCCGCACTCGCCGGGCTGACCCGCCCGGTGGGGCTCGCGGTGGTCGCGGCGGTGTGGGCGGCGGCGATCGCGTCGTCCGTACGGGATCGGCGGTCCGGTGCGACACCCACCGCCGAAGGCCCGACCCGCGCTCCCTCGTCCGGAGGGAACCGGAGTGCGGACGCGTCGGGAGGCACCTCTCTCTGGCCACGTGCTCTCGGAATGCTTCTCGCGCCCCTGGGCGTCGGCGGTTATGTCCTGTGGGTGGGCCGTCACACGGGCAAGGGGCCGCTCGGCTATCTCGACGTCCAGGCGGGGTGGCGCAACGGCTTCGACGGCGGCTGGGCCTTCGCCCGGTTCGTCGCCGACAAGTTCACGTCGTTCCCGTCGGCCCTCGCGGGCGTCGGGCTGACCATCGGGGTGGCACTGATCATCTGGTTGTACGTCGTGTGCGTACGGCAGGGGCAGCCGCTTCCGTTGCTGGTGTACGCCGGCGTCGTCACCGCGCTGGCGCTGTGCGCGTCGAGCTACTTCGGCTCCAAACCCCGTCTGCTGATGCCGGCCTTCCCGCTGCTGCTGCCGCTCGCCCGGACGCTGGCACGGGCCCGTACGCCCACGTCAGCGACGGTTCTCGGCGGTGTCGCGGTGGCGTCGGCGGTCTACGGGGCGTTCTGGCTCAACGGCTCCGGCCCTCCGTGACCGGCCCGTGACACACGGCGAGCGGCCGGGCTAATTCCACGCGAGCATTCGGTGAACGAATTAAAAGGCCCGTAAAACCGACACCCCGCATTGAGTCATGGAATTACAGACGGAGCGTCCGCGACGATTCATCATTCAGCAGAAATAAACATCAATATGAGAGCAATGCCACATCACGGCGTCATCACAAAGCCGGTGATTCACGCCGCGTCCGAGCTCACTCGCTGTAACGTCGATTGAGTGCGTACCGAACGAAACCCGACCCGTCTGGACCGGGTCTTCTCCAGGCTGGACCGCGAGCCGGAACGGCCGGCCCACATCGATGTGCCAGGGATGACCCGGCACAGGGTGGTGCTGTTCTCCTCCACCCTGGCCTTCTACGTCGCCATCGTGTGGGCCGTGATCATCACGTCCTGGCTGGTGCGGCTCGACTGGCAGATCATGTTCTTCCGGCCGTACCAGCAGTGGCCGGAGATCCACGCGTTCCTCGACTACTACGTCGTCCTGGGCCAGCGCGGCCCCACCGCCGTGATGGTCGCCGCCTGGCTGGGCTGGCGCTCCTGGAGACAGCACACCCTGCGCCCGATGCTCGCACTCGGCGTCTCGCTGCTGCTGCTGAACATCACCGTCGGCGCCGCCAAGCTCGGCATGGGCAGACTCGGTCCGCACTACGCCACCGAGATCGGCTCCAACGAGATGTGGCTGGGCGGCGACATATTTCCTTCGGGCCACACCGCCAACGCCGTGGTGACCTGGGGCATCCTGGCCTATCTGGCGTCGACGCCGAGGGCCAGACGCTGGCTGTCCGCACTGTCCGCCGTGACCTCGCTCGGCGTCGGCCTCACCACGGTCTACCTCGGTACGCACTGGTTGAGCGACGTCCTGCTGGGCTGGGCCGCCGGTCTGCTGATCCTGCTGGCGCTGCCCTGGTTCGAGCCGCTGATCGCCCGCGCCGAAGCGTGGATCTTCTCGCTGCGGGACATCTGGCGCGACCGTGGTGCGCTGCCGGCGGCGACCCCCGCGCCGACACCCACCCCCGTGTGCACGGCCTCGCTGCGGGCGCCCGGGGACGAGCCCGCGAGCGTCCGTGACACCGGCATCGCGGCCCGTGCCGCCCATGCCCCGATCGTGCCGCTGCATCTGCCGTCCGGACCGCATCTGACCAGGTCGGAGCGGGCCCCGATGACCCCGATCGGTACCCGCCGACCACCCCACGCGGACCGGGTCGCACGGAACACGGCCTCGGCCCGGCCGGTCGCGGGCGGCTGACACGAGACCGCGGGGCCGGTACGCACCACCCATCCCCCGCGGGCGAGGGCCCGGCTCGTGACGAGCCGGGCCCTCGCCCGTCCCGGTCCGGACGGCGGTCGGACTCAGCCCTTCCAGGCGCGCTTCACCCGGCCCTCCTCGACCTCGAAGTTCAGCCGTCCGAAGCGGTACTCCATGGTGATGATCGCGCCCGGCGGCAGCGTTCTGACGGTGGACCAGCCGCGCTCCCGGGCACGGCGCTCGGCGCTCGGCGCTTCCAGTCCGACGTACGCGTCGGGGTCGTCCTGGGGTTCTTCGGGGCGGTGCGGAATGGGTGCCATGGCCGCCACGTTAGGCCGCCGAGAGCCCCTTGTCCTCCCACGGTCACGCTTCTGTCACAGAACGACAACACGCGTCCCGGCCGCCCCGACATCCACCGACGGCGCAACGGGCCGTCACACGTACGAGCGGTTCCGTACGCCTTTGGAGCGCTGCCGAACGTAAATTCCGGGCCAGTTCGGCACCCTCTCGAACGGCCCGTCGAAAAGGATTCCGAGAGGCCGCGTGCCGGGTTCGTGTCCGGCCTTTTCCCTCCGATTCCCGGACGGACTCCCGAAAGTCGGTACCACACGGGAAATACGCTGTTCCCGCACACTTCCCCCGTATGCGCGGACCACAAGAAGGCCGACCGTCCGATGCTGTGGGCGGCCTGGCGCGGCACCGGCTGGGCACCGAGGGTGGCGCAGGGACGCAGTCCGGCCCCGGCGCCGAGCTGGTGGCCGCCGCCCGCGCCGGGGCCGACGTTGACGGGACCGCCCCGTTCGAGCAGCCCGGTCCACGTCCCGGCGGACCGTGCGCGGGGTGGCCCCGAGCCGGTCGGGCGACTCGGAGCCGGACCATTCCCGGTGGGCCCGCAGCAGCGAGAGCAGCCTCAGCAGCCGTGCCGAGGACTCCACCATGGGGCGAGTCCGCCGGCGGTCGAGGGCAGGTCGCGTCCTCGACCTGCCCTCGACCGCCGGACCTCCGCTCAGTCCACGGCGACGACCGTGACGGACAGGTCGTTGTCGACCGTGTAGTGGGGCCTGGCCTCCACCGGGCCGTGCTCGGTCTCGACGCGGGTCTTGGGATAGACGAAGACGGGGATCTTGTCGACGATGTCGTCGAGCAGCCGCGCGATGCGCACGCGCGGGCCGGTCTCACCCTGGGGGCGCAGCCACAGGTCCCAGGTGCCGGGCCGCAGGTCGCCGTAGGCCACGGTGAAGCGGAGGCCGCCCCGGTCGTCGGAGGTTAGGCCGGCCCGTAGGGCGGATGCGGTTCCCTCCCGGTCGGTGAGTTCGGCGTACGCGTCGGGGGCGGGGGCGGCACCGTAAGCCTGGAGAGTCACCTCCAGCTCGCCGCCGCCGATGTGGAGTTCGCCGGCCTCGGCGTGCGGGGAGCGCTCCCAGCTGCGGATGGTGAGGTTGCCGTGCTTGGTGCCGTACGGGATGCGGACGGCGACCCGGTCCGCGGTGGGGGTGGGGGCTCGGTCGACGAGGGAGCGCAGGTCGTTGAGGCCTGGGGACAGCCGTCGCGGCTCGTCGTCGGCCACCTGGAGGTAGGCGTCCCAGCGGCCCTCGGGGACGTCCACGCCGCCGGGCAGCGCGGCCCTCAGGCAGCCGTCGCCGGCCGGGGTGAGCGGCAGGCGCACCTCCTGCTCGCCGGCGCGGCGGCAGAGGACCACGTGGGCGGGGCCGGACCCGCCGCGGTCGGTGATCTCGAAGGTCAGGCCGCCTGCGAAGTCGGCGACACAATCGGTGCGCGGGGACGTGGCGGTGTCCTCCTCGTCGTCACGGTGCGTGGGCTGCTGCGGGGCCAGGGTCGTCATGCGGTACGCGCCCTCTTGAAAGCGGAACGTCCGGCATCCCGAACGGCGTACGCCTGGCCCAGCAGCGCCCCTCGCGTGCGGTGCAGGGAGCCGCGCATGCGGCCCACCGACGACGAGACGGCGCCGCGCGCCGTGAGGTCGCCGAAGAGCGTCTCGTAGCGCTCGGCGATGCGGGACGGGTCGAAGCGCTCGGAGTCCTTGAGCGCGGCGTGGGCCATCCGCTGCCGCTTGTCGTCGTCGTTGATCAGTTCGAGGAGACCGTCGGCGATGGCCTGGACGCTGCCGACCTCGACCAGGCGGCCGTCGACGCCGTCGTCGATGATCTCGCCGGGGCCGTGGGGGCAGTTCGTGGAGACCACGGGCAGGCCACAGCGCATGGCCTCGACGATGGTCATGCCGAAGGACTCCAGGCTGGAGGTGACGGCGGCGACGGAACCCTTGGCCCACTCGGGTTCGATGGGGTTGGCGGGGCCCATCAGATAGACGTGGTTGTAGAGGCCCAGTCTGTCGATGAGGGCGCGGAGTTTGTCCTTCTGCTTGCCGCCGCCGTAGATCCGCAGCCGCCATTCGGGCTGCTCGTCGCGCACCTTGTCGAAGGCCTTGACGAGCAGGTCGTAGCGCTTGACGGGGGCGAGCCGTCCGGCGGCGACGACCCACTTGCCGGTGCCGTCGGCGGGGTCGACGCCCGGCGGGGGCACCGGATTGGGCACGGCCTGCAGGCGGACGCCCGGCAGCCGCATCTTCGAGCCGTACGCGCGCGCGTCCGCCTCGGTGGTCGTGGTGAGCGCGTCGAGCCGCGGGTAGACGCCGCGCAGGGTGGCGCGCAGGGCCGGGGAGTGGCTGTCGAGCGTGAGGTGCTCCTGGCCGACCCGGATCGGGCCGTGGCGGGTCTGCCGGGCCATGTGCACGTTCAGTCCGGGCCGGGTGCCGACCAGGACGTCCGCGTCGACCGAGGCGAGGTGCTCGGCGACGCGCCGGTCGGTCAGGGCGCTGTACTGGTGGTAGCGGCCCTCGGCTCGCGGGAAGACCCTGGCGGGGCGCCGCAGGTCGGCATGGTCCCTGTCGGCGCCGCCCTCCCGGATGTCGACGAGTCCACGCAGCCGGACCCTCGGGTCCACGTCGAAGACCGGCTCGTCTCGGTGGCGGAAGACGGAGACGATCTCCACGTCGTGCTGTTCGGCCAGGGTGTTCGCCAGGTTGCACGTCGTGCGGATCGTTCCCCCGATTCCGTACGCGTTGTGTATCAGGAAGGAAATGTGCATGCGTCCCCCGAACCCCCTGTTTCTCCGGTCGTCCATCTGTGGCGGTGCTGGTCATCCATCTGTGGCGGTGCTGGTCCACCACCACACGGTCAGACCCCGGATACAGGAGAAGGGTTGGACGGCATCACCAACTCGTTTTGGAACAGTTGCGCGATCGGTAGCCGGGAGAGGGAACCTGTTCGCCGCCCAACGCGTCAGGGCTGGTAAGGGAGTTGCGGTACGTCGAAGCAGTTGTCGTTCATGTCCTCCTGGCTCACCCACCCCTCGCCGTCCTGCCGGCGCGCCACGGACAGACAGGTCCTGCGGGCCTTCGATGGCTCGGCGAGCCGTTCAAAGCGGACGGGGACGAGCAGTCCGTCGGCGGTGTCGGGCTCGGCGCGGTTCATGAAACGGTCGACACACACGCGCGTGACGCCGTCCCGGCTCCCGGCGCACGATCTCGCCGCGTCCGTGAACCACATCGCCGCCCCCACCCCTCCAGCCGCAACCGGGAGTGCGCCTTCAGCGCCTTGGACGCGTCCCGGAACTCCCGCACCTCGTCGCCGGTGTCCGCGTGGTCGCGACTGAACCCGGTGGCCCACAGGGCGTTGCGGCAGCCGCGGGGCGCCCCTGTAGTCCTTCTGCGACCGTGGAGGTCCGGTTCCGGACGTTGGTGACCTTGGGCGTGACATCGGCGCCGGCCTCGTCCATCGCCCGGCAGAGCCGGGCGTTGCCAGGCCGTCGATGGCGTCGAAGACCAGTTCGGCGCCCTGCTCCTGGATGTCGGCGGCGGCGCGGAAGTCGGGCAGCGCGAAGTCGACCATGCGTAGCAGCTATTTCCAGCCACCCATTTCATTCCCTGATTTCCGGATTTGTCAACCAGGCGGCCTGGTGACCCGTGACCCACTTCACCGCCTCAACTTCCTCGACAATCAAGGAAGTTGACAAGAAGTGACCGGTTCCACCCGGGGAGCCGCCCCGCACGCCGGTTGGTTCGATTCCGTTCGTCGTCGAGCGTGACTCCGGCCACAGATCGCCCGTTGTCTCCTTCATGAGCCGGAACCTCCGCGCTCATGGGCCGGGCGTTGCCCGGCACCGACACGCACCGCATCCCGAGGAGCCACCCGTGCCGCGCATGCTCGAGGTCAGCGACGAGGTACGCGCCGAGATCGGCGACGAAGAAGCCGACCGGCTGCTCGCCGGAGTGAACGCCCCGGGCGGCTACGACTGCACGTCGTGCCGCACCCCGGGGGACTCCGAGCAGGAGCGCACCAGCACCGTCCTCTTCGTCGGCGACGAGACAGCCGTGCTCGCCTTCGCCCACGCCACCTGCCTGCCCTCCCAGGTCGTCCAGGTCACCGAGGAGCAGTTGCGGGGCGCGGCCCGTTCCATCGCCGGGGACAGCCCTGCCCAGGCCGCGCCCGAGCAGGCCGTGCTCGGCGTCACCAGCGGACTGATCCTGCTCGGCGGCGAGTTGCACCCCGCGCTGGTCGTCGAGCCGACCGCCCCCATCGCCCGGCCGGGCACGACCGGCGCGGGTGACGACTTCCTGCCGCTGCTCATCGAGCAGGGCTTCATGCCGCTCCCCCGGATCGACTCCGTACCGCCCGTGCTGCACGGCTGGTCCGTCCTGCTCGCCATGGGCCAGCTGCACGCCATCCTGCAGCCGGGGACCGCCGGTGGTTCGCCGGTCGCGTGGTGGCAGGCCCATCAGGCACTCCAGGTCGCCGACGCGTGGCGGGCAGCCGCGAACAAGCGCCAGCAGGTGCTGATGTTCGCGGCGCCGGTGGGGTCGATCGGGCGGCAGCCGCGGGAGGACCTGCTGCGGGACGCGCTCGACAAGGCCGCGGCCAACGGCAAGTTGGTGGCCGCCACTCTGCCGCTGGCCGGCACCTGATCGTCGCGCCTCGGGGTCCGCTCCGGACTCTCGCCGCAAGGCATTCGCCGACCGGCCGGGTACGGGCCGTGCGACCGGTCGCACGGTTCCCGGCACCCCCTTGAAAGCAAGGCCCCACCGGAGGCTGAATGGTGGAGGTTGCGCATCTCTTCCCGGGCGGGGTCGTTGGCACAGACGTGCACGCATACGACGTTCCCCACCGCCAGTCCTATCAGTCGATCCCGTCCATGCGGCCGGCTCAGGATCATTCGGGCGGCCCATCGGCCACGCCCATCTACGACGCGCTCTACGCGGAGTGGGTCAGGACGTATCGGACCCTGCCGGGTGACCGGCACGGCGAGGAGGAGCTGGGGTTCACGGGGTTCGGGAACCCGCACGGCCCAGGCGGCCATCGTGGTACGGGCTCGTACAACTCCGGCTCGTTCGGTGCCCTGCACGCGGCGGGGCATCTCGCCACCCAGCGCGATCCCCAGCCCGGTCACACGGCCACGACGACCGCCGTGTGGCAGCCGGTCGGCCGGATGCCCACCGGGACCACGGGGATGCACCACATCCCGTCCCCGCTGACGCCGGGCCCCCGCCGAGGTCTTTGAAGCGGGCACACCAAGAGGCGGCCACCCGGATGACCGGGTGGCCGCCTCTTCGTGTCCGTTCTGCGCCCCTCTACTTCTTCTTGCCGCGCTTCTCCCGCACCCGCACCGAGATGTGGATCGGGGTGCCTTCGAAGCCGAACTCCTCGCGCAGGCGGCGCTCGATGAAGCGGCGGTAGCCCGCCTCGATGAAGCCCGAGGCGAAGAGGACGAAGCGCGGGGGCTTGGTGCCGGCCTGGGTGCCGAAGAGGATGCGGGGCTGCTTGCCGCCCCGGATCGGGTGCGGGTGGGCGGCGACCAGCTCACCGAGGAAGGCGTTCAGGCGGCCCGTGGGGACGCGGGTCTCCCAGCCGGCGAGTGCGGTCTCGATCGCGGGGACCAGCTTCTCCATGTGGCGGCCGGTGCGCGCCGAGACATTGACCCGGGGCGCCCAGGAGACCTGGCCGAACTCGGTCTCGATCTCCCGCTCCAGGTAGTAGCGGCGCTCCTCGTCGAGGGTGTCCCACTTGTTGTAGGCGATGACCATCGCGCGGCCCGCCTCGACGGCCATCGTCACGATGCGCTGGTCCTGGACCGAGATGGACTCGGAGGCGTCGATGAGGATGACGGCCACCTCCGCCTTCTCGACGGCGGCGGCGGTGCGCAGCGAGGCGTAGTAGTCGGCGCCCTGCTGGAGGTGGACGCGCTTGCGGATGCCCGCCGTGTCGACGAACTTCCAGGTCACGCCGCCGAGTTCGATCAGCTCGTCGACCGGGTCACGGGTGGTGCCCGCGATCTCGTTGACGACGACGCGCTCCTCGTTCGCCACCTTGTTGAGGAGGGAGGACTTGCCGACGTTCGGGCGGCCGATGAGGGCGATGCGGCGGGGGCCGCCGACGGCCGTGCCGAAGCTCTGCTCGGGGGCCTCCGGCAGGGCCTCCAGGACGGCGTCCAGCATGTCGCCGGTGCCGCGGCCGTGCAGCGCGGAGACGGGGTGCGGCTCACCGAGGCCCAGGGACCAAAGGTACGACGCGTCGGCCTCGCCGCTCGGGCCGTCGACCTTGTTGGCGCACAGCACCACGGGCTTGCCGGCCTTGCGCAGCAGGCGTACGACGGCCTCGTCGGTGTCGGTGGGGCCGACCTTGGCGTCGACGACGAAGACGACCGCGTCGGCAGCCTCGATGGCGTACTCGGCCTGGGCGGCGACGGAGGCGTCGATGCCGAGGACGTCCTGCTCCCAGCCGCCGGTGTCGACGACCTTGAAGCGGCGGCCCGCCCACTCGGCCTCGTAGGTGACACGGTCGCGGGTGACGCCGGGCTTGTCCTCGACGACGGCCTCACGACGGCCGATGATGCGGTTCACGAGGGTCGACTTGCCGACGTTCGGGCGGCCCACGACGGCGAGGACGGGCAGCGGGCCGTGGCCGGCCTCCTCGATCGCGCCCTCGACGTCTTCGAGGTCGAAGCCCTCTTCCGCGGCGAGCTCCATGAAGTCCGCATACTCGGCGTCGCCAAGCTCTCCGTGCTCGTACTCCGCCGAGCCCTCGGAGGAAGTGTGGTCGTTCATGAAGTCCGTACCTCGTTCATCGTGGTGATCGGTGGAGCGCCCGGCTGTCGCGCCGGCTGATCCACTACTCAGTGTCGCCTAGCGGCCGGTGAGCCGCCTGGCGTTTTCCAGGTGTGCGCCGAGCTGCTTCTGGATGCGCTCCGTGGCCTCGTCGAGCGCCTTGCGCGTTCGCCGTCCGCTGCCGTCGCCCGCCTCGAACGGGTCTCCGAAGACGACGTCGACGCGGGAGCGCAGCGGGGGCAGCCCCTTCATCAACCGTCCTCGCCGCTCCGTGCTTCCCAGGACGGCCACCGGGACGATCGGCGCTCCGCTGCGCACGGCGAAGTAGGAGAGCCCGGCGCGCAGCGAGGCGAAGTCGCCCTCGCCGCGGGTGCCCTCCGGGAAGATGCCCAGCACTCCGCCGCCCGCCAGGACGGCGAGCGCCTGGGTGATGGCGGCGCGGTCGGCGGTCGAACGGTCCACCTTCACCTGCCCGATGCCGAGCAGGAAGGGGTCGAGGGGACCGATGAACGCCTCCTTCTTGATCAGGAAGTGCGTCGGGCGGGGTGCCACGCCCATGACCATCGGGCCGTCGATGTTGTGGGAGTGGTTGACGGCGAGGATCACCGGACCGGTCGTGGGGACCCGCCAGGCTCCCAGGACGCGTGGCTTCCACAGCCCGTACATCAGCCCGACGCCGATACGCCGGCCGACCTCGGCACCCCGTACCGAAGGAGCCTCTGCCGAAAGAGCCCCGCTCACTTTCCCGCCCGCTTCTCCTCGACGAGGGTGACCACGCACTCGATGACCTGCTGGAGGGTGAGGTGCGAGGTGTCCACCTCGACCGCGTCGTCCGCCTTGGCGAGCGGCGAGGTCTTCCGGCTGGAGTCGGCCGCGTCCCGCTTGAGCAGGGCCTCGCGGGTCGCGTGGACGTCGGTGCCCTTCAGCTCACCGCTGCGGCGGGCGGCGCGGGCCTCCGGGGAGGCGGTGAGGAAGATCTTCAGGTCCGCGTCCGGCAGTACGGTCGTGCCGATGTCGCGGCCTTCGACGACGATGCCGTTCCCGGCACCCGACGCGATGGAACGCTGCAGCTCGGTGATCCGCGCCCGCACCTCCGGCACCGCGCTGACCGCGCTGACCTTGGAGGTGACCTCCTGGGTGCGGATCGGCCCGGCGACGTCCGTACCGTCCACGGTGATGGTCGGGCCCGACGGGTCGGTCCCCGAGACGATGTCCGGCTTCCCCGCGACGGCGGCTATCGCCGAGGGGTCCTCGATGTCGATGCTGTTGTTGACCATCCACCATGTGATCGCCCGGTACTGGGCGCCCGTGTCCAGGTAGCTCAGTCCGAGCTGCGCGGCCACGGCCTTCGAGGTGCTCGACTTGCCCGTGCCGGAAGGGCCGTCGATGGCAACGATCACTGTGGCGCGTTCCACTGGGGAGCACCTTTCCTGGTCCGAGGTGGTGGGGCGGCACGGAAAGCGCCCCGGACCAGGGTACTGGTTGCCCGTAGCCCATCCGGCCGCACCCGCTGTCGGGTCCTCCCGCCGCCCCTACTGCCGAATCGCCCAGCCCCGCTCCCGCAGCGCCCCCGTCAGTACCACCGCCGCCTTCGGCTCCACCATCAGTTGGACCAGGCCGGCCTGTTGCCCGGTGGCGTGTTCGATGCGGATGTCCTCGATGTTGACCCCGGCGGCGCCCGCGTCGGCGAAGATGCGAGCCAGTTGGCCCGGCTGGTCGTCGATCAGGACGGCCACGACCTCGTAGGACCGCGGAGCGGAGCCGTGTTTGCCGGGGACGCGGATCTGGCCGGCGTTGCCGCGGCGGAGGACGTCCTCGATTCCGGTGACGCCCTCACGGCGCTTGGCCTCGTCGGAGGCCTGGAGGGAGCGCAGGGCCTGGACGGTCTCGTCGAGGTCGGCGGAGACGTCGGCGAGGAGGTCGGCGACCGGACCGGGGTTGGCGGAGAGGATGTCGATCCACATGCGCGGGTCGGAGGCCGCGATCCGGGTCACGTCCCGGATGCCCTGACCGCACAGCCGTACGGCCGACTCCTCCGCGTGCTGCAGACGCGCGGCGACCAGGCTGGAGACGAGGTGCGGCATGTGCGAGACCAGGGCGACGGCCCGGTCGTGGGCGTCCGCGTCCATGACCACCGGCACGGCCCGGCAGTGCGAGACCAGCTCCAGTGCGAGGTTCAGCACCTCGGTGTCGGTGTCCCGGGTGGGCGTCAGCACCCAGGGGCGCCCCTCGAAGAGGTCGCCGGTGGCGGCCAGCGGGCCGGACTTCTCACGGCCGGACATGGGGTGCGTACCGATGTAGGAGGACAGGTCGAGGCCCAGCTCCTCCAGCTCACGGCGTGGGCCGCCCTTGACGGAGGCCACGTCCAGGTAGCCCCGCGCGAGACCCCGGCGCATCGCGTCGGCGAGCGTCGCCGCCACATGCGCGGGCGGCGCCGCGACGATCGCGAGGTCCACCGGGCCCTCGGGCGCCTCGTCGGTACCGGCGCCGAGCGCCGCCGCCGTCCGGGCCTGCTCCGGGTCGTGGTCGGTGAGGTGCACGGCCACACCGCGCTGGGCGAGGGCGAGGGCGGCGGACGTGCCGATCAGCCCGGTGCCGATGACGAGTGCGGTCCTCACTGGGCGATGTCCTTGCGGAGTGCGGCGGCGGCGCCCAGGTAGACGTGCGCGACCTCGGCGCGCGACCGGTCGGACTCGATGTGCGCGAGGATCCGTACGACCCGGGGCATGGCCCCCTCGATGTCCAGCTCCTGCGCGCAGATCAGGGGCACGTCGACGATGCCGAGCTTGCGGGCCGCGGCGGCCGGGAAGTCGCTGTGCAGGTCGGGCGTGGCCGTGAAACAGATGCTGATCAGATCGTCCGGGGTGAGACCGTTGCGCTCCAGAACCGCAGTGAGCAGCTCGCCGACCTGCTCGTCCATGTGCCCTGCCTCGTCCCGCTCAAGCTGGACGGCGCCCCGGACCGCTCGTACCGCCACGGCTCTGCTCCTCGCTGCTGTACATGTCGATTCTCTGCACAACCAGCCTAATCAGCCCGCCCCGAGCCGGCGTGCGGCGCCCGCCTGCCGAGACGGCCGTGACAGGCGGTGCCGCACCGCTTGGTCGCGACGGGTGGCGTTCCTGGTCGCGGTGCCGGTGGCGGTGCGCTGTCTGTACGCGCTCGGCTGCCAAACGGGCGAATAACGCCTTTTGTGGCGCTCTCTCCTGGTTGCTTCTTCTTCGGTGTTTTCAGTGCGAAGATGCTGCTGCTCCGCTCGGAGCGACTCCCCGGCTGGCTCCTGCCGATCGCCAGCGGCCTCGTCTTCGCCGCTCTCACGGTCGTCCGGCCGGCCTCCGCCCTCTGGTTCTTCCACACGTTCGGAGTGACGACATGACGATGGGTTCGACACGGCGCACGGTGCTGGCGACCGGCGCGGTGGGCACGGCGGCGCTGCTCCTGGGGTGCGGCGAGGACGGCGCCGACGCGGGCGGGGACACCGTGGAGGAGACCTCGCCGGGGGCGGCCGACACGGGCGGCGCCGAGGAGCTGGCCAGGACGGCCGACATCCCGGTGGGGGGCGGCAGGATCTTCGAGGACCGGAAGGTCGTCGTGACCCAGCCCGAGGAAGGCGATTTCAAGGCCTTCTCGGCGGTCTGCACGCACCAGGGCTGCATCGTCAGCAGCGTCTCGGACGAGACGATCAACTGCGCGTGCCACGGCAGCAGGTTCCAGATCGCGGACGGGGCGGTGGCGAACGGCCCGGCCACGAGGCCGCTGCCCGCCGAGGAGATCAAGGTCTCGGGAAACTCGATTCAGCTGGCCTGAGCCCACCACGTACGCTCCCGGGCATGCAGCCCCCTCATCCGCACGCCCTGGTCCGCGATCACACGATCTACGCCTGCGTGATGGGTTCGCGCGCCTTCGGTCTCGCGACGGACGACAGCGACACGGACCGGCGGGGTGTCTTCCTGGCACCCACCGCGCTGTTCTGGCGCTTCGAGAAGCCGCCGACGCATGTGGAGGGGCCGGCTCGGGAGCAGTTCGGCTGGGAGCTGGAGCGCTTCTGCCGACTGGCCCTGCGCGCCAATCCCAACATCCTGGAGTGCCTGCACTCCCCCTTGGTGGAGCACGTCGACGCCACGGGACGTGAACTGCTCGCCCTGCGCGGGGCGTTCCTGTCCCGCCAGGCCCATGAGACGTTCGCCCGCTACGCCCTCGGCCAGCGCAAGAAGCTGGACACGGACTTCCGCACACACGGCGCCCCGCGCTGGAAGCACGCCATGCATCTGCTCCGTCTCCTGATGAGCTGCCGGGACCTGCTGCGCACGGGTGCGCTGGCCATCGACGTGGGCGACCAGCGCGATCCCCTGCTGGCGGTGAAGCGCGGCGAGGTCCCGTGGGCCCAGGTCGAGTCCTGGATGACCCGGCTGGCCGCGGAGGCCGAGGAGGCGGCGGCCCGCAGCCCGCTGCCGCCGGAGCCGGACCGGGCCCGGGTCGAGGACTTCGTCGTCCGGACCCGGCGCGCGTCAGCCTGTCAGGCCGTCGAGGCGCACCCGGACGACGAAGTCGTGCAGCGCGTCGTACGCGGCAGGGTTCTCCGGCAGCGCTGACAGGGCCTGTTCCTCGTCCAGCACCCTCTGCAGCCGCTCCACGTCCTCCGCCACGCGCTCCTGGTCGACCTCGGCCTTGCCGTGCTCCCGCGCCGCCTTCGCCGCGACGAGGTCCGGCAGATACTCGGGGGCTTCACCGATCTCCGGCAGCAGCGTGGGCAGATGGGCCCGCACCTCACCGCTGCGCATCAGGTGGATGCCGGTGAGCAGCACCCGGAACGTGTAGAGCAGCGACTTGAGTTCACCGGTCTTCTCGAAGAGCCGCCACTGAGTGATACCGAACCCCCGGTAGTGGTGGGCGTGGTGGCGGGTGAGGGCGCCGGGCGCCAGTGCGATCAGTTCGCGGTGCGCCTCGCTCGTGTGGACGACGAGCGGGGAGAGCAACTGCTCCAGCACACAGCCGTTGCGGCGCAGCATGAGCCGTACGAACTTGCGCAGGTCGTGCGTGACGAGGTCCATCTCCACACCGTCCCGGTCCCACATTCTCGACCGGGTCTCCTCCGGCTCGCGCAGCCCGATCAGTTCGGCCGTGGGCAGCAGATGAACGCCGCGCAGGTCGACGTCCGAGTCGCGCGAGGGGAAGCCGTACAGATGAGCTCCGGAGACGGTGGCGAAGAGCAGGGGGTCGGGCTGTTCGGCGACCACGGGGGCCAGGTCGATGTCGAGGGCGTCGGTCATCCCTCAAGCGTCCCAGAGGGCCCCCAGCGACACGAGGTCGCCCTGGTACTCGATCCGGTCCGCCCACTCGGCGGGCCAGGCGCCGGGTCCGTGGTAGGCGCCCGCGAAGGCACCGGTGAGGCAGGCGATGGAGTCCGAGTCGCCCGCGGTGCAGGCGGCGCGGCGCAGTGCGGTGACGGGCTCGTCGACGAAGAGCAGGAAGCACAACAGCCCGGTGGCGAGGGCTTCTTCGGCGACCCAGCCCTCGCCCGTCGCCAGGCAGGGGTCGGTCTCGGGCGAGGGGTTCCGCACCGCTCGGTCGAGGCGGTCGAGGACGTCCAGGCACTCGTCCCAGCCCCGGGCGATGTACTCCTCGGGCGAGGAATCCTGGCTGTGGGTCCACAGGTCGCCGAGCCAGCGCGCGTGGTAGCGGGAGCGGTTCTCGTAGGCGTACGACCGCAGCCGGCCCACCAGGCCCATCGGTTCGGCGCCCTGGGCGAGCAGCCGTATCGCGTGTGCGGTGAGGTCGGCCGCGGTGAGCGCGGTCGGGTGACCGTGGGTGAGGGCGGCCTGCAACTGGGCGGAGCCCGCGCGCTGTTCGTCACTGAGGGGGCCGATCAGGCCGAGGGGCGCGACCCGCATGTTGGCGCCGCAGCCCTTGGAGTGCATCTGGCTGGCGAACTGCCAGGGCCGGCGCTCGACCGCGAGGTGGTCACAGGCCACCATGCAGGTGACGCCGGGAGCGCGGTTGTTCTCCGGGGAGCGGGACCACTCCACGAACTCCTTGCGGACGGCCCGCTCCAGAGCCTCGGCGCCGAGCGACCCGCGGTCCATGGCCGTCCGCAGCCCGTGCGCCAGCGCCAGTGTCATCTGGGTGTCGTCCGTGACGATCGCGGGCTTCGGCAGCTCCATCATCCGCCAGGGACCGCACTTGGCGAGGATGGCCGGAACGTCGTTGAACTCCGTCGGGAAGCCGAGGGCGTCCCCGAGGGCGAGTCCGATCAGGGAACCGGTGGCGGAGCGCTTCGTACGCAGCGTCGTGGTCATCGGGGCCGTCCTTCCGAGGTGGGTCGCAGCAGGGGCGGGTGCAAAGCGGTGGCCCCACCCGCGCGGTACAGCGCGGCGGGCTTGCCGCGACCGCCGGTCAGGCGGGCGGCGCCGGACACCTGTTCGACGAAGCCCGGCGTGGCCAGCACCTTGCGCCGGAAGTTGGGCCGGTCGAGCGGAGTGCCCCACACGGTCTCGTAGACCTGCTGCAGTTCGCCCAGGGTGAACTCGGGCGGACAGAATGAGGTGGCGAGACAGGTGTATTCGAGCTTGGCGCCGACGCGTTCGTGGGCGTCGGCGAGGATGCGGTCGTGATCGAAGGCGAGCGGACCGATGGCGTTGAACCGCAGCCACTGGGCCTGGGCCGCGTCACCGCCGCCGTGTGGGACGGGCGGGCCGGGGAGCAGCGCGGCGAACGCGACGGTGACGACCCGCATCCGCGGGTCCCTCCCCGGCTCGCTGTAGGTCCGCAGCTGCTCCAGGTGGAGCCCGGAGGCGTCCGTGACACCGGTCTCCTCCGCGAGTTCGCGCCAGGCGGCCTCCTCCGCGGACTCGTCCGGCAGCACGAACCCGCCGGGCAGCGCCCAGCGACCCGCGTACGGCTCCTGCCCGCGCTCGACGAGGAGCACCTGGAGGGTGCCCGCGCGGACGGTGAAGACGGCCAGGTCGACGGTGACGGCGAAGGGCTCGTAGGCGTACTTGTCATAGCCCTCGGGTGCGTCGCCGTTCGACGCTCCGACGGGTTCGGTCACCTCCGCCCCCTTTATGGTCACCTCGACTAATAGTCATAACGACTATAAACAGGCGGGCGCCGGGGCACAACCCTTTTACGGGGAAAGGAAGGCCAGGACCGGGGCCGCGAACGGCAAAGGGCCGGCCCCGGAGGCGAACCCGGGACCGGCCCACCGCTCGAACGCGGCGAAGACCTAGAGGTCGACCTCCTGCATCAGCATTCCGACCTCGGTGTTCGACAGGCGGCGCAGCCAGCCCGACTTCTGGTCGCCGAGGGTGATCGGCCCGAAGGCGGTGCGCACGAGGCTGTCGACGGGGAAGCCGGCCTCGGCCAGCATCCGGCGCACGATGTGCTTGCGCCCCTCGTGCAGGGTCACCTCGACTAGGTAGTTCTTGCCGGTCTGCTGCACCACGCGGAAGTGGTCCGCGCGTGCGTACCCGTCCTCCAGCTGGATGCCGTTCTTGAGCTGCTTGCCCAGGTCGCGCGGGATCGGGCCCACGATGTGCGCGACGTACGTCTTCTTGACCCCGTACTTGGGGTGGGTCAGCCGGTGCGCCAGCTCACCGTGGTTGGTGAGCAGGATGACGCCCTCGGTCTCGGTGTCGAGCCGCCCGACGTGGAACAGCCGCGTCTCACGGTTGGTCACGTAGTCGCCGAGGCACTGCCGGCCCTCGGGGTCCTCCATGGTCGACACGACACCGGCGGGCTTGTTCAGCGCGAAGAACTGGTAAGACTGCGTGGCGACGGTCAGGCCGTCGACCTTGACCTCGTCCTTCTCGGGGTCGACGCGCTTGCCCTGCTCCAGGACGATCTCGCCGTTGACCTCGACGCGCGCCTGCTCGATCAGCTCCTCGCAGGCCCGCCGGGAGCCGTAGCCCGCGCGCGCGAGGACCTTCTGCAGCCGCTCGCCCTCCTGCTCGGCGCCCGGGAAGGTCCTGGGCGGCTTGACGTCCTTCTTGCCCGCGTACCGCTCCCGGTTGCGCTCCTCCGCCCGCGCGTCGTACTCACGGGAGGTCGCCGGGGCCGAACGGCCGCGCCCACGGGGCTCCTGAGGCTGCTTCGGCCCGCCCTTGGCACCGCCGCGCGCGGAGGCACCGCGCCCGGACTTCGGACCGTCCGTCGTCGCCCCGGGGCCCACGTCGTAGCGGCGCTCCTCGGGGCGGGGCTTGCGGGGGCGTCCCTGACTCTGGCCCTGCCCCTGCTTCTGGTCCCTGTTGTTGCCGGCACCGCGGTGGTTACCGCGCCCGCCGCCGCTCTTGCCGCTACCACTGCTTCGCATCAAAGTTCCGTCGTCGTCGTGTCAGTCATGGCCGACGTGGGGCCGTCGTCCGTGTCCGGGGCATCCGGATCGAACGACGGTACGCCTTCCTGGGTCTCGGCCTCGATCGCCTCCGCCTCCGGGAGGAAGGGCGCGAGCTCCGGGAGCTCGTCCAGGCCGCGCAGGCCCATCCGCTCCAGGAAGTAGTTCGTCGTCCTGTACAGGATCGCACCTGTTTCGGGTTCCGCGCCCGCCTCCTCGACCAGACCCCGCTGGAGGAGGGTGCGCATGACGCCGTCGCAGTTGACTCCTCGTACGGCCGAGACCCTGCTCCGGCTCACCGGCTGCCTGTACGCGACCACGGCCAGCGTCTCCAGAGCGGCCTGGGTCAGCCGGGCCTGCTGCCCGTCGAGCACGAACCGCTCGACGGCGGTGGCGTACTCGGGCCGGGTGTAGAACCGCCACCCCCCGGCGATCAGCCGCAGCTCGAACCCGCGCCCCTGCACGGCGTACTCGTCGGCCAGTTCCCTGAGCGCCCTGGCGATCTGCCGCTTCGGCCGCTCCAGGATCTTCGACAGGTGCTCCTCCGTCGCGGGCTCGTCCACGACCATGAGGACCGCCTCCAGGGCGGGCCTGAGGTCGAGGTCGGCGACGGCAGGCGGGCCCTCGGGCACCCCGGTTCTCTCCTCGCTCACGTCTTCTCCTCCGGTGGGGGTACCGCCCGCCCGAGCGGAGTCGAGAGTGGGGGAGGCTCAGGTGGGCGGTCGAACTCGTCCGTGACCAGTGGTTCCTCGCCCCCGTCCCCACCGGTCCACCGCACGGTCAGATCCCCCAGCGCGGTCTCCTGGTCGAGCGCCACGGCCTTCTCCCGGTACAGCTCCAGCAGCGCGAGGAAACGGGCGACGACGGTGAGGGTGTCGTCGATGTCCTCCACGAGCACACGGAAGGACGCCTCCCCCAGCTCCCGCAGCCGCGCGACCACGATCTGGGCCTGCTCCTGCACACTCACCAGCGGCGCGTGGATGTGATCGACGTACACCTGAGGCTTGGGCTTCGGCTGCATCGCCTTCACAGCGAGCCTGGCGAATCCTTCCGCCCCGATGCTGATCACCACCTCGGGCAACAGCTCCGCGTGCTGCGGCTCCAGCCCGACGGTACGCGGATACCGCCGCGCCTCGTCGTCCAGCCGCCCGTTGAAGATCTCCGCGATCTGTTTGTACGCGCGGTACTGCAACAGCCGGGCGAACAGCAGATCCCGGGCTTCGAGGAGCGCGAGGTCGGCCTCGTCCTCGACCTCGGCGGCGGGCAGCAGCCGGGCGGCCTTCAGGTCCAGCAGGGTCGCCGCGACCACCAGGAACTCGGTCGTCTCATCCAGGTCCCAGTCCGGCCCCATGGCCCGGATGTGCCCCATGAACTCATCGGTCACCTGGGACAGCGCGACTTCGGTGACGTCCAGCTTGTGCTTGGAGATCAACTGAAGGAGCAGATCGAAGGGCCCCTCGAAGTTGGAGAGCCGAACCTTGAAGCCCCCGCCGCCGTCGGCTCCGGCTCCGGCTCCGGCTCCGGCCGGGACAACGGGAGAGTACTCCTCATCGACTTCCGCCCCGGCTGCGGCTTCGGCGGAGGTGCCCGCGGGCGACCCCTCGGCACCGCCACCGGCGGCTTCGGCTTCCGGGGGGACGACAGGAGAGTGCGCCTCGTCACCGCTGCCGGCGTCGTGGGCAGGCGTTCCGCAGGGAGGAACGGGTGGGCACGACGTCCCACCGGCCTCAGCCGGGGAACGCTTCTCGGCCAGGGATCCGCTCTCCGGAGCCGGGGGCGCGGCCCCGGGCCCCCTCCCCAGCGCACGTCGACGACCGGCTGAACCGCCGGAGGCCGACGCAGAGGAGTCGAACGAGGTCATAGCCCCCGCAGGCTACCCCTACCGCCCGCGAAGCCGCCGTACGAGGATGCTCGCGTCCCCGCGGGACTCCAGGTCCGCCAGCACCACGGCGACCGCCTCGCGCACGATGCGCCCTCGGTCGACGGCCAGCCCGTGCTCCCCGCGCAGCACCAGCCGGGCGTGCTCAAGATCCATGAGCTCCTCGGCGGAGACGTACACGGTGATCTTCTCGTCGTGCCGCTCCCGCCCGCTGGGCCGGCGCCCGCCGGCCCGCCCCCGCTTGCGCGGCACGGCGCCGGCGGCAGAACCTTCCTGCGGCGGCTTGGGCTGGCGCGCGGCGGCAGCGGCCCGCTCGGCACCGGCGGCAGCGGACCGGCTGCGCGGCTGCTCGCCGTCGCTCTCGGCTTCCGCGGCCACATGCTCGGACCCCTCGCCGTCACCGCCCTGCACGGGCACGGACGGCGGCGCGTCCTCCGCCGCGGCCCCCGGGTCGCTCTCTCCGGCGGGACCGGGCACCCGGGCTTCTCCGCCCGGCCCCCGCCGGGGAGCGGACGGCTGCAGCGCCATTCCCCCTGTCGTACGGAAGAGTTCGTCGGCCCCCGGCAGACTCACTCGGCGTGACACCGGGCGAGCACCTCCCTGGCGAGCTGGCGGTAGGCGGCGGCGCCGACGGAGTTGGACGCGTACGTGGTGATCGGCTCACCGGCGACCGTGGTCTCCGGGAAGCGGACCGTGCGCCCGATGACCGTGTGGTAGACGTGGTCGTCGAACGCCTCGACGACCCGCGCGAGGACCTCACGGCTGTGCACGGTGCGCGAGTCGTACATCGTGGCGAGGATGCCGTCGAGCTCCAGGTCGGGGTTGAGCCGCTCCTGGACCTTCTCGATGGTCTCCGTCAGCAGCGCGACACCGCGCAGGGCGAAGAACTCGCACTCCAGTGGCACTATCACCTTGTGCGCGGCCGTCAGAGCGTTCACGGTGAGCAGGCCGAGTGAGGGCTGACAGTCGATGACGATGTAGTCGTAGTCGGCCAACAGCGGCTTGAGCGCCCGCTGCAGGGTGGACTCGCGGGCGACCTCGGAGACCAGCTGGACTTCGGCCGCCGACAGGTCGATGTTGCTCGGCAGCAGGTCCATGTTGGGGACCGCGGTCTTCAGCAGGACCTCGTCGGCCGACATGCCCCGCTCCATGAGCAGGTTGTAGACCGTGAGGTCGAGTTCCATCGGGTTCACACCGAGGCCGACCGAGAGGGCGCCCTGCGGGTCGAAGTCGACGAGCAGGACCCGGCGGCCGTACTCCGCGAGCGCGGCACCCAGGTTGATGGTCGACGTGGTCTTGCCGACGCCGCCCTTCTGGTTGCACATCGCGATGATCGTCGCGGGGCCGTGGTCGGTCAGCGGACCCGGGATCGGGAAGTACGGCAGCGGGCGACCGGTCGGACCGATGCGCTCGCGGCGCTGGCGGGCCGCGTCGGGCGCGAGCGTGGCCGCGTACTCCGGATCGGGCTCGTACTCGGCGTCGGGGTCGTAGAAGTGCCCGTCGGGCAGCTCGTCGTAGTCGGCGAAGTGGTTGTGGACCCCGCCACTTGCGTCGCCGGCCATGGCGTTCACGTGTTGGCCATCCATGCTCTGGAGTGCTGTCTGAGTTGCCTGCGAACTCTGCTGGGCTGCGAAGGTGCGGACAGCGACGGAGCCGACAGCCGCGAACCCCGTGGGGCCCGAGACCGGCGCAGGCATTCCTGGTTGACCACCCCCGGGAGTAAATGTCGACTCATTCACAAGTCGTCTTACCTCCTTGGTGACCAGGAAACTTCTAGATAGGTCAGCGTGGCACCATGCCGACGGTTGGCGACTCTATGGCGTGTCGGCGGTCCGCAGCAACACAATCCGCCGGACCCGGCCCGATGTGTCGGCAATGAAACATGCGGCTGTCAAGGGCGTAGGGCCGTCGCACGGCAGGTTTCACCGGTGCGCGAAACATCCGAACGGTTACGTTCGAGGCGAGTTGCGCAAGTGTCGCAAAGTGACCATACACACATCCGGCCGGACCTTGTCGGGCAAGATCCGGCCGGGAAACCGCTGTTGACGACCTGTGTTGACGTATCGCCTTTTACCGAAAGGTGACTTAAAGCCGCCGGTCAGCCGAGCAGGGACGCCAACTCGACGTGCTCCAGGCCGTGCGCCTCGGCGACCTCGCGGTAAACGACCCTGCCGTCATGGGCGTTGAGCCCCCTGGCCAGCGCCGGATCGCGGCGCAGCGCCTCGACCCAGCCGTGGTCGGCGAGCTCCACGACGTACGGCAGCGTGGCGTTGGTCAGCGCGTAGGTGGAGGTGTTGGGCACCGCGCCGGGCATGTTGGCGACGCAGTAGAAGACCGAGCCGTGGACGGGGAAGGTCGGCTCGGCGTGGGTGGTGGGCCGGGAGTCCTCGAAGCAGCCGCCCTGATCGATCGCGATGTCGACAAGGACACTTCCCGGCTTCATCCGCGACACCAGCTCGTTGGTGACCAGCTTCGGGGCCTTGGCTCCCGGGATGAGGACGGCGCCGATGACGAGGTCGGCCTCCAGACATGCCTTCTCCAGTTCGAAGGCGTTGGAGACGACGGTCTGGATCTTCGTGCCGAAGATCTTGTCGGCTTCCTTGAGCTTGTTGATGTCCTTGTCGAGCAGGGTCACGTGGAAGCCCATGCCTATGGCGATCTGCGCGGCGTTCCAGCCCGACACGCCACCGCCGATGACGACGGCCCGGCCGGCCGGCACGCCCGGCACGCCGCCCGGCAGCACCCCGCGCCCACCGTTGGCGCGCATCAGGTGGTAGGCGCCGACCTGCGGGGCGAGCCGGCCCGCGACCTCGGACATCGGGGCGAGCAGCGGCAGCGCCCGGCTGGGCAGTTCGACGGTCTCGTACGCGATCGCGGTCGTGCCCGACTGGACGAGGGCGTCCGTGCACTCCTTGGAGGCGGCCAGGTGCAGATAGGTGAAGAGCGTCTGGTCCTTGCGGAGCCGGTGGTACTCCTCGGCGATGGGTTCCTTGACCTTGAGCAGCAGGTCGGCGGTGGCCCACACCTCGTCGGCGGTCGTGAGGATCCCAGCGCCGGCGGCGACGTACTCGGCGTCCGGGATCGACGAGCCGACACCGGCGCCCTGCTCGATGACGACCCGGTGGCCGTGGCGCACCAGCTCGTGCACGCCGGCGGGGGTGATGGCCACCCGGAACTCGTTGTTCTTGACCTCGCGGGGGATGCCGACCTTCACGTCGATCACGGTCCTTGGCTCGGAGGGGTGTGGAGGCTCGCGCACACAGGCGGAACATGCCCGCACATCACAGGACATACCCGCACGCATCGCGGCGCACCGGGAGACACCGCAGGAGAACCGGCGGCATGGCCAGTTTAATGAAGGCTTCCTCGCTGTCTAGCCTTTCAATGCATCAATCTTTCGCGGATGCACTACGGATTTCGCAGGCGTCAGGACCTTGTTCCGTCTCGGTTTCGCCGGTTTCGGCGTCCGGGAGCTCGTCGCCGAGCAGTCGCCCGGCGGCGACCCGGTGCAGCCGGGCCGCCGCCGGGTCGCCGAGCCTCTCCAGGGTGTCGGCGAGCCGGAGCTGGAGCGCGGCCTGCAGTCGGGTGTCGTCGGCGCGCCGCGCCCACTCCACCGCCTCCTGGCAGGTCCGCAGCGACTCCTCGGGCCGCCCGGCGTACTCCTGGACGCGTGCCATCTCGCTCAACGCCTTCGCCTGGCCGCCCACGTCGGCGAGCCTGCGGTGGCCGGTGAGCGCCGAGCGCCAGTTACGCAGTGCCTCGCCGTAGCGGCCCGCGTAGGTGTGCGCGCTGGCGATGCGCCCGTACAGCCGGGCTGCGTCCTCGCGCTCGTCGCGGGCGAGCCGCTGGGCGAGCGCCCTGCCGTACCAGTCGGCGGCCCGCTCGTAGTCCTCCAGCTCCTGGTGGGCACCGCCCACGGATTCCATCGCGCGACCGGTCGCGTACGGATCGTTCGCCCGCCGTCCGGCGTCGAGCGCGGCCCGGTAGCGGGCCAGCGCCGCCTTCGTACGGCCGGTCCGGGCATCCAGGTCGCCGAGGTTCAGCAGGGCCGCCGCCTGCTCGCGGGGCAGGTCGCGGCGCTCGGCGACGTCGAGGACGAGCCGGTGGATGCCGTACAGGTCCGGGGCGGCGGCCTGTGTGCCGAAGTGCGCCACCATGGCCCGGACCAGCTGGGACATCAGCCGCCGGGCGAGGGTGTCCAGCTCCCCGTCGGCGACCGCGAGGCGGGCCGCGGCCAGCAGCGCGGGCCGGCGGATGCGCAGCCACTCCTCTGCGGCCCGAGGGCTCGGGAACCGCAGCACCTTGGGCATCCCGAGCAGTTTCTCGCGGGCCAGCGGGCTGTCGGTCTCGGTGATGGCCCGGCAGGACTGCAGCAGCCGTACCGTCCGCTCCAGCATCCGCGCGCGGGCCAACTGCAGCTCGCCCGGCCGCTCCTGGCTCTCGGCGAGGGACCACAGCAGCGGCTGGAGGCAGCCGGGGACCTCGTACTGCGGCAGCGGCGAGTCGACGGGGTGCAGGAACCCGAGGGCCACGAAGTCGTCCAGCGTGGTGCGGGCGGCGCCGACCGAGCAGCCGGCGAGCCCGGAGGCGATGTGCGGGTCGACCAGGCCTGCCGGGGCGAGCGCGAGGAGGCGCAGTATCCGGGCCGCGGCGTTCGGCAGCGAGGCGTACGCCAGCTTGAACACCTTGGCGAGCGGCGGGCCGTCGCCGCCCTCGGCGCGCAGTTGTTTGGCGAGGTCGGCGACGGCGACGGCGGGCCGGGCCGCCAGCCAGCCCCCGGCGAGCCGCAGCGCGGCCGGCTGGGCCCCGCACACCTCGGCGAGCATCTCGGCGGAGCGCGGGTCCACGGTGACGCGCACCGAGCCGGTGCAGCGTTCCAGCAGTGCCACGGCGGACTTGGTGTCCAGTCCGCCCAGGGTGCACGGGCGGACGTCGGAGATGCCCGTCAGCGGCCCCTCGGAGACCGCCACGACCAGCGAGTCGAGGGTGTCCGGCAGCAGCGCGTCGACCTGCTCGGCATCCGCCGCGTCGTCCAGCAGGAGCACGACCCGGCGGTCGGCCAGGGCCTTTCGCAGTGCCTCACTGAGGTCGTCCTCGTCGGCGCCGGCCGGCGCCGGATGTCCGAGTTCCCCGAGCAGCTCCCGCGCCGCGCTCTCGACCGGAACCCGGGTGCCGTCGGGTTGGGTGAGCCGGGCCCGCAGCACACCATCGGGGTAACCATCGGCAACCTGCCGGACGAGTTCCTCGGCGAGCGCGGTACGGCCGAAGCCGGGCCGACCGGCGATGAGCAGCACGCGCGCGTGGGGGGCCTTCCGCCCGGCGAGGGTGTTGAGCCCCGCCCGGCCGATGTCGGCCCGCAGCTCCTTCAACTCTCTTGCCCGGCCGAGGAACTGACTGTCCGTGGGGGCGGTCTCGACAGCCGGGAACCGCCCTGTTCCGGACACCCGGGCACCCTCGATGTCCACCGCCTGTTCCGCCACGGGCCACACTCCCGTCCCACCGCACGAGCAAGCCCGCCGGGACTCCGGTTCGGGCATTTCCCGAGCCTAGTTCACGCTCTGCGACGATCTGGGCGGAGCGCAACGGGCAGGTCGCTCGATCGGATCAGCAGATCGTACGACTGGTGCCATCAGGGTGCCGTGAAGACGAGCCGCGTCCCGGTTTCCTTGTGGGCGCGGGGAACTGCGCGACCAGCCACGACGAGCGCGCAGCCGACGAATCAGCCCGACTTCCCCGTACTCCCCGGCTCCCCCGGCGCAGCGGTCACGCCTCAAACGGTCGCGCGGGCCACGGCGCCTCAGCGGGCCGCAGTGCCCCGACACCGTCACGCGCACGTGCGGCGACCAGCGCAAGCGCTCCCACCACCAGGCAGTTGTTGTGCAGCTCGCCCGCGAGGACCCCCCGCACCAACTCGTCCAGGGGAACGCGGGCCACCTCCATGTCGGCCTCCTCGTCCTCCACCTCGAACCGCCGCCCCTCGGCCTCGGAGAGGCCCCGGGCCAGGAAGATCCGCACGGCCTCGTCACAGCCTCCGGGCGTGGTGTAGACGTCGGTCAGCACCCGCCAGTCCTCCGCCTTGACGTGCGCCTCCTCGTACAGCTCGCGCTGGGCGGCGTGCAGCGGGTTCTCGCCGGGCACGTCGAGCAGCCCGGCCGGGATCTCCCACAGCTTCTCGCGGACGGGGTGGCGGTACTGCCGGACGACCAGGACCCGGTCCTGGTCGTCGAGGGCGAGGACGGCGACGGACCCGGGGTGGACCTGGTAGTCGCGGCGGACGACCGAGCCGTCGGGCATGACCACGTCGTCGGTGCGCACGGAGGTCTTCTTGCCGACGAACGGCGTCTCGCTCGCCCGGACCTCCCACTCCTCGGCGGTGTCCTTGATCGTCATGTCGACTCGTCCTCCCACACGCGCAACGCGGAAACCGGGGCACACATCTCGAAAGAGGCGCACCCCGGTCACCGTACAGCTCTCGCGCCGCTCGGTTTCACTGACCGGTCTTGCGCTCCACGGCCGCCTTGACCAGCCCCGCGAACAGCGGATGCGGGCGGGTCGGGCGGGAGCGCAGCTCGGGGTGCGCCTGCGTCGCGACCAGGTACGGGTGGACCTCGCGCGGGTACTCGACGTACTCGACGAGCTTGCCGTCGGGCGAGGTTCCGGTGAACTGCAGACCGGCCTGCTTCTCCAGTTCCGCACGGTAGGCGTTGTTCACCTCGTAGCGGTGGCGGTGGCGCTCCTCGACGTACTCCTTGTCGCCGTACACCTCGCGCACGATCGAGCCCTCGGCGAGCTTGGCCGGGTACATGCCCAGCCGCATCGTTCCCCCATGTCGCCCTCGCCGGCGACGATGTCGAGCTGCTCGGCCATGGTGGAAATGACCGGGTGGGCGGTGGCGGAGTCGAACTCGGTGGAGTTGGCGTCCGGGATGTCGGCGAGGTTGCGCGCGGCCTCGATCACGATGCACTGCAGACCGAGGCAGAGGCCGAGCAGCGGGATCTCGTTCTCGCGGGCGTACTGGATGGCGCCGACCTTGCCGGAGACGCCCCGGTCGCCGAAGCCGCCGGGGATGCAGATGGCGTCGACGTCGGCGAGCTGGGTCGCGGCACCGGCCGGGGTCTTGCAGTCGTCCGAGGTGACCCACTTGATCTTCACGCGGGCCTTGTTGGCGAAGCCACCCGCGCGCAGCGCCTCGGTGACCGAGAGGTAGGCGTCGGGCAGGTCGATGTACTTGCCGACGAGCGCCAGGCTGACCTCGTGCAGGGGGTTGTGGACGCGGTCGAGCAGGTCGTCCCAGGTCGTCCAGTCCACGTCGCGGAACGGCAGGTCCAGCTTGCGGACGACGTAGGCGTCCAGGCCCTCGCCGTGCACGGTCTTCGGGATGTCGTAGATCGAGCGGGCGTCGGGACAGGCGACCACGGCCGCCTCGTCCACGTCGCACATCAGCGAGATCTTGCGCTTGATCGCGGCGGGCACCTCGCGGTCGCAACGCAGCACGATCGCGTCTGGCTGGATACCGATGTTGCGCAGCGCCGCGACCGAGTGCTGCGTCGGCTTCGTCTTCAGCTCTCCCGAGGGCCCGATGTACGGCAGGAGCGAGATGTGCACGACGAAGACGTTGTCCCGGCCGACCTCGTGACGGACCTGGCGGACTGTCTCCAGGAACGGCAGCGACTCGATGTCGCCGACCGTGCCGCCGACCTCCGTGATGACGACGTCGACCTCGTCGGAGGCCATGCGCCGGATGCGGTGCTTGATCTCGTTGGTGATGTGCGGGATGACCTGGACGGTGTCGCCCAGGTACTCGCCGCGCCGCTCCTTGGCGATGACCGTGTTGTAGACCTGACCGGTGGTGACGTTGGCCGACCCGTCCAGGTCGCGGTCGAGGAAGCGCTCGTAGTGGCCGATGTCCAGGTCGGTCTCGGCGCCGTCGTTGGTGACGAACACCTCACCGTGCTGGAAGGGGTTCATCGTGCCGGGGTCGACGTTCAGGTACGGGTCGAGCTTCTGCATCACGACCCGCAGGCCCCGGGCCTTGAGCAGCATGCCGAGGCTGGAGGCGGTCAGACCCTTGCCGAGCGAGGAGACGACACCCCCGGTGACGAAGATGTGCTTGGTCGTCGTGGTGCTGTTTCGAAAAGCAGCGGGCGGCATGGCCAAGAGGGGGCTCCCGTGGTCGCGGTTCTGTGTGCGGGTCGGCCGCCGCCCGATCGGATCGTCGGGGGGTGCCTTCGCTGCGGTTCGGGGGTCCCTTGCAAGTCGGGGCGCCCACCGGTCCACGGGCTACCAGGGTATCAGCGTAGGAACACGATCGCTTCCGGCCACGCTCCGCGCACAGACGGCCACGGACCTCGTACAACAGTCGGCGCGTCCCGGTCGGTCTTCACACATGGCTCACTCGTTCGACCCACTCGCGTTGCCCGGAGCGGCACGCGGAGCCGTCCGGTGCGTCGTATCCTCTTCGGACACTCGCTGCCGAGCCCGCCCGGCGAAACGGCACCACCCCCGCCCGTCTCCGGTAATCACGAGAGCTCGTCAGTCCGTTGAGCAACGATCGCCTCGAATGCGTTGAGAATCGTTGAGCGACATCGCATGACACCGTCCCTTGGATCACTCTGGAAACATGGATCCCTTGTCGATCCCTTGGGTCCCTTGACCGCACACCGCACAGCGACCGCCCCTCGGGGGGCGACGTGGCCGTTCGACTGGAGTTGCACGTGGCCGGGCGCATCGAAGACTACGCACTCATCGGAGACATGCAGACCGCCGCCTTGGTCTGCCGGGACGGCACGGTCGACTGGCTGTGCCTGCCCCGCTTCGACTCCCATGCCGTCTTCGCGGGACTGCTCGGCACGGAGGAACACGGATTCTGGCGCCTGGGCCCCGCCCACGCGTCGGACGCCGAGCCGCCGACGGCCTCCCGCCGCCGGTACCGCGGCGACTCGCTGATCCTCGAATCCGAGTGGGACACCCCGCGCGGTACGGTCCGTGTGACCGACTTCATGCCGCCCCGTGACGGCGCCCCTCAGCTGATCCGGATCGTGGAGGGCATCAGCGGACGGGTGCCGATGCGCTCGGCGCTGCGCATGCGGTTCTCCTACGGCCGGGTCGTGCCCTGGGTGCACAAGCACGAGGGGCGCACGGTGGCCGTCGCCGGGCCCGACTCCGTGTGGTTCGACACCGAGTGCGAGACGTACGGCAAGGCGCTGACCACGTACTCCGACTTCACCGTGACGCCGGGCGACCGGATCGCGTTCACGGTCTCCTGGGAGCCCTCGCACAAGCAGCCCCCGCCGCTGCCCGAGCCCGAGCCGTCACTGCGGGCCACCGAGGACTTCTGGCGCGACTGGGTGGAGCAGTGCACATACCACGGCCCGTACCGCGAGGCCGTGATCCGCTCGCTCATCACCCTCAAGGCCCTGACATACGCCCCCACCGGCGGCATCGTCGCTGCGCCGACCACCTCCCTCCCGGAGCACGTCGGCGGTGTCCGCAACTGGGACTACCGCTACACCTGGCTGCGGGACGCGGCCATCACCCTCTCCTCCCTGCTGCGCACCGGCTACCGCGACGAGGCCCGCGCATGGCGCGAGTGGCTGCTCAGGGCGGTCGCCGGCGACCCGGAGAACCTCCAGATCATGTACGGCATCGCCGGTGAGCGGGAGCTGGGCGAGGCCGAGCTGGACTGGCTGCCCGGGTACGAGAACTCCGCGCCGGTCCGGGTCGGCAACGGCGCCGCCCACCAGCTCCAGCTGGACGTGTACGGCGAGGTCACCGAGGCCCTGCACCTGGCCCACATGACGGGTCTGGCCCGCAACGACTACGCCTCCCTCCTCCAGCTGAAGCTGATCCGCTACCTGGAGGACCACTGGGACGAGCCGGACGAGGGCATCTGGGAGGTGCGCGGCCCGCGCCGCCACTTCGTGCACTCCAAGGTGATGGCCTGGGTCGCCGTGGACCGCACGATCAAGCTCATCGAGTCCGGGGACGCGGACGGCCCGCTGGAGAAGTGGCACGAGTTGCGCGACGACATCCACCGGGACGTGTGTGAGAAGGGTTACGACAAGGAGCGCAACACCTTCACACAGTCGTACGGCTCGAAGGAGCTGGACGCCTCGCTGCTGCTGATCCCGCAGATGGGTTTCCTGCCGCCGGACGACAAGCGGGTCATCGGCACCATCGAGGCGATCCAGCGCGAGCTGTCGACCGCGGACGGCTTCATCCTGCGCTACCCGACCTCCGGCGAGGAGGAGGGCGTGGACGGGCTGCCGGGCGACGAGGGCGCGTTCCTCGCCTGCTCGTTCTGGATGGCCGACGACCTGGCGATGATCGGCCGGGTGGACGAGGCCCGCAAGCTCTTCGAGAAGCTGCTCTCCCTCCGCAACGACCTGGGTCTCCTCGCCGAGGAGTGGGACCCGGTCCTCAAGCGCCAGGTCGGCAACTTCCCGCAGGCGTTCAGCCACGTGCCGCTCATCGACACGGCCCTGCGCCTGACCGCGTCGGGGGCGTACGGCGGCTGAGCACACCGCCGGGTCCGGCGCACACGGCGGCGGGCCGGGGCGCGGGCAGGCGCGTGCGGCAAGCGCTTGCGCTCGCTGGTGAGGGTGCTCGCGCCCCGCAGGTGCGGGTGCCTGCGTCCCTCGGGCGCGGGTGTCCGCGCCCCTGCGCCGTGAACAGGAACGATCCGCCGTCCCCGCCTAGCCTGGGAAGAGTCCTGTCCCCGGCGGAAAGGGGGCGGCTGCCATGGCTCCCCTCTCGAAGGCGGGCGCGGCTCTCGCCGCGCTGCGCGAGGATCTGGCAGGCGCGGTCTTCGCCCCGGGCGATCCGGGGTACGACGGGGCCCGGACGGTCTTCAACGCCATGATCGACCGGCGTCCGGCCGTGATCGCGCAGTGCGTGGACGAGACCGATGTCGTCCGTTCGGTGTGCTTCGCCCGCGATCTGGATCTGCCGATCGCGGTGCGCGGCGGCGGTCACAGCGTGGCCGGAATGGCGGTGAACGGCGGCGGGCTCGTCATCGATCTGCGCCGGATGCACGCCGTCACCGTCCATCCGGCGTCGCTGAGCGTCCGGGTCGAGGGCGGCGCCACCATGAGCCATCTCGACCGCGCCACCGAGCCCCACCGCCTCGCGACCACGGGCGGCCGGGCCTCGACCACGGGCGTGGGCGGTTTCGTCCTCGGCGGCGGCAGCGGCTGGCTGGACCGCCTCTTCGGGCTCGCCGTCGACAATCTGCTCGGCGTGGACCTGGTGACCGCCGACGGCCTCACGGTCCGGGCGAGCGCCGAGGAGCACCCGGACCTGTTCTGGGCGCTGCACGGCGGCGGCGGGAACTTCGGCGTGGCCACCGCGCTCACCCTCCGGCTGCACGAACTGCCCGCGTTCGCCATCGCCCTGGTGCTCTACCGCCCGGAACACGGCCCCGAGGTGGTGCGGGTGTACCGCGAGGTCATCGAGACCGGCCCGCCGGAGGCGAGCGGCGGCGTCCTCTATCTCACCGGTCCGCCCGAGGAGTTCGTGCCCGAGCGCCTGGTGGGCAGGCTCACGTGCGGCGCCCTCCTGACGTACGCGGGCACCGAGGACGACATGCGCAAGATCGCCCAGCCGCTGCTGGCGCTGCCGCACGAGGCCGCGGTGGTCGGCGCGATGCCCTACGCGGACGTGCAGTGCATGATCGACGATCCGCCGGGCATGCGGAACTACTGGTCGGCGGAGTACCTGAGGGGTCTGCCGGACGAGTTGGTGGACGTCTTCGCCGCCCGCGCCCAGGCGATGCCCGTGCCGACCGGCACCCAGCATCTGCTCTTCCCGCTGGGCGGCGCGATCGCCGAGGGCCCCGACCACTACCCGGTGCCGTACCGGGACTCCCAGTGGGCCGTGCACCCGTTCGGCATCTGGGAGGACCCGGCCGACGACGAGCGGTGCGTACGGTGGGTGCGGGACGTCCGCGCCGACGTCCGGCCGTGGAGCACCGGCGCGGTCTATCTCAACTTCGTCGGCGACGAGGGCGCGGACCGGGTGGTGGCCGGCCACGGCGTCGACGACTACCGGCGGCTGACGGCGGTGAAGACCCGGTACGACCCCGACAACGTCTTCCGCTTCAACCACAACATCCCGCCGGCGTGAGGACCGGGTACCGTCCGCTGCATGGACACCCGTGACAGCCGCGCATCCGGTGCGGGCCGCGAGGCGCAGGGCGGTATCACCGTGCGGCGGGCGCTGGAGCTGCCCGGGCTGCGCGGCGGGCTGCCGGAGATCCTGGCGGGCGCCGACCGGCTGGAGCGGACCGTGCGCTGGGTGCACGCGGGCGAGGTCCCGAACATCGCTTCGCTCCTCAAGGGCGGGGAACTGCTGCTGACCACCGGGTACGGGCTCGGCACCCGCCCCGCCGACATGCGCGCGTTCGTCCGGACGCTGGCCGAGCGCGGCATCGCGGCCCTCGTCGTCGAACTGGGGCCCCGCTTCAGCCGCCTCCCCCGGCTCTCGTCGAGACCGCGCGCTCGGCCGGTCTGCCGCTCGTCCAGCTGCACCGGGAGGTGGCGTTCGTGACGGTCACCGAGGAGATCCACACCGAGATCGTCAACGGCCACTACGCGCTCCTCCAGCAGGCCGAGGAGGTCCACCGGCGCTGCACCGCGGCCCTGCTCGGCGGCGGCGGTGTCCCCCAGGTCCTCGGCATCCTTGCCGACTTCAGCGGCAACCCGGTCTTCCTGGAGACCGCCGACGGACAGCTTCTGTACGCCGCCGGGACCGGCCCGGCGGGCACCGACCCGCTCCAGGTGTGGGAGGGGCTGCGTGCCCAGCACAAGGACGAGCCGCCGACGGGGACGGCCCTCGTCGACGTCCCCGCCGGCGGCCCGGGGCCGGGTTCGGTACGGGCCCGCCTGGTCCTCCTGCCCGTCGTCGCCCCGCTGGCCTCCGTGCACCGGATGGCCGCCGAGCGCGCGGCCGGCATCCTCGCCGTCGTCCTGATGCAGGCCCGCCAGGAGGAGGAGCTGGCGGCGCGCGGACGCGGTGACTTCCTCACCGACCTCGCCGAGGGCCGCGTCCAGGCGCAGGACGCCCCCGCGCAGGCCCGCGTCCTGGGCTTCAGACCGGGCGGCGGCCTCCTGCTGCCCGTGGTGATGCGCCTCGCCGACGGCCTGTCCCCGAGCGGCGGCTGGGCCGTCCTGGCCCGCGCGGTGGCCGAGGAGCTGGCCACGGTGGGCGTGCCCCTCCTGCTCGGCGTACGCCCCGTCGAGGGCCGCGTCCCGCTGCTGCTGGGCCTGCGCGCGGAGTCGGAGCGCCCGGCGGTGGCGGACAAGGTCGCGGCGGCGCTGCGGGCGGGCGCGGAGCGTGCCGGGATGCAACGGCCGGGCGGCCGGCCGCCCGTGGTGGTCGTCGGGGCGCCCGGCGGCTGGGCGACCGTCTCGGCGGGCCTCAGGCACGCTGCGGAGACGGCGACGGCCGCGCAGGGCCTGACCGACCGCCTCTGGTACGACGCCCGGCGCCTCGACATCGACCTGCTGCTGTGGCGGCTGCGCGACCACCCCGACCTGGCCGCCTTCGTGGACCGTGCGATCGGCCCCCTGCGCGACCACGACGACCGCGCCAAGCCCCCGCTGCTGCCCACCCTGGAGACCTATCTGGCCCGTGCCGGCCGCAAGGCGGAGACCGCCCGCGAGCTGCACCTCAACCGGCAGACCCTCTACAACCGCCTCGCCCGCATCGGCGAGTTGCTCGGCAGCGACCTGGACGACCCACAGGCGGTCCTGACCCTGAGCCTGGCCCTACGGGCCCGCCGACACGTCACCTGAGCCTGACCTTCAACCCCGACAAGATCGTCTTGTCGGGGTTGAAGGTCGGGCTCAGGCGGGGCCGTCAGGTGAGCGGCCTCACCTGCGTCAGCTCGTCGTAGACGCTGAGCACCTGGGCCACCGTCTCGTCCTCGGTCGGCCAGGTGGCGACCTGCCGTGTGCCCCGCTCTCGCAGCACCTCGCGCAGGGCGGGATCCCCGAGGAGGCGTACGACGACCGCGGCGAGTGCCTCGGCGTCGCCGTACGGGACGAGTTCGGCGCCGTCGCCGACCAGGTCGGACACCGAGCCGACGTCGGCCGCGACGAGCGGCACGCGCGCGTGGAGGGCCTGCTGGGCGAGGACGGAACGGGCCTGCGGGCCGCCGGGCAGCAGCGCGAGATCGGCCGCCGCGATCAGCTCGGAGATGTCGTCCCGCCGCCCGACGAGCCGTACGGGCAGCTCCTCGTCCTCGATGCGCCGCTGGAGGACACTCCGCAGCGGCCCCTCGCCCGCGATGACGAGCAGCGGTGCGGGGTCGAGGCCACGCCACTCCCGGGCGGCGTCGAGCAGGGTTTCGTGGCCCCGGTGCCGGTCGAGCGTGCCGACGGCCATGAGCAACGGGCGTTCCGTGGCGCCGACTTCGGCCCGGACCTTGGCGGAGGGCCGGTCCGTGTCGTCGTGGGAGCCGGTCCGACGCGGCACGGGCAGAGCGACGGCGGCGAGCCGGGCGTCGCGCGCGCCCCGGCTGCGGGCCCGGTCGACGAGCTCGGAGGATGTGCCGAGCACCACGGCGGCGGCCCTGGCGACCCGCCGCTCCAGCAGCCGCAGCAGATGCGCCCGCGCCCCCTCCGCATGCGAACGGGTGTGCCAGGTGACGACGAGCGGGGTGGCGCGCCGGCCGAGCGCGAGGGTGGCCCGGAAGCCCGCGTGCAGCCCGTGCGCGTGCACCAGATCCGCGTCCGCGCAGGCACTGCGCAGGCTGGCCACCGAGGCCGGGTCGCTGCTGCGGGGCACATGGACATGGTGGGCGCCGACACCGGTGAAGTCGTACACACCGTCGGTCTCGCCGGGGGCGCACACGGTGACCCGTACGCCCCGGGCGACGAGACCCGAGGCCAGCGACCGCACGTGCGCGCCGCTCACCGGGCTTCCACCGCCGAGCACTTGCACGGTTCGCAGCGGCGACTGGCCCTGCGGTGAGGGGCTGCTCACGTGACTCACGTGGCCGGGGCTCCTGGTTCGGGTCGGACGGTCACGAGGCAACGTACAGAAGGATCCCGCGGTGGGGGTGGACCGCACGCGGCGCTTGGCGTGTGGTCCACGCAGCACGTCCTGTTACGTCGTACCCGTCCAAGGATGCCAGGTCGCAAGGGTGTTCCGGGACAGCCGGACAGAGCGGGAGCCGAAGGACCGGGCAACCCCGGCCCCAGGGTCACCCACACGAGTGAACTCCCGCACGAGGTTGCCCCTCGGCACGGCTCCCGCCCCGGCCCTTACCCGTCCGCGCGCGCCGTCGCCAGCAGCTCCTCCGCGTGCGCCCGCGCCGTCTCGGAGTCCTCCTGCCCGGCGAGCATGCGCGACAGCTCGCGCACGCGGTCCTCGCCCTCCAGGACCTTCACCCCGGACCGGGTCACGGAACCGTCGTCGGTCTTCTCCACCAGCAACTGCCGGTCTGCGAAGGCGGCCACCTGGGGCAGGTGGGTGACGACCACGACCTGGGCCGACTTGGCGAGCCGGGCCAGGCGCCGGCCGATCTCGACCGCGGCCTTGCCGCCGACACCGGCGTCGACCTCGTCGAAGAGGTACGTGGGCACGGGGTCGGTCCCCGCGAACACCACCTCCACGGCCAGCATCACCCGCGACAGCTCACCGCCGGACGCGCCCTTGGCGATGGGCCGGGGCGGCGCCCCCGGATGCGGGGCGAGCAGCAGCTCGACCTCGTCGGCACCGGACGGCCCGTACGCGACCGTACGCCCGCCCACCTCGACGCCCTCGGGATCGTCCGTCTGCCGGATCTCGAACGACACGCGCGCGTGCGGCATGGCGAGCGAGGCCAGCTCGGCCGTGACGGCGGCGGCGAACCGCTCGGCGGCCTCCGCGCGGGCGTCCGTCAGGGCCTGGGCGAGACCGCCCAGTTCGGCGCGCAGCGCGTCCCGCTCGACGGTCAGCTCGTCGATGCGCTCGTCGTCGCCGTCGAGTTCGGTGAGACGCTGGGCGCCCTGCTCGGCCCAGGTCAGCACGGAGGCGATGTCCACGCCGTACTTCCGGGTGAGGCCGTTCAGCGCGGCCCGCCGCTCCTCGACCGCCGCCAGCCGCAGCGGATCGGCGTCCAGGTCGTCGGCGTACCCCGCCAGCTCCCCCGCCACATCGCCCAGCAGGATCCCGATCTCCCCGATCCGGTCGGCGAGCGCGGCCAGCACCGGGTCGTGCGACCGCACGGTCTCCAGCGCCCGGTGGGCGCCCGCGACGAGCGTCGAGGCATCCACGCTCTCCGGGTCCTCGGGATTACCCGCGAGCGCGGCGTGCGCGGACGTCGCGGCGGACGCCAGCGCCTCCGCGTGGCCCAGCCGCTCGGCCTCCTCGGCCAGTTCCACGTCCTCGCCGGCCCGCGGCTCGACGCCCGCGATCTCGTCGAGTCCGTACCGCAGCATGTCGGCTTCCTGCGCTCGCTCCCGCGCGCGCGTGACGATCTCTTCGAGCTCGACGGACACGGCCCGCAGCCGCCGGTACGCCTCGCCGTACTTGGTGAGCGGCACGGCCACCGCGTCCCCCGCGTACCGGTCGAGCGCCGCCCGCTGCCGGGACAGCTTCAGCAGCCCCTGCTGGTCGGTCTGCCCGTGCACGGCCACCAGTTCGTCGGCGAGCTCCGCGAGCATGCCCACGGGCACGCTGCGTCCGCCCAGGTGCGCCCGCGACCGCCCCTCGGCGGAGACCGTACGGCTGATCAGCAGCGCCCCGTCGTCGAGTTCGGCTCCGGCCTCCTCGGCCCGTACGACCGCCGACGCGCCCTCGGGCACGGCGATCCGACCCTCCACGACCGCGTTCTTCGCGCCGATCCGCACAAGCGCCGGGTCCGCCCGCCCGCCGAGCAACAGGCCCAGGCTGGTGACCACCATGGTCTTGCCCGCGCCCGTCTCACCCGTCACGGCTGTGAAGCCGGGTGACAACTCGACGACCGCGTCGTCGATGACTCCGAGCGACCGTATCCGCATCTCCTCCAACACGCCCCCGACCATACGAGGTTTTCCCGGACCAGCGCGACGCCGCCCCCTCATTGTGCCGCGACAGGCGACGTCCGCCCCGTCGCGGCACAGAGAGCCGTGCGTTACCTTCCCGGCGCGGTCCTCGTTGGCCTGACGGCTCCCGGCTCATGCGCGGAGTGCCGGGCGTTGTCAGTGCCGAGCACCCCGCCATCCGGAAACGGGCAGCGCGAACTTCGCCACGAGCCGGTCCGTGAACGACGCGTGGTGCAACCGAGCCAGCCGCACCGGCACAGCTCCCCGCCGCACCTCGACCCGTGCCCCCGGCGGCAGCTCGACCGTCCGCCGCCCGTCGCACCACAGCACCCCGGGCGGAATGTGCGGCAGCACCTCCACCGCCAGCACCGAGTTCGGCGACGTCACCAGCGGCTTGGCGAACAGCGCGTGCGCGCTGATCGGCACCATCAGCAGCGCCTCGACCTCCGGCCACACCACAGGCCCGCCCGCCGAGAAGGCGTACGCGGTCGACCCGGTCGGCGTCGACAGCACGATCCCGTCGCACCCGAACCCGGTGACCGGCCGCCCGTCGATCTCCAGCACGACTTCCAGCAGCTTCTCCGCGCCCGCCTTCTGCACGGCCGCCTCGTTCAGCGCCCAGTCCGTGTGGACGATGTCCCCGTTCTGGTGCACGACGACATCGACGGTCATCCGCTCCTCGACCTCGTACGCCCTGGTCACGACACGGTCGACAACCTTGTCGAGGTCGTCCCGCTCGGCCTCCGCGAGGAAGCCGACGCTGCCGAGGTTGACGCCGAGCATCGGCACCCCGGACGCGCGGGCGAACTCGGCGCCGCGCAGCAGCGTGCCGTCACCGCCGAGGACGATGAGCAGCTCACAGCCGTCCAGGCACTGCGGGGTGGCCTCCTTGACGAGTTCCACCTCGTCCGGCAGCGGGATGTCCTCGGCCTCGTACTCCAGGACGCGCACACCGATGCCGTGGTGCAGCAGTCCCTTGACGACGAGTTCGGCGCTGCGGATGGCCGCCGGCCGCCCGGTGTGGGTGAGCAGGAAAACAGTTCGCGCTCGGTCCTGAGTCAACGCGGCCCCTCCGCAACTGCTCGGTCGACGTCGGCCGGGTCCAGTGCGGGTGCCCCGGCACGCAGCCACAGAAAGTACTCGACATTGCCCGAGGGTCCGGGCAGCGGACTCGCCGTCACACCCTTCACCCCGAGCCCCAGCTCCCCGGCCCGCCGGGCCACCCCGCGCACCGCCTCGGCGCGCAGCTCCGCACTCCGGACCACTCCCCCACTGCCCAGCCGCTCCTTCCCGACCTCGAACTGCGGCTTGACCATCATGACCAGATCGGCGTCCGGTTTCACGCACCGCACCAGGGCGGGCAGTACCAGGCCGAGCGGAATGAAGGACAGATCCCCCACGACAAGGTCCACAGGCTCCCCATCGATCGCTTCGAGCGTCAACTCGCGTACGTTCGTACGGTCCTTGACGGTGACGCGTTCATCACTTCGGAGAGTCCACGCGAGTTGGCCGTATCCGACGTCCACGGCGACGACGTGCGCGGCTTCGGCCCGCAGCAGTACGTCGGTGAAACCGCCGGTGGAGGCACCTGCGTCCAGAGCCCGCCGGCCCTCGACGGCCAGCCCCCGGGGGACGAACACCGCGAGGGCGCCGGCGAGCTTGTGGCCGCCTCGGGACACGTACTCCGGGTCGCCGTCGCCGGTCGCGACCACGATCGCGGCCGCGGTCTCCACCTGGGTGGCGGACTTGGTCGCGACGGTCTTGCCGACGGTGACCCGCCCGGCGGCGATCAGCTGGCTCGCGTGCTCACGCGACCGTGCGAGCTTCCGCCGGACCAGTTCGGCGTCCAGACGGCGGCGTGCGACTCCTGCCACGGTGGGTCAGCTCCTGCTCTCGTGCGGCGGTCGATAGGGGCGACCCGATGGGTCTCGTCGAGGGGTGGCCGTCGGAAGACGGGTGGGGGCCGGTGGTCCGGGGCGGGCGTCGAGCGCGGTGAGCGCGTCGCGCAGCCCCCGGTGCACATCCTCGTACACCGCGACGTGGCCGTCGGTGGCGAGGTGGTCGGCGTCGGCGAGCCGGCCGAGGGCCGCGTCGACGTCGGGGTGCCCGGTGGCGGTGCGGGGCACGTACAGCGGGGCCGGGGCGGCGGGGTCGTACTCGGGTTCGACGACCGCGGGCTCCGGCTGGGGGACGGCCCCACTCGCCGGTCCGGCCTCCGCAGAATCCGGAACCAATTCCTCCACAGGCTTCCCGGCCTCTGGAACAGAGTCGCTCATGCCCCGACGCTACCCCGAAGCCCTGGGGTACCGTCGATCGCGATGGCCACGATCGAGGAGTGCCGCAGCGCACTCGACAAGCTCTCGGACAATTTGGCGGGCACGGGCGGGGACGTACGCGCGGCGGCGGCCCTGGACCGCTCGCTGAGCTGCCACATCACCGACCTGGACGTCACCTTCGTCGGCTGCGTCGAGGACGGCCGCATCGAGGTGCTGGACACCCTCCAGGGCCCACCCCGGGAGAAGGCGGAGATCCGGCTGACGATGACCGGCGACGATCTGGTCGCGATGGTCGGCGGCGAGCTGCACTTCGCGAGAGCCTGGGGCTCGGGCCGGGTGAGGCTGGAGGCGGGGTTCCGGGATCTGCTCCAGCTCAGGAAGCTTCTCTGACTGCCGCGTGGGCCCTGGCCCTGCGTGCCGCCGGCACCACCAGCGGTGTTCCCGTCTCCGGGTCGTCGATGACCTGGCAGCGCAGCCCGAAGACCTTCTCGACCAGTTCGGTCGTGACGATCTCGGAGGGGGCGCCCTCGGCGATCAACGAGCCGCCGCGCAGGGCGATGAGATGGGTGGCGTAGCGGGCGGCGTGGTTGAGGTCGTGCAGCACCGCGACCAGCGTGCGGCCCTGCGCCTCGTGGAGTTCGGCGCACAGGTCGAGCACGTCGATCTGGTGCTGGATGTCCAGGAAGGTGGTCGGCTCGTCGAGCAGCAGCAGCGGGGTCTGCTGGGCGAGCGCCATGGCGATCCACACGCGCTGGCGCTGGCCGCCGGACAGCTCGTCGACGTAACGGTCGGCCAGCTCGGCGACCCCCGTCGACTCCATCGACTCCCGGACGATCCGCTCGTCCTCGGCCGACCACTGCCGCAGCAGCCCCTGGTGCGGGTAGCGGCCCCGGCCGACCAGGTCGCCGACCGTGATCCCGTCGGGCGCGATCGACGACTGCGGCAGCAGGCCGAGCGTCCGCGCGACCTTCTTGGCGGGCATCGACTGGATGGCCTGCCCGTCGAGCACCACCCGCCCCTGGGACGGCTTCAGCATCCGCGAAAGGGCGCGCAGCAGCGTGGACTTGCCGCAGGCGTTGGGGCCGACGATCACGGTGAACGAGTTGTCGGGGATCTCCACCGACAGCTGCTCGGCGATGACCCGCTGGTCATAGGCGAGGGTGACGTTCTCGGCGGACAGGCGGTTCACGGTGCTCCTCTTGTCGTTCTCGTTCGCCGACGCGCTCATATCCGCCCGGCCCTCGCGCTGGGTCACGTGGCTCATATCCGCCCGGCCTTCCGCTCGGTGACCAGCAGCCACAGCAGATAGACGCCGCCGAGTACGCCGGTGACGACGCCGACGGGCAGCTGGTCGGCACCGAAGGCCCGCTGCGAGACCCAGTCGGCGACGACCAGCAGGGTCGCGCCCATACACATCGCGGGCACCAGGTTCGGACCCGGGGAGCGGGTCAGCCGACGGGCGAGCTGGGGCGCGGTGAGGGCGACGAAACTGACCGGCCCGGCGGCGGCGGTGGCCCCGGCGGTGAGCAGCACGGCCGACACCATCAGCAGCAGCCGTACGCGCTCGACGCGCACCCCGAGGGCGTACGACACGTCGTCGCCCATCTCCATCATCCGCAGCCCGCGCGCGTTGCCGAGCACCAGCGGCACGAGGACCGCGCACATGATCAGCAGCGGCCGGACCTGGGACCAGTCACGGCCGTTGAGGGAGCCGGTCATCCACACGACCGCGCGGGCCGCGTCGACGAGGTCGGCCTTGGTGATCAGATAGCCGTTGACCGCCGTGACGATCGCGGAGACACCGATGCCGACCAGCACGAGCCGGTAGCCGTGCACCCCTCGCTTCCAGGCCAGCACGTAGATGGCGAGGCCGGTGACCATGCCGCCCACGAGCGCCCCGAGGGCGACCTGGCTGGCGCTCCCGGAGAACAGCACGATCATGACCAGCGCCCCGGCGGTGGCGCCCTGCGAGAGGCCGAGCACGTCCGGACTGCCCAGCGGATTGCGGGAGATGGACTGGAACAGCGCCCCGCCGAGCCCCAGCGAGGCCCCGACCAGCAGCCCGACCAGGACTCTCGGCAGCCGCAGCTCGTTGACGATGAACTCCTGGCCCGCGTCGCCGTTGCCGAACAGCGTCCTGAGGACGTCGCCGGGCGGGATCGGGAAGTCGCCGGTGCCGATCAGCACGACACTCGCGGTCATCGCCGCCAGCGTCAGCAGGACGACCACGGTGAGCGCCCGTACGTCCAGGCGCAGCGACAGCCCACCTGGGGCGCGGACCGCGCGGTTGCGTTCGGCGGGCTTGCTCATGGCCTGCGTCTTCACAGCTGCGCCGTCCTCCGCCGTCGTACGAGAAAGATGAAGACCGGCCCGCCGAGGATCGCGGTGACGATGCCGACCTGAAGCTCCGCAGGCCGCGCCACCATCCGGCCGATGACATCGGCGCCGAGCAGCAGCACGGGCGACAGGGCGGTCGCGTAGGGCAGGATCCAGCGCAGGTCGGGCCCGGTGAAGGACCGCACGACGTGCGGGACCATCAGCCCGACGAAGACGATCGGCCCGCAGGCCGCGGTCGCGGCACCGCACAGAACCGTGGCGGCGGCCATCGAGAGCGCCCGGGTGCGGTTGAGGTTGGCGCCGAGCGCGCGGGCGGTGTCGTCGCCCATGGCCATCGCGTTCAGCGGACGGGCGAGCAGCAGCGCGACGACCGTGCCGACGACGAGGAACGGCAGAACCTGCTCGATGGTCTCGTCGGTCGCGGAGGCCAGCGAACCGACCGTCCAGAAGCGCATCTTGGAGAGCGCCGCGCCGTCCATGATCATCATGGCCTGGAGATAGCCGTAGAGCGCGGCGCTGATCGCCGTACCCGCGAGCGCGAGCCGCACGGGTGTCGCACCCCGGCTGCCACCGAGGAACCAGACCAGCGCCCCGACCACGGCGGCACCGGCGAACGCGAACCACACATACCCGCTCAGCGAGGTGACGCCCAGGTAGGTGATGGCGGTGACGACCGCGGCGGACGCACCCGCGTTGATACCGAGCAGACCGGGGTCGGCCAGCGGGTTCCGGGTGAGCGCCTGGAGCACGGCACCGGCCAGCCCGAGCGCGGCCCCGGCGAGCAGCCCCAGCAGGGTGCGCGAGATCCGCTCTCCGACCACGACGTCGCCGTAGGTCCCCGTGTCCTCGAACAAGCCGTGCCAGACCTGTTCCAGAGTCAGCTCTTTCGCTCCGATCGCGATGCTCGCCAGTGCGACCAGGGCGAGGATCACGAGGGACACGAGGAGCCCCGCGGCTCGTATCGCTTGACGGTTCGGGGGCGCGGGAGGGGTCTCCACGCTCGGTTCGGGGGGACTGTCGACCAACACCCGGTTAGGTTAGCCTATCCTCTCTTCTTGGCTCGATCCCGCCCATGGGCACCGCACGGACGTACGGTGAAACGTCCTCACACACCCCCGGCCCCGGACACCACGCGATCGCCCGGACCGACGGCCCCGGCACCTCACCACCCCAGCCGTGCCAGCGCCTTCCCTCCGTCCAGCTCGCAGGTGCCCCCACCGGCCGCCGTCCAGGCCGCCGCGCACAGGGCCCGGAGCCCGTCCGTCGCCTCGCCCTCGCCGTCCAGTTCCAGCCGCTCGCTCCCGGCGGTCGCCGTCCAGCCGCCGCAGCGGAAGCCCGCGCCCGCCCCGACGACCTCCGGCTGACCGGTGAGCAACCCCCGCAGATCGGCGTCGACAAACGTCGGCCTGTGGCGCGGCGGCGCGGCCAGCAGCTGCGCGCCGTCGGTCACCCCGGTCAGCACGAGCAGCGAGTCGACCTCCCCGTTGAACGCTCCTTCGATGTCCGTGTCCAGCCGGTCCCCGACCACCAACGGCCGCTCGGCGCCCGTACGCAGGATCGTCTCCCGGTGCATCGGCGGCAGCGGCTTGCCCGCCACCTGCGGCTCGGCCCCGGTCGCGATCCGGACGACCTGCACCGCGGCACCGTTGCCCGGCGCGATGCCCCGCGCGCTCGGAATCGTCAGGTCGGTGTTGGAAGCGAACCACGGCACCCCGCGCGCGACGGCGTAACTGGCCTCCGCGAACCGGCCCCAGGGCAGGTCGGGGCCGCCGTACCCCTGCACCACGGCCACCGGATCGTCGTCCGCCGACTCGACCGGCTCCAGCCCTCGCTCACGCAGCGCCACCCGCAGTCCCTCACCGCCGATGACCAGTACCCGCGCCCCGGCGGGCACCTGCTCACTGATCAGCCGGGCCACGGCCTGCGCCGACGTGATGACGTCATCGGCCGCGGCCGGTATCCCCAGCTCCGTGAGGTGCGCGGCCACGGCGTCCGGCGTCCGCAGCGCGTTGTTCGTGACGTACGCGAGGTGCATCCCGCCCACGCGGGCCGTCCCCAGGGACTCCACGGCGTACGCGATCGCGCTGCCGCCCGCGTACACCACCCCGTCGAGATCGAGCAGCGCCGTGTCGTACGCCTCGCTCAGGGCCTGCCCACTGCCGTCGGGCCGCGTCCTGAATGTCTGGCTCATTGCACACCGCTCCTCGCTTCGATCCGGTCCGATCGCTTCCCCGATCATCCCGCACAGCACTGACACACATACGATGCCTCAATGAACTACGCAGGTCACGCGGAGGAGATCCCGGCGCGCAGCGGCCTCGAGCTGACCCCGTTCCGGGGCCTTCGCTACGACCCCGACCGGGTCGGCAGCCTGGCCGCCGTGACATCCCCGCCGTACGACGTGGTCGTACGGCCGGACGGTCTGCTGCACCTCGAATCGGCCGACCCGCACAACATCGTCCGCCTGATACTCCCCCAGGCCGGTACTCCCACGGCCCGCGACGAACAGGCGGCCGACACCCTGCGCCGCTGGCTCGCCGACGGAGTCCTGGCCCCCGACCCCGAGCCCGGCCTCTACGTCTACGAGCAGGCCGACGGCACCATCCTCCAGCGCGGCCTGATCGGCGCCCTGCGCCTGCCGGAGCCCTCCGCCGGCGTGGTCCTCCCCCACGAGGACGTCATCCCCCACGTCATCGCGGACCGCGCGGCCCTGATGCGCGCCACCTCCACCAACATGGAGCCCCTGCTCCTGACCTACCGGGGCAACGGCGCCACGTCCGGAGCGACCGCCGTGGTCGAGCGCACCACGGAACGCGCGCCCCTGCTCTCGACGACTACGGAGGACGGCTTCAGGCACCGCCTCTGGTCGGTCACTGATCCGGCCGACCTCGCCGAGATCCAGTCGGACCTCGCACACCACCAGGCCCTGATAGCCGACGGCCACCACCGCTGGGCGACGTACCTCCGGCTACGCACGGAGCACCCCTCCCCCAGCCCCTGGGACTACGGCCTGGTCCTCCTGGTGGACACCGTCCACTACCCCCTCCGCGTCCGCGCGATCCACCGACTCCTGCCCCAACTCCCGGTCGCCGACGCGCTGACCGCCCTGGACGGACTGTTCCGCGTACGGCATCTCCGAGTCCCGCTCCCCGAGGCCCTGGAAGCCCTGGCGGACTCGGCCACCGCCGGCAACGCCTTTCTCCTCGCGGGCGACGGCGCCTTCCATCTCGTCGACCGCCCCGACCCCGGCCTCCTCGCGCGCACGATCCCCGCCGACCGCCCGGCCGCCTGGCGGACCCTGGACGCGACCGTCCTGCACGCCACTCTCCTCGACCACGTCTGGCGCATTCCCGAGGACTCCCCGGCCCACGTCGCGTACATCCACGGCACCATCGCCACCGTCGAGAAGGCCGAACGCGACGGCGGCACGGCCGTCCTCATGCACCCGGTCCGCGAGGAGGTCGTGCGCGACCTCGCCCGCCAGGGCGTCACCATGCCCCGCAAGTCGACGTCGTTCGGCCCGAAGCCGGCATCCGGGCTGGTGCTGCGCACGCTGGACCTCTGAGCGGCGTCGGCGGCACGTCGGCATACGAAAGGGCGGGATCCCTGGAGGGGATCCCGCCCTTCACACTCTCACCGGCTGGACGTCAGGCCTCGTCGCCCTCGTCATCGGCGGCGCCGTCCGTGTGGTCACTGCCCTTGTCGTCACTGCCCTCGACGTCGCTGTCCTTGACGTCGTCGACGATCTCGTGGTTTACGGCAGACGCACCTTGCGCCGCCTGGTCACCCGCGAGTCCGTCCGCGCCCTCGATCGCGTCCGCGCCCTCGTTCTCGTCGAGGGCGTCGACGAACTCCACACCGTCCATCTCCGCGAGCCGGTCGGAGGCGTCCGTACTGCCGTCCTTGTCGGCCTCGACGGCCTTGGCGAACCACTCCCGCGCCTCGCCCTCACGACCGGCCGCGAGCAGCGCGTCGGCGTACGCGTAGCGAAGGCGCGCGGTCCACGGCTGTACGGAGTTGGAGGCCAGCTCCGGGCTCTGCAGCGTCACGATGGCAGCGTCGAGCTGTTCCATGTCGCGCCGTGCGCCGGCGGCCACGAGCCGCATCTCGACCTGACCGGCCTTGTCCAGCTTGTGCACCTCGGGCGCACCGGCCATGTCCAGCGCCTTCTCGGGCCGCCCGAGACCACGCTCGCAGTCGGCCATCACGGGCCACAGGTCGACGTTGCCGGTCATCCGCCGGGCCGCCCGGAACTCCGCGAGCGCCTCGCTGTACTTGTGGTTCGCGTACGCGGCGAAGCCGGCCGCCTCACGCACGGCCGCGACGCGCGACGCCAGCCGCAGGGCCACCCTGGAGTAGCCGTACGCACCCTCGGGGTCCTCGTCGATGAGCCGCGCGACCATCACCAGGTTTTTGGCGACATCGTCGGCGAGCGTCTTGGGCAGGCTCTGCAGTTCCTGCCGTACGTCCTTGTCGATCTCCTCGCCGGTGACGTCCTCCGGGATCGGCAGCCGCTTGATCGGCTCGCGGTCCCGGTCGCGCTCGTCGCGGAAACGTCCGCCGCCGCGCCGGTCGTCGCCACCTCGACGGTCGTCCCGGCCACGCAAGCCACTGGGCCGACCACCACGATCGTCCCGACGCGGCCCACGGCTCCGGTCGTCCCGGCCGCGGTCGTCGCGCCCACGGAACCCACCGCGCTCGCCGCCGCGTTCACCGCCACGGCTGTCGTCACGCCGGAAGCCACCACGGTCGCCATCACGCCGGTACGAGGGACGGTCACCCTCGCGACGGTCACCACGGTCGTCCCGCCGATCGTCACGGCGGTCATCCCGCCTGTCGTCGCGGCGGAAGGCCGGCCGGTCCCCGTCCCGGCGGAAGTCATCCCGCCGATCATCACGGCGGAACGGCGGACGCCCACCACGGTCGTCCCCACGTCGATCGTCGCGGCCCCGGTCGTCACGGCCACGGAACCCGCCGCGCTCGCCGCCACGGCTGTCGTCACGCCGGAAGCCACCACGGTCGTCATCACGGCGGTACGAGGGGCGGTCACCCTCGCGACGGAAGCCACGGTCACGATCCTGATCGCGGCCACGGTCGTCGCGACGGAAGCCGCCGCGGTCTCCACTGTCACGCCGGTCGTCCCGGCGATCGTCCCTACGGTCGTCACGACGGAACGCAGGGCGGTCATCGCGACGGCCGTGGCCACCACGGTCGTCGTCGCGGCGCTCGTCACGCCGGTCGTCCCGGCGGAAGGCCGGACGGTCCCCGTCCCGGCGGAAACCACGGTCACCGTCACGGTCGTCACGACGCGGCCCGCCGGGGCGGTCGTCACGACGGAACGCAGGGCGGTCATCGCGACGGCCGTGGCCACCACGGTCGTCGTCGCGGCGCTCGTCACGCCGGTCGTCCCGGCGGAAGGCCGGACGGTCCCCGTCCCGGCGGAAACCACGGTCACCGTCACGGTCGTCACGACGCGGCCCGCCGGGGCGGTCGTCACGACGGAACGCAGGGCGGTCATCGCGACGGCCGTGGCCACCACGGTCGTCGTCGCGGCGCTCGTCACGCCGGTCGTCCCGGCGGAAAGCCGGACGGTCCCCGTCCCGGCGGAAACCACGGTCACCGTCACGGTCGTCACGACGCGGCCCGCCGGGGCGGTCGTCACGGCGGAACGCGGGGCGAGGCCCACGGTCACCCCCGGGGCGGTCGTCACGGCGGAACGCGGGGCGAGGCCCACGGTCACCCCCGGGGCGGTCGTCACGGCCCCGGAACCCGCCGCGCTCGCCGCCACGGCTGTCGTCACGCCGGAAGCCCCCTCGGTCGTCACCACGGCGATCGTCCCGTCGGCCGTGGCCACCGCGATCGTTGTCGCGCCGGTCGTTGTCCCGACGCGGTCCACCGCGATAGCCGCCACGGTCACCACTGTCCCGTCGCCGCTGGTCGCGATCCGGTCGATCGTCGGGAGAGTTGGTGGACATGGTGACTCCTGTCTTCGGTACCGCAAGTCATTCTCGCGCAGCCGGCTACCCGGCGCGCTCCGGGCTGTGTGTGTTTCAGAACAAGCAAAAAAGGACCCCTGGTCCCAGCTGAACGCTGGTGACCAGGGGTCCTTCAAAGATTGTTCGGCGGCGTCCTACTCTCCCACAGGGTCCCCCCTGCAGTACCATCGGCGCTGTAAGGCTTAGCTTCCGGGTTCGGAATGTAACCGGGCGTTTCCCTCACGCTATGACCACCGAAACCCTATTGGTTTCGAGCGAACAAGCACACTTTTCAGTTAAATGCTCAGCTCAAAGCCGACAACTGTTCGTTGTCTCAGAACTGACACAGTGGACGCGAGCAACTGAGGACAAGCCCTCGGCCTATTAGTACCGGTCAGCTTCACCCATTACTGGGCTTCCACATCCGGCCTATCAACCCAGTCGTCTACTGGGAGCCTTAACCCCTCAGAGGGGGTGGGAGTCCTCATCTCGAAGCAGGCTTCCCGCTTAGATGCTTTCAGCGGTTATCCCTCCCGAACGTAGCCAACCAGCCATGCCCTTGGCAGGACAACTGGCACACCAGAGGTTCGTCCGTCCCGGTCCTCTCGTACTAGGGACAGCCCTTCTCAAGACTCCTACGCGCACAGCGGATAGGGACCGAACTGTCTCACGACGTTCTAAACCCAGCTCGCGTACCGCTTTAATGGGCGAACAGCCCAACCCTTGGGACCGACTCCAGCCCCAGGATGCGACGAGCCGACATCGAGGTGCCAAACCATCCCGTCGATATGGACTCTTGGGGAAGATCAGCCTGTTATCCCCGGGGTACCTTTTATCCGTTGAGCGACGGCGCTTCCACAAGCCACCGCCGGATCACTAGTCCCGACTTTCGTCCCTGCTCGACCCGTCGGTCTCACAGTCAAGCTCCCTTGTGCACTTACACTCACCACCTGATTACCAACCAGGCTGAGGGAACCTTTGGGCGCCTCCGTTACTCTTTGGGAGGCAACCGCCCCAGTTAAACTACCCATCAGACACTGTCCCCGATCCGGATCACGGACCCGGGTTAGACATCCAGCACGACCAGACTGGTATTTCAACGACGACTCCACAACCACTGGCGTGGCTGCTTCAAAGTCTCCCAGCTATCCTACACAAGCCGAACCGAACACCAATATCAAACTGTAGTAAAGGTCCCGGGGTCTTTCCGTCCTGCTGCGCGAAACGAGCATCTTTACTCGTAGTGCAATTTCACCGGGCCTATGGTTGAGACAGTCGAGAAGTCGTTACGCCATTCGTGCAGGTCGGAACTTACCCGACAAGGAATTTCGCTACCTTAGGATGGTTATAGTTACCACCGCCGTTTACTGGCGCTTAAGTTCTCAGCTTCGCCCACCCGAAAGTGAGCTAACCGGTCCCCTTAACGTTCCAGCACCGGGCAGGCGTCAGTCCGTATACATCGCCTTACGGCTTCGCACGGACCTGTGTTTTTAGTAAACAGTCGCTTCTCGCTGGTCTCTGCGGCCACCCCCAGCTCGAGGAGCAAGTCCTCTCACCAGTGATGGCCCCCCTTCTCCCGAAGTTACGGGGGCATTTTGCCGAGTTCCTTAACCATAGTTCACCCGAACGCCTCGGTATTCTCTACCTGACCACCTGAGTCGGTTTAGGGTACGGGCCGCCATGAAACTCGCTAGAGGCTTTTCTCGACAGCATAGGATCATCCACTTCACCACAATCGGCTCGGCATCAGGTCTCAGCCACATGTACGACGGATTTACCTGTCGCACGGCCTACACCCTTACCCCGGGACAACCACCGCCCGGGATGGACTACCTTCCTGCGTCACCCCATCACTCACCTACTGCAGGTCTGGTCCGTCGGCTCCACCACTCCCCTTTGCCCGAAGGCTCCGGGACGGCTTCACGGACTTAGCATCGCCTGGTTCAATGTTTGACGCTTCACAGCGGGTACCGGAATATCAACCGGTTATCCATCGACTACGCCTGTCGGCCTCGCCTTAGGTCCCGACTTACCCTGGGCAGATCAGCTTGACCCAGGAACCCTTAGTCAATCGGCGCAAACGTTTCTCACGTTTGTATCGCTACTCATGCCTGCATTCTCACTCGTGAACCGTCCACAACTCGCTTCCGCGGCTGCTTCACCCGGCACACGACGCTCCCCTACCCATCACAGCCGCCGTTGGGCGTACATGCTGCAATGACACGACTTCGGCGGTACGCTTGAGCCCCGCTACATTGTCGGCGCGGAATCACTAGACCAGTGAGCTATTACGCACTCTTTCAAGGGTGGCTGCTTCTAAGCCAACCTCCTGGTTGTCTCTGCGACTCCACATCCTTTCCCACTTAGCGTACGCTTAGGGGCCTTAGTCGATGCTCTGGGCTGTTTCCCTCTCGACCATGGAGCTTATCCCCCACAGTCTCACTGCCGCGCTCTCACTTACCGGCATTCGGAGTTTGGCTAAGGTCAGTAACCCGGTAGGGCCCATCGCCTATCCAGTGCTCTACCTCCGGCAAGAAACACACGACGCTGCACCTAAATGCATTTCGGGGAGAACCAGCTATCACGGAGTTTGATTGGCCTTTCACCCCTAACCACAGGTCATCCCCCAGGTTTTCAACCCTGGTGGGTTCGGTCCTCCACGACCTCTTACAGCCGCTTCAACCTGCCCATGGCTAGATCACTCCGCTTCGGGTCTTGAGCGTGCTACTGAAACGCCCTGTTCGGACTCGCTTTCGCTACGGCTACCCCACTCGGGTTAACCTCGCAACACACCGCAAACTCGCAGGCTCATTCTTCAAAAGGCACGCAGTCACGAGACAAGCACACGTGCTTGTCCGACGCTCCCACGGCTTGTAGGCACACGGTTTCAGGTACTATTTCACTCCGCTCCCGCGGTACTTTTCACCATTCCCTCACGGTACTATCCGCTATCGGTCACCAGGGAATATTTAGGCTTAACGGGTGGTCCCGCCAGATTCACACGGGATTTCTCGGGCCCCGTGCTACTTGGGTGTCTCTCAAACGAGCCGTTCATGTTTCAGCTACGGGGGTCTTACCCTCTACGCCGGACCTTTCGCATGTCCTTCGCCTACATCAACGGTTTCTCACTCGTCTCACAGCCGGCAGACTGTGAAAGAGAGATCCCACAACCCCGTATACGCAACCCCTGCCGGGTCTCACACGCATACGGTTTGGCCTCATCCAGTTTCGCTCGCCACTACTCCCGGAATCACGGTTGTTTTCTCTTCCTGCGGGTACTGAGATGTTTCACTTCCCCGCGTTCCCTCCACTTGCCCTATGTGTTCAGGCAAGGGTGACAGCCCATGACGACTGCCGGGTTTCCCCATTCGGACACCCCCGGATCAAAGCCTGGTTGACGACTCCCCGGGGCCTATCGTGGCCTCCCACGTCCTTCATCGGTTCCTGGTGCCAAGGCATCCACCGTGCGCCCTTAAAAACTTGGCCACAGATGCTCGCGTCCACTGTGCAGTTCTCAAACAACGACCAACCACCCATCACCCCGAACCAGAGCGGTCCGAGTGCACTGGGGCCGGCACTGAAGGCAGCCATACGGCCATACCCTCAGACACCCAACAGCGTGCCCGACACGATCAGTCGATGAGCTTCGCGTTCCACGCCGAAGCAGTACTAACGCTCTCACCCATACTGAACCGTGCCGAATAATCAACGTTCCACCCATGAGCAACCAGCATCAGACGTTCGCTGATGTCCTGGCCTCTGACCAGCCGAAGCCGGTAAGAAGTGCTCCTTAGAAAGGAGGTGATCCAGCCGCACCTTCCGGTACGGCTACCTTGTTACGACTTCGTCCCAATCGCCAGTCCCACCTTCGACAGCTCCCTCCCCACAAGGGGGTTGGGCCACCGGCTTCGGGTGTTACCGACTTTCGTGACGTGACGGGCGGTGTGTACAAGGCCCGGGAACGTATTCACCGCAGCACTGCTGATCTGCGATTACTAGCAACTCCGACTTCATGGGGTCGAGTTGCAGACCCCAATCCGAACTGAGACAGGCTTTTTGAGATTCGCTCCGCCTTACGGCCTCGCAGCTCATTGTACCTGCCATTGTAGCACGTGTGCAGCCCAAGACATAAGGGGCATGATGACTTGACGTCGTCCCCACCTTCCTCCGAGTTGACCCCGGCAGTCTCCTGTGAGTCCCCATCACCCCGAAAGGCATGCTGGCAACACAGAACAAGGGTTGCGCTCGTTGCGGGACTTAACCCAACATCTCACGACACGAGCTGACGACAGCCATGCACCACCTGTACACCGACCACAAGGGGGCGACCATCTCTGGCCGTTTCCGGTGTATGTCAAGCCTTGGTAAGGTTCTTCGCGTTGCGTCGAATTAAGCCACATGCTCCGCTGCTTGTGCGGGCCCCCGTCAATTCCTTTGAGTTTTAGCCTTGCGGCCGTACTCCCCAGGCGGGGAACTTAATGCGTTAGCTGCGGCACCGACGACGTGGAATGTCGCCAACACCTAGTTCCCACCGTTTACGGCGTGGACTACCAGGGTATCTAATCCTGTTCGCTCCCCACGCTTTCGCTCCTCAGCGTCAGTAATGGCCCAGAGATCCGCCTTCGCCACCGGTGTTCCTCCTGATATCTGCGCATTTCACCGCTACACCAGGAATTCCGATCTCCCCTACCACACTCTAGTCTGCCCGTATCGAATGCAGACCCGGGGTTAAGCCCCGGGCTTTCACATCCGACGCGACAGACCGCCTACGAGCTCTTTACGCCCAATAATTCCGGACAACGCTCGCGCCCTACGTATTACCGCGGCTGCTGGCACGTAGTTAGCCGGCGCTTCTTCTGCAGGTACCGTCACTTGCGCTTCTTCCCTGCTGAAAGAGGTTTACAACCCGAAGGCCGTCATCCCTCACGCGGCGTCGCTGCATCAGGCTTTCGCCCATTGTGCAATATTCCCCACTGCTGCCTCCCGTAGGAGTCTGGGCCGTGTCTCAGTCCCAGTGTGGCCGGTCGCCCTCTCAGGCCGGCTACCCGTCGTCGCCTTGGTGAGCCATTACCTCACCAACAAGCTGATAGGCCGCGGGCTCATCCTTCACCGCCGGAGCTTTCCACACCGAGGAGATGCCTCCCGGTGTCGTATCCGGTATTAGACCCCGTTTCCAGGGCTTGTCCCAGAGTGAAGGGCAGATTGCCCACGTGTTACTCACCCGTTCGCCACTAATCCCCACCGAAGTGGTTCATCGTTCGACTTGCATGTGTTAAGCACGCCGCCAGCGTTCGTCCTGAGCCAGGATCAAACTCTCCGTGAATGTGTACCCGTAATCGGGTGCAACACCACGAGAGCGGAACAGTCAGGCGGAATAAGCCCGACCGTTCACAGCGTCCTCGCTGTGTTTGTTTCAAAGGAACCTCGCCCCGACCGAAACCGGCCAGGAACGGGGTATCAACATATCTGGCGTTGATTTTTGGCACGCTGTTGAGTTCTCAAGGAACGGACGCTTCCTTTGTACTCACCCAAACCAACCGGCTCAGGCTTTCCTCCGGGCGCTTCCCTTCGGTCTTACCTTTCCGACTCTATCAGATCCTTTTCCGATCCGATTCCCTGTCGGCGGGATTGTCTTTCTACTGCCTTTAGGCCTAGCGGTTTCTCTCTGCGGCCTTTCGACATTCACTACGCTAGCCGATTCCCTCGGCAACTCATAATTGAGTGCTGCGGGCTGGAATCAGGGCACGCCTAATTCGCCCCCGCTGAGGAGATGTCGTAGGTAGTGGGTTGGCCGCTCTCGGCTGCTGGCTGATCGCCGTAACCGGTTCAAGCGGCTCGGGCTACATTACGGACCACCCAGGAGCAAGTCAAGTTGAACGTCGGCGAAGGACGTGGGCCCGATAGGGGCTGACAGTCGGGTCGTTGGCGATCCAGAAGCGCCAGGGGTGAACGCCGCCGTCCCCGGAGACACCGGTGCGGGGTCCGTTGCGCACCTGGTCAGGGCTGACAGGGCTGCCGTTCAGGACGGTCAGGGTCGGAGCTCCGGGGGCACAGGCGTCCGTGCCGTCGAGGGCTCGGTCCACGTCCAGGGCCGTGGCCAGGCGGGCGGGACCTTTAGCCAGTTCCTTGTCGTTTCGGGCTGGGATTCGACGTTTGCGGGCGAGGCCGGCACCTTCGATGATCTCGCCGGCGCGCAGCAGGACGGCGCTCGCCCGACCCTCCGGACCGCATACGAGGTTCATGCGGTGCCACATGCCGTAGGTGACTCACCAAGCATGTATGTCGTTAGTCCGGCATCGTCGGCAAAGGCGACGACAGGCAGGAGACAGGCAGTGCGAGCTCTACATCGGTACAGCCGTTGGCGCTGAGAAGGATCACGGTCCGATCGGTGCGAGCGCGGCCCTGCGCGACCCGCCGAGGCCGGTGCTCTCCTCGCCGCTGGCTGCCACACGGTCTTCCTCGACATCACTCACCGCACCACCGGTCCGCGACCGGCCCGGGACGCAGCCTTCCGCTACATCCGCCCCGGCGACTGCATCGTCATCGTGCGGCTCTCCAGGTTCGCCGCCGGCCTGCGCAACCTGCATGACCTGCTCCACCAACTCGATGACGCACGCGTCGGACTGCGCTCCCTGGAAGAGCCGATCGACACCACCGCGCCCGACGGCGACCTCGTCATCCGCGCCGTCGACGCCACCCTGCAACTCCAAGCCGCGTGGATCGCCGAAGTCACAACCGAGGGACAGACCGCCGCCCGTGCCCGCGGACAACGTCTTGGGTCCCCTCCCAAGCTCACCCCCGAACAGGCCGATCTCGCACGCCAGATGCACGCTGGGGCCACCCCTCCCCCAGCATCGTCGCCATGCTCAAGGTCGCAACATCGACCATCTACCGCCACGTACGGCAGCCCCCGGACGCCGTCGAGGACGACGAGGACTGACGGCCGGCACCCCACCCCTTTCGAACACACGCTCAAGCGGTGACCGGGGACCGCATGCCGAGCCACTGCTCGGCATCCCAGGCATGGAACCGCTCTACCTCGGTGAAACCCCAGCTTTGCCGCGAGGCGCATCGAGCCGACGTTGGCGGGCTGAGTGGTGAGCACCACCGGCTCGCCGGGAAGGACACCGTCGAACCAGTCGAGTGCCGCCGCGCACGCCTCGGCGGCGTACCCGAATCCCCACGCCCGCGGAAGGAACAGGTAGCCGAAGATCGACCTTCCCCGCGGCAGCCGGGCGACGGTGCCCCGTTGCTCTCCTGAGCAGGATCTGGCCGATCATCGCACCGTCGAGATCAACGACGAAACTCCCGGGTGAGTGTGCGTCATCGAAGTTCGAGTGGCGCGAATCACCGACGATCACGGACGTCGCGCCAGGAAGACGAACTCCCTTCCCGGACGGTCGGGCGCGTCGCGAACGTCATCCACCACGTGTCCCTGCGCGACCAGATCCCGCTCGACTTCCTCCCGCTCGCGCAAACGCAGGGTCGAATCCGACGTCAGCACCTGTCCATCCGCTGCGAACCCGTAGGCCCAGCGGAACGTCACCAGTGGCCAGCTCACCTCGATCAGCTGGACCCAACTCTCGACCGAGCCGACACCGGGGATCTCCGTCACACGGTAGGAGTTCTCGCGGGTCCACTCCTCCCAGGCGCGCTTGGCCGGATCGCGCGTCTCGAAGACCAGATGCCCGCCAGGCCGCAGCGCCTCGTAAGCCCCCAGTAGCGTCATCTGCCACGTCTGCGGATCAGCGATGGCCTGGGCAACGTTCGCCGTCATCGTCGCGAGGTCAACCCGCAGCGGGCGGGGAGTAGCTGTCAAAAGTTGTGGATCAGCATGTTCTCGGTTGTCAACTTGGTCGGGTGCTGCGGTAGTAGAGCATCCCTTCGTGGTCTGGTTCGAGGTCGGGGAGGGTGAAGCCGGCGGATTCGGCGCAGTTGCGACTGGCGCGGTTGTCGGCGTCGATCCCGCAGAAGAACGTCTGGACATCGCCGACGTCGGGGTGGGTGAGGACGGCTTGGAGGGCGGAGCGGCCGTATCCGTGCCGCCACCGGTCGGGGTCGACCAGGTAGGCCAGGCCCATGGCAAGCCGGGGGTCGGCGTGGGACAGGATGGGGCCCTCGGGGCCCTCGCCGTGGTAGCGGACCCAGCGGTCATAGACGTCGCCGCAGATGAACGCGACCGGCGTCCCGGCCTGATCCAGGCCGATCCACCCGTGGGAGCGCAGCACCATCGCGCCGCGGAAGGTGGTGCAGGGGTACTGGCTGATCAGCCGCAGCTGACGGTGGATCCAGAACCGGCCGCCCAGGCGCCTGTGGACCTCGGGGTGGTCGAACCAGTGCTCGATCTGGTGCGCCCCGGTCTCGGTCAAGGGGTGCAGCCGCATCTGCGGGCTCTCCGGCTGTGTCTGCGAAGGCCGGCTCATGCTGCCGCCTCGCGTTCGACGAGGACGCCGTTTCCGAACGTGGCGCCCGCGCGGACCAGGGCGACGAGGTGGGCTCCGGTGACCGCGTGCCAGCGGGCCTGGGCGGATTCGACGAGCTTGAACACCATCGCGAGGGCTGCGGCCGGGCTGCCGGCGCCGCGGGTGACCTTGGTGCGGAGCTTGACGGTGGAGAGCGTCGACTCAATCGGGTTCGTGGTCCGCAGATGGATCCAGTGCTCGGCCGGGAAGTCGTAGAACGCCAGCAGCTCCTCGGCGTCGTCGGAGATCTTCGCGACGGCCTTGGGCCACTTCGCCCCGCAGGTCCTGGCGAACGCCTCGACGGCCTTCTCCGCGTGCGCGCGGTCCTCGGCGTTGTAGATCTCCTGCATCGCCTTCGTCGCGCCCGGCTGCGCGGACTTCGGTAAGGCGTTCGTGATATTCCGGGCCTTGTGGACCCAGCACCGCTGATGGCGGGCGGTCGGGAACACCTCGGCCAGCGCCTTCCACAAGCCCATCGCGCCGTCCCCGACGACCAGCTCGGGATCACACATGCCCCGACGGCGGCAGTCCCGCAGCAGATCGGCCCGGGAGTCGGTGGACTCGCGCGACCCCTCGGCCAGCTGCTTCGTCAGCCGGGTCACGGTGACCGGCGGCAGACCGGCCGCAGCGCCGAGGAACTGCTCCAGCGCGGGCACGAAGTCCCCAGAAGACAATCCGTACAGGTAGAGCAGCGGCAGCACCTCGCTGACCTTGGGGGACTTGCGGCACCACGGCGGCAGGATCTTCGAAGAGAACCGCATCCGTTCGCCGGTGTCCGCATCCACCCGCTTGTCGTTCACGCGCGGGGCCGGTGGTGGCCATTACGGACCACCAGGCGGCGCCCTGCCTCGTCCTTCTCGGCCGCCAACTCTGCTATGCACTGGTTGACTTCGGTCTCCAGCGTGGCGGCGAGCATCCGCCGTGCGCCCTCGCGGACGATCTCGTCGATCAGGGAGCCGGACTCGGTGGAGCCGTCGGCGTTCACTACGCTGAGCACGGGTGTGCCTTCCCGACCCGCACTGCGAACGCGGGTCTACTCGGTGACTGGTCGATCAATCACCCGGGAAGGTACGCCCTTCGCGTGCTCCCGGGGAGCCGATCCACAAGTCCTGAGCATTGCTCCGGCTCCTTGGCTCGGGCCACTGCGTTGCGGGTGCTCTGATCGGACAACGGCTTGCCGCTCTTGCCCAGCAGCGCGGCCGGCCGGCCCGGCTCGAAGCCTGCGTGTCCTTGCCGGTCCGCCCATCCGATGGCGGCGAAGTGGACACGGTAGGCGAGCGGGTGTCCGGGGTGCTGCGCCATGCGCCGGTACTCGCGCTGGGAGACTCCGCCCCACGGGCGGTCATGGCGGAAGCTGATAGCCACCGAGTGTGGCTCCTTCCTGTGAGGCGCACACGGATGCGCCAGTGCCCCCCGCCGGACGGCGGGACATGTACCTCCCTTTCGTTGCCGGGGTGGACCGTGCACGGATGGCGCGGTCTCTCTTCACAGGTGGACGCCCAAGCCTTCGGGCCTGGACTCGGTCTCGTGCGGTCGGGAGCGACGGCGGCGACCTGGCCGAGGGATCGTACACGAAGGAGGGAGGACCCCGTTCAGGGAGCCCGCCCGTGTGGTGCTGCTCTGTTCGGCCATCCGCTGATGCACCCGGCCATCCCCCACCCGTCCGGCCCGAGTCGGCGCACGTCGGCAGTCACTCGACCGGCCGGGAACGCGTCACGCGCCTCGGTCGCGAGCGATCACCCACCTTCTGGCCCAACCTCCGCGCCGACTCGCCGACAAGCCGTGAGCAAGGCGCACAGCGGCTCAGGCTCCGGCGGGCTTGGCTCGCGGACTCAGCCGGTACGCCGAGACCGTCGGATCACCGACGAGGTAGAACCGGTGTTGCCAGTCGTGGGCCTTGCTCACGCCTACCCGAGGACCAACCTGGATGAGCGCGCCAGGTACCGACTCACCCTCGGACAACACGACCGAGGTACCTGTCAGGAGGTCCGCGCCGTTGTGCTCCGCCGTGATGCCGAGTGCCTGGCAGACGTTCCCCGGACCTCGGGCAAGCCGTGGACTCTCGACCCTCTCCCCTCGTCGCTTGCGTGCCAGGATTTCCCCCTCGATGACCCTGCCTGCCCGGATGAGGACAGCCGAGGCGATGCCGTCCGTCCCGGTGACGACGTTGGCGCACCAGTGGAGACCGTGGGACCGGTAGACGTACAGGTGTCCTGCGGGTCCGAACATGACGGCGTTACGGGGTGTCTGGCCTCGGTAGGCATGGGAAGCTGGGTCAGCCGTACCGGAATACGCCTCGGTCTCCGTGATGGCGATGCTCACGGTTCCCTCGGGGGTCCTGCAGGTGAGGACGCTCCCGAGCAGCCTGGGGGCAACCTCTTCGGCAGGATGGGCGAGGACGTCAACATTCATGCTGACCGCCTTGACATGCCGTAGGTGAAGTAGACATAGACATGGCCCGGCGGACCGAACATGACGCCGTTGCGGGCGGTACGACCCCGATGGGCGTGGGAGCCGGGGTCGTTGGCGCCGTCGTAGGCCCCGACCTCCGTGAGGCGGAGTTCGATCGGGCCGTCCGGGGTGGTGCGTACGAGGACACGGCCCAGGAGGTCCGGCGCCACTTCCAGGACGGGGCGGTCGAAGAACTCGCGGGCGAGGGGCGTACGGTCGGAGCTCGCGATCATGGCGTACGAGCGTAGTCCAGACAGGTGCGCACCGACGGTGGAGAGGGGGCGTTCTCCTTGGAAGGGTTTGGAAGGGTGAGGACGCGGAACCGGTCGCCGTCGGTCTGCGTTTCTAGGGATCAAGGATCCACGCCACACACAGCGATCCACACCACACAGAACACAGAGCCACACAGACACGCAGGCATTGCCTGACGGGAGGAACAGACATGGGGTTCAAGCGACTGCTCGCGAGCCTGGGGGCCGGTGGGGCTTCGGTCGAGACGGTGCTGACCGAGGTGAATGTCGTCCCGGGCGGTGTCGTCCAGGGTGAGGTGCGGATCCAGGGCGGTTCCGTGGACCAGCAGATCGAGGCACTGTCTGTCGGGCTGCAGGCCAAGGTCGAGGTCGAGGGCCAGGACACGGAGTACAAGCAGGACATCGAATTCACCAAGCAGCGGCTCGGTGGTGCCTTCGAGCTCAAGGCCGAGGCGGTCCATGTGGTGCCGTTCGGGCTGGAGATCCCGTGGGAGACGCCGGTCACCACGATCCAGGGGCAGACGCTGCCGGGCATGAACATCGGCGTGACCACCGAGCTGGAGATCGCGCGTGCGGTCGACTCCGGAGACCTGGACCCGATCAACGTGCACCCGCTGCCGGCGCAGCAGGCGATCCTGGACGCCTTCATCCAGCTGGGCTTCCGCTTCAAGAACGCGGACCTGGAGCGCGGTCACATCCGGGGTACGCGGCAGAAGCTGCCCTTCTACCAGGAGATCGAGTTCTTCCCGCCGCAGCAGTACCACGGCCTGAACCAGGTCGAGTTGAGCTTTGTCGCCGACGAGCGCGAGATGGACGTCGTGCTGGAGATGGACAAGAAGCCGGGGCTGTTCAGCGAGGGCAGTGACTCGTTCCGCGCGTTCAAGGTGGGGCTGCACGACTACCAGGGCACGGACTGGGCCGCGTATCTGAACCAGTGGCTGTCGGAGGTCGGCAGCAAGCGCAGCTGGTTCTAGGCTCTGAGCACACCGACCACAGAACCACCAGGAGGTACCGAGGTGACCGAGCCGAAGAGGCCGCCGCTCCCCCACGATTTCCACCCGGTCGTGCCGTCGTTCACGGTCGCGAGCGAGGACGTCGAGGCGGGTGCGACGCTCAAGGACGCTCAGGTCTACGCGGGCGGGAACACCTCGCCGCAGCTGCGCTGGAAGGGCTTCCCGCCTGAGACCAAGAGTTTCGCCGTGACGTGCTACGACCCGGACGCCCCTACGGGCAGCGGGTTCTGGCACTGGGTGGTGTTCGACATCCCGGCGTCGGTGACGGAGTTGCCGGCGGGTGCCGGCTCGGGGAAGTTCGAAGGGCTGCCCGGGGGTGCCGTCCAGGTGCGCAACGATTACGGGACGAAGGACTTCGGTGGCGCCGCGCCGCCGCCCGGGGATCCGGCGCACCGGTATGTGTTCACGGTGTACGCCGTGGACGAGGAGAAGCTCGGTCCTGATGCGGATGCTTCGCCCGCGGTGGTCGGTTTCAACCTGCGTTTCCACACGCTGGCGCGCGCTCAACTCATCGGTGAGTACGCCGCTGTAGCGGAAGAGTAACGAAGCCGGCGTTCGTTGAGCGTTTGCCCGTCTCCGGTCATGGAAGTGATCAGAGACGGGCATTTTTATTGCGTTGTCCATCTCGACGTGCCCGGCCAGAGTTGATCCAAGCCTGCCGGGGGGTGGGCTGGCACAGGAGGTGGGCTGGAATGCGGGACACGCTGGTACTGAACGCGAGCTTCGAGCCGCTGTCGACGGTGACGCTCAACCGAGCCGTCGTTCTGGTACTGCAGGACAAGGCCGTCGTCGAGCAGACCCACCCCGAACTGCGCATGCGCGGAGCCGCGGTCGACATACCGGCGCCCCGGGTGATCAGGCTCTGCCGGTATGTGAGAGTGCCGTTCCGAAGACAAGCGCCGTGGTCGAGGCGGGGTGTGCTGGTACGGGACCGGCACAGATGCGCCTACTGCGACAGGCGGGCGACGACGGTCGACCATGTGGTGCCGCGGTCGCGGGGTGGCGGTGACACCTGGCTCAACACGGTGGCGTCGTGCGCCGAGGACAATCACCGTAAGGCCGACCGGACTCCGGAGCAGGCGGGGATGCCGCTGCTGCGGCAGCCGTTCGAGCCGACGCCGGCGGACGCGATGCTTCTGTCTCTGGGCCATGACGACTTCGACGCGCTGCCGGACTGGCTTTCACAAGGGGCCGCGTAGGGCTCCGCCAGAAGCCCCGCCTGAGCGTCGCAGTGGCTGTTGTAGCCGACGGGCTGCGGGTGGAGTGGACTGATCGCGCCCACGCGGCGGAGCCGCATATCGACAAAGCCCCGCGCCCCTGAAAGACGGGTGGGCGCGGGGAACGTCTGGTTTCGGGGCCTGGTCAGTCGATGGCCGGCTTCTCGCGGCGCTCGCTGCCGCCGTCGCTGGGCCTGGGGACGGTCGGGCCGCCGCCCAGGTTGCCGAAGTTGCCCATGGCGCCGGAGAGGCCCTTGAGGGCGTCGCCGATCTCGCTGGGGACGATCCAGAGCTTGTTGGCGTCGCCCTCGGCGATCTTCGGGAGCATCTGGAGGTACTGGTAGGAGAGGAGCTTCTGGTCCGGGTCGCCGGCGTGGATGGCCTCGAAGACCGTGCGGACGGCCTGGGCCTCACCTTCGGCGCGCAGCGCGGCGGCCTTGGCCTCGCCTTCGGCGCGGAGGATCTGGGACTGCTTCTCGCCCTCGGCGGTGAGGATGGCGGCCTGGCGCGTACCTTCGGCGGTGAGGATCGCGGCGCGCTTGTCCCGGTCGGCGCGCATCTGCTTCTCCATCGAGTCCTGGATGGAGGTGGGCGGCTCGATCGCCTTCAGCTCGACGCGGTTGACGCGGATGCCCCACTTGCCGGTGGCCTCGTCGAGGACGCCGCGCAGGGCCGCGTTGATCTCCTCGCGGGAGGTCAGGGTCCGCTCCAGGTCCATACCACCGATGATGTTGCGGAGGGTGGTGACGGTGAGCTGCTCGATCGCCTGGATGTAGCTGGCGACCTCGTACGTGGCGGCACGGGCGTCGGTCACCTGGTAGTAGATGACCGTGTCGATGTTCACGACCAGGTTGTCCTGGGTGATCACCGGCTGGGGCGGAAACGGCACGACCTGTTCACGGAGGTCGATGCGGTTACGGATGGAGTCGATGAACGGGACGACGATGTTCAGACCCGCGTTGAGTGTCCGTGTGTAGCGGCCGAAGCGCTCGACGATCGCCGCGCTGGCCTGTGGGATGACCTGGATGGTCTTGATCAGGGCGATGAAGACCAACACCACCAGAATGATCAGGACGATGATGATCGGTTCCATCGTTGCTCCCCGTGCCCTTCTTCGCCGTAGCGCTTCCGGAAGATCTTATGCCTGTCGGGACTGTTGAAGATCACGCTGGTCGAGTCTGGCAGAACGGCGCCTGCCAGGTGGGGCGTTGCGCTCATCGCGTCATCGCGTCGTGACCACGTCGTGCGAGGTCACATGACGATCGCGGTGGCTCCCTCGATCTCCACGACATCCACTTCCTGACCCACCTCGTAGGCCTGTCCGCTGTCGAGTGCGCGGGCGGACCAGACTTCTCCGCCCAGCTTGATACGGCCGCCCGCGCCGTCGACCCGTTCCAGGACGACGGCGTGCTTGCCCTTCAACGCGTCGACCCCGGTCGCGTGTTGGGGCCGCTGGGATCTGTGCCGGGCCGCGATGGGCCGTACGACGGCGATGAGCGCGACGGAGACGACCGCGAAGACGACGACCTGGAGTACGACACCCCCGCCCAGCCCCGCGGTCACGGCCCCGGCGACGGCGCCCAGGGCGAGCATTGCCAGTTCGGGCATCGCGGTCACGACGAGGGCGACCCCGAGCCCGGCCGCGCCGATCAGCCACCACACCCATGCGTCGATGCTGTCCACATCGTCAATGGTAAAGCCGCGGTCCTCCCGCCGAACAGGGCGCACGGTCAGAGATCGTGCACAGACTGCCGCCAAGTCGGGTGCGTCCGGGCCGGGTTGTGAGCCCGGGGCGCCCGACCGGCAAAAGCCGGGGAGAACCTGAAGGTCAGGTGAGCGGCAGGCCCTGGGCGGTCCAGCGCTCGCCGATCTGGTCGACGACCAGCGGAAGGCCGAAGCACCGGGAGAGGTTGCGCGAGGTGAGTTCGAGTTCGAGCGGGCCCGCGGCGAGGATCTTGCCCTGACGGATCATCAGGACGTGGGTGAAGCCCGGGGGGATCTCCTCGACGTGGTGCGTGACCATGATCATGGAGGGGGCGATCGGGTCGCGGGCCAGGCGGCCGAGACGGCGCACGAGGTCCTCGCGACCGCCGAGGTCGAGGCCGGCGGCGGGCTCGTCGAGGAGCAGCAGCTCGGGGTCGGCCATCAGGGCGCGGGCGATGAGGGTGCGCTTACGCTCGCCCTCGGAGAGGGTGCCGAACTTCCGGTCGACGTACTCGGTCATGCCGAGACGGTCGAGGAAGGCACGGGCGCGCCGCTCGTCGATCTCCTCGTAGTCCTCGTTCCAGGTGGCCGTCATGCCGTACGCGGCGGTCAGCACGGTCTGCAGGACGGTCTGACGCCTGGGGAGCTTCTCCGCCATGGCGATACCGGCCATGCCGATGCGGGGGCGCAGTTCGAACACGTCGACCTTGCCGAGGGTGTCGCCGAGGATCGTGGCGGTGCCCTTGCTCGGGTAGACGTAGCTGGACGCGATGTTCAGGAGGGTCGTCTTCCCGGCGCCGTTCGGGCCGAGGATGGCCCAGCGCTCGCCCTCCTTGACCGACCAGGAGACCTGGTCCACCAGAGCCCGGCCCTCGCGGACCACGGATACGTCCTCCAGCTCCAGAACATCGCTCATGAGCGCGCTGTCTCCCCTTGCAGTGTCGGCCTGTCTCGGCTGTCGCGTACGCCTGTGGTTGGAGCCACCGCCGGGTGGGCGCAGCCCTCAAGGAAATCTACGCCACCGGTCGGGCCGTCCATTCCATCGGTCGGTCCTTAGGGTGGGGGCATGCTCTCGGAACCACGCTCAGGGCGCCTTACCTCATGGGGAAATGCCCTTCTTGCCGGACTTGTCTCGCCGGATGACGCGGTCCTCGCCATCGTCGGGGAGGACGCGGTCCACCGGGTGGATGGGTTGCCCGGGGAGTCGGGGCCTGTCGGGCTGACGCTCGCGCTCGGGCGGTTGCGGGCGCTCCGGGTGACCGGACTGCGGGTCGCCCTGCCCGCGCCGGGGCATCCGTTGGGGCTCAGCGGGCCGCCGGAGTTCAACAAGCGGGCACTGGAGGCGGAGGAGGCGGTCGTCTGTCACGGGGGTGCGCTGGGGCTGGTGCCGGAGGTGTACGCGGCGGGACCCTCCGGGGACGAGCACGTGGAGGTCGTCTGGCACTGTCTTGAGGTGCGGGAGGCTCCGCCTGCCGATGTGCCGTCGCTCGGGGAGGCGGAGCGGGAGCTGGCGGAGGCGTTGCGTGAGGCGACCGCTGTGTTGTCGCGGCTGGACGTCGCGGCTTCCGGGCCGGTGGCCGAGGCCGCGATCGACGCGTATCGGGCGCGGGCAGAGCGGGGGCGGGCGGTGCTGGCTCCGGGGTACCCGCCGCGGGCGGTACGGGTGCTGGAGCTGGCGCAGCGAGTGGGGTTGCTGATCTCGGTGGCCTTCGAGAACGGGCACGGCGGCGCTGTGAGCGCCTCCGAGATGGCCTCCCGCACCGTCGCGTTGCGCCCGGTGGAGCGGACGGCCCGGCGGGCCCAGGTGGCGGCGTACAACGCGTTCGTGGAGGAACGGGAGCGGGGGCGCTAGGTGTTCTGTCCGGGGAGTTGCGGACGGTGACAGGGCTCACGGCTGACGGATCTTGAAATGGGTGAGGGCCTTCTGGCTCGGTGTGGATTGCGGCATCTACGCCGTACGGCAGAACGGCCCTCGTGCCTCACCGTAATGCACCCCTGACCGAGACCGGCCGCCTGCGTCTGGCCCGTTGCGTGGTCGAGGACGGCTGGCCGGCCGACGGCCTTGTGGCCGCCGCCGTCGGGGATGTTGCCGAGTTCCTCGATGTCGACGTGGGCCGGTTCGCCGGGCCTCTCACGTTCGTAGCGGCGTATGACTCGGCCGGTGGCCCGGTCCAGGTGGGTGAGGCGGGCCAGGCCGTAGCGGGTCAGCACGCGGTGCACGGTCGAGGGAACCAGGTGCAGCAGGTGCGCGATGCGGGCCGGCCCCCAGCGGCGCAGAACACGGACCTTGATGATGCGCCGTTCGGTGCGGGGCGGGACCCGGCGCGGGCTGGTGCGCGGGCGGCTGGAGCGGTCGCTCATGCCTGCCTCGCCGAACGCCCGGTGAAGAGGCAGGGGAAACCTGACCGGCCTTCCAGGGAGCGCCTGGAAGGCCGGTGGTCACTGGTGCTCCGGGGCGGGCACGTCAGTGGTTGACACCCAGGTTGCCGAAGGCCGGGTTCAGGATGCCGACGACGTTCACGCTGTTGCCGACCGCGTTCACGGGGATGTTGACCGGGGCCTGGATGACGTTGCCCGAGACGACGCCCGGCGAGCCGATGGCCTGGCCGTCGGCGTGCGCCCCGCCGTCGGTGGCGGAGGCCATGCCGGCACCGGCGGCGACGAGGCCACCGGCCACCATCGTGACAGCGGCGGCCTTCTTCAGGTTCTTCACTTTGAGCCCTTCCTTGCGATCACTGCGGCGGTCGCACGCAGCACGCACTGAAGAACGGCGGAGCCTCCGGCAGGATGCGCCATCCGGGGGACATACGCCCGACGGTATGAATCTCAGCCCGGAGGGGAACCTTCCAGGTTGCCGGACAATCCCCCCGTCATCTGGTCATACCATGACGGACCGCCCACAGTGCGGCCTGCGTCCGGTCCGCCAGGTCGAGCTTCATGAGGATGTTCGAGACGTGGGTCTTGACCGTCTTCTCGGAGAGGACCAGCGCGCGGGCGATCTCGCGGTTGGAGCGGCCGTCGGCGATCAAGCCGAGCACCTCGCGCTCCCGCTCGGTCAGCGAACCGCCTCTGCCCTGCCCGGAGCTGGCCTCCTCCTGGGACAGAAGCACGCTTGCGACCTCGGGCTGGAGAAGGACGTGTCCGGCGTGCACCGAGCGGATGGCGCCGGCGAGCGCGTCGGGGTCGACGTTCTTGTAGACGTATCCGGCGGCGCCGGCGCGCAGGGCCGGGACGACCGTGCGCTGCTCGGTGAAGCTGGTGACGATGAGCACGCGCGCGGGGTTGTCGAGTGCGCGGAGTTTGCGCAGCGCGTCGACGCCGTCCATGCCGGGCATCTTGACGTCCATGAGGACGACGTCGGGCCGGAGTTCCTCGGCGCGGGAGACTCCTTCGGCACCGTCGGCGGCCTCCCCCACGACCTCGATGTCGTCCTGCACCTCCAGGAAGGTGCGCAGACCGCGGCGGACCACCTGGTGGTCGTCGACGAGCAGCACCTTGATCGCGTCAGCCACCGGGGACCTCCATCTCGATCGTGGTGCCCTTTCCGGGCGCCGATTCCACGGTCAGCCGGCCACCGACCCCGCTCGCCCGGTCGCGCATGGAGACCAGGCCGAGGTGACGCCCCGCGCGGCGTATGGCCTGGGGATCGAAGCCGTCGCCGTCGTCCGTGACCCGCAGGACGGCACCGCCGCCGTGCCGGTCGAGGGTGACGTCGACCCGCTCGGCTCCCGAGTGCCGCAGGGCGTTGTGCAGGGCTTCCTGGGCGACGCGCAGCACGGCCTCCTCCTGGGCCGCGGGCAGGGCACGGGCGCCGCGCCCGGCGAAGGTGACGCGGGCGCTGTGGGCGCGGTCCAGGACCTGGATCTGGGTGCGCAGGGTGGCGGTCAGGCCGTCCTCGTCGAGCCCCGCGGGGCGCAGCTCGACGACGGCGGCGCGCAGTTCGTCCGCCGCCTCGGCGGCGAGCGCGGCCACCTGCTGGAGTTCGCCCTTGGCGCGCGAGGGGTCACGGTCGACCAGGGCGGCGGCGGCCTGGGCGGTCAGGCGCAGGGAGAAGAGCTTCTGGCTGACGGCGTCGTGGAGTTCGTGGGCGAGCCGGGAGCGTTCCTCGGCGATGGTCAGCTCACGGCTGCGTTCGTAGAGGCGGGCGTTGGTCAGGGCGATCGCGGCGTGCTGGGCGAGGATCGCCAGCAGTTCCTCGTCGTCCTCGGTGAAGCCGCAGCCGCCTTCGGGCCTGGGGCATCGCTTGTTGGCGAGGAAGAGGGCGCCGATGACCTCGTCGCCGTCGCGGACGGGCAGGCCCAGGAAGTCGACCAGGTCGGGGTGGGCGCTCGGCCAGCCCTCGAATCGGGGGTCCGTGCGGACGTCGGCCAGGCGCTCCGGGGCGGCCTGGTGGAGCATCGCGGCGAGGATGCCGTGCTGGCGCGGGAGGGGGCCGATGGCCTTCCACTCGGCGTCGCTGACGCCGTCGACGACGAACTGGGCGAAGCCCCCGTGGTCGTCGGGGACGCCGAGCGCGGCGTACTCCGCGTCGAGCAGCTCACGGGCGGAGGCGACGATCGTCTTGAGGACGTCGCGCACCTCCAGGTGCCTGCTCATGGCCAGCAGCGCGGAGCTGACCGCGGCGAGGCCGGACCGTGGACCCTGACTCATGACCCCACCGTACCGGCGGGGTCCGACAGCGCGGATCGGACCGCCGCAGGCCGCGTCCGGACCCTCGGACCTAGGCCTCGGGACCTGGTCCGAGGGCGATACACCTAGGGCGAAGGGCCCCGGCGCCTTGCGACCCGCGCACGAGGCGGTGGGGGCGGTGCCGTCCCTACGTTGGGATCACCGCCGGTCGGGTCGGGCGGCGGTTCGAGGGCGAGGGGACGGATGTCATGCCGGTAGCGATCATCACGGGGGCTTCGAAGGGGCTGGGCCGGGCACTCGGCGCGGCGCTGGCGGAACGCGGGTGGGACCTGGTGCTCGACGCCAGGACCGCTGAGGTTCTGCGGGAGACGGCGGCGGAGCTGTCGGCGTACGGGACGCGGGTGGAGGCCCTTCCGGGGGATGTCACGGACGCCGGGCACCGGGCCGGGCTGGTGGCGGCGGCGCGTGGGCTGGGCGGGGTCGATCTGCTGGTGAACAACGCGAGCGCGCTGGGCGCCGAGCCACTCGTACGGCTGGAGGGGCTGGCCCTGGACGGTCTGCGGCGGGCCCTGGAGGTCAATGTGGTCGCCGCGCTGGGGCTGGTCCAGACGGCGCTGCCGCTGTTGCGGGCCTCCACGGCGGGTGCGGTCATCGACGTCAGTTCGGACGCGGCGGCCGAGGCGTACGAGACGTGGGGCGGGTACGGGGCCTCGAAGGCGGCGCTGGACCATCTGTCGGCGGTGCTGGCCGAGGAGGAGCCGGGGCTGCGGGTTTGGGCCGTCGATCCGGGGGACATGGGCACGGGCCTGTACGCGGCGGCCGTGCCGGACGACGACGCTCCGCGGCCGAGCCCGGAGAGTGTGGTCCCGGCGTTTCTGCGGCTGCTCGACGAACGGCCGCCCAGTGGGCGCTGTGCGGCGCGGTCCCTGCTGGAGAGGCGATGACGACGGCGGCGGTGCGGGTGCCGGACGAACTGCACGCGCGCGTGCCCGCCGAGCAGCGCGGACCGGGTCTCGACCGGGACGCCGTACGGCTGCTGGTCTCGCGGGGTACGGAGGTGTCGCACCACGCGTTCGCGGCGCTGCCGGGGCTGCTGAAGGCGGGCGATCTGCTGGTCGTCAACACCTCGCCGACGCTGGCGGCGGCCGTGGACGCAACGACCGGCCCCGGGCGCGTGGTGGTGCATTTCTCCACACGGGGCGACGACGGGCGCTGGGCCGTCGAGCTGCGGGATCCGGACGGCCGGGGCACCACGCGCGCGCGGGCGGGCGGTCCCCCGGGGACGGAGGTGCGGCTGCCGGGCGGCGTACGGCTGGTGCTGGAGGAGCCGCTGAGCGGGCGGGGCGAGCGGCTGTGGTGGGCCCGTGTGTCGCCGCCGGCTGTCGCCGGGATGCTCCGGGAGCACGGGCGGCCCATCCGTTACTCCTACACGGAGCGGGATCAGCCGTTGTCCGTGTATCAGACGGTGTTCGCGTTGCCGTCCGAGGACGGGGCGGGGAGTGCGGAGATGCCGAGTGCGGGGCGGCCGTTCACGGGGCGGCTGGTGGCGGAGCTGGTGAGCCGGGGTGTGCAGGTCGCGCCGGTGACGCTGCACACCGGGGTGGCGTCGGCGGAGGCGCACGAGCCGCCGTATCCGGAGCGGTTCGCGGTGCCGGAGGCGTCGGCGCGGCTGGTCAACGCGGCGCGGGCGGGGGGAGGGCGGGTCCTGGCGGTGGGGACGACGGCGGTGCGGGCCGTGGAGTCGGCCGCCGGGCCCGACGGCGTGGTACGGGCGCGGGAGGGCTGGACGGATCTGGTGGTGACGCCTGAGCGGGGGGTGCGGGTGGTCGACGGGCTGCTGACCGGGCTGCACGAGCCGGAGGCCTCGCATCTGCTGATGCTGGAGGCGATCGCGGGGCGGGCGGCGATCGGCCGGGCGTACGAGGAGGCGGTCGAGGGGCTCTACCTGTGGCACGAGTTCGGGGATGTGCATCTGATCCTCCCCGAAGAAGGCCTCACGTAGTGCATTGCTCCAGCAACTGCCGGTGAAGGTCCGGTGCGCTCGGTGTGAGCCCGCACATAGGGTGCGCGTCACTTACGAAGTTCTTTAGGAGATGAATGAGATGGTTTGAGCGGGACAGACGCACCATTCTGTCCCGTTTTGCCGTTTCCGCGTCAACTAGGAAGCTTCGTACGTCACACCTTTGCCACCCGATTTTGCGGCCGCTAAGAATGGTTGACGTCGCTCGACGCCGCGGATTTCCCCGCGGCGTTTGCGCTGGAAGAGCAGTGTCCTGAACCGGCCCGAGAGCGACCTCCGCGCTATTCGAAGAGGTCCATCACTCATGCCCAAGAACGCCAACATCCTCCGCAACCGTCTCGCCCTGACCAAGACCCACAAGCTGTCGTTCGCCGGAGTGGCCGCCGTCGGCGCCGCCTCCCTCGCGTTCTCGCTGGTGCCGGCCGAGGCTCAGACCTCCGCGCAGACGGTGTCCGCGGCTCCGGTGGCGTTCAGCCAGAACACGGCCCAGGCGGTGAAGGCGAGCGTCACCGACCAGGCGGCCGACGCCGACAAGAAGGCCGCCGCCGACAAGAAGGCCGCCGCGGCGGCGGCGGCGAAGAAGAAGGCCGAGCAGGAGCGCGCGAAGAAGGAGGCCGCGAGCCGGTCCGCCAAGCGCGCCGCCGAGCTCAAGGCCGCCGCCGCGAAGACGTACCCGGACAACCTCGACGGCTGGATCCGTGAGGCACTCGACATCATGAAGAAGCACAAGATCCCGGGCACCTACAACGGCCTGCACAAGAACATCATGCGGGAGTCCTCGGGCAACCCGAACGCCATCAACAACTGGGACATCAACGCCAAGAACGGTGTTCCGTCGATCGGTCTGCTGCAGGTCATCAAGCCGACCTTCGACGCCTACCACGTCCCGGGCACGGCCTGGAGCCAGTACGACCCGGTCGCCAACCTGACGGCCGCCGCCAACTACGCGGCCGACCGCTACGGCTCGATCGACAACGTCAACAGCGCGTACTGAGGCCGCGCGGACCTCTGAGGCGTGAAAGGGCGGCACCCTGTGCGGGTGCCGCCCTTCCTGCGTCCGTGCCCCGGGCTACTTCCGCATGACCTCCGGCTCGTGGCGACGCAGGAAGCGGGCCACGAGGACACCGCAGACCACGCCGAGCACGATCAGGGCGATCATGTCGATGCCGTAGGCGCCGACGGTGTGGTCCCACAGCGGGTCCGTGTCGCCCTTCTCCTTGGGCGGACTGATGTTGTTGAAGTCCAGCGTGGCGCCCGCCGCGGCGACCGCCCAGCGCGACGGCATCAGGTACGAGAACTCGTTGACGCCGGGGCTGCCGTGCAGGGCGAAGAGGCAGCCGGTGAACACGACCTGGACGATCGCGAACATGACCAGCAGCGGCATCGTCTTCTCGGCGGTCTTCACCAGCGAGGAGATGACCAGGCCGAACATCATGGACGTGAAGCCGAGCCCCATGATCGGGATGGAGAGTTCGAGCATGACGGCGAGCTTGCCGGTGCCGAAGATCAGCGCCTCGTCCGGGATCGTGCGGCTGGAGAAACCGATCACGCCGACCATGGCGCCCTGGAACACGGTGACCGCGCCGAGGACGATCACCTTGGACATCAGGTACGCCGAACGCGACAGGCCGGTCGCCCGCTCCCGCTCGTAGATCACCCGTTCCTTGATCAGCTCACGGACCGAGTTGGCGGCGCCCGCGAAGCACGCGCCGACCGCGAGGATCAGCAGCACGGTGGCGGCCGTGCCGTTCGGGACGGGCATCTGCGTCTGCGGGTTGATGCCCCTGACCAGCAGGTCCTTGTCGGGGTCGATGAGCAGGCTCACCGCGCCGAGGACAGCCGGCAGGACCACCGTCAGCGCCAGGAAGCCCTTGTCGGACGCGATCACCGAGACATAGCGCCGGACCAGCGTGCCGAGCTGGGAGAACCAGCTCTGCGGCTTCGGTGGGCGCATCGACCGCGGCGGCGGCATGTGCACCGACTGCGCGGCGACGGCGTCGATGTCCGCCGCGTACATCTGGTAGTGCTGCGAGCCCTTCCAGCGGCCCGCCCAGTCGTAGTCGCGGTAGTTCTCGAAGGCGGAGAAGACGTCGGCCCAGGTCTCGTAGCCGAAGAAGTTCAGGGCCTCCTCGGGCGGACCGAAGTACGCCACCGAGCCGCCCGGGGCCATCACCAGCAGCTTGTCGCAGATCGCCAGCTCGGCCACGGAGTGGGTGACCACCAGGACCGTACGGCCGTCGTCGGCGAGGCCGCGCAGCAGCTGCATGACGTCGCGGTCCATGCCCGGGTCGAGGCCGGAGGTCGGCTCGTCCAGGAAGATCAGCGACGGCTTGGTCAGCAGCTCCAGGGCGACCGAGACGCGCTTGCGCTGGCCGCCGGAGAGGGAGGTGACCTTCTTGTCCTTGTGGATGTCGAGCTTGAGCTCGCGCAGCACCTCGTCGATCCGGGCCGCGCGCTCGACGCCGGTGGTGTCGGCGGGGAAGCGCAGCTTGGCCGCGTAGGTCAGCGCCTTCCTGACGGTCAGTTCCTTGTGCAGGATGTCGTCCTGCGGGACGAGACCGATGCGCTGGCGCAGCTCGGCGAACTGCTTGTACAGGTTCCGGTTGTCGTAGAGGACGTCGCCCTGGTTGGCGGGGCGGTAGCCCGTGAGCGCCTTCAGCAGGGTGGACTTGCCGGAGCCCGAGGGGCCGATGACGGCGATGAGCGACTTCTCCGGCACGCCGAAGGAGACGTCCTTCAGGATCTGCTTGCCACCGTCGACGGTGACCGTCAGATGGCGTGCGGAGAAGGAGACCTCACCGGTGTCGACGAGCTCTTCCAGGCGGTCGCCGGTGATCCGGAACGTCGAGTGTCCGACGCCGACGACGTCGTTCGGGCCGAGGAGTGCCGTGCCGCCCTTGGCGATCGGCACACCGTTGACGAACGTGCCGTTGTGCGAGCCGAGGTCGCGGATCTCGAAGCGCCCGTCGGGCGTCGCGTGGAACTCGGCGTGGTTGCGCGAGACCTGCAGGTCGGAGACGACCAGGTCGTTCTCCAGGGCACGGCCGATGCGCATGACACGGCCGAGTGCCAGCTGGTGGAACGTGGTCGGGCTGCGGTCGCCGTGGACCGGAGGCGCCCCAGCGCCACCACCCGGGCCCTGCTGGGGGTAGCCCTGCTGTCGCGGGACCTGGGCCTGCGGCGGCTGCTGCCAGCCCGCCTGCGGTGCCTGCTGCTGCGGGACCTGCTGGGCGGCGTAGCCGGCGCTCGCGCCCTGAGCGGCGTACGGCTGCCGCGGCGGCGCGGCGACGCCCGCGGCGGCGACGGAGAGGTTGAGTCTCGGGCCGTCGGTCGCGTTGCCCAGGTGCACGGCCGAGCCGGGGCCGACCTCCACCTGGTGGATCCGCTGGCCCTGTACGAAGGTGCCGTTGGTGCTGCCGTGGTCCTCGATCACCCAACCACGGCCGCTGAAGCTGATCGTGGCGTGACGCCAGGACACCCTGGCGTCGTCGAACACTATGTCCCCCTGCGGATCACGTCCGAGGGTGTATGCCCTGGACGGATCGAGCGTCCAGGTTTGTCCGTTCAATTCCAGTACGAGTTCCGGCACTCCATGCCCCACTGAGTTGTCCCCGAATTACCCCCAACACAGGGAGTCTAGGGATGGCGAACATCGGGGGGAACTATTTCAGGCTCGGTCCCCTGACCGAAAGTCGGGCCTTGCGAAGAGTGCGTACGGAGGCATCGACCGGTCCCGTTGACGGGGTTGAAACCAGGCCGGAGAGTGGTATTCCCACGCGAGGGGGACATCGGCGGTGCAACGCCGCGATGCGGATCGGGGGGTCCGACCATGAGCGAGCAGAACGCCGGCCGGGGCCGGAGCGTGCCGTGGGGGGACGTGCTGTTCTCGGCGATCGCCGCCGTGAGCTGGGCGTTGATCGGGATGGCGGCGACGGCGGCGCTCGGTCTGCATCTGCTGGAGGCCGATTCGGCCGGCGAACTCGGTCCCATGACGGCGGCGGTTGTGGCGCTCGGGGCGGGTGGGTCGGTGACACCGTCCGGCGATGTGTCCGTCTTCGGCCTGGAAGGAGCTCAGGCGACCACCGCCATCGAGATCACGCCACTGGGGGTCGGCCTGGTGGGGGCGCTCGTGCTGTCGTGGTTCTTCCTGCGGTCCCTGCGCGGCGCGGGAGTTGTGCTCGCGCCGACCGAACTCCTCGCGCGCGCGGGCACGGTGCTCGCGCTCTTCGTGGCGCTGATGGGCGGACTGGCCTGGGCCGGCGACGCCGTCGTCACCCTCGACGGGAGCCGGCTGGAGATCGACGAGCTGCCGGGCGGCGACGGCCTCGACAACGTGGAGATCCCGGGGCTCGGTGACCTCGGGGACATCGGCGGCGGGCTGCTGCCGGACCGGCTGGGTGGCCTGGCGGACGCGAACGCCGAGGTCGGCTTCACCGTCGACACCGCTCCGACCCTGCTCGGCGGCCTGCTCTGGTGCGCCGGAGTGCTGCTGATCGCCCTGCTGGCCTCGCGCCGCACTCCCCTGCCGCGCGGCCTGGCCGCCGTGCACCGGGCCGTACGGCCGGCCGTGTCCGCCGTGGTCACCGTGCTGCTGGTGGCGGTCCTGGCCGGGCTCGCGGCGGCGGTGTACGCGGCGATCGGCGATCCCCACCCCAGGCGGATCGCCGGCGCGGCCCTTCTCGGCACGCCCAACGGCGTCTGGCTCGGCGTCCCCATCGGCCTCCTCGTCCCCTGGGACGGCGAAGTCACCGGCCGACTGGCCGACCTCCTGCCGGACCCCATCGACCAGCTGCTCCGCGTCGACGCGACCGAACCCGTCACGCTCGGGCGCCTCGCCGAACTGGACGACCGCGTCTGGCTGTTGGGCGTCGCCACCGCGCTGATGATGTTGCTCGCCGGGGTCCTGACCGCCGTACGTACGCCTTTTGCGCGGGTATTGACCGGCACCGCTGCCGGGGGAACGACCGGTGCGGATGTACGGGTCGGGGGCGCGCTCGGCTTCGCGGGGCGCTGCGCTCTTCGGCTCGGTCTCGCGACGGCGGTGGCGCTGCCCCTGCTCGTCCGGCTGTCGGAGGTCTCCGTGGACGCCTCTCTCGCCCTCTTCGGCATCGACGCCTTCGACGCGGGGATCGAGCTGCGCGGGCGGGCGGCGACCGCCTTGGTGCTGGGCATGCTGTGGGGCGGGGGCGCGGGGGCTGCTGGGGCGCTGGTGGCGTGTGCGACCGGGGCTGCCGGGGGGCGGGCCTCGCCGTTGGCGCGGGGGGACACGCAGGGGGCCGGGCCGGCGGGGATCGCCGAGGCCCATGCCTCGGTCTCCGCCTCGGGACCGTACGCGCCGGGCACGCCGTACCGGCCGCCGAACCCGGACACCAATCCGTATCTGCGGCTGCCGGACGAACTGCGGAGGCCACAGGAACCGCCGAGGTCGCGGGAGCCCCGGTCCGGGGAGGACGGGCAGGGACCGGCGGGGCGAGGTGTGGAGGGACGGGGTGCGGGCGACCCGGGTGCCTCGAAGGGCTCCGGAGGCCCAGGAGCGCCGCGGCCTCCGGATGTGCACGGGGCGCCCACGGTGGTGCGGCGGCTCACGCCGCCGCCCCGGCGGCCGGGGCGACGGCCGGGGTCCGGTGCGGGGACAGGGGCGGGTACCGGACCGGGGGCGAGGCAGGGGTCGGGGTCCGGATCGGGTGTCTGGCCTCCGCCACCGCCGCCTCCGGAGGAGGGGCCGCCGCCCCCGCGGGGTCCACGGGGGCGTTGAGGTACCTCCCGGGACGGGGGTGACCGAGGGGCGCTCCGGGCGTCGTACACGATCCGGGTGCGCTTCGGTCGCCGGTGACCCGGTGTTCTCCGTCCGCTGGGCGGACCTCAAGGGCAAAAGGCACGGGGCGCCGGATACGGTGGGCACATCATGAGCGCTTCGCAGACCTCCTCTGACGTCCCCACTCTTCTCGTCAAGATCTTCGGCAAGGACCGGCCGGGCATCACCGCCGGGCTGTTCGACATCCTTGCCGCGTACTCCGTCGACGTGGTCGACATCGAGCAGGTCGTCACCCGTGGCCGGATCGTGCTGTGCGCGCTCGTGACCGCGCCGCCCGCCGGGCGGGAGGGCGACCTGCGGGCGACCGTCCACAGCTGGGCGGAGTCGATGAAGATGCAGGCGGAGATCATCTCCGGCCTGGGCGACAACCGGCCGCGTGGCCTCGGCCGCTCGCACGTCACCGTCCTCGGCCACCCGCTGACCGCCGAGTCCACTGCCCGGATCGCCGCGCGGATCACGGCGACCGGCGGCAACATCGACCGCATCTTCCGGCTCGCCAAGTACCCGGTGACGGCCGTGGAGTTCGCGGTGTCCGGTACGGAGCCGGAGGTGCTGCGGACCGCGCTGGTGACCGAGTCGGTGGCGCTGGGTGTGGACGTGGCCGTGGTCGCGGCGGGGCTGCACCGGCGGGCCCAGCGGCTGGTGGTCATGGACGTGGACTCCACGCTCATCCAGGACGAGGTGATCGAGCTCTTCGCCGCGCACGCCGGGTGCGAGAAGGAGGTCGCCGAGGTGACGGCCGCCGCGATGCGCGGGGAGCTGGACTTCGAGCAGTCGCTGCACGCGCGCGTGGCGCTGCTGGAGGGGCTCGACGCCTCGGTGGTGGAGAAGGTGCGCAGCGAGGTGCGACTCACGCCGGGGGCGCGCACACTCATCCGGACGCTGAAGCGGCTCGGCTTCCAAGTCGGTGTCGTCTCGGGCGGGTTCACCCAGGTCACGGACGACCTCATGGTGCGGCTGGGGCTCGACTTCGCTCAGGCCAACACGCTGGAGATCGTCGACGGGAAGCTCACCGGCAAGGTCGTCGGCGAGATCGTGGACCGCGCGGGCAAGGCGCGGCTGCTGCGTCGGTTCGCCGCCGAGGCGGGCGTGCCGCTGGCCCAGACCGTGGCGATCGGCGACGGCGCCAACGACCTCGACATGCTCAACGCGGCCGGTCTGGGCGTCGCCTTCAACGCCAAGCCGGTGGTCCGCGAGGCCGCGCACACCGCGGTGAACTTCCCCTTCCTCGACACCGTGCTGTACCTGCTCGGGGTCACGCGGGAAGAGGTCGAGGCGGCGGACACCCACGACGAGTAGCGCGGCGTACGGGAAGGCCCGGCACCGAGGCGGTGCCGGGCCTTCGTCGTGCCCGGTGCCGGTGAGGCAGTGTGGCGGCGAGGCAGTGCGGCGGTGCGGCCGGGCTATTCCGTGGGCGCCCAGTAGCCGGCCAGTGTGGCCGCGCCCGGCTCCAGGCTCTTCCAGGAACCCTCGAAGGAGAGCACGGCGAAGGCGGCGGCCGGATACCCGTGGCGGTTCATGCGGTCGCGGGCGTCGCCCTCGGCGCGGCCGGCGAGGATGTCGGCGAGGCCCTGGACTCCGGGGTTGTGGCCGATCAGGAGGACGTTGTGCGCGTCGTCCGGGGTTTCGTTGAGCAGGGTGATCAACTCGCCGGGCGAGGCCTCGTAGATCCGCTCCTCGTAGACCGTTTTCGGCCGCTCGGGAAGTTCATGGACGGCGAGCTTCCAGGTCTCCCGGGTCCTGACGGCAGTGGAGCAGAGGGCAAGGTCGAAGGGGATGCCGGAGTCGGCCAGCCTGCGTCCGGCGACGGCGGCGTCCATGCGGCCCCGGTCGGCGAGCGGCCGGTCGTGGTCGGACACCTGTGGCCAGTCGGCTTTCGCATGCCGGAAGAGGACAATCCTGCGAGGTTCTGCGACGCTCATGTGTCCCAGCTTCGCACGAACCACGCCATGGGGCGCAGGGAGTTGGAGTGCGTCCGCCCGACGCCCGTACAGGTGCTCCAGGGGCCGGGCCGCCCGTCACGGTATGTGGCTCAGCAGTGCCTGCTGCAGGCGGTCCCAGAGGTGGGCGATCATGGGGTCGCCGCTCGCCGCGCGGGCTTCCGCGGGGTTGAGGAACAACAGGAGGGTGACGAAGCCGAGGGCGGGCAGGGCGACCGCCCACCACCGCAGCCGGACGTCGACGCCGCTCGTGGTCGCCGGGTGGGGCCGGGTGTGCGTACGGGCCGACATGCCGCCTCCGTGGTCTCTCGGGTCCTGCGTGGCCCGGTCCTCCGTGGGCCCTCGCGGGTCTCCTGCGGCCACACCCTCGAAACTACGGAATGCCGACGGTTCGTCCCATCCGGTGATCCACCCACTTCACCCTGAGACTCACCCCTAGGGGACGCGGGTGCCGGCTCCACCCCTCGGCGTCGGCGGCGTCGGGGCCGGCGGCGTCGGGGCCGACCGGCTCCGACGGCCCGACCGGCGTGGTGCGTCAGGGGGACGCGATGGCCGCGATGACTCCGATGACGATGAAGATGGCGAGGAACGAGCCGAAGACCAGGAGCATCTTCTTCTGGCCGTTCTGGGGGTTCGGGTCGAGCACTGGCATGCGCCCAGTCTCGCACCCCTGCCGCCCGGTGAAGCCGTCGGGGTCCGGCTCAACGGGCCGCCTCGTCCTCCACCACCCGGTCACGGCCGGCCAGGATGCCCGCCGCGACCTGCGGGAGCATCAGGGCGGCCATGAGGGCCAGGGGCAGGCCCCAGCCGCCGCTGTGCTGGTGGAGGACGCCGACGAGGAGCGGGCCGGGGATCGAGATCAGGTACCCCGTGCTCTGTGCGAACGCCGACAGCTTGACCACGCCCGCGCCGGTCCGGGCCCGCATACCGACCATCGTCAGCGCCAGCGGGAAGGAGCAGTTGGCTATGCCGATCAGCACCGCCCACGCCCAGGCGCCCGCCACCGGGGCGAGGTGGAGGCCGCCGTACCCGAGGAGCCCGCAGACGCCCAGTACGACCACGATCGGCCCCTGGCGGGGCAGCCGGGTGGCGAGCCGGGGGATCACGAAGGCCAGCGGGACGCCCATCACCATCGTGACGGCCAGCAACAGCCCCGCCGTGCCGGCCGCGACCCCCGCGTCACGGAAGATCTGCGCCATCCACCCCATCGTGATGTACGCGGCGGTCGCCTGAAGCCCGAAGAACACGGCGAGCGCCCAGGCCGTACGACTCCGGGTGATCCGCAGCGCGGGGGCCTCCTCGGTGTGCCTCTCCGCGCGCGTGGGGGCCTGTACGGCGGGCCCTCCCCCACGTGGGGAGCCCCGCTCGGCGGAGCGCCCGCCGCGTTCCCGTACGAAGGGCAGCCACGGAACCACGGCCCCGACCGCGAGGAGCGCCCATACGGCGAGTCCGGTCTGCCAACTCCCGCCCAGCGCCTTCGTCATGGGCACGGTGACGGCCGCGGCGGACGAGGTGCCGAGGGCGAGGGCCATGGAGTAGAGGCCCGTCATGGAGCCGATCCGGTCGGGGAACCAGCGTTTGACGATGACGGGCATCAGGACGTTGCTGACGGCGATGCCCATCAGGGCGAGGGTGCTCGCGGCCAGGAAGCCGGCCGCGCCGCCGGCGTACGGCCGGATCAGCAGGCCGGAGGCGATGGCGACCATGCCGGCGCAGACGACGGCGGCCGGGCCGAAGCGGCGGGCGAGCCGGGGCGCCATGACGCCGAAGACGGCGAAGCAGAGCGGCGGTACGGAGGTGAGGAGCCCGGCGACGCTGCCGGTCATGCCGAGTCCGGCGCGCACCTCTTCGAGGAGGGCGCCGAGGCTGGTGATGGCGGGGCGGAGGTTGAGGGCGGTCAGGACGATGCCGACGACCACCGAGGCCGTCCGCGCGCTCGCGCACAACGGTCTGCTCGACATCCGCCAGGGCTCCGGCACCTACGTCGTCGCGACCAGCGAACTCGCGGGCGTGATGCACCGCCGCTTCGCGGACGCCGACCCCGCCCACATCGCCGAGCTGCGCTCCGCCCTGGAGTCGAGCGCCGCGAAACTGGCCGCCGCGCGGCGCACCGAGAAGGAGCTGAAGCAGCTGGAAGCGCTTCTCGTACGCCGTGAGGAGGCGTGGGCGTCGGGCGACACGGAGGTTTTCGTGACCGCCGACGCGGCGTTCCACATGCCGGTCGTGGCCGCGTCCCACAACGACGTCGTCACGGCCGTCTACGCCGACCTGGGCGAGGTGCTGCGGGACTGGCTGCGCGGTGACGTGGGCGAGGAGCTGACCCCGGAGGCGTACCTCGACCACACCCGGCTCGTGGACGCGATCCGCGCGGGCGACGCGGAGACCGCCGCGGCCGAGGCCGCCGGGTATCCCTTCCACTGCCGCCCGGGACGGGTCAGTCGTCCGGCCGCTGGTGACTGAACCACACCGAGTGGACCTCCTTCCAGCAGCGCCCGGTGAGCCGTACGGTCTGCGCGGGCCCCGTCTCGACCGGGGCGCCGTCGCTGTCGATGTCCCACCAGCGCTCGCACTCGATGTGCAGCCGGACGCGGTCGACGGTCGCGTGGGGGTTGAAGCAGTGCGCGATCACCTGGGAGCCGAGGACGGTGCTACGGCAGGCCGCCCCGAACGGATCGGGCTTGCCGGCCACGCGCGCGTGGCCCTTTGCGCCCTGTACGCGCGCGTGGCGCTCTTCGTCCTCTACGCGCGCGTACGGTGTCGCTTCGGTCGGGAGGGTCAGTGCGAGAGCCAGGACGACGGCCGCTGGGGCGATGCTGCGGGAGACGCGCACAAGGGGGACCTCCTCGGCCGAGTGGCTGGGCGGTGTACGTCCAGCGTGCGCGGCACCCGGCCCCGGCGGCCCGTCGGATGAGCCGAACGAGTGACAGTCTCGGCTCAGAGGAGTAGGGCGAGGGCGCGCACCCGAATGGATGCGCGCCCTCGAACCTTCGGTGGAGCCCCCGGTCGCGGCGCTCACGCGCCGATCGCGTGCAGCCCGCCGTCCACGTGGACGATCTCGCCCGTGGTCTTCGGGAACCAGTCGCTGAGCAGCGCGACGACACCGCGGCCGGCCGGGTCGGGGTCCTTGAGGTCCCACTCCAGGGGCGAGCGGTCGTCCCACACGGCGGCCAGCTCGCCGAAGCCCGGGATGGACTTGGCGGCCATGGAGGCGAGGGGGCCGGCGGAGACGAGGTTGCAGCGGATGTTCTGCTTGCCCAGGTCACGCGCCATGTAGCGGCTGGTGGCCTCCAGGGCGGCCTTGGCCGGGCCCATCCAGTCGTACTGCGGCCAGGCGTACTGCGCGTCGAAGGTGAGGCCGACGACCGAGCCGCCGTTCTGCATCAGCGGCAGGCAGGCCATGGTCAGCGACTTCAGGGAGTACGCCGACACGTGCATGGCCGTGGCGACCGACTCGAACGGCGTGTTGAGGAAGTTGCCGCCGAGGGCGTCCTGCGGCGCGAAGCCGATGGAGTGCACGACGCCGTCGAGGCCGCCGAGCTCCTCGCCGACGATGTCGGCCAGGCGGCCGAGGTGCTCGTCGTTGGTGACGTCGAGTTCGATGACCTTGGTGGGCTTGGGGAGCTTCTTGGCGATGCGCTCGGTCAGCGTGGGCCGGGGGAACGCCGTGAGGATGATCTCGGCACCCTGCTCCTGGGCCAGCTTGGCGGTGTGGAAGGCGATGGAGGACTCCATCAGCACACCGGTGATCAGGACGCGCTTGCCCTCGAGGATTCCGCTCATGTGATCAGTGACCCATTCCCAGTCCGCCGTCTACGGGGATGACGGCTCCAGTGATGTACGAGGCGTCGTCCGAGGCGAGGAACCGCACCGTCGCGGCGATCTCCTCGGGCTGCGCGTACCGGCCGAGCGGCACCTGCTTCACGATGCCCGCGCGCTGCTCGTCGGTGAGCACCTTGGTCATGTCGGTGTCGACGAAGCCGGGCGCGACGACGTTGAAGGTGATGTCGCGCGAGCCCAGCTCACGGGCGAGCGAGCGCGCGAAGCCGACCAGGGCGGCCTTGGAGGCGGCGTAGTTGGCCTGCCCCGGGGAACCGTACAGGCCCACGACCGAGGAGATCAGGACGACGCGGCCCTTCTTGGCGCGCAGCATGCCGCGGTTGGCTCGCTTGACGACGCGGAAGGTGCCGGTGAGGTTGGTGTCGATGACCGAGGTGAAGTCCTCCTCGGACATGCGCATCAGGAGCTGGTCCTTGGTGACGCCCGCGTTGGCGATCAGGATCTCGACCGGGCCCTGCTCGGCCTCGATCTCCTTGTAGGCCTGCTCCACCTGCTCGGGGTCGGTGATGTCGCACCGGACCGCCAGGAAGCCGGACGGCGGCTCACCCGAGCGGTATGTGATCGCGACCTTGTCGCCGTTGTCGGCGAACGCGCGGGCGATGGCGAGGCCGATGCCCCGGTTGCCTCCGGTGACGAGAACCGAGCGGCTCAACGGATCACCCTTTCCATAGCGGTCTGAACACCTGCCCGAATGCCTGGACGTGCCTGAACGGCAGGCGCCTTCCTCGAAAACCTATCGGGCCCGCCCCGCCCGCGGGCATTCGGGCACCGACAGTGGCTCACCCTCCGTGCTGTCGGGTCCCTACAGTCGTCACGCCCTCCCGTTACAGTCGTCACGCCCTCCCGTCACTCCGCCATGCCGGGTGCGTGAGCGGACAGGCCCTCGGCGCGCGCGGTGTCGGGCATCCTGCGGTCGTACGTCACCGGTGCGGTCAGATCGTCCCGCAGTGACACGGCGCTGGCCACACGGATCGCGTCCAGCGCCCTCAGGCGCCCGCCCAGGAGGGCCGCCCCGTCACGCACCTCTCGGGTGAGGAGGATCTCGGTGATCCTGGCGTCCAGATCCTCCGTCGCTTCGGGAAGGTGCCCCATGAGGTCCAGGGTCCGTACGGTCTCCACGAAGCCGAGCGTGCCGGTGGCGAGCGGCTCCGTCACTCGCAGCTGGAGGAAGGCGTCCGACTCGGCCCAGTGGCGTTCACGACGCTCGCGGCGGGCCCGCCCCCGGACGGCTGAGTCCGCGTCGTACGTGATGTGTGCGGGCGGGCACGGGAGTTGTTTCCCGTGCCCGGCGGGTGGCGGGCCGCCCTTGCGGGAGACGGGGTGAGGGATGGGGGTGTGGGAAGGGCTGTCCTCGGCCATCGCCTGGTAGACGCGGACGATCTCGTTCTTCGTGTCCCCGAAGACCGCGGGCTGCTTGTTCTTGGACTCGCAGGCGCCCCGCAGCCGACGCACGAGGAGAGGACGTCCGGCTTCCTCCGCAGGACCTGGAGCTTCTGCTCCGAGTCCTCCTGGCCCGTGCTACCGCGCGAAGGTCACCTGGCGACGATCGTCCGGGACTCCCCACGTGAGGTACGAGTTCCCGCGGTCCGCCGCGGCGACGGCCTCACGCTGATGCTGGTGCAGGGAAAGGGTCGTCCACGGCTCGGCCGGGCCCCTTTCGCCGCCGGCGTCCCTTCCTTCCGCTCCGGCCGAGGGCGCGACTTTTCCCAGCGATCCGGCGAGCGAGACATGATTCACTGCCTCCGACGGTCACCACAGGCAAGCGCCCGAAGGGAATTCCACCCGTGCCCCACGAAGTCGATCAGTCATTCCTGGCACTTCCACTGAGGGCACTGGCCGACGCCGCGCTGGCCCGCGCGCGAGCCCTCGGCGCCGACCACGCGGACTTCCGGTTCGAGCGGGTGCGCAGCGCGTCCTGGCGGCTGCGGGACGCGAAGCCGGCCGGGTCGTCGGACACGACCGACCTCGGGTACGCGGTGCGGGTGGTGCACGGCGGGACGTGGGGGTTCGCCTCCGGTGTGGATCTCACGATGGACGCCGCCGCGAAGGTCGCCTCGCAGGCGGTGGCGATGGCCAAGCTGTCCGCGCGGGTCATCGAGGCCGCCGGGTCGCAGGAGCGGGTCGAGCTGGCGGACGAGCCGGTGCACGCGGAGAAGACCTGGATCTCCTCGTACGAGATCGATCCGTTCAGCATCCCCGACCAGGAGAAGTCCGCGCTGCTGACGGAGTGGAGCACACGGCTGCTGGCGGCCGACGGGGTCGACCACGTGGACGCCTCGCTGCTCACGGTGCACGAGAACAAGTTCTACGCGGACACCGCCGGAACCGTGACCACCCAGCAGCGGGTACGCCTGCATCCGTCGCTGACCGCCGTGTCGGTCGACGAGTCCAGCGGGGAGTTCGACTCGATGCGGACGCTGGCGCCGCCGGTCGGGCGGGGCTGGGAGTATCTGACGGGCACCGGCTGGGACTGGGACGACGAACTGGCGCGGATCCCGGAGCTGCTCGCCGAGAAGATGCGGGCGCCGAGCGTGGAGGCCGGCGTCTACGACCTGGTCGTCGACCCGTCCAACCTGTGGCTGACCATCCACGAGTCCATCGGCCACGCCACCGAGCTGGACCGCGCGCTCGGCTACGAGGCCGCGTACGCCGGCACCTCCTTCGCCACCTTCGACAAGCTCGGCAAGCTGCGCTACGGCTCCGAGCTGATGAACGTCACCGGTGACCGCACCGCCGAGCACGGCCTCGCGACCATCGGGTACGACGACGAGGGGGTGGAGTGCCAGAGCTGGGACCTGGTCAAGGACGGGACCCTCGTCGGCTACCAGCTCGACCGGCGCATCGCGAGATTGACCGACCTGGGCCGCTCCAACGGCTGCGCGTACGCCGACTCCCCCGGGCATGTGCCGGTGCAGCGCATGGCCAATGTGTCGCTGCGGCCGGACCCGGCCGGGATGTCCACCGAGGATCTGATCGGCGGGGTCGACCGGGGGGTCTATGTGGTCGGGGACCGGTCGTGGTCCATCGACATGCAGCGGTACAACTTCCAGTTCACCGGACAGCGGTTCTTCAGGATCGAGAACGGGCGGATCACCGGGCAACTGCGGGATGTCGCGTACCAGGCGACGACGACCGACTTCTGGGGTTCCATGGCGGCCCTGGGCGGGCCGCAGACGTACGTCCTGGGCGGCGCCTTCAACTGCGGGAAGGCCCAGCCGGGCCAGGTCGCCGCCGTGTCGCACGGCTGCCCGTCGGCCCTCTTCAAGGGCGTCACCATTCTGAACACCACGCAGGAGGCAGGTCGATGAGCGCGCACCACGGACTCGGCTGGGGGTCCGGGGGTCACCCCCCGGGCGAGCACAGCCTGAACACCACGCAGGAGGCAGGTCGATGAGCGCGCGGAACAGCAAGGCGCAGCAGCCGCACGAGATCGTCGAGCGTGCTCTTGAGCTGTCTCGCGCCGACGGATGCGTGGTGATCGCCGACGAGTACTCCACGGCGAACCTGCGCTGGGCGGGCAACGCGCTGACCACCAACGGCGTCACACGCGGACGGTCGGTGACCGTCGTCGCCACCGTCGGCGGCAAGGAGGGCACCGCCTCCGGGGTCGTGTCGCGATCCGCCGTCACCGCCGGGGAGCTGGAGCCGCTGGTACGGGCCGCGGAGGCCGCCGCGCGCGGCGCCGGGCCCGCCGAGGACGCCCAGCCGCTGGTCACGGGTGTGGAGCAGTCCTCCGACTTCACGGAAGCGCCCGCCGAGACCTCCTCCGCCGTGTTCGCCGACTTCGCGCCGGCCCTCGGCGAATCGTTCGCACGCGCGCGGGCGGGCGGCCGGGAGCTGTACGGCTTCGCCAACCACGAGCTGGTCTCCAGCTATCTCGGTACGTCCACGGGGCTGCGGCTGCGGCACGACCAGCCGAACGGGACGCTGGAGCTGAACGCCAAGTCCCCGGACCGTACGCGCTCGGCCTGGGCGGGGCGCTCCACGCGGGACTTCAAGGACGTCGACCCGGGAGCCCTGGACGCGGAGCTGGCCGTACGGCTGGGCTGGGCGGAGCGGCGGGTGCCGCTGCCCGCCGGGCGGTACGAGACGCTGCTCCCGCCGACGGCCGTGGCGGATCTGCTGATCTACCAGATGTGGTCGGCGTCGGCGCGGGACGCGGCCGAGGGCCGGACGGTGTTCAGCAAGCCCGGCGGCGGTACGCGGATCGGGGAGCGGCTCACCGAGCTGCCGCTGACCCTGCGCAGCGACCCGCACGAGCCGGGTCTGGAGTCCGCGCCCTTCGCGCTGGCCCACTCCTCCGGCGGCGACAGCTCGGTGTTCGACAACGGGCTGCCGCTGACGGCGACCGAGTGGATCAGCCGGGGCGAGATCGCGCACCTGCCGACCACCCGGCACAGCGCGGGGCTGACCGGGCTGCCGGTGGCGCCGACGATCGACAACCTGATCCTGGACGGCGGCGAGGACCGTTCCCTGGAGGAGATGGTCGCGAGCACCGGGCGCGGGTTGCTGCTGACCTGCCTGTGGTACATCCGCGAGGTCGACCCGGCGACACTGCTGCTGACGGGGCTGACCCGCGACGGCGTCTACCTCGTGGAGAACGGCGAGGTCACCGGCGAGGTCAACAACTTCCGGTTCAACGAGTCGCCGGTGGACCTGCTGGGCCGTGCCACGGAGGCCGGGCGCACGGAGAAGACGCTGCCGCGCGAGTGGAGCGACTACTTCACCAGGGCCGCGATGCCCGCGCTGCGGGTGCCGGATTTCAATATGAGTTCTGTCAGCCAGGGCGTATAACCTCGTAGGCGTTCGTGGCCGGCTGTCACCCGACTGCCGGGCGAACCCTTGCGAAGACCATCGAGGAGACACGAGAACCGTGACGGACATCGTCGACGAGCTGAAGTGGCGTGGGCTGTTCGCCCTGTCCACCGACGAGGACGCTTTGCGCAAGGCGCTCGCGGACGGTCCCGTCACGTTCTATTGCGGTTTCGACCCGACCGCGCCGTCCCTGCACGTCGGGCATCTGGTGCAGGTGCTCACCGTGCGCCGGCTCCAGCAGGCCGGTCACCGGCCGCTGGCGCTGGTCGGCGGCGCGACGGGCCTGATCGGCGACCCCCGCCCGACGGCGGAGCGCACGCTGAACGACCCGGAGACGGTCGCCGGCTGGGTCGGCAGGCTGCGCGCCCAGATCGAGCCGTTCCTGTCCTTCGAGGGTGCGAACGCGGCCGTCATGGTCAACAACCTCGACTGGACCGAGGGCCTCTCCGCCATCGAGTTCCTGCGGGACATCGGCAAGCACTTCCGCGTCAACAAGATGCTGACGAAGGACTCCGTCGCCCGTCGGCTGGAGTCCGACCAGGGCATCAGCTACACCGAGTTCAGCTACCAGATCCTCCAGGGCATGGACTTCCTCCAGCTCTACCGGAGGTACGGCTGCACGCTCCAGCAGGGCGGCAGCGACCAGTGGGGCAACCTCACGGCCGGCCTGGATCTGATCCACAGGCTGGAGCCGGGCGCCGAGGCGCACGCGCTGGCCACGCCGCTGATGACCAAGGCGGACGGCACCAAGTTCGGCAAGACCGAGGGCGGCGCCGTCTGGCTCGACCCGGGCATGACGACGCCGTACGCGTTCTACCAGTTCTGGCTGAACGTGGACGATCGGGACATCACCCGGTACATGCGGATCCTGTCCTTCAAGTCCCGTGCGGAGCTTGAGGAGCTGGAGCAGCAGACGGAGGAGCGACCGCAGGCGCGGGCGGCGCAGCGCGCGCTGGCCGAGGAGCTGACGACGCTGGTACACGGCGCGGACCAGACCGCCGCGGTGATCGCCGCCTCCCGCGCGCTCTTCGGGCAGGGTGACCTGACCGAGCTCGACGAGGAGACCCTGGCCGCGGCGCTGTCCGAAGTGCCGCACGTCCGGGTCGCCGAGGTGGGTCCCGTGGTCGACCTGTTCACCGACGTCGGCCTGGTGCCGAGCAAGTCGGCCGGGCGGCGCACGGTGAAGGAGGGCGGTGCCTACGTGAACAACGTCAAGATCACCGCGGAGGACGCCGTGCCGGCGTCGGAGGACCTCATTCACGGGCGGTGGCTGGTGTTGCGGCGGGGGAAGAAGAACCTTGCCGCCGTTGAGGTGACTGCGGCCTGGGCGCCGTAGGGGCGTGGGTGTACTGACGGGTGCCGCGTCGTCGCGGCTGGTCGCGCAGTTCCCCGCGCCCCTTCGGGGCACGCTGTCGCTCAGGTTCGCTGTTTTCTCTTGCCCAGGGTCGCCATGTAGGCCATGTCCCCGATGAAGACGATGACGACCGCGGCGGCGAGCTGGAGGGCGTGACGGCCCCAGTCGATGCCTGCGGTCTCGTCGATACCGAACGCCCGGGCGAGGGCGTTGCCGACGATGGCGCCGATGATGCCGAAGATCGTCGTCAGCCAGAGCGGACTGTGCTGTTTGCCCGGAATGATCGCCTTGGCCAGCAGGCCCAGTACGAATCCCACGATGATCGCCCATAGCCAGCCCATGGCTGCCTCCTCGTACGGCTCGACGTGAACATTTCGGCCAGTGTCCGCCCGCCTCCGATACGGCGCATGTCGGGCGCGGCCGTACGCGGTACGGCGCATGTCGTCCACTCCCGGGGGAGGTGACCCGGTCTCGTAGGCGGCGCGGACGCGGCGTACCGTGGAGCTTGTCCGGACCCCGTTCCGCGCAGCGGGCACGGGCGGCGCGGCAGGAGCCGGGAGCGTCCGATACAGGCGGGTGGTGGAACGTCATGCGGAAGCAGGGCAATGCCGAGGTCTTCCGGATCACCGGTGCCCGGCAGGGGCTCGCCGACGACGTTCGCGGTCGGCAGCGGCGCTATGTCATCTCGATGTCCGTCCGCACCCTGTCGGTGATCGCCGCGGCGGTCCTGTGGAACGTCGAACGGCACGTCGCGGTCGTCGCGCTGGTGCTGGGAGCGGTGCTGCCGTACATCGCCGTCGTGATCGCCAACGCGGGCCGGGAGAACGCGCCCTCGCTGCCGTCGACGTTCGTCACCACGCCCGTGCGTCCGATGATCGCGCCGACCTCGGGGCCGGAGGGCTCCCGCTCGGGCGACTTCGCCGACGAGGGGCGCCTCGCGGAATCCGTCCCGGAAGACGTCGCGGCCGACCCCGCGGGCGGGCGCCGGAGCGAGCCGCGCGGGCCGGCCTGAGCGCCGGGAACGGGACGAAGCGGAGTAAGACCACGCGCCAGGCTCAAGAAAAGCTCAGATCAATCATGGAGTTCCTGTGCCGGGCAGAGGGTGACCCGTGACATACTTCAAACGCGCTCCGCATCCCCCGTCGGAGCGACAGACCGACGCCGGGCAGCTCCCCCCGTGGCTGCTCGGCGTCGCCTTGTCAGCGGCTAGGGTCGACGTGTGAACCTCCTCGACGTCCCCGGCTCGGATCCGTCCTCCCCCATCTGTTCGGCCAAGGGCTGTCGTGCCGACGCGGTCTGGGTGCTCGCCTGGAACAACCCGAAGCTGCACACGCCGGAGCGCCGCAAGACGTGGCTCGCGTGCGAGGCGCACCGGGAGCACCTGGCCCAGTTCTTGGGGGTGCGGGGGTTTCTGAAGGACGTGGTGACCCTGTCGGACTGGGAGAAGCCCCGGCCCGACGAATCCGGGGGCTAGCCCCCGATCGCCGACATCGGGCGGTCCGGCTGGACGAACGACGGGTCGTCCAGGCCCGCGCCGGCCTTCTTGCCCCACATCGCCAGGCGCCAGATGCGGGCGATCTCCTCGTCGGGGGCGCCCGAGCGCAGGGCGGCTCTGAGGTCGGTCTCCTCACGGGCGAAGAGGCAGGTGCGGACCTGGCCGTCGGCGGTGAGGCGGGTGCGGTCGCAGGCCGAGCAGAAGGGGCGGGTGACGGAGGCGATGACGCCGACGCGGTGGGGGCCGTCGTCGACGAGCCAGCGCTCGGCCGGGGCGGAGCCGCGTTCGTCGGCGTCCTCGGGGGTGAGGTCGAAGCGGGTGCGCAGGGAGGTCAGGATGTCACCCGCCGTCACCATGCCGTCGCGCTTCCAGCCGTGCTGGGCGTCCAGGGGCATCTGCTCGATGAAGCGCAGCTCGTAGTCGTGCTCGACGGCCCAGGCGAGGAGGTCCGGGGCCTCGTTCTCGTTCAGGCCGGGCATCAGGACGGAGTTGACCTTGACCGGGGTGAGGCCGGCGTCGCGGGCGGCGGCCAGGCCTTCGAGGACGTCCTTGTGGCGGTCCCGGCGGGTGAGGGTCTTGAAGACGTCCGGGCGGAGGGTGTCCAGGGAGACGTTCACCCGGTCCAGGCCGGCCGCCTTCAGGGCCGGTGCCGTGCGGCTGAGGCCGATGCCGTTGGTGGTCAGGGACATCTGGGGGCGAGGGGCCAGCGCGGCCACGCGCTCCACTATGCCGACCAGGCCGGGGCGGAGCAGGGGCTCGCCGCCGGTGAAGCGGACCTCCGTGACGCCCAGGGTGCGGACGGCTATGTCGATGAGGCGGACGATCTCGTCGTCGTCGAGCAGGTCGGGCTTCGCCAGCCACTGCAGACCCTCCTCGGGCATGCAGTACGTGCAGCGCAGATTGCACCGGTCGGTCAGCGAGACCCTCAGGTCGGTGGCCACTCGGCCGTAGGTGTCGATGAGCACGTGGGCCCCCTCCCTCGTCTTTGCTGATCGCGAACGAGTTTCCGATCTCGGTCGCGGATCACGGATCACGGATTCTCCGACATCTGCGAGCCTACGTGACCCCGCTGACAACAGCACAGGCCCGATCCCACAAGACGCGACGCGGGGCCGCCGTAGGTGTCTACGACGGCCCCGGGCGGAGAGCCGGTCAGTGGGCGCCGGTGCCCGTGAGGGACCGGACCTCCAGCTCGGCGTACTTGGCGGTGTCGGGCTCCTCCTTGGACAGGACGGTGCCCAGCCAGCCCATCAGGAAGCCGAACGGGATGGAGATGATGCCCGGGTTCTTCAGCGGGAACCAGGCGAAGTCGACGGCCGGGAACATCGCCTTCGGGTCGCCGGAGACGACGGGCGAGAACAGCACCAGGCCGACGGCGACGATCAGACCGCCGTAGATCGACCACAGCGCGCCCTGGGTGGTGAACTTCTTCCAGAAGAGGCTGTAGAGGATCGTCGGCAGGTTGGCGGAGGCCGCGACCGCGAAGGCGAGCGCGACCAGGCCGGCCACGTTCAGGTCGCGGGCGAGGGCGCCCAGGCCGATGGAGACGACGCCGATGAAGACGGTCGCCCAGCGGGCGGCGCGCACCTCCTCGGCGCCGGAGGCCTGTCCCTTGCGGATGACGTTGGCGTAGATGTCGTGCGCGAAGGAGGAGGACGAGGCCAGGGTGAGGCCCGCGACGACGGCGAGGATGGTCGCGAAGGCCACCGCCGAGATCGTGGCCAGCAGGATCGCACCCCAGGTCGAGTCGACGCCGCCCAGGTGCAGGGCGAGCAGCGGGGCCGCCGTGTTGCCCGACGGGTTGGAGGCGATGATCTCGTCCTGGGAGATCAGCGCGGCGGCGCCGAAGCCGAGCGCGATGGTCATCAGGTAGAAGCCGCCGATGATGCCGATCGCCCAGTTCACGGACTTCCGGGCGGCCTTGGCGTTGGGCACCGTGTAGAAGCGGATCAGGATGTGCGGCAGGCCGGCGGTGCCGAGCACCAGGGCGACGCCGAGGGAGATGAAGTCCAGCTTGGAGATGCCGGAGCCGCCGTACTGGAGGCCGGGCTCCAGGAAGGCGGCGCCCTTGCCGCTGTTCTCGGCGGCGGTGCCGAGCAGATCGGAGATGTTGAAGTTGAACTTCAGCAGCACCAGGAACGTAATGAGGATCGTGCCGCCGATGAGCAGCACGGCCTTCACCATCTGGACCCAGGTGGTGCCCTTCATACCGCCGATGGAGACATAGACGATCATCAGGATGCCGACGAGGGCGACGATGAGGATCTTGCCGGCGTCGGAGGTGATGCCGAGCAGCAGGGAGACGAGGACACCCGCGCCCGCCATCTGTGCCAGCAGGTAGAAGATCGAGACGACGATCGTGGAGGTGCCGGCCGCGGTGCGCACGGGGCGCTGGCGCATGCGGTAAGCGAGGACGTCGCCCATGGTGTAGCGACCGGAGTTCCGCAGGGGCTCGGCGACCAGCAGGAGGGCGACCAGCCAGGCGACCAGGAAGCCGATGGAGTACAGGAAGCCGTCGTAGCCGAAGAGGGCGATCGCGCCCGCGATGCCGAGGAACGACGCGGCCGACATGTAGTCGCCGGAGACCGCGAGACCGTTCTGGAAGGCGCTGAACTGGCGTCCGCCCGCGTAGAAGTCGGCGGCGTCCTTGGTCTGGCGGCCGGCCCAGACGGTGATGCCGAGCGTCGCGACGACGAACAGCGCGAACAGGGTGATGATCAGCGGCCGGTGCTGGCTGGCCTCGTTCGCGGCGAGAAAGGTCTGCTGTACGGGGCTCATGCGCCGCCCTCCATCCGGGACTTGATCGCCTCGGCCTTGGGGTCGAGCTTCGCGGCGGCGTGCCGCGCGTACCACCAGGCGATGAGGAACGTGGTGACGAACTGGGCGACGCCGAGGACGAAGGCGACGTTGATGTTGCCGAAGAGCTTGGTGCCCATGAAGTCGCCCGCGTAGTTGGAGAGCAGGACGTACAGCAGGTACCAGGCGATGAAGGCGACGGTCAGCGGGAAGGCGAACGAGCGGTAGGAGCGGCGCAGTTCGGCGAACTCGGCGCTCTCATGGACCGCGGCGAACTCCTCGGGGGAGGGGAGATGGTGCTCTGCCTTCGAAGGGGGCGGTGCGTCGGTTGCCACGGGATCTCCTCGCGTCTCCGCCGCCTTCGCGACGGTGGATGGGGACGATGTCTCCGTCGGGTCGGGGGACGGGTTGGTTACGGACATGGGCTCTGCTCTGTTCCTCACGGTGACGGGTGCGCGATCGTGCTCGGGCTCCCTGCACAACGTCACGGTGACGCGCCAGGACCGGTTCAACCGCGCGTGTTTCTTTCGAAAACCGATGCGGAAGCGGTCCGGACGTGCGTCGACTTCGAGGGTTACCCCTCTACTTCGGCCTCCCTTCCGCGAAGTGATTGCTGGCCACGGAGGCCGAGGGATAGCTTCGAGCTGCACCAACGTCATGTACCTGCCCAGGCAGCACTCTGTCCGGGCCGGCTCTCGTTTCCGGATGATGTGGAGACCCCATGGCTCATCTGCGCTCCAGGCGACGGCTCGCACTCGCGGTGCCGGTCGCCTTGTCGCTGACCGCCTCGCTCGGCTTCCTGCCGGGTGTCGCCTCGGCGGCCCCGATCGCGGAGTCCACCACCGCGACCGCGCAGGGCCCGAACCTCTCGTACGTCGTGAACACGAAGACCGACAAGCGCACGATCGCCTCGGTGAAGCGCGCGGTGGCCGCGGCCGGCGGCAAGGTCGTGATCACGTACACCAAGATCGGCGTGATCGTGGTCCACTCGGCCGACCCGGAGTTCGCGAAGACGATCCGCGCCGCGCGCGGTGTGCAGTCCGCCGGCGCCACCCGGACCTCACCGCTGACCCCCGCCGGTACGACGGACCTGGGCGCCGTCGACTACCTGACGGACGTGGAGGCCGCGAAGGTGGAGGCCGCCTCGGCGGACATCCCCGACGCCGAGCCCCTTGAGGCCGACCAGTGGGACCTGCGCTCGATCGGCGCCGACAAGGCCGCGAAGATCAACCCGGGCAGCAAGAAGGTCACCGTCGCCGTCATCGACACCGGCGTCGACGACACCCACCCGGACCTCGCGCCGAACTTCTCCAAGTCCCAGTCGGCCAACTGCGACGGCGGTGTCGCGGACACCAGCGAAGGGTCCTGGCGGCCGTACACCCCGCAGGACTACCACGGCACGCACGTGGCCGGTGAGATAGCCGCGGCCCGCAACGGCGTCGGCGTCGCCGGTGTCGCGCCCGGCGTGAAGGTCTCCAGCATCAATGTGACCGACCGCGACAACGGCCTGTTCTACGCGGAGGCCATGGTCTGCGCGTTCGTGTTCTCCGCCGACCACGGCGTGGAGATCACGAACAACAGCTACTACATCGACCCGTGGCTCTACAACTGCGTGGACCACCCGGACCAGAAGGCCATCGTCGACGCGGTCAACCGGGCCCAGAAGTACGCCACGAGGAAGGGCACCCTGCACCTGGCCTCGGCGGGCAACTCCAACCACGACCTCGCCTCCGACGCGATCCTGGACGACTCCAGCCCCAACGACTCCACCCCGGTCGAGCGCACCATCGACCCGAGCGAGTGCCTCGACATTCCGACCCAGTTGCCGGGCATCGTGACGGTGAGCGCGACGGGCGTGAAGAACGAGAAGTCGTTCTACTCCACGTACGGCAACCGCGTCGTCGACGTCGCGGCGCCTGGCGGCGACAGCCGCTACCAGATCCCGGACACGCCGTCGAAGAACGGCCGTATCCTGTCCACCATGCCGAACGGCGAGTACGGCTACCTGCAGGGCACGTCGATGGCGGCGCCGCACGCCTCCGGTGTCGCCGCGCTGCTGAAGTCGACGCACCCGTGGGCGAGCCCGCAGCAGTTGCAGTGGCTGCTGAAGGCGCAGGCGGACAAGGAGGCCTGCCCGGAGACGTACGACCAGGACGGCGACGGCACTCCGGACGCGGTGTGTGAGGGCGGCCCGCGTGTGAACGGTTTCTACGGGTTCGGCATCGTCGACGCACTCAAGGCCGTCAAGAGGTAGACGCCCCGACGCCCGGGGAGCACCAAGACCTCGCGGGACCGGGTTCCCGCACAGCTCGTAGCGCTCGTTTCGCGAACGAGCCGGAGTCCGGCCTGGCAGCGTCGCCTCACCAGCGCTCGCGCCGTCTGGCGGCGGTCCCGCTCGGGATGGCCATGGCGACCGCGCTCACCGCCCGCCCGAACGTCACGGCCTCGGCCTCGGCCGCCGAGACGACCGGGCGGGCGGCGGGGACGCGACGCCGCTCAGCTGTGTGGTCGACGTGATCCCCGGGCACGGTCCGTCCGCCCCGGGTGAAGAAGGCCGTCGCACGCCGGCGGTACGGTCGTGACGACGGAGAGGCGGACACGGCGTTCGGCGGCCCGGGGGTGCGCGGACCAAAGGCGCCGCAGGAACGGGAGTTCGCCGGTTCGGCGGCGCGGGCCGACGCTCACGCGGGCGAGGTCGCCGCGAAGAAGCACGCGTTCCTCGCCCTGGTGCACGGCGGCGTGCATCGGCGCGACCGGCACGGCGTACCGGCTGCTGCCGGGTCCGGTCGACGGCTGAGGGCCTGGGAGCGCCGACGCCCGGGGACCCGGTGGCCGAGCCGGCGCGGATGCCGGGCCAAGTGCCCGCCGCCGGGGTGGCGTTGGGCACCGTGCGGACGCGCGCCCCCGCTCCCCGGCCGGGCGCGCGCAGCGGTGTCGGTCCCGGCCCGTATCCTCATGGACCATGCTCGAAGACCACACGACCGCAGCGTCGCAAGCGCCTTGGCCAATCGCGTATCCACCGGGGTACGCGGTCGTGGACGTGGAGACGACCGGGCTGGCCCGGGACGACCGGATCATCTCGGCGGCTGTGTACAGACTGGACGCGCGGGGCGAGGTCGAGGACCACTGGTACACGTTGGTGAACCCGGAGCGGGATCCGGGGCCGGTGTGGATCCACGGGCTGACGAGTGACGTGCTCGAAGGGGCGCCGCTCTTCCGGGAGATCGCGGAGGAGTTCTCGTCCCGGCTCGCGGACCGCGTGCTCGTCGCGCACAACGCGGTGTTCGACTGGTCGATGATCGCCCGGGAGTACGCGCGCGCGGAGACCGAGGCGCCGGTACGGCAGCGGCTGTGCACGATCGCGCTGTCGAAGGAACTGGGGCTGCCGCTGGCGAACCACAAGCTGGAGTCGCTGGCGGCGCACTTCGGGGTCGTGCAGCAGCGAGCGCACCACGCGCTGGACGACGCGCGGGTGCTGGCGGAGGCGTTCAGGCCGAGTCTGCACGCGGCGGCGAACCGGGGCGTGCGCCTGCCGCTGCTCGAATGCCGGCCGCTGACGGAGTGGTACGGCTCGACGACGATCGGGCGGCAGGCATCCGGCGGCCATGGGACTTCTGGTGGTTACGGGTCCCCCGGGGGCTATCGGTCCGGCAGTTGGCGGCCCTCGCGCAAACGGCCCGCGTGCCCCTATCCCAACCCCGGGCGGTACGAGGAGGGTAAACCTCTCAAGCAGGGCATGCGGGTCGCGTTCTCGGGGGACACCTCGGTGGATCGTGAGCTGTTGGAGGACCGTGCGGCGGAGGCGGGGCTGCATGTGGCGACGAGTCTGTCGCGGGTGACCAGTCTGCTCGTCACCAATGACCCCGACTCGGGTACGTCGAAGGTGGTCAAGGCCCGGCAGTACGGGACGCCGGTGATCGACGAGGCGGCGTTCGGTCAGCTGCTGCGCGATGTGGAGCCCGCCCGGCCGGCTTTCGACGACGCCTGAACGGTGCGGGCGACACCTGGCCGGCCGTACGGGTGATTGGCGGCGACTCACCCGCCGTCCGCTCGCCCGTGCCGCGTCGGCCGCCGCACCCTGTGGCCCATGGCGAGATGCGAAGCTACACATCACATCTCAGATGCAAGAGAACGGCTGGAGAGCCTGTCGATCGAGCGGCAGCGGATCATAGTCCGGAAGGGGCTCCCGGCCGTACTCATTCATCCCGCCAAGAGTCGCGGCGGCCGGTTCGACGCGGCCCGAGCCGAACCGGTCTTCATCGCTGTGTGACAAACGCCGGGGCCCTCCACGCGGGAGGGGCCTACTTATACGGCAGAACCAACCCTGTCCACGATGCCGGCCTTTCCCTCTGCACGCGAACAGTGGGCGCCGCAGTACCAGTGGCCTTCCACCTCGACGCCCTGGCCGATGATCTGCACACGGCAGTGCTCGCAGATGGGGGCCATGCGGTGGATCGCACAGGCGAACGAATCGAAGACGTGACGTGACCCGTCCTGGGTCTCCACAGTGAACGCCAGCTCGTAGTCATTCCCACACACTTCGCAACGTGTCATAAGCCGCATCGTCAGGGGTTGGGCGGGCATCCGCAAGCTGACGGCGCTCTGCCGGCCAGGCGTTCTACCTGGTCGGCGTAGCTGGTCATTGCCCGCCGGGCCGGTGGGCGCCCGGCACGACGAGTCGTCCGCCGTGTCGAACAGCAGGCCCTCATCGACGTGCTCGGCCAGCCAGCCGATACGTGGCGCGATGACCGGCATCCCCGTCGGCTGGCAGTCGACCACCGACATCGGCCACGGGCAGCCCGGCCGGAACGGGGCGATCCCGAAGTGTGACGACGCCAGCAGCGCCCGGTACCGCGTGCGGACACCGGCGTCGGACTCGATCGTCACGCGAGGCCTGGAGGCCGTGCTCGCCCGAACCAGAAGTGAGCGCCGCCGACCGCATCGTGCTCACCGGCGACATCACCGCCGGCCCGCAACCGACCCAGGTTCTCGACCGGCTGCCCTCTCTCGGCGACCGCTTCGTCTGGATCAGCGGCAACGCCGACCGTGAACTCCTCGAATACCGCAGTGGCCAACGCGACTCGATCCCCGATCCAATCGCCCCCTGGGCCGCCGAACAACTACGCGAAGACCACATCGACCTTCTCGGCCAGCTACAGCCACGCGAGACGCGACGGCCGGGAGATCCGCCTCGGCGGCCCCGGTGACGAAGAAGACGTACGCCTCGCCGTACTCCTCTCCTTCGTCATGCACTTCCGCTACCTCCTGTCCGCCGGTGGTGCGCCGCTCGGCCGGCAGGCCCAGAACCTTCCCGGGGAGATGCTGCGAGGTCCGAGCGCACACCCGCCCGAACACACCCCACGACCGAGTTGTACGGTCGTGGGGTGTACCGCTTCCTGTTGTCCCGGCAGTGGGTGATCCTCACTCTGCTCGCGCTCGTCCTGATCCCGACGATGGTCAGGCTGGGCATCTGGCAGATGCATCGCTTTGATGAGCGCACCGCGCGGAACCAGCTGGTCGCCGACGCGCTGGCCGCGAAGCCGGTGCCCGTGGAGCGGCTGACCTCCCCCGGGCACACCGTCACCAGCGCGGAGCGCTACCGCACGGTGACCGCGAAGGGCCGCTTCGACACCGACGACGAGGTCGTCGTCCGCCGCCGCACCAACGCCGACGACGAGGTCGGCTTCCATGTGCTGACCCCGTTCGTCCTCGACGACGGCAAGCTCCTGCTCGTCAACCGCGGCTGGATCCCCGCGGACGGCCCGAGCCAGACCGCGTTCCCCGAGATCCCCGCGCCGCCCCTCGGCGAGGTCACCGTCACCGGGCGGCTGATGCCCGACGAGACGACCGAGGCGAGCGGCATCAAGGATCTCAAGGGCCTGCCGGACCGGCAGATCATGCTGATCGACAGCGAGCGGGAGGCGGACCGCCTCGGCGCCGAGGTCCTCGGCGGCTACCTCGCGCAGACGGCGCCCGAGCCGAAGGACGACACTCCGCAACAGCTCGGCAGCCCCGGCGACGAGAACGCGGCGCTGAACTACGCCTACGCCCTCCAGTGGTGGCTCTTCGCCGCGGGCATCCCCATCGGCTACGTGATCCTCGCCCGCCGCGAGCGCCGCGACCGCGAGGAGGCCGCAGCCACCGCGCGGGAGGAGACGGAAGCGGCACCCGCTCGGGCGTAGCCGGTTCTTCAGGCCCGCCCCCGGCCGGTCGCCCTCTCCCGCCAGTACGCGAAGGTCCGTTCCGGCTCGGGCAACAGGTCCCAGGGGTGGTGGGTCATATGGCGGCCGAGGCGTCGGAAGACGGGGCCGGCCTCGGCCGGCCGGTGCGCGCGGGTCAGGGCGAAGGCGAGGACGCTGAGCCGCCCGACTCGACGAAGGCGCGCAGCGTGAGGGCGTCGCCGTCGTCCGGGCGGTCGGAGATCCACCGCTGCGAGATCGCGGCGGGCAGGCGTTGCGCCAGTACGGCGAGCCGGTGCGCCCTGCGGTCCCAGTCGCGTCCCGTGGTCCGCAGCAGGTCGGCCACCGGTTCCCATGGGGGGCGGGTGCGGCCAGCGCCGAGGCCGTGGAGCTGCTGGGCGGGGCGGAGTTCGGTGAGGGTCGTGTGCAGGGGGTCGTCGTCGAGTTCGGGGCGGATCAGCGGGAAGGATCGGCGTCTCAGCATCTCGGGGCCGGTTCGGTTCGGGGCCGGTTCGGGGCCGGGGAAGGGAGGCAGTGGGCGCCGTGGGGTTGCCGGTCGCCCGCCGGCGCGGGCGGGCGGGTTTCGCTCGCCCGCGCCGGCGGGGTACCGCTCTTCGTGGGACGGACGCCGCCCCAGCGGCACGCTTGCCCACAGCTATCCACAGGTTCGGCACAAGCGGCCCTCTGGCCGCTGCTCGCACCGCGGCGTCAGCAGCACCGGCCCTCCGGGTGCTCCTCCCGGTGCCGTGTCCGCAGTACGTCGTACTGCCTCCGCGTCGGCACCGGCTCCCCCGGTCGATGGCTCCGGTGCCGCTCGCAGTAGCGGTCGTACTGGGCCTCCCCGGTGAGTTCCCGCAGGTACCAGCGCACGGTGCGCGCCCAGTGGCGGGCGGTGCGGGCGGTCACCGGCGGGCTCCCACCAACTGCTTCTCGGAGTCCTCCGTGTCGATGCGGGACTCGACGTACGGCGCCTCGGTCGTCGGCAGCGGGACCGGGGACCGTACGGCGCGGACGCACACCACGGCGCAGTTGACCAGGACGGTGAGGACCAGCAGCAGGAAGACGGCCATGATCACGCCGTCGACCGTGTTGTTGAGCACGATCGTGTGCATGTCGTCCATGTTCGTGGCGCCGGGCAGGAGTTCTCCCCTGTCGATGGCCGCCGCGTACTTGTCCCGCAGGGCGAAGAAGCCGATCGTCGGGTTGTCGGAGAAGATCTTCTGCCAGCCCGCGGTGTAGGTGACGGCGACGTCCCAGGCGAGCGGGATGCCGGTGACCCAGGCCCAGCGCAGCTTGCCGGACTTGATCAGGACGGTGGTGGTGACGGCCAGGGCGACCGCGGCCAGCAGTTGGTTGGCGATGCCGAACAGCGGGAACAGCTGCTTGATGCCGCCCAGGGGGTCGGTGACACCGGCGTAGAGGAAGTAGCCCCAGGCGCCGACGACCAGGGCGCTGGTGATCCAGATGCCCGGCTTCCAGGTGACGCGGCCGATCGGCTTCCAGACGTTGCCGAGCATGTCCTGGAGCATGAAGCGGCCGACGCGGGTGCCGGCGTCCACCGTGGTGAGGATGAACAGCGCCTCGAACATGATGGCGAAGTGGTACCAGAAGGCCTTCATGCCGGCGCCGCCGAACACCCCGGAGAAGATCTCCGACATGCCCACGGCCAGGGTGGGCGCACCGCCGGAGCGGCCGACGAGCGTCTCCTCCTCGACGGCCTTGGCCGCCGCGGTGAGCTGTTCCGGGGTGATGGTGAAGCCGAGGTTCTTCACGGCCTCGGCGGCGGTGTCGACGGTCGGGCCGAGCAGCGCGGCCGGGGAGTTCATGGCGTAGAAGAGGCCCGGTTCGAGCACACAGGCGGCGATCAGGGCCATGACGGCGACGAAGGACTCCGTGAGCATGGAGCCGTAGCCGATCATCCGGACCTGGGACTCCTTCTGGATCAGCTTCGGCGTGGTGCCGGAGGAGACCAGGGCGTGGAAGCCGGACAGGGCGCCGCAGGCGATGGTGATGAAGAGGAAGGGGAAGAGGGAGCCCGCGAAGACCGGCCCCTCGCCCGTGGAGGCGAATTCGGTCACCGGCTCGGCCTTGAGGTTCGGGGCGGCGATCACGACGCCGACGGCCATCAGGGCGATGGTACCGACCTTCATGAAGGTCGACAGGTAGTCGCGCGGGGCCAGCAGCATCCACACGGGGAGCACGGAGGCGACGAAGCCGTAGCCGACCAGGCAGAAGACCAGGGTCTCGGGGCTCCACACGAAGTACTCGGCGAGCGAGGAGTCCTGGATCCAGCCGCCGCCGAGGATGGCGAGCAGCAGCAGCGCGACACCGATGAAGCTGGTCTCGACGACCCGGCCGGGCCGCAGGTAGCGCAGGTAGAAGCCCATGAAGAGGGCGATGGGGATGGTCATGGTGACCGAGAAGGTGCCCCACGCGGACTCCGCGAGCGCGTTGACGACGACCATCGCGAGGACCGCGAGCAGGATGATCATGATGGCGAAGACGCCGATCAGCGCGGCGGCACCGCCCACCTTGCCGATCTCGTCGCGGGCCATCTGGCCGAGGCTCTTGCCGTCCCGGCGCATGGAGAGGAACAGGACGATCATGTCCTGGACCGCGCCGGCGAAGATCACGCCCGCGACGATCCAGATCGTGCCCGGCAGATAGCCCATCTGTGCCGCGAGGACCGGGCCGACCAGCGGTCCGGCGCCGGCGATGGCCGCGAAGTGATGGCCGAACAGCACCCGCTTGTCGGTGGGGTGGTAGTCGACGCCGTCCTCAAGTCGTTCGGCCGGCGTGGCGCGGGTGTCGTCGACCTTGAGGACCCGGCGGGCGATGAAGCGCGAGTAGAAGCGGTAGGCGATCGCGTACGAGCCGAGGGCCGCGACGAGCAGCCAGACGGCCGAGATCTCCTCGCCGCGGGAGAGGGCGAGCACGGCCCAGCCGGTCGCGCCGACAAGGGCGACGGCGATCCAGAGCGCGATCGATCTGGGCGACATCCGGGATCTTTCCGGCGCCTCACGACCGGACTCGGGCATGGCTGACGTAGGCATGGCGGCTCCTGACTTGGACGGGTGTGCGGCGAGCGGGACGACAAGAAGGAAGGGAAAGGCGGCGAGAGGAAGGTGCTGCTCAGCGATGTCGGTCTCGGTGTCGGTCCGTCAGCGCGTACGCGACGAGCAGACAGAGGCCGCATCCCGGCACCCAGGCGAGCTGGTACCAGTAGAAGAACGGCGTGCCCGCGAGCCGTGGCGCGGCACCGGCGTACCAGGGGACCCACAGCAGTCCCGCGGCGGGTGCGAGGAGCAGGACGGCGATCGCGACGCGCCGTAGCCGGTGATGACCGGTCCGTGCCATGACCTGCGCTCCTCTCCCGCTTCCTGTGGGTCTGTGCAAGAGTTGCCCACCCGCCGGGATCGGTTGACAGCGAATTCCCAGAAGATTTCCCGCCGGTTCCCTGTCCTCCGAACCGGCCGTCCGCGCAACCATCAGGTGAGGGCCAGGCACACCAAGGACGGTGATCCATGGCGGACGCTGCCATGACCGCGACGTTCATCGCCGTGATCGGCGGAGCGTCGCTGCTCGCCGTCACCGCGCGCCGGCTGCGCCCCAGCGACCGGCTGCCCTCCCTGGAGAGCTGGGCGCTGGCCGACCGCAGCCTCGGCCCGGTGTGGACCTGGCTGCTGCTCGGCGGCACGATCTTCACCGCGTACACCTTCACCGCCGTGCCCGGCCTGGCGTACGGCAACGGGGCGCCCGCCTTCTTCGCGGTGCCGTACACGGTGATCGTCTGCCCGCTCGCCTTCGTGCTGCTGACCCGGCTGTGGGAGGTGGCCCGGCGCCACGGGTACGTGACGGCCGGGGACTTCGTGCGCGGCCGGTACGGTTCGGCGCCGCTCGCCCTGGTGGTGGCGCTTACCGGGATCCTCGCGACGATGCCGTATCTGGCGCTGCAACTGCTCGGCATAAGGGCGGTGCTGACGGCCGGGGGCCTGTACCCGAGGGGCGCGGCCGGTGATCTGGTGATGGTGGCTTTGTTCGCGGGGCTCGCGGTGGCGACCTACCGGCACGGGCTGCGGGCGCCCGCCGTGATCTCGGCGCTGAAGGCGGTGGCCGTCTTCGTGTCGCTGACCGCCGTGTGCTGGCTGGTCCTCAGGCGGTTCGGCGGTCCGGGCCCGGTCTTCGACGGGGCGGCCGAGCGGCTGGGCGGACCGGGTCTGCTGCTGGCCCCCGAGCAGCAGCCCGCCTACGCGACCCTCGCGCTCGGCTCGGCACTGGCCCTGCTGATGTACCCGCACGTCCTCACCGCCGGGTTCGCCGCCGACGGGCCGCGTACCGTCCGCAAGGTGGCGGTGGCGCTGCCCGCCTGGACGGGGCTCCTGGCGCTCTTCGGCTTCCTCGGCATCGCGGCGCTCGCGGCGGGGGTGCGGGCGCCCGAGGGCGGTGCCGAGGCGGCCGTGCCGATGCTGGTGGACCGGCTGATGCCGGGGCCGCTGGCCGGACTGGTGTTCGGCGCGATCACGGTGGGCGCGCTGGTCCCGGCGGCCGTGATGTCGATCGCCGCCGCCACCGGCTTCGTGCGCAATGTGTATGTCGAGTACTTCCAGCCGACGGCCACGCCCAAGCGGCAGGTGCGCATCGCCAAGACGGTGTCGCTGACCGCGAAGGTCGGGGCGGTGGCGTTCGTGTTCGGACTGCGCGACCAGGACGCCATCAATCTCCAGCTCCTCGGCGGGGTGTGGATCCTGCAGATCTTCCCGGCCGTGGCGGTCGGCCTGTTCACCGGGCGGCTGCATCCGAGGGCGCTGCTCGCCGGGTGGGCCGTGGGCATGGTGACCGGCACCTTCCTGGTGGTGCGCGAGGGGTTCTCGTCCATCGTGCTCCTGGGCGGCGGCTCGCTGGAGATCTACGCCGGTCTGCTCGCCCTCCTGCTCAATCTGACCGTCGCCGTGATCGGCACCACGGTCCTCGAACGGCTCGGCGTCCCGCGCGGCGCCGACGCGACCGACCTACCGTCCCGCCTGACCGTCAGGCGGCGCCCCGAGACGGGAGCGAGCAACCCGTGAGACGCAGACAGCACATACGCGTGCCGGGCCGCCACGCGGCCGAGGCCCCGGTGGCCGCCGAGCCCCTGGGCCGCCAGGCCGCGCCGGCCGCCGAGCCACCGGGCGGCCCGTCCGCACCGGCCGCCGACCACCTGGGCGGCTCCTCCGCGCCGGCCGCCGAGCCGCTGGTGCCGCACCCCGCACTGCCGCCGGGCGCCCTCGGTGATTCCGCCGACGTGGAGCGCGAGGCCGGTGTCGCCCGGCTGTTCGAGCTGCACTACTCCTCGATGCTGCGGCTCGCGGTGCTGCTGGGCACCGACGACCCCGAGAACGTGGTGGCCGAGGCGTACTACCAGATCTACCGCAAGTGGCGGCGCCTCAGGGACGCCGAGGCGGCGGAGGCGTATCTACGCTCCACGGTCTGCAACCTCACCCGGATGCGGATACGGCACCTCCAGGTCGCCCGCAAACATGTCGAGACGCCGGCGGACGAGCCGGTCGCCTCCGCCGAGAGCACCGCGCTGCTCCACGACGACCAGCGGGTGCTGATCGGCGCGCTCCAGCAACTGCCCGCCCGGCAGCGGGAGGCGCTCGTACTGCGCCACTGGCTCGGGCTGAAGGAGAGCGAGATCGCCGCGGCGATGGGTATCTCCTGCGGCTCGGTCAAGACCCACACCGCACGCGGCCTCGCCGCCCTGACCCAGGCGATGGAGGCCCGGCGATGAACGACACCACCGGCAACGACACCGGTCAGGACCGCACCGAGCGGGAGCTGGCCGAGGCTCTCGCCGCACTGGCGGGCGGCGTCCACGCCGCCCCCGACGCCTACCGCACTGCCCGAGGCGACTGGCTCCGCCGCGAACGCCGCCGCCGCCTCGTCCTCGCCGTCCTCGTCCTGCTCGTCTTCGCCCTCGCCACCCTGATCGGCCTGTGGGTCCTCAACCAGGCCCCGTCCGACCCGGGAGTGATCTTCTCCGGGGTGGGCGGCACGACGGCCGGGACGGGACCGGGATGATCGGCGGGTTCCCGGACTGATCACCCCCCACTCCGGGAACCCGTCCCCCGTGCACTCCCACATCGAGGACTACGCGTTGATCGGCGACCACCAGACAGCCGCGCTGGTGAGCCGCCACGGTTCCATCGACTGGCTCTGTCTGCCCCGGTTCGACTCCGCCGCGTGCTTCGCCGCGCTGCTCGGCGACGAGGAGAACGGGCACTGGCGGATGGCGCCGAAAGGAGCTCAGGCCTGTACCCGGCGGGCGTACCGGCGGGACTCACTCGTCCTGGACACCGAATGGGAGACGGACGAGGGCGCGGTACGGGTCACCGACCTGATGCCGCAGCGCGACCGCGCCCCCGACGTCGTACGGATCGTGGAGGGTTTGTCCGGTCGGGTGACCATGCGCAGCACCCTGCGCCTCCGCTTCGACTACGGCTCGGTCGTGCCGTGGATGCGCAGGTCGGACGGTCACCGGGTGGCGGTCGCGGGCCCGGACGCGGTGTGGCTGCGCAGCGAGCCCCGGGTGCGGTCGTGGGGCGAGGACCGGGCCACGTACGCGGAGTTCACGGTGGAGCAGGGTGAGAAGGTCGCGTTCGTGCTGACCTGGCACCCCTCGCACGAGCCCCGCCCCCGCCTCGTCGACCCGTACGAGGCGCTGCGGTCCAGCCTCCACGACTGGCGGGCCTGGGCGGGGCACTGCCGGTACGACGGACCGCACCGGGACGCCGTGGTCCGCTCCCTGATCACCCTCAAGGCCCTCACCTACGCCCCGACCGGTGGCATCGTCGCGGCTGCCACCACCTCCCTCCCCGAGGAGATCGGCGGCGTCCGCAACTGGGACTACCGCCACTGCTGGCTGCGCGACTCCAGCCTCGTCCTCGGCGCGCTGCTGTCCTGCGGCTACCAGGCGGAGGCAGAGGCCTGGCGCGACTGGCTGCTGCGCGCGGTCGCGGGCGACCCGGCCGACCTGCAGATCATGTACGGCCTGGCCGGTGAGCGACGCATCCCCGAGTACGAACTGCCCTGGCTGTCCGGCTACGAGGACTCGCGTCCGGTCCGGGTCGGCAACGACGCCGTCCACCAGTTGCAGCTGGATGTGTACGGCGAGGTCATGGACTCCCTGTTCGTGTCCCGGCGTTCGGGTCTGCCCGGCAGGCCGGACATGTGGCAGATGCAGTGCGCGCTGATGGAGTTTCTGCGGTCGGCCTGGCGGAAGCCGGACGAGGGGCTGTGGGAGGTGCGCGGGCCGCGCCGGCACTTCACCCACTCCAAGGTGATGACCTGGGTCGCCGTCGACCGGGCCGTCCGCACGCTGGAGGACGACCCGGAGTTGTCCGGCGACCTCGACGGCTGGCGTGCCCTGCGTGACGAGATCCACCGCGAGGTGTGCGAGCGCGGCTACGACGCCGACCGCAACACCTTCACCCAGTCCTACGGCTCCCGCGAACTCGACGCGGCGCTGCTGCTCATTCCCCGCATGGGTTTCCTGCCGCCGGACGATCCGCGCGTGATCGGCACGGTCGACGCGATCCGCGAGGAGCTGTGCCACGAGGGGTTCGTCCGCCGCTACAGCACCGACCGCCTCACGGCGGCCACCACCTCCGTCGACGGGCTGCCCGGCGGCGAGGCCACGTTCGTCGTCTGCTCGTTCTGGCTGGCGGACGCCCTGCACATGACCGGCCGTACGGCCGAGGCGCACGAGATGTTCGAGCGGCTGGTGGGACTGGTCAACGACGTGGGACTGCTCGCGGAGGAGTACGACCCCGTCGCGGGCCGGCAGCTGGGTAACTTCCCGCAGGCGTTCAGCCATGTCGGTCTCGTCGGCACCGCCCTCGCCCTCTTCGACGGGAAGGAGGCAGGATAGGGCCCATGGATCTTGGGTTGAAGGACCGTGTCCACATCGTCACCGGGGCGACCCGCGGACTGGGCAACGCGGTCGCGCGGGAACTCGTCGCCGACGGCGCGAAGGTGGTCGTCACGGGCCGCGAGGAGGAGAGCGCGGGTGCGGCGGCTGCCGCGCTCGGGGTGAACGCGGTGGGTGTCGCCGCCGACAACGCCGACCCGGAGGCGGCCGGCCGGCTGATCGCCACCGCCCGCGAGCACTTCGGGGGCTTCGACGGCATCCTGATCAGCGTGGGCGGACCGCCACCGGGGTTCGTCGCCGACACCACCGACGAGCAGTGGACCGCCGCGTTCGAGTCGGTGTTCCTGGGGGCGGTCCGCCTGGCGCGGGCCGCCGCCGAGGAACTCGGGGAGGGGGGTGTCATCGGGTTCGTGCTGTCCGGGTCCGTGCACGAGCCGATCCCCGGACTGACCGTCTCCAACGGGCTGCGGCCCGGCTTGGCCGGATTCGCCAAGTCACTGTCCGACGAGGTGGGGCCGCGGGGGATTCGGGTCGTGGGACTGTTGCCGGCTCGCATCGACACGGACCGGGTGCGGGAGCTGGACGGTTTGTCGGCCGACCCCGAGGCCACGCGGGCGGCGCACGAGTCACGGATTCCGCTGCGGCGGTACGGGCGGCCGGAGGAGTTCGGGCGGACGGCGGCCTTCCTGCTGTCTCCGGCCGCGTCGTACCTGACGGGCGTGATGCTGCCGGTGGACGGTGGGATGAGGCACGGGTTCTGACAGCCGGCTGCCGACTGCGGATGTGTGGGGGGGGGCTGGTCGCACGGTTTCCCGCCCGCCTGGGGCGGGTGGGTGCGGCCCCTCAACTCACCCGTTCCGTACGGTCTCTGCCACCCTGCAACCGGACCTCCGCCGGTAGCTCGGCCAACCCCGCGGAATCCCTCGCGTGGGCCACTGCCTCCGCCGTCAGGCGCTGCAGGGTGTCGCCGGGGGAAGCGGGTGGCTGGAGCCGTACGCGGACTCGTGCCTCGGGCGCGCTCCGGCGGCCGGTCAGACGGGTGTGGACCCGCTCGACTCCCTCCAGTCGGGCCGCCTCGGCGGTCAGTACGCCCTCCAGGGCACGGCCCCGCAGCAGGGCGCCCTCTCCGTCGCCGGTGTCGACGAGGACCTCGGTGAGCCGGTGGCGGCGCAGGACCGAGGTCAGCCACCACAGGGCGAGCAGGACCAGGAGGGCTAGCACGGCGATGACGGTGGGCCACCACCAGCCGGCGTCGCGCCACCGGGTCCGCTCGGCGTCGCTGAGCAGCACGTCGTGCCGGCCGTCGTGCGGCCACCAGGAGGGCGGGTCCGCGCCGAGTCCCACGGCGAGGACGGCGCCACCGGTCACGACCAGGACGAGTCCGATGATTCCGATCAGCACCCGGTTGACGATCCTCAGCATCGCATCTCATCCCTTCCGGCCGGGCCGGCGCACGTGTACCGACAGGGCGGGCGGCCGGGACAGGCCCAGATGCCGGATGCCGTCGGCGAGCGCGACGTCCAGGTCGGCCCGTACCTCGTCGAGCTCCCGGAAGTGGGAGACCGCGCGGACGTCGATCTTCCTCCGCCCGGCGCGGACCCGTGCGGACTGCACGCCGGGCACGTCCATGGCCCGGTCGCGCAGGGCCGGCTCGGCGGCGCCCCGGTGCAGTCCGGCCCGTACCCGGGGGTGGACGCGCCGCATCGGCAGGACGTCGCGGAGCCCCGGGGTCACGGCGAGCACCAGCAGCCAGAGGCCGAGGAGTACGGCGACACCGGCGCCGACGAGCACCCAGACGTCGTCGAGGGGCCGCTCGGCGAGCTGCCGGGCCAGCGATCGGCGCCACGCCATGGCGGGCCGGCCGGCGCGGACGGCGGCCACGTCGTACAGGAAGAGGCCCGCGCCTGCGAGGAGCAGCGCCGCGAGGATGCCCGCGGGGACTCTGCGCGCGGACCAGAAGCGCTTCTCCGCGCCGTCGTCGCCGTCGAGGACGGGCGACGGGCCGTAGGCGGCGGCCGTCGCCGACTGATCCGGTTCGTGTGCGGTGCCGTTCCCGTCGGCCGTGTCGTCAGCCGTCTCGGCCTTCTCGATGACGGGTAGTCGTCGAGTGGCGCCTTCGGAGCGCTGGGGTTCGCTCATCGCGTCCTCCCCTGTGCCGCGTCGTGTGCGTGCGCCAGGTGCAGTCGTTCCACCTGGACCGCCACCTCCGATACGTGCAGTCCCGCCAACGTCCCTACCCGCTCCGCGACATGGCGACGCACCGCAGCGCATTGGCCACCGATGTCCGAGGGGTAGCGGAGTTCGAGGCTGACGCGGACGCGAGCGGTCTCGTGGTAGGTGACGACGGTGGCGTTCGGGGGCGCGGAGTTCGGCGGTGGTGCTTCCAGTGCCTCGCGCGCCGCCTGTGAGGCGATCTTCGCGACCACCCGGTCGGCGATCCGGGTCGCCCCGCGCTCACCGGACGGTACGGCCTTCGCCTCCGTGCGACGGCCGGTGTCCTGCGGGTTCATCGGCGCCGGTCGTCACGCGGGCGGAAGAAGTCGCCCGGGTTCAGGTCCCCCTCCAGGAGCCGGCCGACGACGTAGCCGACGGCGCCCAGCGCGGCGACCAGCAGAAAGGCACCGAATCCGCCGAAGTACCCGGCGAAACCCAGCGCCATTCCGGCGATCATGCCGATCACGGCCATGCTCATGCGGTGCTCCTAGGGGCTCCAGGACTCCAGTCGTGTTCCATCGCTACCGGGATCCTTGTCATTGCAGCCGGGACTCCGACTCCTCGTCCTCCTCGTCCGGCAGCTTCACGTCGCTGACCGCGATGTTGACCTCGACGACCTCCAGGCCGGTCATCCGCTCGACGGCCGCGATGACGTTCTCGCGCACGTCACGGGCCACGTCGTCGATGGACACCCCGTAATCGATGACGATCTCCAGGTCCAGCGCGGTCTGCACCTCGCCGACCTCGACCTTCACGCCCCGGGTCACCGCCCCCGACCCGCCGGGGACCCGGTCCCGCACCGCCCCGAAGGTCCGTGACAGCCCGCTGCCCATGGCGTGCACGCCCATCACTTCCCGCGCGGCGAGCCCGGCGATCTTCTCCACGACGCCGTCGGCGATGGTGGTACGTCCCCGTGTGCCCGGGTCACCGCCACCGCGCCGGGTGGTCTTGCGGCCGCCCTGCGTCGACTCCTTGGTGGTCCCGGGGTTCTCCGTCCGGTTCCGATCCGTCATGTCAGTCATGCCGTACGTCCCTTCCGGTCGTCCTCTTTCGCCCACACTAAGTCCGGTTACCCCACTTCGCGCCCGGAATGCGGCAGGCTGGAGTAATGACGGCGGATGGTTGGGCGAAGACGGTACGACAGCAGCTCCGGCTCGGCCGGGTACTCCCCCTGGGCGGCCCGCACGACGGCGCGTGGATCACGGAGAGCGCGGCCGAAGCGGCACTGCGCCGGGCAACCGCCTCGATGCGCGGTGTCACCCTGGGGCCACTGCGCATCTCCCTGGCCGCCCCGGACGCACACGGCTCCCCCGAATCCGCCGTGCCCCCTCCCCCGAGCGCTCTCCCACCCGGCCCGCTCCGCATCACCGCCGACTTCGCGGCCTCGGCGGCTCCGACCGCCGAGCCCTTCCCTGCGACAGCGGCCCGCCTCCGCGCCGCCCTCGCCACCACCGCCGGGGAACGACTCGGTCTGAGGGTGACGGAAGTGGACCTGCGCGTGACCGACCTGCTGGACGACGGGAAGGAGCCCGCACCGGCGGCTCCGGAACCGACCACCGCCGAGCCCTCCCCGCCCTCCGGCGACGACGAGGAGTCCCGCGCGGCCGCCGCGGCGCTCTCGGTCCCCGGCGTCACCCGCCTGACCGCCGCCTTCGGCGGCCGGGGCCGCGCCCTCCACATCGACGCGGGGCCCGCCCTCCCCCGCCGCCATGTCCGCGTGGAACTGGCGGTGACGGAGGAAAGACGAACCCTGGACGTGGCACGCGAGGTACGACGAGCGGTGAGCGATGCCCTGCCGGACCACCCCTCGGCGGCGGTGCTCATCACGGCCGTCGGTTCTGGTCCCGTCCCCGCCGGGGACGGCTGAGCCGCTACTCCCCGACCCCGGCCAGATCCCGCAGCCGCCGGGCCTGGGCGGCCCGCTCCGCCGCCCGCTGCTCCTCGTACGAGCGGCCCTGCGCCCCGCGCAGCAGTGCCTTGGTCTCGATCACCGCGTCCCGTGGAGCACCCACCAAGGCGGCCGTCAGGTCCCGTACCGCCGCGTCGAGTTGATCGGCCGGCACGGTGAGGTTCGCGAGGCCGACGCGCTGGGCCTCGTCCGCCTGGACGAAGCGTCCGGTGAGACAGATCTCCAGGGCGCGGGCGTACCCGACGAGGCTCACCAGCGGATGCGTCCCCGTGAGGTCCGGGACGAGTCCGAGGCCGGTTTCGAGCATGGCGAACTGCACGTCGTCGGCGACGACGCGCAGATCACAGGCGAGGGCGAGCTGGAAGCCCGCACCGACGGCGTGCCCCTGTACGGCGGCGATGGACACGATGTCGCCGCGCCGCCACCAGGTGAACGCCTCCTGGTACCCGGCGATGGTCGAGTCGAGCCCGGCGTCGTCACGGCGCGCGAGATCGATGAACGACGGCTCCCCCTCGATGCCTTCGGGCGTGAACATCCGCCGATTGAGCCCGGCGGAGAACGACTTGCCCTCGGCGCGCAGCACGACCACACGGACGGAGCCCGGCACCAACCGTCCGGCCTCGGTGAGCGCCCGCCACAGAGCGGGGCTCTGCGCGTTGCGCTTGGCCGGATTGGTCAGCGTCACCGTGGCGATCGCGTCGTCGACGGTGAGCCGTACGCCGTCCTGGTCGAGCAGCGGTTCGAGCGAAGCCATGGGGAGCCTCCGATGGGTGCGGTCACAGAACAGAGCCAAGTGACTGCACAGTAACCACCCGGTCGATCTGAAGGTCCCCCCAGGTCCCTTAAGGGCTCTGGGAGACGACCGACCGGGTGGCCACCATCGAAGCCGATGGGCCGCCCGGCGTCAGGCCGACGCGGCCTTCTTGCCCCGCGTCGCCCCGCCACGCCCTCGGAGCGTGACGCCCGACTCACTGAGCATCCGGTGTACGAAGCCATACGAGCGGCCGGTTTCCTCGGCCAGCGCCCGAATGCTCGCACCGGAGTCGTACTTCTTCTTCAGGTCTGCCGCGAGCTTGTCGCGCGCGGCGCCGGTAACCCGGCTGCCCTTCTTCAGAGTCTCGGCCACCCGGTCCTCCTCATGGGAAGTGCGCTCTGGTTCTCCTCATGATCACCCCTCCGGGGCGTGATGGCCACCCATTCGGCAAGGTCCGTGAGACAAGATTTTGACGACAGGAGCGCGTCCCCACGAGCGGAACCTGTGATTCCGGCCAGCGGTGTCCGTTCCGCCGAACGGGTTGTTCCGTGAAGTGCCAGGTCAGAGACGCACGACGGCCGAGCCCTTCACACAGAAGGGCTCGGCCGTGAAATCGATGTAGGACACACCTCGATATGAGGAGATCTCACACAGATGATGGATCACGGATAGGCCGAATGATCCCCACGTAGTTGATCAACCCATTCGATCACGCCGCTCGCTCAGGCGAGCGCCACGAGGTCCGCGTAGTCCGCGCCCCACAGGTCCTCGACGCCGTCCGGCAGCAGGATGATCCGCTCCGGCTGGAGCGCCTCGACCGCGCCCTCGTCGTGGGTGACGAGGACGACCGCGCCCTTGTAGGTGCGCAGCGCGCCGAGGATCTCCTCACGGCTGGCGGGGTCGAGGTTGTTGGTCGGCTCGTCGAGCAGGAGGACGTTCGCGGAGGACACCACCAGGGTCGCGAGCGCGAGACGGGTCTTCTCGCCGCCGGAGAGGACACCGGCCGGCTTGTCGACGTCGTCGCCGGAGAACAGGAAGGAGCCGAGCACCTTGCGGACCTCCACGAGGTCCATGTCGGGGGCGGCCGAGCGCATGTTCTCCAGGACCGTGCGGTCCTGGTCGAGGGTCTCGTGCTCCTGGGCGTAGTACCCGAGTTTCAGGCCGTGGCCCTCGACGACCTGGCCGGTGTCGGGCTTCTCGACGCCGCCGAGGAGGCGGAGCAGGGTCGTCTTGCCGGCGCCGTTGAGGCCGAGGATGACGACGCGGGAGCCCTTGTCGATGGCCAGGTCGACGTCGGTGAAGATCTCCAGCGAGCCGTACGACTTCGACAGGCCCTCGGCGGTGAGCGGGGTCTTGCCGCAGGGCGCGGGCTCGGGGAAGCGCAGCTTGGCGACCTTGTCGGAGACCCGTACCGCCTCCAGGCCGGCGAGCAGCCGGTCGGCGCGCTTGGCCATGTTCTGCGCGGCGACGGTCTTGGTGGCCTTGGCGCGCATCTTGTCGGCCTGTGAATGCAGCGCGGCGGCCTTCTTCTCGGCGTTCTGCCGCTCGCGCTTGCGGCGCTTCTCGTCTGCCTCGCGCTGCTGCTGGTAGAGCTTCCAGCCCATGTTGTACACGTCGATCTGGGCGCGGTTGGCGTCCAGGTAGAACACCTTGTTGACGACCGTCTCGACCAGGTCGACGTCGTGGGAGATGACGATGAAGCCGCCGCGGTAGCTCTTGAGGTAGTCGCGCAGCCAGATGATCGAGTCGGCGTCGAGGTGGTTCGTCGGCTCGTCGAGCAGCAGCGTGTCCGCGTCGGAGAACAGGATACGGGCCAGTTCGATACGGCGGCGCTGACCGCCGGAGAGGGTGTGCAGCGGCTGGCCGAGCACCCGGTCGGGCAGGTTGAGGGCGGCGGCGATGGTGGCGGCCTCGGCCTCGGCGGCGTACCCGCCCTTGGTCAGGAACTCCGTCTCCTGGCGCTCGTACTGCTTCAGCGCCTTCTCACGTGTGCCGCCCTGGCCTCCTGCGATGCGCTGCTCGTTCTCGCGCATCTTGCGGATCAGTACGTCGAGGCCGCGGGCGGAGAGGACGCGGTCGCGGGCGAGGACGTCGAGGTCGCCGGTGCGGGGGTCCTGCGGGAGGTAGCCGACCTCGCCGGAGCGGGTGATGGTGCCGCCGGCCGGGATGCCCTCGCCGGCCAGGCACTTGGTGAGGGTGGTCTTGCCCGCGCCGTTGCGGCCGACCAGGCCGATGCGGTCGCCCTTGGCGACACGGAAGGTGGCGGACTCGATGAGGACACGGGCACCGGCGCGCAGCTCGATACCGGAGGCGGAGATCACGGACAGACTCCAGGGCGATGTGGGGTGGTGGGTGGACGGCTGAGGGCGTTCCCGCCGTCTAATGCGCGAGGAGAATGGCCATGGGCCGATTCTAACTGGGGGCGGCAAGCGGTTTTCCGCCCGTATGACAAGGGATCACGTGGTCTCGGTCACCGGCGCGCCGGCCACCGGTGCCTGCCCGCTACGGGAGTCGGTCGCCCGGTGGCCCGAGGCCCGCCCTCGCGCTCGTTCGACGAGGCGTTGTCGGTGGTGGGTGCAAAACTGGGCAGCGGGTCGTATTCCCGACGACCCCGACGACGGAGAGGTCGTGGTCGGTATGGCAGGCAGGAGCGAGGGACGCCCCAGCGTCTACCCGACGTTGCTGTACGCGGACGCCAAGGCCGCCATCAGGCAGCTCACTCAGGCGCTGGGCTTCACCGAACTCTCGGTGTACGAGGGCGAGGACGGGGTGGTGCGGCACGCCGAGCTGACGCAGGGCAACGGCGCGGTGATGGTCGGTTCCAAGGGCAGCGGCAGCGTCTTCGACGGCGCGATGAAGGGCGCTGGCCCCACCGGGGTGTACGTCGTGGTGGACGACGTGGACACCCACCACCGGCGGGCCGTGGAGCACGGCGTGGAGATCCTGACGCCCCCGACGGACCAGGACTACGGCTCGCGGGACTACATGGCCCGGGACGTCGAGGGCAATGTGTGGAGCTTCGGCACGTACGCGCCGGAGACGGGCGGCTGACGCCCTCGGGACCTTCCGTCCCGCGCGGCGCGGCGACCACCGGCTCGCATCCCGCCGGTCAGCTGCCTCCGGTGTGCACCTGGAAGGCGGCGCGGCGGACGGCCTTGGCGAGGGCCGGGTCGGGGTGGGCGGCGGCGAGGGCGACCAGGACCTGGACGGTGCGGGGGTGGCCGGCCGCGCGGACCTCGTCGAGCAACGCGGGGACCGTGGCCTGCACGGCGGACTCCAGGTGCCGGACGAGGAGCGGGGCCTCGCCGTGGTCGGCGACGGCGGCGGCGGTGTCGATCCAGAGCCAGGTGGCCTCCTCGCGGGTGAGGACCTCGTGGGCGTCCTCGGGGTCGGCGCCGTCGTGCTCGGCGAGCCAGAGGAGGGCGTAGGGGCGCAGCGGGGTCCCGTCGGCGACGGTGCGCACATCCGGCTCGGCGGGGGCTCCGACGACGCGCAGTGCCTCGAAGGCGAGGCCCCGGATGAGGGCGTCCTCGCCGCGGGCCGCCTCGATGAGTTCGGTGACGGCGCCGCCGACGGGGCGGGCGGCGAGCCAGGCGCGGTACTCGGCGCGGGCCGCGTTCGGTCGGAGCTGGGCGCAGCCGCGGAGCATGTCCTCGGCGGAGACCTCGATGTTCCCGGCGGGGCTCTGCGCGGCGACGCAGATCTGCTCCAGCTTCACCCAGACCGCCCAGCTGCCGAGCGGGGTGAGGGTGGCCTGCGCGTCGCCGTAGGTGAGGGCGCCGACGGAGGCAAGGGCACGCAGGGACCATTCGAGGAGCGGGGCGAGCGGGGTGTCCCCGGCGGCCGGCTCCGCGCCGGGTTCGGGCTGCGGACCGTAGGGGACCTCGCAGCGCTCGGTGCGCAGTTCGGTGACCCGCTGTTCGAGGAGGTCGAGCAACTGCGCCACGGGGACGGGCCCGGCGGAGAGCTGGAGGAAGGAGAGCACCTGCGGCATGGCCGAGACGACCTCGGCGACGGCGGCGGGCTCCCGGTCCGCGGGCTCGGGGTGAGCGATGGACCAGGCGTCGAAGAGCGCGACCCAGCCACGCAGTACGGCGCTGTCGTCGCGGTGCCAGGCGCGCAGGCGCCAGCCGGGGCGCGCGCTGTCGCCGTGCACCTCGACGAGTCCGGCCAGCCGTGCCGTGTCCCAGTCGTGGCGGACCTGATCCGGGGTCAGTCCCAGGTCGGCGGCGGCCCGTTCGGCGCTCGCCTCGGAGAGGGTGCCTGTGCCGTCGGAACTCGCGCCCTGGCGGCCGGGGCCCAGGGCGACGTCGGCCCAGTGGGCGACGCGGGCCGCGTCCGCCAGGACGGCGCGGGCCATGCGGGCGAGTTCCACGGGTGGCGGTGTGCCCTCCGGGGGCCGGGGGGCCGGTCTGCGGCGCTGGGACACTGCCGCTCGGGGGGCGGCGGCCAGGGTTCGCGGGCTGACGAGTCGGAGCCTGGAGTCGCGCGGATTACGGGACGTCACGGGGGCAGTCTTCCGGTTGACGGTCCGAAAACCCAAACGGAATGTCACAGCGGGCGACAGGGGTGGCCAACGCACGGGTTCCGCAGGGGGTCGGCACCAGGGAGGATCGCCTTGGTCCGACGCTAAGCGGAATGTGGCGTACCTCTCTCTGGCTGCGAGCTCCCGGACCCTGCCGGGCGCGCGCCGAACGCGGGACCACCACCGGGTCCTTCGGGCTGTTCCTATGTCAGCGGGGTGAGGAAGCGGCGGAGGGCCTCTTCGTAGGCCTCGGGGCCGGCGTTCCACATCGCGCCGTGCGGGGCGTGACGGACGGTGCGGAGGGTGACCCGGTCGGGGTGGCGGGCCGCGAGGCGGCGGGAGGGGCCCCAGGGGGCGACGACGTCGTCGGGGCCGTGGAAGAGCAGGGCCGGGATGGTGACCTCCGGTGGGACGGCTGCCCGGTCGGCGGGGGCGGTGCGCAGTCCTGTGCGGCCCTGGGCGGCGCGGACCGCGAGGGGCAGCAGGGGGCCGGGGGTGCGGCGGGCGGCGGCGAGGGCCCGCAGGGTGGCCGCCCAGTCGAGGACGGGTGAGTCCAGGACGAGTCCGGCGACACGGTCGCGCAGCGCTGAGTGCGTGGCCGCGCGCAGGGCCATGGTGGCGCCGGTGGACCAGCCGAGCAGGACGACCCTCTCGGCACCGAACCGCACGGCGTACCGGATGGCCGCGTCCACGTCGCGCCACTCGGTCTCGCCGAGGTGGTTCAGGCCGTCCGGGGAGCGGGGTGCGCCCGTGTCGCCCCGGTAGGCCAGGGCGAGCACCGGGAAGTGGTGGCGGTGCAGGAACTCCATGACGTTCATGGAGAGTTCGCGGGTGGCGCCCAGCCCGTGCACGGCGATCACCCAGGTGCCCCGGTCCGCGGGCACGAACCACGCGGGCAGCGTGCCGAGTTCCCCGGGGACGTCGACGTCGACGTGGTCGAGGCCGAGCGCGGTGCGGGGGTCGCCGAGGTGGGTGTGGGGGGTGAACCACACCTTGTCGCCGGGTTCCAGGGTGCCGTGGGTGACGCGCTCCAGGCGGCGCACGACGGTGTCGGGGGCGTGCGGGGCGCCGCTCAGGACGCTGCCGACGACCGCGTGGGAGCCGTGGCCGGCGAGGCCGTACATGCCGGGGCGCTGGGCGGCGAAGGCCCTGGTCAACGTGATGCGGCCCGCGGCGGTGGAGTGCACGGTCAGCCGGGGTTCCGTGGGCAGCGGTCCGCCCGGTGGTGCCTTCAACGCGGCATCACTGGCCAGCCGGCCCACGGCGACACTGGCCGCGCCGGCCACGAACACGGCCCCGAAGGCCGCGGCTACTACTCCCGCACCTGCTCCTGCTCCACGCACGGCTCCAGTGTCCTGGCGGACCCCGCCATGGGCCAGTGGGCGTGGACTTCGGATGTGAGCGGGGTGAGGGGTCGGCAGACACCTTCGAAGGGGACGGCCGACCGGGGACGACCGGGCCTCGTCGAAGAGCTGTGCCGCCCGAGGGGCTCCTACCCCGGCTGCCCGTACCCCCGAAGCCGCTCCCCCACCTCCGTCAGCTGGTCGTGCGTGAGCAGCGTCGGCGAGAGGCCCGGGACCGAGGAGGCCGTCAGCCAGACTCGGCACATCCACTCCAGCTGGGCCGTGCGGTCGTAGGCCTCGGTGAGGGTGGTTCCGTAGGTGATCGTGCCGTGGTTCTGGAGGAGACAGGCGGTGCGCTCCGTCAACGCGTGGAGCATGTTCTCGGCCAACTCCGGGGTCCCGTAGGTCGCGTACGGGGCGACTCGGACGGGGCCGCCGAGGGCGGCGGACATGTAGTGGATCAGCGGCAGCTCGCGCACGAGGGTGGAGACGGCCGTCGCGTGGACGGCGTGGGTGTGGACGACGGCACGGGCGTCGGTGGTGGTGTGGATCGCCAGGTGCACGGGGAGTTCGCTCGTCGGGCGGAGGGTGCCGAGGACCTGGCGGCCGGAGAGGTCGACGCCCGTCACGTCGTCGGGGGTCAGGCGGTCGTACGGCACGCCCGTCGGCGTGACCAGGACCGTGTCCCCGACGCGTACCGACACGTTGCCGGAGGTGCCGACGACCAGGCCGTCGGCCACCGTCCGGCGGGCGGTCGCGACGAGCTCGTCCCACGCGCGGGCCACGTCGTCCGGCACATCCCGCCGCCGTGCGTCTCGTGAACCCCGTGCACCCTCACCCGCGCCCCGCCCGTCCCGGGCGTTCCATCGCTGCTCAGCCATACGGTGATCCTGCCAAGGTGAGCCCGTGGGGTGGTGAGCGGCGGTAAGCGGAATGGCGGCAGCTCGATCGCTACACCCACAGGTACACCCCAGTTCATCTTCCGTTCACCCTGGTTGCTTACGGTCCTCGTGCCACTGACGTCCGAAAGAAGCCCGGGTAAATGGAAAACTTCTCGCTGATCCTCGCGATCGTGGTCGTGACCGCGCTCGCGTTCGATTTTACGAACGGTTTCCACGACACCGCCAACGCGATGGCCACCACCATCTCGACCGGCGCCATGAAGCCCAAAGCCGCGGTGGCCATGTCCGCCGTGCTCAACCTTGTCGGCGCGTTCCTGTCCATCGAGGTCGCCAACACCATCTCCAAGGGACTCGTCGACGAGTCCGGCATCCAGCCAGAGGTCATCTTCGCGGCGCTCGTCGGCGCCATCCTCTGGAACCTGCTGACCTGGCTCGTCGGGCTCCCCTCCAGTTCCTCGCACGCCCTGATGGGCGGCCTCATCGGCGCCACCATCGCCTCGGCCGGCCTCGGCGCGGTGCACGGCGACGTGCTCGTCACCAAGGTGCTGATCCCGGCCGTCGCGGCCCCGCTGGTCGCCGGCGTCGCGGCGATGGTCGCCACGCGGATGACGTACCGGCTCGGGCAGCACACGAGCGAGAAGGCGTCCGGCAAGGGTTACCGCGCCGGCCAGATCGCCTCCGCGGGCCTGGTCTCACTGGCCCACGGCACGAACGACGCCCAGAAGACGATGGGCATCATCACCCTGGCCCTGGTCGCCGGCGGCGCCCTCGCGCCCGACTCCGACCCGCCGGTGTGGGTCATCGTCTCCGCCGGTGTCGCCATCGCGCTCGGCACCTACCTGGGCGGCTGGCGCATCATCCGCACGATGGGCAAGGGCCTGACCGACCTCCAGCCGCAGCAGGGCTTCGCCGCCCAGACCAGCGCGGCCACGGTCATCCTGGCCTCCTCGCACCTCGGCTTCTCCCTCTCCACCACGCACTCGGTCTCCGGTGCCGTGATGGGCGCGGGCCTCGGCCGCAAGGGCGGCGTGGTCCGCTGGTCCACCGCGACCCGGATGTTCGTCGCGTGGGGCCTGACCCTGCCGGCCGCCGCGCTGGTCGCCGCGCTCGCGGAGTGGGTGACGTCCTTCGGCGGCTGGGGCACGGCCGTCGTCGCGGTCTTCCTCGTCGCCTCCAGCGCCGCGATCTGGGTGATCTCCCGCCGCGAGGTGGTCGACCACACCAACGTCAACGACATCGAGGAGTCGCCCGGTGTGGTGACCACGGCGATGGCCGCCGTGACGCCGCCGCCGGCCGGCACCGTGGAGGACCTCACGGCGACCATCCCGGCCCCCGCGACCGCCGCCGAGGCCGAAGAAGCCCCGGCGAACCCGTCCACGCCGACACCCGCCGTCTGAGCACCGCGACTCCCTGAGGAAGATCACCACCATGCACATCGACTGGGCAGCTCTCGGCTCCGTCTTCGGAGTCAGCCTCGTGGTCACCGTGGCCCTCGTCGGCCTCTTCACCCTGGGCATCGTCGGCCTCTCCAAGCAGGAGGAGGCGTCGACCCGGGGCGGCTCGGGGGCGCTGGCGGCCACCGGGGCGTACGCGTGCTTCGCGCTGTGCGCGGCGGCGGTGGCGTACGGAATCTCTCTCATCATGGCCTGAGACCGGAAAACCCCACGACCCTCTCGGGCACCCACCGACAACGCCAGACGCAACCCCCGTAGGCGCTTTGGCGCTTACGGGGGTTGCGGGGGTCTTCTCGGCAGGTTGCCGCCTCCACCGGTTCCCGCGACAGCAGCGTCAGCGCTGGTGCGGGCTCCGGGCCCGGGCCTCCGGCAGACGCCGCCCGGTCGCGCCACGTGCCCGGCTTCCCCGTGCGTGCCGAGGCGGTTTCCCCCGCTCGGTCTCCCGGGAGTGCGCCTCCCGTCCCCCGGGCGGATCGTCACGATCCGCCCGCTCCCGGGTCCACAGGTCCCGCCGGAAAGCCACACCACGCCGCGTGACGGAAGACGAGCATCGATCGGGCGTCTGGCGCCGTTTCGGCGATGTGGGGCTCAGCACACCGCTGCACCGCAGGTCAACAGCGAGTTGACGGGTCTTCCAGGGGCGTGGTGGACTGCCGGGGCCATGTACGACGGCAGGAGAGGAAGCCGGTGCGAGTCCGGCGCGGTCCCGCCACTGTCACCGGGGAAGAACGCCCCGGGAGCCAGGAACTCTCGCCGTCGGTCTCGTCGAACCAGGGCGTGGACACCCTGAGTGAGGACATATCGCCATGCGCGGCTGCCGCTTGAGTCCCAGCACCAGGTCCTTGTCCGACCTCGCGACCGGCTGAACCGATGCGTGCCGATCGCGTCTTCGCGTACGGCGCCGCCGCCGGACTCCTCGGTGACCTGCTCCTGGGCGATCCGCGCCGGGGCCATCCGGTCGCCGCGTTCGGGCGGGCGGCCGGTGCCGTGGAGCGGGTGCTGTGGCGGGACCACCGGGGGTGGGGCGCGCTGCACACCGCCGTGTGCGCCGGTGGCGCCGTGGCGCTCGGAGCCGTTGCCGCGTCCTCCGCGCGGCCGTCGCGTGCCGCTTCCGTCGCGTTGAACGCCGCCGCCACCTGGGCCGTCGTCGGGGGGACTTCGCTCGGGCGGGAGGCCCGGACCGTTGGGCGGTGTCTGGAGTCCGGGGATCTCGCGGGTGCCCGGACGCGGTTGCCGCACCTGTGCGGTCGGGATCCACAGGCGCTCGACGCGGACGGGATCGCGCGGGCCGTGGTGGAGTCCGTCGCCGAGAACACGTCCGACGCGGTGGTGGGGGCCCTCGTGTGGGGCGCCGTCGCGGGGGTTCCGGGCCTGCTGGGTTTCCGGGCCGTCAACACGCTCGATGCCATGGTCGGGCACAGGTCGCCGCGTTATCGACGGTACGGCTGGGCTGCGGCGCGACTGGACGACGTGGCGGGGTGGCCGGGGGCTCGGCTCACAGCGGTGCTGGCCGCGCTCGCCGGTGGGAACGTCCGGGGGGCCGTACGGGCCTGGCGGGAGGATGCGGGGAAGCATCCGAGTCCCAACGCCGGGCCGGTGGAGGCGTCGTTCGCGGGGGCGCTCGGAGTGCGGCTGGGGGGCACGTTGTCGTACGGGGGGCGGGTCGAGCATCGGCCTGTGCTGAACGGGGAGGGGCGGGCCGTCGTCGTGGGGGACATCGAGCGGGCTGTTCGGTTGTCCCGGCGGGTGAGTTGGCTGGCGTGGGGGGCCAGTGCGGGTGCGGCGCTGCTGCGGGGCAGGATCTCGAGGCGCCCGGCGCTGTCGGCTGTGCCCGCCCTCCCCGACCCTCGGCCTCGCTCCGGAAAGGGGGGCTCGTGACGGGCGGTCGTGCCCTGGGCGGCGGACTGCTCGTCGCCGGGACCACCTCCGACGCCGGTAAGAGCGTGGTCACCGCCGGAATCTGTCGGTGGCTCGTGCGGCAGGGTGTCAAGGTCGCGCCGTTCAAGGCGCAGAACATGTCGCTCAACTCCTTCGTGACGAAGGAGGGCGCCGAGATCGGGCGTGCTCAGGCGATGCAGGCGCAGGCCTGTCGGGTCGAGCCCAGCGCGCTCATGAATCCCGTGTTGCTGAAGCCCGGGGGCGAGCGGAGCAGTCAGGTGGTGCTGCTGGGAAAGCCCGTGGGGGAGATGAGTGCGCGCGGATATCACGGTGGGCGGCAGGAGCGGCTGCTCTCGACCGTGACGGAGTGTCTGGCCGAGTTGCGGGGCACGTATGACGCGGTGATCTGCGAGGGGGCCGGTTCGCCCGCCGAGATCAACCTCCGGCGGACCGACATCGTCAACATGGGCATCGCCCGTCGTGCCGGGCTTCCGGTCCTCGTCGTCGGTGACATCGACCGTGGGGGCGTGTTCGCGTCGTTCTTCGGGACCGTCGCGCTGCTCTCGCCGGAGGACCAGGCCCATGTCGCCGGGTTTCTCGTGAACAAGTTCCGGGGGACGTCTCGCTGCTGGAGCCTGGGCTCGACATGCTGCGCGGGCTCACCGGGCGGCAGACCTACGGCGTGCTGCCGTTCCGGCACGGGCTCGGCATCGACGAGGAGGACGGGCTGCGGGTGTCCCTGAGAGGGACGGTTCGCGAGTCGAACGTCGCGCCGCCCGTCGGGGAGGACGTGCTGCGGGTCGCCGTGTGCGCGGTTCCGCTGATGTCCAACTTCACCGACGTGGACGCGCTCGCCGCCGAACCCGGGGTCGTCGTACGGTTCGTGGACCGGGCGGAGGAGTTGGCCGACGCCGACCTGGTCGTCGTTCCGGGGACCCGGGGGACGGTCCGGGCGCTGGAGTGGCTGCGGGAGCGGGGGCTCGCCGACGCCCTGGTGCGCAGGGCGGCGGAAGGGCGGCCGGTCCTCGGCGTCTGCGGCGGGTTCCAGGTCCTCGGCGAGCACATCGAGGACGAGGTCGAGAGCCGGCGGGGGTGTGTGGACGGGCTCGGGGTGCTGCCCGTCCGCGTGCGGTTCGCCCGGGAGAAGACGCTCACGCGGCCCGTCGGGCAGGCTCTCGGGGAGCGGGTCGAGGGGTACGAGATCCATCACGGGGTCGCCGAGGTCGTCGGCGGCGAAGCGTTCGTCTCCGATGACAACGGACACAGCCTGGACGGGTGCCGCGTCGGGCAGACGTGGGGCACGCACTGGCACGGGTCACTGGAGTCGGACGGGTTCCGGCGGGCCTTCCTGCGGGAGGTGGCGCTCGCCGCGGGGCGCCGCTTCGTGCCGGCCTCCGACACGTCCTTCGCCGCGCTGCGCGAGGAGCAACTGGACCGGCTCGGCGATCTGATCGAGGAACACGCGGACACGGACGCGCTGTGGCGGCTCATCGAGTCGGGCGCGCCGGCGGGACTGCCGTTCGTGCCTCCGGGAGCACCCGGATGAGCACGTCACACGGACGGCATGAGGGAGCGGCCACGGGCGATCCGTCCGGGCCGGAGAGTGACTGGGAGGGCGACGAGAAGTGAGTGTTCCGTTTCCGTTCACGGCCGTCGTCGGCCAGGACGACCTGCGGCTGGCGCTGCTGCTGAACGCGGTGTCGCCGGCGGTCGGCGGTGTGCTGGTGCGCGGCGAGAAGGGCACCGCGAAGAGCACCGCCGTGCGGGCGCTCTCGGCGCTGCTGCCGGAGGTCGACGTCGTCCCCGGGTGCCGTTTCTCGTGCGACCCCGCGAAGCCGGACCCCGACTGTCCGGACGGGCCGCACGAGGCCGGCGGCGGTGCATGGCGGCCGTCACGCATGGTCGAGCTGCCCGTCGGCGCCTCCGAGGACCGGCTCGTCGGCGCGCTCGACATCGAGCGGGCGCTGGCGGAGGGCGTCAAGGCGTTCGAGCCGGGGCTGCTCGCGGACGCGCACCGCGGGATCCTGTACGTCGACGAGGTGAACCTGCTCCACGACCACCTCGTCGACCTGCTGCTCGACGCGGCGGCGATGGGCGCCTCGTACGTCGAGCGCGAGGGCGTCTCCGTACGGCATGCCGCGCGGTTCCTCCTCGTCGGGACGATGAACCCCGAAGAGGGCGAGCTGCGGCCCCAGTTGCTCGACCGGTTCGGGCTGACCGTCGAGGTCGCGGCCTCGCGGGAGCCGGAGCAGCGCGTGGAGGTCGTACGGCGGCGGCTCGCCTACGACGACGACCCGGCCGGATTCGCGGCCCGTTGGGCCGAGGAGGAGGCCGACATACGCCGACGCGTCGTCGCCGCACGGGAGTTGTTGCCCTCCGTGGTGCTGGGCGACGGGGCGCTGCGGCAGATCGCGGCGACCTGCGCGGCCTTCGAGGTGGACGGCATGAGGGCCGACATCGTGATGGCGCGGACGGCCACCGCGCTGGCCGCGTGGGCCGGGCGGACCGATGTGCTCGCCGAGGACGTGCGGCGGGCGGCGCTGCTCGCGCTGCCGCACCGGCGGCGGCGGAACCCGTTCGACGCGCCGGGGCTCGACGAGGACAGGCTCGACGAGACGCTGGAGGAGTTCGGGGAGTCCCCGGAGGACGAGGAGGACCCTGATCCCGGTCCGGACGGGCCCGGCGGTGGCGGGCAGCCGCCCTCCTCGGAGCCCGAGGGGCCGCGGGGCGGTGACACGGGTGCGCGGCCCGAGGCCCAGGAGAGCGGACCCGCCCAGGCTCCGGCCGCCGGCGAGCAGTCCCCCGTACGGGCCGCCGAGCCCTTTCGTACGAAGGTGCTGAGCGTGCCGGGGCTCGGTGAGGGCGCCGCCGGGCGGCGTTCGCGGGCGCGAACCGAGCGGGGGCGTACGACCGGGGCGCGCCGGCCGCGCGGCACGCTGACCAAGCTGCACCTGGCTGCGACCGTGCAGGCCGCCGCCCCGCATCAGCGGACGCGGGGGCGGTCGGGGCCGGGGCTGGTGGTGCGCCGTGACGATCTGCGGCAGGCGACGCGGGAGGGGCGTGAGGGGAACCTCGTGCTGTTCGTCGTGGACGCCTCGGGGTCGATGGCCGCGCGGCAGCGGATGAGTGCCGTCAAAGGTGCCGTGCTGTCGCTGTTGCTCGACGCCTATCAGCGGCGGGACAAGGTGGGGCTGGTGACCTTCCGGGGGTCGGCCGCCGAGGTGGCGTTGCCGCCGACCTCGTCCGTGGACGCGGCGGCGGCCCGGCTGGAGTCGCTGCCGACGGGCGGGCGGACACCGCTCGCGGCCGGGCTGCTCAAGGCCCACGACGTGCTGCGGGTGGAGCGGCTGCGGGACCCCGCGCGACGGCCGCTGGTCGTGGTGGTGACGGACGGGCGGGCGACCGGCGGGCCGGAGCCCGTCGCGCTCGCCGGGCGGGCGGCGCGGCTGTTCGCGGCCGAGGGCCTCGCGTCCGTGGTCGTGGACTGCGAGACGGGCCATGTCAGGCTGGGGCTCGCGGGGCGGCTCGCGGGTGAACTGGGCGGTACGGCGGTGACGTTGGACGAGCTGCGGGCGGACTCCATCGCCGGGCTGGTACGGGATGTGCAGGGATCACAGGGAACGCAAAGGACTTCGAGGAGGGCCGCGTAGATGCCGCAAGGACAACCGAGTGTCGTGCCGGACGACGGGCTGACGACTCGTCAGCGCAGGAATCGTCCGCTGGTCTTCGTGCACACGGGCGTGGGCAAGGGCAAGTCCACCGCCGCGTTCGGGCTCGCGCTGCGCGCCTGGAACCAGGGGTGGCCGATCGGGGTGTTCCAGTTCGTCAAGTCGGCGAAGTGGAAGGTCGGCGAGGAGAACGCGCTGCGCGTGCTCGGGGCGTCCGGTGAGGGCGGGTCCGTCGACTGGCACAAGATGGGCGAGGGCTGGTCGTGGGTGCAGCGCGACGGGCAGATGGACAACGAGGACAAGGCCAGGGAGGGCTGGGAGCAGGTCAAGCGTGACCTGGCGGCCGAGACGTACAGGCTGTATGTGCTGGACGAGTTCGCGTACCCCCTGCACTGGGGGTGGATCGACACCGACGAGGTCATCTCGGTGCTGCGGGACCGGCCCGGCACCCAGCATGTCGTCATCACCGGGCGGAACGCGCCCGACAAGCTCGTCGACTTCGCGGACCTGGTGACCGACATGTCGAAGGTCAAGCACCCCATGGACGCGGGCCAGAAGGGCCAGCGGGGCATCGAGTGGTGACGCCGTGACCTCCTCCCCGTCCGCCCTCCTGCCGTCCGTCCCCCGGCTGGTCATCGCCGCGCCCTCCTCGCGCAGCGGCAAGACCACCGTGGCCACGGGGTTGATGGCCGCGCTCACCGAGCGGGGGCTCGCCGTGTCCCCGCACAAGGTGGGGCCGGACTACATCGACCCCGGGTACCACGCGCTCGCGAGCGGGCGCGTGGGGCGCAACCTCGACGCGTACCTGTGCGGCCCCCAGGCGGTCGCGCCGCTCTTCGCGCACGGGGCGCGCGGCTGCGACATCGCCGTCGTCGAGGGTGTGATGGGCCTGTACGACGGGGCCTCGGGGCAGGGGGAGCTGGCGTCCACCGCTCATGTGGCGAAGTTGCTGCGGGCGCCGGTGGTGCTGGTCGTGGACGCCTCGTCGCAGTCACGGTCGGTGGCGGCGCTGGTGCACGGGTTCGCCTCCTGGGACCCCGGGGTGCGGATGGGGGGCGTGATCCTCAACAAGGTCGCGTCGGACCGGCACGAGGAGTTGCTGCGGGAGGCCCTGGAGTCGACGGGTGTGCCCGTGCTCGGGGTGCTGCGGCGGGCTCCTCAGGTGGACACGCCGTCCCGGCATCTGGGGTTGGTGCCGGTCGCCGAACGGCGGGCGGCGGCGGTGGAGGCCGTGGCGGCGATGGCCGCGCAGGTGCGGGCCGGGTGCGATCTGGAGGCGCTGGTCGCGCTCGCCCGGAGTGCCGGGGCGTTGTCGGGTACGGCGTGGGAGCCGCCCGTCGTCGCCACGGGGAAACGGGAGGTGGTCGCCGTGGCCGGCGGGCCCGCGTTCACCTTCTCCTATGCCGAGCACACGGAACTGCTGGCCGCCGCCGGTGCCGAGGTCGTCGTCTTCGATCCCCTGAACGACGAGCGCCTGCCCGACGGGACGAGCGGGCTGGTGATCGGCGGCGGGTTCCCCGAGATGTACGCCGCCGAGCTGTCGGCCAACGAGCCGCTGCGCAAGGCGGTCGCCGAGCTGGCGTTCGGCGGGGCTCCGGTGGCCGCCGAGTGTGCCGGTCTGCTCTATCTCTGCCGGGAGTTGGACGGGCGGCCCATGTGCGGGGTGCTCGACGCGACGGCCCGGATGGACCAGCGGCTGACCCTCGGCTACCGCGACGCCGTGGCCGTCGGCGACAGCGCGCTCGCGCCCGCCGGGACCCGGATGCGGGCGCACGAATTCCACCGGACCGTCGTCGAGCCGGCGGCCGGTCCGGCCCCCGCCTGGGGGATACGGTCCCCGCAGCCACGGGTCGAGGGGTTCGTGCGGCGAGGCGTGCACGCGAGTTATCTGCACACCCACTGGGCGGCGGAGCCCGGTGTCGCCCGCCGCTTCGTGGAGAGGTGCCGGACGCCATGAGCGGCGGACGCGGCGGGGTGGCGGTGACCGGCGCCGGGGGCTTGCGGTCACTCCGCCACGCCCACCACCAGCCAGATGAAGGCCGCCCCGGCGATCGTGCACAGCAGGGTGGAGCGGGCCGGGTGTTCGTGGTGGGCCTCGGGCAGGATCTCGGCGGCGGCGAGGTAGAGCAGTGCGCCGCCGAAGAAGCCGAGGTAGCAGCCGAGAGGCTGCTCGGGGATCGTGAACAGGAGGGTGGAGGCCGCGCCGGCCACCGGGGCCGCCGCGTCCGCGAACAGCATCGCGAGCGCACGGCGGCGGGCGTTGCCGTACACGCGGGTGAGCGTGTAGGTGTTGAAGCCGTCCGCGAAGTCGTGGGCGATCACCGCGACCGCGACCGCGACGCCCATGCCCTGGTCGATCTGGAAGGCCGCGCCGATGGCGATGCCGTCCATGGCGCTGTGTCCGACCATCGCCGCGGCGGCCGTCAGGCCCACCTGGGGCGTACGGCCGTTGTGTTCCTCCGCGCCGTGCGCCGCCTGCCGTGCGGCCAGCAGGCGTTCCACCAGGTGGGCCACGAGGAACCCGGCGACGAACAGCAGCAGCGCGGCCGGTACGCCGAAGACCTCCTCCCCGGCGGCCTCCAGTGCCTCCGGCAGCAGGTCGAGGCCGACCACGCCCAGCATCAGGCCGCCGGCCAGGCCCAGCACCAGGTGACGGCGGTCCGTCACGCGTTGTGCCGTCCAGCCGCCGACCAGCGTCATCAGGAACGCGCCGAGCGCTACGAAGACCGCCATGGGACCTTGCTATCGGATCGGCGGGCGTTCCCGCGCGCGGCGCCCCGCAGTGCTGGGCCGCAGGGCGGGCGGTACGCCGTCCGCGAGGGCGGCGCGCGGGGGCGGCCGGGCCGGTGGTTCACGTGACCGGCCGACGTGCGCCGGGCGTCGGCGCGGTCCGGGGTGGCCCCGAAGGGCCCTGTCTCGTCGTGGGTGTGGGCGTGTCCAAGGGGGCCTCGGCGGACGAGATCGTCTCCTTGATCAAGGCCGCCCTGGGCGACGCCGGCCTCTCCCCCGCGTCCCTCGCCGAACTCGCCACCGTGGATGCCAAGGCCGGCGAGCCCGGCATTCTCGCGGCGGCGGAGCGGCTGGGCGTGCCGGTGGCGGGGTATCCGGCCGGCACGCTGGCCCGGGTCGAGGTCCCCCATCCCTCCGAGGCCCCCCTCGCGGCCCTGGGCACCCCTTCCGTGGCCGAGGCCTCCGCGCTCGTGCACGGCGGTGAACTCCTCGTCCCCAAGCGGAAGTCGACGCGGGCCGACGGCCGGCCGGCGAGGGTGACGTGCGCGGTCGCCCGGCGGCCGGCCGGGCCGGGATCGGACGCTGGTGCCGGAGGCCCGGCGGAGGCGGGCCTCCGCGTCGGCCAGCGTCGGACAGGATGCCTCGCGTCCGACCGGGGCGAGCCGACGGGCGACCCTGGTTTCGTTCGTTCCGGGGGCGGTCGGCATGATGATCGTCGTGACGGTGGGCCCCACGGCGATCCGGGAGATCGCGGAGCGCTCGGTGGCGCCGTGCCGGGTTTCTTCCCGCACCACTCGCTTTCCGATCCCGACCTCGATCCCGATTCCCACCCCCGTCCCGATCCCGTTTCCGTTTCCGTTTCCGAGGAGCAATCGTGACCACCCCGCCGCCCGCCCTGCTCGTCGCCGCCGGTCATGGCACCCGGGACGAGGCCGGGGCCGAGGCGTTCCGCGATGTCGTACGGGAGCTCGGACGCCGCCACCCCGGACTACCGATCGTGGGCGGCTTCGCCGAGGCGGCCCCGCCACCGCTGGACGGGGCCGTGAGTGAGCTGGTGGAGAGGGGGGTGCGGCGGTTCGCCGTCGTCCCGCTGGCACTGGGGCCCGCCGGGCGCGCTGAGGGGGAGGTCCTGGCGGAGCTGGCCCGCGAGTTGGAGCGGCACCCGGAGAGCTCGTACACCTGCGGCCGTCCGCTGGGCCCGCACCCGGCGCTGCTGAGCGTCCTGGAGCGGCGGCTGGACGAGGCACTGGGGTCGGTCACGGGGCGTACGCCGGGCGACCGGGCCGAGGTGACCGTGCTGCTCGTGGGGCGTGGGTCCACCGACCCGGAGACCAACGCGGAGGTGCACCGGGCGGCCCGGCTGCTGTGGGAGGGGCGCGGTTACGCGGGGGTGGAGACGGCGTTCGTGTCGTCGGCGGCGCCGGACGTGCCGAGCGGCCTCGACCGGTGCGTGAGGCTGGGCGCCCGGCGGATCGTCGTGCTGCCGTACCTCCCGCTCGGCGGCGTCCTGCCGGACCGGGTGCGGCAGCAGACCGAGGGGTGGGCTGCCGCGCGTCCGGAGATCGAGGTACGGTCGGCCGATGTCATCGGACCGGAGCCGGAGTTGCTCGATCTGGTCGTGGAGCGGTACCGGGAGGCCGTGGAGGGCGGTCCGCGTATGAACCGCGACTCCCGCGACCCCGCCGTCCACGACAGCACCGCGCCCGGCGTCGGGGGCACCGCGGGGCTGCCGCGACAGCCGCACGCCCACCCGGACGGCGACGGGCACCACCATGGCCTTGGGCACCACCCTCACCACTGGGGACACGCGCATTTTCATGCACACTGAATCCACCACCGGGAGCGGGCACGACCTGCGGCATCACGGCGACGCCGAGGTGCGGGACGACGGGGTGCGGCTCATCGACCTCGCCGTGAACGTCCGGGCCGGCACACCGCCCGCCTGGTTGCGGGAGCGGATCGCCGGGTCGTTGACCGGGCTGGCCGCCTACCCCGACGGGCGCGATGCCCGAGCCGCGGTCGCCGCCCGGCACGGACTGCCGGCGGACCGGGTGCTGCTCACGGCGGGGGCCGCCGAGGCCTTCGTGCTGCTCGCGCGCGCCCTGCGGGCCCGTCGACCCGTGGTCGTGCATCCGCAGTTCACGGAGCCCGAGGCCGCGCTGCGGGACGCCGGGCACACCGTGGACCGGGTTCTGCTGAGGGAGTCGGACGGTTTCCGGCTGGACCCGGCGGCCGTGCCGGAGGACGCGGACCTCGTCGTCATCGGCAATCCGACCAACCCGACGTCGGTCCTGCACCCGGCGGCCTCCATCGCCCGACTGGCCCGGCCGGGGCGGACGCTGGTGGTCGACGAGGCGTTCATGGACGCGGTGCCGGGCGAGCGCGAGGCGCTGGCGGACCGGACGGACGTGCCCGGCCTCGTCGTCCTGCGCAGCCTCACCAAGACGTGGGGGCTGGCCGGTCTGCGCATCGGGTACGTCCTCGCCGCCCCCGGGACGATCGCCGCGCTGGAGCGTGCCCAGCCCCTGTGGCCGGTGTCCACGCCCGCCCTGGCGGCGGCCGAGGCCTGCGTGTCCGACCGGGCCCTGGCGGAGGCGTCCGCCGCGGCCGGCCGTATCGCCGCCGACCGGGCCCATCTGGTCGCCGGACTCAGGGAGTTCGCTCCCGACGGCCTGGTCGTGGCCGAGCCCGCCGAGGGCCCGTTCGTACTGGTCCGGCTGCCCCGCGCGGCGGCCGTGCGCCGGCATCTGCGCACCCTCGGCTTCGCCGTGCGGCGCGGCGACACCTTCCCCGGGCTGGACGAGGAGTGGCTGCGCCTGGCGGTCCGCGACCGGACCACCGTCAACGGCTTCCTCCAGGCACTGGACCGGGCGGTGACGCTGGCGGACCGCTGAGGGGAGAGCTCCGGCGGTCCGCCCCGGACGTGATCGCCCCTTAGGCCCCTGCCCCTAAGGGAGCCTCAGGAGCCCTGACGAGTACGGAAGTTCGTCCCAGCGGACCCCCTCCAGGGTGCCGTCCGGAAAGCGGATGCCCACGTTTCCGTCGGCGTCGACCGTCGCGCTCGCCCCGGTGTGCGGGGTGTGCGGGTCACCGCTGAGCATGACGAGGGTGACGAGGAGCAGCGCGCTCCCATCGCGTCCCGCGCGTCCTTCGAGTACGGGCGTAGCCGAATGGTGCCCGTACGCGTTGGTGCCCGCGCCTCGCACCACGGCTCCGTGCCCGTCGCCCCAGCCGTGCAGGCCCACGAGCGCGCTGGTCAGACCGTCCGTCCGGCGCGTCCGCGCCCAGTCGGGGCCGGCCGCGCCCCCGGGCGGTTCGGCGTCGTCGGCCACGGGCCAGCCCCCTTCCCGTACGGGTGTGCCCGGCGGGACGTCGACGCGGTGGACCCTGATCTCCCACGGGCCGTGCACCACACTGACCGTGTCGATGCCGTCGCCGTACCGGGACGCGGCGCGGCGGCCCCGGACGCCCAGGGGGCGGATGCGGCCACGGGGGGAGGGCGTGCCGTCGGGTGCGAGCAGGGCGAGGTGGTTGTCGGGGCCGGACCCGGGGGTGGCCGGGGTCTCCGGTGCCGTCGCGCTGGAGTACGCGAGCCGGGCGTAGTGCGGGCTGTCGGCGGCGGTGGCGGGCGGGGGCGGCAGTCGGTCGCTGCCGTGGTTGACGAGGCGTACGAGTCCGTCGGCGGCGGTGGAGTGGAGCAGCCAGCCGGGGCCGGGCAGGGCCAGCGTGGTGTCGGCCGTGTCCACGGGCGCCGGCTCCTCCGGGGCGGTCCACACGGGGTGGCTCTCGGGCAGGAGGAGGCCGAGGAAGGCTTTGGCGGCCCAGTACGGGGAGGCGGGGCCCGAGTAGCGCTGGGTGGCGGGGAGGAAGGGCCGGTACCAGCCCAGCGTGAGCAGGCCCCGCTCGTCGGGCGCGCCCCGTTCCGCGAAGTGTCTCAGTGCGCCGGAGGCGAGTCGGCGGGTACGGCCGGGCGGCAGGGGTGTGGCGTCGGCCAGGGCGCCCGCCCACAGCGGGGCGGTGGTCGCGAAGCGGTAGGTGAGCGAGCGGCCCTGGTGCACCGGTGCCCCGTCGGCACCGTAGAAGTGCTGGTGGGTGGCGAGGAACTCGCGCAGCCGCCCACGATGCCGGGCCACCAGCTCCGCGTCCGCCCGGGGCCCCGCGATCCGCGCCCACAGCACCGGGTACAGGTGCAGCGCCCAGCCGTTGTAGTAGTCGAACTTCCGTCCGTCGCCGTCGGTGTACCAGCCGCCGCCCCGGTACCAGTCCTCCAGCCGGGCGAGCCCCGCGTCGATCTCGGCGCGGCTGTACGGGGCGCCGGCCGAGGCGAGGAACTCCTCGGCGATCACCTGGAAGAGCCGCCAGTTGGAGTCGTTGACGTCCGCCCCGACGAAGCCGCCCAGCCAGTCGGCCACCCGGCCGCGTACGGCGTCGTCGAGGTGGTCCCACAGCCACGGCCGGGACTCGTGCAGGGCGATGGCGACCGAGGCGGCCTCCACCATGGGCTGCGCCCGGTCCGTGACGGGCGGCCAGCGTTCCTCGCCGTACGGGTCGGTCCCGGCGGCGAGTCCGGCCGCGTACCGCTCGATCAGGGCGGGGCCGACCCGCCCGCCCGAGCCCGCGATCCGGAAGGCGGCGAGCAGGAAGGAGCGGGCGAACCCCTCCAGCCCGTCGGACAGCGGGCCGGAGTGACTGGCCCGGCCGGGCAGCCGGTACTGGGCGAGCCCCGGCGACGCGTACGGCACCAGCCCGTCGAGCAGCCGGTCGGCGACGGCCTCCCAGTGGGCACGGGTCCAGCCGGTGAGCGGTGAGAGGCAGTGGTCGCTCGGGGGGAGGTGGGTCAGATCCTCGGGGAGCGACATGTGCGGCGCGGTCATGCGGGGGTGGATCCTCCCTCTGTCGGACGAGGTTCGTCGGACGGATCGCGCGGGTTCGCCACAGCGCGCCCCGAGGGGCGCGGGAAACCGCGCGACCAGCCACACATCACCCGTGGTCGGCCTACGGCCCGGCCGGCGGAGCCCCCGGCGGGGCGACACTGCGGCGCACGACGATGTGTGTGCCCAGCAGGTGGTGGGTCCCGGCCGCGTGCTCGGGGTCGCGCAGAGCGATCCGCACGGCGGCGCGGCCGAGTTCCTCGGCGGGCGTACGGACGGTGGTCAGCGGCGGGTTGAAGTCCTCGGCCAGCGGGATGTCGTTGTACCCGACGACCGACATGTCCTCGGGGACCCGCAGACCCGCGTCGGCGATCGCTCGGAGCGCTCCCGCGGCGACCATGTCGTCCCCGGCGAACACCGCCGTGAACTCCCGCGTCTCCTTGAGGAGTTCGGTCATCGCCCGTAGTCCGGCCGCCCGCCCGAGGCCGCAGTCGACGATCTGAGCCGCCGTCGGCGGCAGCCCGTGTTCGGCGAGCGCGGCCCGGTAGCCGGCGACGCGGGCGTCGAGCGCGGTGTTGCCGGGCAGGCCGCCGAGGAAGACGATCCGCCGATGGCCCGCCGACAGCAGGTGGCCGGTGACGGCCCGCGCCCCGGCCTCGTTGTCGAACTCCACCACGAGCGCCGGGATCCCGGGCCCCGGCGCCGGACGGCCGCACAGCACCAGCCGGGCGCCGGACGCGTCCAGGGCCTGCGCGTACTGGGCGACACGCTCGCGATACGCGTCGTCCTCGACGACCCCGCCGACGAGGATCACCAGGCGTGCCCCCTCCTCCCGCATGAGCCGGACGAAGTCCATCTCGCGCTGCGGATCGCCGCCGGTGGCGCCGACCACGCAGAGCCAGCCCCGGTCGGCGGCCTCGGCCTCCACGCCCTCGGCGACCTGGGCGTAGAAGGGGCTGGTGACCTGGCGGACGACGACGGCGGCCATCTTCCGGCCGCCGCCGGCCAGGGCGCGGGCGTGCGCGTTGGCGACGTAGTCGAGTTCGCGGGCGGCGCGCAGGACGCGGGCCCGGGTGGCGGCGGGCACCGGGTGGTTGCCGCTGAGGGCGCGGGAGGCGGTGGCCATCGACACCCCCGCCCGCTCGGCGACCTCACGGATCGTGACCCGACCCTTCGGCTCCGTCTCCTTGGGCGCCGCCTCCCTGGATGCCGTCCGCTTGACCGCCGTCTCCTCCAGCACCGCCTCCTCGGACGCCGCATCCTCGGGTGCCGACTCCTCGGGTGCCATGTCGTTCCTCATCCCCCGCGTCTCCCTGTTCCGCTGCCGCCGGCCACCGGTCACGTGTTGGCCGCGTGGTCCTTCGCGAACTCATCGGCCATTCTGTCGCCGCCCCGCTCGCGCCACTTCCTCACGGTCGCGTCCCACTCGGAGAGGGGGAGGCGCCCGGCGACGACACCGGTGAGCGTGTCCTCGATGAGGGCCTTGAGCGTGGCGCCCCGGGAGTTCTTCGTAGCTGACTGGAGCCCGAAGGAGGCGTTGCGGATGGCGTGCGGCACGGTCTTCCGCTGCCAGGCGTGCAGGGCCCGTACGGCGTCCGGCATGCCCGGCACGAACAGCACCTGGGGGCCTTCGGCGAGGTACTTCAGCGGCAGGTTGGTGTTGTTCTCGACCTCACCGAGCTTGGTGGCCTGCGGGGAGCCGTCCTCACCGCGGGTGAAGTGGGTGCCCTCGACGCCGTAGTGGACCAGCTCCCACTCCTCGCTGCCGAAGGGCGCGGCGAGGTAGTCCAGGATGCGCAGCAGCATCTCGATCCGTTCCTTCTTCGCCTTCTTCAGCACGGTGTAGCCGAAGGAGCGGCGGGCGGCGACGATCCCGCCGGGTTCACCGCCGACGCTGTACGGGAGGGCCGCCGCCGGGGTCAGCTTGCCTCGGCTCTCCCGGTACTTGGGGAGGTACGCGCCGAAGCCGTCCTGCATGGAGCCGACCGTGCCGTTGTAGTAGAGGGTGGTCAGATCGATCTGGGAGACGGACGTGGCGTCGGGGTGGTACGAGCCGTCCTCGCGCAGCCGCGCCTGGAAGGCGATGGCCGCCTTGAAGCGTTCGTCGGCCCAGCCGGACTCGAAGGTGCCGTCCTTGGTGACGGTCCACTCCAGGGGCGCGTTGTGCGCGGCGGCGTGGACGGCGTTGCCGAAGAGGGAGCCGGCCGCGGCGCCGAGGGCGTAGGTGCGACCGCCGGTGGCCCGCCGGGCGACGGCGGCGAAGTCGTCGGCCGTCCAGCCCTGCGTCATGCCCGCGTCGGTGAACATGCCCTCGTTGAGCCAGAGCGTGGAGCCGGGCAGCGGGCGCTCCAGGGGGATGCCGTAGAGGAGACCGCCGATGCGGCCCATGTCGCGCCAGGCGTGGGTGGGGATGTTCGCGAGGTTCGGGTATGCGGCGATCGCGTCCCCCGAGAGGAACGGGGTGAGGTCCTCGGCGCGTCGCCGCACGAACTCGGGTTCGCGGGGCAGGACGAACCCGGAGAAGATGTTGATGATGTCCGGCAGGGTGTCGGCGTCGCCCGCCATCACCGTCGCCATCTTCTTCTGGTAGTCGGCCTGGGAGATGATCGTGTACTCGATCTTCACCCCGAGGGCGTTCTCGACCGCCGTCCAGAGACGGTTGGCGGAGGCGGGCTTGGGTGGCGTACCGAACGACACGGACATGACCTTGACCGTGGAGCCGTCGCCCGGTGTGCGGGAGACCGACTTGGCCAGGTCGGCGGGGTAGGCGGTGTAGCCCGCCTGGACGCCGGCCTCGGTGGGCGCGAGGTCCGGCTTGGGACCGCCGGCGGGCTTGTACGCGGGCCAGGGGGCGAGCTTCTTGCCGGCGCTGGAGACGTCGCTGTCGCCGGAGCCCGTGGAGCAGGCGGTCAGCGCACCCGGGACCGCGACGGCGGCCATGGATCCGAGCAGGGTACGGCGGGACATGCGGGCCATGGGTGAATCACCTCGTGTGTCAGCTCGTGTGTCAGCTCTTGATGGCGCCGGTGAGCACGCCCTTGGTGAAGTACTTCTGCAGGAAGGGATAGACGAGCAGGATCGGTACGGTGGCGATCACGAGGACCGCCATCTGCACGGTCTGCGGCGCGGTGACGGTGGCCTCGCCGGTCGTCGCGTCGGTGAGCCCGGAGCCGGCCACCACATAGGTGCGCAGCACCTGCTGGAGGGGCCAGTGCTCGCTCTCCAGGTACAGCGAGGCGTAGAACCAGGAGTTCCAGTACGCCACCGCGTAGAACAGTCCGACGACGGCCAACGCGGCCTTGGACAGCGGCAGTACGACCGAGAACAGCACCCGCCAGTCGCCCGCCCCGTCGAGCCGCGCGGCCTCGTACAGCTCCTCGGGAATGTTCTGGAAGAAGCCGCGCAGGACGACGAGGTTGAAGACGTTCACCAGGACCGGCAGGACCAGCGAGGCGTAACTGTCCAGCAGGCCCAGCTCCTTGACCAGCAGGAAACTCGGGATCATGCCGGGCGGGAAGAGGAAGGTGAACAGGATCAGCAGCAGCACGGGCCTGCCGCCGAGGACGCCGGGGCGGGAGAGCGCGTAGGCGAGCGTCACGGTGCAGGCGAGGCTGAGCAGCGTGCCCACGAGCGTGACCCCGGCGCTGACGCCGAGGGCGTGCGTGACGATGCCGCCGTCGAGGATGTCGCGGTACGCGTCCAGGTTGGGCTCGGTGGGCCAGAGCACCCAGCCGCCGTTCGCGACGACCTCGTCGGTGGAGGCGAGCGAGGTCGAGACGATGACGAGGAACGGCACGCAGACCAGGAGGACGACGGCACCGAGGGCGAGGGCCTTGGCGGCCTGTGTCACCGGTTTCGGCTTCTCCAGCCACCCTGGACGGACCTGGGCACTCACTTGTAGACCCCCTGTTCGCCGAGGCGGTGGGCGAGCTTGTTGGCGGCGTACACGAGCAGCGCGCCGATGACGCCCTTGAACAGGCCCGCGGCGGCGGCGAATCCGTAGTCGCCGCCGACGATGCCCTGGTAGTAGACGAAGGTGTCGATGATCTCGGCGGTCTGCGGGCCGACCGCGTCGCGCTGGAGCAGTATCTGCTCGAAGCCGACGGAGAGGATGTCACCGAGCCGCATGATGAGCAGCAGCACGATCACCGGGCGGATGGCGGGCAGGGTGACGTGCCAGAAGCGCCGCCAGGGGCCCGCCCCGTCGATCGCGGCGGCCTCGTACTGCTGCTCGTCGACCTGGGCGAGGGCGGCGAGGAAGATGATCGTGCCCCAGCCGGCGTCCTTCCAGATGACCTGGGCGACGGTGAGCGGCCGGAAGGCGTCGGGGTTGCCGATGATGTCGACGGTGCTCAACCCCATGCCGTCCAGCGAGGAGTTGAGCAGTCCGGTGTCGCCGAGGACCTGTTGGAACAGGGCGACGACGATCACCCATGAGATGAAGTGCGGCAGATACGCCACCGACTGCACGAGGCGGCGGACGCTGCTCCAGGTGAGGGTGTGCAGGAGCAGGGCGAGCCCAAGCGGCACCGGGAAGTAGAAGACGAGCTGGAGGACCGCGATCCAGAGGGTGTTGAGGACCGCCGCCCAGAACGCACCGTCCTCGAACATCCGCTGGAAGTTGCCCGTGCCGACCCAGGGGCTGGCCCAGATGCCGTCGAAGGGCACGTACTCCTTGAAGGCGATGAGGTTGCCGGCCAGCGCGCCGTAGTGGAACAGCAGGAAGTAGGCGAGACCGGGGAGCATGAGCAGCAGGAGGGCCCGAGATTGGAAGCGCTTTCGTGATGGTGGCGCGCTTCTCGTCCGGCGTCGGCCCGTGTCGATTTCCTCCGTACCTGCACGTTCCCGGAGCAAGGCCGCCACAGGTCCCCCTCAGACCTCGAAGTCGAGTCCAGGGGAAGTTAAAACGCTTTCATTCGGCAGTCAACGGCCCTGACAGAGAAAGCCGTTGACTGCGGTGTCCGGTGCGTGCGCTGGGCGTGCCGGGCGGACGCCCTCGTGCTGGACGTACTCGGGCTTACGGCCTGCGCGGGCGCGAGGGCGTGCCGGGCGTCGCGACGGGGCGGACGTCGCCTGTCGCGGCACTAGCCGACGACGCGCCCGTTCAGGACCACCCGTCGCGGTGCCGCCAGCACGCGTACGTCGGCGCGGGGGTCCTCGTCGTACACGACGAGGTCGGCGGGGGCACCCTCGTCGAGGCCGGGGCGGCCCAGCCACTGCCTGGCACCCCAGGTGGTCGCCGACAGGGCCTCGATCGCGGGGATGCCGGCGGTGACCAGTTCGGCGACCTCGCTCGCGACGAGGCCGTGGGCGAGGGAGCCGCCGGCGTCGGTGCCGACGTACACCGGAATGCCCGCGTCGTATGCGGAGCGCACGGTGTCGTAGCGCCGCTCGTGGAGTCGGCGCATATGAGCCGACCAGCGCGGGAACTTCGCCTCGCCGCCGTCCGCCATGTCCGGGAAGGTGGCGATGTTGACGAGGGTGGGAACGATGGCGACGCCCCGCGCGGCGAACAGCGGGATCAGGTCATCGGTCAGCCCTGTCGCGTGTTCGACGCAGTCGATGCCCGCCTCGACCAGGTCCCGCAGGGAGTCCTCCGCGAAACAGTGGGCGGTCACCCGGGCCCCCAGCAGGTGCGCCTCCGCGATCGCCGCCTCCACCGCCTCGCGCGGCCAGCACGCGGCCAGGTCACCGAGGTCGCGGTCGATCCAGTCGCCGACCAGCTTGACCCAGCCGTCGCCCCGCCGGGCCTCCTGGGCGACGTACGCGACCAGCTCCTCCGGCTCGATCTCGTGGGCGAAGTCACGGATGTAGCGGCGGGTGCGGGCGATGTGGCGGCCGGCCCGGATGATGTGCGGGAGGTCGTCGCGGTCGTCTATCCAGCGGGTGTCCGAGGGCGAGCCGGCGTCCCGGATGAGCAGGGCGCCGGCCTCGCGGTCGGTCAGCGCCTGCTTCTCGGCGACGTCCTGGTCGACCGGGCCGTGGGCGCCGAGGCCGACGTGGCAGTGGGCGTCCACGAGGCCGGGGAGGGCCCAGCCCTCCACGGTGCGGACGTCCTGGAGGCCGGTGGGGCGGTCGTACGTCACCCGGCCGTCCACCACCCACAGTTCGTCACGGACGTCCTCGGGGCCGACGAGGACACGGCCCCTTATGTGCAGCACCGCGTGGTCGCTCATGGGTGCACCTTAGTTTTTTCTCCGCCGCCGGGCCCGCCACGACCGCGCTGAACGTGATCACCGGACCGTACGGGCAGACCTTCTCGTCCCGGCACGCGTCCGCCGCTGCGGCGACCCGCGCGGGGACACTCGCCCTGGGCGGAGGCCCGGAGCAGTACGTCCACGAGGCGGCCCCGATGCCGCGCCGGTCGCACGACCCTCCGAGTGCCCGCGGGTTCGACGCGTCGGAGCCGGTCGCGAAGGCGCTGGCCACGGACCCGGCCCTGCCGCTGGCCGCGGGGCTGCGGCGCCCTCGCGAGGGAAATGGTCCGGGTGAACCATACGGCCCCGACGCGACCCCGGGAACCGTGCGGTCCGGCCACGCGGGGCCGGGGGCGGCGCCGGCGGAATCGGGGGCCGGTGTCGACCCGGGGCGGCGCGTCGGGCGGCGGCGGAGGCCTGGGAGTGACAGACCTCTCCCCGAGGGAAATGCGGGCCCATATTTCCGACAGAAATCCAGTGGAATTAAGAGAGTAGAACCCCGTGCCCTTCTGCCCGCTCTCCCCGTCCCCAAACATAAAGATCCAACGAACACCGAGGGCGTGATTCGAGCAGGTCTCGCGAACGTTACGCAGGTGTGACCGACTCCACAATGTACCCCTTTTCTGTGGTATTTTCCGGGCAAATCGCACCAGATCGACCAGGCCTTCCGGCCCCACTCACGCCCGCGTGATAACACATGAGCGACCCATCCGTAACCCCGTGCAGTGATGCAATTCGAAATTCCCCTCGGTAAATTCAAGCCGTATGACTGCCGCACAAGCAGACCTGCACACCTCACCCCTGGAATCGCACGCGCACCCACTGACGGAAATCGCGGAAGGGATCCGGATCGACCGCCCGGACGTGGCGGACGGCGCGGCGCTGTGGCGTATCGCCCGGGACTCCGGAGCCCTGGACCTGAACTCCTCGTACAGCTATCTGCTGTGGTGCCGGGACTTCGCGGACACCTCGGCGGTGGCGCGGAACGAGGCGGGGGAACCGGTCGGGTTCGTGACCGGGTACGTGCGTCCGGAGCGGCCGGACACCCTGCTCGTGTGGCAGGTCGCCGTCGACGAGGCGCACCGGGGGCTCGGCCTGGCGGGCGCGCTGCTGGACGGGCTCACCGCGCGGGTGGCGGGAGTACGCCCCCTCACCACCGTCGAGACCACCATCACGCCGGGCAACACCGCATCCGAACGCCTGTTCGCCACGTTCGCCGAACGTCATGGCGCGAGCGTCGACCGCACGGTCCTGTTCGAGGCGGAGGACTTCCCGGACGGCCCGCACCAGCCCGAGGTGCTCCACCGCATCGGCCCGCTGTCCCCCTGAGGGCGGTCGCCCCTGAGGGCGGCTGTCGCCCGCACCCCTTCCTCCCTCACCCACGCATCGAGGAGCGATTCGACGTGACCATCACCCAGCCCGACCTGAGCGTCTTCGAGACCCTGGAGTCCGAGGTGCGCAGCTACTGCCGCGGCTGGCCCACCGTCTTCGACCGCGCGCAGGGCAGCCGCATGTACGACGAGGACGGCCACGCGTACCTGGACTTCTTCGCCGGCGCCGGTTCACTCAACTACGGCCACAACAACCCCGTGCTCAAACGCGCCCTCATCGACTACCTGGAGCGGGACGGCGTCACCCACGGGCTCGACATGTCGACGACCGCCAAGCGGGCGTTCCTGGAGTCCTTCCAGAACCTGGTGCTGCGACCGCGCGACCTGCCGTACAAGGTCATGTTCCCGGGTCCGACCGGCACCAACGCGGTCGAGTCGGCGCTGAAGCTGGCCCGGAAGGTGAAGGGGCGCGAGGCCATCGTGTCGTTCACCAACGCCTTCCACGGCATGTCGCTCGGGTCGCTCGCCGTCACCGGCAACGCCTTCAAGCGCGCCGGGGCGGGCATCCCGCTGGTGCACGGGACACCGATGCCGTTCGACAACTACTTCGAGGGGCAGGTCCCCGACTTCCTGTGGTTCGAGCGTCTCCTGGAGGACCAGGGGTCCGGGCTGAACAAGCCCGCCGCCGTGATCGTGGAGAGCGTCCAGGGCGAGGGCGGCATCAATGTCGCCCGCCCGGAGTGGCTGCGCGCGCTCGCCGAGCTGTGCGAGCGGCAGGACATGCTGCTCATCGTCGACGACATCCAGATGGGCTGCGGCCGGACCGGCGCGTTCTTCTCCTTCGAGGAGGCGGGCATCACGCCCGACATCGTCACCGTCTCCAAGTCCATCAGCGGCTACGGGCTGCCGATGGCGCTGTGCCTGTTCAAGCCGGAGTTCGACATCTGGGAGCCGGGCGAGCACAACGGCACGTTCCGCGGCAACAACCCGGCCTTCGTGACGGCGACGGCGGCGCTGGAGGCGTACTGGGCGGACGGCTCCGCCATGGAGAAGCAGACCCGGGAGCGCGGTGAGCAGGTCGCGCAGGCCCTCATCTCCCTCACGGAGGAGAACCTCGCCGATGTGAAGGAGTACCGGGGGCGCGGGCTGGTGTGGGGCATCGAGTTCCACGAGAAGGCGCGCGCGGGCCGGGTCGCCCAGCGGGCCTTCGAACTCGGGCTGCTCATCGAGACGTCCGGCCCGGAGAGCGAGGTCGTCAAGCTGCTGCCCGCTCTCACCATCACCCCCGCGGAGCTGGACGAGGGCCTGCGTGTCCTCGCCCGCGCCGTACGGGAGACCGTCTGAGACCGCTCGGGCAGATCTGAGACCCGTTCTGCCGGACGTTCGGCCAGACAGCTGTAAACCCAACCGAGGAGGCATCGCAACACCGTGATCGTCCGTTCGTTCAAGGAGATCGAAGGCACCGACCGGCATGTCAGGGCCGCGTCCGGCACCTGGGAGAGCAAACGCATCGTCCTCGCCAAGGAGCGGGTCGGCTTCTCCCTCCACGAAACGATTCTGTACGCCGGTACGGAGACGTCGATGTGGTACGCGAACCACGTCGAGGCCGTCGTGTGCGTCGAGGGCGTGGCCGAGCTCACCGACCACGAGACCGGGCAGAGCCACACGATCACGCCCGGGACCATGTACCTCCTCGACGGCCATGAGCGGCACACCCTGCGCGTCAAGGAGGACTTCCGGTGCCTGTGCGTCTTCAACCCGCCCGTCACCGGACGGGAGGACCACGACGAGAACGGCGTCTACCCACTGCTCACCGAGCCCGAGGAGGTGTGACATCACCATGACCACGACCACGACCACGACCACTGCCACCACCGTTCCCGACCTCTACCCGAGCCGAGGGGCCACCGAGGTGTCGGTCCCGCGCCAGGACCCGGTCGTCTGGGGCTCCCCCGGCACACCCGGCCCGGTCTCCCTCACCGAGCTCCAGTCGTACGAGCGTGACGGCTTCCTCGCCGTCGAGGAGCTCATCGGACCGGACGAGGTCGCCGTCTACCGGCAGGAGCTGGAGCGGCTCGTCACCGATCCGGCGATCCGCGCCGACGAGCGTTCGATCGTCGAGCCGAAGTCGCAGGAGATCCGGTCGGTCTTCGAGGTGCACCGGATCAGCGAGCTGTTCGGCCGGCTGGTGCGCGACGAGCGGGTCGTCGGGCGGGCCCGGCAGATCCTCGGCTCGGACGTCTACGTCCACCAGTCACGGATCAACGTGAAGCCGGGCTTCGGTGCGTCCGGGTTCTACTGGCACTCCGACTTCGAGACCTGGCACGCCGAGGACGGGCTGCCGAACATGCGGACGGTGTCCGTCTCGATCGCGCTGACCGAGAACTACGACACCAACGGCGGGCTGATGATCATGCCCGGCTCGCACCGGACGTTCCTCGGCTGCGCGGGGTCCACCCCGAAGGACAACTACAAGAAGTCGCTGCAGATGCAGGACGCCGGCACCCCGTCCGACGAGGCGCTGACGGCCATGGCCTCCGAGTACGGCATCAAGCTGTTCACGGGCAAGGCCGGTTCGGCGACCTGGTTCGACTGCAACTGCATGCACGGCTCCGGCGACAACATCACGCCGTTCCCGCGCAGCAACGTCTTCATCGTCTTCAACAGCGTGGAGAACGCCGCGGTGGAGCCGTTCGCGGCGCCGGTACGGCGGCCGGAGTTCATCGGCGCGCGGGACTTCACGCCCGTGCGGTGACCACGCCGTCGCCCTGACCGGGCCGGGCGGTCGCTGTCCCCTGAGCGACCACCCGGCCCTCGCGTGTGTCCGGCCCGTCCGCGGGGCGCTCCTCACAGCCAGGCCAGCGACGCCGCCGTCTCCAGTACGTTCCGGGCCGCCCCCTCGTCGCCGGACACCCCCCTCGGTACCTGGTCCGGGGTGTGACGGCCGCCCACCAGGAGGCAGAAGTCGACCGGGTCCAGGGTGAGTTCGGCACGTACGGGTTCGGTGTCGGAGCCGAGGACCCAGGAGGCGCGGGTGGGGCCGGTGACCTCGAAGAGCACGGGGGGCGCCTCGTGGAGCGCCAGGACGAGGATGCGGACGGCAAGGCGGATCAGGGACGAGAGGTGGTCGTCGGGGGGCGGGGGGACGGCGAGGCCGAGCGCGCGGCCGATGTCGTCCGTGTGGATCCACGTCTCGAAGGCGCGGACCACGAAGTGGTCGGCGACCGGCAGCCGGAGGTCCATCACCGAGACGGGGCGGGCGGCGCGTTCCAGGTCGCGGGCCTCGGGCGTGGCCAGCAGCGCGGCGGCCTGCGCGGCCCAGGTGACGACCGTCTCCCCGGGCGGGCGGGCGTGCTCGTGGGCGATGACGTCGGCGGTGCGCCGGGCCCAGGCCTCGCCCGTGGGAACCCCCTCCGGGATGTGCGAGGCGGGCACGCGGGCGTCGACACCGAGGTGCACGCCTAGGTGCTCGTCGGCGGCCACGAGGTGCGCGACGGTGGCGTGCACGTCCCAGTCGTGGACGACCGGGCTGCCCCAGCGGCCGTCCAGCTCGGGGACGAGGGCCTGGAGTCCGGCCACGGCGGCGGCGTAGGGGGCGGCGTGCGGGGCGATGGGGATGCGGGGACTGCGGGAGCACAGGGCTGACGCGAGGATCCCGTCGGCGCTCCCGCTCACGGCGCCGCCCGACTCGGCACCCGGCGCGTTGTCCGGGGCCGCGCCCGGTACGGGGGCGCCGTCCAGCAGTCGTACGGTGTCCCGGAGCCGCTCGGCCTCCGCCGCGCACTCCTCGCACACGGCCAGGTGCGGGGGGGCCGTTGTGGCGTCGCCGGGTGGGAGCACGCCGATCGCCCAGGCGGCCAGCAGCTCCCGTACGCCGTCGTGGTCGTTGGTCATCGCGCGCCGCCCTTTCGCCCTGCCACATCCACGATACGCAGGCCCGCTGCGGTCCGGACGGCCCCGTGCGCCCCCATCACGCGCCCCTCACCGGTGCCGGGTCCGGTGGGTCCGCGAGGGACTCCGCCAGTTTGCGCAGGGCCGAGCGCAGCCGGGTCTTCGCGGTGCCCTCGGGTATGCCCAGTTCGACGGCGGCCTGACGGTAGGTACGGCCCGCGAAGTACGCCAGGTGGACCACCTCCCGCTGCGGGCGCGGCAGTCCGGCGAGGGCGCTGTGCAGCAGCAGGGAGCGCTCGCGGTCGACCACCGCCTCGTCCGGGCCGGGTGCGGCGTCGGGGATGGCGTGCAGCGCCGAGTCGTCCGCGCGGGCGTCCTTGCGGTGCCGGGCCTCGTCGCGCACCCAGTCCACGGCCCGCCGGTGGGCGAGCATGGACAGCCAGGTGCGCAGCGAGCCGCGGCGCGCGTCGAAGCCGTACGGCCTGCTCCACAGCTGGGCGAAGACCTCCTGCGCCACGTCCTCGGCGGCGGCCGGGCTGCGGGTGACCCGGACGGCCACCCGCCGGACCAGTCCCCCGTACGCCGCGTACGCCTCACACAGCGCGGACTCGTCCCCGTACACCAGCCGCCGATGCAACTCCACATCGCTGGGCGTCTGTTCGAGCGTCGGCTCCACCGGCACCACCACCTCGTGATGCCTTCCTAGTGCCGGATCAGGCAATGTTTGCCCTGTCGACGACGGCGCGTAGGCGTCGGTCGTCGGCATGGCGGTTTCGCCAGATGATGTAGCGGCGGATCATGCTGCCCTGTTCCTTGTGGTCGGCATGGTCGGTGCCGTCGAGGGTGAAGTAGCGCAAAGCGGTGAACTGGGCCTCGACGCGGTTGAGCCACGAGGAGTTCGTCGGGGTGTAGGCGATCTCGACGTTGTTCGCCGCCGCCCAGGTGCCGACCCGCTGGCACTTCTTCGTGGTCAGATGCGGGGAAAAGTTGTCGCAGACGATCGCGATGCGGACACCGGCCGGGTAGAGGGTGCGCAGGTAGCGGCAGAACTCCAGGAACTGAGTGCGTCGCTTGATGGGCTTGATGTGGCCGTAGAGCTTGTCCTTGGCCAGGTCCAGAGCGGCGAACAGGTGCCGCACCCCGCCGTAGCGGTTGTAGGTCGCCCGCCGACGACGACGTGGTTCACGGTCGGGGTCCTTGTACTTGCCGCCGCGTTCGGCCCACTGCCGGCCAGGGTGGGGCATCAGGTTGAGCGGCCCGAACTCGTCCAGACAGAAGACGACTTCGGGCTCGCCCTCCTCGGGTATGACCTCGCCGTCGGCGATGGCATACAGGTGCTCGACGCGTGCCTTCTTGGCCGCGTAGTCCGGGTCGCGGGAGGTCTTCCAGGTCTTCAGGCGTTGAAAGGAGACGCCTTCCTCGCGGAGCAGGATGCGAAGGCCCTCGTGGCTGATGTCGTCGACCACCCCCTCGGCGACCAGGAAGTCCGCCAGCTTGGTCAGACTCCAGGTCGAGAACGGCAGGTCGTGCTCGGCGGGCTTGGACTTGGCGATCTTCTTGATCTCGCGACGCTCGGGCAATGTGAACGTCTTGGGCCGGCCGCCCTTGTACTTCGGATACAGCGACTCGAAGCCGTCGGTGTTGAAGTTGTGGATCACATCGCGGACCCGGTCGTCGCTGGTGAACGACACCTCGGCAATCTTCGCCACCGGCATGCCCTGCGCGGACAGCAGCACCATCTGGGCCCGCCGCCAGGTCACCACCGACCCAGTCCCCCTGCGGATGATCCGCAGCAGCCGTCTGCCCTCGTCGTCATCGATCTCACGCACGCGTACTCGTTCTGCCACCCGGACAGAGTGACGGACACGCGCCGCCCGACACAGCACCCGGACGACGCGTCACATCACAACAGGGCAAACGTTCCCTGCTACGGCACTAGCGCCCGAGGGATGGTCCGCGCCAGTGGATCTCGGAAGTCAGCGGGACAGGACGTCCAGGAGCCGGTCGACGTCCGTGGGCGTGTTGTACAGGTGGAAGGCGGCCCGCAGATGACCCGCGCGGTCGGAGACCTCGACCCCCGCGCGGCTCAACTCCGCCTGCCGGTGGCCCAGTCCGGGCACCGACACGATCGCCGAACCGGGCGCCGCCACCGGCTCCCGGCCCAGTGCGGCGAGGCCCGCGCGGAAGCGGTCGGCCAGCGCGAGGTCGTGCTCCCGTACGTTCGCCACGCCCAGTTCCTCGATCAGCGCGAGGGAGCGGCGGGCACCGGCGTACGAGAAGAGGCTGGGGCTCTCGTCGAACCGGCGGGCGGAGCGGGCGAGTTCCTCGACCGGGCCGTAGCAGCTGTCCCACGGCTCCTGCCCGGCGACCCAGCCGGCGAAGACGGGGGTGAGTCCGCCGAGGTCCTCCGGGACGACGAGGAAGGTCACTCCGCGCGGGCAGAGGAGCCACTTGAAGCCGACGGAGACGACGTAGTCGTACGCGTCCGCGTCGATCGGCAGCCAGCCGGCGGACTGCGACGCGTCGATGTACGTACGCGCCCCGTGCGCCCGCGCGGCCTCGCGGATCGCGTCCAGGTCGGCGACCCGGCCGTCGGCGGACTGCGCGGCGCTCACCGCGACGAGCGCCGTGCTGGAGCGCACCGACTCGGCGACCCGCTCCAGCGGGACCTCGCGCACCTTGAGGTCGCCGCGCACATGGAAGGGGTTCACGAGGGAGGTGAAGTCGGCCTCGGCGGTCAGCACCTCGGCGCCCGCCGGCAGCGAGGCGGCGATCAGCCCGCTGTAGACGGCGACCGAGGCCCCGGCCGCCACCCGGTCGTCCCGCACTTCGACGATCCGTGCGAAGGCCGCCCGCGCGGCCTCCACATCGGCGAACATGTCCACCGGCCGCCCGTCCGCCACGGACTGCACGCCGACCGTCATCGCTTCCACCGCGCGGGCCGGCAGCAGCCCGGTGCTCGCGGTGTTCAGATAGGTGTTCTTCGGGGCGAACTCGGCCTGGACCAGGCTCTCGAAGGTCTCCATGAGACCACTGTGGGCCCCCGCGAACCTCACGTCCATTGAGACCTTCTACGAGCTTCGGCCAAGCGTTGCTCATACATGGCGGCTGACCGGGAGCGGAGACACTTCGGGTGGCTACCGAGGAACGGCGCATCCATCGGGCCCGCATGCCTGCGCCTCCTCGCCACCGGCCTGGACCGGCTTCAACGGCGGCCTCTCCCCCACGCCTGGACCAGGGCCCGCTCGAAGACCTCCGCGGGCTGGGCCCCGGACACCCCGTACTTCCGGTCGAGCACGAAGAACGGCACGCCGTTCGCCCCCAGCTCCGCGGCCTCCCGCTCGTCGGCCCGGACCGCGTCCGCGTAGGCGACCGGGTCGGCGAGCACCGCGCGCGCCGCGCTCTCGTCCAGCCCCGCCTCGACGGCCAGCTCGATCAGGAACTCGTCGGCGCCGGCGTACACGGACCGGTCCTCCGCGAAGTTCGCCCGGTAGAAGGCCTGGAGCAGTTCGCTCTGCCGCCCCTGCTCCTTGGCGAAGTGGAGCAGGCGGTGCATGTCGAAGGTGCTGCCGTGGTCGCGGCCCTCGGCCCGGTAGGCGAGCCCCTCGGCGGCGGCCTGCTCGCGGAGGTTGTGCTCACCGGCCTGGGCCTGCGCCTCACTCATCCCGTACTTCTTGGTCAGCATGGTGAGGACCGGCTGGATGTCGTCCTTGGCGCGGCCGGGGTCGAGCTCGAAGGAGCGGTGCACCACCTCGACGCCGTCGCGGTGCGGGAAGGCCGCGAGTGCCTTCTCGAAGCGGGCCTTGCCCACGTAGCACCAGGGGCAGGCGATGTCGCTCCAGATCTCGACGCGCATGGTCTCAGCTCTCTCCAGGTCGCACGGTACGGAGACGCCCTCCGCTTTCTCTGGTTGGTGAACATTCAAGCAGTCCGGTTCATTCCCCGGCGCCGGTACAGGTGACGGTGTACGTGAGGAGAAGGTGGTGGTCGCCCGGCGCGGAGGGGTTCCGCGCGTCGGGGGTCCAGCCCTGGCGGGCGTAGAAGGCCCGGGCCCGGTGGTTGTCCACGTGCACCGAGAGGCCCGCCGTGCGCTTGCCGTCCGCCCGCCACGCCTCCACGCAGGCCACGTGCAGCGCCCGGCCGGTCCCCTGGCGCCACCGCTCGGGGTCCACATGGAACTGCGCGAGGTACACGGTGTCGCCGGGCGCCCCGTCCGCCGTACGGAAGGAGGCGATCCCGGTGATCCGCCCCTGCTCCACCGCACACAGCACCTGCCCGCCCGGTCGTTCGACGGCCCGGCGCCAGGCGGCGGGCCAGTCCGTGCCGTCATCGGGGACGCCGTCCGGGTAGTACGTCGCCCGGGCGCGGGCGTGCAGCGCGGCGATGCCCGGCGCCTCGGCGGGGAGCGCGGTCCTGATCACGCGCGCTCCGGTCACTCGGTTCACACGGTCCTTGATCATGCCGCTGAAGACGTGCCACGCACCCCGGTGGTTCCGCGCACCCGGAGGTTCCGCCCCGGGCAGCCCTTCCTCAGCCGCCGTCCCTCAGCCGCCGTTGCGCAGGCCCTCCGGCCAGTTGGGGCGGAACTCGATGTGGTCGTACGTGACCACGCAGCCCTCGCCCATCGGCGACTGCGTCATGAAGCCGACGAGGGCGGCGCCGCTCTCCTTCTCCCCTGCGAGTGTGAAGAGCCGGACGAAGGTCCACCGCTTTCCGTCGCGCGAGGCGTGGAAGGCGAACGCCCGGCCGGTGCGGCTGACCCGCAACCACACCGAACTTCCGTCTACGGTGAAGGAGTTGGCATCGTCCGAGTGCCCCCGGGTGACCACCGTGCACACGGTCGGCACATCCGGCGAGTACTCCAGGCAGAGCTTCGCCCAGGCCCGCTCCCCCACGTGCACGTAGAGAACGCCCGCGTCGAACCCGGCGGCGAAGCCGACGGTGACACGGGCGATCAGCTGGAAGTCCCCCTCCGGCGCACCCAGCAGCCTGGGCGCGTCCGAAGCGGGATCCAGCCCCTCGTCGGTGGGCGGCACGAACCGGTCCTGCCGCGCACCGGCCCACCCGGTGAGCACCCCGTCCTCATGGGACCAGTACCCGTCGGGGCCGTAGGTACGGAGAGGGAACGGGAGTTCGGGGATGTCGACGTCCATTGGGGGATTCTTACAGCTCCCGGCCCACGGCAGCAGGCTTTTGAGGGGCGCGGGGAACCGCGCGATCGGCCATGAGACGACCCGCGGCCCGCAGGCGACCGCACCCCTTGTGGCGCTACCGCTCCAGGACGCCGTTGAACCGCCGCGGCAGCCCCAGCGGGTTGTCGTCCCGAAGCTCCGCCGGCAGCAGCGCCTCGGGCGCGCCCTGATAGGCGACCGGCCGCAGCCACCGCTCGATCGCCGTACCGCCCACCGACGTGGACGTCGACGTGGTCGCCGGGTAGGGCCCGCCGTGGTGCTGGGCCGGTGCCACGGCGACCCCCGTCGGCCACCCGTTCACGAGCACCCGTCCGGCCAGCGGCGTCAGCTGCGCCAGCAGCTCCGGCCCACGCCCCTCCCCGGCGGCCTCCCCGCCGGACAGGTGCACCGTGGCGGTCAGGTTGCCGGGCAGCCGGGAGAGCACCGACGTGGCCTCGTCCTCGTCCTCGTAGCGCGCCACGACCGTGAGCGGCCCGAAGCACTCCTCCAGGAGCAGGTCGTGCGCGCCCTCGGCCGCCAGCTTCCCGGCGGGGACGGTGAGGAAGCCGGGGCTGACGGTGTGCTCGCCGCCCGCCCCCGCGGTCACCGGCGACTCCACCTCGGGCAGCTCGGCGCGCTCGGCTACACCGGCGAGGAAGTTGTCGCGCATGCGGTGGTCCAGCAGGACCCCCGAGCCGACGTCGCTGACCGCCTCGGTGAGGGACTTCACGAGCCGGTCGCCGGCGTCACCCGCGGGCGCCAGCACCAGGCCCGGCTTCACACAGAACTGGCCGACCCCGAGGGTCATCGACCCGGCCAGCCCCGCGCCGATCGCCTCGGCGCGCTCCGCCGCCGCGGCCTCCGTGATGAGGACGGGGTTGAGGGAGCCCAGCTCGCCGTGGAACGGGATCGGCACCGGACGCGCCGCCGCCGCGTCGAAGAGGGCACGGCCGCCGCGTACCGAACCGGTGAAGCCGGCGGCGGTGACGAGCGGGTGCTTGACCAGTTCGACGCCCGCCTCGAAGCCGTGCACGAGGCCGAGGACAGCCTCGGGAACGCCGTGCTCGGCGGCGGCCCGGCGCAGCACGATCGCGACCAGCTCGGACAGGGCCGGGTGGTCGGGGTGGGCCTTGACGACGACCGGGCACCCGGCGGCCAGCGCGCTCGCCGTGTCGCCGCCGGGGACGGAGAAGGCGAACGGGAAGTTGGAGGCCGAGTAGACGGCGACGACGCCCAGCGGGACCTTGTAGCGGCGCAGGTCGGGGATGGGCGGGGTGGCGGTGTCGTCGGGGTGGTTGATCACCACGTCGAGGAACGCGCCCTCGTCGACGATGTCGGCGAAAGCCCGCAACTGATAGCAGGTGCGGGCGAGTTCACCGGTGAGGCGGACCGGGCCGAGCGCGGTCTCGGCGTCGGCGACCTCGACGAGCTGGTCCTTGGCCGCTTGGAGCTGGTCGGCGGCCGTGCGCAGGAAGGCGGCGCGGACCGCGCGGTCGGCGAGAGAGCCACGCGCCGCGTGGGCCGCGCGGACGGCGGCGTCCACCTCCTGGGCTGTGGCTTCCACCGCAACCTGCTCGCGCTGCTTCCCGGTTCGGGGGTCGACACTCCAGACTGGTGCTGCTGCCACCGCGGGTCCCTTCACGTATTACTGGGGTCCGTTCACCAGGGTCGTTCGATATGCTGAACGCCGTCTCTGATGATGAATATGCTGTCGGAGACTATTTCCCGTCGAACGAAGGGGTCAAGGGCGATGTCGGCAGTCGAGACGGGCGGCGGAGCGCAGGTCAAGTCGGCGGTACGGACCGTTGAGCTGCTCGAATACTTCGCCGGACGCCCCGGGATGCACTCCCTGGCGGCGGTCCAGGAGGCCGTCGGATACCCCAAGTCCAGCCTCTACATGCTGCTCCGCACGCTCGTGGAGCTGGGCTGGGTCGAGACGGACGCGACGGGCACGCGCTACGGCATCGGCGTACGGGCGCTCCTCGTCGGCACCTCGTACATCGACGGCGACGAGGTGGTGGCGCTGGCCCGGCCGACGCTGGACCGGCTCTCGGACGACACGACGGAGACGATCCACCTGGCCCGCCTCGACGGCACGAACGTCGTCTACCTCGCCACCCGCCAGTCGCAGCACTATCTGCGCCCCTTCACCCGCGTCGGCCGCCGGCTGCCCGCCCACTCGACCTCGCTCGGCAAGGCGCTGCTGGCCACCCACACCGACGAGCAGGTCCGCAAGATGCTCCCGGAGACCCTGCCGGCGCTGACGGAGCACACGATCACCGACCGCGAGCGGCTCATCGAGGAGCTGCGCCAGATCCGTGAGCAGGGCTTCTCCGTCGACCGCGAGGAGAACACCCTCGGGCTGCGCTGCTTCGGCGTGGCGGTCCCGTACCGCACGCCGGCCCGTGACGCCATCAGCTGCTCGGTCCCGGTGGCCCGGCTGACCCCGGCCCATGAGCAGCTGGTCAAGGACGCACTCTTCGACGCGCGTGACCGGCTGACGCTGGCGACGCGGAGGCTCTGAGCCCGTCGGCCCGCCCCACCGGAGCGGTCGGCGGGCAACCCCCGGGTTCATGAGGACCCCCTGAACAAGAAGGGCCGCCCCACTCCCCCCGGGGCGGCCCTTCGCCGTCAGCACATGGACGGTGTCACTTCACGCCGAACAGCTGCTGGACCGGGTCGATCGCGAAGTACACCAGGAACAGGGCCGAGGTGCCCCACAGCAGCCAGTGGACCTCCTTCGCCCTGCCGAGGACCGTCTTGATCAGGACGAAGGCGAGGAAGCCGGCGCCGATGCCGTTGGTGATCGAGTAGGTGAACGGCATGACGGCGATGGTGAGGAACGCGGGGATGGCGATCTCGTACCTGTCCCAGTCGATGTGCTTGACCTGGGTCATCATCAGGAAGCCGACGGCGACGAGCGCGGGGGCGGCGGCCTGCATCGGGACGATGGTCAGCAGCGGGGTGAGGAAGAGCGCCACGGCGAACAGACCGCCGGTGACCAGATTCGAGAAGCCCGTGCGTGAGCCCTCGCCGACGCCGGCCGCGGACTCGATGTAGGAGGTCGCGGAGGACGCGGAGGCGGCGCCGCCCGCGACGGCCGCCGCACCGTCGATGAGCAGGACCCGGCCGAGGTTCGGGACCTTGCCCTCCTCGTCCAGCAGGCCCGCCTCGGCGGTGATGCCGACGACCGTGCCCATGGTGTCGAAGAAGTCCGAGAGCAGCAGGGTGAAGATCAGCAGGACGACCGTGATGACGGTGGTCTCGCCGAACGAGCCGAACAGGCTGAAGTCGCCGAGCAGGCCGAACTCGGGGGCGGCCACGATGTCGTCGGGGACCTTCGGGGTGGTCAGGCCCCAGCTCTTGATGTCGGCCACCGAGTTGACCACGATCGCGACGACCGTCATCGCCAGGATGCTGATCAGGATCGCGCCCTTCACCTTGCGGGCGAGCAGCGCGACGGTCAGCAGGACGCCCAGGCAGAAGACCAGGACGGGCCAGCCGGTCAGCGCGCCGCCGGCGCCGAGCTGCACCGGCACGGTGGTGTTCGCGAGGTCGGGGATACGGCTGACGAAGCCGGCGTCGACGAAGCCGATGAAGGCGATGAACAGACCGATGCCGACACTGATCGCCTGCTTCAGCGGCTGCGGGATGGCGTGCATGACGGCCTCGCGCAGGCCCGTGGCGACCAGCACGCAGATCAGCAGGCCTTCGAGGACGACCAGTCCCATGGCGTCCGCCCAGCTCATCAGCGGGGCGATCTGGAAGGCGACGACCGCGTTGAGCCCGAGGCCGGCGGCGAGCGCGAGCGGCAGGTTGCCGCCGACGCCCATGATGATCGTCATCACGGCGGCCACGAGGGCGGTGGCGGTGACGAGTTCGGCGCCGTCGAGGGTGTGGCCGTACTTGTCCTTGGCGTTGCCGAGGATGATGGGATTCAGGACAAGGATGTACGCCATCGTGAAGAACGTGGCGAAGCCGCCGCGTATCTCCCGGGCGAAGGTGGACCCCCGGGCGGTGATCCTGAAGAAGCGATCGACGCTGTTCGCCCCGGGTGGCTCGGCCTGCGGCCGGTCGGCCACCTTCTGTGCGTCGGACATGGACGGTACTCCTAGTGACATGCGTGTACTACGCGCGGATGCTGGCTGGATTGTTCCTGTGTTGAACCCGATTCAGGTTTTCTCCGTGTTACGGAATCGGGGTTCGCCCCGCGGGACGGCGTTCGAAGTCCCGTGCGAACACTCTTCACGATCACTGCTACTCTTCCGGATCTCGTCCGGGTGGCTTCCGGACGCTCACATGTCATTCACATGACACGCACAGCGGGCCGGCGCGGCCCTCTCTGTGGCCGCAGCGAGAAGAGAGGTCCCCGTGGGCACTGTCGTCGACGACGCAGCCTCCGTGGAGTTCCACGCCTTCTTCGAACGGCACTACGCCGAACTGTCCCGCCTGGCCCACCTGTTGACCGGCGAGGCGGACGCCGCCGACGATCTGGCGGCGGACGCGCTGCTGGCGATGTGGCACCGCTGGGACCGGGTCCGCGCGGCGGACCATCCGGTGGCGTACGCCCGTGGGGTGGTGGCCAATCTGGCCCGCACCCGGATCCGCAGCGCGGTCCGGGAACGCCGGCGGATCACGCTGTTCTGGTCGCAGCGCGAGGAGAAGACCGAGAATCCCGATGTGGCCGGGGTGGTCGACGTGCGGTCGGCGCTGCGCAGGCTGCCGTTCCGCAAGCGGGCGTGTGTGGTGCTGCGGCATGCTTTCGATCTCTCGGAGAAGGACACCGCGCTCGCCCTCGGCGTCTCGGTCGGTACGGTGAAGAGCCAGACGTCCAAGGGGATGGCCGAGTTGCAGAAGCTGCTCGGCACCGAGGTGCCGCAGCGGCGGATGCCCGCGGGCATCACGGGCGCGGGCATCACGGGCGCGGGCGTGACGGGCGCGGGCATCACCGGCGCGGGCGTGCCAGGAGCGGCTGCGCCGGGCAGCGGAGGGAGGGACCGATGAGGGACGTGCACGAGGAACTGCGCGCCCGGCTGCGCGAGTCGGCCGAGGCGCACGAGCCCGACCGCGCCCACGTCCTGGCCCGGATCGAGCGCGGCATGGCCGCCCCCGAGGAGCGCCACGGGCGCACGGCGGCCCGGCCGCCGCTGTGGGGCTGGGTGCGGGTGGTCACCGCCACCGCCGGTGTCGCGGGCGTGCTCGCGGTCGGCGGTTACGCGGTCGCCTCCGCCGTGAAGGGCGGGGAGACGCCGCCGGCCGACCGGACGGTCGCGGTCTCCCCGACTCCGGGCGACTCCCCGGCCGCGACGAGCCGGGTGCCCGCCCACCCTGACGAGCAGACCCCGAGCACCGGCGGCACGACGGAGGAGAAACCCGGCCCGAGCCCGTCGAAGACCCCGCCCGCCCAGGACACGACCGCGCCGAAGCTGCCCGCCTCGGGGAACGAGGAGGACGGCCCGCTCTGGTCGGACGGCTCGGTCGACCCGCACAGCAACGACTTCTGGGCGCAGAGCAATCTGACCCTGCGCACGGGCGAGCAGCTCGCCGAGCTGACGGTCCAGTTGCGGATCGCCCTGACCGGCGGGGTCACCTCGGCCGGCGCCTGGCGCTCGCTGCCGGAGCAGGACTTCGACCTCACGGTCGAGGAGGACGACGGCTTCCTGGTCTACACGTGGGTCCTCAAGGACGGCCGTACGGTCCCGAAGGGCGAGTTCGTGTTCGCCGGGCAGTACGACCACGAGCGCGGCGGCCGGGACGCCGGCGACGACCGCTACGCGATGACGGCGACGGCGGACGGCCAGGACCTCGCGGTGGCGGGCGGCTTCGAGCCCCACGACGACAACGGCTCCGCCGACGAGGGCCGCTCGTAGAGGAACCTTCCCGGCATCGGCAGCCCTTCCGCATGAGTGCCGACAGGCCACGACGGACCAGCGGCCGGTTGAACCGGTCCTGCGCGGCGGATCAGTTCATCGCCGAACCGACAGCCGTGGACCCCGTCGTCAGGAACGTGGTGGCCGGCAGCGAGCCGTCCGGCCTCCGCGCACCGTGGGCGGTGGCCGCGCTGGTCGACTCGAAGCCGGGCGTGGCCACCCCGCTGTCCCAGTTGTTCGCGGCCGACACGGTGAACAGCCCCAGCTTCGCCTTGCCCGTGCCGTTGCCCACCGCGAGATTGCGCGCCAGGCGGGCCTTGCCGGTGGCGAAGGCGAAGCCGTTCTCCTTGTTGGCGTAGGCGGTGTTGCGGTTCAGCAGGATCGCGCCGGCGTTGGAGTCCTCGGTGAAGCCGTGCAGCGTGTTGTCCCAGGCGGCGTTGTCGTCGAGCACGTGCGCGACCGACGCCCCGCCGCCGCCCAGCTTGAACCCGTTGCCGTCGCCCTCGAACGGGGAGTCGTTCCAGCGGTTGTGGCCGTTGCCGAAGGCCCAGGAGTGCTCGACGGTGACGGGCGAGGAGAACTGCCAGAGGTCGAGACCGTCGTCCGCGTTGCCGTGGAGGCGGGCGCCGGTGATCCTGTTGCCGGTGCCGGAGCCGAATTTGACGGCGATGCCGTCGGCGTTCCGGCCGTGGTTCGCGGCGTCGTGGTTGCCGTGGCTGTCGAGGTTCTGCACGAGGTTGTCCGTCGTGCCGTCGCCGCGCAGGGTGAAGCCGGAGTCGCCGTTGTGCGCGGTGACGAGGTTCCTGAAGATCCCGCCGGCCGACGAGGTCGCGACGAAGCCCTGGGCCGGCGAGTTCTGGAAGGTGATGCCCGAGACGGTCCAGTGGTCGCCGTGGATCGCGGCGAGCCAGGAACCGGCGGGGAGCCGGGAGCCGTCGACCTCGACCTTCTCGCTGCCGTACGCGGTGAGCGTGATGCGGGCCGAGGCGGTGCCGTTCGCCGTGGACTTCAGCGCCTTCGTCGGCCGGTACGTGCCGCCGCGCACCCGGATGGTCTGACCGGCCGCGGCGCTCGCGACGGCCGACTCCAGTTGAGCCGTGGTGGAGACGGTGACCGTGGTGGTGGCGGCCCGGGCGCCGTCGTCGGAGAGGCCGAGGCAGACGCCGCCCGCCCCCGAGGCGACGGCCACCGCGGCGGCGATCGACAGGGTGCGGGTTCTGCGATGGCGTCCGCTGCCGCTCTGCCGCACAGGTGTTCCTTTCTCGGGGGACGAGGAACGAAGCGGGCCGGAGGGGCCGCCCCGGCCCGCTTCTGGTCACTGGTCGCCGCCCGGACGGAAAGGGTTGCCGCGGCCCTCACGGAAGTCCTCGGAAATTTCGCTCGCGGCCATCACGTCATCCCCATTGACGCATCGTGCCTCACTGGTGAGACTCCAGAAGCCCTTACCCAACAGAATCGACCAGACTCACACAGGATGTGTCATGCGCCCCACCGCCCGCACGCTCCTGCTCCCCCTCCTCGCTCTCTTCCTCAGCCTGCTGGCCGCCCCACCCGGTGCGGCCCAGTCCCCACCGACGCCTCCGGAACAGTCCATGAAGAAATCCAAGTACGCCGGTTACCTCTTCGCCTACTTCACCGGTGAGGGAACCTCGGACGGCGAGCAGATCCGCTACGCCCTCAGCCGTGGCAACGACGCGCTGCACTGGCGGGAGCTGAACGCCGGCAAGCCGGTCCTCACGTCGACCATCGGCGAGAAGGGCCTGCGCGACCCGTTCGTGATCCGCTCTCCCCGGGGCGACAGGTTCTACATGATCGCGACGGACCTGCGCATGTACCGGAACAGCAGCGGCAGCTGGGACCAGGTCCAGCGCCACGGCAGCAAGTCCATCATGGTCTGGGAGTCCACCGACCTGGTCCACTGGACCGACCAGCGCCTGGTGAAGGTCTCCCCCGACAACGCCGGCAACACCTGGGCGCCGGAGGCCTACTGGGACGACAGCCTCGGTGAGTACGTGGTCTTCTGGGCGTCGAAGCTCTACGCCGACGACGACCCGGACCACACCGGCTCGACGTACAACAGGATGCTGTACGCGACGACGAAGGACTTCCGCACCTTCAGCGAGCCGGAGGTCTGGGACGACCCGGGCTACTCGGTCATCGACTCCACGGTCGTGAAGCACAAGGACACGTACTACCGCTACACCAAGGACGAGCGGGACCCGACGTCGTCCAACCCCTGCTCGAAGTTCATCACAGCGGAGAAGTCGACCTCGCTCACGGACACCTCCTACGACTTCGTCTCGGACTGCGTCGGCAGCGGATCGATCGACCGCGGTGAGGGTCCGACGGTGTTCAAGTCCAACACCGAGGAGAAGTGGTACCTGTTCATCGACGAGTACGGCGGTCGCGGCTACGTCCCGTTCGAGACCACCGACCTCGACGCGGGCGAGTGGACCATGTCCAGGAACTACCAGCTGCCCGCCAGTCCCCGGCACGGCACGGTCATGCCGGTGACACAGGAGGAGTACGACCGGCTGCTGGCCGCCTACCCGGCGAGCCCCGCCTCGGTCGTGGACGCCACGGCGAAGGGCCAGAAGGCGTACGCCGTCGTCACCGAGGCCACGAGCAAGGTCGTCCTGCCGATGGAACCCGGCGCCGACCTGCGGCGGCTGGCCCCGAAGCTGTGGCTCGGCGAGGACGCGACGGTGAGCCCGGAGTCCGGGACACTCCGCGACTTCCGCGATCCGCAAAAGTACGCCGTCACCGCGGCGGACGGCACGCAGCGCACCTGGACGGTGGAGGCGGTGCCGACCCGCGGTCCGGTCCTGCCCGGCCTGTACGCCGACCCCGACATCAAGTACATGGACGGCCGCTACTGGATCTACCCGACCACGGACGGCTTCCCCGGCTGGAGCGGCACACGGTTCAAGGCCTTCTCCTCCAAGGACCTCGTCCACTGGAAGGACCACGGCGTGATCCTCGACCTCGGACCCGACGTGTCCTGGGCCGACAGGAACGCCTGGGCCCCGGCGATCGCCGAGCGCGACGGAAGGTACTACTTCTACTTCTGCGCCGAGCAGCAGATCGGCGTGGCGGTGGCCGACTCCCCCGCCGGCCCCTTCAAGGACGCCCTCGGAAAGCCGCTGGTCGCCAAGGGCGGGCCGCTGCCGGGCCAGATGATCGACCCGTCGGTCCTCACGGACGACGACGGGCGGTCGTACCTGTACTGGGGCAACGGACGCGGCTACGTGGTGCCGCTGAACGACGACATGGTGTCGTTCGACGCCGGTGAGGTGAAGGACATCACCCCGGACAACTTCCGGGAGGGCACCTTCGTCGTCAAACGCGAGGGCACGTACTACTTCATGTGGTCCGAGGACGACACCCGCAGTGAGAACTACCACGTGGCGTACGCGACCGGACCGACCCCGCTCGGCCCGTGGACCAAGCGGGGCACGATCCTGTCCAAGCGCCCCGAGTACGGCATCCTCGGCACCGGACACCACTCGGTGGTGAACACGCCGGGCACGGACGACTGGTACATCGTCTACCACCGGTTCGCGCTGAACGGCCCGACCACGTCGGGCGGTGACGGAACGCACCGGGAGACCACCGTCGACCGCATGGAGTTCGCGGCCGACGGCACGATCGCGCCGGTGGTGCCGACCCTGGAGTCGATCCGGCCGGTGCGGCGCTAGCCGCCGGCTGGTCCATCGTCGCGCCGATCGTCGTGCTGCCCGTGGCCAGGAAGGTGGTCGCGGGCAGCGCGCCGTTCGACTCGCGGGCGTTGTACGTCGTCGAGGCGCTGGAGGAGCGGAACGACGGTGTCGCCGCCCTTGGCACGCTGACCGGAGGCGGGCCCGTCCGGGCCGGGATGCGGTGCCGAGGACGGTGAGGCTCACGGGCATGCGGGGAGCCTACGGACGCGGGCGGGGGCGGGGGCGGGGGCGCGCGCCTCGTTGGTGCGTTCTGTCGTGGGAATGCCCCTACGGCTTCCAGATCGGATCACGTCCGCTCAGGCCGATCACCCGGTCCAGCAACGGTTCGTCGCCCGCCACGGGCACCACCGGGGCGAAGATGTCGCCGCGCGCGGGGTCGTCGGCCGCCGCGGCGAGGAAGGAGTGCGTCGCCGCGAGAGCCGCCGGATCGGGGACGTACGTCTGGCCGGTGGCGCGGGCGAGGTCCCAGCCGTGCACGACGAGTTCGTCCGCCGCCACGGCGGCGGCGACGGCGCCCGGCAGCGACACCCCGCCCGCCCGGGTCTCGCCCGTCCAGGCCGCCGGGTCCCGCCAGGCCTCCGCGAGTTCGTCCAGCGCCGTGGGCAGGGCCTCCCGCCAGTCCGGCCCGACATCCGGCAGGACCCCTGCGGATCGGTGTCCGTCGTGGGGCCCAGATCCTTGCGGGCCGCCTCCCGGAAGGCGACGGCGAGCCCGAGCAGATGCCCGAGCAGGTGGCGCACCGCGTACTCCGGACAGGGCGTGGGAGCGGAGAGCTGGTCGTCGCGGACGGCCTGGGCGAGGCGGGCGACGATACGGGCCTGGGGGGCGAAGTCGAGGGTGGTGGGGGCGTCGTGGGTCATGGGGTGCTCCTGGAGACGTGCCGGATCCCGGAATACTGCTGTCTTCGTCCGCGGGGACCACCTGTGGACCCCCGGCGCAGCGGAAACTCATCGCTCGCCGCCCACTTGTCTTCCCCGGCGGCACTTCCTAGGGCATGTGCCCGATCCGCGCGGCAGGGCCTCAGCACCACGATCACCAGCCATGACATCCACGACACGGACAAGAGGGTCGGCAGGGTCGACCAGGCGGGTCCTCGGGGACCGCGACGCGGGGCTGTACCTGGCCGCAGTGGTGGTCTCGGGCCTCGGTTCGTCGGCGATGTGGCTGGTCGCGGGGATCTGGGTCAAGGATCTCACCGGCTCGGACGCGCTGGCGGCGCTGTGCGCGTGCGCCCTGTGGGCGCCGCTCCTCGCGGGCCCTTGGCTGGGCACCCTCGCGGACCGCCACCGCCGCCGCCCGCTCCTCATCGCCACCGACCTCGGCCTGGCCGCCCTCCTCCTCACCCTCTTCACCGTGGACACCCCGGGCGACCTGTGGGTCCTCTACACGGTCCTCCTCCTCTACGGAACGGCGGGCGTCGTCCATGACGCGGCCGAGTCCGCCCTCGTCGCCACGGCCGTCGGCCCGTCCCTCCTCGGCGACTTCAACGGGCTGCGCATGACGGCCAACGAGAGCATGAAGCTGGTGGCCCCACTGGCCGGAGCGGGCCTCTACGCGGTGTACGGCGCAGCGACGGTCGCGCTGCTGGACGCGGTCACCTTCGTCGCGGCGGCGGGACTGTACGCGTCAGTGCGGGCGCGGGAAGGCGAGCCGGTGCGCACCGGGGCCGGACGGCACGGGCGGTGGCTGCGGAGCAGCGCCTCTGCCCCCGTCGTCGACACCGACACCGACACGGTCACGGGCACCGGCACGCACACGGGCACCGACACCGGCACGGGCACGGGCACGGGCGATGACCAACGGCCCCGCGCGGGCCGGCGTGCCCGCACGGCCGAAGGCGCCCGCCATCTGCTCACCGACAAGCGCCTACGCCCCCTCGTCCTGGCCGGCGGCACCACCATGCTGCTCTCCGGGATCAACGGCGCCCTGATCCACGCGGTGGTGGAGCCCCTGGGCCACTCGCCCGCCTACGCCGGACTTCTCTACCTGGCGCAGGGCGCCGGCTCGATCACCGTCGGCCTGGCCACGGGCCCCCTCCTGCGCCGCCTCGGCGGACTCCCCTTCGCGGCGTACGGCATCGCCCTGACGGGGTCGGCGGTGGCTCTCCGCGCGATACCGAACGACACCGTCGCCCTGGCCTGCAGCGCGGCGATCGGCATCGGCCTGCCCTGCGTCCTGACCGCCGCGCTCACCGCGGTCCAACGCGCGGCCCCGCCTGAGCTGCTGGGCCGCACCACCGCCACCGCCCACACCCTGCTGTTCGCCCCGACGGCCGTGGGGACGGCGATCGGCGCGGCAGTGGTGCAACCGGTCGACCTGCGGGTGCTGTCGGCCGCGGTGGGAGGGGCCCATCTCCTGACGGCTGCCTGGCTGCTGCGCCACCGCTGACAGGCAGGGGCGGCGGGAGCGAACCCGCGACCGGCACCGCGACGGGACCGGGACCGGTCAGCCCACCGCCGTCAATGCCTCCCGTACCGCGGTCAGGTCCTGGTCCGACGCCAACCCCGCGTGATACAGCCGCAGTTCGGTCGCCCCCAGTTCCACCGCGCGTCCGGCGTCCTCGGCCAGCGTCACCGGGCTGCCGCCCATCCCCGACACGATGCCGAAGTTGGCGGCCAGCACAGCCCCCTCCGTCCCGACCTCCGCGAACGCGGGGAGGAGTCCCGGTCCTCCCGCGCACGGCACGACAACCCCGTCAGCCACGCCCAGGATGTGCGCCGGGTCGACGCCGGGGTTCGCCCCGCAGTGGTAGGTCACCGGGTCCGCGTGCAACAGCACCTGGAACCCCTCGGGCGCGGCAGCCCGCACTGCCCCGACGGCCGCCTCCTGGAGCGAGCGCGCGATCGCGTCGCGCCACACCCGCGTACCCACCGCCCACTCGGCACCGAGGAGCTTCTCGACAGCCGGCCACCCCTCGTCGACGGTCTCGCCCCGCCACAACGGCTCCAGCGCGTCCCGCACTGCCGCCGCGAGCGCGTCGGGGTCCAGCCCGGCCCCGTCGTACCCGTCGCGGCAGGTCACGCAGAAGCACAGCGACATCAGGTACTGCCCGGCGTCCCCGAGCCCGACCCCGCCCGTCTTGTCGTGGGCGTGCAGGTGGGAGATGCCGTACCAGCCGAGGGACTCCAGCTCGGTGCCGCGCGCGCCGGGGCGGACCGCCGCCTCCACGGCCAGGTCGACGAGGTACTCGCGCGTCGGCTCCTGCGCGACACACGGCGCCCACGGATACCGGTCCCCGTACGCGTTGACCACGCAGGTCGAGGGGTGCTCGGCGCCAAGGCGGGAGTTGTGCGCCAGGACCACCCAGGTGTGCACGTCGAGCCCGGCGTGGGCGAGCGCCCTCGCGGCCTCCCCGAACGCGTCGCCGGGCGCCCAGTCACCCGCCGCGTACGGCCGCAGCGTACGGCCCTCCCAGCGCCTGCCCGGCGGGTACAGCACGGCCGCGTGCTCGGCGGTGACGATACGCTGCCGGGGGTGGCGGGGGGTGAGCGCGCGGGTGGAGTGGTACGCGGAGGCGAGCGTCACCTGCCGCACGCCCAGGCCCGCGATGCGCTCGGCGGCGGCCGGGTCCCCGTTCACGTCCCACGGATAGACGAACGTCGACGCCTTCACTTGCCCTCCCGGCACTCTTCCAGCAGCGCGTAGCCGCGCTCGATCAACTGGCCCAGCTGCTCGACGTGGTCCTCCGCCGGTTCGTGCAGCGGCGGCCGGACCTCGCCCACGTCCAGCCCCCGTAGTCGTACCCCGGCCTTGACCAGCGACACGGCGTAGCCGCGTCCCCGCGCGCGGAGTTCGACGAAGGGCCGGTAGAACCCGTCGAGCAGCCGCTCCACGATCGCATCGTCTCCCCTGTCGAGCGCCTGGTGAAACGCCAGGGCGATCTCCGGTACGAAGCAGAAGACGGCCGACGAGTACAGGGGGACCCCGACGCCCCGGTAGGCGGGCTGGGTCAGCTCGGCGGTCGGCAGGCCGTTGAAGTAGAGGAAGTCACCGGACGCCGGGGCATCGCCGCGCACCGCGCTCACGATCCGCTGCATCAGGTCGAGGTCGCCGAGTCCGTCCTTCAGGCCGACGATTCCCTCCGCGCGGGCCAGTTCGACCACCGTCCGAGGCGTGAACACGGCGTTGTCGCGCTGGTAGACGACGACGGGGAGGGAGGTCGCCGCGGCGAGTTCCCGGTAGTGCCGCAGCAGCCCTTCCTGGGCGGCCACGACGAGGTACGGCGGCAGCGCGAGGAGGCCGTCGGCGCCCGCCTGTTCGGCGAGGCGCGCGTAGCGCACGGCGAGGGCGGTGCCGTAGCCCGCGCCGGCCACGACGGGCACCCGGCCGGCCGTCTCCGCCACGGCCGCCCGTACGCACTCCTGGAACTCCTCGGGTGTGAGCGCGTGGAACTCGCCGGTGCCGCAGCAGGCGAAGACCGCGGCGGCACCGGCGTCGACTCCTTGACGGACATGCGCGCGACAGGTGTCGAGGTCGAGTGCGCCGTCCGGCCCGTACGCCGTGACGGGGAAGAACAGCGGTCCGCTGGGGACCCTGAGCCGGGCGGCGAGAGGGGCTGACGTCACAGGCTCTCCCAAGGCCATGCCGCTGATCAGTGTTTACATTTCTGAACATAGGCACGCTAAGACGCCCGCCCGGGGCCGGTCAAGCCGGTCAACCCGCACCGCACCAGCGATTTCCCGCCTCGATGCCCCACTTGACGCGCGGGACCCGCACTCCCTAGCGTGTCCACGAATGTGAATGCCGGACGCCCATGTGCACCGCTGGCGATGCAAGGAGATCCACGGATGCCCGCTCCCCGCACCGTTCTGCTCACCGGCGCCGCCGGTGGCCTCGGCACCCTCATGCGGGAGCTACTGCCGACCCACGGCTACGAGCTGCGCCTCCTGGACCTGCTGCCCGTCGAGGGCGAGCCGGACGCGATCACCGCCGACCTCGCCGACAAGGACGCCCTGCGCGAGGCCGTACGGGGTGTCGACGCGATCATCCACCTCGCGGGCATCTCCCTGGAAGCCTCCTTCGAGAAGATCCTCAAGGCGAACATCGAGGGAACGTACAACCTGTACGAGGCCGCCCGCGAGGAGGGCGTGCGCCGCGTCGTCTTCGCCTCCTCCAACCACGCGGTGGGCTTCACGCCCCGGCCGCACGGAGACGCCCCCCATGATCCGGACGCGCTGATCCCGGTCGACACACCGCACCGCCCCGACACCTTCTACGGTCTCTCCAAGTCCTTCGGCGAGGACCTGGCCCAGCTCTACTGGGACAAGCACGGCATCGAAACGGTCTCCGTGCGCATCGGCTCCTGCTTCCCCGAGCCCACCAGCGTCCGCATGCTCTCGCTCTGGATGAGTCCGGCCGACGGCGCCCGTCTCCTCCACGCGGCCCTGACGGCCGAGGACGTCGGCCACACCGTCGTCTACGGCTCCTCCGCCAACACCCGCCTGTGGTGGGACCTCTCCACCGCCCGCGCCCTGGGCTACGAGCCGCGGGACGACTCCGAGCCGTACGCCGAGAAGCTGATCGCCGAGCAGGGCGAGCTGGACCCGGAGAACATGGCGCACGCCAACCTGGGCGGCCACTTCGTGAGCGACCCGCCGATCTGGCCGTACTGACGGTGACGGCGGGTCACCCGCCCCCGCATCCGGGCGCGCCCGTCGCCCGAACCAGGTCCGCCACGGGCCGTCGCCGTACGAAACGGTCAGGGACGGGCCTCACCGGACGCGCCACAGGCCCGGTGGACGCGACAGGCCAGGTCGGCGCCGCACGCCCGCTGGACAACTCTCTCCAGGGCCTCCACCGGGCCCGAACTCACAGCACCACGGCGGGGAGAGCGGGTGTCGGCCATGAGCGCGGAGGAAGGTCATCCCCCGAACGGCCCCGACCTCCTCGGTAAGGGAACGGTAAAGCGGCTTGAAACGTTCACTCGGCATGACAGCTATGACCCCCGGCTCGAACATCCCGCTGCCCGCCCCCCGCGTCGCGGTGGACGTCGCCGCGCCCGTGCGGCTCGATGTATCGGGCCTGCTGCTCACCGCCGACGGCAAGGTGCGCTCGGACGACGATTTCATCTTCTACAACCAGCCGAGCGGCCCGGGTGTGACCTACCGCTCGGGCGACGGTACGACCCCGGACGCGATCACGGTCGACACGGCGGCCGTCCCCCGGGCATCGAGAAGATCGTCGTCACGGCGAGCCCGGACGCGGCGGGCCAGACCTTCCAGGGCATCGAGCCGACGGCGACGATCCGCGACGCGGCGGACGGCTCGGTGATCGCCACGTTCACCCCGCCGCAGCTGGGCGCGGAGACGGCCCTGGTGATCGTGGAGATCTATCTGCGCAACGGCTCGTGGAAGGCCCGCGCGGTCGGCCAGGGATACGCGAACGGCCTGGCGGGCATCGCGACGGACTTCGGCGTCACGGTGGAGGAGCCCGCCCCGGCACAGCCCTCCTCCGTCGCCCCGCCCGCCCCCGCCACGCAGCCCCCGCCGGCCCCGTCCCTGGATCCCCGCCTCACGGCACCCCCGGCCCCCGCCGCCCCTCCGGCCCCGCCCGCGGCCCCCGCCCCCGGCGCCGGGAAGATCAACCTGGACAAGGGCCGCGTCAGCCTCCAGAAGAACCAGACGGTCTCCCTGGTCAAGGGAGGCCGCCCGCTGCTCTCCCAGGTCAAGATGGGCCTCGGCTGGGAGCCGGCGTACCGGGGCAAGGACATCGACCTCGACGCGTCGGTCATCGCGTACGGTCCGCAGCGCAACCACATCGACAGCTGCTACTTCGGCAAGCTCTCCATCGTGAACGGCGCGATCAAGCACTCCGGCGACAACCTCACGGGTGAGGGCGGCGGGGACGACGAGGTGATCGTGGTCGACCTCGGGCGGCTCCCCCAGGAGGTCACCGGTCTGGTCTTCACGGTCAACTCCTTCACCGGCCAGAAGTTCACCGAGGTCGCCAAGGCCTACTGCCGCCTCCTCGACGCCGCGACCGGCGAGGAACTGGTCCGCTTCGACCTCACCAACGCCGAAGCCCAGACCGGCGTCATGATGGCCAAGCTGATCAAGCAGTTCTCCGGCGAGTGGGAGATGACCGCCATGGGCGACTTCGTGAAGTCCCGCACGGTCAGGGGGATGGTGAAGCCCTCGGCACAGGCACTCTGAGGGGCCATACGCTCAGCGCCGGGCGCCCCCGTTCGAGGGGGTGCCCGGCACATGTCCCCGGCGGCGGGGCGGGTCAGCTCGGGAACAGCGCGGCCGACGTCACTGGATCACCGCGCTGTACGCGTTGAGCGCGGGCTGCCCGCCGAGGTGGGCGTAGAGCACGGTGGAGTCGCGGCCGATCTCGCCGCGCTCGACCAGGTCGACCATCCCGGCCATGGACTTCCCCTCGTACACGGGGTCGGTGATCATGCCCTCGGTCCGTGCGGCGAGCTGCATCGCCACGAGGGTGGCATCGTCCGGGACACCGTAGATCCCCGCGTGGTATCGCTCGTCCAGCTCGACGTCCGCCACGGTCAACTCACACTTGACACCGATGAGTCGTCCGGTGTTCTGCGCGATGCGGGCGATCTGCTCGCGGGTGGCGGCCGGCTTCGCCGAGGCGTCGATGCCGAGCACCCGGCGCGGCAGTCCGCCCGTCTCCTCCAGCGCGGCGAAGCCGGCGACCATGCCCGCCTGGGTGGAGCCGGTCACCGAGCAGACGATCACCGTGTCGAAGAAGACCCCCAACTCCCGTTCCTGTTCGGCGACTTCGTACGCCCAGCCCGCGAAGCCCAGTCCGCCGAGGGGGTGGTCGGAGGCTCCGGCCGGGATGGCGTACGGCTTGCCGCCGCCCTCCTCGACCTCCCGGAGCGCCAGCTCCCAGCTCTCCTTGACGCCGATGCCGAAGCCGGCCCGGACGAGACGTACGTCGGCGCCGGCCAGCCGGCTGATCAGGATGTTGCCGACCTTGTCGTACACGGCGTCCGGCCAGTCGACCCAACTCTCCTGCACGAGCACGCACGCGAGTCCGGCACGGGCGGCGACGGCGGCGACCTGGCGGGTGTGGTTGGACTGCACTCCGCCGATGGAGACGAGGGTGTCGCACCCCTGGGCGAGCGCGTCGGCGACGAGGTACTCCAGCTTGCGGGTCTTGTTGCCGCCGTACGCGATGCCGGAGTTGCAGTCCTCGCGCTTGGCCCAGAGGGTGGCGCCGCCGAGGTGGTCGGTCAGGCGTTCCAGGGGGTGGACCGGGGAGGGCCCGAAGAGGAGCGGGTAGCGCTCGTAGGAAGTAAGGGGCACGGGTCCTCCGGGGGTTGGAGTGGGTCAGTGGGCCGCTTCGCCGACGGGCTTGTCGGCGGGTCCGTCGGCGGGCCCACCGGCACATTCACCGCCTTCGTCCGCTTCATCCGCCTCGTTGGATTCATTCGCCGCGTCGGCTTCACCTGCTTCACCGGCTTCATCGGTTTCGCCGGCTTCATCGGCTGCGTCGGCGAATGCGGCCAGGCCGCGCCAGATCTCCGCCGTGACCCGGACCGCCTCGTCCGTGTCACCGGTCGCGCAGGCCTCGATCAACTGCTCGTGCAGGCCCGCCGAGCGGCAGTTGCCGCCCTCGCCGAAGCGCCGTCGCTCCAGCCGGCGGATGAGCGGGGTGTAGCGGGCGACGGTGGCGGCAGCCGCGCGGTTGCCGCTCACCCGGACCAGGACGTCGTGCAGTTCGTCGTCGGCGACCAGGGCGGCGTCGACGTCTCCGGCGTGGACGGCCGCCGCGAACCGCTCGTTGGCCGAGCGCATCATCTCGACGTCCGCCGCGAACAGCCTGGGCACGGCGATCCGGGTGGCCAGTTCGTGCATGGCCCCGACCACGGCCGCCGCGTCCCGCACATCCGCGGCCACGACGGCCGTGACCCGCGTGTAGCTCTGCGGCTTGCTCTCCAGGAGCCCCTCGTCCACCAGCCGCGAGAACGCCTCCCGCACCGGCGCCCGTGACAGCCCCAGCAGCTCAGCGAACTCGGCGTCGCGCACCACCGCACCGGGCTCGATCTCCCCGGCCACGATGGCGTCCCGGATGGCTTGGTAGGCGCGGTCCCTGAGCAGGGTGCGGCCCACCGGTCGCATGGCCTCCATGAACTGAAATGTTAGATGTCAATCTTCCAGGCGGGCAAGGGTGCGGCCCGTACCGGCAGGGATGACGGTGGGCAGTGGCGGAGCCGTGGGTCGCGTCCGCACTGTCGCGTCCCTGCCTGAACGGGGGTTGACGGCGGGAGAGCTCGGAGGTGGGCGTTCGTCGGCGGCCACGGGTTGTGTGTGGTTGCTCGCACAGTTCCCCGCGCCCCTCAAGAAGCAGGGGCTGCGCCCCGTGCTTCTTGCTCCCAGGTGCGCGGGGAACTGCGTGACCATCCCCCACTCACCCGCAGCCGCCAACGCACCGGCGCCCCCGAGCCACCAGGCGCCCACCCGAGCTAGGACGCGCCCGGCCCCCTCTGGGACCGCGCCTTGAACGCCGCCTTGCGGGCCTCCTTCGCCACCCTCTTGTCGGGGTGGATCCGCCCCATCGCCTCCAGCACGTCGGCCGTGGCCGGATGCTCCACCCGCCACGCCGCCGCGAAGAAGCCGCCGTGCTGCTGGGCCAGCCCCTCCACCAGCGCCCGCAGCTCAGCGGAGTTGCCCTCGGCGGCCAGCTGCGCCGCAACCGTGTCGATGGTCAACCAGAAGACCATCGCTTCGGAGGGCGCGGGCACGTCCGAGGCGCCGCGCTCGGTCAGCCACACCCGTGCGAGGCCGCCCAGTTCGGGGTCGTCGAGGACCTCGCGGAGGGCCGGCTCGGCCACGGGCCCCACCAGGGACAGCGCCTGCTGGCAGCGCAGCCGCCGCAGCGGTGCGCCCCGGTCGGAGCCACGGGCCGCCGCGAGCAACTCCCGCGCGGCGTCCAGGGACTCGCGGCGGGCGAGCCACTGCTCGGTCTCGGCCTGGGCCGCCGACGGCGGGAACCCGGCGGTGCCGTCCAGCAGAGCGTCCGCGCCCTTGTCGACGAGGTCGCCGACCGCGGGCGCCGCGATGCCCGCCTCCTGGAACCGCGCCCTCATCGCGTAGAGCCCGAGGGGGGTGAGGCGGACCATGCCGTAGCGCGTGACGTCGGTGTCGTCCACGACGGGCTCGCCCGGCCCGTCGTCGGCGAGGGCCTCCTCCGCGTCCGTCATCAGCGCCTCGTCCACGGGCTGGTACTCCACCAGTCCGACCGGCTCCAGGACCCGGAACTGGTCGTCGAGCCGCATCATCGCGTCCGAGACCTGTTCCATCATGTCGTTGGTGGGCACACCCACACCGTTGGGGACGATCATCGAGGCGGCGAGGGCGGGCAGCGGCACGGGCCCGTCGCCGGAGCCGCCCTCGTTGACGGTGAGGAGATAGAGGTTGCCGAGCACCCCGTCGAGGAACTCCGCCTCGGCGTCGGGGTCCCAGTCCAGCTCGGAGAAGTCGACCTCGCCGCCGGACTCCACGGCCTCGACGAGGCCGTCGAGGTCGGGCACGCTCGCGTCGGCGAGGGTGGCCTCCAGGGCCGTGAGCCAGAGGTTGAGGACGTCCTGCGGCCCGCCGGAGGTGAGGAGGGCGAGCTCCTCGCCGGGGGCGACGGTCCCCTCCTCCTCGTCCGCGATCTCGACGAGCCCGGTGTCGACGGCCACCCGCCAGGCCTCGCCGGCCAGGGCCGCCGCGTCGTCGCCGTCGACGTCCCCGCCGGTGAGCCCGAGTGCCTCGGCGGCGGCAGGCAACTGCTCGTCGAGGAGTTCGCCCCCGGAGGCCACCCGCGTGTCCGGCCCGGCCCAGCGGGCGAGCCGCGCGGCGCGCGAGAGCAGCGGCGTGGCGAGCGCCTGCCGTGCCAGTTCCGCTTCGGGGAGAAGCCGCACCGGCGGCAGTGGCGAGCTGTCTGACATCGGCGGAGATCTCCTCGGGAACGAGCGGTGGCGAGCGACGACGAACGGCACGGGTGTCACCCGTACGCGATACGAGTTACGAGTACAGGTACGAGCGGTGCACGGCATCCGATCACCGGCAGAACAGGGGCTCCGATCACGCGCGGACCCGTACCAGTACGCAGCCGCTCAGCCTAGACGGATTTCCACCCATGCCGCCCGGTTCATGTACCTGCCAGGAGTTGGACGTGGCTGAAACCTTGACAAGTGGCCTGAGCAGGCAGGAGATTGACGCGCGTAGAAACTCGCGGGTAGCTCTGGGGCGATCCAGGGCCTCGACCGGCGCGACCGTCGGAGTCCATCGGGTTCTACGCGCGCCGCACCGCCCCACCGGTCGCAGGCCACCTCCCGTCCACCCTCGTCCCGGCGCCCACGTACGTCCCCGGAGGGATCCCCTTGCCCAGCAAGAGAACCGCGCGCATCGGCGCGCTGACCGTCGCCACCATCTGCTCCACGGTGTCCGCCGTGGTCCTGACCTCGCCCGCCCATGCGGATTCCCTACGCATCCACGACATCCAGGGCACGACCCGGACGTCCCCGCTCGTCGGCCAACAGGTGACCGACGTCGAGGGCATCGTCACGGGTGTCCGCACCTACGGTTCCCGCGGCTTCTGGATCCAGGACCCCCGGGCGGACGACAACCCGGCGACGAGCGAGGGCGTCTTCGTCTTCACCAGCTCCCGGCCGACGGTCGCAGTGGGCGACGCGGTGAAGGTCTCGGGCACGGTCGGCGAGTTCGTGCCGGGCGGCACTTCGTCCGGAAACCAGTCCGTGACGCAGATCACCCGCCCTACGATCACAGTGGTCTCCTCGGGCAACACCGTCCCGGCCGCGACCCGCGTCGACGCCAGGTCCGTGCCGGGCCGGTACGCCCCGGCCGGGGACACCGCGGCCGACGGTTCGATCGACGGTCTCACGCTCGCCCCGGCCCGGTACGCCCTGGACTACTACGAGTCCCTGGAGGGCATGAACGTCCGGGTCGCCGACACCCGCGTGGTCGGCGCCACCGACCCGTTCACCGAGCTGTGGGTCACGGTGAAGCCCCGGGAGAACGACAACCGCCGCGGCGGCACGGTGTACGGCTCCTACACCTCGCAGAACACCGGCCGGTTGCAGGTCCAGTCGCTGGGCGCGGTCGCCGACTTCCCGAAGGCGGACGTCGGTGATGTGCTGAAGGGCACCACGGCGGGCCCGCTGGACTACAGCCGGTTCGGCGGCTACACGCTCGTCGCGAACGAGATCGGCACCCTGAAGCAGGGCGGCCTGGAGCGCGAGACGACCCGCAGGCAGGCGCGCGGCGAGCTCGCGGTGGCGACGTACAACGTCGAGAACCTGGACCCGTCCGACGCCACCTTCGCGGACCACGCGGCGGCGGTCGTGAACAACCTCCGGTCGCCCGACATCGTGGCCCTGGAGGAGATCCAGGACAACAGCGGCGCCACCAACGACGGTACGGTCGCCGCCGACCAGACGGTGCGGAAGCTGATCGACGCGATCGTGGCGGCCGGCGGCCCGGCGTACGACTGGCGGTCGGTCGACCCGGTGGACCTCGCGGACGGCGGCCAGCCCGGCGGTAACATCCGCCAGGTCTTCCTGTTCAACCCCGAGCGGGTCTCCTTCACCGACCGCGCGGGCGGCGACGCCACGACCGCCGTCGGGGTGACGAAGTCCCACGGCAAGGCGCGGCTGACGGTCTCCCCCGGCCGTATCGACCCGGCGAACGCCGCCTGGACGAACAGCCGCAAGCCGATCGTCGGCGAGTTCGCCTTCCGTGGCAAGTCCGTCTTCGTGATCGCGAACCACTTCGCCTCCAAGGGCGGTGACCAGTCGCTGCACTCGAAGTTCCAGCCGCCGGCCCGCGGTTCGGAGACCGAGCGCCACCTCCAGGCGACCGCCGTCAACACCTTCGTCAAGGAGATCCTGGCGAAGCAGAGGAACGCGCACGTCATCGCCCTCGGCGACATCAACGACTTCGAGTTCTCCGAGACCACCAGGTTGCTGGAGGACGACGGCGCCCTGTGGTCGGCGGTCAAGTCACTGCCGAAGAGTGAGCGTTACTCGTACGTCTACCAGGGCAACGCCCAGGTCCTGGACCAGATCCTGATCAGCCCCTCGATCCGGCGCTCCTGCGCGTTCACGTACGACAGCGTGCACACCAACGCGGAGTTCAACGACCAGATCAGCGACCACGACCCGCAGGTGCTGCGCTTCCGGCCGTAGCCCTCGCCGGTCGGGGCTCAGGGCTGGCTGAACACGCCGTTCAGCCAGCCCACCGAAAGCCTCGTTGCCCCGGACGGTTGTGGTGTGTGTTCGGTGAGCCCGAGCCTGAGCCCGCGGCTCAGTCGGGGACGAGGCCGAGGGCGTACGTGTAGCGGTCGACCGTGCTGCCCTTCAAGCCGGGCCAGGTCTGTACGCGCCGCCAGAGCTCCGAGGGCGAACCGACGCCTTCACCCGGCGCGGCGAGCGCGTCGATGTGGTGCCGGGCGGTCTCCCACTCGGCGTAGTTGAGGACGCGGGTGCCGTCGGTGCCGAGGTGGAAGTGGGCGGAGATGCCGCCGGGGTGCGGATTCGGCTCGGCGGCCAGCGCCTCCTCGACGGCGTCCACCCAGGCCCGCTGCCGTGCCGGGTCCGGCCCGTCGAACTCGATGTCGACGACCACGACGCACCCCGGCACCCGTACCGCACGGTCGCCCCTGGTCAGGCTGCGGTGGTGCCGGTAGCGCCCGAGCGCCACCCGCTCGATCCCCGGAACGGCCGTGTCGATCGCGTCGTTGCGTTCCTGCCGTCGCGTCTTCACGAACGCCTCGTAGGCCTGCTCGTCGGCCCACTGCGAGTAGTGCAGCAGACCGGAACCGTCCTCCGCCGTGTGGACGAAGTACCCCAGCAGCCCGTCGGTGGGCCACGGCCGCCGTTCCCAGGTGTCGGCGATCGCCTCGACGGTCTGCCGCTGCCGCTCGGGCGTTCCCACCCGCCAGGTGCTGAAGAAGGGCGCTCCGACTCCGGGCCGGGCGGGGTCGGGGTGAAGGTCCGTACGACGGGTCATGCCGCTCTCCGAAGGTAGGTGCCAGCTGTGCGTGCACCCGCCACCTTTCAACCTCAAGCAGGATTCAGGTCAAGTCCGCGATTCGGGGCCCGGATTCGGGAGACCCGCCCGGTCATGGACGAGAAGCGGCCGGAGGCCGAGCGGGCGGGGAAGGGACCGGCGACCGGCGCTGGGGGCGAGAAGCAGAGCGGGGCGGAAACCGGCGCGGGGGCTGAGCAGCAGACCGGGGCGGAGAGCGAGACGCAGACCGGGGCGAATGGTCCCGGTGGTCTGCCCAGGCGTTCCTGGTGGGCGGTGGTGCGGCGCATGGTCAAGGAGTTCCAGGACGACGAACTGGCCGACCGGGCCGCTGCGTTGACGTACTTCGGCGTGCTGTCGCTGTTCCCCGCGCTGCTGCTGCTGGTGTCGCTGCTCGGGGTGGTCGGACAGCGCGCGACCGACAAACTCCTGGACAACATCGGCGACTTGGCGCCGGGCCCGGCGCGCGACATCCTGCGGGACGCGGTCGTCCAGCTGGGCGAGAGCGAGGGCACGGGCGGAGTGCTGGCGTTCGTCGGCCTGCTGGCGGCCCTGTGGTCGGCGTCGGGGTACGTGGCCGCGTTCATCCGCACCTCCAACGCGGTGTACGACCTGCCGGAGGGCCGACCGGTGTGGAAGCTGACACCCCTGCGTATCGCGCTGACCCTGGTGCTGATGCTGATGCTGGCCGCGAGCGCGCTGATCGTGGTGTTCACCGGTCCGCTGGCCGAGCGCGCGGGCACGACGATCGGGCTCGGTGACGCGGCCATCGCGCTGTGGAACATCGCCAAGTGGCCGGTCCTGCTGGTGCTGGTGACGCTGATGATCGCGCTGCTCTACTGGGCCGCCCCCAACGTCCGTGGCCGGGGCCTGCGTTGGGTCAGCCCCGGCTGCGTCCTCGCCACCCTCATGTGGCTGGCCGCGTCCGCCGGCTTCGCCGTCTACGCCGCCAACTTCGGCTCCTACAACAAGACCTACGGCGCCCTCGCCGGCGCCGTCGTCTTCCTCATCTGGCTCTGGCTGACCAACCTCGCGATCCTCCTCGGCCTCGAATTCGACGCGGAACTCTCCCGCGAACGCGCCATCGTCGACGGCCGGTACCCCACCGACGAGCCCTACGTCGAACCCCGCGACACCCGTAAGTGGCCGCCCCGGCTGCGGGCCCTGCGCGAGGCCCGCAAGGGCATGTCGGGCGAGGCCGGGCCGGTCAGCTGACGTGCGGTCGGTCAATCGACGTACGGTCGGTCACCGGCTAGTGGTAGTGCCGCCACACGAGGACCCCGGCGGCAACGACCGCCACTCCCGCGCCGCCGATGACGACCGCTTCCCTGGGCACCCGGTCCCACGCGGAGTGCACCCTCGCCTTCACATCGGCCTTGGCTGCCAGTTCCTCGACCGTGTCGCCGAGCTGGGCCCGGGTCTGCTCGATCTGCCGCCGGAGTTCGTCGGGGCCCTTGGCACCGACCGAGCCGTTGGCCCTGCCCGCGGCACCGGTCGTGCCGGATGAGTGCGTCATCGCCGAGCCCTCCCCTTGATCTCGTCCATGTCCGCCTTGACGCTGCCGAGCGCCAGCTCCGGCCTGGGAGGCGTGGCCCGCCGCAGCTGCGCGCGGCCGACCGCGGCCAGCACGCCGGCGATCACGAACAGCACGGCCATCACGATGAGCGCGGCGGCCCACACGTCCAGTACCAGGGACAGCGCCGCTACCCCGGCGGCGGCGAGGGTCATGAAGCCGACGTAGGCCACGGCGCCGGCCGCGCCGAGGAGCCCGCCGCCGCGACCCGCGCGCCGCCCCTTCTCGGTCAGCTCCTCCTTGGCGAGGGCGACCTCCTGTCGTACGAGCAGGGAGAGCTGTTCGGTGGCCTGCCCGACCAGCTCGCCCACGGAGTGGTGGTCGTGTTCGACCGGCCCGGAGCGCGTGGATCGCGCGGAGCGCACGAATCGCGTCGGCCTGGTCTCGGTGGTCCCGGTCACGGTGTCCCGCCTCCTCACATATCAGGATGCCCCGGGTACCCTGCCCGCCCCGCGCTACCCCTGCGGCGACACCCCGGTCCCGCGTTCGTCAGCCGGCTCCGGAACCGGTCGAGCCGCGCCTCTCCGTGCTGCTCGACCGGTTCCACCACCGAGGGCCCCCGTCACGTCTGTGTGCGTCGTGCCGCCACGTCTCGACGCCGATCTGCTGGAGCACGTTCGGACCCGGCTTGCGGGGCATGTGCGCCAGCACGCGGGGGCTGGGCGCGCAGAGGTGGTAGTGCGTTCCGGCAGGGTCAGCCCCATGCTCGTGCTGGAGGTGGAGCGCCGCGGCGCTGATCTGCTCGTCGTCGGTGCGCATGGCACGGCCCGGCTGGCCGACGCGCTGCTCGGCACGACGCCGGAGAACCTGGTCCGATCGAGCAGGACCCCGGTGCTCGTGGTCAGAAGGCCGCCTGACCACGACTACCGCAGGGTTCTGCTCGCGGTGGACACGCACGAGTTCTCCCTTGCGGCGGCGCGGTACGGGATTGCGCTGAGCCCCGGTGCGGAGCACTACGCGGTGCACACCTGTGTCGTACCGGGCGAGCACATGCTGCGGATGCACGGGGTGAGCGAACAGGACCTGAGGCGCTTGCGCCAGGTATGTCTGGAGGAGGTCCGGCCGCAGATCGAGCGCATGGTGGAGACCCTGCCGCTTCCGGCCGGGTCGCCTCCGCTGTTCACCTCGGGGAGTCCCACGAGCACCATTCCCGACCTTTGCCGTGCGCCACGCGGCCGACCTGATCGTGGTCGGCACGGGAGCACGCTCGAAGCTGGAACACGCCCTCCTCGGCCGTGTCGCGCAGCATCTGATGCGGCGGGCCCCATGCGATGTTCTGATCGTTCGAGGGCCAGGAGTCGACTGAGGCGTCACGCTCCCTCGCACATGCATCTGCCGGAGTGGACCGCGTCCGCGTCTCGCCGTGAACGGACGGGAGCCATGGAGCTGAACGGGTTCGCTCTGATCGCCGCCGTCCTGGCGGTCTCCGCAGTCGTCGGGCTGCTGGCCGTACGTCTGCGGCAGCCGCTCATCGTCGCGTTCATCGGCGTGGGCATCCTGGTCGGCCCGACCGGCTTCGGCTGGGTGGAGGCGGACGGCACGATCGAGCTGCTGGCACGTATGGGAATCGCGATCCTGCTGTTCCTCGTCGGTCTCCGGCTGGACCTGCACCTGATCCGAACCACCGGACCCATCGCCCTCGCGACCGGGCTCGGTCAGGTCCTGTTCACCTCGGTCATCGGCTACCTGATCGCCATCGGCCTGGGCATGGACACGGTCACCGCGCTGTACGTGGCGGTGGCGCTGACCTTCTCGTCCACGATCATCATCGTGAAGCTGCTGTCGGACAAACGGGAGCTGGAGCAGCTTCACGGGCGCATCGCGGTCGGCTTCCTCATCGTCCAGGACATCGTCGTCGTGCTGGTGATGATCGCGCTGACCGCGTTCGGCCGCCAGGCCGGCGACAACCTGGCCGTGGACGTCACCCTGGTCTTCGCCAAGGGCCTCGGCCTGCTGGCCGGAGTGGCCCTGCTCATGCGGTACGTGCTGCCGAAGGTGCTGCACCAGGCGGCGCGCTCGCAGGAACTGCTGCTCCTCTTCGGCGTCGCCTACGCGGTGTCGGTGGCGACCCTGAGCGACTGGATGGGCTTCAGCTCCGAGGTCGGGGCTTTCCTGGCAGGTGTCTCGCTCGCCACCACCCCGTACCGGGACGCGCTCGGCGCCCGTCTGGTCAGCCTGCGGGACTTCCTGCTGCTGTTCTTCTTCCTGGAACTGGGCGCGCGCCTGGAGTTCACCGACGCCTCCCGGCAACTCACCGACGCCGCGCTCTTCTCCGTCTTCGTCCTCGTCGGCAACCCGCTGATCGTCGTGCTGATCATGGCAGCCATGCGCTATCCGGTACGGGTGGGATTCCTGGCCGGCCTCACGGTGGCGCAGATCTCCGAGTTCTCCCTCATCCTCGCCGCCCTCGGCCTCAGCCTCGGCCACATCACCAGCGCCACGGTCAGCCTCATCACCGTCGTCGGTCTCATCACCATCGGCGGATCCACCTACCTGATCCTCTACTCCCAGCAGATCTACGCACGCCTCGAACGCTGGCTGTCGGTGCTGGAACGGACAGAGGGCCGCAAACGGGACCTCGAACGGCACGAGATGGAGGCCGACGTGATCCTCTACGGTCTGGGCCGCTTCGGCGGGGCCATCGCCGACAGGCTCGGCCGAGCCGGACACCGCGTCCTGGCCGTGGACTACGATCCCCACCGTGTCGCCCGCAGCGACCGGGAAGGCGTCACCGCCGTGTTCGGCAGCGTGGAGGACATGCACCTCCTCGAATCCCTGCCCCTCTCCCACGCGCGCTGCGTCATCAGTACCGTCCCCCTCCCGGACGCCGGACAAGCCCTCGCCCACGGTCTGCGGCACCACGACTACCAGGGGAAAGTGGTGCTCACCGCCCACTCCCCACGCGACGCCGAGCAGCTCGACCAAGCAGGTGCCGACGTCATCCTCCAGCCGTACCCCCTGGCCGCCACGGCCACGGTCGAGGTCCTCGACCAGCTCCTGCAACCGGGCGGCACCGAAGGAGACGCCGACGCGCAGGCGTGAACCGGACCGTTGCCGCTCGCCGCGCCAGGGAGCCCCCGTTCCGTGCGCCGCGCACATCCAGTCCGTCTGCGATGCGGACGCCCACAGCCTTCGGATCACGGCCGTGACCGTCAGGTCCGCTGCGACCAGTCTGTGGCCATGGTGCGCGAAGCGCCGGAAGGCGGCAACAGGCTGATCTTTGCGATGGAGGGCCGTACCCGGCGCATCGACTCGTCGTTTGCGGTCGTGCCCTCGCCATTCGGCCGCATCGGCCCCGGGAGTGAGGAGGCCGCGCATGCGTGCATACGATCTGGCGGATCCCTGTCCGTCGGTGTCGACGGATGACGAGCATGTGGTGCCCGCGCTCCTCGGAGACGGACTGCGGCTCCTTCGACGGCCTGGGCGCCGGACGGCGCGGCCTCGAACCCGTCAGGGTGGTCGAGACGCCCCTCGCCACCCACCCGAAGTACCGCTTCGTGAAGTGACCCGATGGAGCGGCCCGCCCGCCACCGGCCTCCGATATCCCCGTAGCAGGTCTTCCGTATATCTCGTAGAAGAATTAAGTGGAGCTTCACAATCGTCACGCCGAGACTACCCCTATGACCACACCCACCATGGCCACCGCTCGCCCCACCCCCTTCGGCCGCGCCCTGTGCGCGATGATCACGCCCTTCACCGCGTCCGGCGCGCTCGATCTCGACGGGGCTCAACGGCTCGCCGAACGGCTGGTGGCCGAAGGGTGTGACGGGCTGGTCCTGTCCGGGACGACGGGCGAGTCGCCGACGACGACGGATGAGGAGAAGGCGGAGCTGATCCGGGCGGTGCGCGCGGCGGTCGGGGAACGTGCCTCGATCGTGGCGGGGGTGGGCACCGCCGACACCCGCCACACCGTGGAGCTGGCGCTCGCGGCCGAGAAGGCGGGTGCGGACGGCCTGTTGGCGGTCACGCCGTACTACAGCAGGCCCCCGCAGGACGCGGTGGAGGCCCACTTCCGTGAGCTGGCCGACGCCTCGGGGCTGCCGATCACGCTGTACGACATTCCCGGCCGCACCGGCACCCGCATCGAACCGGAGACCATGATCCGGCTCGCGGGCCACCCCCGGATCGTGGCGGTGAAGGACTGCGCCTACGACCTCCTCGGCACCCAGCAGGTGCTGGCGGAGACGGAGTTGGCGTACTACACGGGCTGCGACGAGTACGTGCTGGCGCTGTACGCCATCGGCGGCTCGGGCTACGTCGGCACGGTAGCCAACGTGGTGCCCCGGCACTTCCGGTCGGTCATCGACGCGTTCGACGCGGGCGACACCGGCGAGGCGGCGCGGCTACAGCAACGGACCATCGCCCTCACCGAGTTGATGATGTGCTCCGGCCTGCCGGGCTCCGTCACGGTGAAGGCGCTTCTGGGGCGGCTCGGCATGCCCTCCGGGCCGGTCCGCGCACCGCTGCGGCCCGCCGACCGTGACACGGCCGACGGGCTGCTGAGGGCGTACGAACGACTGGTCTCCGCCTGAGGTGCGGCGGCGGGCGGTCAGCGGGTGGCGAAGAGCGGGGTCCAGCGCCCGGCCGCGCCGTCGCTGCCCTTGCGCGCGCCGCTGAGCGGGAGCGTCTTGTCACTGCCGATGGTGACGAGCACCAGGGCGTTGTGGAACTCGCTGTCGCCGGCCGTGATGTCCCAGGCGATGAGCCGCTTGTTGTCGACCCAGGCGAGCAGTTGCTGTCCGCGGATCTTGTGGAGCCGCTTGCCGGTGTACGGGTCGAGGATCTCGGAGGCGGTGGTCCTGGCGCCGCCCGCGAAGCCGCCGGCCGCGAGCCTGCCGTCCGGGGAGAGCCGTGCCTCCACCGACCAGGTCAGGTACTTCTCGTCGGCCGGCTTGTCGACCTTGTCGCCCTTCAGGTCGTAGTACTGGTCGTACGGTTCCGTACTCAGCCCGGCGCGGACCAGCTTTCCGTCGCCGCTGAACGCGAAGTCCTGGCGGGGGTTGAGGGTTCCCCGCTCGTCGCCGTGGTCGGGGGCGACTTCGTTCCAGTCGTTCTTCCCGGAGTCGACGTCGACGACGTAGAAGCCGGTCCGGTACGACGTGGACCTGTCCGACTCGAAGTCGTTCTTCTTGCCGTCACCGTCGGAGTCGTAGTCCACCCTGCTCAGCAGGTCGGGGTTCTTGCTGTAGGTGGTGGCCACGAGCCGGGTGCCGTCGGACGAGAACTCGACGCCCGCGGCGCCCCGGTCGACCGGGATCCAGCGCTCGACCTCGCCGGTGAGCAGGTCGAGCAGCCCGATCCGCCTGGCCGGCAGCTCCTTCTCCAGGACGGCCGCGGTCCGCGTCCCGGGGGCGACGGCGACCATGGACCAGCGGGTGTCCTTGACGTACTTGCCCGACTTCTGGTCGAGGATCCGGTACGTGCGCTGGCGGACGGCGGTGTCCTTCGACGTCCGGACGTCGGCCGAGGTGTACCACGCGGCCAGCGCCACGTCTCCCGCCGCGATCAGGTCGCGAGGCGGTGACTGGTCGGGGTGGGCGATGATGTCGCTCTTGTTCATCTCGGTGGCGAACCGCACCTCGTCCTTGCCGGAGTCCAGCAGCGGCACGGCCACCGCGACGGCGACCACGGCGGCGGTGGCCGCGGCGACGGTCGCGAACGTACGGGTCCGGCGGCGGCGCCGGAGGGTCAGCACCCGCTCGGCGAAGCCCGGCTCCAGGGGCGGCTGTTCGGCGGCCTGCTCGCGCAGGGAGTCGCGCACCAGTTCATCGACGTTCACGGACGCACCTCCACGGGCGAGAAGTCACGGGACGGCTTCTGCTCGGCCGCGGCGGGACCGAGGGCCGCCAGCTCGGGCGCCAGTTCGCGCAGCCGGGCGAGCGAGCGGTGGGTCGTGGACCGGACGGTCCCGACGGAGCACCCGAGGATCCGGGCCACATCGGCCTCGGGCAGGTCCTCGAAGTAGCGGAGCACGAGCACGGTCCGCTGCCGGATGGTCAGCCGGGCCAGCGCGCCCCGCATCACGAGCCGCAGCTCCACACCGGCAGCCCCGTCCGTGGCGCCGCCGGTCTCCGGAGGTTCGGCGACGGTCAGCTCCCGGCTCCGCCACTTCAGCCGCCAGCGGCTGACCTGCTGCCGGTAGAGGATCTGCCGTACGTACGCCTCCGGCTCGTCGATCCGCTGCCACCGCCCGGCAGCCTTGATCAGCGCGTTCTGCAGCAGGTCCTCGGCGGCGTGCCGGTCCCCGCCGCTCAGCAGCACGGCGGTCTTCAGCAGCGCCGACGACCGCCCTGCCACGAATGCGCGGAAACTCTCCTGCCCTGCGGCATCCATCGTCACCTTCTCTTCCCCGGCGGGGCCCGTGTCCCGCTCCTCTGCCCCTTGTGACGCGTGGATCCGTCCGCGGCTATGCCGGCGCGGCGGAAAAGTTCCCGTCAACGGAACCGGGGCCCGCACCGCGCGCGAACGCGGTACGAGCCCCGGACTCCCGGTGAGGACGGAGGGGTCAGTCCCAGCGGTATCCGTCGCCGAACAGCAGGGTGTGCTCCAGCACGTCCTCCATCGGGTCGTCGACCTGGCCGACGTTGACGAGCCCGATGCGGGGGCCGTTGTGCGAGGACTTGTTGGTCTCGTCGGCGTGCGCGGCCCCGGTCGGCAGCCAGCACATCACGGCCCCGGTCAGCACTCCGGTCACCACCCGTGCCACGGTCCTCGCCCGGTCGTTCCTCATCTGTCCGGCCCTCATTTCGTCGGTTCGGCCTCTGATCGGACTCCGTGTCCACCAGTTCATCTGCCTGGACCGTCGAAGGTCACGCCGATCAACCCGTACGTGATCGCCGGAGGGGTCGGTTGATCAGTTGTGGCTGTGCAGGATCTCGTTCAGGCCGCCCCAGACCGCGTTGTTCGGGCGGGCCTCGACGGTGCCGGTGACCGAGTTGCGGCGGAACAGGATGTTGGACGCGCCGGACAGCTCGCGGGCCTTGACGACCTGCCCGTCGGGCATGGTGACGCGGGTGCCGGCGGTGACGTAGAGGCCGGCCTCGACGACGCACTCGTCGCCGAGGGCGATCCCGACGCCCGCCTCGGCGCCGACCAGGCAGCGCTCGCCGACGGAGATGATGACGTTGCCGCCGCCGGAGAGGGTGCCCATGGTGGAGGCGCCGCCGCCGATGTCCGAGCCGTCGCCGACCACGACACCGGCGGAGATCCGGCCCTCGACCATCGACGTGCCGAGGGTGCCCGCGTTGAAGTTGACGAAGCCCTCGTGCATGACCGTGGTGCCCTCGGCGAGGTGCGCGCCGAGGCGGACGCGGTCGGCGTCGGCGATCCGGACGCCCTTGGGGGCCACGTAGTCCGTCATGCGCGGGAACTTGTCGACGGACGTGACCTGGAGGTGCAGGCCCTCGGCGCGGGCGTTGAGCCGCACCTTCTCGAGGTCGTCGACGGCGACCGGGCCGAGCGAGGTCCAGGCGACGTTGGCGAGGAGGCCGAAGATGCCGTCCAGGCTCTGGCCGTGCGGCTTGACCAGGCGGTGCGAGAGCAGGTGCAGACGCAGGTAGGCGTCGTGCGTGTCGATCGGCTTCTCGTCGAGCGAGGAGATGACCGTACGGACCGCGACGACGTCGACGCCCCGGCGCGCGTCCTGGCCGATCGCCGCGGTCGCGCCGCCGCCCAGCAGCTCCGCCGCCTCCTCGGCGGAGAGCCGCGCCGTGCCGGACGGGCCCGGCTCGGCGGAGAGCTCGGGCGCGGGGAACCAGGTGTCGAGAACAGTGCCGTCGGCGGCGATCGTGGCGAGGCCGGCGGCCACGGCGCCGGTGGTGCGAGGAGCAGTCGTGTCGGTCATGAGGGCAACCTAACCGCCCAGGGCCCGTGCGGGCCAACCCACGGCGGGGACGTCTCAGGGTCCGGTCCGCACCGGACATGCAGGTGAGGGAGTACGCGGGTGCCCCTCCGCCATGAGCTGCGCGGACTTCCGCGGCCGGGAGCCGCCCGGCTCTCGCGCAGCCGCCCCGGGTCCGGCACGGCGCGCGCGTCGGCGCCGCTCGGGTGCTGCGGAGGAGTGGCCGCTCGCCCGGTCGGGTTCACGCGTCGCTCGACGGCGTCCCGGGAGAGCCTTCAGGGAATGATCCGTGCCAGGACCTCTCGTGCGTACTCCTCGTCGTACGGCGCCCCGGTCAGCAGCACTTGCAGGCAGATCCCGTCGATCAGCGCCACCAGCGCCCGCGCCGTCACCGCGTCGGTGCGGCGGGCGAGGCAGTCGGCGAAGCCCCGGCCCCACTCGTCGGCGACGGGCCGGAGGGCGGGCCGGCGCAGGGCGGCGAGGTAGAGCTCGTACTCCACCTCCACACCCGTACGGTCGCCGGCGAGCCATTCACTGCCCAGCGCGGCGAGTTCGGCGGCGAGGTCGGTACCGGGGTCCCGCAGGGCGTCACGGGCGGCCACGGACTTCGCGAAGCCGTCGTTGGCCTGCCGCAGGGCGGCGACCGTCAGGTCGTCGAGGGTCTTGAAGTGGTACGTCGTCGAGCCGAGCGGTACGTCCGCCTCGGCGGCCACGGTCCGGTGGCTCAGCCCGGCGATGCCCCTGCGTCCGACGACCCGGATCGCCGCGTCGATGATCCGCTGCCGCCGCTCGGGGTCGTGGCGCCGGGCCATCAGTGGGCGCCTCCCAGGTTGAGCACCACCACACCCGCGATGATCAGCACGATCCCCGCGACCTTGGCGAAGCTCAGCCCCTCCCCGAAGAGCACCAACCCGAGCGCGGCGACGCTCGCGGTGCCGACGCCGGACCAGATGGCGTACGCGGTGCCGATCGACATCGACTTCAGCGCCTGGGCGAGCAGGACGAAGGAGACGAGGTATCCCACACCGGTCACCAGCGACGGCCACAACTTGCTGAAGCCCTCGCTGTACTTCATGGCGGTGGTGGCGGCCACTTCGGCGGCTATGGCGCCGGTGAGCAACAGGTATCCCATGTGTACGATCGTACACATCACGCGTACGGCCGTACGCACGGGCGGAGTTCAGCACCGGGAGCCCCCGAGCCGCACGGATCGGACCGTACCGCCACATTCACGGACGGCTTCGGGGCGATCGTCCGTACCAATGACCTCTACGCGCATCACGAACGGTCAGGAGGCCGCCGTTTCGGGGCCGTTCCGTTATGGAAGCACTGGCTGAAAGCACTCCCCGGACACCACTCGGTCCACTACTGTTTCACCGGTCAAGCTCCCGGATGTGGCGACCTCGACGGTCTCGCGCACCGGTCGCGTCTGGCTCCTCCCTGTCGAACCCATGACGATTCGCGTCCGCTCTTGGCGACGCCGAAGGAACCGCGCATGCCGCCAACTAAGCCCGGACCTGATCCGGAACGGACCACGCCCAACCTCCCCGCGCTCAGACCCGCGAAGGTGTGGGAGACCGGTGTCGCCCCGAACGACACCCGCATACCGGGCACGCGCCGCCTCTGGCTGGCCGGCGCCCTGGCCCTTGCCGTGGTCTCCTCCTGTGTGACCGCGCTCATGCTGCAGGACTCGGGACATGACGACTCGTCACAGAACGACGGCCGCACCACCGCCGCCGACGACGACCGGGTCCTGCCCTCCCTCTCCCTCCCGCCCACCTCGCCCCCCGCGACCTCGGCGCCGGACGGCAAGAGCGGCCTGTCGGAGCCCCAGGAGGCCAAGGACAGCTCGAAGAACGGCGAGGGCGCGGACAAGGACTCCGACGACGCGAAGGAGCCCGGCTCGTCCGAGAGCCAGCAGGGCGGCGCCAAGCCGACGGACGAGCCGTCGAAGTCGGCCACGCCCACCAGGAAGCCGCCGTCCACCACCTCCCTCAAATCCGTACGGTCCGTCAACTACCCGGACCGCTACTGGCATCTGCGGAGCGGTGTGATCCAGCTGGACCAGGTGAGTTCCCGCAGCGGCAGCGAGACCCGGGAGGACTCCTCCTTCAAGGTCGTCTCCGGTCTCGCGAACTCCTCCTGCTACTCCTTCCGCATGGCGGACGGCCGCTACGTTCGGCACGCGAGCTTCGTGCTCCGCGCGGCCAGCCACGACGGCTCCCACCTCTTCAAGCAGGACGCCACCTTCTGCCCCCGCTCCGCGTACGCGGACTCGGTCATGCTGGAGTCGGTGAACTACCCCGGCTACTTCGTCCGCCACCGGAACTTCCAGCTCCGCCTCGACCGCTACGAACACAGCGGTCACTTCCTCGCGGACGCCTCGTACCAACTGGTGAAGGGCCTGTCCTGACCGGCCGTTCACCGGACATGGGTGTGGCCCCCGGCGTATCGCCGGGGGCCACACCCATGTCCGGTGGATCTCAGACGTTGAACCCGAGCGCCCGAAGCTGCTCGCGGCCGTCGTCCGTGATCTTGTCGGGACCCCACGGGGGCATCCAGACCCAGTTGATGCGCAGTTCGCTCACGATACCGTCCGTGGCGGACTTGGCCTGGTCCTCGATGACGTCCGTCAGCGGGCAGGCCGCGGAGGTCAGGGTCATGTCGATCGTCGCGATGTTCGCGTCGTCGACGTGGATGCCGTAGATGAGGCCGAGGTTGACGACGTCGATGCCCAGCTCGGGGTCGACGACGTCGTACAGGGCCTCACGGACCTCCTCCTCGGAGGCCGGCTTCATCTCCACGGTGTCGCTCATGCCGTCTTCCTTTCGGCGTCGGCTCCGCCCAGCGCCTGGGCCGTCGCGTCCTTCCACGCCATCCAGCTGAGGAGGGCGCACTTGACCCGGGCCGGGTACTTGGAGACACCGGCGAACGCGACCGCGTCCTCCAGCACCTCCTCCATCGCGTCGTCCGGCTCGATCTTCCCCTTGGACTGCATCAGCTCCAGGAAGGTCTCCTGGATTTTCCGCGCCTCCGACAGGTCCTTGCCGACGAGGAGGTCGTTCAGCACGGAGGCCGAGGCCTGGCTGATCGAGCAGCCCTGGCCCTCGTACGAGACGTCCCGAACGGTCGTGCCCTCGTACTTCACGCGCAGGGTGATCTCGTCGCCGCACGTCGGGTTCACGTGGTGCACCTCGGCGTCGCCATCCCGCAAGCCCCGCCCATGCGGGTTCTTGTAGTGGTCCAGGATGACTTCCTGGTACATCGAATCCAGCTTCATGCGATCGCTCGTCCCCTCAGCCGAAGAAGTTCCGTACGTGCTCCAGGCCTTCGGCCAGGGCATCGATCTCGGCCGGCGTGGAGTACAGATAGAACGACGCTCGGGTGGTCGCGGGAATTCCGTAGCGCAGGCAGACGGGGCGGGCGCAGTGGTGGCCCACCCGGACCGCGATGCCCTGCTCGTCGAGAACCTGGCCCACGTCGTGCGGGTGGATGTCGCCGAGCGTGAAGGAGATCGCCGCCCCCCGGTCCTCGGCCGTCGCCGGGCCGATGATCCTCAGGTCGGGTACCTCGGCCAGCTTCTTCACCGCGTACTCGGTGAGCGCGTGCTCATGGGCGAGGATCTTGTCCATGCCGATCGACTGCAGATAGTCGATCGCCGCGCCCAGGCCCACCGCCTGCGCGATCGGCGGGGTGCCCGCCTCGAACTTGTGCGGGGCGGGAGCGTAGGTCGACGAGTGCATCGACACCGTCTCGATCATCTCCCCACCGCCGAGGAACGGTGGCAGGTCCTCCAGGAGTTCCTGGCGGCCCCAGAGCACGCCGATGCCCGTCGGACCGCACATCTTGTGGCCGGTGAAGGCCACGAAGTCGGCCTGGAGGGCCTGGACGTCCAGCGGCATGTGCGGCGCGGCCTGCGAGGCGTCGACGCAGACGAGAGCGCCGACCTCCTGTGCCCGGCGCACGATCGCCTCGACGGGGTTGACCGTGCCCAGGATGTTGGACACCAGCACGAAGGAGACGATCTTCGTCTTCTCCGTGATGATCTCGTCGATGTTGGAGAGGTCGAGGCGGCCGTCGTCGGTCAGCCCGAACCACTTCACCTTCGCGCCCGTGCGCTGCGAGAGCAGCTGCCACGGCACGATGTTGGAGTGGTGCTCCATCTCCGTGATGACGATCTCGGTCTCGGAGTCCACCCGGTAGGGCTCGTCGGCCCAGCCGAGCATGTTCGCCACGAGGTTCAGCGACTCGGAGGCGTTCTTGGTGAAGATCACCTCGTTGCGGCTGGGCGCGTTGACGAACGCGGCGACCTTGTCGCGCGCGCCCTCGTACAGCGCCGTGGCCTCCTCGGCGAGCACATGCACACCGCGGTGGACGTTGGCGTTGTAGCGCTCGTAGTACTCGTTCAGGGCGTCCAGTACCTGGCGCGGCTTCTGCGAGGTCGCCGCGTTGTCCAGGTACACGAGCTTCTGACCGTCGTGGACCTGACGGTCCAGGATCGGGAAGTCCTTGCGGATCGCCTCTGTGTCGAGGAGGCCCGGCAGCTGTGTCACTCGGATGCCCCACCCTTCGTGTATGCCTCGTAGCCCTCGTTCTCCAGCTTGTCGGCGAGCTCGGCGCCACCGGACTCGACGATCCTGCCGCCGGAGAAGACGTGTACGTGATCGGGCTTGATGTAGCGCAGGATGCGCGTGTAGTGCGTGATCAGCAGGGTGCCGACCTCGCCGGTCTCGCGGACGCGGTTGACGCCCTCGGAGACGACCCGGAGCGCGTCGACGTCCAGACCGGAGTCCGTCTCGTCGAGGATCGCGACCTTCGGGCGGAGCAGTTCGAGCTGGAGGATCTCGTGGCGCTTCTTCTCACCGCCGGAGAAGCCCTCGTTGACGTTGCGCTCGGCGAAGGCGGGGTCCATGTTGAGGCGCTGCATGGCCTCCTTGACCTCCTTCACCCAGGTGCGCAGCTTGGGGGCCTCGCCGCGGATCGCGGTGGCGGAGGTGCGCAGGAAGTTGGAGACCGAGACGCCGGGGACCTCGACCGGGTACTGCATCGCCAGGAACAGACCCGCGCGGGCGCGCTCGTCGACGGACATCTCCAGGACGTCCTCGCCGTCGAGCAGCACGGTGCCGCCGGTGATCGTGTACTTCGGGTGACCCGCGAGCGAGTAGGCGAGAGTCGACTTGCCCGAGCCGTTGGGGCCCATGATGGCGTGCGTCTCGCCCTGCTTCACGGTGAGGTCGACGCCCTTGAGGATCTCCTTCGTGGCGTTGTCGGCCTCGACGGTGACGTGCAGGTCTCGGATTTCAAGCGTTGCCATGGGTGCTCAGGACTCCTGGGTGAGGGAGACGAGCACGTCGTCCCCTTCGATCTTTACGGGGTATACGGGGACGGGGCTCGTCGCGGGAAGGCCGGACGGCTTGCCGGTGCGGAGGTCGAACGCGGAGCCGTGCAGCCAGCACTCGATCTGGCAGTCCTCCACCTCGCCCTCGGAGAGCGAGACGTTCGCGTGGGAGCAGATGTCGTGGATGGCGAACACCTCGCCCTCGGTCTGTACGACCGAGACCGGCGTGCCGTCGAGTTCCACCCGCTTCGGGGTGCCCTCCTCCAGCTCGCTCAGCCCGCAGGCGCGTACGTAGGTGGTCATCAGACCGACGCCTCCAGCTCCTCGTCGATCTTCACGAGAAGGCGCTCTTCGATGTCGTCGATGCCGATCTGCTGGACCAGCTCGGCGAAGAACCCGCGCACGACGAGACGGCGGGCCTCCTCGGCCGGGATGCCGCGGGCCATCAGGTAGAAGAGCTGCTCGTCGTCGAAGCGGCCGGTCGCCGAGGCGTGTCCGGCGCCGACGATCTCGCCGGTCTCGATCTCCAGGTTCGGCACCGAGTCGACCCGGGCGCCGTCCGTCAGGACGAGGTTCCGGTTCATCTCGTAGGTGTCCGTGCCCTCGGCCTTGGCCTCGATGAGCACGTCGCCGATCCACACCGCGTGGGCACCGTCGCCCTGGAGCGCGCCCTTGTAGACCACGTTCGACCTGCAGTGCGGGGTGTTGTGGTCGACCAGGAGGCGGTGCTCCTGGTGCTGCCCCTTGTCGGTGAAGTAGAGCCCGAACAGCTCGGCCTCGCCGCCGGTGCCGGCGTAGGAGACGCGCGGGTGGAGGCGTACGACGTCGCCGCCGAAGGTCACCACGATGGACTTGAAGCTCGCGTCGCGGCCGATGAGGGCGTTGTGCTGGGCCACGTGCACGGCCGTGTCGTCCCAGTCCTGGACGGAGACGACGGTCAGCTTGGCGCCGTCGCCGAGGACGAAGTCGACGTTAACGGCGATCACCGCGTCGCCGGTGTGGTCCATGACCACGACGGCCTCGGCGAAGTCGCCCAGCTCGATGAGCTGGTGCCCGTAGGCCACGCCGCCCTCGCCGTGCACGGCGATACGGATCGGCTCGGTGATCACCGTCTCCTTGGGGACGGTGATCACACCGGCCCGCTCGAAGGCCGAGTACGCCTGGGCGGCGACACGGTCCGCGGGGGTGCCGGCCTTGCCGAGGCGCGGGTCGTCACGGCCGACGAGCTCCTCGATGACGCCCTCGGGCACCTGGACGTCGACCTTCACGCCGGGGCCGGTGGCGACGGCGGTGCCGTCGTGCAGCCCGCGCAGGCGCTCCAGCGGGGTGAACCGCCACTCCTCCTCACGGCCGTGCGGCACCGGGAAGTCCGCCACGTCGAAGGACGGGGGCGCGCTCATGCGCGTGGCGACGGTCGACTCGGCGGCCACCGCGATCGAGCCGGCGGTGGTGGAGCCCACCGGTAGGGGTCCCCCCGCCTGAACGGAGTTGAGGGTGGGGGCGTTCTGAGCCTCAGCCATGGCTGTCGGTCTGCTCTCTTCCTGCGTGTTGCGATCCTCGGCCCGCCAGGAAGGCGGGCCGCTGGCTGCTGATCCGGTGGCGCGTCAGCCGACCGCGCCTTCCATCTGCAGCTCGATCAGCCGGTTGAGCTCCAGCGCGTACTCCATCGGCAGCTCCTTCGCGATCGGCTCGACGAAGCCGCGCACGATCATCGCCATCGCCTCGAACTCGCTCAGGCCACGGCTCATCAGATAGAAGAGCTGGTCCTCGGAGACCTTGGAGACGGTCGCCTCGTGGCCCATGGACACGTCGTCCTCGCGGACGTCGACGTACGGGTAGGTGTCCGAGCGGGAGATCGTGTCCACGAGCAGCGCGTCGCACAGCACGTTCGACTTGGAGCCGGGGGCGCCCTCGCCGATCTCGATGAGACCCCGGTAGGAGGTGCGACCGCCGCCCCGGGCCACCGACTTGGAGACGATGTTCGAGGATGTGTTCGGGGCCATGTGGACCATCTTGGCGCCGGCGTCCTGGTGCTGGCCCTCGCCCGCGAAGGCGATGGAGAGGGTCTCGCCCTTGGCGTGCTCGCCCATCAGGTAGACGGCCGGGTACTTCATCGTCACCTTGGAGCCGATGTTGCCGTCGACCCACTCCATGGTCGCGCCCTCGTAGGCGACGGCGCGCTTGGTGACCAGGTTGTAGACGTTGTTCGACCAGTTCTGGATGGTCGTGTAGCGGCAGCGGGCGTTCTTCTTGACGATGATCTCGACGACCGCGGAGTGCAGCGAGTCCGACTTGTAGATCGGGGCCGTGCAGCCCTCGACGTAGTGCACGTAGGCACCCTCGTCGACGATGATCAGGGTCCGCTCGAACTGGCCCATGTTCTCCGTGTTGATACGGAAGTAGGCCTGGAGCGGGATCTCCACGTGCACGCCCTTCGGCACGTAGATGAAGGAGCCACCGGACCACACGGCGCTGTTCAGCGACGCGAACTTGTTGTCGCCGACCGGGATGACGGTCCCGAAGTACTCCTTGAAGAGCTCCGGGTGCTCCCTCAGCGCGGTGTCGGTGTCGAGGAAGATGACGCCCTGCTCCTCCAGGTCCTCGCGGATCTGGTGGTAGACGACCTCCGACTCGTACTGCGCGGCGACACCGGCGACGAGGCGCTGCTTCTCCGCCTCGGGGATGCCGAGCTTGTCGTAGGTGTTCTTGATGTCCTCGGGCAGGTCCTCCCAGGACTCCGCCTGCTTCTCCGTGGAGCGCACGAAGTACTTGATGTTGTCGAAGTCGATGCCCGACAGGTCCGAGCCCCAGTTCGGCATGGGCTTCTTCTCGAAGAGCTTCAGGCCCTTGAGGCGGAGCTTGGTCATCCACTCCGGCTCGGACTTCTTGCCGGAGATGTCGAGGACGACGTCCTCGTTCAGACCGCGCTTCGCAGCGGCACCGGCCTCGTCGGAGTCCGCCCAGCCGTATTCGTACTTACCCAGGCCCTCGAGTTCGGGGTGGGCAGTCTCCTCGATGGGGAGAGTCATGCGGGGTTCCTCCCGGCCGTGCTTGCAGATGCGTTGGTGGCTGTCTTGGAAACTCTGGGGATGAACGTCGTGCAGACGCCGTCGCCGTGAGCGATGGTGGCCAGCCGCTGGACGTGCGTACCGAGCAGTTCGGCGAAGAGCTCCGTCTCGGCCTCGCAGAGCTGCGGGAACTGCTCGGCGACATGGGCTACCGGGCAGTGGTGCTGGCAGAGCTGCTCACCCCGGTGGGGGTGGGGCGCGCTGCGCGCCGTAGCAGCGTACCCGTCGGCACTCAAGGCCTTGGCCAGGGCTTCGGTCCTCTGATCGGGGGCCGCGGCATCGACGGCCGTACGGTAGGCGCCGGCCTGGGCGGCGACCCGGTCGCGGGCGAAGGCGGCGACTGCCTGCTCCCCGCCCTCCCGGTCCGCTATCCAGCGGAGCGCGTCCGCCGCGAGCTTGTCGTACGACTGGTCGAAGGCGTCGCGTCCGCAGTCCGTCAGGGCGAACACCTTGGCGGGGCGCCCCCGCGTCCGCGCGCCGTAGACGCGCTGCTCACGCGGTTGTACGACGTCGTCGGCGACCAGCGCGTCGAGGTGCCGGCGGACGGCCGCCTGGGTCAGCCCCAGGCGCCCGGCGAGGTCGGTCACGGTGGACGGGCCGTGGTCCAGGATGGACCGCGCGACCCGGTTGCGTGTCGACCGCTCCCCGGTCGCGAGTTCCTCCTGCGGAACCTCGCCCACCTTTTTCACAACGCCATTGTTGCGTAATTCCGCAGAGCCCGGCAACCCGCGCCCGGATCACCCGGCGGTGCCGTGCGTCACTAAGGCATACCTAAATTGACCTGCGGGAACGATCACTGATCGATCAAACGGGTGGCGCCGCGAAGGCCACTCCGGGAGACTGCCACACCATGGCGACGACCCCTCCCACCGGCCCTCTTGTCACCCGCGTCGGCCTGGCCGCGGACCTGCGCACCGCCGGTGTCGAGCCCGGCGAGACCCTCCTGGCGCACTCCTCGCTCAGCGCGCTCGGCTGGGTCTGCGGAGGTGCCGTGACCGTCGTCCAGGCGCTGCTCGACGCCCTCGGTCCGGAGGGCACCCTGGTCGTCCCCAGCCAGACCGGCCAGCTCTCCGACCCGGCCCTGTGGGCGTTCCCGCCGGTGCCCGAGGCCTGGTGGGAGCGGATCCGGGCCACCATGCCCGCCTACGACCCGCGCGTCACACCCACCCGAGGGGTCGGCGTCATCCCCGAGACCGTACGGACCTGGCCGGGAGCCCTGCGCAGCGCGCACCCCCAGACGTCCTTCGCGGCCATCGGCCCGCGCGCGGCGGCGATCCTCGCCGACCACGCCCCCGACTGCCGCCTCGGCGAGCGCAGCCCCCTGGCCCGGCTGGAGGAGGAGGGCGCCCGCGTGCTCCTGCTCGGCACGGGCTACGACACCTGCACCAGCTTCCACCTCGCCGAGTACCGGATCCCCTCGCCCCTGGTCGAGGTCGGCCGCCCCGGCCCGGACGGCTGGGAGGTGGTGACCGAGGTGTCGATCGACTCGGACCGGTTCGACGAGCTGGGGTACGACTTCGAGCGCGACCACGGCATCCTGCGGACCAGGGTGGGCGCGGCGGACGTACGTCTGTTCCCGGTGGCCGACGCGGTGGCGTACGCCGAGCGCTGGCTCCCGACGCACCGTCCCCGTGAGGAGGAGATCTCCGGACCCGCCCGTCTCGGCACCCTGCCGCGTACCTAGACTCGGCCCCATGCGAAGTGACCCCGTGGTCCAGGTCCGGTCCCTGGTGAAGCGGTACGGCGACAAGACCGCGGTGGACGGCCTCGACCTGGCGGCCGGAGCAGGCGTCACCGCCGTGCTCGGCCCCAACGGCGCGGGGAAGACGACCACGATCGAGACCTGTGAGGGCTTCCGTAAGCCGGATTCCGGCTCGGTGTCCGTCCTCGGCCTCGATCCGGTCCGCCAGGCCGCGGCGCTGCGCCCCCGGATCGGCGTGATGCTCCAGTCCGGCGGCGTCTACTCCGGCGCCCGCGCCGACGAGATGCTGCGGCACGTTGCCCGGCTGCACGCCCACCCCCTCGATGTGGACGCCCTCATCGAGCGCCTGGGCCTCGACGGCTGCGGCCGTACGACCTACCGGCGGCTCTCCGGCGGGCAGCAGCAGCGGCTGGCCCTCGCGATGGCCGTGGTCGGCCGCCCCGAGCTGGTCTTCCTCGACGAGCCGACCACCGGCCTCGACCCGCAGGCCCGCCGGGCGACCTGGGGGCTCGTCCGGGATCTGCGCGCGGACGGCGTCGCCGTCATCCTGACCACGCACTACATGGACGAGGCCGAGCAGCTCGCCGACGACGTCGCGATCATCGACGCCGGCCGCGTCATCGCCCAGGGCACACCCGAGGAGCTGTGCCGGGGCGGCGCCGAGAACACCCTGCGCTTCACCGGCCGCCCGGCCCTCGACGTCGGCTCCCTGCTGAAGGCCCTCCCGGCGGACTCCGCCGCCGTCGAACTGACGCCCGGCGTCTACCGGGTGACCGGCAAGATCAACCCGCAGCTCCTCGCGACCGTCACCTCCTGGTGCGCCCAGCACGGGGTGATGCCGGACAGGATCTCGGTGGAACGGCACACCCTCGAAGACGTGTTCCTGGAGCTGACGGGTAAGGAGCTGCGCTCATGAGCGTGGGCACGTACACGCCGAAGCCGGGCGCCGCCCCCCTCTCCCGCATGATCGCGGCGCAGGCGGCGCTGGAGACGAAGATGCTGCTGCGCAACGGCGAGCAGCTGCTCCTGACGGTCGTCATCCCCACCCTGCTGCTGGTCCTCTTCGGCTCGGTGGACATCGTCGACACGGGCGAGGGCAGGGCGGTCGACTTCCTGACCCCCGGCGTCCTGGCGCTCGCCGTGATGTCGACGGCGTTCACCGGCCAGGCCATCGCCACCGGCTTCGAGCGCCGCTACGGCGTCCTGAAGCGGCTGGCCGTCTCACCGCTCCCCCGCTGGGGTCTGATGACCGCGAAGACCCTGTCCGTGCTGGTCACGGAGATCCTCCAGGTCGTCCTCCTGACGGTGATCGCCTTCGCGATGGGCTGGTCCCCGCACGGCAGCCCCCTGGCCGTCCTGCTCCTCCTCGTCCTCGGTACGGCCGCCTTCTCGGGCCTCGGCCTGCTGATGGCGGGCACGCTGAAGGCGGAGGCGACACTGGCGGCGGCGAACCTGGTCTTCCTGCTGCTGCTCGTGGGCGGTGGCGTCGTGGTGTCGCTGGACAAGTTCCCGGACGCGGCGCAGAGCGTGCTCGGACTGCTGCCGATCGCCGCCCTCTCCGACGGTCTGCGGGACGTCCTCCAGCACGGCGCCGCGATGCCGTGGGGCGACCTCGGGATCCTCGCCGTGTGGGCGGCGCTGGGGCTCGGTGCCGCCGCCCGGTTCTTCCGCTGGGAGTGAGCGCGGGTCACGGCGGCGGTCCCTGGCCGGCCCACCCCTCGTGAACGCGTGCACAAGCGGCGGCCTACCATGGTGCGCGTGCCGAAAGTGACCCGCGACGACGTCGTCTCCGCTGCGCGCAACCCGCTCGCCTTCATCGCCGAACGCTGGACCCCGGATCCCCGAACGGTCCGGCGCGCGGCCCTCGCCGCCCTCGTCATGGCGGTGGTCATCGTGGTGACCGGCGGTGCCGTGCGGCTCACCGGGTCGGGCCTCGGCTGCCCGACCTGGCCCAAGTGCACCGAGGACTCGCTCACCGCCACCCGCGCGATGGGCGTGCACGGTGTCATCGAGTTCGGCAACCGCATGCTGACGTACGTGCTGTGCGCGGCGGTCGGCTGGGCGATCATCGCCGCACGCTCTCAGAAGCCGTACCGGCGCGACCTCACCCAGCTGGGCTGGACGCAGTTCTGGGTCGTCATGGGCAACGCTGTGCTCGGCGGCATCGTCGTCCTGGTGGGCCTCAACCCGTACACGGTGGCCGCGCACTTCCTGCTCTCGACCGCGCTCATCGCCGTGGCCGTGGTGATGTGGCACCGCACCGGCGAGAGCGACACCGCGCCGCGTCCCCTGGTCGGCGGGGCGGTGCGGCAGCTGGTGTGGATCCTGGTCGGCGTCACCGTGCTGCTGATCGCGGTGGGCACGGTCGTCACCGGCGCGGGTCCGCACGCCGGTGACTCCAGCGAGGTCGAGCGCATCCCCCTGAACTGGGAGAACGTCACAAAACTGCACGCCGTCCTGGCCTGGATCGTGGTGACCCTGGCCTTCGCCCTGTGGTTCGTCCTCAAGGCGGTCGACGCCCCCACGGACCCACTGCGCCGCACCCGCGACCTGTTTTTGATCCTCCTCGCCCAGGGCGCCCTGGGCTACGTCCAGTACTTCACCGACCTCCCCGAAGTCCTGGTCGGCGCCCACATGTTCGGCTCCTGCCTGGTATGGATCGCCACTCTCCGGGTCCTGCTGTCCCTGCGGGAGAGGCCGGCGGACGACGTGGTGGCCGTGCCGGGCCCGGCGGCGGTGGAGACACCGGTCGCCGCGCGCGGCTGAGTCAGCCGTACGCCGCCACCAGGCCGTCGCTCGCCGGCCGAGGAACCGCCAGGTCGGCTCGTGCGTTCGACCAGTGTCGCGGTGTTTGTCGCGGAGCCGGGCAACTCGACGGTCCCGTCGCTGCGTGTCATGCGCCCGGTCTGTACAGCCGCCGCCGGTCCCGTACACCCGACGGCTCACTCCAGCCCGTACACCCGCCGCGCGTTGCCCGCCGCGATCAGCCCCGCCACGCGCTGCGCGTCCGCCGGCGACCAGGCGCCCTCCGCCACCCAGGTCCCCAGCACCCGCGCCAGCGCCTCGCGGAACAGCCGGGCCCCGACCACATGCAGCTCGGGCAGACCGTGGGCACCGCTGGAGAAGAGGAGCTTGCCGAAGGGGGCCAGTTCGAGGACCTCGGCGAGTACGGCGGCGGCGCGGGCACCGGTACGGACGAGTTCGGCGCCCAGGTCGGCGTAGACGTGCGGGAAGACGCCGGCGAGGTGGGCCGCGTGGCGGTGGTACGGGTAACCGTGCAGCAGGACCAGATCCGTGCCGAGGCCCGCCGTCACGCGGACGAAGTCGGTGAGCAGGACGGGGTCCGTACGGTCGATGCGCAGGCCCGGTTCGCCGAGCCCGGCGTGGAGCTGGAGGGGGCGGCCGGAGGCGACCGCGATCCACAGCAGATGGCGCAGGAGGACCGGGTCGGTGAGCGCCCCGCCGACCGGCCGGTGCGCGAGCCAGCGCCCCGCCGCGCCCCGCACCTCCCCCGGGCCGGGTGGTTCGGGCACGAGCGCCAGGCCGTGCCGTACGCCCGCCACCGACGCGAAGGCGACCGCGTTCGCCGCCGCCGCGTGCACCGACTCGGCGAGGTTGGCCAGGAACGACTCCACGGTGCCGGAGGTGTCGGCGACCTGTTCGGCGAGGAGTTCGAGACGGACGATCTCGTGTGCGTCCGCGTCCGCGCCGGAGGCCATCTCGCTCGGGCCGGTGAGGTCGCCGGGCCGCCCGGTGTCGACGAGGTAGGTGGTGATGCCGCTGCCCCGCAGGAGTCTGCGGCCCGCCTCCAGGACGCCCAGTTCGCGGCGCCGGGCGAGATAGCGGGCCGGTGGGCAGTGCGGCTCCAGGCCCAGCAGGGGCGGGCACCAGCGGCGTACCGCGAAGCCCGTCTGGGTGTCGAAGAAGGTGGTGCCGGGCGCCGGCGGGCCCTCGCTGTGGGCGAGGTGGGCCTCGAAGGTGCCGAGGCCCAGCTCCGTCCTCAGCACGCCGTGGCAGTACTGGTCCACGAGGGACGGTGTTTCGATCATCCGGACTCCCCGTCGCTGGACCCGTGTGCTCCCACAGGTCCTAACGGGTGAGCCGGGCTCAGGTGTTGCTGTTGCTCGGTCCGCCGACCTGGATTCCGGCCATCCGCGACCACTCGTACGGGCCGGTCCTGACCTTGGCCGCGAACTCGCCGTCGAAGTCCTCGTGCGCGGTGACGCCGGCCTTCTTCACGGCCTCCTCTGCGATCGCGTACGAGGGTGCCACGAGGTCGCCCCAGCCGCCGTCCTCGCCGACGAGGACGATGCGCGCTCCGAGTTGGCCGAGGTAGGCGACGTGGGCCTCGGCGCCGCCGTGGGCCTTGGCGAAGCCGCCGATCTGCCTGGCCAGCTTGGCCGCCCTGCGCTCGGCCTTCGCGGCGGCCTTGGCGTCCGTGGCCTCGTCTACCTGCTTGGTGTCTGCCATGGTCAGGATGCTACCGATGGGTATCCGCGGGGGCCACGGGCGGGGTGCGTGGGCTTGGCCACTCAGCGTCGCGCGTCGCTGTGGCTGCGCGGGGCGGGTTCTTCGGGAGCCGCTGGCGCGGTTCCCGGCGCCCCTACGGGGGCACTCAGCGGAGGAAGGGGTCCACCGCCACCGCCACGAACAGCAGAGACACATACGTGATCGACCAGTGGAACAGCCGCATCTCCTTCAGCTTGCCGCCGGTCGCGCCGGACTTCGCCCGGTTCTGGAGGGCGTGAGCCTCCCAGAGCCACCAGCCGCCCGTCAGCAGGGCCACCGAGGTGTAGAACAAGCCCGTGTAACCGAGCGGAGTCAGCATCAGCGACACCGCGACCATCACCCAGCTGTAGACGACGATCTGCCGCGCGACCACCTTGTTGGAGGCGACCACCGGGAGCATCGGGACGCCGACGCGGGCGTAGTCGTCCTTCACCTTCATGGACAGGGGCCAGTAGTGCGGCGGGGTCCAGAAGAAGATGACGAGGAAGAGGATGACGGCGGCCCAGGACATCGAGTCGGTGACCGCGGACCAGCCGATGAGAACCGGCATGCAGCCGGCGATGCCGCCCCACACGATGTTCTGGGACGTACGCCGTTTGAGGATCATCGTGTAGACGACGACGTAGAAGAGGAGCGCCCCGAGCGACAGCCAGGCGGACAGCCAGTTGACGAGGAGGCCGAACCAGACGGTGGAGACGACGGCGAGGGTGATGCCGAAGACGAGGCCCTCACGCGGGGTCACCATGCCCGTGACGAGGGGGCGCTGCGACGTGCGCTCCATGAGGGCGTCGATGTCGCGGTCGATGTACATGTTGAGCGCGTTGGCGCCGCCCGCCGAGAGGTAGCCGCCGACGCAGGTGGCGAGCACCAGCCAGAGGTCCGGGACGCCCTGCTCCGCGAGGAACATCACCGGAACCGTGGTGATCAGCAGAAGCTCGATGATCCGCGGCTTCGTGAGCGCCACGAACGCCTTGACGCGGGCCCCGAACGGCCGCTGGCCCCGGCTGCTGCTTGCGCTGCTCGCACCAAGCACTCCCGGTGGACGGGATTCGACGGCCGTCACGCACACCCCTGACAGAGACATCCCAGCAAGCCTCCGGATGTGAACTCCCCGTAACGGCTCGCGCGTACCACGCCACTGTAGACGTTGCCCAGAGTCGGCCTTCCAACGGGGTCGGGTCGTGTTGGGAGGCACCCGGCGGTGAGCCGGACACGCTTCGGTTGAGCAGTCGGACGAGCGGCTCCGTATTGAGATGTCGAACGACGGAGCCCCCTGGTCTCACCATGCGGAACGCCGGTCGGGAGGCGGATCCGGGACGGTCCCGGCAGTCTGGAATGACTCGAAAAGACGCGCGTTCCCACGGGGGTAGGCTCGACAGCGGCCGGTGCCGTGAAGAACACCGGCACGAGACATGTGGAGAGGAGCCCTGACCCAGGGTGAGCACCAAGCCGACCACTACAGAACTCGCGTGGACCGCATTGGACCAGCGGGCCGTCGACACCGCCCGCGTCCTGGCCGCCGACGCCGTACAGAAGGTCGGCAACGGCCATCCGGGTACGGCGATGAGCCTGGCGCCCGCCGCGTACACCCTCTTCCAGAAGGTGATGCGCCACGACCCCGCCGACCCCGACTGGGTGGGCCGTGACCGGTTCGTCCTGTCCGCGGGCCACTCCTCACTGACCCTGTACATCCAGCTGTACCTGGGCGGCTTCGGACTGGAGCTGGCGGACCTGGAGTCCTTCCGCACCTGGGGTTCGAAGACCCCGGGCCACCCGGAGTACGGGCACACCAAGGGCGTCGAGACGACGACCGGGCCGCTCGGCCAGGGTGTCGCCAACGCCGTGGGCATGGCCATGGCCGCCCGCTACGAGCGCGGTCTGTTCGACCCGGAGACCCCGCGGGGCGAGTCGCCGTTCGACCACCACGTCTTCGTGATCGCCGGTGACGGCTGCCTCCAGGAGGGCATCTCCGCCGAGGCGTCGTCGCTGGCCGGCCACCAGAAACTCGGCAACCTGGTCCTGCTGTGGGACGACAACCACATCTCGATCGAGGGCGACACCGAGACGGCCGTCTCCGAGGACGTGACCAAGCGGTACGAGGCGTACGGCTGGCACGTGCAGCGGGTGGAGCCGAAGGAGAACGGCGACCTCGACCCGGCCGCGCTGTTCGAGGCGATCGAGGCCGCGAAGGCGGTCACCGACAAGCCGTCGTTCATCGCGATGCGCTCGATCATCGCCTGGCCGGCCCCGAACGCCCAGAACACCGAGGCCGCGCACGGCTCGGCGCTCGGCGCGGACGAGGTCGCGGCCACCAAGCGGGTCCTCGGCTTCGACCCGGAGAAGGACTTCGAGGTCTCCGACGAGGTCATCCGCCACACGCGCGCCCTCGGCGAGCGTGGCCGTGAGGCGCGGGCCGTCTGGGAGAAGCAGCTCCAGGAGTGGCGCGACGGCAACGCCGAGCGGGCCGCCGAGTTCGACCGGATCAGCGCGGGCGAGCTGCCCGAGGGCTGGGAGACGCACCTGCCGGAGTTCGAGACGGGCAAGGGTGTCGCCACCCGTGCCGCGTCCGGCAAGGTCCTGCAGGCGCTCGGCGCGGTCATCCCCGAGCTGTGGGGCGGCTCCGCCGACCTCGCCGGTTCGAACAACACGACGATCGACAAGACGTCGTCCTTCCTCCCGGCGGACAACCCGCTGCCGGAGGCGAACCCGTACGGCCGCACGATCCACTTCGGCATCCGTGAACACGCCATGGCCGCGGAGATGAACGGCATCGCGCTGCACGGCAACACCCGTGTCTTCGGCGGCACGTTCCTCGTGTTCTCCGACTACATGCGCAACGCGGTGCGGCTGTCGGCCCTGATGCACCTGCCGGTGACGTACGTGTGGACGCACGACTCCATCGGGCTCGGCGAGGACGGTCCGACGCACCAGCCGGTCGAGCACCTGGCGGCGCTGCGCGCGATCCCGGGTCTGAACGTGGTCCGCCCGGCCGACGCCAACGAGACGGCGATCGCCTGGCGCGAGATCCTCAGGCGCTGGACCAAGGAGTTCGGCAAGGGCGCGCCGCACGGTCTGGCGCTGACCCGGCAGGGTGTGCCGACGTACGAGGCCGACGAGGGTGCGGCGAAGGGTGGTTACGTGCTCTTCGACGCCGACGGCGGCGAGGCGCAGGTCGTCCTGATCGCCACCGGTTCCGAGGTGCACGTGGCCGTGGAGGCCCGTGAGCGGCTCCAGGCGCAGGGCGTGCCCACCCGGGTGGTGTCCATGCCGTCCGTGGAGTGGTTCGAGGAGCAGGACCAGGGGTACCGGGACAGCGTCCTGCCGCCGGCCGTCAAGGCACGTGTCGCGGTCGAGGCCGGCGTCGGACTGACCTGGCACAAATACGTCGGGGACGCGGGCCGCATCGTTTCGCTGGAGCACTTCGGCGCTTCGGCCGATGGCAAGGTCCTCTTCCGCGAGTTCGGCTTCACCGCCGAGAACGTGGCCGCCGCCGCGCAGGAATCCCTCGCGGCCGCTCAGCGCTGACGTCCATATACGACACGTAGTAGGAGATGGAATTCCATGACAGACGCACTCAAGCGCCTCTCCGACGAAGGCGTGGCGATCTGGCTGGACGACCTGTCGCGCAAGCGCATCACGTCCGGCAACCTCGCCGAGCTGATCGACCAGCAGCACGTCGTGGGCGTCACCACCAACCCGTCGATCTTCCAGAAGGCGATCTCGCAGGGTGACGGCTACGACCAGCAGCTGTCGGACCTCGCCGCCCGCAAGGTCACCGTCGAAGAGGCCATCCGCATGATCACCACGGCGGACGTCCGCGACGCCGCCGACATCCTGCGTCCGGTCTTCGACGCGACCGGCGGCCAGGACGGCCGGGTCTCCATCGAGGTCGACCCGCGCCTGGCGCACCACACGCACGCGACGGTCGCGGAGGCCAGGCAGCTGGCCTGGCTGGTGGACCGCCCGAACACCCTGATCAAGATCCCGGCGACGCGGGCGGGCCTGCCCGCGATCACCGAGACCATCGGCCTCGGCATCAGCGTCAACGTCACGCTGATCTTCTCCCTGGAGCGCTACCGCGCGGTCATGGACGCCTACCTGGCCGGTCTGGAGAAGGCCAAGGAGCGGGGCCTCGACCTGTCGAAGATCCACTCGGTGGCGTCCTTCTTCGTGTCCCGCGTGGACACCGAGATCGACAAGCGCATCGACGCGCTCGGCACCGACGAGGCCAGGGCCGCCCGCGGCAAGGCCGGTGTCGCCAACGCCCGCCTCGCCTACGAGGCGTACGAGGAGGTCTTCGCGACCGACCGCTGGAGCACCCTGGAGAACGCGGGCGCCAACAAGCAGCGTCCGCTGTGGGCCTCGACCGGTGTGAAGGACAAGGCGTACAAGAGCACGCTGTACGTCGACGAGCTGGTCGCGCCGAACACGGTCAACACCATGCCGGAGGCCACGCTGGAGGCCACCGCGGAGAGCGGCGAGATCCGCGGGAACGCGATCTCCGGCACGTACGAGCAGGCGCGTGCCGAGCTGGACGCGGTGGAGAAGCTCGGCATCTCGTACGACGAGGTCGTGCAGCTGCTGGAGGACGAGGGCGTCGAGAAGTTCGAGGCGTCCTGGAACGACCTGCTCAAGTCGACCGAGGCGGAGCTTGAGCGCCTCGCACCCTCGGAGGGCTGAACACCTTGTCGAGCAGCAATCCGCTGCGTGACGCCGTGGACCGACGGCTCCCGCGTATCGCGGGGCCGTCGGGCCTGGTCATCTTCGGCGTCACAGGCGATTTGTCACGTAAAAAGCTGATGCCTGCCGTGTACGACCTCGCCAACCGCGGACTGCTGCCGCCGGGCTTCTCGCTCGTCGGCTTCGCCCGGCGCGAGTGGGCCAACGAGGACTTCGCGCAGGAGGTGCACGACGCGGTCAAGGAACACGCGCGTACGCCGTTCCGTGAGGAGGTCTGGCAGCAGCTCATCCAGGGCATGCGCTTCGTCCAGGGCACCTTCGACGACGACGAGTCCTTCGAGCGGCTGCGCGACACCATCGAGGAGCTGGACAAGGCACAGGGCACGGGCGGCAACTTCGCCTTCTACCTCTCCGTGCCGCCCTCCGCCTTCCCCGTCGTCATCCAGCAGCTGAAGAAGCACGGCCTCGCCGACCAGACCGGTGGTTCCTGGCGGCGCGCGGTCATCGAGAAGCCCTTCGGGCACGACCTGAAGTCGGCCGAGGACCTCAACCGGGTCGTCCACGAGGTCTTCGCCCCGGACCAGGTCTTCCGCATCGACCACTACCTGGGCAAGGAGACCGTCCAGAACATCCTGGCGCTCCGCTTCGCCAACACGATGTTCGAGCCGATCTGGAACCGGTCCTTCGTCGACCACGTACAGATCACGATGGCCGAGGACATCGGCATCGGCGGCCGGGCGGGTTACTACGACGGCATCGGCGCCGCCCGCGACGTCATCCAGAACCACCTCCTCCAGCTGATGGCGCTGACCGCGATGGAGGAGCCCGCCTCCTTCGACGCGGACGCGCTCGCCGCCGAGAAGACCAAGGTGCTCGGCGCGGTGCGGCTGCCGAAGGACCTGGGCCGGGACACCGTGTTCGCGCAGTACGCGGCCGGCTGGCAGGGCGGCGAGAAGGTCATCGGCTACCTCGAAGAGGACGGCATCGACCGCAGGTCGAAGACCGACACGTACGCGGCGATCAAGGTCGAGGTCGACAACCGCCGCTGGGCGGGCGTCCCCTTCTATCTGCGGACGGGCAAACGCCTGGGCCGCCGGGTCACCGAGATCGCGGTCGTCTTCCAGCGGGCGCCCCACTCCCCCTTCGACTCCACCGCCACCGAGGAGCTGGGCCAGAACGCGATCGTCATCCGCGTCCAGCCCGACGAGGGTGTCACCGTCCGTTTCGGCTCCAAGGTCCCCGGCACCTCGATGGAGATCCGGGACGTGTCGATGGACTTCGCGTACGGCGAGTCCTTCACGGAGTCCAGCCCGGAGGCGTACGAGCGGCTGATCCTCGACGTCCTGCTCGGCGACTCGAACCTCTTCCCGCGCACCGAGGAGGTCGAGCTGTCCTGGAGGATCCTCGACCCGATCGAGGAGTACTGGGACAAGCACGGCAGGCCCGCGCAGTACCAGGCGGGCACCTGGGGTCCGGTCGAGGCGGACGAGATGCTCGAACGAGACGGACGGAGCTGGCGCCGGCCATGAAGACGGACCTCACGGACACCACGGCCAGCAAAATCAACAAGGCACTCGTCAAGGGCCGCCGCGCGGTCGGCACTCCGGCCGTCGGCATGGTGCTCACGCTGGTCATCGTGACGGACGAGGAGAACGCGTACGACGCGCTCAAGGCCGCCAACGACGCCTCCCGCGAGCACCCCTCGCGCACGCTCGTGGTCATCAAGCGCGTCTCCCGCTCCCCCCGCGACCGTACGAAGTCCCGCCTCGACGCCGAGGTACGGGTGGGCGCGGACGCCGGCACCGGCGAGACGGTCGTCCTGCGGCTGTACGGCGAGGTCGCCGACCACGCCCAGTCGGTCGTGCTTCCGCTGCTGCTGCCGGACGCGCCGGTCGTGGTGTGGTGGCCGGTCAGCGCGCCCCTGGACCCGGCCCGCGACCCGCTCGGCGCGCTCGCCCAGCGCCGGGTCACCGACAGCTACGCCGCCGAGAAGCCCATCGACGAGCTGCGTGCCCGTGCCGACAACTACGAGCCCGGCGACACCGACCTCGCCTGGACCCGGATCACGCCCTGGCGCTCCATGCTGGCCGCCGCCCTCGACCAGGTGGACTGCGAGGTCATCTCCGCGGAGGTGCGGGGCGAGCAGTACAACCCGAGCGTGGAACTGCTGGCCATGTGGCTGGCGGACCGGCTCCACGTCCATGTGCGGCGCGGGGTGTCGGCCGGCCCCGGTCTGACGGAGGTGCGGATGCTCACGAGCACCGGGCCGATCCGGCTGCACCGCCCGGACGCCGGCCTCGCCACGCTCACACTGGAGGACCAGCCGGACCGCGCGGTGGCGCTGAAGCGCCGCGAGACGTCCGAGCTGCTGACGGAGGAGCTGCGCAGGCTCGACCCGGACGACACGTACGCGTCGGCGCTGCGGTTCGGGGTGGACCGGCTCGGAGGTACGTCGGGGGGCTCGTCCGGGAGCGCGTCGACGGCGGCCACGGCTGCGGCGACCGCGACGGACGGTGCTCCGGGGGCCGTTTCGGCTTCCGGCTCCGAGTCCGGCTCGGTCGGCGCCCCGGCCGCCGCGCCGACCCGGACGTCCGCGCCGGCGTTGCCGTCGGCCGCTCCGTCGGATTGGGCGGGATCGGCCAGTTCGACGGGATCGGCCGCTTCGGCCGCCTCTGTCGCTTCGGCCGGTGTCGGTGACGCCGAGCGGCCCACTCCGGCGCAGATGCCGCCGGTGAAGAAGGCGGCCACGCAGTGAGCACTCCACAGCTGGTCGTGCACCACGACAAGGAGCTGATGGCGCGGGCCGCGGCGGCCCGGCTGATCACCAAGGTCGTGGACGCGCAGGCGTCGCGCGGCTTCGCCTCGGTGGTCCTCACGGGTGGCCGCAACGGCAACGGTCTGCTGGCCGCGCTGGCCGCGGCGCCCGCCCGGGACGCGATCGACTGGGGCCGGCTGGACCTGTGGTGGGGCGACGAGCGGTTCCTCCCGGAGGGTGACGCCGAGCGCAATGTGACCCAGGCCCGTGAGGCGCTGCTGGACTCGGTACCGCTGGACCCGGAGCGGGTGCACGCCATGCCCGCGTCGGACGGGCCGTGGGGTGCCGATGTGGATTCCGGGGCCGCCGCGTACGCGGAGGAGCTGGCGCGTGCGGCGGGGCCCGAGAACCACGGGTCGGTGCCGACGTTCGACGTGCTGATGCTGGGGGTCGGCCCGGACACCCATGTGGCGTCGCTCTTCCCGGAGTTGCCGGCCGTCCGGGAGACCGAGCGGACGGTGGTGGGGGTGCGTGGCGCGCCGAAGCCACCGCCGACGCGGGTCACACTGACCCTGCCGGCGATCCGCGCGGCGCGTGAGGTGTGGCTCCTCGCCGCCGGCGAGGACAAGGCGCGGGCCGCGGCCATCGCCCTCTCGGGAGCGGGGGAGATCCAGGCCCCCGCGGCGGGCGCGTACGGCAGGTCGCGGACCTTGTGGCTCCTGGACGCGGCGGCGGCCTCACAACTGCCGCGCTCGCTCTACCCGCCCGCTTCGCCGTGAGGCGTTGACTTCGCCCTCGCCGACCCCACCCTGCGGATGAGCGGGGTTTCCTCGCGCAGTTCCCCGCGCCCCTTGGAAGGGGCGCGGGGAACTGCGCGAGGAACCACACACGGCCCGCACCCGCCAGACCACCCGATCCCGCGATCTCGCACGCGCCAGGGGGGCGAAGGCGCACAGCCCATGGAGGACGCCACGGGTAGGGGCGGCGGGGGCGATCCCCTCTCCTCAGGCCGCGAACTCTTCTTCACGCGTCTCCGGCAGAGCCAACAGACACAACAGGCTCACCAGACACAACCCACCCGTGTAGAGCCCCAGCACCAACGGCGACGACCACTGACTGTTCAGCCATGTCGCGACGAGCGGCGCGAAGCCACCCCCCAGCGTGTTCGCCAGGATGAACGCCGCCGACGCCCCGGTGTACCGCAACCTCGCGGGGAACAGCTCCGCGAGAAACGCCGCCACCGGCGAGAACATCACGGCGAGCAGCATGAGCCCGATGGTGTACGCACCGCCGATGACAAGCCCGCTGCCCGAACTCAACGACGCGTACATGGGGACGGCCCACACGACGCACCCGGCCGCGCCCGCCAGCATGATCGGACGCCGCCCGACCCGGTCGGCGAGCCGGGCCACGGGCAGGGTGACGGCGATCCCCGCAGCCGCGCCGACACTCGCGGCGGCGAGCATCGTGTTCTGCGGGATCCCGAGCGCCTTCGGCGCGTAGGACAGGCTGTAGACGATCGTCAGGTAGTACACGGCCGAGCCCCCGATCGCCGCCCCGGTACCGAGCAGCAACCGCCTGGGGTACCGCGTGACGAGCGTGCCGAGGGGAAAGCGGGACGCCGAGGACGCAGAGACCGAGCCGACTCCCGAGCCGGGCCCCGCTCCCGCCCCCGTCGCCGTACGGCGAACCCCCGCGCTGAAGACCGGCGACTCCGACACGGTCGTCCGCACCCACAACCCCACCACGACCAGCACCGCGCTGAGCAGGAAGGGAATCCGCCAGGCCCAGTCCGTGAAGCCGTCCCGGCCCACGATGTTGAGGGTGGGCAGGATGACCGCGCTGGACAGCAGGAAGCCGAGCGAGGGGCCGACGTTCGGGACGGCGGCGTACAGCGCGCGGCGCCCGGGCGGAGCGTGCTCGGCGGCCAGCAGTACCGCGCCGCCCCATTCGCCGCCCATGCTGACGCCCTGCAGCAGACGGAGCGTCACCAACAGGACGGGGGCGAGGAGTCCGGCGGTCTCGTAGGTCGGCAGCAGGCCGACGCCGACCGTCGCGACACCCATCAGCAGGAGGGACGCGACCAGGGCGTGCCGACGGCCCAGCCGGTCGCCGATCGTGCCGAAGAGCACGACGCCGAGGGGGCGGGACAGGAAGGCCGCGGCGAAGGTGAGGAACGCGGCGAGGGAGGAGACCGTGGCGTTGCCGGAGGGGAAGAAGGCGGGGCCGAGGACGAGCGCGGAGGCCGTGCCGTAGACGGCGAAGTCGTAGTACTCAATCGTGGTGCCGACGAGACTCGCGGCAGCGACCTTGGACGCCTTGCCCGACTCGGCCGGCGTCGACGGTAAGGCGGCCGGCGCGGGACCCACGGCCTCGGCGACGGTCTTGGACGGGGATTCGGGCATGGGGGGTCTCACTTCCGGTACGCCCGGACACAAATGGTCCGGGCCCAGCTGGGGAGGCCACGCATGTAACACGAACCGGAGTGCGGCTGTCACCTTAGGCCGGGAAATTCGATTCCCACAAGGAACCCTCGGTGAATACCGGCCCGAGGAAATAGCGCCGTTCCACAAGGGTCAACGGCAATAAAACAGGTGATGCCGCTACGCGTGGGGCAGGTCGCCACAATACGTACAGAGCACACTACATCCACCAACTCACCACTTACTGCATAGTTACCTATGAACACGATCTATACACGGCGTCAACCCAGGACTTCCATCAAAGTGCTGTCAATATTCATACCGACTTCTGCATAAAAATTTGCCTGAGGTCACGCCTTGCCAACACCCGATCACGCACGAAATGCTGACGTCGGCAGAACTTGAAAGTTCTACGACCATCGTTTTTCGGACATGGAGTCCGCAGCGGGTTGCCGCCGTTCGACTTTCTGAAATGCGGCTTCAGAGCCGGGAAGGCGCTTTACCCATGCTGAAAACTGGCAAGCCATTGCGTTGGAGAAGACTTTCGTCGGCCGGTGACGACCGGCACTTGCTCATACCGCTCGACCACAGCGTTTCGGACGGTCCGGTCGCCCCTCCGGGGCAGTGGGAAGGGCTGTTGAAGGCGCTGGTGGCAGGCGGGGCCGACGGGATCATCGTCCACAAGGGGCGAGCCCGCGCGCTCACTCCGGACGTCCTCAAGGGGTGCGCGCTGGTGGTGCACCTGAGCGCCAGCACGGCCTGCTCCTCCGATGTCGACGCCAAGGTGCTGGTCGGCGATGTGGAGGAGGCGGTGGCCCTCGGCGCGGACGCGGTCAGCGTCCATGTGAACATCGGCTCGGACACCGAGGGGCGGCAGCTCTCCGACCTGGGCGCGGTGGCCCGTTCCTGCGACACGTGGGGCATGCCGCTGATCGCGATGGTCTATCCGCGCGGCCCCCGGATCGAGAACCCGCACGATCCCGCCCTCCTCGCGCACATCGTGAACGTCGCCGCCGATCTCGGCGCCGACATGGTGAAGACCTCCGTCGCCCTGCCGATCGACCGGATGGCCGAGGTGGTGGCCCACAGCCCCATCCCCGTCCTCGCGGCCGGCGGGCCACCGGACGGCTCCGACCTGATCGAGTACGGCACCGCCGTGATGGCCGCCGGCTGCCGGGGGCTTGCCGTGGGCCGCCGGATCTTCTCCTCCCCTTCCCCCGCCACTCTGGTCTCCCGGCTCGCCGCGGTGGTGCACGGCGGCGCCGGAGTCACTGATGGCATGAGCATGACTACCCCCTCCCCTTACTCGACGATCGTGGCAGGTGTCGCATGAGGTTTGCGTGGATCGATCTCCGTGAAGTCCCCCGTCCGCAGCTCCAGGCGGTGGTGGACGCGGCCGTCCACGCCCGGATGGCCGGGGTCGTCTCCGCCGACGCCGAGCTGCTCGGGACGCTGCCGCCGACCGTGACCCGCGTGCTGGTCCCCGGTGGGACGGCTGCGGCTCCCGCGAGGAAAGCGAACGAGAAGGCCGGTGAGAAGCCCGGTGAGAAGACCTCCGACAAGGGGGACAAGGAAGGCAGGGCCCCGCTCGCCGGCAAGGGCGACACCCCCGCCGGCACCGGAATCGACGTACTGCTGCGGAAGTTCACCACCCAGGACGAGCTGGACTCCCTCGCCGCGGAGAACCGCGCCGCCACCGGTACACCCGCCGCCGGCTTCGTCGACGTACGGGACGACCGCACCCTGCAGCTGTCCTGCGTGGGCGCGATGGCTCTGCCGTACACGGTGATCCACTTCGCCGACCCGACGAAGATCCCGCTGGAGATCGTGCTCGCGGCGGCCGAGTCGGCCGAGGGCAAGCTGGTGACCGTCGTCGGGGACCTGGAGGAGGCGGCCATCGTCTTCGACGTGCTCGAACGCGGCTCGGACGGCATCCTGTACGCGCCGCGCGGTGCCGACGACGTGTTCGCGCTGGCCCGGCTGCTGGAGGCGACGACCCCGCAGCTGGAGCTGTCCACACTGACCGTCGAGAGCATCCGGCACGTCGGGCTCGGCGACCGGGTCTGTGTGGACACCTGCTCGCACTTCGAGGAGGACGAGGGCATCCTCGTCGGCTCGTACTCCTCCGGGTTCGTGCTCTGCTGCAGCGAGACCCACCCGCTGCCGTACATGCCGACCAGGCCGTTCCGGGTCAACGCGGGTGCCCTGCACTCGTACACGCTGGGCCCCGACAACCGGACCAGCTACCTCAGCGAGGTGGGCTCCGGCAGCGCCCTGCTGGCGGTCGGCGCCGACGGCCGCACCCGGCGGGTGGTGGTCGGACGGGCCAAGCTGGAGTCCCGGCCGCTGCTGGAGATCCGTACGCACGCGGACGACGGGCGGCTGGTCAGCCTGACCGTGCAGGACGACTGGCACGTACGGGTGCTCGGGCCGGGCGGCAAGGTCCTCAACGTCACCGAGCTGCGGGCCGGTGACGAGCTGCTCGGCTATCTGGCGCGGGACAAGCGCCATGTCGGCCTGCCCATCGGCGAGTTCTGCAAGGAGGTCTGAGACCTCATGGGCGAACTCGTGACTGCCTCGGCGGGCGGGGACGGGATGGGCGTCCTTCTCCAGCGGCTGTTCGACGCGCGGGACGACGGTCTGCCGTATCTGACACATCAGCAGGAGACCGTCACCCGTGGCGAGCTGAGGGAGCGGGTGGCTCAGCAGGCCGCCGTGTTCGCCGGTTACGACATCGGGCCCGGCAGCACGGTGGGACTCCAGACGCCGCCCAGCTTCACACAGGTCGAGGTGCTGCTCGCGCTGTGGCGGCTCGGCGCGCAGGTGATGCTCTTCGACTTCCGGCTGAAACCCGCCGAGGTGGACGCGCTCTGCGCCACCTGCCGGCCACAGTTCATGGTCCGGGCTGGCTCCAACGTCCGGGCGGCGTTCGGCTTCCGCTCCGAGTACGAGGTCGCCACCGGGTGCCGCAGGGCGGGGCGGCCGGCCGCCGGCGGGCATCGGCTGGTGCAGTTCAGCTCGGGCTCGACCGGGCGGCCCAAGGTGATCGGGCGGACCACCGCGTCGATCGCCGCCGAGATCGAGTCGTTCGCGACCGTCCCCGGCATGCCGGGCGAGGGCGACCGGCTGCTGCTGCTCAGCTCCACGGCGCACAGCTTCGGACTGCTCGGCGGGCTGCTGCACTCGCTGGCGGCCGGTGTCTCCGTCGTCTTCACGCCCCGGGTCTCGGCCCGCGACATCCTGCGGACCTCGGTCGAGCACCGGATCACCACCCTGTTCGGGGTGCCGATGCACTACGAACTGCTCGCCGCCGCCCTCGATCCCCCCGAGCTGCCGGAGCTGCGGACCGCCGTCTCCGGCGGCGAGCTGATGCCTCCCGAGGTCGCGGCGCGGTTCGCCGAACGGTACGGCGTCGGAGTCGGCGAGGCCTACGGCACCACCGAGACCGGCATCGTCGCCATCGACGTCGGCGGCACGCTCCGGCCCTCGGTCGGGCGGCCCGCACCGGGTGTGGTGGTCCGCGAGCACAAGGGCGAACTGGACGTCGCGCTCGCCGAGTCGCCTTATCTCTGCGACTCGGGCGGCACCCAGTACACGGACGGCTGGCTGCACACCCGCGACCGGGCCGGTGTGGCCGCCGACGGGTCGGTCACCGTGCTCGGGCGTGCCGACTCCCTCGTCGTCGTCGGCGGCCTCAAGGTCGACCTCACCGAAATCGAGCACGTGCTGCGCGAGCACCCGGCCGTCGAACAGGCGGTCCTGGTCCACGAGGACGTGACCGAGGCGTACGTGACGGTCGCCGCCGGGGCCCGGAGCCCGTCGGCGGAGGAGCTGCTGCGCTGGTGCCGCGAGCGGCTCGCCGACTACAAGCTGCCCCGCGTCATCCGGCTGCTGGAGACCCTGCCCCGCACCTCCAACGGGAAGCTGGTCCGCCGGGCGGCGACGCTCCAGGCGGTCGCGAGCGGCACATAGCCGCACTCGGAAGGCACCTCACGCACGACCCGCGCCCACGACCCTTCGCATGACCTTCACGACCTTCCACACGGAGATGGCGATCATGAGCACGTCCACCTTGGACCACGAGATCCGCGAGTTCGTCCTGACCACGGTCATCGACGAGATGAACATCCTGCTGAGCCGCGACGGCATCACGGACGAGAGCCCGGTGACCGTCGGCGGGCTGGAGCTGGACTCCCTGAGCCTGATCGAGCTCACACTGCGGCTGGAGTCACGGTTCGGCGTGGCGATCCCGGACACCGACATCGAGCCCCTGGCCTCCCTGACCCTCGGCGGGCTCGTCGCCGAGGTCGTCGGGCGCGGTGCGAAGGCATGAGCGCGGAAGCCTCCGCGCCGTCCGTCATCACCACCGACACCGTCCGGGAACTGCTGGCCGACCGCAAGATCTTCCCGGGGTCCCCGAAGACCTCGGCGACGACGCCGAACTGGTCCTGGACTCCCTCGGGCTGGTGTGGCTGCTGCATGTGGTGGAGGAGCGGTACGGCCTGGTCGTGGAGCCCGGTGACGAGGACATCGCGCGGCTCACCTCGCTGCGGCGGCTCACCGAGTTCCTGAGTGCCGCCGGGGCGGACCCGGTGGAAGGGGGTGGCCGCGGTGACCGGTGACGTGACGGTGACCGGGTTCGGCGTGCGCACCGCCTTCGGCACGGGCGCGGCCCCCCTCCGGCGCGGCGTCTTCGCCGGCGTCCCCTCCTTCGCCCCCACCACCAGGTTCGACACCGGCCCGTACCGCACCCCGATGGCCGGCGCCGCCCCCGACGGCCCCGACGCGGTCGAGGACTGGGCCCTGCGCCACGCCCTCGCCCGGTGCGGCACGGAAGCACTCGACATGGCGGGCCTGCCCCAGGGGGCGGACGCGGCGGTGCTGCTGGGCGTCGCCGGTGACTGCACGAGCATCACGCGGTACTGGCGGGACGCGGCGGCGAGGACGGAGAAGGGTGAGGACGCGCGGGGGTCTGCGGACCGGATCGCCGACGCCGTCCCCGCGTACCTCGCCGAGTCGCTGGCCGGCGGCCTCGGGCTGACCGGGCCCCGGCTGACGTTCACCAACGCGTGTGTCGCCTCCGCCGCCGCGATCATCCATGCCTGCCGGCTGATCTCCTCCGGCAGGGTCGACGCGGCGGTGTGTGCCGGCGGCTACCTGGTGGAGGAGGAGACGTTCGGGAAGTTCGACTCGGGGCGGGCGTTGTCCCGTGACGGCATGGTGCGGCCGTTCAGCGCCGACCGCAGCGGACTGCTGCTCGGCGACGGCGCCGCCGCCGTCGTGCTGGAGTCGGCCGAGCACGCGCGGCGGCGCGGGGCACGGCCGCTGGCGAGCGTCGTCGGGTGGGGCGCGGCCACCGACGCCCACCACATCGCCCAGCCGCACCCGGAGGGCGTCGGCCTGGCCCGCGCGGCACGGCAGGCACTGCGGCTCGCCGGGGACCCGGACGGGTCGGCGCTCGGCTATGTCAACGCCCACGGCACCGGCACCAAGTACAACGACGGTGCCGAGACCCGCGGGCTGCGCGCCGCCTTCCCGGAGCGGGCCGAGGCGATCCCGGTCAGCTCCACCAAGAGCACCACCGGCCATCTCCTGGAGGCGGCCGGCGTCGTGGAGTTCGTGATCACGATGCTGGCCCTCATGGACGGCGTACTGCCGCCGACCGCCGGTTTCACCACGGCCGACCCGGAGTGCGACCTGGACTACGTGCCGAACCAGCCCCGCCGGGCCGACCTCCGCCGGGCCCTGACCATCAACGCCGCCTTCGGTGGCGCCAACACCGCACTCGTCCTGGAGCGGCCGTGACGACGAGCGAGAAGACCGGGAACACCCTGCCGGCCGTGAAGTCGGCTCTCCGTTCGCCCCTCGGCGTCCTCACCACCGCCACCGCCACCCACGGCACCGGGCGCGACGGTGACATCCCGCTGCCGCGGCTGCCCGGCTTCGTGGAGTCGGCGTTCAGCCCGCTGGCGTACGAGGTCGCCGCGCGGTGTCTGACCGAGCGGCCCGGAGACGGTTCCCGTACGGCGGTCGCGCTGGCGAGTCTGATGGGTGACACCACCACCGCGGACCTGGCGAGCCGGCGGATGGTCTCCGGGCGGGTGCACAACCCGCTGCTGTTCATGCAGGCCACCCCCAACTCCGTGCTGGGGCACATCAGCCGGGAGTTCCGGATCACCGGCCAGATGGTGAGCCTCTCCACCCTCGACGACCCGGTGACCGAACTGCTGGCCATGGCCGACCTGCTCCTTGAGGACCCGGAGCTCGACCGGGTCCTGGTGCTCGGCGTGGAACTGGGCGGCGGCGAACGGCCGGCCGCCGTCCACCGGGACCTCTCCGCCGGCCGCGGCAGCCCGGTCCCGGACCTCCCCGAGTCCGCCGGCCTGGCGGTGGCGGTACTGCTCGCCCGCCCCGGCGCCGGCGCGCCGGTGACCGTCCGGTCGACGGGGACCCACGACGGCGCGCCCACCCCTCCCGCCCCCCGTCCCGGAAGCGTCCGGGGCCTGCTCGACCTGGCCGCCGCACACCGACGGCTGCTGCGGGACGGCGGCACCCACGTCCTGGTCACCGGGGCCCGGACGCCCGCGTTCCGCCTCAGCGCCGAACGGCGCCCGGAAGGAAACGAGACGGAGACCCATGCTGATCAGTAGGCAGGAGCGGGCGCGGATCTGCTCCGACACCGAACTCGGCGCCGGCAACGTCCTGCAGCGGCTGCGTGCCTACGAACGCCCGCTCGACGAGCCGGTGTTGCGGACGGACGGCACCTGGCGGGCGCCTGACGGCAGCCGCCCCGAGGTACTGACGCTCGGGCAGCTGTACGAGGTGGTCGAGACGTACGCGGGCTGGTACGCGGCCCGGGGTGTGCGGCCCCGCGACCCGGTGGCCATCCACTCCCACTGCGCGGCGGAGTTCGCGGTGAACTTCCTGGCGCTGACGTCGCTCGGCGCCGTCCCGTCGTTCGTCAACGGCAATCTGTCCCCGCAGGCCGCGCGGGAGTATGTGCGACGGCAGGGCGCGGTGGGCGCCTTCACGGACGGGGCACACCGTGCGGTGCTGTCCGGGACCGAGGTCGGCCTGGGCTTCTGTGTGACCGCCGACGAGATCCGGCCGGAGCACCGCGTGTCGCTGCCGCCGTCGTACCCGTACCGGCACGACCAGACCGACCCGGTGCTGATCTCCCACTCCTCCGGCACCACGGGACTGCCCAAGGGGGTGCCGCACACACACCGGACACTGATGTACGCGCAGGTGCACCGGCTGCGTTTCTCCACCGGCGCCGACATGGAGCGCACGCTGGTGGGGCTGCCGGGCGCGCACAACGCGATGGTGGCGACGCTGCTGTACTGCCTGCTGCTGCGCACGGACATCAAGCTGCTCTCCAGCCAGCGCGGCACGGACGTGCTGGACGCCGTCGAGGAGTTCCGGCCGACGACCGTGCTGGCGTTCGCCGGGACCTTCGGCGAGATGGCGGCGGAGGATCTGGCGGCACGTGATCTGTCCAGCGTGCAGGTGTGGTTCAACACCGGGGACGCGGCGCACGAGGCGCACATCCGGGCGCTCGTCCGGCACGGCGGACACATCGAGATCCGGCGGGATCTGAGCCGCGTGCGGGTCGACGGCTCGGTCTTCGTGGACGGGCTCGGTTCGTCGGAGGCCGGCTACTCGGTCTTCCACAACCGGCACACCAAGGACACCTCGTCCTACTCCCGCTGTGTCGGCAAGCCGATCAGCTTCGCCGAGGCCGCTGTACTGGCCGAGGACGGCACCCCGCTGCCGCCCGGCCAGGTCGGCCGCCTGGGCCTCAAGTCGCCCACGCTGACGCCCGGTTACTGGAACGACTCGCTGACCTGGAACCGGATGCGGCTCGGCGGCTACTGGCTCACCGGGGACCTCGCCCACCAGGACGAGGAGGGCAACTTCTACCACCTCGACCGGGCCCCGGACGCCATCCGCACCCGCGAGGGCATCGTCTTCAGCACCCGCACCGAGGAACTGCTCCTGGCCGGGCTGCCCGAACTCGCCGACTGCACCGTGGTGGGGGTCGCCCCCGACGGCGTCCGCGCGGACTGGGACGGCGACGGCGAGGCCGAGGCGTACGCGCTGCTCCAGCTCGCGGACGAGGAGAGCAGCGACAGCGACGAGGGATGGACCGGGCAGGTCAACGCCGTGCTGACGGCCGCCGGGTTCCCCCCGGTGACCCGGGCCCTGCTGATGAAGCCCGACGACGTGGCCAAGGGCGCCACCGGCAAGGTTCTCAAACGAGTGATGCGCGACCGGTTCGCCGCCAAGGAGCAACGCACATGAGCACGCACACCGACGCCGACGGCGTCAACCACCGCGCACGGGCGGGCGAGGCGTACCGGCTGTGGTGGCAGCACGACGCCCACTGGTACCAGGGGGTGGCCGCGCGGTTCGGGCAGGAGACCGCGAACGAGATCAACGCGGAGGCGCTGAGGAAGGTCGCCCGGCACGTCGGGCAGCGGGTCGCCCGGCTGTCCGGCCCGCTCCCCGGCACCGGCGACACCCGCAAGGACCTGGAGGAGCTGCGCCGCCGCTACGACGACTGCGGCGACCGGATGTTCCCGCCGGAGCTGCGCAACGCCGCCACCGAGGTCGAGGACGACGACCTGATCGTCCTCACCCTGCGGCGGAACTTCGCGATCACCATGGTCCGGATGGCCGGTTCGCTGGAGGGCTACCGCTGCCCGTGCACAGCCATCCACGCCGGCTGGTCCGAGGGGCTCGGCGTGGCCCTCACGGAGAACAAAGCCGAGAGCTGTCTGCGGGACGGCGACCAGGCGTGCCGCCTGCTCATGCGGGTCGCCCCGGCCGCCGCCGACGGTTCGGAGGGCTGAGACGTGCGCGTACTCGTCGCCGGGGCCACCGGAGTGGTCGGGCGTCCGCTGGTGGGCGCACTGCGGGCGCGGGGCCACCAGGTCGGCGCGCTGGTACGGCAGGAGTCCCGGGACCGGGCCCCCGAGGCGGACGAGGTCGTGGTGGCCGACGCCCTCGACCGTGCCGCCGTGCTGTCGGCGGTGTCGGCCGCCCGGCCCGAGGTGGTCGTCCACCAGATGTCGGCCCTGCGGCTGCTGCGCGACGACCCGCCGGAGGCCTTCGCCCGCACCGCGCGCCTGCGTACCGAGGGCACCGCCCATCTGATCGAGGCGGCCCGCGCGGCCGGCGCCCGCCGGCTGGTCGCCCAGTCCATCGCCTTCGCCGCCGCCCCGGCCGACGATCCGGTCCTCGACGAGGACGCGCCCCTGTACGTGGACGCCCCCGATCCCGGCTGGGCCGCGACCGTACGGGCCGTCGCCGAGCTGGAGCGGCAGGTGACGGGCAGCGGCCTGGAGGGCGTCGTGGTGCGCTACGGCACCCTGTACGGCCCCGGCACCGCGTACGCCCGTACCGGCGAAACCGCCCGGTCCGTGCTGGCCGGACGGCTTCCGCTGCCCGGCGACGGGGCCGGGATCATGTCGTTCCTGCACGTCGAGGACGCCGTGGGCGCGGCCGTGGCGGCCGTCGAGGCCGACGCCACCGGGGTGTTCCATGTGACGGACGACGACCCGGCCCCGGCCGCGCGGTGGCTGCCGCACCTCGCCCGTGTGCTCGCCGGCCCGTCCCCGCGTACGGTTCCGGCGGCGCTCGCGCCCCGGCTCCTCGGCTGGTTCATGGCCCACCAGCTCATGTCCGCGCACGGCGCGGCCAACGACCGGGCCCGTACGGCACTGGGCTGGAAGCCGGTGAGACCGAGCTGGCGCGACGGGCTGGGCCGTGCATGACCGGCCCTGACGATGCCCTCACCGTCCGCGGCCGAGGCGCTGATCGACCGGCCCCCCGCAGACACGAAGACGTGCGCAGCCGCGTGAACGACGGAGGCACCCCATGAGCGCCGTGAGCCGGACGACGGAGCAGGCGGCGGCCACACCCTCCCGCTCCTGGCCCGTCCTCCTGGTCGTGGTCTGCGCGCAGATGCTGATCTGGCTGGACACCTCGATCCTCAATGTCGCCGTCACCACGCTCGCCGACCCGGTGGAGGGTCTGGGCGCGACCCCCGGCGAACTGGAGTGGGTGGCGAGCGCCTACACCCTGGTCGTCGCCGGCACCCTCTTCGCGGGCGGCGCGCTGGCCGACCGATTCGGCCCCCGGAACACGCTTCTCGCCGGGCTGGCGCTGATCGGCGTGGCCTCCGGCGCGGGCGCGTTCGTGGACAGTCCGGAGTGGCTGATCGTGGCGCGGGCCTTCATGGGCGCGGGCAGCGGCCTGCTGATGCCGGCGACGCTGACGGTCATCGTGCAGAGCACCCCGGAGGAGAAACGCACCCGGGCGATCGCGATCTGGAGCTCGTCGAGCGGTCTCGGCGTGGCCATCGGCCCGGTGGCGGGCGGGGCACTGCTCAGCCACTTCTGGTGGGGTTCGGTGTTCCTGGTCAATGTGCCGATCGTCGCCCTGTGCCTGCTCGCGGTCGTGGCCGTCGTCCCCGACCTGGGCGGTTCCCGCCGCCGGGTGCTCGATCTGCCGGGCCTCGCCCTGTCGGTGCTCGGCCTGGGGGGCGTGGTCTACGGCATCATCGAACTCGGCGGCGGCCGGGCCTGGTACGGCCCCCACGTCCTCCTTCCCCTGGTCCTGGGCGGCGTCCTGCTGGCCGTCTTCGTCGCCGGTCAGCGCAGGTCCCCGACGCCCAGCCTGGACCTGCGGCTCTTCCGGCAGCCCGGCTTCACGGCGGGCAGCGTGGTGCTGCTGATCACCTTCATGTCCCTGGCCGGTCATCTGTTCTACGCGGCCTTCTATCTCCAGGGCCCCCGTGGCCTCTCCCCCGCCGACGCCGGTACCGTGATGATCGCCGCGGCGGTCGGCATCGTCCTGGGCAGCCAGGCCTCCCCGGTGCTGAGCCGTCGGCTGTCGGCCCGCTGGACCGTCGCGTCCGGTGTCCTCGCCACCGCCGCCACCTACGTCGCCTACGCGTGGCTCGACGGTCGCACCCCTCTCTGGGTGGTCGTCGTACTGCTGTGGATCCAGGGCTTCGGCATGGGCCTGGTCGGCACCCCGGTCACGGCCGTGATGATGCGCGGGGTGCCCCCGCGGCTCGTGGGCGCCGGCTCCGCCGTCAACAGCGTCACCCGGCAGGTCGGCGGCACCCTCGGCGTGGCGATGGCCGGCTCGATCCTCTCCGGCGTGTACCGGGACCGGATGGCCGACGCCGAACTGACGGGTACCCCGCGAGAGTTGTCACCGGCCGCCGAGGAACAGGCCCGTACCTCCGCCGAGGCCGCCCGTTCCCTGGCCGATTCCCTGAACCTGCCCGAACTGGCGGCCGTCGCCGACCGGGCCTTCCTCGACGCGATGGACACCGCCACGCTCTCCGTCGCGGCCCTGGCCCTTCTCGGGTGCGCCGTGGCGGTCGTGGGCCTGCGCACCCGGGCGGCGCCCCCGAACCCGGAGCGGACGACGTCGTCGGACGCGGCACGGAGAGGAACAGCGCGATGACACAGCCAACGGCCCGTTCGGTCCTCGTCACCGGCGGGAACAGGGGCATCGGACTGGCCACCGCCCGCCGTTTCGCGGCGGCCGGGGACCAGGTCACCGTGACCTACCGAGGTGACGAGCCCCCCGCCTGCGACACGTTCCTCGCCGTACGGTGCGATGTGACGGACAGCCAACAGGTCGACCGGGCCTTCGAGGAGGCCGAGGCGGCCCACGGCCCGGTCACCGTCCTGGTCGCCAACGCGGGCGCCACCCACGATCGGCTGCTGGTGCGGATGACCGAGGCGGACTTCACCTCCGTCCTCGACACCAACCTCACCGGAGCCTTCCGCGTCGCCCGACGCGCGGTGCGCGGCATGCTCCGCGCGGGCCACGGCCGCATCGTCCTCATCTCCTCCACGGCCGCCCTGCACGGCGCCCCCGGTCAGACCAACTACGCGGCGGCGAAGGCCGGTCTGGTCGGCTTCGCCCGCTCCCTGACCCAGGAACTCGGCCCCCGCGACATCACCTGCAACGTCGTCGCCCCCGGCCTCACCGAGACCGACATGAGCCGCGCCCTCACCCCCGAGCAACGCCAGGGCCTGCTGCGGGCCACCCCCGCGGGCCGCCTCGGGCGCCCCGAGGAGGTCGCCGACGCAGTCGCCTTCCTCGCCGGCGCCGGTTACGTCCGCGGCGCCGTCATCCCGGTCGACGGCGGTGCCGGTATGGGGCACTGAGAGCCGGGTGGGGAGAGGAAGAGGGCGCCTCCCCCTCCCCCGATCCCCTACCGCCTGCCGCGCAGCTCCCGGTACCTGGCGACCAGCGCCTGCGTGGACTCGTCCAGCCCCGGTACCTCAGCCCCCTCCGTCAGCGCCGGCTCTACGCGCTTCGCGAGGACCTTGCCCAGCTCGACGCCCCACTGGTCGAAGGAGTCGATGTTCCAGACGGCGCCCTGTACGAACACCTTGTGCTCGTACAGCGCGATCAGCTGGCCGAGGACCGAGGGGGTCAGCTCCTTCGCCAGGATGGTGGTCGTCGGGTGGTTCCCCCGGAAGGTCCTGTGCGGCACCAGCTCCTCCGGCACACCCTCCGCCCGCACCTCGTCCGGCGTCTTGCCGAAGGCCAGCGCCTGGGTCTGGGCGAAGAAGTTGGCCATCAGCAGGTCGTGCTGGGCCTTGAGCCGGTCACCGAGTTCGGCGACCGGCTCGGCGAAGCCGATGAAGTCCGCCGGGATCAGCTTCGTGCCCTGGTGGATCAACTGGTAGTACGCGTGCTGCCCGTTCGTCCCCGGCGTGCCCCACACCACCGGCCCGGTCTGCCACTGCACCGGCACCCCGTCCCGGCCCACGTACTTGCCGTTGGACTCCATGTCCAGCTGTTGCAAGTAGGCCGTGAACTTGGACAGATAGTGGCTGTACGGCAGCACCGCGTGCGACTGCGCGTCATGGAAGTTGCCGTACCAGATCCCCAGCAGGCCCAGCAGCAGCGGCACGTTGGACTCGGCAGGCGCCGTACGGAAGTGCTCGTCGACCAGTTGGAAGCCGTCCAGCATCTCGCGGAAGCGGTCCGGGCCGATCGCGATCATCAAGGACAGACCGATCGCCGAGTCGTACGAGTACCGGCCGCCGACCCAGTCCCAGAACTCGAACATGTTGGCCGTGTCGATGCCGAAGTCCGACACCTTCCCGGCGTTCGTGGACAGCGCCACGAAGTGCTTGGCGACGGCCTCGGAGCCGGCCTTCAGCTCGGTGAGCAGCCAGTCGCGCGCGGACGTCGCGTTGGTGATCGTCTCGATCGTGGTGAACGTCTTGGAGGCGATGACGAACAGCGTCTCCGCCGCGTCCAGGTCCCGCACCGCCTCGTGCAGGTCGGCCCCGTCGACGTTCGACACGAAGCGGACGGTCAGGTCGCGGTCGGTGTAGGACCGCAGCACCTCGTACGCCATCGCCGGGCCCAGGTCGGAGCCGCCGATGCCGACGTTGACGATGTTCTTGACGCGGCGGCCGGTGTGACCGGTCCACTCGCCGGAGCGGATGCGCTCGGCGAAGGCGGTCATCCTGTCGAGGACGGCGTGCACGGCCGGCACCACGTTCTCGCCGTCGACCTCGATCACCGCGTCACGCGGGGCGCGCAGCGCGGTGTGCAGGACGGCGCGGTCCTCGGTGGTGTTGATCTTCTCGCCGCGGAACATGGCGTCCCGCAGCCCGAACACGTCGGTCGCGGCGGCCAGCTCGCGCAGCAGCCGCAGCGTCTCGTCGGTGACCAGGTGCTTGGAGTAGTCGACGTGCAGATCGCCGACCTCCAGTGTGTAACCGGCGCCGCGCTCGGGGTCGGCCGCGAACAGCTCACGCAGTTGGACCTCGCCCAGTTGCTCCCGGTGCTCGGCCAGCGCGGTCCACTCGGGTGTCTGGTCGAGCCTGGTACGGCTTTCTGCGTTCATCTCGGACTTCAGCCTCTTTCCTACCTGGTCCTGCCGGTACCTTGCCCCGCTGCCGGTTCCAACCTAATTGATCACGACGGAGCATGAGCTGTCGTCCCGTCGTCGTCCGGCTCGACAACGGATACGTCCGCCTTGAGCGCCGGTATCCAAACCGTGGGGGGCACCACTGACAATCAGCCTGGCCAGGGGAAACGCGGGAATCGTGGGTCACGCGCCACACACGCGTCCGGCCGGGCACCCCTGGGTGCCCGGCCGGTGTCGACTTCTAGATCTCGCCCCGCAGTTTGGCGAGCGCCTCGGCGAGGATCGCCTCGCCGTCCGCGTCGCTGCGCCGCTCCCGCACATAGGCGAGGTGCGTCTTGTAGGGCTCGGTGCGCGGTGGGTCCGGTGGGTTGTCCCGGTCCTGTCCGGCGGGGAAGCCGCAGCGCGGGCAGTCCCAGGCGTCGGGGACCTGTGCGTCGCTGGCGAAGCTCGGCTGGGTCTCGTGTCCGTTGGAGCACCAGAAGGAGATGCGCAGCCGGGGTGCGGACTCGCCGCGCTCGGCTTCGCCCATCGGCCCCGCCCCGACCCGGCTTCCTCGGATCGCGTTGCCACTTGCCACGGTCGTAACTCCCTGCGTGATGGTGCGGCGAAGCGAGTCGGCGTTTCGCTTCGCTGCGAGCGCCTCAGTCTACGTAAGGCCCAACGCGCGTCCAGTGATGGGAGTTACCTCCCGCCCCCAGACGCAAGCCCCATGATAGGCCGCGCTCGGAGTCGCGTACCCAGCATGGGGCTTTACGTGCGGATCGGTGCGTCCGTGACGTGTTGTCTCGCCGGTGTCCGACCTGAGGGTCAGTTGTTGACCTTCATCAGGATGCCGAGTACGACAATGCACGCGAACCACAACAGAGCGACCACGACGGTGATCCGGTCGAGGTTGCGCTCGGCGACCGAGGAGCCGCCGACGGACGACTGCATGCCGCCACCGAACATGTCGGAGAGGCCGCCGCCCTTGCCCTTGTGCATCAGCACCAGCAGCATCAGCAACCCGCTGAAGACGATCAGGGCGATCGAGAACCCCATAACCACGGCTGGACCAACTTCCTCGGATCTGGATGGACGACAGGGGCATGGCGGCAGCGCCATGCCCCCGCAAGACTACGACGTTCCGCGCCTGCCGCCTACTCGCGGTTCCCGGGTCGCCCTCACTGGTCGCGGAAGCGCACGATCTTGACGAACTCGTCGGCGTCCAGGGAGGCACCGCCGACGAGGGCGCCGTCGATGTCGGCCTGCGCCATGATCTCGGCGACGTTGCCCGCCTTGACGGAGCCGCCGTACTGGATGCGGATCTGGTCGGCGGTCTCCTGGGAGTACAGCTCGGCGAGCTTGCCGCGGACGGCCGCGCAGACCTCCTGCGCGTCCTCGGCGCCGCAGACCTTGCCGGTGCCGATGGCCCAGACGGGCTCGTAGGCGATCACGATCGTCTCGGCGTGCTCGGCGGGGACGTCCTTGAGGCCGCCCTCGACCTGGGCGAGCGTGTGGGAGACGTGGTTGCCCGCCTCGCGGACCTCCAGCTCCTCACCGACGCACAGAATGGGGGTGAGGCCGTGCTTGTAGGCGGCCTTGACCTTGGCGTTGACGATCTCGTCGGTCTCGTCGTGGTACTGGCGGCGCTCGGAGTGGCCGATCGCGACGAAGGTGCACTTGAGCTTGGCCAGCATCGGGCCGGAGATCTCGCCGGTGTAGGCGCCGGAGTCGTGGGCCGAGACGTCCTGGGCGCCGTACTTGATCTTGAGCTTGTCGCCGTCGACCAGGGTCTGGACCGAGCGCAGGTCGGTGAAGGGCGGCAGGACCGCGACCTCGCAGGCCTCGTAGTCCTTGTCGGCGAGGGCGAAGGCGAGCTTCTGGACGTGCGCGATGGCCTCGAGGTGGTTGAGGTTCATCTTCCAGTTGCCCGCCATCAGGGGCAGGCGGCCCTTGTCGGAAACAGTCATTGAGGGTCAGTCCTCCAGTGCGGCGAGGCCGGGGAGCGTCTTGCCCTCGAGGTATTCGAGGGAGGCGCCGCCACCGATCGAGATGTGATCGAATTTCGCCGGAGAAGCCTCCTCGTCGAAGCCCAGGATGCGCACGGCCGCGGCGGAGTCGCCGCCGCCGACGACCGTGAAGGCCCCCGAGTCGAGAAGTGCCTGGGCGACCGCCTTGGTGCCCTCGGCGAAATCGGGGTGCTCGAAGACGCCCATGGGGCCGTTCCAGAAGACGGTGGCGGCGTCCGTGATCTTCGAGGCGTACAGCTTGCGGGTCTCCGGACCGATGTCGAGACCCATCTGGTCGGCCGGGATGGCGTCCGCGGCGACGGGGGTGGGGTGGGCCGGAGCCTTGGTCTTCAGGTCCGGGAACGCGGACGAGACGAGCGCGTCGACGGGCAGGACCAGTTCGACGCCGGTCTTCTCCGCACGCTCCAGGTACTCGGTGACCACGGCGAGCTGGTCCTCCTGGAGCAGGGAGCTGCCGATCTCGTAGCCCTTGGCCTTGAGGAACGTGTACGCCATGCCGCCGCCGATGAGGATGCGGTCGGCCTTGGCGAGCAGCTGGTCGATGACGGCGAGCTTGTCGGAGACCTTGGCGCCACCGAGCGCGACCACGTAGGGGCGCCGCACGTCCTCGGTGAGCTTCTTCAGGACGCCGACCTCGGTGGCGATGAGGTGTCCGGCGTAGCGCGGCAGGCGGGCAGGGAGGTCGAAGACCGAGGCGTGCTTTCGGTGCACCGCGCCGAAGCCGTCGCCCACGTAGACGTCGGCGAGGGCGGCGAGCCGGTCGGCGAAGGCGCCGCGCTCGGCGTCGTCCTTGGACGTCTCGCCGGCGTTGAAGCGAAGGTTCTCGACGACCGCGACCTGGCCGTCGGTGAGGCCCGCGACCGTGGCCGCGGCGGACTCGCCGACCGTGTCCGTCGCGAAGGCCACGCCGCTGCCGAGGAGTTCACCGAGGCGGGTGGCGGCCGGGGCGAGGGAGAAGGCCGGGTCCGGGGCGCCCTTGGGGCGGCCCAGGTGGGAGGCGACGACGACGCGCGCTCCCGCGCCGGCCAGCGCCTTCACGGTGGGCAGCACGGCGCGGATGCGGCCGTCGTCGGTGATGGTCGTGCCGTCCAGCGGCACGTTCAGGTCGGCGCGGACGAAGACCCGCTTTCCGGCTACCTGGCCGGCGAGGAGTTCGTCGATCGTCTTCATGTGAGGGGGCTCCCGAAGAGGACTTGTGGTGCTCGTGATCGTAGGAGGGCCGTTGCGTACGTGAGTCAGGGCTCGGGCGGCGCGTCCCCGCGCCGCCCGAGCCCTGCTCTCACATCGAAGTGCGCGCTCTGTCGATCAGAGCTGGTTGCCGACGAAGACCGTGAGGTCGACGAGGCGGTTGGAGTAGCCCCACTCGTTGTCGTACCAGCCGAGGATCTTCACCGAGTTGCCCTCCTGGACCATGGTCAGGGAGGAGTCGAAGGTGCAGGAGGCCGGGTCGCTGACGATGTCCGAGGAGACGATCGGGTCCTCGGTGTAGGCCAGGTAGCCCTTGAGGTCGCCGTCCTCGGATGCCTTCTTGAACGCGGCGTTGACCTCGTCCTTGGTGACCTCGCGCTGCAGCGTCACGACCAGGTCGGTGGCCGAGCCGGTCGGGACCGGGACGCGCATCGCGATGCCGTCGAGCTTGCCCTTGAGCTGCGGGAGGACAAGCGCGGTGGCCTTGGCGGCACCGGTGGTGGTCGGGATGATGTTCTCGGCGGCGGCGCGGGCGCGACGCAGGTCCGAGTGCGGGAAGTCCAGGATGCGCTGGTCGTTGGTGTAGGCGTGGACCGTCGTCATCAGGCCCTTGACGATGCCGAAGTTCTCGTCGAGGACCTTGGCCATCGGCGCCACACAGTTGGTGGTGCAGGAGGCGTTGGAGATGACGTGGTGGTTCGCCGGGTCGTACTTGTCCTGGTTGACACCCATCACGATGGTGATGTCCTCCTCCTTGGCCGGGGCCGAGATGAGGACCTTCTTGGCGCCGCCGGCGAGGTGCTTCGCGGCGTCGGCCTTCTTCGTGAAGATGCCGGTGGACTCGATGACGATGTCGACGCCCAGCTCGCCCCACGGGATGTCGGCGGGGTTGCGCTCGGACAGGACCTTGATCGTGTGGCCGTCGACCGTGATGGTGTTCTCGGTGTTCGACACCTCGGCCTTGAGGCGGCCCAAGATGGTGTCGTACTTCAGCAGGTGAGCGGTGGTCGCGGTGTCACCCAGGTCGTTGACAGCCACGATCTCGATGTCTGCACCCTGCTCCAGCAGCGCGCGGAAGTAGTTACGACCGATGCGGCCAAAGCCGTTGATGCCTACGCGGATCGTCACGAACCGATCTCCTCGTTGGTACGCCGGCTCAGTGCCGGCGAGCTGTATGGGATGTCCCCGACCGCCTACGACCCTACCTCCCCGGGAGCCGTCGAGTGACATCGAGATGCCCTATACATGCCGGTGCGGTCCATACTCGCCAGTAGGAGTACGGACCGCCCTGGTTTTACGAGGTGATTACCTTTTGAGCGCCCTTCCGATCATCTGATTCCAGACGTCCCGAGGGCCGCCCATCAGCCACTCGTCAGCTGTTCCGTGCGCGGTCGGCGCTCAGTTCTTCAGGGCCGCCAGCGCCTTGCCGAGCAGCGCCTTGCGGTCGGCCGCCGTGGTGACCTGCTCCAGGCCGAAGCCCAGCAGCACGGTGTCGTCCGTGGTGACGGCGCCGTACGTCTTGAACAGTTCACCCGACAGACCCCAGTCCTTCACGACCGCCGGGCTGCCCGCGGGCGGGCCGGAAACGCTCCAGGCACCGAGCGACGCCTCGAAGCCCTCGGTCGCGCCGGGCGTGCCGCCGATCACGACGGTGGCGTTGTCGACGAGGACGCCGCGACCGCCGGAGCCGGGGTCGGTGATGTAGCCGAGCGACACCTCGACCGTCTTCCCGGCGTACGCGGACAGGTCGAACTCGACCTGCTGCCATCCGTCGGAGGCCCCGGTGAAGCTGTTCCAGGTACCGCTGGTGCCGGTGGGTGCGCAGCCGCCGGAACCGGGAGTCAGGTACCGCTTCAGGGCCGGGTGGGCCTGGACGAAGTACCCGGCCTCGCACTCGACGGGCACGGCGGTGGAGGTGGCGCCGCCGGCCTCCGGCAGCGTCGTCCAGTCGTCCGCCCCGGCCGTGCGCGCCTCCAGCACCGCGTGGTCGTAGCCCTCCTCCGTGCTCCACAGCATCCGGGTACGCAGGGTGGGCCGGTCGGCCGCGCTCACCGAGGTGAGGTCCAGGGTGCGGGTGAGGCGGTTCCAGGCGTAGTCGGTGTGCGTGACGGCCGCCATCGACGCGCCCTCGTACGGGCCGTAGGGGTTGACGGTCCCGGGGTACTGGCCCGCGCCGGCGCTCGCGAACCGCGGGAACGTCTCCACGGGCAGGGCGTCCGAGGTGACGCCGAACGATCCTGCGGTGTTCAGCGGGCTGCCCGGCGCGTCACCGAGCGCCCCCGTGAAGCCGTCCAGCCTGCCGAGGCCCGCGAAGGTCCTGGCGTCGGACAGGGCGGTACGGCTGTATGCGCCGAGGTAGTACTGGCTGAAGTCGTTCGACAGAGTGCCGCCGCCGAGGTCGACGGCGCCGCCCGCGCTCTCGCCCGCCTCGATCAGCTTGCCGCCCTCGTTGAGGTGGGCGCGCAGTTCGAGCTGGGTGGCGACGCCCGGCCGGACGGCGCCCGTGTAGTGCACGACGGTCTTGAAGTGCTTCAGTACGCCCAGCACGTCGGGTGCGCCCTGGGTCGCGACGTCCCAGACGAGCGCCTTCCTGCCGTTGGCCTTCAGCGCGTCCACATAGACCTGCGTCCGGGTCGCGGTCGCGCCCTCCTCGGCGACGACGAGCGTGTCGGCCCTGGGGCGTTCGGCGATCGTGTACGTGAAGCGCTTGCTGGAGGTGGGCTTGCCGCTCTTCGTCACGCCGGTGAACCAGACCTGCACCTCGTCGCCCGGTTCGCCGTCCCGCACCTTGGCCCGGTACTCGTCGAAGTAGAGGTTGTCCTCACCGCCGAAGGTCTCGCCGCCCTTCCAGCGCCTGAGCGTCCGGTCGTGCGTACGGCCGCCGTTGACGCGGTACTTCATCTCCTTGTCGCGCACCGACTTGCGGGCGACGACGGAGATCGCCTGGTCGGCGCCGCGCGAGTACGAGGTGGTGATGGGCTGCGGGGTGAAGTCCGGGGCGTCGACGCCGACCGACGACTTCGGCTGGTCGGGCCGGGCGGCGGACTCGGCCACGGAGAGCGCGAACGGGATGTTCTTCTCGAACTCCTGCTGGATCAGCTTCTCGTCGTCCGGGAACGTGAAGACCGAGGCGCAGTCCTCGGACTTCCAGGCGTCGTCCGGGTCGATGCTCGACACGGTCTGGCAGGTCGACATCTCCGGGGTGAACATCGCCGTGCCGTTGACGTTGGCCGCGTGGCCGTCCGCCTCGCCGTTGGTCGTGTACAGCTCGGAGGAGAGCTGGGGGTGGTAGCCGGGGATCGCGGGGTTCTCCGGCGTACCGGCCAGCGCCTCGTAGAGCACGTCGTCCGGGGTGTGGGTGGCCACCTGCCAGCCGACGCCGTAGAGGATGAGTTCGGCGGCCGAGTGGTAGTTGATGCCGTACTCGAAGCCGATGCGCTTCTCGAAGGCGTCCAGGGCCTGCGTCTCGGGCTCCGAGTTGGGGCCGGCGCCGCGGTAGGTCTCACTGGTGGGGAACGGGGACGAACCCTCGTTGTCGTAGCCCCACTTGTAGGCGAAGTTGCGGTTGAGGTCGACGCCGTCGCCGACCGTGATGGCGTGGTCGCCGTTGATGTCCCGCAGGTTCTTGCGCCACTGGCGGTTGGCGGCGTCCCGGTGCGTGAAGTCGTACCCGTCCGGGTTGGCGGAGATCACGAACCACAGTTCGGTGGTGTCGACGATCTTCTTGATCCGCTTGTCGGACCTGTAGTTGTCCAGGTAGTGGTGCATCAGGCGCCGGGTCATCTCCGGCGTGATCCACTCGCGCGCGTGCTGGTTGGACACGTACAGGACCGACGGCTTGACGCCGTCCTTGGTCTTCTTCGCGTTCTTGGTGAGCTTGACCGCGAGGATGTCCTGTCCCTGGAGGGACTTGCCGATGGAGACCACCTTGGTCAGGGACGGGTGCTTCCGGCCCGTCCGGATGATCTCCTCCTTGATGTTGCCCGCGCCGCTGTAGGGGCGGTAGACCCCGTCGCCGGCGGCGGCCACGCGCGCCTCCGCCTTGTTGGTGAGCTTGTGCTCCTTCAGGTCGACGCCCTGCTTCTCCAGCGCGTCCGCCTGCTTGTCGGTGAGGTAGACCTCGACCGAGGCGGTGCCCTTCTCCGGCGCCCGCTCGCTGAGTTCGTGGCCGTCCTGCCCGGCCGCGAGCAGCAGGGGCACCTGCTGCTTCGTCACCTCCGCGCGGAAGACCTTGACCTCCTCCGCCTCGGAGCCGTCGTTCTCGGCCGCCTGGGCCAGGGGTGCGAGTCCCGCACCGCCGCCCAGCAGGAGCGCGCCGGCAGCGAGGACCGATCTCGCTCTTCGTCTCATGAGCCCCCCTTGCAGTGGTTCGCCCCAGTAGCGAACAGACGCCAGGCTCATGTCAGACCCAGGTCGCGTCAAGGGTGCCTCACGGGCCATCCACGGAATTCACGCAGAAAGCCGAAAGCCGGTGCCGAAAGCCCAAGTAGGCGCCGGCACCGGCGAGTTGCGCGTCCCTGACGTCTTGCGCGCCCCTGACGTCCTGTCACCCGACCAGGTTCTCGGCCATCTCCTCGGTGAGGCTGGACTCGGTGCCCGGGATGCCGAGGTCCGAGGCGCGCTTGTCGGCCATGGCCAGCAGCCGGCGGATCCGGCCCGCGACGGCGTCCTTGGTGAGCGGTGGGTCGGCGAGCGCACCCAACTCCTCCAGGGATGCCTGCTTGTGCTCCATACGCAGCCGTCCGGCGGCGGCGAGGTGCTCGGGGACGTCGTCGCCGAGGATCTCCAGGGCGCGGCCCACGCGGGCACCGGCGGCGACGGCGGCACGGGCCGAGCGGCGCAGGTTGGCGTCGTCGAAGTTGGCGAGCCGGTTCGCCGTGGCGCGGACCTCGCGGCGCATCCGCCGCTCCTCCCACGCCAGCACGGACTCGTGGGCGCCCAGCCGGGTCAGGAGCGCACCGATCGCGTCCCCGTCCCGTACGACGACCCGGTCCACACCCCGCACCTCGCGTGCCTTCGCCCCGATCGACAGCCGGCGGGCGGCGCCGACCAGCGCGAGGGCGGCCTCCGGGCCCGGGCAGGTCACCTCCAGGGAGGACGAGCGGCCGGGCTCGGTGAGCGAGCCGTGCGCCAGGAACGCGCCACGCCAGGCCGCCTCGGCGTCGCAGGTGGCGCCGGAGACGACCTGTGGGGGCAGGCCTCGGATCGGGCGGCCCCGGCCGTCCACCAGGCCGGTCTGGCGGGCCAGCTGGTCACCGCCTGCGACCACCCGGACGACGTAACGGGAACCCCGGCGCAGTCCGCCGGGCGCCATCACGATCAGTTCGGAGCTGTGGCCGAAGATCTCCAGGGTGTCCCGCTTGAGGCGGCGGGCCGCCATCGCGGTGTCCAGCTCCGCCTCGATCACGATGCGGCCGCTCACCAGGTGCAGCCCGCCCGCGAACCGCAGGATCGCCGAGACCTCCGCCTTTCTGCAGCAGGTCCGGGTGACGGGTAGCCGGGAGATCTCGTCCTTCACCGCTGCCGTCATCGCCATGGGCCGATCCTTCCATGCATCCGAAAAATACGGTCGTACGCGGCGGCCAACAGCTCCGGGTCATGCCTCGGAGATCCATCGGTCCGGGCCACCGGCGCCAGCTCGACCGCGGCACCGAACCGTTTGGCGGCGTCGGTCAGCAAGTCGCGGTCAGGCACGGCGGCCTCGTCGGCCAGCACCACGTCCAGGGCGAGTTTAGGGGCGTGTCGTACCAAAACCTCCAAATGACGCTGCGGGGAGAAGCCATCGGTTTCTCCGGGCTGCGGAGCGAGGTTCAGCGACAGCACGAGCCGGGCCTTGGTCTCGGTGAGGGCGTCGAGCAGCTCGGGCACGAGCAGGTGCGGGATCACCGAGGAGAACCAGGAGCCGGGGCCGAGGACCACCCAGTCGGCGTCGCGGACCGCCGCCACGGCCTCGGGCACGGCCGGCGGGTCGTGCGGTACGAGGTGCACGGACTGCACCTCGCCGGGGGTGAGCGCGACGGTCGCCTGCCCCCGCACGGTGTCGACGTCGTCCGGGCGGGCCGGGTCGTGGCCCTTGACCAGGGCCTGGAGCTCCAGGGGCACGGCCGACATGGGCAGGACGCGGCCCTGGGCGCCCAGGAGCCTGCCGACCAGGTCCAGGGCCTGGACGTGGTCGCCGAGCTGCTCCCACAGGGCGACGATCAGCAGATTGCCGACCGCGTGCTCGTGGAGGTCGCCCTGGGACTGGAAGCGGTGCTGGATGACGCGGGCCCAGGTCTGGCCCCAGTCGTCGTCACCGCACAGCGCGGCCAGTGCCTTGCGCAGGTCGCCGGGCGGCAGGACGCCCAGCTCGTCGCGGAGGCGCCCGCTGGATCCGCCGTCGTCGGCCACGGTGACCACGGCGGTGAGGTCACCGGTGATCCGGCGCAGCGCGGCGAGCGAGGCGGACAGGCCCATGCCGCCGCCGAGCGCGACGACCTTCGGCTGGGCGCCCCGGCGGCGGGGTCTCGCCCCGCGTGCCTCGACGGGCCTGCCCTCACGGCCCTCGGGGGTGGCCCGGCGCAGCCTGCCCAGCCGCGACGCGGTACGTCCGGTCACTCGCGCCCCATGTCCCGGTGCACGACCACGGTCTCGACGCCCTGGGAGGCGAGGCGGGCGGCGAGCTTCTCGGAGGTGGCGACCGAGCGGTGCTTGCCGCCGGTGCAGCCGACCGCGATGGTCACGTACCGCTTGCCCTCACGGCGGTAGCCGACGGCGATCATCTGGAGCAGCTCGGTGTAGCGGTCGAGGAACTCCTTGGCGCCGGGCTGGTTGAAGACGTACGCGGAGACCTCCTCGTTCAGGCCGGTGTACGGGCGCAGCTCCGGGACCCAGTGCGGGTTGGGCAGAAAGCGCATGTCCACGACCAGGTCGGCGTCGACCGGGAGGCCGTACTTGAAGCCGAAGGACATGACGGTGGCCCGCAGCTCGGGCTCCTCGTCGCCGGCGAACTGGGCGTCCATCTTGGCGCGCAGCTCATGCACGTTCAGGCTGGAGGTGTCGATGACCAGGTCGGCGTCGCCGCGCAGCTCGCGCAGCAGTTCCCGCTCGGCGGCGATGCCGTCGACGATGCGGCCGTCGCCCTGGAGGGGGTGCGGGCGGCGCACCGACTCGAAGCGGCGCACCAGGGCGTCGTCGGAGGACTCCAGGAAGACGATCCGCCGGGTGACGTTCTTCGTCTCCAGGTCGGCGAGGGAGTCGCGGAGGTTGTCGAAGAAGCGGCGGCCTCGGACGTCGACGACGACCGCGATCCGTGCCACGTTCCCCTGGGAGCGGGCGCCGAGCTCCACCATGGTGGGTATCAGCGCGGGCGGCAGGTTGTCGACGACGAACCAGCCGAGGTCCTCCAGACACTTGGCGGCCGTGGACCGTCCGGCGCCGGACATGCCGGAGATGATGACCAGCTCGGGGATGGCCGCCTCGGGGACCCCGGCCGTTTCGATGCCCGTACTCACGTGTGCTCCGTCTTCCTGTGGCGCAGGGTGCTGTGCGGCATGGTCGCCCACCGCGGTGTGGGTTTCCCCGCGCCCCGCTGTGTGCTCTTGGTGCTGTTCTTCCGGACGCTCCGCGCGTCCGGGGAGTTCTGGGCGCTCTGTGTGCTCGGTCATGGCTCCTGCCCTCGCCGCCGGTCCGGGAGGCCCGCGGTCACGGGATCCCCAGAGGGGTCCGCCGTCGTGCCGGGCTCCTCTTCCTCCATGATCTCTCCAGTGGCCGTGTTCACGACGGGGGCCGCCGGAGCCGCCCGGGCGAGGGCCGCGGCGATCGTCTCGGCCGTCTTTCGGCCTATGCCGGGGACCTCGCAGATCTGGTCGATCGTGGCGGAGCGCAGTTTCTTCAGCGAGCCGAAGTGTTTCAGCAGGGCCTGCTTGCGCGCCTCCCCGAGGCCGGGCACGTCGTCCAGGGGGCTCGCCCGGAACCTCTTGGCCCGTTTGGTGCGCTGGTAGGTGATGGCGAAGCGGTGGGCCTCGTCGCGGACGCGCTGGAGCAGGTACAGCCCCTCGCTGGTGCGGGGCAGGATCACCGGGTCGTCCTCGCCGGGCACCCACACCTCCTCCAGGCGCTTGGCGAGGCCGCACACGGCGATGTCGTCGATCCCCAGCTCGTCGAGGGCGCGGCGGGCGGCGGCGACCTGCGGCTGCCCGCCGTCGACGACGACGAGCTGGGGCGGGTAGGCGAAGCGCCTGGGACGGCCGTCCTCGTCCTTGAGGGCGTTCGCGGGGCCGCCGGGACCGTCCCCGGCGGCTCCGGCGGGCTCGGCCGCGCCGTCCCCCATTCGCCGGTCTTCTCCTTCTCGGCGAGGTACCGCTTGAAGCGGCGGGTGATCACCTCGTGCATGGAGCGGACGTCGTCCTGCCCCTGGCCGTGCCAGAGCTGCGTGTCTCCGGCACGGCCTTTGATCTGGAAGCGGCGGTACTCGCTCTTGCGGGCCAGCCCGTCCTCGAAGACGACCATGGAGGCCACGACGTCGTCGCCCTGGAGGTGGGAGATGTCGTAGCACTCGACCCGGAGGGGGGCGCTGTCGAGGTCGAGGGCCTCGGCGATCTCCTCCAGGGCGCGGGAGCGGGTGGTGAGGTCGGAGGCACGCTTGGTCTTGTGCAGGACGAGCGACTGGCGGGCGTTGCGCGCGACGGTTTCCATGAGGGCCTTCTTGTCGCCGCGCTGTGGGACGCGCAGGGACACCTGGGCGCCGCGGCGCCCGGTGAGCCACTCCTGGACGGGCCCGGCGGGGTCGGGCAGCGCCGGGACGAGGACCTCCTTGGGCACGGAGTCCCCGGTCTCCTCGCCGTAGAGCTGCTGGAGCGCGTGCTCGACGAGGTCACCGGTGGTGACGGCCTCGACCTTGTCGGTGATCCAGCCTCGCTGGCCGCGCACGCGTCCGCCGCGTACGTGGAAGATCTGGACGGCCGCCTCCAGCTCGTCCTCGGCGACGGCGATCAGGTCGGCGTCGGTCGCGTCGGCGAGCACGACCGCGTTCTTCTCCATGGCCTTCTTCAGGGCCTCGATGTCGTCGCGCAGGCGGGCGGCCCGCTCGTACTCCATCTCCTCGGCCGCGTCCGTCATCCGCTTCTCCAGGCGGCGGATGTACGCGCCCGTCCGCCCCGTCATGAAGTCGCTGAACTCCTCGGCCAGTTCGCGGTGGTCCTCGGCGGAGATCCGCTCGACGCAGGGGGCCGAGCACTTGCCGATGTAGCCGAGGAGACAGGGGCGGCCGGTGCGGGCCGCGTTCTTGAAGACGCCGGCCGAGCAGGTGCGGACGGGGAAGACGCGCAGCAGGAGGTCGACGGTGTCGCGGATCGCCCACGCGTGCGCGTACGGCCCGAAGTAGCGCACGCCCTTCTTCTTGTGACCGCGCATCACCTGCACGCGGGGGTACTGCTCGTTCATCGTGACCGCGAGGTACGGGTAGCTCTTGTCGTCGCGGTACTTGACGTTGAACCGGGGGTCGAACTCCTTGATCCAGGAGTACTCCAGCTGCAGCGCCTCGACCTCCGTGGACACCACGGTCCACTCCACGGAGGCGGCCGTGGTGACCATCGAGCGGGTGCGCGGGTGGAGGCCCGCCAGATCCTGGAAGTAGGCCGCCAGGCGCTGGCGCAGGCTCTTCGCCTTCCCGACGTAGATCACCCGGCGGTGCTCGTCACGGAACTTGTACACCCCGGGAGAGTCCGGGATCTGCCCCGGGGCGGGGCGGTAGCTGGAGGGATCGGCCATGTTCCACAGCCTACTGGCGGGCACCGACATCGCGGGGCGCCTGTGGACGGGGGCCGCGCCCGCCGGGGTCTAGTGCGACGGGGCGAACGTGGCCTGTCGCGGCACTAGCGTGTCTCCAGGAACGTCAGCACGGCCAGGACCCGGCGGTGGTCGTCCGGTTCCCCGGGCAGGCGGAGCTTGCCCAGAATGCTGCGCACATGCTTCTCGACCGTGCCCTCGGTGACCCACAGGCGTCTGCCGATGCCGGCGTTGGAGCGCCCCTCCGCCATGAGCGCCAGCACCTCGCGCTCCCGGTTGCTGAGCATGGACAGGGGGTCGTCGCGGCGCTGCGCGGCGACCAGTTCCCGCACCAGCGAGGGGTCGACGACGCAGCCGCCCCGGCGGATGCGGTCGAGGGTCTCCAGGAACTCGTCGACGACGGTGATCCGGCTCTTGAGCAGATAGCCGATGCTGCGGCCCCCGGCCAGCAGCTCCAGCGCGTCCTCGACCTCGACGAACGCCGACAGGACCAGTATCCCGACCGACGGGTACCGCTCCCGGATGGTGCCGGCCGCCTTGAGTCCCTCGGTGGACTGGGTCGGAGGCATCCGGATGTCGACGATCGCGATGTCCGGAATCTCGGTCTCGACGAGTTCCATGAGCCCGGAGGCGTCGCCGGCCTGGCCCGCCACCTCGTAGCCGACGCGCTCGCAGAGGCTCGCCAGCCCCTCCCGCAGCAGCACGTCGTCGTCCGCGAGCACCACTCGTCCGCGCGCCGGATGCTGATCGGCGTCCAATGGTCTCGGCCTCCCCCTCGCCCGACCCGTCCCGTTCGTCCCGACAGCCTGCCGGAACGCGGGTCTTACGGCTAGCGGGAAGCCTAGTTGGGGGAGGGCCGGGACGACACCTGAACGGGTGCGCGCCATGCTCGAAGGAGTGCAGCCGCGGGTGGACCGGCCGACTCCGGCGAGAGACGGCGGGCCGACCGCCTGCCCCCAGAGCCGGACGGCCGTCTCCGCCGTCCGGTCCGACCGCCCGGAACGCACGTCCGTACCGAGTCCCGCACTCCCCCCTTTGAACGGGCCTCACCGCGTACGCTCCGGGCGGTCAGCCGCGCGGCGGCACGTCCCCGGCCGCCGTGGGCGGGGCCACCGGCAGGCGCACGCTCAGCGTCGTACCGCTGCCCGGCGGGCTGGCCACGGTCAACCGGCCGCCGATCGCCTCCACCCGGTCGATGAGCCCGATCAGCCCCGAACCCTTGTCCGGTTCCGCTCCCCCGACGCCGTCGTCGCGGATGACCAGCTCCAGCAGGCCCGCGTGCTCCCGCGCCGCCACGGTCACCACACTCGCGCACGCGTGCTTGACGGCGTTGGTGAGGCATTCGGAGGTGACGTAGTACGCGGCCACCTCGACCTGGTCCGGGAAGCGGGCGCCTACGAAGCCGAGGTCGAGTTCCACGGGAATGGCGGAGCGGCGGGCCAGCGTGCGCAGGGCGGGGCCCAGGCCGCCCTTGGAGAGGACGGACGGGTGGATGCCGCGGGCCACCTGGAGCAGGTCCTGGAAGGTGTCGTCGAGGCCCTTGCCCAGGTGGTCCAGTTGCCGGGCGAGTTCCGAGGAGCGGTCCGGCACCAGGCTCTCCGTCATCCGCAGCTCCAGTTGGAGGGAGACCAGGCGCTGCTGGACGCCGTCGTGCAGGTCGCGTTCGATCCGGCGCCGGGAGGCATCTCCGGCGGCCACCACGCGCGCGCGTGAGGCGGTCAGCTGGGCGCGGCTGTCGGCGTTGGCGATGGCGGTGGCGATGAGTTCGGTGAAGTCGGCGAGCCGGGACTCGGTGCCCCCGGGCAGCGGGTCGAGGAGCGAGGCCGCCACGACGACTCCCCACAGCCGGCCGTCGACCATGATGGGGGCGCCCGCGGAGGTGTCCGAGCGGGCGGCGCACCGGGTCCGGGCCACCTCGTCGATCGTCTGCCGGGCAGCCTCACGGCGCGTCATGCGGACGCCCTGCGCGGCGTCGGCCCCCGCCTGCGCGCTGCCGAGGGTCGTGACGGTGCCGTCGGGCTCGTACCGCAGGACGGCCGCGACCGTGCCCAGCAGGGCCCCCACCTCCCGCGCCACCGTCGCGAACACGTCGGACGGCGGCACCCCGCGCGCGACGGCGGTGGCGACCCGGCGCAGCGCGGCCTGTTCGAGCGAGGCCAGGCGGCTGTCGGTGACGTCGCGGGCGGCGGCGTAGACGAGACCTTCCTCGGGGACCGAGCGGGCGCTCCACTGCAGCCAGCGGTCGGTGCCGTCGGCGCGGACGTACCGGTTCTCGAACTCGGCGACGTCGGTGCCGCTCGCCAGCAGGGCGATGGCCTCCCGGGTGCTGTCCCGGTCCTCCTTGTGGACGAAGTCCAGCAGCGGCCGGGAGGTCAGCGTCTCGATCGGGTAGCCGAGGGTGCGTTCGAAGGCCGGGTTGACCCGCTTGAAGTAGCCGTCGACGCCGCTGATGCAGAGCAGGTCCAGGGAGAGGTTGAAGATGCCCTCCAGCTCCCGTTCGGCGCGTCTGCGCCGGCCGTGGGCGGCGGCGAAGGACGCCATGGTGCCGTTCATGCCGCCCAGCAGCTGGGCCCAGGTGCCGTCGAAGGAGTCGACGTCGGCCCGGTGTCCGAGCCGGCCCGCGTCGATCGCCGTGTTCATGGCCCGGATCTCGCCGGCCAGCCGCTCGCTGGTCACCCGCAGTTCGCGGAACGTGTCGGCGACGTCCCCGAGTTCGTCGCGTCCCGCGTAGCGGATGTCGTACGAGAGGTCGCCGTCCGACAGGGCTCGGGCGCCCTCGGAGACCTGTCCGAGGGGGCGGGTGATGGAGCGGCGCAGGGCCAGCGCGAGGAGGGTGACCAGGCCCAGGACGGCGAGGGAGACGGCCAGTTCGGTGAAGGCCCGGGTTCGCGCGGTGCGCAGATCGCGTTCGGCGGTGACGGCGAGATCCCGGGCGGCCCGGTCCTGGATTCCGTGCAGGGCGTCGACGTAGGCCTCGGAGTCGGTCAGCCAGCGCTCGTACGAGGGCCAGTCGGCGGGCCGGGGGTCGGTGTCGGCGAGCAGGTCGCGGGCCTTGCGGACGGCGCGTCCGGGGGCCTGGAAGATGGCGGCGTGCAGTTCGGCGTCCAGTTCGTCGGAGGCGGTCTGCCGGAACGCCCTCAGCTGGGCCTTCTCCAGTTCGGTCCAGCGGCCCGCCGCCGCGGTGGCGTGGCCCTCGCCGGGTGCGTGGAACAGGATGGCGAGTTCCGCCCGTTCGCTCTGGGCGGCGGCGATGGCCCGCAGCATCGCGATGTGGGCGTCGGCGGCACGGCCCGCGGCCCTGGTGGGGCGACCGGATTCGAGGGCGGCGACGACGTCGAGGAGTTTGTTCTCGATGACCTCGTAGCGCCGGGCCACGGTCTGCGCGTCGAGTGAACCGGTGCCTGTCCGGACCCGGAGTGCGTGCAGTTGCCGGCGTACGGCGTCGAGGACCCCGGCGACGTCGGGCCCCTGCCGGTCGACGGCTCCCTCGACGGCCCGCCGCAGCGCGTCGTCAGTTGCCCGCTGGGCCTCGGACTGCCCGCGCGGGGTGTCTGGCCCGGCGCTCAGCCGGGCCTCGACCGCGGCGATCCGCTCGCGGGCGACGGCGCCGGCGACCTCGCTGGTCGCGAACGACACCTGGATCGCGGTGTCGAAGTCGCGCAGGGTCCGTGCCTCCTCCCACTGGGTGACGGCGGCGAAGGCCGTGAAGGCCAGCAGGCTGGTGACCGGCAGCAGGACGAGCAGCATCAGCTTGGGGCCGACGCGAAGCCGGGCCAGGAACGGGGCGGTGTCGGCGTCCGCCGTGCGGCGGCGGAATCTCGCCATGGCCGGGCGCGGGGCGGCGCCTCGGTCGCGGGACGGTGGGCGGAGCACGGCCGGGCCTCACGGCCCGGTCGGGGGTAGTGGCCGTGGTCGGCGAGGTTTTTGTCGACGGCGCGCACCGCCTCGTCCAGGGCGGGCTTGACGGCCGCACCCCGCATGATCTTCTCGAACGCGCGGGCGAAGGCCTCGGTGATCGCCGGGTAGGCGGGGGTCTGCGGCCGGGGGCGGGCGGTCCCGTTGCGCAACTGTTCGATGTAGAGCCGTCCGGGGCCGTCGTCGGCGAACGCCTCGGTACGTTCGATCGCGGTGCCCGTGGCGGGTATCCCACCGTTGGCGTCGGTCAGCCGCAGGATCTCGTCGGGGCGCAGCAGGAAGGCGAGGAACCGCCAGACGGCGTCGCCGTCGGCCGCTCCCGCGGGGATGCCCCACTGCCAGGAACCCATCCCGGTGGCGGGGCCCGTGCCGAAGTCGGGCAGCGGCACGAGCGCGACGTCGTCCGGGTGGGCCTCGGTGTAGCGCCGGAGCCACCAGTGGCCGGTCCAGGACACGGGGCTCCGGCCCTTCTGGAAGGCGTCGAAGTCCTTGTTCTCGTCCACGTATCCCGCCTTCGCCCAGCCCTGCAGCGTCGTCAGCGCCTTGACCGACTGCGGCCCGTTGAGCACTCCGTCGGCCGTTCGGTAGGTGGGGCGTTCGATCAGGTCACCGCCCGCCGACCACACGGCCGGGGCGAACCCGTACGTTCCCCATTCGGTGCCGGCCCACGTCAGCTGGAGGTCCAGCGGCCTCTCGTAGCCCAGGGCGCGCAGCTTCTTCAGGATGCCGGTGAACTCCTCGGCGGTCCAGGCGTCGCCGGTGCCCTTCGGAACGCGCACGCCCGCTTTCCTGAGCACCGACGGCCGTACGTACAGGCCGAGTCCGGAGTCGAACGTGCCGAGGCCCCACAGCCTGCCCCGGTAGGTGCCCTGTTCGAGGACGGAGGGGAGCAGGTCCGCCCGCAGGGCCTCGGGTACGCAGGAGTCGATCGGCCGGAGGTCGCCCGCCCAGGCGTGGCTGAACAGCTTCGGGGCGTCGAAGTCGAGCAGGTCGGGCAGTTCGCCGTCGTCGGCCGCCGTGCGGACGAGGTCGCCGTAGTCTCCCTCCGGGAGCCGGACCAGTCGGACCCGCACCTCGTCCTGGGACGTGTTGAAGGCGCTCACCTGGGCGCGCACGGCCTCCAGTTCGCCGCGCGCCGCCGGTGTGTGGAACCACATGGTGATCTGCGTGGGGGCGTCGATCCGCCCGTCGCAGGTCGCGTCGGCGCCCCGCCGGGTGTTGTCGGTGCCGTCCCCGCCCGTGTCGCAGCCTCCGAGCAGCAGGGCCGTGCACAGCAGAAGTGCCGGCAGCCTACGGCGGGGTGCCCTCGGAGGGCCGGGGCGGCCGGGCGCCCCCGGAGTGCCGCGCCGGGGTCCGGTGGCACGGCTCATGGTCCGCTCTTCGGATAGCCGTCATGGGCGGCCAGGTCCTGGTCGATGGTCTCGACCGCCCGGTCGAGCGTCCGCCGGGCCGGGGCCCCCGCGAAGACGATCTCGGCGACAGCGGCGGCGAATGCCTTGGTGACCGCCGGGTACGCCGGTGTCTGCGGCCTGGGCCGGGCGACGCCGCTGCGCAGCTGCTCGATGAACAGCCGCTCCGCGCCGTCCTCGTCGTACAGCGGGGAGAGCTTCACGGCCCCTTCCGTCGCCGGGATCGCGCCGTTGGCCTGGCTCATCCTGACCACCTGCTCCGGCCGCAGCAGGTACTCCAGGAAACGCCACACCGCGTCGCCGTCGGCGTCCCCGGAGGGGATGCCCCACTGCCAGGAACCCATGCCGGTGACGGTGCCCGTGCCGAAGTCGGGCAGCGGCACGATCGCCACGTCACCGGGGTGCGCCTCGCTGAACTCGCCGTACTTCCAGTGCCCCATCCAGGAGATGGGGCTGCGGCCCTTGACGAACGCGCTCTTGTCCTTGCCCTTGTCGACGTACCCCTCCCGCACCCACTTCTGCAGGGTGGTGAGCGCCCCGACGGACTCCGGGCCGTTGAGGAAGCCGTCGGCCGCGCGGAACTCCTCGGGGTCGATGAGGTCGCCGCCCGCGGACCACACCGCCGGGGCGAAGGCGTAGGTGTTCCACTCGTCGGGCCGTGCCGAGTCGACGAAGTTCAGGTCGAGCGGCGCCTCGTAGCCCACCGTGCGCAGCTTGCGCAGGATTTTCGTCAACTCGTCGGCGGTCCAGGCGTCGTCGATGCCCTTCGGGACGCGGACGCCCGCCTCCTTCAGTACCGACGGCCGTACGTACAGGCCGAGTCCGGAGTCGAAGGTGCCCACGCCCCACAACCGCTTGTCGTACGTGCCCTGGCGGCGGATCGAGGGGAGCAGATCGCCGCGGGTCTTCGCGGGCACGCAGGAGTCGATCGGCCTGAGCGTGCCGGACCAGGCGTAGCTGTAGAGGTTCGGGCCGTCGAAGTCGAGCAGGTCCGGCAGGTCTCCACTGGCCGCCGCGGACAGGACGAGTTCGGTGTACGGGCGCTGCTCGGGCAGGGTGACCAGTTCGACCCGGACCTGCCGCTGGGCCTTGTTGAACTCCTTGACCTGGCTGCGCAGCGTACTCAGCTCACCGCTCTGTCCCGCGTGGAACCACATGGTGATGTGGGCGGTGCCGTCGATCTTCCCGTCGCAGGTCGTGTCGCCCGGCGCCTTGTCCCCTCCGTCCACCCGGCCGTCTCCGACACCGCTGCATCCGGCCAACAGCATGGCGACGGCCGCCACGCCCGCGAACAGGGCACGGCGGACACGACTTCTTCCGAGGTCCCGGCGCGGCGTCTTCATCGCACACCCCCACTCGACCGGACTGCACGGCCCCCAGGGCAGCGACATGGTACTCCTCGTGCTGTGTGCGGTTCCCCGGGTGAGAGGGAACCGGTTGATCCGGCAGAGGACTTCAGCACATTCCGGCTGACGGGAATGCGGCGGCGGCGACACTTTCCGGCTAGCCGGAATGTGCGACCCTGAGCACCTTGGGATGCTGTGACCATGTTCATGCGCTGTCTCATCGTCGATGACAGTGCCCGGTTCCTGGAGGCTGCCCGCACTCTTCTGGAGCGTGACGGGATACGTGTCGTCGGGGTGGCCTCCACCGGTGCGCAAGCGCTCGCGCGGGCCGTGGAACTGACCCCGGATCTCGTCCTGTTGGACATCGATCTCAACGGCGAGAGCGGGCTGGAGCTCGCGCCGAGGCTCGCGCGCACCGCCTCGTCCGTCGTCATCATCCTCACCTCCACGCACCCGCTGGACGACATCCGGGAACTCGTCGCCGCCAGTCCCGCCCGGGGATTTCTTCACAAGTCGAAGCTCTCGGGACAGGCGCTGCGGGACCTCCTGGGGCCGGATCACGGGTCCCCGGCCCATTGAGGATCTCGGCGACGGTGTCCGGCCATGTCACGCACCAGGTGTTGTCGGGACTTGGTCAACACGCTTCAATGCGGGGAACTCGGGGCGAGGAACGCCGTCGTACGGATGTGAAGACGGACGGCCGCCGAGAGCCCCCGAGCGACCAACGGGCGCCCCCGTCGGCCCGTGCGGTCCGACCGGCCGTTGCGCACTCCTCCACAGAAAGGCCCCTGCATGCGGCACGTCACAGAGCACGCGGACGTCGCGACGGTCACGGAAGTCGCCACGGCGCAGTTGGAGTCGGTCCTGCGGGGCGGCCCCTTCCATGTCGCGCTGCGCGCCGCGATCGCCGCCCGCGGGCTGCCGCTGCAGCGCGTACAGCACCATCTGTCGCGCCACGGCGTCAAGGTCGGTGTCACCAGCCTCAGTTACTGGCAGCAGGGCGCCCGGCGCCCGCAGCGCCCCGAGTCACTGCGGGCCGTGCGGGCCCTGGAGGAGATCCTCCAGCTCCCTGACGAGTCGCTGATCCGGCTGCTCGTCCGGGCCGACGACCACACCGGGCCGGGGAGGCCCGCCGGACGCTCGTACCGCTCCGTGGTGGATGCCTCCGGAGTCCTGAAACGGCTTGTCACCGACCTGGGAGTGCCGCTCGACGGCGGGGTGCACACCATCGGGCACCACGAGCGGGTCCGCGTCGGCGCGTCCCGGGAGTTGCTGGGCCGCGAGTCCCAGCACATCGTGCGCGCCCACCGGGACGGAGTGGACCGCTACGTGGCCGTCCACCACGGCGACCCGGGCTGCGCGCCGGAGCGGATGGCCGTCCGCGCCCTGGAGAACTGCCGCAGGGGGCGGGTGCGGTGGGACCACGACACCGGGGTCCTGGCCGCCGAACTCCTCTTCGACACCCGGCTGCGCAGCGGCGACACGTTCCTCTTCCGCTACGGCTTCGACGACGGCACGGCCGGTGTCTGCACCGAGTACGTCCGCGGCTTCCGCGCCACGGGCGGGCAGTACGCCCTCCAGGTGCGCTTCGACGAACGGGCCCTGCCCGTGCGCTGCCACCGCTTCAGCCAGCACTCGGCGGCGGCCCCCCGCGGCCACCGGCAGACCCTTCCGCTGAGCGGCCTGCACCGCTCGGTCCACCTCGTCGAACCCCGGGTGCGGACGGGGATCGTGGGGATCGGGTGGGACTGGGAGTGAGCGGCCGGATCGACCGGGACCGGGAGTGACTCGCCGGTCACGAAGGTGGTCGCCCGTCGTGGTACGCACGCGTTTGCGATACTTTCCGGCCGAGAGCCCCGAGAAAGGATCCGCCTTGTGATCGTCGTCGCCGGTGAAGCCCTGATCGACCTGGTCCCCCGGGGCGCGGCGCCGCTCGTGGACCTGCGGCCGGCACGCGGCGGCGGCCCCTACAACACGGCCGTCGCACTCGGCCGCCTCGGCTCCCCCACCGCCTTCTGCTCCCGGGTGTCGTACGACGCCTACGGCGAGGCCCTGCTGGACGGCCTGCGCGACGCGGGCGTGGACGTGACCCCCGTACAGCGCGGCCCCGAGCCCACGACTCTCGCGGTGGCCTCGATCGGCGAGGGCGGCTCGGCCCGGTACTCCTTCTACGTCGAGGGCAGCGCCGACCGCCTGTTCGAGGCCCCCGCCCGGCTCCCCGAGGGCACCCGGGCCGTGTCCTTCGGCACCTGCTCACTCGTCCTGGAACCGGGCGCGAGCGCCTACGAGGAGCTGCTGCACACCACGGCCGCCCAGGGCGTGTTCACCGCCCTCGACCCGAACATCCGGCCGGGCCTGATCCCCGACGCGGACGCCTACCGGGCCCGATTCACGAGCTGGCTGCCCTCGGTGTCGTTGCTCAAGCTCTCCGAGGAGGACGCGGAGTGGCTGGGCGGCGCCCCGCGCCAGTGGCTGGGCTCCGGCCCCTCGGCCGTAGTGATCACCCACGGCGGTGACGGTCTGACCGTCCACACCCGCGCCGGCGCGGAGCACTCCGTACCGGGCGAGAAGACCGACGTCGTCGACACCATCGGCGCCGGGGACACGGTCAACGCGGCGCTCCTCCACGGTCTGTCGGCCCGGGACACCCTCTGCGCCGCAGCCCTCGCGGCTCTCGGCGCCGACGACTGGACCCGGTTGCTGCGCTTCGCCGCCCGCGCCGCGGCGATCACCTGCTCCCGCGCGGGCGCGGAACCGCCGTACGCGGCGGAGGTGGGCGAGGACTTCTAGTAGGGCTTCGTCAAGTGCGGACCCACCGAGTGGCGCCGGGCCTTGGCGGCGCCAGGCCCTCGGTCACGACCTGCGGAAACCACCGTGGCTCGGGCGTGTCCGTTCCACCGCGTCGTCGAATCGCCGCAGGTCAGCACCACCTAACGGAGCACTACTAGTGCCTCGGCAAGCGACGTTCGCCGCGTCGAGACGGGGCGTACGTCGCCTGCCGAGGTGCTGGGGGCCGCTGTGAAAACCCCTGGCACGGGTGGCGGCCCGCGGGGAGTTCCCACAGGCCGCCGTGTCCCGCTGGAGTTGGCACGACCTGGTGCCCCCGGTGGCTCAGGCCTTGCGTGCCCGCGTGGTCTTCTTCGCGGGCACGGCCTTCTTCGCCGTGGCCGCCGCCATCCCGGTCGCCGGGCTCTTGGCCGTCCGGGCCGTCGCCGTCTTCTTCACGGTCGACTTGGCGGCGACCGTCTTCCTGGCCGCCGCCCCGCGCGGGGCCTTCACCGAGGCCGCGTCGCTGATGCGGTCGGCGCCGAGGATCTCGCGCAGGAACTTTCCCGTGTGGCTGGCCGGAACCCCGGCGACCTGCTCGGGCGTGCCCTCGGCGATGACGAGGCCACCGCCGGCGCCGCCCTCGGGACCCATGTCGACGACCCAGTCGGCGGTCTTGATGACGTCGAGGTTGTGCTCGATGACGATGACCGTGTTGCCCTTGTCGACCAGGCCGGACAGTACCTTGAGGAGCTTGCTGATGTCCTCGAAGTGCAGACCGGTGGTCGGCTCGTCCAGGACGTAGACCGTGCGTCCGGTGGAGCGGCGCTGCAGCTCGCTGGCGAGCTTGACGCGCTGGGCCTCGCCGCCGGACAGGGTGGTCGCGGACTGGCCGAGCCGGACGTAGCCGAGGCCGACGTCCTTCAGCGTCCTGAGGTGGCGGGCGATCGCGGGGACGGCCTCGAAGAAGTCCGTCGCCTCCTCGATCGGCATGTTCAGCACATCGGCGATGGACTTGCCCTTGTAGTGGACCTCCAGGGTCTCCCGGTTGTACCGGGCGCCGTGGCAGACCTCGCACGGGACGTAGACGTCCGGGAGGAAGTTCATCTCGATCTTGATGGTGCCGTCGCCCGCGCAGTTCTCGCAGCGACCGCCCTTGACGTTGAAGGAGAAGCGGCCGGGCAGATAGCCGCGGACCTTCGCCTCGGTGGTCTCGGCGAACAGCTTGCGGACGTGGTCGAAGACGCCGGTGTACGTCGCCGGGTTGGACCGGGGGGTGCGGCCGATCGGCGACTGGTCGACGTGCACGACCTTGTCGACGAGGTCGTCGCCGTCCACGCGCGTGTGCCGCCCCGGTACGCTCCTCGCGCCGTTCAGCTCGCGTGCCAGGTGCGTGTACAGGATGTCGTTGACCAGCGTGGACTTGCCGGAGCCGGAGACGCCGGTGACGGCCGTGAAGACGCCCAGCGGGAAGGACACGTCGATGTCCTGGAGGTTGTTCTCCCGGGCACCGTGCACCGTGAGCTGCCGGGTCGGGTCGAGCGGGCGGCGGATGTCGGGCAGCGGGATGGCCTTCCTGCCCGACAGGTACTGCCCGGTCTGCGACTCGGCATTGTCCAGCAGTTCCTTCAGGGAGCCGCTGTGCACGACCTTGCCGCCGTGCTCGCCCGCGCCGGGGCCGATGTCGACGATCCAGTCGGCCATCTTGATGGTGTCCTCGTCGTGCTCGACGACGATGAGCGTGTTGCCCATGTCGCGCAGCCGGACCAGGGTCTCGGTGAGCCGGTGGTTGTCCCGCTGGTGCAGACCGATGGAGGGCTCGTCCAGGACGTACAGGACGCCGACGAGACCGGAACCGATCTGGGTGGCCAGGCGGATGCGCTGTGCCTCACCGCCGGAGAGCGTGCCGGCCGCGCGGTTCAGCGACAGGTAGTCCAGGCCCACGTCGACCAGGAACCGCAGCCGCTCGTTGACCTCCTTCAGCACCCGCTCGGCGATCTTCTTGTCGCGGGCGTCGAGCTTCAGCTCGCCCAGGAAGTCCGCGCAGTCGCTGATGGACATCGCGGAGACCTCGGCGATCGACTTCTCCATGATCGTGACCGCGAGGACTATCGGCTTCAGACGCGTGCCCTCGCAGGTCGGGCAGGGAACCTCGCGCATATAGCCCTCGAAGCGCTCGCGGCCGGCGTCGCTCTCCGCCTCGCTGTGCCGCCGCTTCACGAAGGGCACCGCGCCCTCGAAGGCCGTGGTGTACACGCGCTCACGTCCGTACCGGTTGCGGTAGCGGACCTCGATCTGTGTCTTGTGGCCGTGCAGCAGCGCCTTCCTCGCGCGCTGTGGGAGACCGGCGAAGGGGATGTCGGTCCGGAATCCCAGCGCGTCGGCGAGGGCTCCGACGAGGCGGCCGAAATAGTCCTTGGTGTGTCCGTGCGACCAGGGGTGGATGGCGCCCTCGTCGAGCGACTTGTCCTCGTCCGGGACGATCAGCTCGGGGTCGACCTCCATGCGCGTGCCGATGCCGCTGCAGTCGGGGCAGGCACCGAAGGGCGAGTTGAAGGAGAAGGAGCGGGGCTCCAGCTCCTCGAAGGACAGGTCGTCGTACGGGCAGTACAGGTGCTCCGAGAACATCCGCTCGCGCTCGGGGTCGTCCTCGGGGAGGTCGACGAAGTCGAGCACGACCATGCCGCCGGAGAGGCCGAGGGCGGTCTCCACGGAGTCGGTGAGGCGGCGCTTGGCGGAGTCCTTCACCGTGAGACGGTCGACGACCACCTCGACGGTGTGCTTCTCCTGCTTCTTCAGGGTGGGCGGGTTGGAGAGCTGGACGGTCTCGCCGTCCACCCGCGCGCGGCTGTACCCCTTGGTCTGGAGGTCGGCGAAGAGGTCGACGAACTCACCCTTGCGCTCCCGCACCAGCGGGGACAGCACCTGGAAGCGGCTTCCCTCCGGCAGCTCCAGCACGCGGTCGACGATGGCCTGCGGCGACTGGCGCGAGATCGGGCGGCTGCACTGGGGACAGTGCGGCTTGCCGATGCGCGCGAAGAGCAGCCGCAGATAGTCGTAGACCTCGGTGATGGTGCCGACCGTCGAGCGCGGGTTGCGCGAGGTCGACTTCTGGTCGATGGAGACCGCCGGGGACAGCCCCTCGATGAAGTCGACGTCCGGCTTGTCCATCTGCCCGAGGAACTGGCGGGCGTAGGAGGAGAGCGACTCGACGTACCGGCGCTGCCCCTCGGCGAAGATCGTGTCAAAGGCCAGCGAGGACTTGCCCGACCCCGACAGGCCCGTGAAGACGATGAGCGAGTCGCGTGGCAGGTCGAGCGAGACGTTCTTCAGGTTGTGCTCGCGCGCGCCACGGACGATGAGACGGTCGGCCACGCCGGTCCGCACCTTTCTTGAGTGAGGTGACAGGGGCCTGGGCCCCGTCTTCCACAGACTAGGGGGAGCCACTGACAGCACCGGTCCTGTTTCCCCGTTCCACAACAATCCCGGGTCTTCCAGCATGCCCGACGCCGCACCCGACCATATAGCACGTGCATTCGATTTGTGGGTCTGGCCGGATTCCTCAACCCGAAGGTGTGGCGGGGCTAGGGTCGGCGTCATGATGGATCACGCACGTGACCTGGCCTCTGTACGGGAAGCGACGGACCGGCTGCTCACCGCAGCAGCCGAACTGGACAACGCAGCTGTGACCGAGCCGTCACGGCTGCCCGGCTGGACCCGCGGTCACATCCTCGCCCACCTCGCCCGCAACGCGGACGCGCTCGTGAACGTCCTCGAAGGGCGTCCCATGTACGTCTCCGGGGAGGCCCGGGACGCCGCCATCGAGCGGGACGCGCCCCGGCCCCTGCAGGCCCAGCTCGCCGACATACGCGACAGCGCGGGCCGCTTTCAGGACGCCGCCTCGGTCACCGGGGACTGGTCCCGCACCGTCGAGCTCCGCAACGGGGTCACGGATTCGGCGTCCCGGCTGCCGTTCCGGCGCTGGATCGAGGTGGAGCTGCACCATGTGGACCTGGGGATCGGATACGAGCTGGAGGACCTGCCGGCGGAGTTCGTCCAGCGCGAGATCAAGTTCCTCGCCGACCGGTTCCGCGACCACCCTGGTGTCCCCGCTCTGCTGATCAAGCAGGACGACGGGCGCATGATCCCCACCGGGGCCGTCGAGGGCGTCACCGCAGAGCAGCCCGACAGCGGCTACCGGCCGCCCCACCTCGACCTCACGGTCAGCGGCAGCCGGGCCGACCTCCTCGGCTGGCTCGCGGGGCGCCGCGACGGCAGCGCGCTGCGCGTCGAAGGAGGGGCGCTCCCGTCACTGCCCCCGCTATAGGCTGCCACCATGACGTACAGCGGAGCGGTGAAGGTCGGCGGTCCTGCGGACGTGCACGAGCTGCCGGACCTGATGATCTCCAAGGTCGCGGTCGGTCCGATGAACAACAACGCGTATCTGCTGCGCTGCCGGGCCACCGACGAGCAGTTGCTGATCGACGCCGCGAACGACGCCGGCACCCTGCTCACCCTGATCGGTGACGACGGGATCGCCTCCGTCGTCACCACGCATCAGCACGGCGACCACTGGCAGGCGCTCGCCGAGGTCGTGGCGGCCACCGGCGCCCGTACGCACGCGGGCCGGGACGACGCCGAGGGCATCCCGGTGGCGACCGACGTCCCCGTCGACGACGGGGAGACGATCCGGGTGGGGCGCGTGGAACTCACCGCGCGCCACCTGGTGGGGCACACGCCGGGCTCGATCGCCCTGGTCTACGACGACCCGCACGGGCATCCGCATGTGTTCACCGGGGACTGCCTCTTCCCGGGCGGCGTGGGCAACACCCGCAAGGACCCGAAGGCGTTCGCCCGTCTGATCCACGACGTGGAGACGAAGATCTTCGACGTGCTGCCCGACGAGACCTGGGTCTACCCGGGCCACGGCGACGACACGACGCTCGGCGCGGAGCGCCCCCACCTGCCGGAGTGGCACGCGCGGGGCTGGTGACCCCCCCGCGCCGAACGGCAGCCGGTGAGCCGCCCGCCCCGGGCGCGGCGGACCTCGCACGCGCCCCGTGTGAATCGAACGCACGCGCCGGTGGCACGCGCGCGCTCCCGTCGCACCCCGTGGCGTAGTCCACTGGAGGCAGGTCCGCACGGGATGACGGCTCCCGCGCGGACGGGCCGCCGGCCTCTCCATCCCCGCCCTCGGCCGGCGGCCCCGCCCGCACTCTCCCGCGATGCCCTCCGGCACGCCCCGCCAACCGGCAGGCGCTGCGGCACGTCGTGCTCCCCAGGCGGTACGCCGACAGGTGCCGCCCCTCCTCAACGACCTGGTGTCGCTCCGGCAAGTCGACGCTGCTAGGCCTCGGCCTTCCCCGTACCCACCAGCACGGCGACCCGCTCCACGCCGAACACATAGCCCTGCACCCCGCACCCGGCGATGACCCCGTCGGCGCGCAGGGAGACATAGGAGTGGTGCCGGAACGTCTCGCGCCGGTGGATGTTGGAGATGTGGACCTCCAGCACGGGCATCCCGTCGCACGTGTTGAGGGCGTCCAGGATGGCCACGGAGGTGTGCGAGTAGGCACCGGGGTTGATGACGATGCCGGAGTGGTTGAGCCGCGCCTCGTGGATCCAGTCGACCAGTTCGCCCTCGTGGTTGGACTGCCGGAAGTCCACCGTGCCGCCGTGCGCCGCCGCCGCCTTCGCGCACAGCGCCTCGACGTCGGCGAGCGTGTCGGAACCGTAGATCTCGGGCTGCCGCTGCCCCAGAAGGTTCAGGTTGGGGCCGTTGAGAATCATGATCGGGGCGTTGGCCAGGGTGCGGGGCACGTTTCCTCCGGTCCGTTCGGGGTGCGCGGCCCGCCGGGGACCGCTGCTCGGACCCGGTTTATCACGGTGAACAGCACGGTGAGAGGCCGTACCCTCCCCACATGACACCCCCCTCGTGTCCTCCGAAGCCCGCCCCCGGCGATCGCGTAGCCGTCATATCGCCGTCCGCCGGTCTGCCGGAGCTGTTCCCGCGCCCTTACGAACTGGGCCTGGAGCGGCTGCGCGAGGAGTACGGCCTCGAACCGGTCGAGTACCCGACGACCCGGAAGATGGGCACGACGCCGCGGGAGCGGGCCGACGACATCCACGCGGCCTTCGCCGACCCGGACGTCAAGGCCGTCTTCACATCCATCGGCGGCGACGACCAGATCAGCGTGCTGCCGCTGCTCGACCGGGAGTTGCTGCGGGACCGTCCCAAGCCGTTCTTCGGCATGAGCGACAACACGAACCTGCTGGCGTTCCTGTACAACGCCGGTGTCGTGGGCTATCACGGCGGCACCGTGATGACCTCGCTGGGCCGGCCCGGCGCCATGGACCGGCTGACCGCCGACTCCCTGCGCGCGGCGCTGTTCACCTCGGGGCCGTACGAGCTGCGCCCCGCCGAGCGTTTCAACGACGTCAACCGCGACTGGGCCGACCCTGCGACCTTCGACGCGGAGCCGGAGACCGTGCCCGGCACCGGATGGACCTGGGTGAACCCCGAGCGTGTGGTGGAGGGGCGCACGTGGGGCGGCTGTCTGGAGATCCTCGGCTGGCTGCTGATGGCCGACCGCGAGGTACCGCGCGACCTGTCCGTCCTCGACGGCGGTGTGCTCTTCCTGGAGACCTCGGAGGAACTGCCGAGCGGCGAGGAGGTCTTCCGCATCCTGCGGAATATGGGCGAGCGCGGCCTGCTCCGGCGCTTCGCCGCGCTGCTGATGGGCCGCCCCAAGAGCTGGTCCTTCGAGCGGCCCAACACGCCCGAGGAGGCGGCCCGTTACGCGGCCGGTCAGCGGGAGGCCGTACTGCGCGCCATGCGGACGTACGCCCCCGACAGCATGATCGTCTTCGACGTGGACTTCGGGCACACCGACCCACAGCTCGTCATCCCCTACGGAGGTGTGATCCGGGTGGACGGGCCCGCCCGGCGCATCACCGTGACCTACTGAGACGCGTTGACGCCTCCTGGGACGCACCGACGTCGAACGGGCCTCCGCGCGCCTCCGTAGCCGCCCGTCACCGTGGGCAGTTGACGCGGCATGCGCGCTGCACGCGCTGTGAAACCGCCCTCCATGCTGCGACTGGCGACCGCCTCGCTCACGAGCACGCGCCGCCGAGCGGCGTGGCTGTGGTCGGGCTTCCCGCAGGTCGGGTCCGCCGTGGGATTTTTGCTGGCCAACGGGGTGATGCTGGCGCTGTCGGCAGGCCTGACGGAGGCGCAGTTCGCCGCCTGGGGATGGCGGGTACCGTTCTGGGCGGCGGGCGTGCTGGCCGTCGCGGCACTCTGGCTGCGCTCGTCGCTCACGAAGAGCTTCCAGTTCCTGGAGATCGACGACCACGCGCGCGTGCCGCTCGCCGAGGTGGTGCGCGGGCACTGGCGCCTCGTCCTGCTGATGGCCGGGGCGCTCTCTATCGGATACGCGATCTTCTACTCGGTGACGACCTGGCCCCTCTCCTACGGGACCGAACGGCTCGGCGTGAGCCGTACTACCGTCATGCTGACCTGCGTCCTGGGCCCCGTGGTGGGTGAAGGGTCGCCCTGATGCCGCTGGTGGCGGTCCTCGGCGACCGGTACGGGCGGCGCCCGATGTGTCTGACGGGCTGCGCCGCCGCCGCGCTGTGGATGTTCCCCATGCTCGGGCAGCAGCACGAGCAGCGCGATGATCACACCGACGACGGTGTGCGGCAGGCCGGGCCGCCCCGACGCCGGACTCGATGGTGGGCGAGACTCCCTCGGCGAGGCCGACCACATCGGCGAGCGCAAAGGCCCAGCAGTCCGACGCTGTTCCCGGAGGTGCGCGCCGACGGCGCCTCGGCGTGGTCGGCCTCGGTGATCACGCCGGCCACGCCGGGCAGATCGCGACTCCAGGTGGGAGCGCGCAGGACCACCGCGGTCACCGGGACGACGGCAGTCCGTCACGTCACCGGCGACCGGAGTCGAGCGAGCAGGCGGTGAGCCTGCCAGACGTGGAAGGAGCCTCGCACTCCGGGTCGACGCGGTGATCCGCGTCTCCGGTCGTGCGGGGCCCCGACCCATCAGTGATGTGCTTGCGGTATCGGCCTCCGTCAGGCCTCGACGCTGTCCTTCTCGGCGTCTTCGTCCTTCTCCTGGTCGGCCTCGGCCGCCGCCTGCTTCTTGGAGGCGATCAGGCTGCTGATCGTGGTGATGACCAGGACCGCGCAGATCACGCCGAGCGACACCGGGATGGAGATCTCGGGGACATGCACCCCGGACTCGTGCAGGGCGTGCAGCACCAGCTTCACGCCGATGAAGCCGAGGATCACGGACAGACCGTAGGACAGGTGGACCAGCTTCTTCAGCAGACCGCCGATGAGGAAGTACAGCTGTCGCAGGCCCATGAGCGCGAACGCGTTGGCCGTGAAGACGATGTACGGGTCCTGGGTCAGGCCGAAGATCGCCGGAATGGAGTCCAATGCGAAGAGGATGTCCGTGCTACCGATGGCGAGCATCACGACCAGCATCGGCGTCATGACGCGCTTGCCGTTCTGCTCGATCCACAGCTTGGTGCCGTGGTAGCGGTCGGCGACACCGAAGCGCTTCTCGACGGCCTTGAGGAGCTTGTTCTCCTCGTACTCCTCCTCCGGCTCGTCCGCCCTGGCCTCCTGGATCAGCTTCCAGGCGGTGTAGATCAGGAACGCGCCGAAGATGTAGAAGACCCAGGAGAAGCTGGCGATGATCGCCGCGCCCGCGGCGATGAATATGGCGCGCAGCACCAGAGCTATGAGCACACCGACCAGCAGCACCCGCTGCTGGTACTGCGAGGGCACCGAGAACTTCGCCATGATCAGGACGAAGACGAAGAGGTTGTCGACGCTCAGGGACTTCTCGGTGATGAAGCCCGCGAAGAACTCTCCGGCCGGCTGGCCGCCGGCGAGGACGAACAGCCCGAGTCCGAACAGGGCGGCCAGGACGATCCAGACGACCGTCCAGATTCCGGCTTCCTTGATGGACACGTCATGTGGCTTGCGGCCGATGAAGAAGTCGACCGCGATGAGGGCGGCAAGGCCCACAACTGTCAGGACCCATAGGGTCGTGGAAACATCCACTGCGCCTCCGGCAGTACGTAACGGCAAATTCAGCGTCGTCGCTGCCGGAGGTCTCTTCCACCCGGTCCTCCAGGGCGTTCCACACCGCCTGGTGTCGCCGGGCCGACGCCCCGGGATCGGATCGATCCGTATTGACGGGTGCGCCGCAGCATGTAGGGAGTACTCCCCTCCGTCCGAAAAGAGTACCCCAATCACCAAGATTAGGTAAAGAGCGAGGCAGAGAAAGCATCAAAACCACTGGTCGGATGGCTTTACGAGCGCTTGGTACGGGGTGGGACGTCAGCGGTTCCAGGAGCGGCGGGCGTCGGCGACCCGGTCCAGTACGTGGTGCAGAACCCGACTGCCGGGTGGGACGCTCGACGGCTCGTACGTCCACGCGTGCCCGACCCAGGGGTCGGCGAGGTGGTCGTCGGGGGTCGGCGTGAGTCGCAGCAGCGAACGCCACAGCGGGTCCAGCAGCGGCCCGTACGCGACGGCGTCCTGCCGGTCCGCGACCATCATCAGATGGACGCCCACGGCCGGGCCCTCGTCCGCGAGGTAGCGGAGCTGGGTCACGGCGCGGTCGTCGAAACCGTGCGGGAAGTCATTGACGATCAGCAGTTGCTCGGCCGTGTCGAGGCCGGGGGGCAGTGAGTCGGCCGCGTCGCCGCGCACCGCCATCTGCACGAGGTCGACCCGCTGGGTGAGCCGCCCCAGGACGTCCGAGGCTCCCGCGGCCCCGGCGGCGGGCGGCCCGGCGAGCACACCGGTCTGCACCAGCGGTGCCAGCGCGGAGGAAGCGGCCCCGGCCGCGTCGACGACGTGCACCGCGAACTCGCCCGGCGGATGGACGGCGAGCAGGCGTGCCGCGAGCGACACCGCCGTGTCCAGCGCCAGACGGCGCAGTTCGTCGGCGTCGACGAGCGCGTCGCGGGAACCTGAGCGGCCGCTGTCCACCCACAGGCCGCGCTCCAGCGGCAACCGGACCAGCATCGGGATGCGCACGCCCTCGCTCTCCGGCAGCCGGAGGTCGCCGAGGCGCAGGGCCATCGGGATCTCCATCGGCACCCGGTAGCCGTGCCAGACCGGGTTGTCCCAGCTCGCGTACGCCGGGGGCAGCGCGGGCTCGACGACCTCGGCCTCGGCCCGGAGCTGGACGAGGTCGCGGTCGAGAGCGGTCCTGGCCTGGTCGACGAGCTGGGCGTGCTTGTCACGGGCGGCCTCTCGCGCGGCGTCGCCCTGACCGCCGATGCGGCTGCGCGGGTCGGAGAGGACCTTGTCGAGCTCCTGCTCCATGCGCGACTCGGCGAAGTCGACGGCGCTGCGGTAAGCGGCGGTGGTGCGGGACAGATCCTCGAACATGCCCCACACCTGGTTGTAGAGCCGCTCGTCCATGGACCAGCCGGTCGCGTCACCGGCGACGGGCTGCGCGGGCTGTCCCGGCTGGGCCGAACGCGCGGTCGGCGGGGGCGGCGGCGATGCGGTGGTCCGGCGGCGGGGGTGAGCGTAGTCGACGGAGCCGCCGGCGGTGGGCGCGGCGGGGTGGGTACCGCTGGACGGGTCGACCGGATCGGGGCCACCGTGTTGGGCCGCCGCATGGTCGGGCGGCGTGGCGGCGTGGGCGCCGTACGGGGGCGTGCTGCCGTACGGGGAGGTGGGTCGGTCTCCCCGCTGCGGTGATGTGCTCCCGGTCACGCCCTGGGGTGGCGTACCGCCGTGGGCCTGGTCGGGGCCCGCTGCGGGTGCGGTCGTCTGGCGGGAGCGGTCCGTGTCCGGCGGGCGGGGCGGGGGCGTGGCCACCGAGCGGGCGAGGCCCCGGGCCACGGCCTCGTGGATGCGGCCGGCGAGCTGCTGGGCCTCGGGCAGGCCCTGGTCGGTGAGCAGCTCCGCGAGGCCGCCCGCGTACCCCTGGCCGACCGCGCGGACCTTCCAGGCGCCCTGCCTGCGGTACAGCTCAAGGGCGATGACGGCGGACTCCGCCTCCAGGTCGGTGATCGTGTAGCTGGCGACCTCGGTGCCGTCGAGGCCGGTGACCGCGACGAAAGGCGCGGCGACGGTGCCGAATCGCGCCGGGCCGCCGGTCCCGGACGGCAGGGCTAGCAGCACGGTCAGCCGGTGCACGGACGGCGCCACGGCGTCGAGGTCCACGGCGAGGCGGTGGTCGGCCGCCGCCTGCTGGGACACCTCGATGCCCGGCAGGGTGGGCGCCCCCGGGTGGGCGATCCACTCCACGCCGCGCACCCGGCCGTGCTCGTCGACGAGGGTGGCTCCGGCCACGATCGGCGTGCCGGCCGCGACGCGGATCTCCAGTCGGACCTCGGGCAGCGGATGGTTCTGCCCCCGGACCAGCTCGGCCGTCATCGACTCGTCCCCCTGTGTCGCTTCCTGCGTGGTGCGTCGGGCTGCCTACAGGACCGGCACGATCGCCGGCATCAGGTCCTGGAAGGTGCGGCCGTTTGCGGGCGAGCCGATGGCGGTCATCTGCCAGCCCGTGCCCGCGCGGTGAACCTTGGCCATGATCTGGGCCGTGTACTGGCCGCCGCCCGCGAGGGTGTAACGCGCGAGCTCCTGGCCGTTGGTCTCGTCGACCAGGCGGCAGAACGCGTTCTGCACTTCCTGGAAGGTCTGGCCCGTGAAGGAGTTGACGGTGAAGACGATCTGGTCGATGTGGACCGGGACCCGGGCCAGGTCGACGAGGATCGCCTCGTCGTCGCCTGCGCCGACACCGCCGACGAGGTTGTCGCCGGTGTGACGGACGGAGCCGTCGTCGCTCACCAGGTGGCGGAAGAAGACGACGTCGACGGGCTGCTTGTCCGCGAACAGCACGGCGGAGGCGTCGAGGTCGATCTCGCGGGTGCGGGAGCCGAACAGGCCGCGCCGGGGAGCAGCCTGCCAGCCGAGACCCATGCGCACCGCGGTCAGGTTGCCGCCGTCGTGCTTCTGCAGACTGATGGCCTGACCCTTGGTCATGTTGACGGTCACGCGCTGATTCCCCTCTCGAACTGTCCCCCGCTTCCGCGGAGTCCACGGATGTGCAGCACCTTACGCAGCGGCACTGACATTGCCGCAGCCGGTGTCGCACTTCGTGTCGGTCTTGCAACACGGCGCGCCCGTGCCGGGGGCAGGATCTCTTCCCCGCGCTGACCGGGGCCGTCAGGCCAGGCCCGCCTCCTTCATCTGCCGCAGTTCCCTCTTCATCTCGGAGACCTCGTCACGCAGCCGGGCGGCGATCTCGAACTGCAGATCGGCGGCTGCCGCGCGCATCCGCTCCGCCATCTCCTCGATCTGCTGGGCGAGGTCGGCCGCGGGGCGGTCGGTCGGGACGGTCTCCTTGGCCTTGCCCTCGGAGGACCTGGTCCCCTTGCCTCCGAGGGAGGGCACGGGGGACCTGGCGCTCTTGCCGTCCTTGCCCCTGCGGTAGCCCGTGCCGAGCAGCTGCTCGGTGTCGACGTCCTCACGGGCGATCTGCGCCACGATGTCGTTGATCTTCTTGCGCAGCGGCTGGGGGTCGACGCCGTTCGCCTTGTTGTACGCGACCTGCTTCTCCCGGCGCCGGTTGGTCTCGTCGATGGCCTTCTCCATCGCCGGGGTGATCTTGTCGGCGTACATGTGGACCTGGCCCGACACATTGCGCGCCGCGCGGCCGATGGTCTGGATCAGCGAGGTCCCGGAGCGCAGGAAGCCCTCCTTGTCGGCGTCGAGAATCGCCACCAGGGAGACCTCGGGAAGGTCGAGGCCCTCCCTGAGGAGGTTGATGCCCACCAGGACGTCGTACTCTCCGGCGCGCAGCTCGCGCAGCAGTTCGACGCGACGGAGGGTGTCGACGTCGCTGTGGAGATAGCGGACCTGGATGCCGAGTTCCAGGAAGTAGTCGGTGAGGTCCTCGGCCATCTTCTTGGTGAGGGTGGTGACGAGGACGCGCTCGTCCTTCTCGGTGCGTGCCCGGATCTCGTGCACCAGGTCGTCGATCTGCCCCTCGGTGGGCTTGACGACGACTTCGGGGTCGACCAGGCCGGTGGGACGGATGATCTGCTCGACATGGCCGTCCGAGCGGGACAGCTCGTACTGACCGGGGGTCGCCGAGAGGTAGACCGTCTGGCCGACGCGCTCCTGGAACTCCTCCCACTTCAGGGGGCGGTTGTCCAGGGCGGACGGCAGCCGGAAGCCGTGGTCGACGAGGGTGCGCTTGCGGGAGGCGTCGCCCTCGTACATCGCACCGATCTGCGGCACGGTCACATGGGACTCGTCGATGACGAGGAGGAAGTCGTCCGGGAAGTAGTCCAGCAGGGTGTTCGGCGGTGAGCCGGGCTCGCGGCCGTCGAAGTGCATCGAGTAGTTCTCCACGCCGGAGCAGGAGCCGATCTGGCGGAGCATCTCCAGGTCGTACGTCGTGCGCATGCGCAGCCGCTGGGCCTCCAGGAGCTTGCCCTGCTTCTCCAGCTCGGCGAGGCGCTCGCCGAGTTCCTTCTCGATGTCGTCGGCGGCGCGCTCCAGACGCTCGGGGCCGGCGACGTAGTGGGAGGCCGGGAAGACGTACAACTGCTCGTCGTCGCTGATGATCTCGCCGGTGAGCGGGTGGAGGGTGGAGAGGGCCTCGATCTCGTCACCGAACATCTCGATGCGGACGGCGAGCTCCTCGTACACCGGGAAGATCTCGACGGTGTCGCCGCGGACGCGGAAGGTGCCGCGGGTGAACGCCAGGTCGTTGCGCGTGTACTGGATGTCCACGAAGCGGCGCAGCAGCTCGTCCCGGTCGAACTCGTCGCCGACCCTGAGCGGGACCATGCGGTCCACGTACTCCTGCGGCGTACCGAGGCCGTAGATGCAGGAGACGGAGGCGACCACGACCACGTCGCGGCGGGTGAGCAGCGAGTTCGTCGCGGAGTGGCGCAGGCGTTCGACCTCCTCGTTGATCGAGGAGTCCTTCTCGATGTAGGTGTCCGACTGTGGGACGTAGGCCTCTGGCTGGTAGTAGTCGTAGTACGAGACGAAGTACTCGACGGCGTTGTTCGGCAGCAGCTCGCGGAACTCGTTGGCCAGCTGGGCGGCCAGGGTCTTGTTCGGCGCCATCACGAGGGTGGGGCGCTGGAGCTTCTCGATCATCCACGCGGTGGTGGCGGACTTGCCGGTGCCGGTCGCGCCGAGCAGGACGACGTCCTTCTCACCCGCTCCGATGCGCTGGGCGAGCTCGGCGATGGCCGTGGGCTGGTCGCCGCTCGGCTGGTAGGGACTGACGACCTCGAAGGGCGCCACCGTGCGTTCGATCTTGGAAACGGGCCGCATGCAATCCACCGTACGGCCCCGCACTGACAACGGGCTCCGATCAGTGGTTTCCCGGGAGCGCGGTCAGCGGCGCTGCGGGGTGCGGGAACTCCGCTCGCGGTGCTTGTGAGCGGTGTGGGACTCCTGGCGTCGGCAGGTGTGGGCGGTTGCCTGGGCCGGGATGCCCGGCCGCCGCTCGACGGGGTGGGCGTGGAACCTGTACATGATCATGAACGGGTCGAACATCACGACGACGCCCGCGAGGAGCAGGAAGACCAGCGGGCCGATCATCAGCGGGGCGAGCAGGGCGGCGGACGAGGAGCCCTCGACCGGGGCGGGCGACGCGCTGTGCAGGTGGACGCTGAGGGCGGCCATACCCGTGTAGTGCATGCCGCTGACCGCGACCCCCATGACGAGACTGGCGCCCACGCTCCACAGGAAGCCGCGGATCTGCCCGGCGGCCCACAGGGCGGCGATCGCGGCCACCACGGCGATGACGACCGAGGCGGCCACCGTGAGGGTGTTGTACTGCAGCGTGCCGTTGAGGCGCATTCCCGCCATGCCCAGGTAGTGCATGGAGGCCATGCCGAGGCCGGTGACGGTGCCGCCGGTGAAGAGCGCGGCTCCGTTCGCCCCCTTGGAGCCGACCATGAAGATCCCGATGCCGACCATGACGATCGCGACGGCGAGGCTCGCGAACGTCGTCAGCGGGTCGTAGTGGATCGGGGTCTGCAGGACCTTGAACCCCATCATCGCGACGAAGTGCATGGTCCATATGCCGGAGCCGATGGCCGCCGAGCCCAGCGCCAGCCAGCCGATCCGCAGGCGGCCGTCGGCGAACATCGACCTGGTGGTGCAGCGCAGGCCGAGCGCGCCCCCGAGGCAGGCCATGAGATAGGCCACCACCGGTGTGACGAGTCCGTAGCTGAAGCCGTCGATCGTGCCCTGCATCCGCGGCTGCCTTTCCCGTCCTGTCGCGTCCCTGGATTCCCTGCGATGCCCCACCCCCAGGACCGCCACGACGGTCAGGGTTGTCGCAGAGAGTATGACCCCCACCGGAATGGTCGAACGATTTTCCGGCAAAGAAACACGTCCTTGCCCCACTTGTGCGGTGCTCGTGATTGGACTTGGACAACTCCATTCATTTCATGGCCATCCTGCGCCCTCCTGCCGTTGACTCTCTGCTGTAACTCTTGAGCTGACAGTGATCGATCGACGCGAGGAGTACGCATGCACGTGCGCGCAGTTGCCGCCGCGACCACAGTGTTCATGGGGGCCGTCCTCCTGCTCCCCACCTCCGCCGCCCACGCGGCTCCCGACACCGACGGTCCGCTGGTCGTCGCGCACCGCGGAGCCTCCGCGTACGCGCCCGAGAACACCTTGGCCGCCGTCGACAAGGCCGACGAGATGGGCTTCAGCTGGGTCGAGAACGACGTCCAGCGGACCAAGGACGGCAGGCTCGTCATCGTCCACGACGCGTCACTGGCGCGGACGACCGATGTCGAGGAGCTCTATCCGGACCGCGCGCCCTGGAACGTGGCGGACTTCACCGCCGCCGAGATCGCCCGCCTGGACGCGGGCAGTTGGTTCGGCAGCGACTACGCGGGCGCGCGCGTGCCGACGCTGGAGCAGTACATGAGGCGTGTGTCACGCAATCACCAGAAGCTCGTCCTGGAGATCAAGAACCCCCGGCTCTATCCGGGCATCGAACAGCAGACCCTGAAGGTGCTCGGCAACGAGGGCTGGCTCAGCCCGTCGCGGCTCAGGAAACTGGTGATCCAGAGCTTCAGTGCCGACACCGTACGGCGGATCCACGAGCTGCGCCCGGCGGTGAAGACCGGTTTCCTCGGCACCCCGGACATCGCCGACCTGCCCGAGTACGCGACGTTCAGCGACCAGATCAACTCCTCGTACACGACCATCTCCGAGTCGTACGTCGCCACGATCCACGCACTCGACGGTCCGCACGGAAAGCCGTTGGAGATCCTCGCCTGGACCGTGAACGACGCGGACAACGCCCGCGAGGTGGCGGGCTACGGCGTGGACGGCATCATCACCAACAAGCCGGACGTGGTCAGCGAGGCCACACGGAGCTGACGGGGCGGCCTGACCGGTGGCGTGCGTTCCCGGGCGGGGCGCACGCCAGGGGCGTTGTCAGTGGCGGACCGTACGGTGGTCGCATGAACAGTCATGCGCGGGACGAGCAGCAGGTCGTGTGGGCCGTCGTCGGCACGGGCATCGGCCCGCTGCTGCTGGCCTCGACGGACGACGGCCTGGTGAACGTCGTGTTCCACGCCACGGAGGCGGTGCGGGACACGGCGCTCGACCGGCTCGCCTCACGTCTCGGCACCGCGCCCGTCGAGGACCCCGCCGCCCCTCAGCTGGCCGAGGCCATACGCCAGGTCGAGGCCTACTTCGCGGGTCGGCGGCAGGACTTCGAGCTGCCGCTGGACTGGTCGCTGATATCCGGGTTCAACCGACAGGTGCTGCGCGAGCTCGCCTCCGGCGTGCCGTACGGCTCGGTCGTGGGCTACGGCGACCTGGCACGGCGTGTGGGGCAGCCCGGCGCGGCCCAGGCGGTCGGCGTCGCGATGGGGTCGAACCCGCTGCCGGTGGTGGTGCCGTGCCACCGCGTGGTCGAGAGCGCCGGCGGCATCGGCGGATTCGGCGGCGGCCTGGAGACCAAGCGGAAGCTGCTGGCACTCGAAGGGATCCTTCCGGAGCCGCTGTTCTGAGGGGCCGCGGGCCCTGAAGTTCCCTTATTGTCCGGACGTTCGGACGTTCGGACACTACGCGTAGTGCCGTACCTCGAAGACGTTGCCGTCGGGGTCGCGGAAGTAGAAGTTGCGCCGGGCCTTTCCACGCGCTCCGAAGGAGTCGTTCGAGATGTCCGAGACGGGCACCGCGCGTTCCTCCAGGCGGGCGCGCAGCTCGTCGAAGTCGTCGGCCGGCATGGCGAGGCAGACGTGGTTGACGGGGTGGCCGGCGCTGTCTGCGGCGCCGGGGACCATCCTCATACGCTCGGCCATGGTGAGCGGCATGAGGTCGAGGATGGTCTCGTCGTTGAGGCGTATGGAGGGAAAGGGGACCTGTCCTGCGGCGTATTCGGTGATCCTCAAGGGTTCCAGGCCGACGGCCTTCTCGTAGAAGTCGGCAGCGGTGACCGGCTCCTGGACCCAGAGGACGACATGGTCGAGACGCATCGTGTTGTCGGTCATGCGTTCCAGGCTGGTGTCCCGCACCACAGCTCGCAAGGGTTTGGCCGGGCGCGCCGTCTGCCAGAGATGAGGGAAGAACGTCTGACAGGAGGCAAGCGCGTGCTGCTGATGTCCGAAGATGTGCGGGAAGCGCTCGACGCGCGTCGCCCCGTGGTGGCGCTGGAGTCCACGATCGTCGCGCACGGGCTGCCCCGACCGCGCAACCTGCGGGTGGCGCTGGAGCTGGAGGACGTCGTACGGCGGGAGGGCGCCGTACCGGCGACGATCGCCGTCCTCGACGGGCGGCCCCACATCGGCCTCGACAAGGAGCAGTTGGAGCGGGTCGCGAACGAGGACGGCATCCGCAAGCTCGGCCACCGCGATCTGCCGCTCGCCGTGGCCTCGCGGGCGAGCGGTGCGACCACGGTGTCGGCGACCGCCCAGTTGGCGGCCCTGGCGGGCGTACGGGTGTTCGCGACGGGCGGGCTCGGGGGCGTGCACCGGGAGTGGACGGTGACCCAGGACGAGTCCGCCGATCTGGGGCTTCTGGCACGTACCCGGATCACCGTGGTGTGCGCGGGCGTGAAGTCGATCCTGGACGTGCCGGCGACCTTGCAGCGCCTGGAGACGCTGGGTGTCGCGGTCGCCGGGTACGGCACGGAGCGCTTCCCCGGCTTCTATCTGTCCGACTCGGGTCACCCGGTGGAGTGGACGCTCGGGTCGCCGGGCGAGGTCGCGGACGTCATGCGCGCGCAAGACGCACTCGACGGCCCGCAGTCGGCGCTGATCGTCGCCAATCCCGTCCCCGAGGAGGAGCAGCTCGATCCCGAACTGCACGCGCGGGTGCTCGACGAGGCGCTGCGGGCGTGCGAGACGGAGGGCGTCACGGGCCAGGCGGTCACACCGTTCCTGCTGAGCTACCTGGTACGGCACACCGACGGCGCCTCCCTCGGCGCCAACCTGGCGGCGGTACGGGGCAACGTACGGCTCGCGTCGCGCATCGCGGCGGCCTGGGCCGGGGCATGAGACGGCGGTGCGGGGCCGCCGGGTCCGAGGGTGGGGTGCACGGGCCCGGCTGTGCGGTGGGTGGGGCGCTGCTCGTCGTGGGTGACGTGGTCACGGATGTCGTCGCCCGGCACCGCGGGCCGCTCTCGCCGGGCACCGACACGGCCTCCGCGATCCGGACCCTACCGGGCGGGGCGGGTGCCAACGTGGCCTGCTGGGCGGCTTATCGGGGCTGCGCGGACGTGCGGCTGCTCGGGCGCGTGGGCACGGACGGGGCCGAGTGGCACCAGCGGGAGCTACGGGCTTCGGGAGTGCGGCCCCACCTGGTCGTCGATCCGGCGGCGGCGACGGGGACGGTGATCTGCCTGGTGGACGCGTGCGACGCGGCCGAGCGCACATTCCTCACGGACAGCGGGGCCTCGCTGCGGCTGGACCCGGCCGACTGGGCCCCGTCCCTGCTCGACGGGGTCGCGCGACTGCATCTGTCGGGCTATCTGTTCTTCTCCGAGTCGAGCCGCGCGCTGGTCGCCGTGGCGCTGGAGTCGGCACGCGCGCGTGGGGTGCCGGTGAGTGTGGATCCCGCGTCGGCGGGGTTCCTCACGCGGCTCGGTGTGGACCGTTTCCTCGGGCTCATCGAGGGGGCCGACGTACTGCTGCCCAATCGCGACGAGGCGTTCCTGCTGACCGGGCTGCCCGATCCGGCCGACGCGGCGGCCAAGTTGAGCCGTCTCGTTCCCTTGGTCGTCGCCAAGCAGGGGGCCGACGGTGCGCTGGTCGCCCGTGCGGGCCGCGTCGAGTCCCGGGTGCCGGCGGTCCCCGCCACGCCCCACGACACCACCGGCGCGGGTGACGCCTTCACCGGGGCGTTCCTGGCCGCGCTGCTCGCGGGCGCGGGGGTTGAGGAAGCGGCGGCCGAAGGGTGCGGGGCGGGGGCGCTGGCGGTGGAGAAGGTGGGCGGGAGGCCGCCGTCGCCCCACTGATGTCCGTGCCGTCGACGGTGCGACGTGGACCGCCCCGCCATGGGGCAGAGCAGGCCCCCGTACCTCAGTTACACCTTGCGCCCCCACGCCGAGATCAGCGGTGGAGCGGCGAGGTCCATCGTGCCGGAGGCCACGTTGGCCAGATGCCGGTCGATCTCCTCGTCCGTGGCGAGGTCAGCCGTGACGAGCGCTTCGCGGAGCCGGTGGACCGTCGTGGACTCCAGGGCGGCGCAGGCGGGTGAGGCGACGGGGAAGTAGGCGTCGGCCTCGACACCGCGCAGGCCCGCCGCGCGCAGCAGGCGCGGAAGTCTGCGGCCGTGCGCCGGGTCGACCCCGCGTTCGGCGAGCAGGGCGCGGACGGCCTGGCGGAGCCGGTTGGCGAGTTGCTGCTCGGGTCCGGTTTCTTCGAGGCAGGCCAAGGGCTGGAGGGCGGGATCGGCGTCCTCGATCAGGAGCCGCCCGCCGGGACGTAGCGCCTTGATCATCGACAGCAACGCCTGCTCGCGGTCGGGCGCGTGGACGAGGGCCAGCCGGGCGTGGACGAGGTCGAAGCCCTCCCCCGGCGACTGGTCGACGCCCACATGGTGGACGAGGGCCTCGACCGGGGGGCGGGTGACCGAGGGAACGGCCCATGAGATGTCGGTACCGGTCGCCATGACCTTGCCGGTAGGTCCGACCTTCTTCGCCAGCCAGGAGACCACGGAGGCACCGCCCGCGCCGACCTCCCAGCAGCGCCAGCCGGAGCCGAGGCCGAAGCCCTCCAGGTGCCGGAAGGTCGTGCGGTCGAAGAGCGTGGCGAAGGCGTCGGGGCTCCGCCCCGTCTCGGCCTGCCGGTGGTCGAGGAGATACCCGTCGGTGCGCATCATGTCGTGATCATCCCATTTGATCCGCTTGTCAGTAATAACGACTCTCCCGCAGTACGCGAGGTCCGCTCCGGCGGCGGCCCGAGCGGCCCGAGCGGCCCGAGCGGCCCGAGCGGCCGGGAACGCCACAAGTGAAGCGGAACGTTCCGTTCCCACAGCCTTACCCGGCCCTCGTTCGACCCTGGCAAACTGACGCGACAAGGCACGAGGTACGGGTGCGAGGAGATCCACGCAAGGAGATCCAGATGTCCATGGCAGGGAATCTGCGAAAGGTCACGGGCCTCGACAAGGTAGGCGGCCTGAGCAGAATGGCACGGCTGGCCCGGCGTCGCCCTCGCGTCGACCTCAGCCACCCGGCACGCTCCCCGCTGGGCACCTCCGTGGTGAACTGCGTGACGTACAACAAAGGCGTCCGCTCCCCCGGCGGTCGCGATGTCGTCGAGGCCGTCAAACAGGTCCGCAGGCATGACCACGGCTTCGTCTGGCTCGGTCTGCACGAGCCGACGCAGCGGGAGTTCGCCGGCATCGCCGAGCTCTTCGACCTGCATCCCCTGGCGGTCGAGGACGCGATCGAGGCCCATCAGCGCCCGAAGCTGGAACGGTACGGCGACACTCTGTTCGCGGTGTTCAAGACGGTCTGCTATGTCGAGCACACCGAACTCACCGCGACCAGCGAGGTGGTGCACACGGGCGAGATCATGGTCTTCGTCGGCTCCGACTTCGTGATCACGGTACGGCACGGACGGCACGGCTCACTCGGCCCGCTGCGCGAGGAACTGGAGGCGGATCCCGAGCAGTTGGCCAAGGGGCCGGCGGCGGTCCTGCACGCGGTCGCGGACCATGTGGTGGACGACTATCTGAGCGTCACGGACTCCGTGCAGACGGACATCGACCAGGTCGAGACCGATGTGTTCGCCGCGAACGGCGCACGTGTCGACCCTGGGCGCATCTACCAGCTCAAGCGCGAACTGCTCGAACTGAAGCGGGCGGTGGCCCCGCTGTCCCGCCCACTCCTGGAGCTCACCTCACGGCCGATCCGGGTGGTCGATCCGGAGATACAGGCCTATTTCCGGGACGTGTCCGACCACTTGCTGCGAGCCACCGAGCAGATCGCCGCGTTCGACGAACTGCTGAACTCGATTCTGCAGGCGCACCTCGCGCAGGTCAGCGTCGCGCAGAACGAGGACATGCGGAAGATCACGGCGTGGGCGGCGCTCATCGCGGTTCCGACCATGGTGTGCGGGGTCTACGGCATGAACTTCGAGCACATGCCCGAGCTGCACTGGAAATTCGGCTACCCGCTGGTCCTGGGAGTCATAGCCGTCGGCTGCATCACCCTCTACCGGGGCTTCAAGCGCAACGGCTGGCTGTGACTCCGGGACCAGCGGCAGCGAGGAGAGAAGGGGATCGTTCGGGTCAGTGCGTCGCGCCCTTCGCGTAGACGCTCTCGGCCCAGGAGGCGATCTGGTCTTCGGGGAGATGCCGGGCCAGGTCGGCCTCGCTGATCATGCCGACGAGGCGCTTGTTCTCGATCACCGGGAGTCGGCGGATCTGGTGGCCCTTCATCTCTTCCAGCACCTCGCTGACGTCGGCGTTCGCGTCGATCCAGCGCGGTGTCCCCTTCGCCAGCTCGCCCGCTGTGATCTTCGACGGGTCACGGCCCAGGGCGACACAGCCGACGACGATGTCGCGGTCGGTGAGGATGCCGCAGAGCCGTTCGTTCTGATCGCTGATGGGGAGCGCTCCGACGTTCAGCTGGCGCATCAGCTGGGCGGCGCGGTCCAGGGTCTCGTGGGCGGGGATCCACTGGGCGCCACGATGCATGATGTCTCCGGCGGTGGTCATGTAGTACCTCCCGATGCCGGACGGCCGGCGCGGCGCAGGGTGCACCGCTAGTCCCGGCGTCCTACATTCTTGCCGCGCCCCGGGGGAACCGCATGCGGAAGGACACGGCCCCGCACGACGCGCCCCGGGCTGCGGTCCAGGCAGCGACGTGGACGATCCGCTCCGGGACGAGACGGATGATCACGCGGACCTCGTCGTCCTTCTCCTCGGGAGGGTCGACGCGCTTCCTGCGATCGCGCAGGTAAAGGCGTCGTGATGGGCCTGATGGATCGGGGATCCTCCCGTCCGTCAGGCGTTCCACGCCGGGTGTCGCGGGTCGTCGGCGCGCACCAAAACATCGGCGGTGGCGGCCGGATCGGTCTCGGTCGCGTAGCGCTCGAAGGCGGGGAGGGTCCGCTGCTCGTTCTCGGGTGTCCGGCGGCGCAGGGCGCCCGCGGAGAGAAGGACGTGCACGGTCAGATCGAAGGGGAACCAGTGCTTCAGGAGGAGGGGGCCATGCATCAACAGGATGGAGTCGGCAGGGAGTTGGACGTAGGCGCTGCGGGTCGCGCGGTCGGTGGTGGGGTCCCACAGGTCGGGCAGGACCCGGCCCGTGCCCCCGGGGTCGAGTGGGCCGAATACCTCGCGCCACAGGGCGGCGGTGTCGAACCAGCCGTCGTAGTACGCCTCCGCGTCCTCGTGGCCGCACTCCAGCGGAAGGCGGTTGCCGCATCGGCGTGGACGCTCATGTACGGAGCCGCGTGTCTCGGCCATGGTGACCGTCGTCGGTCGGTTGTTCACTTGTGGTGATGACAGGTGGTGGGCAGGATCTTTGGGGCTGGGGATCGAGGCGGGAGCGGACATGATCGATGGGCCGTACTTCGTGCTGACGGTGCTGGGACTGCTCGGGACGGGGGTCGTGGCGGGCGTGTTCTGCGGGTTCTCGACGTTCGTGATGAAGGGGCTGGCGTCCTTGCCGTCGGCGCAGGGTGTGGCGGCGATGCAGGCGATCAATGTCAGTGCGCTGACCCCGGCGTTCATGCTGGTGTTCGCAGGTACGGCGGTGCTGTGCGCGGTGCTCGCCGTCGTGACGTTCGTGCTGTGGCCGGGCGAGGGCCGGGTGGAGTTGCTGCTGGGCAGCGCGCTGTATCTGTTCGGCTGCTTCGGGGTCACGATAATGGCGAACGTTCCGCGCAACGACAGGCTCGCCAAGCTGGACGCGGGCACCTCGGAGGCCGCCACGTACTGGCGCGGATATGTGAGCGAGTGGACGATGTGGAACCACGTCCGGACGGTCGCCTCGGCCGGCGCGGCCCTCTCGTATCTACTGGCGCTCGCCTGAGGCGGGCTCGGCGGACGCGTCGTATCGTGGCGGGAAGGGCCGCAAGAGAACGCCCGAGCGTCACCCCATACGCCCTGCGCCTCGCGCCTCACACCGGTCCCAGCCGCTGATCCGAAGTCACTGATCCGAAGTCGATGATCCGAGCCCGCCGGTGTACGGCCGCGCCCGGACGCGTACCACTACGTGAGGGAGACGGCCATGGCCGATCCCAAAGGTTTCCTGACGACCCCACGCGAGGAGTGGCCCCGTAGGCCCGTGGAGGAGCGGGTGCGGGACTGGGACGAGGTGTACGTTCCCGGGGCGCTCCTGCCGATCATCAGCAGGCAGGCCGACCGCTGCATGGACTGCGGCATCCCGTTCTGCCACGACGCCTGCCCGCTGGGGAACCTGATTCCCGAGTGGAACGACCTCGTGGCACGGGAGGACTGGCGGGCGGCGAGCGACCGGCTGCACGCGACGAACAACTTCCCCGAGTTCACCGGGCGGTTGTGTCCCGCGCCGTGTGAGACGGGGTGCGTACTGGCGATCAACCAGCCCGCGGTGACCATCAAGAACGTGGAGGTGGCCATCGCGGACCGGGCCTGGGAGGACGGGCTCACACCACCCCGGCCGCCCGACCGGCTGACGGGGAGGACGGTCGCCGTCATCGGGTCCGGCCCGACCGGGCTGGCGGCCGCGCAGCAGCTGACGCGGGCCGGGCACACGGTGGCCGTGTACGAACGGGCCGACCGAGCCGGGGGGTTGCTGCGGTACGGGATCCCGGCGTTCAAGATGGAGAAGCGGCATCTGGACCGGCGGTTGGACCAGATGCGGTCGGAGGGCACGAAGTTCCGTACGTCGACCGCCGTGGGGAGGGACATCGGGGCGGCCGGGCTTCGCGCCAGGTACGACGCCCTGGTGATAGCCACGGGTGCCACGGCCTGGCGGGAACTGGACGTGCCTGGGCGGGAGTTGGACGGGATCCATCAGGCGATGGAGTATCTGCCGCTGGCCGACCGGGTGTGCGAGGGGGATCTGGAGGTGTCGCCGCTGTCGGCGGCCGGGAAGCATGTCGTGATCGTCGGGGGTGGTGACACGGGGGCGGACTGCCTGGGGACGGCGGTCCGGGAAGGGGCCGCGTCCGTGACCCAGCTGGACATCTATCCGCTGCCGGGGACGGAGCGGGACGAGGACGTCGACCCCTGGCCGACGTATCCGAAGGTCTACCGGCTCTCGGCGGCGCACGAGGAGGCGCACGACCTTCGGACGGCACCCGCGGCGGACGCGGACGTGCGGCTCTTCGCGGCGTCCACGCTCCGCTTCACGGGGGACGAGGCGGGGCACGTACGGGCGCTGCATTTGGTCGAGGTGGACGAGAGGCGGCAGCCGCGGCCCGGCACCGGGCGGACGCTGCCCGCCGACCTCGTCCTGCTCGCCCTCGGCTTCTCCGGGCCGGACCGCCGTGACGGGCTCGTCGACCAGCTCGGCCTCGATCTCGATCCGCGCGGGACGATCGCGCGGGGGCCGGACTTCGCGACGAACGCGCCCGGAGTGTATGCCGCCGGGGACGCCGCTCGCGGGCAGTCCCTGGTCGTCTGGGCGATCGCCGAGGGGCGGGCGGTGGCCGCCGCGGTCGACCACCGGCTGACCGGGGCCGGCCGGCTCCCGGCTCCGATCGGACCGTACGACCGGCCGATGACGACGTAGAGGTCAACGGTGGGGGCGAGTCGCCCACGAGGTCGTCGGGTTGCGGCCCGGTTCGGCACCGCCGAGCCGCGAGCGGCGCTGTTCGCACCCGGCGCGTCGCCGCCTGGGCGGTCCCGGGTTCTAACGGTCGTCCGTGCCCGCCTGCTTGCCCGTGGCGAGGGCGATGCGGTTCCACGTGTTGATGGTGAGGACGAGGGCGAGGACGTGGGCTACTTCGGTCTCGTCGAAGTGGGTGGCGGCGTCGGCGTAGACGTCGTCGGGGACGCCTCCGTCGGCGATGAGGGTGACGGCTTCGGTGAGGGCGAGGGCCGCCTGTTCGCGGGCGGTGAAGAAGTGCCGGGCCTCGCGCCACACCGGGATCATGTGAAGCCGGTCCTCGCTCTCGCCGGCCCTGCGGGCGTCGTTGGTGTGCATGTGGAGGCAGTAGGCGCAGTGAGGCTCCGCCAAGCTCGTTTCCGCAGTTCAGTGGGGCTGGTGTGATGGGTCGGTGAGGTCCTCACGCTGGCAGGTGGGGTGATCGTTAGCACGAGATCGTCTGGCGCAGGTGTTCTCGTGGGTTCTGGAGTGAGGTTCGGGGGTCGCCGCGTAGGTTCTGCGCTGGGAGGGATGTTCATGACGGACGTGCTGGCGTGGACGATCGAGCGGCGGCTTGAGCTGGCGAAACGTGCCGAGCTGCTGCGCAAGGAGCTGGGTGAACTCGAAACGGAGGTCGCCCGGTTGGAGGCCGCCGAGGTGGTGTTCGGGCAGTGGGCCGAGGCCACTGATGGTGGACGGCGACCGCCGGGCATCGTGTCGCCGGAGCCGGAGCCGGAGCCGGAGCCGGAGCCGGAGCCGGAGCCGGAGCCGGAGCCGGAGCCGGAGCCGGCCGTTGTGACGGTGGGTCCGGGTGCGGGCGGGATGCGAGTGGTGCCGGACCGCGTCGAGGGGATGGGACTGGAGGTCCTGACCTCAGAATATCGACGGATCATGGAGATCGTGGCCGGGGCGGACGGTCCGGTGATGGCCAAGGACGTCGCCCTCGGGCTGGGCCGGGAGGCGAGTCCGGCGAAGATCGAGCCGGTCCGGGGCCAGCTGCGCAAACTTGCCGACCGGGGCTGGCTCTCACGTACCGCGTCCGGGCGTTACCTTCCCCGCTGACCAGTAACGCCGCTGGCCGGACGGGCCGATTCCTGCCATAACGCGAGTGCCCCCGGCGGGAGTTGGTAAGTGTGTGACCAAAAACCAGCCCGCCGAGGGCCCTCGGGATGTTGTCTACCAGGTCCGCCTCCCGCTGTCGAAGCGGACCATCGATCTCGTCGCCGACCTGATACGCCAACGCCGCAACCGGATGCGCTCTGTCTGGCGCAAGGCCGAACCCGGTAAGCAGGCCGTCATCGTGCTCGCCGTACTCCGTCACGACCAGCGCCTGGCCGACATGGCCGGCGGCAACCAGGTCGGCGAATCCACCGTCCGCCGCTGGGTGAAGGAAGTCGTCAAGCTGCTGGCCGCCCGCGCCCCGCGCCTGGACCGCGCATGCAAGAAGATCGCCCGCAGCGGCGGGGTCGTGGTCCTCCTCGACGGCACCCTGATCCGCACCCACCGCCGCACCGGGAGGGACGACCGGAAGAACTACTCCGGCAAACATAAGGCCCATGGCCTGCTGTTTCTCGCTGTCACCGACGAGAAGGGCAACCTGATCTGGATCTCCGCGGCCAAGCCCGGCCGGTCCAGCGAGATCACCACCGCCCGCCACAACAAGATCACCGGACACCTGAGGGAAGCCGGCCTCGGCGCCCTGGCCGACCTCGGCTTCGTCGGCCTCGACGACAAGCCCGAAGACGACCCGGTGATCATCACCGGCCGCAAGGCCACCCGCAACCACAAGCTGACCGTCGCCGAGAGGGAAGCGAACCGCCTGGTCAGCCGCGAACGCGCCGCCAACGAACATGGCTTCGCGAACCTCAAGTCATGGCGGATCCTGACCAAACTCCGCACGGACACCCGGCAGGCGACCACGCTCCTGCGGGCCCTGCTCGTTCTGGCGAACAGCGAAGTACAGCGCTGACGGAGCGGGCGGATGATCTCGCCCCGACGATCACGCCACCTGCCAGCGTGAGGACCTCACCAACGCATCACACCAGCCCCACTGAACTGCGGAAACGAGCTTGGCGGAGCCTCAGTGGTTGAGGTGGGAGGCGCGGATCTGGATCAGTTCGACCAGGGCCGGGTCGATGCCCTCACGGGCCGCCGCGTCGAAGCCGATGAGGGCGCGGAATACGTTCCGGGCGGACTTCGCGAAGTCGAGGCGAGGGGGTGCGGCCACCGGGGTCGCCGCCGCGCTGCTGTTCGTCGTCACGTCTGTCGTCGCGTTCGTCGTCATGACCATGAATCTACGAGGCGGAAGGACCTGCCGTAGGGTGCATTTCCATGGTGGATTCGTGGGTCAATTCGGCGGAGCGGATCGGGGCCGACCTGCATCTCCAACTGTCCGGTTCCGGTGGGCGGCGGGCGGCGCTGATCCGGGCGTTGCGGGATGCGGTGCGTGATGGACGGCTCGCTCCGGGGGCCCGGCTGCCGCCGTACCGCTCGCTGGCGGCGGACCTCGGTGTCGCCCGCAACACGGTTGCCGACGCGTACGCGGAGCTGGTCGCCGAGGGCTGGCTGACGGCGCGGCAGGGCTCGGGTACGCGGGTCGCCGAGCGGGCCGAACCGTTGGGCGCGCCCTCGCGCGTACCCCGAAAGGCGCCGCCACGCGCGCGTGGGCCGCTGCACGACCTGCGGCAGGGCACACCGGACGCGTCGGCGTTCCCGCGGGCGGCCTGGGCCGCGTCGTACCGCAGGGCGCTGGCGCGGGCACCCAGCGAGGCGTTCGGGCCGGGCGATCCGGCCGGGCGGGTCGAGCTGCGCGAGGCGCTCACCGAGTACCTGGCACGCGCGCGTGGGGTGCGTACCGAGCCGTCGCGGATCGTGATCTGCTCCGGGTTCGCGCACGCGCTGCGGCTGCTGTTCCACGGCCGGGTACTGCGGGGGCCGCTGGCCGTGGAGTCGTACGGTCTGGGTTTCCACCGGGAGTTGCTGGCGGCGGCCTCCGTACGGACCGTTCCGCTGCCGCTGGACGAGGACGGTGCCCGTGTGGACGGGCTGGGCCGGGAGAGGGCCGTGCTGCTCACGCCCGCGCATCAGTTCCCCACGGGCGGGCCGCTGCATGCCGCCCGGCGTGCCGCCGTCGTGGACTGGGCACGCGCGCGTGGAGGGGTGATCCTGGAGGACGACTACGACGGGGAGCTCCGCTACGACCGCAAGCCCGTCGGGGCGGTGCAGGGGCTGGATCCCGAGCGGGTCGTGCACATCGGCTCGGTCAGCAAGAGCCTGTCGCCGGCGCTGCGCCTGGGGTGGATGGTCCTGCCGGAGCGCTACGTCGACGCCGTGCTGGAGACGAAGGGCGAGCGGGAGGCGTGGGTGAGCGTCCCGGATCAGCTGGCGCTCGCGGACTTCGTGGTCTCCGGGGCGTACGACCGTCATGTGCGGCGCATGCGGCAGCGGTACCGGGTACGGCGTGACCGTCTGGTCGCGACTCTCGCCGCGCAGGCGCCGCACATCGAGGTCACCGGGATCGCGGCCGGGTTGCACGCGGTGCTGCGGCTGCCGCCCGGGACCGAGCGGTCCGCGGTGAAGGCGGCGGCCTGGCGGGGCGTCGCGCTGGACGGACTGGCCGGGTTCCGGCACCCCGAGGCGACGGGGGCCGCGCCGGACGGGCTCGTCGTGGGGTACGCGACGCCCGCGGAGCACGCGTACGGGGCGGCGGTGGAGGCGCTGTGCGGGGTGCTGCCGCCCAGGTGAGCGACGCGGTGACAGTCGGCCGTCGGCGGCCGGTGGACCATTGGCGGGCAGGCGGCCCGCGGTCGTAAGGCGAACGACGACGGTGGGATCACTGACGCCAGGAGGTACGTCACCCTGCACGTCATGGGGCCATACGATCCGGCGGTGATCTGCGCCCGTCCTTCGTTCCGTCGTCAGGCGCAGGGCCCCTCCCTCGCGTCCCCCTGTCGACCTCCGGTCCTGGAGAGTGCTCGATGACGACGAACCTCACGGCGAACACGGAGAAGGTGCGCGCGGCGGGGCGCCGCCCCCGGGACGGCGCCGCACCCGGTTCTCACGTCGTCCCGCTGAGCCGAGGTCGAGCATCTGCTTGCCCATCGTCTCGTCCACCGGGTAGTTGTCCTTGCCGCCGAGGTACCAGTCGTACATCCGCGCGGGATGGGGTCTGCTCGTGTTGATGCCGACGGGGGGACGCCCGCTCATGACTAGCTCCATGACGTTCTGCGGCAGTAGGTGATCAACTCAGGGCCAACATAGGGGAATCGGCTGAACAACAGGGAGTGCGCAACAAGTCTCAGGACAGCAGGAAGTCGGCCACCCCCGCCTTCGCGCCCTCGATGAAGGCGTTCATCTCGTCGGGCGAGTAGATCAGCGCCGGCCCGTCGGGGTCGGTGGACTGCCGTACGGCGATACGGCCGTCGGCGAGCTTCATGGCCTCCAGGCAGTTGCCTCCGTTGCCGCCGCTCCAGGGCTTGTGCCAGCCCTCGCTGCCCAGCTCCCGGGCGGGCATGCCGTTGTAGACGCGTATGTGCGACTGCGTGTGCGTGCGCGACTGCGACTTGATGAGTTCCATTCGGTGTCTTCAGAGCTCCTTGCGGAGATCCCGGAGGATCTCCTTCGTGCGTTGTGCCGTGGCGGCCTGCGCCGCCATGCGGTCCATGACCTCCAGGTGGGTCGCCACCTCGGAGCGGTCGTCCAGGTAGACGGCGCCGGTCAGGTACTCGCTGTAGACCATGTCCGGAAGTTCGGGCACGGCGAAACGGAACAGGACGAACGGCCCGTACGTGCCGGGATGCGGTCCTGTGTCGAACGTGGCGACCTGCAGCGTCACATGGGACAGCTCCATGGCCTCCAGCAGTCGGTCGAGCTGGTCGCGCATGACCCGCGGCCCGCCGATGGGGCGGCGCAGGGCGGTCTCGTCCATCACGAACCACAGCCGGGGCGCGTCCTCACGGGTGAGCAGTTCCTGCCGTCGCATGCGCAGGGCGACATGGCGCTCGATGTCCTCGGGCCGGGTCTGGCCGATGGCGCCCGAGGTCATGACACCCCGCGCGTAGTCCTCGGTCTGCAGCAGCCCGGGGACGAAGTGGGGATCGTAGCCGCGGATCAGACCGGCCGCGCCCTCCAGGCTGACGTACATCGAGAACCAACCCGGCAGGATGTCGTGGTAACGCTGCCACCAGCCGGGCTTGTTGGCCTCCTCGGCGAGCCGGACGAAGGTCTCGGCCTCCTCGTCGCCGACCCCGTACGCCTTCAGCAGGAGCTGGAGGTAGGGGATCTTGAGGGCGACCTCGGCGGTCTCCATACGGCGGATCGTGGCGGCGGCGACATGCAGGACGCGCGCGGCGTCCTCACGTCTGATGCCCGCGCGCTCACGCAGGTCCAGCAGACGTCGGCCGAGGACGACCTGGCCGACCGTCGGCGCGGACCTCGGCTCGCTCATCTCGCCCCTCCATCCGACCCTGAACCCACTGACCCTGTGACTGCCTTGACCCCATGAAGCCGTACTGACCTGCGCCGGCCTCCGGCCGTCCGGGTCCTGACAGCCCGGCGGCGCCGTTCGGAAGCCCTCGCGGGCCACACATGCCCATGTACACAAACGAACACTGCGCGTACATACGGACGTTGTGCGAGGGATATCCAACTGGCGCCGCTACACGTGCTGTTGCGTGCAGTGTGCCATGACCGTTCAAAGAGTCACACGGCACTCTGCAATTTTCAGAGTGACACTTGCCAAGTGTTCACGGCGAGGCGATAGTGGCAAGCGTGATTCCGCCCCCCGCGCCGTTAGGAACAGACGCCGCCGGAGACCGTGTCGGTCCCGGTCCGGCCGCCGGGGCGCGCCCCGAGAAGAAAATCGCCGAGCGCCGGTTTCGATTCGAGTTGGCCGCGCACCCGGGTGCCGTGGCCCAGGCCCGGCGTGTGACCCGTACCCAGCTCACGGGCTGGGCCCTCTGCGAGGACACCTGCGACACGGCGGCCCTGGTCGTGTCCGAACTGGTGACCAACGCGATCGTGCACACCGCGAGCACCCAGATCGTCTGCGAGTTGCAGGCCGGCGCCGACACGGTGCGCATAGCGGTACGGGACGAGGGCTGCGCTCCCGGTGAGCCGCACCCCTCGCCGCAGCGGCCGGAGGAGGAACACGGAAGGGGACTGCTCCTCATAGAGGCCCTCTGCCGCTCCTGGGGCGCACAGCCGGTCGGTCTGGGGCTCCTGGTGTGGGCGGAGGTACCGCGTGCGCTCGTCGCCGGTGCCGTCTCCCCCGACGCGGGCACGGGCATGCCGGCCCCCCGGTCCGACCTGGGCTGGGGCGCGAAGAAGCCGCCCACGGAGGACCGCGAGGACGAGGCGGAGGCGTTCCGCCGAACGGGCGCCGGGGGGTGTGTGGGTGTGGAGGGCCACGTAGGTGCCGAGGGCCGTACGGCGTCCGGGCGGCATCCGGGTGCCGAACGTCGTACGGAAGTGGACGTTCGCGGGGACGCGGGACGTCGGACGGGGGCCGAATGGGTGTGAGCGCGTCGATCGGTCCCGCTCCGCTCCCCGGCGGGGGCAGAGTGGCTCGCGTGGTGAGCCTCGACACCCTGACCCGTCTGCGCCGCGCCCGTCCCGCCCCGGCGTCGCGCCCGCTTCCCCTGCCCGAGGGCATGACCGCGCCCATGGGGTGCGACGCGGTTGCCGTCCCGGCCCGTTTCGGACCGCAGGTCCTGCCCCGGCTGCCCCGTGTGGGCTGTGTCTACGCCGACCGCGCGCACTGGTGGTGGATCGTGCCGGCCGACTCCGACCACGCGCTGGAGTGGCCCGCGCCGGTCCGCTACACCACCGGAGCGTTGGTCTCCGACGGTTCGGCCGTGCCCGGGCTGATCCTGCGGCCGGAGGGCGCCATTCCCTACACGCCGCCGATACCGCTGTATCTGGCGTTGTGCCGGGTCACCGGGACTACGCCGGCTTGGTCGCGGACGATGATCGCGTAGGACTCCGCCGGGTGGGGGCCTTACTGCCAAGAGCCCCGCACTTGGCGTCCAGGGATGTGCGGTGGTTTCACCGCTGCGGGTGTGTGGGCGCTCGTCGCGCGGTTCCCCGCGCCCCTGAAGGAGCCTTCAGCCCCTCGAAAGCCTGTGGGTCCGCCGCGCACGCCTTCCTGCCTCCGCGCGCCCCGCGCGCTCCGGGTGGGCCGGGATATCACTACCGTGCGCCCTGGCCGGGAACGGGGGGTGCCGCAATAGTGGCCGTCGGCGACGACGGGGAGGCCGCGGGTGCGAAAGGCGCGTGACAGGGGCAAGCCGGAGACGTCCGAGTCGGAGCTGCTGCTGTTCGGCGGGCCACTGCGGTCCGACATGGGCTGGTCGCAGCATGCCGACGCGTTCCTGGAGCTGAATTTCCGCGCGATGGTGCGGCGGCTGCCGTCGCTGCTCGGGTCGAGTTTCCGGCTGGCCTGGCAGGCGGACCGGCGGGCCGCCCGGACCGTCCTGGCAGCCGAGACGGGCCGTGGCCTCGCCCAGGCGGTGAACCTCCTCGCGATGAACGCCGTCCTGGCCCGGCTGATGGCGGACGGCACGGTCGAGGAGCGGTTGCGGGGAGCCGTCCCCGCGCTCGTCGCCATCGCCGTCGTCATGCTGGTGGCCACACTGCTGCGGGCGGCGTCGACGTATGCCACGGGCCGACTGGAGCCCAAGGTGGAGCGGGTGGCGACCGAGCTCTACTTGGAGCGGGCGGCGGCCGTGGAGCTGTCCGCGATCGAGGACGACGGCTTCCACAAACTGCTGGACACCGCGAAGTACGGCGCCCAGTCGGCCCGCCGCATGATCAGCTACTCGGCCCGTGTGGTGAACGCCCTGATCTCGCTGATCGCCGCGGCCGGCGTCCTGACCGTGCTGCACCCGGCCCTGCTGCCGCTGCTGCTCACGATGACCCTGCCGAGCGCCTGGAGCGCCCTGACGACAGCCCGCCGACGCTACGAGTCCTTCCACGCCTGGGTGCAGCACGCGCGCGCGGGATATCTGCTCAGCTCCCTGCTGATCGAGCCGGAGGCCGCCCCGGAGATCCGGGTGCACGGCGTCGGCCCGTTCCTGCTGCGCCACTTCCGTTCCATGTCCGAGACGGCGGAGGCCGAGCAGGCACGACTGGCCCGGCTGGCGGCCCGTACGGGCCTGTACGCGGCCCTCTGGACCGGTCTGGCCACCGTGACGACGTACGCGACGCTGGGCGGCCTGCTGCTCGCCGACGCCATGGCGCTGTCCGTGGCCGGTACGGCGGTCATCGCGATCCGCACCGGATCCTCCAGCCTGGACACGCTCGTCCTGGAGGTGAACTCCCTGCACGAGGAGGCCCTCTTCGTGGGCGACATGGAGCGCCTGTACGTGGAGGCCGCCAAGCGCGCGATCCCGGAGGGCGGTGACCCGCTGCCCGAGGACCCACGCGAGATCCGGGTGGAGAACGTGACCTTCGCCTACCCGGGCAAGGCCACCCGCCCCGCGCTGGACGACGTCACCCTGACCGTGCCGCTGGGCAAGATCGTGGCCCTGGTCGGTGAGAACGGCTCGGGCAAGACGACCCTGGTCAAGCTGCTAGCCGGGCTGTACACCCCGGACCACGGCAAGATCATGTGGGACGGCGTGGACACGGCGACCGCCGACCGGCGGCAGCTCGCCGAGCGCATCGCGATGGTCGCGCAGGACTTCAAGCGGTGGCCCTTCACAGCCCGCGTCAACCTGGCGATCGGCCGCCCTTCGGCACCGCTCACCGAGGAGCGCCTCACTTCGGCCGTCGCGGAGGCCGGGGCACAGGACGTGATGGAGGACCTGCCGCGCGGCCTGGACACACTCCTGGTGCGCGGGTTCAGCGGCGGGCACGAGCTGTCCGGCGGCCAGTGGCAGCGGCTGGGGATCGCGCGGGCCGCGTACCGGCGCGGGCACATCCTGATCGTGGACGAGCCGACGGCGGCCCTCGACGCCCGCGCCGAGCTGGAGGTCTTCGAGAAGATCCGCGCCCTGGCGGGCACCGGCCAGACGGTCGTCCTGATCACCCACCGGCTGGCGTCGGTCCGCCACGCCGATCTGGTCCACGTCCTCGACCAGGGCCGGCTCGTGGAGTCCGGCACCCCGGACGAGCTGCTGGCCACGGGCGGGGTGTACGCGGAGCTGTACTCCCTCCAGGCGGAGCAGTTCGCGGCGAAGGTGCCGTCAGGACACACCCCGGCGGCGAAGGTGCCGGCCCCGAAGGCGGGCTGACCTCAGGCCGCGGCACCCGCCGAGGTGTCGGCGCCGCGCACGATGACCAGGAACATGTCCGTGGCGATGTCCATCACGACCTCGGCCTGCTGGCCCTCCAGCCGCGCCGCGTGCGCGAACTCCTCCGCCGGCCACGAGCCGCGCGGCCCACCGGCGGGAAAGCGACCCAGCACCATTCGCCCGTTCACCCTGCACCTCCATGTCGCGCTGCACCCGGAGCTCGTCACTCGTGATTCATAGAGTTAAACGACAACCAGGGGTGAACGGCTCGCCGAGTGACGGTACTGAGACGTAGTTGACACTCGGTCAACGACGGATCGTGAGGCACCTCTCAAGAACCACACATTCCAGTGACTCCATGTGCCACGGTCCGCACGTCTACGAGGGCGGTGCAACCGGTGACGAGGAGATCGGCGGAGATCGGGAAGCGGGACGGAGACGGCGCCATGCCGTCACGGTACGACGGTGGCGGGGCCCGGAGGGGTGTGGAGCGGGCATTCGGCGGGTGGGTGGGCGGGGGTGTCAGGCCGTGCGGTCCGGCCTCGGCAGCAGGTCGGCCGGGTCCGGTACGTCGGGGAGGCGGATGCCCGCGTGTTTCTGGTGTCGCGCGAGTTCGTCGAGGACCGCGGTGAGCTGCTCGGTGTGGTGGCGGGTGAGCCGTCCGGTGTCGTCGAGGTGCACGGCGCAGGCGGTGGTGGTGTCGACGAGCCGTTCGAGGGTGACGGCGACCTCGTCGGTGCCCTCGGTGTGCCGGGCCAGGGCGGGCAGTTCGGCTGCGGAGAGGGCGATCGCGGTGCGGGCCCGGGCGAGCGTGCGGTAGGCCTCGCGGCGTAGGGCCCAGCGGGCGGCGCGGTCGTCCGACTCGCCCGGCAGGGCGGCGCCGACGGACACGGACACGCCGTTCGGCCTGGACGCGCCGCTCGGCGTGGCACTCCCCGGCGTGGACGCGCCGCTCGGCACGGGGGCCTGGCTCGATACGGGCGCCCCACTGCCACCGGAGGTCACACTCCCCCCAGAGGTCCCGCTCGACCCGCTCGGCCCGTGCGACTCGTTGAGGACGTGCGTGAGGTAGGCGTGCGCGGCGGTCGCCGCTTCGGTCAGCCGGGCGCGTACGCCCCCGCCGCGCTCGCCCTTCGGCATCGGCAGGTGGCCGACGACCAGGACGATGGCGCAGGCCAGCAGCGTCTCGCCGATACGGCTCCAGGCGGCCTGGGGATCGCCGCCGACCATGATGAGGGCGAGGACGAGAACGGTCACGACAGCGGTCTGGGCCGCGAAGTGCCGCATGGCGACGGGGATGAGCGCCCCGCTGACCGCGACCAGCGCGACGAGCCCTTCCGGCCGGGGCAGTACGGCGGCGAACCCGGCGAAGACCACGGCGCCCAGTACGGTGCCCGCGGCCCGGCTCAGCACCCGGGAGACGAGCGGCCCGAGGTCGGGCTTGACCAGGAAGACGGCGGTCGCGGGCAGCCAGTACCAGTGCTCGTGGTGCAGCACCTGCGCCACAGCCGCGCTGGCCCCGAACGAGAGGGCGACCCGCAGGCCGTACTCGCGTCCGCCGGACCCGAGCGCGATCCGCGCGAGCGATCCGACGGTGCGGCGGCGAGTGTGCAGGTCGTGTGGGTCGCCGCCTCGGTCGAAGGCCTCGGCGGCGCGCAGGAGCGCGTCGTCGAGGGCACGCAGGGCGGGTGCGGATCGGGAGGGAGCGGGCAGCGGGCCGGTACCGGTGTTGCCGCGCACGGCGGCGGCGAGCCGCCGGGGCCCTGCCGAGGCACGGCCGACGACGGCGTCCCCGGTCCAGGCCAGCGCGGTCGCCGCCTCGGCGAGCGGCAGTGCGGCGGTGTACTGGGCGTGCAGCCGCCGTTCGGCGGACGAGCCCGCGTACCGCCACAGCCGGGGCCCGGCGAGCACGTCCTGCGCGTGATCGAGAGCGGCGGTCAGCGCGGCTCTCCGGGCGATCGCGTCCGGTGTGCCGACGGCGTCCAGCAGCGCGGCGATGGCGTCGTAGACGTCGGCCACGGCGGCCCGTTCCCCGTCGAACCGGTAGTCACGGGCGGTGAGGGCCGCGGGGGTGGGCAGGACGAGGCGCAAGACGAGCAGCCACCCGGCGCCGGCGAGAAAGGCGAGCGCCCGTTCCCACCCCGGCTCCTGCAACGGCATCCCGGCCCCGACGGCGGTCGCCACCAGCAGTTGCGTACCGGCGCCGGACGCCACGGGCCCGACGGCGCTCGTACTGCCGGCGAGCAACCCGAGCGCGGTGAGCAGCAGGGTGAGGACGACGGCGTGGGCGTTCTGTCCGGCGTACGTCCCGACGAGCAGCCCCGAGGCCCCGGCGAGCGCGGGCACCCCGAGCCGCTTCACCGAGACGCGCCGGCTGCCGGGCCGGTCGTTGACCCCGGCGAGCATGGCCCCGAGCGCGGCGAGGACGCCGACGGTGGGCCGGCCCAGGAGCAGGGCCCCGCACAGCAGGGGTCCACCGGCCAGCGCCCCTCGTACCACCGCGTTCCACGGCACCGGTCCCCCTTGCGCGCGCAGCGGGTGGGCGAGCCAGGGCGGCAGAGCGAGGGCGGCACGGCGGGACACGGGGCTCCTGTCGTCGGATGAGGACGGGAATGTGCCTTCGGGCGACGGCGGCCGGGGCATGGGTGAGGGTGCTGGCCTCCACCGTAGATCCGGGACCTGGAGAGAACGGGACGCTCGTATTACCGCGATGTGACGATACGGGGAAAGGCCATGTTCTTTATGCACGCAATCCGGAGAACGGTCCGGAAAGAGGTGGGCCCGGGGACGTAGCCGGCCCCCGGGCCCTGTACATCACTGCGACGGAGCCCGAAGCCACGGTCCCGCTCCGGCTCTCGCACCTGACCCGCTGCGGCTCCCGGCCGCACCTCCGCCGGCTTCAGGGGGTGAGAGGAACCACGCGTCCGGCCACCACAGGCCCGCAGCCGCCGGCGCCGACCGAGCGGCGCTCTCTGCGGCGCCCGCGCCCCGCCCTCCGCGACACCCCCTACCGCGCCTCGGCCCCCCAGCTCCTCCGCTTGGGCAGCGGCTTCGCATAACCCCCCGCCCGGCTGGTCGTCAGCCCCAGCGAGACGAGCGACTCGGCGAGTTTCACGGCGGCCCCCACTCCGTCGACGACCGGCACGCCCAGCTTCTCCCCCACCGTCCGCTGCAGTCCGGTCATCCCGGCGCACCCCAGCACCAGCACCTCGGCCCCGGCCTCGCGGGCCCGCTGGGCAGCGGTGAGGAAGGCTCGGGTGGTGCGGTCGGAGTCGGCGAGGTCGAGTACGCCGAGCCCGGTGCCGACGATCGCCGCGCAGTTGCGGCCCACCCCGGCGGCCTCCAGGCTGTCCTCGATCTGCCCGCACGAGCGTTCGAGCGTGGTGACGACCCCGTAGCGCCGCCCGAGGAGGCACGCGAGGTGGGCGGCGGCCTCCGTGATGTCGACGACGGGGACATCCACCAGTTCGCGCGCGCCCTCGCGTCCGTGCTCGCCGAACCCGGCCATGACGACGGCGTCGTACGGCTCCTCATAGGTCCGCAGGGTGTCGAGGACGGCGGCGGCGGAGAGGTAGCTGTCGAGCCAGCCCTCCGCGGACTCGGGTCCCCAGGCGGGGGTCAGTCCGGTCACGGTGGTGCCCGGGCCTGCGGCGGCCCGGGCACCTCGCACGATCTCCTCGGTCATCTCCTGCGTCGTGTTGCAGTTGGTGACGACGATGCGCACGCTCAGCCCTCCACGGGCGCAGACTCGGCGGTACCGCTGCCGGCGCCGACCGGCCCGGCACCCGCGGACACCGCCGCCCGCTCGTCCCGGCACAGCACCGCGTAGAGCCCGGCGGCCAGCGCCGTTCCGATGAACCACGAGTACGGGGCGACCGCGTCGAAGGCCGGTACCAGGGCGAGGACGGCCGAGACCGCCGCGGTCGGCAGGAACGCCCACAGCGCCTTGGGGTTGACGCCCTTGCGGTAGTAGTAGCGGGAGCCGGGCTCGGCGTTGAAGAGTTCGTCGACGTCGATACGGCCGCGCTTGACCCAGAAGTAGTCGAGCATGATCACGCCGAACAGCGGGCCGAGGAACGCGCCCAGGCCGCCGAGAAAGTACTGGACGACGGTGGGGTTGGAGAAGAGGTTCCACGGGGTCACGACCAGCGCCGCGACCGTGCTGATCAGTCCGCCCACCTTGAACGTGATCTTCTGTGGCCAGACGTTGGCGAGGTCGTACGCCGGTGAGACGAAGTTGGCGACGATGTTGACGCCCATGGTGGCGATGGCGAAGGTCAGCGCGCCGAGGACGAGGACCCAGGTGTTGCCGATCTCGGCGACGAGGTGGGCCGGTTCGGTGATCGCCTTGCCGAAGACCTCGATCGAGCCGGCCGTGACGATGACCGACAACACCACGAAGGCGGTCGAGTTGATCGGCAGGCCCCAGAAGTTGCCCCGCTTGACCGTCCGGTAGTCCGGCGCGAAGCGGGAGAAGTCGCAGAAGTTGAGCATCAGCGTGCCGTAGGTGGCGAGGACCAGCCCGATCGCGCCGAACCACTGCCGCCACTGCTCGCCGACGGAGACCGGGTTCGGGGTCGAGGTGAGGGAGATGGTCCAGCCGGCCTTGGCAAGGATCCACACGGCCAGCGCGATCATGACCACCCAGATCGCCGGGCCGCAGAAGTCCTGGAACTTGCGGACCGACTCCATGCCCTGACTGATGATCAGCCCTTGGACGAGCCAGAGGGCGACGAAGCTGATCCAGCCGAGCTGGTGCAGGCCGAGGAAGGAGTTGTGGGTCCAGGACTCCAGGCCCGGCCAGGCGGCCAGCAGCATGATGTTGACCGCGACGGACGCGAGGTAGGTCTGGATGCCATACCACATGATGGCGATCACGGCCCGGATGAGGGCCGGGATGTTGGCGCCCCAGACGCCGAAGCTGATGCGGCTGACCACGGGGAAGGGCACGCCGTGGCGCTGCCCGATCTTCCCCATCCAGTTCATCCCGATGTAGATGATCACGAAACCGACGAGCAGCGAGGTGAAGACCTGCCAGACGTTCATGCCGAGGACCAGCAGACCCGCGGCGAACGTGTAGTTGCCGAGGTTGTGGACATCGGACATCCACAGGGCGAAGAGGTCGAAGACCTTCCAGTTGCGCTTCCCGGCGGGAGCGAGGTCTTCGTTGGTGAGGCGGGGGTCGGGGACGAACGCTGTGGTGCCGGTGGCTTCGGCACTGTCGGCGAGGGACACTGGGCCTCCAGGAGCGAGAGGAGACGAGGGTGGATGCGGGGACGAGTGTGGGGGACGGGTGCGGGTGCCGGTGCGGCGAGGGAGTCACCGCAGGGAGTTTGGTATACCAAACTGCGTTCATGGTCCTCCCGTCAACGGTTCCGACCGATGTCGCCGCTGTTAACGTCACGTAAAAGACCCCACGAGTCGGCGAAGATTGCCCCATGAGCTCCCTGGCTCCTGAAGGAGCGAAGATCGAACCCCTCGGCGCGGTGCGCGAGCGTGTCCTCGGGACTCTGCGGCAGGACATCATCGCGGGGCGGCTCCGCCCGGGCGACCGGCTGGTGGAGCGCGAGCTGGCCGACCACCTCGGGGTCTCCCGGGTCCCGGTCCGCGAGGCGGTCCGCGCCCTGGTCGCCGAGGGCTTCGTCCGCTTCGAGACCCCGCGCCGCGCGGTCGTCCGCCGCCTCACCCCGGCGGACGTGGCGGAACTCTTCGAACTGCGCGAGGCGTTGGAGGTGTACGCCGCCGGGCTCGCCGCCTCCCGCGCCACCCCCGGGTCCCTGGCGGAGCTGTCGGCCCTGCTCGACCGGGCGGCGGTGGCGACCCGCGCGGGGGACGCCGAGACGATCACCGACATCAACACCCGCTTCCACGACCGTGTCCTGGCCATGGCGGGCAACAGTCTGCTCATCTCCGTCATGGAGCCGGTCGACGGCCGCCTGCGCTGGCTGACCCGCCAGAACACCGAGTGGCCGCAACTCCTCACCGAACACCGTGAGTTGTACGAGGCCATCGCCTCCGGCGACCCGGACCGGGCCCGCGCCCACGCACTGACCCACGTCCGGACGAACTACCGGTCCACGGTGCGCCACCTGTTCGGCGACAGCGGCGAGGACGGCCACGACATCAGCGCGTACGACGAAGGGAAAGACCACGACGGCGCACCGTGAACCCCGGTGACGCGGGCTGGTGAGCGGAGCTGCGATCGTGGGCGCCGGAGCAGCGACCCCACGTCAACGAACGCCCCGCCCTCCTCGTCAGCCCTTGGCGTACTTGTCCGTCGCCGCCACCAGTGCTTCCGCCATGTCCGGTGCGCCCGCGTTGTGGCCCACGTCGTCGATGACGTCCAACTCGCTGCCGGGCCAGGCGTGGTGGAGGCGCCAGACGATGCCGAGGAGGTTGTTGGGATCGAGGCTGCCCTGGACGAGGGTCCCCGGGATGCCCTTGAGCAGCGGAGCGTCGCGCAGGACGGCCCCCTCGTCGTTCTCTTCGCCGAGGAAGTGGCCGTTGCCCCAGTAGTGGGTGACGGTACGGGCGAAGGCGTAGCGGAAGACGGGGTCCTCGTAGCGCGGCACGGAGCGGGGCGGCTGCGCGGCGATGGCCGTCTCCCAGTCGGTCCAGGCGCGCGCAGCCCGCGCCCTCACCGCCTCGTCGGACGACTCGATCAGCCGGTTGTACGCGGCTGCCAGGTTCCCCTCCCGCTCGTCCTCGGGCAGCTCGGCCAGGAACCGCTCGAAGGCCTCCGGGAAGAACTGCCCGAGTCCCCTGGTCAGCAGGGCGACTTCGGCGTCGGAACCCGTGGCGACGCCGGTGAGGACCAGCTCGGTCACGGCCTCCGGATGCGTCTGCGCGTACCGCAGCCCCAGCACCGACCCCCACGACACGCCCCACACCAGCCAGCGACCGATCCCGAGGTGCCGCCGCAGCAGCTCCAGGTCGGCGATCAGACGATCCGTCGTGTTGACGCTCATGTCGGTCCCGTACGCGCTCGCCGGCGGTGTCGAACGCCCGCAGCCGCGCTGGTCGAGCAGCACGATCCGGTACGCCTCGGGGTCGAAGAGACGCGGGAACCACGCGTTGGCCCCGGACCCCGGCCCGCCGTGCAGCACGACCGCGGGCTTGCCCCGCGGATTCCCGCAGACCTCCCAGTACACGCGGTTGCCGTCCCCCACGTCGAGCATGCCGTGGTCGTACGGTCCGATCTGCGGATAGAGAGGCATTGGCGGACCCTAACCGGCGCAGGACGGCATCGGCAGCCGCTTTTCCGCCGGGCCGGGCCGTCCCGACGCTCCCGGTGTGCGTCTACGGCGCGACGTCCAGCCCCGCGGTCCTCGCCGCCGTCCGCAGGACCTCCCGCAGCATCGCAGGGGTCAGCCGGCCGGTGAAGGTGTTGCGCTGGCTGACGTGGAAGCAGCCGAAGAGCTCGAGCCCGTCGAGGGGTACGTGAGTGCCGTGGCCGAAGACGGGGCGCGGTCGGGGCACGTCCCAGCCGGCCTCGGTGAGCGCGGGCAGGGCGGCCTGCCAGCCGAAGGCACCGAGCACGACCACGGCCCGCAGCGTCGGCCGAAGCAGTTCCAGTTCCCGGACCAGCCACGGCCGGCAGGTGTTCCGCTCCTCGGGGGTGGGCTTGTTGGCGGGCGGCGCGCAGTGCACGGGTGAGGTGATCCGTACGCCGTACAGCTCCAGTCCGTCGTCAGGGCCGGCCGCCGTGCCGCGCGAGGCGAGCCCCACGTCGTGCAGCGCCGCGTACAGCACGTCGCCCGAGCGGTCGCCGGTGAACATCCGTCCGGTCCGGTTCGCCCCGTGCGCGGCGGGGGCGAGCCCGAGGATCAACAGCGCCGGGTCGGGCGGTCCGAAGCCCGGCACCGGCCGCCCCCAGTACTCCTGGTCGGCGAACGCGGCCCGCTTGGTCCGCGCCACCTCTTCCCGCCACTCGACCAGCCGGGGACAGGCACGGCACCCGGTGATCCGCGCGTCGAGCGCGGCCAGCCCCGTGTCGCCGCCACCACCGTTGCCGCTGCCCATGCCTCCACGGTACGGCCGGCGATCGCCTCCCCGAGGGGGCCTGGTGGAGAGCTAAGGTCAAGGCATGGCTTCTGAAGGTACGGAAGGTATGGAGGAGCGGGCGAGCGGCCCGGGCACCACGAACCGGGTTTCCGACCCGGCGGCGGCAGCCGCCGAGGCCACCCGCCCCACGAGCGGCGAGAGCGTGCGCGTCGACAGCTGGATCTGGTCCGTCCGCCTGGTCAAGACCCGCTCGATGAGCGCCACCGCCTGCCGGGGCGGCCACGTCCGCGTCAACGGCGAACGCGTCAAGCCCGCGTACGCGGTGCGTGTCGGCGACGAGGTGCGGCTCCGCCAGGCCGGGGGCCGGGAGCGGACCGTCGTCGTCAAGCGCCTGATCCGCAAACGGGTCGGTGCGCCCGTCGCCGCCGAGTGTTACGTCGACAACTCCCCGCCGCCCCCGCCCCGCGAGGCCGTCGCCCCCGCCGGTATCCGTGACCGAGGCACCGGGCGCCCCACCAAACGCGACCGCCGGGACATGGAACGCCTCCGGGGCCTGGCCGAGGCCGCGAACGCCGAGCGCCATCGCCGCCCCACGTAGGCGCCGCCCCCACTGTGCCGAGGGGCTTTCCGTCGACTGCCCATCAGCACGAAGCCGTCGTCCGCGACATGCCGCAGGCAGGTGGCGAGCGTCCCGCGCCGCTCCTCGGGGCCCCCGGTAGGGACATCGTGCGGGCCCCGCGCACCCGTTCCAGCATGTGCGCCGACCTGCTCGACGCACGGCGAGGTCCAGCAACGCGTCGAGCAGGTCGTCGGCGTCCGGCGGTGTAGCGGCCGAGTGCGCCGGGGCCGTCAGGAGTCGAACCGTGCCGCTTCCAGGTACTCCGGGTTCGGGTCGAGGGCCGCGGCGAGCCGGAAGTGACGCCTGGCCTGCTCGGGGCGGGCCTGGCGCTGATAGGTGCGGGCCAGCGCGAAGTGCGCGAACGCGTTGTCCGGCTCGCGCTCCAGGACGATGGTGAACTCCAGCTCGGCCGGTCGCAGCTGGGCCGCGGCGAAGAACGCGCGGGCGCGCAGCAGCCGGGCCGCCGTGTTCTCGGGGTGCTCGGCTATGACCCGGTCGAGCAGCTTCACCGCGCCCCGCGGGTCCCTCGCGGCGAGCAGCTGCTCGGCGGCGCGGAAGTCGATGACGTGCGTTTCCGGGGTACGTCCGGTGGAACCGCTGGTCTCGGGCACGGCTGAATCCTTCCCTTGCTGGGACGCTTCAACGCACCCGGCGGGCCGGCTATTCCTGTGGGTGCTCGGATCGCTCCCGGGACATGTGTGCCCGCTGCGTGAGATCGGCCCACACCTCCCGTACCCGCCGTCGGAGAGCGTCCAGGGGTACGTCGTTGTCGACGACGATGTCCGCGATCGCCAGGCGCTCCTCACGCGTCGCCTGGGCGGCCATACGGGCGCGTGCGTCCTCCTCCGTCATGCCGCGCAGGCGTACGAGACGGTCGAGCTGGGTCTCGGGGGCCACGTCCACGACGATCACGAGGTCGTACAGCGGGGCGAGGCCGTTCTCCGTGAGCAGGGGGACGTCGTGGACGACGACGGCGTCGTCGGCGGCGGAGTTCTCCAGCTCTCTGGAGCGGGCACCCACCAGCGGGTGCACGATCGCGTTCAGCGCGGCGAGCCGCTGCGGGTCCGCGAAGACGATGGAGCCCAGCTTGGGGCGGTCCAGAGTGCCGTCCGGCGCGAGGACGCCCTCGCCGAAGGTGTCGACGACCGCCGCGATCCCGCCAGTGCCCGGTGCGACGACCTCGCGCGCGATCCGGTCCGCGTCGATCAGCACGGCACCGCACTCCACGAGCAGCCGCGACACCTCGCTCTTGCCGGCGCCGATACCACCGGTCAAACCCACTCTCAGCATGCCCGGCAGCTTAGGCCCTGCCGCTGACACAGTCGTGGGGGCGGGCTCCAAGTGGGCTCAGCCCTCGCCCTCCCGCTCCGCCAGGAACTTCTCGAACTCGCGCCCGATCTCGTCGGCGGACGGGATCTCGACGGGTTCTGCGAGCATGTCGCCCCGTGACTCGGCACCCGCGGCGGCGTCGTACTGGTGCTCAAGGCCCTGGACGAGGGCGACCAGTTCCTCGTCGCCCTCCCGGATCTGCCGGTCGATCTCCGTCTGCGTACGGTGCGCCTCTGTGCGCAGGGCGTGCGCGACGGAGGGCAGGACCAGGCCGGTGGCCGCCGTGACGGCCTCCAGGACGGTCAGGGCGGCGTCCGGGTAGGGCGAGCGGGCGATGTAGTGCGGGACGTGGGCGGCGACACCCAGCACGTCGTGTCCGGCCTGCATGAGGCGGTACTCCAGAAGGGACTCGGCGCTGCCGGGGACCTTGGCCTCCTCGAAGGGGCTGCGGTGCCCGGGCACCAGCTCAGCCCGGTTGCCGTGCGGGGTGAGGCCGACCGGGCGGGTGTGCGGCACGCCCATGGGGATGCCGTGGAAGTTCACCGACAGGCGTACGCCGAGCCGCTCCACGATCTGCTGGACGGCGGCGGCGAAGCGCTCCCACTCCACGTCCGGTTCGGGGCCCGAGAGCAGCAGGAAGGGGGCTCCGGTGGCGTCCTGGACGAGGCGTACCTCCAGGGCCGGGTCCTCGTAGTCGGCCCAGTGGTCGCGCTTGAACGTCAGCAGCGGGCGGCGGGCCCGGTAGTCCACGAGCCGGTCGTGGTCGAAGCGGGCCACCACCTGGTGGGGCAGCGAGCCGAGGATCCTGTCGACGATCTGGTCGCCGGTCTCGCCCGCGTCGATGTATCCGTCGAAGTGGTAGAGCAGGACAAGTCCCGCCGACTCCTGCGCGAGCGCCATGTCGACGACTGCCAGGCCCTTCTGCTCCCATGTGTACAAACCCTGCGGATCAAGCACTGTGACCGCTCCTCCTCGTGTTCCCTCTCCACAACGTGGTACGGCTGCCCGGCATTCCCGGGAACGCCGCGCGGGTCGTGGAGCGGTACGAGAAGCGTCGGACGCGGGTGACGTCAACTCCCCCTCCGGGCGCCCCTGTCGGGGCCATCCGGACACACTTCGGGCCCCCGTCCGTGCAGGACGCGGGCCCGAGGTGTCATCGGCTAGACCTCAGCCGTGGGTGTTCAGCTCTGGCCGCCGGCCAGCTTCTCGCGGAGCGCGGCAAGCGCCTCGTCCGAGGCGAGGGCACCGGAGGTGTCCGCACCCTCGGAGGAGTACGAGCCACCGCCCGCGGCCGGAGCCGCACCCGCGGTGTCGCCGCCGCCCTCGGCCGCGGCAGCGGCGTCGGCCTCGCGGGACTTGATGACCTGCTGCTGGTGCTGCTCGAAGCGGGTCTGCGCCTCGGCGTACTGGCCCTCCCACGCCTCGCGCTGGGTCTCGTAGCCCTCGAGCCAGTCGTTGGTCTCGGGGTCGAAGCCCTCGGGGTAGATGTAGTTGCCCTGGTCGTCGTACGACGCGGCCATGCCGTACAGCGTCGGGTCGAACTCGACCGAGGCCGGGTCGCTACCGAAGGCCTCGTTGGCCTGCTTCAGCGAGAGGCTGATGCGACGACGCTCGAGGTCGATGTCGATGACCTTGACGAAGATCTCGTCGTTGACCTGGACGACCTGCTCCGGGATCTCCACGTGGCGCTCGGCCAGCTCGGAGATGTGGACCAGACCCTCGATGCCCTCGTCCACGCGGACGAACGCACCGAACGGAACCAGCTTCGTGACCTTGCCGGGCACGACCTGGCCGATCTGGTGGGTCCGGGCGAACTGCTGCCACGGGTCTTCCTGGGTCGCCTTCAGTGACAGGGAGACGCGCTCGCGGTCCATGTCGACGTCGAGGACCTCGACCGTGACCTCCTGGCCGACCTCGACGACCTCGGAGGGGTGGTCGATGTGCTTCCAGGACAGCTCGGAGACGTGGACCAGACCGTCGACGCCACCCAGGTCCACGAAGGCACCGAAGTTGACGATCGAGGAGACCACGCCGGAGCGGACCTGACCCTTCTGCAGGGTCGTGAGGAACGTCTGGCGGACCTCGGACTGGGTCTGCTCCAGCCAGGCGCGGCGGGACAGGACCACGTTGTTGCGGTTCTTGTCCAGCTCGATGATCTTCGCCTCGAGCTCCTTGCCCACGTAGGGCTGGAGGTCGCGGACGCGGCGCATCTCGACCAGGGAGGCCGGGAGGAAGCCACGGAGGCCGATGTCGAGGATGAGACCACCCTTGACGACCTCGATGACGGTACCGGTGACGATCCCGTCCTCTTCCTTGATCTTCTCGATGGTGCCCCAGGCACGCTCGTACTGGGCGCGCTTCTTCGAGAGGATCAGGCGGCCTTCCTTGTCCTCCTTCTGGAGAACAAGGGCCTCGATCTCGTCACCGACGGCGACGACCTCGTTGGGGTCGACGTCGTGCTTGATCGAGAGCTCGCGGCTCGGGATCACACCTTCGGTCTTATAACCGATGTCGAGCAGGACCTCGTCCCGGTCGACCTTCACGATGACGCCGTCGACGATGTCGCCGTCGTTGAAGTACTTGATCGTCTCGTCGATCGCGGCGAGGAAGGCTTCCTCGTTACCGATGTCGTTGACCGCTACCTGCGGGGTGGTTGCGGTGGTCTCGGTGCTGCTCGTCATGTGGGAAAGGGCTCCGGTACGGACATTGAAGTCGTAGGTACTGCTCACGCCGGGAGCCCGTTTCGCTCTGAAGAAGCCGGACAGCCAAGGAAGCGCCCACCGGAAACCGGTGATGACGCCTCGACAACCGAGGGGACATACAACAGATGCGAGCGCAGCCTGCTACGTCTGAGGTGCGCAGGCCCGCAGCGCAACTTGTAGCATACGGGGGCAGCCAGGCAGGGTCAATGCGCGAAGGCGCACACCCGGGGCGGAACACCACATACCCGGCACCAAACGTGTCCCGGGAGGCCACGCAGGCCTGAGACACCCCTTTCGTGACACCGCCGGAGCGGGCCGCGCCACGCGGGTTACGGAAGAGTACGACGAGGGAGCCGATCATCCAAGAGCCCGATGTCCACGAAACCGTCGAGGTCCCCGGGGCCGTCGGCGGCCACGACGCCGCCGAGCCGGAGGCCACCCGGCGCGAGGCCGGGGTGACGGAGAGTTCCCGTGCCAACCGGGGCTGGTGGGACCGGAACGCGGACGAGTACCAGACCGAGCACGGCACGTTCCTCGGCGACGACCGCTTCGTGTGGTGCCCGGAGGGGCTCGACGAGGTCGAGGCGGAGTTGCTGGGGCCGCCCGAGGAGCTGAAGGGCAGGGACGTCCTGGAGATCGGCGCCGGCGCCGCGCAGTGCTCGCGCTGGCTGGCCGCCCAGGGGGCCCGGCCGGTCGCCCTGGACATCTCCCACCGTCAGCTCCAGCACGCCCTGAGCATCGGCGGATCGTTCCCTCTGGTGTGTGCGGACGCCGGTGATCTGCCCTTCGCGGACGCCTCCTTCGACCTGGCGTGCTCGGCGTACGGGGCGCTGCCGTTCGTCGCCGACCCGGTGCGGGTGCTGCGCGAGGTGCGCCGCGTCCTGCGTCCCGGCGGGCGCCTCGTCTTCTCCGTGACCCATCCGATCCGCTGGGCCTTCCCCGACGAGCCCGGCCCGGAGGGCCTGTCCGTCTCCGGTTCCTACTTCGACCGCACGCCGTACGTCGAGCAGGACGAGGAGGGGCGGGCCGTGTACGTCGAGCACCACCGGACGATCGGCGACCGTGTCCGGGACGTCGTGGCGGCGGGCCTGCGGCTGGTCGACCTGGTCGAGCCGGAGTGGCCCGCGTGGAACTCCTCCGAGTGGGGCGGCTGGTCGCCGCTGCGCGGGAACCTGATCCCGGGAACGGCGATCTTCGTGTGCGAGCGGGACTGAGACGACGAGCGACGGACGCAGGGCGACGGCGGGGCGGCAGAAGAGGAACGCGCGCACGGAGGACGTTCGTGGAGGACGTTCTCACGGGCGTACGACACTGGGGGCGTGATCCGTTACGACGCCCTGGACGCGCTGCCCGTACGCGATGCCCTGCCCGGCCTGGACGACGCCCTGGAGGGGCACGGGAGCGCTGTCCTCGTCGCGCCGCCCGGGACCGGCAAGACGACGCTGGTGCCACTGGCCCTGGCGGGACTCCTGGACGGCGGGCCGGTACGGCGGGTGGTGGTCGCCGAGCCGCGCCGGATCGCGGCGCGGGCGGCGGCGCGGCGGATGGCGTGGCTGCTGGGCGAGAAGGTCGGCGGGAGTGTCGGCTACACCGTTCGGGGTGAACGGGTCGTCGGACCACGTGCGCGCGTGGAGGTCGTCACGACCGGTGTACTGCTGCAACGGTTGCAGCGGGACCAGGAGTTGCCGGGCGTCGACGTCGTCGTGCTCGACGAGTGCCACGAGCGGCATCTGGACGCGGACACGGTGGCGGCGTTCCTGCTCGACGTGCGCGGGACACTGCGGCCCGAGCTGCGGCTGGTGGCGGCGTCGGCGACGACGGACGCCGAGGGCTGGGCCCGGCTGCTGGGCGGGGCGCCGGTGGTCGCGGCGGACGGGGTCTCGTACCCCGTCGAGGTGGTGTGGGCGCCGCCGGCCCGCCCCGTACGACCGCCGCACGGGATGCGGGTGGACCCGGCGCTGTTGGCGCATGTGGTGTCGGTGGTGCGGCGGGCGCTGGCCGAGCGGCAGGGGGACGTCCTCTGTTTCCTGCCGGGGGTGGGCGAGATCGCGCGGGTGGCGGGGCAGTTCGGGGATCTCGGTGATGTGGACGTGCTCCAGGTGCACGGGCGGGCGCCGGCTGCCGTGCAGGACGCCGTGCTGGCCGGCGGGGAGCGGCGCCGGGTGGTCCTGGCGACGGCCGTCGCCGAGTCGTCGCTGACGGTGCCCGGGGTGCGGGTGGTCGTCGACTCCGGGCTCGCCCGGGAGCCACGCGTCGACCACGCGCGCGGCTTGAGCGCCCTGACGACCGTACGGGCCTCGCAGGCCGCCGGGCGGCAACGGGCCGGGCGGGCCGGGCGTGAGGCTCCCGGCGTCGTCTACCGGTGCTGGGCGGAGGCCGAGGACGCCCGTCTGCCGCGCTTCCCGGCGCCGGAGATCAAGGTGGCCGACCTGACGGCGTTCGCCCTGCAGGCCGCCTGCTGGGGTGATCCGGACGCCTCCGGGCTCACCCTCCTGGATCCTCCGCCGAGCGGGGCGATGGCGGCGGCGCGGGGCGTCCTGTCCGCGATCGGCGCGGTCGGCTCCGCCGGGCACGCCACGGAACGGGGTGTGCGCATGTCCCGGCTCGGCCTCCACCCCCGGCTGGCCCGAGCCCTCCTCGACGCGGCGCCCCTGGTCGGTGCCGAGCGCGCGGCGGAGGTCGTGGCCCTGCTCAGCGAGGAGCCCTCACGGGCGTACGGCGACGACCTGGCCGCCGTGCTGCGGAGCGTCCGGCGCGGGGGTGACGCCTACGCCGCGCGCTGGCGCACCGAGGTCCGGCGCCTGCGGTCCGCGTCGGCGCCCGCGCCCGCGGCGCGGCTGCCGGGCGAACCGTGCCCCGGCACTCCGGGGAGAAGTGCGGGCTCCGAACGGCCCGCCGGGGACGAGCGGGGCGTGGGGGTGGTGGTGGCGCTGGCGTTTCCCGAGCGGGTTGCCCGCGGGGACGGGGGGTCGTATCTCATGGTTTCCGGGACTCGGGCCGAGGTGGGGGAAGGGTCCGGGCTGCGGGGCGGGCAGTGGGTGGCGGTGGCGGTGGCCGACCGGGGGGTGGGGGCCGGGCTCGCGCGGGTACGGCTCGGAGTGGTCGTCGACGAAGAGGTGGCCCGGGAGGCGGCCGGGGCTTTGCACAGCCAGGGGGAGGAGGTCGCGTGGCGGGACGGGGACGTCGTGGCGCGGCGGGTGGAGCGGTTGGGGGCCGTGGAGGTGGGCGTGCGGCCGTTGCGGGAGGCCGCGGCCGGGCTCGTACGGGAGGCACTTGTCGAAGGGTTGCGGGTCGAAGGGCTCGGGTTGTTGCGGTGGTCGGAGGGTGCGGGACGGTTGCGGGAGCGGATCGCGTTCCTGCGGGCGCGGCTCGGCGAGCCCTGGCCCGATGTGTCCGACAGTGCCCTGCACGCGCGCGTGGAGGACTGGCTGGAGCCCGAGCTGAGCCGGGCACGGCGGCGGGCGGATCTCGGGCGGATCGATGCCGGGGAGGCACTGAAGCGGCTGTTGCCGTGGGCCACCGGGGACGCCGTACGGCTGGACGAGCTCGCGCCGGAGCGGATCGAGGTGCCGAGCGGGTCCCGGATCCGGGTGGACTACGCGCGGCCCGAGCAGCCGGTGCTGGCGGTGAAGTTGCAGGAGATGTTCGGGCTTCGGGAGTCGCCCGTGCTGGCCGGGGTGCCGGTGCTGGTGCATCTGCTGTCCCCCGCCGGACGGCCCGCCGCCGTGACCGCCGATCTCGCCTCGTTCTGGCGGGACGGGTACAGGGCCGTACGGGCGGAGTTGCGCGGCCGGTATCCCCGGCATCCGTGGCCGGAGGACCCGGCGACCGCCGAGCCCACCCGGTACACGAACGCGCGCCTCAGGCGCTGACCGGCTCGGATGCCGGGGGCCTGCTGGACTCCGGTGCGCCGGGCCTGCGGCCACGGGCCTCGACGTAGAGGGAGAGCGCGAGGAACAGGACGCCCAGGCCCAGGAAGCCCCAGGGCAGGTAGGAGGTCATCAGGAGGACGAGGAGACGCTGGGACTTGACCAGGCCGACGGTGTGCTCGATGTAGTCCTCGCGCATCTTCACGTGCCCGGCGAAGGCGGTCACCTTCTCGCGGTCGCCGAGGAGCGTGCCGCCGCGGAGTTCCTCCTCGTGGATCTCCTCACCGTAGACGGGGGCGCCGGTGACGGGCTCCACCCAGAACTTGCGGACCGTGGTGTACCAGCGACTGGTGCCGGTCTGGGCGACCGTCTCCCGGGTGATGCCTTCCACGGGCATGGTGCGGGGGAAGGGGACCTCGGTCCAGGGGATGGTCTGTTCGAAGTAGTAGACCTCCACGCCCCGGAAGTCCTGGGTGCCCTTGTAGTGGATGGGGGCCGTGATCCGGGCCTGGGCGTCGAAGTACTCGTAGTCCCTCTTCTCCGTGAGGAAGGGCCATTTGAATTCCAGGCCCTTCCGCTGGACGGGGTCGCCGTCGACCATCTCGCCCTTGGCGTGGACGGGCTCCTGGGTGTGGGCGTCGAAGATGTAGCGCTCCGGGATCCTCGAGACCGTCTCGCCGTCCGGGCCCTGGATGTACGACAGGCCGTCCCAGACGACGACGTCCCGGCCGGCCGTCTTCTCGATCTCCTCGGAGGCCTCGACATTGCCCTTGAGGGTCTGCACGATGGTGACCTCGGGGACCTTCCGGGCGGTCATCGTGCCGTAGTCGAGGAGGGTGGCGTCCTTCGCCTCCAGGACCATGTCCTGGTACTGGTTCGCCGGGACCTTGACCACGTCGGGGAAGACGTACCAGCGCAGCAGCGGGGACAGCGCCGTGAAGAACACGGCGAGCGCGAGCAGGATCAGGCCGGTCCTCCGGCGCATCTCGGCCTCCCTCCCGGGCGGTTGTGGCGGTGCGGCCACCGTCGGCTATGGATGTGCGGGGACCGTCGTCAGCAACGGTTTCGGTGATGTCTCGCCCGTGGGTGAGCCCAGCTGCGCGATCGTGAACGCCAGGGCGAAGGCGAGGGCGAGACCGGTCGCGGCGGCGATCAGGGCACGCATACGGACCTCCCGACTAGGGGCCTGGCGAGGGGAACCGACCGTTCCCGACGGGAACTGATAGTTCGTCAGGTCCGGCACCGTAGCAACGGCCGGGCGAGATGAGAACACGTCGCGCACACAACGGCGGCGCCCCTCTCAGGAGAGGAGCGCCGCCATGGCCGTACGTGGAGGGCCGACGCCGACTACGAAGCGCTGGGGCTGGGCGACGCAGCCTCGGTCGGCTCGGTCGGCTCGGGCGTCTCGGGCGTCTCGGGCGTCTCGGGCGTCTCGGGCGCCGCCTCCACCGTCAGTTCGACCGTGAGGGTCGCGCCGCCCTCGGTCTCGATGCGGAGCTGGAACGTGCCGGTGGTGCCGTCGGAGTGGAGCTTCGGCAGCTTCAGCAGGCCGTTCTCGTCGGTCTCCAGGGCCAGGGTGCGCACGGGCTCCTCGCCCGCGTCGCCCTCGAAGTAGGGGCCCTTGTCGTTCTCGGTGACGTCGAGGAGGGACTTGATGAGGGTGGCCTTGACCGCGACCTTGTCCGCGATCTCCCCCTTGTAGGTGGCCTTCACCTCGACCTGCTCGGCGAACTCGCCGTTGGGGACGCAGGTCAGCACGGTGTCGTCGGTGCGGGCGAGGGCGTCGGCCTGGCGGGCGGTGACGGTGGCCGTGTAGTCGAGGGCGGCGACCGAGCGGCCCACGACGGTGGCGCGGATCGTGACCTTCCCGGTCTTCTCGCCGGCCACGAGCGCGGGAGCGGTGGCCTTGCCGGCGCTGTCGGTGACGACGGTCGCGAACTTCTCGCCGCCGGTGAAGGTGGTGTCCGTGTCGCCGACGACGGTGAAGCGGACGCGGACCTTCGTCACGGCCTTGCCGGCCTTGGTCTCGGTGCGGGCGACGACCTTGTCTGTGAAGGTGTCGCCGGCCATGGCCGTGAGGTTCGCCGCACCCGCGTTCTCCAGGTGGTGGACCGTGTCGGTGGAGGTGGGTGGCGTGGTGGGGGGCGGCTCCGGCGTGTTCGCGCCACCGCCCGGCTTGCCTGTGCCCGGCTTGCCTGTGCCCGGCTTGCCTGTGCCCGGCTTCTGCGTCGTCGGGGGCGTGGGGCTGGGGCTCGTCGTGGGGCCGCCGGAGCCGTTGTCACGGCTGCCGCTGCCGCTGTCGCTGTTTCCGCTATCGCTGTTGCCGCTGTTGCCGCTCGGCGTCTCGGGCAGGGAGCCGGTGCCGTCCGGGATCTCGTGGGCGCCCGCGCGGTAGTGGTTCAGCCACCTCATGACGAGGTGGTAGTACTCCGTCGAGTTGTTGTAGCTGAGGACCGCGCTGCGCAGATTGCCGGCGTTGGACAGGTCCCAGCCGAAGCGGCACAGGTAGTGGCCGGCGGCGAGGGCGGCGTCGTAGATGTTGTTGGGGTCCTTGGCGCCGTCGGCGTTTCCGTCGCGGCCCGCCCACTGCCAGGTGGAGGGGATGAACTGCATGGGGCCGACGGCCCGGTCGTACGTGGTGTCGCCGTCGTGCGCCCCGTTGTCGGTGTCGGGGATGTTCGCGAACGCGCCGCCGTTGAGGATCGGGCCGAGGATCTTCGAGTACGTCGTGCCGTCGGCGTCGACGCGGCCACCGCGGGCCTGGCCGGACTCGACCTTGCCGATGGCGGCGAGGAGTTCCCAGGACAGATTGCAGCCGGGCTTGGACTCGCGCAGGGACGCCTCGGCTTTCTTGTAGGCGTCGATGACGGTCGCGGGTATGCCACGCTCGGTGCCGCCGGTGGTGGTCGAGCCGTCACCGATACCGGGCGCCGGGTCGGGGCTGTCGAGGGGCGGAAGGTCCGTGTAGTACCGCGAGTTGCCCGACGCGGTGTCCTCGGCGCGGGGGCTCGCGTCCGGCGTGGGCGCTCCCATGGTCTGTCTGCCCGCGCTGTCGGTCGTCACTCCCGGGGCCTGGGACGCGGCCAACGCCGCTACCGTGGCCGCTGCCAGGGCGGTGTTCGCCGCCCCCTTGCGGAGCCTCAAACCGAACTGCGCCGCCATTGAGTGAACCCCTCCCCGGTGGTCGACCGCCTTGGCGCTCTACCGATTTACTACCCTGTCAGTCATTTGTCTTTTTCAGCGGACCGGTTTCCCTGTCCTGGTACACCGACTCCGGAGTTCCGATTTTGGTTGCCCGGTTCCGGTGTTTCCTTTCCGGAATTCCCGTGGCCTCGCGACCCACAGGCGCGAGGACCCAGGTGACCCTACGACAACTTCCGCCGCACGGACACCCGTTCGTGCCCCGATTTTCACCGGTTTCCCTTATCGGTTTCCTGTCGTCCAAGAGCTTGTCGGATACGCGGACCCGAGTCGCGCATACTGGCGACCGGTCCTCGCCGGGCCGAACCGTCCGGCCAAAGTCCGTCACAGGGGGACGACTTGCCCTTCACGCTCAGCCACGCCGCCGCCGTGCTGCCCGCCCTGCGGGGGAACGGGGCCGGGCGCGGGCCACTGGTGCCGTCGGTGCTCGTCGCCGGTTCGTTCGCGCCCGACATGACCTACTACATGGCGAGTGTGCTGCCCGAGGCCATGGAGTTCGGTGATGTCACGCACTCCTTCGCCGGGGTCTTCACCGTCGACGTCCTCGTCACCTGGGCGCTGGTCGGGCTGTGGCTGGTGCTGCGTGAGCCGCTGGTGGCGTTGCTGCCCAGGGGGCGGCAGGGGCGGGTGGCCGCGCTGGTGCGCTGCGGGGCGGGAGTGCGGCGGTTCAGTCCCTCGCTGGTCCTGTGGTGGTACGTCTCCGCGGCCCTCGGCTCGCTGACCCATGTCGTGTGGGACGCGTTCACGCATCACGACCGGTGGGGAGTGCGGCTGTTCCCCGTCCTCGGCGAGGAGATCGCGGGCTCGCCGCTCTACTGGTACCTCCAGTACGGCGGCTCCGCGGTCGCGGCGGTCGTCATCGTCGTCTTCGTGACGCTGGCACTGCGGCGGCAGCCGGCGGTCGAGCCGGTCGGCGTGCCGATGCTGTCCTCGGCCGACCGGTGGGTGGCTGGCGCCGTCATCGGGGGCTGCGCGCTGGTCGCGGCGGTGCAGCGGGTGGCCCGCTGGTGGGCGTACTGGGGGTCGGTCGCCAAGCCGTACGAGGTGATCCCGACCGTGTGCTTCGGGGCGGGTGCCGGGCTCGTCCTCGGCGTGGTCCTCCACGGCGTCGGCGTCAGGGTCTGGCGCCCGGCTCCTCCCGCCACCGCGCTCGCAGTCGAGGCGGCGGCGGACAGCTCGGTCCCCCGCTGAGTGCGGGGCGCCGCGTGGGCGCGCCGCGGGGGATGCGGGGCTCGGCGGCGCGGGGCGTGTACGGCGGTACGTGTCCGAGGAGGGCCGCCACGGGGTGGGTCAGCGCCCAGGGGTAGTGACTGTGGGGCCGCCGGACGCGTGTGCGTGCCCAGGGGAGACCGGGGTGTGCCCGGGTGAGCCGGGTCCGCACCCCTGACAGGCGGGTGGCAGCTGTCCGTGTACGGCGGCGGAGCGTGCGTATACCCATGCGGGCATCCTTACGCCGACGCTCCGCCCGGGGCGCCTCGGCGAGGACCAGGCGGGTGATACGGGCGGCCGGAGCGGGACTCGCGGTGGGGCCGGCCGGCCCGGCACCGTCGGCCACCGCCGTGGTGGTCGCTCGCCGTCGCGGCGGGTGGGGGTGAGCGGCGAGGCGGGTCAACCCGCCCGGGTGCGGCGCCGACGTCGCCGTACGACCGGTGGCGAGCGGGGTCGCCTCCTTGCCGGACGTCCGTGGGAACCGATCCGGCGAAGGGCCCGCCTTGCGCAAGCAGCCCGGCCCGACTGACGGCCCGGCCCGTCGGCGGCCCGCCCGGGCCATGGGGGCCCGCCCCGTCAGTGGTCCAACCGCCCGGAGAGTCAGCCCCCGCGCAAGCAGCCCGGCCCCGCTGACGGCCCGGCCGGTCGGCGGCCCGCCCTGGTCGTGGGAGCCCGTTCGTAGAGGCCCGGCTGTGAGGGCCCGGTCGTGGTGCCGGGCCCCCACACCGAACTTCCTGGTTTCTAGTGGGCCGCCGATTCCCAGTCCGGGCCGTAGCCGACCGAGACGTCGAGGGGGGCCCGCAGGTGCACGGCCTTGGACATTTCGTGGCGGAGAAGTCGCTCGGTGCGCTCGCGTTCGCCGTGGGCGATTTCGAGGACGATCTCGTCGTGGACCTGGAGGAGCATGCGGGACGTGAGGCCGGCCTCGTCCAGGGCACGGCCGACGTTCAGCATGGCGATCTTGACGATGTCGGCTGCGGTGCCCTGGATGGGCGCGTTGAGGGCCATCCGCTCGGCGGCCTCGCGGCGCTGACGGTTGTCGCTGTTGAGGTCGGGGAGGTAGCGGCGGCGACCGAAGAGCGTCGCCGTGTAACCCGTCGCCCTCGCCTCGTCGACGACCCGGCGCAGATAGTCCCGTACACCGCCGAAACGCTCGAAGTACGCGTCCATCAGGGCACGGGCCTCGCCCGCGTCGATGTTCAGCTGCTGGGAGAGGCCGAACGCGGACAGGCCGTAGGCCAGGCCGTACGACATCGCCTTGATCTTGCGGCGCATTTCCGCGTCCACCGCCGCGGGCTCGACCCCGAACACCTGGGCCGCGGCCGTGGTGTGCAGGTCCTCGCCGGAGGTGAACGCCTCGATCAGGCCCGCGTCCTCGGACAGGTGGGCCATCACGCGCAGTTCGATCTGGCTGTAGTCCGCCGTCATCAGGGACTCGAAGCCCTCGCCGACGACGAAGCCGCGGCGGATGGCCCTGCCCTCGTCGGTGCGGACCGGGATGTTCTGGAGGTTGGGGTCCACCGACGACAGGCGGCCCGTGGCGGCGACCGTCTGGTTGAAGGTGGTGTGGATGCGGCCGTCCGCGGCGACGGCCTTGATCAGGCCCTCGACGGTGACGCGGAGCTTCGCCTGCTCGCGGTGGCGGAGCATGATGACCGGCAGTTCGTTGTCCGTCTGGCCGGCGAGCCAGGCCAGGGCGTCCGCGTCCGTGGTGTAGCCCGTCTTGGTGCGCTTGGTCCTGGGCAGGCCCAGCTCACCGAAGAGGACTTCCTGGAGCTGCTTGGGCGAGCCCAGGTTGAACTCGTGCCCCGCCGCCGCGTGCGCCTCCTTCACCGCCTGCTGCACGGCGCCGGCGAACATCTGCTCCATGGCCTCCAGATGGGCCCGGTCCGCCGCGATGCCGTGGCGCTCCATGCGGGCCAGTAGCGCGGAGGTGGGCAGCTCCACGTCCCGCAGGAGCTCGGCCGCCCCGACCTCCGCCAGGCGCTCTTCGAAGGCCTCGCCGAGGTCGAGGATCGCGCGGGCCTGCACCATCAGCGCGTCGGCCTCGGCGCCCTCGTCCGCGCCGAACGCCAGCTGGCCGTCGGCCGTGGCGGCGGGGGCCAGCTCGCGGCCCAGGTACTCCAGGGAGAGCGCGTCCAGGTCGAAGGAGCGGCGGCCCGGCTTGACCAGGTAGGCGGCGAGGGCGGTGTCCATGGTGACGCCTTCGACGGTCCAGCCGTGCTCGGCGAAGACGCGCATCGCGGCCTTGGCGTTGTGGAACACCTTGGGCCGGGCGGTGTCGGCGAGCCAGGCCGCCCAGGCGGACTCGTCCCTCTCGTCCACCTGCGTCGGGTCGAACCAGGCGGCCGGCCCCCCGGTCGTGGCGAGCGCGATCTCGGCGACCGAGCCGGTACCGAGGGCCCAGGTGTCGACCGTGGCCACACCGAGAACCGCCGTGCCGTGCTCGGTGAGCCAGGGGGCCAGTTCACCGGAGCCGAGCACCGTGCCGTCCACCGCGACGCCCGGGACGGCCGGCTGCCCGGCGTCGCCCTCCTCGGCGGCCGGGTCGACGGCCAGCAGGCGCTCGCGCAGCGACGGGTTGCGGATCTCCAGGGTGTCCAGGACCATCGCGACGGCCTTGCGGTCGTACGCGGCACGCTCCAGGTCCGCGACGCCCTTGGGCAGTTCGACCGTGCGGACCATTTCGGTGAGGCGGCGGTTGAGCTTGACCGCCTCCAGGTGGTCACGGAGGTTCTGGCCGGCCTTGCCCTTGACCTCCTCGACGCGCTCGACGAGATCCGCGAACGAACCGAACTGGTTGATCCACTTCGCGGCGGTCTTCTCGCCGACGCCGGGAATGCCGGGGAGGTTGTCGGACGGATCGCCGCGCAGGGCCGCGAAGTCCGGGTACTGGGCCGGGGTGAGGCCGTACTTCTCGAACACCTTCTCCGGTGTGAACCGGGTCAGCTCCGAGACGCCCTTCGTCGGGTAGAGCACCGTGGTGTGCTCGCTGACGAGCTGGAAGGAGTCGCGGTCGCCGGTGACGATGAGGACCTCGAAGCCCTCGGCCTCGGCCCGGGTGGCGAGCGTGGCGATGATGTCGTCGGCCTCGAAGCCGTCGACGGCGAAGCGGACGGCGCGCATCGCGTCGAGCAGCTCGCCGATCAGCTCGACCTGGCCCCTGAACTCGTCCGGGGTCTTCGAGCGGTTCGCCTTGTACTCGGTGAACTCCTCGGAGCGCCAGGTCTTGCGGGAGACGTCGAACGCGACCGCGAAGTGGGTGGGCGCCTCGTCGCGCAGCGTGTTCGCCAGCATCGACGCGAAGCCGTAGATCGCGTTGGTCGGCTGGCCCGTCGCCGTCGTGAAGTTCTCCGCGGGCAGCGCGAAGAACGCGCGGTAGGCCAGCGAGTGCCCGTCCATGAGCATGAGCCGGGGACGGCTGCCGCTTTCGGGGGTGCTGTCGGTCTGCTTCGATGCTGTCTCTGCCACGGACCCGATCCTGCCACGTGCCACTGACACCCGGACCCCAGGGACGGGTCGAGGGCCGGCCGGGATATCGCCCGAAGGGCCGGGACAGCGCTCCGGGACGGCACAGGCGGAGGCAAGGAGCTCGCCCCGGGGAGCGGGGCCGACCGGCCTCGGCCGTTGTCGGTGACACGTGCGAGGATCGGGAGTCGTACCCTCACGCCCACAGGCACATGTCCGCGAATGGGGAGCAGCTATGGCCGGCAAGGCGCCGAAGAGTGATCCGGTCCAGGACGCGCCGCAGGTCGCGGAGCCGAAGCACGCGGCGGCGGGGCTGCCGGCGATCGGACACACACTGCGGATCGCGCAGCAGCAGATGGGGGTGAAGCGGACCGCGCTGACGCTGCTGCGGGTCAACCAGAAGGACGGCTTCGACTGCCCGGGCTGCGCCTGGCCGGAGCCGGAGCACCGGCACGCGGCGGAGTTCTGCGAGAACGGCGCGAAGGCGGTCGCCGAGGAGGCCACGCTGCGCCGGGTCACCCCGGAGTTCTTCGCCGCCCACACCGTCGCCGACCTGGCGACCAGAAGTGGCTACTGGCTGGGGCAGCAGGGGCGGCTCACGCACCCCATGTATCTCCCCGAGGGAGGCGACCGCTACGAGCCGGTGTCCTGGGAGCGTGCCTTCGACATCGTCGCCGAGGAACTGAACGCCCTCGGCTCCCCCGACGAGGCTCTCTTCTACACCTCGGGCCGGACGAGCAACGAGGCCGCGTTCCTGTACCAGCTGTTCGCCCGCGAGTTCGGCACGAACAACCTGCCGGACTGCTCCAACATGTGCCACGAGTCGTCGGGCTCCGCGCTGTCGGAGACGATCGGCGTCGGCAAGGGAAGCGTCCTGCTCGAGGACCTCTACAAGGCCGACCTGATCGTCGTCGCCGGCCAGAACCCGGGCACCAATCACCCTCGCATGCTCTCCGCGCTGGAGAAGGCGAAGGCGAACGGCGCGCGCGTCATCACGGTCAATCCACTGCCCGAGGCGGGCATGGAGCGGTTCAAGAACCCGCAGACCCCGCAGGGCATGCTCAAGGGCGCCGCCCTGACCGACCTGTTCCTCCAGATCCGCATCGGCGGCGACCAGGCCCTGTTCCGCCTCCTGAACAAACTGATCCTGGAGACCGGGGGCGCCGTCGACGAGGAGTTCGTCCGCGAACACACACACGGGTTCGAGGAGTTCGCCGAGGCCGCCCGCGCCGCCGACTGGGACGAGACGCTCACCGCGACCGGCCTCACCCGCGAGCGGATCGACGAGGCGCTGCGCATGGTCCTCGCCTCCGAGCGGACGATCGTCTGCTGGGCCATGGGCCTCACCCAGCACAAGCACTCCGTGCCGACCATCCGCGAAGTGGTCAACTTCCTGCTGCTGCGCGGGAACATCGGCCGTCCGGGCGCGGGCGTGTGCCCGGTGCGCGGCCACTCCAACGTGCAGGGCGACCGCACGATGGGCATCTTCGAGCGGCCCGCCCCGGCGTTCCTGAACGCACTGGAGAAGGAGTTCGGCTTCGCGCCGCCCCGGGAGCACGGCTACGACGTCGTACGGGCCATCCGGGCCATGCGCGACGACAAGGCGAAAGTGTTCTTCGCGATGGGCGGCAACTTCGTGTCGGCGTCCCCCGACACGGAGGTGACGGAAGCGGCGATGCGGCGGGCCCGGCTGACCGTGCACGTGTCGACGAAGCTGAACCGCTCGCACGCGGTCACGGGCGCGCGGGCTCTGATCCTGCCCACCCTGGGCCGCACCGAGCGTGACCTCCAGGGCGGCGGCGAGCAGTTCGTGACCGTGGAGGACTCCATGGGCATGGTGCACGCCTCACGCGGGCGCCTGGAGCCGGCGAGCGGCCGGCTGCTGTCCGAGCCGGCGATCGTGTGCCGGCTCGCCCGGCGGGTGCTCGGCCAGAACAGCCACACGCCGTGGGAGGAATTCGAGAAGGACTACGCGACGATCCGCGACCGTATCGCACGCGTGGTGCCCGGATTCGAGGACTTCAACGCGCGCGTGGCCGACCCCGCGGGCTTCGCGCTCCCGCACGCCCCGCGCGACGAGCGCCGCTTCCCCACGGCCACCGGCAAAGCCAACTTCACCGCCGCGCCGGTCGAGTACCCGCGACTGCCCAAGGGCCGCCTCCTACTGCAGACGCTCCGCTCACACGACCAGTACAACACCACGATCTACGGCCTCGACGACCGCTACCGCGGCATCAGAAACGGCCGCCGGGTCGTGCTGGTCAACCCCGAGGACGCGCGGGCGCTGAAACTCACCGACGGATCGTACGTGGACCTGGTGAGCGAGTGGAAGGACGACGTCGAGCGCCGCGCGCCCGGCTTCCGGGTGGTGCACTACCCGACGGCCCCCGGCTGCGCCGCCGCGTACTACCCGGAAACCAACGTGCTGGTGCCGCTGGACTCCACCGCCGACACCAGCAACACCCCGGCCAGCAAGTCCGTCGTGGTCCGTCTGGAACAATCGTCGACCGACTGAGCGTTCGCTCAGTCGGGCCGGCGTACGACCGCCGGCGGCGCAACGCGACCGACGACGAACGGAGCCCCATGGGCGAGCAGCACCACGTGAAGTTCCCGCAAGAGGTCATCGACGAGTACGCGGTCCTCGGTATCGACCTGGTCGCCATGTTCTCCGCGGGCCACCTGGGGACCCGGATGGGCGTGCGGATCGTGGAGGCCTCGGCGGACCGCGTCGTCGGCACCATGCCGGTCGAGGGCAACACCCAGCCGTACGGGCTGCTGCACGGCGGCGCGTCCGCCGTCCTCGCGGAGACACTGGGATCGGTCGGCTCCATGCTGCACGCGGGCAGCTCCAAGATCGCCGTAGGGGTCGACCTGAACTGCACGCACCACCGGGGCGCCCGGTCCGGGCTGGTGACCGGTGTCGCCACACCGTTGCACCGCGGGCGCTCGACGGCGACCTACGAGATCGTCATCAGCGACGAGACCGGCAAGCGGGTGTGCACCGCACGCCTGACGTGTCTGCTACGGGACAGCGGGCCCCTTCCCGAACCGGCCGACGCACATCAGGAGCGGCAATCGAGGTGATCACGGCACACATGCCGACCCGCACGGCGATCACACGGTGACCCCACCCCCGCAGGACGAACCTCCACTCCCCCGAACCAGCCACCGGCGAGTCCTGGAAACAACCGGAGCCGGGAAGCCCGAAGGCCTCCCGGCTCCCGCCACGCACCGTCGGCCAGAAGCCTCAGGCCGCGCCCTCGCCAAGGTACGCAGCCCGGATCCGGGGATCCGCCAGCAGCCCCTGAGCATCGCCCGACATCGCGATCGACCCCGTCTCCAGGACATAACCCCGGTTCGCCAGCCCCAGCGCCTGGGTCGCGTTCTGCTCCACCAGCAACACCGTCGTGCCCTGCTCGTTGATCTCCTGGACGATCTCGAAGATCTGCTGCACGATCAGCGGCGCCAGACCCATCGACGGCTCGTCCAGCAACAACAACTCCGGCCGACTCATCAGAGCCCGCCCGATCGCCAGCATCTGCTGCTCGCCACCGGACAAGGTGCCCGCCTGCTGCGAACGCCGCTCCGCGAGCCGAGGGAAGAGCTTGAACACCCGGTCCATGTCAGCGGAGTCCACCGACTTGAAACGGTACGCGCCCATCTCCAGGTTCTCGCGCACCGACATCGTCGCGAACACCCGCCGCCCCTCAGGCACATGCCCGACACCGAACTGCACCAACTCGTGCGACTTGATGCCGTCGATCCGCTGACCACGCAGGCAGACCTCGCCCTGACGCGGCTGCAGCATGCCGGAGATGGTACGCAACGTCGTAGTCTTGCCCGCGCCGTTACCACCGAGCAGAGCCACGATCTCGCCCTCGGCCACCGTCAGATCGATACCCTTGATCGCCTCGATGGCGCCGTACGACACCCGCAGACCCTTGAGTTCGAGCAGCGTGCCACCCGCGCCCTCGGCACCGCCCGGCTTCTTCTCCACATCCGTGGTCGTGCTCACTGGCCGTCCTCCGCGTCCGCCGCCGACTGGTGCTCATGCTCGGCGATGATCTCCTGGACCACCGCCGCGTCCTCCGCGGAGGAACCGAGATAGGCCTCGATCACGGCCGGATGCTGCTGCACCTCACCGGGCGTCCCCTCGGCGATCTTCTTGCCGAAGTTGAGCACCAGCACGCGGTCCGCCACCGACATCACCAACCGCATGTCGTGCTCGATCAGCAGCACACTCACGCCCAGTTCGGTATTGATACGGCGGATCAGCTGCTCCAACTCCAGCTTCTCCGTCGGGTTCGTGCCCGCCGCCGGCTCGTCCAGAAGCAGAACCTGCGGGTCGGTGGCCAACGCCCGCGCGATCTCCAGGCTGCGCTGATCTCCGTAGGAAAGGCTGCCCGCGATCTCGTTGAGCTTGCCCTCCAGACCGACGAACCTGAGCAGCCGGTGCGCCCGCTCGTCACTCAGCCGCTCGGCCCTGCGCGCGTTCGGCAACCCCAGCATGATCGAGACCGGACCCGCCTTCAGCCGGGTCTCCGCCGCGATCTTCACGTTCTCCAACGCCGTGAGCGCCGAGAACAACCGGATGTTCTGGAACGTACGGGCCACACCCAGCCGGTTGACGACATGCGGCTTGCTGCCCAGCAGGGACTTCTCGCCGCCGCCCTTCGGCCGGAAGACTATCTTGCCTTCCTGCGGGGTGTAGGCGCCCGTGAGCGAGTTGAACAGCGACGTCTTGCCCGCCCCGTTCGGACCGATAACGGCCAGGATCTCACCCCGCCGCATCCCCAGATCAACATGGTCCAAGCAGGTCAGCCCGCCGAACCGCAGAGTCACACCCGACGTCTGCAACACCAGTTCCGCGTCGCCGGACGCGGGCCCGGGAGCCGCGGTCGGCTCGCTCGTCACATCAGTGGTCATCAGAACCTGCCTCCCGCCGGCTCGGACATCGCATCCGCATCCCCGACACCCTCCTCGGCCATCCTCAGCTCACGCTGACGACGACGAGAAGGCCAGACACCCTGCGGCCGGTAAATCATCATGATCACAAGCAGCGCACCCAGGTACATGTACCGGTCCGACGGGTCCACGTAGTCCTTCAGCACCTCCGGCAACCACACCAGCGACGCGGCACCGATCAGCACACCCGGAATCGAGCCCATCCCACCGAAGATGACATAGGCCAGCACCAGGATCGACTGGAGCAGCGGAAACACCTCCGGGTTGATGTACCCGTACTTACTGGTGAACACCACACCCGCGACACCCGACGTCGAAGCGCCGATCGCGAACGCCATCAACTTGAACCGCACCGTGTCCACGCCGTTCGCCGCCGCCGCGATCTCGTCCTCACGGATCGCCGTCCACGCCCGCCCCACCCGGGAGTGCTCCAGCCGCGAGAACAGGACGATCACGATCACGATGAAGAAGACCAGCAGATACCAGTAAGGCAGCGGGTCGATCGACCACTTGTAGTCGATCCCGGCGAAATCGATCGAGAAGTCCGGAATCAACCGCGCACCCTGCGGGCCACCCGTCAGACCATCGGCGTTCTTAGCCACCAGATAGATGATCTCGTGGAAGCCCAGAGTGACGATCGCCAGATAGTCACCGCGCAGACGCAGCGTCGGCGCGCCCAGCAACACACCCGTGATCAGACAGGTCACCACCGCGATCGGGATCACCCAGAAGTTGTTCAGCACCATCGGAGGCTCGACCGGCAGATGCCCGGTCCAGTACGCCGTCGAGTACGCACCCACCGCGAAGAAGGCGAAGAACCCGAGATCCAGCAGACCCGCCCACCCGATGACCACGTTCAGGCCGATCGCCAGCAGAACGAAGATGGCGATCTGGTCCACCAGCACCGTCTGCCAATACCGCTCCAGACCGGACGGAATCACCAGCGCCAACACCACGACCAGCAGCAACAGACCCCAGCGCAGCCGCTTGTCCGCCTGCACCCGCGCCCGCGCCGCCCGCACCCACGTCCGCGCCCCACCGAGCGGACCACCCGCGTCCGCCTTCGCTCTCTCCTTCGCCACAACACCCCTCAGGGGCTCCCCGGCGAACTCGCGCAGCGCCCACACACCCACCGTCAGGCCCAGGCAGACCCACAGGCCACCGCCGGTGAACGTCGACCTGACCGAGAAGAAGATGTCCCGCGTGTTGCCCTGCTCACCCGTCACCAGCGCCAGCAGCACACCCAGCGCCACCATCGCCCACAACCGGGTGAACCGCGGCTGTTGATACCACGCCGTACGACGCAACTTGCCCGCCTCCGACGGAGTCAGATCCCTGGAGGTCTCCGCGACACTCATGCCGCCCTCCCCACTCGCTCACCGAGGATGCCCACCGGACGGAACATCAGCACCAGAATCAGAACGACCATCGCCGACACACTCCGCCACTCGTCACCGAGCAACGGCACCGTCATCGTCTCCACCAGGCCGATGAGAACACCGCCCAACATCGCGCCACGAATGTTTCCGATACCGCCCACAACAGCCGCCGCGAACGCGGTGATACCGGGTATGAAACCCATCGTGTACGAGGCCTGATTGAGGTTGGCGAACAAGAAACCCGCCACACCACCCAACACACCACCGATGATGAAGGTACGGGAGATCACCTTGTCGATGTCCACACCCATCAGACCCGCCACCTCGGCGTCCTGCGCGACCGCCCGAATACCCTTGCCGAGCTTCGTACGGTTCACGACCAGATCGAGAGCGATCATCATCACCACGGCCGTCGTGAACTGAAGCAGCTGAGTGACATTCACGCCGGCACCGAAAAGAGTGAACACCGGCTTGTTCTCGTACATCTCCGGCAACGGCAGCGGATCACGACCGAACAGCTTGCCCGCCAGATTGTAAAGAAAGAACGAAGCACCGATCGCCGTGATCAGAAAGATCAGACGCGGCGCACCACGTCGACGCAACGGCCGGTACGCGACCTTCTCCAGACCATACGCCGTGACACCACCGAACAACGCCGAACCCGCCATCGCCAACGCGACGAACCCGATCGAGGCCAGCGCCGACGGACTGTCCCCCGGATCGACAAGAGTAAGGACGACAAGACTGCCGTACGCGCCCATCATGAACACCTCGCTGTGCGCGAAGTTGATGAGCTGCAGCACACCGTAAACAAGGGTGTAGCCGATAGCGATGACGGCATACAAAGAGCCGAGCATCAACCCTAGGACGAGATAGTCCCAGAATTCCTGAAGGGACATGGAGCAGACTTCCTCGTGGGAACCGGGCAAGCCGCTGCGCTCGTGGGCGAGAGCGACCCGCAGTGGAACATTTCGGACCAGACGGCGACCGCGCCCCTCGCAGACGTGGGGCCGGGAGGTGACCACTGCCTCCCGGCCCCACGTCGCTGGCGTCAGCCGCTAGCGCCCCGGCCTCAGCCGACCAGGTCCTTGACGTTGCCCTGGTAGTCGATCTTGCCGCTCTTCACCTGATAGATGAAGACGTCCTCACCCTTGAACTCGCCGTTCTCACCGAACGAGAAGGTCTTGGTCAGACCCTTGTACGAGGCCTTGGCGAGAGCATCACGAAGCGCCTCACGCTCGACGTCGGCACCCGTCTTCTTGATCTCCTCGATCACCATGTTGGTGATGTCGTACGCCTCAGCCGAGTACGTACCCGGAGCGCGGTTGAACTTCTTCTCGTAGTCCTCCGCGAACTTCTTCGTCCCCTCCTCCACGGTCGAGTCCGTGCAGGGGCAGGTCAGGTACCAGTTCTCGGAGGAGTCACCGGCGAGCTCGACGAACTTGGCGTCGTTGGAGCCGTCACCCGAGATACCGGCGCCCTTGTAGCCCGCCTCCTTCAGCTTCTTCGCGAACGGTGACAGGTCCTGGTAGTAACCCGCGTAGATCAGCGCATCGGCCTTGGAGTTCACGACGTCCTTGGCCGTGGCGCTGTAGTCCGGCGTCTTCGCCGGAACGCTCTTCTTCACGACCTCGACGCCCGCGGCCCTGAGGTTCTCCTCGGCAACCCCGGCCAGCCCCACTCCATAGTCGGTCTTGTCGTCGATCAGGTAGACCTTCTTGGCCTCGATCTCCTTCACGAAGAAGTCGGCCATGGCCTTACCCTGCATGTTGTCGTTGGGCACACCACGCAGGAAACTGGTGAATCCGTTCGCCGCTTCCGTGATGGTCGGGTTCGTCGCCGACGGCGACACCGTCACCAGCCCCGACTCCGCATACAGCGGCGAAGACGAGATGGTCGCACCCGAGAAAGCAGGACCGACAACCGCGACGACACTCTCGTCGTCGATCAGCTTCTGCGCGGCAGCCGGCGCCTTGTCCGGCAGACCCTGGTCGTCCGCCGCGACGTACTCGAGCTCGAAGTCGAGGTCACCACCCGCATTGGCCTGCTCAATGGCCAGCTGAACACCGTTCTGCATGTTCTCGCCCAGTGCGACATTGTCACCCGAAAGCGGGCCCTGGAAGGCTATCTTCAGAGCGCCGTCACCACTACCCGAGCCGCCACCGCCACAACCGGTCAGCGCCAACGCTCCCACGGCCACCGGAATGGCCAGCCTGACGATGGTCTTGTTCAGCACGTAAGGACTCCCTGGCGCGAACGATCCTCCCGGCAGAAGAAACGTCATCCCCTGCTCCGACACCACCCACACGTGCGGTGTGCCCGGAATGTATTCGGACGCCCAACCGAACGGATAGGTCACGGACGGATGTGTGATCGCCCTGTGACCTCAGCCATACGCCGGAAACAGGACACCACAGACCGACAAGCGAACATCTCAGCCACCGGCAGCACACCGCACAAGAGCCACACAAGAGCCACCTGACGTGCGCAGACGCGCCCCACACAGCCACAGGCAGGCACGAAACCAACACGATCCCAGCCACCGCGAGGCCCCCGGAACGACCCTCACCACCACCCGCACAGCACCGATCGCCCCCTCCCCCCCACGACCCACACCCGCGCCAACAACACGAAACCCCCAGCCGCCATCACCCTGCCCAAGCAGGACCGGACCGAGGGCTCCACCCAACCGCCGCGCTACTTCTGCGCCTTCTTCTCGTCGGCATCCTGAATGACCGCCTCAGCCACCTGCTGCATCGACATCCGACGGTCCATCGACGTCTTCTGAATCCACCGGAACGCCGCCGGCTCCGTCAACCCGTACTCCGTCTGCAGAATCGACTTCGCCCGGTCCACCAGCTTCCGAGTCTCCAGACGCAGAGTGAGGTCGGCGACCTCCTTCTCCAACTCCTTCAACTCCGTGAAACGAGACACCGCCATCTCGATCGCCGGAACCACATCACTCTTACTGAACGGCTTCACCAGATACGCCATCGCACCCGCATCCCGAGCCCGCTCGACCAGATCCCGCTGCGAGAAGGCCGTCAACATCAACACCGGGGCGATACCCTCCTCGGCGATCTTCTCCGCCGCCGAGATACCGTCCATCTTCGGCATCTTCACATCCAGGATCACCAGATCCGGCCGGTGCTCCCGGGCCAGCTCGATGGCCTGCTCACCGTCACCGGCCTCGCCCACGACGGAGTAGCCCTCCTCTTCGAGCATCTCCTTCAGGTCGAGGCGGATCAACGCCTCGTCCTCGGCGATGACGACACGGGTCGTCAGCGGAGGCACGTGCGACTTGTCGTCGCGGGGTGCGTCGAGGGGCTGGGGCGACTCGGGGGCGGTCACGTGGGCTCCTTGTTCCAGGCAGGGGTACTGCTGACAAGAGAGTACCTAGCTGCGGTAAAGTAGTGAGCACGGAGTCGGAGTGAGCCTTCGATTCCTAGGCCCTGGTAGTCCAATTGGCAGCAGACAATGGTCTCAAACACCATACAGTGTGGGTTCGAGTCCCACCCAGGGCACTTTTCCTTCAAGTCCAAGGTCACCACCCTCAAGCGGATGTCCACGTTCCCGTGAACATCCGCTTATTGCTGCATGCCGTCAAGGTAGATAACGCAAAGTGACTGCATGAACTTCCATGGCACTGAAGTTCGACAGAGGGCCCTTACACTGCTACGCGGCGGCGCAACGAACGCGAGCGTGGCACGCAAGCTCAACGTGCCGCTAGGAACGATCGGTTACTGGAAGCATCTCGACCGGGCGAAGCGTGGTGAGCACCCCGGGCGGCACAGGACTCTTTGCCCGCGGTGCGACGGACGAGCGCTTGACGAGTCGGCGTACAGCTACCTGCTCGGGCTCCAACTGGGCGACGGCCACATCGTCCAGAACCGCGCCATGCGATCGCCCAGCTTGTCCATCTCGTGCACCGAGGCACATCCCGGGCTGATGGACCTGTGCGAAAGAGCCATGCGGACGGCACTCCCGGGGAACTCCGTGTGCAGGGTTCGGCGGAAAGGCTGCCGAGAGGTGAAGCTGTACTCCACGCACATGCGATGCCTCTTCCCCCAGCACGGCCCCGGCAAGAAGCACGAGCGCCGGATCGTGCTCGAACCCTGGCAGCAGGACATCGTCGATGCCCACCCGTGGGAGTTCGTCCGGGGCCTCATCCACTCCGACGGATGTCGCCTCACCAACTGGACCACCCGCCTCGTCGGCGGTGTACGCAAGCGCTACGAGTACCCGCGCTACTTCTGCACCAACGTCTCCGACGACATCCGACAGCTCTACACCGCCACCCTGGACAAGCTCGGTGTCGAGTGGACGCACTGCACCCCGCAACGGCGACCCGTACGACATCTCCGTCGCCAAGAAGGCCTCCGTCGCCCTCATGGACGCCTACGTAGGCCCCAAACACCGACCCCTCCCACGGCCGGGCGGGTCACAGGTGTGGTGGCAGCATGGTGAAGCGGGCGTTGACCTGGGCGTAGAGGCGTTGGCGTTGGGGTTCGAGGTCGAGGGGTGGGGTGGTGTCCTCGGTTGCGGCGGACAGGGAGCGCATGCGGCTGCCGGCGGCGGGGTGGGGTTGGGTGTTCTCGGCGCCGATGTCGGCGAGTTCCACGAGCGCGGCGAGGGTGGTGTCGAGGGCTTCGGCGTATTCCCTCGCGCGTTGTACGGCTTCCTTGACGGCTTTTTGTCGGGCTTGTTTGTGGGCGGGTGAGCCGGGGCGGAGGGACCACCAGGGGCCGTCGACGCGGGTGAGGTCGAGGTCGGCGAGGCGTGTGGTGAGTTCGCCGAGGGCGGTGAAGTCGGTGAGGTCCGCGGTGATGTGGACTCGGCCGTGGTAGGCGTGGATGCGTTCGCCTCTGCCTTTCTCCTTCAGTTCGGGGGTGATGGAGAAGGCGCCTGTCTCCAGTCGTTCGACTGCTTCGCCGTAGGTTTTGATGAGGTCGAGGACGGTGGTGTTGCGGCGGGTGAGGTCGTCGAGGGCGGCGCGTCGGTCTTTGCCGCGGGCGAGGACGGTGGCGGTGATGCGGGCTATTTCGGGGTCGACTTCGAGGTGTGCTTCGCCGCGGACGGCGATGCGGGGTGCGTCGGGGGTGCCGTAGGGCGGGGCGGTGGGCTGGGGTTCCTCGGGGTTGGTGGTCATAACGTCCCACTCTGTCACCTGTGGGGTGGTGGAGGGGGTGGCTGGTCACCAGATCGCAACCTGGGGGGTCTGTTGCGGTGGGGAGGGGGCGGGTCAGAATCTACGCGCGTTGTCACGTCAGCGCGCGCGTGTCTTGGTGTGGGCACTGGCGTTGGTGCCGACGCTGTCTACGCGCGTTGAGATCGTTCGTTCGCCCGAGGAGTGTCCCGATATGCCCTTGAATCGCCGGAAGTTCTTGAAGAAGTCCGCTGTGACCGGTGCGGGTGTTGCCGTCGCCGGTTCGGCGATGGCTCCGAGTGCGCGGGCGGCCACAGTGAGGGGTGGGGGAAGAAGGCCCCGAAGCGGTACGCGTTCACGGTCATGGGGACGACGGACCTGCATGGCAATGTCTTCAACTGGGACTACTTCACGGACCGGGAGTTCGACGACAAGGCGCACAACGACGTCGGTCTGGCGAAGATCTCCACGCTGGTGAACCGGATCCGGGAGGAGAAGGGGCGTCGTAACACGCTGCTGATCGACGCCGGTGACACGATCCAGGGCACGCAGTTGTCGTACTACTACGCGAAGGTCGACCCGATCACCGCCAAGGGTGGTCCGGTGCATCCGATGGCGCAGGCGATGAACGCGATCGACTATGACGCGGCGGCGCTGGGCAACCACGAGTTCAACTACGGCATTCCGGTGCTGCGGAAGTTCCAGGAGCAGTGTCGTTTCCCGCTGTTGGGGGCGAACGCGCTGGACGCGAAGACGCTTCGGCCGGCGTTTCCGCCGTACAGCATGCACCGGCTGCGTACGCCGCACGGGCGTGATGTGAAGGTGGCGGTGCTGGGGCTGACGAATCCGGGTATCGCGATCTGGGACAAGGCGAACGTGCAGGGGAAGATGACGTTCCCGGGGCTGGAGGAGCAGGCGGCGAAGTGGGTGCCGAGGCTGCGGTCGATGGGGGCGGATGTCGTCATCGTGTCGGCGCACAGTGGGTCGTCGGGTACGTCGTCGTACGGTGACCAGCTGCCGTATGTCGAGAACGCGGCGGGGCTGGTGGCCGAGCAGGTGCCGGGGATCGACGCGATTCTCGTGGGGCACGCGCACACGGAGATCGCGGAGTACTTCGTCACGAACAAGAAGACCGGTCAGCGGGTCCTGCTCTCGGAACCGTTGAAGTGGGGGCAGCGGCTGACGCTGTTCGACTTCGAGTTGGTGTGGAGCAGGGGTTGTTGGAAGGTCGAGAAGGTGGGTGCTCAGGTCCTGAACTCCAACACGGTGGAGGAGGACCCGGGGATCGTCAGGCTGCTGGGTGACGAGCACGAGAAGGTCGTGGCGTATGTCAACCAGGTGATCGGTACGAACGCCGCGGAGATGACGTCGGTGGAGGCGCCGTACAAGGATGTGGCGATCATTGATCTGATCAACCACATTCAGGCCGACACGGTGCGGCAGGCGTTGGCCGCGACGGAGTACGCGTCGCTGCCGGTGCTGTCGCAGGCGGCGGCGTTCTCGCGGAGTGCGAGGATTCCGGCGGGTGATGTGACGATCCGGGATGTGGCGGGTCTGTATGTCTTCGAGAACACGCTGGAGGCGCGTCTGATGACGGGTGCGCAGATGAAGGCGTACCTGGAGTTCTCGGCGAACTATTTCGTGCGGACGGCGCCGGACGCGGTGGTCGATCCGGCGGAGCTGACGAATGCGGACGGTACGCCGGACTACAACTATGACGCGGTGAGCGGTCTGTCGTACGAGATCGACATCGCCAGGCCGGCGGGGTCGCGTGTCGTGAATGTCCGGTTCGAGGGTGCGCCGTTGGCGGATGATCAGAAGTTCGTGTTCGCGGTGAACAACTACCGGGCCAACGGCGGCGGTAACTTCCCGCATGTGGCCGCGGCCCAGCTGCTGTGGTCGAACTCGGACGAGATCCGTAACACGATGATCGCGTGGGTGAAGGCGAAGGGGTCGATCGATCCGGCTGAGTTCGCGTCGGTGGACTGGAAGCTGACGCGGGACGGTACGCCGGTCTTCTAGGGGTTTCCCGGGCGGTTTCTGGTCTGTCACAGGGTCAGCGGGCTGAGGTCGACGGCGTCGGCGATGGTTTTCGCGCCGGCGTCGTTGACGTGGAGGCCGTCGCCGCTGTTGTGGTCGTCGCGGATCCGGGTGGGCTGTTCCGGGTCGGTGACGGCGGCGGCGATGTCGATGACGGCGTGGGTCGGTTCCTCGCCGGCGGTGACGGTGCCTTCGACGGGGTCGGTGGTGATCTCCTCGCCGGGCGGGACGGTGGCGGTCTCGGCGCCGGCGAGGAGGAGGGTGGTGTCGGTGGCGCTGCCTTCGGTGCGGCGGGCGAGGTGGTGCCGCCGATGTGGAGGGGGGTGTGGCCGTAGCGGTTGCCGAGGTGGACGCGGAGTGGTTCGCCGCTGCCGGCGGTGCGCAGGGTCTGGCTACGGTCTGGTCGGTGAAGCCTCGGACCTCGAAGAGTTCGAGGGTTTCGCGGGGGTCGATGACGGCGGAGTGGTGTGCGTCGATCCAGGCCTTGCCTGCGGGGGTGCTGGTCACGGCCGAAAGGTAGGCAGGTTTTCTGCGGCCGTCATCCCTCTTGCCCCACTTCTCTACTTTTCGATTACCTTGTGTCGGTGAGCGGGGTCAGGGGGGTGAGGGCTTTCTCCTGCCGGGCGTGCGGGATCCGCGGCCGGCGTTCGAGGCCGAAGGTGGTGAAGGCCGTGCGGCTGGGGAGCGGGTAGGGCTCCTTGCCGGTGAGGGTGTTGAGGATGGTGGCGCTGCGCCAGGCGGCGAGGCCGAGGTCGGGGGCGCCGACGCCGTGGGTGTGCAGTTCGGCGTTCTGGACGTAGACGTGGCAGCCGGAGGCGGTGACGGACGGGTCGAGGATCATGCGGAAGTTCTCGTCGACGCGGGGCCGCTCGCGGCTGTCGCGCCGCATGTACGGGTCGAGGCCGGCGAGGACGCGGTCCAGGGGGCGCTCGTGGTAGCCGGTGGCGAGGACGACGGCGTCGGTGGTGAGGCGGGAGCGGGTGCCCTGTTCGATGTGTTCGAGGTGCAGCTCGACCCTGGTGGTGGCGAGGCGGCCGGCTGTGCGGACGTTGACGCCGGGGGTGAGGACGGCGTCGGGCCAGCCGCCGTCGAGGGTGCGGCGGTACAGCTCGTCGTGGATGGCGGTGATCGTGTCGGTGCCGATGCCCTTGTGGAGCTGCCACTGGGCGGCCACGAGCCGGTCCCGGGTCGGTTCGGCCAGGGCGTGGAAGTAGCGGGTGTAGTCGGGTGTGAAGTGTTCCAGGCCCAGTTTGGAGTACTCCATGGGGGCGAACGCCTCCGTACGGCCGAGCCAGTGCAGTCCCTCGCGTCCGGCGGGCCGGTGGCGCAGCAGGTCGAGGAAGACCTCGGCGCCGGACTGTCCCGCGCCGATCACCGTGACGTGGTCGGCGGCGAGCAGGCGGTCGCGCTCGCCGAGGTAGTCCGCGGCGTGGATGACGGGCACGCCGGGTGCCTCGACGAGCGGCTTGAGGGGTTCGGGCACATGGGGTTCGGTGCCGACGCCGAGCACGATGTTCCGGGTGTGGGTGCGGCCGGGCGCCGCGGTTTCTCCGTTGTCGTCGAGCTGGGTGAAGTCGACCTCGAACAGGTCGCGTTCGGGGTTCCAGCGCACGGAGTCGACCTGGTGGGCGAAGTGGAGTCCGGGCAGGTTCTCGGCGACCCATCGGCAGTAGGTGTCGTACTCGGCGCGCTGGATGTGGAACCGCTCGGCGAAGTAGAAGGGGTAGAGCCGGTCGCGGGTTTTGAGGTGGTTCAGAAAGGACCAGGGGCTCATCGGGTCGGCGAGGGTCACCAGGTCGGCGAGGAAGGGCACTTGGATGGTGGCGCCCTCGATGAGCAGCCCGGGGTGCCAGTCGAAGGTGGGGCGCTGTTCGTAGAAGACGGCGTCGAGTTCGGCGAGGGGGTGGGCGAGGGCGGCGAGGGAGAGGTTGGCGGGTCCGATGCCGATGCCGACGAGGTCGCGGGGGGCTTCGGGTGCGTGGTCTTCGTGTGGTGGGGGCGTGCTCATGTGGGGGTGTGTCCTTCTGCGGGGTCTGCGGGGTCGAGCAGGTCTGCGAGGTCGAGCAGGGCGGCGAGGTGGGCGGGCCGGGTGTGGGGATTGAGGAGGGTGGCTTTGAGCCACAGGCGGCCGTCGAGGAGGGCGCGACCTATGACGGCCCGGCCGTCGTGCAGCAGGTGGCGGCGTGCGGCTGCCACGGTGTCGTCGGAGGCCCCGGCGGGGCGGAAGAGGACCGTGCTGAGGGTGGGCCGGTCGTAGAGCTCGAAGCGGGGGTGTGCCTCGATGAGTGCGGCGAACTCCTGGGCGAGGTCGCAGACGTGGTCGACGAGGTCGCCGAGTCTTGTGCGGCCAAGGGTCTTGAGGGTGACGGCGATTTTGAGGATGTCGGGGCGGCGGGTGGTCCGTAGTGACCGGCCGAGCAGGTCGGGCAGGCCGGCTTCGGTGTCGTCGCTCGCGTTGAGGTAGTCGGCCTGGTGGTGCAGTGCGGCGAGGTCCGCGGTGTCGCGTACGGCGAGGAGGCCGGCGGCGGCCGGTTGCCAGCCGAGTTTGTGCAGGTCGAGGGTGACGGTGTGGGCGCGGGTGAGGCCGTCCAGTCGGTCTCGGCGCCGGTCGCTGAGGAGGAGGCCGCCGCCGTAGGCGGCGTCGATGTGGAGGCGGGCGCCGTGGGCCTCGCAGCGGTCGGCGATCTCGGGCAGCGGGTCGATGAGTCCGGCGTCGGTCGTACCGGCGGTGGCCGCGACCAGGAGGGGTCCGTGGAGGTGGGTGAGGGCGTCGTCGAGGGCGGCGGGGTCCAGGGTGCCGGCCGGGGTGGGGATCGTGACGGGTTCGGGCAGGCCGAGGAGCCAGGCGGCGCGGAGGAGGGAGTGGTGGGCGTTGGCTCCGCAGACGAGCTGTACCGCGCGGTGTGTCGCGCTGTGTGTCTCCCGGGCCAGGAGGAGGGCGAGGTGGTTGGATTCGGTGCCGCCGGTGGTGACCAGGGCGTCGGCGGCACGCACTTCCTGGGCCAGGGCCCGGGTGACCAGGGCTTCGAGTGCGGAGGCGGACGGGGCCTGGTCCCAGGAGTCGAGGGAGGGGTTCAGTACGGAGGCGGCCAGGTCCGCGGCGGCGGCCACGGCCAGGGGCGGGGTGTGCAGGTGGGCCGCGCACAGGGGGTGGGCGGGGTCGGCGGTGTCTGCCGCGAGGGCCCGGATCAGTCGGTGGAGCGCGTCCGGTTCGCCTTCGGTGGGGAGTGCTTCCCCGAGCGCGTCCCGCATCCGCGCCGTGACCGCTTCCGGGCCCCCGGCGGGGAGGGGGCCGTTCCGTGCGTCGGCGCCCTCCCGGAGTGCGACGAGCACGGTGTCGAGCAACGGCCTTAGGGCGCCGGGGCCTTGGGGTCCTGAGGCGAGGGGCGGGGCGGTCATGGGATCCTCCGGGGCACGGGGAATCCCATCTTGTACGCCGATCGGGTGCCGAGCCCGGAAAGGCCGTCAAGTACCACCAAAAGAGGGTACGGGGGGCACCGCTCGCGGCGGCGCCCCCACCGGCGCGCCCCGTGGCGCTTCTACGCCCGGCGCACGCGCAACGCCCTTTGCAGGTCGTCCAGTTGGTCGACCAGTTTGCGTCGGAGTGCCGGAATCGGCTTGTCGTCCCGGAGGCACCGTTCCCCCAGTCCGACGGTCTCCGCGTCCACGGCGTACACCGGGAAGGCCCACCGCCCGGCTGCGTCCGCCATGGCGGGCCCTCGGCGAGTGGCCAGGGCCACCGCGTCGGCCCAGTAGCGCTCGACGTACTCCTGGAGGGTGTCGGCCTGTTCTGGCTGCCAGAACCCCTGGGCGGTGGCGGTGAAGAGGTAGTTGGAGAGCTGGTCCGTGGCGAACATCGCCTCCCAGGCGGCGTTCTTGGCCTCCGGTTCGGGCAGGGATGCCTGGCAGCGGGCGGCGCCCTCCTGGCCGGTGGCGCTCGGGTCGCGCTCCAGTTCCTCGGCGATCGCGGCGGCGTCCACCGCGCCGAGGACGGCGAGCCGGGCGAGGACGCGCCAGCGCAGGTCGGGGTCGAGTTCGGGGCCGCCGGGGGCCGTGCCGTCGGCGAGCCAGGCGGCGATGGTGTCGGGGTGGGCGGCGACGTCGATGAAGTGGCGTACGGCGGTGAGGCGCAGGCCGGGGTTGTCGCCGTCCTCGGTGCGGCGGATGAGGTCGCGGCACAGGGAGGTGAGGGTGGACAGGCCGGCGGGCCGCTGGTCGGGGGCGAGGTAGCGGTCGGCGACCTGGGTGGTGGCGAAGGCGAGGACGCCCTGGACGACGGCGAGGTCGCTCTCGTGGGGGAGGTGGGTTCGGGCGGCCTCCAGGTAGGCGGCGGGCTGCAGTTGGCCGTCGCGGACCATGTCGCGCAGGGTGTTCCACAGGACTGCGCGGCTGAGGGGGTCGGGGACTCCGGAGAGGCGGCTGAGGGCGGTTTCCTGGGAGGTGGCGTCGAGGCGGATCTTGGCGTAGGTGATGTCGCCGTCGTTGAGGAGGACGAGTGCGGGGCGGGGGCCGGTGGCGCTGATGCCGATGTCCTCGTCGGCGGGGAGGTCGGCTTCGACGCGGGTGCGCAGGGTCAGTCGGCCGGGGTCGTTCAGGTCGTGGTCGTAGACGCCGACGCTGATGCGGTGCGGGCGTCGGGCGCCGGGCGTCTGGAGGGTGGAGAGGTGGGTGAGGCCGTCGCGGTCACGGGCCGGGTCGGGTGCGGACCGGACGCCGGGGCTGCCCTGGTGGCGGATGTCGAGGTGCCAGTTTCCGTTGTCGGCGCGGAGTTCGGGGATGAGGGTGTCGGCGCCGGTGGTGCGCAGCCATGCGTCGGCCCAGGCGTGGACGTCGCGTTCGGTGGCGCCGGCGAGGTTGTCGATGAAGTCGGCGAGGGTGGCGTTGCCGAAGCGGTGGCGGGCGAAGTGGGCGTTGATGCCGGTGAGGAAGTCCTTCTCGCCGAGCCAGGCGACCAGTTGGCGCAGGGCGGAGGCGCCCTTGGCGTAGGAGATGCCGTCGAAGTTGAGGAGGGCGGCGGCGGTGTCGTCGACGGCCTCGGGGGCGACGGGGTGGGTGGAGGGGCGCTGGTCGGCGTCGTATCCCCAGGCCTTGCGGGCGATGCCGAAGTCGACCCACGTGTCGGTGAAGCGGGTGGCTTCGGTGAGGGTCTGGTAGCCCATGTACTCGGCGAAGGACTCGTTCAGCCAGATGTCGTCCCACCAGGTGAGGGTGACGAGGTCGCCGAACCACATGTGGGCCATCTCGTGGGCGATGACCATGGCGCGGGTCTGCCGCTCGGTGTCGGTGACGGCGGAGCGGTAGACGAACTCGTCGCGGAAGGTGACGAGGCCGGGGTTCTCCATGGCGCCGGCGTTGAACTCGGGGACGAAGGCCTGGTCGTAGGAGTCGAAGGGGTACGGCTCCTCGAACTTCTCGTGGTAGCGGTCGAAGCAGGCGCGGGTGATGTCGAGGATCTCGTCGGCGTCGTTGTCCAGGTGGGGGGCGAGGGAGCGGCGGCAGTGGAGGCCGAAGGGCAGGCCGCGGTGTTCGGTGCGTACCGAGTGCCAGGGGCCGGCGGCGACGGCGACGAGGTAGGTGGAGATGAGCGGGGTGGTGGCGGCGCGCCAACTGCCGTCGCTCTGCTGGGCGGTGATGCCGTTGGCGAGGACGGTCCACCCTTCGGGGGCGGTGACGGTGAGGCCGAAGACGGCTTTGAGGTCGGGCTGGTCGAAGGCGGCGAAGACGCGCTGGACGTCGTCCATGAAGAGTTGGGTGTAGACGTAGGTCTCGCCGTCGGTGGGGTCGGTGAAGCGGTGCATGCCCTCGCCGGTGCGGGAGTAGCGCATGGCGGCGTCGACGCGCAGTTCGTGCTCGCCCGGGGTGAGGCCCTTGAGGGGGAGGCGGTTGCCGTCGAGGGTCTCGGGGTCGAGGGGCTTGCCGTCGAGGGTGACGGAGCGCAGTTGTGCGGGCTTGAGCTCGACGAAGGTGTCCGCGGCCTTCTTCTTCCCCGCACGGTGAAGTGGATGACGGTACGGGAGTGGAAGGTCTCGTCGCCGCGCGTGAGGTCGAGGGCGATCTCGTAGCGGTGGACGTCGAGGATCCGGGCACGGGCATGCGCTTCGTCGCGCGTCAGTACGGACATGAGGGACATGCTGCCTGATGCCCTGGGCACGGGACAGGGGCGGGCCTGGTACGCGACCTATGTCCGGTCGTGCGCGCCGTTTGCCCGGCCGTGTGCGGCCTGTGCCCGGTTCTTCGCGCCCGCGGGCCGCGCGGGGACACGGCCGCTGTCCTGGTGTTCCGTCGCCTGTAGCCCGTTGGGCGGGGGCCATGGGGCGGCGGGTTTCGTGACGAGGTCGGCGACGCGGAGGCGGTAGGCGGCGGACATGCGGACGTCGGGGACCGTCGGCTCGTGGTGGGGTGGTGCGCGATCGGTCGCCCGGACCCCCGGTTTCTCGCTGTGGGTAGCCGTTTCCTGGCTAGGAGTGCTCGCGCGGGATGCCTCTGGAGGACTCGATGTCACTCCCCTGCGTCGGGTGCTGTGGCGGTCGTGCCGGTCGTGCCGTCCAGTGCGCCGTCCGCGATGCGTTCGTGGTGCCGGATGACCTCGGCGATGATGAAGTTGAGCAGCTTCTCCGCGAACGCCGGGTCCAGCTTGGCGCTTTCGGCGAGCCCGCGCAGCCGGTCGATCTGTTGTGCCTCGCGGCCGGGGTCGGCGGCGGGGAGGCGGTGTGCGGCCTTGAGGTGGCCGACCCGCTGGGTGCACTTGAAGCGTTCGGCGAGCATGTGGACGACGGCGGCGTCGATGTTGTCGATGCTGTCCCGCAGGCGTGTGAGTTCCGCCCGTACCCGCGCGTCGACCTCGGCGTCCGGCGCGTTCGTGGTGGTGTTCGCCTCGTCGGTGTTGCTGGTGGTCATGGTTGTCACCCTACGGCGCCGACGGTGCGTCGCCCGCCCCGCCCGCCTGCGCGCGGTGCCCGGTGCGGCTGTCGGCGAGGATCCGTGCGCACCGCCTTAGAGTGGACGTATCGAGGCGTCTTTGGGGGTACGGACGTGGCGAACGGCGGACCTGTCGAGCACGGCTTCCCGCACCTGGACACCGTGCGGGCGTCGATCACCGCGCTGTACAAACGGCTGTCGTACGACACGATCCAGACCTTCGCCACCAGTGTGGCCCCGGTCGACGTGGCGTTCTGCGACACGGACGATCTCCATCTGGGTGCTCAGCGGGTGGCTCGTGAGCTGGTGCGGCACTATCGGCTGCCGGACGCCCGGTTGATCGTCGGGTTCCGGGAGATGACCCACGCGGCGCATGTCGAGCTGGCGGCCGGGCCCGAGTACTTCGTCGAGCTCAACGACCGCTTCCGCACACATCGCAGAGACATCGGGGCCGCCCTCGCCCACGAGGTCATGCATGTCTGTCTGCACCGCCTCGGGTTGTCCTTTCCCGGCACCCGCGAGAACGAGATCCTCACGGACACGGCGGCGACGTATCTGGGGGCGGGATGGCTGCTGTTGGACGCGTACCGGGAGGACGCCGCGTCGTCGCAGAAGCTGGGGTATCTGACGCCGGAGGAGTTCGGGTACGTGCTGGCCAAGCGGGCGCGGTTGTTCGGGGAGGACCCTTCGGTCTGGTTCACCAGTGCCCAGGCGTATTCCGCGTACGCGCAGGGCCGTGCGCGGGCTCGCCGGGACGAGCAGCAGCCGCCGATGACCTCGGCGGGGTGGGCCGGGCGGCGGCGGTACGCGCGGGATCGGCGCCATGCGCAGGACCTGCGGTCGGCCTCGCCGGCGTCGGGGGTGGCGTATGTGTTCACGTCCGAGGGGCGGGGGCCGCTGCGGGTGTCGTTTCCTTGTCCGACGTGTCATCAGCGGATCAGGGTGCCGGTTCGGGGGCGGGTCCGGGCGCGGTGCGGGTTGTGCCGGACGGTTCTGGAGTGTGACACGTAGGTCTCTCGGGCGCGGGTGGGCTGTTGGGCGCGTGAGGGGGTGGGGGCGCGGTGCGTTCGGCGGGTGCGGGTTCGTCGTGGTTGGTCGCGCGGTTGCCCGCGCCCCTGAAAGAGCTTTGGCCGCCTGTTCACCCGGACCCGTACACCGGTCCGGGTGTCCGCGCCTCCGCGAGCAGCTTCCGTACGGTCGCCCCCGCTTCCTCCGGGCTCCAGCGTGCCCCCTTGTCCGCGCTCGGGCCCGGGTGCCAGCCCTCCATGACGGTGATGCGCCCGCCCTCTGTCTCGAAGACGCGGCCGGTGACGCCGGTGCTCGCGGTGGAGCCGAGCCAGACGACCAGGGGGGAGACGTTCTGCGGGGCCATCGCGTCGAAGCCGGCGTCGGGCGCGGCCATGGCTTCGGCGAGGACACCTTCGGTCATTCTGGTGCGCGCCGCGGGGGCGATGGCGTTGACCTGGACGCCGTAGCGGGCCAGTTCGGCGGCGGCGACGAGGGTGAGGCCGACGATGCCGGCCTTGGCGGCGCTGTAGTTGCCCTGGCCGAGTGAGCCCAGCAGGCCGGCGCCGCTGCTGGTGTTGACGATCCTCGCCGTGGGTGTGCGGCCGGCCTTGGTCTCGGCGCGCCAGTGCGCGGCGGCGTGTTTCAGGGGGAGGAAGTGGCCCTTGAGGTGGACGCGGAGGACGGCGTCCCAGTCGTCCTCGTCGAGGTTGACGAGCATGCGGTCGCGGAGGAAGCCGGCGTTGTTGACGAGGGTGTCGAGTCGGCCGTACGTGTCCAGGGCGGTGCGGACGAGGGAGGCGGCGCCGTCGGTCGTGGCGATGTCCCCGTCGTGGGCGATCGCTTGCCCGCCGCCTGCGCGGATCTCGTCGGCGACTTGGGCGGCCGGGCTGTCGGGGTGCGGGGTGCCGTCGAGGCCGACGCCGAGGTCGTTGACGACCACGCGGGCGCCCTCGGCGGCGTGGGCGAGCGCGTGTGCGCGGCCGAGGCCACGGCCGGCGCCGGTCACGATCACGACGCGTCCTTCGCAGAGCCGGTCGGTACCGCTCATCACGGTCTCCCTTTTCTCTTTGTCCATGTCAGCCCTTTTGGTTCAGGTCGGCCGTCGCCTGCTCCCTGCCGGGCATCGCATGCTCGTTGTCGGTCGGCGACTGCTCTTTGCCGGGTGTCGCCTGCTCCTTGCCGGCCGTCGGCTGCTCGTCGTTGACCGTCGCCGCGTCGAGGAAGGCGGGGCGTTCTCCGCCGCCGTGGACGAGGAGGGAGGCTCCGGTGATGTACGCCGCCGCGTCGGAGGCGAGGAAGACCGCGGCGTCGCCGATGTCGGCGGGGGCGGCGAGGCGGCCCAGCGGGACCGTGCGGGCGACGGCGGCGATGCCGTGCTCGTCGCCGTAGTGGAGGTGGGCGAGTTCCGTGCGGACCATGCCGAGGACGAGGGTGTTGACGCGTATCTCGGGGGCCCACTCCACGGCCATCGAGCGCGCCAGGTGTTCCAGGCCCGCCTTGGCCGCGCCGTACGCCGCCGAGCCGGGCGACGGGCGGCTGCCGCTCACACTGCCGATCATCACGATCGTGCCCCGGGCCCGCCGGAGGTGGTCGTGGGCGGCGAGGGAGACGGTCAGCGGGGCGGTGAGGTTGAGTTCGATGACGCGGGCGTGGTGGTGGGCGTCGGTCTCGGCGAGCGGGCGACACGGGGTGCCGCCGGCGTTGTTCACGAGGACGTCCACGCGGGGCAGCTCGGCGAAGAAGCGGTGTACGGCGCCGGCGTCCCGTACGTCCAGTGGCATGAACTCGGCGCCTTTGAGGGGCCCTTCGGGCGGGCGGCGGGCGCAGGTCACGACCTCGGCGCCGGCTTCGGTGAAGGCCCGCGCGATGCCGGCGCCGACGCCGCGTGTGCCGCCGGTGACGACGGCGAGCTTCCCGTTGAGCCGCATCCGCTGCTACCTTCCACCCAAGAGACATACCTAACAAACGTTAGGTGGAAGGTAGCTGATGCTCTGATGGGTGTCTCCACCTCGTCCCCGGAAAAGGGGATTTCCGCTGTCACGGTCGACTTCCCGCCGGTGAACGCGCTGCCGGTGCGCGGGTGGTTCGAGCTGGCCGACGCCGTGCGCGGCGCGGGCCGCGATCCCGAGGTGCGGTGTGTGGTGCTGGCGGCCGAGGGGCGCGGGTTCAACGCCGGGGTGGACATCAAGGAGATCCAGGCGGCGGGACAGCGCGCGCTGATCGGCGCCAACCACGGCTGCGCGGAGGCCTTCGCGGCCGTGTACGAGTGCGCGGTGCCGGTGGTTGCCGCCGTGCAGGGGTTCTGTCTGGGCGGCGGGATCGGCCTGGTGGGCAACGCGGACGCGATCGTGGCGAGCGAGGACGCGACCTTCGGGCTGCCCGAGCTGGACCGGGGCGCGCTGGGTGCGGCGACCCATCTGGCCCGGCTGGTGCCGCAGCATCTGATGCGCGCGCTGTACTACACCTCCCGTACGGCGAGCGCGGCCGAGCTGCGGGCGCACGGTTCGGTGTGGCGGGTCGTACCGCGCGCCGAACTGCCCGCCGCAGCGCTGGAGTTGGCGCGCGAGATCGCCGCGAAGGACGGTCGGCTGCTCCGGCTGGCCAAGGCCGCGATCAACGGTGTCGACCCCGTCGACGTCCGCCGCAGCTACCGATTCGAGCAGGGCTTCACCTTCGAGGCGAACCTCAGCGGGGTGGCCGACGAGATCCGCGGCACCTTCGGGAGGGCCGGGGACGACCGGGGACGGGCAGCGGGGAAGGACGGCGGGGAGGCCGGGGATGAGGGGACCTAGGTGAGCGACAAGACGATGACCGCCGACGAGGCCGTCTCGCGGCTGGCGAGCGGGATGACCCTCGGCATCGGCGGCTGGGGCTCGCGCCGCAAACCCATGGCACTGGTGAGAGCGCTGCTCCGGTCGGAGATCACCGATCTCACGGTCGTTGCGTACGGCGGCCCGGACATCGGCATGCTCGCCGCCGCCGGACGCATCCGGAAACTGGTCGCCGCCTTCGTCACCCTCGACTCCGTCCCCCTCGAACCGCACTTCCGCGCCGCACGCGAGCGGGGTGCCTTCGAGCTGATGGAGGTCGACGAGGCGATGTTCATGTGGGGGTTGCGTGCCGCCGCCAACCGGCTGCCCTTCCTGCCGGTACGGGCGGGGATCGGCTCGGACGTGATGCGGGTCAACCCCGCTCTGCGGACCGTGACATCGCCGTACGACGACGGAGAGACCTTCGCCGCCATGCCCGCGCTGCGCCTGGACGCCGCGTTCGTGCACGTCAACCGGGCCGACCGGCTCGGCAACGGCCAGTACCTCGGCCCGGACCCGTACTTCGACGACCTCTTCTGCGAGGCGGCCGACACAGCGTACGTCTCCTGCGAACGGCTCGTGGACACGGCCGAGCTGACGAAGGACGCCCCGCCCCAGACGCTGCTGGTCGGCCGCCATGTGGTGACGGGCGTGATCGAGGCCCCGAACGGCGCGCACTTCACCTCCTGCGCACCCGACTACGGCCGGGACGAGGCCTTCCAGAAGAGGTACGCGACGACTCCCTGGCCCCAGTTCGCGGCGCGGTATCTCAGCGGCGACGAGGGGGCGTACCAGTCGGCGGTCAGGGAGGGGTCATGAGCGGAGTCACCCGCACCGAGTACTGCGTGATCGCCTGTGCCGAGGCCTGGCGGGGGGCGGGGGAGATCCTCGCCAGTCCCATGGGTCTGATCCCGTCGCTTGGGGCGCGGCTCGCCAGGTGGACCTTCTCGCCGGACCTGTTGCTGACCGACGGCGAGGCCATGCTCGTGGGTCTCGACGGCACGCCGGAGGGCTGGCTGCCCTACCGCAGGCACCTCGCGCTCGTCACGGGCGGCCGGCGGCACGTGATGATGGGCGCGAGCCAGCTCGACCGCCACGGCAACCAGAACATCTCCTGCGTCGGCGACTGGGAGCGACCCCGCCGCCAGCTGCTCGGTGTGCGCGGCGCCCCCGTCAACACCGTGAACCACGCCACGAGTTACTGGGTGCCGAAGCACTCGCGGCGGGTCTTCGTCGAGAAGGTCGACATGGTGTGCGGGGTGGGCTACGACCGCGTGGCCGAGCATCCGGCCGCCGCCCGCTTCCACCGCATCGCCCGCGTCGTGTCCGACCTCGGCGTCTTCGACTTCGCCACTCCCGACCGCTCGATGCGGCTGGCCTCACTGCATCCGGGTGTCACGGTCGAGCAGGTCGGGGAGGCGACCGGTTTCGGCCTCGCCGTCCCGGACGAGGTGCCGTACACCCGGGAGCCCACCGAGGCCGAGCTGAGGCTGATCCGCGAGGTGATCGACCCGGAGAACACCCGTGCACGCGAGGTCAGGGGGTAGCGGGGATGGACACGGCCCTCACCCGGCTCGTCGGCGTCCGCCATCCGATCGTCCAGACCGGCATGGGCTGGGTCGCCGGCCCCCGGCTGGTCTCCGCCACGGCGAACGCGGGCGCGCTCGGCATCCTGGCCTCCGCGACGATGACGCCCGCGAGGCTCCGGGAGGCCGTACGGGAGGTGAAGGCCCGCACCGGCGGCCTGCCCTTCGGGGTGAACCTGCGGGCGGACGCGGGGGACGCGCGGGAACGGGTGCGGATCATCGTCGAGGAGGGTGTCCGGGTGGCGTCCTTCGCGCTCGCGCCGTCCAGGGAGCTGATCGCCGAGCTCAAGGACGCGGGCGTCGTCGTGATCCCGTCCGTCGGCGCCCGGCGGCACGCCGAGAAGGTGGCCGCGTGGGGTGTGGACGCGGTCGTCGTGCAGGGCTGCGAGGGCGGCGGGCACACGGGCGAGGTGGCGACGACCGTCCTGCTGCCGCAGGTCGTGGACGCCGTCGGCATTCCCGTCGTGGCCGCCGGCGGTTTCCACGACGGGCGCGGACTTCTCGCCGCGCTGGCCTTCGGGGCGGCCGGGGTGGCCATGGGCACACGCTTCCTGCTCACCTCGGACTCGACCGTGCCCGACGCGGTGAAGGCCCGCTATCTGGCGGCGACGGTCAGGGACGTCACCGTCACGACCGCCGTGGACGGGCTGCCGCACCGCATGCTCCGCACGGAGTTCGTGAACGCCCTGGAGGCGTCCGGCCGTACGCGCGCCCTGCTGCGCGCCGTACGCCACGCGGCCGGCTTCCGGCGGCTCTCCGGCCTCACCTGGCGCCGCATGGTCCGCGACGGCCTCGCGCTGCGGCACGGCAAGGACCTCACCTGGAGCCAGGTCCTGCTCGCCGCCAACACGCCCGTGCTGCTCAGGTCCGCCATGGTGGACGGCCGTACGGACCTGGGGGTGATGGCGTCCGGGCAGGTCGCCGGGGTGATCGACGACCTGCCGTCGTGCGCGGAGCTGGTGGAGCGGATCATGAAGGAGGCGGAGGAGGTGCGGGAGCGCCTCGCAGCCGCCCGGTGACCGTCACAGCCGCCCGGGCCGCCCCGGTGACCGTCACAGCCGCTCGATGATCGTCACGTTGGCCTGCCCGCCCCCCTCGCACATCGTCTGGAGCCCGAACCGGCCGCCCGTGCGCTCCAGTTCGTGCAGGAGGGTCGTCATGAGCTTGGCGCCCGTCGCGCCCAGGGGGTGTCCGAGGGCGATCGCGCCGCCGTTGACGTTGACCCTCTCCGGGTCGGCTCCCGTCTCCTTCAGCCACGCCAGCACGACGGGCGCGAAGGCCTCGTTGATCTCGACGAGGTCGATGGCGTCGAGGGGGAGGCCGGTCTTCTTCAGGGCGTACGCGGTCGCCGGTATGGGGGCGGTGAGCATGCGGATGGGGTCCTCGCCGCGTACGGAGAGGTGGTGGACGCGGGCGCGCGGGGTGAGCCCGTGTTCCCGTACGGCCCGTTCGGAGGCGAGGAGCAGCGCGGCGGCGCCGTCGGAGACCTGGGAGGAGCAGGCGGCGGTGACGGTGCCGCCGTCGATGACCGGCTTCAGGGCGGCCATCTTCTCCAGGGAGGTGTCCCGGCGCGGCCCTTCGTCGGCGGTGACGTCCCCGTAGGGCACGGTCTCGCGCGCGAAGCGGCCCTCGTCGACGGCCCGTACGGCCCGCTGATGGGACCGCAGCGCGTACTCCTCCTGGTCGCGGCGGCTGATGCCCCACTTCGCGGCGATCATCTCGGCGCCGGCGAACTGGTTCACGGGCCGGTCCCCGTACCGTGCCCGCCAGCCCTCGCTGCCCGCGAACGGCCCGTCGGTGAGCCCGAGGGGAACGGCGGCCTGGCGGGAGGCGAAGGCGATGGGGATCATCGTCATGTTCTGGACGCCGCCCGCGACCACCAGGTCCTGGGTGCCGGAGAGCACGGCCTGGGCGGCGAAGTGAACGGCCTGCTGGGAGGAGCCGCACTGGCGGTCGACGGTCGTGCCGGGCACCTCCTCGGGCAGCCCGGCGGCCAGCCAGCTGGTCCGGGCGATGTCACCGGCCTGCGGTCCGACGGTGTCCAGGCAGCCGAAGACGACGTCCTCCACGGCTGCCGGGTCCACACCGGCGCGCGAGACGAGCGCCTTGAGCGCGTGGGCGCCCAGGTCGGCGGGGTGCACCCCGCCGAGCCCTCCCCCGCGCCGCCCGACGGGTGTACGGACCGCTTCGACGATGTAGGCCTCGGCCATGACGACTCCCCTGCGCTTCGATGGGTCAGGTGCGTACGGCGATCCCGTCCAGCACCATCGACAGGTACTGCCGGGCGATCTGTTCCGGGCTGTACCGTCCGCTCGGCCTGTACCAGGACGCGGCGACCCAGACGGTGTCGCGCACGAACCGGTAGGTGACCCTCGTGTCGAGGTCGGCCCGGAACTCTCCCACGGCGACCCCGCGCTCCAGCGTGGACAGCCAGGTCTTCTCGAACTTCAGCTGCGACACCTCCAGGAACGCGAACCGGCGCTCCTGCGCGATCAGTTGCTTCGCCTCGTTCTGGTAGATCGCGACGGCGGCCCGGTGCCGGTCGATCGCCCGGAACGACTCGGTGACCAGAGCCTGGAAGGTTTCCCCGGGGCCCAGTCCGGCGCCGAGCACCGTGTCGTACTGGTCCCAGAGTTCGTCGAGGAAGGTCCGCAGGATCTCCTCGAGCATCGCGTCCTTGGAGTCGAAGTAGTAGTAGAGGCTGCCCGCGAGCATGCCCGAGTTGTCCGCGATCCTGCGTACGGTCGTGGCGTTGTAGCCCTGCTCGGCGAAGACCGCGGCGGCGATGTCGAGGAGTTCCCGACGGCGGGCGGGAGCGGCGGGCCCGGTGGTCACCTGGGGCTTCTTCTTGGTCGGCACGCTGTCCATTGTCCTAGGGGTGCTGGTTGCTGACGGACACGGCCTCGCCCGTCATGTACGAGGAGTAGCCGGACGCCAGGAACACGATCACGTTGGCGACCTCCCAGGGTTCGGCGTACCGCCCGAGGGCTTCCCGCGCGGTCAGCTCCTCCAGCAGCTCGGGGGTGGTGACCTTCACGAGGTGGGGGTGCATGGCGAGGCTCGGCGAGACGGCGTTGACCCGCACCCCGTACTGGGCCGCCTCGACGGCGGCGCACCTGGTCAGCGCCATCACGCCCGCTTTGGCCGCCGCGTAGTGCGCCTGTCCGGCCTGGGCACGCCAGCCGACGACGGAGGCGTTGTTGACGATCACGCCGCCACCGCTCGCGCGCATCAGCCTCAGGGCGGCCCGGGTGCACCGGAACGTGCCGTTCAGGGTCACGTCCAGCACCTTCGACCACTGTTCGTCGGTCATGTCGACGAGGTGCGACGTGCCGCCGAGGCCCGCGTTGTTGACGACGACGTCGAGTCGTCCGTGCAGCCGGACGCCCGTGTCGAACAGTGTCCGCACCTGCTCCTCGTCGGTCACGTCGCACGGCACGGCCCCGACGGACTCCGCCCCGAACTCTCCGGCCAGCTCGGCCTCGTACTCCTTGAGCCGCCGGGCGTGGGCGTCGCTGACGAGCACGCGCGCGCCCTCCTCCAGAAAGCGCCGCGCGGTCGCCCCGCCGATACCCGCGCCGGCCGCCGCGGTGATCACGGCGGTGCGTCCGCGGAGCAGCCCGTGGCCGGGGACGTAGGCCGGACTCTCGACGTCGGTCATGGCGGCACGTTAACCTACCAAACACTTGTTAGGGAAGCCGGAGAGCGTTTGGCAGGCAGGACACCAAACGTTCGCCGGGGGCAGTCAAACGTTTGCTGGACCGGTCAGACGTCTGTCAGGCAAGAAGGGTGACCCGTGGACCTCGCCCATTCCCCCGCCGACGAGGCCTTCCGCGCCGAGGCGCGCGCCTGGCTGCGCGCCCATGTCCCGCCCGAACCGCTCCCTTCCCTGGAGACCGAGGAGGGCTTCGCCGCCCACCGCGCCTGGGAGGCCGAACTGTCCGCCGGCCACTGGTCGGTGGTGAACTGGCCGACGGCGTACGGCGGCCGTGACGCGGGGCTGCCGCGCTGGCTGATCTTCGAGGAGGAGTACTTCGCGGCCGGCGCCCCGGGGCGCGTCGGCCAGAACGGCATCAGCCTCCTCGCCCCCACCCTCTTCGACCACGGCACGGCCGGGCAACGGGCCCGCGTGCTGCCGCCGATGGCCTCCGGCGCGGTGGTCTGGGCCCAGGCCTGGTCGGAGCCCGAGGCCGGGTCCGACCTCGCCTCCCTCACCTCCCGGGCCGTGCGCACCGACGGGGGCTGGCGCTTGAGCGGGCAGAAGACCTGGTCGTCACGCGCCGCCTTCGCGGACCGGGCGTTCGGCCTGTTCCGCAGCGAGCCGGGCACGCCGAAACCCCACCAGGGGCTGACGTACCTGATGTTCGACCTGCGCGCACCGGGCGTGACGGTCCGCCCCATCGGCCGCCTGGACGGCAAGCCGGCCTTCGCCGAGCTCTTCCTCGACGACGTGTTCGTACCGGACGAGGACGTCATCGGCGAGCCCGGCCGGGGCTGGCACATCGCGATGTCGACCGCCGGCAACGAGCGCGGTCTGATGCTCCGCTCCCCCGGCCGCTTCCTGGCCGGTGCGAACCGCCTGTTCGAGCTCTGGCAGGCACGGGGCCGTCCCGCCGCCGAGCATGACCGCGTGGCCGACGCGCTGATCGGTGCCCGCGCCTACGAGCTGTTCACCTACGCGAGCGCCTCCCGCTTCCTCGACGGCGAGGCACTCGGCCCCGAGTCCAGCCTGAACAAGGTCTTCTGGTCCGAGTACGACATCGCCCTGCACGAAACGGCACTCGAACTGCTCGGCGAGGAGGGCGAGTCGGCGGACACCGACTGGTCCGAGGGGTACGTCTTCTCCCTCGCGGGCCCGATCTACGCCGGTACGAACGAGATCCAGCGCGACATCATCGCCGAACGCCTCCTCGGCCTGCCGAAGGGCCGGCGCTGATGCGTTTCCTCCTCGACACCGAGCAGCGGGCGTTCGCCGCGTCGCTGGACGCCATGCTGACGGCCGCCGACACGCCGTCGGTCGTACGGGCCTGGGGGCGGGGCGAGCACGAGGCCGGGCGTGCGCTGTGGTCCCGGGTCGCCGAGGCCGGCGTCTTCGCGCTGGCGGCGCCCGAGGCGTACGACGGGGTGGGCCCCCTGCCCGTCGAACTGGCCGTCGCGTTCGTGGAGTTGGGGCGGCACGCGGTGCCGGGCCCGCTGGTGGAGACGGTGACGGCGGCGGTTCTCCTGGCCGCGCTCGACGATCCGGGCCCGGCCGAGCGCATGCTTCCGGCCCTGGTGTCCGGGAAGGCGATGGCCACCCTCGCGCCTGAGGGGTCGTACGCGCTGGACGGCGACGCGGCGGCGATGCGCCTGTCGCTCGACCCGGACACGGGCGACTTGCGCCTCTCCCCCGGCCACGGCGCGATCCGCCCCTCCCTGGACCCGGCCCGCCGCCTGACCCCTCTCTCACCCGGCGGCGAACTCCTCGCCACGAACCCATCAGCCGTCGCCCAAGCCCTCACCCGGGCCCGTCTCGCGGTGGCCGCCCAGGCCCTCGGCGTCGGCCTCGCCCTCCTGGACCGGACGGTGGCGTACGTCGGGCAGCGCACCCAGTTCGGCGTACCCACAGGCTCCTTCCAGGCGGTGAAGCACCGGCTGGCCGACGCGAAGGTGGCCCTGGAGTTCGCGCGTCCCCTGGTCCTCGGTGCGGCCGTCACCCTGGACCCGGCGGACGTGGCAGCCGCCAAGGTGGCGGCCTGCGAGGCGGCGTACACCACCGCGCGCACCGCCCTCCAGCTGCACGGCGCGATCGGCTACACGGCGGAGTACGACCTGTCGCTGTGGCTGACCAAGGCCCGAGCGCTGCGCACGGCCTGGGGCGGCCCGGCCGAGTGCCGAACCGTGGTCCTCGGTGACGGTGGTCGCCGCCGGTGAGCCCGCTGTTACGCCTCGGTCGTCGGCGTCGGGACGCCGGCCCGGACTCGGCGCGGACGGGACGCGTGCGGAACCGGTCGACGACCCACGCGTCACCGGACGATTTCCCGGGCCCGCGCCCCCGCCAGCCAACTCGGGAACTCCCCCAACAGGCGGTCGTACAACTCCGCGTCGGAGACGGCTCCCGGATCCGAACCGGCATGGAAAAACCCGGCGTTGTCGACGACCCGCTTCCCCGGCACCGCCAACTCGTCGAGCCCGCGCAGGAAGTCGAACTGCTTGCTGTCCGGATCACCGAAGCCGATGAACTGCCAGAACAACGGCAGCCTCGCCGCCTTGCACACATACCGTTCGGCGGCGAGCTTGCTGGTCGGCCCACCGTCCGTCTGGAACACCACGAAGGCCGGGTCCCCGGCCGCGCGGTCGAGGTAGTGGTCGATGACGGCGTCCATCGCCAGGTGGTAGTTCGTCTTCCCCATGTGCCCCAGCCCGGACACGATGCGCTCGATCCGGCCGTGGTGGTCGGCGAGGCCGATCTCCGTGACGGCGTCGACCCCGGTGGAGAAGAAGACCACCGGCACACTCCCGTCGTCGTCGAACTGCGCTGACAGTCCGAGCACACGATCGGCGAGGGCCTGCACACTGCCGTCCTTGTAGTACGGCCGCATGGAGCCACTGTGGTCGACCACGAGGTAGACGGCGGCCCGCTGCCCTTTCAGCCCGTGTTTGTCGAGGGAGATTCCGGCGGCCTCGTAGAGACCGACGAGCGCGGGCGCGGTTTCCCGCACCTTGCTGAGGCTGATCGCGGGCATGCGGGGGCCCTCCTGGCGTGCGGGGCGGTATATCGGTGGGAGGCCGAGATTACGGGGTCACGGCGGTGCCGTGGCGGAGTTGCTTCCACCACGGCACCCCCCGAACCCCTGCCACCCGGCTGTTCGCTATTTTGTTCGCCGCCGTCCCCACCGGCTCGTCATCAGCCCCACACCCACAAGGAGCCGGCCGTGGAACCCGAGTCCCCGTCGTCGTCCGAGCCCGCCGTCAGCACCTGCTACCGGCATCCGAGCGTGGAGTCGTACGTCCGCTGCACCCGTTGCGAGCGGTTCATCTGCCCGGACTGCATGCGGGACGCGGCCGTGGGCCACCAGTGCCCGGAGTGTGTGAAGGAGGGCGCGCGGGCGGTCCGTCAGGCCCGCACGGTCTTCGGCGGCCGGATCTCGACGGTGCCGCTGGTGACGTACGTCCTGATCGGCCTGAACGTCGTGGCCTACGTCGCCGAACTGCTCCGCCCGGAGATCGTGGACGGCTTCGCGATGCTGGGCCGGGGCCTGGCCGGCCCGGACGGCCTCCGCTACGTCTGGCAGAGCGCCTATCCGGCCGGCTTCCAGGCTGAGGGCGTGATCGACGGCGAGTGGTACCGCCTCCTCACCGGCGCCTTCCTCCACATCCCGCCCACCGAGGGCACCTTCGGCATCCTCCACATCGTGATGAACATGGTCACGCTGTGGAACGTCGGCCGGATCGTCGAACTGCAGCTCGGCCGCGCCCGCTACCTGAGCCTGTACCTGCTGTCCGCCCTCGGCGGCTCCGTCCTCGTCCTCCTCCTCGCCCCCGACACCAGCACGGTGGGCGCCTCCGGCGCGATCTTCGGCGTCTGCACCGCGTACTACGTCCTGGCCCGCCGGTTGGGGGCCGATCCGAGCGGGATCAACCGCTTCATGGCCGGCCTGCTGGTGTGGCTGGTCATCTCCGCGGTGGTCACCTCCTGGCAGGGGCACCTCGGGGGGCTGCTGACAGGCGGGGCCGTGGCGCTCGCGTTCGCGTACGCGCCCCGGGACCGGCGGCGGGTACTCGTGCAGGCGGGGGCGTGCGTGGCGGTGTCGGCCCTGTTGGTGGTGCTGGCAGTGGGGAAGGTCTCGGCGATGACGGGCTGAGCGGCCCCCGCGGCGCCCGCACATGCGACGGCGCCTGCCCAGTCGTCCGGTCGGGGACTGGCGGGCAGGCGCCGTCTGTGTTCCGTACGCCGTTGTACGGGACGTGTGGAGGGTGACCCTCAGGTCACCGTGCTGAACCTCTCCGAACCTCTGGCCCGAAGGCCCTCTGGCCCGAAGGCCCTCTGAGCCGTCAGGCCATCAGGGCGCGGTCCGTGGGACGGATCGGTGCGGGCAGGTCGCTCGCGCCCGTGAGGAAGCGGTCGCAGCCACGGGCCGCCGAGCGGCCTTCCGCGATCGCCCACACGATGAGCGACTGCCCGCGGCCGGCGTCACCGGCCACGAAGACACCCGGCACGTTGGTCTGGAAGTCGGCGTCGCGGGCGATGTTGCCCCGCTCGTCGAGCTCCAGGCCGAACTGCTCGACCAGGCCGTTCTCGCGGTCGGTGCCCGTGAAGCCCATGGCGAGGGTGACCAGCTGGGCGGGGATCTTGTGCTCCGTGCCCGGCTTCGGGGTCAGCCTGCCGTCGATGAACTCGACCTCGGTGAGGTGCAGCCACTGGACGTTGCCGTCCTCGTCGCCCTCGAAGTGGGTGGTGGAGACGGAGTAGACCCGCTCGCCGCCCTCCTCGTGGGCCGAGGTGACCTTGTAGAGCATCGGGAAGGTCGGCCAGGGCTGGGAGACCGGGTCACGGTCGTCGCCGGGCCTGGGCATGATCTCCAGCTGCGTGACGGAGGCCGCGCCCTGGCGGTGGGCGGTGCCCACGCAGTCCGCGCCCGTGTCGCCGCCGCCGATGACGACGACGTGCTTGCCCTCGGCCGTGATGGGGGGCGCCACGAAGTCGCCCTCCTGGACCTTGTTGGCCAGGGGCAGGTACTCCATGGCCTGGTGGATGCCGGTCAGCTCGCGGCCGGGGACCGTGAGGTCACGGGCCGTGGTGGCGCCGGCCGCGATGACGACGGCGTCGTACCGCTTCTTCAGGTCCGTCGCCTTGAGGTCGCGGCCGATCTCGATGCCCGTACGGAAGCGGGTGCCCTCCGCGCGCATCTGCTCGGTACGGCGGTTGATGTGCCGCTTCTCCATCTTGAACTCGGGGATGCCGTAGCGCAGCAGACCGCCGACGCGGTCGGCGCGCTCGTACACGGCGACCGTGTGGCCGGCCCGCGTCAGCTGCTGCGCCGCCGCCAGGCCCGCCGGGCCCGAGCCGATGACCGCGACCGTCTTGCCGGACAGGCGCTCCGGGATCTGCGGCGCGACATCACCGCTGTCCCACGCCTTGTCGATGATCGAGACCTCGACGTTCTTGATGGTGACGGCCGGCTGGTTGATGCCGAGGACACACGCCGACTCGCACGGAGCGGGGCACAGGCGGCCGGTGAACTCCGGGAAGTCGTTCGTCGCGTGCAGCCGCTCCGACGCCGCCTCCCAGTCCTCGCGGTAGGCGTAGTCGTTCCACTCGGGGATGAGGTTCCCGAGCGGACAGCCGTTGTGGCAGAACGGGATGCCGCAGTCCATGCAGCGGCTGGCCTGCTTGCTGATGATCGGCAGCAGGGAGCCGGGGACGTAGACCTCGTTCCAGTCCTTCAGGCGTACGTCGACGGGGCGGGACCTGGCGACCTCGCGCCCGTGGTTGAGGAAGCCCTTCGGGTCAGCCATTGATCGCCGCCTCCATCATCTTCTCGGTGATCTCGGTCTCGGAGAGACCGGCCTGCTCGGCGGCGGCCTTGGCGGCGAGCACAGCCTTGTACGTACTGGGGATGATCTTGCTGAAGCGCTCCACGGCGACGGGCCACTCGGCGAGCAGCTTCTCGGCGACCGTCGAGCCGGTCTCCTCGGCGTGGCGGCGCACCACGTCGTGCAGCCACTGCTTGTCGTCGTCGGACAGGGCCTCGACGGCGCCCACGTTGCCGGCGTTGACGTTGTCGCGGTTCAGGTCGATGACGTACGCGATGCCGCCCGACATGCCGGCCGCGAAGTTGCGGCCCGTCTCGCCGAGGACGACCGCGTGGCCGCCGGTCATGTACTCGCAGCCGTGGTCGCCCACGCCCTCGGACACCACCAGGGCACCGGAGTTGCGGACACAGAACCGCTCGCCCGTACGACCGCGCAGGAACAGCTCGCCGCCGGTCGCGCCGTAGGCGATGGTGTTGCCCGCGATCGTCGAGTACTCGGCGAGATGGTCGGCGCCCCGGTCGGGACGGACGATCACACGGCCGCCGGAGAGGCCCTTGCCGACGTAGTCGTTGGCGTCGCCCTCCAGGCGCAGCGTGACACCGCGCGGCAGGAACGCGCCGAAGGACTGGCCCGCCGAGCCCGTGAAGGTGATGTCGATGGTGTCGTCGGGCAGACCGGCGCCGCCGAACTTCTTCGTCACCTCGTGGCCGAGCATCGTGCCGACCGTGCGGTTGATGTTGCGGACCTTGACCTGGGCGCGGACCGGCTGGGCGTCGGTGGCGTCCGAGGCGGCGAGGGCGTCGCCGGCGAGCTTGATCAGCTCGTTGTCGAGCGCCTTCTCCAGGCCGTGGTCCTGCTCGATCACCTGGTGGCGGACCGCGCCCTCGGGCAGCTCGGGCACGTGGAACAGCGGCTCCAGGTCCAGGCCCTGTGCCTTCCAGTGGTTCACCGCGCGGGTCACGTCGAGCGTCTCGGCGTGGCCGACGGCCTCCTCGATGGAGCGGAAGCCCAGTTCGGCGAGGATCTCGCGGACCTCCTCGGCGATGAACTCGAAGAAGTTCACGACGTACTCGGCCTTGCCGACGAACCGGTCGCGGAGCGTCGGGTTCTGCGTGGCGATGCCGACCGGGCAGGTGTCCAGGTGGCAGACGCGCATCATGACGCAGCCGGAGACGACCAGCGGCGCGGTCGCGAAGCCGAACTCCTCGGCGCCGAGCAGCGCGGCGATGACGACGTCACGGCCGGTCTTCAGCTGGCCGTCGGTCTGCACGACGATGCGGTCGCGCAGGCCGTTCAGGAGCAGTGTCTGCTGGGTCTCGGCGAGACCGAGCTCCCAGGGGCCGCCCGCGTGCTTCAGCGAGGTGAGCGGGGAGGCACCCGTACCGCCGTCGTGGCCGGAGATGAGGACGACGTCCGCGTGCGCCTTGGACACACCGGCCGCGACCGTGCCGACGCCGACCTCCGAGACAAGCTTGACGTGAATCCGCGCCTGCGGGTTCGCGTTCTTCAGGTCGTGGATCAGCTGGGCCAGGTCCTCGATGGAGTAGATGTCGTGGTGCGGCGGCGGGGAGATGAGGCCGACGCCCGGCGTCGAGTGACGCGTCTTGGCGACCCACGGGTACACCTTGTGGCCGGGCAGCTGACCGCCCTCACCGGGCTTGGCGCCCTGGGCCATCTTGATCTGGATGTCGTCCGCGTTGACCAGGTACTCGGAGGTCACGCCGAAGCGGCCGGAGGCGACCTGCTTGATGCTGGACCGGCGCGCCGGGTCGTACAGGCGCTCGGCGTCCTCACCGCCCTCACCGGTGTTGGACTTGCCGCCCAGCTGGTTCATGGCGATGGCGAGGGTCTCGTGCGCCTCCTGGGAGATGGAGCCGTACGACATGGCGCCGGTCGAGAACCGCTTGACGATCTCGGAGACCGGCTCGACCTCGTCGACGGGGATCGGCGCACGGCCCTCGCCCGCCTTGAAGCCGAACAGGCCGCGCAGCGTCATCAGGCGCTCGGACTGCTCGTTCACGCGGTCCGTGTACTTCTTGAAGATGTCGTAGCGGCGCGTACGCGTGGAGTGCTGGAGGCGGAAGACCGTCTCCGGGTCGAACAGGTGCGGCTCGCCCTCACGGCGCCACTGGTACTCGCCGCCTATCTCCAGGGCACGGTGGGCCGGCGCGATGCCGCTGACCGGGTACGCCTGGGCGTGGCGGGCGGCTACCTCCTTGGCGATGACGTCGATGCCGACGCCGCCGATCTTGGTGGCCGTGCCGTTGAAGTACGTGTCGACGAACTCGTCCGAGAGGCCGACGGCCTCGAAGACCTGGGCGCCGCGGTAGGAGGCGACCGTGGAGATGCCCATCTTGGACATGACCTTCAGGACGCCCTTGCCGAGGGCGTAGATCAGGTTGCGGATCGCCTGCTCGGCCTCGATGTCCGACAGGAACGTTCCGGCGCGGACGAGGTCCTCGACGGACTCCATCGCCAGGTACGGGTTGACGGCCGCGGCGCCGAAGCCGATGAGCAGGGCGACGTGGTGGACCTCGCGGACGTCACCGGCCTCGACCAGCAGGCCCACCTGGGTGCGCTGCTTGGTGCGGATGAGGTGGTGGTGGACGGCCGAGGTGAGCAGCAGCGACGGGATCGGCGCGTGCTCGGCGTCCGAGTGGCGGTCGGAGAGGACGATCAGCCGGGCGCCGTTGTCGATGGCGGCGTCGGCCTCGGCGCAGATCTCCTCGATGCGCGCGGCGAGGGCGTCACCGCCGCCGGAGACCCGGTAGAGACCGGAGAGCGTGGCGGCCTTCATGCCGGGCATGTCGCCGTCGGCGTTGATGTGGATGAGCTTGGCCAGCTCGTCGTTGTCGATCACCGGGAAGGGCAGGGTGACCGAGCGGCAGGAGGCGGCCGTGGTCTCCAGGAGGTTGCCCTGCGGGCCGAGGGAGGAGCGCAGCGAGGTCACGAGCTCCTCGCGGATGGCGTCCAGCGGCGGGTTGGTGACCTGCGCGAACAGCTGGGTGAAGTAGTCGAAGAGCAGACGCGGGCGGGAGGACAGCGCGGCGATCGGCGAGTCCGTGCCCATGGAACCGATGGGCTCGGCGCCGGCCTTGGCCATCGGCGCGAGGATGACGCGCAGCTCCTCCTCGGTGTAGCCGAAGGTCTGCTGGCGGCGGGTGACCGAGGCGTGCGTGTGCACGATGTGCTCACGCTCGGGCAGGTCGGAGAGCTCGATCTCCCCGGCCTCCAGCCAGTCCGCGTACGGCTGCTCGGCGGCGAGGCCGGCCTTGATCTCGTCGTCCTCGATGATGCGGTGCTCGACGGTGTCGACGAGGAACATCCGGCCGGGCTGCAGCCGGCCCTTGCGGACGACCTTGGCGGGGTCGATGTCGAGGACGCCGACCTCGGAGCCGAGGACGACGAGGCCGTCGTCGGTGACCCAGTAGCGGCCGGGACGCAGGCCGTTGCGGTCGAGGACCGCGCCGACCTGCCTGCCGTCGGTGAAGGTGACACAGGCCGGACCGTCCCAGGGCTCCATCAGCGTGGAGTGGAACTGGTAGAAGGCGCGGCGGGCCGGGTCCATGGAGTCGTGGTTCTCCCACGCCTCCGGGATCATCATCAGCACGGAGTGCGGCAGGGAGCGTCCGCCGAGGTGGAGCAGTTCCAGGACCTCGTCGAAGGACGCCGAGTCGGAGGCGTCCGGGGTGCAGATCGGGAAGATCCGCTCCAGCTTCTCGGCCGGGCCGAACAGGTCGGAGACCAGCTGGGACTCGCGGGCCACCATCCAGTTGCGGTTGCCCTTGACGGTGTTGATCTCGCCGTTGTGCGCGACGAAGCGGTACGGGTGGGCGAGCGGCCAGCTCGGGAAGGTGTTCGTGGAGAACCGGGAGTGCACGAGTGCGATCGCGGAGGCGAAGCGGCGGTCGGACAGGTCCGGGAAGAACGGCTCCAGCTGGCCGGTGGTCAGCATGCCCTTGTAGACGATGGTCCGCGCGGAGAGCGAGGGGAAGTAGACGTCGACCTCGCGCTCGGCGCGCTTGCGCAGCACGAAGCTCTTGCGGTCGAGGTCGATGTCCGTGGCGGACGCGGCCGTGCCGTCGGTGACGAAGACCTGACGGAAGGCGGGCATCGTCGAGCGGGCGGTGGCGCCGAGCAGCTCGGGGGCGACGGGCACCTCGCGCCAGCCGAGGACGGTCAGGCCCTCCTCGGCCGCGATGGCCTCGATGCGGGCGACGGCGTCCTCCGTGCCCTCCTCGGGCAGGAAGGCGGTACCGACGGCGTACGAGCCGGCCTCGGGCAGCTCGAACCCGGCCACCTCACGGAAGAACGCGTCGGGGACCTGGGAGAGGATGCCGGCGCCGTCACCGGAGTCGGGCTCGGAGCCGGTGGCACCGCGATGCTCCAGGTTGCGCAGAACCGTGAGCGCCTGCTCGACCAGCGCATGGCTCGCCTCGCCGGTGAGGGTGGCCACGAAGCCGACGCCACAGGCGTCGCGCTCGTTGCGGGGGTCGTACATACCCTGCGCAGCAGGGCGAGCATCCATGAACGACCACTTCTGGCCATTCGCGGAGTGCTGGGACGGCTGGCGCGGCGTACGCATCGGCTCTCCCGTCGTCGTCATCTGGCATATGCAAAGTGCCGAGGGACGACGCTGGCCCTCTGCGTAAAGTGCAAAATTTCGTGCAGATTACATGATGGAACGATTCTCGGGAAGCGGATACTTCGTCCCAACATGCGGACGCCACAGGTGCGGAGGGGGTACTGCGCACGGTGGCGCACTCAAGGGGGAGTCGACCGGACAGATCGGTGTCGGTCGACCGGAGGCGCAGGAGGCGTCGTCGCCCACCACTTCGATTGCTTGACGGGCGTCATTGCCCGCGGCGCTTACGGCTCATGCCCAGTGGTTAAGCATTCGAAACCGCCTGGTAACGACTATTTATGCGGCCCCTCGTATAGATAGCCACCCGATCCATCATACGGCCGCACCGAACAGACTGCCCAGGGCATACGTCACACCCGCCGCGGCGCCCCCCAGGGCCAGCTGACGCAGTCCGCTGAACCACCAGGTTCTGGCCGTCACCCTGGCCACCACCGCGCCGCACCCGAAGAGCCCGACGAGCGCCACCAGCACGGCCGGCCACAGCGCGCTCGCACCGAGCAGATACGGCAGGACGGGCAGCAGGGCGCCCACCGCGAAGGCGCCGAAGCTCGACACGGCGGCGACGACCGGCGAGGGAAGGCCACCGGGGTCGACCCCCAACTCCTCGCGCGCATGGATCTCCAGAGCCCGCTCGGCGTCGCGCGACAGCTGGCTCGCCACCTCACGCGCGAGCCCCGGCTCGACACCGCGCGCCTCGTACAGCGCGGCCAGCTCCTTCTCCTCGTCCTGGGGATGCTGGCGCAACTCCCGCCGTTCGACGTCGAGCTCGGCCTCGACGAGTTCACGCTGCGAGGCGACGGAGGTGTATTCGCCGGCGGCCATGGAGAAGGCCCCGGCGGCGAGCCCCGCGAGACCGGCGACGACGATCGCCTCCCGGCCCATCGATCCGCCCGCCACACCCGTCATCAGCGCCAGGTTGGACACGAGTCCGTCCATCGCCCCGAACACGGCCGGCCGCAGCCAGCCTCCGTTGACGTCCCGGTGGGTGTGGTTGTCGCGGTGCGCCTCGTGCGGCGCGGCCTCGGTCTCAACGATCGCCATATCTCGAACGTACGCTCGGATAATCGCTTCTGCCAGCAAGGAAGGCCGTACTTACCCGGCTCCGCCAGGCGTCCGGACGAGCCCTCTCGACTTGTTCGAGGAACGCTTCCGCTCATTCGTATATGACCCTGCACAGATGTCGACCGGGTGATACGGAGGCGTTCCGGGGCCGCCGAAGCACCCGATGTGGCAGGGATCTTCCCAGCGAAAGCTGGGAAATCTCGGAAATCCTCAGAGCGGATCAACTGCCCATCGGGCCAGATCTGCCCACCGGGTCAGAGAGGCGCCATATGCCTTCCATCGTCTGTATTCCTCCGGTTCCGGCGCCGGGGGACGCCGCCGGCCTCCGTGAACGGGCACGTGGGGCCATGCTCGGGCTCGCCGTCGGGGACGCACTGGGTGCGCCCGCCGAGAACATGAAGCCCTCCGAGATCCGTGCGCGCTGGGGGCGCATCACGGGGTACGTGGCGCAGACCCCCGCGGGGACGGACGACACCGAGTACGCCATCTTCTCCGGGCTGCTGCTGGCCCGGCACGGCTCGGCGCTCACCGTCGCGCATGTGGAGACGGCCTGGCACCAGTGGATCGCGGATCTGGACGAGGGACCGTTCCGGGGCGCCGGCTTCAGCGAACGCGGCACCCTGGAGAACCTCCGCCGGGGCCTTGCCGCGCCGATCTCCGCCCAGCACCGGCACGCCTGGAGCGACGGCCTGGCCATGCGCGCGGCCCCCTTCGGCGTCTTCGCGGCGGGCCGACCCGCGGAAGCCGCCCGCCTGGTCGCCGTCGACGGCTCGGTCAGCCACGACGGCGAGGGCATCTACGGCGGCCAGGCGGTCGCCGCCGGCGTGGCGGCGGCCATGGCGGGCGCCCCCACCATCGCGGTCGTGGCCTCCGCCCTCGCCGCCGTCCCCGACGACTCCTGGACCGCCCGCTCCCTGCGCCGGGCGGTGGCCGTCGCCCACCGCGGCGAACGCGCGGTCCGCTCCGCCGTCGTCATCGGCGGCTACCCCTGGACCGACCTCGCCCCCGAAGCCGTCGCCCTCGCCTTCGGCGCCTACACGGCGGCCGACGGCGACTTCACCGAGTCCGTCCTCACCGCCGTCAACATGGGCCGCGACGCCGACACGACCGCCGCCGTCGCCGGCGCGCTGGCCGGCGCGACCCGGGGAGCATCGTCGATCCCACCCGAGTGGGCCGCCGCGATCGGCCCGGCAAGAGGCAGCTGCCTCCCCTCCATGACCGGCCACCACGTGCTGGACGTGGCGGAACTCCTGGTACCGGGTGAGGGCGGGAAGTGGGTACCGGGCGAGGGCCGGAAACGGACACCGGACGAGCGCGAGAAGCGAGGTACCGACACGGAACCCCTGCACCGCGCAGAGTGGCCACCACCGGACCCGAGCGCCTTCACCCTCGCGGCGGACGACCAGACGGAGACCCCCGCATGACCCCGCCCACTGCGTGGCACGAGCCCGAGCCGCGCGAGAGGACGACGCCCGCCTCGACACCCACCCCGCGGGCGAAGAGCACGGCCGGAACGGAACTCCCGCTCACGGCGGAGCACACCGAAGCCGAAGGCACGGTCATGGCGAACCCGACCGGGACCGAACCCACCCTCGTGGCGAAGCCCACCCGGGCCCAGCCCCCGATCGCGGCAGAACCGACCGAAGCCGAACGTACGCTCACGGCGAAGCTTGCCCCACTCGAACCCACCGTCGTGGCGAAGCGCACCAGAACCCGACCCCCGCTCGCGGCGAAGCCGATCGAGGCCGGACGTGCGGTCACCGGCGGCGAGGGCGCCCCACGGGAGCCACCCGCACCCGACGACGACAGTCGCACGGGTGCGGGTGGGAACGCCCTGGCCGAAGGCGGAGCCGAGGCCGGCACGACACGCCCCCCGGGTGCCCGCCGTATCGAGGGCCTCCTCCTCGGCCTCGCCGCGGGCGACGCCGCCGGCTGGCCCGCCGCCCGGCACCGGGCCGCCCGGATGCCGGAGTGGACCCGGCGCCTCACCCGCGAGCTGGACACGTTCGCCGAGCAGAACGCCACAACCACGCTGCCGGTCCCCATCGCACTCAACCAGCCCCCCGAGCCGCTCCGCCTCGGCCCCTCCGACGACGCGGAGTGGGCGGCGTTCGCGGCGGAGGCCCTCCTGCGGGCCGGCGACGCGGGCGCCCTCGGCGGCCTGAGCCTGGAGCGCCGCACGCGCGCCTCGATCGACCTGTCCTGGAACGCCGTCGCCAGCGAGATCGCGGCGGCAGCCGAACGCGCGCCCGAGGTCGAGTCCGCCGTACTCCCCCTGCGCGCCCGGATCTCCGTCCGCGCCGGCCTCGGTAACCTCGCCGCCGGCCTGCGCCCACCCGCCACCGGCCACGACAACCCCCACTACTTCGACGACGCCGCCTGCGTACGCGCCTGCGTGCTCGCCGTCGCCCACCCGGGCGACCCCCGACTCGCGGCGGAACTCGCCGAGTTCGACGCCCGGTACACCCAGGACGGCGACGGCGTGCACGGCGCCCGCGCGATGGCCGCCGCGCTCGCGCTGGCGCTCGTCGGCGCGGACGTCGGTGACTGCGTGGAGGCCGCCCTCGCCGAACTCCCCGAGGAGACGGAGATCGGCCGCAACGCCCGCCACGCCCTGGACCTCGCCCGCCGGCACAGGAAAGAAGGCACATTCGCTCTCGTACCGCTCCTCGAGCACCAGATCGTCGACCACGTCTACAGCTACGGCATCGCCGCCGCCGAGACCGTCCCCGTGGCCCTGGCCCTCGCCACAGCCGCGCGCGGCCGGATCGCCGAGGCCGTCCCCGCCGCCGCCTGCCTCTCCCGCGTCGCCGACTCAGCCCCGGCCCTCGCCGGCGCCCTGACCGGCGCGCTCGGCGCCGCCGCCGCCATCCCCGGCGCCTGGCGGGACGCCTGCCGCACCCTCTCCGGCTGCGCCCTCCCCCGCCTCACCGGCACGGACCTCGTACACCTCGCCGAACTTCTCGCAGCCGCGGAACTCGCCAACCCAGGAGGATGATTCGGGCATGACGCCCCCCACGGAAGCCAACCTGCACGCCATGCCCCCCGCCGAAGCAGGCCTCGAAGAGCGCATCACCGGCGCCTTGGTCGGCGCCGCCGTCGGCGACGCCCTCGGCGGCCCGGTCGAGGGCTACACACCGGAGCAGATCCTCGAACGCCACGGCGGCCGTATCCACGGCGTCGTCGGCCCCTGGAGCGGCGACGACTGGCGCACCGCCCGCCCCCTCGCCCCGTACCACAAGGGCGACGGCCACGTCACCGACGACACCTTGATGACGCACGCGCTGGTCCGGGTGTACGACCGCGTCCGCGACCACCTGGACGCGTACGCCGTCGCCGAGCACCTCGTACCGGACATGATGACGACGCCGCGCTGGATCCCGGAGCTGGAGGCCGAGGCCCTCCCCCTCCAGCGGGTCTTCCTCGCCGAGAAGTGGCTGGCGGCCCGCCTCCACTACGGCCACATCGACCCCCGCGAGGCCGGCACCGGCAACATCGTCAACTGCGGCGCCGCGATGTACATGGCCCCCGTCGGCCTGGTCAACGCGGCCGACCCGGCGGGCGCGTACGCCGAGGCCCTCGACATCGCGGGCGCCCACCAGTCGTCGTACGGCAGGGAGGCGGCGGGCGTGTTCGCCGCGGCGGTGGCGGCGGCGTGTCTGCCGGGCGCGACGGCGGAGTCGGTGACCGAGGCCGTCCTCCGGCTGGCGAAGGACGGCACGCACGCGGCGGTCGAGGCGGTGTGCGAAGTGGCGTCCAGGTACACGGACTTCGAGTCGGCGCTACGGCCGCTGCGCGAGGCGGTGGCCCCCTTCGACACGGTCGGCCCCGACTACCGCACCCCCTCCCTCGGCGCCCGCCGCCCCTCCCGCCTCCACGCGATCGAGGAACTCCCCATCGCCCTGGGCATGCTGCTCGTGGCCCGCGGCGACTACCGCCACGCGGTCCTGGGCTCGGTGAACTACGGCCGCGACTGCGACTCGATCGCCACGATGTCCGGTGCTCTGGCGGGCGCGCTGGGCTCGGAGATCCCGCCCGACTGGGCCAAGACGGTGGCGGAGGCCAGCCGCCTGGACCTGCACGCCCCCGCCACGACACTGACGGAGGTCACCCTCCAGATCCACGACCAGGACGTACGGCGCCGGCGCGCCCACGAGGCCGCCTTCACCACCCTGGCGCCCCTCCGGTGACCCCCCTCCGCCTCACCTGGGTCCAGCCGGAGGACCTCCTGGGCCACGAACTCCACCAGGCGGTACAGGACGGCCGCGAATCCTCGGCCATCGCCGCTCGCTGGCAGGCGGCAGGCGGCCCCCCGGCCCCCCTCCGCGCCGGCGCGTCCGGCCGGCCGGCCTCCCGCTACGTGAGACTGCTGGCCGAGGACCTGCTGGACGAACTGGCAGACCTACCGAGCGGCTTGGCGGAGAGCGAGCCGACAGAGCTGGACAGGATCAGGGCCCTGTGCCCGAACTGGCCCGCTCACCCGGCTCGGCCCGCGCCCGCCCCGGCCACGTACCTTCCCCGCCTCGAGGCCGCCTGGCTGGGCCGCGCCGTCGGCTGCCTCCTGGGCAAACCCGTCGAAAAACTCCCTCTCACCGCCATCCGCCACCTCGCCGCCGCCGCCGGCAACTGGCCCCTCACCACCTGGTTCACCGCCCGAGGCGTCCCCCCGGAACTCCTCGCCGCCCACCCCTGGAACCGCCGCTCGGCCTCCACCTCCCTCGCCGAGAACATCGACGGCATGCCCGAGGACGACGACCTCGACTACCCTCTCCTGAACCTCCTCCTCCTGGCCCGCCACGGCAGCGACTTCACCACCACCGACGTGGCGAGGCTCTGGCTGGACGAACTCCCCGCAGGGCGCACGTTCACCGCCGAACGCATCGCCTACCGCAACCTCCTCACCGGCGTCGGCCCCCCGCACACCGCCCGCCACCGCAACCCGTTCCGCGAATGGATCGGCGCCCTGATCCGCGCCGACGTCCACGGCTGGACCAACCCCGGCGACCCGGCCGCCGCAGCAGAGCAGGCCCACCGTGACGCCACCCTCACCCACACGGCGAACGGGGTCTACGCGGCGATGTTCATCGCTGCCACCATCGCCGAAGCCGCCGCAGACACCGGCACCCGCACCCACACCCACACCCACACCCACACCCACGACATCCACCACTGCCTGCGCACCGGCCTCAAGGTCGTCCCCCCGGAATCCCGCCTGGCGAGGGCGGTCAACCACGCCCTCCGGCTCGCCGCCGAAACCGACGACTTCGACACGATCGTCGACGAACTCCACACCACCTACGCCGACCACCACTGGGTCCACGCCCTTCCCAACGCGGCCCTGCTCACCGCCGCCCTCACCCACGCGGACGGCGACTTCACGGCCTCCGTCTGCCGTGCGGTGTCGGGCGGTTGGGACACCGACTCCAACGGCGCGACGGCAGGCAGCATCGCGGGCCTTTTGGCCGGCTCCCCAAGCGCCCTCCCCGACCGCTGGACGGTCCCCCTCAAGAACCGCCTGGCCACCTCGATCTCCGACTTCGACGGCATCGGCTTCGACGCCCTGGCCCGCCTCACCCTCCGGGAGACCCACCGCCCATGACCCAGGCGTACGACCCCCCGCTCACCCGCCTCCGCGTCATCGACCTCGCCACCCTCTTCGCCGGTCCCCTCGCCGCCACGATGCTGGGCGACTTCGGCGCGGAGGTCATCAAGATCGAGCACCCCACGAAGCCGGATCCGTCCCGCGGCCACGGCCCCTCGAAGGACGGCGTGGGCCTGTGGTGGAAACTGCTGGGCCGCAACAAGCGCACACTGACGCTGAACCTCTCCACCCCCGGCGGCCGTGACACCCTCCTCCGCCTCGCCGCCACCTCCGACGTGATCATCGAGAACTTCCGCCCCGGCACCCTGGAGAAATGGGGCCTGGGCTGGCAGGAGCTGTCCGCCGCGAACCCGCGCCTGGTCCTGGCCCGCGTCACCGGCTTCGGCCAGTTCGGCCCGTACGCCCAACGTCCCGGCTTCGGCACGCTCGCCGAGGCGATGAGCGGCTTCGCCGCGATCACCGGCGAACCGGACGCCCCGCCGGTGCTGCCGCCCTTCGGTCTCGCCGACTCGATCGCGGGCCTGGCGACGGCGTACGCGGTGATGACGGCACTCGCCGGGCGTGACCGTACGGGCGAGGGGCAGATCGTCGACATGGCCATCATCGAGCCGATCCTCACCGTCCTGGGCCCCCAGCCCCTCTGGTACGACCAGCTCGGCCACGTCCAGCCCCGCACCGGCAACCGCTCCGCCAACAACGCGCCCCGCAACACCTACCGCACGGCGGACGGCTCCTGGGTGGCCGTCTCCACCTCCGCCCAGTCCGTCGCGGAACGGGTGATGCGCCTGGTCGGCCGCCCCGAGCTGATCGAGGAGCCGTGGTTCGGTTCGGGGGCGGACCGGGCCCGCCACGCGGACGTCCTGGACGAGGCGGTCGGCACGTGGATCGCCCGCCACACCCGCGAGGAGGTCATCGAGGCGTTCGAGAAGGCGGAGGCGGCGGTGGCCCCCATCCAGGACATCAGGGAGGTGATGACCGACCCCCAATACCGGGCCCTGGACACCCTCACCACCATCGACGACCCCGACCTCGGCCCCCTGCGCATGCAGAACGTGCTCTTCCGGCTCTCCGACACTCCCGGCGCCATCCGCTGGGCGGGCCGTCCGCACGGCGCCGACACCGACGCGATCCTGACCGAACTGGGCCTGTCGGAACCGGACATCGAGACCCTCCGCCAGGAGGGCGCCCTATGACCGACCGGCCGACGCCCCCTTTCCCCTGACCTGGCTGTACGTCCCCGGTGACCGCCCGGAGGTGGTCGCCAAGGCCCTGGCCTCGGGCGCGGACGTGGTGATCGTGGACCTGGAGGACGCCGTGGCCCCCGACCGCAAGGCCTACTCACGCGCGGCCACGGCGGAACTCCTCGCGGGCCCTCCTCCCGTTCCGGTCCACGTCCGCGTGAACGCCCTGGACACGCCGCTCGCCGAGGACGACCTCACCGCCCTCTCCCCCCTCCCCGGCCTGGCGGCCCTCCGCCTTCCGAAGATCACCTCCCCCGCCGAGGTCGTACGTGTCGCGGAACGCACCGCACCCGCGCGAGGAGGCAGCCTCCCGCTGTACGCCCTCCTGGAATCGGCTCTGGGCGTGGAACGGGCCTACGACATCGCCGCCTCCCACCCCGCCCTCCACGGCATCGCCCTCGGCGAGGCGGACCTCCGCGCCGATCTGGCCGTCCGCCACGACCCGGCCCTCGACTGGCCCCGCTGCCGCACAGTCCTGGCCGCCCGCGCCGCCGGCCTCCCCTCCCCCGCCCAGTCCCTGTACCCGGACACGAGAGACCTCGAAGGCCTGGCGGTCACCTCCGCCCACGGCCGCGCTCTCGGCTTTCTCGGCCGCGCCGCCGTCCATCCCCGGCAACTCCCGGTGATCGAACGCGCCTACGCCCCCACCCCGGCGGAGATCGAGTCGGCCGAGGAGATCCTCGAAGCCGCGACCACCGCCCCCGGCGCCCAAGCCCTTCCCGACGGCCGCTTCATCGACCCGGCGGTGGTAGCGGGCGCCCGGAGAACCCTGTCCCTGGCGAACCGCTCCATCAGACACTGACCAGCCGCCCGGGCCTCTCTCCCCCGAACCCGAAAACCCACCCGCCCTGACAGGGCGGGTGGGCTGGGGACGAACCGTCGCGGAGCGGCGGATCAGCTCTTCTCGGCGGACTTGGCCTTGTCCTCAGGGGCCTCCGTAGTCTCCGTACCCTCAGCGGCGGAGTCGGAGGTCTTCTCGTCCTTCTTCTCATCGTCCGACTTGGCCGCGGACTCCACCGAAGCCGCACCCTCGTCCCCGTTCCCGTCGGAGACACCCGGCTCGACGACTTCCTCGCGCCCAGGCCGCTTGCGGGCCGACAGGATGATGTAGGCCACGGCGAGGAGGAAGACGAACAGCGCGGTCCAGTTGTTCAGGCGCAGGCCCAGGATGTGGTGGGCGTCGTCCACCCGCAGGTACTCGATCCAGAACCGCCCCGCGCAGTAGGAGGCGACGTACAGCGCGAACGCCCGCCCGTGCCCGAGCCGGAAGCGACGGTCGGCCCAGATGACGAGGACCGCGACGCCGACGCACCACAGCGACTCGTAGAGGAAGGTCGGGTGGTAGGTGCCCGGCACCCGCCCGTCCGTGGAGGACGTGATCTCCAGGGCCCACGGCAGATCCGTCGGCCTGCCGTACAGCTCCTGGTTGAACCAGTTGCCCCATCGCCCGATCGCCTGCGCGAGGGCGATGCCGGGCGCCACGGCGTCGGCGTACGCGGGAAGCGGAATGCCCCGACGACGGCACCCGATCCAGGCACCCACCGCACCGAGCGCGACCGCGCCCCAGATGCCGAGCCCGCCCTCCCAGATCTTGAAGGCGTCCACCCAGTCGCGGCCCTCGCTGAAGTACAGCTCGTAGTCCGTGATCACGTGGTAGAGCCGTCCACCGACGAGCCCGAAGGGCACGGCCCAGACAGCGATGTCGGCGACCGTACCGGCCCGCCCGCCGCGGCCGACCCAGCGTTTGTTGCCGAGCCAGACGGCTACGAAGACTCCGATGATGATGCAGAAGGCGTAGCCGCGCAGCGGGACGGGACCGAGGTAGAGCACCCCGCGCGACGGGCTGGGAATGTAGGCAAGTTCCATGGCAGGGTCGACGCTACCCTGCCGGGCAGGGGCGACGGCGGGCAGGGACGGCAACGGGTCCATAACGCCCCGCCCCACGCCCCTGGCCTCACCGGGGACTCAGCCCTGGGCCTTCGCCTCCACCATCTGCTTCAGCTTGGCGGGGGTCATGGACTGGTCCGCGTAGATGTTGGTGCCGTTGAGGAAGACGCTCGGCGTGCCCGAGAGGCCGCCCTTGCGGAAGGCGTCGTTCGACTTCGCCACCCAGCTGTTGTGCCTGCCGTCCTCGACGCAGCTGCGGAAGGCGGAGGAGTCCAGCCCGTCCACCTTCCCCGCCAGGTCGAGCAGCTTGCGGTTGCTGGCGAAGTCGTCACTGGTCTCGGCGGGCTGGTTCTCGAACAGCACGTCGTGGTACTCGGGGAACCTGCCCTCGTTCTGCGCGCACGCGGCTGCGTTGGCGGCTTTCCGGGAGCCGCTGCCGCCCATGTTCCCGTCGATCAGGGTGACCAGGTGATATTCGACCTTCAGCTTTCCGGCCTCGGTCAGCTCGTGGATCGTCGAGCGGTACGCGTCCTCGAAGGACTTGCAGGCCGGGCAGCGGAAGTCCTCCCACACCGAGAGGGTCGATCTCGCGTCGGCGTCCCCGACGGGGATCGCGAGGCTGTCCTCGCCGTTCGCCCCGGAGGGCGCCACGACCGGGCCCGCGGTGGCGGCGGCGTCGTCCTTGCCCGCGTTCGCCGCCACGACGCCGATCACGGCCGCCAGCCCCAGCACGCCCAGTACCGAGGCACCCACGATCAACACCCGACGGCGCTTCTCGGCGGCCTTCTGCTTCGCTCGCTCCTCCGCCAGCCGTTCACGGGCGGTGCGCTTTCCCTCACGGTTCTTCTCGCTCACATCCCGCAGAACGAACCGGGGAGGCGCACAGCGCCTCCCCGGTCCCACTTCCACCCGTTCGAGTGAGCGGATTGCCCGTTACGTCCAGCCACCCTCGTACGACAAAGGGGTGAACGTCACGCGCCCTGTCACGCGCCCCGGCGCACGCCCTTCGCGAGCTCGCCCGCCAGTTCCCGTACGGCGTCCAGGCCGGCCGCCTCGTCCGGCGCGTCCAGCATCCGCTTCACGAAGGCGGAGCCGACGATCACCCCGTCGGCGAACCCGGCGACCTCGGCGGCCTGCCGGGCGTCGGAGACGCCGAGGCCCACGCAGACGGGCAGGTCCGTGGTCGCCTTGGTGCGCCGCACCAGGTCCTCTGCCTGCGCGCCCACGGACTCCCGGGTGCCCGTGACGCCCATCAGCGAGGCGGCGTAGACGAAGCCGCTGCCCACCGCGGTGATCTCGGCGAGACGGGCGTCCCTGCTGCTGGGCGCGACGACGAAGACCGTGCCGAGTCCGTGCTTCTCGGCGTGCTCCCGCCACAGCGCCGACTCCTGGACGGGCAGGTCGGGCAGGATGCAGCCCGCGCCGCCCGCCTCCGCGAGCTCGGCCGTGAAGCGCTCCACGCCGTAGCGGTCGATCGGGTTCCAGTACGTCATGACGAGGACGGGCTTCCCGGTGGCCTCGAAGGCCTCCCTCACCGTACGCATCACATCCGCGATCCTGACGCCACCGCGCAGCGCGATGTCGTCGGCGGTCTGGATGACGGGCCCGTCGAGGACCGGGTCACTGTGCGGCAGCCCGACCTCGACGACGTCGGCGCCCCCCTCGAAGGCCGCCTTGACGGCGGCGATACCGCCGTCGACGGTCGGGAACCCGGCCGGCAGGTAGGCGATGAGCGCGGACCGCCCCTCCGCCTTGGCGGCGGCGAGGGTGTCGCTCAACAGCTGGATGTTGCCGCTCACTTGGCGTCCCCCTCGATCTCGGCGAGGTCGGCCGCGTCGGCGGCGACCTCGGCGTCGGCAGCTGTGTCGTACAGGTCGAAGTAGCGTGCCGCCGTGTCCATGTCCTTGTCGCCACGCCCGGACAGGTTGACGACGATCAGCCCGTCCCTGCCCAGCTCCTTGCCGACCTCCAGGGCACCGGCGAGTGCGTGCGCGCTCTCGATCGCCGGGATGATGCCCTCCGTGCGCGACAGCAGACGCAGCGCCTGCATGGCCGCGTCGTCGGTGACCGCGCGGTACTCGCCGCGACCGCTGTCCTTGAGGTACGAGTGCTCGGGGCCGATGCCCGGGTAGTCGAGGCCCGCCGAGATCGAGTACGGCTCGGTGATCTGCCCTTCCTCGTCCTGCAGGACGTACGACCGCGATCCGTGCAGGATGCCCGGCTCACCGGCGGTCAGGGTCGCGGCGTGCTCACCGGTCTCGACGCCGTGCCCGGCTGGCTCGCAGCCGATGAGGCGTACGCCGGTGTCCGGGATGAAGGCGTGGAAGAGCCCGATGGCGTTGGACCCGCCGCCGACGCAGGCGACGGCGGCGTCGGGCAGCCGCCCGGCGCGTTCGAGGAGCTGGCGCCTGGCCTCCACGCCGATGACCCGGTGGAAGTCGCGGACCATGGCGGGGAAGGGGTGGGGCCCGGCGACCGTACCGAAGAGGTAGTGGGTGCGGTCGACGTTGGCGACCCAGTCGCGGAAGGCCTCGTTGATGGCGTCCTTCAGGGTCCGGGACCCGGACTTCACGGCGACGACCTCGGCGCCCAGCATGCGCATGCGCGCGACGTTGAGGGCCTGCCGCTGGGTGTCGATCTCACCCATGTAGACCGTGCAGTCGAGCCCGAAGAGCGCGCAGGCGGTGGCGGTGGCGACGCCGTGCTGGCCCGCTCCCGTCTCGGCGATGACCCGGGTCTTGCCCATACGCTTGGTGAGCAGGGCCTGCCCCAGCACGTTGTTGATCTTGTGCGACCCGGTGTGGTTGAGATCCTCGCGCTTGAGGAACACCCGGGCCCCGCCGGCGTGCTCGGCGAACCGCGGCACCTCGGTGAGCGAACTGGGCCGCCCGGTGTAGTTCACGAGCAGATCGTCGAGCTCGCGGGCGAACTCGGGGTCGTGCTTGGCCTTGTCGTACTCCACGGCGACCTCGTCCACGGCGGCGACCAGCGCCTCCGGGATGAACTTGCCGCCGTACGCGCCGAAGTACCCCTCGGTGCTGGGGACCTGACCCTCCGGGTCGGGAATGAAGAACTCACTGGACATGCGGTTACCTCGCAGGGGGCGCAGCCCCGATGTCGATCGGTCGGCAGGGGTGAGGAAGAGACCCACGCAGGGGTGTCACCGGTGGTGTGAGCGGATGATGGCAGCCACGGGCAGCTCATGGGACGGCGCGGGCAGCTCACGGCAGGGCTGAGGGACTCCGTCCGCTCGACCCGGCCTCGTCGAACTCGTCGGGCCTGTCGAATCCCGCCGCCGGACGGCCTTCCGCCGTGGCGACGAGTACCCCGGACGGCGAGGCCGCGGTGCCGGACCGGCCGGAGGCCGCACCCGGCATCCGGCGGTGCACCTCACCCGGCGTTCGGAGATGGACTCAGCTCACCGCGGGTGACACGCGTCCGGGGCCATCGCATACCGTTCACCTGGCCCGGCTCGTCACCGATGACATAGCGGACCCGGCGCCCGTGGACGCGTCGGGCGGGCGCCCGGCAGCCACGGGGACGGCACCCGCGCGCGAGGCGGGCGTAGGGGTCCCTGGTCGTCATGGCGATCGAGAACATCGCGGCACATCCTACCGGCCCCGAATCACCCGTGTGGGTGAAACCGGTGACGGGCGACACCGCCGCCGACCGTACGCACCCCGGTGCCCCGGCCGAGGCGGGCCCCGGCCGGTCGGCGACGAAGGTGTGGTCGGTCATGGCGCGGGTCAGCCCCGCCCGTGCCGGAGCGCCGGGTGTTCGCCCGCGGCGACGAGGTCGGCCACGGCGGTCCTGGGGTCCCTGCCGGTGACGAGGGACTCGCCCACGAGGACCGCGTCGGCGCCGACGTTGGCGTAGGCGATGAGGTCGTGCGGGCCCCGGACGCCGGACTCGGCGATCTTGACGATGGAGTCGGGGATCTCGGGGGCGACGCGCTCGAAGGTGGAGCGGTCGACCTCCAGGGTCTTGAGGTTGCGGGCGTTGACGCCGATCACCCGGGCACCGGCGTCGACCGCGCGCTCGACCTCGTCCTCGTCGTGGACCTCGACGAGCGGGGTGAGCCCGATGGACTCGGCGCGCTCGACCAGAGACTCCAGCGCCGGCTGGTCGAGGGCCGCGACGATCAGCAGCACCACGTCGGCGCCGTACGCCCGGGCCTCCCACAGCTGGTACGAGGTGACGACGAAGTCCTTGCGCAGGACGGGGATGTCCACGCGCGCGCGGACCGCCTCCAGGTCGGCGAGCGAACCGCCGAAACGGCGCTGTTCCGTGAGCACGGAGATGACCGCCGCGCCGCCCGCCTCGTAGTCGGCCGCCAGGCCTGCCGGGTCGGCGATCGCGGCGAGCGCGCCCTTGGAGGGGCTGGACCGCTTGACCTCGCAGATCACCTTGACGCCGTCGCCGCGCAGGGCTGCCGCGCCGTCCTTGGCCGCCGGAGCCTTCGCCGCGCGTTCCTTGAGCTCGTCGAGGCTGACGCGCGCCTGCCGCTCCGCGAGGTCGGCACGGACTCCGTCGATGATCTCGTCGAGCACACTCACGCGAGCGGCCCCCTTTCAGACGGTGTGAATCGGTGACAACGTTTGACGGTCGTGTGTGGACAGTCGAGCGGTTCTCAGGGTTCTGGCAGTTCACTGCGATGGTATCCGCAGGAGGGCGTAGGCCTCGCATCCGGTTGACGACGGTCCCACTACCTGGACGTTCGCCGTTCGATCAAGGATGGAGCCAGCCGCCGAAAGGCAGGTTCCGGACCACCGTGAATGCCAGGGCCAACGCGCCGAGCGTCCACAACCCGACAGGACCGACCGGGACGCGCAACGGTCGTCCGCGCGCCTCATGGACGACCCAGACCGTCCACAGCACCGCGAAGCCCACGAAACCGGCCACGGCGAGGGCGTTGGCGGTGAAGGCGGTCGCGATGTCCCCGTGCGCGAAGGCGTGCGCGCTGCGCAGACCGCCGCAGCCGGGGCAGTAGAGGCCGGTGAAGCGCAGCAGCGGGCAGACCGGGTAGTGGCCGGGCTCGTTGGGGTCGACGGCGGCGACGTACGCGAAGGCCCCGCCGACGCCCGCGAGCACCCCGGCGGGCACCCAGAGCCCACGCGCCCGCCCCGTGCGCGGCCCGGTCCCCGTGTCGGGGCCTGCGAGCGCGGCGGCCGGGTCGGGGGGCTGCGGCGACACTGGAGGGGTCTCGGCGTTCACACACCGCATTCTGCCCCGCGCGGGCCGTGAGCGCGCCCGCGGGGCGGCCGGGTGCCCGGCTCCCGGGGGAACCGCCTGTCCGGGCTCTGTGACGCGGGTGAGGGGCGGCCCGGCGACGTACGTGCCGGGCTGCCCCTCACCTGGAAGTCAGCTCTTGGCGCCGGCCGGCTCGGGGCCCTTGGCCCTGTCGCGCTCCGCCGTCTCGTACGCGGCGTTCGCGTCCTTCGGCCGGCCCATGCCCATGGCTCGCATGATCATGCCGACGACGCCGCCGAGGACGACGATGACCATGCCGGCCCAGAATCCCAGCGGCTCGGCCATCACCATGTAGGCGCCCGAGACGCAGAAACCGATGAAGGCGATGGTGACGCCGGTCCAGGCGGCCGGGGTGTGACCGTGGCTGCTGCCCGCCATGACTTGCTCCTCGTTGTTCAATGCGTGGTGCTCGATGCGTGTCGCTCGATGCCCGGGTGAGTCGGACGCTCGCCGTCCATTGTCCCGTACCCGCGCGAGTGCCTTGAGCGGGGGTCTCACTCCCGGCCCGGCCCGCCCCGTCACCGGGGGGCGTACGGCTCCAACCATGAAGTCGTACGACTCTAGGCCGGGTCCCGCCCCGTGGGGTCCTCTCCTCGGTCCAGGGCCTTCCACATGTCCTCCGGCCGGTCGGGGTCGACCGGCTCGGCCTTGCGCGGGCGGGGGGTGCCGTCTCGCTCGTAGCGGCCGGACATCGCGGGCCACAGCCGTCCGTAGCGGAGCGCGAGCAGCCCGGCGAGCAGGATGAGCGCGCCGCCGGCGGCCGCGACGTACGGCCAGCCTGTGTGGCTGAGCGCGTCGACGGTCGCGGCGTTGTCGCCGGAGGCCTCGGCCGCCTTGTCGTCGAGCGCCGAGCTGTCGTTCACGCCGAGCAGCGCGGCGGCGATGGTGCCCGCGCCGGAGAGGGCGAGCAGGAGGGCGACCAGGACGCGCCCGGACCGGCGCACGGCGAAGACGGCGACGAGCGCGGCGAGGCCCACTATGGCGAGGGCCGCGGGCACACCCGTGACGTCGCCGCCCTTGGCGGTCAGCGGGAAGGCGCCGCCGGCCACCGAGGCGGTGCCCTCCGACCAGCGCTGGCGGCTGGCGAGCAGCACGACGGCCGCGCCCAGCGCGCCGCTCAGCAGCGCCAGGGCGAGGCTGCGCCGACCGGCGCGGACGGACTCGGGTTCGGGTCGGGGGGAGGTACTGCGGTCACGTACTCCACTATCGCCTGCGTCCCGGGGTGCCTGTCACCCGGGGCTCACGTGACAGGCGCCCTCTTGTCCGAGTCGGTTCGCCGTGTGCACCGCGCGCAGGACCGCCGCCGCCTTGTTGCGGCACTCGGTGTCCTCGGCGACGGGGTCGGAGTCGGCGACGATGCCGGCGCCGGCCTGGACGTATGCCGTGCCGTCGCGCAGCAGGGCGGTGCGGATGGCGATGGCGGTGTCGGAGTCGCCCGCGAAGTCGAGGTAGCCGACACAGCCGCCGTACAGGCCCCGGCGGGACGGCTCCAGCTCGTCGATGATCTGCATGGCGCGCGGCTTCGGGGCGCCGGAGAGGGTGCCCGCGGGGAAGCAGGCGGTCAGCACGTCGAAGGCCGTACGGCCCGGCGCGACCCGGCCGGTGACGGTGGAGACGATGTGCATGACGTGCGAGTACCGCTCGACGGACATGAAGTCCACCACTTCGACGGAGCCCGGCTCGCAGACCCGGCCCAGGTCGTTGCGGCCCAGGTCGACGAGCATCAGGTGCTCGGCGCGCTCCTTGGGGTCGGCGAGCAGCTCGTCGGCGAGGGCCTGGTCCTCCTGCGGAGTCGCCCCCCGGTGCCGGGTGCCGGCGATGGGGTGGACCATGGCCTGCCCGTCCTCGACCTTGACCAGGGCCTCGGGGGAGGAACCGACGACGTCGAAGCCGTCGAAGCGGAACAGGTACATGTACGGGGAGGGGTTGGTCGCCCTGAGAACCCGGTAGACGTCCAACGCGCTTGCCGTGCACGGTGTTTCGAAGCGCTGGGAGGGGACGACCTGGAATGCCTCGCCGGCCCGGATGCGCTCCTTGACGTCCTCGACGGCCGCCTGGAAGTCGGGGCCGCCCCACAGTGCGGTGTACTCGGGCAGTTCGGAGGGCGGGAGGGCCGCCGGGGGCTGGGCGACGGGCCGGGCGAGGTCGGCCTGCATGGCATCCAGGCGGGCGACGGCGTCGGCGTGGGCCTCGTCGACGCCGGTGTCCAGGTCGTTGTGGTTGATCGCGTTGGCGATCAGCAGGACCGAGCCCTCCCAGTGGTCCATGACCGCCAGGTCGCTCGTGAGCAGCATGGTCAGCTCGGGGAGCTGGAGGTCGTCGCGCTCGCCGGGGCCGATCTTCTCCAGGCGGCGCACGATGTCGTAGCCGAGGTAGCCGACCATGCCGCCGGTGAAGGGGGGCATGCCCTCCTGGTGCGGGGTGTGCAGCGCCTCGATGGTGGCGCGCAGGGCGGCGAGGGGGTCGCCCTCGGCCGGGACGCCGACGGGCGGGGTTCCGAGCCAGTGCGCCCGGCCGTCCCGGGAGGTGAGGGTGGCGTGGCTGCGGACGCCCACGAAGGAGTAGCGAGACCATTGAAACGCCGTACGGCCGTTCTCCGCCGACTCCAGGAGGAAGGTGCCGGTGCGCTCGGCTGCGAGCTTGCGGTAGAGCGCGACCGGGGTGTCGCCGTCGGCGAGGAGCTTGCGGCTGACGGGGATGACACGGCGGTCGGAGGCCAGCTTGCGGAACGTGTCGAGGTCCATGGCTGCTGACCTTACTGACCCGGTGACGGTACGTCGGAATCGGCGCCGCCCACGACGGCCTTGAGGACGTCCTCGTCGAAGCAGGTGCGGGCGCCGGTGTGGCAGGCGGCGCCCACCTGGTCGACCTTGACGAGGACGGTGTCGGCGTCGCAGTCCAGGGCGACGGACTTCACCCACTGGAAGTGGCCGGAGGTGTCGCCCTTCACCCAGTACGCGCGGCGGCTGCGCGACCAGTAGGTGCAGCGGCCGGTGGTGAGGGTGCGGTGCAGGGCCTCGTCGTCCATCCAGCCGAGCATGAGCACCTCTCCGGTGTCGTACTGCTGGGCGATGGCGGGCAGGAGCCCGTCGGCGCTGCGCCTGAGGCGCGCGGCGATCTCGGGGTCCAGCGCGCTGGGAGCGCCGGGGCCGCTGGGGGCTCCGGGACTACGGCGGCTGCTGGAGGACGGCGTGCTGGTCATGCGTGCCATTGTGCCGCGCCGCGGTGACCCGCCTCGTCCGTTGTCCACAGGCCGGACCTTCTTGTCATACGAACGGCATCGCTGCCGCGATTCGGCCGGACCTGCGCTGGGCGAAGCGGTGGCACGGTCGTAGGCTGGTCGTATGTCGACCCATGCCAAGCGTGAACGGCTTCTCTTCGCCGACCTGTTGGAGACCGCGGGCCCGGAGGCTCCCACCCTGTGCGACGGCTGGACCACCCGTGACCTCGCCGCGCACGTGGTGGTGCGCGAGCGCCGCCCCGACGCCGCCGGGGGCATCATCATCAAGCAGCTCGCGCCGCGCCTGGACCGGGTGATGGAGGAGTTCGCCGCGAAGCCGTACGAGGAGCTGATCCAGCTCGTGCGCACCGGTCCGCCGCGTTTCTCGCCCTTCTCCCTCAAACAGATCGACGAGGTGTCGAACACGATCGAGTTCTACGTCCACACCGAAGACATCCGTCGCGCCCGGCCCGAGTGGTCGCCGCGCGAGCTGGACCACGTCTTCCAGGACGCCCTCTGGTCGCGTCTGGAGCGCACCGCCCGCCTCATGGGCCGCGGCGCCCCCACCGGCCTGGTGCTGCGCCGCCCTGACGGCCAGACCGTGGTGGCCCACCGCGGCGCCCCCGTCGTCACGGTCACCGGCGAGCCCTCGGAGCTGCTGCTGTTCCTGTACGGCCGGCAGCAGGTCGCCGACGTGGAGCTGGACGGCGAGAAGGAAGCGATCGCGAAGCTGCACGAGACGAAGCAGCTGGGGCTCTGAGCCGAGCGGGAAGCCCCGGTCGCCGATGGCGGCCGGGGCTCGTTCCTGAAGTTGACGTCCGCCCCCGGCAAGAGACGATCTTGTCGGGGTTGAACGTCAAGCTGAGCGCGGTGTCACCGCACGGGGTGTCCCGCGCCCCGCAGCGCGTCCTTGACCTCGCCGATGCGCAGGTCGCCGAAGTGGAACACCGACGCGGCGAGGACGGCGTCCGCGCCCGCCTCGACGGCCGGGGAGAAGTCGGCGAGCCTGCCCGCGCCGCCGGAGGCGATGACGGGGACGGTGACGTGCTTGCGGACGGCCGTGATCATCTCCAGGTCGTAGCCGTCCTTCGTGCCGTCGGCGTCCATCGAGTTGAGCAGGATCTCGCCGGCGCCCAGTTCGGCGGCCCGGTGGGCCCACTCGACGGCGTCGATGCCGGTGCCCTTGCGACCGCCGTGGGTGGTGACCTCGAAGGATCCGGACTCGGTACGGCGCGCGTCCACGGACAGGACCAGCACCTGGCGGCCGAAGCGCTCGGCGATCTCTCGGATCAGGTCCGGGCGGGCGATCGCCGCCGTGTTGACGCCGACCTTGTCCGCGCCCGCCCGCAGCAGCTTGTCCACGTCCTCGCCCGTGCGGACACCGCCGCCGACCGTCAGCGGGATGAAGACCTGCTCGGCGGTGCGGCGCACCACGTCGTACGTCGTCTCGCGGTTGCCCGACGAGGCGGTGATGTCCAGGAACGTCAGCTCGTCGGCGCCCTCGGCGTCGTACACCTTGGCCATCTCGACGGGGTCGCCCGCGTCGCGCAGGTTCTGGAAGTTGACGCCCTTGACGACCCGGCCGTTGTCCACGTCCAGGCAGGGGATGACTCGGACCGCCAGGGTCATGAATCCACGGCTCCTCTGAATGCTTCGACTTCTACTTCGACAAGGATGCGCGAGTCGACGAAACCGTCCACGACCAGCAGGGTCGCGGCCGGGCGGACCGGGTCGAAGAGCTCCTTGTGGGCCCGCCCCACGTCGTCCACGTCCCGCATGTGTGTCAGGTACATCCGCGTGCGGATCACGGACTCGACGCCGAGCCCGAACTCGCCGATCGCCTCGATCGCGCTCGCGAAGGCCACCTTGGCCTGCTCGTACGGGTCGCCCTCCCCGTACAGCACCTCGCCCTTGAAGGCCGTCGTGCCCGCCACCAGGACGCGGTCGCCCACCGCGACGGCGCGTGCGAAGCCGAAGGACTCTTCCCAGGGACTGCCGCTCTGCACGCGCCGCACGGATCCGCTCATGTGGACACAGCCTCCAAGGCCTCTTCCAGGGTGAACGCCTTCGCGTACAGGGCCTTCCCGACGATGGCGCCCTCGACACCGAGCGGAACCAGCTCGGCGATGGCCCGCAGGTCGTCGAGGGAGGACACGCCGCCGGAGGCCACGACCGGACGGTCCGTCGCCGCGCAGACGTTCTTCAGCAGCTCCAGGTTGGGTCCCTGGAGGGTGCCGTCCTTGGCGATGTCCGTGACGACGTACCGGGCGCAGCCCTCCTTGTCGAGGCGCTCCAGCGTCTCGTAGAGGTCGCCGCCGTCGCGGGTCCAGCCACGGCCGCGCAGGGTGGTGCCCTTCACGTCGAGGCCCACCGCGATCCTGTCGCCGTGTTCGGCGATGACCTTGGCGACCCATTCGGGGGTCTCCAGGGCGGCGGTGCCGAGGTTCACCCGGGTGCAGCCGGTGGCCAGGGCCTTCGCCAGGGAGGCGTCGTCCCGGATGCCGCCGGACAGCTCGACCTTGACGTGCAGTTCCTTCAGGCTCTCGGTGACCTCGGCGACCAGGTCCCGGTTGTCGCCGGTGCCGAACGCGGCGTCCAGGTCGACCAGGTGCAGCCACTGGGCGCCCGCGCGCTGCCAGGCGAGGGCGGCCTCCAGCGGGGAGCCGTAGGAGGTCTCCGTGCCGGACTCGCCGTGGACGAGCCGGACCGCCCGGCCGTCACGGACGTCGACGGCGGGAAGGAGTTCGAGCTTTGCCATGGCTACAGGGTTCCGATCCAGTTGTTCAGCAGCTGCGCTCCGGCGTCGCCGGACTTCTCGGGGTGGAACTGCGTGGCCCACAGGGTGCCGTTCTCGACGGCCGCCACGAACGGTTTGCCGTGCGTGGACCAGGTGACCCTGGGGGCGGTCAGGGCGGGGTTGTGCGTCTCCAGGGACCAGTCGTGGACGGCGTAGGAGTGCACGAAGTAGAAGCGGGCGTCGGTGTCCAGCCCGGCGAAGAGTTCGGTGCCGGCCGGGGCGTCGACGGTGTTCCAGCCCATGTGCGGCACGACCTCGGCCTGGAGCGGCTCGACCGCGCCCGGCCACTCGTCGAGGCCCTCGGTCTCCACGCCGTGCTCGATGCCGCGCGCGAAGAGGATCTGCATACCGACGCAGATGCCCATCACCGGTCGGCCGCCGGCGAGCCGGCGGTCGATGATCCAGTCACCGCGGGCCTCCTTCAGCCCCTTCATGCAGGCGGCGAAGGCGCCGACGCCGGGCACCAGCAGCCCGTCGGCGTTCATGGCCCTGTCGAAGTCACGCGTGATCTCGACGTCGGCTCCCGTGCGCGCGAGGGCACGCTCGGCGGACCTCACGTTGCCGAAGCCGTAGTCGAAGACGACGACCTTCTTGGACGCGGTGCTCAATTCCACACCTCCAGCCGCAGGATGCCCGCGACGAGACACATCGCGGCGCCGATCGAGAGCAGCGTGATGAGACTCTTCGGCATCTGCTGCTTGGCGAACGAGATGATCCCGCCGACCAGGAAGAGGCCGACGACGATCAGGACGGTGGACAGGCCGTTCACAGCGCGCCCTTCGTGGAGGGCAGGATGCCGGCCGCGCGCGGGTCGCGCTCGGACGCGTAGCGCAGCGCCCGCGCCAGCGCCTTGAACTGGCACTCGACGATGTGGTGCGCGTTGCGCCCGTACGGCACGTGCACGTGCAGCGCGATCTGGGCCTGGGCGACGAAGGACTCCAGGATGTGCCGGGTCATCGTGGTGTCGTACTCGCCGATCATCGGCGCCATCTTCTCGGGCTCGGTGTGCACGAGGTAGGGGCGGCCGGACAGGTCGACGGTGACCTGGGCGAGGGACTCGTCCAGCGGGACCGTGCAGTTGCCGAAGCGGTAGATGCCCACCTTGTCGCCGAGGGCCTGCTTGAAGGCGGCGCCCAGCGCGAGGGCGGTGTCCTCGATCGTGTGGTGGGAGTCGATGTGCAGGTCACCGTCGGTCTTCACGGTCAGGTCGAACAGACCGTGGCGGCCGAGCTGGTCGAGCATGTGGTCGTAGAAGCCGACCCCGGTGGAGATCTCCGTCCGGCCGGTGCCGTCGAGATTGATCTCGACGAGGACCGACGTCTCCTTGGTGGTTCGCTCGATTCTTCCGAGGCGTCCCTCGCGAGTCATGCGCTCTGCTCCTTCTTCAAGTCACGTACCGCGTCGAGGAACGCGTCGTTTTCGGCCGGGGTTCCCGCGGTCACGCGCAGCCACCCCGGAACGCCGTTGTCCCGGACCAGAACGCCCCGGTCGAGGATCTCGCGCCAGACCTCGTGCGCGTCCTCGAACCTGCCGAACTGCACGAAGTTCGCGTCGGACTCGGTCACCTCGTAGCCGATCGCACGCAGTTCCTCGACCAGCCGGTCCCGCTCCGCCTTCAGCTGTTCGACATAACCGAGCAGGGTGTCGGTGTGCTCCAGGGCGGCCAGCGCGGTCGCCTGGGTGACGGCGGAGAGATGGTACGGCAGCCGGACGAGCTGGACCGCTTCGACGACCGCCGGGTGGGCGGCGAGGTAGCCGAGGCGCAGGCCGGCCGCGCCGAAGGCCTTGGACATCGTGCGTGAGACGACGAGATTCGGCCGTCCTTCGAGCAGCGGCAGCAGTGAGTCGCCGTGGCTGAACTCGACGTAGGCCTCGTCCACGACCACCATCGACGGCTTGGCCGCCTGCGCGGCCTCGTACAGCGCGAGGACGGTCTCGCGCGAGACCGCGTTGCCCGTGGGGTTGTTGGGTGTGGTGATGAAGACGACGTCCGGGCGACGCTCGGCGACGGCCTTCTCGGCGGCGGAGAGGTCGATCGTGAAGTCCTCGTTGCGGGGGCCTGAGATCCATCCCGTACCCGTGCCGCGCGAGATCAGCCCGTGCATGGAGTACGACGGCTCGAAGCCGATCGCCGTACGGCCGGGCCCGCCGAAGGTCTGCAGGAGTTGCTGGATGACCTCGTTGGAGCCGTTCGCCGCCCAGACGTTCGTCAGGCCGACCTCGTGTCCGGAGGTCTTCGTCAGGTACTCGGCGAGGCGCGTGCGCAGCTCCACCGCGTCCCGGTCCGGGTACCGGTTGAGGTGCCGGGCCGCCTCCCGCACCCGTTCGGCGATCCGCTCGACCAGTGGCTCCGGCAGGGGGTAGGGGTTCTCGTTGGTGTTCAGCCGTACGGGGACGTCGAGCTGGGGCGCGCCGTAGGGGGACTTGCCGCGCAGCTCGTCGCGTACGGGGAGATCGTCGATACGTACGTCGCTCACTTGCCCTCAGGTACCTTCCAGCCGAACCTCGCCTTGATCGCCGCGCCGTGCGCGGGCAGGTCCTCCGCCTCCGCCAGCGTCACCACGTGGTGCGCGACCTCGGCCAGCGCGTCCTTCGTGTAGTCGACGATGTGGATGCCGCGCAGGAAGGACTGGACCGACAGGCCGGAGGAGTGGCAGGCGCAGCCGCCGGTCGGGAGCACGTGGTTGGAGCCGGCCGCGTAGTCGCCCAGCGAGACCGGCGCCCAGGGACCGATGAAGATCGCGCCCGCGTTGACGACGCGCTCGGCGACCGCCTTGGCGTCAGCCGTCTGGATCTCCAGGTGTTCGGCGCCGTACGCGTTGACGACGCGCAGGCCCTCGTCGACGCCGTCGACTAGCACGATCGCGGACTGCCGGCCCGCGAGGGAGGGGCGGACACGGTCCTCGACGTGCTTGGTGGCCTCGACCTGCGGCTGCAGCTCCTTCTCGACCGCGTCGGCGAGGGCGACGGAGTCGGTGACGAGGACGGCGGCGGCGAGCGGGTCGTGCTCGGCCTGGCTGATCAGGTCGGCGGCGACGTGCACCGGGTCGGCGGTGTCGTCCGCGAGGACCGCGATCTCGGTCGGGCCCGCCTCGGAGTCGATGCCGATGACGCCGGTGAAGTACCGCTTGGCGGCGGCCACCCAGATGTTGCCCGGCCCGGTGACCATGGTGGCCGGCGGGCAGGACTCGGTGCCGTACGCGAACATCGCGACGGCGGTGGCGCCACCGGCCGCGTACACCTCGTCGACGCCGAGCAGCGCGCAGGCGGCGAGGATCGTGGGGTGCGGGAGCCCGCCGAATTCGGCCTGCGCGGGCGAGGCGAGGGCGATGGAGCCTACGCCGGCCTCCTGGGCCGGGACCACGTTCATGATGACGGAGGAGGGGTACACCGACCGGCCGCCGGGGGCGTAAAGGCCGACGCGCTCGACCGGTACCCACTTTTCGGTGACCGTGCCGCCGGAGACGACCTCGGTGGTGTGGGTGGTGCGGCGCTGCTCGCGGTGGACGACGCGGGCACGGCGGGCCGACTCCTCCAGGGCCGCGCGGACGGCCGGGTCGAGTTGCTCCAGCGCCTGGGCGAGGGCCTCGGCCGGGACCCGTACCGACTGCAGACGGACGCCGTCGAACTTCTCCGCGAAGTCGATCAGCGCCGCGTCGCCCCGATGATGCACGGCCTCGCAGATCGGACGCACCTTCTCCAGGGCGGCCGAGACGTCGAAGTCGGCTCGGGGCAGCAGGTCGCGCAGGGCGGGTCCCTCCGGGAGGGCGTCGCCGCGCAGATCGATTCGGGAGATCACACGCCCAATTCTCTCAGACCGGCGCGGGCGGCCGTCCGCGCGTTCCAATGGCTGATACGGACCCGCGCGGGAGCCTAAAAGATCCCGGGGTCCGGGGCGTCCCCCAGAATGCACAGCACGCCGCGTGTTCGGGGCGTCACTCAGCGGGCATCACCAGCATGAACAGTTGTGCGATACACGTGAGCGCGGAGAACGGGGGAAGGAAAGCCGTGACGGAGGGTGTCGGTGTCCGGGACGACGGGGACCTGCCGGAGGACCTGACCGCCGCCGAGGCCGGCATGTGGCAGGCCTTCCGCAACGGCAGCGTGTACGACCTGCGGGACGGGGACACCGCCGTGGACGATCCGCACGGCGGCCACCCCTGGGGGCCCGAGCGGACCGTGCGGTCCCGGATCGTGGCCTGGCTGCTGCTGGACGGGCCGCCCGCGCTGGCCGGCCGGGTGTCCGCGCTGAAGCTGGTCGGCGTCCAGATCAAGGACGTCCTGGAGCTGGCGGGCGGCCAGGTGGTGCCGTACGTGGAGATGAAGAGCTGCCGGTTCGAGAAGGAGATCCTGCTGCCGGAGGCCCGGTTCACGACCGTACGGCTGGTGGACTGCTCGGTGCCGCGCCTGGAGGCGGCCCGGCTGCACACGGAGGGCGATCTGCATCTGCCGCGCTGTCGGTTCCACAACGGGGTGCGGCTGGCGGACGCGCAGATCGGCACCGATCTGCTGCTCAACCAGGCGGTCGTCTACCGCGACCGGCACGGCCGCTCGCTCTCCGCCGACGGGCTGACCGTCGCCCAGGACGTGCAGGCCGAGATGCTGGAGTCGCACGGCGAGCTGAGCCTGCGCGGCGCGACCGTCGGCGCCTCGCTCAGTCTGCGCGGCAGTCGGCTCGCCAACCCCTACGGCCGCCTCGCCCTCAACGCGCCGCAGCTGACCGTCGAGCGCACCCTCTACCTGACCCCGGCCGGCGTCGGCAATCCGCTGCACACCAGCGGCAGCACCCCCGCGCGCGGCACCCGCGTCCAGCGGTTCGTGTGCCAGGGCGGGATCCGGCTGGACGACGGCCGGTTCGGCGACTCCGTCGACCTGGAGCGCGCCCGGTTCACCTTCACGGACGAACAGGAGCTGTCCCTGCGCCGCGTACAGGTGCCCGAGCTCCGCTTCCTCGGTGAGAGACCCGAGCGGGGCAAGGTGGTGCTGTCCGGCGCCCGCGTCGGCGTCCTGATCGACAAGTCGGAGAGCTGGCCGGGCCCCGGCAACCTCCACATGGGCGGCTTCCAGTACGAGAGCCTCGTCCCTCGTGACCGGTTCCCGCTGGCCATGCGGCTGGAGTGGGTGGCGGCGGCGACCGCCGAGTACAGCCCGGAGCCGTACGAGCGGCTGGCGACCGTGCTGCGGGCCGGCGGCGACGACGAGGGCGCCCGCGAGGTGCTGCTCGCCAAGCAGCGCCACCGGCGGGAGAACCTGCCCGCCGCGGCCAAGCTCTGGGGCTACGCGCAGGACTGGACGGTCGCGTACGGGTACCGGCCGGGCCGGGCCGCCGTGTGGATGGCGGTGCTGTGGGCGCTGACCTCGTACGCCTTTTCGCACACGCACCATCCGCCGATCAAGAACGGCGAGCATCCGCACTGGAGCCCGTCGCTGTTCGCCCTGGATCTGCTGCTGCCGGTCATCGACCTCGGTCAGGTCGGCTACTGGCAGCTGCACGGCGGCTGGCAGTGGCTGGCCGCGGTGGTGATCATCCTGGGCTGGATCCTCGCGACGACGGTGGCGGCGGGGGCCACCCGGCTCCTGAGCAGGAACTGATCCGTGATCCGGACCGTCATCGCACAGCACACAACCTGATCCGCCTCGGCGCCGTCTTCTTACCGAAACCGACACGCGCGAAAGCGCGACGGTGAGCACCCGGTCCGCGGGAGCGGCGCCGGTTCAGGTGGAAGGGGGTCGCCGTGGGTCCGCTGCGTGCGCTCGTCCGGACGGCCCGGATGGCCCGCCACACCTCACGGCTCGCCGCCGGGCTGCCCGCCGACGACGAGGTGCTGCTCGACTGCCCCGACGAGCGGCTCGCGCCCGCGCTGGTGGCGGCGCGCCGCGGTGAGTACGCGCCCGCGGCGAAGCTGCTGGCGATCACCCGGGAGTCCGCCGAGTGGGAGAACCGCGACCGGTACGCGCTGCGGCTCGCCGGGTTCGCCCGCGCGCGCGACGAGTGGCTGCGGTCCTGGCAGACGGCCGCCCCGCACGACCCGGACGCCCTGCTGATCAGGGCGGAGCTGGCGGTGGCCCGCGGCCTGCGCTCCCCCGCCCGGGAGGAACTGCTGCGCGAGGCGGGCCCGTTGATCGCCGCAGCCGCCGAGGGCGAGCCGCGTGACCCGGTGCCCTGGCGGATCGCCCTCGACCACGCCCGGGGCACGGGCCTCGGTCGCAGTGGTTTCGAACAGCTGTGGAGGGAGGCGGTCCGCCGCTCCCCGCACCACTACGGCTGCCACGTCGCGGCTCTGAAGTATCTGTCGGCCTCCTGGTACGGCTCGCACCGCGAGTGCCTCGACTTCGCCGAGCGGGCCGCCGAGGACGCCCTCCCCGGCTCCCTGGTGCGGGCCCTGCCGGTGCGGGCGGCGTTCGCGTACCTCACCGAGGGCGGCGCGGCCGTGGTCCCCCGCACACGCCTGGAGGCGGGGGCGGACGGCGCGATCGCGCTCTCCGCCGCGTACGACCCCGGCGACCCGTGGCCGGCCGAGGTCCGCAACCTCCTGGCCTATGTCCTGGTCCGCCTGGAGCGCTGGCCGGACGCCCTGGCCCAGCTGCGCATGATCGGCCCGTACGCCACGTCCTTCCCCTGGGACCGGGTCTCGGACGATCCGCTGGGCCAGTTCCTCCAGCTGCGGGACGGCGTACGCCTGGAGGTGGCGTCCTCGATACCGCTGCGCGCACGGCCGAAGAGGCCGACACGGGCCCGGAGGTAGGCCGCCGGGGAGGTCACCAATCGAGTACGGGCGAACGCGCGCACCCGGAGGACCATTAGGCTCTGGCCTCGTGACCACCGTCCGGCTGCCGCTCTTCCCCCTGAACTCGGTGTTGTACCCGGGGCTCGTGCTTCCTCTGAACATCTTCGAGGAGCGCTATCGCGCCATGATGCGCGAGTTGCTGAAGACCCCCGAGGACCAACCCCGCCGCTTCGCCGTCGTGGCCATCCGCGACGGCCACGAGGTCGCGCCGAGCGTATCCGGAATGCCGGATACGACGGCCCTGCCCGACCGGGGCCCGACGGCGGGCTTCGGCGACGAACCGACGAAGGCGTTCCACTCCGTGGGCTGCGTCGCGGACGCTGCCACCATCCGGGAGCGCGACAACGGCACATACGAGGTCCTCGCGACCGGCACCACCCGGGTGCGTCTGCTCTCGGTGGACACCTCGGGTCCGTTCCTCGTGGCGGAGCTGGAGGAGCTGGAGGAGGACGCCGGTGACGAGGCGGGCGCGCTCGCGGAGGGTGTGCTGCGGGCGTTCCGCCAGTACCAGAAGCGCCTCGCGGGTGCCCGGGAGCGTTCCCTGTCGACGGGGGCGGACCTCCCGGACGAGCCGGCGGTCGTCTCGTACCTGGTCGCCGCGGCGATGATGCTGGACACCCCCGCCAAGCAGCGGCTGCTGCAGGCCCCCGACACCGCGTCCCGGCTGCGCGACGAGCTGAAACTCCTGCGCGCCGAGTCCGCCATCATCCGTAGTCTGCCGTCGTTGCCCGCGTCGGAGCTGACGCGGACTCCGACAAGCCTCAACTGACGTGACCGACGTACACGAGAAGGCCGATGGCGAAGAAGCCGAAGAAGAAGCAGCAGGCGGGCGGCACCCCCGCGACCGTGGCTCTGAGCGCGGCGGGCGTGGAGTTCACCGTCCACGCCTACGAGCACGATCCGGCCCACCCGTCCTACGGTGAGGAGGCGGCCGAGGCGATGGGCGTCTCCCCCGAGCGGGTCTTCAAGACCCTGGTGGCGGACGTGGACGGCGCGCTCGTCGTCGCGGTCGTGCCGGTGGCCGGGTCGCTGGACCTGAAGTCCCTGGCGACGGCGGTCGGCGGCAAGCGCGCGGCGATGGCCGACCCCGCCCTCGCGGAGCGCACGACGGGCTATGTCCGGGGCGGCATCTCCCCGCTCGGCCAGCGCAAGAAGCTCCGCACCGTGCTGGACGCGTCGGCGGACACCCACGCCACGGTCTGCGTCTCGGCCGGCCGCCGCGGCCTGGAGGTCGAGCTGTCCCCGATGGACCTCCTGAAGCTCACGGAAGCGACCTCCGCGCCCATCGCCCGCGCATGACGGGGCGCGGCCCCCGCCTTTCAGGCATTTCAGGGGGCGCGGGGAACTGCGCGACCAGTCCCCACCCACCCGCAGCAGCAGCCGGACACCCCGCCCCACGGGGGCGAAGCGGCGGCGCCCCTGGGGGCGGGACCGGAGGCGGGGGCGGGACGAAAGACCGTCAGCCGGCCGGCGGCGGCCCCACCGGCGCGCCGTACCCGTCCTTGTACTGCTCCGCCTCGTCGGGGTCGGGATCGCGTGGCCCGAACAGGGCGGTCAGCCCGAGATGGACGAGCAGTCCCGCCAGCGGCCAGGCCAGCAACGCCCCCTTCGCCCCGAGCTTGAGCGGCGCCGTGAACGTCACCCCTTCTCCGAGTTCCTTCGCCCGCGCCGCGACATCGGTCTCGGGCCCGAGCCACACCCCGAGCCGCCACGCCAGCAGGGCGCCCAGCAGCCCGCCGAGCGTGAGCGCGACCACTAGGGGCACACCGCCGCGCCGGCGCAGCGGGAAGACGACGAGCGCGCTGAGGGCGCCCGCGCCCAGGGCCAGCAGGGTGAACGTCCCGTCGACACCGACGGCCTGTTCGCCCTCGGTGTCCCTGAAATAGACCGCCGACCCGTCGGAGACGAGCGGTACGTGCGGCGCCAGCCACCACCACAGCACGCCGAGCACCGCACCACCGAGCAGGGCCATGACCACGGTGACGACGGCGGCCTCGGTCAGCTCGGTCCTCAGCCCGGGGCCGGACGGCTGGTCCGGCTCGTACCCGAGATGCCCGACGTTCCCACCGCTGGTGGGCGGCGGAGCCCAGGGGTCGTCCGACGGCTGGTGGTGCGGTCGCGGCGAAGGCGAGGAAAACGGTGCGGTCACTCTGCCATCGTGCCAGGCGCGGCTGTGCGCCGCGTCACCGGACGGCCGCGCGACGGTACGCCCAGGTGGCGACCGCGAGCGAGACGCCCCCCACCCCCGCGCACACGGCGAGGTCAGCGAGCACGAACGCCCAGTCGGGGTCCGGCCCGAAGGTCCGCGCGAGCGCCTCCACGCCGTACGTCGAGGGGAGCAGGTCCCGCGCGAACTGGATGAAGCCCGGCATCCGGTCGGCCGGCAGCACTCCCAGCAGCAGCGCCGCCGACATGCCCAGCTGCCCTAGCACGGTGGCGAGTTCCGGACGCGGGGCGAGCAGGCCCAGCGCGGCGCCCAGTCCGGCGAGCGCGGCCCCGGCGAGCGGGATCACGGCGGCGAGCACCCAGAGGTGGGTCAGCGGCAGCCCGAAGAGCACACAGCCGAAGACGGCGGTCACGACGGTCCCCGGCACGGTGAAGGAGGCGTACGCCCCCGCCGCGCCCAGCACCACCGCCGCCGGCGGCACCGGCAGGGTCGCGTAGTGGTCGAGCCCGCCGCTGGACCGCAGCTGCCCGAAGTACTGGGCCAGCAGGTTCAGCGCGACGAAGGCGACGACGAGCACCGCCGAACCGGCGACCACGGCGTGCGCCTCGGCGCCGCCGTCCACCACGCCGCGCATCAGGATCATGATCCCGATCGACTGGAAGGTGGCCACGAACAGCAGCGGGATACGCGCGACCCGCGCCCGGGACAGCTGCGCCCGGTACACCGCGGCGAGCGACGGCCACAGCCGCGCGCGGGGCCCGAGCTCAACGGCTCCGCGCTCCACGCGCTCCTCCACGGCCAGGGTGCTGCCCGGCAGGATCTCGGCGGGTACGACACTCACGTCGAGCTGCTCCTCTTCGCTTCGGCTGTCGCCCATGTTCGTACGGCTGCGACAGCCCTGTCGTTCACATCCGCATCGATTGCGCTCCGGCTCACGCCCGCGGTCCTCACCCCTTGATCAGCCCCTGTGCGCTGCCCGTGCTGCCGCCGAGCGCGAGATAGACGTCCTCCAGGCTCGGCGTGGCGAGCGTGAAGTCGTCGAGCGCGACGAAGGCGGCGCCCCCGGTCACCGTGGCCACCACCGCGCGCGCCTCCTCGGGCGCGAGCCGGAGCGTCCAGAGGCGCCCGGACTCCACGGCACGCGGGCGCAGCGCGGCGACCTCGGGCACGTCCAGCGGGGCCTTCTCCCGCCACACCAGCTCGACGCGCACCTCGCCCGCGACCTTCTCCTTCAGCCCGGCCGGGGTGTCACAGGCGATGACCCGCCCTTCGTCGAGGACGGCGACCCGGTCGAGCACGGTCTCCGCCTCGATGACGTTGTGCGTGACCAGCAGGACGGTCGTGCCGGACTCGGCCCGCCGCCGGTCGACGGCGGCCCAGACGGCCCGCCGGGCCACCGGGTCCATGCCGCTGGTCGGCTCGTCGAGCACGAGCAGGGGCCGCTCCCCGACGAGCGCCGTGGCGAAACAGGCGAGCCGCCGCTGCCCGCCGGACAGCTTCTTCAGCGGGCGCGAGGCGAGCCCGGTCAGCCCCAGCTCCGCCAGCACCGCGTCGCGCTCGGCCCGCGCCCGCCGTACGTCGAGTCCGCGCAACCGCCCGGTGGTCTCCGCGGCCAGCGCCACGGTCAGCTCGTCGAGGGCGCTCGACTCCTGCCCCAGATAGGCGAGGATCCGCGCGGCCCGCTCCGGGTGCCGCACGATGTCGTGGCCCAGAATGTCGACGGTGCCGTCATCGGGCCGCATCAGCCCGGTCAGCTGCCGTACCAGCGTGGTCTTGCCCGCCCCGTTGGGCCCGAGCAGCCCGAAGATCTCGCCGCGCCGGACCTCCAGCGCCACCGCGTCGTTGGCCCGCACTTCGGGGGTGCCCGGCGTCCCCCGCCGCCCCCGCGACGCCGGATACGTCTTGGTGAGCCCCCGCACAGAGCACACGACATCCCCACCGTGCCGGATCGCCTGTGCCGTACGCGTACTCACGAGGAACGAGCCTACGGGGTCCCGGGCACCGATTTCCCTCCGGGTCACCCCAGCGCGGGAGGCTGTCACACACGCGGCGCCGCCGCGTGGGCGCGACCAGCCACGATCACCCCGCAGCCGCCCGCAAGGAGTGGGCCCGAGCTCAGGCGCCCCTACCGCTCCCCGGCCGGCGCATGCTCCGCCCCCGTCCGCACATCGATCTCCCGCCAGAACCCGGCCCGGATCGCGTACCGGTCATGCTCGTCGATCTGATCGTCCTTGTGCGCGAGCAACCCGAACCGCGCGGCGTACCGCAGCAACTCCCCGTCCACCCGATGCGGAACCCGCGGATACATCCCCGACAGCTTCTGCAGATGGGACTGGTCGGTCAGCCGCGCCATCCACCGCCGCGCGAACACCTGCCCGACCTCATAGGGGTCACCACCCACCGTGGTGATGTCCTCCTCGCGGTCGGCCCACCGCTGCTCGGCTGTGGTGAGCTGCGCCAGCGTCGGCATCGCCGCCGCCTCGGGCGGTTCCGCCGCGCCCCCGGGCCGGTCCACCCATCCCTTGTCGGAGGACCACCGCAGCGTCGCGGTCGCCGGATGCTGCGCGGCATGCGCCCCGGGCCCCCGCATGGCGGCGAGATCCTTCGGGGTCGGTACGCCCTTGGCCGCGGCCTGTGCCCGCTCCTCGGTCCCGTTGCGCCCCGCGGGGGCCGGCTCGGGCTCCCCGGAGGCCCGCTCGGCCGCCGCGAGGGCCGACTCGGGCAGCGGCGCCGACAGGATCGCGGCGATCTCCGGACGCGGCACCGGCGGCGGCGCGCAGACCCCGCCAAGGTCCTTGGCCCGTACGGCCTTGGTGATCCACATCCGGTCGAGCACCCGCCGCTCGTCCGCCTCGGCGACCAGGTCCTCGGACTGGTTGTAGTCACCGTCGGCGGCCTGCACCGCCCACAGGTGTACGGCGACGCCGTGCTCCTTGGCGGCCATCATGCCCGGCAGCAGATCTCCGTCGCCGGTCACGAGGACCACGTCGGAGCAGGCGCGGTTGCGGGCCAGCTCGGTCAGCTCGGCGTGCATGGCGGCGTCCACGCCCTTCTGCGCCCACCGCCCGTCGCTGCGGGTCAGCGCGCCGAGCCGGACGGTCACCCGCGGCATGACGCGCAGCCTGCGGTGCTCGGGCTGCGGGACGCGGTCGGGGGCGCCGTCGAACCAGTAGATGCGCAGCAGCGGGCGATCGGTGTCGGCCTCGGCACGCTCGCGCAGCCCCTGGATGAGGGCGGCGTGATCGACGGTGATGCGGGAGCGGGAGGGTTCCCCGGCGAGGAGGCTGGCGGCCGCGCCGAGCAGATACCCGGCGTCCACCAGGACGATGCAGCGGTCCACGCGATCCACCCTCTTTCCGGGAGGTTTGCTTCGGGCTTCCTTCGAGTCTGCCCGACCACGCGGAGGTTAACGGCCGGAACTCGATCTTCGGCGTGGCGCATGCGCCGTCCGCCCTCGCCATCGCGGCACACTTCCCGACAACTCTCGTCACGGACGGTGATTTTCCGAAATGCGCACCGTGTCGCGCCATGTGAATCTGGTCGCGTCCCCGGCCCCCAGATCCCCGACAGGAGGCAGATCACCATGGCCAAGAACAAGAAGCAGGACCGTAAGCAGCCGCAGTCCGAGCGTGGTCAGCAGGAGGTCCAGCAGTCCTCGCTGGAGCCGCAGGCCGAGCAGCGCGCGACCCCGATGACCACGGGCGACATGGCCCGCAAGGGCCGGCAGAAGCGTTTTGGTCACAACTGACGTCCGCACAGGGGCTGTCGCAGCCCGGTTGCACCGAGGGGCGCGTCCGGATCACGGACGCGCCCCTCGCGCGTTCACGCTCGCCGCCGGTCGAGGTCGCTCAGCCGGCCAGGCAGGACGGGCCGAGCAGCACCTTGAGGTCGCCGAACAGAGCCGGGTCCGGCTTCACCCGGTGCCGGTCGAGGCGCAGCACGGTCGTCTTGGTCGGGCCCTGCAGCCTGATCCGCACCTCGCTGTCGCCCTTGTGGTGGGTGAGGATCTCTCCGAGCCGGCTGACCATGGGCGGGGTGACCCGGGTGGCCGGGATGGTGAGGATCACCGGTGCGTTGGTGCCCGCGTTCGACAGGTCGGGGACCTGCATCTCCATCGCGACCAGGCGCGGGACCTCCTCGCGCTTGTCGAGGCGGCCCTTGACGAACACGACGGCGTCCTCGACGAGTTGGGTCGAGACGAGTTGGTAGGTCGCAGGGAAGAACATGCACTCGATGGAGCCGGCGAGGTCCTCCACGGTGGCGATGGCCCAGGCGTTGCCCTGCTTGGTCATCTTGCGCTGGAGGCCGGAGATGATGCCGCCGATGGTGACGACCGCGCCGTCCGCGTGCTCACCGCCGGTGAGCTGGGAGATGCCCGCGTCGGCCTTGTCGGACAGCACGTGTTCGAGGCCGAAGAGGGGGTGGTCGGAGACGTAGAGACCGAGCATCTCCCGCTCCTGGGCGAGCAGATAGGTCTTCTCCCACTCCTCGGTGGTGAACTCCACGTCGAGCCCGAAGCCCGGCTCGTCGCTCTCCTCCTCGCCCATGCCCCCGAAGAGGTCGAACTGGCCCTCGGCCTCCTTGCGCTTGACCGCGACCACGTTGTCGATCATCGAGTCGAAGTGCGCGGTGAGGCCCTTGCGGGTGTGCCCCATGGAGTCGAAGGCGCCCGCCTTGATCAGCGATTCCGTGGTCCGCTTGTTGCAGGCCACCGCCTCGACCTTGTCGAGGTAGTCCGGGAAGGAGGCGTACTTGCCCTTGGCCTTGCGGCTGCGGATGATCGACTCGACGACGTTCGTACCGACGTTGCGGACGGCGGAGAGGCCGAAGAGGATCACGTCGTCGCCCTGGGCGGCGAAGTTCTGCTCGGACTCGTTGACGTTCGGCGGGAGCACCTTGATGCGCATGCGCCGGCACTCGTTGAGGTAGACGGCCGACTTGTCCTTGTCGTCCTTGACCGAGGTGAGCAGCGCGGCCATGTACTCGGCCGGGTAGTTGGCCTTGAGGTACGCCGTCCAGTACGAGACCAGGCCGTACGCGGCGGAGTGCGCCTTGTTGAAGGCGTAGCCGGCGAAGGGGACCAGCACGTCCCACAGGGCCTGGACGGCCTCGTCGCTGTAGCCGTTCTTGCGGGCGCCGGCCTGGAAGATGGTGAAGTTCTTCGCCAGCTCCTCGGGCTTCTTCTTGCCCATCACCCGGCGGAGGATGTCGGCCTCGCCCAGCGAGTACCCGGCGATGATCTGGGCGGCCTTCTGCACCTGCTCCTGGTAGACGATCAGGCCGTAGGTGACCGCGAGGACCTCTTCGAGCGGCTCCTCCAGCTCCTTGTGGATCGGGGTGATCTCCTGGCGGCCGTTCTTGCGCTCGGCGTAGTTGATGTGCGAGTTCATGCCCATGGGGCCCGGGCGGTAGAGGGCCGAGACGGCGGAGATGTCCTCGAAGTTGTCGGGCTGCATCTGGCGGAGCAGCGAGCGCATGGGGCCGCCGTCGAACTGGAAGACGCCGAGGGTGTCACCGCGGCAGAGCAGTTCGAAGGTCTTGGGGTCGTCCAGCGGGAGGGAGAGCATCTCCAGGTCGATGCCCTTGTTGGCCTTCACCATCTTGATGGCGTCGTCCATGATCGTGAGGTTGCGCAGGCCCAGGAAGTCCATCTTCAGCAGGCCGAGCGACTCGCACTGCGGGTAGTCCCACTGGGTGATGGTCACGCCGTCGGTGTGCCGCACCCAGATCGGGGCGTGGTCGACGATGGGCTCGCTGGACATGATCACGCCGGCCGCGTGCACACCCATCTGCCGGACCAGGCCCTCGACGCCCTTGGCGGTGTCGATGACCTTCTTCACGTCCGGTTCGTTCTCGTACATCGCCCGGATCTCGCCGGCCTCGCTGTAGCGCGGGTGGGAGGGGTCGGTGATGCCGTTGAGGTCGATGCCCTTGCCGAGGACGTCGGCGGGCATGGCCTTGGTGAGCCGGTCGCCCATCGCGTACGGGTAGCCCAGCACGCGCGCGGAGTCCTTGATGGCGTTCTTCGCCTTGATCTTGCCGTACGTGCCGATCATGGCGACCTTGTCGGCGCCGTACTTCTCCGTCACGTACCGGATCACCTCGACGCGCCGGCGCTCGTCGAAGTCGATGTCGACGTCGGGCATGGAGACGCGCTCGGGGTTGAGGAACCGCTCGAAGATCAGGCCGTGCGGGATCGGGTCGAGGTCGGTGATGCCCATGGCGTACGCGACGATCGAACCGGCGGCGGAGCCACGGCCGGGGCCGACCGCGATGCCCTGGCTCTTGGCCCACATGATGAAGTCGGCGACGACGAGGAAGTACCCCGGGAACCCCATCTGGATGATGACGTCCATCTCGTACTCGGCCTGCTTCTGGCGGTCCTCGGGGACGCCGCCGGGGAAGCGTCGCTCCATGCCGCGGCGGACCTCCTCCTGGAACCAGGTGACCTCGGTGAAACCCTCGGGGATGTCGAACTTCGGCATGAGGTTCCTGGCCTCGAACATGCCGGTGGTGTCGACCTGTTCGGCGACCAGGAGGGTGTTGGCGCAGCCTTCCTGCCAGGCGTCCGAGGAGTCGATGGCGTACATCTCTTCCGTGGACTTCAGGTAGTAGCCGGTGCCGTCGAACTTGAAGCGGTCCGGGTCGGAGACGTTCTTGCCGGTCTGGATACACAGCAGCGCGTCGTGCGCGGCTGACTCGTGCGGATACGTGTAGTGCGAGTCGTTCGTCACCAGGGGCGGGATGCCGAGCTTCTTGCCGATCTCCAGGAGGCCGTCGCGGACCCGGCGCTCGATCTCGATGCCGTGGTCCATCAACTCCAGGAAGTAGCGGTCCTTGCCGAAGATGTCCTGGTACTCGGAGGCCGCCTTCAGCGCCTCGTCGAACTGACCGAGGCGCAGCCGGGTCTGGAGCTCGCCGGAGGGGCAGCCGGTGGAGGCGATGAGCCCCTCGGACCACTGGGAGATGGTCTCCTTGTCCATCCGGGGCCACTTCTGCAGCCAGCCCTCGGCGTACGCGTCCGAGGAGAGCTTGAAGAGGTTGTGCAGGCCCGTCCTGTTCGCAGCCCAGATGGTCTTGTGCGTGTAACCGCCGGAACCGGACACGTCGTCCCGCTTCTGGTGCGGCTGGCCCCACTGGATCTTGCGCTTGTTTCGCCGGGACTCGGGGGCGACGTACGCCTCGATGCCGATGATCGGGGTGACGCCGGCCTTCTTCGCGGAGTGGAAGAAGTCGTACGCCCCGTGGAGGTTGCCGTGGTCGGACATGGCGATATGGGTCATGCCCATCTCGTTGCACGCGTCGAACATGTCCTTCAGCCGCGCGGCACCGTCCAGCAGCGAGTACTGGGTGTGGACGTGCAGGTGCGTGAACGGCGGCTTTGACACGGCTTCGGCCTCCAGGGAACAGATGCGGCGCGTGGCGCCTCGTTGAGGGGCGGTGGTCGGGTGACGGGTGGGCAGGCGTGAACAGGTTCCCCACGGGCTGCGGACAGTCTGGGGGACAGCGTCGAAGTCTATGCCTCGGCACTGACACCGGAATCGGTACCGCGGCGTGAAGCACCTCGACGAGGGGTGGTGGCCGGGTGACGGGTGGGCCTGCCCCGTACCTTTCGTGGAGGGGTCGTGGGCACTTGCGCGCCCCTTCGGACGTTGACAACCCGACCCACCCGTGATCCACCAGGAGGCACCCAGCGATGTCGGTCCCGCAGCTCAACGACGAGCGACGCGGCGAGGAGATCCTCGCCGTCTTCGACACCGCCTTCGGCCGGCTCCTGGCCGCCGACCCGGCCGCGTTCCGCGTGAAGTTCCGGAAGATGGCGGCCTCGGCCTTCGCGTTCTACCGGGGTACGGCGGGTCTCTTCTACAGCGACCTCGACGCGGAGAAGGCCGACGACCCCTACCTGGACGAGCGCACCTCACGCGTGTGGATCCACGGCGACCTGCACGCGGAGAACTTCGGCACGTACATGGACTCCACGGGCCGCCTGATCTTCAATGTGAACGACTTCGACGAGGCGTATGTCGCCCCCTTCACCTGGGACCTCAAGCGGTTCGCCGCCTCCGTCGCACTCATCGGGTACGCGAAGGCGCTCAGCGACGAGCAGATCACGGAGCTGGTGCACATCTACGCGGTCGCCTACCGCGAGCGGATCCACGCCGTCGCGGCGGGCGCCAAGCGGGACGAGGTGCCGCCGTTCACGCTGGACACCGCCGAGGGGTCGCTGCTCGACGCGCTGCGCGACGCCCGCTCGCTGACCCGTTTCGGGCTGCTCGACTCGATGACGGAGATCCGTGAGTTCGAGCGCCGCTTCGCGCCGGGCGGCGGTTCCGTCGAGCTGGACGCGGCGACCCGCTACAAGGTGCTGGCCGCCTTCGACGGCTATCTGGAGACGCTCCCGGAGTCCTCCCTGACCCGCCCGGACTCCTACCGCGTGAAGGACGTCGTCGGCCGACGGGGCATCGGCATCGGCTCGGCGGGGCTGCCGTCGTACAACATCCTGCTGGAGGGGCAGAGCGACGCGCTGGAGAACGACGTCGTGATCTACATCAAGCAGGCCCAGACTCCGGCGGTCTCCCGCCACATCACCGACCAGCGGATCCGTGACTACTTCGAGCACGAGGGCCACCGCACGGTGATCTCCCAGCGTGCTCTGCAGGCGCACGCCGACCCGTGGCTGGGCTGGACCGAGCTGGACGGCGCGGGCCAGCTGGTCGCCGAGGTGTCTCCGTACGCGGTGGACCTGGACTGGGGCGACATCGACGATCCCGAGGAGATCGCGGCGGTCGTCGCCGACCTCGGCCGGGCCACGGCCACGATGCACGCGGCGGCGGACGACCTGACCGGGCAGTCCCTGGTGCCGTTCTCCACGGAGCGGGCCATCGACGCGGCCATCGCGGCCGACGAGGACGGCTTCGCTCCCCTCCTGGTGGACTTCGCGCACGCGTACGGGGCACGTGCCCGTGCGGACCACCAGATCTTCGTCGACCTCTTCCGCAACGGCCGGATCCCCGGCCTGTAGGCACCCGCCGAAGGGTTGTCCGCAGGTCTCCGCCAGAAACGAGGCGGCGCGCACTCACAGCGGCCTTTAACGGTCCCTTACGTGAGTACGTGGGACACTCTCCAACGCCATGGACATATCCGGGACCCACTTCAGAGCCGTACGCGCGGCGCTGTTCACGGCACTCGTCGTGACGCTCGGCACCGCGTCGCACGTGCTGCTGTCCGGGGTCCCGCTGCCGCTGGCCACCGTCGCCGCGATCGCCGCCGTCGTCTACGCCGTCGCGTACGCGCTGGCCGGCCGTGAGCGCGGTTTCGGCCGGATCGCCGGCGTGCTGATCCCGCTGGAGCTGGCCGCCGACACGGTCTTCACCACCGGCCAGCACGCCTGCTACGGCGAGGCGGGCGGCCCGGTCACGGGTCCGCTGCGCCAGGTCGGGCTGGGCGTGCTGTGCGGCGGCGGCAGCGTCGGCACCCCGCTGGCGCGGGTCACCGGCGACTCCGAGCGGGCGGCGAACCTGCTGGCGGGCGCCGGTCCGGCCGCAGTCTGGCTGCTGCTCGCCGCGCACATCGGGGTGGGGCTGCTGGCCGCCGCATGGCTGCGGCGCGGCGAGCGGGCGTTGGCCCAGTTGCTGGGCGCCGCGGTCGCCGCCGGTTTCCGGCCGCTGCTGATCGCGGTCGCCGTGGTCACGGTGGTGCCCGCCCCGGCGGAGCACCGGCCGACACGCACCGCGCACCGTACGGCCACCGTCCGCACCCTCCTCCACGCGCACTCCCTGGGACGGCGTGGGCCGCCGTGCTCGGTCACCTTCGCGTGACCACCTCCTGAGCACGAGCAGGTCCCCCCACCACACATCCGCGCACACGTGCGCGTCCCCAGGGAGTTCACCCTTATGAGCAAGCGGAACAGCAGTGCGGCGAAGTCGGCGGCCCGTGAGCGGCTGCGCCAGGAGCGCGAGCGGCAGGCCAGGCGCGCGAAGGTCAGGCGGCAGGCGATCGTGGCGTCCTCGATCGTCGCGGTCCTCGCGATTGCCGGCGGCATCGGCTACGCCGTCGTGCAGAACAGCCAGCCCACGAAGTGGGAGGAGGCCGCCGACGCCACGGTGGTCGCCCCGGCCAACACGTCAGGCAAGAACGGCACCACCGTGCTGCTCGGCGACTCCAAGACCGACAACGTGGTCCACCTGTACGAGGACCCGCGTTGCCCGGCCTGCGCCCAGTTCGAGCAGACCGTCGGCGAGACCGTCGACAAGGGCATGGAGGACGGCGACTACAAGCTCTCCTTCACCGTCGGCACCTTCCTCGACGACCGGCTCGCCGGCGAGGGCTCCAAGAACGCGCTGAGCGCGCTCGGCGCGGCGCTGAACGTCAGCCCCGAGGCGTTCCTCGACTACAAGGCGGCGCTGTACTCGGCGAAGTACCACCCGGCGGAGACAACCGACGAGTTCGCCAAGGACAGCTACCTGATCAAGGTGGCCGACACGGTCGACGTGCTGAAGAACAACAAGAAGTTCCAGGACGCCGTGGAGAAGGGCACCTACGACGCCTGGGCGATGAAGATGAGCAAGTCCTTCGAGGACGCCGAGGGCGTCGAGTCGACCCCGACCGTCAAGATCAACGACAAGACGATCACCAACCCGAGGTCGGTCGCGGAGTGGGAGAAGGCACTGCAGGACGCCGGGGTCACCAAGTAGCGCGTCGGCGCCCGCGCCGTACGCCGTGCGGGCTGGCACCCCGGAGGGTCACCCGGGGTGCCCCCGCCCGCACGGCCGAGGGCACGACAGCCTGTACGGCGAATCCGGCGACGACGGAGATCATCGGCGCACGGGCCACGGCCCGTGGTGGGCGGCGCCGACAGCGACCGCATCACCGCCCGCGACGACCTCGGGGGTGACGACCACTCCGACGGCGACCTCGGCACAGACGTCTGCGCGAGTGACGTCGGAGGCCGGAGTTCTCCCCCGACGACTGACAGCACCTCAGCCGCGCGCGCCCCGGCCGCCGCCGCACGAGCGGCGCGGGCCGGGGCCGTTTCATGTCCGGCCGCGCCGGCCGTCGAACAGGGCACGTCCGTCTGAACTCTGAAGGGATTTCAGGTCAGCCGTCTTACCCAGATCCCTACCGATCAGTAATCTCATCCGGCGTGACCAGTCGCAGATCTCACTTCCACCTCAACTCTTCCGCCCTGAGCCGCCGTTCGGTCGTCAAGGCCGCAGCGGCCGGGGCCGTTCTCGCGGCACCGCCGACCGCGGCGGGCGCGGCGAGCGCCGCCGAGGCACCGGCGTTCCTGCACGGCGTGGCCTCCGGCGATCCACTGCCCGACGGCGTACTGCTCTGGACCCGGGTGACGCCCACCGCCGCCGCGATACCCGGCTCCGGACTCGGCCCCGACGTCGAGGTCGGCTGGACCGTCGCCCTGGACAAGGCCTTCACGAACATCGTCGCCAAGGGCTCGACCACCGCGACCGCCGCCTCCGACCACACCGTCAAGGCGGACGTACGGGGCCTCGCGCCCGCCACGGACCACTGGTTCCGCTTCTCGGCCGGCGGCACCGAATCGCCCGCCGCCCGTACCCGCACCGCCCCGGCCGCCGACGCGGCGACGACCGGCCTGCGCTTCGGCGTGGTCTCCTGCGCCAACTGGGAGGGCGGCTACTTCGCCGCCTACCGCCACCTGGCCGCGCGCGGCGACCTGGACGCCTGGCTGCATCTCGGGGACTACATCTACGAGTACGGCACCGGCGAGTACGGCGCCCGCGACAAGGTCGTACGACCGCACGCACCCAGCCACGAGATCGTCACCCTCGCCGACTACCGCGCCCGGCACGCCCGTTACAAGACCGATCCGGACCTCCAGGCCCTGCACGCGGTCGCGCCGGTCGTCGCGATCTGGGACGACCACGAGATCGCCAACGACGCCTGGTCGGGCGGCGCCGAGAACCACACCGAGGACGCTGAGGGCACCTGGGCGGCCCGCCAGTCGGCGGCCAAGCGAGCCTACTTCGAGTGGATGCCGGTACGCCCGGCGGTCGCGGGCACCACCTACCGCCGGCTGCGCTTCGGCAAGCTCGTCGACCTCTCCCTGCTCGACCTGCGCTCCTTCCGCTCCCAGCAGGCGGGCATCGGCGACGGCCAGGTCGACAACCCGGACCGTACGCTGACGGGCCGGGCCCAGCTCGACTGGTTGAAGGCCGGGTTGAAGTCCTCCGACACCATCTGGCGCCTGGTCGGCAACTCGGTGATGGTCGCCCCGTTCGCCCTCGGCAACCTCACCGCCGACCTCTTCGAACCCCTCGCGGAGCTGCTCGGGCTGCCGAAGGAAGGTCTCGCCCTCAACCCCGACCAGTGGGACGGCTACACCGACGACCGCCGCGAACTCCTCGCCCACCTGCGCGGCAACGCCATCCGCAACACGGTCTTCCTCACCGGCGACATCCACATGGCGTGGGCCAACGACGTGCCGGTCAACGCCGGTACGTATCCGCTGTCGCCGTCCGCCGCCACCGAGTTCGTCGTCACGTCGGTCACCTCCGACAACCTCGACGACATCGTGAAGGTCCCCGAAGGCACCGTCTCCGCGCTGGCCTCCCCCTTGATCCGCGCCGCCAACCGGCACGTCCACTGGGTCGACACCGACCGGCACGGCTACGGCGTTCTGGACATCACCGCCGCGCGGGCGCAGATGGACTTCTACGTCCTCTCCGACCGGACGAAGGCCGACGCGACGTCGTCCTGGGCGCGCTCGTACCGGACGCGCAGCGGGACGCAGAAGGTGGAGCGCACCTACGACCCCGTGTAGGCCGTCGGTCTCACAGGGTTTCGAGGAAGCCGAGCGCCACCCGCCAGGTGGCCTCGGCGGCCTCCTCGTCGTAGTCGGGCAGGCCGGGGTCGGTGTAGAGGTGCCCGGCACCGGCGTATCTGTAGACCTCGACATCGGCGCCGGCCTTGCGCATCTGGAGGTACCAGGCGCTCAGCCAGTCGTCCGGCTCGAAGGGGTCGGGCTCCGCCACATGCAACTGCACGGCCAGGTCGTCCACGGAGGCGGTGGCGGCGATGTCCGACGTGCCGTGCAGGAGCAGCAGCCCCCTGGCCTGCTTGTCGCCCAGGGCCAGGGTCTGCGCGGTCGCGGCGCCCAGCGAGAACCCGGCGTAGACGAGCCCTCGCTCCGAGTAGGGCGCGGCGGCCATGACGGCCCGCTTGAGCAACTCCTCCCGGCCCAGCTCCTCGTTGAAGGCCATGCCCTCCTCGACCGTCTCGAACGTCCGTCCGTCGAAGAGGTCGGGGGTCCACACCTCGTGTCCGGCGGCGCGCAGCCGGTCCGCGGCCTGGCGCACAGCGGGCCGCAGACCGTAGGTCGAATGGAACAGCATGATGTTCATGAGGCCATGGTGCCAGCCGGGTATGACAACGGGCCGGGACGCCCATACCCCGAGGGCGTCCGAAGTCACATGTTCATCACCCCGTGCGGCCGGTTACGTTCGAAGGCATGGAGAACCTACTCCGCCCATTGATCGTCATCGGTGGCTCGGTCGTCCTCACGCTTCTCATCGGCTGGGCCACCGACCTGCTGCTGCGCAAGGCCGACCTGCGGCACCACGAGACACCTCTGTGGGGTCTGCTGCGCCGCGGCCGTATCCCCTACCAGCTGGTCCTGTGCGCGGCCTTCCTCAGAGGGTCGTACGACGAGGCGCAGCTGCTGGAGCAGTACCGGGCCGCCGTCGGCCAGACCCTGACCCTGGTGATGATCGGGGCGACGGCGTGGCTGGTGATCCGTATCGCGGCGGCGATAGTGGAGACGACGTACAGCCGGTACGCCCGCGTCCACCGCGATCCGGCCCGGCTACGCCGGGTGCGCACCCAGGTGACGTTGATCATGCGGGTGCTCTCCGCGATCGTCGGTGTGGTGGCCGTGGCCTCGATGCTGCTGACCTTCCCCGCGATGCGCGCGGCCGGCACCTCGCTGCTGGCCTCCGCCGGGCTCCTGGGCATCGTCGCCGGTATCGCCGCGCAGTCCACGCTGAGCAACATCTTCGCCGGGCTGCAGATCGCATTCGGCGACATGGTCCGCCTCGGTGACGTGGTCGTGGTGGAGGGCGAGTGGGGCACGGTGGACGAGATCACCCTCACCTTCCTGACGGTCCGTACGTGGGACGAGCGCCGCATCACGATGCCGGTCTCGTACTTCACCGCGAAACCCTTCGAGAACTGGTCGCGCGGCGGCACGCAGATGACCGGCACGGTCTTCCTCCATGTCGACCACTCCGCGCCGCTCCCCGAGATGCGCGAGCGGCTCCGTGACATCCTGCGCGACTGTCCCACCTGGGACGGCCGCGCCTACAACCTGTCCGTCACCGACTCGACCCCCTCCACCATGGAGGTCCGCGCCCTCGTCACCGCCAAGGACCCCGACGACCTGTGGACCCTCCGCGTCACCGTCCGCGAAGAACTCCTTCACTGGCTCACGGAGACCCACCCCTACGCCCTCCCCCGCATCAACACCACCAACGCGGCCCTCCCCCCGCCCCGCCGCACGCCCGAATCCGACGGCCTGGCCCGCCGCACCCCCGAGTCCGACGGCCGGGCCCGCCGCACGCCCCGGGACCGCGTCCACCAACCCCCGAGCCCTCCGGGCAAGGGGTAACCCGACAGCGCCCGCACACGATCCGACATCAGCAGCGCCCCACGGCACCCCCGATCAACCCCGACACACCGCAGCCCGCCCTTGACGGACTGCGACAGTCCTCGGGGGAGCCGTGGCCGGCACCGGCACCCGCACCCGCACCCGCACCCGCACCCGCACCCGCACCCGCACCCGCACCCGCCAACGGCGGACGCCCTCACGGGAGACCCGCACTTCTCCACCAGGGAGTAACGGGCGGTGCGTGGGTGGGCAAGCCCACGGCCGGTCACCGAAGGCTGCGCACGTCCAGATGCCGCAACACCCGATCCACCACCTCCGGATCAGCCCTCGGCTCACCCCGCGCCGCCAGTACCTCGTGGCGAGCCGCGCTCAGCATCTCCCCCTGGATCCGCCGCACCCTCCGCAACCGCTGCTCATTCCTCTCCCGTCGCGACTCCTCCCCCACATCCGGACTGATCCGCACCGGCGGCACGCACGGTGTACGGGACCGGCTCCACGCTTACGCGTACGTCTCCTCCCGGACCTTGTCGAGGGCCTTCTGCAGGTCCGCCGGGTAGTCGCTCCCGAACTCGACCCAGCTGCCGTCACCGGGGTGCTCGAAGCCGAGCCGCACCGCGTGCAGCCACTGGCGGGTGATGCCGAGCCGTTTGGCGAGCGTCGGGTCGGCGCCGTACGTCAGGTCGCCCACGCACGGGTGCCGGTGGGCTGACATGTGGACGCGGATCTGGTGGGTGCGCCCGGTCTCCAGCTTGATGTCGAGCAGGGAGGCGGCGCGGAAGGCCTCGATGAGGTCGTAGTGCGTGACGGACGGCTTGCCCTCGGCGATGACGGCCCACTTGTAGTCGTGGTTCGGGTGCCGTCCGATGGGCGCGTCGATGGTGCCGCTCGTGGGGTCGGGGTGGCCCTGGACCAGCGCGTGGTACCGCTTGTCGACGGTCCGCTCCTTGAACTGGCGCTTCAGGGACGTGTACGCGTACTCCGACTTGGCGACCACCATCAGGCCCGACGTGCCCACGTCGAGCCGGTGCACGATGCCCTGGCGCTCGGCGGCGCCGGACGTCGAGATCCGGTACCCGGCGGCGGCGAGCCCGCCGATGACGGTCGGCCCGGACCAGCCGGGGCTGGGGTGCGCGGCCACGCCGACCGGCTTGACGATCAGTACCAGGTCATCGTCGTCGTGCACGATCTCCATGCCCTCGACCGGCTCGGCGACCACCTGCACCGGCGCGGGCGCCTGAGGCATCTCGACCTCCAGCCGGGCCCCACCGTGCACCCGCTCCGACTTGCCGACCACCGACCCGTCGACCGTGACCTTCCCCGTGGCGGCGAGCTCGGCCGCCTTCGTCCGGGAGAAGCCGAACATGCGGGAGATGGCGGCGTCGACACGCTCGCCCTCCAGGCCGTCGGGCACGGGCAGGATACGGATCTCGGGAATCGTGCTCACCCGTCGAGTATGCCGGACGGGTGAGACCCGCCCGACCGGGCCTGTGGACAACCCCCGCGCGACGTGACCGGTGGCCCTCAGTCCTTGTGGACGGTCCCGTCCGGATCGAGCCCCCGGAAGGACAGCAGCACGATCAGGATGCCGCCGCACACGATGGCCGAATCGGCGAGGTTGAACACCGCGAAGCCCTTGGGCGCGATGAAGTCGACGACGGCGCCCTCGAAGACACCCGGCGACCGGAAGATCCGGTCGGTGAGGTTGCCCAGCGCACCGCCGAGCAGCAGGCCGAGCGCGATCGCCCAGGGCCGGCTGTAGAGCTTGCGGGCGAGCCGGGCGATCACCACGATCACGATCGTCGCGATCACCGTGAAGATGATCGTGAATGCCTCGCCGAAGCCGAAGGCCGCGCCCGCGTTGCGGATCGCCTCGAACTTCAGCCAGTCCCCGATGATCTCGATCGGCTCCTGATGCTCCAGCTTCGCCACCACGATCATCTTGCTGACCAGGTCGAGCGCGTACGCCAGCGCGGCGACCCAGAACAGCACGGCGATCCGGCGCCTGCCGCGCGGCTGCGCGGCCGTGTCGGCCTGCTCCGCCGTGGCGCCGTTCTCACCCCCGGGCTGCTCCGGGTCGGCCCCCGCCGCGTCTGGAATGTCCGGCGTACCGATGATGCGCTCCGCCTCTGCCACGTGAGTCCCTCAACCTAGGTTCCTGACTGAGGACAAAGGTACGACACGACCTCCTCGGACCAGGGGCTCAGGCGACGATCGTCAGCGGCGTTCCTGCTTCTGCTTGCACTCGACGCACAGGGTGGCCCGGGGGAACGCCTGCATCCGTGCCTTTCCGATCGGATTGCCACAGTTCTCGCAGAGCCCGTACGTGCCCGAGGCGAGCCGGTCCAGGGCCCGCTCGGTCTGGTCGAGCATCTCGCGCGCGTTGTTGGCGAGCGCCATCTCGTGCTCGCGGGTGATGTTCTTCGCCCCGGTGTCGGCCTGGTCGTCGCCCGCGCCGTCACCGGAGTCCCGCATCAGGCCCGTGAGCGACCGCTCGGAGGCCTCCAGTTCGGCGCGCAGCCGCATCGCCTCTGACTCCAGCTCCGTCCGGGCCGCGTCGACCTCGGCCGGACTCCAGGGGTCCTCACCGGGACGTACCGCGAGCTCGCCGGGCTCCACCGCGGCGGGCCGTGCCTTGGGGACGGCGGTGGGCTTCTTCGCTGCCGTAGCCGTACCAGGAGGAGTGTTCTTCGCAACCACCGTCGTGGCTCCCGTCGTCTCGGCGGCCTCGGCCGCGCCCGCCTTCTTGACCGTGCTCTTCTTCGCGGAGGTGCTCTTCGTGGCGTTCTTCTTGACCGCGCCCTTCCCAGCAGCACCCTTCGCGGAGGCACTCTTCCTGGCCGCCTTCTTGGCCACCGCCTTCTCGGCCGCCGTCTTCCCGACCACGGCCTTCCTGACCGCAGTCTTCTTGACTCCGGCCCTCCCGGCCACCGGATTCGTGGCCGCCCCCTTCTTGGCCGCCACCTCCCTGACGGCGGCCTTCTCGGTCGCGGCCTTCTCGGTCGCGGCCTTCTCGGTCGCGGCCTTCTCGGTCGCGGCCTTCTCGGTCGCCATTGTCCTGGCGACCGACTTCCTGCTTGCCGCCTTCACCGCCGCGCCTTTCCCACCCGTCTCACCACCGGAGGCCACCGTGGATCTGCCTGATGCCGACTGCTGTACGGCGGTCTTCTTCGCCACCATGGCCGCGGCCCCTTCACATATTGTGATCTTGCACGCGAATCGTGCTGGGACGATAAATCGACCCGAGTTCCGCGGCAACGGGGCAGACCACCTGTTCCACCCGCCCCGCGACCGTCGCGCGGCGAGCCTGCAAGCGTTGTGCCCAGCTCCCCGCCGGGTATTCCGCCGATCCGTACGTCCCAGGATCCGGACGCCCGACCCGCTCCATTCGGGTCAGCGCGCAGGTCACCGCGTCCCCGGTCGGCGGGTCCGCCGAAAACCCCGCCGCGCCGCTCGTCCGGCCGCCGGAAAACCGGTCGGCCGCTGTCCGTGCGGCGCCGTACACTGGGCGGAGCGAAAAGCGTGGATGGGGACGAGTAGCGTCGTACGCAGCCCAGAGCGACCCGGGGACGGTGGAAGCCCGGGGGCGAGCGCGGCGTGAAGATCACCCCGGAGCCGCCGGAAGAAAGCCGCAGCCCGCCGGGCACGGCGAGTAGACCCGGTATCGCGGCCTCAATGAGGGGGCTCACCAGCGCGTACGGCGCACAGGGGAGCCAAGGAGGGTGGTACCGCGGGAGCGCGCCGCACATGGCGTACGAAGGATCGAAGCTCTCGTCCCTCCGACGGAAGGCAGCAAGTCCGTTGGAGGAAGCCCGCTCATGACAGAGCCGACATACCGCCAGGTGCCCGCCCAGGTCGACCTGCCCGCGCTGGAGCACGCCGTGCTCGACTTGTGGCGCGAGCAGAAGATCTTCGCCAAGAGCCTGGAGCGGTCCGAAGGCCGCCCCGAGTGGGTGTTCTACGAGGGCCCGCCCACCGCGAACGGCATGCCGGGCGCCCACCACATCGAGGCACGCGTCTTCAAGGACGTCTTCCCCCGCTTCCGCACCATGCGCGGCTACCACGTGGCCCGCAAGGCCGGCTGGGACTGCCACGGCCTCCCCGTGGAGCTGGCGGTCGAGAAGGAGCTGGGCTTCAACGGCAAGAAGGACATCGAGGCGTACGGCATCGCCGAGTTCAACGCCAGGTGCCGCGACTCCGTGCTCCGGCACACCGACGCCTTCGCTGAGCTGACGACCCGCATGGGCTACTGGGTCGACCTCGACGAGGCGTACGTGACCATGGAGCCGGAGTACATCGAGTCCGTCTGGTGGTCGCTGAAGGAGATCTTCAAGAAGGGGCTGCTGGTCCAGGACCACCGCGTGGCGCCCTGGTGCCCCCGCTGCGGCACCGGCCTGTCGGACCACGAACTGGCACAGGGCTACGAGACGGTCGTCGACCCGTCGGTGTACGTCCGTTTCCCGCTCGCCTCCGGTCCGCTCGCGGGTGAGGCCGCGCTCCTGGTGTGGACGACCACGCCGTGGACGCTGGTGTCCAACACCGCGGTCGCCACCCACCCCGAGGTCACCTACGTGGTCGCCACGGACGGCCAGGAGAAGGTCGTCGTCGCCGAGCCGCTCGTCGCCAAGGCGCTCGGTGAGGGCTGGGAGACCACAGGCCAGACCTTCACCGGCGCCGAGATGGAGCGCTGGTCCTATCAACGTCCGTTCGAGCTCGTGGAGTTCCCGGAGGCGGCCCATTTCGTCGTCAACGCGGAGTACGTCACGACCGACGACGGTACGGGTCTGGTCCACCAGTCCCCCGCGTTCGGTGAGGACGACCTCAAGGTCTGCCGCTCGTACGGCCTGCCCGTGGTCAACCCGGTGCGCCCCGACGGCACGTTCGAGGAGGACGTCCCGCTGGTGGGCGGCGTGTTCTTCAAGAAGGCGGACGAAAAGCTCACCGAGGACCTCCAGCAGCGTGGCCTCCTCTTCAAGCACACCCCGTACGAGCACAGCTACCCCCACTGCTGGCGCTGCCACACCGCGCTCCTCTACTACGCGCAGCCGTCCTGGTACATCCGCACCACGGCGGTCAAGGACCGCCTCCTCCAGGAGAACGAGAACACCAACTGGTTCCCGGACACGGTCAAACACGGCCGGTACGGCGACTGGCTGAACAACAACATCGACTGGGCGCTGTCCCGCAACCGCTACTGGGGCACCCCGCTGCCCATCTGGCGCTGCGAGGAGGGCCACCTCACCTGCGTGGGCTCCCGCGACGAGCTGACCCAGCTCTCCGGCGCCGACCAGTCGGAGCTCGACCCGCACCGCCCGTTCATCGACGCGGTCACCTTCGTCTGCCCCCAGGAGGGCTGCGGCAGCACCGCCACCCGCGTCCCGGAAGTCATCGACGCCTGGTACGACTCGGGTTCGATGCCGTTCGCGCAGTGGGGCTACCCGTACAAGAACAAGGAACTCTTCGAGTCCCGCTACCCGGCCCAGTTCATCAGCGAGGCCATCGACCAGACCCGCGGCTGGTTCTACACCTTGATGGCCGTCGGCACCCTGGTCTTCGACAAGTCCAGTTACGAGAACGTCGTGTGCCTCGGCCACATCCTCGCCGAGGACGGCCGCAAGATGTCCAAGCACCTGGGCAACATCCTGCAGCCGATCCCGCTGATGGACCAGCACGGCGCCGACGCCGTCCGCTGGTTCATGGCCGCCGGCGGCTCCCCCTGGGCGGCCCGCCGCGTCGGCCACGGCACGATCCAGGAAGTGGTGCGCAAGACCCTCCTCACATACTGGAACACGGTCGCTTTCCAGGCCCTGTACGCCCGTACGTCGAACTGGGCGCCCAGCGCGGCGGACCCGGCCCCGGCCGACCGCCCGGTGCTGGACCGCTGGCTGCTGAGTGAACTGCACGCGCTGGTCGACCAGGTGACCAAGGCCCTGGAGGCGTACGACACCCAGCGCGCCGGCAAGCTCCTGTCCGCGTTCGTCGACGACCTGTCCAACTGGTACGTACGCCGGTCGCGTCGCCGCTTCTGGCAGGGCGACAAGGCCGCGCTGCGCACGCTGCACGAGGTCGTGGAGACGGTCACGAAGCTGATGGCCCCGCTGACCCCGTTCATCACCGAGCGGGTCTGGCAGGACCTGATCGTGCCGGTCTCCCCGGACGCCCCCGAGTCCGTGCACCTGGCCTCCTGGCCCGAGGCGGACCTGACGGCCATCGACCCGGAACTGTCCCAGCAGATGGTCCTGGTGCGCCGGCTCGTGGAGCTGGGCCGCGCCACGCGCGCGGAGTCGGGCGTCAAGACCCGCCAGCCCCTCTCACGCGCCCTGGTCGCGGCGACGGGCTTCGAGTCCCTTTACCCCGAACTGCACACCCAGATCACGGAAGAGCTGAACGTCAGCTCGCTGGCCTCGCTCTCCGACGTCGGCGGCTCCCTGGTGGACACGACCGCCAAAGCCAACTTCCGCGCCCTGGGCAAGCGGTTCGGCAAGCGCGTCCAGGACGTGGCCAAGGCCGTCGCGAACGCCGACGCGGCTGCCCTGTCCCTCGCCCTCCGCGAGGGCACGGCCTCGGTCGAGGTCGACGGCGAGACCATCACCCTCGCCCCTGACGAGGTCATCATCACGGAGACCCCGCGCGAGGGCTGGTCGGTGGCGTCCGACTCGGGCGCGACGGTGGCGCTCGACCTGGAGATCACGGAGGAGCTGCGCCAGGCGGGCCTGGCGCGTGACGCGATCCGCCTGATCCAGGAGGCCCGCAAGAACAGCGGCCTCGACGTCGCCGACCGCATCGCGCTCCGCTGGAGGGCGACGGAGACGGAGGTCGCCGCGGCGCTGACCGAGCACGCACCTCTGATCGCGGACGAGGTATTGGCCGCGGACTTCGCCGAGGGGGAGGCTGACGACACATACGGCGCCCCGTTCACGGACGAGTCCCTGACGCTGACGTTCCGCCTCCGTAAGGCATAGACGCTCTCCGCCACGACTGGCCCGCAGCCTCGCCTCATGCGCAGCTGCGGGCAGTCGTGTCGCCAGGGGCGGCACGGGTGGACGCGACGGCACTCCGTCAACGCCGGCAAGCGCCTCCGGCCCCCGACCCAGCACCACCCCCAGGCCTTCGGCGTTGCGTACGCCGCACATGCGCGCCCGCAACGAACAACCACCCCAAAACCCGAACGCGCGGAGCAAAAGGGCGGGGCCCCGGATCAAGATCCGGGGCCCCGCCCTGAACGCTGCCGACGCCTACGGCGTACCAGTAATCGTCAGTTGTCGTCCTCGTCGATGAGGAACCCGCGCATCGGCGAGGGAGCCTGCCCCATCGGAGAGGGACCCTGCGGCCGGACCGGAGCCATCGGCTGGGTCATGGCCGGAGACATCTGCTGCTGACCGCCGTAGGAGGGGGCGGCCGGAGACGGACCACTGCCCATGCCCCCACCCATGCCCTGGTTGCCGCCGTACGACGGGGCGCTCGCGCCGGCCGGAGCCATGGAGGGCGCCGGGGACGGCGGCAGCGAAGCGGTCGCCGGCGTGCGCGGCGGGGCCAGCGAGTCGTCCGCCTGGGTCTCCAGCTGACGCAGCTGCGACTCCAGGTAGGACTTCAGACGGGTGCGGTACTCGCGCTCGAAGCCGCGCAGATCCTCGACCTTGCGCTCCAGCGTGGCGCGGGCGGACTCCAGGGAGCCCATCGCGACGCGGTGCTTCTCCTGCGCGTCCCGCTCCAGCGCGTCGGCCTTCGCACGGGCGTCACGCTCCAGACCCTCGGCGCGGCTGCGGGCCTCACCGACGATCTTGTTGGCCTCGGAACGGGCCTCGGCGATCGCCTGGTCGGCGGTCTGCTGGGCCAGCGAGAGCACACGCGCGGCGCTGTCGCCGCCGGGTCCCTGACCGGGGCCTCCCATCGGGCCACCCATGGGGCCGCCCATCGGGCCGCCCATCTGCTGCTGCATGGGAGGCTGACCGCCCATGGGGCCCTGGCCCATCTGCCCCTGGCCCATCTGCTGCTGCATCTGGCCCTGGCCCATGGGGCCCTGGCCCATCGGTCCCTGACCCATCGGGCCGGGACCCTGCTGCTGTCCACCCTGGCCACCAGGCCCGGCGGGCAGCTGCGGCGCACCGCTCGGCAGCTGGGGCGGGCCACCCATGGGCCCCCCCATCTGCTGCGGCGGGCCCGATATGCCGGCGGGTACGGGTCCACCGGGACCGCGCATACCCTGCTGCTGCATACCACCTTGCTGCTGCATGCCGCCCTGTTGCTGCATGCCGCCCTGTTGCTGCATGCCGCCCTGCTGCTGGTCCTGCTGCTCCGGGGGCTTGCGCATGTTCTGCTGGTTCTGCGCGGCGGCGCGCGTGGCCGCGGCCAGTTTGGCGCGCAGGTCCTCGTTCTCGCGCAGCAGACGCGTCAGTTCGGCTTCGACCTCGTCGAGGAAGGCATCGACCTCGTCCTCGTCATAGCCTTCTCGGAGGCGGACGGTCGTGAACTGCTTGTTCCGCACGTCCTCGGGGGTCAACGGCATCTCTTCACCTCAACGTAGTCATCGGCAGTCGGCAAGACCGGGTCGTCCACAGTCACCTCGCGAGTCCACCCACGACGGTGATCAAGATGTAGACGATGATCATCAGTACGAAGAAGGACAGGTCGAGCGCCACGCCCCCGAGACGCAGCGGCGGGATGAACCGCCGCAGAAGCTTGAGCGGTGGATCAGTGACAGTGTAGGTGGCCTCCAGAACGACCACCATCGCCTTGCCGGGTTGCCACGAGCGGGCGAACTGGAACACGTAGTCCATGACCAACCGGAAGATCAGCACGATGAGGAAACACATCAGAACGACCCAGAGCACTTGCCATACCACGCTCATGATCCGTGCTTCCCTCTCCCCTGTTCCATGCCTTGTTCCGGTAGTGCGTCTCAGCTCTGGTTGAAGAACCCGCCCTCTGCGATGCGGGCCTTGTCCTCCGCCGTGACATCGACGTTAGCAGGCGACAACAGGAACACCTTCTGCGTCACCCGCTCGATGCTGCCGTGAAGACCAAACACCAAACCGGCCGCAAAGTCGACAAGTCGCTTCGCATCTGTGTCGTCCATCTCAGTCAGATTCATGATCACCGGGGTGCCCTCGCGGAAGTGTTCCCCGATGGTACGGGCCTCGTTGTAGGTCCGCGGGTGCAACGTGGTGATCCGGTAAGGCTCTCGTTCGGACACGACCTTGGGCATGATCACCGGTGCGTTCTTCTCCAGACTCGAACGTTCTTGTGTGATGGATGCCACGGGTGCGATCCGGGCGGGTCGCATCGATTCCGCGGGGAGCGAAGTGGCGTGCGACACCGATTCGCGTTGCGCCGGGGGCTGCACCACTCGCACCGATTCGTCCCTTTGGGGCTGATGTGACTGGTGCGCCTGATGTGCCGGCTCGTGCCGGCGGTGGTCCCGCTCGGGCTCCGGGTCGAGTTCGGGCTCGAAGTCGTCGTCGGGGTCGAATCCCCTGCCGTCGTACCCATCGTCCTCCACGAGGCCGAGGTAGACCGCCATCTTGCGCATCGCGCCGGCCATTCTCTGAGTCCTCCGCTCTGTGGTGGATCGGCTGACGACTTCCCAAGTGCCCGCGATCCACGAGGTCGTTGCGCCCGCCTCTCGACGGAATGACCATATTTTCTGCTGTGGTCCGACTTCTTGGCGACGTTACCCGAGCCTGGGACGGACTCCGAGTACCGCAGTGCCGACGCGCACATGTGTCGCTCCGGCCGCCACGGCCTCTTCGAGGTCCGCACTCATCCCTGCCGAGACCATGTTCGCAGCCGGATGGGCCCGGCGCAGGTCGGTCGACAAATCCATCAGCCGCTCGAACGCGGCCCGTTGGCGTCCGGCAAATTCCCCGGTGAGCGGCGCGACGGTCATCAGACCATCGACCCGCAGTCCCGGCGACGCCGCCAGGAGTTCGGCCAACTCTTCGATTCCGTCCGGCCCGACGCCTCCTCGCTCACCCCGGCCGCCCTCGTCGGCGTCGAGCGCGACCTGGATGAGACATCCCACCTCACGCCCGGCCCGAACGGCCTCTTTCGACAGAGCCGTGACAAGCCTGGAACGATCGACGGACTGCACGAGATCCGCGTAACGCACCACAGAACGGACCTTGTTGGTCTGCAACTGCCCCACAAAGTGCCACACAAGAGACAGATCTGAACATTCAGCGGCCTTGGGTGCCGCGTCCTGGTCCTTGTTCTCGGCGACATGGCGCACACCGAGTTCCGACAGGGTCCGCACATCGCTCGCGGGGTAGGTCTTGGTGACCACGATCAGGGTCACCTCGTCGCGCTTGCGGCCCGCGGCCACGCAGGCCGCCACGATGCGCTCCTCCACCTTCGCCAGGTTCGCGGCGAGTTGTGCCTTACGGTCCGTCATGCCCATCAGTCCAGCCAGACATATCCCGCGAGTCGCCCCGTGGTGCGGTCGCGGCGGTACGAGAAGTGATCGCGCGACTCCAGCGTGCAGACCGGCGACTGTTCCCGGTCGTGCACCCCGAGGCGCTCCAGCTGAGTGTGCACGCCGGCGCACAGATCGACCGAGGGCGTGCCCCAACTGGTCTCGGCGTACGCCGCCGGCTCGACGGTGGCTACCTCGGCGCGCATCGTGTCGGGCACTTCGTAACACCGGCCGCAGACGGTGGGTCCGATGCGGGCGACGATCCGCGCGGGGTCGGCACCGATCCCGGTCATGGCCCGCACGGCGGCGGGGACCACTCCGGCGACCATGCCGGGCCGGCCCGCGTGGGCGGCGGCGGCGATCCCGGCGACGGGGTCGGCAAGCAGGACGGGCACGCAGTCGGCGGTGAGGACGGCGAGCGCGAGACCGCGCCGGGCGGTGACGACCGCGTCGACGGACGGGAGGTCGTCCGAGCCCCAGGGCCCGTCGACCACAGCCACGTCCGCACCATGTACCTGGTTCATCCAGACGACCCGGTCCGGCTCCAGGCCCAGCGACTTCGCCGCCAGCTCCCGGTTCGTCGTCACGGCGCCGGCGTCGTCCCCGACCGCCCCGCCAAGATTGAGCTCCTCATACGGAGCGGCGCTCACCCCGCCCCACCGGTCGGTGAAGGCGAAGTGCGCGCCGCTCACGTTCTCGCGCTGTCCTATCACTTGAGGAAGTCCGGCACGTCCAGTTCCTCCGCCGCGCTGTCCGAGTAGGACCGGGACGGCGGGACCGGCGGCGGGACCGGCAGGTCGTTCACCGGCTCCGGGGCGGGCTCGGGCTCCGCCTTCGGCTTGACGCTGCCGAGCGAGCCGAAGGACGGGCGGGTCTCGGCGGGCCGCGCCGGCGCCGGCTCCTCACGCTTGGCCGAGGCCGAACCGAGGATGTTGTCCCGCTTGGCCGGCGGCTGACCGCCGTCGAACCCGGCGGCGATCACGGTGACTCTGACCTCGTCGCCGAGCGCGTCGTCGATGACCGCGCCGAAGATGATGTTGGCCTCGGGGTGGGCGGCCTCGCTGACCAGCTGGGCGGCCTCGTTGATCTCGAACAGACCGAGGTCGGAGCCGCCGGAGATGGAGAGCAGCACACCTCGGGCGCCGTCGATGGAGGCCTCCAGGAGCGGCGAGGAGATAGCCATCTCGGCGGCGGCCACCGCGCGGTCGTCGCCGCGGGCCGAGCCGATGCCCATGAGGGCCGAACCGGCCTCGGACATCACGGACTTGACGTCGGCGAAGTCGAGGTTGATCAGACCGGGCGTGGTGATGAGGTCGGTGATGCCCTGGACACCGGAGAGCAGGACCTGGTCGGCCGACTTGAAGGCGTCGAGGACCGAGACCTGGCGGTCCGAGATGGACAACAGCCGGTCGTTCGGGATGACGATGAGCGTGTCGACCTCTTCGCGGAGCTCGGCGATGCCGTCCTCGGCCTGGTTGGCGCGGCGGCGGCCCTCGAAGGTGAAGGGACGGGTGACCACGCCGATGGTGAGGGCTCCCAGCGAGCGGGCGATGTTGGCCACGACTGGCGCGCCGCCGGTGCCGGTGCCTCCGCCCTCACCGGCCGTCACGAAGACCATGTCGGCCCCCTTGAGGACCTCCTCGATCTCCTCGCGGTGGTCCTCGGCGGCCTTGCGGCCGACGGCCGGGTTGGCGCCGGCGCCGAGTCCGCGGGTGAGTTCACGGCCGACGTCGAGCTTGACGTCGGCGTCGCTCATCAACAGAGCTTGCGCGTCGGTGTTGATGGCGATGAACTCGACGCCCTTGAGACCGACCTCGATCATCCGGTTGATGGCATTGACACCACCGCCGCCGACACCGATGACTTTGATGACTGCGAGGTAGTTCTGCGGTGCTGCCACGTCGAAGGCCTCTCGCCTCGAGTTACGTGTCGCCGCTTCGCGGGGTACCCGCGATCCGACGACTGATGCCGAAGTGGGACGGTCCGAACGCCGACCCGAACCCTAACGCTGAAGTTTAGGGTTACCAGTGTGACTGTTCCTTGGACCCTTCCGAACAGGACACTAAGTCGACAAGTGGCGCACGTTCAACGAACACGCCGAACCTCCCGTTTTTCTTTTCACCCTATGTGATCAGCCATAGCGGTGCCCAACCAGGGTGCTGGCCTGCGCGGATGTGCGTCAACTCCCTGATGACGCGGGCGCGGCGGGGACACTCACGTCGAAGTGCCCCGCGTCCGGGGCGGCTTTCATCAGGGCGGTGAGCGCACGGGCTTTCGCGCGCCCCTTCTCCGCACTTCCCCAGGCGACCGTACGGTCTCCGCTCAACTCCAACGAGATGGAGTCATAGGAACGGACCTTGACGGCAAGGGTCTGGCGCGCGATCGCGGCCGGAATGGCACCGGCGGCCCGCACGGCCTCCCGTACGAGCCGGTCCTCGCCGAACCGCCGCAGACTGGCGGCGGACGAACCGGACCGGGCCGCCGCCAATCGCAGGAGCGGAACACCCTTCGGGGCTCGCGAAACCGTGGCAAAACGCACACCCTTCGCGTCCACTTCGACGTACTTGCCCGAATTTTTGGCCGCTTCGACAAGCAGAACCGGAGTACGTTCACTTACTTTCAGCCCGATTCCATGGGGCCAGGAACGGATGACCTCAACCGAGTCGATTCGGGGCAATTCCCGGAGCAATCTCGACTCGACCGCCTCCGTGTCGACGGAAATCAGCGGCTCACCGAGGGGCACCTCGGCGGCCTCACGCACCTGGGCCTGGGTCAGCACCCGGGTGCCCGACACCGAGACCCGCTCGGCCCGCAGCCACGAGGAGCCGTACAGGGCCCAGAGCGAGGCGCCGCCGACCAGCACCAGGGCGACCGCGGCAGCGGTCAGCGCCCTGGGGCCGGGCAGCCGCCGCCGCGACAGCGGGCCGGAGTCCAGATCCTCGTCTGCGCCGCGTTCGGCGGTGCTCGGTCCGGCCACGCTCCCCTGCCTTCTGCCGCGCCTTTAACGGCGCGACGCGATCGCCTCGTACACCATCCCGACGAGCAGGTCGTCGGCGTCCCGGCGGCCGAACTCGCCGGCGGCGCGGGACATCTCGTACAGCCGGTGCGGGTCGGCGAGCACGGGCAGGACGTTCTGCTGGACCCACTGGGGGGTCAGGTCCGCGTCGTCGACCAGCAGTCCGCCGCCGGCCTTGACCACCGGCTGGGCGTTCAGCCGCTGTTCGCCGTTGCCGATGGGCAGCGGGACGTATGCGGCAGGGAGCCCGACGGCTGAGAGTTCGGCGACGGTCATCGCGCCCGCGCGGCAGAGCATCATGTCGGCCGCGGCGTACGCGAGGTCCATCCGGTCCACGTACGGTACCGGGATGTACGGGGGCATCCCCGGCATCTGGTGCACCTGCGGCAGTTCGTTCTTCGGGCCGACCGCGTGCAGGATCTGGATCCCGGCCTGCTGGAGGTAGGGGGCGACCTGCTGGACGACCTCGTTGAGGCGGCGGGCACCCTGGGAACCGCCGGAGACCAGCAGGGTCGGCAGGTTGGGGTCGAGGCCGAACAGGGCGCGGGCCTCGGGCCGCGCGGCTGCCCGGTCCAGGGTGGCGATGGCGCGGCGCAGCGGGATGCCGATGTAGCGGGCGTCGCGGAGCTTGCTGTCCGGGGTGGAGACGGCGACCCGGGCGGCGTACCGGGAGCCGATCTTGTTGGCCAGACCCGGCCGGGCGTTGGCCTCGTGGACGACGATCGGCACGCCGAGGCGCTTGGCGGCGAGGTAGCCGGGCAGCGCGACGTAGCCGCCGAAGCCGACGACGGCGTCCGCCTTGGTGCGCTCCAGAATCTGCTCGGTCGCCTTGATCGTGCCGCGCAGTCGGCCGGGCACGGTGATCAGCTCGGGGGTGGGTTTGCGCGGCAGGGGCACGGCGGGGATCAGCGCGAGTTCGTAGCCGCGCTCGGGGACGAGGCGTGTCTCAAGGCCGCGCTCCGTGCCCAGCGCCGTGATGCCCACAGTCGGGTCCCGCCTGCGCAGGGCGTCCGCGAGGGCGAGCGCGGGCTCGATGTGACCGGCGGTTCCGCCACCGGCGAGGACGACATGCACCGAAATTCACCGCTCTCCGGACGAACGTGCCGAGGCACGCCGTCGCATCGTTTTCCATCTCCCGGGCCCCGAAGGGCCACCGCCACGCTTTCTACCAAAGCGGGGTTGCCGCATGGCGAGCGCCGCCCGCGCAGCGGGTTCGTCGCGCGCGAAGGCGATCAGCAACCCGATGGCGAACATGGTCGGCAGCAGGGCGGAACCTCCGTAGGAGAACAGCGGGAGCGGGACTCCGGCGATCGGCAGCAGACCGAGCACCGCACCCATGTTGATCACCGCCTGAGCGGTGATCCAGGTGGTCACGCCTCCCGCGGCATACCTGACGAAGGGGTCCTCCGTGCGTCCGGCCACGCGGATACCCGCATAGCCTAGAGCCGCGAAGAGGGCGAGCACCGACAGCGTCCCCGCGAGGCCCAGTTCCTCACCGGTGACGGCGAAGATGAAGTCGGTGTGCGCTTCCGGGAGTTGACCCCATTTTTCCACACTGGCACCGAGGCCGGAGCCGAAGATTCCGCCCGAGGCCAGGGCGTAGAGGCCGTGCACGGCCTGCCAGCAGTCGGCGCCGTCCGTGCGGGGTTCGGTGGCTCCGATGCAGGCGAGACGGGCCATGCGGTTCTCGCTGGTCCTGATCAGGACGAACCCGATGAACCCTGCGACGGACAGCACGCTCACGAACAGTCGCGTCGGCGCCCCGGCCAGCCACAGCAGGCCGAACAGGATCGCCGTGAGAATGATCGCGGTGCCCATGTCGCCGCCGAGCATGATCAGCCCGAGGAGCATGAAGGCCACCGGAACGAGCGGCACCAGCATGTGCTTCCACTGCGCGAGGAGGCGCTTGTCCTCCTTGCGGGCCAGCAGGTCCGCGCCCCACAGCACGAGCGCCAGCTTGCCGAACTCGCTGGGCTGGATCTGGAACGAGCCGCCGAGCGCGATCCAGTTCTGGTTGCCGTTGATCGACTGCCCTATCCCCGGCACCTGGACCAGCGCCATCAGGAACACACAGCCGGCCAGGATCGGGTACGCCAGAGCCCGGTGCAGCTTCACCGGCATCCGCGAGGCCAGGAGAAGCAGCACGGTGCCGATCACGGCCGCGAGGAACTGCTTGCGGAAGAAGAAGGTCCCCGGCAGCGACTTCTGCAAGGCCGTGATCTGCGAGGCCGAGTAGACCATCACCAGGCCCAGCACGGTGATCAGCAGACTGCCGCCGAGGATCAGGTAGTACGCGGTCAGCGGCCGGTCCCAGGCCTTGCGCGCACGCGTGTGGAGCCTCCGCACGGGGTTGTCGCGCGGGGGGCGAGGCAGGGGTGGCCGCCGGGTGAGTCGCCGGACGGGAGGGCGGCCGGTACGGCTACCGGGCATCGGGGACGCCTTTCCCGCTGTGCACCGACCACGACCACATCCGTGTCACGCGTTCCCTCCCGAGTTCACCCGGCACGGCCGCCAGGCGGGGGCGGGCCGGTCAGCCGTCCGCGGCGGCGAGTTCGCGGACGGCCTCCGCGAACGCGTCCCCGCGCTTGTTGTAGTTGACGAACATGTCCATCGACGCGCAGGCCGGCGCCAGCAACACCGTGTCGCCCGCCCGCGCGAGCGTCCGCGCCTCGCGGACCGCGGCGGACATCGCCCCAGTGTCGTTCCGGTCGAGGTCGGCTACCGGCACTTCGGGCGCGTGTCGCTCGAGCGCTTCGCGGATCAGCGCGCGATCCGCGCCGATCAGCACGACGCCCCGCAGCCTCTTCGCAGAACTGGCGACGAGTTCGTCGAAGGTCGCGCCCTTGGCGAGGCCGCCCGCGATCCACACGATCGACTCGTACGCCGCCAACGAGGCCTGCGCCGCATGCGTGTTGGTGGCCTTGGAGTCGTCGATGTAGGCGACGCCGTCCACGTCGGCGACGTGCGCGATGCGGTGCGCGTCCGGCGTGAAGGCCCGCAGCCCGTCCCGTACGGCCGCGGCGGGCACCCCGAAGGCCCGTGCGAGGGCCGCCGCCGCGAGGGCGTTGGCGATGTTGTGCGGGGCCGGCGGGTCGACGTCGGAGATCTCGGCGAGTTCCTGGGCGTTCTTCTGCCGGTTCTCCACGAAGGCGCGGTCGACCAGGATGCCGTCCACGACGCCGAGTTGGGACGGCCCCGGCGTGCCGAGGGTGAATCCGACGGCCCGGCAGCCCTCTTCGACATCCGCCTGACGGACCAGGTCCTCGGTGGCCTTGTCGGCCACGTTGTAGACACAGGCGACCTGGTTGCCCTCGTAGACGCGGCCCTTGTCGGCGGCGTACGCCTCCATGGAGCCGTGCCAGTCGAGGTGGTCGGGGGCGAGGTTGAGGACGGCGGCGGAGTGGGCGCGCAGGGACGGGGACCAGTGGAGCTGGTAGCTGGACAACTCCACGGCCAGCACGTCGTACTCCTCGTCGCCGAGGACGACGTCCAGCAGCGAGACCCCGATGTTGCCGACGGCGGCCGTACGCAGGCCCGCCGCCTTCAGGATCGAGGCGAGCATCTGGACGGTCGTGGTCTTGCCGTTGGTGCCCGTGACGGCCAGCCAGGGGGCCGCTTCGGGGCCGCGGAGCCGCCAGGCCAGCTCGACGTCCCCCCAGACGGGGACGCCGGCTTCGGCGGCGGCGGCGAACAGCGGCTTGCCGGGCTTCCAGCCGGGGGTGGTGACGATCAGTTCGGTGCCCTCGGGCAGGGACGCGCCGTCGCCGAGGCGCACGGTGATGCCGAGCGCCTCCAGGTCGGCGGCCTGCGCGCGGGCGCGCTCGTCCGCGCCGTCGTTGACGACCGTGACGGACGCGCCGAGGCCGTGCAGCACCTTGGCCGCCGGGATGCCGGAGACGCCGAGTCCGGCGACGGTGACGCGCTTCCCCTGCCAGTCGGTCACTTCTCGGCCGCCCATCCCGCGTAGAAGAGGCCCAGTCCGACGATCACGCAGATGCCCTGGATGATCCAGAAACGGACCACGACAAGGACCTCGGACCATCCCTTGAGCTCGAAGTGGTGCTGGAGCGGTGCCATGCGGAAGACACGCTTGCCGGTGAGGCGGAAGGAACCGACCTGGATGACGACCGACATGGTGATGAGGACGAACAGACCGCCGAGGAGCGCGAGCAGCAGCTCGGTGCGGGAGCAGATCGCGAGCCCCGCGAGCGCGCCGCCGAGCGCCAGGGAACCGGTGTCGCCCATGAAGATCTTGGCCGGCGAGGTGTTCCACCACAGGAAGCCGAGGCAGGCGCCCATCAGCGCGGAGGCCACGATCGCCAGGTCGAGGGGATCTCGTACCTCGAAGCAGGCCGCCGGGTTGGTCAGGGTCTCCGTGTTGGCGCAGGACTCCTGGAACTGCCAGACACCGATGAAGGTGTACGCGCCGAAGACGAGGACCGAGGCACCGGTGGCGAGACCGTCCAGACCGTCGGTCAGGTTCACGCCGTTCGACATCGCGAGGATCATGAACAGGGCCCAGATCACGAACAGCACCGGGCCGATGGTCCAGCCGAAGTCCTCCACGAAGGAGATCTTGGTGGAGGCCGGCGTCTGGCCGCGGACGTCCGGGAACTGCAGCGCGAGGACCGCGAAGGCGATGCCGACGATCAACTGGCCGGCCATCTTCGCCTTGGCCCGCAGGCCCAGCGAACGGCGCTTGACGATCTTGATGTAGTCGTCGAGGAAGCCGACCAGGCCCATGCCGGCCATCAGGCCGAGCACCAGCAGACCGGAGTAGGCCGGCGGCTGGCCCGAGATCACCTTGGCCAGGAAGTACGCGATGATCGTCGCCAGGATGAAGGCGATACCACCCATCGTCGGCGTACCGCGCTTGCTGCCGTGCGTGCGCGGGCCGTCGTCGCGGATGTACTGGCCGTAGCCCTTGCGGGCAAGCAGCTTGATCAGCAGCGGGGTGCCGACCAGGGTCAGGAAGAGGCCAATGACTCCTGCGAACAGGATCTGGTTCATCATCGGGCGGCAACCTCACCCTCGACGCCGCTGTCGAGCAGCGCCTGCGCCACGCTCTCGAGCCCGACCGACCGGGACGCCTTCACGAGTACGACGTCTCCCGGGCGCAACTGACTGCGCAACAGGTCGACCGCCGCCTGTGCGTCGGACACGTGCACCGACTCCTCACCCCACGAACCCTCGTTATATGCGCCCAGTTGGAGCCAGGACGCTTCCCTGCCCCCGACCGCGACGAGCTTGCCGACATTGAGCCGGACGGCGAGCCGTCCGACCGCGTCGTGCTCGGCGAGCGAATCGTCCCCGAGCTCGGCCATCTTGCCGAGCACCGCCCACGTACGACCCCCTTGTGCCTGTGTGGCCTTGCCCATCGCCGCGAGCGCGCGCAGCGCGGCTCGCATGGACTCGGGGTTCGCGTTGTAGGCGTCGTTGACGACCGTCACGCCGTCCGGGCGCTCGGTGACCTCCATCCGCCAGCGGGAGAGGGAGCCCGCCTCGGAGAGCGCGGTGGCGATCTCGTCTGCGGACATGCCCAGCTCATGGGCGACGGCGGCCGCGGCGAGCGCGTTCGACACGTGGTGCTCACCGTACAGGCGCATGGTCACATCGCTTGCACCGGAGGGTGTGTGAAGCCTGAACGCGGGCTGTCCGGCGTCGGTGAGCGTCACGTTCTCGGCGCGTACGTCCGCTTCGCCGGACTCTCCGAAGAGGATCACCTTCGCCTTCGTACGGGACGCCATGGCCCGTACGAGGGGGTCGTCGGCGTTGAGGATCGCGGCGCCGTCCTCCGGCAGGGCCTCCACCAGCTCGCCCTTGGCCTGGGCGATCTGCTCCCGGCCACCGAACTCGCCGATGTGTGCGGTGCCGACGTTGAGCACGAGGCCGATCCTCGGCGGGGTCAGGTCGGCGAGGTACCGGATGTGGCCGACGCCGCGGGCGCCCATCTCCAGGACGAGGAAACGGGTTTCCTCCGTGGCGCTGAGCGCGGTGAGGGGCAGTCCGATCTCGTTGTTGAGGGAGCCGGGCGTGAACACCGTCGGCGCCTTGCGCCGGAGCACCTGCGCGAGGAGGTCCTTGGTACTGGTCTTGCCCGCGGAGCCGGTGAGTGCCACGAGGGTGGCGCCGAGCCTGTGCACGACGTGGCGGGCGAGGGCGCCGAGCGCCGTCTGGACGTCGGCCACGACGATCGCGGGCACGCCGACGGGACGGGACGCCAGCACCGCTGCCGCGCCCGCCTCGACGACCGCGGCCGCGTAGTCGTGACCATCCACCCGCTCGCCCACGAAGGCGACGAAGAGGCTGCCGGACTCCACCTCACGGGAGTCCCGGACGACCGGTCCGGTGACCTGGACCGACGGATCCGGTATGTCGTGCGTCTGCCCGCCGACGACTTCTGCGATCTCGGCGAGAGAGAGGGCGATCACAAGTTCATCCCTGGGTCTGCTGGATAGCTTCGCGGAGCACCTGGCGGTCGTCGAAGGGACGTACCACGCCGGCGACGTCCTGGCCCTGCTCGTGACCCTTGCCCGCGACCAGCACGGTGTCGCCCGGCTGCGCGCGGGCCACCGCCGCGGCGATCGCGGCGGCCCGGTCCTCGAAGAGGAGGACCTCGCCGCGCTCGTGCGTCGGCACGGAGGCCGCGCCTTCGAGCATGGACGCGAGGATCGCGAGGGGGTCCTCGGAGCGGGGGTTGTCGGAGGTGAGTACGGCCGTGTCGGAGAACCGTGCCATGGCGGCGCCCATCCGACCGCGCTTGGTCCGGTCCCGGTCGCCGCCACAGCCGAGCACGACGTGCAGCCGCCCCTCGGTGACCTTGCGCAGTGCCTTGAGGACCGACTCCACGGCGTCCGTCTTGTGGGCGTAGTCGACGACCGCGAGGTACGGCTGTCCGGCGTCCACGCGTTCCAGACGGCCCGGCACACCCGGTACGGCGGCGACGCCGTCGGCGGCGGTCTGCGGGTCGATCCCGGCCACGGCCAGGGCGACGATCGCGGCGAGGGCGTTGGCGACGTTGAACGGGCCCGCGAGCGGCGACCGGGCGGTGACCCGCTCGCCCTTGGGACCGATCGCTGTGAACGTCGAGTCCAGCGGGCCGACCTCCACGTCCTCGGCACGCCAGTCGGCGTCGGGGTGTCCCTCGGCGGAGAAGGTGACGACCGGAACCGTCGCTTCCGTGACGAGTCGGCGGCCGTACTCGTCGTCGAGGTTGACGACGCCGAGCCTGCTGCGTTTCGGCGTGAACAACCGTGCCTTCGCCTGGAAGTAGTCCTCCATGTCGGAGTGGAACTCCATGTGCTCCGGGCTGAGGTTGTTGAAGATCGCGACATCGAAGACGCAGCCGTCGACCCTACCGAGGACCAGCGCGTGGCTGGACACCTCCATGACGACCGAGTCGACGCCGCGTTCGCGCATGACCGCGAACAGCGCCTGGAGGTCGGTGGCCTCGGGGGTGGTCCGCTCGGACTTGATCCGCTCGTCGCCGATGCGCATCTCGACCGTGCCGATGAGACCGGTGGAGCGGACGGTCTTCAGACCGCCCTCGACGAGATACGCGGTGGTGGTCTTGCCGGAGGTGCCGGTGATGCCGATCTGGAGCAGGTCGCGGCCCGGACGGCCGTAGATCGTGGTCGCCAGCTCGCCCATCCGCGCGCGCGGTTCGTCGACCACGAGGACCGGAAGCCCGGTGGCCGCGGCGCGCTCGGCACCGGTCGGGTCGGTCAGGACGGCCGCGGCGCCGAGGCCGGCCGCCTGGGTCACGAAGTCGGCTCCGTGCAGGCGGGCGCCGGGCAGGGCGGCGTACAGGTCGCCGGGCCGGACGGCGCGCGAGTCATGGGTGATGCCCGTGACCTCGACGGTGTCCGCGCCCGCCGGCCGCTCGGCACCCAACTGACCGGCGAGTTCCGCGAGGGGTGCGGCGAAGACGCGGGCCGGCCTGGGCGGTCCCGGGTAGGTCACGGGAACGTCCTTCTGGGTGGTTTGGGACTGATCAGCGTGTGGCACGGCGGTGAGCGTACCGGGCGCACCCCCGCCGGAGCTAAAGGGGAGCCCGCGCGGGGCGCGGTCCGGCAAGGGCGGTGGTGGCAGACGGGTGGGCGAGGGTTTGTGCGAACGGGGCGGTGGTGTGTGGTTCCCGGAGTCGGGAGTGATCATGGTCACGAGTCGGTTCCTGGCTGGTTGCGCTGATCAGTGAGTGGATCAGGATGTGGTCAGGGGGCACGTCAGGGCGTGAAGGTGACGGGCAGGTTCGCGGGCTTCGCCCCGGTGGGCGGGACCTGGAGGGTCTTCAGGGCGAACTCCATGACCTCCTTGTAGATGGGGCCGCAGATCTGGCCGCCGAAGTAGTTGCCCTCGGTGGCGTTCTGGATCGCGCAGTAGACGGTGACCCGCGGCTTGTCGGCGGGTGCGAACCCGGCGAACGACGAGGTGTAGCCGCGGTACCTGCCGGTGGCCGGATCCACGCGGTTGGCCGTACCCGTCTTGCCCGCGACCCGGTAGCCGGGGATGCGCGCCTTGGTGCCCGTACCCTCCTCGTCGTCCACGACGGACTCCAGCATCCGGGCGAGGGTCTTCGCCGTCTTCTCGCTCACGACCCGTGTCTTCCCGGGCTTCTCGGCGGGGGTGAAGCGACCGTCCGGTCCCTTGGTGCCCCGTACGAGGGTGGGCTCGACGCGTACGCCGCCGTTGGCGATCGTCGAGTAGACGGAGGCCGCCTGCATGGCGTTTATCGACACGCCCTGGCCGAAAGGGATCGTGTACTGCTGCGAGGTCGACCAGTCGGCCGGCGCGGCGAGGATGCCCTTGGTCTCGCCGGGGAAGCCGAGGCCGGTGTAGCTGCCGATGCCGAACTTGCGCAGGTACGAGTAGAGGATCCGGTTGGACTCCTGCTGGTTCCTGCCCAGTTCGCCGGTGGCGAGGATGGTGCCGATGTTGCTGGACTTGGCGAGCACGCCGTTGAGCGTCAGGTACCAGGTGGGGTGGTCGATGTCGTCCTTGAAGAGCCGGTCGCCGCGGTGCAGCCGGTTGGGCACGGTGACGTGCGTTCCCGGCGTGGCGACGCTCTCCTCCAGTACCGCGGCCATCGACATGACCTTGGCCGTGGAGCCGGGCTCGTAGGCGTCCTGGAGGGCCGCGTTGCCCAGGGCGTCCGGGTTCGCCTTCGTGAGGTCGTTGGGGTCGAAGCCGGGCGAGTTGGCCATGGCGAGGATCTCGCCGGTGCGGGTGTCCTGCACTATCACGTAGCCGCGGTCCGCCTTGGATTTCTTCACCTGCTCGGTGATGGCGTTCTGCGCGGCCCACTGGATGTCGCGGTCGATCGTCAGCTCGACGTCGGAGCCGGCCACGGCGGGGGTCTCGGTGGAGCCCGCGGTGGGCACGAGACGGCCGCCGGACTGGGCGTAGCGGATCTTGCCGTCCTTGCCCGCCAAACGTTTGTTCAACTGCTGCTCGATGCCGCCGCCGCCCTTGCCCTCGGCGTTGACCCAGCCCAGTATCCCGGCGGCGAGGTCGCCGTTGGGGTACACGCGCTTGCTGCTGGGCTCCTGGAAGACGCCGGCCAGCACGTTGACCGTGCCCTTGTCGTTCCTGGCCTTCTTGACGAGCGCGGTCTTGAGGTCGCTGATCTGGTTCCAGACCTGGGGGGTCTGGCGCCGAGCCAGCAGCACGTAACGCGTGTTCCTGGTGCGCAGCTTCTCGGTGATCGCCTCCCGGTCCGCGCCGAGGATCGGCGCGAGGAGCGCGGCGGCCTGCTCGGGCCCGTCGCCGACCTTGAGCTGCTCGCGCGTGAACATCGTCGGGTCGGCCGTGATGTCGTTGGCGTCCGTGCTGACCGCCAGGTCGACGCCGTTGCGGTCGGTGATCCCGCCGCGCTCGGCGGCCAGCACCCGGCCGACGTACCGGTTCTGGTCGGCCTTGGCCGCGTACTCGCTCGCGTCGACGGCCTGTACCTGGAGCAGCCGTACGACGAAGGCGATCAACACCAGGGTCAGCGCGAGGCTCACCATGCGCAGCCGGGGGCGGGAGCTGCCCAGGCGGATGGTGCGCGCGGCCGGTTGCCGGGGTGCGCTCGGGCGGCGCTGCGCGGCGGGGCGGGCCCCGGGGCCCGGTCGGCGCTGCTGGCCGCTCGGGCGCACGGGCCGGGCGGGTCCGGGTACGCGGCGGCGCGGGGGCTGCCTGCCTGAATCGGCCACTTCCGTCACCTGCCGGGGTTCGTCGAGAGCGGGGTGGACTGTATGGACGGGCTGGTGGGGGTGGGGCTGACCGCGGGCGCCGGGGCCTGCGGCCGTGCCGAAGAGACCGAGGGGGTGGGGGTGGGGGGCGGGCTCTCGGGCGGTCCGGGGTCGAGGATCTCGGGCGCGAGGACGAGCGGTACGCGGGCCGCGGACTGCTGGGCGGCGGGCCCCGGCACACCCCTGACGGTGCCGTCGGGGTTCAGGAAGGCCGGGTCGCCGCCGGGGACCATGCCCAGCTCGCGGGCGCGGCGCTGGAGGGCGTCGGGCGCGGAGTAGGCGTCCACGTCCCGCTGGAGCGCCTGTTCCTCGTCGGTGTAGCCCTTCACGTCGTCCTGGAGGTCGTCGAGCTTGAACGACCCTTCGCTGAGCGCGGAGTTCAGCACGAGGAGACCGATGAGGCCGCCGCCCAGGAGGAGGACGACCAAGAGGACGAACGGGGTGCGGGCGGCCCCCTTGGGTCCTGCGGGCAGAAGCCGCGCGAGACGGGCGGCCCGGCCCCTCAGTTCGGGTTTCCTGCTCACGCACCCTCCCTGCGAGTTGGTTTTCCGGACTCACACCCCATCCCCGCGAGTTGGCTTCTCGGACTCACCCACCGCCCCCTTCACGCACCGTGTGCGGTCGCCTCGGGCGCCTCATGCGACGTCCTCCCGGACGCGTTCCGCCCCGCGCAGCCGTGCGGGCGCGGCGCGCCGGTTCTCGGCGACCTCTTCCTCGGTGGGAAGTTCGGCACCACGGGTGAGGAGCTTGAGCCGCGGCTGGTAGCGCTCGGGGACGACGGGCAGTCCGGGGGGCGCGGTGGTGGCGGCACCCGCCGCGAACACCTGCTTGACGAGGCGGTCTTCGAGCGAGTGGTACGACAGCACGGCGATCCGGCCGCCGACCGCGAGGGCCTTCACGGCGGCGGGGATCGCCCGCTCCAGGACGGTGAGCTCGCCGTTGACCTCGATGCGCAACGCCTGGAAGGTGCGCTTGGCGGGGTTGCCGCCGGTGCGCTTGGCCGCCTGCGGCAGGGCGTCGCGGATCAGTTCGACGAGGCGCGCACTGTTGGTGAAGGACTCCTTGGCCCGCTCGCGCACGATCGCGGAGACGATCCGCTTGGCCTGCTTCTCCTCGCCGTACGCCCGCAGGATCCGGACGAGTTCGCCCGGCGGATAGGTGTTGAGGACCTCGGCCGCGCTGACGCCGGTCGTCTGGTCCATCCGCATGTCGAGGGGGGCGTCCTGGGCGTACGCGAAGCCTCGGCCGGCCTCGTCGAGCTGCATGGAGGAGACGCCGAGGTCGAACAGGACCCCCTGGACACGCGGAAGGCCCAGGCGGTCGAGCACGTCGGGGAGTTCGTCGTAGACGGCGTGCACGAGCGTGGCGCGCTCACCGAAGGGAGCGAGCCGTTCACCGGAGAGGCGCAGGGCTTCCTTGTCGCGGTCGAGGGCGACGAGCCGGGCCTCGGGGAACCGCGTGAGCAGGGCCTCGCTGTGGCCGCCGAGGCCGAGCGTGCAGTCGACCACGACGGCGCCGGGCTCCGTGAGGGCCGGGGCCAGCATGTCCAGGCACCGCTGGAGCATGACGGGAACGTGGCGGCTGTTGCTCAAGGGGCCCTCTCAGGTCCGGCGCGAGCCGCACGTACGCGCCGCGCACGCGGGGAGATGCCGGACTGTCACCGGATCTCCTGGGGTTTTCGGTCCAGCGGGGAGCCTCGCCTCCCGCTCCGCGTCACTTTAGTCCACGGCCCTTCGCGGTCAATCAACCGGCCTGCGCGTCGCGACGCCTGGCTCTGGCGAAGCCGCGAACAGGGGGAAACCACCCTTACAGCCGCGATCCCGCCATCCTTGTGGGTTACCTCACAACAAGACTCAATGGTGTTCTTTGTCCTCTCTCACAAAGCGCCCTCGGCGGGCGTGACCAGTACCGTCATGGCTATGACGACCTCCGCAGCACTTCCCGCCGGGCCCGAAGGCGCCATAGCCGAGGGCACTGTCACCGACCGTCTCGTCGAGGCGAACGAGCGGTACGCCGCCGCGTTCACCGACCCCGGGATGGACGCCCGTCCCGTCCTCCGGGTCGCGGTCGTGGCCTGCATGGACGCCCGCCTCGACCTGCACGACGCACTCGGCCTGGAACTCGGCGACTGCCACACCATCCGCAACGCGGGCGGCGTGGTCACCGACGACGTGATCCGGTCCCTCACCATCAGCCAGCGCAAGCTCGGCACCCGCAGCGTCGTCCTCATCCACCACACCGGCTGCGGCCTGGAGGCCCTCACCGAGGACTTCCGCACCGAGCTGGAGGCGGAGGTCGGCCAGCGCCCGGCCTGGGCGGTGGAGTCCTTCCGGGACGTCGACCAGGACGTACGTCAGTCCATGCAGCGGGTACGTACCAACCCGTTCCTGCTGCACACCGACGACGTACGGGGCTTCGTCTTCGACGTGCGGACGGGCCTGCTCCGGGAGATCGACCCGGCCTGAGCACCGTCGAACCCGCATGCCCCAGCCGCTCCTACCGCCCCGGAGCGGTCCCGCGCAGCCCGGTTTCCTGTCAATCTCCTGGCATCCCGGCGTTCAAAAGACCTGTAAACCCGACATATCGCGGCCGGTTATCCACAGCCGAGTGACACGGATTGGTAACGGCAGCAAGAATGCGGGGGTGACGTCACGCGGAGCACTCCGCACGTGGTGTCCGTGTTCGGGGTGGGCCGGTCCGCATCGCGCGGAGCGTCGGCCCGTGGAAAGAACGGGCCGAGGAGGGCCGGGTGACGACCTATGACGATCGAGCGAGCCTCACTGATCTGACCAGCACTGTGGAGCGAGTCCGCAGTTCGGTCGAAGGAGTGATCGAGGGCAAGCCTGAGGTCGTACGGCTTTCGCTGACCGTGCTGCTCGCCGAGGGACATCTTCTGATCGAGGACGTGCCCGGCGTAGGCAAGACCATGCTGGCCAAGGCACTGGCACGGTCCATCGACTGCTCGGTACGGCGTATCCAGTTCACGCCCGACCTACTGCCGTCGGACATCACGGGGGTGTCCATCTGGGACCAGCAGCGCAAGGAGTTCGAGTTCAAGCCGGGCGCGATCTTCTCGCAGATCGTGATCGGCGACGAGATCAACCGCGCCTCGCCGAAGACGCAGTCCGCGCTCCTGGAGTCCCTGGAGGAGCGCCAGGTCACGATCGACGGCCAGACGTACGAGCTGCCGAACCCCTTCATGGTGGTGGCCACGCAGAACCCGGTCGAGATGGAGGGCACGTATCCGCTGCCGGAGGCCCAGCGCGACCGCTTCATGGCCCGGGTCTCCGTCGGCTACCCCAGCCCGGAGGCCGAACTGCAGATGCTCGACGTCCACGGCGGCGTCTCGCCGCTGGAGGACATGCAGCCGGTGGCGCACGCGCACGAGATCGTGAAGCTGATCGAGGCCGTCCGCGATGTGCACGTCGCGGAAACGGTCAAGCGCTACGCGGTGGACCTGGTCGGCGCCACCCGCACCCACGCGGACCTCAGACTCGGCGCCTCGCCGCGCGCCACGCTGCATCTGCTGCGCGCGGCGAAGGCGACCGCCGCACTGAGCGGCCGGGAGTACGCGCTGCCGGACGACATCCAGTCGCTCGCCGTGGCCGTCCTCGCCCACCGGCTGCTGCCCACCGCCCAGGCCCAGCTCAACCGCCGTACGCCGGAGCAGGTCGTCCAGGAGATCCTGCAGCGCACGCCCGTACCGCAGGCGCCCCAGCCGCAGAGCGGCTTCGGTTCGGTCCACGCCGCGCCCGCGTATCCGCAGCAGCCACCGCGGAGGCTTGGATGACCACCGCCGGGCCGGCGCCCGCACCGGAGCAGGACAAGGGCGGACTGCGCACGGCTCTCGCCGGTCTCACCACGCGCGGGCGCTCCTTCCTGGCCGCCGGCGTGGCCGCGGCCGTCTGCGCGTACGTCCTCGGCCAGAGCGACCTGCTCCGGGTCGGCCTGCTGCTCGCCGTGCTGCCGCTGGTCTGCGCGATCGTGCTCTACCGCACCCGCTACCGGGTCGCCGGCAGCCGCCGCCTCTCCCCCGCGCGCGTGCCCGCCGGCAGCGAGGCCCGCGTCCACTTGCGGATGGACAACGTCTCGCGGCTGCCCACCGGGCTGCTGATGCTCCAGGACCGGGTGCCGTACGTACTCGGTCCGCGCCCCCGGTTCGTCCTGGACCGGGTGGAGGCGGGCGGCCGACGCGAGGTGTCGTACCGCGTCCGCTCCGACCTGCGGGGCCGCTATCCGCTGGGCCCGCTCCAGCTGCGCCTGACCGACCCGTTCGGCATGTGCGAGCTGACCCGCTCCTTCTCGACGTACGACACCCTGACGGTCATCCCGCGCGTGGAGCCGCTGGCGCCGGTGCGGCTGGGCGGTGAGGCGAAGGGGTACGGCGACGGCCGCCAGCGCTCGCTGGCCCTGGCCGGCGAGGACGACATGATCCCACGCGGCTACCGACACGGCGACGACCTGCGCCGGGTGCACTGGCGCTCGACCGCGCGCTACGGCGAGCTGATGGTCCGCCGCGAGGAGCAGCCGCAGCGCGCCCGCTGCACGGTGCTGCTGGACACGCGGGCCGAGGCCTACCTCGGCGCGGGCCCGGACTCGGGCTTCGAGTGGGCCGTCTCCGGCGCCGCGTCCATGCTGGTGCACATGCTCGAACGAGGCTTCTCCGTACGGCTGTTGACGGACACGGGCAGCTCGGTGCCCGGCGAGGGCACGGACGGGTTCGCGGGCGCCAGGCAGGAGTCCGCCGACGCGGCCGGACTGATGATGGACACCCTCGCGGTGATCGACCACTCGGAGGGCACCGGGCTCTCGCCCGCGTACGACGTGCTGCGCGGGGGCAACGAGGGGCTGCTGGTCGCCTTCCTCGGTGACCTCGACGAGGAGCAGGCGACGGTGGTCGGGAAGATGCGTCAGCGCAGCGGCGGGGCGGTCGCCTTCCTGCTGGACAGCGAGACGTGGACGACCGAACCGGGCGAGGTGCCCGGTGCCGGGGGCGCCGGCGAGGAGTCGCTGCGTCTGCTGCGGGAGGCGAGCTGGACGGCGCTGACCGTGCCGCGCGGCGCCTCGCTGACGGATCTGTGGCGCCAGGCGGGCCGACAGCGCACCGGCGTGTTGTCCGGCGGCGGTAGGGAGGGGCGGTCATGAGCGGGCGGGCGAGGCTGGCGCTGTGCGCCTGGGCCGCCACGGTCATGGCGGCGTGTGCGCTGCTGCCGCTGGTCGATCCGGCGACCTGGATCCTCCAGGTGGCCCTCATGCTGGGCGTGCAGACCGGAGTGGGAGCGCTCACCCGGCGGGTCCCGCTGGCCCGGCCGCTGACCGTGGCCGCGCAGGCGCTGGTCACACTGATGATGCTGACGCTGGTCTTCGCCCGGCAGCAGGCGGTGGCCTGGATCGTCCCCGGTCCGGAGGTGTTCCAGCACTTCGCGACCCTGCTGCAGACCGGCGCCGAGGACGTCGGGCGGTACGCCATACCGGCGCCGCTGAGCGAGGGCATCCGACTGATGATCATCGGCGGGGTGCTGGTGATCGGCCTGATGGTCGACGCGCTCGCGGTGACGTTCCGCAGCGCGGCCCCGGCCGGACTGCCGCTGCTCGCGCTGTACTCGGTCGCCGCCGGGCTCTCCGACGGTGCCGCGTGGCTGTGGTTCGTGCTGGCGTCCGCCGGCTATCTGCTGCTGCTCCTGACCGAGAGCCGCGACCGGCTCTCGCAGTGGGGCCGGATCTTCGGCGGCGCGCCGCACGGCCTGCGCGCGGAGTCGGCGAACGGCGCCGTGGCCCCGGTGCGAACGGGGCGGCGCATCGGCGCCGTCGCGCTGGGCATCGCCCTGGTGGTGCCGCTCGGGCTGCCCTCCCTCGACGGCGGGTTGCTGGCCGGCGCGGGCGCCGGACTCGGCAGGGGCTCGGGTGGCGGCGGCACGATCTCCGCGGTGAACCCCCTGGTGTCGCTGCGCGACAGCCTGAACGTCGACGAGGACCGCCAGGTCCTCTCCTACCGCACCAACACGGACAACGTGCAGGAGATGTACCTGCGGATCGTCTCCCTTGACGACTTCGACGGCACCTCCTGGAAGCCGACCGAGCGTGCCATCACCGAGGTCCCGGACGACTTCGGCACACCGATCGGCCTCGCCTCCGACGTCAGGCGGAGCTCGATCGAGACGCGGATCGTCGCGGCGCGCGACTACGAGCAGGACTGGCTGCCGATGCCGTATCCGGTGACCGGTGTGGACATCGACGGCGACTGGCGGTACGAGCCCGTGGGGCGCACCCTCGTCGGTGACCACGACCAGAACACCAGGGGCGCTCAGTACAAGGTCGAGAGTCTGATCGTGCAGCCGACTGCGGACCAGCTGGCCTCGGCGCCGGAGCCGCCGCCGTCCCTGCGGCGGGAGTACACCAAGGTGCCCGCCTCGCTGCCGTCGGTGGTGGCGCGGACGGCGCGGGAGGTCACCAAGGGCTCGGCGAACAACTACGAGCGGGCCGTGAAGCTCCAGGACTGGTTCGCCTTCAGCGGGGAGTTCACGTACGACACCGAGGTGCGGGTCGGCACTGGTTCGCGGGCGATAGCCCGGTTCCTGCAGGAGAAGGAGGGCTTCTGCGTCCACTTCTCCTTCGCGATGGCGGCGATGGCCCGCACGCTGGGCATACCAGCCCGGGTGGCCGTGGGCTTCACGCCCGGCACCCCGCAGACGAACGGCACGATGTCGGTGGGGCTGCGCGACGCGCACGCCTGGCCGGAGCTGTACTTCGAGGGTGTGGGCTGGACCCGCTTCGAGCCGACCCCCAACCGGGGCACGACGCCGCAGTACACGGTGCCGGAGGATTCCGGTACGGGCGGTCTGCCCGAGGTGCCCCGGCCTTCGCAGTCGGCGTCCACGGCGCCGTCCACCGCGCCGTCGGCGAGTGAGGGCTGCACGCCCCAGGAGGTGAGGCTGGAGGGCTGTGCGAGCGAGTCCGCGGCGGCCGTGGCGGGCTCGGACGAAAGCGAGCGCTCCCTCTGGGGTCTGCTGTTCTTCTCGCCCTGGGCCCTGCTGATCCTGCCGGGGGCGCTGCTGGCGCTGGCGATTCCGTTGCTGCCGATGCTGTGGCGGCTGCGGGTCCGGTCCGTGCGGCTGGGCGCGCACGACGGCACGCTGCCGAAGGCGGCGCCTGGGGCGGCTGCCGCGCGGGGGGTGACCGACGAGAGTGGCGAACCGAAGGGCTCCCAGGCACCGCCGGGCAGAGCCACCGCGTACGGCCGTACGGAGGCTGCGGCGGCGCATGCGCTGGCCGCCTGGCAGGAGGTGACCGACACGGCGTGGGACTACGGGGTCGCGCCGGACGAGTCGCAGACGCCCCGCAAGGCCGCCGCGCGGATCGTGCGGCTCGGTCAGCTCGAACCATCGGCCGCGGAGGCGGTGCACCGGGTGGCGGCGGCGGTGGAGCAGGTCCTCTTCGCTCCGCGTCCGCTGATCCCGGCGGGCCTGGCCCGGGACGCGCACCATGTCGGGGCCGGCCTGCGGGCGCACGCCGGCCGTCGGACGAGGCTCCGGGCACTCCTGCTGCCGCGTTCGACCATCAGGGTGGCCTGGGCCGCATCCGCCCGCTGGGCCCGGACCAGGGACGAGCTGCTGACCCGTGTCCCGACACTGCGCCCGCCCTGGCGCCGCCCCTCGACGGGCGGCGGCCAGAACAGCTGAGACCCTGTATGCGTCTGCCCCCGCCGGGTTCGCCCGGCGGGGGCAGACGCATACAGGGGAGGAGCGTGTACCCGGCTCCCGGCTCACTCACCGCACAGCCGCCGCGCTCAGCTGCCTTCCCGCCAGCCGTGCGGCTCAGTCGCCCCCGCGGAACGACGCTGCGACATCCCCGGCGGCCACGGTTCGAAGCGGCGCGGCTGTTCGAATTCCGGGTGTGCGTGAAGGGTGACCGCCCTTTGGGTGGTCACCCTTCGTCCGTCTTCGGCTGCGGCTGTCGGATCGACGATCCGGCGGGCTCAGTGGCCGCCCTGCTCGTCACGACGGCGCTGCCAGCGCTGTTCGATTCGGTCCATCATGGAGCGGCGCTGTCGTGCCTGACGACGAGTACCGGCGGAGCCTGTGGCACCGGTGGGCTGCTCACCCGGCTTGGGGGCCTTGCGCCAACCGGTGACGGCGAGCACCGCGCAGCCCAGCATGACGAGGAATCCCACCACGCTGACCCAGATCTGCTGTGCGACCATTCCGGCCATGAGGAGCGCGATACCCACCAGAAAGCCCGCGACCGCCTGGTAGACCCGCCGCCGGGTGTACGTACGCAGTCCGCTTCCCTCGAGCGCTGACGCGAACTTGGGATCTTCGGCGTACAGCGCTCGCTCCATCTGCTCGAGCATGCGCTGCTCGTGCTCTGAGAGCGGCACGGAGTCCTCCTCATCGTGCGGTCGCCGGAGCGACCCGGGGGGTCCTCTACAGGATAGGCAGGGAATCGCCCCCTTGAAACCCGCCCCTCTACGCCAATCCGCCAACCGGAACCCGCCATGGCAACCCCGACTCGCTGAGGTGTGGATTCCCCAGCGAACGGTCCGTCATGCCGGACGGTCTCCCTCGATCATACGGCTCCGAGCGTCCGATCGGGGGGCCTGTGGCGTACTCCATCCGCCGCCGATCCCCTGATCAGCGGGTCACCCTCGTTCGACTCCGGAGCCGGCTCAGGCCTCGGTGGCCCCTCCTGTCTCGCCCAGCACGTGAAGTTGCGTGGCCACGGAGTGGAAGGCGGGCAGTTCCGCGGCGGCGGCCTCCAGCTTGAGCAGGGCGTCCAGCGCGCCGGTTTCGGTGTCGACGAGGACGCCGGGCACCAGGTCGGCGAAGACCCGGACGCCGTGCACGGCGGCGACCGCAAGGCCCGCGCCCTCGACGAGCGCGGTGAGCTGCTCGACGGTGAAGCGGTGCGGGACCGGATCACCCTCGCCCCAGCGTCCGTTCGGGTCGTCGAGCGCCTGCCGGGCCTCCTTGAAGTGCCCGGCGAGGGCCCGCGCGAGCACCGCGCCGCCCAGGCCGGCGGCGAGCAGGCTGAGCACCCCCTCGGGGCGCAGCGCGGCGACCGCGTTGCCGATGCCCTCGGCGGGGTCGTCCACGTACTCCAGCACGCCGTGGCACAGCACGGCGTCGTACCCGCCGCGCTCGACGACGTCGAAGAGGCCGTGCACGTCTCCCTGGACGCCCCGCACACGGTCGGCTACGTCGGCCTCGGCGGCTCGGCGCTCCAGCGCGAACAACGCGTTCGGGCTGGGGTCGACGACGGTGACACGGTGACCGAGGCGGGCCACGGGCACCGCGAACTTGCCGCTGCCGCCCCCGGTGTCCAGCACGTCGAGCGACTCTCGCCCCGTGGCCTTCACCCGGCGGTCGAGGGCGCCCTGGAGGACCTCCCAGACCACGGCGGTACGAAGTGAGGCGCGAGATCGGGAGGGCTCGGAGCGCGGCGACGTGGTCCGAGGGCGGTGGGGGAGACGGGCGGGCGCATCGGGTCCGACACGGCAGTTGACTCCTCGGCGCGGCACCGCCTGGTGTGCGGCGGAGCGATGGGCTTGCGTCTCCGCCGGGGCCCGGAGGCCGTGACGGAGGGTGCTGATGCCCCAACCCTAATGGGCGGCGCGGGGCGGTCGCTCAGCCCGCGTCCGGGACCCCCGGGTCGCCGCCGTCCTGCCGGGGCTGTGGCAGCACCGGCTGGAGCACCAGCATCCGCTCGACGAGGCGCAGGAACATCGCCACGTCACGTATGAGGTCGTCGGCGTCGCGCGCGGTCGCCGCGCCCTGTATGCCCGCCTCGGCACGCGCCCGGCGGGCGGCGCCTGAGGCGAACAGTGCGCTCCACTCGGCGAGTTCGGGCGCCATTTCGGGGAGCACTTCCCAAGCGCTCCGGATCTTGGCCCGGCGCTTCGGGGTGGACTCCGGTCGGCCCCGGGCGGCGAGCACCGCGGCGGCGGTGCGCAGGGCGGCCAGGTGGGCCGTGGCATACCGCTCGTTGGGCGTGTGAAGTCCGGACGCCTCGTCGAGTCCGGCGCGGGCCTGGGCGAGCAGGTCGAGGGCGGCGGGCGGGGCCGTCGCCCGGCGCAGCACGGGGTGCACGTCGCTCGCCGGGCCCGTCAGTGAGGGGGCAGGGCCGGTGGCGCGGCGCCGGTTGGCGGCTGCTGCGGGATAGCTGGCCATGACGAACCTCCTGTCGTCTTCGTGACGGCACTCCTGACACGGGGTGCCGTATGTGCTCATCGTGCGTTATGCCACTGACAATCCGTTCTGACCTGGCCTTTTGTTTCGATCGGAGGTTCGGAGTAGTTTTGCACTGACCAGTCAGTTCAAGATTCGGGAGAGTTCTGGAGGGGGGACATGGACGAGCCACGGGCGGCGTCCGTCGGGGCCGGGGTCGCCGTCGGTGCCGAGGGCTTCGGGCTCAAGGGACCGCGCGGCTGGGCGTTCCGGGGTGTCGGGTTCGACGCCGAGGCCGGCTCGCTGATCGCCGTCGAGGGGACGTCCGGGTCGGGCCGGACCTGTCTGCTGCTCGCGCTCACCGGGCGGATGAAGCCGAGCGAGGGCCACGCCACGGTCGGCTCCCTCCGGTTGCCGAAGCGGATGGCGGCCGTGCGCCGGATCAGCGCCCTCGCCCACGTCCCCGGTGTGACCGACCTCGACCCCGCCCTGACCGTCGGGGAGCATCTGCGCGAACGGGCGCTGCTCCAGCGGCGGTTCGACGGCTCCCTGCGCGGCCTGCTGCGGACCCCCGCCGAGCGGGCGGCCGAGGCGAAGCTGCGTATCGACACCGCCCTGGCCGCCGCCGGGCTCGACCGGGAGGCCCTGCCCAAGGGTTCCCGGACCGCCGTACGCGACCTGGAGCGGCTGGAGGCGCTGCGGCTGTCCCTCGCCCTCGCCCTCATCGGCCGGCCCCGGCTGTTGGGCGTCGACGACACCGATCTGAAGCTCTCCGACGCGGAACGGGCCGAGGCGTGGGCCCTGTTGCGGTCCCTCACCGAGTCCGGGATCACGGTCGTGGCGGTGTGCAGCGAGGCCCCGGAGAGGGCCGTCGTCGTGTCGACGGCGCCGGACGGAGCGGCACGCGCGCGTGCGGACGTGGCGGATGAGCCAGAAGCGCCCGCCCCCGCCCCCGCTCCCGAGCCCCACCGCAGCACCGAGGCCGACGACCAAGCCGCCCAGGCCGACAAGCCCGACCAGACCCGTAGGACCGACGGGGCCGACCGGCACGACAAGTCCGACCGGCACGACGACAAGGAGGCGGCCGATGCGATCGCCGGGACTCGCCGCGCTTGAGCTCAGGCGGTTCGGCCGGGGGAGGTGGACGACGTCCACCGGCGGCGTTGCGAGGAGGCCGTGCTGCCCGACGCGGCCTGCGCGGACCTGAAGAAGGCCAAGGACGCGGCGGCGGAGGCGGCGGTGCTCGCCGAGGACCTCAACACCGTGGTGAAGAACTACGACGGTGACATGAAGGCCTTAGACAAGGACCTGGAGACCCTGGAGAAGCAGGCCCGCGCCCTCGCCGAGGCGGCGCCCACCCTCTCCACGGACCTCGACAACGCCGTCGCCAGGGTGAACGCGCTCGACAAGGGCGCCGCGAAGGTCGCCAAGGGGGCCAGGGCGCTGCACACCGGCCTCGGCACCGCCAAGACCGGTGCGGAGGACCTCGACACAGGTGTCGACGACCTGAAGACGGGCGCGGTCGGTCTCAAGGGCGGCATGTACAAGCTGGCCGACGGCTCCGGGAAGCTCGCGGGCGGTCTGCGCGACGGGGCCGGGCAGATCCCCGACCACGACGAGCGGGACCGCGACCGGCGTACCGAAGTGATGGCCGACCCGGTGCAGTTGGCCACCAGGGACCTGCACAAGGCGCCCAACTACGGCACCGGGTTCGCCCCGTACTTCATCCCGCTGTCCCTGTGGGTGGGCGCGATGGTGGCGTACATGCTGATCCAGCCGCTCAACCGGCGGGCCCTCGCGGCGGGTGCCTCGGCGTGGCGGATCGCGCTGGCGGGATGGCTGCCGGTGGCCGCGCTGGGCGTGCTGCAGACGGCCGCGCTGATGGCGGTGCTCCACTGGGCGGTCGGGCTGGAGATGGTGAGGGCGGCCGGGACGGTGGGCTTCCTGTTCCTGGTGACGGCGTGCTTCGCTGCGATCGTGCAGTGGCTCAACGCGCGCTTCGGGGCGGCGGGCCGGATCCTCGTCCTCGCCTTCCTGATGCTCCAGTTGACGTCCGCGGGCGGCACGTACCCCGTGCAGACCAGTCCCGGTTTCTTCAACGCGGTTCACCCCTTCCTGCCGATGAGTCATGTCGTGGACGCCCTGCGCCGGCTCATCACGGGCGGCGGTCCGGGCCCGGTCTGGCTGGCGTGCGCGGTGCTGGTGGCCTCCACCGTCGGCGCCCTCGCGCTGACCGCCCTGTCCGCCCGCCGCAAGCAGGTGTGGACCCTGGACCGACTGCACCCGGAGTTGAGTCTGTGACCGAGCACCGTACGGTTCCTGTGACAATCAGGGCCATGGAAAGCAGCAACGCCCCCGGCGGCGCAGGCGGGGGCCGCCGCGAGGCGACCCGGCAGAAACTCTACGAGGCGGCCGTCACCCTTATCGCGGAGCAGGGGTTCTCCGCCACCACGGTGGACGAGATCGCCGAGCGCGCCGGCGTCGCCAAAGGCACGGTCTACTACAACTTCGCGAGCAAGTCGGTCCTCTTCGAGGAGCTGCTGCGGCACGGCGTGGGACTCCTCACCGCCTCCCTCCGGGAGGCGGCCGAGCGGACGGCGGGAGAGGGCGGCACCCGGGTCGACGCCCTCGACGCGATGATCCGGGCCGGGCTCGTCTTCATCGACCGCTACCCGTCCTTCACCCAGCTCTACGTGGCCGAGCTGTGGCGCACCAACCGGGCCTGGCAGTCCACGCTGCTGGTCGTCCGGCAGGAGGCGGTCGCCGTCGTCGAGGGGGTGCTGCGCGAAGGCGTCGAGGGGGGCGAGCTGAGCGACGAGATCGACGTCGGGCTGACGGCGTCGGCCCTGGTCGGCATGGTCCTGGTAGCCGCCCTGGACTGGAAGGCCTTCCAGCCGGAGCGCTCCCTGGACGACGTCCACGCGGCACTGTCCCGGCTGCTGCAGGGCCGGGTGAGCGGCGACCGCTAGTGACGCGGCACCGGGGCCCGGCAGCAGCCGGGCCGGGCGCGGGCGAGAGCGCCGGTCCGAACTGGCCGCGTCCCCCGCGGGCCACCTCGAACCGGCGCTGCCCCGTTCCCCCGTTCTCCCCCGTGCCTCGCTCCCGCCGACTCGTCACGCTCGGCGATCTCGGCGACCACGTCGGCGGAGGGAGCGGTCAAGAGCGCGAGAGCCGTTCCGCCGCCCCGTGTCGGCGGTGCCGGAGCCGCGCCCCCTCCCGTGCCTCCACTCTCCCGTTCCCGCAGGTCGGGGCCCATCCGCGCACCTACTCATCTCCCCCACTGGGTACGCGTACTCAGGCCTGCGCACTCACCCCCAGAACCGGCTGTCGCCGATTGGTGACGATCGCGCCCGCGCATCTACTCGCCCCAGGGGCCACGCGGCGCCCGTAGGTGCGCGGGGAACCGCGCGACAAGCCACGCCCGCCCCGCAGCCGCCAACGCGACCGCGACCGCGACCACCCGAGCTCTCCCGCGAGATCGGACTGTCAGCGGCGGCCGATAAGGTCGCTCACATGGCAAGGATTGCGGTGATCGGCGCCGGGCTGGGCGCCATGGCGGCTGCAGCCCGGCTGGCCGTCGCGGGCCACCGGGTGGTGGTGTTCGAGCGCACGTCGACATACGGCGGAGCCGTGGCCTGCTTCGAGCGCGACGGCTTCGTGTTCGACACGGGCCCCGGGCTGCTGCCGCTGCCCGCCGTCTACCGCGACCTGTTCCTCAAGACCGGCAAAGAGCCGCTGGAGAAGTGCGTCGACCTGGTCCAGGTGGACCCGGCGGCCCGGCACGTCTTCGCGGACGGCACGGTGGTGTCGCTGCCGAACGCCTCACGCGCGGGCGTGGTCGCCGCCCTGGACACCGCGCTCGGCTCGGGCGCCGGCGACCGCTGGGGCGACTTCCTGGTGCGGGCCCGCGAGGCATGGGACCGCATCCGGCGGCCCCTGCTGGAGGAGCCGCTGTGGGCCGACTGGCGGGTGCTCGGCGAGCGCGAGCCGTACCCCGCCGTGCCCCACAAGCGTCTGCTGCGCACCCGTCGCGCCCGCACCCTCGCCGAGGTCGGCGCCTGGGAGCTGCGCGACTCCCGGCTGACCGCCCTGCTGGAGAGCCACGCCCTCGCCTGCGGCCTGGACCCCCGGAGCACCCCGGCGGGCGCGGCGGTCCTGCCGTATCTGGACCACGCCTTCGGCACCTGGTACGTCCGGGGCGGCATACGGGAGTTGGCGCGGGCGCTGTACGAGCGGTGCCTGGCCCGGAAGGTCGAGTTCGTCTTCGACGCCGAGGTCACGGGGATCGCCGAGAAGGACGGCCGGGCGGCCGGGGTGGAGCTCGCGGCAGAGGTGGACTTCGGGGGCCGGGCGGTGACGGAGGCGGACCACGTCGTCGCGGGCATCGATCCGGTACGGCTCAACGGCCTGACGGACCACGACATCCAGGGAGACGGCGACGTACGGCCTGACCTGGAGTCGTCGCCGTCCGGCCGGCTCACCGTTCTGCTGGCCCTGCGCGGCGCCCGCGAGGCCGGCGCCGCGCACCGCACGGTCGTGCACGCGCCCGACCGGACCGCCGAGTTGGACTTCCTGAGCCACCTGCGTGACACCGACGACCCGGTGCCGCTCACGGTGACCGTGCTGCGCCCGGACGACCCCGCGCTGCGCCCGGACGACGAGCACGAGTCCGTCACCGTGTCGGCGGCGGTGCCGACCGAGATCGACTGGGGGGCGGGCGACCATGCCGAGCGGTGCGCGGAGCTGCTCGTGACCGCCGCCGAAGCCGCCGTGCCCGGCCTGCGGGAGCGGCTGCTCTGGCGCGAGGTGCGCACCCCGGCCGACACCGCCCGGGAGACGGGTGCCGAGCACGGGGCCGTCCCGCCGCCGGCGCTCGCCGCGGCCGACGGCCGTTTCCTGCACCCGTCCAACGCGGCCCGTTTCCCGGGTCTGTACCTGGTCGGCGGCTGGTCCCACCCCGGCGGCGGGCTTCCGCACGCGGGCATGTCGGGCGCGCTGGTGGCCGGACTGATCGTGGAGGGACCGGACTTCCGCGGCTCACAGTGAGACGCCGGGGCTCGCGCGGGGCCCCGGCGGCGGTTCAGAAACGGTACTGCTGCTCGTCGAACCCGTTCCCGCCGTTGCCGTTCCCCTGGTACGGGTACTGCTGGTCCGCCGGGAGGTCCGAGCCGAAGGGGTCGTCGGTGTTGCGCTGCTGCGGGACCCAGACACCGCCGGGCGGGGTGTCGCCCCCGTACGCGCCGTTGCCGTACTGGTCCTGGCCGTAGCCCTGTTGACCGTATCCCTGCTGGCCGTAGGACTGGTCGTACGAGGCGGTGGCGTCGTAGGTCTGCGTGCCGATGTACGGGTCGGAGTAGGCGGCGTACTGCTGCTGGGCCGGGTCGTAGCCGTAACTCTGCTGGTCGTACCCGTAGTAGGCGAAGGCCTCGTCCTGGGCGGACTGGTCGGCGCTCGCGTGGGGCCGCCCGTCGGCGTAGGCGTTGTCGTCGCCGTAGACACCGTACGAGCTGGTGTCGTCGGGCAGGGGCTCCGGGGAGTAGACGGTGCTCGCCCCGGTCGTGGAGGGAGAGGGCGTGGACTGCGGGCGGACGAACACGTCGTCGTCGTGGTCGCCGTGGTCGTCGTGGCCGAAAGGGTCCTCGGTCTGGCGGTATGTTCCGGCAGCCACGGTCTCCGGGTCGGCGGCATCCAGGGCCGGGTCCTGCTCCGGTTCGCCGCGCCGCCGCTTCTTGCCGGCCTTGGCGCTCCTGCCGCCGTCCTCGCCCTCACCGGGACGCGGGCGGACGGCCCAGCCGGCCTCGAAACCACGGCGGAACGACAGCGTCACAAAGGTCTGCCCGATCGCGAACCCGACCGCGCCCAGCGCGATGACGAACACGTTGGGGATCAGTACACCGAGGACGACACCGAGGAAACCGGCGAAGGCGAGCAACCGCCAGCGCAGCCGCGCCTTGTACTGCAGCAGCACCTCACCCAGCAGCCACAACGCGACGACGCCGAACGCGATGTAGAGGACCGTCCAGCCCATGTACGCCCCTCTCCCTGTAGCCGCTCCGCAGTGTGTCGTACGCGAGTGCGACCGGTCTAGGCCCGTGGCGGATGGTGCAGGCCCAGGTTCTCGTAGATTTCCAGAGTCGCGGTGGAGTTGTTCAGGGTGATGAAGTGAAGTCCGGGGACTCCCTCGTCCAGCAGCCTCGCGCAGAACTCCGTGGCGAACTCGATGCCAATGGAGCGTACAGCGACCGGATCGTCTTTGGCTGTGACGATCCGCTCTTTCAGGACGTTCGGGATGGCAGCGTTGCTGAGCTGAGGCAACCGTTCCAGCATCTTCACACTGGTGACCGGCATGACCTCGGGGATGACGGGGGTGTCACAGCCGGCGCTCGCCACCGCGTCCCTCAGACGCAGGTACGAGTCCGGGTGGAAGAACATCTGCGTGATCGCGTAGTCGGCGCCGGCCCGGCACTTGTCGACGAAGCGCGCCACGTCGCTGTCCCAGTCGGCGGAGCGCGGGTGCATCTCCGGGAAGGCCGCGACACCTACGCAGAAGTCGCCCGATTCCTTGATGAGTTGGACGAGTTCGGCGGCGTACGTCAGGCCCTGCGGATGCGATACCCACTCGCCCATGGGATCGCCGGGCGGGTCGCCGCGGACCGCGAGCATGTTGCGGATCCCGGCGTCCGCGTACTGGCCGATGATGTTGCGCAGCTCGGCGATGGAGTGGCTGACCGCGGTGAGGTGGGCGACCGGGGTGAGGGTGGTGTCGGCGGCGATCTGCTCGGTCGCCTTCACCGTGCCGGCCCGGGTGGAGCCGCCGGCGCCGTACGTCACGGAGACGAAGCTGGGCGCGATCGCCTCGATCCTGCGGAGGGCGTTCCACAGGTTCCGCTCGCCCTTCTCGGTCTTGGGTGCCCAGAACTCGAACGAGTACGTGGTCTTGCCCGTGGCGAGCATGTCACGCACGGTGCGTGCGCGATCAGTCCTGGTGGAAGCGGTTCCTAGGGCCATATCGGCAGGTTAGCCAGGTCAGGACCGTCCCCCAACCAGAGCAGGGCGTTTTGACCGTTTTGCCGATCTGTTGTCCACGCCTTGGACGCAGGCGGCCGGGAGCGGGGGGCACGCTGGTGCCGTGGCACTAGAGGGCGCGCAGCCGCTTGGCGAACTCCGCTGCCGCGGCTCCGGGGTCGTCGGCCAGCGTGATCGCCCGGACGACGACGGCCCTGCGGGCGCCCGCCTCGACGACCTCGTCGAGGTTGCCGAGGTCGATGCCGCCGATGGCGAACCAGGGGCGGTCGGTGCCGAGGGCCGCGGTGTACCGCACGAGGTCCAGGCCGGGGGCGTGGCGGCCGGGCTTGGTGGGGGTGGGCCAGCAGGGGCCCGTGCAGAAGTAGTCCACGCCTTCCTGGACGGCCGCGGCCGAGGCCTCCGCCTCGGCGTGCGTGGAGCGGCCGATGAGGACGTCCGCACCGAGGATCGCGCGGGCGGCGGGGACCGGAAGGTCGCCCTGACCGAGGTGCAGGACGTCCGCACCGACGGCGTGGGCGACGTCCGCGCGGTCGTTGACGGCGAGCAGCCTCCCGTGCCGGCGGCACGCGTCCGCGAGGAGCTGGAGGTGTTCCAGTTCCTCGGCGGCCTCCATGCCCTTGTCGCGCAGCTGCACGATGTCCACGCCGCCGCCCAGGACCGCGTCCAGGAACTGCGGGAGGTCGCCCTGGCGCTTGCGGGCGTCCGTGCAGAGGTAGAGCCGGGCGTCGGCGAGGTGTGCGGCGGTGTCGGGCATGCGAGAGTCCCCCGTGGCGGAGCGGTGTCGGTGCGGTGTACGGGGACCGCGCCCCTCGCGGGCCCGGCTCCCGTACACCGCACAGGCGGCTGTTCCAGGTGTCGCGGTGTTTCGGATATGTCAGGTGTCAGGTGTCCCCGGTCAGACGGCGAGCGCCTGGGCGCGGCGCTTCACCTCCGTGCCGCGATTCTCGCTCAGGGCCTGGGCCGGGGTGCCGGGCAGGCTGGGGTCCGGAGTGAAGAGCCACTCCAGCATCTCTTCGTCGGTGAAGCCGTCGTCCCTCAGCAGGGTCAGGGTGCCGGACAGGCCCTTGACCACCCGGTCCCCGTCGATGAAGGCGGCGGGGACGTGCAGCGCGCGGTTCTCACCACGGCGTACGGCGATGAGCTGGCCTTCCTTCACCAGCTGCCGCACGCGCGTCACCTCGACGTCCAGCATCTCTGCGATGTCGGGGAGGGTCAGCCACGCGGGGACGAGAGCATCGATCTTTGCGTCAATCTCGGTCACGTCACCAAGACTGCCATCTGGGACTGACACTGGGTAGCCGAGCCGCCTCCGGCGGGGGCCGACCGGGGTGCTCCGCCCCCGGCGAAGGAACGCCGGAAGGAGGCGGAGAGGGCGGCCACGGGGAAGACGTGCCCGCGCTACGCCGTCGCCGCCTTCAGCGGTCTCGCCGGGTCCGTCAGCAGCTCCGGGTTCATCGGCGTGCCCGCCTCGATCAGGCGGCGGCCCTGGGCCAGGTCGCGGGGACGGCCCACGGCGAGGAGGGCGACGAGGCGGGAGGCGCGGAGCCAGCAGACGGTCCAGGCCGCGCCGGTGGGGTCGCCGCGCCAGAGGGTGGTGTCGGCACAGGCGTGGTGGCCGGCGTACTGGACGAAGCGGCTGAACTGCTCGGACCAGAAGTACGGGACCGGGTCGTAGGTCTCGGGGGTCTCGCCGAGGATGTTCGCGGCGACCGTGCGGGGGCCCTGGAGGGCGTTGTCCCAGTGGTGGACGAGGAGACGTCGGCCGTACCTTCCCGAAGGGAAGGAGGCGCAGTCGCCGACCGCGTAGACATCCCGCGCGGAGGCGCGCAGGTGGTCGTCGGCCACCACCTCGCCGTGGGCGCCCAGCTCGATGCCCGAGCCCGTCAGCCAGGCCGTCGCCGGGCGCGCGCCGATGCCGACGACCACGGCACCGGCGGGCACCCGGGTGCCGTCGTCCAGGATCACCGTCCCGGGCTCGACGCGTTCCACGCGCGCGTGGGTGCGCAGGGTGGTGCCGCTGTCGGCGTACCAGGCGGTCATCGGCGCGGCCACCTCGGCGGGGAGCGCGCCCGCGAGCGGGCGGTCGGCCGCCTCGACGACCGTCACCGCGCAGCCCGCCTCGCGCGCGGCCGTGGCGAACTCGGCGCCGATCCAGCCCGCGCCCACGACCACGATGTCGTGCTGCCGGGCCAGCACGGGCCGCAGCCGCTCGGCGTCGTCCAGGGTACGCAGCAGGTGCACCCCGGGCACGCCCTCGGCGCCCGGCAGACGGATCGGTTCGGCGCCGGTGGCGAGGACCAGGACGTCGTACGGGACGGGGCCGGTGGGCGTGTCGAGTTCGTGGTCGGCGGGGCGCAGGCCCGCCACTTCGCGGCCCAGCCGGAGTTCGATGCCGAGCGCCTCGAAGTCGACGTCGAAGGCGGAGCCCTCGGACTTGCCGAGCAGCACGGCCTTGGACAGCGGCGGCCGGTCGTACGGCTGGTGGGGCTCGGCGCCGATCAGTGTCACATCGCCGTCGAAGCCCTGTTCGCGCAGGGCCACCGCGGTCTGTACCCCGGCCATCCCCGCGCCCACGACGACCACGCGCCGCGCCGCCGGGCCGCCCCTGTGCTGCGTCTGCTCGCTCACCAGCTCACCATAGACACCTGACAGTCAGTCAGTCAGCCGGTGGGCCGGCGGTCGCTCTCTGTGAGTCCGCCCACAGTCTCGTCGACCTGTTCCACCTGTTCCACCTGTTCCACCACGCTCGTCCCGCTGCCCGGCTGCGACTCCCACTCCCAGGTCTCCTCCAGGCGGACCCGTCCGTCGGGCAGTTCGACGACCAGGGACACGCAGTGCCCGGACGCGGTGGTCCCGTCGCTCTTCAGCTGCACGTACCGGAAGTCCAGCCGGTCGCCCTCGCGGGTGCCGACGAGGTGACCGCGTACGACGTCGCCGCCCGCGTACGCGGCCCAGATCTCGCCGTCCTTCTCGTGGTACGCGAACCGGGTGCGGGTGCCCACCTGGCCTGGGGCCTGGTCCGCGACCGGGGCGAGGACGAGACCGTCGAGCGAGCGGGGCATACGCGGAGGCTCCCTTACCGAGGCGTGCGGTACCGGGCTAGGGTGGCCAGCGTAAGCACTCGCGGGAGCCCGGACGCACCGGGCTGAGAGGGAGGCTGGCGGCCTCCGACCGTACGAACCTGATCCGGGTCATGCCGGCGAAGGGAGGGGCTGGACGCCCATGTCGCGTACGCACACGTCAGACGTCCTCGTCGTGGGGGGCGGCGTCATCGGGCTGGTGACGGCCTGGCGGGCCGCGCAGCGCGGGTTCGCCACGGCCGTGGTGGACCCCGAGCCCGGTGGCGGTGCCGCCCAGGTGGCGGCCGGGATGCTCGCCGCGGTCACCGAGCTGCACTACGGCGAACAGACGCTGCTGGGGCTCAACCTGGAGTCCGCGCGGCGCTATCCGGACTTCGCAGCCGAGCTGACGGAGGCGACCGGCCTCGACCTCGGCTACCGCCGGTCCGGCACGCTCGCCGTCGCGTTGGACGCCGACGACCGCGCCCATCTGCGGGAACTGCACGCCCTGCACTACCGGTCGGGCCTCGCGTCGGAGTGGCTCAGCGGCCGCGAATGCCGCCGTCTGGAGCCGATGCTCGCGCCGGGCGTGCGCGGCGGGCTGCGCGTCGACGGGGACCATCAGATCGACCCGAGGCGGCTCTCCAGGGCCCTCGTCACGGCCTGCGAGCGCGCCGGGGTGGCGTTCCACCGGGCCTGGGCCGAGGAGCTGTCGGTGGTCCGGGAGCGGGCCGCCGGGGTTCGGGCCGGCGACGGTGACCAGCTGGCCTCCGGGCAGGTCGTCCTCGCCGCGGGCAGCCTCAGCGGGCGGCTCCCCGGGGTGCCGGCCGAGGTGCTGCCGCCGGTGCGGCCGGTCAAGGGGCAGGTGCTGCGGCTGACCGTGCCGAAGCCGTACGCGCCTTTCCTGAGCCGGACCGTGCGGGCCGTGGTCCGCGGCAGCCACGTCTACCTGGTGCCGCGCGAGAACGGCGAACTCGTCGTCGGCGCGACCAGCGAGGAGCAGGGCTGGGACACGACGGTCACCGCGGGCGGGGTGTACGAACTGCTGCGCGACGCCCATGAACTCGTCCCCGGGATCACCGAGCTCCCGCTCACCGAGACCCGCGCGGGACTGCGTCCCGCCTCCCCCGACAACGCGCCGCTCCTCGGCCCCACCGAACTCGACGGCCTGCTCCTCGCCACGGGCCACTACCGCAACGGGGTGCTCCTCACCCCGGTCACCGGCGACGTCATGGCGTACGCCCTGACCAGCGGCGAGCTGCCGCAGGAGGCCCGCGACTTCACGCCGCTGCGGTTCCGCGCCGGCGCGTCCCGCACACTCGTGGAGCAGCCCGTATGAGCGCCACCGGGACGCTGGGCGTCCTCGTCAACGGAGAGCGGCGGCAGATCGCCGCGGGCACCGCCCTGGACGCGCTGGTGCGGACGCTCACCGCGTCCCCCTCCGGGGTCGCCGCCGCGCTCAACGAAACCGTCGTCCCGCGCGCGCGGTGGGCGTCCACCGCTCTCTCCGAGGGGGACCGCGTCGAGGTCCTCACCGCCGTCCAAGGAGGCTGATCCCATGGCAGACGACCCCTTCGTCCTCGGCGGTACGACCTACTCGTCCCGCCTGATCATGGGCACCGGCGGCGCCACCGGCCTCGACGTCCTGGAGCGCGCGCTGATGGCCTCCGGCACGGAGCTGACGACGGTCGCGATGCGCCGGGTGAACACCTCGGTGCACGGCTCGGTCCTGTCCGTGCTCGACCGGCTCGACATCCGGGTGCTGCCCAACACGGCCGGCTGTTTCACGGCGGGCGAGGCCGTGCTGACCGCCCGCCTCGCGCGCGAGGCGCTCGGCACCTCGCTGGTCAAGCTGGAGGTCATCGCCGACGAGCGGACTCTGCTGCCCGACCCGATCGAGTTGCTGGACGCCGCCGAGACACTGGTCGACGACGGCTTCACGGTACTGCCGTACACCAGCGACGACCCCGTCCTCGCGCGGAAGCTGGAGGACGTCGGCTGTGCCGCGATCATGCCGCTCGGGTCGCCCATCGGGTCCGGGCTCGGGATCCGCAATCCGCACAACTTCCGGCTGATCGTCGAGCACGCGCGCGTGCCGGTGATTCTCGACGCGGGTGCCGGGACGGCGTCGGACGTCGCCCTCGCGATGGAGCTGGGATGTGCGGGCGTCATGCTCGCCTCGGCCGTGACCCGGGCGCAGGAGCCGGTGCTCATGGCCGAGGGGATGCGGCACGCGGTGGAGGCGGGGCGGCTGGCGTACCGGGCGGGGCGGATCCCCCGGCGCCACTTCGCGCAGGCGTCGTCGCCGGGCGAGGGGCTGGCACGGCTGGATCCGGAACGGCCGGCGTTCTGAGTCGGATCTCACCCGCCCCACCAGCCTCGCTCGAACGTGCGAGCGAGATATGCCGGACACCTGCCTGTCACGGCCTTCCGGTCTCGGTCACAGGTCTGCTGCAGTACGTCCCGCCCGCCATGGGACCGACAGGGGGTGGCGGTGGCGGCTCGTACACTCACCTGCGTGGACACGACCCTTCAGGACCCGCTTGTCGGCCAGGTGCTCGACGGCCGGTATCGAGTCGAGGCGCGGATCGCGGTCGGCGGGATGGCCACGGTCTACCGGACCGTGGACACCCGCCTCGACCGCGTGCTCGCGCTCAAGGTGATGCATCCGACGCTGGCGGCCGACGGGACGTTCGTCGAGCGGTTCATCCGTGAGGCCAGGTCGGTGGCGCGGCTGTCGCACCCGAACGTGGTGGGGGTCTACGACCAGGGCACCGACGGCTCGTACGTGTACCTCGCGATGGAGTACGTCGCCGGCTGCACCCTCCGTGACGTGCTGCGCGAGCGCGGGGCGCTGCAGCCCCGGGCGGCGCTGGACATCCTGGAGCCGGTGCTCGCCGCGCTCGGTGCCGCGCACCGCGCCGGGTTCGTGCACCGGGACATGAAGCCGGAGAACGTGCTGATAGGGGACGACGGCCGGGTCAAGGTCGCCGACTTCGGGCTCGTCCGGGCCGTGGACACCGTCACCAGCACCACGGGCGCCGTTCTCGGCACCGTCGCCTACCTCGCCCCCGAGCAGCTGGAGCACGGCACGACCGACACCCGCGTCGACGTGTACGCGTGCGGCGTGATGCTGTACGAGATGCTCACCGGCGGCAAACCGCACGGTGGGGACTCCCCCGCCCAGGTGCTCTACCACGCGCTCCACGACGACGTGCCGCCCCCGTCGGCCGCGGTGCCCGGGCTGCCGTACGAGCTGGACGAGCTGGTCGCCTGGGCGACCGCCCGCAATCCGGAGCTACGGCCCTACGACGCCGTCGCGCTGCTCGCGCAGACGCGTCAGGCGCGGGCCGGGCTCAGCGGCGAGCAGCTGGACGCGATGCCGCCGCAGGCGATGGCCGGCGACCACGACAACGCGGAGGACCGGACGAGCGTGATCCCGCTCTCTCTGTCCGTGTCGCGGTCGGTGCCGGAGGACCCCGGACGGTTGCTGAACCGCACGAGCCGGTTCGAGTCGCCGCCGCCACCGCCCCGACGCACCCGCGGCGGTGGCGCGCCTCGGCGCGGTCTCCTCGCGATCGTCGTCGCCGTGCTGCTCGTACTCGGGGTGGGCGGGGGCGTCTGGTACATCAACTCGGGCCAGTTCACCCAGGTCCCGGCGGTGCTGCAGCAGAGCGAGGCGGACGCGACGAAGCGGCTCGACGGCGCCGGGCTGGACGTCGACATCAAGCGCGCGTTCAGCGACACCGTCGAGCGCGGCAAGGTCATCGGCACCGACCCGGCGCCCGGCGAGCGGATCCGGGACAACGACACCGTGACGGTGACGGTATCCAAGGGCCGGGAGACCGTCGAGGTGCCCGACCTGCGGGGCTACCGGCTGGACCTCGCGAAGACCGGGCTGAAGGACGACGGGCTCGAACCGGGCCTGGTGACACGGGAGTTCAGCGACGAGGTCGTCAGGGGCCAGGTGATCAGCACCCAGCCGGGCGCCGGCACCGAGGTCTCCTCGGGCGCGGCCGTCCGGATCGTGGTCAGCCGGGGTGCGCCGGTGGAGGTGCCCGAGGTGACCGGCGCCTCGGTCGAGGACGCCACCGCCGAGCTGGAGGAGGCGGGCCTCAAGGTGAAGATCGCTTCGAACCGGGTCAACTCCGAGTTCGACAAGGGGCTCGTGGCCGAGCAGGCGCCGGGAGAGGGCAAGCAGGCCGGCGAGGGCGACACCGTGACCCTGACGATCTCCAAGGGGCCCGTGATGGTCGAGGTCCCCGACGTCGTGGGCGACAGCGTCGACGAGGCGACCCGGAAGCTGCGGGCAGCCGGCTTCGAGGTCGAGGAGGACCGAGGGTTCTTCGGGCTCTTCGGCAACGAGGTCAAGAGCCAGTCGGTGACCGGCGGCGACACGGCTCCCAAGGGATCGACGATCAAGATCAAGGTCGGCTGACGGGGCCGGCCAGCCGCCGGCACACGCGAGAGACACGACCGCCCCGCCGACAGCCACCGGCGGGGGCGCCCCCGCGCCCACACGACCACCGACCGCACGCCCCCGCGCGCAAGACCGCCGGGCGAGCGCCCCCGCACCACATGACCGGAGACCGCACGCTCCGCACCGCACGACCACCGACCGCTGCCCCGCACTACCGTGTCCAGACACCCCACGCCACACGACCACCGACCGGACACCCCGCGCGCCGCACGACCACCGACCAAGCGCCCCATCACCGCCGGACGCCCGCACGCCACGCGACCGCGACCGCGACGCCGACGACACGTCACAGGCCGCCCCGCATGCACGCCCCGCACCACGCGACGACCGACCGGACACCCCACGCCGCACGCCCGTGAGACCGCACGCCCCGCGCCACACGACCACCCACCACCCGCCCCACACGACTGCCGGCCGAGCGCCCAGCGCCGCATGACACCCTTGACGCCGTGAGCACTCAGCAGTCCCGCGGCCTCTCCGGCCCTTCCGGCACCCGGTCCGCCCCGTACGCCGGTCAGCCGGCCTCCTCCGCCGGTCAGCCGGTGTCCCCCACCGGTCAGAGCCCCTCCCCCCGCAGACCCGGTCTCCTCCGCAACCCCGTCGGGGGCCATGTCCCCGTCGCCGGAGGGCTGAGCTCCGTCGGGCTGACTTACGCCCGGGACCTGCAGGCCGAGGCGGTGCAGGTCTTCGTGGCCAATCCGCGCGGCTGGGCGACGCCGGGCGGCAGCCCCCGGCAGGACGAGGAGTTCCGGGCAGCCTGCGCCACGGAGGCGATCCCCGCGTACGTACACGCGCCGTACCTGATCAACTTCGGCTCGCACACCGAGGCGACGGTGGAGAAGTCCGTGGAGTCGTTGCGGCACTCGCTGCGCCGGGGGCGGGAGATCGGCGCGCTGGGGGTGGTCGTGCACACGGGGAGCGCGACCGGCGGGCGGGACAGGTCGGTGGCGCTGAAGCAGGTGCGGGAGGTCCTGTTGCCGCTGCTGGACGAGCTGACCCATGACGACGACCCGTATCTGCTGCTGGAGTCGACCGCCGGACAGGGGGCTTCGCTCTGCTCGCGAACCTGGGACTTCGGCCCGTACTTCGAGGCGCTGGACGCCCACCCGAGGCTGGGTGTCTGCCTGGACACCTGTCACATCTTCGCGGCGGGCCACGACCTGACCGGGCCCAGCGGCATGCACCGGACGCTCGATCTGCTGGTGGACACCGTCGGGGAGGGCCGGCTGAGGCTGATCCACGCCAACGACTCCAAGGACGTGGTCGGCGCCCACAAGGACCGCCACGAGAACATCGGATCCGGCCACATCGGCGAGGCCCCGTTCCGCGCGTTGATGACCCACCCCGCCACCGCGGGCGTCCCCCTGATCATCGAGACCCCCGGCGGCAAGGAGGGCCACGCGGCGGACGTGGAACGCCTGAAGAAGCTCCGGGACGGTTGACTCGGCCGTCGCCGGATCAGAGCTCGGGACCCTCCCCCGACTCCTCCTGGTACGAGTAGCGCTGCTCCCGCCAGGGGTCGCCGATGTTGTGGTAGCCGCGCTCCTCCCAGAAGCCGCGGCGGTCGGCGGTCATGTACTCGATGCCGCGGACCCACTTGGGGCCTTTCCAGGCGTACAGGTGGGGGACGACGAGGCGAAGGGGGAAGCCGTGTTCGGCGGTGAGGAGTTCGCCGTCCTTGTGGGTGGCGAAGATGGCGCGGTCGGAGGCGAAGTCGGTGAGGCGGAGGTTGGAACTGAAGCCGTACTCGGCCCACACCATCACATGGGTGACCTCGGAGGCGGGCGGCACGGTCTCAAGGATCGTACGGGCCGGGATGCCGCCCCATTCGGCGCCGACCATGCTGAACTTCGTCACGCAGTGCAGATCGGCCACGACCGAGGCGTACGGCAGGGCGGTGAACTCGTCGTGGGTCCAGCTGCGCTTCTCGCCGTCGGCGGTGGCGCCGAAGACCCCGAAGTCCCAGCGCTCGGGGCGGAACTTGGGGACGGGGCCGTAGTGCGTGACCGGCCAGCCGCGCTGGAGCCGCTGGCCCGGCGGAAGCTGCGACGACGTCGCGTTCTCAGATGCGCGATCTCCTGACTCGCGTTCCACCGGCTGACCCATGACTCCATCCTGACAGACCCCGAGTGGTGCACATGACCAGGGTCGACCCGACTCGGGCATTTCGAACTAAGGCTGCACTTACTTACTAAGCTTGCACTTACTGGACGATCTTCGATGGCGGTGCAATCATCGCGGCGCAACCTCCCCGTTCCCCCGCCTGGAAGGAGCCTCTGCGATGCAGGGCGACCCCGAGGTCATCGAATTCCTCAACGAGCAGCTGACCGCCGAGCTGACCGCGATCAACCAGTACTTCCTGCACGCGAAGATGCAGGAGAACTTCGGCTGGACGAAGCTCGCGAAGTACACGCGGCACGAGTCGTTCGACGAGATGAAGCACGCGGAGGTGCTCACCGACCGGATCCTGTTCCTGGACGGGCTGCCGAACTACCAGCGGCTGTTCCACGTCCGGGTCGGCCAGACGGTCAAGGAGATGTTCGAGGCCGACCGCCAGATCGAGGTGGAGGCGATCGACCGCCTCAAGCGCGGCATCGAGGTGATGCGCAACAAGGGCGACATCACGTCCGCCAACATCTTCGAGTCGATCCTGGCGGACGAGGAGCACCACATCGACTACCTCGACACCCAGTTGGAACTGCTGGAGAAGCTCGGCGAGGCGCTCTACATCGCGCAGCTCATCGAGCAGCCGGAGAGCTGAGCTACGCCGCTTCGTCGAGCTCGGCGAGGACCGGCTCGGCCCGCTCGGCCAGGCCCCGGCGCGGGCACGCGCCCCGGCCCAGGATCGCCTGGATCCGGCGTACGCAGGAACCGCAGTCCGTGCCCGCCTTGCAGGCGGACGCGATCTGGCGCGGGGTGCAGGCGCCGTCCGCCAGGTGCTTCTTGACCTGCTGCTCGGTGACGCCGAAGCAACTGCAGACGTACACGCGGTCCACCTCCCGCCGGGGTCACTGGGCATGCCGTCCCGATTAGTCGGTGAGGCTAACCTAACCTTACCCGGCACACAAGAACCGCAAAAGTGGAGTGGGGCGCGGATCGTATGTGATCCGCGCCCCACTCCACTCTGCTGCACGGCCGTCACTAGTCGCGGTACAGCTCCGCGACGAGGAACGCCAGGTCGAGGGACTGGCTGCGGTTGAGGCGGGGGTCGCAGGCGGTCTCGTAGCGCTGGTGGAGGTCGTCGACGAAGATCTCGTCGCCGCCGCCCACGCACTCGGTGACGTCGTCGCCGGTGAGTTCCACGTGGATGCCGCCCGGGTGGGTGCCCAGGCCCTTGTGGACCTCGAAGAAGCCCTTGACCTCGTCGAGCACGTCGTCGAAGCGGCGGGTCTTGTGGCCGGAGGCCGCCTCGAAGGTGTTGCCGTGCATCGGGTCGGACACCCAGGCCACGGTCGCGCCGGAGGCGGTGACCTTCTCCACCAGCTCGGGCAGCCTGTCGCGGACCTTGTCCGCGCCCATGCGCACGATGAAGGTCAGTCGGCCGGGCTCGCGGTCCGGGTCGAGGCGCTCGATGTACTGCAGCGCGTCCTCGGCCGTGGTCGTCGGGCCGAGCTTGATGCCGATCGGGTTGCGGATCTGCGAGGCGAACTCGATGTGCGCGTGGTCCAGCTGACGGGTGCGCTCACCGATCCACACCATGTGTGCCGACACGTCGTACAGCTGCCCCGTGCGCGAGTCCACGCGGGTCAGCGCCGACTCGTAGTCGAGCAGCAGCGCCTCGTGCGAGGAGAAGAACTCGACGGTGCGGAACTCCTCCGGGTCGGTCCCGCAGGCGTGCATGAAGTTCAGCGCGTTGTCGATCTCGCGGGCGAGCTGCTCGTAGCGCTGACCGGACGGGGACGACTTCACGAAGTCCTGGTTCCAGGCGTGCACCTGGCGCAGGTCGGCGTACCCGCCGGTGGTGAAGGCACGGACCAGGTTGAGCGTGGAGGCGGAGGCGTGGTACATCCGCTTCAGGCGCTCGGGGTCCGGGACGCGGGCGGCCTCGTTGAAGTCGAAGCCGTTGACCGAGTCGCCGCGGTATGTGGGCAGGGTCACGCCGTCGCGGGTCTCGGTGCCCTTGGAGCGGGGCTTGGAGTACTGCCCGGCGATGCGGCCGACCTTCACGACCGGCACGGAGGCCGCGTAGGTGAGGACCGCGCCCATCTGGAGCAGCGTCTTCAGCTTGTTGCGGATGTGGTCGGCCGAGACGGCGTCGAAGGCCTCGGCGCAGTCGCCGCCCTGGAGGAGGAACGCCTCTCCCTTGGCGACGGACGCCATCCGGGCTCGCAGCTGGTCGCACTCGCCCGCGAAGACGAGCGGCGGATACGTCTCCAGCTCCGCAACAACTGCGCGCAGAGCCTCGGTGTCGGGGTACTCGGGCTGCTGCGCCGCGGGCAGGTCTCGCCAGGTGTTGCCAGCGCTCGCGCTGGACTTAGCGTTCACGGTCACGACGTCCACATTACGGGGTCATGTCGGGCGCCCATCCCCCTGCTCATCAAGTGAGACGAACCCCGCTCGACCGGAGCGGGGTCCGGGGGCGAGTGGTGGGGGTCGGGCGGCGTCAGTGCGGATCCATGACCGCCGGGTCGGTGAGCCGACGGCCTGGAACTCGTGCGGGAAACCCGCCCGCAGGGCCGTGCCGGGCGCGGATGTGTTCCGTCAGACGTGACGCCGCATGCCGTCGGGGCGCGGGTGGCACCCACCTTCCGTCGAGGCAGATGTGATCACGGGCCGACCGCGGGGTGTCGATCACGTGAGTTCCCGGAGGTTGTCCGGTAGGGTGCGGCGCATGTTCGCGCACTCGACCCGGAACTGGTGGTGGACCGCTCATCCGGCGGCCCACTGACTGCGCGTACGCAAGACTTCGCGAAGGCCGCCCGAGGGGCGGCCTTCGGTGTTTCCAGGGCCCGGCCGTTCCTCACCGATCACCGCGATCACCGTGATCTGCGAGGGAAGAGGAACCCATGGACCTGACCCGGCTCCTGTCCGACGACCGCCCGTTCGCCCTGTTGCGCCGCCGCGCGCCCGGCCTCGACGACCACGACACGGTGGAACTGCTGATCGGCCCGGTGACGACGTGCGAGCGACTGGCCGACATCCCCGACGAGGGGCTGGCGCTCGTCCCGTTCCGGCAGATCCGCGAACGCGGCTTCGAGGTCCGTGACGACGGGACGCCGCTGTCGGTGCTCACGCCGGAGGAGTCGTACGAGATCCCCCTGTCGCGGGCCCTCGCGGAGCTCCCGACGCACGACGTCCGGGTCGAGGGCGGCGGCTTCGACGTGGACGACGAGGAGTACGCGGAGATCGTCGGCCGGGTGCTGCGCGAGGAGATCGGCCGGGGCGAGGGCGCGAACTTCGTGATCCGGCGGACGTACGAGGGCTCGATCCCCGGCTTCGGCCGCGCGGACGCGCTCGCGCTGTTCCGGCGGCTGCTGGAGGGCGAGCGGGGCGCGTACTGGACGTTCGTGGTGCACACCGGAGATGGGAAAGGGTCCGAAGGGCGTTCCTTGGAAGGGCGGGGGCCGGAGACGGGCGGGCGCACGCTGGTCGGCGCCAGCCCGGAGGCGCATGTCCGGATGTCCGGCGGGACGGTCGTGATGAACCCGATCAGCGGGACGTACCGCTACCCGGCCGACGGGCCGACACCGGAGGACCTGTTGGCCTTCCTCGCCGACGGCAAGGAGATCGAGGAGCTGTCGATGGTCGTCGACGAGGAGCTCAAGATGATGTGCACGGTCGGCGACATGGGCGGGGTCGTGGTCGGGCCCCGGCTGAAGGAGATGGCCCACCTCGCTCACACCGAGTACGAACTGCGCGGGCGGTCCTCGCTGGATGTGCGGGAGGTGCTCAAGGAGACGATGTTCGCCGCGACGGTCACCGGGTCGCCGGTGCAGAACGCGTGCCGGGTGATCGAGCGGCACGAGGTGGGCGGACGGGGTTACTACGCGGGGGCGTTGGCCCTCGTGGGGCGGGACTCCGGTGGGGCGCAGACCCTGGACTCGCCGATTCTGATCCGGACCGCCGACATCGCGGCGGACGGGCGGCTGAAGGTGCCGGTGGGGGCCACGCTCGTCCGGGGGTCGGATCCGGCGGGCGAGGTCGCCGAGACGCACGCGAAGGCGGCGGGGGTACTGGCGGCGCTGGGCGTACGCCCCGGGCGGCCGGTCCGGGAGGAGGCGCGGTTCCGGCTGGCCGAGGACCCACGGGTGCGGGCGGCGCTGGACGGGCGGCGGGCCTCGCTGGCGCCGTTCTGGCTGCGGATGCGGGAGCGGACGGCCGAGCTGACGGGGCATGCGCTCGTCGTGGATGCCGAGGACACGTTCACCGCGATGCTCGCGCATCTGCTGCGGTCTTCCGGGCTGGAGGTGAACGTACGGCGGTACGACGAGCCGGGGCTGCGGGAGGTCGTGCTCGCACACGAGGGAATGGTGGTGCTGGGGCCCGGCCCCGGGGACCCGGGGGATGTGGACGACCCCAAGATGCGGTTCCTGCGGGAGCTGACCGCGTCGGCGATCAGCGAACACCGGCACGGGGTGCTCGGGGTCTGTCTCGGGCATGAGCTGATCGCGGCCGAGCTGGGCCTGGAGATCGTCCGGAAAGAGGTGCCCTACCAGGGAGCGCAGACCGGGATCGATCTGTTCGGGCGGTCCCGGACCGTCGGCTTCTACAACAGCTTCGTGGCGCACTGTGACGACGGGGCGGCGGCGGAGCTGGCCGCACATGGGGTGGAGGTCAGTCGCAGCGACGGTGGGGAGGTTCACGCGCTGCGGGGGCCCGGGTTCGCGGGGGTGCAGTTCCATCCGGAATCGGTGCTGACGCTGGGTGGGGTGGCTGTGGTGCGTGAGCTGGTGGAGGGGGTTCAGGCGCTGCGGACGCCCTAGGGCCGCGGCAGGCGACGTCTGCCCGTGAAGCTGGTTTCCTCGCGCCCGCCGCCCCTGCCCGCCCCCTCCCCACGGCTCTGCCCCTTCGACCCCGAGGGGTGGGTTGTTCGGCTGCGGGTGAGTGGGGGCTCGTCGCGGTTCCCCGCACCCCTGAAAGGGGCGCGGGGAACCGCGACGAGCGACCACACACAACCCGCACCCGCCCACGAACCCCCCGCTCCCGGACTCTCCCGAACGTCTCAGCCGAAGAAGACGCCCACCTCCTCGTACAGCTTGGGGTCGACCGTCTTCAGCTTGGTCGTCGCGTCGGCGAGGGGGACACGGATGATGTCCGTGCCCCGGAGGGCGACCATTTTGCCGAAGTCGCGGTCGTGGACGGCGTCGATCGCGTGGAGGCCGAAACGGGTGGCGAGCCAGCGGTCGAAGGCGGAGGGGGTGCCGCCGCGCTGGACGTGTCCGAGGACGGTCGTGCGGGCCTCCTTGCCCGTGCGTTTCTCGATCTCCTTGGCCAGCCACTCGCCGACACCGGAGAGGCGGACGTGGCCGAAGGAGTCGAGGGAGCCGTCCTTCAGGACCATCTCACCGTCCTTCGGCATGGCCCCCTCCGCGACGACCACGATCGGCGCGTACGACGCCTTGAAGCGGGACGTCACCCAGGCGCACACCTGGTCGACGTCGAAGCGCTGCTCGGGGACGAGGATGACGTTCGCGCCGCCGGCGAGGCCGGAGTGGAGGGCGATCCAGCCGGCGTGACGGCCCATCACCTCGACGACGAGGACCCGCATGTGGGACTCGGCTGTGGTGTGCAGGCGGTCAATGGCTTCCGTCGCGATGCCTACCGCCGTGTCGAAGCCGAAGGTGTAGTCCGTGGCGGAGAGGTCGTTGTCGATCGTCTTCGGCACACCGACGCACGGCACGCCGTACTCGTCCGACAGGCGCGCGGCCACCCCCAGCGTGTCCTCGCCACCGATGGCGATGAGCGCCTCGACCTCCTGCTTGGCGAGGTTGTCCTTGATGCGGCGGATGCCGTTCTCCTGCTTGAGCGGGTTGGTGCGCGAGGAGCCGAGGATGGTGCCGCCGCGAGGCAGGATGCCGCGCACGGCGGGGATGTCGAGACGGACGGTGTCGTTCTCCAGCGGACCCCGCCAGCCGTCCCTGAAGCCGACGAAGTCGTGGCCGTACTCCTGGACGCCCTTACGGACGACGCCCCGGATGACAGCGTTGAGCCCGGGACAGTCGCCGCCTCCGGTCAGTACTCCGACGCGCATGGAAATGTTCCCTTCGCCGCGGTTGCCTGGTGAGGGTCACGCTAATAGTGATCCAGGTCACTTCGGCATGTACGGGAGGTCAATTCCGGTGAATTGCGTTTGATTGCAGGCGAGTTGATCAAACCACCTTCACTCTATGGAGTGATTACAGGCGTTTACTCGTCGTCGAGACCGCGTTCTATGGCATAGCGGACCAGCTCCACCCGGTTGTGAAGCTGAAGCTTGCCGAGGGTGTTCTGGACGTGGTTCTGGACCGTGCGGTGCGAGATGACGAGGCGCTCGGCGATCTGCTTGTAGCTCAGCCCTTTGGCGACGAGGCGGAGCACCTCGGTCTCGCGGTCGGTGAGCTGCGGGACCTTGGGCTCGTCGGCACCCGGCGCGGGGGCGGGCTCGGAGGCGAGGCGGCGGTACTCCCCGAGGACCAGGCCCGCGAGACCGGGGGTGAAGACGGGGTCGCCGACGGCCGTGCGGCGTACGGCGTCGATCAGTTCCTCGGTCGAGGCGGACTTCACCAGATAGCCGGTCGCGCCGGACTTCACCGCCTCCAGGACGTCCGCGTGCTCCCCGCTCGCCGACAGGGCCAGCACCCGCAACGCCGGGTTCGCGCCGACCAGTTCCTTGCAGACCTGCACCCCCGGCTTCGCGGGCAGGTTCAGGTCCAGGACGAGGACGTCCGGCGCGGCGGCCCGGGCGCGGCGCACCGCCTGCTCGCCGTCACCCGCCGTGGCCACCACGTCGAAGCCGGACTCGGCCAGGTCGCGGGCGACGGCGTCGCGCCACATGGGATGGTCGTCGACCACCATGACCTTGATCGGGCCGCTCCCGCCGGGCTGTTCCCGTCCGTCCACCGGCCTGCCGTTGCGCACGCTCTCCGTCACCGCTTCTCCGCCTTCCCCCGTACGTCCTTCGGCCCTTCGCAGGCCTTGGGTACCTTCAGTTCGACTTCCGTGCCCTGTCCGGGCACGGAGACCAGTTCTGCCGTGCCGCCGATGTCGCGCAGCCGCCCCCGGATGGAGAGGGCCACCCCGAGCCGCCCCTCGCCCTCGGCCTGGTCCAGCCGGCCCTCGAGGATGCCGGGGCCGTCGTCCCGTACGGTCACGATGATCTGGTCCGGCCAGTCCTCGACCAGGATCCAGGCGCGGGCCGCGTCTCCCGCGTGCTCACGCACATTGTCCAGGGCCGCGCCGACCGCCGCGGCCAGCTCGCGGGCGGCGTGCGGGGCGAGCGGCACCGGGGCTCCGGGCTCGGAGAGGGTGATCCTCGCGCCGGCGTACGGGGTGAGGAGGGCGCGCAGGTCCACCGGGCCCGCCGGGTCATCGCCGGACTCCGGCCCGTCCGGCCCGCCCGGTTCGTCCACCACCCGTACGAGGGCTCTTTGGGCCGCGTCCTCCGAGACGCGGGACACGGGGACCAGGCCGCCGGAGACCAGGGTGCGCAGGGCGACCTCCTGCTCGCCCGCCATCCGGCCCAGCTCCGCTGCCTCACCGCCCAGGGCGGTGCCGCGCCGCTGGACCATGGCGAGGACCTGGAGGACGCTGTCGTGGATGTCGCGGGCGAGGCGCTCCCGTTCGCGGGTGGCGGCCTCGATCTCCAGGGCGCGGGCGAGGGTGCGCTCGGAGGCGCGGGCGACCTCGACGACGTAGCCGATGGCGATGGCGGCGACCCAGACCAGCAGCACATTGTGGACGGTGTCGCGGGTGGGGGCGCCGCGGTGGACGAGATTGGCGACGGCGACCAGCGTGGAGGCGAAGGCGGCCCAGCGCCAGCCGCCCTTGACGGCGAACGCCAGCACGGCGCCGGCGGTCCATATCGACGGCAGCGTCGGGCCACCGGCCTCCACCCGCGCGGTCGAGTCGGCGAACCGGGTGAGCAGGATGCCGACGAGCGCCACGGTGAGGTCCGCAGCGAGGAAGCGTTTGGTGCAGCTGGCCGCGTTCGCGACCTTGGGCAGGGTCACCAGGGTCCAGCCGGCCAGCACCGCGAAGTAGGCGATCGCCGGCCAGGGGCGCACGAACTCGTCGTACGCGCTCGCGAAGAGGCCGACCGCGTAGATCACCGTCAGCACCCGGTAGCCGGTGAGCGCACGCCACAACGGCTGCTCGACCGACATCCGCATCACATGCTCACGCTGAGCCATGGCCCCCCATTCTCTGTGGCTCGGTTCGCCTCCGGGCCCCGAAGCCGGTGCCGGGGAGGCACCCCCTGCCATCGCGCCCGAGGACGCGACCGTACCCGGGAACGCGGTCGCTACGAAGCCGGCCCGTCCCTGTCGGTCCGGGCCTTCTCCGCCTGCTCCTTGGCCGCCTGCTCCTTCTCGGCCTTGACGAGGGCGGCCCTGGCGGCCTTCTCGGCCTTGGCCGCGTCCGCGAGCTGCCGCTTGGCGGCGGTCGCGTACACGTCGACATACTCCTGGCCGGAGAGCTTCATGACCTCGTACATGACCTCGTCGGTCAGCGCCCGCAGGACGAAGCGGTCGTGCTCCATGCCCTGGTAACGGCTGAAGTCCAGGGGCTTGCCGATCCGGATTCCGGGGCGCATCACCTTCGGCAGGACCTTGCCCGGGGGCTGGATCTTCTCCGTGTCGATCATGGCGACCGGGATGACGGGCGCGCCGGTGGCGAGAGCCACGCGGGCGAGGCCGCCGGGCTTGCCCCGGTAGAGGCGGCCGTCGGGCGAGCGGGTGCCCTCGGGGTAGATACCGAACAGCTCACCGCTCTCGATGACCTGTATGCCGCTCCTGACGGCGGCCTCGCCAGCTCCCCGTGCCCCGGAGCGGTCCACGGGGAGCTGGCCGACGCCCTTGAAGAACGCGGCCGTCAGCTTGCCCTTGACGCCGGGGGTGGTGAAGTACTCGGCCTTCGCGATGAACGTGACCTTGCGGTCGAGGACCGCGGGCAGGAAGAACGAGTCCGAGAAGGAGAGGTGGTTGCTCGCGAGGATCGCGGCGCCCTCGGCCGGAACGTTCTCCAGGCCCTCCACCCAGGGCCTGAAGGTGACCTTGAGCGGTCCCCCGATAGCGACCTTCATCGCGCCGTACAACAACCGACTGCCTCTCTGTGTTTCCGTGGACCAGACCTTAACCCGGACGCGTGAGGAAGATTCCGACAGGCTCGGCCGGTGTCGGCCGCCCCCCAGGGCCCGCACGTGGTCCTCCTGGGCCGCCCACCCGCTCCCGACCGGCTCCTTCACCCGCCGTCCACCGCGTGAAGCCCCTGGTCGGTGTCAGTGCGGTCGCGTACGGTGAACCCCATCCGGACTCATTCACACCCTTCTCATGAACAGGAGACCGAACCGTGCCGGTCCTCCCTGGAGCCGAGCCGTACCACCACGAGGGCCGGGAGGTGGGAGTCCTCCTCTGCCACGGTTTCACCGGGTCACCGCAGTCGCTGCGCCCCTGGGCGGAATATCTCGCCGCGCGCGGTCTGACCGTCGCGCTGCCCCTGCTGCCGGGGCACGGCACACGCTGGGAGGACCTCCGGCTCACCGGCTGGCAGGACTGGTACGCGGAGGTGGACCGCGAGCTGCGCGCCCTGCGCGAGCGCTGTGCCCGTGTCTTCGTGGCGGGGCTGTCCATGGGCGGCGCGCTGGCGCTGCGGCTGGCGGCCAAGCACGGGGACGCGATCGACGGCGTGATGGTCGTCAACCCCGCCAACAAGGTCCACGGCCCGGCCGCGTACGCCCTCCCCGTGCTCCGGCACCTCGTCCCCACCACGAAGGGGATCACCAGCGACATCGCCAAGGAGGGCGTCGAGGAGGTGGGCTACAGCCGGGTGCCGCTGCACGCGGCGCACTCGCTGCGCACCTTCCTCCGCCTCGTCGACGGTGAACTGCCCCAGGTCACCCAGCCGTTGCTGCTGCTGCACAGCCCACGGGACCATGTGGTGCCGCCCGTCGACTCCGAACGCGTCCTCGGCCGGGTGTCGTCGACGGACGTCACGGAGATCCTGCTGGAACAGAGCCACCACGTCGCGACGTTGGACCACGACGCGGACCGGATTTTCGAGGAGAGCCACGCGTTCGTCACACGGCTCCTGACGGAGTCCGGAGCGGAGCCCGTGACGGATTCCGGGGCGGAATCCGTACAGCAGTCTGGTTCGGGGTCCGCGGAGCGGTTGGGTCCGGGCTCCTTCGAGCAGAGGGAAGGGACGGCCACTGGTGGCTGAGCACGACTCCGAGCGTGAGCCGGAGGAGACGGGAGCGGCCCCCGGCGACGCGCGGGGCGAATCCGCGGGCGGCTCCTCGGCCGGCGCTGCGGGCAGCCCCTCGGGCGGCTCCGCGGGCGCCTCCTCCGGCGAGTCGCCGGACGAGGGGCAGCACGTGCCGTTCGACGAGGACGCCGCGTGGCGGGCGATCATCGCCGGGTTCGGCGAGGAGCCGCCGGACCCGCCGGGTGCCAAACCCTTCAAGTCGGTGGAGGACCTGGCCCTGCTGGAGGCCGAGCCGGAGGACTCCCCGGACAAGTCTCCCGACGCCGGCGGTCCCGCCGCCCCGAAGCCTCTGGGCAGCTCGGTCGCGTTCGCACCCGGCGTCGGCTCGGGTCCGCGCGACTACAGCGTGCCCGACCCGGTCGGCGAGGACCCGGACAGGGGTGACAAGGACGCGGACGACGAAGACGACGAGGGCCACTTCGTCCCGCCGGAGCCGCCCCCGCTGCCGGAGGCCGACACGACCGCCAAGTTCGCCTGGCTGGGCGTGGTCGGCGGCCCGATCCTGCTGCTGCTCGCCGTGCTGCTCGGCTGGGAGATGACCTGGTGGCTCGCCACTCTCGGCATCGGCGGCTTCCTCGGCGGTTTCGCCACGCTGGTGATGCGTATGAACGACGACGGCGAGGAGGACGACGACCCGGGCCGCGGCGCGGTCGTCTGAGCCCACCGCCGTACGGCGGCTGCGCAGCCTCGCACCGTCGCCGTACGGCCGAAGGGAACTCGGTCTTGACCAGGCCGAACGGCTCCCAACCACGTCGATCCAACCCGAAGGGCACGCCCTCAGCGAGATGACCGGGCTGCTGGCCAGCCACCGGGGAAGGGGAATCTCGCTGGCCATGAAGCTCCTGGCCATCGGCTTCGCGCGTTCTCACGGCATGCACTGGCTGCGGACCTTCCACCACCCTGACAACGCAGCGGCCATCGGCATGAACCGACGGCTCGGCTTCGTCAACGACGAGCCAGGAGTTGCAACCACGTGATGTTCTTGCACGTCAGGCGACATTCGCCCTGCGCACAACCCTCCGCAGGCACTCGTCGGTGGCGTGCTTGTTCCGCCAGATGATGTAGCGGCGGATCATGCTGCCCTGCTCCTTGTGGTCGGCGTGGTCCGTGCCGTCCAGGGGGTGAAGTAGCGCAGGGCCGTGAACTGGGACTCGATGCGGTTGAGCCAGGAGCTATTGGTCGGTGTGTAGGCGATCTCGACGTTGTTCGCGGCAGCCCAGATGCCGACCCGTTGACACCTTTTCGTGGTCAGGTGCGGGGAAAAGTTGTCGGCCACGATCGCGATCCGGACGTCGGCCGGGTAGAGGCTGCGCAGGTAGCGGCAGAACTCCAGGAACTGGGTACGCCGCTTGACCGGTTTGATGTGGCCGTAGAGCTTGTCCTTGGAAAGATCCAGAGCGGCGAACAGGTGCCGCACCCCGCCGTAACGGTTGTAGGTCGCTCGCCGCCGTCGGCTTCCTGACCGGCATGCTGATCGCCTGGCCCCTCCGCCCCGGCACCCCGCCACCCCCGGAGCCGCGCGGTCTGCTGTTCGGCAGACGGGCCCGGCCCCAGCAGCCGTGGTGAAAGTGCCGGGGTCGACACGACACGAGCCCTCCAGAGGGGGTGACCGCCCCTAGAGACCCTGACTGCAGGGAAGGTCAGAGCCGTGGTGCCCGGAAAGCGAGCATGCCCGGATCGGTGGGGGCCGTCGGAAAAGGACCTGGTCACAGGCACCTCGCCGACGGCCCACCCAACCGCACGCCCGGTTCGGGTCGGTGGCTCGGGGAAACAGAACGACGGCAACGTCGTCACCGCGCCCGAGCCGACCGCACAACCTCAATTCTGGCTCGTGGCGGGAGCGGCCGGTGACTACGGTTTGCGCTCGTCGGTGACCGCGGCGGGCAAGGGTGACGCGCCACCGTGCGAGGTGCAGACCTCCGTGCCTCCGTCCTTCAGGACCAGGCAGGCCCGTACAGCCGCAGGGTAGGGGGCTTCAATCATGGGGGAGTAGGTGTCCCGGTCATAGGAGATCGAGCGTGCGGCCGAGCGGTCCTGCTTTCCCTCGACCCTGGCCGTGTCCCCGACCCGGCCCTCGGTGATCCGCGCCCACGCGGCTCCGCAGCTGGGGCTGTAGCGCAGCTCCAGGTAGACCTCCCCGACCTTCTCGGCCGCAGCAGTCCATACCCCGATGTGGCATCCCATGCGCTGGGCGTCCTTGTTCCGGCACTCGAACCCGGCGCACTTCGCGGTGCTGCCTTCCGGCATGGACTCACCCAGGCTCGTCTGGGCGTTGATGAGCATCCCCCGAGCAGTCCCGCGGCCATCCCCAAAGCGGTGGTCCCGAGGAGGGCGCCCCAGTGCAGGGGTCGGCGGGTCGCGGACTTCTCAGGTGGCTGGGCCCCGGTCGTGTCCGTGCTCGGAACAGACTCGGGCTCGGGGTCAGGGACGGCCGGGGCTGCTTCGGAGGCAGCGGGGGCGGGGCGCTCCGCGGGCTCGGTGTTCTCCGGGGTGTTTCCGTCCGACTGCCCGCGCTCAGCGATCTCCAGCAGAAGGAGCAGACGGTCGGGCTTGACCGAGACCGCTTGGGCGAACTCCCGTACGGCCTGACGGGAGGGAAGTGCCTTGCCGTTGAGGTAGCGCTCCCAGGACGACTTGCTGTAGCTCGTACTGCCCGCGAGCGTGGCCAGGGTCAGACCGCTGCGCTGCCGCAGCAGACGTAGGTGCTCGACCAGGGGTCCGGCTGCCCGGCGTGAACTGTCGGCCCCGCGTCTCCCGTCCCGTCCCGTTCCCACTCGTCTTCTCCCTGCTCACGCCCCTGGTCCAGGGCACATTGGCGCGTCCCGCGTCCCATCATGTCCCATCCGGTCCCACAGCTCTACCGGCGCCTTCGTCACCGCGTCAGCATGTGATCCCGCCCCGAACACGACCACCGAGCTGACACCTGCCGTGGTGATCCGCTCGATCCACCGCGCGGCCGAAGCGGCGGACACGCATGGCCATCAGCCGGTCCGACCAGACGAATGGGTATTCATGGCAGACGAACTCGTCCTGCGGGCACAGAAGTTCATCAACACCTACAACGTCGACGGCATACCCACCGTCACGGAGGACGGCGTCACCGGCTGGGGCACCATGTACGCTCTCACCCGCTGCCTCCAGCACGAGCTCGGCCTCACCGCCCTGTCGGACAACTTCGGGCCCGGCACCTTGGCCGCGCTGGAGACCAACTACCCCAAGCTCAACGCCAACACCGTGCCCTCGGCAAACTTCTGCCGCATCATCCAGTCCGCCCTGTACTGCAAGGGCTACGACGGCGGTGAGATCGACGGCAAGTACAACGAGCGCGTCTCCACTGCCGTCAAGAAGCTCAAGTCGGACATGAGTGTCACAGGCGCCTACCCCAGCGACTACCTCACTCCCAAGGTGTTCAAGGGCCTGCTCAACATGGACGCCTACACCAGGGTCGATGGCGGCAGCGCCGGCATCAGAATCGTCCAGCAACTGCTCAACCGCCGTTACGTCACCCGCAGGGACTTCCGCATCATCCCCTGCGACGGCCGGCACTCCCGCGATGTGGCCAAGTCCATGTTGCTGGCCATCCAGTATGAACTCGGCATGTCCGACGGTGTCGCCAACGGCGTGTTCGGCCCCGGCACGCAGGGCGGGCTGAAGGAGCACCCCGTATCCCTCGGTTCAACGGGGGTGTGGGTCCAGCTGTTCACCGCGGGCATGATCCTCAACCACCGGACCATTCCGCTTACCGCAACCTTCACCAGCGAGGTTCGGGACGCGGTGAGTGCCTTCCAGGAATTCACCAGGCTTTCCGTCACGGGGCAGGGAGACTTCCGGACATGGGCCTCGTTGCTGGTCTCCACCGGAGATCCCAGCCGTGAGGGGACCGCGTCGGACTGTGTCACCACCATCACGCCGGCGCGCGCCAAGACCCTGCACGACAAAGGCTACCGGTACGTCGGCCGCTATCTGAGCAACGTCCCCGGCTCGCTCCTGGACAAGGAGATCAAACCGGGGGAACTCGACACCATCGCCACGAGCGGGCTGCGTTGCTTCCCCATCTACCAGACCTATGGCGCATCGGCCGGATACTTCCGCAACACCCAGGGCACCGTGGACGCGTACGCGGCCATCGAACGGGCCGTCCACTACGGCTTCAAGCCGGGAACTCGCATCTTCTTCGCCGTCGACTTCGACGCCCTCGACCACGAGATCACCAGCAACATCATTCCTCACTTCAGGGCCATCCGCCGGGTTCTGGCCGCTGACGGCCGCTACGGGGTCGGCATCTACGGGCCACGTAACGTGTGCACCCGTGTTCACCGCGAGGGTCTGTCCAAGGCGAGTTTCGTCTCCGACATGTCGACGGGCTTCTCCGGCAACCTGGGCTACTCACTTCCCATCGACTGGGCCTATGACCAGATCGCCACCATCACCATCGGCTCCGGTGAGGGTGCCATCGAAATTGACAAGAACATCGCCTCGGGCCGCGACAAGGGCCAGAACAGCTTCGACCCCAAGCCCCGGTCCGTAGAACCCGACGGCCTGTTCGACACCTCCAGAAGAGCGGCGCTCCTGGAGGACATCCAGGCCTATCTGGAGTCGGAGAATCTTCCCGAAGAGGGCGGCGGCCCCGAAGGGGTGGTACAGCTCTTCTCCACCACCGAGGCGTTCAACCTCCTCATGGAGCACGACCACATCGTCACCAGCGTGGCGAAGAAGATGCGGATACGCAAAGCCATGGTCATGTGCCCACTGCTGTGGGAGATCCGCAAGCTGCAAAACCTTGATTTCCTCTTTGACCACGGGGTGGTCACCTATCACACCACTGTGGACTGGGACCCAACGGACATATACAACAAGCGGGACTCCAGCACCGGACTCGGTCAGATATTTGCAGCCACCGCGATCAAGGCACGCAACCACCTCATCGACAAGGGCAGGATCACTGCCTCCGTCATGAACCCGGACAACGACGATGACGTCTGGGAAATCTGGCAGAAACTCAATGGCGAACAATACACCAGAAACACGTACAACATTCAGCATGTGGCTTATGCCCTGATGCATGCAGGAGCCATGATGGGCGTCGGCCTACCCACCCTTGACTACCCGGACAGAAGTACCCGTCTGTGCCTTGAGCGCTACCGGGGGGAAGACGAAGTCGCAGAGCGCGACGGCCACACCCAACTCGGTCTCTACCGCGTGATCGAGAACCATTTCGCGCCCCTTCGGTAATTCCCCCGTTCCCCCAAGGAGTCAACCCGTGACATCGATACCCCGGCGCAGCGCCATGAAGCAGGCGCTCGGCCTGGTAGGAACCGGAGCGCTGCTCACCGTCGGCGGAACCACGCTTCTCACCACGCCCGCCACGGCGGCCGACAAGGACCGCTACAGGAAGAAGGCGGAAGCGCTCCGCGCGGAGCAGAAGGACATCCACAGCCACCGGGCCAGCACCAACGGATGGGAGATGCAACGGTCCGTCAACAGCGGCGGGCACATCTGGACGCGCCCGGTTCCCGGCACCAGGGCGGAGATCGACGTACGTATCGGCAGTGTGGAATTCATTCTCGTCCACCTCGTCCAGCGCTTCCACTACGAGATCCGCGAACTCGGCGCCGACGACGTGACCGGCTGGTGCTCTCCCGGAAAGGTCCGCAAGGGCCTGCCGGAAAGCAACCGGGCCTCGGGCACCGCCGTCACCATCCTGCCGGGCCATTACCCGCCCGGCACCACGGGCGGGTTCCACCCCCATGAGACCGCCGTCCTCCGCGACATACTCGCCGAACTCGACGGCACCGTCCGCTGGGGCGGCGACGACAGGAAGCCCGACGAATCACTGTTCTACCTGGACGCCCAGCCGGAGGACGCCCGCCTGGGGCGCATGGAGAGCCAACTCAAGGGCTGGCGCAAGACACCGGGCGCCGGCCCGGGTTCGGCGGTCGACATAAGGTCCTCCGGCCGCCGCGCGAAGGCGGACAAGATCAAAGCCCGGCAGGCCGCATAGCGCGGTTCACCGCGCGTACCCATCAGGCCCGTGGCGGCGCACACGCGGATGCTGCCACGTTTCCCTCACCACATAAAGGATGAAGATGCGTAATCGGGTAATCACGTCCCTTGTCGGAGCGGTATCTACCGCAATCGCTGTCGTCGCCATGACCGCCGCGCCGGCAAACGCCTACAACCCTGACCCGAGGGTCATCCAGCATGATGCCCAGCACACGGTCTACTGCCCCTGTCGGTTCAACGACGACATCGACGGCACCTACTTCAAGAAGGATGACGGTGGGCTAGGGACAAAGACTGTCTTCGGTAACGCGAGTGGCTACGCGCTGGCAAAGGTCGAATTCCATCCGTACGACGAAATAGTGTTGATGTACGACGTCGCGAACGATGGTGACGGCCTCTACTACAAGGTGTCCTATGAAGGTGATGGTGGACGGTACGGGCTGTACACGCCCCCGGGTACGTCCGCAGCCTGGGACACCAGGAAAGTGAATCTGGATATTCCGGAGGGCAGGAAGGTGACAATTACGGTGTACGACGACCGTGCGATGAACGACTGGGTCCACACGATCACGGCCACCGCCTGATTTCCTGATCCTGCTGCCGGTGCCAGGGTCGGCTCCGGCAGCAGGACGCTGTTGCGCAGGGTGCGTCAGGACTTCGCCCCGTTATGCCGTCCGCCCATTCCTTCCGGGCCCGCTGCGTGTCTTCCGCAGCGGAGAGGAGCCATTGACCGGCCGCCAGGTGCCGGTCTGTTCTGAGCGGCTTCGTGGCGGGCATGCTGATCGCCTGGCCGCTGCGCCCCGGCACTCCTGGACGACTCACCCGGCCAGCAGGAAGGCGAGCCGCGACGGCGCACGAACGATGACGTATTTGCTCAGCCCCGCGCACTACGGGGAGGCCTCCAGGAACCGGTGGAGGGAACTCGTCATGCTGGTGACGAAGGCGTCACGGGTGGATTCGTCGACGTGGTCCAGCGACAGATAGGGGTTGAGGTCTTCCAGCTCGACCAGGAGGAGATCCCCGTCCTGCGTGCGGCAGGCGTCCACGCGCTGAATGCCGTGCTCGATGGTGTTCCAGTCGATGAAACGCCGGGCGAAGGCGAGGTCGCCTTCGGTGGGCCGGTAAGGCTCGAGCTAGGGCTCGGCGGGCACTCTGAGGGCGGCCAGGACCGGCAGGTGGTCCGTGGCCGCCCTCAGGTCGTCCTCGGTGACGCCGGGGTGGCCGAGGGGCACTCCGCAGCCGAGGACCTCGATGCCGGGGGTGGCCAGGATCGCGTCGATGCGCTGGTGGGGGTCGGTGGGCGTGGAGGTGTACTCCGTGCCCCAGGGGGCGGCGGTCCAGCAGTCCTGGAGTTCGCCGGCCAGGCGGCGGAAGGTGCGGCCGTCCGGGCGTTCGTTGAGGTCGCCGCCCGCGACCGCGTGGGACACGCCGAGGCCGGCCAGGTGGTCCAGGAGCAGGCCGCCCTGCTCGTACCGCTCGTCCTTCTGGAGGGAGAGGTGGCAGGACAGGACGCCGAGGCGGGCGCGGCCGAAGCGGACCACTGCCGTGGCGAAGCCGCGTCGGTGCAGGCCGGGAGTGAGGGGCAGGAGGACGTCCACCGTGTGCTCGACCGTCGCGCGGAGGTCGCACAGCAGCGCGGGGCCGGAGGCGGTGGCGCCGCCGGAGAGGACGACCATGCCGGAGGCCCCGGCGAGCCCGGCGAGCTTCTTTCGCCAGCGGAAGAAGCGGGGGGCTTCCTGGATGAGGACCAGGTCGGGGGCGCAGGCGCTGATCACTCGCGCGAGGGCGGCGGTGTCGTCCCGCATCGAGCGGATGTTGTAGCTGAGGACGCGGATGGTGGCCGAACCGTCGGGATCGGTTCGGGAGTTGGGCAGCGGGGTCGCCATGCGGATCAAGATACGCCCAGGAACTCGGGAGCATTCTTCCGTCTGCGGCTGACGGTGCGTCCTGGTCGCCCGGGCGGTTCCCCGCGCCCCTGAGGGCGCGGGGTTTGCGTCGCCCGGGGGTTCTACATGATCGGGTCGGGTTCTCTCGCCAGGTCCGCCGCGCCCACCAGGCCCGCGTCGTTGCCCAGTTCGGCGGCGATGACCTCGGCGACCGGGCGCCAGTTGCCGCCTACGAGCCACCGCTTGTAGGACTTGCGGATGGGGTCGAGGACGAGCTCGCCCTCGTCGGAGAGGCCGCCGCCGACGATGAAGGCGGACGGGTCGAAGAGGGAGGCGAGGTCGGCGAGGCCGGCGCCGGCCCAGCGGGCGAGCTCGCGGTAGGAGTCGACGGCGACGGGGTCACCCTGGCGGGCGGCCATGGAGATGTGCTTGCCCTCGATGCCGTCGGGGGTGCCGTCGCCGAGACCGAGGAGGAGCTCGGCGTTCTCCGGGGTGGCGTTGGCGCGCTGCTTGGCGTACCTCACCAGCGCCCGCCCCGACGCGTACTGCTCCCAGCAGCCCTGGCTGCCGCAGCCGCACAGCAGGCCGTCGGGGACCATGCGGATGTGGCCGAACTCGGCGGCCACGCCGTAGTGGCCGCGGCGCAGCTTGTTGCCGATGATGATGCCGCCGCCGAGACCGGTGCCGAGGGTGATGCAGATGACGTTGCGGTGGCCCTTGCCGGCGCCGAACCTGTACTCGCCCCAGGCCGCCGCGTTGGCGTCGTTCTCCACGACGACCGGCAGGGCCACGCGGGCCTCGACCTTCTCCTTCAGCGGCTCGTTGCGCCAGTCGATGTTGGGGGCGAAGTAGACCGTCGACCGCTCACGGTTGACGTAACCGGCCGCGCCGATGCCGACACCGACGATCTCGTGTCCGGCTCGCGCGCCCTCGACGGCGGCGGCGATGGCGTCCACGATCTCCTCGGGTGTGCCCGGGGTCGGCACCTTGTGGGTCGAGAGGATGTTGCCTTCCTCGTCGACCACACCGGCCGCGATCTTGGTACCGCCGATGTCGACGCCGATGGTGAGTCCCATGAATCCCTCAGTTCCGGTCGAGCCCCGCTACGGCCAACCGTACCGGAGGCCCTGCCCCGAAGGTCTCGTCGTCCGCCGGGCGGACGGCCCGGCGTCAGTCCAGGTCGATGCGTTCTCCGGGGGCCGGACCGTCGCCCTCGTCGCGGCCTTCCCGGTGGGCGGTGTCGCGGTTCGTCCAGCGGCGCTCCTGGGCCTCGACGGCGGAGCGGTACGCGGCGAGCAGTTCGCCTCCGGCGGCGGCCAGATGGTCGAAGACATCCGGGTTGCGTTCGATGACGGGTTCGACGGCGGCCTTGGCCTGGCGGACGACCTGGTCGACCATCTGCTGGGCGGCGCCCCCGGCGACCGCGCCGAGGAGCGGCGACTGCAGTCCGGAGAGCTTGTCCGCGACGGTGTCGACCAGCTTGCGCAGTTCCTCGGCGGCCGAGCCCGGCGGCGGCCCGTGCTGTGCCCGGCGGCGGGCCTTCTCCGCGGCGAGGTCCTCCTCGCACGCCGTGGCCCAGGCGTCGGAGTCGGTCGCACCCGTCCGGTCGGTCGCGCGGACCTGCTCGGCGGTGCGCGCCTCCTCGGCCGCGTCCTTGCCTGCGGAGTCGGACGTGGGGCGCTCTTCGCTCATGGCGGGCTCCTGCCTACGGTTCGTTCCTTCGACGTTACCCGAACGGGCGTATGCGGTTCACCGGGTCCCGGGCCACAGCCGCGGGTCCGGCGCGAAACGGATCCTCAGCTCGCCGTCGCGCAGGGCCGCGCCGCCGACCGTGCAGCGACGCAGGGCCGACGGCAGCGGAACGATACGACGGAACTGCCCCGCCGTGACGACCAGCTCGTCACCGCGCCGGATGAGGTCCAGCTCGTCGCGTACCGCGCCGGGCAACGGTATGTGCCACACCAGCACGCCCTCGTCGGCGAGGCGGTCGGTGACGGCCCACTCGACACGGGCGGCCCCGTCGCCGGCGGCGGGGACGTCGAGGGCGGCGAGGTCGTCGGTGCCGCGGGGGTCGCGGCCCAGGTGGGCGACGCCGTGCACCGGGCGGGTCTCCTCCCACGCCTCCAGCGTCTTCCGCTGCTGGGCGACGAGGCCGGCGAGCCAGGTGTCGTGCTCGCCGTCGGGCAGGACCCGGTTGGCGACCAGCGTGTCCACGGGGAGGGCCCGCAGGGCGAGGCCCACGCTCGCGGCGCGCACGTGATCGGCGCCGGCCGGGCCGGGTTCCGCGACCAGCCGCACGCTCGTCCCAGGGGCCTCGACGACCGCCGCGACGGCGGCCAGTTCGACGTCCCACCGGGCAGCCGTCTCGTACAGCCGCCCAGCGGGCATGGGTACGCCGGCGAGCCGTCCGAGGACGGGACGGAGGGCTCGGGCGGCCTGCCGCTCGGGCGGGAGCAGCCGCCGCAGATAGCGCCGCAGTTCCTGCGGGAGGCCGAGCAGCGCGAGTGCCTGCGGCGCGGGCGGCAGGTCGACGACGAGCAGGTCGTACGCCTCGGACAGCGCGGCGTCGCGCAGCGCGCGCAGCAGGGACAGTTCCTCGGCGCCGGGGAGGGGTGTGAGCTCCTCGGCGTCCAGTCGGCTCGCCCCCAGCAGATCGAGTACGGACGCGGCCCGCTCCTGGAAGGCGACCAGGTCCTCCCTGAAGCCCTCCGCCGCGTCGGGCCGCCACACGGTGAGGTTCGGCGCCACGCGCACGGGTTCCGCGCCCGTGTTCACGCCGAGCACGGCACCGGGGCTGTCCATCCGGTCCGCGCTCAGCACGAGCGTCCGGGCCCCCGCCCGCGCCGCGCCCAGCCCGGTGGCCGCCGCGACCGTCGTACGGCCGCTGCCGCCTTGCCCGGTGATCAGGATGGTGCGCATGAGGCTGAACCGTAACTCAGCGAGGGGCGCGCCGACGCCGCCCCGGCACCCGGAGCGGGCCGGGCGCGGGCCGAAAGGGGCGCGGGGAACCGCGCGACCGGCCGAGTACGGGCCGCGGCCCCGAAGCGACGGATCCCGGCGAGCCCATGGGCGCACACTCTCAGTCGCCCATGGAGGTGCGGGTCGCTCGAGAGCCCCGGCCACAAGGCCCAGCGGGGATCACGCCCCCGACTCCACCCGCTTCTTCAGCCCCGCCAGCGCCCGGTCGATGATCACCTTCTCCGCCTTGCGCTTGATCATCCCGAGCATGGGGATCTTGACGTCGACGGTCAGCTGGTACGTCACCTCGGTCACCGAGTCACCGACCGGCTTGAGGATGTAGGACCCGTCGAGGGACCGCAGCATCTGGGACTTGACGAGTGTCCAGGACACCTCGTGCGCCCCGGTCCAGGTGTACGCCAGCGTCTGGTCGTCCTTGATCGCGCCCGCGTCCATGACGAGCCGGACCTGCTCGGCTCGGCCCTGACCGTCGGCCCGCAGGACCTCCGCCTCCTTCACCTCGCCCGTCCAGTCCGGGTAGCGGGCGAAGTCGGCGATCACTCCCATGACGTCGGCCGCCGCAGCCTCGATCGTGATGCTCGAACTGGTGAATTCCGCCATCGCCGTGGCTCCTCCAGAGACTGTCCGGTGAGGGAGGTGGGTGCGCACGTATGTGCAGCGTGAAGGCTACCGCGCGCCCGCCGAACCCTCGCCACCCCACCCGAGGTTCACCACTCCAGCGCCCACGGCTTCCCGCTCCCCGCGAAGTGCCCCACGTTCACGCACTCGGTCGCCCCGATCCGCATCCGCCGTACCAGCGGCTGGTGGACGTGCCCGAACAGCGAGTACCGGGGCCGCGTCTTCCGGATCGCGTCCAGCAGCGCCCGGCTCCCCCGCTCGAAGCGGCGTGCCACCGTGTCGTACACCAGCTCGGGCACCTCCGGCGGGATGTGCGTGCACAGCACGTCCACCTCTCCGACCGCCTCGATCTTGGCGGCGTACTCCTCGTCACCGATCTCGTACGGTGTCCGCATGGGGGTGCGGAGTCCGCCGCCCACGAAGCCGAAGACCCATCCCCCGATCTCCACCCGCTCCCCGTCCAGCACGGTCGTCCCCGCTGCCGCGTACTCCGGCCACAACATCGGCATATCGACGTTTCCGTAGGTGGCGTACGTCGGCGTCGGGAAGGCCGCGAAGATCTCGGCGTACTGCTTGCGGACGGCCTCCTCGATCACGGCGGCCCGCTCCTCCCCCACGCCCGCCCACAACCGGGTCCCGAGTTCACGCGCCTCCTCGAAGCGCCGGGCGGTGCGCAGTTCGACGAGCCGGGTGGCGTTCTCGGCACCGAAGAGGTCGGGGAAGATGCCGCGGGAGTGGTCGGCGTAGTCGAGGAAGAGGACCAGGTCACCCAGGCACACCAGGGCGTCGGCGCCCTCACCCGCTCCGGCCAGGTCGTGCGCGTTGCCGTGCACGTCGCTGACCACGTGAATGCGCGTCCTGCGGCTTCCGCCTGGTGTGGGTGCCATGACGATCAAGGGTAGGCCTGTGCGGCACACGTGAACAGAGTCGGCCGGACGTGCGGTTACTGGCCAGTCAGTAAGTCGGGGGATTATGGTTCCCGGGAGAAGCCCACATGTGTGACGCGGCGAACATCTCGCTCGGCCCCCCTCGCGTAGAAGCCATACCGACGGGTAACGTCCGGGCAGTCCAGTTGTGCTCAGGTTTTCAACCAGTGAGGAACCGCGTGAAACCTGAGCGCTCGCCCCAGCCTTGGACCGCACCGTCGCAGCACATACGTCAGTCGTGGCGCCGGCGCCCTATGAGGAGCAGCAGTTTTGCGCGAGTTCAGCCTTCCGGCTTTGTACGAGGTCCCGACGGACGGCAATCTGACCGACATCGTCCGTAGAAACGCCGCGCAGCATCCCGATGTCGCCGTCATCGCCCGCAAGGTGGGCGGTGCCTGGCAGGACGTCAACGCGGTCGAGTTCCTCAGCGAGGTGCGGACGGCCGCGAAGGGGCTCATCGCCGCCGGTGTCCAGCCGGGCGACCGGGTCGCACTGATGTCGCGTACCCGGTACGAGTGGACCCTGCTGGACTTCGCGATCTGGTCGGCCGGCGCGGTCACCGTGCCGGTCTACGAGACCAGTTCGCCGGAGCAGGTGCAGTGGATCCTCGCCGACTCGGGCGCGACGGCCGTGGTCGTGGAGCTGGACACGCACACGGCCGCCGTCGAGTCGGTGCGCGACCGGCTGCCGACGCTGAAGCACGTCTGGCAGATCGAGGGCGGCGGGGTCGATGAACTGGTGCGTCTCGGCCAGGACGTCACCGACGAGGCGGTCGAGGAGCGCAGCTCGACGGCGAAGGCGGACGACCCTGCGACCATCGTCTACACCTCCGGCACCACCGGCCGTCCGAAGGGGTGCGTGCTCACCCACCGCAACTTCTTCGCGGACTGCGGGAACGTCGTCGAACGGCTGCGTCCCCTGTTCCGTACGGGCGAGTGCTCGGTCCTCCTCTTCCTCCCGCTCGCGCACGTCTTCGGGCGCCTGGTGCAGATCGCTCCGATGATGGCGCCGATCAAGCTCGGCTGCGTCCCGGACATCAAGAACCTCACCGACGAGCTGGCCGCGTTCCGTCCGACCCTGATCCTCGGCGTTCCGCGTGTCTTCGAGAAGGTCTACAACTCCGCGCGCGCCAAGGCGCAGGCCGACGGCAAGGGCAAGATCTTCGACACGGCGGCGGACATCGCGATCGCCTACAGCAAGGCCCTGGACTCCCCGTCGGGGCCGGCCCTGGGTCTGAAGATCAAGCACCGGCTGTTCGACAAGCTCGTCTACAGCAAGCTGCGGGCGGTGCTCGGTGGCAAGGGCGAGTACGCGATCTCCGGCGGCGCGCCGCTGGGCGAGCGTCTGGGGCACTTCTTCCGCGGTATCGGCTTCACGGTCCTGGAGGGCTACGGCCTGACCGAGTCCTGCGCTCCCACCGCGTTCAACCCGTGGGACCGCCAGAAGATCGGCACGGTCGGCCAGCCGCTGCCGGGATCGGTGATCCGCATCGCCGACGACGGCGAGGTCCTGCTGCACGGCGACCACATCTTCAAGGGGTACTGGAACAACCCGGGCGCGACCGAGGAGGCGCTGGCCGACGGCTGGTTCCACACCGGTGACATCGGCACCCTCGACGAGGACGGCTACCTCAGGATCACCGGCCGCAAGAAGGAGATCATCGTCACCGCGGGCGGCAAGAACGTCGCGCCGGCCGTGATCGAGGACCGGATCCGGTCGCACGCCCTGGTCGCGGAGTGCATGGTCGTCGGCGACGGCCGCCCCTTCGTGGGCGCGCTGGTCACCATCGACGAGGAGTTCCTGGGCCGTTGGGCCGCCGAGCACGGCAAGCCCGCGGGCTGCACCGCGGCGTCGCTGAGCGCGGACGCCGATCTCAACGCGGCCGTGCAGGCCGCGATCGACGACGGCAACGCCGCGGTGTCGAAGGCGGAATCGGTGCGGAAGTTCCGCATTCTGCCCTCCCAGTTCACGGAGGAGTCGGGCCACCTGACGCCGTCCCTGAAGCTCAGGCGCACTGTGGTGGCGAAGGACTTCGCGGACCAGATCGAGGCGATCTACCAGAAGTGACCAGCGGTCGCACCCCTCATGCTCATGGCGCGGTGTCCTCGGCGAGGACCCGCGCCATCGTGCGTTCGGCGAGCGCGGTGATGGTGACGAACGGGTTCACCCCGATCGAGCCGGGCACCAGCGAGCCGTCGGTGACGTACAGCTTCGAATACCCCTTCACCCTCCCGTAGTCGTCCGTCGCCTCGCCCAGCACGCAGCCGCCCAGCGGGTGGTACGTGAAGTCGTCGGCGAACACCTTGTTGGACGAGCCGAACAGGTCGTACCGGTAGATCGTGGAGTTGGCCGAGTTGATCCGGTCGAAGAGCTTCTTGGCCATGGAGACGGAGACCGCGCTCTGGGCGGCGCTCCAGCCGAGTCTCGCCGAGTCGCTCGCGGCGTCGTAGGTGAAGGACGCGCGCTCCGGGTTCTTGGTGAGCGCCAGATAGAGGCTGACCCAGTGCTCCAGTCCGGTGGGCAGGGGCGCGATCTCGGCGAAGACGGGGTTGGCGGTGTTGGCCCAGTCGTCGATGCCCAGGACCGGCATGGTCGACTGCTTGGCCCCGACCGTGTCCCACAGATGGTTGGCCCGGCCGAGCATCACGTTCCCGTTGGTGCCCCAGCCGGCGCCGACGCTCGCGTTCAGTGCGGGGAGGGTGCCGAGGGCCCGTGCGCGGACCAGGAGTTCGGTGGTACCGACGCTGCCGGCGCCGAGGAAGAGGTACGTGCAGCCGTACTCCTTGGTCTGGACGACCGCGCCCGTGGCGTCGATACGGTCGACGGTGACGACGTACGTGCCGTCGCCCAGCCGCCGGATGCCCCGGGCCCGCTCCATGGTGTGGATGGTGACGTTGCCGGTGCCGAGGGCGGCGGCGAGGTAGGTCCGGTCGAGGGTGCGCTTGCCGTGGTTGTTGCCGTAGATGACCTCGCCGGCGAGCGCCGACCTGGTCGCGGTGCCGGCCGCCTCGCGCTCCATGTGGGCGAAGTCGTAGACGCTGGGCACGAAGGTGGTCTGCAGGCCGGCCTTCTCGGCGTGGGCCCGTGAGACCCGGCTGAAGCGGTACCACTCGGTGGACTCGAACCACGCCGGGTCGACCGTGTTGACGCCGAGCATGGCGCGGGCGCGTGGGAAGTACGTCGCGTACATCGCGGCGGTGTCGACGGTCGGGAACTGCTCGGCGAAGTACGACCGGCGGGGGGTGACGGCCATGCTGCCGTTGACCAGAGAGCCACCGCCGACGCCGCGTCCCACGAACACGGACATGCCGCCGTAGCGGACCCGGTCCAGGACCCCGGGGTACGGGCTGATGTCCCGGTTGACGACGTCCAGCCACAGGAAGGTGGCGAGCGGCGCCTCGGTCCGGGTCTTGAACCACATGGATCTCTCGTCCGGCTCCCGGGTCGAGCAGAAGACCTTGCCGTCCGAGCCGGGGGTGTTCCAGGCCCTGCCCATCTCCAGGACGACCGTGCGGACGCCGGCCTGGCCGAGTCGGAGGGCGGCCACGGCGGCGCCGTAGCCCGAACCGATGACGATGGCGGGAGCGTTGTCGACGGCGGCCGGCTCGACGGCCGACGCCGACTGCAGTCCGATGCGGGTGAGACCGGACGCGGCGGCCGTCCGCAGGGCCACCACGCCCAGTATGTGACGTCTCGTCAGTTGATGCTGCATCAGTTTTGCTGTCATGTGCGCAGCATGTGCGGATTTCCGGGCTCCGCCTAGATGCGCGGCAGGGATTGGAACGGACCTTCGGGACAGCCTGCTACAGCAGCGTCCTCAACCGCTCCGCCAGCAGGTCCCAGCGCCACTTCTCCTCGACCCACTCCCGCCCCCGCCGCCCCATGCGTGCCCGTAGTTCCGGGTCGCCCAGGAGGGTGACGACGCGCTCCGCGGTCTCCGCCGGGGAGCCGCCGGGAACGACCCAGCCGGTCTCGCCGTCGAGTACGGCGTCGGGGGCGCCGCCGGAGTCGCCGGCGACGACCGGAAGGCCGGTCGCGGAGGCCTCCAGGTAGACGATGCCGAGGCCCTCGACGTCCAGGCCGCCCCGGCGGGTCCGGCAGGGCATGGCGAAGACGTCACCGGCACCGTAGTGGGCGGGCAGGTCGGACCAGGGGACGGCCCCGGTGAAACGGACGGAGCCGGCGACCCCGGCCCCGTGCGCGAGCCGGCGCAGTTCCTTCTCGTACGGTCCGCCGCCGACGATCAGCAGCACCGCGTCGGGCTCCTTGGCGAGGATGCCGGGCATCGCCTCGATCAGCGTGTCCTGCCCCTTGCGTGGCACGAGCCGGGAGACGCAGACGACGACCGGGCGCTCGGTGAGCCCGAGCCGGGCGCGCACCTCGGCTCCGCCGGAGCCCGGGTGGAAGGTCGTCTCGTCGACGCCGGGCGGCAGCTGGACCATGCGTCCGGCCGCCCCCGGTGTGAGCGCGGCGGCGATCCGGGAGCGGGTGTACTCACCCAGATAGGTGATCGTGTCCGTGCTCTCGCCGATCCGCCGCAGCAGCTGCCGGGCGGCGGGGAGCTGCGCCCAGCCCGCCTCGTGGCCGTGCGTCGTGGCGACCAGCCGCTCGGCGCCGGCCTTGCGGAGCGCGGGCGCCATCAGGCCGAGCGGGGCCGCCGCGCCGAACCACACCGACGTACAGCCGTGCTCCCGCAGCAGCGAGACCGTGCGGCGGGTGACGCCGGGCGTCGGCAGCAGCATGGTCGTGCGGTCGCGTACGACGGTGAAGGGCTGTTCGGCGTCGAAGGCGGCCGTCGCCTCGACACCCTCCCGGCTCCGCTTCCAGGTCGAGGCGTGGACGACGACCCGCTCGGGGTCCAGCCGCAGCGCCATGTTGTGCAGAAAGGCCTGGATACCGCCGGGCCGGGGCGGGAAGTCGTTGGTCACGATCAGGGTCTTGTGCATCGCCGCCGACCCTACCGAACGGGCGTCCGCCCCCGCCCACCGGCACTTCTCACAGGATCCGGCCATGCTTCACCATCGCCTCACAGGTGGACAGGAGATCATGTCCACCCGCGCGGAATCATGCGTGGGACCGCGCGCGGAACGGCAGCCGGGCGCGGGCGGCACATCGGACAGGGGCGCAGGTGGCTCAGATGGACATGACGGGCACGCGACGGCTCTCGTTCGGGCTGCCGGCGGTCTGGGGCGCGACCCGGCTGCTCCTGCTGCTGTTCGTCTTCAAGGTGTACGTGTTCCCGGGCCCGGACGTCACCAGCGACGTCTCGGTCATCTACCGGGACTGGTACGAGATCCTGCGCACAGGAACGTATCCCCTGGACGACGTCACCTGGCAGTACCCGCCCGCCGCCGCCCTCGCGATCCTCTCCCCCGCGCTGCTGCCCTTCCTGGACTACGCGTCGGCGTTCTTCGTCCTCGCCTTCCTCACCGACCTGGCGGTGCTCGCGCTGCTCGTGCACGCGGGCGCCCGGCCCGGCAAGTCGCGGCGCGGCGCGTGGGTGTGGGTGGTGGGCCTGCCGCTGCTCGGGCCGACCGTGTACGCCCGGTACGACGTGATGGTGACGGCGGTGGCGGTCGCGGCGCTGATCGCCGGCAGCCGCCATCCGCGCGCGATGGGGGCGCTGACGGCCTTCGCGGCCCTGCTGAAGGTGTGGCCGGCGCTGCTGCTCCTGGGCGCCCGGAAGCGCGCGGCCTGGGTGTGGGCGGCGGTCACCGGCCTCGCGCTGGCCGCTCTCTTCGCGCTCTCCATGCCCGGCGCTTTCGCCTTCCTGACCTTCCAGCGCGACCGGGGCACCGAGGTGGAGTCGCTGGGCGCCCTCGTCTTCCATGTGGCCCGGCAGTTCGGCTGGGACGGCGAGGTGCGGCTCAACTACGGCTCGGTGGAGTTCCTCGGCGACCACGTCGACATCGTCAGCGAGGCGGCCCTGCTGCTCAGCGCGGCGGCCTTCGCCTGGATGCTGCTGTGGCGGGTGCGGGCCCGGCGGTTCGCGCCGCACACGCCGGCGGACGCCGCGTTCGTGGCGGTGCTGATGTTCACGGCCACCAGCCGGGTGATCAGCCCGCAGTACATGGTGTGGCTGGTCGGACTCGCCGCCGTCTGCCTCTGCTTCCGGGCCAGCCGTATGGCGGTGCCGGCGGTCGTGGTCCTGGCCGCCTCCCTCGTGACCGTCCTGGAGTTCCCGGTCTGGTTCGCCCACGTCGTGGTCAGCGACTGGCTGGGCGTCACCCTCCTCTTCGTCCGCAACGGCCTCCTCGTCCTCGCGGCCCTGCTGGCCGCCTGCGAGCTGTGGCACGACACGGTCACCCGGCCCGCCCCGACACCACTGCCGGATCACCCGGCCCGCGCCAAGGAACCGCTGGGCTCGTGAGCCCCCCGACGCAACAGCAGGCCGCGCATCACACACCGCACCGTCGTGGACACCGCGAGCGCCACCCGGATCCCGGGCAGGCCCAGCCCCGACAGGCCGTACGCGAGGGGCAGTTGGACCGCCGGGTGCGCTTCAGCACCTCCTCGTCTTCCTCGCCCCACCGGCGAGCTTCTTCTACGCGGACGGCGAACCCGTGCGCGCGGAGGAGGCCGGCGACCCGTTCCGGCAGGGCATGCTGCGGGCGACCGGGAAGGCGGAGCGGGCCTGGCTCAGGGAAGCGATCGCCCGACTGGACCCCGGTCAGCCGAGCTGACCGCGCACGTACTCCCGCCACTTCTCGGTGAAGGCGCCGAGGGTCGTCCCGAGGACCGCCTTCAGTGCCCCCTCCACCGCGCCGGCCCGCTTCCCGTGTGCGCCGACGGCCCGGTAGAACTCGTCGAGCCGGGCCTCGCCCCAGCGGTCGGCGATCATGCGGCAGGCCAGCCAGCCGCCCTCGTAGGCCTGGGCGAGTGTGCCCGAGTCGCCGGAGAAGCCGAAGTCGTCGTCCTCGGGCAGCGCGTCGGGGGCGCGGCCCTCCGTGACGGCGCGTCGCAGTTCGGGGGCCACCTCGGGTGCCGTGCGACCGGTCGTGCGGTAGCCGACCCAGTCGGCGTAGCCCTCGGAGAGCCAGAGGGGGGTGGCGGCGTTGGTGTGGGCGCGGGTGGCGACGTGGGTGGTCTCGTGGGTGAGGACGACCTGTCTGCCGAAGTCGCCGAGGACGGCGTACGCGTCGGGGTTGACGATGATCCGGTCCGCGGGCGCCTCCGCCGGGCCTCCCGCCTCGCCGATGGTGACCGCCGCGATCCCCCGGTACCCGGACTCGGGCGCCCCGAGCAGCCCCGCCATCTCCTCCAGCGACTCCGGTACGAGGACGACGACGCGCCGCGCCCAGTCCTCGCCCCACGCCTGCGTCACGGCGGGCACGGCCCGGTCCGCCAGCCTCGTGTACTCCCGCAGGGCGTCCGGTGACCGCCCGACCCCCAGCACGAGGCTCCGCTCCCCTCGGACGGCGCGTATCCGCCCCTGCTCCCACAACTGTTCGGTGCCCTTCTCGGAGGGCTCGTCGGAGGCCACGTGCCACGCCCCGCCGTCGTCCCGGACCAGGCTCAGCGTCCGTACGGCGGTGACGGATGCCTTGTCGTAGCCGCGTATCCGGTAGCGCAGGGCAGCCTCGGCCGTGGCCCGGTCGCCGGAGCGGTGGAAGCCGGTGACGTCGTAGGACCAGGAGGTCAGCGGCAGGCTGCGGAGGTTCGCGAACTCGGCCGCTCCGGTGGCCAGTTGGCGGGTCGTGGCGGCCGACGGGGCCTCGGTGGAGCGGTACGCGGCCTCGTCCCGCTCCAGGACCGCCGCGGCCCGCCGGTCGAGCATCCGCTGGACGTCGACGCGGGCGGAGCCGGAGGCCGCGTCGCCGCCGCAGCCGGCGAGCAGGGCGAGCGCGAGCACCGCGGGGACACCTCTGCGGCCCGGGAGCCCGCGCCGGAGCCCCGACCCGGACCGGGAACGCGTCGAGCGCATTCGACCAGTCACGTGTCCGATCGTACGGCGGCCCGGTCGCCGTACGGCAGCGCGCCGGGCCCCGGTCGCCGGACGGCGACCGGGGCCCGGCGGGCGCGCGGCGGCGGTCAGGGGCGGGTGACCGAGGCGATCGGCATCATGCCGACGGGGTCGTAGCGGACGGGGGCGCCCGGGTAGGGGGCGTGGATGACCTGGCCGTTGCCGACGTACATGCCGACATGGCTGGCGTCGGGCCGGTAGGTGACGATGTCGCCGGGCTGGGCCTGGGAGAGCGGGACCTGGGTGCCGGCGTACCGCTGGGCCTGCGAGGTGCGCGGCAGGCCGACGCCCGCCCGTCCGTACGACCAGACCACCAGGCCCGAGCAGTCGAAGCCGTCGGGGCCGCTGGAGCCCCACACGTAGGGCTTGCCGAGGGCGGAGCGGGCGGCGGCGACAGCGGCGGCGGCACGGCCGTTGGGAGCGACGGCACCGCCGCGGTCGGGCATGTCGGTACGGCCGGAGCCGCCGGATCGGGAGGCGCGGTCGTACGCGGCGCGGTCCTCGTCCGGGAGGGAGTTGAGCAGCCGGCGCGCCTTGGCGAGCTTCTGCTCGACGGTCCGCTTGTGCTCTGCGACGGCCTTGCGGCTCTTCTCCAGCTCGGTGAGCTTGTCGGTGGCCTCCGCCCGTTTCTGCGCGAGGTCGCGCATGGCCTGCTGGAGGTCGTGCAGTTCGCCCGCCTGGTGGGCACCGATGCGGTCCAGGGCGGCGGCCGTGTCGAGGTAGTCGTCCGGGTCGTCGGAGAACAGCAGGGCGATCGACGGGTCGACGGCACCGGAGCGGTACTGGGCGCCGGCGAGTGAACCCACCGACTGGCGCATGGTGTTGACGCGGTCCTGCTGGCGGGCGATCGAGTCCCGCACGGTGCCGACCTGGTCACGCAGCTTGTCGGCGCGCTCGTCGGCCTTGTTGTACGCCTCGGTGGCCTGCTCGGCCTCCTCGTACAGCCGGTCCACCTCGGCCCGGGTGTTGTCGTGCGGCGCTGCGGCGGCCGACTGGACGGGGACGGCGCCGAGGGCGGCGGCCGCGACGGACAGCACACCGAGGGCGGCGGCCGCGCCCCGGTCGAACCCGGACGATACAAGACGACTGTGGGACACCACGGGACGCCGCACTCCCTTCGACGGTGGACAGGGGCCATCCCCCGGGAGCCGAGGCGACGCCCCCGAGGGGTCGCGCTCACGGCGGGTGAGGGAAGCGCGGCCGACAGTAGCCGTGCGACCGCGTCACAACCAACGACCTCCGCGGGTACAGAGCGTGACGCCCGGCCTGGGGCCCAGGTCACCGGCGAGAGACGGGGTCAGCGTGAGGTGCGGGAATTCGCCCGTTCGGGCGGCACCGTGTCCTGATCTTGAGAAAAACAGGGCCGATCGTCACGCTGTGTGACGATCGGCCCTGTTCAAGCCATCGCGGATGTCAGATCCTGACACCGAACTGGAAGGTGCCGATGGTGCTCATCGACTCGTAGCGGACCACCTTGCCCGGGTACGGGGCGTGCAGAACCGTGTCGTTGCCCGCATAGAGGCCGACGTGGCCCAGGTTGTTGAAGAAGACCAGGTCGCCCACCATGAGCTGGCCGCGCCCGATCTTCGTGCCGTCGTTCTGCTGGGTGTACGTGGTCCGGGAGATCGACACACCGGCCTGGGCGTACGCCCACTGGGTCAGCCCGGAGCAGTCGTAGGAGTTGGGTCCGCTGCCGCCGGAGACGTAGGGCTTGCCGACCTGGGTGTCGGCGGCGGCGAGGGCGGCGGCGCCCCGCTCGGAGGCGGGCACCTCGTTGCCGAGTTCGACACGGTCCCCGGCGTCGCGGCTGGCCCGCGTCTCCTGCTCGTCCAGGGAGGCCCGCTCCTCGGCGGTCAGGGTGTTGAGGAGCTTCTGTGCCGCGGCCAGCTTGGTCTGGACTTCCTTCTTCTTCTTGGCCAGGGTCTCGCGGGTGTCGGCGAGGTCCTCCAGCTTCTCGGAGGCCTCCTGGCGCTGCTGTGCGAGCGCGCGCTGCTTCTCCTGGACCTTCTTGAGCGACTCGACCTGCTGGCCGCTCAACTGGTCCAGGGTGGCGGCCTTGTCCAGATAGTCATCCGGGTCGGCGGAGAGGAAGAGCTGGATCGAGGAGTCCATGCCTCCCGAGCGGTACTGGGCGCTGGCCGCCAGACCTATGCCCTCGCGCAGCTCGTTGAGGTCTTCCTGGCCACGGGCGACGTTGTCCTGGATGGTGGAGATCTCCTTCTGGAGCTTCTCCTCCTTCTCCTTGGCCCCGTTGAGCCTGTCGGTGGCCCGCCCGGCGTCCTCGTAGAGCTTGTCGACCTTGGCCTTGACCTCGTCCTTGCTCGGCTTCTCGCCGGGGGCGGCGTTGGCCGCCTGCGAGGTGAGGGCCACGGCAGCGGCGGCAGCGGTGGTGAGCACGGTCACGCGGGTGCGGCTCGGCTGCTTCGGTCGACGGTGGGACGCCACGGTAGGTGAACTCCTTCATGTGAGCGACCGACCGGCGGGGACTCCGGTGACGATCACCCGTTCAGAGGTTTGAGCCCAGACCCTAGTGACCAAACGGTGATCACTTCAAATCCCCCCGGGAAAAATCCCATCCCACGGCGCACAATTTACACTCAACACACATACAGTCATGTTCGATTGACGCTATGTTGCGCAACTTTTCCGTCAATTCGGTCATAGCGCCTGTACGTTGCCGATGGGGCGGACGGGGCCGAAAGGTCAGGAAAGCCGCTTGAGGAGCACCGCGGAGGCCACCGGCCGGGCACCCGCCTTGGCGATCCCGTCGGCCACCTCACGGTCGGTGGAGACGACGATGACGGGCCGCCCGGGGGGTTCGGCGCGCACCAGCTGACGGATCAACTCGTCGGCGGTGACACCGGGCTTGGAGAACAGCACCCGCACCCCGCGCGGCGGCGCGAGCAGCACCGGCGCTGCCAGTTCGGCCCCGTCGAAGACGCAGGTCACCTCGGCGCCGGTCTGCGCGGCGAGCTGCGAGAGCTGCCCCAGGAGCCTCAGCCGCTGCTTCTCCAACGGCATCTGCGGATAGCCGGTCTTGGTGACGTTGTAGCCGTCGACGACGAGATGTGCCTGCGGCAGCGCCAGCAACTGGTCCACGATCGCCGGGTCGTTCTCGGAGAGCGCGCGGGCGGCGATGTCCTTCGGGGTCATCCGCCCCGGCTCGACCGCGTCGACGGTCTCGGCGGGGCGTACGGAGACCGGCGGCAGGGCCAGCTCCCGCCGGAGCCCCTGGGCCGCGTCCAGCACGGTGTCCAGCAGCAGCCGTACCCGCATGTCCTCGACACTGCGTCCCTCGCGGGCGGCCCGCCGGGCGGCCTCCAGGGCGGCCTCCGCCTCACCGAGCCGGGCCTTCACGCGCCGGGTCTCGCTCTCGGCGGCGGACACCTGGGCGTGCCCCTCGGTCCGCACGGTCTCCAGCTCGGCGTGCAGCTTGCGCAGCGCGGCCTCGCCGCGCTTGACGTCGCTGAGGGCGGCCCGGAGCTTGCGGTGCAGCGAGTCGGCCTCCTTCCTTGCCGACTCCAGCTCCGCGCGCAGCCGTTCCGTCTCGGTCTTCGTGTGGCCGCGCGCCTCGGCGAGCTGCTCACGCAGCCGCTCCAGCTCGGCGCGGTTCTCCTCCTCGGCCCGCTCGGCGTGGGCCCGCTGCGCCTCCTCGCCGGCGGCGGCGACCAGCTTCACCCAGCCCGCGGGGCGCAGTACGTAAGCCGCCGCCACCACGTCCAGCGGGTCCGCGGCCGGGGGCGGCGTGCCCGTGTCGAGGGCGCCGGCCAACTCCGGGTGAGCCTCCCGGAACCGCTCGCCGATCCGCTGCCGGAAAAGCGCGTCGGTCTCCACGGCTGCCGCCATCGCGTTGCCCGCGAACTTCACCCGCCGATTCGGGGCGAACCGCGCGTACTGCCTGAGCTGGGCGGGCAGTTCGGAGACGGTCATCCCGCCGAAGCCGTCGGAGACGATCTGCACGACACGTCTGCGCGCGCCCTCGGGCAGCGGCCGGTCGAGCACCTCAGCGGCGCCGTCGTCCGGCCCCCCGCCCGCGGTCTCCACCATCCGTCACCCCAAATGTCTGTGCGGGGCCCGCTCCTTCAGGAGCCGGCGCCCGGCCTGTCCACGAGTTCCACCTGGTCCACGGCGTTGCACCAGCGGCAGCGCACCGACTCGATGGTCTCACTGACCACCTCGCGCTCCTCGACCTTCGGCTCCCCGGCGAGGTCGAGGTGAACGTACTCGACGACCTTCGAGGAGCGGGTCACGTCGAACCGCGTGAGGTTGCCACAGAGCGTGCAGCGCCAGCGGGTCGTCTCCGTCGGCAGGGGAACCGTCATCGTGGCTGCTCTTCCTTCTTCCGGTCTCCGTGGTGCGCCGGCCTCCCGGTGCGTGTGGCTCGTAACCCTACGGCCTGACCGGTACCCGATGCCCGTTCGCCGACGGCGGCGAGGCGGTCTGTGCAGGTCGGTCCCGTTACGTCATGCTCTGTTCATGATCGGCAAGTGGAACACCTCGGCCGGCGGGGCCGTACGCAACGAGTCGGCGCCGGTGACGTACGGGCTGATCGCCGTCTGCTGTGCGATCTTCCTGATCGGACCGGCTGCGGGCCTCAACCCCGTGTACGGCACCGGGGACGAACTGCTCGCCGCGCAGCGGGCGTACTTCCGCCGCTGGGGCGTCGTGCCCGTGGAACTCTTCAACGGCACCCCGCGCGCGGCGCTCACCCCCGTCACCGCGCTCTTCGTGCACGGCAGCTGGCTGCACCTCCTCGGCAACATGCTCTTCCTCTTCGTCTTCGGGGCGATGGCCGAGGAACGCATGGGCCATGTGGAGTTCGCCCTCTTCTACGTGGGCTGCGGCTACCTCGCGCTGGTGGCGTACGCCGCCGCGCACGCCGGGTCACCGCAGTCGCTGGTCGGCGCGTCCGGGTCGATCTCCGCGGTGCTCGGCGCGTTTCTCTTCCTGTTCCCCCGGGCGCGGGTCACGAGCCTCTTCCCGTTCCTCCTCTTCCTCCCGCTGCGCTTTCCGGCCTGGGTGACGCTGCCGTTCTGGGTGAGCCTGCAGTGGCTTGCCGCGGGGCGGCAGACGTCGGGGCCGCAGGTCGCCTATCTGGCACACCTGGTGGGGTTCGGACTGGGGTTCGTCTACGCCTGGGGGCGTTATGGGCGTAGGGCTAGAGTGAAAGTCCCAGCTCCGGCCCCCGAGGGAGAGAAACAGCCGTGATCACCGCGATCGTGCTCGTCAAGACCAGCGTGGACCGGATCCCGGAGATCGCGGAGTCGATCGCCTCGCTCGAATCCGTGAGCGAGGTGTTCTCGGTGACCGGTACGTACGACCTGGTCGCCATGGTGCGGGTGAAGGCGCACGACGATCTGGCGGAGGTGATTCCCGGGGCGATCAGCAAGATCCCGGGAGTGTTGGCGACGGACACGCATGTGGCGTTCCGGACGTATTCGCAGCACGACCTGGAGGCCGCGTTCGCCATCGGGCTGGACGGGTAGCGCGCCACCGGAAGACCGCGGACGGCCCGGCAGGACCGGTCCGCCGAGGATCCGTCTCGCGCGACACCCGCGCCCCGCACCCCGGCCTCGGTGAGGGCCTTGCAGGCGGAGGCGGTGGAGTAGGCGCCGATGATGTTGGGCGAGCCGGCCTCGTGCCGGGCGGCGGTCTCGTGCCACTCGACGTCCACTCCCCCGTCCGCGCGCCGGCTCACCTTGCGGGAGGCGCCGCCCCCCGCGAGGTACGGGTCCGCCGCACGCAGCCAGTCGGCGCGCCCTGCGAGCATTCCGGAGCCGAAGGGCGCGTACAGCTTGTGCCCCGAGAAGGCGACCCAGTCCACGTCCGGCTCCCGTACGGAAAGCGGGTGGTGGGGGCGAGCTGGGCCGCGTCCAGCACGATCCGGGCACCGTGCGCGTGCGCGGCGGCGGCCAGCTCACGCACCGGCCAGATCTCCCCGGTGACATTGGAGGCCCCGGTGACGCGTACCAGCGCCGGCCCGTGCGGGTCGCGGCCTGCGAGAGCGGTCTCCAGCGTGGCCACGGCCTCCCGCGGCGTCCGGGGCGCGTCCAGGTACGTCACCCGCGCCTCCGCCCACGGCAGGAGCGAGGCGTGGTGCTCCGTCTCGAAGACGAAGACCTGGCAGTCGGCGGGCAGCGCGGCGGCGAGGAGGTTGAGTGAGTCGGTGGCTCGCGCGGTTCCCCGCGCCCCCGAAAAGCCGGGGCGCGGGCCTGGGGCGGCCGGGCGCTACGTGTTGGTCGCCGCGACCCACCGCTCGAGAACCCTCCGCGCCGCCCCCGAGTCGATCGACTCGGCCGCCCGCTCCATCCCCGCGCGCAACTGCTCCGCCAGGGAGCCGGACGTCGGCCCGAGGGCCACCAGCGCCGCCGCCGAGTTCAGCAGCACCGCATCCCGGACCGGGCCGGTCTCCCCGCCCAGCAGCCGTCGCGCGACATCCGCGTTGAAAGAGGCGTCGGCTCCCCGCAGCGCCTCCACCGGCACCATCTCCAGCCCCACGTCGCGCGGGTCGAAGGCCTCCTCGGTCACCTTGCCGTTCCGCACGACCCACACCCGTGACGTGGCCGTGGTCGTCAGTTCGTCGAGGCCGTCGTCGCCCCGGAAGACCAGCGACGAGTTGCCGCGCTCGGCGAAGACACCGGCCATGATGGGCGCCATACGCGGGTCGGCGACCCCCACCGCCTGGGCCCTGACCTTCGCCGGGTTGGCCAGCGGCCCCAGCGCGTTGAAGACGGTCCGGATGCCCAACTGCCCGCGCGCGGCGGCCACATGACGCAGCGCCGGGTGGAACTTCACCGCGAAGCAGAAGGTGATCCCGGCCTCCTCGGCGACCTCGGCCACCCGCTTCGGCGTCAGCTCCAGATTGACGCCCAGCCTCTCCAGCACATCGGACGCGCCGGACGCCGACGACGCGGCCCGGTTGCCGTGCTTGACGACCTTCGCGCCCGTACCGGCGACGACGATCGACGACATCGTGGAGATGTTGACCGTCTTGGCGCCGTCCCCGCCCGTACCGACGATGTCGACGGTCTTCCCCGACACGTCGATCACATGGGCGTGCTCGTACAACGCCCGCACCAGTCCGGTGATCTCCTCGACGGTCTCGCCCTTGGCTCGCAGCGCCACCACGAACCCGGCGATCTGCGCGTCCGTCGCCTCGCCCCGCATGATCTGGTCCATCGCCCAGAACGTGGCACCGGCGTCCTGGTCGTGCCCGGACAGCAGCGCGTTCAACACCGCGGGCCAGGAACGGCCCGCCGCGGTGTCGCCTCCAGCGGGGGGCACAGCGCTCATAGCCGCTCCTGGATGTCGTGGCGCGGGACATGCCTCGCGAACCGTGTGTTCAGTGATGTGCTCCCACCCTATCCAGGTCAGAGCACGACGAAGGGCCCCCGTCCGAAGATCGGACGGGGGCCCTTCGACCGTGGTGTGGCGAAGCGAAGCGATCAGTGGTGGCCGTGGCCGCTCGTGATCTCCTTGTACTCCTCGACGGTCGGCTTGGCGATCTGGTTGTCCTCGCCGTAGTAGCCCTTGCTCAGCTTGGCGCGGAGCTTCTCGCGGCGCGTGGTCTTCCGGGCGACACCGTTCTCGTCGACCGCGGGACCGATCTCGGCCGGCTCGTACTGCTCGTGGGCCGTGAGCATGTGCAGCTGCTCCTGGCTGAGCGGCTCGTGGACCTCGATGAACTCACCGTGCGGCAGGCGCTTGATGATGCCGGTCTCGCGACCGTGCAGGACCTTCTCCTTGTCCCGGCGCTGCAGGCCGAGGCAGATGCGCTTGGTGACGACGAACGCGAGGACCGGGCCCACGAAGAACGCGATCCGGACGAACCAGGTGATGGCGTTGATCGACAGGTGGAAGTGGGTCGCCCAGAGGTCGTTTCCACCACCGATCAGCAGGACCATGTACCAGGTGATCCACGCGACACCGAAGGCCGTACGGGTCGGGGCGTTGCGCGGACGGTCCAGGATGTGGTGCTCGCGCTTGTCGCCGGTGACCCAGGACTCGATGAACGGGTAGACCGCGATCGCGACCAGGACCAGCGGGAAGATCATCAGCGGGATGAACACGCCCAGGACGAGCGTGTGGCCCCAGAAGTTGATCTCCCAGCCCGGCATGACACGGATCAGGCCCTCGGAGAAGCCCATGTACCAGTCCGGCTGGGCGCCGGTGGACACCTGGTCCGGGCGGTACGGGCCGATGTTCCAGATCGGGTTGATCGTGGCGATGGCCGAGATGATCGCGATGACACCGAAGACCAGGAAGAAGAAGCCCCCGGCCTTGGCCATGTAGACCGGCATCAGCGGCATGCCGACGACGTTGTTGTTCGTCTTTCCGGGGCCCGCGAACTGCGTGTGCTTGTGGTAGAAGACCAGGATCAGGTGCGCCACCACGAGGCCGAGCATGATGCCCGGCAGCAGCAGGATGTGGACCGAGTAGAACCGGGCCACGAAGTCGCCGCCCGGGAACTCGCCGCCGAAGAGGAAGAACGACAGGTACGTGCCGACGATCGGCACGGACAGGACCGCGCCCTGCATGAAGCGGACACCGGTGCCGGAGAGCAGGTCGTCCGGGAGCGAGTAACCGGTGAAGCCGGTGAACATGCCGAGGACGAACAGCAGGAAGCCGAACAGCCAGTTGACCTCACGGGGCTTGCGGAACGCACCCGTGAAGAACACGCGCATCATGTGCACGAACATGGCCGCGAGGAAGATCAGCGCCGCCCAGTGGTGGATCTGCCGGATCAGCAGACCACCGCGCACCTCGAACGAGATGTGCATGGTCGAGTTGAACGCTTCGGACATCAGCTGACCCTGCAGCGGAACGTACGAGCCGTCGTACTCCACCTCGTTCATCGACGGGTGGAAGAACAGCGTCAGGTACACACCCGTGAGGATGATGATGAGGAAGCTGTAGAGCGCGACCTCACCCAGCATGAACGACCAGTGGTCGGGGAAGATCTTGCGCATGTTGGCCTTGGCCAGGGAGTAGATCCCGAGCCGGCCGTCGGCCCAGTCGGCGACCCGCTCGCCGGCCGGCGCCTTCCCGCGCGAACGCGAGGCGGTGGCGGTGGCGGTGTTCCTCGTAGTACTCATCCGCGCTCCCAGAAGGCAGGACCGACGGGCTCTTCGAAGTCGCTCACCGCTTCGAGGTAGCCGTCTTCTCCGACGGTGATCCTCAGCTGCGGCAGAGCGTGACCCGCGGGGCCGAAGATGACCCGGCCGCCGTCGGCGAGGTCGAAGGTGGACTGATGGCAGGGGCAGAGCGCGTGATGCGTCTGCTGCTCGTACAGGGAGATCGGGCAACCGACATGGGTGCAGATCTTCGAGTACGCGACGATGCCCTCGTACGACCACTCCAGCTCGCGCCTGTCCTTGATGTCCTTCGGCTCCAGCCGGATGATCATCAGGGCGTCCTTGGCGATGTCCTTCAGGAAGTCGTGGTCGTGCTCGTCCAGGCCCTCCGGCATGGCGAAGGTCAGCGACCCGACCAGGACGTCCGCGGGACGCAGCGGCTCGTTGGTGTTCATGTTGACGAGCTTCTTGCCCCTGGCCCAGGAGGTGTGGCGCAGCTTGGTGCCGGGCAGCGGACCGAGGTCACGGAGCAGGACGACACCGGAGAGCGGGAACAGGGCCAGCGCGCCGAACATCGTGTTGCGGATCAGCTTGCGACGGCCGAGCGCGGACTCCTTGGCGCCCTGCTGGAAGTCGGCCAGCACCTTGGCCTTGACCTCGGGGGTCGCCTCGACCGGGTGCCGCTCGTCGGCGAGCTCCACGTCCGACATCAGCGTGCGGGCCCAGTGGACCGCGCCCGCGCCGATGCAGAACAGGGCCAGACCGAGGGTGGTCCCCAGTGCGAAGTTCAGCGCGCTGAGGTGCCCGATCGGCCAGATGTAGACGGCCTTGTCGACGGGGATCGCCACGTACGAGGCGATGAACGCGATCGTGGACAGCATCGACACCGTGAACAGCAGGGCGACCGTGCGCTCGGACCGCTTGGCGGCCTGCTCGTCGATGTCCTGGATCCGGTGCTCGTGGGGCGGGAGGCCGGGGTCCGCGAAGGGGTGCTCCTCGTCCGCGACCTTCACCGCGCCATGTGCTGCGTCGGTGGACTGCCCAGCGGGCAGGTTCTCTTCTGAAATCTCTTGGCTACTCATGACTTCTTGGCCTTTGCGGTCCGAGCGGCGACCCACACGGCGACGGCGATGAGCGAGCCGAGGCCGAAGACCCAGGCGAACAGGCCCTCGCTGACCGGACCGAGTCCGCCGAGGCCGAGGCCGCCGGGCTCCACGGTGTCGTCGCTGTTGACCGCTTCGAGGTACGCGATGATGTCCTTCTTGTTCTCCTCCGACAGCGTGGTGTCGGGGAAGGACGGCATGTTCTGCGGGCCCGTCTGCATGGCCTCGTAGATGTGCTTGTGGGAGACACCCTCAAGGCCCGGCGCGTACTTGCCCTCGGACAGCGCACCGCCCTTGCCGGTGAAGTTGTGGCACTGAGCGCAGTTGGTCCTGAACAGTTCGCCGCCCTCGGCGATGTCCGCGCCCTCGGGGTTGTACGCGTTCTCGGTCGGGATCTCCGGGCCGGCGCCCAGCGAGGCGATGTACGCCGCGAGCTGGTCGATCTCGGCCTGCGAGTAGATGACCTTCTTGCGCGGGACCTGCGCGCCCGGCTGCTGGGCGGGCATACGGCCGGTGCCGACCTGGAAGTCGACGGCTGCCGCGCCCACACCCACGAGGCTCGGCCCGTCGGTGGTGCCCTGACCGCCGGTGCCGTGGCAGCTTGCGCAGCCGACGGCGTAGAGCTTCTTGCCCTCCTCGATGGTGAGGGTCTGAGCGGTCTCATCGGCCACGGCCCGCTCCGCGGGCGCGAAGGCGGTGTACAGCCCCGCGCAGGCCGCCAGCGCGATGAGTAGGACGACGACCGCCGCCAGCGGATGGCGTCGTCGTGCGGAGAGCTTTTTCACGGATTACCCCGGTGTCAGGATCTTCTGCGTCGGTGCTTCTGGAAGGGTCGTTCTCGGTGCGAGGCAGGTATACGGTCCGCCCGGCTCGGCCGCCCCGGTTACTTGATCATGTAGATCGTGGCGAAGAGGCCGATCCAGACGACATCGACGAAGTGCCAGTAATAGGACACGACGATGGCCGCGGTCGCCTGCTCATGGGTGAACCTCTTGGCCGCGTAGGTGCGCCCGAGGACCAGCAGGAAGGCGATGAGACCGCCCGTCACGTGCAGGCCGTGGAAGCCGGTGGTCAGGTAGAAGACCGAGCCGTACGGGTCGGACGAGAGCGACAGGCCCTCGTGCTTGACCAGCTCGGTGTACTCGAAGACCTGACCGCCGATGAAGATCGCACCCATCACGAACGTGACGATGAACCACATCCGGAGCTTCTTCACGTCCCCGCGCTCGGCGGCGAACACGCCGAGCTGACAGGTGAGGGAGGAGAGCACCAGGATCGTGGTGTTGGTCGCCGCGAACGGGAAGTTCAGGGTGTCGGCCTTCTCCGACCAGAACTCCGGACCGGTCACCGATCGCAGGGTGAAGTACATCGCGAAGAGGGCCGCGAAGAACATCAGCTCGGAACTCAGCCAGATGATGGTTCCGACGCTGGTGAGGTTCGGCCGGTTGACCGACGGGTGCGCGTGCCCGGTATCTACTGTCGTTGCTGTCGCCACGACCGACATTATGTCGGTCGCTTATCCCGCCCTCACTCCGGGGGGTGCCGTTCGGAGTGTTGGTCCGTTCCGTACCGGTGCTGACGTGGTGTTCAAGGGAGTAGCATCCGCGCATCGGGCCCTGTCCGTCTTGTTGTCCGCACGACGTCTGATCTTCTGCGTAACGGAGGAACAATGCAGCCGACCGCCACGGTGCTGGTCTACAGCGACGACTCCAACACCCGGGAGCAGGTGCGGCTCGCCACCGGGCGCCGGCCCGCTCCGGACGTTCCCGCCGTGGAGTTCGTCGAGTGCGCCACCCCTGCCGCCGTGATCAAGGAGTTGGACCAGGGCGGGATCGATGTCTGTGTGCTGGACGGTGAGGCCGTGCCCATGGGGGGCATGGGAGTGTGCCGGCAGATCAAGGACGAGATCTTCGCCTGTCCGCCGGCGCTGGTGCTGATCGGGCGACCGCAGGACGCGTGGCTGGCCACGTGGAGCCGGGCTGACGGAGCGGTGACGCTGCCGGTGGAGCCGGTGGAGTTCGCTTCGGCGCTCGCCTCGTTGCTCCGCAAGAAGCGGGCACTGAGCGCCTAGGGTCCGCAACACGCCCCAGTAACCTCGGGGTGCCCGGCGTGCGGGGCGTCCGGGGCCGGTTCGTAACCGGCCCTCAGACCGATTCCGGCCGCAGTCGTGCCTGGACCTCCGGGCGGGGTGCTTCCTTCGTGCCGCCCACCAGCGCGCTGCCCTCGCGCCATTTCTTCCAGTCGAGGTTCCAGTCACCGAAGCCGTTGCCGAAGGGGGCCATGGTGTCGCCGGCCGAGTTGACGACCTGCACGATGTCTCCCTCGTTGATGGTGTCGTAGAACCACTGGGCGTTGCCGGTGCTCATGCCGGTGCAGCCGTGGCTGACGTTGGCGTATCCCTGGGAGCCGGTGGACCAGGGGGCGGCGTGGAGGTACTCACCGCTGTGGGTGACCCTGACGGAGTTGTGGACGATCAGGTCGTAGAAGTCCGCGGCACCTATGCTGGCGCTGGTCATGCGAACGGTGCCTTCCTTGGCCAGAACGACCTTGACGCCGTTGCGGGTTTCGTAGCCGGGCATGCCCGTGGTGACCGGGATCTGCCTGATGACCTTGTCGTTCCTGTAGACGGTCATCTGGTGGGCGGCGGCGTCGGTGACGGCGACGATCTTGTCGCCGGTGGTGAGTTCCACCGGCTTGGCCTTGCCGCCCCGGAGCCGGTCGCCGATCTTGATGCCCTCCAGGTTGCTGTGCACCTGAAGGGTGGCGTTCGCGGGCCAGTACTCCTTGGGCCGGTAGTGGAGTTCCTTGTCGTCCACCCAGTGCCAGGCACCCTCCACGGCGGGCGTGGAGTCGACCTTCAGGGCCCGCTCGACGACGGCCCGGGCGGCCTTGTCCTCGACGGGGACGCTCAGGGTGGCGGTGACGGGCTGGCCGACGCCGTACTCGCCCGCCTCGGGGCCGAAGGTGACGTTCAGGCGCTTCTTGGTGAGGGGGCGGCCGGTGTCGAAGGCGAGGGTCTCCCGGCCGGGGGCGCCGTCCTTGTTCTCGGTGCTCACCCGGACCGTGTAGCGGGCGTTGGCGGCGAGCGGTGAGGTGGAGTGCCAGCGGGCGCCGTCGGCGGAGAGTTCGCCCGCCACATACCGTCCTGTGGCGTCCACGGCCGTGACGTCGGTGATACGTCCGTCGGCGGCGGTGACCTCCAGCGGCTTGTCCGGGTCGGCCTTCTCGCCGTCGCCGGTCGGGGCGCTGAAGGAGATCTGGTCGGCCGCGTCGTACGGCTTGGCCGAGAGCGGGTGGCCGCCGGAACCGCAGGCGGTGACGCCCGCCCCCAGGGAGACCACCAGCAGGGTGCTGCTGACGATCGTGCGGTGGCGGCACGGGCGCGCCGGCGTCGAGAGGCTGAGCGCGCGGAGGCCGCCCGGAGGGTCGAGCACGCTCGGGCTCTCGACACCGGCTATGACGCCCCTGGAAGATTCTGTAGTGCTCATGGGTTCAACGTAGGAACGCCCGTCAAGCGCGGCGCGCCGGGTGACCCGAATGGGCTACTTCCGGCGTGGCAAAAGAGGGAAGCCCGGACCTCCTGTCGGAGTGTCCGGGCTTCCGTGCGCTGGGCGCGTGCTACTGGTTCTGGTTTTCGCCGCGGTAGTACTCGAAGACCCAGCCCCACAGACCGAGCAGGATGATCGGGGTCGAGAAGTACAGCAGCCACCAGCCGAAGACGACGCCCATGAAGGCGAGCGCGCCGCCCACGCCGAGGGCGAGGGGCTGCCAGCTGTGCGGGCTGAAGAAGCCCAGCTCACCGGCGTCGTCCGCGACGTCGGCCTCCTTGTCGTCCTGCGCGCCCACGTCGACCCGCCGGGCCGTGAAGGCCAGGTAGTAGCCGACCATGATGCACAGGCCGAAGGCCAGGAAGAGCGCCGTGGTACCGGCCGGCTCCTTCGACCACGCGCCATAGACGATCGCCATGGCGAGGACGAAGAGGCTCAGCCAGATGAACATCTGGCCCTGGATCTTCACTTGCCGGCCTCCTTGCCGCTGACCGCGAGCTTCTCGGCGGCGGGGCCGCCTTGGGCGAGCTGTTCGAGCGCCGTGATCTCCGGGTGGTGCAGGTCGAACGCCGGGGACTCACTGCGGATCCGCGGCAGGGTGAGGAAGTTGTGCCGAGGCGGCGGGCAGGAGGTCGCCCACTCCAGCGAGCGGCCGTAGCCCCACGGGTCGTCGACGCCGACGGGCTTGCCGTACTTGGCCGTCTTCCAGACGTTGTACATGAACGGCAGGATCGACAGACCGAGCACGAACGAGGCGATCGTGGAGACCGTGTTCAGCGCGGTGAAGCCGTCGGCCGCGAGGTAGTCCGCGTACCGGCGCGGCATGCCCTCGGCGCCCAGCCAGTGCTGGACGAGGAACGTGCCGTGGAAGCCGATGAACAGCGTCCAGAAGGTGATCTTGCCGAGTCGCTCGTCGAGCATCTTGCCCGTCATCTTCGGCCACCAGAAGTGGAAGCCGGAGAACATCGCGAACACCACGGTGCCGAACACCACGTAGTGGAAGTGCGCCACCACGAAGTACGAGTCCGAGACGTGGAAGTCCATCGGCGGCGAGGCCAGGATGACACCGGTCAGACCACCGAAGGTGAAGGTGATCAGGAAGCCGGTCGCCCAGAGCATCGGCGTCTCGAAGGACAGCGAGCCCTTCCACATCGTTCCGATCCAGTTGAAGAACTTCACACCGGTCGGTACGGCGATGAGGAACGTCATGAAGGAGAAGAACGGCAGGAGCACGCCACCGGTGACGTACATGTGGTGCGCCCACACCGTCACGGACAGGCCGGCGATCGCGATCGTCGCGCCGATCAGACCCATGTAGCCGAACATCGGCTTACGGGAGAAGACCGGGATGACCTCGGAGATGATGCCGAAGAACGGCAGGGCGATGATGTACACCTCTGGGTGTCCGAAGAACCAGAAGAGGTGTTGCCAGAGCAAGGCGCCGCCGTTGGCCGCGTCGAAGATGTGGGCACCGAACTTGCGGTCCGCCTCCAGGGCGAACAGCGCGGCGGCGAGGACCGGGAAGGCGAGCAGGACCAGGACACCGGTCAGCAGCACGTTCCAGGTGAAGATCGGCATGCGGAACATGGTCATGCCGGGCGCGCGCATGCAGATGATCGTGGTGATGAAGTTGACCGAGCCGAGGATGGTGCCGAAGCCGGAGAAGGCCAGACCCATGATCCACATGTCGGCGCCGACACCCGGGCTGCGGACCGCGTCGGACAGCGGGCTGTAGGCGAACCAGCCGAAGTCGGCCGCGCCCTGCGGGGTGAGGAAGCCGCCCACCGCGATCAGCGAGCCGAAGAGGTACAGCCAGTAGGCGAACATGTTCAGCCGCGGGAACGCCACGTCGGGCGCGCCGATCTGCAGCGGCATGATCCAGTTGGCGAAACCGGCGAACAGCGGCGTCGCGAACATCAGCAGCATGATCGTGCCGTGCATCGTGAACGCCTGGTTGAACTGCTCGTTCGACATCAGCTGCGTACCCGGGCGGGCGAGCTCGGCGCGCATGAAGAGCGCCATCACGCCGCCGATGCAGAAGAACGCGAACGACGTGACCAGGTACAGCGTGCCGATCGTCTTGTGGTCAGTGGTCGTCAGCCACTTGACGACGACCTCACCACGCCGCTGGCGCTTGACCGGCAGCTCGTCCTCGTAGTAGGACCCCGCTGCATCGGCACCCTGAGGTTCGTTGAGGATGCTCACAGTTGGTTCGTCTCCCGGTTCTTCTCGTGGCTCGTCTGCTCAATGCCGGCCGGGACGTAACCGGTCTGACCCTGCTCCGCGAGCTCCTTGAGGTGCTGCTCGTAGCGCTCGGGAGAGACGACCTTCACGTTGAAGAGCATCCGAGAGTGGTCCACGCCGCACAGTTCGGCGCACTTGCCCAGGAAGGTGCCCTCCTGGTTGGGGGTCACCTGGAAGGCGTTGGTGTGGCCCGGGATGACGTCCTGCTTCATCAGGAACGGCACCACCCAGAAGGAGTGGATGACGTCACGCGAGGTGAGGACGAAGCGGACCGTCTTGCCCTCGGGGAGCCAGAGGGTCGGGCCGGGGTTGCCGGTCTGCGGGTTCTCGTCACCGGGAATGCCGCAGGTGTAGACACCGCCGGCGTTCGCCGGGAAGTCCTTCTTGTACCGGTCCGGGATCGCGGCCAGGTTCTCGTCGGTGGTCGCGTCGCCGGAGGAGCCTTCGACGTTCTCGATGTAGTTGAAGCACCAGCTCCACTGGAAGCCGACCACGTTGACCGTGAGGTCGGGCTTCTTCGACATGTCGAGGAGCTTCGACTCGTCGCGGGCGGTGAAGTAGAAGAGCACCGAGACGATGATCAGCGGGACAACCGTGTACAGCGCCTCGATGGGCATGTTGTACCGGGTCTGCGGGGGAACTTCGACCTTGGTGCGGCTACGCCGGTGGAAGAAGGCACTCCACAGGATCAGGCCCCAGACCAGTACGCCCGTGGCGAGCGCGGCGGCCCACGAGCCCTGCCACAGGGAGAGGATCCGCGGAGCCTCTTCCGTGGTCGGGGTGGGCATACCAAGGCGGGGGAAGTCCTTGTATGTGCAACCGGTGGCGGTCGCCAGGACCAGGCCCGCAGTCAGTGCCTGCAGCAGCTTCCGCCGCATCGGGCGCCGCGGCATGGGGGTACCACCCGCGCCCTTTAGGCAGCGGGGGAGGTCGGAGCCGTTGGGACTCACGTAGCGCCTTCCCGAGAGTCTCGCCCGCGCGGTAAGGCTGCGGCCTCCTCGCTGGTCGGTCGCCGCCCTGCGACGGGCAGGGGTTTGGATGTTTATGCGGACCAAACCCTACTGGACGCGTTTTGGGGTCGCGCGGGAGGGGGTGCCAACTCGCCGGGGGGCATTCGCGGCGGCTGCTCGGCGGTTCCGGGTGCGCCTGATAGCCCGGGGTTGGGGTGGTTTGGCGAGTGCGCGCGCGTTGCGGTTGTTCGCGCCCACACGGCGGAGCCGCACGTGACAGCCCCGCGCCCCTGTCTGTTCCGAACTCAGGCTTCAGAGGTCCTTGCACTGTGAGCGCCCGGGTCGAGCGGCCTGGCACCGCATCTCGCCGCGTTGCCGAGAAGCCCCGGCAGTTCCTCCCCCACGCTCGACTTCGCTCGCGCGGGAGGGGCCCCATCGAGGGCTCTCCGGCGCCTTGCGACGCACGGCACCAGACCACGCGACCTCATCCGGCGCTCACAGCGCAAGGACCCCTTAGCGTTGCCCTGTGGCCTACTTCGACGCTGCTTCCTCCGCTCCCCTTCATCCCGTTGCCCGGCAGGCGTTGCTGGCTTCGCTGGACGAGGGGTGGGCCGATCCCGCCCGGCTCTACCGGGAGGGGCGGCGGGCGCGGTTGCTGCTGGACGCCGCCCGGGAGGCCGCCGCCGAGACCGTGGGGTGCCGGGCCGACGAGTTGGTGTTCACGTCGTCCGGGACGCGGGCGGTGCACTCCGGGATCGCGGGGGTGCTGGCGGGGCGGCGGCGCGTCGGGGACCACCTGATCGTGTCGGCCGTCGAACACTCTTCGGTGCTGCACGCGGCGGAGACGCACGAGGCCGGCGGTGGAACGGTCACCCGGGCGGCGGTGAGCCGTACCGGATCGGTGTCGGCGTCCTCGTACGCCGAGGCCCTGCGGGACGACACCGCGCTGGCCTGTCTGCAGTCCGCCAACCACGAGGTGGGGACGGAGCAGCCGGTGGCCGAGGTGGCGGCGGTGTGCCGGGCGGCCGGGGTGCCACTGCTGGTGGACGCGGCTCAGTCGCTGGGGTGGGGGCGAGTGGGCGGGGACTGGTCGGTGCTGACCGGAAGTGCCCATAAATGGGGCGGTCCGTCCGGAGTCGGCCTGCTCGTCGTACGGAAGGGTGTGCGGTTCGCCGCGCAAGGGCCCGCCGACGAGCGGGAGTCGGGGCACTCCCCCGGATTCGAGAACATCCCCGCGATCGTGGCGGCCTCCGCCTCACTGCGGGCCGTGCGGGCGGAGGCGGACGCCGAGGCCGTGCGGCTGCGGGAGTTGACGGACCGTGTCCGCGCGCGGGTGCCGTCGCTGGTGCCCGATGTGGAGGTGGTGGGCGACCCGGAGCGCCGGCTGCCGGGGATGGTCACCTTCTCCTGTCTCTATGTCGACGGAGAGACGTTGCTGCACGAGCTGGACCGCGAGGGCTTCTCCGTCTCCTCCGGGTCTTCCTGCACGAGCAGCACGTTGACGCCCAGCCATGTGCTGCGGGCCATGGGCGTGCTCAGCGAGGGCAACGTCCGGGTGTCGCTGCCGCCGGGGACACCGGAGCAGGACGTGGAGCGGTTCCTGGCGGTGCTGCCGGGGGCGGTCGCGGCCGTACGGGAGAAGCTGGGGGCGCCGCCCTCCGCCGAGGTGTCCGCCGTCGAGGACGACGCCCTCGTCGTGGACGCCCTCGGCAGGCGGTGCCCGATCCCCGTCGTCGAGCTGGCCAAGGTCATCGGCGACGTCCCGACGGGCGGCACGGTCCGCGTCCTGTCCGACGACGAGGCCGCCCGCCTGGACATCCCGGCGTGGTGCGAGATGCGGGGCCAGGAGTACGTGGGCGAGGAACCGGCGGAACGCGGTTCGGCGTACGTGGTGCGAAGGCTGGGCTGAGGGGACGCCCGCGCCCCTTTCCGCTGAGGGGCGCGGGGCCGTGCCGATGTACGGCTGTCGCCGAGGCCGGCCTCAGCCGAGGTGGGCCCGTACCTCCTCAGCGGCGGCGTGGCCGTACGCCTTGGTGAACCGCTCCATGAAGTGCGCCCGGCGCAGCCGGTACTCCTGTGTTCCCACCGTCTCGATGACCAGCGTGGCGAGCATGCAGCCCACCTGCGCCGCCCGCTCCAGCGAGACCCCCCACGTGAGCCCGGACAGGAACCCGGCGCGGAACGCGTCGCCGACACCCGTGGGGTCGGCCTTGCGCTCCTCCTCGGGGCAGCCGACCTCGATCGGGTCGTGGCCGTCCCGCTCGATACGGACGCCCCGCGCGCCGAGGGTGGTCACCCGGTGGCCGACCCTGGCGAGGATCTCCGCGTCGGACCAGCCGGTCTTCGACTCGATGAGGCCCTTCTCGTACGCGTTGGAGAAGAGGTACGTCGCGCCGTCCAGCAGGATCCGGATCTCGTCGCCGTCCATGCGGGCGATCTGCTGGGAGAAGTCGGCGGCGAAGGCGATGCCCCGCGAACGGCACTCCTCGGTGTGGCGGAGCATCGCCTCGGGGTCGTCGGCGCCGATCAGGACGAGGTCGAGGCCGTCGACGCGGTCGGCGACGGTCTTCAGCTCGATGAGGCGGGCCTCGCTCATCGCACCGGTGTAGAAGGAGCCGATCTGGTTGTGGTCGGCGTCCGTGGTGCAGACGAAGCGGGCCGTGTGCAGGGTCTCGGAGATGCGCACGGAGGCGGTGTCCACACCGTGCCGGTCGAGCCACGCGCGGTACTCGCCGAAGTCCGATCCCGCCGCACCGACCAGGATCGGCCGCGTTCCGAGCTGTCCCATGCCGAACGCGATGTTCGCGCCGACACCGCCCCGGCGTACGTCGAGCTGGTCGACGAGGAAGGAGAGGGAGACCGTGTGCAACTGGTCCGCGACGAGTTGGTCCGCGAAGCGGCCCGGGAAGGTCATCAGATGGTCGGTGGCGATGGAGCCGGAGACTGCGATACGCACGGCGAGGACACACTCCTGCGAAGGGAGAGGGGATTGACAGTTCACGCTACCGGCTCGTCCACCGGCCCTGAAGCAGGCAAAACTACCCGATAGTAGGTCTTTATTCGCGGGGTTCACCGTGCGTACGGTGCCGTCATGACGAACCCCAAGATCCACGGCACCGTCCCGTTCGACCCGGACGGCGGCCTCGCGGCGCTGCGTGGCGACTGCGCCCGGATGGCTCCGCACTGGGCGGCCCCCACAAAGGTCATTACGGCTCCGGTGTCTCCTTCGCTCATCCACGGGGTGACGGTGCCGACGACCTCCGCGCGCATGGTCGACGCGATGTCCGACTACGGCGACTGAGGGAACCGTCGGCTCCCCTGCCGCGTCCCATCGCTGTCCCCCGTCCAGGGGATGCGGTGTACGACCAGCCGAAGGAGCGATGCGGTGAACTCCGAGCGACCCGACAACCCAGAGAACCGGGACGCGGGCCCCGAGCCCGACGCCGCCGAGGAGATCAGGGCTGGCGGGGATGACGTCACTGAGACCGATGCGGCCGACGAGGCCGCGGCGGCCACGGGCGGTGACGCGGACGGCGGCGCGGACGGCGGCGCGGACGGCGGCGCGGACGGCGGCGCGGACGGCGGCGCGGACTCCGAGACGGACCAGGGTGCGCGGGCCGATGCCGAAGGTGACGCAGAGGCGCGGGTCGCCGATGCGGCCGACACGGATGAGCGCGCCCCAGCCGGTGACGACGACGGTGTCAGCGGCGATGACCGCCATGTCGTGGAGGTCGGCGGTACCGAGAGGCCTCGTCGTCGTGCCCGGGCCGCCGTCGCTTCGGTGGCCGCCGCGGTGCTGTTGGTCGGGGGTGGCGGGGCACTCCTCGCCACGACCGCCTCCGGTGGGCCCGGCCCGGCCGACGGGGGCTCCAGCTCACCCGGCGGTGACGGCACTCCCCCGCCGCTCGCGCTCGACGGCCACACCGAGGGCGGTTCGAACGGCATCGCTCCCGGTGAGCCGAACCCCCATGGCGTGACCTACCGCGCGGACGGCGACCTGCCCGAGGGCCCCGGCTCCGCTCCGGTGTACCCGGTCGAGGGCGAGGTGACGGCCGCCGAGGTGGCCCGGCTCGCCAAGGCGCTCGGGGTGGCGGGCAAGCCCACGGCCGAGGATCAGGTCTGGCGGGTGGGGAACACCGGGGACGGTGCGGGACCGGTTCTCCGGGTCGGCAAGCAGTCGCCGGGGGCATGGACGTTCAGCCGGTCCACGCCCGGCACGGACGACTGCCAGAAGGTCGACGTCTGCACCCCCGGCGCTACGGCCGAGGGCGGCGACCCGGTGAGCGAGGCCGCGGCCAGGAAGGCGGCGGCCCCGGTGCTCAAGGCCGTCGGCCAGGACGACGCCAAGCTGGACGCGACCCAGCTCATGGGCGCCACGCGGGTGGTGAACGCCGATCCCGAGGTCGGCGGGCTGCCCACGTACGGCTGGTCGACCGGCATCCAGATCGGCGCCGACGGCCAGGTGCTCGGCGGCACTGGAAACGTGAAGACGCCGGTGAAGAGCGACACGTACCCCGTCGTCGACGCGGAGCGGGCGCTGAAGCTGATGAACGGCTCCGGTCAGGGTGCCGGCACGGCGCGCGGCGGCATCGGCGGCTGCACCGGGCCCGTACCGCTGGAGGGCGAGAACGGGACGGCCGGCGAGCGCGGGACGGTCGGGGCGGACGAGACGCCGTGCGAGCGGGTGACCACGCTGCCGAAGCCGGAGGCGGTCGCCGTCGAGAGCGCGGTGTTCGGGCTCGCCTCGCACCAGGTGGACGGCCGGCCGGCGCTGGTGCCGTCCTGGCTGTTCGAGGTGCGGCCGACGGGGGCCGAGGAGACCTTCACGGTGACGCATCCGGCGATCGACCCGACGTATCTGGCCGCCCCCGGGCCCCGGTCGGAGCCGACCGAGAAGCCCACCGGCCCGTCCTCGCACGATGTGCCGGTCCAGGGCTACACGGTCGACGGCGACGAACTGACCGTGACCTTCTGGGGTGGGGTGTGCAGCGACTACGCGGTCTCCGCGAGCGAGGAGTCGGGCAGGGTGACCGTCAGCGTGACCGCCACCCCCTGGGAGGGCAAGGTCTGTGTCCTGATCGCCGAGGCGGTGGAGCGGACGGTGCCGCTGGACGAGCCGCTGGGCGACCGGAAGGTGGTCGGATCGGACGGTGGGGCGATCCCGGAGGGCGGGATCGCGGAGCTGCGACCGCGGTAGACGGCTCAGCGCCTGTCGGGTGACCTCCGGTCTGGCGCCCGACAGGCTCTCACGCACCCACCTCGGTCACGCGTAGGTGCGAAGGCGACGTCCCCCTGAGGGGGACGTCGCCTTCGCACCTACGCGTGGTGCCACCACGCGCCCGGTGACCCCGACAGTCCTAGCTGAAGGAGTCGCCGCAGGCGCAGGAGCCCGTCGCGTTCGGGTTGTCGATGGTGAAGCCCTGCTTCTCGATGGTGTCGACGAAGTCGATGGTGGCGCCGCCCAGGTACGGGGCGCTCATGCGGTCGGTGGTGACCTTCACGCCGTCGAAGTCCTTCACCACGTCACCGTCGAGCGCGCGCTCGTCGAAGAAGAGCTGGTAACGCAGGCCGGAGCAGCCGCCGGGCTGGACGGCGACGCGCAGCGCCAGATCGTCACGGCCTTCCTGGTCGAGCAGCGCCTTGACCTTGCCCGCCGCGGCGTCGGTCAGGATGATGCCGTCGGTGACGGTGCTGGTCTCGTCCGATACGGACATCTACATCTCTCCCGGGTTGTACGGAGACTGCTTGCCGACGAGTGCAACCGCCGGAGCCCCGGATTCATTCCGGGCCGCGCGGATTTCCTACGCGTCTGTCTTCATGCTCGCACATGGCCCGTGCGGCGGGCACGGACCGCAGAGCGCCGTGGACAACCGCACGCCGGGATTCATGTCACATCGACGCTATGGGCATCGTCAAAGTGACGTGAAGCGGTTATGATAGATAGCGTCAATTCGACGAAAAGGAAACCCGAATGCCCCGCCGCCCCTCCCCCGGGCGGCGATGCCGCAGAACAGAAAGGGTGCGTGTCGTGACCACCGCCCAGACCCAGGAGCTCGACGTACAGCCGACGCCCCTCGCCCTGCTGCTGCTCGGCCGCGAGGCCGACCCGAGGAGCGAGCGCGGTGTCGAGTGCCCGGGCGACCTGCCCTCCCCGTCCGACCCCGGCCTGGTGGAGCGCGCCCGCGCGGCCAAGGAGAAGCTCGGGGACAAGGTCTTCGTGCTCGGCCACCACTACCAGCGCGACGAGGTCATCCAGTTCGCGGACGTCACGGGCGACTCCTTCAAGCTGGCCCGGGACGCGGCCGCGCGGCCCGAGGCCGAGTACATCGTGTTCTGCGGTGTGCACTTCATGGCCGAGTCGGCGGACATCCTGACCGGTGACGACCAGAAGGTCGTGCTGCCGGACCTCGCCGCCGGGTGCTCCATGGCCGACATGGCCACCGCCGAGCAGGTCGCCGAGTGCTGGGACGTGCTGACCGAGGCCGGCGTGGCCGAGCAGGTCGTGCCCGTCTCGTACATGAACTCCTCCGCCGACATCAAGGCCTTCACCGGCAAGCACGGCGGCACGATCTGCACCTCGTCGAACGCGAAGCGGGCCCTGGACTGGGCCTTCGAGCAGGGTGAGAAGGTCCTGTTCCTGCCGGACCAGCACCTGGGGCGCAACACCGCCGTGCGGGACATGGGGATGTCGCTGGACGACTGTGTCGTCTACAACCCGCACAAGCCGGGCGGCGGCCTCACCGCCGAGGAGCTGCGGGCCGCGAAGATGATCCTGTGGCGGGGGCACTGCTCCGTCCACGGCCGCTTCAGCCTGCAGTCCGTGAACGACGTACGGGAGCGGATCCCGGGGGTGAACGTCCTCGTCCACCCCGAATGCAAGCACGAGGTCGTGGCGGCGGCGGACCACGTCGGGTCGACCGAGTACATCATCAAGGCCCTGGAGGCGGCCCCGGCCGGCTCCAAGTGGGCCATCGGCACCGAGCTGAACCTCGTCCGGCGGCTGGCGAACCGTTTCGCGCCCGAGGGCAAGGAGATCGTCTTCCTCGACCGCACGGTCTGCTTCTGCTCCACCATGAACCGCATCGACCTCCCCCATCTGGTCTGGGCCCTGGAGTCCCTGGCCGAGGGCAAACTCGTCAACCGCATCGAGGTCGACAAGGAGACGGAGGCGTTCGCGAAGCTGGCGCTGGAGCGGATGCTGGCGCTGCCGTAACGCCCTGGCGTGGCCGGGCCGTAACGCTCCGGCGGCGTGGCCGGTCGAGTGACCGGCCCGCCCCGCCGTTCACCCCGAGTCGGACGTCCGCCCGGGGTGGGGTGCTCGGTCCACCCGTGGACGTACCAGCCCCGACTCGTACGCGAACACCACCAGTTGGGCCCGGTCGCGGGCGCCGAGCTTCGCCATGGCCCGGTTGACGTGGGTCTTCACGGTGAGCGGACTGACCTCCAGACGCTCGGCGATCTCGTCGTTGGAGAGGCCCCCGGCGACGTGCACGAGCACTTCGCGCTCACGGCCGGTCAGCGTGCCCAGCCGCTCGGTGCGGGCGCCGCCGCCGTCGGCCGAGCCGTCCGGCTGGGCGAGGAAACGGGCGATCAGGCCCTTGGTCGCGGCGGGCGACAGCAGCGCCTCACCGCCGGCGGCCACCCTGATCGCGCTCAGCAGTTCGTCCGGCTCGGAGCCCTTGCCGAGGAAGCCGGAGGCACCGGCGCGCAGCGACCGCACCACGTAGTCGTCGACCTCGAAGGTGGTGAGGATGACGACCCGGACATGGGCGAGCGTCGGATCGGCGCTGATCATACGGGTGGCGGCCAGCCCGTCCGTGCCCGGCATCCGGATGTCCATCAGCACCACGTCGGCCCGCTCCCGCTTCGCGAGCTTCACCGCCTCCGCCCCGTCCGAGGCCTCTCCCACGACCTCCATGTCCGGCTCCGAGTCGACGAGCACCCGGAAGGCGCTGCGCAGCAGAGTCTGGTCGTCGGCGAGCACGACACGGATGGTCATACGGGGTCCCCCGGGGCGCTGGTCACGGTCGTACGGCTTCCTCGGTGGCGGTCGTACGGGTCTTGAGCGGCAGGATCGCATGGACGCGGAAGCCGCGGCCGTAACGGGGACCGGTGGTGAGGGTGCCGCCCAGGGCGACGACACGCTCACGCATGCCGAGGAGGCCATGGCCCCCGCCGTCAGCCACGTCCTCTGGCCCGCCCCCGTCCGGTCCACCGTGTCCGGTGCCGTCGTCGAGGACGGTGATCTCCACGTTGGGGCCGACGTGTACGACGCTGACCTCGGCCTTCGCCTCCTGGCCCGCGTGCTTGCGCACATTGGTGAGGGCTTCCTGGATGACGCGGTACGCGGCGAGGTCGACGGCGGCCGGGAGGGCCACGCCCTGGTCGGCGCGGGCCACCTCGACGACGAGGCCCGCGCTGTGGAAGGTGCCGACGAGTTCGTCGAGCCGTACCAGCCCGGGGGCGGGTTCGGTGGGGGCCTCGGGGTCGCCGGACTGGCGGAGCAGCCCGACCGTGGCACGCAGTTCGTTGAGGGCGGAGCGGCTGGCCTCGCGGACGTGGGCGAGGGCCTCCTTGGCCTGGTCGGGCCGCTTGTCCATGACGTGGGCGGCGACTCCGGCCTGGACGTTGACCAGGGCGATGTGGTGGGCGACGACGTCGTGCAGGTCACGGGCGATCCGGAGGCGTTCCTCGGCGACCCGGCGACGGGCCTCCTCCTCGCGGGTGCGCTCCGCCCGTTCCGCGCGTTCCCTTATGGCCGCCACGAAGGCCCGGCGGCTGCGGACCGCGTCCCCGGCCGTGGCGGCCATGCCGGTCCAGGCGAAGATGCCGAGGTTCTCCTGGTCGTACCAGGGCAGGGGGCCGGCGAGCATGGCCGTGCCGGTCAGGCCCGTCATCGTGAGCAGGCCGACGCGCCAGGTGGTGGGGCGGTCGGTGGTGGAGGCGACCGTGTAGAGGGCGACGACGGCGGACATCGCGACGGGGGCGCGCGGGTCGCCGGTGGCGAGTTCGGTGAGGGTGAGGGCGCAGGTGGCCGCCAGTACGGCCATGGGGGCGCGGCGGCGGGCCACCAGGGTCGCGGCGGCGAGCACCATGAGCGTGACGCTCGTGGCGTCGGGGGTGCGCGTGCCCCACTTCTCACCGGGATGCTCGGCGTGCGGGTCGATGAACGAGCCGGCCAGCATGCAGACGAGGACGCCGAGCGCGAGGGCCCCGTCCAGCGCCATGGGGTGCGCCGTCAGCCAGGACCTCGCGCGCTGGAAGGTGCTCACGACTGATTACCGTACGGGGTCCCCGCAGCCGGCGGAACCGGTGGCTGCGGTACCCGGGGCCGGCGCGGACCCGGGGCTCCGTCCCGCTCCCGCCAGGCGCTGTGCCCGCGGACCTCCGCTGGACTCTTCGTCAGCTGGGGATCAGGCCGTCGTCGCTCAGCATCTCCCTGACCTCTTCCAGCGTCGCGTCCGGCGCCGGGAGGATCAGCTCCGACGGCTCCAGGGCGTCGTCGGGGAGGGGGGTGCCCAGTTCCCGGACCTTGTCCAGGAGGGCGTGGAGGGTGTGGCGGAAGCCCGGGCCGTCGCCGACCTCCATTTCCGCCAGGAGTACGTCGTCCAGCTTGTTCAACTCGGTGAGGTGGACGTCGTCCAGCCTCACCTGCCCCTCCCCCATGATCCGTACGATCATGTCGCCCTCCTCAGGCATGGGATCCGGATGTCGAGTGCCCGATGGCACAGGTCTACTGCTTGTCGAAGCGGGGGGTGTCCTGCTGCTGGGACTGCTGCTGCTGGGCCGACTGGCCCGGGCCGCCCTCGATGGCCTGCTGCGCGGACGAACCGCCCGCCAGCTCCGCCTTCATGCGCTGGAGCTCCAGCTCGACGTCCGTACCGCCGGAGAGGCGGTCCAGCTCGGCCTGGATCTCGTCCTTGTGCGTGCCGGACTGGTCGTCGAGGGCGCCGGAGGCGAGGAGCTCGTCGATGGCACCGGCGCGGGCCTGGAGCTGCGCCGTCTTGTCCTCGGCGCGCTGGATCGCGAGGCCGACGTCGCCCATCTCCTCGGAGATGCCGGAGAAGGCCTCCCCGATCCGGGTCTGGGCCTGGGCGGCGGTGTAGGTGGCCTTGATCGTCTCCTTCTTCGTACGGAAGGCGTCGACCTTGGCCTGCAGGCGTTGGGCGGCGAGGGTGAGCTTCTCCTCCTCGCCCTGGAGTGTGGAGTGCTGTGTCTCCAGGTCCGTCACCTGCTGCTGGAGGGCGGCACGGCGCGAGAGCGCCTCGCGCGCCAGGTCCTCGCGGCCGAGCGCGAGCGCCTTGCGGCCCTGGTCCTCCAGCTTCGACGACTGGGACTGGAGCTGGTTGAGCTGGAGCTCCAGGCGCTTGCGGGACGTGGCCACGTCGGCCACGCCTCGGCGCACCTTCTGGAGCAGCTCCAGCTGTTTCTGGTACGAGTAATCGAGGGTCTCGCGCGGGTCCTCGGCCCGGTCAAGGGCCTTGTTCGCCTTCGCGCGGAAGATCATCCCCATACGCTTCATGACACCGCTCATGGGCTTCGCGCGCCCCCTTCTGACGGACTCCAGCTCACAGTTCTGCGACAGAACCCACAGTACGGGCCCTGCATCCATTACCGCACTGTTCGGCGACGGATGCGCTCATCCCCAAGGACGACTGTGGACGGCGCCGCTCCGGCGTAGGGAGTAGGTGCCTCCCGGGTCCGCGTACAGGTCGCGCCCCGGAAAACCTCAGCCGCCTGCGGAGAAACGGCCACCGCGCTCCCCCTTTTCCGACTTTTCGGGTCTCCCTGTCCACTTTCGCCCCGGCTCTGTCCCCGGCACGGACGCCGGGTGTTGCCGGATCGTTCCCCACTCGGCTGGGGTCCATGCCCCGGCACCCCGTACCCTTGGGTTTTGTGTTCCGTAGCCGCGCCAAGAACGAGAAGGACCCGGCCGCCGACAAGGCGCCGGTGACCGACTCCAGGCAGACCCGTGACCCGCAGGCCCCCAAGGGGCGGCCCACTCCCAAGCGGAGTGAGGCCCAGTCCCAGCGTCGCAGCGTGGCCAACACGCCGACGACGCGCAAGGCGGCCTCCAAGCGCTCCCGCGACGAGCGCCGCGCCGTGCTCGAGAAGCAGCGCCAGGCGCTGGCGACCGGCGACGAGCGCTATCTGCCCGCGCGGGACAAGGGCCCGGTGCGCAAGTTCGCCCGCGACTACGTGGACTCGCGCTTCCACATCGCCGAGTTCTTCCTGCCGCTGGCCGTGCTCATCCTCGTCCTCAGCCTGGTGCAGGTGGCGGCGCTGCAGAATGTCGCGCTGCTGCTGTGGCTCTTCGTGATCATCCTGATCGTGGTCGACTCGATCAGTCTCGGGTTCCGTCTGAAGAAGCAGCTGAACGCGCGCTTCCCCGAGCAGAACAAGAAGGGCGCCGTGGCCTACGCCCTGATGCGCACACTCCAGATGCGTCGCCTCCGGCTGCCGAAGCCGCAGGTCAAGCGCGGAGAGCGGCCCTGAGCACGACCACGTTCTCCGGGGGCGCCGCGGAGGCCTGGCTGAACCGGCTGGGCACCCTGCGGGAGGTCGTACGGCAGGAGCTGGTCTCCCGCCAGGTGGACGAACAGATAGTCGGGCGTTTCCCGGTCGGGCAGCGGCTCCGGGTTCTCGACGTGGGCATGGGGCAGGGCACTCAGGCGCTGCGGCTCGCGCGGGCCGGACACGCGGTGACCGGGATCGAACGGGAGCCGAAGCTGATCGCCGTGGCCCGCCTGGCTCTCACCGCGGAGCCCGAGGGCATCCAGGGCCGGGTGCGGATCGTCGAGGGCGACGGCCGGGACACCGGTGTCCACTTCCTGCCGGGCAGCTTCGACGTGGTCCTCTGCCATGGCGTGCTGATGTACGTCGAGGAACCGGACGCCCTGCTGGCGGGGCTGGCCCGGATGCTGGCACCCGGCGGTCTGCTCTCCCTGCTCGTGCGGAACGGCGACGCGCTGGCCATGCGGGCGGGGCTGGCCGGGGACTGGGCGGGGGCGCTGGACGCCTTCGACACCACCGCGTACCGGAACCGGCTGGGGCTCGACGTGCGGGCCGACCGGCTGAGGGCCCTGACGGGCACGCTCGCGGGGATCGGGGCGCCGCTGCACGCGTGGTACGGGGTGCGGGTCTTCACGGACCTGGCGGCGGACGACGCGGGGGTGCCCGACGGGCAGGGGCTGGACGCGTTGCTCGCGGCGGAGGAGCGGGCGGGGCGGACGGATCCCTATCGGCGGGTGGCGGCGTTGCTGCACCTGTGCGGAGTACGGGGCTGACCTTTCCGCACCCCTCGGGGCTTTGCCCCGGACCCCGTTCGCGCTGTTCCCCACGTATCCGCACCCGCCCACGCACCCCGCCCTCCCGGGCTCTCCCGCGGGGATCGGGGGCGGAGTCCCGGGCCGGCCCCGCCCCGCCTCGGAGCGCTACGCGTTCAGGCTCATCGGCCCGTAGATCTCCGTCGTGTCCTCGAAGAGCCGTACCTGGTCGGCGCCGCCTTCGAGGAGCGCCTTCCAGTTCTCCCCGATCCACGACTCGGCATCCCCCTGGGTCGTGAACTCCTCGGGCTGGACCGCGGGCTGGACCTCCGTCCCGTCGGCCTTCTCGAACCGCCATGTCCATGCCGTCATGTGCGCCTCCGTAGGTACCGGCCCGGCACCGCACACGGCACCGAGCAAGATCCGGTTCACCCTGAGCCTAGTCGGACGAGCAAGACCTGCGGGTGCCGACGGGAATACGGGAAAATCGGGTCTGTGGAATTGACTCTGCTCGGTACCGGCGCCCCCGCGGGACTACCCCGCCCCGACTGTCCGTGCGCGGCGTGTGCGACCGCGCACGGCCCTGCCGCGCGCGGGGCGACCGCGCTGCTCGTGGACGGCACGTTGCTGCTCGACCTCACTCCGGGCGCCGCACTGGCGGCTGCGCGCGCCGGGCAGTCGCTGGCCGGTGTGCGGCAGGTGCTGCTGTCGCATCCGCACGACGGGCCCGCCGTGGAGGTGCCGGCGGGGCTGCCGCAGCCGGTGCGGGTGCCGGACGGGCGGGAGCTGGCGCTGCTGACCGGGCACCGGGTGCTGGCACAGGCGCTGGACGCGCCGGGGACCGGGTACGCGGTGACCGGGCCGGGCGGGCAGCGACTGCTGTACCTGCCGCCGGGAGGTGCGCCCGCCGGGCTGGAGGAGCAGTCGGCGGAGCCGTACGACATGGTGCTCGCCGATGTGCTGGGGCGGCCTGACGCCCTGGCGCGGCTGCGAGCGGTGGCAGCCGTCGGGCCGACGACCGATGTCGTCGCCGTGCACCTCGACCACGACGTGCCGCCGGGAGGCGAGTTGCCGCGCCGGCTCGCGGCGGCGGGCGCGCGCGCCGTGCCGGACGGGACGACGCTGACGGTGGGCGTCTACGAGGACGTGCCCGATGTGCCGCGCCGCACCCTCGTGCTCGGCGGGGCGCGGTCCGGGAAGTCGGTGGAGGCCGAACGGCGGCTGGAGGCGTTCCCCAACGTGCTGTACGTGGCGACGGGCGGGACGCGGGGCGGGGACGGGGAGTGGGCCGCGCGGGTCGCCGCCCACCGGGAGCGGCGGCCCGGCTCCTGGCGCACGGTCGAGACCTGCGACCTCGTACCGCTGCTGAAGGAGGACGACGGGGCTCCGCTGCTCGTCGACTGTCTGTCGCTGTGGCTGACGGATGCCATGGACGCGGTGGGGGCGTGGGACGACGCCGAGTGGGCCGGGGGCGGGGAGCGCGCGCTCCGGGCGCGTGTCACCGAGCTGACCGACGCCGTACGGCACACGCGCCGCACCCTGGTCACCGTCTCCAACGAGGTGGGTTCCGGCATCGTGCCGGCCACCGCCTCCGGCCGCCGCTACCGCGACGAACTCGGGCGCCTGAACGCGGCGTTCGCGGCGGAGTGCGAGCACGTGCTCCTGGTGGTGGCCGGGCAGGCGCTGGCTCTACGGGGCTGAGGCGTCACGCGGGGGCTCCGCAGGGGCCGGAGGGGCTGTGGGGGCCGATGGGGCGGCCGGAGGGACTGCGGGGGCGGCTGGTTGTGCCGGGTAGCGCGCGATGATCCGGTGTGCGCGGGGCGGGAGGGGGCGCGGGCACGGGCGGTCAGCACTTCGTAGCCCAGTGACTCCAGTTCGGCGAGCAGGTTGCGCAGGGGCATCAGGTGGAGGGGACACGGGCGGTCGCAGGACTTCCAGGGCAAGCGGCCTCTGAGGGCCAGCGTGCCGAACGGGCGGACCGGGTCCGGGACTTCGACGAGAAGGTGGCCGCCGGGGCGCAGGACGGTGCGGGCGGCGCGGAGTTCCTCGCGGGGGTCGGCGGTGTGTTCCAGGTGGTGGAACATGCTGACCACGTCGTAACGGGCGCGCAGCCGTACCGCGATCTCCGGGTCGGTGAGCAGCCCCTGGTGCGCCTCCTCGACGCGCCCGGCCACCCGCGCCCGTTCGACGCGCGGGGTGGGGTCGAGGCCGTCGAAGGCCGTGTACGGGTGGATCTCGCGCGCGGCCTCCGGGAAGTAGCCGTGGCCGGTGCCGGCGTCGAGCCAGCTCTCCGGTTCGGGGTACGGCAGCATCGCGCGGGCGGCGGCCCGGTGGTGCCGGCGGCGCAGTCGTCCGGCGAGGTTGGAGCGGATGTGATCATCGGCGGGGTGCCGGTGGTGGCGGAGCAGCAGTCCGTCCGCCGTGGGCCGGGGGTTCTGGAAGGCGTGGGAGCAGTCCCGGCACTCGTCTACCACGAAGGTGCCCGGCGTGCGCCGCTCGCCCTCCGGCCCACGCACCCGCGTGCGCAGTTCCCGCGAGCCGCACCACGGGCAGTCGTCTCGGCGCGGCGCATGGAACGGATCGACGCCTCGGGCGAGTCGGCCGGGGTCCGGCCGTGGGGTGGGGGACATGGCGGCTCCTGCGACAGGGAGGGACGTATCAATATTCCGTATCAAAACGGTACGTAGACGGTCGCGATCCCGGGTGCAATGACGTGCCGGTGGTGTGGTGCGGCGTCCGTACGTCGCGGGGTCACGGTGTGGCGGGGTCGTGTTCGATCGCTGCCGGTACTGTTCGGCGAATGAGCTCGCTTAATCTCGACGACTTCACCGATCTGATCGAGCGCCCCGACGGCGGGGTGCGCCGCGACGCCGAGGCGCGGCGGGAGAGGCAGATCGCGCCTCCCGGGGCGCTGGGCCGCCTCGACGACCTGGGTGAGTGGCTGGCTGCGGCGCAGTCGGCCGTGCCGGTGCGGCCGATCGGCCAGGCTCGTGTGGTGCTGTTCGCGGGCGATCACGGGATCGCCGGACTCGGCGTCTCCGCGCGGGCCGCGGGCACCGCGGAGGAGTTGGTGCGGGGCGTCCTCGACGGCGGCAGCCCGGTGGCGGTGCTGGCGCGGCGGCTCGACGTCCCCGTACGCGTGGTGGACCTCGCGCTCGACTGCGACCCGGACACGCTGCCCGCGGAGGTCGTACGGCACCGGGTGCGGCGCGGGTCCGGGCGCATCGACGTCGAGGACGCGCTGAGCCGGGAGGAGGCGGAGGCCGCGTTCCGGGTGGGCGTCGCCCTCGCGGACGAGGAGGCGGACTCCGGGACGGACCTCGTCGTCCTGGGCGATGTGAGCGTCGGCGGGACCACGGCGGCGGCCGTCCTCGTGGCCGGGCTGTGCGGCACCGACGCCTCCGTCGTCACCGGGCGCGGCGGCCGGGCGATCGACGACCTGGCGTGGATGCGCAAGTGCGCGGCCGTACGGGACGCCCTGCGGCGGGCCCGGCCGGTCCTCGGGGACCAGTTGCAGTTGCTCGCGACCGTGGGTGGGGCGGATCTCGCCGCCATGACCGGGTTCCTGTTGCAGAGCGCGGTGCGGAAGATGCCGGTGATCCTGGACGGAGTCGTGTCGGCGGCGTGTGCGCTGGTCGCCCAGCGGGTCGCCTTCCGGGCGCCCGACTGGTGGCTCGCCGGGCAGAGCAGTGGGGAGCCGGCCCAGGCCAAGGCGCTCGACCGCATGGCCATCGAGCCGCTGCTCGATCACGGTGTGAAGGTCGGGGAGGGTGCGGGTGCGCTGCTCGCGCTGCCGCTCGTGCAGGCCGCGGCGGCGTTGGCGGCGGAGCTGCCGGAGCGGGAGCCGGCGGAGCCGGAGACGCCCGCGGCGGACAAGGCCGAGGAGAAGAACCTCGCCGAGGAGTACGACGCGACCTGACGGTGCCCCGGCAGGCGAATCGTGGGGCTGCCCGCGTCGGACGCGCGGGTCGTGGACACCGGGCCGTCGGCGGCGGTGGTCGGGCTCGCCGTGTTCGCGGGGTGGCGGTACCGGGCGTACGTCACGGCGGGCGCGGTCGTGGTGGCCATGGTCGTCGAGGTGCTGGTGAAGGAGAACCTCGCGGGCGAGGAGCATCTGGCGGCGACCGCGGCGGTGCTGGTGGTGTGCGCGGTCGTCGCCGTACGTCAGCGGCGCCGCGCCGGGTCGGTCGGCCCTGCCGGACCGGGCGGACTCGCGGCAGCCGTCGGAGCTGCTCCCGGCGCCGGCGTCACGTCCGGGGTGCCGCCGATCCAGTCCTGAAGGCGGCGGCCGGGGCCCGCCCAGCGGCGGTCGTGGCGGTAGGCGCGCCGCCAGGACCGGGCGCGGGTGCGCGGGCGACGCCGGTAGAAACGGCGGGCCCAGGCGGAGGTGGGGCGGGCCAGACGGATCGCGCCGATGACGGCGATCAACGGGATGACCACGCCGAAGATCGCCGTCCGGGGCTTGCCCTTGCTGAGGGCGATCAGGGCGATGAGGAAGTTCGTCCCCATGCTGACCATGACGGCGCCGCGGTCCTGGAGCTCCTCGTCACTGAGGTCGTTGACACCGAAGGGCAGAAAGCCGACCAGCATCAGGCCCACCAGGGCGGCCGTCAGCACGACCACCTCGACGCTCCGGCGGCCCGCCTCACTCCAGTACACGTCGGCGAGGTGCAGGATCAGGGCGAACTCGTCCAGCACCAGGCCCGCGCCCATGCCGAACAGCACGGCGGAGATCAGTGCGCCCCAGCCGTGCCGGTCACTGGCCACCGAGCCGAACCCGCCGACGATGGCGAGGACGACACCCGGGACGACGTGGTGGATGTGCACACCCCCGCCGCCGCTGATGTTGCGGAACGGGCCCTTGCCCGCCCGGATGAGGCGGGTGATGACCCTGGTGATCAGGAACGTCAGTACGAACGCGGTGAGCGCGAGAAGCAGCGGCAGTTTGCCCGGCTCGATGATGTTCCGCTCCCACCAGAGACCCATATGCGAACTTTATCCACCATCGTCGCTGGGCGCGCTGCCCTGCCCGCCGGATAGCCTGCGCCGGTGTCCACGACCCCCGAGCCCACGGCCCCCGAGCCCGGTCCCACGGTCCCGGCGTCCGCGCCCGCGCCCGCGCTCTCGGACGGCCTCCGTTTCGCCTTCGGCACACTGACCGTGCTGCCGGTGACGGTGCACCGCTGGGACCGCGAGGCCGCGCGCGCCGGGATGCTGTGCGCGCCCGTGGCCGGGCTGGCCGTCGGCCTGGTCGCGGCCTCGCTCGGCGGCCTCCTGCTCGTCCTGGGCGCCGGACCGCCGCTCGCCGCCGTGGCCTCCGTCGCCGTACCTGCCGTCCTCACCCGGGGCCTCCACCTGGACGGGCTCGCCGACACCGCCGACGGGCTCGGCAGCGGCAGGCCCGCCGAGGACGCGCTGCGGATCATGAAGCAGTCGGACATCGGGCCGTTCGGCGTCATCGCCCTCGTCCTGGTGCTGCTGGCCCAGGTCGCCGCGCTCGCCGAGGTGTACGGCCGGTCGTGGACGCTGGGCGCGCTCGCGGCGGCCGTCTCGGCGACCACCGCCCGGCTGGCCCTGACCCTGGCCGCGCGCACGGGCGTAACGGCCGCCCGGCCCGAGGGGCTGGGCGCGGCGGTGGCGGGGGTGGTGCCGGTGCGGGGCGCGCTGCTCGCGGCCGGCCTGGTCGGGTGTGCGGCGGCAGGCGGGGGAGCGTTCTTCGGGCCGTACGACATCGGCCGTACGGTGGTCGCGGTCGCCCTCGGCTGCGGTGCCGCCGAGTTGCTGTCGCGGCACTGTACGCGGCGGTTCGGCGGGGTGACGGGGGATGTGTTCGGCGCGCTGGCGGAGACCGCGGCGACGGCGGCGCTGGTCGTGTTCACCCTCGGGTGACCCTCCGCCAAGGCCTCCGGGTGATCAGCATGCCTCGCGCCACGCCCCCGGCTCCCCTTCCTTCAGCAGGGGAGTCCGCGGAACTGACGCGACCCGATGAGCTGATCACTCACCGGCCGGGACCTATCCAGGTCATGGCAAACGAGGGCGCGACAATGACCAGGACGCCACACAGGGGTGAACGCCCGCAGGGGTGATCGAAAAGGGCTGCCGCGCTATGCGCGGAGACCGGCGGGGCCACCCGCGCTGACCACGGGAGCCACGGCGCCGGCCCGGCGACAAGGGATCCCCCTATGGCTGAGTCATGGGGATCTCCCTGCACGGGCCGGGCCGAAATTCAGGGAGGCTGGTCGCAGCGGACGCCGCGCGGGCGGTGCGTGCGCGACCGGCGCCACGCCTCAGGTCCGATGGGCCGAACAAGGGCCTAGGCTCGTCCCCGGCACGTCGACCCGTCCGTTCGGCCACCGAAACTCAACCGGAAGCGAGATTCCACCACCGTGACTGCTCTCACTCTCAGTACCGCCGCCGCGTCGGGCCTCCGTGCCGACGCGATCGTGGTCGGTGTCGCGAAGGGCCCTGCATCCCGGTCCGGGGACCTGGTCGTAGCGCCGGGTGCCGAGGCCGTGGACAAGGCGTACGACGGCAAGCTGGCCGGTCTCCTGGGGACCCTCGGCGCCTCGGGCGCGGAGGGCGAGGTCACGAAGCTGCCCGCGCCGTCCGGCTTCAAGGCGCCGCTCGTCGTGGCGGTGGGCCTGGGATCGGAGCCCGGGAAGGACGGCTCGTTCGGCGCTGAGGCGCTGCGCCGCGCGGCCGGTGCCGCGGCCCGTGCGCTGGCCGGTACGAAGAAGGCCGCGTTCGCGCTGCCCGTCGCGGACGCCGCCGCCGTGAGCGCCGTCGCCGAGGGCGCGCTCCTCGGCGCGTACGCCTTCGACGCGTACAAGGAGAACACCAGGGACCCGAAGGCGAAGAACGGCAAGGCGCCGCTCGCCGAGGTCGCCCTGCTCGGCGCCAAGCCCCGCGACCGCGCCCACAAGGCCGCCGCCGAGCGCGCCATCGCGGTGGCCGAGGAGCTGAACCGCGCCCGCGACCTCATCAACACCCCGCCGAACGACCTGGACCCGGAGGCCTTCGCCGCCGTCGCGCAGACCGCGGCCAAGGAGCACGGCATCAAGGTGACCGTCCTCGACGAGAAGGCGCTCGCCAAGGGCGGCTACGGCGGCATCCTCGGCGTCGGCGCGGGCTCCGCGGCCACGCCCCGTCTGGTGCGGCTGTCGTACACCAGCTCCAAGGCGAAGAAGCACCTGGCGTTCGTCGGCAAGGGCATCACGTACGACTCGGGCGGTATCTCGCTCAAGCCGGCGGGTCACAACGAGACGATGAAGTGCGACATGAGCGGTGCCGCCGCCGTGTTCGCCGCGGTCGTCGCAGCCGCGCGCCTGAAGCTGGAGGTCGACGTCACGGGCTGGCTCGCCCTCGCCGAGAACATGCCCTCCGGCTCCGCCACCCGCCCGGGGGACGTGCTGCGCATGTACAGCGGCAGGACGGTGGAGGTGCTCAACACCGACGCGGAGGGCCGGCTGGTGCTGGCCGACGCGCTCGCCAAGGCGTCCGAGGACAAGCCGGACGCGATCGTCGACGTGGCGACGCTGACGGGGGCGATGATGCTGGCGCTGGGCAACCGGACGTTCGGGATCATGGCCAACGACGACGCGTTCCGCACGGCGGTGCACGAGGCCGCCGAGGAGTCCGGCGAGCCGGCGTGGCCGATGCCGCTGCCGGAGCACCTGCGCAAGGGGATGGACTCCCCGATCGCCGACATCGCGAACATGGGTGAGCGGTACGGGGGCGGGCTGGTCGCCGGGCTGTTCCTGAAGGAGTTCGTCGGCGAGGGGATCACCTGGGCGCACCTGGACATCGCGGGGCCGGCGTTCAACGAGGGGGGTCCCTTCGGATACACGCCGAAGGGCGGGACGGGGACCGCCGTCCGGACTCTGGTGCGGCTGGCCGAGCGGGCGGCCTCCGGCGACCTGGGCTGAGGCCGCGTCCAGTGGCCCGGTCCGTCCTGGTACGGGGCGACCGCGGGCCGTGTGCGGCTGATCGCGCAGTTCCCCGCGCCCCTTTCGGGGCGCGGGGTTTCCTGTGCGACGTCTCACACAGCAGCCCGGCGTCTCGTTCCCCGTCGACAAGTGCGAAGATGGGCTCGGCAGGACAGGGCCCCACCACAGGGCCGAAGAAGAGCGGCCGGACACCCAGCCGCCGCCCGGTCATGGACGACCGGCGTACGGCGCACATGCATGGAGGACGTGACGTGGCGAACGACGCCAGCACCGTTTTCGACCTAGTGATCCTCGGCGGTGGTAGCGGTGGTTACGCCGCGGCCCTGCGCGCCTCTCAGCTGGGCCTGGACGTCGCCCTGATCGAGAAGGGCAAGATGGGCGGCACCTGCCTGCACAACGGCTGCATTCCCACCAAGGCCCTGCTGCACGCCGGTGAGATCGCCGACCAGGCCCGCGAGAGCGAGCAGTTCGGTGTCAAGGCCACCTTCGAGGGCATCGACATCGCCGCCGTCCACAAGTACAAGGACGATGTGGTCAACGGCCTGTTCAAGGGCCTGACGGGGCTGCTCTCCTCGCGCAAGGTGACCATCATCGAAGGCGAGGGCCGCCTCTCGTCGCCCACCTCGGTGGACGTCAACGGACAGCGCGTCCAGGGCCGCCACGTGCTCCTCGCGACCGGCTCCGTGCCGAAGTCGCTGCCGGGCCTGGACATCGACGGCAACCGCATCATCTCCTCGGACCACGCGCTGAAGCTGGACCGCGTCCCGCAGTCCGCGATCGTGCTGGGCGGCGGTGTCATCGGCGTCGAGTTCGCCTCCGCGTGGAAGTCCTTCGGCACCGACGTGACGGTCATCGAGGGCCTCAAGCACCTCGTCCCGGTCGAGGACGAGAACAGCTCCAAGCTTCTTGAGCGCGCCTTCCGCAAGCGCGGCATCAAGTTCAACCTCGGCACCTTCTTCGAGAAGGCCGAGTACACGCAGGACGGCGTCCGCGTGACCCTCGCCGACGGCAAGACCTTCGAGGCCGAGGTCCTCCTGGTCGCCATCGGCCGCGGTCCGGTCTCCGCCGGTCTCGGCTACGAGGAGCAGGGCGTCGCGATGGACCGCGGCTTCGTCCTCGTCGACGAGTACATGCGCACGAACGTGCCGACCGTCTCGGCCGTCGGTGACCTGGTCCCGACGCTCCAGCTCGCGCATGTCGGCTTCGCCGAGGGCATCCTGGTGGCAGAGCGCCTTGCCGGTCTGAAGACCGTTCCGATCGACTACGACGGCGTGCCGCGCGTGACGTACTGCCATCCCGAGGTCGCCTCCGTGGGGATCACCGAGGCCAAGGCCAAGGAGATCTACGGCGCGGACAAGGTCGTCGCTCTGAAGTACAACCTCGCGGGCAACGGCAAGAGCAAGATCCTCAAGACCGCGGGCGAGATCAAGCTCGTCCAGGTCAAGGACGGTGCCGTGGTCGGCGTCCACATGGTCGGCGACCGCATGGGCGAGCAGGTCGGCGAAGCCCAGCTGATCTACAACTGGGAGGCGCTGCCCGCCGAGGTCGCGCAGCTCGTCCACGCCCACCCGACCCAGAACGAGGCGATGGGCGAGGCCCACCTGGCCCTGGCCGGCAAGCCGCTGCACTCGCACGACTGACCCTCGGTCGACCAAGCGACGATCCAGACTTCCGCAATCGTTAAGGAGCAACCGAAACCATGGCGGTTTCCGTAACCCTTCCGGCGCTCGGCGAGAGCGTCACCGAGGGCACCGTCACCCGCTGGCTGAAGGCCGAGGGTGAGCGCGTAGAGGCCGACGAGCCGCTGCTCGAAGTGTCGACCGACAAGGTCGACACCGAGATCCCCTCCCCCGCCGCCGGTGTCCTCGCGTCCATCAAGGTCGCCGAGGACGAGACCGTGGAGGTCGGCGCCGAGCTGGCCGTCATCGACGACGGCACGGGCGCGCCCGCCGCCGCCCCGGCCGCCGAGCCCGAGCCCGAGCAGGCCGCCGAGCCCGAGCAGGCCGCGCAGGCCGAGCCCTCCACCGAGCAGGCCGCGCCCGCTCCGGCCCCGACCGCCGAGGCCTCCGCCGGCGGTGGCTCCGCCGAGGGCACCGACGTGGTCCTCCCGGCGCTCGGCGAGTCCGTCACCGAGGGCACCGTCACCCGCTGGCTGAAGGAGGTCGGCGACTCCGTCGAGGCCGACGAGCCGCTGCTGGAGGTCTCCACGGACAAGGTCGACACCGAGATCCCGGCGCCCACCTCCGGTGTGCTCCTGGAGATCGTGGTCGGCGAGGACGAGACGGCGGAGGTCGGCGCGAAGCTGGCCGTCATCGGCGCCCCGGGTGCCGCTCCGGCGGCTGCCCCGGCCCCGGCCGCCCCGGCTCCGGAGCCCGCCGCCGAGGCACCGGCCCCGGCTGCTCCCGCGCCCGCCGCCCCGGCCCCCGCGCCGGCCGCCCCCGCCACGCCGGCCCCGGCGCCCGCCGCCGAGACACCGGCTCCCTCGCCCGCCCCGGCCACCCCGGCTCCGGCCGCGACCGCCGGAGGGCCCGCTGCCGCGAAGGCCACGGACGAGGGCGCGTACGTCACCCCGCTGGTGCGCAAGCTCGCCGCCGAGAACGGTGTCGACCTCGCCTCCGTCAAGGGCACCGGCGTCGGCGGTCGGATCCGCAAGCAGGACGTCATCGCCGCCGCCGAGGCCGCCAAGGCCGCTGCCGCCGCTCCGGCACCGGCCGCCGCCGGGGGCCCTGCCCCCGCCGGGAAGGCCCCGAAGCTGGAGGCCTCCCCGCTGCGCGGCCAGACCGTCAAGATGACCCGCATCCGCAAGGTCATCGGCGACAACATGGTCAAGGCCCTGCACGAGCAGGCCCAGCTGTCCTCGGTGGTCGAGGTGGACATCACCCGCCTGATGAAGCTCCGCGCGCAGGCGAAGGACTCCTTCGCGGCCCGCGAGGGCGTCAAGCTCTCCCCGATGCCGTTCTTCGTGAAGGCGGCGGCCCAGGCGCTGAAGGCCCACCCGGTCATCAACGCCCGGATCAACGAGGCCGAGGGCACGATCACCTACTTCGACGCCGAGAACATCGGTATCGCGGTGGACTCCGAGAAGGGCCTGATGACCCCGGTCATCAAGGGCGCGGGCGACCTCAACATCGCCGGCATCGCCAAGGCCACCGCCGACCTGGCGGGCAAGGTCCGGGCCAACAAGATCACCCCGGACGAGCTCTCCGGCGCGACCTTCACCATCTCCAACACCGGCTCGCGCGGCGCGCTCTTCGACACGATCATCGTGCCGCCGAACCAGGTCGCGATCCTCGGCGTCGGCGCCACGGTCAAGCGCCCCGCCGTGATCGAGACGGAGGAGGGCACGGTCATCGGCGTCCGCGACATGACCTACCTCACCCTCTCCTACGACCACCGGCTGGTCGACGGCGCCGACGCGGCCCGCTACCTGTCGGCCGTCAAGGCGATCCTGGAGGCGGGCGAGTTCGAGGTCGAGCTCGGCCTGTGACGCCCCCTTGACCAGGGCCGTCTGATCGGAGCCGCCGGTCAGCGGCGTCCGGTCGCAGTACGACGGTGCCCCGTCCGGAGTTCTCCGGGCGGGGCACCGGTGCGTTCGCCGCCCTTGCGGGGAAGAGGGAACCGGCCCTGGACGGCCACGCCCGCCCGGGAGTCCGGCCGGTACGGATCTTTACAGAACGGACCTCCGTGGGGGCGTGTAAGTCTCGTCTCACCTGCGCGAAAGCGCCCCCGTGCGCCTCTCACCGGCGGGGTCGCGGCTTTATTGTCTAGAAGTCAACGCCCCTGGGGCTCTGTCCCCCGCCGAAGGAGCCCGCATGACCACCGCGCCCGTCGTCCACTCGCTGCGCGAACAGATCCGCGAGCACATCGTGGAGGGGATCGTGAGCGGGCGGTGGAAGCCGGGTGAGCGGATCGTGGAGCGGCGGATCGCGACGGAGCTGGAGGTCAGTCAGACGCCGGTGCGGGAGGCGCTGCGCGAGCTGGAGTCGCTGCGGTTGATCGAATCCGCGCCGAACAAGGGCGTCCGGGTGCGGAACCTGACCGCGGCCGACCTGGAGGAGAGCTACCCGGTGCGGGCCGGCCTGGAGGCGATCGCGGCGGAGCTGGCGGCGGAGCGGCTGGCGGAGGACTGCTCGGCGCTGGAGCCGCATGTGGCCGCGCTGTACGAGGCGGACCGCAACGCCGACGGCACGTCCCAGGTGCGGCACACCGTGGCGTTCCACCGCGAGCTGGTGCGGGCGGCCGGCAACTCGGTGCTGCTGCACACCTGGGAGGGCCTGGGCATCGAGGTCTTCACGGCCCTGTCCATCCGCTGGCTGGGCACGGTCCAGCAGTCCTACGCCGAGGAGCACGAAGAGCTGGTCGCCGCCTTCCGCCGTCGCGATCCCCGTATCGCGGACCTCGTCAAGTCCCACGTTCTGGGCTGCGCACCGCACACGGGAGACGAGCCGGCGTAACCGCGCGAGCCCTCGACAGCCGAGCGGCCCTCCGCTCAGAACGCCGTCCCACCTGCACAAACTCCGCCATGACACGGCACCCGGTGTCTCTGCCGGGGGCACCCCGTGCCGACTTTCTCGTGATCGAGAGATTTTGCTCAGGATCCTTTGATCGATCATCGATCAGCGGGTTACAGTCGCCGACGGACCACGCGGCGGCGTCACACCTCGACACCGCGGCGAGGCCTTCCGCCCTGTCCTGCCAAAGACAAGGGCAACCCCCGACCCCGTTTACCGATGAGGGAACCCCTTCGACTGAGGAAGGCGGCGCGATGACCGACCCCAACGCCATCCAGCCGAGCGCGCTCGACCAGCTCCCCGACCGTGATCCGGAGGAGACCGCCGAATGGCAGGCCTCGCTGGACGCCGTCACCAAGGCGGCCGGGCCGCACCGCGCGGCGTACCTGATGCGCCGCACCCTGGAGCGCGCGGAGGGCAACGGCATCGCGCTGCCCAAGCTCCTCGAAACGGACTACGTCAACACCATCCCCACCGCCGCCGAGCCGTCCGTGCCCGGCGACGAGGCGACGGAGCGCCGTATCACCGCCTGGAACCGCTGGAACGCCGCCGCGATGGTCACCCGCGGCAGCAAGTACGGCGTCGGCGGCCACATCGCCACCTTCGCCTCCGCCGCCTGGCTCTACGAGACGGGCTTCAACCACTTCTTCAAAGGCAAGGAAGCCGACGGCTCCGGCGACCAGCTCTACATCCAGGGCCACGCCTCCCCCGGCATCTACGCCCGCGCCTTCCTCGACGGCCGTCTGAACGAGCACCACCTCGACAACTTCCGTCGCGAGGCGGGCGGCGGCGGCCTTCCGTCGTACCCGCACCCGCGCCGCCTCCCCTGGCTCTGGGAGTTCCCGACCGTCTCCATGGGACTCGGTCCGCTCTCGGCGATCTATCAGGCCCGTTTCAACCGGTATCTCACCAGCCGCGGCATCAAGGACGTCTCCGACTCCCACGTCTGGGCGTTCCTCGGCGACGGCGAGATGGACGAGCCGGAGTCGACGGCGGCACTCGCCCTCGCCGCCCGCGAGGGTCTGGACAACCTCACCTTCGTCATCAACTGCAACCTGCAGCGCCTCGACGGCCCCGTCCGCGCCAACTTCAAGATCGTGCAGGAGCTGGAGGCGCAGTTCCGCGGCGCCGGCTGGAACGTCATCAAGACGCTCTGGGGCTCCGCCTGGGACGAGCTGTTCCGGCTCGACACCACCGGCGCGCTCGTCCGCCGACTGCGCGAGGTGCCCGACGCACAGGTCCAGACGTACCAGACCCGCGACGCCGCCTACATCCGCCAGGACTTCTTCGGCGCCGACCCCGCGCTCGTCGAGATGGCGAAGCTGCTGAGCGACGACAGGATCCTGGAGTGCTTCCACCTCTCCCGCGGTGGTCACGAGGCCCGCAAGGTCCACGCCGCGTACCGGGCCGCCGTCGAGTTCAAGGGAGCGCCGACCGTCATCCTGGCCCAGACCGTCAAGGGCTTCACCCTCGGCGAGGGCTTCGCCTCGAAGAACGCCAACCATCAGATGAAGAAGCTGACGGTGGACGAGTTCAAGAAGATGCGTGACCTGCTCGAACTGCCGATCAGGGACAGCGACTTCGTCGACGGCGTCGTGCCCTACGGCCACCCGGGCGCCGACTCCGCCGAGGTCCGCTACCTCCAGGAGCGCCGCGCCGCCCTCGGCGGCCCCGCCCCGGCCCGCCGTACGCACGCCCTCGCGCCCCTGCCGGCCCCCGCCGAGAAGGCGTTCACCTCGTTCGACAAGGGCTCCGGCTCGCAGAACGTCGCGACGACCATGGCCTTCGTACGCCTGGTCAAGGACCTGGTCCGCGACAAGCAGAGCGGCAGGCGCTGGGTGCCGATCGTGCCCGACGAGGCCCGCACCTTCGGCATGGAGTCGCTGTTCCCGTCCCTCGGGATCTACTCCCCCAAGGGCCAGACGTACGAGCCGGTCGACCGTGACCAGCTGATGTACTACAAGGAGGCCAAGGACGGCCAGATCCTCAACGAGGGGATCACCGAGGCCGGTTCGATGGCGGACTTCATCGCCGCGTCCACCGCGTACGCCACGCACGGCGAGGCGATGATCCCCTTCTACATCTTCTACTCGATGTTCGGCTGGCAGCGCACGGCCGACCAGATGTGGCAGCTCGGCGACCAGCTCGGCCGCGGCTTCCTGATCGGCGCCACCGCGGGCCGCACCACGCTGACCGGCGAGGGCCTCCAGCACGCCGACGGCCACTCCCCCGTGATCGCCGCGACCAACCCGGCCGCGATGACCTACGACCCCGCGTTCGCCTACGAGGTCGCCGCCATCGTCAAGGACGGTCTGCGCCGCATGTACGGCGAGGCGGCTCCGGGCGAGGACCAGAACGTCTTCTACTACCTGACCGTCTACAACGAGCCGCTGCCGCAGCCCGCCAAGCCGTCCGTCGCCGGCCTCGACGAGGGCATCGTCAAGGGCCTGTACCGCTTCAACACGGCGGAGTCGGCGGGCCTGACCCCGGCGGCGAACGCGCCGCGGATCCAGTTGCTCGGCTCCGGTACGGCGATCCACTGGGCGCTGAAGGCGCAGCGGCTGCTGGCCGAGGAGTGGGGGGTGGCGGCCGACGTGTGGTCGGCGACCTCGTGGAGCGAGCTGCGCCGGGACGCGCTGGAGGCCGACGAGGCGCTGCTGCGCGGCGAGGAGCGGGTGCCGTTCGTGCGCCGGGCGCTCCAGGGGGCCGAGGGCCCGGTGCTCGCGGTCTCCGACTACATGCGTCAGGTCCCGGACCAGATCGCCCAGTGGGTCGAGCAGGACTGGTCCTCGCTGGGTGCCGACGGCTTCGGTCTGTCGGACACCCGTGACGCGGCCCGCCGCCACTTCGGTGTCGACGCCGAGTCGATCGTCGTCGCGGCCCTGGCCCAGCTGGCCCGGCGCGGCGAGGTGAAGGCGGCGGCCGTGAAGGAGGCCCGCGAGCGGTACGGGCTGTGAGCCCGTGAGCCGTCGGCTCCCACGCCCGGTGCCGCTGGGCACCGGGCGCGGGAGCCGGCGTGGTTCCCGCCCGTCGGCCTACCGTCCCGGGTCCTGGACCGGTGCCTCGTCGGGCTCCGCCTGCGGGTCGGGGTGCCCGCGCAGCCGCACGATCGCCAGCACCAGACCGCCCCACACGATCAGAATCGCGATGATCATCATGATGATGGCGCCTGCGGACATCAGCGGTCCTCCCTTCCGTCGCTCGTGCCACTGCCGCTGTCGGGCCGTCCGTGCCTGCGGTGCGCCCCTTGTTCCTCGGCGGTCTCCAGGCCCAGGTCCGACAGTCCGCCCTCGGCCGCCTTCCACGGGATCAGCGAGAGCAGCACGCCGACCAGCAGCGCGCCGATCGCCACGCTCCACCCGGCGCCCAGCAGGAAGTCGGTGGAGTAGCCCTCGTAGTTCTCGTCGAACTCCGCGCGCAGACTGTCGACCATCATCCAGCCCAGAACCACCGGGGTGATGACGCCGAGGCAGATCCGCCACCAGTGGCCGAGCCGCACGGCGGAGGTGGCGTCGGCGTCCCGTTGCAGCTCGGGCAGCTTCCGCATCAGCCAGGCCACCGCGATGACGCCGACCAGCGCGGCCAGTGCGATGCCGTACTGGTTGATGAAGTGGTCGGAGGCGTCGAGGAGGTAGATGCCCTCGTTGGTCGGGAAGAGCAGGATCGAGGCGAGCGCCACGGCACCGCCGACAGCGAGGACGGCGGGAACGCGGCGCATACCGGTGCGGTCCTGCACGGCGGAGACCACCACCTGCACGATGGAGATCAGCGAGGACAGACCCGCGATCACCAACGACACGAAGAAGACGACACCGAACAGGCCTCCCATCCACATCTCGGAGATGACGGTCGGGAAGGCCACGAAGGCCAGTCCGAGGCCCGCGGTGGCCACGTCACCGACCGGCACGCCCGCGGCCTGCGCCATGAAGCCCAGCGCGGCGAACACGCCGATGCCGGCGAGGATCTCGAAGGAGCTGTTCGCGAATCCGGCGACCAGGGCGGAGCCGGTGAGGTCGGCGCGGCGCCGCAGATAGGACGCGTAGGTGACCATGATGCCGAAGCCGATCGACAGCGAGAAGAAGATCTGGCCGTAGGCGGCCACCCAGACGCTGCCGTTGGCTAGTTCGGACCAGTCGGGCGAGAAGAAGGCGTCCAGGCCCTCGGCGGCCCCGCTCAGGGTGACGGCCCGGACCACCAGAGCCACGAAGAAGATCACCAGCAGCGGGATGAAGACCTTGTTGGCCTTCTCGATGCCGCGCCGGATGCCGAACGCCAGGATGCCCAGCACCACCACCCAGACGGCGATGAGCGGCCAGAGCACCCCGGAGACGTATCCGGAGACGAAGCCGGGCGTGTCGGAGGCCTTGAGGAAGCTGCCGAAGAGGAAGCCCTCCGGATCGTCGCCCCAGGCCCGGTCGGCGGAGAAGCCGACGTAGCGCACCGCCCAGGCGATGATGACCGCGTAGTACGTGGCGATCACGAAGGAGATCGCCACCTGCCACCAGCCGATCACCTCCGCCGGGCGGGCCATCTGCCGCAGTGCGGCGGGGGGCGAGGTCCGGTATCTGCGCCCGATCGTGTACTCCATGATGAGCAGCGGGATACCGGCCGTGAGCAGGGCGATGAGGTAGGGCAGGAGGAAGGCGCCGCCGCCGTTCTCGTAGGCGACGGCCGGGAACCGCCAGATGTTGCCCAGGCCGATGGCGGAACCGATCGCCGCCAGTAGGAAGCCTGTTCGTGTGGCCCATTGTTCGCGAGGCTGATTCGCCATGTGCCTGTCCTTCTTCAGGGACGTCCCGATCGGACCGAAGAACCTCCGGAATGACGCACTTCGCTCGACGTTAACAGCGGTTCCACGGGCACCACAGGGTGCGTGCGTCCGTGCAGGTGACGCACCCGGCACAATGGCGGTCATGCGTGCCGCCCGGCTGATCAAGATGGTGCTGCTGCTCCAGTCCCGGACCTCGATGACCGCCGCCGAGCTGGCGCGGGAGCTGGAGGTGTCGGAGCGTACGGTCACGCGGGACGCGCAGGCGCTGTCCGAGGCGGGGGTGCCGGTGTACGCGGGCCGGGGGCGGGCCGGCGGCTACCGGCTGGTCGGCGGGTACCGGACCCGGCTGACGGGTCTCGCCCGCAGCGAGGCGGAGGCGCTGTTCCTGTCCGGAGTCCCGGGCGCGCTGCGCGAGATGGGCCTGGAGGGCGCCGCCTCGGCGGCCCGGCTGAAGGTGTCGGCCGCGCTGCTGCCCTCACTGCGGGACGCCTCGAGCACGGCCGCGCAGCGCTTCCACCTGGACGCGCCGAACTGGTTCCACGAGCCGAGGACGCCCGAGCTGCTGCCCGCGGTGGCGGACGCCGTGTGGGACGACCGGCGGATCACCGCGCGCTACCGGCGCGGGGAGAGCGAGGTCGTGCGGGAGCTGGAGCCGTACGGGCTCGTCCTGAAGGCGGGGGCCTGGTACCTGTGCGCGCGGGTGGCGGGGAACGGGGCCTTCCGGGTCTACCGGATCGACCGGTTCACGGCCGTGGAGGCGGGCGAGGAGGTCTTCGAACGCGACCAGGAGTTCTCCCTGCCCGCGTTGTGGGAGCAGCGGGCGGAGCAGTTCGCCCGGTCGATCCTGCGGGTCGAGGTCGTGGTGCGGCTGTCCGCGGAAGGGGTGCGCGGACTGCCGTACGCCCTGGACTCGCCGTCCGCGCGGGAGGCACTGGCCGGCGCGGGTGAACCGGACGGTGACGGGTGGGTGACGGTGACCCTGCCGGTGGAGTCCGAGGAGGTCGCGCACACCCAGCTGACGGCGCTGGGGCCGGAGGTCGAGGTGCTGGCGCCCGGCACCCTGCGGGAGCGGTTCGCCGAGGAGGCGGCACGGCTGGCGGAACTGTACCGGCCGCGGTGAATCCCGCAGTCCGGGTGCGTCGCCCGGTTCCAGGGCCGATGCTGGACCCGTGATGGACGAGACCGAGTTCTGGGACCTGGTGGACACCGCCCGCGAGGACGCCGAGGGCGACCCGGAGGAACAGGCCGACCTGCTCGTGGAGCGGCTCCTGCGGCTGGACCCCGAGTCGGTCCTGGACTTCGCCCGTCACTTCGAGGCCCGCTACAACCGCGCGTACACCTGGGAGTTGTGGGGTGCCGCCTGGGTGCTGCTCGACGGGGCCGGCGACGACACGTTCGACTTCTTCCGGTGCTGGCTGATCGGTCAGGGCCGGGAGGTCTTCGAGGGCGCGGTGCACGACCCCGACTCGCTCGCCGATCTGCTGGACGACTTCGACGAGGAGATCGACGGGGACGGCGAGGAGCTGGGCTACGCCGCGGACGAGGCGTACGAGCAGCTCACCGGCGTGGTCGCCCCCGACCTCGGCATCCCGCCCGCGCCCGCCGAACCCGAGGGCACCCCGGTCGACTTCGAGAACGAGTCCGCGCTCGCGGAACGCTGTCCGAAGCTCTGGGAGCGCTTCCGGGCCTAGGACTGCCGGCGCGGCGTCGGGGCGGCGTCGGCGCGGTTCAGGCGCGCAGCCCCCGGTGTGTGGTGCGCGGCAGGTAGGCGTACTGCTCGGTGGTGTGCGCCTGGGCGCGGTGGCGTTCCCGGTCCGGGGCCGGGTGCTCGGGGGCGGACGCCCCGTGCAGGGGTGCGGAGTTGGCGCGTTCCAGGGCGGACGCGGTGACGGCGGACGGGCCGAGCACGACCACGACGGTCGCGCAGGCCACCGTCCAGGGGCTCCGCAGGGCCGAGGACCAGGACCTCTTCGGGCTGCGAGACGTGTTCTTCGTACGACGGCTGATCATTTTCCCCACCTCCGGTCGACGTGACACGACGAAATTAGGGCGCGGATCTTGGAGAATTCTGTGAGACCCGGCGCGCTGTCTGTGAACCTCATGAGATCCGCCGCCGGCGTCACCGGCGGCCCTGGAGCCGTGCCGCCAGTTCCCTGACGGCGGGCAGGCGTTCCGCGAGGGCCGCTCCCGGGCAGCTGGTCATGTAGCCGTCGCTGTGGCCCGCGAGGGTGGGCAGCAGGGCGGTGGTGCCGGCGGCGTAGCGGCTGAGGCTGTTGCTGGAGGTGAGCCGGACGCTGCCGCGGGGGTCGGTGCCGGAGAGGCCGAGTTTCCAGGCGGCGAGGGCGGCGATCGCGTCGCTCATGACCTTCGGGACGGGGACACCGGCGGTGAAGGTGCCGAGGGCGGCGATGCCCGTGGTGCGGTGGTTGAAGCCCTGGGTGTGGGCGCCGGTGACGGGGCGGTCGACGCCGCCCGCGCGGCCCTCGTAGATGGTGCCGCAGCGGTCGACGAGGAAGTTGTAGCCGATGTCGTCCCAGTCCTTGGCGCCGGTCTGGCCCTCGTACAGGGAGCGGATGACGCGGGGCGCGTCGGCGCAGTCGTAGCCGTTCGGGGAGTCGGTGTGGTGGACGAACACCGCGGCGACCCGGTCGTCGTAGCGGGCGGGCGGCTGGCTGGGCGCGTCCTGCTCCAGCCAGCGGGCCCTCGGCACGATGGGCGGTCGGGGCGCCTGGTACGGGAGCGCGGTCCTGGCCGCCGCCGGCCGGTCCGGGCGCTGCCCCGTACGGTCCACACCGATCGCGCACAGCACCAGCGCGAGCACGGCCGCGAGACCGGGCAGACAGGCCAGCGCCAGGAGGACGGGGCGCGGCGGATTCGCGCGCTCCCGGGCCCGGCGTACGCGCTCCCGGACCGGGTCGGGGGCGCGCGGTGTCCGTGTGCGGCGGCGCCACACGCGGAGCAGCCGACATATTCGCGCCCCCCGTGACATCCCGAACGCACGCATGTCCCCAGCGTCACCCAGCCGCGCGGATACCGCGATGTGGGGTGTGCCACCCGGTGGACGGGGATGGAACCAACGTCCCGGTCCGGGACGTTTTCACGGTCCCAGGGCGGATGGAGTACGGGTGGCCGGTTCGCGTCGGCCGCCGAAGTGGCGTGCGGGCGCAACTGATCACTGCGCCCGCCGCGCGCGTACTACAGGGTCCCGAGAGAGAGGCGGCTGGAGTGGACGTGCTCGACATCCTGCTGATGCTGGTGATCCTGGCCTATGCGGCGTCCGGGTACCGTCGCGGCCTGGTCGCGGGATGTGTGTCCCTGGCCGGTTTCGTGGGCGGCGCGGCGACGGGCGTGTGGGTGCTGCCGTGGGTGATGGAACTGGTGGAGCCGGGCACTGCGGCGGCGACGATCACGGCGGTGCTGACGGTGCTGGTCCCGGGGGTGATCGGGCACGAGCTGGCGGGCCGGCTGGCGCTGCGGCTGCGCCGGGAGATAGACCGCAGCCCGATGCGGGTGGCCGACGGCATAGGCGGGGCGGCGGCCAACTCGGTCGCCGTGCTCATCGTGGCCTGGGTGGTCGCGAGCGTCCTCGGGGCCTCCTCGTCCACGCTGGTGACCAACTCGATCCGTAACTCCGCGCTGCTCGGCGCCGTGCAGAACACCATGCCGGACACCACCCCGGCCTGGTTCTCCAACGCCACCTCCGCGCTCGCCGAGGCGGGCTTCCCGCAGGTCTTCAACCCGTTCGAGAACGAGGCGACGGCCGAGGTCGCCCAACCGTCCGGGGACAGCGTCACCGCGGCCGCGACCGGCGCCGCCAAGCGCAGCACGGTCAAGATCGAGGGCGTGGCGGGCACCCAGGGGCGCGAGGGCAGCGGGTTCGTGTACGCCACGGAGCATGTGATGACGAACGCCCATGTGGTGGCGGGCATCGACGACCCGAGCGTGCGGGTGGGCGGTGTGGGCAGGGCGTACGAGGCGCGGGTCGTGCTCTTCGACCCCGACAAGGACGTGGCGGTCCTCTACGTCCCGGGGCTCGACGCCCCGCTCCTGCGCTTCGACGACAGCGCCAAGCGCGGTGACGCGGCGGTCGTCGCGGGTTACCCGGAGGACGGCGGCCTCGACCTCCAGGCGGCCACGGTCGCCAGCCGTATCGACGCGACCGGCCGGAACATCTACAACACCGACTCGGTCACCCGTGACATCTACTCGATCCGTTCCACCGTCCGCCCCGGCAACTCCGGCGGTCCTCTCCTCACCACCGACGGCCAGGTCTACGGCGTCGTCTTCGCCCGCTCGACCTCGGACGCGGAGACGGGCTACGTCCTGACCGTGGACGAGGTCGCCTCCGACGCGGAGCGCGCGGCGAGTTCGACGGCGGCGGTGGACACCGGTGATCTCGTGACCTCCTGAGGTGCACGGGCGGGGCGGTGCCTCGCCGCCGCGGCGGCCGACGACGATATCCGGGTCGCCCCGGTGGTTGACACGGGGGCCGGTCCGGCGGCCGTGGGCCCCCGGGAGATCAGAGCCGACGGCCCATCAACACGTCGTCCACGTAGACCCCGTCCAGCAAAAACTCCTCCGGCAGGACCCCCTCCACCACGAAGCCCTCGGACTCGTACAGCTTCCTGGCCGGGGTGTTGTGGCCGAGGACGCGCAGGGTGAGGCGGCGGGCACCGCGGCGCCGGGCCTCGTCGCGCGCGGCCCCCAGCAGGGCTCGCGCGACGCCGGCCCCGCGGGCCTCGTCGGCGACGACGAGGCCCTGGATCTGGCGGACGTGGGTGTGGCAGGCGAGCGGGGAGGGCCGGCCGAGGCGGACGTAGCCGACGACCCCGCCGCCTCGTGCCGGGCGTCGCGACGGGTCGAACGCCGGGTGTCGCGGGCCCCGTTCGGCGACGAGGTGGTCCTGGGGGCCGTAACGCTCGTTGAAGAAGGGCTCGTACGGCTGGGTGGGGCGTTCCTGGACGGAGTGCAGCGTGGACCAGGTGAGGCGGTCGAGTCGGCCGAGCGCGTCCTCGTCGTCGGCAGTCGCGGCGCGTATGTACGGAACCGGCATGACGGCCACTGTACGGCGGCAGTACGGAGGGCGCGCCCGGTCGTGGACGGTCGGCGGTGGTGATGGTGGCTGGTCGTGGGCGGTCGTCGGCGGTGATGGTGGTGGCTGGTCGTGGGCGGCCCGGTCGCCCTTGGGCCGCCTCTTCGTCGTTCGCCCGGCAGGATGGGGGCATGACGGTTGAATCGCCCATCGCGCCCGGTTCTCGTATCGCGATCGCCGGGGCGTCCGGTCTCATCGGTTCGGCGCTGGCCCGCTCCCTCTCCGACGACGGATACGAGGTGCTCCGGCTCGTGCGGCGGGCGCCCCGGGTGCGGGGCGAGGCGCGCTGGGATCCGGAGGCGCGGCGGGTCGACACGGCCGGGCTGGCGGGGTGCGCGGCCGTGGTGAACGTCGCCGGCGCGGGGGTCGCGTCCCGCCGCTGGACGCGGGCGTACAGGGCGACGATCCGGCGCAGCCGGGTGCTCGGCACCACCACCCTCGCGGAAGCCGCCGCCTCGCTCGACACGCCCCCGAGCGTGTTCGTCAACGGCAGCGCCATCGGGTTCTACGGCTATACGGGTGACCGGGTGGTGGACGAGTCGGCGGAGCCGGGGACGGAGTTCCTGTCGTCGGTGTGCGTGGAGTGGGAGGGGGCGACCGAGGCGGCGCGGAAGGCGGGGATCCGTACGGTGTTCGCCCGCACGGGGCTGGTGGTGGCCCGGGGCGGAGGCGCCTGGGGCCCGCTGTTCCCGCTCTTCAAGGCCGGGCTGGGCGGACGGATGGGGAACGGCCGCCAGTACTGGAGCTTCATCTCCCTCCACGACGAGGTCGCGGCCCTGCGCCACCTCCTCTTCACCCCGGCGCTGTCCGGTCCGTTCAACCTGACGGCGCCCGAGCCGCTGACCAACCGTGAGATCACGGCGGCCATGGGCCGCGTCCTGCGCCGCCCCACCCTGTTCGCCGTTCCCGCCCCCGCGCTCCGGCTCGTCCTCGGCGGCGTCGCCGACGATGTCCTCGGCTCCACCCGGGCCGTCCCGACGCGGCTGCTGGAGTCGGGCTTCACCTTCCGGTATCCGGAGGTCGACGACGCGATCCGGGCGGCGGCCGACCGAGGCTGACCGGGGCTTCCTCCTCCCTCCGCGGGGGCTCGCCCGGCCCACGCTCCGGCCGCGGGCGCACAGCCGGCCCGTCCGTGCCCCCGTGCGAGGTCACACGCTCCTTCCCCGGGACCGGTCCCCGCCGTCACCCTCGTCGCGAACTCAGGTATTCCAGAAGGGTGTTGGGGGCATCACGTTCCCAGCAGCCGCGCGACCTCGGGAGGGGCACGTGCTTGAGTCGGTGCACCAGTCGGCGTACCCGGCGGACACGGAGGACGTGGACGTCATCGTCGTAGGAGCCGGCGTGGCCGGCCTCGCCGCGGCCGGACATCTGACCAGGGCGGGGCTGACGGCCACCGTTCTGGAGGCCGCACCCGCCGTCGGCGGCCGGATGTCCACGGAGAAGATCGACGGCTTCCGCCTCGACCGGACGAGCCAGCTGCTCTCCACGTCGTACCCGGAACTGCGCCGCACCCTGGGCCTGGCCGCCCTGCCCCTGCGCCCGTTCGCCCCCGGCGTCCTGCTGCACGCCGACGGCCGTCACCACCGGGCCGGCGCCACCCCTGCCCTCCGAAGCGCGAGGGGCGCACTCACCGCCGCGCGCGCCCTCGCAAGCGCCCCCAGGATCCCCCGGAACCAGGGCCGCCCCCAGGCGCGTTCCACGGGCACCCGTCCAGGCCGGCTCGGCGCCCCCGCCGACCAGTCCCGGCTGGCCATGGCGCTGGCCCGGCTCGCCGCGACCGCGCCCGAGCGGCTCCTCACCCGTGCGGAGGTGCCGATCGCCCAGGCCTGGGAGACACGGGGTTTCCCGCCCCGGACGATCGACGGCTTCGTCCGTCCCCTGCTGTCCGCGCTCCTCGCCGACCCGGGGCTGCAGACCTCCAGCCGCTGCGCCGACCTGGCCCTGCACACGTTCGCGACGGGCCGGCTGTGCCTCCCGGAGGGCGGCGCCGACGCGCTCCCCGAACTCCTCGCGGCGGCACTGCCGCCGGGCTCGGTCCGTACGGGGGTACGGGCGACAGCGGTCAGCACGACCTCGGTGACGACGGCGGACCACGGTGTACTCACCTGCCGTGCCGTGGTGGTGGCCACGGACGCCCGCTCGGCCGCCGAGCTGCTGCCGGGGCTGCGCGTGCCGGGGTTCCACCCGGTGACGGTGCTGCACCACGCCACGGACGAGCCGCCGCTGAGCGAGCCGGCGCTGCTCCTCGACGCCGACCGCAGCGGGCCCGTCTCGCACACGGCGGTCGTCAGCCAGGTCGATCCGAGCCGGGCACCGGCGGGCCGCGCCCTGATCACCTCCACGGTGCTCGGCACGCCCCCGGACGCCGCTCACCTCGACGCCACGGTCCGCGCCCAACTGGCCCGTCTCTACCGCACGTCCACGACCCGCTGGGAACTCCTCGCCGCGCACCATCTCCCCGAGGCCGTCCCCGCGATGCCCGCGCCCCACGACCTGCGGCGCTCCGTCCGCCTCCTGGCCGGCCTCTACGTCTGCGGCGACCACCGCGACACCAGCACCGTCCAGGGCGCCCTCCACTCCGCCCGCCGGGCCGCCCACGCCGTCCTCACCGACCTGGACGCCCGCCCGACGCCGTTGGAGGAGCCACTGGGAACGGCCACGGCCGCGTGACCTCGTGAGCGGCGGGGGGTGCCCGGCGATCACCGGGCGTCCCCTCGGGTCGTACGCCTACCCGAGCGCCGCCACCTTGTCGCGGTAGCCCCTGACCGGGGCCGCGTCGCGGTACGGCTCCAGGCGGCGTTCGAAGTCGCGGACGTACTCCACGGCTCGGACGGACCGCATCTCGGCGGCCTGGCCGGCGGCCTCCGCGCCCAGCTGGCAGGCCTGGTCGAGTTCGCCGAGACCGAGGCGGGCCGAGGCGAGGACGACGCGGCAGAACAGGCGGCTGCGGGCGTAGGCGGGCGCCCGCAGTTGCAGGGAGCGCTCGGCGTGCTGGGCGGCGGCCCGGTACTGCTGGAGGTCGCGGTGGCTGTGGCCGAACTCGTCGGCGAGCTGGGCCTCGTCGAAGAACCGCGCCCAGTAGGGCACCTCGTCCCCGGGGCGGGCCGTCTCCAGGGCGCGCTCGGCCCGTACCAGCGCGGCCGTGGCGGCCCGCACCTCGCCGAGCACCGCGTGTCCGCGCGCCTCGACGGCGTGCAGCAGCGACTGCACCACCGGCGGCACGGCGGACCCGACGCCCTGCTGGGCGACGCGCGCGAGTTGCACGGCCTCCCGTCCGTGCCCCAGATAGACCGCCTGCCGGCTCATCGTGACCAGGACGTACGCCCCGTAGGACCGGTCCCCCGCCGCCTGCGCCAGGCGCAGCGCCTGCACGAAGTACCGCTGGGCGAGCCCGTGCGCGCCGATGTCGTACGAGGTCCACCCGGCCAGCCGGGTCAGGTCGGCGGCTGCGGCGAAGAGCCGTCGGCCGATCTGCTCGCCGTAGGTGCCGCGCAGCATGGGCTCGGCCTCGTGCTCCAGGTAGCGCACGAGGGCCTGGCGGGCGTGGCCGCCGCCGTACGCGTCGTCGAGGGAGCGGAAGAGCTCGCCGACCGAGCGGAGGGCGGCGATGTCCCCGCCGGTGACCTTCTGGCCGGGGCCGCGCTCGGTCTGGCCGCGCTGCCTCGGGACGGCGGGGCGGCCCTGCGGGGGGATCCTGGTGGCGACCGGATCGCCCCGGCCCACCCGGTCGTCGGCCCGGCCGATCAGCCAGTCGCGGCTGGGCACGACCAGCCCGGCCGGGGTGAACGCGATCTTGCGGAGCTCGGCGTGGCTGCCGGAGTCCTTGCGCCACAGGCCGCCGACGATGTCGATGGCCTCCTCGGGGGTCGCGGCGAACTCCAGGCCCGCGTACACGGGGGCGCAGGCGTCCAGCCCGAGGTCCTGGGCGGTGAGGCGGCGGCCGAGTCGGCGGGTGAACACCTCGGCGATGAGCGCGGGCGTCGTGCCCCGGGGCTGCTGACCGCGCAGCCAGCGGGTGACCGACGTCTTGTCGTATCTGAGGTCGAGGCCGTGTTCGAGACCGAGCTGGTCCACTCGGCGCGCTAGTCCCGCGTTGGAGAACCCCGCTTCTGCGATGAGGGCGGCGAGCTGGCGGTTGGGGGTGCGCTGCGCGGGTCGTTCCGTCATCTGCGGTGCGGTCTCCTGCCTTCCGGGTGTCGGCGGGGTTTCCCGGATTGCCTGGTGAGAAGCCTTTTGCGGCCTTGTGAACGGCGCGAATGTAGCGGAGAGTAAGCGTCCGATCGCATACTTCCGCATCCATTCATCCGATCGTGTGAGGATTCATCGCACGGCTGACGGAGTCGGCCTCCGACGTGCGCCGGCCGGGCCCCTCGTACGCCCGGCGGCCCCGGCGTACGGCGAACGCCGGACTTCTCCGGACTTCGCCTCGGACTCCGCCGCCGGACACCGCTCGAACACCGCCCGGCCGTACGGTCGTACAGTGGCTTGGGCGCCTCACGCGCCTGACAGGGCTATCGCGGTGCCGCCGCCCGGCGCTACCGCCGAGGGAGGCGCTTGCCGTGAGTGGGTTGCGGTTCGTCCGCATGGGGTTCGGCACGGAGGCCGTCGAGTACCAGGAGGCCTGGGACGAGCAGCGGCGGGTGCACGCGGCACGATTCGCCGACGATGTCCCCGACACCGTGCTGCTCCTGGAGCACCCGCCCGTCTACACGGCCGGCCGGCGCACGGCCGACGACGAGCGCCCCCTCGACGGCACCCCCGTCGTCGACGTCGACCGCGGCGGCAAGATCACCTGGCACGGTCCCGGCCAGCTGGTGGGCTACCCGATCCAGAAGCTCCCCCGCCCGGTGGACGTGGTGGCCCACGTACGGCGTCTCGAAGAGGCCCTGATCCGTACGTGCGCGGAGTTCGGGGTCGAGACCACCCGGATCGAGGGCCGCAGCGGTGTGTGGGTGCTCGGCGACCCCGTCGAGCGGCGGCTCGGCGGGCTGTCCCTCGACCTCGACCCGCGGATGACCGACGACGAGTTCGACCCCCGGATGAACGGGCCGGAGTACGCGCCCTCCAACGCCGGACAGCGGCGCGAGGACCGCAAGATCGCGGCGATCGGGATCCGCGTGGCCAAGGGCGTCACGATGCACGGTTTCGCGCTGAACGTGAACCCGGACAACCGGTGGTTCGACCGGATCATCCCCTGCGGAATCCGCGACGCGGGCGTCGCGTCCCTGACGAACGAACTGGGGCGTGACATCGGCATCGCCGACGTCCTTCCGGTGGCCGAGAAGCACCTGCGGGACGTCCTGGAGAACGCGGAGCCGAAGCCCCGTGAGGTGGAACGGGCGTCGGCGTAGTCCGACCTGCCGTTCCTCGCCCCCCGCCGCCCCCGCCCGTCCCGTCCCTGGGGCCCCGCCCCGGACCCCGGTCGCACGGTTCCCCGTGCCCCTGAAAGGGCGCGAACGGGAATGTGCCCCACTTCCGCAAGGTTGCCCACCCCAGAGGCCGAGAACCGCACGGGCGTACCCTGGTGTACGCCGAAGAATCGAAGCTACAGGGAGCCGATGTGTCCGCAGTCGCACCCGACGGACGCAAGATGCTGCGCCTGGAGGTCCGGAACAGCCAGACCCCCATCGAGCGCAAGCCCGAGTGGATCAAGACCCGGGCGAAAATGGGCCCCGAGTACACGAAGATGCAGAGCCTCGTCAAGAGCGAGGGGCTGCACACGGTCTGCCAGGAGGCGGGCTGTCCGAACATCTACGAGTGCTGGGAGGACCGGGAGGCGACGTTCCTCATCGGCGGCGACCAGTGCACCCGGCGCTGCGACTTCTGCCAGATCGACACCGGCAGGCCCGAGGCGCTGGACCGTGACGAGCCCCGCCGCGTCGGCGAGTCCGTGGTCACCATGGACCTGAACTACGCCACCATCACCGGAGTGGCCCGCGACGACCTCCCCGACGGCGGCGCCTGGCTGTACGCCGAGACGGTCCGCCAGATCCACGAGCAGACGGCGGAGCGCGAGGCCGGCCAGACCAAGGTCGAGCTGCTGGCGCCCGACTTCAACGCCGTGCCGGAACTGCTTCAGGAGGTCTTCGCCTCCCGCCCCGAGGTCTTCGCGCACAACGTCGAGACGGTCCCCCGGATCTTCAAGCGCATCCGCCCCGGATTCCGCTACGAGCGCTCCCTGAAGGTCATCACCGAGGCCCGCGACTACGGTCTGGTCACGAAGTCGAACCTCATCCTCGGTATGGGCGAGACCCGCGAGGAGGTCGGCGAGGCGCTGCGGCAGCTGCACGACGCCGGCTGCGAGCTGGTCACCATCACGCAGTACCTGCGTCCGAGCGTCCGCCACCACCCGGTCGAGCGCTGGGTCAAGCCGCAGGAGTTCGTCGAGCTGAAGCAGGAGGCCGACGAGATCGGCTTCTCCGGCGTGATGTCCGGCCCGCTGGTGCGCTCCTCGTACCGCGCCGGCCGGCTGTACCAGATGGCCATGGAGCAGCGTCATTCAGCCGCTCCGGAGCGGGGGGCTCGTACATCGCCTCGCAGGCCGTCTGACCGTCCACCGAATGGCACGGAGTGCCAGCAGCTCGTGTGAATCTGAGCACAAGTGGCTACTTGTCGGTAATGGCCGATTGACCGCGGTCCTGACCGTCCTCGCAGATGGGGGCGCCGTCAGGGCCGCGTCGAGGTTTGAAGGCCGCGCGCCGAGGCTTCACTGGCGTTTGACCAGTCGGTCACGCCCTGGTAACACCAATCAGTGACCCTGGTTTCACACCCGGTACAGGGTCCTAGCCAGAGCAGGCCATCACCCGAGGGGGGACCTCATCATGCAGGCCGCACCCGTTCGCGCCACAGCGATTCCGTCGTTCACCGGTGCACTCCGTGCCGTCGAGTCGCTGCTCATGAGCAGCGGTCAGCGCACCGCCCGCCGCAACGCCTGGACCTCCGTCCTGGAGGACCGCCGCCGAGCCAAGGACCGTGTCGAGACCGAGCGCGTCCTCGAAGAGGCCGTCGCCGCGCGCACGTCGTAACCACCGCCGCGACCACCCGCGTACGAGCCGACCACCGGAAGGCCCGACCGCGATCCGCACCACGGTCGCTGCCGCACGACCACCGCGCGCACGGCCGCCGCCCCACGTCGGCACCGCCGCCGCCCGGCGCCGCTTCCCCAGCGCAGCCGCCGGTCTCCGGTCCCCACCGGCACCGCCGTCGTCCTCGCCTCCCCGGGCACGTAGACTTCGTGCCATGGCGAGGAAGGAAACCGCAGCGGACGCTGCGAACCCCGGGCGACTCAAGCAGATCGCTCTGACTTACAAGATGACCCGCAGGGCCGACAAGAAGATCGGTCTTGTACTCGCGGCTGTCGGAATCGTCACCTTCGGTGTCTTCCTCGCGATCGGCTTCTTGATCGGTTACCCCATTTATCTGGGCATTCTCGGCTTCCTTCTGGCCTTCCTCGCGACGGCGATCGTCTTCGGACGGCGGGCCGAGCGGGCCGCGTTCGGGCAGATGGAGGGCCAGCCGGGCGCCGCCGCGGCGGTTCTGGACAACGTGGGACGCGGCTGGGTCACCACTCCCGCGGTGGCGATGAACCGCAACCAGGACGTGGTGCACCGGGCCGTCGGCAAGGCCGGCATCGTCCTGGTCGCCGAGGGCAACCCGAACCGGGTGAAGAGCCTGCTGGCCGCGGAGAAGCGGAAGATGGCCCGCATCGTGGCCGACGTCCCGGTGCACGACCTGGTCGTGGGCACCGGCGAGGGCCAGGTGGAGCTGAAGAAGCTCCGCACGACCATGCTCAAGCTGCCGCGCGTCCTGTCCGGCCCCCAGGTGACCGCGACCAACGACCGGCTCCGCGCGATGGGCGACCTCATGAGCAACATGCCGCTCCCGAAGGGCCCGATGCCCAAGGGCATGCGCATGCCGAAGGGCGGCCCGAAGGCGCGCTGATCTCCCTGCCCGTACGACGATCTCGTACGACGATGGGGGCGCCCGGATCACTCCGGACGCCCCCATCGTCGTGTCCTCCGGCCCCGGACGGACCGGCCCCCGGACGAAAAGGACCTCAGATCCTCACCTCGACCGTGCGCGCCAGCCGGTCGTGCAGGCCCCGTCCGTCGCGGTCCCAGATCAGGGGCGGGAGGGCGAGGCAGAGCAGGACCGTGCGGACGAGGGCGCGCCAGGGGTTCACGGTGCCGGTGTCCTGGGCGATCACGCGGAGGCCGAAGAGGCGCTTGCCCGGGGTGAAGCCGACCGTGCCCAGAGTGAGGGCGTGGAGCAGGAAGAAGACGAGCAGGGCCCAGTTTCCGGTGGCCTGGCCGTAGCCATCGGTGATCAGGCCGTATGCGATCAAGAGGCAGAGGCCCCAGTCGACGGCGAGGGCGCCGAGACGCCGTCCGGGGCGGGCGATGGAACCCGGGCCCTCCTCCGGCAGACCGAGCTGCTCTCCCCTGTATCCGAAGTCGACCCCGGCGTCCTCGGCGGCCGCGCGGGGGCCGGAGAGCCACGATCCGATTGCTTGCCTCTTGTCCACCCGACCACCGTACTGCGACCGTTCTGCCATACGGACAGGTGGGGTGAGGTGCGGGATGTCCGGTTAACTTGTGCGAAACAAATGGGTCACGCACGAGAAACCACCCGTCCCTAGTGTCGGGAACAGCGTGTGCCACCGCACTGGCCGCACGAACGAACTACCACCCCGGCAGGAGACGTCGGGAGTAGGAGGAGCTGGATGTTCCAGAACGCCGACGAGGCCAAGAAGTTCATCGCGGACGAGGACGTCAAGTTCATCGACGTCCGTTTCTGCGACCTGCCGGGCGTGATGCAGCACTTCACGATCCCGGCCGAGGCCTTCGACCCGGCCGAGGAGCTCGCGTTCGACGGCTCCTCGATCCGCGGCTTCCAGGCCATCCACGAGTCCGACATGGCGCTCCGCGCCGACCTGTCCACCGCGCGCGTCGACCCGTTCCGCCGCGACAAGACGGTCAACGTCAACTTCTTCATCCACGACCCGATCACGGGTGAGCAGTACTCCCGTGACCCGCGGAACGTGGCGAAGAAGGCCGAGGCCTACCTCGCGTCCACCGGCATCGCCGACACCGCGTACTTCGGTCCCGAGGCCGAGTTCTACGTCTTCGACAGCGTGCGCTTCAAGACCTCGGAGAACGAGTCCTTCTACCACATCGACTCCGAGGCGGGCGCCTGGAACACCGGTGCGCTGGAGGACAACCGCGGCTACAAGGTCCGCTACAAGGGCGGTTACTTCCCGACCCCGCCGGTCGACCACTTCGCCGACCTGCGTGCCGAGATCTCCCTGGAGCTGGCCAAGTCCGGCCTCCAGGTCGAGCGCCAGCACCACGAGGTGGGCACCGCCGGCCAGGCCGAGATCAACTACAAGTTCAACACGCTGCTCGCCGCGGCCGACGACCTCCAGCTCTTCAAGTACATCGTGAAGAACGTGGCCTGGCGCAACGGCAAGACCGCGACCTTCATGCCGAAGCCGATCTTCGGTGACAACGGCTCGGGCATGCACGTCCACCAGTCGCTGTGGTCGGGCGGCTCGCCGCTCTTCTACGACGAGGCCGGTTACGCGGGCCTGTCGGACACCGCCCGCTACTACATCGGCGGCATCCTCAAGCACGCCCCGTCGCTGCTGGCCTTCACCAACCCGACGGTGAACTCCTACCACCGTCTGGTCCCGGGCTTCGAGGCCCCGGTCAACCTGGTGTACTCGCAGCGCAACCGCTCCGCCGCCATGCGTATCCCGATCACGGGTTCGAACCCGAAGGCCAAGCGCGTCGAGTTCCGCGCGCCCGACTCCTCCGGCAACCCCTACCTCGCCTTCTCGGCGCTGCTGCTCGCGGGCCTCGACGGCATCAAGAACAAGATCGAGCCGGCCGAGCCGATCGACAAGGACCTCTACGAGCTCGCCCCCGAGGAGCACGCGGGCGTCCCCCAGGTCCCGACCTCCCTCCCGGCCGTCCTCGACTCCCTGGAGCGGGACCACGAGTTCCTCCTCCAGGGCGACGTCTTCACGCCGGACCTGATCGAGACGTGGATCGACTACAAGCGCAACAACGAGATCGCCCCGCTCCAGCTGCGCCCGCACCCGCACGAGTTCGAGCTGTACTTCGACGTGTGATCGAGCCCCGTTCCACGCGTGAGGTGTTGATCGGCCCCTGAGCCGTTCGGCGGCGCCCCCGTTCCCGATTCCCGGGGACGGGGGCGCCGTCGTATCGTTCTTGTACGGCTGTTCGAGAGAGACCACGGGGAGAGATGGGCATGCCCGAACAGGACGACGAGCGGGAGTTCGACATCAAGTGGGCTGACAACGCCGAGCACAAGGAGCCCTCCGCGCGGGCCCGGATGCTGGCCGCGCGCTGGAAGGAGAACCCGCCCGCGCCGCAGCCCTTCCGCGCCGACCCCGGTCCCGCGCGACGGCGCCGGTCGTCATGGGTGTCGGCAGTGATCGTGTTCGGATGCGTGGCGGGGCTCATCGCGCTGATCGGCTACATCAACTATCGATCGTCGTACTAGTGCCTCGGCACGCGACAGCAGAAACCCCCTTACAGCGCCCGGGGCGCACAATGGAAGCGGGACCAGTGGCTGCCTGAGACTGAGGTGGTACGGATGTCGAACCGTTTCCGGAGCGATCCTCGGCTGACCGCGCGCATGGCGGTCACGCTGTTTCTGCTGGGGTTGCTGTACGTGGTGTTCGTGGCCGTGCTGGTCGCACTGCTGGAGTCCTGGGTGCTGGTGGTGGCGATCGCGGCGGGACTGCTGGGGGCGCAGTACTGGTTCTCCGACCGGGTCGCGCTGTACGCGATGCGCGGGCGGGTGGTGCAGCGGGAGGAGTATCCGCTGCTGCACGGGGTCGTGGACCGGCTGTGCGCGGTCTCGGACCTGCCGAAGCCGCGGGTCGCGGTGGCGGACATGGAGATGCCGAACGCGTTCGCGACCGGGCGGAACGCCGACCACGCGGTGGTGTGCGTGACGACCGGACTGCTCGGACGGCTGGAGCCGGACGAGCTGGAGGGGGTGCTCGCGCACGAGCTGTCCCATGTGGCGCACCGGGATGTCGCCGTCATGACGATCGCTTCGTTCCTCGGGGTGATCGCCGGGCTGGTCGTACGGTTCGCGTTCTACTCGCAAGCGTTCGGCGGGCGGCGGGACCAGAACACCGCCGTCGTGTTCAGCGTGGTGATAGGGGTCTCCGCCGCCGTGTACGTGCTGAGCTTTTTGCTGATCCGGGTCCTGTCCCGCTATCGCGAGCTGGCCGCCGACCGGGCGGGCGCCCTGCTCACCGGCCGGCCCTCGGCGCTGGCCTCCGCGCTGACCAAGGTCACCGGGGACATCGCGCGCATCCCGACCCGCGACCTGCGCAGCTCGCAGGCCTTCAACGCGTTCTACTTCACCCCCGCGCTCGGCCGCCGGCCGCATCTGGGCCGTTTCTTCGCCACCCACCCGCCGCTGGACCAGCGGATCGCGCAACTGGGCCGCCTCTCGGTGGAACTGGGCGAGACCCAGGCGCCGGGCTCGGGTAAGGCGGGCTGAGCGGGCATGGGGCTCCTGGACATCATCCTCGGCCGTACGAAGCCGGTCGCCCCCGACCTCGACCGGCTCTTCGCCCTGCCCTCGGCCGCCGTCACGCTGGAGGCGGCCGTCTCTCTCACGCCGACCGGCACCGGCGCGGTGTGCTTCGCGACCGTCGAGGGCGCGGCCTTCGACGACGTACGCCGGGAGGTGCGGGCGCTGCTCGACGCGGACGCGGCGCGGACCGGGCCTCCGGTCGGGATCGAGCGGGACGAGTACGGCTACTCGTGGCTGGTCTCCCGGCGGGGTCCGCGGGACCTGCCCGCGCTGGTGAGCGATCTGCACGCGGTCAACAGCGCCCTGGAGAGCGACGGGTTCGGGCCGCAGCTGCTGTGCTCGGTGGTCGGCTTCCGAGGAGAGGACGAGGGAGAGGGCGGCGCCGGCGGGCGGCTCGGGCTCGTCTATCTCTACAAGCGCGGCACGTTCTACCCGTTCGCGCCGCTGCCGGGTGGGGGGCGGCGGCGGGACAGCGCGCTGGAACTGCGGGTGCGGGCCGCGCTCGCGGACGATCTGCGGATCGAGCCCGAGCTGGACCGGTGGTTCCCGATCTGGGGTGCCCCGGGACTGTGACCCGCCCCGGGGAACCCGGAGCGGGTCGCCCTCCCCACACGCCTCGACCGGCATCGCGGTCGCCGCGAAGGAGCGGGCCGCGCTGCTGAAGCACAGGACGGTCGCCGGGGCCCCGGACGCGGTCTGGCTGAAAGAGGTCGAGGAGTCGGCGCCGGCCGCGCCGGCCCGTCGTGGCCGGGCGACCACGTCCGAACTCGCCGAGGACGAACCCAGGTCGCGGCAGCGGTTCGTGTACGCGGGCGGCAAGAGCTGCTGCCCCGGAGGGGCGGGGCGGGAGGGGGAGGCGTCGGTCGCCGCGGAGGCGGAACGGCCACGGGGGTGAGTGGGGGCGACGAGGGCCGCACCGCGCTTTCGGACGCCGTTGGAGCGGGAGTCGGCGTGAACGTCGCGGGAGAGCTCGGGGGTTCGGTCGGGTGCGGGTGCGGGTGGGGCGTGGTCGCTCGCGCGGGTCCCCGCGCCCCTGAAGGACCCGACGGAGTTCTGAGCACCAGGAGGTGCCCCGGTTTCCAGGGGCGCGGGGATCCGCGCGACAAGCCCCCACCGATCCGCAGCCGACGAACCCGGCGAGGTGACGGGGGCCTGGGGGCGCAGCCCTCGGTGAGGCCCGGGGACGGTGCCGGGTGCCCAACAGGCAAGAGGGCCCCCGGCACCCCGCCTCACCTGGAGGGACACTCCTTCCACGCCAGGTGGTAGATCGTGCTGATGTCCCCGTCCGTCGAGTCCATGGTCATGAAGCTCGTGCTGTTCGCCGGGGAGCTTCCCTTGTTGACCCGCAGCTCGGTGTTGATGTTGAAGTTGCGCTCGACACCGCAGGGCGCCCAGACCAGCTGGGCCCAGTCGGTCTCGTCCGTGGTCTGCCAGTTGTCCTCGAAGGGGCCGTTGAACGCGTGCGTCCTGGAGGCCGTGTCCGGGGAGCCCTGGAAGTAGTACGAGGCCTTCTGCGTGCCGCTCGCACCGCGCTGGAGCGAGGCGAAGCCACGGTAGTCGACGCTCGCGATGGCGTAGGTGAAGCCGCCCGGCACATGAACCATCAGGTTGAGCTGGCAGTTCTTCCGGAACGCGGTGGCCGGGGCGCCGCCGCCGACCTGGGCGAGGTAGTCGCTGTAGGTCACCGTGAACGCGGTGTTGTCCGGTGAGACGGCGACCGCGGCCGTGCCCCGCGGGCAGCCGGAGCCGTTCACCGTGGCGACCTTGATGACGATCTTGTCCGGGGGCGGGTTGTCGAACGACGACTCGGCGTGCGCGGGAAGCGCGCCTGCGAAGAGGGCGGCTACGGCGCCGCCCAGGAGGAGACCACGAACCATTGGGGGGTTCTCCCATCAGAGACATGCACATGTCAATAGACATGCGCGAGGGCCCCTCACCCTGTGAAAGGGCTGTGAAGACCGAGGGGCGACCGCATCGTATGGACCCGGAGCCGACACGGCTAGAGCGATCTCCGGCCAACCCTGGCGGCCGGAGATCACCCTTCTCCCTCTCACCCCGCCGAGCCGCTCCCGAACACCGGCGTCCCCCAACGCAGCGGTGCCGCCCACCCCTTGGGGAGTGGACGGCACCGGAGGGCCGGCCGGGCGGTGTCAGCGGCTGTAGCGCATCAGCGCGCGCACCATGTGACACGTGGTGTCCGACGGCGGGTGCACGCCGATGACCTCCGCCGCGCTCCGGATCGTCTCGTTACGCGCCTGGTTCGGCATGTGGACACCGGAGTCGAGCAGGGCGATCGCGAGGCGCATGGCCTTCAGACGCCGGTTGTGGGTGATGTACCACTCGCGCGGGCGGCCCGGCGGCAGCGTGTGCTTCACCACGGGCGCGTAGGGCAGGTCGAGCAGGACGGGATGCTGGGCGGTGGACTGGGTGGGCAGCGCCTTCGACTTCAGTGCGGCAGCGGGCACGGACATCCTCCTGTCGCGGTCTGGGTGCCGCCGGAATCCCCCCGCCGGCAACCCTCGAACACTTCTTCAATTTTACTACCCGCTACTGACAATCGCCCCTGACCAGAAGGCATTTCGGGGCTCTGCGACAGGAGTGGAACACGGGTTCCCGCGACCGGTTGGCTACGGTGGGCGGCATGGAGATCTGGATCAACCCGGCCTGTTCCAAGTGCCGCAGCGCGATCAATCTGCTCGACGCCGAGGGCGCCGACTACACCGTCCGCCGCTATCTGGAGGACGTCCCGAGCCAGGACGAGATCCGCGACGTACTGGACCGGCTCGGGCTCGAACCCTGGGACATCGCCCGCACCCAGGAGGCCGCCGCCAAGGAGCTCGGCCTCAAGGAGTGGGACCGGGACGCCGGCGCGCGCGACCGGTGGATCAAGGCGCTCGCCGAGCACCCGAAGCTCATGCAGCGGCCGATCATCACCGCGGACGACGGCACGGCGGTGGTGGCCCGCACGGACGAGGCCGTACGGGACGCACTGTCCCGGTAGAGGGCTGCGGAGAGGGGCCTCTCAACTTCGGCTCGAAGCAGGTTACTTGAGGGTCGCCGGTGAAACGCGGAGCGACCTCAGCCGGTCACCCGGTTCCGTGCTCCCCACCGCTCCCCGCGCGGAGCACAGGGCCGGGCGCGTGAGTCGCGCCACAGCGTCACCAGGTAACACGGGGTTCACATTCGAGCAATGACCGGGAAATCGCGCGTTGACAGGCTGCCCGGCATCAACGCGGCGTTTCAGTGCCGCAGCGCCGCAGCACCCGCACATGCGCCTAGTGACCCACCCCGAAGGATGTGGCCCGTGACCTTCAAGGCTGAGTACATCTGGATCGACGGCACCGAGCCGACGGCCAAGCTCCGTTCCAAGACGAAGATCATCGCGGGCGAGCCCGCCGGTCTGGTCGCGCTGCCGATCTGGGGCTTCGACGGGTCCTCCACCAACCAGGCCGAGGGGCACTCCTCGGACCGCGTGCTCCAGCCGGTCTTCAGCTGCCCGGACCCGATCCGCGGCGGCGACGACGTCCTCGTGCTCTGCGAGGTCCTCAACATCGACATGACGCCGCACGAGTCCAACAGCCGTGCCGCGCTGCGTGAGGTCGCCGAGAAGTTCGCCGCGCAGGAGCCGATCTTCGGCATCGAGCAGGAGTACACCTTCTTCCAGGACGGCACCCCGCTCGGCTTCCCCAAGGGCGGCTTCCCGGCCCCCCAGGGCGGCTACTACTGCGGTGTCGGCGCCGACGAGATCTTCGGCCGTGACATCGTCGAGGCCCACCTGCAGAACTGCCTGGCCGCCGGCCTCGGCATCTCCGGCATCAACGCCGAGGTCATGCCCGGCCAGTGGGAGTTCCAGGTCGGCCCGCTCGCGCCGCTGGAGGTCGCCGACCAGCTGTGGGTGGCCCGCTGGCTGCTCTACCGCACCGCCGAGGACTTCGACGTCGCCGCCACCCTCGACCCCAAGCCGGCCAAGGGTGACTGGAACGGCGCGGGCGCGCACACCAACTTCTCCACGAAGGCGATGCGCGAGGGCTACGACGCGATCATCACCGCGTGCGAGTCGCTGGGCGAGGGTTCCAAGCCGCTCGACCACGTCAAGAACTACGGCGCCGGCATCGACGACCGCCTGACCGGTCTGCACGAGACCGCCCCGTGGAACGAGTACTCCTACGGTGTCTCCAACCGCGGCGCCTCGGTCCGTATCCCGTGGCAGGTCGAGAAGGACGGCAAGGGCTACATCGAGGACCGCCGCCCGAACGCCAACGTCGACCCGTACGTCGTGACGCGGCTGATCGTCGACACCTGCTGCACCGCGCTGGACAAGGCCGGCCAGGTCTGAGTCGCCCCGGGCCTTTCGAGCCCGAACTCCGAGAGGGCGTCCACCGATTCCGGTGGGCGCCCTCCGGCGCTGTCGGTGGGGCGTGCCATGGTGGGCGCGTGGAGATCCACGGCCACATCGCCCGGCTGCGCCGCAGGCCCGGCGCCGAGTTCCGCCAGGCGAACCGGACGGTGCGGCGGGGCGGATACGCCTACGCGCCGCCGCCGGGTCGTTGACGACGGCCCTCCTCGGGCGGACGGTCGCGGTCCCACCGGGGCCCGGTGGGACCGCGCCGCTCTCCTGAGAGCAGATTCCCGTTCCCCGCCGGCCGCCCGGCGGGCAGAGTCGGCGGCATGAGACTTCTGATGCTGGGTGGTACGGAGTTCGTGGGTCGCGCCGTCGTGGAGGCGGCGCTGGCCCGCGGCTGGGAGGTGACCGTCTTCCACCGGGGCCGGCACGCGCCTCCGGCCGGGGTGCGGTCGCTGCTGGGCGACCGCACCGCGCCGGACGGGCTCGCGGCGCTCTCCGACGCCGTGGCCGCCGGCCCCGCTTCCCGCGGCGGGTGGGATGCCGTCGTCGACACCTGGTCGGCGGCGCCGCGTGCCGTCCGGGACGCCGCGCGGCTGCTGGCCGGCACGGCCGGACGGTACGTGTACGTGTCGAGTTGCTCCGTGTACGCGTGGCCGCCGCCGCCCGCCGGGTACGACGAGCGGGCGCCGCTGGTTCGGGGCGCGTCGGCGGACGCGGGGCAGACGGACTACGCCCGCGACAAGCGGGGCGGCGAGCTGGCCGCGGTCGAGGCGTTCGGCGCCGACCGCTCGCTCCTCGTACGGGCCGGGCTGATCCTCGGGCCGTACGAGAACATCGGTCGGCTGCCGTGGTGGCTCGCCCGTGTCGCCCGGGGCGGGCCGGTCCTGGCTCCCGGCCCCCGTGACCTTCCCCTCCGGTACGTGGACGTCCGCGATCTCGCGTCCTGGCTTCTCGGCGCCGTGGAAGGGGAGTTGAGCGGTGCCTACAACCTCGTCGGACCTCGGGGGCTCACGACGACGGGGGCGCTGCTCGACGCGTGTGTCCGCGTGACCGGTGGCACGGCGGAGCTGCGGTGGACCGCGCCGGAGGCCGTACTCGGGGCGGGCGTCGAGCCGTGGTCGCAGTTGCCGGTGTGGGTGCCGGAGGGGAGCGACCTGTATACCGCGCTGCACGGGGCGGATGTGTCCCGGGCCGTCCGGGACGGGCTGCGGTGCCGGGCGGTCGAAGAGACCGTGCGGGACACGTGGGAGTGGCTGAAGCGGTTGGGCGGGGTCGCGCCTCGGCGGGAGGATCGGCCGGTGGTGGGGCTTGATCCGGCGGTGGAGGCGAGGGTGCTGGGGCGGTGACCGGTGCCCACACGCCGTGAGGGACCGACAACTCCCAGTTCCGCACGAGGCGTTGAAACCGGCTTGCCGCACGAATCTCTCATCAATTTCTGAGTCGGCTGAACACTCCTGGGACTCCCCGCGTATGAGATGGCGCCGCTTCACTCCTGTCGGGCGCCTCGATAGCCCCGCAAGGAAGTCAGAGGAGTTCCATGGGACGCAATACAAGAAAACGACGTTCGCCGCTGGCCGTTCGGGCCATTGCCGCATCCGCGGCGCTCGCGGTCGCGGGTGGCGGGCTGGTCTGGGCGAACTTCTACGCCTCGGCGGGTGAGTCGTCGAACAACCAGCAGAACCGGGTCAGGGCCGCGGGCGGGCAGATCGCCACGATCGCCTGCCCGGACGTCGGACAGCAGTTGAGGAACGTGCCCGGCAAGGCTCGCGCCGGCGTCGACAAGGAGCTGGCCAACCTCGACAAGCAGATCACCGAGGCGTACACCCGGCTCGCGTCGACGCGGCAGGCCCAGGCGGGTGACGCGGGCTTCGTGCAGAACGCGATCCTCGGCCCGCTGAAGTCCAAGCGCGTCGCGGTCATCGACCGCATCGGCATCAACATCCGGCGCGTGGGCGGCAACGCCCCGAACGGGCTGGAGAAGCTCGCCGAGTGCAAGGGCATGGGGGCCGACCAGGTCAACGACGGCGGCGGCCAGGGCAACGGCCAGAACGGCGGCGACCAGGACAACGGCCAGGGTCAGGACAACGGCCAGGAGCAGGTCGGGGACAACGGCAACGGTGCCGCCGGCCCGGTGGCCGCCGACTTCGTCGACATCACCTCCGTCCAGCCCAACACCCCCCCGTCGAACGGGAACGGGTTCAAGGCGAACGGAAACTCCGGTTCGACGGGTTCCTTCACCACGTCCTGCGGTGTCAATGAGAACAACAACTTCAACACCGACAACCTGATCGTCGCCCCGGGCGTCGACAACGGCGCGCGCCACACGCACGACTACGTCGGCAACCAGGGCAACACCGGCTTCGCCAGCGACCAGGATCTCGCCAACGCGGACACCAGCTGCCAGAACCAGGGCGACAAGTCCACGTACTACTGGCCGGTGATGCGCATCCAGGACGGCACCGACGAGTTCGACGCCAACGAGCTCGGTGGTGGCGCCGAGGGCAACCTCGGCAGCATCCAGAGGGCCCAGCAGGCCGAGATCAGGTTCGTCGGCAACAAGCAGAGCGACGTCGTCGCGATGCCGAGGTTCCTGCGCATCATCACCGGTGCCGCCAACGCGTTCACCGGCGGCGACGCGAACGCCAACGCGTCCTGGAGCTGCACCGGCTTCGAGGACCGTCAGCTGACGGACAAGTACCCGATCTGCCCCGACGGCAGCCAGGTGGTGCGTACGGCCAACTTCCAGAGCTGCTGGGACGGCCAGAACATCGACAGCGCCAACCACCGCGCCCACGTGGACTTCGTCAACGCGGACGGCACCTGCGACAACGGCTTCGTCGCCATCCCGCAGCTGCAGATCCGGCTGGTCTACAACCTGCCGGCCCCGGTCATCGAGAACGGGCAGCTGAAGGCCCCGTTCGCGGTGGACGGCTTCCCGGAGGAGCTGCACAAGCCCATCACCGACCACAACGACTTCATCAACGTCATGGACGAGGGCCTGATGAACCAGGTGGTCCAGTGCATCAACAGCGGCCAGAACTGCGACTGACCCCGTAGGAACCGGTAGCCGGTGACCACGAGAGAGCCGGCGGTGGGATTTCCCACCGCCGGCTCTCTCGTGCCCGGCCCGGAGGAGTCGGACCCGGCCGACCGTCGCGGTCGGCCGGCCTCAGTGCTTCGAGTGGTCGGTGCCCACCTCCAGCGTCCCTCCGAGTGTCCCGCCCAGTTCCGCCACGACGTCCTCGTGGCCGACGGCGGCCCACTTGCGGCCGACGAGGAAGAACCCGCCCATCATCTTGGACGAGTTGAGCCACTCGCGCTGACCACGGTCGGTGGCGAAGGTGGCGAGGATGTACTTCTCGTCGCCGTCCGTGCAGATGGCCTGACGGAGCTCGTCGGCGTCGATCTGCATGTCGGGCTCGCACTTCACCTCGGCGGCGAGCTGTTCGAGGGTGCCGACCGCCGTCTCGGGTACGGCCGCCTGGTCGCTCCCGCCGGATCCGCATCCCGCCAGCACCAGGACAGCCGCCATGCCGGCCAGCGGGAACACCGCTCTCGTCAACCTCATCTGTTCCTCCGGTCCCTTCCGGCGAGAAGTCGTCGCCTGCTCCGTACGCACCGTTGAGCACAGGCGTCCGTCCGGTTAGCGTGCCGCATCTGTCGACACAGGGGGCACACGGTCATGAACTCTCCGTCGCGACGCTCGGTGCTGGGCTCGGCCGGTGCCATCGGTCTCGGAACCACTCTGGGACCGACGGTCCCGGTCCACGCCGCCGAGAGCCCCGGCCAGGGCCCTCCTCTCGATACGGCTGCCGCGCGCTCAGCACTCAATCGGCAGCTCCCCCGTCACGCCGACCAGTTCCGGCTCACCCTCGTCGAGCGGCAGGGTACGGCCGACCGCTTCCGTGTCACCGGCACCACCGGGCGCGTCCAGGTGCGGGCCACGACACCGGCCACGCTGCTCACGGGCGTGCACTGGTACCTCAAGTACGTATGCGGGGCGCACCTCGCCTGGAACGGCAGCCGACTCGACCTCCCGCGCCGACTCCCCGCGCCCGCCCGGCCGCTGGAGAGATCCACGGCGCTCCCCCACCGGTTCGCCCTCAACGACACCAACGACGGCTACACCGCCCCGTACGCGGACTGGTCGTACTGGGAGCACCAGATCGACCTGCTGGCGGCGCACGGCTGCAACGAGGTGCTGGTCATCGCGGGCATGGAGGCCGTCTACCACCGGCTGCTGAAGGACTTCGGCTACTCGGACGAGGAGTCCCGGGCGTGGCTGCCCGCCCCCTCGCACCAGCCGTGGTGGCTGCTGCAGAACCTCTCCGGCTACGGCGGGCCCCTCTCCCCGAACTGATCACCCGCCGGGCGGCGCTCGGCCGGCGGATCACCGACCGGCTGCGCGAGCTGGGCATGTCCCCGGTCCTGCCCGGCTACTACGGGCACGTCCCCAAGGAGTTCGTGGAGCGCAACGGCGGTGACGCGCACGTCGTCCCGCAGGGCATCTGGCACGGCTTCGAACGCCCCGACCGACCGGCACCCCCGAGCCATGAGGCGCCCCCGGTCCATCCCAGCGGGCACGCCGGCGAACGGCCGGGAGACCAACGGACTTCAGCAGGCACCCTGAACCCCTCCCCCCATGAACCCCTCCCGCTGAACATCCCTACGCCATCCAGCCCCTGGCAGGCTGGAATCAATCGGTAAGGTGTTCGCATGCGAACCGGTGCACGCCGCAGGATGGGTGTGGAGGAGCGGCGGCAGCAGTTGATCGGGGTCGCCCTCGAACTGTTCGGCCGACGCTCGCCCGACGAGGTCTCCATCGACGAGATAGCGGCGGCGGCGGGCATCTCACGCCCGCTCGTCTACCACTACTTCCCGGGCAAACTCAGCCTGTACGAGGCCGCGTTGACACGTGCCGCCGACGATCTGGCGAATCGTTTCGTCGAACCACACGAGGGCCCGCTCGGCGCCCGCCTGCTCCGCGTCACGCACCGCTTCTTCGACTTCGTCGACGCACACGGCCCCGGTTTCTCCGCCCTGCTGCGCGGGGGCCCCGCCGTGGGCTCTTCCCGCACCAACGCCCTCATCGACGGCGTACGCCAGGCCGCCTGTGTCCAGATCCTTTCGCACCTCGACGTCAAGGACCCGCCCGCCCGCCTGGAACTCGTCGTCCGCTCCTGGATCTCCCTCGCCGAGTCCACGGCTCTGATCTGGCTGGACGGCCGCCGCATTCCGAGAGAGGAGTTGGAGATCCAGCTCGTCCACGCCTTCGCGGCCCTGGCCGCGGTCAGCGCGGCCCAGGACGAGGAAATGGCGGCCCTGGTGCACCGCATGCTCGCCGACGAGCCCCGGGAGGGCCCGTTCAGCGGGCTGGTAGGGCGCCTGGTGACACCCCTCGGGAACCCCGACCGCGCCCAGTGCCCTTCCGAAGGACCCTAGTGCCGCGGCACTAGACGTCGAACTTCCGGTACGAGGGATCAAGGTCCCGCACCTCCGCCGACGCGTGAAACGCCAGCCCCGCCGCAGGCTTCACGTGCTGTCGCAGCAGCCCGAGCACGTTCTCCGTCAACGTCACCCTGGTGTCTTCGGTGCGCCCCGCGAGCAGTCCCAGGGTGACGTGCACGATCGCATGTCCGGCCACGTCGGGACCGACCGTCGTGTCCTCGGTCGCCCGGAACTGCGTCTTGCACGCCTCCGGCTTCGCGGCAGCGGTCCGCACGACCTCCTCGTGAAGGGCCTTGGCGAACGCGGGCCGGTCGAAGTCACCAGCGAGGACAGCGGAGTATTCAACAGTGATCTGCGGCATGAGCTCACCCTAATCGCAGGCGCAGCGCCAGCATCGCGATGTCGTCCTCCCGGTCCCGCCCGAAGCGGTGCAGCAAGGTGTCACACAGGGCGGCCGTTCCGAGCGGGGCGTCCGCCGCCGCGGTCCGCAGGTGCTCCAGGCAGAGGGAGAGGTCGACGCCCCGGGTCTCCACGAGCCCGTCGGTGACCATGAGGAGCCGGTCGGTGGGCCACAGAACCGTCTCGGTGGGCTCGGGCCGTTCGAGGCCGAGACCGAGGAGGGGCCCGGCGGCCTTCACATACTCGGCCTCGCCGGAGTCGCGGACGATCAGCGGCGGGACATGGCCGGCGTTGGCGATCCGCACGCGTCCGCTGCCCGGTTCGACGAGGGCCAGACAGACGGTGGCGGTTACCTCGGGGTGGTAGTGCTGGAGCATCCGGTCGAGCCGCTCGGCGAGCGCCACGGGGTCGGACTGCTCCACGCAGTAGGCACGCAGGGCGTGCCGGATCTCGACCATCACGGTGGCCGCTTCCAGAGAGTGCCCGACGACGTCACCGACGGCCGTGAGGACGCCGCCGGGGGTGGACAGGGCCGCGTAGAAGTCGCCGCCGATCTCGGTCCGGCGGGAGGCGGGGACATAGCGGACGACGACTTCGAGGCCCGGGAACTCGGGCGCCCTCTTGGGCAGGAAGCTGTGCTGGAGGGTGAGCGCGACATGGCGTTCGACCTGGTACATGAGGAGGGACTGCGCGGCCAGGGCGGTGGCCTGGGCGAGGCGGGCGACCAGGCTCGCGGTGTCGGGGGTCATGGCGCGGGTGTCGCGCAGGGGTGTGGCGACACAGACGGGGGTGCCGCTCTCGGTGCGGGCCAGGACCAGGCGGGTGTCCTCGGTGACGCCGGGCCGGAAGAAGCCCGGGGGCCACAGGGGTGCGGGGACGACCGTGTCGTGCGGCCCGGGGTCGCCGTCGGTGATGCGGCGCAGGAGCCGGGCGACGGAGTCGTGGGCGCCGGCGTCGGGGAGGGTGGTGCGGGCCCGTGCGCGGGAGGTGCCGTGGTAGAGGTGGCCGTCCTCGCCGAGCACGAACACGGCGACGGGCGACCGGGTGAGCCGGGCGGCACCCTCGGCGGCGGCCCCGGCCAACTCCTCCAGGGTACGGGCGGCCTGGACGTCGACGATGGTCTCGGAGAGCAGGGTGAGCCGTCGTACGAGGGCCTCGGCACCGTTGCGCATGCGGGCGCCGCGTACGGCCGCGCGGACGACGGCCTGGATCTCCTCGGGTTCGGCGGGGACCGTCAGATAGGCCTCGCCGCCCGCGTCCAGTCCCCGGCAGCGGTCGCTGGGGGCGACTGCCGCGGCGGAGAAGTGGACGACCGGCAGGGCGGCCATCGGGGGGTGGGACTTGAGGCGGCGGCAGAGTTCGAAGCCGCTCATGTCGGGCAGACCGACGTCGACGAGGGCCACGTCGGGCAGGGCACCCGAGCGGAGCCGCAGGTCGAGTTCGGCGAGCGCCTCGCCGCCGCTGGCTACGGGGACGACGCTGTGCCCGGCCCGGCGCAGGACCGCGCCCATGGCGTACCGGCTGGCGGCCGCGTCGTCGACCACCAGCACCGTGGTGCCTGCTTCGTCGGCCATGAGACTCATGAGACTCTCGCGGAATACCCGGGAACCGGGCGCGGGGACGGGGGACGGGGACCGGGACCGGGTATGGGGGCCTGGGACGAGAGGGCGTGCGTCCCCGGGGCGGGTGGCGCGGCCCCCTCCGCCTGCGCCACCCAAACTAGCGCCCTACCGGTCCGACCGGGCGAATACCGCCACGGTCTCCCCCGGAACGACGAACGTCCGCGATTCCGCTTCGTACGACGAGGTGCGGACGGTAGAGTCCGCGCCCGTCGCCCGCACCGGATGCGGGGTATACGCCGATCCGGTCAGGTCCACCACCGTCTGCCGTCTGCCTCCGCTTCTCGGGGGTCTCGGGGAAGACGACGACGAGGTCGCCGAGTTCCATGGCGGTCACACCGGGCGTCTCGTCCTTCCCCGACAGCGGGAAGGACCGTGCCGACCGCACCTGAGAGCGCTGCGGTCAGCGCGGTCACAGTGACCGCGGCCACTCGTCCGGCGTGGGCGGTTCGGCGGCGTCGGCCAACTCCTTCGGTGAGAGTCCTGAGAACATCGGAAAGTGCCCGAAGAGTTGAGCGGTCGCCCATGGAGTCGGCCCGTTCCGACCGCCGGGAAACCCGGCTGCGGTGTGGCGGGCTCGCCTCTAGGATCCCGGGAATGACGTGTCACCTGTTCGCACTCTGCTTCCACGCGAGCCGGCCCCCGGCTCTCGCCCGGTTCTGGTCCGGGGTACTCGGTTGGGAGCTGACCGACGATCCACACGACGGCATCACGCTCCTGCCCGGCGACGACACCGGGTTCCGGCTCCGCTTCCTTCCGACCCAGGAGCGGAAGGCCGGCCCGAACCGGATGCACTTCGACCTGACGAGCACGTCCCTGGAGGACCAGCGGCAGACGGTGGCCAGGGCGCTGGAACTCGGTGCGCGCCACATCGACATCGGCCAACGCCCCGAAGAGGGTCACGTGGTGCTCGCCGACCCCGAGGGCAACGAGTTCTGCGTCATCGAGCCGGGCAACAAGTTCCTCGCCGACTGCGGCTTCATAGGGGCTCTGGCCTGCGACGGTTCGCAGGAAGTCGGCTACTTCTGGAGCGAGGCGCTCGGCTGGCCGCTGGTCTGGGACCAGGACCAGGAGACCGCGATCCAGTCACCGCACGGCGGCCCGAAGATCACGTGGGGTGGCCCACCGGTAGCCCCGAAAGCGGGCCGGAACCGCCTCCACTTCGACCTCGCCCCACGCGTCGACGGCGACCGGCGGACAGAGGTCGACCGCCTGCTCACCCTCGGAGCCACGCGAACCGACACCGATACCTGCACCGGCACTGCCCCCGGCCAGGACGAGTCTCCCTACGTGACGATGACCGACCCCGACGGCAACGAGTTCCGCGTGCTGACGCCCCGACAGCGCTCGAAACCCTGGCCCGGCGGAGCTTGCGCGGGTAACCGCTGAAGACCTCGACGACTTCAACGCCCACGCCGTCGGCAGGATCCAGGTGGCCCACGACTTTCGGTGAGCCCGACGGGAACCAGCGAAGAGCCGGTGGACCAGGGCGGACGTCGCGCGGCACGACACGGGCAACCGACGAAAGGGCCCGCCGCCCAGAACCGGGCGGCGGGCCCCCGAAGTCGACCGCGGGTGCCTGCGGGGGCCGTCCGCTACGGCCGCCTCAGCGCGCGGTCCACCAAACCGTCGTGTCCCCCGGCAGCTTCGCCTCGTCCTCGGTCACCGTCACCTCACCGCTGGCGACCAGGACGCGGCCGTACGCGGGGATCGTGACGGCCTCGCAGGTGGTGTTCGCGACGCACACGAAGTCTCCGCGCCGGAAGGAGAGGACACCCGCCGGTGCCTTCAGCCACTCGACCGAGTCGCCCGCGCCCAGACCGGGCTCGTCCCGTCGCACGGCCAGGGCGGTGCGGTACAGCTCCAGGGTCGAGTCCACCGCGCCCTTCTGGGCCTCGACGCTCAGGTCGCCCCACTCGGCCGGCTGCGGAAGCCAGGAGCCGCCGGGGCCGAAGCCGTACGAGGGGCCCGTACGGGTCCACGGGATCGGGACCCGGCAGCCGTCGCGGAAGCCGTCCTGGCCGGCGCCACGGAAGTAGGCGGGGTCCTGGCGGACCTCGTCCGGGAGGTCGACGACGTCGGGGAGGCCCAGCTCCTCGCCCTGGTAGACGTAGGCCGAGCCCGGAAGAGCCAGCATCAGGAGCGAGGCCGCCCGGGCCCGCCGCAGACCCAGTGCGCGGTCTCCCGCCAGTCGGATCTGCGTGCCCAGGCCGGGCTCGTTGGCGAAGCGGGTCGCGTGGCGGGTGACGTCGTGGTTCGACAGGACCCACGTGGCGGGGGCGTGCACCGGGCGCATCGCGTCCAGCGTACGCTCGATGACCGCCTTCAGCTCCGCCGCGTCCCAGTCCGTACCCAGGTACTGGAAGTTGAAGGCCTGGTGGAGCTCGTCCGGGCGGACGTAGCTCGCGGTGCGTTCCACCGTCGGGGTCCACGCCTCCGCCACGAAGATGCGTTCGCCGGCGTACTCGTCCAGGACCAGACGCCACTCGCGGTAGATCGCGTGCACGCCGTCCTGGTCGAAGAACGGCATGACATCGTTGCCCAGCAGCTTCACCTGGTCGCGGGATCCCAGGTCCGGGAGGCCGTCCGCCTTCACCAGACCGTGGGCCACATCGATACGGAAGCCGTCCACACCCATGTCCAGCCAGAAGCGGAGGATGGAACGGAACTCGTCGCCGACCGCCGGGTGGTCCCAGTTGAAGTCGGGCTGCTCCGGGGCGAAGAGGTGCAGGTACCACTCGCCGTCGGCAACCCTCGTCCACGCCGGGCCGCCGAAGATGGACTCCCAGTCGTTGGGGGGGAGTTCGCCGTTCTTCCCCTTGCCCTGGCGGAAGTGGTAGCGGTCGCGCAGCGGCGAGCCCGGACCGTCCGCCACCGCCCGCCTGAACCACTCGTGCTGGTCGGAGGAATGGTTCGGGACGAGGTCGACGATGATCCGCAGGCCCAGCTCGTGGGCGTCGCGGATCAGCGCGTCGGCATCCAGCAGGTTGCCGAACATCGGGTCGACGGCTCGGTAGTCGGCCACGTCGTAACCGGCGTCGGCCTGCGGGGAGGCGTAGAAGGGGCTGAGCCATACGGCGTCGATGCCGAGGTCACGCAGGTACGGGAGTCGGGAACGTACGCCCTCCAGGTCGCCCATGCCGTCGCCGTTGCTGTCGGCGAAGCTGCGCGGATAGACCTGGTAGATCACCGCGTCGCGCCACCAGTCGCGGCGGGAGGCGACGGTGGCGAGCGCGAGGTTGTCGGCCGGGTCGGTGGCGTGCTGGCTCATAACGTCCTTGGTACGTAACGGGGTGCGGGACATGGGGTCGAGGCGTCGGGAACTCGGTCGGTTGACGAGGCGGCCCGCGGTGACAACGGGATCGGACGGACACCACGGGCCGCCACCCGTATGCCAAGGCGTACGGAAGCCGAGGAGGGCGCGTCACCCCTTCGTGCCGCCCGCCGTGAGCCGGGTCACCAGGTTCCTCCACACAAGATAGAAGAACGCGGAGACGGGGATCGCGACCAGTGCCGCGGTGGCGGCCATCAGGTTGCGAGGACGGGTCCAAGGTAGCTGTCGACGAGCTGGAGCTCCGGGAGGATCCCGTACATCGGAACCATCGGTACGGCCACCGGGAACATCTGCGTGACCAGGAGCACCCACATGAACTTCCGGTGGCCCGGGAAGCGCGTGCGGGAGACCGCGCAGCCGGTGGTCGCGGCGCTCGGCACCCCGATGACGGTGGTGCCGAGCGGGACGACCAGCGTGCTGACGATCCAGTCGAGGAACGGCGTCTCCCCAAGGACGAACGAGTAGTTGTCGAACGTCATCTTGCCGAAGATGCGCCCGGGACGCAGGTAATCGTCCTTGTCCGGGCCGAGGGGCAGGAGGACGAGCCGGGCGATCGGGAAGAGCGCGGCCGGGCTCGCCACGACGCGGATCGCTTGGGAGGCGAGGGATCCGGCGTGGCCGTCCTCGCCCCCGTCGGCGATTCCTGGGCGCCGAGGTGGTCCGCGCGACCGGCCGGTCCCCCGGGAGCCGTGGTCCTGACGGTCGTGGTGCTCGCGGGGGCTCCTGCCGCAGATCGCGAACCGCCGCTCATCGCGGCTCAGCCGGCGGCGGCGGACGGAGGTGAAGAAGGCCAGGATGGCCGGCGGCAGGATGCCGTAGGCCACGCGCACCCGGCGCCGAGCCGGTGGGCAAGCGGACATCCGGCCGGTACAGTCCGGTGCTGTGACCACACGGCTTGCCGACATCGCAGCCCATGGGCCGCAAGCGCCACGTGCCGGTCCAGCGCAAGATCGAGGGCATCGTCCGCACCATGCGGGACCAGCTGGGCCGGAACGCGGCGAACGTCGAGTCCGAGTCCGTCCGGCACTCCCTCTGCACCCTGGGGGCGGCCAGGCTGCGGCCATGGCGCTCATCGAGCGGGGCTGCACGGCCGGGGGGCGTGTCGGTCGTCGGCTTCGACGACTCCTCTCTGATCGTCTTCACCGATCCCCCGCTGACGACGATCCGCAAGCCGGTCCCGGCGACGGGGCAGACGGCGGTGCGTACGTCGCTGGAGGAGATCGGCAGGTCTCCGGCACCGCACAGTGAGGTCGTGTCCGTGCCGGAGCTGGCGGGGCGGGCCTGACCGCTTCGGCTCCTGGGGGCCGGGGTCGTCCCCGAGAAGGAGAAGACGGTGGGCGGTGCGATACCTGCGCGGGAGACGGCCCCTCGCGGTACCCCGACGAACGTGCGCGGTGAACCCGACCAGAGGATGATCGGTGAAGAACGGCTTCTCTGGCAGACTCTGTGCCCATGGGTGACGCGACCGTGACGACACTGGAGGAAGGCCGGGAGCAGGCCGCCCCGCGGTCCGTCACGGGCGCGTCGGGGCAGGGGATGCTGCACCGGCTGAGGGCTCCGCGTCGCCCTCGTCTCTGGTTCGAGATCCTGCTGATCGCGGTGAGTTACTGGACGTACTCCCTGATCCGCAACGCCGTTCCCGAGCAGAGGGCCCAGGCGCTGAGCAACGCCGACTGGATCTGGAAGTTCGAGCACCACCTCGGGCTCGCCGTCGAGGACACCGTCAACCACGCCGTGAACTCGGTCACGTGGCTCGTCATCGGTATGAACTACTACTACGCGACCCTGCACTTCGTCGTCACGCTCGGTGTCCTCGTGTGGCTCTACCGTAGTCACCCCGGCCGTTACGCGGCGACGCGTCTGGTGCTCTTCGCCACCACCGCGGTGGCCCTGGTCGGCTACTACTTCTACCCGCTGGCCCCGCCCCGGCTGATGACCGGCGAGAACTTCATCGACACGGTCGTCGTCCACCAGACCTGGGGCTCCATGGCCTCCGGCGACCTGAAGAACATGTCGAACCAGTACGCGGCCATGCCGTCCATGCACATCGGCTGGTCGCTGTGGTGCGGGCTGACGATCTTCGCGCTGGCGTCGGTGCCGTGGGTGCGCGTGCTGGGTCTGCTCTACCCGGCGCTGACGCTCGTCGTGATCGTCGCGACCGCCAACCACTTCTGGCTGGACGCGGTGGGCGGGGTGCTCTGCCTCGCCTACGGGTTCGGGGCGGCCCGGGTCTGGTACGGGACGTTGCCGTACGCGCTGCCTCGGCATGTGGCCGGGGGCGACGGGGTGCGGGAGTCGGCGCAGGTCAAGGCGTAGGGCCGCAGGGCATCCCCTAACGCCACGACCCCGCTGTGGTCCCTGCTCCCCGGACTCCTCCTCGGCACGGACCGCCCCCTCTCCCTCACCCGCCTCACCGGCCTCCTCCTCGGCTTCACCGGAGTTCTGCTGATCTTCGCCCCCTGGCAACAGACGGGACTGATGACCTGCGGCGCCCTCGCCCTCCTCGGCACCAGCGGTGCCTGTCGCGGCGGTACGAAGCCCCTCGGTGCCGAGGAACCCGCGCCCGGCCGACCGGCGCTTCCCCCACACACTCCGGTTAGGCTCATGCCCGTACGACCTTGATCCGACGAGGAGGCCGGGGATGACGGCGCCGGGGCGCAGGAGCAGCACGTTCTCGCGACTGCTGCGGCACGGTTTCACCGACCCCTCCGCGGCGGAGCGGCTGCTGGACAGCGAGGAACTGGCGGCCGTTCGGGACGACCCGGTGCTGTTGGACGCGTTGGGGGCGACCGCCGACCCCGATCTCGCGCTGCTGGGCCTCGTACGACTGCTGGAGGCGCAGCCGGACCGTACGGCGCGGCGTGCGGTGCTGGACACGCTGGTGGCGGCCAAGCCGCTGCGGGACCGGCTGCTGGGGGTGCTCGGCGCGTCCGCCGCGCTGGGCGATCACCTCGCGCGGCACACGCAGGACTGGCAGGCGCTCGTGATGTACGAGCCGCAGGACCTGCATCCGGGGATCGAGGAGTTCGAGCGGGGGCTCGCGGAGGCCACCGACCCGGTCTCGCTGCGCGTCGCGTACCGCCGCTGCCTGCTCTCCATCGCCGCCCGTGACGTGTGCGGCACGACCGACGTCGCCCAGAGCGCCGCCGAACTCGCCGACCTGGCCACCGCCACACTCCGCGCCGCCCTCGCGATCGCCCGCGCCGCCGCGCCGGAGGACGCCGCGCTGTGCCGGCTCGCCGTGATCGCGATGGGCAAGTGCGGCGGGCACGAGCTGAACTACGTCTCCGACGTCGACGTCATCTTCGTCGGGGAGGCGGCGGACGAGGCCGACGAGCAGAAGGCGATCCCGGCCGCCACCCGTCTCGCCTCGCACATGATGCGGATCTGCTCCGAGACGACCGTCGAGGGCAGCATCTGGCCCGTCGACGCCAATCTGCGGCCCGAGGGACGCAACGGCCCGCTCGTACGGACGCTGAGCAGCCATCTCGCGTACTACCAGCGGTGGGCGAAGACCTGGGAGTTCCAGGCGCTGCTCAAGGCCCGGCCGGTCGCGGGAGACCTCGGACTGGGCGAGGAGTACGTCGCCGCGCTCGAACCGCTGGTGTGGAAGGCCGCCGAGCGGGAGAACTTCGTCGCCGACGTGCAGCGCATGCGGCGCCGGGTCGTGGAGAACATCCCGGCCGCCGAGGTGGACCGCCAACTCAAGCTCGGACCGGGTGGGTTGCGGGACGTCGAGTTCGCCGTACAGCTGCTCCAGCTGGTGCACGGGCGCGGCGACACCTCCCTGCGCAGCGGGACCACGCTCGACGCGCTGGGCGCGCTGGCCGCCGGCGGGTACGTGGGGCGCGCGGACGCCGCGCAGCTCGACGACGCGTACCGCTTCCTGCGCTCCATGGAACACCGCATCCAGCTCTACCGCCTGCGCCGCACCCACCTCGTCCCCCAGGACGAGGACGACCTGCGGCGCATCGGGCGTTCGCTCGGCCTGCGCACCGATCCGGTCGCCGAGCTGAACCGCGAGTGGCGGCGCCACGCGGCCGTCGTACGGCGGCTGCACGAGAAGCTCTTCTATCGCCCGCTCCTCGATGCCGTCGCCCAGCTCGCCCCCGGCGAGAGCAGGTTGCGGGCCGACGCGGCCCGTGAACGGCTCGTCGCCCTCGGCTACGCCGACCCCGCCGCCGCCCTCCGCCATCTGGAGGCCCTGGCCTCCGGCGTCACCCGCAAGGCGGCCATCCAGCGCACGCTGCTGCCGGTGCTGCTGGGCTGGTTCGCGGACTCCGCCGACCCGGACGCCGGGCTCTTCAACTTCCGCAAGGTCTCCGACGCTCTCGGCAAAACCCCTTGGTATCTGCGGCTGCTGCGCGACGAAGGCGCCGCCGCCGAGAACCTCGCCCGCGTCCTGTCCGCCGGACGCCTCGCCCCCGACCTCCTCATGCGCGCCCCCGAGGCCGTCGCCCTCCTCGGCGACGGGGACGGCGTCGCCGGTGGGGCCGGCGGGCTCGAACCCCGCGAACGCGCCCCCCTCGAACAGGAGATCCTCGCCGCCGTCCGCCGCGCCGACGGCGCCGAACAGGCCGTCACGGCCGCGCGCGGCGTGCGACGGCGTGAACTCTTCCGTACGGCCGCCAGGGACATCGTCGGCTCCTACGGCACCGAGGCGTCCCCGGCCGCCGCCGACCAGGGTGCCCTGGTCGACCTCGTGGGCGGCGCGGTCTCCGACCTCACGGCGGCGACCCTCGCGGGCACCCTGCACGCCGTGGTCCGCGACGGCTGGGGGGACACCCTCCCCACCCGCTTCGCCGTCATCGGCATGGGCCGCTTCGGGGGCCACGAACTGGGCTACGGCTCCGACGCCGACGTGCTGTTCGTGCACGAGCCGCGCGAGGGCGCCGACGAGCAGGAGGCCTCCCGCGCCGCCAACACCGTCGTCTCCGAGATGCGCCGCCTGCTCCAGATCCCGAGCGCCGACCCGCCCCTCCTCATCGACGCGGACCTGCGCCCCGAGGGCAAGTCCGGCCCTCTCGTACGGACCCTGAAGTCGTACGAGGCGTACTACCGTCGCTGGTCACTGGTGTGGGAGTCCCATGCCCTGCTGCGCGCCGAGCCCGTCGCCGGGGACGAGGAGTTGGGCCGCCGCTTCATCGACCTCATCGATCCGCTCCGCTATCCGGCGGACGGACTGGGCGACGACGCGGCCCGCGAGATCCGGCGTCTGAAGGCCCGCATGGAGTCGGAGCGGATGCCGCGAGGCGCGGACCCCACCCTCAACACCAAGCTCGGGCGGGGTGGGTTGTCGGACGTCGAGTGGACCGTGCAGCTCCTCCAGCTCCGGCACGGCCGGCGCGAGCCCGGTCTCCGCACGACCCGCACCCGCCAGGCCCTGGCCGCGGCACGTGCCGCCGAGCTGGTGAGCGCCGAGGACGCGGCCATACTGGACGAGGCGTGGGTACTGGCGACGCGCGTACGCAACGCCGTGATGCTCGTACGGGGGCGGGCGGGCGACACCTTCCCCTCCGACGGCCGCGAACTCGGCGCCGTGGGCCGCTACCTGGGCTACGGCCCCGGCCACGTGGGCGACATGCTCGACGACTACCGACGCACCACGCGGCGGGCTCGGGCGGTGGTGGAGGAGCTGTTCTACGGGGGGTGACGGAGTCCTGCGCGTCGTCCTCAGGGTGTGGCCAGCGGTGTGCGGGCAGACCGCACGCCGGCGGCATCTCGGCGGGTCCGGGACTGTCCGATGAGTTCTGGGGCCCACGGGAGTCTCTGCCCTGTGTGGTGAGAGACGACAGGAAGGGCAGCCCATGTCGAACACCGGCAAGCCGCAGACCCGGCTCGCCCCCCGCTACAGCGACCCGGCCGCCGACGCGATCCCCTGGCCGGAGGCCGAGGCGCGGCTCTCCGGGGCGGAACTGTTCTGGATCTCGACGGTACGGCCGGACGGGCGGCCTCATGTGACGCCGTTGCCGGCGGTGTGGTCCCAGGGGGCGCTGCACTTCTGCACCGGCCCGGAGGAACGGAAGGCGAAGAACCTCGCGGAGAACCCGCACGTCGTGCTGACGACCGGTACGAACACATGGGACAAGGGTTACGACCTGGTGGTGGAGGGTGAGGCCGTACGTGTGTCCGATGACGGGAGGCTGCGGGAGCTGGCCGCCGCGTGGGAGGCGAAGTACGGCAGCTTCTGGCACTTCGAGGTGCGGGCGGGGTACTTCCACCACGGTCCGGGGCGCGCCCTGGTCTTCGCTGTGGCGCCCGGCACGGTTTTCGGATTCGGTAAGGGGGAGCCGTTCAGCCAGACGCGGTGGCGGTTCGGCCGAGAGTGACATACCCATGTGCACAGGCACTCCCGTCAAGGGCGACTTGGAGGACCAGGGATGCAGTACACGCTCGAAGTGATCCCGCTGCCCGTGAACGACGTCGACCGGGCCCGGGACTTCTACCGGGACAAGGTCGGGTTCCATGTCGACATCGACCAGGAGGTCATGCCGGGCATGCGGATCGTCCAGCTGACGCCCCCGGGCTCCGGCTGCTCGATCGCCCTCGGCGACGCCATCTGGGACATGGCCCAGGGCTCCAGGCCTGCCCCCGGCTCCTACCGGGGCCTCCAGCTCTGCGTCGCCGACATCAAGGCCGCCCACGCCGAACTCCTCGAACGTGGCCTCGACGTGTCCGAACCCGTCCAGTACGCCCCCGCCGACGGCGCCACCTTCATGTACTTCAAGGACCCGGACGGCAACGGGTGGGCCATCCAGGAGTACCGGCGCCGGGTCACCGAGCCGCTGCACCAGGTGCTGGCCGACCTGGCCGACCGGGGGCGGTGAGGGCGGGCACACGTCAGACCGTCCCGGTCGGCGTACCGGCAGCCTTCGGGACGGCGGTACCACCGGGCCGGGGGGCGCCAGTCATGCCTGCCCCCACCGGCATACGGAAGGGGAGCCCCACAGCCGGGCCCCCTTCACAGGCCGCAGCCCCGTCCGGGGACTACAGCACCGGCAGGTTCTTCCGCAGCTCGAACGCGGTGACCTCGCTGCGGTACTCCTCCCACTCCTGCTTCTTGTTGCGCAGGAAGAAGTCGAAGACGTGTTCGCCCAGAGTTTCGGCCACCAGGTCGCTGCGCTCCATCAGGGTCAGGGCCTCGCCGAGGTTCTGCGGGAGCGGCTCGATGCCCATCGCGCGGCGCTCCGCGTCCGAGAGGGCCCAGACGTCGTCCTCGGCGCCCGGCGGGAGCTCGTAGCCCTCTTCGATGCCCTTGAGGCCGGCGGCCAGGAGCATGGCGTACGCCAGGTACGGGTTCGCGCCGGAGTCCAGGGAGCGGACCTCGACCCGCGCCGAGCCCGTCTTGCCGGGCTTGTACATCGGGACGCGGACCAGGGCGGAGCGGTTGTTGTGGCCCCAGCAGATGTAGGAGGGGGCCTCGCCGCCGGCGCCGGCGGTGCGCTCGGAGCCGCCCCAGATGCGCTTGTAGGAGTTGACCCACTGGTTGGTGACGGCCGCGATCTCGGCGGCGTGCTTCAGGAGGCCCGCGATGAAGGAGCGGCCGACCTTGGAGAGCTGGTACTCGGCGCCGGACTCGTAGAAGGCGTTCCGGTCGCCTTCGAAGAGTGACAGGTGCGTGTGCATTCCGCTGCCCGGGTGCTCGCTGAACGGCTTCGGCATGAACGTCGCCTGGACGCCCTGCTCCAGCGCCACCTGCTTCATGACCAGGCGGAACGTCATGATGTTGTCCGCCGTGGAGAGCGCGTCGGCGTAGCGGAGGTCGATCTCCTGCTGGCCGGGGGCGCCCTCGTGGTGGGAGAACTCGACCGAGATGCCCATGGACTCCAGCATGGTGATCGCCTGGCGGCGGAAGTCCATACCGACGTTCTGGGGGGTGTGGTCGAAGTAGCCGGAGTTGTCGGCGGGGGTGGGGCGGGAGCCGTCGACCGGCTTGTCCTTCAGGAGGAAGAACTCGATCTCGGGGTGCGTGTAGAAGGTGAAGCCCAGGTCGGAGGTCCTGGCCAGGGCGCGCTTGAGGACGTAGCGCGGGTCCGCGAAGGACGGGGATCCGTCCGGCATGAGGATGTCGCAGAACATCCGGGCGGTGCCGGGGGCCTCCGCGCGCCACGGAAGGACCTGGAAGGTCGACGGGTCCGGCTTGGCGATCATGTCGGATTCGTACACCCGGGCGAAGCCCTCGATGGCCGAGCCGTCGAAGCCGATGCCCTCGTCAAACGCCTGTTCCAGCTCGGCGGGGGCCACGGCCACGGACTTCAGGAAGCCCAGCACGTCCGTGAACCACAGGCGTACGAAACGGATGTCGCGCTCCTCCAACGTACGGAGCACGAACTCCTGCTGCTTGTCCATCTTCCGCTTCCACCCATTCCTTGCTGGTCAGGCCGCCTTGCTCCCGAGCGACGGGAGGCGGTCGGGCACCATCCCACCACAACACCATTTCGCGCGCGTTGCGTACCTTGATCGGCAGACCGACCTCCGGTCGAACGCCCGGCATACGGCAGGTGTACCGCTCGCTCCGCCGCTCAACCGCTCTGCCGCCCATCTTGCCTGCTCGCACCGATATCCGTAACGCCCGCGTCGTTCGGGGGCGGGCCGCGCCGCTCCCGGGGAGCATGGGAGGCGTGGTCCCTCGTTTACGAGAGGGAGTGGATCAAATTACGATCAGCTGGTCCGACCGTCCCATCCGACCCATCCCCCACTAAGGACGCACCCCATGGCCGCCAAGTCCAACAGCAGCGCGGAGCGCAAGGCGCGCATCGAGGCGATGCGCCGTGCCGAGCGCTCCCGTGAGCGCCGGAACCGGATCCTCACGATCGGCGCCAGCGTGCTGATAGTCGCCGGCCTCGTGGGGGGCGGCGCGGTCCTGGTCCGCTCGCAGTCCGACGGCAGCGACAGCAGCAGCACGGCGAGCGACGCGAAGGGCTCGGGCAAGTTCACCACGGGGTCGGACGGCGTGCGCACCTGGAGCGCCAAGCTCACCCAGAACCACGTCACCAAGACCGTGAAGTATCCGATGCAGCCGCCGGTCGGCGGTGACCACAACCCGGTCTGGCAGAACTGCAACGGCGACGTCTACGACAAGGCGATCAAGAACGAGAACGCCGTGCACTCCCTGGAGCACGGCGCGGTGTGGGTGACGTACAACAGCAAGGCGTCCGAGGCGGACGTCAAGGCGCTCGCGGAGAAGGTCGAGAAGACCCCGTACACGCTGATGAGCCCGGTCGAGGGTCAGAAGGACCCGATCATGCTCAGCGCGTGGGGCCACCAGCGCACGGTGACCAGCGCGACGGACCCGAACCTCGACACGTTCCTCGAGAAGTACGTCCAGGGCGAGCAGACCCCCGAGCCGGGTGCCGCCTGCACCAACGGCGTCTCCTAGCGGCAGGGAACCTGGCACAGTGGGAAGCATGAAGCACATCGGTTGGATCGCCTCCGGGGCAGCGGCCGTGCTCGTCGCGGCCTCAGCGATCACCTACGCGGTCGCCGACGGCGACGAGTCCGGGCTGAAGGCCCCCGCCGCCGACTCCGCGGACGCGGGGTTCGCCCGGGACATGGCCGTCCACCATCAGCAGGCCGTCGAGATGTCGTACATCGTGCGCGACCGGACGGACGACGAGGAGATCCGGCGGCTCGCGTACGACATCGCGCAGACGCAGGCCAACCAGCGCGGCATGATGATCGGCTGGCTCGATCTGTGGGGTCTGCCGAAGGTGTCGTCGCAGGAGCCGATGGCCTGGATGGGCATGGGTGCCATGGCCTCCGGCGAGGACGGCGCGCTGATGCCCGGCATGGCCACCGACACCGAGATGGACAAGCTCGGCACACTCAACGGCAAGCAGGCCGAGATCTACTTCCTCCAGCTGATGACCGACCACCACAAGGGTGGCGTCCACATGGCGGAGGGCTGTGTCTCCAAGTGCGCGGTCGGCGTCGAGAAGAAGCTCGCCCGGGGCATGGTCAACGCCCAGGAGTCCGAGATCACGTTGATGACGGACCTGCTCGAGGAGCGGGGGGCCGCGCCGCGGTAGACCGGTGACGCGTCCTCGGCGGAGGAGCGATCGCAGGATCTCCTCCGGCCTGTCCGACGGTTCCCGTCGGACAGGCGTCGCGGGTCGCGCGGAGTCGTCACGACGGCGGGCACCGGGCCGAAACCGTGGGGCGCTGCGAACGTGGGGCGCCCCACACCCCATTGCGTCGCTCTGACGATTACACTGGGCGCGTGCCTCAACTTCGTCTCGCTTTGAATCAGATCGACTCGACGGTCGGCGATCTCGCCGGGAACGCCGAGGCGGTCGTCCGCTGGACCCGGCACTCCGCCGAGCAGGGAGCGCATCTGGTGGCGTTCCCCGAGATGGTGCTGACCGGGTATCCCGTCGAGGACCTGGCGCTGCGCCAGTCCTTCGTGGAGGCCTCCCGCTCCGCGCTGAGGGCGCTCGCCGCGCGGCTCGCCGACGAGGGCTTCGGGGAGCTGCCGGTGATCGTCGGCTATCTCGACCGTTCCGAGTCCGCCGCGCCGAAGTACGGTCAGCCGGCGGGGGCGCCGCGGAACGCGGGCGCGGTGCTGCACCGGGGCGAGGTGGCGCTCACCTTCGCCAAGCACCACCTGCCCAACTACGGCGTGTTCGACGAGTTCCGCTACTTCGTGCCCGGCGACACCATGCCGGTGGTGCGGCTGCACGGCGTCGACATCGCCCTCGCCATCTGCGAGGACCTCTGGCAGGACGGCGGCCGGGTCCCGGCGGCCCGGTCCGCCGGGGCCGGGCTGCTGCTCTCCGTCAACGCCTCGCCGTACGAGCGCGACAAGGACGACACCCGTCTCGAACTGGTCCGCAAGCGGGCCCAGGAGGCCGGCTGCACGACCGCCTATCTGGCGATGATCGGCGGCCAGGACGAGCTGGTCTTCGACGGCGACTCGATCGTCGTCGACCGGGACGGCGAAGTGGTCGCGCGGGCGCCGCAGTTCTCGGAGGGGTGTGTCGTCCTCGACCTGGACCTCCCGGCGGCCGTCGCCGAGCCGGTGACGGCCCGCGGCGAAGCCGCTGACGGACAACGTGTCGACGACGGGCTGCGCATCGACCGGCTCGTCATCTCCGAGGAGCCGCTGCCCGCGTACGAGCCGGAGCTGACCGGCGGGTACGCGGAGCGCCTCGACGACGAGGAGGAGGTGTACTCGGCGCTGGTGGTCGGCCTGCGGGCGTACGCGGCGAAGAACGGCTTCACCTCGGTGCTGATCGGGCTCTCCGGCGGTATCGACTCCGCGCTCGTCGCGGCGATCGCGTGTGACGCGCTCGGCGCGCGGAACGTGTACGGCGTGTCCATGCCGTCGAAGTACTCGTCGGACCACTCCAAGGGCGACGCGGCGGAGCTGGCGCGCCGCACGGGCCTGAACTTCCGCACGATCCCGATCGCGCCGATGTTCGACGCCTACATGGCGTCGACCGAGCTGACGGGCCTGGCGGAGGAGAATCTCCAGTCACGCCTGCGCGGCACCCTCCTCATGGCCATCTCCAACCAGGAGGGCCACATCGTGCTGGCGCCCGGCAACAAGTCGGAGCTGGCGGTGGGCTATTCGACGCTGTACGGCGACTCGGTGGGCGCGTACGGCCCCATCAAGGACGTGTACAAGACGTCGGTCTTCCGGCTGGCCCGGTGGCGCAACCGGGCGGCGGAGGAGCGGGGCCAGACCCCGCCGATCCCAGAGAACTCCCTCTCCAAGCCGCCGAGCGCCGAGCTGCGGCCCGGGCAGGTCGACACGGACTCCCTGCCGGACTATCCGGTCCTGGACGCGATCCTGGAGCGGTACGTCGACCGCGACCAGGGCGCCGACGCGATCACCGCCGCCGGGTTCGACCGGGAGCTGGTCAACAAGACCCTGCGCATGGTCGACGCGGCCGAGTACAAGCGGCGCCAGTACCCGCCGGGGACGAAGATCTCCCCCAAGGGCTTCGGCAAGGACCGCCGGCTGCCCATGACGAATCGGTGGCGCGAGCGGGCGTAACGGGCTCGGGCGGGTCCTTCATCACCACTACGGCACCGCTGCCGTGCGCGTGGCTGCCCGTCCGGACGTGGGAGCGGACGGGCAACGCTTCCGGCGCTCGGCGCCATGGTCATGTGGACGCTCTAACGGTCGCAGGACTCGCCGGACCTTCGCCAGGGCCATCCGGCTGGGGCCGCGCCAGCCCGGCGTCACGCCGGTCGGGTCCGCGGCGACACGGTCCTCTCCGCCGCTCGTGAGACCGCGCCGACCTGTGCCGACACGCGATCGAGTGCGGCGTCAACGCCATCGGCGCATGACTGTGCCCACTCACACGGCACGTTCCATGCAGACCAGTTGCTCCCGCTCGTCCCACGACTCGGTGACAGTGAATCCGAGCTGCTCGTACAGGGCGATCGCGGCTGCCCGCCACTTCCACACCGACAGCCGCACCGCGCTGACGCCGCTCTCCCCGGCCTGCGCGAGCGCGGCGCCGACCAGGCTGGACGCGATGCCCCGCCCACGGAACGCCGGGTCCGTCCAGAGCCTCTTGACCTCCGACCGTCCCTCGACAGGGGCGGTCACCACCAGGCAGCCCACCGAGGTGTTCCCGCTCAACGCCAGCAGCACGACGTCGTCGACGAACACGGCCTGCGGATCCTCGATCTCGACCCGGTAGCGTTCTGGCAACCCGTCCACCCCGGCGACGGCCTCGCCCTTCTCGGCCTGCGTCTGCAGATGGTAGGCCGCCAGCAGCTCGGCCAGCCCATCCCGGGCCGAAGGCGCCCGACCAGGCCGGCGGACGATGACGACCTCGCGTTGATCAGCCATGCCGTGAGCATCGCACAGGGAGGCCGCGTCGCATCCTCCGGGGGCCGGGAGCCCCCGTGACGAACTCGGTCGTGCCGATTCCGAAGGCTCCTACGGCGAGAGCGAGCAGGGCCAAGGGCATGGCGGGACCTCTCAAGGAGAGGGGGAATCGAGGTTCCGTTCCCCAGTAGGTTCACTGACGGAGAACACTCGAACCCGTGCCCCGTTCTCCCCTCGCCCGCAGCCGCCCCACCAGGGTCGTCAGCTCCCGGACGGGTCGATCGTCACCCGTGCCGCCACCGGCAGGTGGTCGCTGCCCGTCTGCGGCAGGGTCCAGGACGCCGTCGGCTCCATGCCCCGGACCATGATCTGGTCGATGCGCGCCAGCGGGAACGACGCGGGCCAGCTGAAGCCGAAGCCGCTGCCCGCGGCGCCCTGGGTGGAGCGCATCTGGGCGGTGACGGCGTTGAGGGCGCGGTCGTTCATCGTGCCGTTGAGGTCGCCGAGGAGGGCGACCTGCCGGATCGGCTCGTCCGCGATGGCCTCGCCGAGCGCGTCGGCGCTCTTGTCGCGCTGGCGCGCGGTGAACCCGGCCTCCAGCTTCACCCGCACCGAGGGCAGATGGGCGACGTACACGGCGACCGGCCCGTCCGGCGTCGCCACCGTGGAACGCATCGCGCGGTTCCACCCCAGCTTGATGTCGACGGCCTCGGTGTCGCTCATCCGGTACTTGCTCCACAGGCCGACGGTGCCGACGACCTCGTGGTACTCGTACGTCGCCGCCAGCGCCCTCTCGTACACCGGCGCCGCGGCCTCGGTCAGCTCCTCCAGGGCGACCACGTCCGCGCCGGAGGCGGCGACGTCGCGGGCGGTGCCGGACGGGTCGGCGTTGTCCGCGTTGACGTTGTGGGTGACGACGGTGAAGTCGCCGCCGCTGCCGGTCTTGCTGGTGACGAGCCCGCCGAAGATGTTCAGCCAGACCACCGAGGGCAGGAGGAGGGCGATGAGCGCGGTCGCCGACTTCCGGACCAGCGCCAGGATCAGCAGCAGCGGGATCGCGACGCCCAGCCAGGGCAGGAACGTCTCGGTGAGGCTGCCGAGGTTGCCGATGGTGTTCGGGACGTAGGCGTGCAGCACCATCAGCAGCGCGACGAGGACCGCGAGGACCGCGAGGACGACGCCCCGCCGCCAGATCCGCCGGTCTCCTCTCCAGCCGCCGAACAGGCGGTCCAACAGGCGTCGGAACCGGGATTGTTCGCGGCCCTGACCCGTGCCGCCGCCCGTCTCCGTCATGTACGCCTGCGCCATACCGTCGCCTCACAACCTGCCGTGCACTCTTCCCCCCGCGCTCTGAAAACCCTAGGGGATGATTGCCCTCGCTCCTGCCGCCACATGGCAGCCGTACGGGCAGGAGGACGAACAACCCGCTGTTGGGAGTTCCGAACCGGCGGACGGGCTACGCGGTCTGTAACGAAACGCGCACATTCACTGTGACTCACTTCGCGGGAGCGCGAAGCCCTTCGAGCACCGTGTCCACGATGGTCTCCGCGAGACCCTCCGGGAGGGCCGAGTCCGGGCGCATGACGGTGCGGACGAGCATGGGGCCGAAGACCAGATCACCGGCGAGGTCGATGTCGACGTCGGCGCGGAGTTCGCCGTTGTCCCGCCCCCGGCGCAGCACCTCGGCGAGGCGTCGGCGGCGCGGGGCGACGACCTCGGCGTGGTAGGCGTCCCAGATCTTGGGGCTGCTCTTCATCTGGGCCATGACGTTGTGCAGGATCGCCGACGGCCGGTTGAGCAGCCCGCGTTGGCGTGCGGCCTCCATGAGGACGACCAGGTCGTCGCGCATCGAGGTGCCGGGCAGGACCGGGTCCGGGGGCTCGGCGGCGCGCAGTACGTCGACGAAGAGCGCCTCCTTGCCGCTCCAGCGGCGGTAGATGGTGGCCTTGCCGACGCCTGCGGTGCGGGCCACCCGCTCGATGGACAACTCCGCGAGCGGCACGCCCTCTTCCAGGAGTCTTATCGCGCCCTCGATGATGGACCGCTCCACGGCCTCGCTCCGGGGCCGCCCGCGTACGGGGCTCTGGTCCCGGACCCGCCCGTTACCGGCGTGGCTCTCGGCGAGGCTCAAAATCGACTCCGTCTCTCGTGGGGCTGGCGCGATTCTCCCGTCAGTGGTCGGCGGCCACCAACTCGGGCTCGTCCTTGTCCCCTTCTCCGGTCGGTGTCCGGCCCGGCAGGAACACCGCCATGGCCACCGCGCCGAGGACGGCGACGCCGGCCCCGCACAGGGCGGTCACGTGCATGGCGTGCAGGAAGGCGTCGTGGGCCGGGCCGACCAGGGCCTCGCCCCGCTCGCCGAGGCGGGCGGCGAGGCCGAGGGTGGCCTCGATGGACTCGGCGGCGGCGTGCGGGGCGCCGGCGGGCAGCTCGCCCTCGATGCCGCCTCGGTACGCGGTGGAGAGCACCGAGCCGAGGACGGCGATGCCGAGGGCGCCGCCGACCTGGCGGAAGGTGTTGCTGAGCGCGGAGGCGGAGCCGGCCTTCTCGCGGGGCAGCGCCTGCATGATGACGACGCTCAGGGGGGTCATCACGTGTGCCATGCCCGCTCCCATGAGGAAGAAGATCACTTCGAGGATCCAGATCGGCGTGTCCGCGTCGAGCACGGCGAACGCGGCCAGCATCGCGGCGATCAGCACCATGCCCGCCGTGCACACCGCGCTGTTGCCGAAGCGGTCCACGGCGAGACGGGCGCGCGGCGCGAAGACGAGCTGCGCGACGGCCAGCGGCAGCATCAGCAGGCCGGTCTGCAGCGGGGAGTAGCCGCGCACGGTCTGGGTGTAGAAGACGGAGAAGAAGGTCACGCCCATCAGCGCGAAGAAGACCAGGCCGATGACGCCGACGGCGGCCGAGAAGACCTTGTTCCTGAAGAACGTGATGTCGATGGAGGGGTGGTCGCTGCGCTTCTCGAACAGGACGAAGCCGGCGAGGACCGTGAGCCCGGCCGCGATGGTCCCGAGGACCGTGACGTCGGTGAAGTCGGCGAGCTGGCCGCCCCGGATGATGCCGTAGACGAGCAGCACCAGGCCGACGACGGAGAGCAGCACGCCGACGGGGTCGATACGGCCCGGGTCCGGGTCGCGGGAGTCGGGGACCAGCCAGATCATCAGGCCCAGCGCGAGGACGACGATCGGCACGTTGACCAGGAAGACCGAGCCCCACCAGAAGTGGTCGAGGAGGACGCCGCCGGTGATCGGGCCGATGGCGATGGCGAGGCCGACGCCGCCCGCCCAGATGCCGATGGCCTTCGGCTGCTCGTCGCGCTCGAAGACGTTCATCAGGACGGCGAGAGTGGCGGGCATCACGAAGGCGGCGCCGAGACCCATCACCGCGCGGAAGGCGATCAGCTCGGCCGGCGAGCCCGACATGGCCGCCAGCGCCGAGCCGATGCCGAAGACGACGAGACCGCCGAGCAGCACCCTCTTGCGGCCCAGCCGGTCGCCGAGCAGGCCCGCGGAGAACAGCAGCCCCGCGAAGACCAGCGTGTAGGCGTTGATCGCCCACTCCAGCTCGCTCTGGGTCGCGCCGATGCCGGTCGGCTCCGGGGTGGAGATCGTCTTGATGGCGACGTTGAGGATCGAGTTGTCGAGCACCACGATCAGCAGGCTCAGCATCAGCACGCCGAGAATCACCCAGCGGCGCCGGTGCACCGCCGCCGGTACGCGGGAGTCGGGAACTGCGGTAGTCATGTCGTCGACCCTAGACCTTTTTCGATACGGGACCGTCTCGTATCGAAAATCTTTTACCCGGCTCTTACGCGTCGCATGCCGAAACGGCCACATGGCCCTCCCCTGGCACTCCCTGGCACGAGGTGCCACCATGGAACCGGTCCGGGGACACCGTCAGGGTGCCTCGAGATGACATGAAGGAGCTGTAGCCATGACGCAGCTTGCGGCTGCCCAGACGAAGCCCTCCGACGGCAACAAGGCGCTGTACGGGGGCAAGGGCACACGCCGTATCACCGTCCGGGACATCGCCCTCGCCAAGGAACGCGGCGAGAAGTGGCCCATGCTCACCGCGTACGACGCGATGACCGCCTCCGTCTTCGACGAGGCCGGCATCCCGGTCATGCTGGTCGGCGACTCCGCGGGCAACTGCCACCTCGGGTACGAGTCGACCGTACCCGTCACCCTCGACGAGATGACCATGCTCGCCTCGGCCGTCGTACGGGGCACCGGCCGCGCCCTGATCGTCGGCGACCTGCCCTTCGGCTCCTACCAGGAGGGCCCGGTGCAGGCGCTGCGCTCGGCGACCCGGCTGGTCAAGGAGGGCGGGGTCGGGGCCGTCAAGCTGGAGGGCGGCGAGCGGTCCCACGAACAGATCCGGCTGCTGGTCGAGTCCGGCATCCCCGTCATGGCCCACATCGGCCTCACCCCGCAGTCCGTCAACGCGATGGGCTACCGCGTCCAGGGCCGGGGCGAGGAGGCGGCGGCGCAGCTGCTGCGCGACGCCAAGGCCGTCCAGGACGCGGGTGCGTTCGCCGTGGTGCTGGAGCTGGTTCCGGCGGAGCTGGCGGCCGAGGTGACGCGGGTGCTGCACATTCCGACGGTCGGGATCGGGGCCGGCCCGGAGACCGACGCGCAGGTGCTGGTGTGGACCGACATGCTGGGCCTGACCGGTGGGCGCGTGCCCAAGTTCGTGAAGCAGTACGCCGACCTGCGTGCGGTCATGGGCAACGCGGCGAAGGCGTTCGCCGAGGATGTGGTGGGTGGAACGTTCCCGCAGGAGGAGCACTCCGTCCACTAGAGCCATAGCGGTACCACGGACAGCCCGTCGATCTTCCCCCGTCGACGGGCTGTCCCCTTGCCGGGACCACCGACAAGGGCTGTCGGCGGTCTGTCGGTGATCTGTCGGTGGGAGCTGACACCGTCAGGGACATGACGCGAATCGACAAGAACACCGGCGGCGCCGCTGTGACCGTGCGGGGGCTGGTGAAGCACTACGGCGAGACCAGGGCGCTGGACGGGGTCGACCTGGATGTGCGGGAGGGCACCGTCATGGGGGTGCTCGGGCCGAACGGGGCCGGGAAGACGACCCTCGTACGGATCCTGTCCACACTGCTCGCTCCCGACACGGGCCAGGCCACCGTCGCCGGCTACGACGTCGTACGGCAGCCCCGGCAGCTGCGGCGGGTGATCGGGCTCACGGGGCAGTACGCCTCCGTGGACGAGAAGCTTTCGGGCTGGGAGAACCTGTACATGATCGGGCGACTGCTCGACCTGCCCCGCAAGGACGCCCGCAGCCGGGCCGACGAGTTGCTGGAGCGCTTCTCGCTGACCGAGGCGGCCAAGCGGCCGGCGGCGACGTACTCCGGGGGCATGCGGCGGCGGCTGGACCTGGCCGCGTCGATGATGGGGCGACCGGCCGTGCTCTTCCTGGACGAGCCGACCACCGGGCTCGACCCGCGCACCCGCAACGAGGTGTGGGACGAGGTGAAGCGCATGGTCGGCGACGGGGTCACCGTGCTGCTCACCACCCAGTACATGGAGGAGGCCGAGCAGCTCGCCTCCGAGTTGACGGTCGTGGACCGCGGCCAGGTCATCGCAGGCGGTGCCATCGAGGAGCTGAAGGCGAAGGTCGGCGGCCGGGCGCTGCGGGTCCGCCCGGCCGATCCGGCGCATCTGCGGCCCCTCGCCGCCGCGCTGGACGATCTGGGGATCACCGGGCTCGCCACCACGACCGTGGACGCCGACCGGGGTGACGTCCTCGTGCCGATCCTCAGCGACGAGCAGCTGACCGCCGTGGTCGGCACGGTCACCTCGCGCGGCATCACGCTCTCCGCCATCACCACCGAACTGCCGAGCCTGGACGAGGTGTTCCTGTCCCTCACCGGCCACCGTGCCAGTGCCCCGCAGGACATCGTGCCCGCCGAAGCCCTTCAGGAGGCCGCCGTATGAGCGCCGTGACCATCAACGACGCCGGGGCGGGCGCCCGTATCTCGCCGCGCGGCCACCTGCGTCACACCGGAGCCCTGATCCGCCGCAACCTGCTGTGGATCCGCAAGGACCCGGAGTCGATGGCCGACGCACTGCTGATGCCGGTCATCTTCACCCTGCTGTTCGTGTTCGTCTTCGGCGGCTCGATCGGGCAGGCGCTGGGCGGCGGGCAGGACCGGTACGTGCAGTACGTGATCCCCGGCATGATCGCGATGATGAGCATGACGCTGTCCCAGGGCGTCGGCACCGGCTTCAGCCAGGACTTCAACTCCGGTGTCATGGACCGCTTCCGGTCCCTGCCGATCGGGCGTGGTTCGGTGCTGTTCGCGAAGATCTCGGTGGAGCTGCTGCGGATGCTGTTCGCGACCGCCGTGCTGATGATCGTGGCCGTCGCGGTCGGGTTCGAGATCACGAACTGGCCGGGGCTGTTCGCGACCGTGGCCCTGTCCACGGCGTTCGCCTCGTCGATCATGTGGGTGTTCCTCACCCTGGGCGTGATCCTGAAGAACGCGCAGTCCGTGCAGGCGATGGGCTTCCTGGTGCTGTTCCCGCTCCAGTTCGGCTCGTCGATCTTCGCGCCCACGACGTCGATGCCGGGCTGGTTGCAGGCGTTCACCGACTACAACCCGCTGTCGACGCTGGCGGACGCCGCGCGCGGTCTGATGGTGGGCGGGCCGGTCGCGCACGACCTGTGGATGACCGTGGGCTGGTCGGTGGCGATCACGGCGGTGATGGCGCCCGTCGCGATCCACAAGTTCCGCACCAAGAGCTGACCGGGCGGGGCGGATCGCGTCAGAGCAGGGCGGTGGCCTCCTCGGATGACCGTGGGCTGGTCGGTGGCGATCACGGCGGTGATGGCGCCCGTCGCGATCCACAAGTTCCGCACCAAGAGCTGACCGGGCGGGGCGGATCGCGTCAGAGCAGGGCGGTGGCCTCCTCGAGGGAGAGGCCACCACCTTCCGCGTACGCGGACTCGTACGCCGTGTCGCCGAGCACCGCCCGCGCCCGCCGCTCCGCCTGCTCGCGTGCCTCGCGCTCCTGCCGCGCGGCGACGTGCCCGGACGGCAGCAGTGCGTCGGCGGCGCCGAGGCAGCGGGCCGCGTCCAAGGCCCGGTGCCCGCCGTCGAGGCCGGCCAGGGACCCGGCGGCGATGGTCAGGTACACCGCGCGCATATGGGGTGCGATGGCCGCCGAGAGCGGGACGCCGGCCCGCTCCAGCGCCCTGCGGATCAGGTCCAGGCACTCCTCGTGGCGCCCCTCCATGGCGTCCAGCCAGGCCTCCGCGCCGAGGATGAACGCGTCGAAGACGATGAAGTGGGCGATACGGAAGTCCTGGCGCAGCCGCCGCAGTTGCTCCCGCGCCTCGGGGACGCGGCCCGTCATGCCGAGCCAGCCGGCCAGGAAGAGGAGGGCGGCGGGCAGGGCCTCGCTGTGCGACTCCTCGCGCTGGTCGATCACCTCGCGCAGCAGCCGTTCACCCCGTTCGCCCTCGCCCGCCTCCAGCAGGGCATTGCCCAGCCGGGCGGCGAGGGCAGCCGCCTGGGCCCGGGCGCCGACACGTTCGGCGTGCGCGATGGCCGCCTCGTAGTCGGCGGCGGCCAGGACGTGGTCGCCCTTGCGTTCGTGGGCCTCGGCGCGGGCGGAGAGGGCCTCGGCGGTGCCCCAGGCGTCACCGAGGCGCTGGTAGATCTCCAGCGCCTCGTCGGCGTCGTGGGTGGCGTCGCCCGCCCAGTCGGTGCGGTTGGCCAGGAAGTTGGCCCGCATCTGGAGGCCGGAGGCCAGCTCCCATGCGAAGCCGGGGGTCTCCCGGCAGGTGCGGATGGACGCGTCCATGATGACGCGCAGCCGGTCCATGTCGCCGGTCAGCATCACGGCGAAGAACCAGAGCAGGCCCGGGATCCGGCAGTTCTGCGGCAGGCCGGGCTCGTAGGTCCGGGAGATGGTCCGCAGCTTCTGCTGGGAGCGCGGGTTCTGCCAGGCGTCCAGTTCGGTGTCCATACAGGCGAGATGGGCCAGATGGACACCGCGCCGCGCCTCCAGGAGGACCTCGCCGGTCATCGGGGGCGGGGCGTCGGTGCAGCGCTGCCACACCGGGGCGGCGCGGCGGACGGGCTCGGTGAAGGGGTCGGGGCCGAGGGCCATGACCTCGCGGCACCAGTTGCGGGCCTCGATGCGCAGGTCGCGCATCTGCCAGTACCAGACGAGGGACAGCGTCAGGCACAGCGCCTCCTGCTCGTCGCGCAGGGCGACGGCGTGGCGCAGGGCGGTGCGCAGGTTCTCGTACTCCCGCTCCAGCCGGCGGATCGCGGCGAGCTGGTCCGGGCCGCGCAGCAACGGGTCGGTGGTGCGGGCGAGTTCGCGGAAGTACGTCAGGTGGGCGCGCTCGGCCGGGGCGCGCAGCCCGGACTCGTCCAGCCGCTCGGCGGCATACTCGGCGACGGTCTCCAGCAGGCGGTAGCGCATCTCTCCGTCGCCCGACTCGCCCGGCGGCGTGGCGACGACCAGGGACCGGTCGACGAGCGAGCCGAGCGCCTCCAGGGCGACCGGCCCGCACACCGCCTCGGCGGCGGGCAGGTCGCAGCCGCCCGCGAACACCGACAGCCGCCGCAGGACGTCCCGTTCGTCCTCGTCGAGCAGGTCCCAGGACCAGTCGACGACGGCTCTGAGGGTCTGCTGGCGGGGCAGGACGGTACGGCTGCCGGAGGTGAGGAGACGGAAGCGGTCGTCGAGCCGGTCGGCGATCTGCCGTGGCGTCAGCATCCGCAGCCGGGCGGCGGCCAGTTCGATGGCCAGGGGCAGGCCGTCGAGGCGCCGGCAGATCTCGGCGCACGCCTCGGGATCGTCCTCGACCCGGAAGCCGGGCCGGGCCGCCGCGCCCCGGTCGGCGAGCAGCCGCAGCGCGACCGGCTCGGGCAGCGGCTCCACGGGCCGCAGCAACTCCCCCGGCACGCCGAGGGGTTCACGGCTCGTGGCGAGGACGGTCAGGCCGGGGCAGCGCTCCAGCAGTTCCTCGGTGAGCCGGGCGGCGGCGTCGGCGACGTGCTCGCAGTTGTCGAGGATCAGCAGCATGCGGGGCCTGGAGCAGTGCTCGACGAGCCGCTCGAGGGGGTCGTCGAGCCGGTCGGCGACGGCGGCCCGGATGCCCTCGGCGCCGGCGCCGTACAGCACGGTCTCGCGGGCGCCGACGGCGGTGAGCACGGCCTCCGGTACGGCGGCGGGGTCGTCGACCGGGGCGAGCTCGGCCAGCCACACGCCGCCCGGCATGGCGTGCCGCACGGTCTCGGCGGTCTCCTGCGACAGCCGTGTCTTGCCGGCCCCGCCTGATCCGAGCAGCGTCACCAGGCGGGCGGCGGTGAGATCGCCCCGGATGGTCTCGATGTCGGTCTCGCGGCCGATGAAGGAGGTAAGCCGGGCGCGCAGGTTGCCGGCGGCCGGGGCGTCCGCGGCGGGTGCGGACACGGGGCTGTCGTCGTCCGGCTTCAGCAACTCCGCGTGCAGGAAGCGCAGTTCCCGCCCCGGGTCGGCCCCGAGCCGGTCGGCGAGCAGCCGCCGCACGTCCTCGTACGCGTCCAGTGCCGCCGCCGGGCGGCCGGCGTCGCGCAGGGCCCGCAGGCGCAGGGTCTGGAGGGGTTCGTCCAGGGGGTGGCTGTCGCACAGGGCGGTCAGTTCGGGCAGGGACTGCTCGGCCTGACCGAGGGCGAGGGCGGCGCTGTGGCGGGCGCGCAGCACGTCCAGGCGGCGGGTGTCCCGGCGGGACGCCTCGGCTTCGCGGTCGGGGAGGTCGGCGAGGGCCGGGCCGCGCCACAGGACGAGGGCGTCGTCCAGGACCACGGCCGCTTTGGCGGGGTCGCCGTCGGCCAGGGCTCGCAGCCCCTCACCGGCCAGCCGCTCGAACCGGTGCAGGTCGACATCGTCGGGCGCGGCCGTGAGCCGGTACCCGCCCTCGGCGGAGGCGACCGCGTCCGCCCCGAGCGCCCGCCGCAACCGCCCGACCAGCGCCTGCAGCGCGCCGGGCGCGTCGGCGGGCGGATCGCCGGCCCACACCTCGTCGACGAGCGCGGTCGCGGGCACCGTACGCCCCGGCCGCAGCGCGAGCACGGTCAGCAGGGCGCGCAGCCGGGCGCCGCCGACCGGGACGGGGGTGCCGTCGGGGCGAAGTGCCTGGGTCGTGCCGAGAATCCGGTAGCGCACGGTGTCCATTGTCCCTGGTGCCACACGCCCTATCAGGCCTATGGGATGGAGAAGAGCCGAGAAGTAGTCGCCAATCGACAGGGGGCACCAACCTCGTGGTGCCATGCGGGTCGGACCACTGGGCATACGTCAATACCGGGAAGTCCTTCGCCGGGCGATGGCGGGACATGGACATCGCCGCGGTGAGGAAGGACGTTGTACGGACGGGCATCACAGTCGGATGCCACCCTCACGACAAGGGCGGGTGCATCCTGCGCGTTCCCGACAGTCTGTAGCAGCGCCTCGCCAGGGCTGTGGGTCATGCCCAGCGAGGCGTTGACCATGACCCCACACTCTCAGCGCACGAAGCACTCACCGCTACCCTCAGGCCATGAGCACTGATACCGCCATCAGAGGACAGCGCGTCAGCCCGGTCTTTCTGGGGATCACAGCAGTCATGGCCGTCACTGGCTGGGCGGTGTGGACGGACTTCGCGTCGTCCCCGGGCGTCGCTGTTTTCCTCTTCGTGACCACAGCGTGGATCGTCTCGCTCTGCCTGCACGAGTACGCACACGCGCGCACGGCGCTGCACAGCGGCGACATCACGATCGGTGCCAAAGGGTACTTGACACTCAATCCGCTCGCCTACACTCACGCACTCCTCAGTATTGTCCTCCCAGTGCTCTTCGTGATCATGGGCGGAATCGGTCTGCCGGGTGGCGCGGTCTTCATCGAGCGGGGCCGTATCCAGGGCCGGTGGAAGCACAGCCTGATCTCGGCGGCGGGCCCGCTGACGAACGTCCTGTTCGCGGCCGTCTGCACCGCGCCCTTCTGGCTGGGCGTCACGGACGGCGTTCCGGCGGCCTTCCTGTTCGCCCTGGCCTTCCTCGCGATGCTCCAGGTCACGGCGGCCCTCCTGAACTTCCTGCCGGTTCCCGGCCTGGACGGCTACGGCGTCATCGAGCCCTGGCTGTCGTACCGGATCCGCCGCCAGGTGGAGCCGCTCGCGCCCTTCGGTCTGCTGCTGGTCTTCGCGGTGCTGTGGATCCCGGGGGTGAACGTCGTGTTCTGGGACGTGATCGACACGTTCATGCGGGGCCTGGGGATCGAGGACCAACTGTCCGACTGCGGCTACTGGCTCTACCGCTTCTGGAGCGAGGACAGTGACGTGTGCCTCACCCTGCCGTGACGGCCGCGCGCCTCAGCCGGTGGCGGTCCGGCGCCCCGCCTCCGCCTTCGCCTTCCGCAGGTAGTACCAGGCCATGTTGGACGAGAGTCCGGCCATCAGCACCCACACCACACCCAGCCAGCTGCCCCGGGCGAAGGAGACCACGGCGGCGGTGACGGCGAGGAGACAGACGATGAGCGCGTAGACGGCGAGGCGGGGCATGGGGGTCGGCTCCTGACAGGACAGTCGACGGTCGGACGAGGTGGTACGGCGTCCAGTGTCCCCCATGCCCGAGGGCGGCTCACACGTCGGTCAGGCGCAGGCCCGCGTGGGCCTTGTAGCGGCGGTTCACGGAGATCAGGTTGGCGACCAGGGCCTCGACCTGGTGGGCGTTGCGGAGCCGGCCGGCGAAGATGCCGCGCATGCCGGGGATGCGGCCGGCCAGCGCCTGCACGATCTCGACATCGGCCCGCACCTCGCCGAGCACCATCACGTCCGTGTCGATCTCCTCGATCTCGGGGTCTTCGAGGAGTACGGCGGAGAGGTGGTGGAAGGCGGCGGTGACCCGTGAGTCCGGCAGCAGGACGGCGGCCTGCTCGGCGGCACTGCCCTCCTCCGGCTTCAGCGCGTAGGCGCCCTTCTTGTCGAAACCGAGCGGGTTGACGCAGTCGACGACGAGCTTGCCGGCCAGTTCCTCGCGCAGCGATTCGAGGGTCCTGCCGTGTCCGTCCCACGGCACGGCGACGATCACGATGTCGCTGCGGCGCGCCGTCTCCGCGTTGTCGGCGCCCTCGACCCCGTGCCCGAGCGCCTCGGCGGCGGCCTGTGCGCGGTCCGCGGCCCGCGATCCGATGATCACCTTCTGGCCGGCCCTGGCGAGACGGTAGGCGAGGCCCTTGCCCTGCGGCCCGGTCCCCCCGAGCACGCCGACGACGAGTCCCGACACGTCCGGCAGGTCCCAGGGGTCCTTTGCCGGGGCCTTCGCGGTGGGCTGCTGTGCACTGTCAGTAGAGGTCATGGGCCGACTGTACGTGCGCGCCTGTCGCCGTCGTGGGCGTGGGTGGCGGTCGGGCGAGCGTGGTCCCGGGCGTCCGGCTCGGGCGAGCCCTGCGACCGGGATCCGGCGGAACGTGATCGTCTCGTACACGCCGAAGTCGCCCCCGTCGTGGAGCGGCTCGACCGTCTCCTCGCCGACGCGTACGAGACGGAGTACGCGGGGGCGGCCCGTCGACGATTGCCTACGGCGCACCGGCGGTGCCCGCCGAACCCGACGTCGGCCTCGACACCGCCCGGCACCCCGCCGGCGCGGCGACCGGCGAGACGCCCTCGCGAGGCCGCGCGCTCCGCACCGCCCGCGCGACCGCCCTCTCCCACCGGGCCGGCCAATGGAAGCGGGGGTGGGCGGGGCAGTTCACCGCCGCGCGGCGGGTCAGTCGTCGGGCCGGTCGTCGTCCCGGCCCTCGGCGGGGGCGTCGTGCCAGCGGGGGTCGTTCTCCCAGTCCGCGTTGCGATCGCGGGCGGTTTCCATCGCTCGGGTGGCGTCGTGGCGGGAGGCGTAGGGACCCATGCGGTCCTTGGCGGGGCAGTCGGGGCCTTCCTCGACCTTCCTGTGCTCCAGGCAGTAGAACCACTCGCCGGGCTTGCCGACCGTGCGCCGTTTGAAGAGGGGCATGAGTCGAGATCCTTTCACCGGTCACCACCGATCGCGGCCGATCCACCGCCGCTCCGCCACCGACATGGTCCCCCACCACAGCTGGTTAAACTCGCTGCCATGTCTGGCCAGTCGCTGCTCGCACCGGGGAAGCTCTCCCCCACCCGCACCGTCCCGGGAAACATCCGTCGACCCGAGTACGTGGGCAAGCCCGCCCCGACTCCGTACACCGGGCCGGAGGTGCAGACACCCGAGACGATCGAGGCGATGCGGATCGCCGGCCGGATCGCGGCGCGGGCGATGGCCGAGGCGGCCAGGCACATCGCTCCCGGGGTCGCCACGGACGAGCTGGACCGGGTCGCGCACGAGTACATGTGCGACCACGGGGCCTACCCGTCGACGCTCGGCTACCGGGGGTTCCCCAAGTCGCTGTGCACCTCGGTCAACGAGGTCATCTGCCACGGCATCCCGGACTCGACCGTGCTGCGCGACGGCGACATCGTCAACCTGGACGTGACGGCGTACATCGGCGGCGTCCACGGTGACAACAACGCCACCTACCTGGTGGGGAACGTGGACGACGAGTCGAGGCTTCTCGTCGAGCGGACCCGGGAGTCCCTCGCCCGTGCCATCAAGGCCGTCAAGCCCGGCCGGCAGATCAACATCATCGGGCGGGTCATCGAGTCGTACGCGAAGCGGTTCGGGTACGGGGTCGTGCGGGACTTCACGGGGCACGGGATCAACTCGTCGTTCCACTCGGGGCTGATCGTCCCGCACTACGACTCCCCGCACGCCACGACGGTGATCCAGACCGGGATGACGTTCACGATCGAACCGATGCTCACACTCGGGTCGTACGACTACGACATGTGGGACGACGGCTGGACGGTCGTGACGAAGGACCGCAAGCGCACCGCCCAGTTCGAGCACACGCTGGTGGTCACGGAGAGCGGCGCGGAGATCCTCACGCTGCCGTAGCCCGCGACCTCTCCGGGCCCCCGCCTCAGCCCGCTCCCCTCCAGCCCGCCTCCGGCTCTGCCGCGGGGCGGGCTTCGTCCTGCGCGCATTCCAGGTGGGAACGGTGAGGATTCGGGGTACGGTTTTACCGACAGGGGGTCGGCAACCTGTTGGCTTAGGTGAACCTGACCACAAAACGACGGCAGGTTCTCGTCCATCCCTTCTCGGCACCGGAGGCCTTCATGAACGCGTCGGTCACATCGGACACGGCGTTCTCCACGCTCATCCGCACCGCCTCGCACGAGCAGCACACCGAGGCGGAGACCACGACGTTCATGGGCGACATGCTGGGCGGCGAACTCGGCGTCGAGGCGTACACGCGGTACACCGAGCAGCTGTGGTTCGTGTACGAGGCACTGGAGAGCGCGGCGCCGGCGCTGGCCGGCGACCCCGTCGCCGGGCCGTTCATCCAGCCCGAGCTGATGCGGCTGACCGCGCTGGAGCGGGACCTAGAGCATCTGCGCGGCCCCGGCTGGCGCTCGACGCTCACCGCGCTGCCGGCGACCGAGGCGTACGCGGAACGGGTCGCCGAGTGCGCGCGCGGCTGGCCCGGCGGCTATGTGGCCCACCACTACACGCGGTATCTCGGCGACCTCTCCGGCGGCCAGATCATCCGCGACCGGGCCGAGAAGACGTGGGGCTTCGCCAAGAAGGGCGACGGGGTCCGTTTCTACGTCTTCGAGGAGATCACCAACCCGGCCGCGTTCAAGCGGGGTTACCGGGAGCTGCTGGACCGGGTGCGGGCCGACGAGCTGGAGAGGCAGCGGATCGTGAGCGAGTGCAAGCGGGCGTTCGCGCTCAACACCGCGGTCTTTCTCGCTCTGGGGGAGGAGTTTCCGCTGAGTGCGTGAGCGCTCGGCGGGCGGGTCGTTCGTTCGCCGCGGGTTCGTGGGGGCTGGGCGCGCGGTTCCCCGCGCCCCTGACACCGCGGGCCCGCCCCGTGCTCAGCGCTCCAGGAAAACACGCCCCCCGACCTCCACCCACCCATGCGGCTGCGGGGCCGTCAGGAGTTGGGAGCCCGCGCCCTGGGTGATGTTGAGGGCGCGGCCCAGCCGGGCCGTCAGTTGCAGGGCCGCCGCGCCCGTGGCCTCGTCCTCGTCGATGCCGTCGTCGCGGCCGGGGAAGGCGCGGGCGCGGACGCGGCCGGCGGCCTCGTCCTCCCACGCCCAGGCGTAGATCCACTCGCCGGGCGGCGGGACGCGGAGGTCGTCGACCTCGGCGGCGGAGGCGTACTGGCGGAACGCGCGGGGCGGGGCCCACTCCGGCAGGGCCTCGATCCAGCTGAACTCCCCGTCCAGCCGCACCCCGACCTGCCCGGCCGGGGTGATCAGTTCGGGAACGTCGAGGAGCCAGGCGGCGCCCACGCAGGGGTGGCCGGCGAAGGGCAGGCGCAGGGTGGGGGTGTAGATGTCGATGACACCGCGCTCGGGGTCGTCGACGAACACGGTCTCGCTGAAGCCGAGTTTGGCGGCGAACTCCTGGCGCTCGGCGCGGTCGGGCAGCACGGAGCCCTCGCGGACGACGCCCAGTTCGTTGCCGTATCCGCCGCGGGGTCCGCAGAACACCCGCAGCACATCGAAGTCAGTCACTCCCGCATTGAAACATCACCCGGGCCGCCAGGTCGTCCCAGGCCACCGCACCACCGGTCAACGACCGGAAGGGGAACGGGTCGTGGGCCGTGCGGAGAGGCGGCGCAGGGGTACGACTCCCCGCCTGCCGCCCGCGCACCGGTCGACGTGGCAGGCGGGTCGGCCGTACGGGACCGGCACCCGAGAAACGGGGTTCGTGACCGTCGGAACGGGCCTCGCCGCTTGCTCTTGACCGGTGTGCCGGTCCGACTCGGCGTCGGCCGGGAGCTCGTCGGCCACGCCGGGGGCCCGGCCCGGCCCGACGGTCCTCCACGTCACGGTCCGGCTCCCGTACCCGATCCCGGCGTTCGCGCCGTTCCTCGCCCCGGTAGGGTTCGCCTCCGGGAAGGGGAAGGTGAAGATTCCTGATGAGCAGGGTTCGCGGGGCCCGGAGCCCACGGTGGCTTCGTGAGGTTGGTCCGGTTCGTACGCGCGGGAGGTTCCTCGGACTGCTCGCGTACGGCCGCGGCGCGCTGCTGACCACGGCCGTGACCGCGCTGTCGTTGACGGCGAGCGGGTGTGTGGTGGTCCGCGGCGACCTGGAGGTCGTGCCTGCGGCGACACAGGCGGAGGCGGCGCGTGCGCTGAAGGACTTCACCACCGCGTACAACAAGGCGGACAAGGCGTACGACCAGTCCCTGGACGCCTCCCGGGTGACCGGCGCGCTCGCCGACATCGACGGCGGCAAGCTGCGCTCGGGGGCGCGGATCAACCCGGGCGGCAACCCGAACCACGTGGCGCTGGAGCTGACCGACGTCACGTACACGATCCCGGAGAAGGCGGCCTGGCCGCGCTGGTTCCTGGCCGACGCCGCCGCCAACAAGGGCCGCTCCACGGACCGTTGGCTGTTCGTCTTCACCCGGGACGGCCTCACCGATCTGTGGGAGGTGTCCTTCCTCACGATCGTGCCCGCCGCCGACGTGCCCGAGTTCAAGAAGGACGAGAACGGCTACGCGCAGGTGGTCTTGCCCGACGACCCCGAACTCTCCGTCGCGCCGGCGGAACTGCCCGACAAGTACGTGACATATCTGAAGGAGGACAGCGCCCTCTTCGCGGACGGCCCGTACACCTCCGAGGAGCGCGCCGAACGCCGGAAGAACGCGAAGAAGCCGGGCATCGCGCGGCAGTACGTCGACGAGTCCCTGACCAACGGCGACTACGCGCCGGTCGGTCTGCGTACCACGGACGGCGGGGCGCTGGTCTTCTTCACCACCCGCCACTACCAGAAGCAGACCGCCGCGCAGGGCGTGGACATCCCGGTGAACGACCCGGCCGTCCGGGCGCTGATGACGGGTGAGCCCAGGGAGTCGCTGATGCTGGAGTTCGTGAACAACCAGGCGGTCCTGGATCCGGCGAGGACCGAGTCGGACCAGCCGGTGAAGGTCCTGAGCCGGGTGGGCGGGCTGACGGGGGCGAAGGGCGAGTGACCGCCCGGGCCCGGCCGGGAGTTGGCCGGTGTCCCCACAGGTCTGCCGGGTGGTGCCGGTCAGCCGCGCAGGGGCCAGGCCGCGTCCGTGTGGTCCGGCCCCTCGCCCACGTGGCGTGAGCAGGCGTCGGTGAGGATCTCCAGCAGGGTCAGCGGGTCCGGGAGCGGGTGCTCGGGGCCGCGTACCCAGTGCACGGCGAGGTCACCTGGGAGTCGGGCCGGCGGTACGAGGGCGTAGGACCCCCGGCAGTGCCAGCGCAGCCCGGGATGCTCGTCCATGGTCTCCGGATGGCAGTCCAGCTCGCAGGGCCACCACTCGTCCTCGTCCTCGGGTGTGCCCCGGGTGAGGGTGAAGAAGAGGAGCCGTCCGTCGTCGGACTCGGACTCGACCTCGGCGACGGGACCCACCTCGATCCCGGAGGCGAGCAGCCGTTCCAGAGCCTCCTGCCCGGCGGCGAGCGGCACGTCGAGCACGTCGTGGACCATGCCGGTCGCGGTGATGAAGTTGGCCTGCGGCTGGTGCCGGGCCCATCGCTCGATCTGGGCGCGGTCGGTGGTGGACTGCGTCTGCCAGGCGAACGACACCGGGTGCCGGGCGGGGGTGGGGCAGCCGACGCGGTCGCAGGAACACCGGTAGTCCGAAGGGTACGCGGCGGGCGCGAGCGGGAGTCCGGCAGCGGCGGCGGCGAGCAGCAGCTCCTCACGGCCGACGGCGTCGGGGGTCCCGTCGAGCGGGCGGCTCGTGCGACGGGCGCGCAGCCACTCGGAGATCTTGCCCTGCCGACCGCTCCGGCCGCCGAACGTCGCGCTCATCAATCCCCTCGCCTCGCTGTGGTGCGGACAGCATGCCCCATGCTCCCACCATCGCGCGCCCCGGGTGGCCGGAGCCCACATCGGGGGTGGGCGGGGCGATGCCGGAGTGCGGGCAGAGATGGTGGGCTATTCCGTGCTTTGAGCTGATTTTCGGCCCGCCCGCAGGTTCCACCTGGTCGGTTCGGTCACATTCGGGCGGCGAGTTGACCGGCTCAACGGGGCGCGAGGCCGTGGAGGGCGTAGTCCACCAGGGTGTCCGTGTAGTCGTACGAGATGGGTGCCGTCCGCTGGAGCCAGCGCTGGGCGAGCGGTGCGACGAAGAGTTCGAGGGCGATGCGCGGATCGATGTCCGGCCGCACCTCCCCCGCGTCCTGGGCGGCCTTCAACCGCTGGACGTAGAGTTGGAGTTGCGGTTCGAGAAGCTTGGCGACGAAGTCCTTCGTGAGCCTCTCGTCGACCACCCCGGCGGCGGCGAGGGCACGGGAGGGGACCTCGAACTTCGGATCGAGGAGTTCGTCGACGGTGGCCCGCAGGACGTTCTTGAGGTCGGCCGCGAGATCGCCGGTGTCCGGGATGCCGTACTCCACGGTCTCCCGCCCCGGCCCCGCGGCCTGCTCCGCCGCCTGTTCCTGCAGGTCGAGGAAGGCCTCCAGCAGCACCTCCCCCTTCGAGGACCACCACCGGTAGATCGTCTGCTTGCCGACGCCGGCGCGGGCGGCGATGCCCTCGATGGTCGTCCTCTGGTAGCCGGCCTCGCCGACGAGGGTGAGGGCGGCGTCGTAGATGGCGCGGCGGGACTTCTCACTGCGGCGGGCGGAATCGGGGGCGGTCTTGTGGGTCATGCTTCGAATCTACCAGCTTGACAAGACGGTACGTCTCGCCTCACGGTGGAGACCGTCAACGAGACGAACCGTATCGTCGCATCAAGGGAGACTGCCATGACCCGAGGTGGTGCAGGAAACATGCTGGGCGTGGGCGGCGCCCGCCGGAAACTCGGCCGCGAGGCCCTGCGCGGCGGCAACGCGAACGGCCGCGTCGGCGGCGGCCTCGACCCCCAGGCCCAGAAGCGGGAGCTGCTGCGCAAGCTCCAGGAGAAACGGCAGCAAGGGCGTACGGCCGGTGCCCGTACGACCGACACGCCCTCGCGAACCTGAGCGGGTCCGCCCCGCCAAGGCCCGTAGGGGCTTCGGCGGGGCGGACCGCCGCTCCAGCGGCTCCGGGGCTGGACCGCTGGGAAGGCGAGGCCTCCGGTCTGCTCAGCCGTTCTCGGTGAACCCAGGCGGCTGCGACCGAGGCGGCCGGTCATCCGGTCAGGTCCAGCACGCCCACCGTCTGGCCCCCGCTGGTCTCTCCGGTCATGCGGAAGCCGAGGCCGAGGTAGAAGGCCTCCGGGCCGGCGGGGCCGGGGTGCCAGGTGACGTGGAGCCGGGTGCCGCCGCGACGGCGGATCTCCGCGGCCACGGACTCGACGGCGAAACGGCCGTAGCCCCGCCCCTGTTCGCCGGCGGCGATGTTGAGCCGCCAGAGACCGGAGCGGATGCCGGTGCCTGTGCCGTCGCCCGTCCAGTCGATGTCGAAGAAGGCCATCAGGAACCCGACGGCCCGCTCGCCGTCCCGGATGAGCCGGGGCCAGGCGACGCCGGGGTGGACGTAGGCCTCGGCGAGGGACTTCACGACCGGGTCCACCAGGTGTTCCTGGTCGGGGCGGACGCGGATGTCGACCGCGGCGTCGAGGTTGGCCGGGGTTATCTCGTCCAGGTGCGGGGTGGTTGTCATGATCGATGAGATAGCCGGAAGGCGTCGGGGCCGCAAGCGATTTACGGTCGGCGCGGGTCGGTACAGGTCGGTGCGGGGGGTGCGCGGGGTGCGGCTCAGAGCGCGTCGGCGTCCCCGGCCGACGGCCAGGCGTCGCCCCACTCTGCGTCGCGGGCCGCCTTGTAGCGGAGGCCGTGGCGCTTGGTGACGGTGGTCCGGGTGAGGGCGGGCTCGGCCGCGCAGAGGTCGAGGAGGACCTGCCCCTTGCGGATCTGGGGCTTGCGGACGACGCGGGAGGGGGCCGGGTCCGGGAGGAAGCGGGTGGCGGCGACGTAGCTGAACTTCTCGTCCTCGTACGCCAGGGAACCGCCCTTGACCTGGCGGTGCAGGGAGGAACGGCTGACGCGGGCGGAGAAGTGGCACCAGTCCTCGCCGGGGACGATGGGGCAGGCGGCGCTGTGCGGGCAGGGGGCGGCGACGTGGAAGCCGGCGGCGACGAGGCGGGCGCGGGCCTCGATGACGCGGGCGTAGCCGTCGGGGGTGCCGGGTTCGATGATCACGACGGCCTGGGCGGCGGCCGTGGCCGCGTCCACGACGGCGGTGCGGTCGGCGTCGGTCAGTTCGCCGAGGACGTAGGAGATCGTGACGAGATCAGCGCTCTCGATGGTGAGCGCCGATCCGATACGAGAGCGCTGCCACGCGGCGGCCTGCAACTCCGGGTTCGCCGCCGCGATCTCCCGCCCCAGCGCCAGCGCCGGCTCCGCCCAGTCGAGCACCGTCACCGGCCGCCCGCCCTCCCAGGTCGCGCTCACCGCCCACGTCGCCGCGCCGGTACCGCCGCCGACGTCCACATGACTGCCGGGCGCCCACCCGGGCACGGCCGCCGCGAACGCCTCCAGCGCCGAGCACACCGCCTCGAACGTCGCCGGCATCCGGTACGCCGCGTACGCGACCACGTCCGACCGGTCCCTCAGCACCGGCGCGTCCGTCGGCGTCCGCCCCCGGTAGTTCGCGATGAGCCGCTCCACCGCCCGCGTGGCCGACTTCGGCGGAAGCCCGTCGAGGAGGCCGGCGAGGGCGGCGCGGAGGATGTCGGCCGAGGAGGAGGCAGGGGCGTTCACGTGGCGATTCTACGAGGGGGGCGGCAGGGCGCCCCGGTTCCGGCCCCGGTTCCGGCCCCGGTGCGGGCGCCCGGCGCGTAGGGCGCCGGGATGATCGAGACACCCGGCGCGTTCGCACGGAGCACGGTCGAGCGGGAGGGCGGGCCCAGGACGGTGTGGCTCGCCGAACCGCCCGGCGTCGTGGCGTAGTTGCTGGACCGGTGGGCGTGCGTGCCGGACGGGACGGTCGTGCACGGGGGTGTCGGCGTGATCGTCCCGGTGCGGCAGCGCGGCGCGGGGAGCACCGCCCCGTCCGGCACCGCCCCGTCCGGCACCCGTCCTCTCTGAGCCGGCACCCGTCCTCTCTGAGCCGCTGCCCGGCGTTCGGCCGCGGCGTTCGGCCCGGCCCGTCGGCCGGCTCTCACATTCCGCGCACCGCCCGTGCCACCCGCGTCCCCGCCGCCGCCCTCGCCGCGTTGACCGGGTCCCGGCGGCGGGGGTGGACCGCGTTCGTGAGCAGGATCAGGAAAGTGTCCGTCGCCTGGTCCAGGACCAGCGACGTGCCCGTGAAGCCCGTGTGGCCGGCCGCGCCCCGGCCCGCCAGCTCCCCCATGAACCAGGGCTGGTCCAGAGCGAAGCCCAGACCGGGCGGGGTCAGCATCAACTCGACGAAGTCGGGGCCCAGTATGCGGGCGGGGCCGTAGGAGCCGCCGGCCAGCAGGGTGCGGCAGAACACCGCCAGGTCCCGGGCCGTCGAGAAGAGGCCCGCGTGGCCGGCGACACCGCCGAGGGACCACGCGTTCTCGTCGTGGGCGTCGCCCCGGAGCATGCCCCGGTCGGCCTTGGCCCAGGGACGGCGCTGGTCCTCCGTCGCCGCCGCGGCCGGGCAGGGGCCGAAGCCCGTGGCCGTCATGCCGAGAGGGTGGGTGATGCCCTCGCGGACGAGGGCGTCCAGGCCCCGGCCCGTCAGGCGCTCCAGGACGTGCTGGAGGAGCAGGAGGTTCAGGTCGGAGTAGGCGTACGCCGTGCCGGGTGGTGCCGTCGGGGCCTCGGAGCGCAGCATCGCCAGCCGGGCCTCCCGGGACGGGCAGGCGTGGAGCGGGAGTTCGGGGCGCAGGCCGGAGGTGTGGGTGAGGAGGTGACGGACGGTGAGGCCGTGTGCGGCGGCGGCCGTGAAGTCGGGGAGGTAGGCGGCGACCTCGGCGTCGATGCCGAGGGTGCCGCGCTCCAGTTGCTGGACGGCGGCCACCGTGGTGAAGAGCTTGGTGAGGGAGGCCAGGTCGAAGGGGGTGTCCGGGGTGGCCGGCACGCGGGACCGAGGGGGTAACTCCACTCCCGCGTCGGTGTGTTCGTCGTAGGCCTCGTAGCGGACCGCCCAGCCCGCCGCCTCCTCGACGGCGACGACGGGGCCGCGGCCGGCGAGTACGACGGCGGCGGGGGCCCGGGGGCGGTCACCCTCGGTCAGCGCGCGCACCTCTCGTACGAGAGGGCGCAGTTCCTCGGGGTCGAGCCCGGCCCGTTCCGGGGTGTCCGTGCGCAGTCTCGGCGCGCTCAGCTCTCCGCTCCCTCCGCCTTCGTATGCCTGGTCCAAGGACGGCACAGTGCCACGAAGCAGGTCGCGGCCACCAGTGTCGCGGAGAGTTGGACGACGGCCATGGGTACGGCGGTGTCCTCGCCCGCGACGCCCACCAGGGGGGACGCTATCGCGCCGATCAGGAAGGACGAGGTACCCAGCAGGGCCGACGCGGAACCCGCCGCGTGGCGCACCCGCATGAGGGCGAGGGCCTGGGTGTTGGGGAGGGTGACGCCCATCGCGGACATCAGGACGAAGAGGGCCGCCGACACCGGGGCCAGGCCCACCTCTCCGAAGACGCCCAGGGACATCAGCAGCAGCACGGTCGCCGACAGGGTGACGATGGTGAGGCCGACCGCGAACACCTTGTCCAGGCTCACCCGGCCGACCAGGATCCTGCCGTTGACCTGGCCGACGATGACGAGGCCGACGGAGTTGACGCCGAAGAGCAGGCTGAACGTCTGCGGGGAGGCGCCGTAGATCTCCTGGATCACGAACGGGGAGGCGCTGATGTAGGCGAAGAGGGCGGCGAAGGCGAAGCCGCCGGCGAGGACGTAGCCCATGAAGATCCGGTCGGCGAGCAGGCCGCGCATCGCGCCCAGGGTCTCGCCGATGCCGCCGCCGTGGCGGTCGGCGGGCGTGAGCGTCTCGGGGAGCTTCGCCCACACGACCGCCAGCAGGGCGACGCCGATGACCGTCAGGACGACGAAGACGCCCCGCCAGTCGGTGACCCGGAGGACCTGCCCGCCGATGAGCGGCGCGATGACCGGGGCCACCCCGGAGACCAGCATCAGGGTGGAGAAGAAGCGGGCCATCGCGTCGCCGTCGTACAGGTCGCGGACCACGGCGCGGGCGATCACGATTCCGGCCGAGCCGGCGAGGCCCTGCACCACGCGGAAGGCGATGAGGGTCTCGACGGTCGGGGCGAGGGCGCAGAGGGCGGTGGCGACGATGTAGACGGCGAGGCCGAGGAGCAGGGGGCGCCTGCGGCCCCAGCGGTCGCTCATCGGGCCGATGAGCAGCTGGCCGAGCGCCATGCCGGCGAGGCAGGCGGTGAGGGTCAGCTGGACGGTGGCGGCGGGGGCGTGCAGGGAGGTGGTGACCTCCGGCAGGGCCGGGAGGTACATGTCCATCGCCAGGGGCGGCGTGGCGGTGAGCCCGCCGAGGATGAGGGTGACGAGAAGGCCGGTACGGCGGAGAGCGGTGGCGTTCGGCTTCGGCTGTTCCGGCTGCCGCGACGGCCGCTGTTCCGCCGCCGTGTCCGGCTGCGCGTACTGTGCCGCCGCCGTGTCCGGCTGCGCGTACTGTGCCGCCGCCGTGTTCGACTCGGCCGGTGCCGAGCCCGGTATGTGCCCCTCGGGCATGTGCCCCTCCCTCTGCGTTCGGTCCGCCACCTATGCTCTCAGCTCGTACGACGTGGGCGGGGTCACAGTCCCGGCCCGGGGACGAGAACAGGGGTGGCGATGGCGAACGACGGACGTGTGCGGTGGGGGATCCTGGCGACCGGGGGGATCGCCTCGGCCTTCACGGCCGACCTCGTCGACCTGCCGGACGCCGAGGTGGTGGCGGTGGCCTCGCGGAGCGGGGACTCGGCGAAGACCTTCGCGGAACGGTTCGGGATACCGAGGGCGTACGGCGACTGGCGTGCGCTCGCCGCGGACGCGGAGGTCGATGTGGTGTACGTCGCCACCCCGCACTCGGCGCACCGGGCCGCCGCCGGGATGTGTCTGGAGGCGGGGCGGAACGTGCTGTGCGAGAAGGCGTTCACGCTGAACGTGCGGGAGGCGGAGGAACTGGTCGCGCTGGCGCGGGAGCGCGGGCGGTTCCTGATGGAGGCCATGTGGATGTACTGCAATCCGCTGGTGCGGCGGCTCGCCGAGATGGTGCGGGACGGTGTGATCGGTGAAGTGCGGACCGTGCAGGCCGACTTCGGGCTCGCGGGCCCCTTCCCTCCGTCGCATCGGCTGCGGGATCCTGCGCAGGGCGGGGGCGCGCTGCTCGACCTCGGTGTGTACCCGGTGTCGTTCGCGCAGTTGCTGCTCGGGGAGCCGTCGGACGTGACCGGGAGAGCGGTGCTCTCCGACGAGGGCGTCGATCTCCAGACAGGAGCACTGCTCTCGTGGGAGAGCGGTGCCATCGCTTCGGTGCACTGCTCCATCGTCGGTGGCACGGGGACCTCCGCGTCGGTCACCGGCTCCGAGGGCCGCATCGACATCCCGTCCGGATTCTTCTTCCCGGACCACTTCGTCCTGCACCGCGACGGCCGCGAGCCGCAGGCCTTCGCCGCGGACCCGGCCGACGGCCCCCGCAACAGCCTCCGCCACGAGGCCGCCGAGGTCATGCGGGCCCTGAGCGCCGGCGAGACCGAGTCCCCGCTCGTCCCCCTCGACGGCACCCTCGCCGTGATGCGCACGCTCGACGCGATCCGGGACCGCGTCGGCGTGCGCTATCCCGGCGAGGACGACCGTCGGGGCGAGCTACTGGCGGTTACACCGGCGTGAGCCCCGGCCTGCCGCCTCCACCGCGAACAACGCCCGGTCGAGATCCCGGCCCCGGTCGTGTCACGTACGGCACGGTCCACGGTGTGGTGGAACTCGGGGGAAGGGGTTCTCGGTGATCCGCCGCGCGTCGGGCGGGGCGGCGGCTGCGGCTCCCGCCGCGGGGAGGTGCAACAGTCAGATGGCGGGATGGTGAGATCCGGATGGCGGACCCCCTTCCCGCGCGGCCGGGCGCGCCGCCTCCCCTGCGCTGCGAGCGCATGAATGACATGACCGAGCGCATGGCGAAAGGGGTCCCGCAGCCCCATGGGCAGCTCGTACCCGAGCCGGTGACGGACGCGACCGACGTGGCCCGCACCGTACGGCACATGGCGGAGCTGCCGCTGGAGGCGAACGTGCGGTTCGCGACGGCGACGACGACGCCGCCGTACGTCGGACGCGGCCGTGCCCTGCCGCGAAGACGCCGCAGGGCACGGCCATACGAGTGCCGGCGCCACTCGCGCAGGACTCAATCTGCACAAACGGAGGGCTTCACTCCGGGCCATTCGAGCACGTGGCAGACATATGCTCATGTCGCGTCTCCACGAGAGCTTCACACTTGGAGACGGTGGCTTCCGCGGCCAACCCGAGGGGGGAGCGGCAGCCGTTCCATGGTCCGGGTGGGGGCGGACCTCGCGTGGGACCGCGAGGTGAGCACCGGAGCGCGGAACGGCTGCCCGCCGCGGCCGACGGCGATCGGGGCGGGTCAGCGGCCCAGGATCCGGTCGACCTCGGCCACCTGGTCCGCGGTCAGCGGCCCCTTCGCGAGAGCGCCCGCGTTCTCCTCGGCCTGGGCTGGCGAGCGGAAGCCGGGGATGGGGACGGTCCGCGGGCTGCGGGCCCAGATCCAGGCGAGAGCGCCCTGCGCGAGGGTGCGGCCTTCGCTGGTGAGGATGTCGCGCAGCGCCTCGACCCGGCCGAGCCACTCCGGGTCGGCACCGGCATCCGCGGTGAATCCCGGCAGCCAGGCGGGCGGGGCGCTGCGGATGTCACCGGCCGCCAGGGCGCGCCCGGCGGTGTGCTTGCCGGTGAGCAGGCCCATGGCGAGAGGGCTGCGGTTGATGCTCGCGAGGTCGGACTCCTGGCAGAGCGCGAGGAGTCCGGGCGCGTCCTGCAGGACGTTCAGGCGGTGCTGTACGGCCGCGCAGTGCGCTCCCCGCGCGAACACGGCGGCGCGGCCCGGGTCGTCGGTGCTCCACGCGTAGGCCCGGATCAGGCCCTCCCGCACGAACTCCTCGCAGGTGTCGCGGAGTTCGGCCGCTCGCTCGGGGTCTGCGTCGGAGAGGTGGAGCTGGTACAGGTCGACGTGGTCCGTGCCGAGGCGGTCGAGGGAGGCGGTGAGGGCGCGGCGGGCGTGGGCCGGGGTGTCGTCCTGGCCGTCGGCGGTGCGGGTGGACTCGTCGAAGAGGTTGCCCCACTTGGTCGCCACGACGACGTCCGCGCGGCGCTTGCCGAGGGCGCGCCCGAGCACGCGTTCGCTGTGGCCGGTGCCGTACACGTCGGCCGTGTCGAAGAAGGTGACGCCGAGGTCGAGGGCGCGGTGGATCGCCCGTACGGACTCCTCGTCGTCCACCGTCCCCCAGCCGAGCGGCTGCCCGTCGGGGGCCTGCCATTCGCCACCGATCGCCCAGCAGCCGAAGCCGAGGGCGCTGACCTGGATACCGCTGCGGCCGAGCCGCCGTGTGTGCGTGTGGCTGTTCGTCTCCATGCCCCGGGACCCTAGGAGTTGGAGTGCGCACGAAGGCAAGACCCCCTGGGGCCCGTCGTCAGGCCTGGCCCGTCTCGAACCGGCTGATCCTGCCGTCCTCCGACACCGTGAAGCGCCAGGCGGTGCGCATCTCGCCCCACGTGTCGTTGCGGTAGTCGGCGATCAGCGAACGGCCGCCGTCGGACTCGCGCCGGACCTCCATGTGGGCGCGCGAGGAGAAGATCTCCCGGTCGGTCCAGTCCGCGAGGTCCCGGTCGGAGCCGTCGTCCGACATGGTCGCGTCCTCCGTGAGGAGCGCGAAGAACGCGTCCTGGTCGTGGGCGTTCACCGCGGCGACGAAGGCCCGGACGGCCGGGTCGCTGAGTTTGGCGGGTGCGATCGTCATGGCGGTCAGCCTCACACCGTTCGGACACGTACGCCACCGGAAGCGCGGCGAGGCCACGGCGCCACCCGAACGGGCGCGCGGGCGGCCCGGACACGTGTGATCGGTGCGACGGTGGACAGGCGGGAGGGGACCTACGTACAGGCTGTCCGGGAGTGCTCATGGCTTCGTTCGACCGACGTGATCTGGGACTGCTGCTGCTCCGGCTTGGCGCGGGCGGTGTACTCGCCGCGCACGGCACGCAGAAGCTGTTCGGCTGGTTCGGCGGGGGCGGGATCGAGGGGACCGGCGCGTTCATGGAGTCCGTCGGGTACACGCCCGGCAAGGCGAGTGCCACGGCGGCCGGGCTGGCCGAGACGGGCGGCGGCACGCTGCTCGCGCTGGGGCTCGCGACGCCCGCGGCCGGTGCCGCCGCGGCGGGCGCGATGGGCGGCGCGGCGGCGGTCCACGCGCCCAACGGCTTCTTCAACGCCGGTGGCGGCTACGAGTACGCCGCGACCCTGGGCCTGGCCGCCGCGGGACTCGCGGTCGCCGGCCCCGGCCGGCTCTCCCTCGACCACGCACTGCGCCATGTCGTCGACCGGGGCTGGATGGTCCCGGTGGCGCTCGCCGGTACGGCCGCCGTCACGGCCGTGGTCGTGGGCGCGCGGAACCAGAGGGTGCGCAAGGAGAAGGAGGGCGAGCAGGAGGCCCTGTTCGAGGAGTGACCGTCACTTTCGAGGAACGACCGTCACTGTCGTAGGGGCGTGGCAAGCTGCGCCCATGAGCGAGCAGTCCCACTCCCCCGACGACCTCTGGCACTCCATCACCCTCCTCCACGCCTGGCTGGAGGCGGACCGACCGCACGGCGGCCAGGAGGGCGTGCTCCTGCGGATGCCGAAGCTCCAGGAGGAGGTCGGCGAGGTCGCCCAGGCGGTCATCGGCGCGACCGGCCAGAACCCGCGCAAGGGCACCACCCACACGTGGGACGACGTCCGGTCGGAGCTGTGCGACGTCGTCATCACGGCCCTGGTCGCCCTGCGTACCCTCACCCCGGACGCCCGCGCGGTCTTCGCCACCCACCTGGCCCGGGTGACCGAACGCTCCCTGGGCGCCCGCCGTGGCTGACAGCGCGTTCTGGATCGCCTCGCTCACCGCCGGCACCGCCGTGCTCGCGAGCTGGGTGACCAGCCAGGGGACCGCGCGGGCGGCGCGGATACAGGCGGACACGACGGCGGGCGCGCAGCGGGTGGACGGCTGCGGGAGACGCGGCGGACGGTGTACGCGGAGTTCGTCGAGCAGGCGCAGCGGCTGAGCGACGCATCCGCACCGTGGCCGCCGGTGACACCCCCCTCTCCCCCGCCGCCACCCGCACCGTCATCACCCGCTTCCTCGCCGCGCCCGCCCCTGGGCAGCGCCTCGCCACCCCCGACCGGCTGACCACCCTCACCACCCGGGAACGCGAGGTCATGTCCCTGGCCGCCGAGGGCCGCTCCAACGACGAGATAGCCGAGAAGCTGTACGTCAGCCCGCTGACGGTCCGTACCCACGTCCACCGGGCGATGACGAAGCTGAGGGCCCGGGCCAGGGCGCAACTGGTGGTGACGGCGTACCGGTCGGGGCTGGTCCAGGTGGCACCGCCGGATCGGGGCGGCCCGTGAGGGGCGCGGGGGACCGCGCGGCCGGCCACGACGACTCGCGGACCGCGGCTGTCACTTCGTGACGGTCAGCCGCCTGCGCGCCACCTTATGGGCGACGCGCAGGCGGCTGACTGATGATCCCTGAGCCCTACTCCTTGTAGAAGGTGGCGTCCTGCCGGTCGAGGGTCGTGCTCACCGGCTGGCTGTAGAGCAGGTTCTCGTAGTGCCGGATGTAGCGACCAGGGAAGTTGTACGACTCGTACGACACCCCGGCCGCGGAGTCGGCGAGACCGGCGCGCTGGTGGAAGGAGGCGTCGGCGTCGAAGAGGGCCGTGCCGTTGTCCTTCTCCACCCACAGCTCGTGGTTCTTGTGGCGCAGGTAGTAGCCGGGGAAGTTCGCCGACTCCAGCGAGACCGTGCCGCTGCCGGCCAGGCCGGTGACGACCCGGAACTGCGAGTCGGCGAGGTTGGTGACGTCGGCCTCCAGCTTCGCGCGGTACTCCCAGTGCCGGATGAACCTGTCCGGGAAGTTGTACGAGGAGAGGCGGACCGGGGTCGTGCCGTCGGCGACGGGGATGCCGAAGTTCGGGGTGCCGTCGGCGTTCCAGTACAGCTTCTGGTAGCGGGTGCGGCGGTTGGGGTCGTTGAGCGGGTCGCCACTGATGTCCTTGTAGCTGCGGTCGTGGTAGACGAGGATGTCCGACTTGCCGTCCTCGGACGTGGTGAAGGTGTTGTGGCCGGGGCCGTACTGGCTGGTGGCGGCGTTGCTCCTGAACACCGGGTTCGGGTTCTTCGTCCAGGAGGCCGGGTTCATGAGGTCGGCGGTGGCGTCGGCGGTCAGCAGGCCCAGGCAGTAGTTGGCGTCGGTGGCGCTGGCCGAGAAGGTCATGAAGACCCTGCCGTTGCGCTGGATGACGGCCGGGCCCTCGTTGACGCGGTGGCCGACGGTCTCCCAGGAGTGGGTGGGCGTGGAGATCCGCACCGGGGTGCCGCTGATGGTCCAGGGGTTGGACATCGGGGCGAGGTAGATGTTCGTACCGCTGCCGACGGCGGGGTCGTTCTGGGCCCAGCTGAGGTAGCGGGTGCCGTTGTGGACGAAGGTCGTCGCGTCGAGCGAGAAGGTGTCCAGCGGCAGGGCGATGCGGCCCTTCTCGGTCCAGGTGCCGGTGAGCGGGTTGGCGGCGCCGGTCTCCAGGACGTACGGGCGGATCTTCCAGATGTCGTTGGAGGCGCCGGCCGCGAAGTGGATGTACCACTTGCCGTCGATGAAGTGGATCTCCGGGGCCCAGATGTGGGCGCCCATCTCACCGCTGGCGTGCTTGGTCCAGATGGTGGTCTCGGCGGCCGTGGCGAGGCCCTGGAGGGTGGTGGCCCGCCGCATGACGATCCTGTCGTATGCGGGCACGGTGGCGGTGAAGTAGTAGTAGCCGTCCGTGTGCTTGTAGATGTGCGGGTCGGCCCGCTGTTCGGCTATCGGGTTGGTGAAGGTCACGGCCGGGGATGCGGGGGCCGCCGCCTGGGCGGGCGTGGTCACGGTGGTGAGGACGGCGAACGCTGCCGCCGCGGCCACCACGACGCGTCTGACGAGACGTCTCATGTGTGCGGTCCTTCGAGGTCGGGGAGTCGAGGTCGGGGAGTCGAGGTCGGGGAGTCGGCGGACGGGGATCAGGCGGTTGTGGGGACGAGCTTCCACTGCTGGCAGTCGTTGTTGAGCCAGGACCACTGACGTACGTCGACGCCGTTGGCGGTACCGCAGTCGGCGACGTCCATGACCTTGCCGGTGGCGGCGCTCACGATCCGCACGTGGTCGCCGCCCAGGTAGACCATGCGGAACTTCTGGCAGTCGTTGTTCAGCCAGGACCACTGCCGGATGTCGGCGCCGTCGGCGCTCGCGCAGTCGGCGACATCGGCGACCTTGCCGGTGGCCACGTTCACCAGCCGGCTGGTGTCGTCGGCGCGGTCCTCGACGCGCCACTTCTGGTTGGCCCCGCCGTTGCAGGTCCACTGGAAGATGTCGGTGCCGTCTGCGGTGTTGCCGCCGTTGACGTCCAGGCACTTGCCGCTGTTGCGGTTGACGATCGTGTACGCGTTCGGCGTCGTCGCCGTCTCACCGGAGGGGCCGGCGAGCGTCGTGCCGAGGGCGACGGGGGTGCCGAAGTTCGGGGTGCCGTCCGCGTTCCAGGTGAACTTCTGGGCACGCGTCGTACGGCCGTTGTCGCAGCCGTCGCTCGCCGAGTCGTTGGCGTGGTAGACGATCCAGTTCTCCGTGCCGTCGGGCGAGGTGAAGAACCCGTTGTGGCCGGGCGCGTACACGCTGTTGGCGTCGCTGCGCTGGAAGACCGGCGTCTGCTTCTTCGTCCACGAGGAGGCGAGCAGCGGGTCGGAGCCGGTCAGCTCCAGCTGCCCGAGCTTGTAGTCGGGGCCCCAGCAGGCGCTCGCGGAGTAGATGAGGAAGGTGCGGCCGTTGCGGTAGAGCGGCTCGGGCGCTTCGTTGACGTCCCCGCTCTGCCTCTCCCAGCTCAGGGTCGGGCTGGAGATGACGGTGAAGGTGGAGCCGGCGAGCGTGTACGGGTTGCTGAGCGGCGCGATGACGAGGCTCTGCCTGCTGCCGCCCACCGAACCACTGCCCGCCAGGTACAGCTTGTTGTCGTGCTTGAGCACGCTGACGTCGATCAGCCAGCCGTTCGGGTTCAGGTTGGACCCGGTGAGGGTGTTCTTGAAGGTGTACGGGCCCATCGGGTCGGACCCGGCGCTCTCCAGCACGTGAGTGCGCTGATCGTCACAGCAGTCGGATGTGCGCGGCCCGGCGGAGTAGTACAGGTACCACTTGCCGTCGAAGAAGTGGATCTCCGGGGCCCACATGTTCCAGTTGCGGCTGCTGGTGCTGTCGGACCACACCTGCACGCTGGGCGCGGTGCTCAGCCCGGCCAGCGTCGGCGACTTCCGCATGGTCAGCTCACCGGTGAACGAGGTCGTCACCAGGTAGTAGTTGCCGTCGTGGTACTCCAGCCACGGGTCGGCGCCCTTCTGGGACTTGACCGGGTTGGTGTACGGCTTGCCGTCGGCCGCGGCGGCGGGCGGCGCGGTCTGGACGGTCTGCACGGAGAGGAGCGAGGCGAACAGGGCCAGCAGCGCTGCCCCCAGCATCAGACTGCGGCGGGGGGTCCGCCGGCGGCGGGCACGGATGGGGAACACGACTAGTCCCTCCGGGAGCGGCTCGTTGTCAGGAATTCTGCTCACTCGATACGTTCGATATTGCGAACACTGTGCGTAACTTCGGCCAGAACGTAAAGGCGAGGTGGGAGGGGCGTCAATGGATGCGACACGTTTTTTGTCGACGGGTTGTCAGGAGTAGATCGCGCAGGCGGGCGGGTTGGCGTTTGCATGGTGGAACCGAAGAGCGCGGGACGGGCGGAACGGCCGGGGCGGACAGGGCCGGCGAAACAGGTGGGGCGGTACGGCGTCTGGAGCGTCGGCCTGCGCAGCGAGGACCCGGCCAGAAGAGGTGAACTGATGGATGCGGCAGCCGAGTTGGAGGGGCTCGGCTTCGGTGCCATCTGGCTCGGCGGCAGCACCGCGGCGCACCACGCCGCGCCCCTCATCGAGGCGACGGCACATATCACCGTCGCCACCGGCATCCAGGGCGTCTGGCAGCACGAGCCCGCCGACACGGCCCGGCGCTTCGCCGAGCTGGAGGCCGCCCACCCCGGACGCTTCCTGCTCGGCCTCGGCGTGAGCCACGCCAAGCGCGCGGAGCAGTACCGGCGCCCGTACGCCGCCATGGTCGACCATCTGGACGCCCTGGACGCGGCCGGAGTCCCCGCCGACCGCCGGGTGCTCGCCGCGCTCGGCCCGAAGATGCTCCGGCTGTCCCGCGACCGCGCCGCCGGCTCCCACCCGTATCCCGTGACCCCGGAACACACCGCCGAGGCCCGCGAGACCCTGGGCGCGGGCCCGCTGCTGGCACCCGACCTGAAGGTGATCACGGAGACCGACCCCGTCGGCGTGCACGGTCGCGCCGCGTCGCGATATGGATGTGCTCATGACAGTCGGGGTCGTGCGGGCACTCCTCGTAGGCGCTGTGGGCTGAATCCGGCGCACCCGTCACCGGGTGCACCGGGCCGGAGGAACGGCCGTACCCGTCAACCCCAAGGCGGTGGACGGCGAGCTCCCGTTTCCCGTGACACGATTCGCGGCCGCGCTGCCCAACGGGCCCTCAGCTTGAGATTCATCCTCGCCGTTCGAACACGACCCTCCGCCGTACGAGCTGGGCGTTTTCGCCCGATTCAGGGCTGCCGCAGGAGCGTTGATCGCATCCGAAAGCGCCGGTCAGAGGCGTTCGAATCCGATGGGTTAGATCTCAAGCTCAGGAGGCGCGCAGATAGGCCGAGAGGGCGGCCTTGCCCAGGTAGGTGAAGCGCGTCTCGCCGGTCAGGTGCTTGTCGAGCGCGTCCTTGATACCGGGCCACTTGGGGTCGCCGTAGTCGTCGAGGACGATCACCGCGCCCGGCGCGGCGACCTGCTCGGCCCACTGGAGGTCGGCGAGGACGCCCTCGGCCGAGTGGTCGCCGTCGACGACGATCACGCCGTAGCTGCGGTCCGAGACGGCCGCGCGGGTGTCGGCGTTCTCGGAGAAGCCCCGCTGGATCCGGGCGCCCACGCCCGCCGGGCCGGCCAGGGCGAGGTTGGTGCGGACGGCGTGCTCGTCGACCGGGGCGCCGGAGGGGTCGGGCCGCTCGGGAGAGCCGGGCTGGAGCTGCACGCCGGCGAACGGGTCGACGATTGTCACGCTCGGGCTGCGGCCGTCGCGCTCCATCATCCGGACCAGCCCGGCGGAGAACATGCCGTATAGCGTGCCGATCTCGAGTATCTCGTCGTTCGGCGGGTCGAGCAGGGGAATCGTGCCGAGCTTGCCGCAGATGTTCATGGTGCCGCCGGCGATCCGGCCGACCCCGAGTGACTCCAGCGCGACCAGCAGGCGGAACGCGGTGGCGACATTGCGGACGGCGGCGTCCCGGTCTCCGGACAGTGCCTCCACCTCGGAGTACAGGCGGTTCAGGGGGCCATGGCTCACGATCCGCGAGAGCCCGCGAGCGCGAGGGCCGAGCAGTAGTTCGAGGGTGAGCTGATGGTGCTTCATCAGTTCGACGGCGTCACGGAGTTGCTTCTTCTCCACGGCGTCCTCTGCCTCTTTCGCAGCGGCCGCCGAGCGGATCCGCCGCTCGATGCGCTGGTCGATGAGGTCGGTGACCGGGCGCAGCAGACGTCGGGAAGCCGAACTGGTGAGCAGGGGGCGGCTATTCATGGAACCGAAGACCTCAATCCATCGGGAGTCGATTCGCAGTGGTGCGGTTCGCGGGTCGGGGACAGGCTAGGTGTGCGTCTCCTGCGGGGAAGGGGTGCGGAATTGATCGGAGCACGAACAAGTGGCGAACTCCGCATGGCGGAGCCACGTGGTCCCGGTGTGCCGAAGGCCGCCGGGCCGCCTCCCGGCGGGCACGGTCCGGCCCGCGCCGTGTCGAAAGTCTTGTGCCGCCCATGGCCTGTCCTCTGCCCGATGAAGGAGGCGCTGAAGGCCCGGGCGACGGTGCGCGAAGTGTGCAACGCGCTGCGGGAGGTGTCGGGGGCGTATGTGCCGTGGGGTGCCTTCCGGGCTGGACGCGCCCGGCCGCCGGATGCGCAGAGGCCCGCCCCTCGCGAGTCCGATCGACTCGGCGGGGCAGGGCTCGTGGCGCATGCATGCCCGGCCGGTCAGCCAAGCAGGCGCCGCAGGTTCAGCTTGCCCCACAGCAGGCTGGTGGCGAACGACAGCGCCATGACCGTGAGCACCAGACTGATCAGAAGTAGCCCCGCCACCGGTCCGCTCAGGTCCGGCGACACCAGGGGGGTGACGAGTTCCTCGACGAACAGCACATGCACCATGTACGCGCCGAGCGCGGCGCCGGCCAGCTTCTGCAGGAGTGGCCGCCGTTTCTCCGGGATCCGGATCCTGCTGATCAGGAGCAGCATGCAGATGCTCATGACGGCGACGAACAGGTGAGCGTTGGGCATCACGTAATGGACCTGCGTGTTGTACCAGAGGGACGCGGCCATCGTGATCGGCAGCAGAGCGAACAGCGGCCAGCGCAACCGTACGGCCCCGGCCGGGATGGCGAACAACATCGCGCCCCCGACCGCGTACACCAGCGAATAGGTACCGAATCCCCAGGCCACGGACGGCATTTCCCGACCCGTGACCTCGGAGAAGGTGGTCAACACGCTCGGCAGGACCGCGATCCCGAGCAGTGCGGCTCCCAGCCCCCAGGGCCGCTTCCCGGCCTTGATCAGCATCGCGAAGGCAAGCAGCGCGATGATCGGGATGTAGTTGTACATGAACCACAGGTGGTAGGCGGGCTGTACAGAACCGAAGAAGGAGTCTGCCGCCAGCTCGGTCATGGGCCGGTCGTTGCGGTTCCGCAGCCAGGCCCAGACCAGGTAGATCGCCGTCCACGCGAAGAGCGGAACGATATTGCGGACGATCCTCTTCCACATCCTGTCGCTGTCTCGCGGGGGTGCGCCGACCAGCACGGCCCAGCCGGCGATGGCGAAGTACATGGGAACAGCGAACGGGTTGATCGCCTCGGCCACGTGTCCTGCCCAGTACGACCCTGTGCCGTTGGCGGGGGTGTTCCCGGTCGAGCGGATGAACTGGGCGCCTACGTGGCCCAGCATGATGGTGGCGGAGCAGATCAGCCGCATCAGATCGATGTCAAGGCGGTGTTCCCGCGGTTCGGCGATCTGTCCGGAAGGAGCGCTGCACTGCTGGGGCAGGCTTGCGGCTATGTTATTCGGCACCGCGCAACTCTCTTGGTATTCGATGGACAGGAGTTGAAGAGTGGGTCGATTCCCCATGACTGGTGAGTGCCGGCTGGCCGACCGGATCAGGTGAATACAAAGGGGGAGTTCTTTCGGGAGAGTCGACAGACCACGCGACTGTCCGATCCAGGGGCGCGGCCGAACGCAGGCCCGCGTGTTGAAGTTCCTGGCAGCGCCGCCGTGCATGTGGTGTCGGCGAGCCCGCCGGGCTGACGGTGGCCACGGTCGGGCCGTCCTTCGTCGCCTTGCTGCTACGGACGCGGCTGCGGCCGGCTGGGCCGAGCGGGGCGCCGCTGCCGTCAGCTCCGGTCTTCAGCCCGGGTCTTCCGGGCGCCGCGCCGTACCGCCCTGCGCACCACGCGCTTCGCACGGCTCACCTGGAGCTTCGCGCGTGCCCCCGGGCGGCTGCCGGGAAGGCCGAGCTCGGTCAGCCGCAGCTCGGGGAAGTAGTAGCCGGGGCTGCCGTCCAGGTTGCTCTGCAGCCAGGTCGCCGTCGACTCCCGCAGTTCCGTGTACGTCTTGGGCTGCATGCAGAAACCGATCGCCCGGACCAGGGGTGACAACGTCTCGGGGGCTGCACCGACGAGAGCCGGGGTCTGCCCGCGCTCCAGATCGGGCACCAGATGGTCGACGACGGCCAGAGGCACGCGGTTGCTGTTCGCGTACGGCTTGAGACGCTCCATCACCAGCGCGGTCCCCACCCGGGCGATGGGCACGCCGTAGTAGGCGGAGGCGGTCACCATCGCCGTCGAGAAACAGCCGACGACGAGTTCGGGTCTGCAGTGGTGGTACAGCGTCTCGGCCAGCAGCGGCGCGTCCAGCACGGTGAGCCGGACGCCCGCGTCCGCCGCCGCCTTGCTCAGCGCCGCCGAGTAGCTGGCGGGGGCCGTCGGGTGGGGCTTGAAGACCACTGAGCGGTGCCCGGCGCGTGCGGCTCCGGTGAGCATGCGGACGTGGAGGTCCTCCTCCTCCGCCGGGCTCAGGATGTTGATCGCCGCCAGGTACTGGCCCAGTAGCACGGCCGTCGGCTCCTCCGTCAGGACGGGCGCAAACTGCGGGTCGTCCGCCGCGTCCTGGGAGATCTGGTCGAGCACCCTGCGGAACGCCTCATCCGGGACGATCACGGGCCCGACGCCGTACTCGGACAGAAGCAGCGGCTTCATGCCGGGGACCAGGTCGAGGTGGAGCAGTCGCTGGATGCGGCACGCGATGGTCAGCGGCAGCTTCTCCCGGGTCGGGCCGTAGCTCATGAGGCCGTCGGCGTACACGTGGATGGCGCTCTCGGAGAAGATCGCCGCCAACCCGCGGGCCGGGTTGACCTGGACCGACTCGACGGCGATCTCGATCAGGTCCCGTGTGTCGATGCCCCAGGCGAGACGGAACGCCTTCTGCCACATCGCCGTGTCGTTCCCACGCGGACCCCAGGTGCTGGGGTGGTGCGGGCTGATCGCCTCGTTCCAGCTGACCACCGAGTCGAACCGGTCGGCCAGGCGCTCGTATCCGTGCATCTCGTCGAGGCGCAGCGCGGTCTCCGGTATGGCGGCATTGTTGGAGACCAGCAGGATGCGCCGGGCCTCGTCGCGCGGTCCGAACAGGCCCGCGTCGAGGGCCGCGGCGAGAGTGGCCGCTCCGTACAGGGTCGAGACCTGGAAGATCTGGGTCTTGTGGAGCATGGATCAAGCAGCCTTCCGCCCGTCACGCAGGCGGCTGAGCAACCTGCTCCGAGTCATGTCGATGGTTCTGAGGGTCTCCTCGAGCGCATGCTCGGGCATACGGTGGAGCGCGGCCCTCGCCTCACGCCGCAGCCGCTGGGCCACCGAGGCCTCGTACTCGTTCACCTTGCCGATGTGGAAGGCGATCATGGCGCAGTAGGTCCGCACGGCCTTGGGGAGGAAACGCTCGGTCTCCGGGTCCTTCAGCACGTCCTGCAGCAGCGCGTCGTACGCCGGGATGAAATCCAGCTGACGGGAGTCCCTGATCTGTGTGAGCGAGGTCGCGACTCCCCGCCGGTAGAACACCCTGTGCAGACCGAGGGACGCGCACGTCTTGGCCTTCAGGTGCAGGCGCCAGATCCACAGCCGGTCCTCGGCCGTACGGAGTTCGGTCGCGAATCGCATTCCCCCGTCCGTGAAGAGGTGCCGACTGTAGATTCCCGCCCAGACGAAGGGGTAATCGACCATCGTCTCCATGTGGGCCGGCGCTATTCCATCGCGCGGATCCATCACGGTATTGCGCACCCGGGCCGGGGGCCGCTTGATCACCCGCTCGGTGCCGGTTGCCTGGACATGATCGGTGCGGGCGAAGTCGCAGCCCAACTCCTTGATCGCGTATACCAGTTCGGCAAGATGGCCCGGTCCGTACCAGTCGTCGCCGTCGAGGAACGTGATGAACTCGCCGTTGGCCGCGTCGATACCGCTGTTGCGTGCCTCGGCGATGCCCATGTTCCTCTCGTGTCGGATCACCGTAGCGTTGAGAAGCCTGTCCGCCCAGCGATCGACCACCCATGGAGTGGAATCCGTGGAGTTGTCATCGACGAGCAGGAACTCGAAGTCGGGGTCCGCGTTGTTGGCGAGACTTTTCAGAGTACTCGCGGCGAAGGCTCCCACATTGTACATGGGCACGACAACGGACAGTTTCGGCACGCGGGCCTCTCACGCTCGAAGGTTGGAGATTGGGGCAGCCTGAACAGGCTAACTACGCCCCTTAAGGGAACGGCATCGGCCGAGGTGCGGAGAGGCGAATTCCCTTCGAAGCAGAAGTGAATTCTTGGCGTCTCATGCCTGGTGCGTGACCGCTCGCTTCGACAGGGGTGGTCAACTCCGAAGCCGGTCTCCAACTGCCGGTGGGGAGGCCACGCTGAAGGTCTGCGGCGTAGGCGTGGTGATGCTGCCGGGGTAGTAGCGGGGCGCCGACCTGGCCGATCGGCACATGGTGAACGTGGGAACCGCCTGCGGTCGCCCCCGCTCTCCCGGCACCCGGTCCGGAAGATCGAGGGCCGATCCCGCGTTCTTGCTGGTCGCGTGGGATCGGGTGCGAAGGAACAGGGGCGCTCGCTCGGCCGGAGTGGACGGGCAGACCGCTCGCTCCGTTGAGGACGGGCAAGGGGTTGAGGTCTTCCTCGACGAGGTGCGGTCCGACCTGAAGGACCGTAGTTTCTCGCGGCAAGCCCCCGAAAGACCGGAAAGGGCCTACGTCGCAGGTCAGAGGCCCTTTCCCAGGCAAAGCCGCAGATGGCGGCAGACGAGTCGGGCTGTCCGCCGGGAAGAGTCGCCGTAGCGCTATGACCTGGGCAAACGTGTAGGGTGGGCGTTTCGTGGCTACCTGGATGGCTACGCAGGGAGGCGCCCCGCGCCGGAGGCAGTCCGCACGGGGGCTTCGCCGTTCTCGGAGAGGCCGGTTCTGGTGATCACCGAAGCGGACGACATCACCGCCGACATGGTGATCACCGAACTCAACCGGCGCGATGTACCAGTGATCAGATTCAACCCCGCCGACATCGGCGAGGACCTCGCAGTCCCGGCTGGCGGCCGGCGCCCCGGCTGCGGTGAGCAAGACGGGGTGCTGCCACCGCACCCCCTCGTAGGCTGTCTGGTTTCCGCCCACTGACGCATGCGGTTGCCGGCCAGTGCGTCCCAGACTCAAGCACCCGTACTCTGCGCCCTCAGCGGGCGCAGGAAGCGGCTCGGTTCCCCGTTCCAGGTGATGGCCAGGGCGTCGCGAGCCCTGGTCGCCGCTACGAAGAGAAGAGACCGTGCCCGTTGCAGTTCGCGCTGGTGGCGTGTCCGGTCGCTCTGCTCCCAGGCATCCACGGAGGAGCGCGGGACTTTCCCCTCACTGACCCCTGCGATGATCATGCGCCGGTACTCCAGCCCCTTGAAGCGGTACATGGTGCCGACGTGCACGCCCTCGTCCCGTCGCGGCCCGTCACCGGTGATCTTCGCGGACATGATGCCTCGTTTGGCGAGCCGGGCCACCACGTCATCGGCCATGTCATTCGTCGGAACGCAGATCGCAACCGACTCGCGTGCTACGTCGTGCCACGCCTGCACCTGATCCGCCACCAGGTCGAGTTCCTGCTCCCAGCTTTCGGCACGGCGCAGCAGCGGCCGCGGTCCATGCAGCACCGACCGGTAGCCCGCCAGGTCGTCGGTCTCGCCATCGAGGTCGTCGTACTCAGTCCCGTCCAGCAGGTGGATCGCCGACTTCAGGATCTCGCGCGTCGTGCGGTAGCTGAGTGTCAGCTTCGAGGATCGGCCCCGGATATGAACGCCCAGGCTGCCGAGAGTGACCTGGTTGTCGTAGATACGCTGGTGGGTGTCGCCGACAAGGAAGAGGTCGTTCGGCTCCTGCGGCGCCATGGCGCGCAGCATCTTCCAGTGCGCGGGGCTGAGGTCCTGGGCCTCGTCGACGACGATGTGACGGTAGCGATAGCGCAGCCAGGCTCCGGTGCCCGACTCGGCGTGGATGTTGCCGGGGCCGCCGCGCTCCTCCTCGTCCCGCCGGCGCTCCTCGATCTTGTGCTTGCGGGCGATCTCCAACTGGGCTGCCCGCTCGGCGACTTGGCGGTGGGTTTCCAGACCCTTGACGTCGAGCCGCTGGGTGAAGCGCTCGGCGAGCTGCCAGACCTCGGCACGGTCGGCACGGGTGATGCTGCGGCCCCGGCCGGCCCGCCGGACCTTGAAGTAGTCGACGCGGGAGGCGACGGCCTGCCCCAGGATCACCTGGTTCCACTCGTCGCTCAGGAATTCCGCGTCCCAACGGTTGTCGCCCGCCTCCACCAGGAGCTGCCGCCATTCACGCAGGGCCTGGGTGTCGTCGATCCTGCGCTTGCTGTTGCCGGGGTCGGACTCGCTGACGACACGCGTGGCCAGTTGGTCGACGTGCGTGATGTCGACACGGGCCAGCGTCTCGGGGCCGCCCAGCGACATCAGACGGGTACGCAGGTCGGCGGCCAGGTTCTTGTTGAACGTGGTGAGCAGCACGGGCTTGGTGTGGCCCGGGGGCAACTGGTCGACGAGATGCTTCACCCGGTGCAGGGCGACGATCGTCTTCCCGGTGCCGGGGCCACCGCCGACCCGGGTCGGCCCCGAGTAGGTGCGATGCACCAGTTTCTCCTGCGTGGGGTGCAGGAAGACCTTCCACCGGCCGAAGTCGCTTTCCTCGATGATGCTCCGCAGCGATGCGTCGTCCGTGATCACCACGGCCCCCGAACGGTCGACGGCCGCCTGCCAGTCGTCGGCGGGGGACCCGTCCGGGCCTTCGTCGCCCTTGACGGAGACCGGCGCTGTGACCTGCTCCTTCACCAGCTCGTACGGGATCCCGTCGCGCAGCCGGAGCAGAACTTCACCGGTGTGCCGCGGCGCGTACTCGGCGAGGCCGAGCAGCTCGTCGTCCGTGGTCAGTTTCAGGACGATGGGGATGAGCGGCTCGGCCACGCCCAGGTCGGCCAGTTGCTGGGCGCTGAACCGGGCGAAGAGCGTCGTCGCGTCCTCCGTCCGCGCGGCCGGGGCGTCGGGACGGGTGGACGGGGGCGCCGGTGCCGTGGAGGCCGATCGGCGCAGGACGTCCTCCTCGACGACCTGGAGATCCACGTACTCGATCGCACCGGTGACCTGGTTGATGCCGTAGGCGAGGCGGTCCAGGTTCCGGTGGACGTGTCCGCGGTGCTTGACCGAGACCAGGAGCCAGTCGTCGCCGCCGAGGCGGAGCAGCAGAGCCCGGTATTCGCGGTTGACGCGCGCGGACCACAGCCGCTCGTGTCCCTTGAGCTGCTTGAGGTCGAAGCCGCCCGCGTCGGGGTTCTTGCGGAACTCGTGCTGGAACTTGTAGACCGCGCCGACGATCGCCCGGTCCAGCTTGACGATCTCCTTGTCCGCCTTGTCGAGCAGGCGGAGCGTCACGCCCTTGGTCGGCGTGCCGGTGCCGGTCATCGTGCTCGCTCCTCGTCGTCGGTGCCGTCGTCGTTGTCGTTGTCGTTGTCGTTGTCCGGACGGTTGTCCGTCGCGGCCGGTCCTGCCAGTGCGTCCGCCAGTTCCCGGACATCCCACTCGGCCGCGGGGCGCACCAGCCAGCCCGCTCGCGCGTACGCCCGGTCGCGGTCCTCCGCATCGCGGTCCGGGGTGCCGTCGGCGTCCCGGTCCGGGGCCAGGACGACGCCCATGCGGTGCGCGGGCCAGGCCAGTTCGGCGGGCCAGGCCGCGTCGCCCAGTTCGAAGCCGGCTTCCGGTGCGGGGACTCCGAGGGCGGCCAGGCCCTCGGCGAGTTCGGCCAGACCGGCCTCCTCGACGAGATAGGCGATGACCTCGTCCCAGGCGGGGTCGCGCACCGCTTCGGCGCGCACGGACGTGACCTCACTCGTCTGCTCGGCGCCGTCCGCTTCCCGCTCGTGTCCGCGTCGCCGCGATTCCAGCCACCCGGCGCCGCCGGTCACCGCCAGTTCGACCGGGTCGAAGCCGGGTACCTGGCTGGCCGCGAGCTGCACGCCGTCGCCGTCGCCCTCGTTGAGGAACTGGAGCAGGTTGGACCAGTACAGCCAGGCCTGCCAGCGTCTGCGGTGCGCGTTCTCGTCGCCGCTGATCGTCTCCGGGCTGTCGTCCAGGACGGTGAGCCCGGTCCAGGCCGCGCCGGCCTGCCCCTTGCGCAGGTCGAGCGCGATGGTGAGGGGGCAGCCGCTGCTGTCCTTCGTCGCCATGACCTGTACTCCGCCACGTCCTCCGGACAGCCTCCTGCCTGTCAGTGCCTCGACGAGGCGGTCTGCGGTCTCCGTGCCGTCCGCCAGGGCTCTGCTCGTCGCCGAGACCGCCGCGAACCCGGCCAGCGCGCTCTGTGTGCGCCGCCGCCACACACCGGCGTCCGGGCTGGTGAGGTAGCCGATCAGGGTCTCGACGGGGTTGGCCCAGACGAAATTCGGCAGGTCGCGGGGGTCGCTGCCGTGCATCCTCCGGTGAATGTCCGAAGCGGTCTTCTGCGCCGTGTTCTGGTAGGGCACCCAGGCGGGGTCGGCGGCCGGCTTCGACTGCCCGGTCCAGGCCCTCACGTCGTCCCAGGTCAACTGGAAGACCTGCCAGCCGTGTTCGGAGCGCAGCCGGGTGCGTTTCGTCGCGTCGTCCGCGATCCGGTTGTGGTGGGGGCTCGCGTGGTAGCGGTAGCCGTCGAGGTAGACGGCGACGCGCCGCCGGTCGTCGTCGAGGCTGCGGAATACGACGTCGGGCACGGTGAAGCCGAGGTCGGTCTGTGTCTCCATGCGCCAGCCGCAGACCGTGCCGTCGGGTGCGGTGAACCGCAGCGTGGTGTCGCGTTCCCCGTCCGGGGTGAGCGCGGTGCGCACGCTGACCTCGTCGTCACGTTCCGCCCAGGCCAGCAGTCCCCGCCGGAACAGGGCCTCCAGTTCACTCTCGACCTGCTGCACCAGGGAGATGTCCCTGGTGGTGGCGGCCTCTTCGACGTGCCAGCCGTCGCCGGCCCGGCCGAGCAGTTCGCCGAGCATGTCCAGGGCGTGCTCGCGGGAGACCAGTTCGTACTCGCTGTTGCCGACGTGCCGCAGCAGGCAGCGGTGGCAGGCGGGCCGCCCCTCGGCGACGCAGACGCAGGATTCGATGACCTGCCGGGCCCGGGTGAGCACGTCGTGCAGCCCGTCCGGTCCCGCCAGCCGGTGCAGATAGCCGGTGCCGCCGGGCAGGGTGTCGTACAGCACGAGGAAGTGTCTGCGGACGTCCCCGTCGCCGCCGGGTTCGGGCATCGAGTCGGTGACCACGGCCAGGTGGTCGGGGTCGCCGCCGTAGCTGCGGGCGATGCCCGCGAGGAGCACCGCTTTGAAGGATGCGAGCCGTTCCGCGGTGTGGGCGGTGACGGCGGGGATGAGGATGCGCAGTGCCTCGCTGCGCAGTTCGTGCGCGAGGAGCAGTTTCACGCCCTGTTGTGCGGCCCTGCTCTCGTCGAGCCCGTCCCGCAGTCTCGGGCACCACGGCCGGTGGTACTTGGCGGCCCGGACCGGGACGAGCGTCTCCTGTTGCCGGTCGGGCCCGCCGTCGGGGTCGGCGTAGCCGCAGGAGTCGCAGACCCAGAAGGGGTTGAGCCGCACCCGGCGCCCCGCGAAGGCGTCGTCCGCCCCGCCGTCCACGCGGGACGCGCCCACGTTGATGTGCCGGATCACCGCCTGCCGGGTGAACTCCCAGCCGAAGGTGGCCTTTTGGTGCTTCCACCCCGACTCGACGTGTTCCTGGGGGATGTCCACGGCCGGTACGACGGTGTAGTGGCGGCGCTCCCGTTCGTCGGTGTCGTCCCGTACGCGTACGTCGTCGCGCTCGTCCCGGGCCAGGACGCGGTGGGGTACGAGCACCTTGTGCAGGCAGCCGACGTCGCCGATGGCGGCCGAGCGGCAGCGCGGGCAGGCGCTGGAGTCCTGCCGTGCCTGGTGGGTGCGCACGTGTCCGCAGTCGGGGCAGATCCGCCACCACAGCCAGGACGGGCGGCCGGGGCTGCCGATGTCGAGGCCGGTGATGCGGTGCTTGTAGCCCTGTACGTAGTAGTGGTTGCCGGGCGCGAAGTCCTCCAGGGCCAGGCGCGCCGAACGGTCGTACTTGAGCACCTTGCTCCGGTGCTCGCCGCGGGCACCCGCACCCGTCTCCGCACGCGCACGCGCGCCGGTCTGCTCCTCCCGCCAGGTGAGCGTGGCCTCCAGCTCGGTCACGGAGTCGACGAGGCTGTAGTTGGGCAGCAGACCGAGGTCGACGAGCGTGCCGTGCGCCGTACCGCGGCTGATGTCGCCCGCCCGGTAGGCGACGGCACGCCGCTCGGCCCTCAACTCCCTTCCCTGCCGGTCGTGTTCGGGGTCACCGGCGACCAGGGCCCGGTGTGCCGCGTCGATGGCTTCCATCCGGCGCCGCATCTCGTCGCGCCGGCTGTCCCACTGGGTTCGGGCGCCGTCCAGGGCGTCGGCCAGGCCGCCGGTCGCGTAGGCGCGCAGTTCGTCGGCGGCCTGCGGGCTGACGCCGGTGCCCTTCTTCTCGTCGTACGGCGGGAAGAGCCCGAGGAAGATCTCGACGAGGCGGGCTCCGTCGGCGAGCGCGGCCCGCCGGAACTCGGCCAGCCAGCCGGACGGTCCGAACAGGGCGGTGGCCAGGTGCGGCGTCGGGTGGATCGGGGCGCCGCCGTCCTCCGGTGCCGAGGGCAGGCGTCCGGCGCCCGCGAGGTCGAGGAGATGCGCGAGGTACTGGCGGCGCAGGATCTCGATGGCGGACAGGTAGCAGCCGGGCGGCTGGATGTCACCGGCGATCATCTGCCGGGGGTCGTCCAGGTAGTAGCGGTCTCTGGGGCCCCGGTCGACCATGGTGAGCAGATAGGCGTTGCCGGTGGCGCGGCCCGCGCGGCCGACGCGCTGGACGTAGTTGGCCGGTCCCTTGGGCAACGAGGCGAGGACGACTGCGGACAGGTCACCGATGTCGATGCCCAGTTCCAGCGTCGGGGTGCAGGAGAGGACCTGCGGGTTGGCGTAGTGCGCTTCGGTGCCCGCCCGGAACGCCTTCTCGACGGCTTCGCGCTTGGGGCGGCTGAGGGTGCTGGTGTGCTCGGCGGTGTTGATGGTGAACACTCCGGCGTCGCGGTACATCCGCCGGTAGAAGTCCTCGGTGAAGTCCCGTCGCCGTACGCCGCTTTCGAGGTCCTGTCCGGTGCGCAGCCGGCCGCCGCAGCGGTAGCGCGGGCAGGGCCGGCCGTGCCACTGGTCGGCCAGGTCGGGGTGGACGGTCTGCTGCCAGGAGCAGTCCGGGCAGTGCGCGGAGGCGTCGGCCACGAGGTCGTCCGCCAGTTTGCGGACCTGGATGTGGCCGGGCTGGAGTCCGAACACGCGGGTCGTGCCGTCCCTGGCGGTGCGGGCCGAGAGCACACCTGCGTCGACGAGGGCGGGCAGCAGCCGGACGAGGAAGGCGTTCGCCGCGTCGGGGCGCAGGCCCAGGCTGCGCCGGGTCCAGTCCTGGTACCAGCCGAGGCGTCCGGTCACCACGTCGAAGTCGGCGCTGCCCTGCTTGGGGCTGCCGAGGAGGAAGCCGGGGGCGGAGACGCCGGGCGGGAAGGCGGGCATGCCGGTCCTGCGTCCGCCCCAGATCAGCCAGCGCCGCACACCGGCCTCGTTGATCCAGTCGTCGAGCCAGGCGTGCCGGACGGCGCCACGGGTCCGCAACCGCTCCAGGAGGCCCCGGACGTGACCGATCCAGTCGTCGGGTCCGGGCAGGGAGCCGTCCGGCAGGGCGATGTCGCCGGGCGTGGTGTGCAGCAGTTCGCGGACGATCTCGGCGACGGCGCCGGGGTCGGAGAGGGGGACGTCCGCCGCGACCGTACGGGTCAGTTCCAGGGTGCGGCCCCGCCGGGAGCGGAGTCCGAACTCCAGGACGGCCGAGAACGCGAGGCGCTGGGCGATGAGTTCCCAGGTGGGCTCGGTGCCGTGGCCGCGCCCGGACAGGAGGGCGTCCACGCCGCGCACGACGTGCAGGTCGGGCGGGATGACGGCGGCCTGTACGGCCCTGCTGTCGACGACGTCCGCGATGAGGTCGGCCGCCAGATCGCTGAGCGCGACCGGTTCGTCCTCGTCGATGCGGCTGGCGAGCAGCGAGCGGAAGGAGAAGGTGTACGAGCGGCTGGCGACGTAACCGGCGCGGTGGGCGGCGTCCTGCACCGAGTCGTTGAACAGGAGGGTCTTGTCCTCGCGGAGGTTCTTGTCGAGCTCGCCGCCGGTGAACAGCTGGGTGATCGAGGCCGCGGCGAGCGCGGCGAGGCCGGTACCGAGGTAGCGGATGGAGTTGAAGGTGCGGCAGGCCGGGCACTGGTCGCCCTGCGCCGCCCGGTCGTCGGCCAGGTCGGTGAGCACGAACGCGCTGTCGTGCAGCGCCTTCGGCGCGCGCGGTGCGCCGTCGCCCTGATCCGTCTCGAAGTCCGCTTCGGGCGAGACGGGCCGCAGCCGTCCGCTCGTCCCGTCGAGCACCATCACGATCGGCCCGCTGCGGGGTTTCTCGGTGGCGAAGGCCGCGTCGTGGGCCTGGGTCGGGGTGGCGGCGATCATGTTGCGTACGCGGCGCTTGTCCCGGCTCACCGAGGCGCGGCGGATCTTCGTGGCGGTCATGTCGAGCTCCGCCGGGTCTGCTTCCGGGGAGAGCGCCGCCCAGCCGGAGCGCCCGCATTCGCGGCAGAAGACGGCGGGCAGGAACACCTGGGCGGGCGGCACGGCACTGTCGCCCGCGGGCACCGCGTCCGCCGCGTCCGCGGCCTGGTCCGGCCCGGAGGCGCCGCCGTCCGGCTTGGACGCACCGCCACTTGAGCTCCGGGCCAGTTTCCCGCCCGAGACCACCCGCTCGTCGTCCCAGCGGAACTCCGCGCGCGCGGCGCTGATTCCGCGCAGCACCCGCGACACGGACCGCACCCAGTGGTGGATCTCGATGGACAGCAGCGGGCTGCCCGGATTCTTCGGGTCGCGCGCGGTCGACAGCAGTGCCACGTACCGGGCCAGGGCGCGGGCCGCGACGGCCGGGTTCTGCTGCACGGCCATGCCCCAGTGGTAGGCGTAGCGCGGCAGGACCTCCATCACCTCGGCCATGGTGCGCGGGCTGCCGTCCAGGATCTCCAGGACGGCGGCGGTCAGCCGGTGGCGGCGCAGTTGCCGGCCGAGCTGCTCCGGGCTCAGTCCGCTTTTGCCGGTGAAGGCCGCCGCGAGCTGGTCCAGCGCCTCCCGGTCCCGGGTGGGGTCGCCGAGCGCGGCCACCTCGTGCGGCGGCGGGAACGGCAGCGTGAAGTCGCTGTCCCCTGCGAAGTCCTGAACACCGCGCCGGCTCTCGCCCACCACTGCGTCCGGCGGGAACGGCACTCCGAAGACCTGCTCCGCGACGTCCAGCATGGAGCTGCCGCCGATGCCGGGCGCGCCCTCGCCCAGGGTGGCCGAGGTGGCGACGGGGCACACCTTGCCGAGCGGCCGGCCCGGCTCGGCGAGGCCGGTGATGGCGCCGAGCCGGCGCAGCAGCATCGCCACGTCGGTGCCCTGCGCCCCGTCGTAGGTGTGGAACTCGTCCAGGACGACGTAGGCCAGGGCCGATCCGCCGGCTCCGCCGCCTTCCGACTGCCACAGCCTTTGGTCCTCGGGCCGCTGGAGCAGCAGGTCGAGCATCTTGTAGTTGGTGATCAGGATGTCGGGGCGGGTGCGGCGGATCTCGTCGCGGTCGACGGCCACGCGCGGGTTGGCCTGTTTGAACTCCTTGGACGCCTGGTCACCGATGTAGAGGCCCGCCCGTACGCCCGCGTCCCTGAGCCGCGCGTCCCTGGGGTCGTCGAGGCGGTTGTTGATGCGGTGGGCCTGGTCGGTGGCCAGGGCGTTCATCGGGTACAGCAGGACGGCCTTGACCCCGTCCCGCCCGGCCTCGCGCTCGCGGCGGCAGTGGTCGAGGATCGGCACCAGGAAGGACTCGGTCTTGCCGGAGCCGGTGCCGGTGGTCACCAGGGTGGGCCTCGCCGGCCCGTGCAGCGTGGACAGCCGCTCCCAGGCCGCCTCCTGGTGGCGGTGCGGGTGGAAGGGGGGCGCGGCCACCAGGTCAGGTGCCGCTGCCAGTCGTCGCCCTCGGCCGCCCTGAAGGGCGTACGGATCCGCAGATAGGGCCCGCGGAAGATCCCGTCCTCGGCGTCGCCGAGGAACCGCTCCAGGGCGCCGCGGGTGCTTTCGTCCGCCAGGGCGTACGTCGTCGACAGGTACTGGCTCAGGCTGTCGCGTACCTGTTCGGCGGCGAGGGTCGGTCGCACCCCGGCTCCTCCTTCGTTCCGTCTGCTTCTTCCTCGCACCAAAGGTAGTCGGCGGGGCTGGCACTCCGGTCCCTCCGGGAGGGCCACGACCAGCGTCGACGGCTCTCCTGGGGTCAGATGCCGATCTTGAGGCCGACGTGGGCGACGTGCAGCGTCTTCGGCTCGGCCACGACACGGAAGTACACGCGCCCCGGCCCGGGAGTGAAACGGGCATGCGTGTCGAAGTGTCGCGACCTGCCGTCGAAGTCCTCGAACACGCACAGCTTCCTGCGGTTCTGGCCTTCCGGCGTGATCTTCGACCGCCACTGCGGACCGTCGGGCTCGGTCGCCGGATTCCAGGCGGCCACCGTCTGGTCCAGCTCGGCCAGCCGGATGCCGAGCGGCCTCACCCATGCCTCACGCAGCTGCCGCAGATCCGCCTCGACCCTGGGCAGGAACCGAAGGTGCGGGAAGAGGGACGCCCGCCCCTCCCACAACTCCTCGCCCCGCCGTACGGCGTTCAGCCCACCCCTGCGGACCGCCTCTACGCCGTCCTTGATCCAGGCCCGGTGCGCTTCGAAGTGATCCTGCTCCGCCATGTGCCGGACGGAGACCTCGCTGGTCTCGGACTCGTCCGACTCCCCGTCGTCGTTCTCCACCAACTGCTCGCGCTCCAGCGTCAGTTGGTGCTCACTCCAGCACGCGTCCACCAATAAGGAGACGCCGAGCCCGTCCATCAGGTGGGCCGCGCCGAGCCCGTCGACCGTCTCGCCCCGGTGGCGGTACTCGACGTCGAAGTAGCTCTCCCCCTCCGGGAAGACGGTCCGGTACGGCCACTTGCTCTGCATCAGGAGCAGCCGCTGCCACAGTTCCTTGTTGCGCGGCGCCCCGTGCCACTTGCCGATCGGATGACCGTCGGCGATCTGGAGCCCGGTGATGGGCTCCCGGCTGACCAGCACCGTGCCGGGTCGGTCGGCCAGCAACACCGCGAGCACCGCCTCGGCGAGCCCGGTCATGGCACGCTCGGCGCGCGCCGGGTCGCATCCGGTTCCGCAGGATCTCTCGTTCAGGAACAGCAGCGGCACATCTCCCCCTCGTGATGGCGTACGCGCGCTTTCGTGGCCGGTGGGATCCCGGCGGTCCGGTGACCGGACGGTCAGCTGAGCAGCTGGTCGAGCGTGTTCTCCAGCTCGTCGAAGAACCCTTCGGGCCACTGGTCGAGCCGGCCGTCCCGGTCGATGCTCGGGCTGACGACGTCGACGCCCTCACCGTCGCCCCGGAAGTAGTGCAGGACGGCCTGCTCAGGGGCGAGCACCCCTCGCTTCACCGCGAGGCGAACACCGTTCAGCACATGGTCGCTGTGTGTCTCGACGACGAGCTGCGCGCCCTGTGCCGCGGCAGCGGCGGCGAGCCCCGCCATGCGGGTCTGCCCCTGCGGGTGCAGATGCGCCTCGGGGTTCTCCAGGAGGACGAGCGAGCCGGGCCGCGCGGTCAGGCAGGCCACGACGATCGGCAGGGCGTACGTCAGCCCGAAACCGACGTTGGTCGGGCGCCGGCGCGTACCGTTCGGGCCCGAGAAGCCGTACGACAGCCGCACCACGTCCGTGCCGTCGATGGCGGCGGCCTGGATGTCCACCCCCGGGCACAGCTCCCCCACCCAGGCGGCGGCCTGCGCGAGCAGCCCCTTCGCGGCGGTGCTCCGGTGCCGCAGCGGCCCCTCGGGGACCTCGTCGGTGGCGTGGTGGCGAAGGAAGTTGACGGTGTGTTCGCCGCGTACGCCGAGGAAGCCGCGGCCGATGGCCGTGTGGTGGTCGCGCGGGTAGAACTCGGCCGGGGAGATCCGGTCGGCGTGCAGGTACTGGAAGCCCGCGGTGAAGTAGCCGGGGATGACGGCGGCGTCTCCGACCGGCGGAGTGGCACCCTCGCTGGTGAGCGGCAGGTCGACGGCGCTCAGCGGCAGCAGGTTCTGTTCGGGCTCGTAGGCGACGGTCCAGGAGTAGCGGTACGCGCCCTCGTTCACGGCGAGCGTGATCTCCGGCTCGTCCTCGGTGAAGTTCTCGTGCAGGACGTCCCGGCCGGTGCCGAGGCCGACGAGTTCGCCGTTGAGCAGGAAGCCGTTGCCGGGGACGGTCCCGATCTTCAGCTGTCCCTCGCGGGCCGCCTCGCCCGCCCGGTCGAGATCCCCCGCCGTGTACGACTGGTGCAGCATGGCTAACGCCTGCAGGACGCTGCTCTTGCCGGAGGAGTTCAGACCGGTCAGCAGAGTGAGCGGCCCCAACTCCAGGTCCGCGTGCTGGAACGCCTTGAAGTTCGTCAGCGTCAGCCGGTCAATCACCGCTCGCCACCCCCGAGAAGAGCTCGTTCAGCATGCCGAACCGGGTCCGCACCTTCTTCGGGTCGCCGGTGGCGACGGAGATGGCGCGGTCGAAGTCCCAGTCCTTCATCAGCTCGAAGAACCCTTCGAGCACCCTGTCACGGGACGTTACCAAAGCCTCACGCCTGTGATCGTCCAGGATGGCGAGATTGACCGCGACAGCCTCGAACAGGGCTTTGTTGATGGGCGACTTGCCCTTGCCGCCACGCCATTTCCGGAACGCGTGATCACCGAACAGTTCGGTGGCGCACCACATGGCCTTCTTGAACTCCACTGCCAGGTCGTAGCGCCGGCCGAGGCTGAGCCGGTTGACGCGGTGCATGGAGTCGACGAGGAACTGGTCGAAGTCCCGTTCCCTGTGCTCGGACGGGTCGGTCAGCCGGAACGCCATGAAGCGCAGGACCATCTCGCGGTCGGCCATCCGCTCGTTCGACACGCTCTCGCCGGTGGCGGTGATGAACGCGGGGTCCTCCGCCAGGTCGGCCAGGTACGTCCTGGCGGGCCCCTTGATCATTGCGTGCCGGATCTCCTGCGGCTTCAGGGGCATACCGCCGGTGTTGATCCGGGAGAAGACGTTGAACTTGACGGTCTCCGGAGTCCCCTGCTGGATGATGTGCACCACGAGCTGGGTCTCGCGCAGCCGGATCTTCAGCCGTCCGGACAGTTCCTCGTATCCGCAGCCGTGGTACTGGTGGAGGTAGTCGAGCCCGCGCAGGGTCAGCGGACGCATCCCGAGAGCCCCGGGGGCCATGAAGCGGGCGATCGCGGTGAGCCGCTGGATGCCGTCCACGACCGCCCAGTTGTCGTCGGCGTCCTGCGCCATGTGGAACGACGAGATGGGGATGCGCAGGAGCAGCGACTCGATGAGGCGGCTCTGGTCGACGTCGCTCCAGATTCCGGCGCGGCGCTGGAAGTCGGGAGCGAGATCGATCATCTCCTCCCGCATCCGGGACAGCAGCAGGTCGACGGTGGTCGCCTGCGTCTCGATCTTGATGCTCTCGGGTCGGAAGGGAGCGGAGATCGCGTCGGGTCCGTCGTCCTGGTCCCCGTCTTCGGAGTCGGCCTCGTCGGCGGGCTCCTCCAGCTCGACTCCGGTCGGCCGCCCGTCGTCACCGACCTCGACAGGGGCGAACAGCGACGGGAAGAGCCCGGACAGCTCCGGGTCGTCACTCTCGTCGAGCGGCAGATACCGCTGGAACCTGCTGGGGCGCTCGCCCCCGCCGGTCCGCCGCCTGCTGCCGCTGTCCTCCAGGCCCGCCATGTCTCCGCGTCGCCGCCCCTCATCCGTGACCTCGCAACTCCTCCGGTCACCCTATAGACGGCGTACGCGCCCGTCAGCGCGGCAGGTCCAGCTCGGCGCGTACGGTCTTGCCGACCGGTACGCGGCGCTGTCTTGACAGTTGATCAGCCACCTCGGGAGGCTGGCCGGGATGGACTCCCACCAAGCCCGTGAAGGGTTAACCGAGGACAACGCGCGGCGGGCCATGCTTGCCGCGTGCAACTCTGCCGGACTGCCCCAGTTCCCGGACGCGGATCTCCTGCGGCTCGGAGAGAACGCCTTGTTCGCTCTCCCCGAGGTCGGCGTCGTTGTCAGGGTCGCCCGCTCGACGGAGATGGCCGACAAAGTAGCCAAGGAACTGGCTGTAGCCCACTGGCTCGCAGGGCACGCATTCCCGTCCGTGCACCCGACGGGAGCCCCACAGCCCATCGAGGCCGACGGCCGACTGGTGACGTTCTGGGAATACGTGCCGGACAGCTCTCCCCCGCCTCCTTCACTGTTCTGGCCGCACTTCTCCGCGACCTGCACGCCCTGCCGGATCCAGGTTTCCCGCTGCCCGTCCTTGATCCGTTCCCCATCATGCGCCGTCGTCTTGAGGTCGTCTCCGGGATCAGACGCGAGGACGTCCGCTTCCTCGCCGAAGCCTGCGACAACGCGGAAGACGACTTCCGCGCCCTTGTCGACTCCTCACCCCGACACTTGGTGCACGGCGACGCCCATCGCGGCAACGTTTTGTGCGACGGCGACCGCGCCCTGCTCATCGACTACGAGGCGGTGGCGATCGGTCCACGGGCCTGGGACCTGGTCCCCACCGCCATGGCCGTGGACCGGTTCGGCCTGCCACCAGACGACTATGCGGACTTCGTCCACACCTACGGCACCGATGTCACCGAGTGGCACGGCTATCCGGTGCTCCGCACGACGCGGGAACTGGGTATGACGACCTGGCTCATGCAGAACGCCCAGTCCGGTCCGGCGGCGGACGAGTTCGCGGTGCGTATGGAGTCTCTGCGAAAGGGTGACCTTGAACGGCGCTGGCACGCGCTCTAATGGCTCGGGCGGCGACCTCTTCGCCCCTTATGCCTCCCGACCTCATCTCCGTATCACGACGGTCTACTCGACGTCCTGGGTCTGCGACCCGGCCCGGCTGCCTCCGAATGGCCACGCTCCGACGGACGCGCTCGCCTTCGGGCGTCTGGCACCGTTCTACGAGATGGCCGGAAATCAGTTACCAAGGGTTCTTCGGAAGGAATCCCTCGACTGCGCGTCTCTCGTATGCCAACGCTGGCAACCAGGCGCACCCACGGCCGCCACGCTCTGGCATTTCCTGCATCCTTCGGGCCAGGTTCTGGTCGCCCTGACGATGGACGTCCCGCTGAGCCTCGTCGAATCCGTTCCGCTGATGGAAGATCTCTACTACGCGAGTATCCAATGCTCGGGCGTGCCACTGGAGCGGCTCGCGGGTGAGCGCGTCGGCTACCGCCCGGAGCGTACGGAGGGGCGAACCCCCGGCTTTCTCCCCGAGCGGCACCAGCTGGTCTTCCGCAGCGTCGCGTCCCCAGAGGACGCCCCTGACGACGACACCATCCAGCGGGTCATCTACCGTTCCGACCTCCCGTACCGACCGGAGCACAGCTCCATCACCTATCCGGCCGAACTCAACAGACGGCCCACAACCGTGGGTGCTCTCGGGCCGTACGCGAGCCTCATCTGCGGCCATCAGGACTACATAGAGAACTGCGCCCTGCTCTCCGCCGTGCAGACCGTGGGATCAGCAGCACGTCTGCGGGAGATCCGAGAAGTCGCCTACGCCTACGGGCACCGTTTCCGAGCCCGGTCCGACGACGAACGCGACATGCACCGCCGCCGCACCATGCTGGAGTCCATCTCCGAAGGACTGAGCCACCTCGAACTGGAGCTCAGTTACAGCGTGGAGGCCGGCGGCGACATCGGAACTCTCGTTCCGGCGCTACGAGTGGAGAGTTTCCACAACGCCCTCTACGCCGCGATGGGGCTCACCGAGCGCTCCACCACCATCGGACAGATGCTGAGCCGACTGAGCAACGCCATCGCCGCCGAACTGACCTCGGTCGAGAGCACCGAGCAGCGAGCCGGTGACCGCCGTCGGATTCGGACGGTCGTGGCGGTCACCTTCGTCACCACGGTCACCGGTACCCTCAGCCTGCTCTTCGGCTTCTTCGGCATCAACGCTCGACAGGTGGACGAACACCGGTCGATGTTCGACGACAGCTACACGCCGATCTACGCGCTCATCGCCCTCATACTGGCCTGCGCCATGGGGATCTTCGGCGGGATGCGACTGCACGAACGCTGGACTGAACGGCGCGAGCGCAGCCGTATCCGCACCTGGGAGACCATCCACGGTCTTCTGGCCCGCGAGTTCGGCGCCGTCATTCTCGACCCGGCTCGCATGGCGACTTCTCCGCCAACCCCAACGGTCCCCGGCACCAGGACCCGCCCGCCGGATGAGGAACCACAGCCTTCCGGCACTCCCACTCGGTAGTTCACCACTTCTTGCGGCGTCCGGACCTGTCCGGGCGCCGCAAGTGGACCGCTCGCGTGGGGCGCCCGCGCAGCGGACGACCCGGCTGAGCTGGTCTTCGACCACCGTGGACGACGGGCGAACACGTCAGTGCGGCAGGTCCACTTCGACGCGGACGGTCTTGCCGACCGGTACGCGGTCCAGGACGGCCCAGCGGTCGGCCAGCTCCGCGACGAGCAGCAACCCTCGCCCGTCCTCGGAACCTGCCTCCGGGACGGTGATCTCGTCGGGCCGGAGAGGCCTGCGCTCACCGCGCGCGTCGGAGACGTCGACGCGCAGGGTGCGCGCGTACGCGTACGTGTCGAGACTGAGCCGGAGTTCGAAGTCCCAGCCCGGTACGCGCCCGTGCGTGACGGCGTTGCTGGCGAGTTCGGCTACGAGGAGGGCGGCGGTGTCGGAGGTGCCCGAGCCGTACGGGATGCCCCAGTCGTGCAGCCGGTGCACCGCGAGGTGGCGGGCCAGGCGGGCGCCCAGCGGGGTGGAGCTGAATCGTTGAGCGAACACACGTACGGTAACGGGGCTTTGGAGAGTGGAGATGGGCCTCATGGCCCCAATCTGACGTGGTCAGGGGTCTGTTCACCAGGTCAGCGACCCGTACGCCGTGTCAGCGTACGGGTACGCAGGGTGGACAGTATGGGTAACTGAACGTGACCATGGTCGCGTTGGGCGCGAGCAGCGGGGCGGACGTGTGGGAGGTGTCCTGGCATGGCGGACGGTACGGGTGGGACGGGGGCCGGTTCGGGCGGCGGCGAGCCCGAGGTGTCGGACAGTCTCAGGACGTTCGGCGAGGTCGTCAAGGGGTTCCGTAAGCGGGCGGGCGTGACGCAGGAGGAGTTCGCGCTGAGGGTGCAGTACTCGGTGCCGACGGTCGCCTCCATCGAACAGGGCCGCCGCTTCCCGCCTGCGGCATTCGTGGACAGGGCGGAGGAGATCCTGGACGCGTTCGGCATCCTGCGGGCCGCGTCACGGCGTCTGTCACGTCAGCCGGGGCTGGCGAGTTGGTTCAGGCAGTGGGCTCGGCTGGAGGCGGAGGCGATCACTTTGTGGACGTACGAATGCCGAGTGATCCCGGGCCTGTTGCAGACGGAGGCGTACGCGCGCTCGGTGACCGAGAGCGTCCCTCCGGTCAAGGACGAGGAGCAGGTCGACCGGCAAGTGGCTTCCCGGCTGGAGCGCCAGGAACTGTTCCGGCGCAGGCCGCCGATCGCATTCAGCTTCATCGTCGAGCAGGCACTCATCGAGCGTGGTACGGGTGGCGTGGAGGCGACTCGGAATCTGATCGACCATCTGCTGGAGCGGGCGGCCGAGTTCAACGTCGAGCTTCAGATCATGCCGCTGCGGCAGCCGGATCATGCGGGGTTCGACGGGCCCATGCAGCTTCTGGAAACTTCCGACAATAAGTGGCTCGGCTATGCCGAAGGCCAGCGCGGCGGGATGTTGGTCTCCGACTCCAAGGAGGTCAGCATCATGCTCCAGCGGTATGCCAGGATGCGCTCACAGGCTCTGCCCCCTGAGGACTCCCGGAGCCTGCTGAAGCGATTGCGAGGAGCGCTATGAGCACGTACGAACTGGCCTGGTTCAAGAGCAGCTACAGCGGCTCCGACGGCGACAGCTGCGTCGAGGTGGCCCTCTGCTGGCACAAGTCCAGCCACAGCAGCGACTTCGAGGACGCCTGCGTCGAGGTGGCGTCCTGCCCCGATACCGTCCATGTCCGGGACTCCAAGGTGCGGGGGGACCGCAACTCGCCCTCACCTCGGCAACCTGGACTGCCTTCCTCGCGCACGCTGCCCGGGCCTGACCCCTCCGTTCCTTCAGTGCGCGCCGTACCGCGCCCGCACCGAGACCACGAGCCAGGCGCGGGCGCGGGCGCGGTACGTATCAAGCGTCAGTTGAGAATCTCCTTCACCTGCCGCCCATCCTCAGTCCTCCAAAACGTCAGACCGTTCTGCTCTGAATGCCGACGGCCAGGATTGAGTGCACCCACAACGGACTTCGCCGCTCCGCTCGGGGACCCGAACCAACTGCCAGCGAGCGAACCAGAGGTCACCTGAACCCTACGACTCGTCTTATCCAGGACCCCAGATACTCGTTCGCCTTTGTACGTAGCGAAAACGGCGACTTCTCCGGGCAGCAGACTTCGCGTCCCCTCCACCCCCTGAGCGCTCCCAACCCCTCTTTCCAGAAGCCAATCGATCACCTCGCCTGCGGAGCAGCCACGAATGGCCGCCATCGAACGCAAGGTACGCCCCGTACCTATGGACACCTGGACAGTCTCGGTCACCACGAACCCTCCCCATTCCGACCTCGTCCAAGACTGAACGAGGGCAGACAAGGCCATGCGACCTCGTCTGCCCTCGTAAGACTGATGGTGGACCGCCAGCAGGTCAAGAGATGCAGATCAATCCACACATCCGGAGTGAATTGATCCACTTCGCAGCACTGATTCCCTGAGGGTTGAGACCTCGCCAGCAGAGGTGTCAGCGGATCTCGACCGCCTGCCCACAAATGCGCGAGCCAATCCGCGTCAGGATTGACGGGAGGGGCTTGCCCCCTCACAGCGTGCGCTCAAGGGCCTCATGACAGCGACACCCCTGTGCCAGATCACCCTGACGCACTGTCGGACACCCGTTCACCCTTGTTCGTTGCCCCTGGAAGACGGTCAGCGAAGTACGCATGTGCTGCACGCATTTCCTGCTCACGATTCGCCTTAAAGAAAGGCGCTGCGTAACCCGCAGGGGGCTCAGGCCGCTCACCCTTCTCGTAAGTAAGGAACTGCTCGTAGTCCTCTTTAGTTTGTCCGTGGCCATAGGTGTAGCGATCACCGGCGACCTTACGTTCGTTCGCGTCGAACCAAGTGGAGGCATCGAAGTCTTGCATGATCGGAAAGCGTGACTTGTACATTGCTACCAGCGCGTCAGCACTCACCCCAAGCCAGACTGCAACAATGGCGTCAATCTCAACAAGTGCCGCCCTCCGGGCTCTCTCGCTGCGCAACGGAGTACCACGCTGCCAGGCTGGGCCCACGTCGTGGAGTGCCTGCATGCCCGACCAGCCCACCGCCCACGGCTCGTATCCAGGCCACGAGGGATCGTATAGCTCGGCCCATAGGTCCGAGTAAGCAGAGGTAAGACAGTTAAGTCGTAGCGTTCGCAGAAGTAGCGCAGAAGCTAGCGGATGCCCTTCTGACGGAACTGGAAGTCGCCGAGCCGACGCTGCATCAAGATGCCTAACACGCGTCGTCCGCAAGAGATAGTCAATAGGAATTCCTGACCAAAAGCCCGCTGTCAGCGCAGTATTCCGATTGTCCACCAGTGCCGCACTCCGCACAGCGTGGATGTGAGCAGGTCCGGGGGGCGCCAATACGACATACAGGCTACGCTCAGTATCGGGGGCGATAAATTCCCGCCACATCACCCGATAGAACTCCGTATAAGGCCGCCGCAATTGCCTCACCAGCTGCCCCTCGACTTCCTCCTCCGTAACCTTCTCCGGCGCAATCTCCCGACCCTTGGCGACAGCGATCCGCGTCTTCGCCACCTCGCGCGCCGAAGCCTTCAGCTGGTCCAAGGTCCGGCCGTCGCTCCACTTGTCCTGCGCCGCGCGGTAGACGGCCTTCTCCGCCACGTACACGTATTCGGACTCTGGCACGGCGTCATCAGCGAGCGTCATCGGGTTGAGACCCAGGACCTCGCCCCCGCCCTGGCTCGGCTGCTTGAACATCGGGTTTGCCAGGCCGAGTTGAGGCCCCTTGAGGATCACCTCGGACCAATCGGCTGGACTATGAACCAAGCCGCGCTCGTCTGGCCTGTTGTAGCCAATGAGGCCATCGTCCTTGGCGATCTTCTCGTTGTAGCCGCTGCTGATCTGTGGAGAGTAGGCATCCAGCCGAACCGGATAGTCCGCTAGGGCGTTGATTGCCTGAGCTTCTGCCGTGCTCACGGGTGACAACAGCCGGGCCTGCCGGACAGGTTGATCCTCCTCACCCGTCAGGCGCTGCCACCGGGCAAGAGTCTCTTCGTCCACCCGCACGATGCGCTTTTGATGAGGCCGTTCGTCCCACGTGCTGCCGTACCGAACTCCTGGATCCGGCGCTGTGCCGTCGTCGTGCTCCGAATTGCGTAGGGCATCCACAGAAAACAACCAAGACAGGTGGTCGAAGCCGATCTCGCCGGGCTGTCCGTAGATGTGCACCCCGAAGTGACTGGATCGCCCAACCGGCGGCGGGAAGAACCGGTTGCCCGCATTGACGAAGTCTCCATGAATCAGAAGCCGTTCGTAGGCCGCCTCCCTCAGTCGCGCTTCCTTGTCACCGCTGAAGTGCGAGTCAGGGTGGACGAGGCCCACCGTTCCCCTGCCAGCCGTGTGAGCCCATGTGGCGCACATGAACGCCCGGTAGAGGTCCGGTCTCGTACCCGCGATCAGCGAATACGTCACCGAGTTGCTCAGGTACATGGCCGTGCCACTTGTGGCGACCAAGTCGTGCAAGTAGGACGTTCGCTGGCCGGGATCTGACAGTACGTCGGCCTTCCGCTCGCGCCACGTCGTCGCCGACGGCTTCTCCGAGAGCTGGAACCAGGGCTCGAACTCGGCGAGCACCACGCCCTCGTTCCAGTCCGGCCTGACCCAAGGCGGATTCCCCACCTGAAGGTCGAACCCCCCACCAGACCCCCGAAAAACATGCGCGAAGTGCAGCTCCCAGTGGAAGAACCCGTGCCCGTCCTCCGCCTTTATGTCCTTCTCGGTCGTGCCCGCGATGTCCTCCACCACGTGGAGCCACGGGAACCGCGACCGGAGGTTGAACGCGCGGTCCATGCCCAGCGCGCCGTCCATGTCGCGCTCGAAGTCCTCCAGGATGGGCAGCGCCTCGTCCACGGGGAGGTCGTCCAGGCCGTCCAGGAAGGACCCGTCCGCGTCGTTGGTGCCGAGCGTCGTCTCCAGGAAGTCCAGCCAGTCCGCGAACGTCTTCAGCGGGATGACCTCACGCCACCTGTCCGCCCCGATCTGCGCCTCGCGCCCGCCCTTCTCACCGGCCCGGCGGGTACGGCTCTTCAGGCCCTTCCCGCCGTCGGCGGCAAGGGCGTTCACCTCACCCAACTCCCCCTGCTCGCCATCCGGATCGTCGAACAGCCCCGCCGCCTGCCAGGCGAGGTCCCCCGGTGCGGGCCCGGTCGGCACGGGGGCCTCTGCGGGAGCGGCCGGCGCCGCCCCGGCCAGCAGCGCCGCCACTTCCTCTTCGCGGACGACGCCCCCGCCCGCCGCGTAGTCCGGACTCGTACCGTCGAGGTCGGCCACCTTGTCCAGCGGCCAGAACCACAGCGCGCACCAGGCGTCCATGACGGTCTTCAGCCGCCAGTACGGTGTGCCGAGGGCGGTCAGGTCGTCGAGGACCTTCTGCTTGTCGGTCGCCTCGGCGGACGGTTCGAGCCAGTCGGCGCCCCAGACGTCGATCCGCCGGGACACCTTCCGCTCCGACAGTTCCAGGCGCTTGGCGACCAGGCTCCACAGGAACTCGGCCCGGCGGGCGACCCGTTGGACGCGCCACATCTCCGTCTTCTCCGCCGCCTTGGCCCAGCGGTCGTACCGTTTCTGCCGCTTCTCCCTCGGCTCCTCTTCCTGCTCCTCGAAGGGCTTGTATGCCTTCGGCGCCCGCTGGACGCCCCTGCGCCACTGCCCCAGCGCCTTCGCCTGATCCTCCGCGAGCTTCTTCGCCTCCGGTTCGGCTGCGACCGCGCCCCAGCCGATCGCCGGGAGGAGGAAGTGGTGAACGGAGCCCTCGGGCAACGGCCCTGCGCGGAAGGGGAGTTCGGTCGGCGGCAGCGGCGACTTCTTGGACAGCCAGTCGCCGTGCGGCAGCGCATCCGCCGCGTACACCTTCCGGCCCGCGCCGATCAGCGAGTTGCCGCGCCGCAGGTGCAGGCCGAACCAGGGGGCCCGCATGCCGGGGTGCATGGAGTTGAGCCAGAGGGACACCTCCGCCAGCTCCACGGCGGTGGCGTTCAGGTCGACGCCGTACGCGTTGTGGAGGGCGATGTACGCCTTGACCTTCTGGAGTTCGATCTGGCGCTGCTCGGCGTCGACACGGCGTGGCGCCAACTCGGTCTCGCGGCGCCGCAGGTACTCCGCCGCCACCTGGTCGATGGCCTCGTTGAGGAACGCGCCCGAGCCGAGCGCGGGCTCGCAGATCTTCCACTCCAGGAGTTCGCGCGCCGGGGTGGTGGTGCCGTCCTGGTCCAGGCGGTGCTTGAGGGCCAGTTCGACGGTGACCTCGGTGAGGGACTTCGGGGTGTAGTACGAGGCCGAGGTCTGGCGGTCGCGGCCCGCCAGGCGGTAGACGAACGAGCCCTTCGGGTGGACCACACGGATGGGCCGGCCGGTCTCCTCGTGGGCGCGCTCGACGAACACCGACTCCGGGTAGTCCTGGACCCGTGACGCCGGGATCATCCAGCTGCCGCCGGACGCGTCCCCGCCCTTGGCGACCTCGTACAGGTCCTCCTCGGCGATGAAGCCGGAGTACGACATCAACCCTTCGTAGACGGCGCCCAGTTGGTTGATGCCGAGCTGGGCGTACGAGATGAAGCCGCCGCGCTCGCGCCCCTTGCCCTTGGTGAGCATCAGGCGGCGCAGCACCTTGTGCAGTGTCTCGTTGCGCAGCCGCGTGTCCAGGAACTCGCCGCGCTTCGGGCCCCCGCTCCCGCCCTCGTCCGCACCCTCGGCTTCCCCCTCGTAGGAGGGGTTCTCGATGAGGCCCGACGAGATGAGGCGTACGGCGTCCTTCTGGAACAGCTCCGACTTCAGCGGCTCGAAGCGCAGGCCCACGTCGGCGCTGCGGGCGGCGGCGCGGCGGGCACGGTCGGCCTCGCGGATCAGGTCGGTGTACTCGGCCCGGGTGACGGCTCCGGCGGCGAGCTGTGCGGCGGCCTCCTGCTCCGCCTTCGTCGCGGCCCGGTCTGCCTCCTCGGCGATCAGGTCCTCGGGCTCGCTGCCGTACTCCCGGTGGCCCTCCTCGACCTTCCGGAAGAGGAGGTCGAGGGACTCGTACAGGTGGAAGCCGCGGCGGGAGCGCTCGCCGACCAGGTCGCGTACGACGAGGTCGCCGAGGCGCTGGAGGCCGTAGCCGCGCGCGTACTCCGGATAGTCGGCGGGCAGGATGCCGAGCGCGGGCTGGGCCTCCGCGTACAGCAGGAACAGGATGCGGTAGAGGTAGCGCAGCGACTCGCGGCTGAGTTCCTTGGCGAGGCGCGCCGGGTCGTCGAGCTGCTGCGGGGAGACGCCGTTCTCGGGCGAGCGGAGGCGGGCCAGGACCTCGTTGGCGATCCACTCGACGGACAGCCGCAGGCCCTCGCGCAGTTCGGTGGAGACGCCGACGGCGTGCTTGCCGGACTTGTCGACGAACCCGGCGAGCGGCGAGGCGCCGCCCTCCTCGGGTACGCGCAGCGAGTCCGCGCCGAACAGGGCGGCCAGAGTGTCGAGTTCGCCTCCGTTACGGTCGTCGCGGCGGTTGAGCGCGGCGTCCAGGTCGGCGGCGAGATAGCGGCCCTCGTGCCAGGCGAGCCGGTCCGCGAGGACGATGACGCCACCGGCGAGGAGAAGGACGTAACGCGGCGGCTCCTCGCCCTCGAAGAGGAAGTCGGTGACCGCCTTGGCGTCGGTGAGGCGGCCGGACGCCTCCAGTGCCACCGGGTGCAGCAGGCGGCCCGCGCCGTCCGGGTCGAGGGCGGCGTCGGGCTCGGCGGTCCAGCCGCAGGAGACCGCGATGAGGCCCGGCTCGGCGTGCGCGGCCTGGACGCTGTACTCGTGTCCGGCACGGTGGACGGTGACGGTCTGCTCGTGCGCGTCGCCGTAACCGAGAGCGCGGAGAGTGGCCAGGTGGAGGTCGGTGAGGCGCTTGGCCCAGTCGGCGGGGACGGGCGCGTCCGGTTCGGCGAGGGCGGCGGCGTCCTGCGCGAAGTCGGCCCGGCTCGCGAAGTAGGGGCCGTGCAGGGCGCGCAGGCCCTCGCGGGGCGTGCGGGCGCGGGGCGGGACGGTGGCCGGGTCGGCGCCCGCCGCCTTCGCCGCGGCCACGGCGGCGGAGTGGGCGCGGCGCGCGTCGTCCTCGGCCGTCGCCCAGCGTGCGAGGAGACCGTCCTTGGCCTTCAGGTCCTTCGGCAGGACCTCGGCGAGGTAGTGCGCCGAGAGGTAGTCGCCGTGGTTGACCAGCGAGTCGTACGTCACGTCGGTTCTCCCTCTCCGCACTCTTCGCCACCGGGTGCCTCCGGCAGCGCGCCGTCGGGCGCCGGCTTGTCCAGGACCGCCAGGACCCGCAGCAGCGGCAGGCCCGTGGTGTTCAACTGCTCCAGGAGGTGGGCCTGTTCGTCGGCGGTCTCCTCGATCTGCCGCTCCCGCCGGGCACTCGCGCCGGGCAGGGAATCCTGGCGCCACTCCTTCAGCCGGTCGCGGTACTCGGTGAGCGGGCCGCTGATCTGCTCCGCCCACTCGGCCTTGTACTTCTCCAGGTGGTCGCGTGCCGCCGCCACCACCGCCGGGACCAGCGACTGGAGGCGGGCGAGATCGCGGGGGCCGCCGGTGCGGGCGAGCGCGGGACCCACCCGGGCCGCGGCCAGGGCGTCGGTCATCGGCTCGACGGGGGCGCCGGGTTCGGAGCTGACGGCCATCCAGCGCACGACGGTGGGGCGGCCGAGGGCGTTGGAGTAGATGCCCTGGATGAGGAACGTGGGGTGGGTGACATGGGGCGAGGTGATGACGGGGGCCTCCTGCCGCCCGAACTGCACCAGGACCTTGTCGGTGAGCCACTCGACCACCGGGTGGATGTCGCTCAGGTGGGAGACCGTGGGCCACATGGAGTCCGTGGCCTCGCGGGCCTCCGTCAGCTTGTCCTGCGCCAGCTCCCGGTCGAAGGTGAGGATCATGCGCTCGGCGACGCCCTGCTCCTTGAGGTAGGACGGCGGGAGCGCCTTGAGCCGGCGCAGCAGGTCGGGCGCCTTGTCCGGGGAGAGGGAGAAGGAGGGGCGCCGCTTCGCGTCCTCGGCGTACGAGAGGCCGATGGCGTCCTCCGCCCGGTCCGCGTACAGCTCCGCGAACGCGGTGTTCACGAACGCCGCCGTGTCACCGCCGAACAGCGAGGGGACCTCCGCGCGCGGCGGCAGCTCCTCCTCGGTGATGGTGTCGACCTGTCCGAAGAGCCCGGCGAGGTCGGTGTCGTCGGCGGCGGGCGCGGAGGCGAGGAAGTCCTCGACGGTGCCGCCCTCGACCAGCTCGCGGATCAGGCGCCGCTCCTCCTCGTCGGCCCGGTAGTAGCCGGTCTCCGCCTCGGCGGTGCCGTTCAGCTTGTGGGCCTCCTCCTCGCGCGCGAGGAGCTTCTCGGCGACGGTCCGGTCGTCCTTCGCGCCAGGCTGGGAGGAGGTGAGGATCAGCGCCCGGAACTGCGGCTCGTGGCGCTGCCCGTAGCGGTCGATACGGCCGTTGCGCTGTTCGATACGGATCAGGGACCACGGGATGTCGTAGTGGATGAGCTGGTGGCACTGGCGGTGCAGGTTGACGCCCTCGGAGGCGACGTCGCCGGTGAACAGCAGCCGCACCGGATCGCCCGCGAGGCCGAACGCCTCCCGGCACAGCCGCTGCTCCTCCTCGCTCAGGCCGCCGTGCATGACCCGTACGGCCTTCACCACGCCCTTGTCGGCCTTGTCGGCGCGGAAGCCGAGCCGTGGGGGCACCACCTTCGCCAGCCACTTGAGGGTGGGCACCCGCTCGGAGAAGACGACGACGCGGGTGTCGCTGCGCGGGCCCACCCCGATCTCCCTCAACTGCTCGACCAGCGCGTCCAGTTTGGCGGAGTCGCCCTGCGCCGTGCCGTCGCCCATGGAAGCGGTGAGGGCGCGCAGGCGGGCCAGGGCGGCCTGTTCCGGGCCGATCGCCGGGTCAGGGCGCAGGCCCTTCTCCCCGGCCTTGCGCACCCGCTCCTCCAGTGCGGCGATACGGCGGGTGACCGTCTCGGCGAGAGCGACATGGGACGACAGGAACGTCTTCAGGACGTTGTACGCGAACAGCGGGTCGGTGCTCACCGAGCCGCCCGGGTCCTGGTCCGCCGTGCCGAACTCGGTGCTGCCGGACGGCGCGGGCAGCCAGTGCTCGGTCAGCTCCGCGAAGATCTTCTCCTCGGCCTCGGTGGCGGCACAGTGCAGGGACCTGGTGGGGCCCCGGTCCGCCCACTCGGTGCCGATGCCGTTGCGGACCTCGGGGCTGATCTTCGTACGGCGGATGAAGAGATGGCCGAGGTCGGCGGCCGGGTCGTAGTGGTCCGGGTCGGCGATCGCCGCCGGGTCGAGGAGGGTGATGAGATCGGCGAAGGACCGCTTGTCACCGTTGTGCGGGGTGGCGCTGGCCAGCAGCAGGGCGTCCGTGCGCGGGGCGAGGGTCTCGGCGAGGGCGCGGCGCTGACTGCCCTGGTTGATCAGGTTGTGCGACTCGTCGATGACGACGGCGTCCCACTGGATACGCTCCAGGTGGTGCCGGTACTGGCCGATGTTCTTCAGCGTGTCGACGGAGATGATGACGCGCTTGTAGTGCGTGAAGGGGTTGCGGCCGGCGGGGATCTCCCGCTGGATGCGCTGGATGCCCAGGGAGTCGAGCCGCACCAGCGGAATCGAGAAACGGGTCCACAGCTCGTGCTGGAACTGCTCCAGAACGCTCTGCGGGGTGACCACCAGGATGCGCTCGCCCCGGCCGCGCCGGATCAGCTCGGCGAGGGTCAGCCCGATCTCCAGCGTCTTGCCCAGGCCGACGACGTCGGCGATCAGGATGCGCGGACGGAGGTTGCGCATCGAGAGGGCGAGTTCCGCCGGGCGCTGCTGGTAGGGAAGCGGGTCCAGGAGGAAACGGTCGGTCAGGGCGAGACCGCGCTCGGACTGCGGCAGCGGCGTCTTGCGCAGAACCGCTTCGAGGAACAGCCGGCCCCGGCGGAAGTAGGAGGAGGTGTCGGGCACCAGAAGCGTCTTCTCCGGCTCCAGGAGCTCGACCTTGTCGATCCCGGTGAAGAAGACGGCCTCCTCGTCCCGGACGAACTCCGAGACACCGATCGCCTCGATCTGGTCACCGTCGTCCGGATGGCCGGCCCGAACAGCGGTCCTGACCAGCCACTCCTCGTCCCGTACGAGAATCTGCGCGCCGGGCGGATACCGGGTCTCCCCCTGCTGTGCCACCGGTGTCCCCTCCATCGTCCCTGCCGTCGTCATGCCGTACGCCCCGCCTTTTTACCGCCCGCCGCGCTGCGGGTCCCGCCGTCGCCGGCTGGGTCACCCGGCATGCACATGCCTTGCGCGTGCCGTCGGGCACGTGGAGAACGCGTCGCGATCAGTGCGCCGCAAGTGTTTCACGCGGTCCGCGAGGGCCGTGCCGATATGCCAGGTCACGTGCGGGACGGGCCTGCCGGAGCCGTTCGGGGACGGGCCCGTTCAGAAACGCGCCTCCCGCGCGTAGGCCGCCCGCAGCTGCTCGGCGATCCGCAGCGGTGCGGAGGGACGGACGCCGGTGCGCGCGGAGGCGGCGTCTCCCGGCGCCGAAGCGGCCGACGGCACCGGAACCTCGGCAGGCGGGGCATCGGACGGGGCAGCGGACCAGTAGTCGTCCGGTTCGGCATCGTGCTCGGCGTCGGACCGCTCGCCCCACTGCGCCTCGTCGTCCTCCCGCGATGCCACGTCCACGACGGTCGGCGTGTAGCCGGTCCACCCCTCCGGGAGGTCATTCGTCGTGGACGGCTCGGGCAGTTCGACAGCGGGGGTGCGGTCGGTCAGCCGGCGCTTGGCCTGGGCAGCGGTCAGGCCACGGTCGGCGATGACGCCCACCAACCGCTGGGTGACCTGCTCCAGCGTCGGTCGGTCGGCGGGGTCGAGCGCGAGCATCGCGGAGACCAGCGGCACGAGCTCGGACGGCAGGCCACTCAGGTCGGGCGGAGTGGCCGGGTCCTCGATCCTGAGCGCGACCGCCTGCCAACTGGGCCCGGTGTAGGGGTAGTGGCCGGTGGCGGCGTACAGCAGGACGGCGCCGAGACCGTAGACGTCGGCCGGGTGGTCGAGCTGGTGTTCGCCCCGGGCCTGCTCCGGCGGCATGCACAGGACCGAGCCGACCACCACGCCGGTCGCGGTCAGGGTGGAGCGCCGCTCCGCGAGCACGGCCAGACCGAAGTCGATCACCTTGGGGCCGTAGGAGGAGAGGAGGATGTTCTGCGGCTTGAGGTCACGGTGCAGCAGCCCGGCCTCGTGCACCGTGCCGAGCCCCTCGGCGAGCAGAGCGCCGAGACTGGCGGTCTCGACGAGCGGCAGCGGCCCGTGCCCGCTCACATACGTCAGCAGGTCGGGACCGGCGACGAACTCGACCACCAGCCAAGGCCTGTCCGCATGGGCGTCCGCCGCGACGAACGACGCGATGAACGGCCCGTACACCGTCTTGAGGCTGTCCACTTCGAGCAGGAAACGCGCCCTGCCGTCCTCGTCGAGCACCGACGGCTTGATGACCTTGACGGCGACCTGGAAACCGGCGGCCGACTCACCGAGATAGACCTGGCCCATCCCGCCCGAGCCGAGCCGGCACACCAGGGTGTATCCGCCGACGCTCCGCGGGTCGTCGTCCCTCAGTGGCTCCACGGGCCGCGGGCCTCCCCCTGCGTGGTGTGATCTCTGCCGGACCCCGGCCGGACCGTCCGCTCCACCGCCCGGGACACGAAGCGGAATTGTATGCGAGGGGCGGTGTGGGCCGCGTGGCCTTCGCAGCTGAGAGTCGCGAAGCGCAACTGGAGTACCAGCCTTGAAGACCCTCTCGACGGTGGGTGATGTTGCCCTTACCGTGTGTCGAGTTGGATACCGGGAGGATGCCGAGGCCGGGCACCCTGACGCCGCGGCCTGGCAGCAGGCCCTGGAAGAGGCCACCGGCGGCACGCCCGGAGCCGCCGGCCAGCTGCTGATTCCCCACCACGGCCCCGACACCGGCACGGACGACCTGCCCGCCGACTACCAGAAGATCATGGAGATCGTCGCGGGCGGCGACAGCCCGCTGCAGGCCAAGGACGTGGCCCGCGAGCTGGGACTGGATGCGGTGCCGGCGATGGCGGAGCCGGTGCGCGGGAAGCTGCGCAAGCTGGCCGAGCGCGGCTGGATCACCCGCACCCCCGCCGGACGCTACCTGCCCCGTTAACCTGCGGCCGACTGCCACAACGGCCGATTCGGGCCGCAACGCAAGTGCCCCCGGCGGGTGTTGGTCCATGCGTGAACAAGAAGACCAGCCCCGCCGAGGGCGACACCGGCCTTGTCTGCTCCGTCCGCCTGCCGCTGTCCAGCGCGACCGTCAACCGCGTGGCCGACCTGATCCGCGCCCACCGCAGACAGATCCGCTCCCGGTGGCGCAAGCTCGACGCCGGGCAGATAGCGCTGATCGTGCTGGCCCACCTGCGCAACGACGAGCGCCTGGCCGACCTGGCCGGCGGGAACGCGGTCTCGGCCTCCACGGTGCGGCGCTGGGTGCTGGAGGTGCTCGGCCTGCTGGCCGCACGTTCCCCCGCCTGGACCGCGCGCTGGCCAAGGTGGCCAAGGACAGCGGCTGCGATGTCCTGCTGGACGGGACGCTGATCCACACCCGGCGGCGCAGTGGGCGGGCGAACCGGAAGAACTACTCGGGGAAGCACAAGGCGCATGGCCTGCTGTTTCTCGCCCTGACCGATGCGAAGGGGCGGCTTTTGTGGATCTCCCCGGCCCGCCGCGGCGCCTGCAGCGAGATCACGGCGGCCCGCTACGAGAAGCTGTGCGCGCGACTGCGCGAGCTGGAGCTTGCAGCGGTGGCCGACCTGGGGTTCGTCGGTCTGGACGAGGGGACCGAGGAACAGCCGGCGGTCATCACGGGGTTCAAGGCGAGCGGCGGCAAGCGCCTGTCGTCACCGAAGAAGGTCGTGAACCGGCTGGTCAGCAGCCTGCGGGCGTCGGTCGAGCACGGCTTCGCGAGCCTGAAGACCTTCCGGATCCTGACCAAGGTGCGCATGCATCCGCGGCACGCGACCGCGCTGGTGCGGGCCCTGCTGGTGCTGACGCACCACCAGGTGGCTCGGTGACCGGTAATCTCCCCGCAATGATCACCGTGATGAGCTGCGCGAGCACCCCAACGGCTCATCACACCAGGACCGTTGACCTGTACGAATCACGATGAAACTTCCTCAATGATGGTGTTTGACCACACCAGCAGGGCCGCTTGGGCCAGTGTCAAGGGGTGGCGGAGCGACCGACGGCCCGCCAGCCGGCCATCACCAGGGTGGTTGTGCCGGAGATGAAGATCAGGTTGCCGAGCAGGTCCAGCCACAGTGGGACCTCGACCAGCGACCGCTGCGCCACGGCGAAAGCCAGGTGGGGCACCAGTGCGCCGGCGGCCAGGGCGAGGCGGTGGCGTGGCGACCAGCCGGGGCGGGCCGACCATCGTCTGACCGCTGTCACGCCCCAGGCGACGAGGACCAGGTAGACCGTCACCACCGCCGGCGCGGGCCCGACCTGGGCCGCGCCGGCGACGAAGAGGAGCGTGGCGCTCACCGCAGCTGCTGTGGCCCGTTGAGGCGTGGGCGCCGCCCCGGCGGGAACCACGGGCTGACCTGAGGCAGCGAGCTCGGGTGACGCCGCGGGAGGGGCAGCGCCGTCACCTGCGGCTCGGGACGGACGGCGCGGCGTGCGGGCCAGCCACCCGGCGAGCGCGATAAGTGCCGTCACCGCCACCGCGGCGCCGGCCAGGTGTGCGGACGACGGCATGAAATCGTCCTCGGACAAGGTGATACCGGCCGTCGCCGCTCCGCCCAGGCCGATGGCCAGCACGGCCCAGGCAAGGCCGCGGGGGGTGAGCCAGGGGCGATCGGCGAGGTCGCCGGCCAGGGCCTCCACCAGAGCGATGGGCACGCAGATGCTCCACACGGCGTGGAGCAGTACGACGAACGTCGTCCACCACGACCCGATACCGAGCGCCGGGATCCACCCGAAGTCGAGCAGCCGCAGGTCAGCATAGTCGGGGTTGAACAGCGAGAAGCTGATGAACGACTCCTCGACCACGCCGTAGGCCAAGCCCAGAGTGAAGATGACCGGCCAGGGCCGCGCGGAGCGACGGCCCAAGTCGCGGATGAACACGGCGGCGCCGCCGTACAGGGGCGCGTAGATCACCAGCAGCCATACGTAGATGACCGGCAAGTTGCCCGAGGCGAACTCGGCCACCAGCGGCGCTGTGGCCACCAGCGCCCAGGCGAGACGACGGCGCCGTCGGCGGTCGGGCGTGCCGGCCCTCGGCACCTCGGCTGGCGTCACCCCCGCCACGAGCTGACCACGCCAGCGCCGACGAACACGCCCGCGAACAGCAGGGTGAGGGCGAGCAGTGTCCCGTCGGGCTCGCCCCGGGCCACACTGACCAGGTACCACCCGGTGACGACCAGGCCGAGAACGCCACCGGCTACCGCCAACGAGCGCATGTACAGAGCGCGGTTGCGCTCGTCGCCGGCGCCCCCGACGGCCCGGATGGCGTCGATGCGGCGGCGGCCCAGCGCCAGGACAAGGGCGAAGACCAGCATGCTCGTACCGGCCAGCAGCCCGGCCACCAGCCCCTGGCCTAATCCGAAAGCCAGCCCTGACGCGACGGCGATGCCCAGGTACCAGGCCATGTCGGCCCGCCACGCCGTCACGGGATCTACGTCCATCATCACGCGTCACCTTCGCTCGGTGTGAACAGCTGCTCGATGACCGTGCCGAAGAAGCCGGCCAGCGCGAACGCGAGCGGGAGCGAGGGGAGATAGCGCCCGGTCTCGATGGCGTTGATGGTCTGCCGCGACACACCCACGGCCTCAGCCAGCTCGGCCTGAGAGATCCGTCGCTCGAGTCGGTACTCCCGCACATGGCTTCGCACGGTGACAAGTTTCCTTGTCACTCCAGTGGATGTCAAGGAAACTTGTCACCTCGTTGGTGTCAAGGCCCGCTCGGACCTCGTTCAGCCACAGGCTGACCACGGGTAGCCATCAGCAGCTGGCCGGCGGCTCCGGGCGTGCCGCCGGTGGCCTCTTCCAGGGCCTGCTGCCAGGCCGCGGCGTCAGGGTGCCCGGCCTCGGCATCCTCCCGGTACTGCTCGTGGAACGCGGCGGCTCGGTACTGATCTCCAGCCACGTCATGGCCCTCGTCGAAGAGCTCTGCGACACCGTCGGTGTGATGGCCCGGGGACGTGTCGTCGCGGAAGGCCCCCTCGACGAGGTCCGCGGCGGCCGCTCGCTGGAGGACACCTTCGTCGGCCTGGTCGGCGTCAAGATCGGCGGCGGGGAGGGGCTGTCGTGGTTGGCGTCCTGATCCGGATGAAACTGGCCGTGCTGCGCCACAGCACGACCGACGCCAAGATGGCCCTCAGCGGCCTCGGCTGGACCGCCGGAATCTGCCTCGCCATCACCACCCTCGTCCTGGCGTCCTTCGACTTCTCCCACCCGCGGCTGCTGATGGACCTGCTCGCGGTGACGTTCGCGCTGTGGGCGCTCGGCTGGATGGCCGGCCCGATCTTCGCCGGCGAACCCGCGCTCAACGGGGAGCACTTCCACCGCCAGCCGATCCCGCGCCGCACCCTGGCCATGGGCCTGCTCGCCGCCGCCCTGGTCGCCACCACCACCGCCATCACCCTGGTGGCCTTCGGCGCGCTCATCGTCTTCGCCGCCCGGCTGAACTGGGTGGCCGTCGTGGTGTCGGTGCCCGCGGTGGTGCTGCTCCTACTGCTGGTGGTGCTGCTGCTGCTGTCCCGAGTGGTCACGCTGCTGTTCCGCAGCCTGGCCAGGTCCCGCATCGGCGGAGCCGTCACCGCGACCGTCACTGCGGCGATGGTGTCGCTGTGCTCGTTCTCCTGGGTCCTGATCATCGGGGTCTACCTGCTGCTGGAATACGGCTTCCCACCCACCTTCTCCACGGTGGTGCGGGCGCTGCCGTCCAGCTGGGGCCTGCTCGCCGTCGAGGCGGCCGCCCGCGGCGACTGGCTGTGGACCGTGGGACCGCTGGTCGCCCTGGCCGCGGTGGTGGTCGCGCTGTTCTCAGCACCGGCACTTCGACCATCCAGGGCCCGCGCGAGGCCGACGGCTCGATTCCCGCCACGGACTTCCTGCTCCCGCGGGACCATTCGGGCCTCGGTGCCGACTTCAGCGGCGACGGTGGCAACCCGGGCGGCCCTGCCCGCTACGAGGCCGAGAACGCTCCGGCCGCTTGCGCCGGCTCTATCGACGCCAACCACGCCGGATACTCCGGGACCGGATTCTGCAACACCGACAGTGCCTCCGGTGCGGCCGCGCGGTTCACTGTCGAAGCCGCCGGTTCCGGCACGGCCACGGTGAAGATCCGCTACGCCAACGGTGGCTCGTCCGACCGACCTGCCGACATCGTCGTCAACGGCGCGAGGGCGCAGTCCATCTCGTTCAAGGCCACCGGAGCGTGGGCGGACTGGGCGACCGCGACGGTCACCCTGCGGCTGAAGGCGGGCGACAACGCGATCTCGTTGACCGCGACCGGTTCCGACGGCCTGCCGAACATCGACTACCTGGACGTCACGCCCGGTGCCGCCTGACGGTCGGGACCGGGACCTGAATCGAGAATCCGGGTGAGGAAGCCCCGGCAGGCCGAGCCTCCGGGGCCTCCGCGTCCGGGAAACCCACGCAGCTACGCCCCGAATGGACGGACAGCGTGAGCACCGGGCGCACGGAGGAAAACGGTCTGTTAATAGGTGACCACGGCACGGAAGCGGACGGAGCCCTTGGCGACCCTGTCGACCGCGGTGGCCACCTCCTCCTTCGGGAACGTCTCGACCATGGGGGTGACCTTTCCCGTGGCGGCGAGGTCGAGGGCCTCCCGGAGGTACTGCGGCCCGTTGTGGGTGGACCCGATCACCTGGAGCCGCATGCCGATGAACGGAAGGCCCCTGCTGGCGGGCGGGACGGTGAAGGGGTCGGTGGGGTCGATGCCCGACAGGACCAGTCGTCCGCCGGGCCGCAGGCCCGTCATCGCCTCCGCCGCGGCCGGATACGACTTGGCGGTCGCCAGGATGACGTCGGCGCCGCCCGCTGCGCGCAGCTCGGCGCCGTTCGCCACGACCTCGTCCGCGCCCAGCCGCCGTGCCACGTCGCGTTTGTCCGGCGAGCGCGTCATCGCGATCGTCTCGAGGCCGCAGGCGTGCGCGAACTGCACCGCCAGATGGCCCACCGCGCCGATGCCAAGCACGGCGACCCGCTCGTGCGGCTCAGGCTGCCCGGCGCGCAGGGCGGACCAGCCCGTGTAGCCCGCGCACAACATGGGCGCGGCCGACTCGAAGGCGAGCCCGTCGGGCAGGAGCACGGTCTCGTCGGCGCCCACGACCATGTACTCGGCGTGCCCGCCCTGCACGCTGAAACCGGTCGTGGTGGGTGCCGCGCACGCGAAGGCGGCCTGCCCGGTCACCGGCAGCCCCAGACGGCAGTAGTCGCACCGTCCACAGGCGGCCCGGACCCAGTGGGTGCCCACCCGGTCGCCGACGCGGCGCGTGGTGACCCCCGGCCCGACCGCGACGACCTCGCCCGCAGGCTCGTGCCCGGTGATCGCAGGGTTGACCGAAGGGAACCGGATCGCCCCGGTGGTGGCCAAGACGTCGTTGACGCATACGCCGGAGGCGCGCACCCGCATCAGCACCTCGCCGGGCCCCGGCTCCGGAGTAGGCACCTCGCGCAGTTCCCACCTGCCGTTGACCTCGGGTATCACGGCTGCCTTCATGAAGTTCACCTTTCCTTGTGCAGCGGATGGTACCGATACCCTCGACGGTCATCTCCACGACGTCGCCGGGCTGCAGCGGCGGCGGGGCCAGGCGGCCACGGCGGCCTCACAGCTCGGCCAGGCAACCGCCAATGCCACAGGTGCCCGGGCCGAGGACGTCCCCGGCGCGGACCTCGAAGCCCCAGGTGTCGGTGGCGATACCGGCGAACTCGCTGGCGTGCAGCCAGTCGGCGGTGGTGAACGACAGACCAGGGGCGATGCCGCGCCGGGCCCGGGTGAGCTGGCCGGTGCGGACCAGCAGCAGGTCGCCGCGGCCGACTCGTCCCCGGCAAGTCAGCGACACTGTTGGCGAATCCGGCCCGTTGAGGGTCTACTCGGCGCGAGGGCAAAGGCAACGGCTTCACCGAGAACGCCAACACCGGCGCCCTCCACCGCAGTACCGCTTACGTCGGCACTGGTTTCTTCTTCGTCACGGGCAAGGCGCGGCTCCGAGGGGGAACCGCGCCGCGGGCAACAAGGGGGCCCGGTCGAGCTGGCGCCATCGACGGTGTCCGTCGGCAACACCTGGACCAACCGCTCTCCCGGTGAGTGGGCAGTTCCGCTTTTTCGAGCACAAGACCTTGAGTCTTCAATATCCTTCCAGTGCTGCCTACTGCACAACTGCAGTACGTCGAGCGGTGGAAGGACAAACCCCCCATGTTCCGAGCCCGTCGCACAGCTGCCGTAGCGTGTCTCGCGACCCTGCTGGCTGTGCTCACCCCTGCCTCTGCCTCTGCCTCTGGCGCCGATCCCGCGCGGACCGCTTTAGGCAAGTCCCCGGTGATACAGACCACCGCCGGCCCGCTCCGGGGCCAGGCGACCGTCGAGGGGCGGCAGTTCCTCGGCGTTCCATACGCCGCCGATCCGGTCGGCGCGCTGCGCTGGCGTCCGCCACAGCCCCACCCGGCCTGGAAGGGCATACGCGACGCCACGGCGTTCGGCCCCCGCTGCCTGCAGGGCACGAACCCCCAACAGGGCACCTACACCGAGAACTGCCTGAACCTGAACGTCTACACTCCGGCGAGCCCGCGGCGGCTGCCTGTGATGGTGTGGATCCATGGCGGCGGCATGATCCAGGGCGGCGGCAAAGACTACGTCGCCGACCGTTTCGCCGCGGACGGCAACGTGATCGTGGTGACCATCAACTACCGTCTCGGCGCCTCCGGCTTCCTCACCCTGCCCGGTGTGCAGGGCAATTACGGCCTGCTCGACCAGCAGGCGGCTCTGCGCTGGGTACGCGCCAACATCGCTCGCTTCGGCGGCGACCCGCACGCGGTCACCATCGCCGGTGAGTCCTCGGGCGGCCGTGCCGTGTGCACCCAGCTGGCCTCTCCCACCGCACGTGGGCTGTTCCGGGCCGCGATCAGCCAGTCCGCCTCCTACCGCGACTGCGCGGCCATCCCCGTCAAGAGTGCTGAGACCACCGGTCGCGCCTACGCCGACGCTCTGGGCTGCACGGACACCAACTCGGACGCCGTGCTGGACTGCCTGCGCACCAAAACCCCGCAGGAACTTCTCGCCGCACAGTCCGGTCACGGCTGGGGACCAATCGTCGGCGACCGCGTGCTGCCGCGCCAGCCTGCCGAGGCCTTCGCGGCCGGCCAGCAGGCCAAGGTGCCGACCCTCTTCGGCACCACCCGCACCGAGGGACGGTACTTCGACTACTTCGACTTCGACGGCAGGGGACAGCCGCTGACGGCGGAGCAGTACCCCCGGACCATGCGCGACTGGTTCGGCGAGGACATAGCCGACGAGGTGCTGGCGCGCTATCCGCTGACCGGGCACCCGACCCCGACGCTCGCGCACGCCGCCGCCCGCGGCGACCGGGACTACTCCTGCCCGACCGCCCGGGTCAGTCGGCAACTCGCCCAGGGTGCCCCGGTGTACCAGTACGAGTTCGCGGACGTGACCGGTCCGCCCGCCGAGAATCTCCGTAACCAGAACACCGACTACGACTTCGGGGCCACGCACACCAACGACCTTCAGTACCTCTTCCGGCACAACGGACGCGAGGCGCCGTTCAACGCCGAGGAGCGGCAGCTGTCCCGGCAGATGATCCAGTACTGGTCGTCGTTCGTCGCACACGGAGTCCCCCGTGCCCCCGGCCTCCCCGACATGGCCGACCAGCGCCTCCGTCCAGGCGAGGTAATGGTCCTGCAGACCACGTCGGCCGGCGGCCCGCGCCCGGCCGGTGACTTCACCGCCGCCCACCACTGCGCGCTGTGGGACAAGGTCGCGGCCACCGGCTGAACCGGCGGACACCGTCCCGGCTGCGCCGCGCCCGTCCGGCGCCCTTGGCAAGCAGGGACAGCCCGCCGGGTAACCGTTGGCGACTCCTGGGGGCGAACGTGACGTCGGCCTTCATGACCCGTTGTGGTCGTGAAGGCCGACGTTGTGTGCCCAGAACGACCCCGCCGTCGGCAGCGGTACGAACATCTACCTCGCCCCGATGTCCAACCCCTGGACCATCAGCGGCACCCCGGTGCGGATCTCCACGCCCACCCACTCCTGGGAGACCGTCGGCCACCGCGTCAACGAGGGCCCGGCCGTCATCCAGCGCAACGGCAGGGTCTTCATGACCTTCTCGGCCAGCGCCACCGACGCCAACTACTGCCTCGGTCTGCTGACCGCCGACGCCACCGCCGACCTCATGAACCCGGCCTCCTGGACGAAGACCCCCACGCCGGTGTTCAGGAGCAACGCCGCGACCGGCCAGTACGGCCCCGGCCACAACACCTTCACCAATCAGCCAAGAACACGCCCCTGACCAGGGGCGGTAGCGAACTCGACTGGAGTACGAGGCGTGCCGCTTGAGGCCGGCCAGGCGCGCAGCCGCGACTGGCCGGGCTCCGTTCGATGCACATGTCGGCGTGGCGGGCGAGCCGGTCGGTGAGCGGACCGGGCCTGACAGCGCCCTCCACGACCTCGGACGCAGGAGGTCAACGCGGCCCAGGCGTGAACCGGCGTCTCCTCGGCAAACTTCAACATGGCCCATTCAGAACGCTGTGTAGCCTCCGTCCACGGGAAGCACGGCACCGGTGATGTACGACGACTCCGGGCAGGCGAGGAAGAGAACCGCGTCGGCGACCTCTTCGGGTGTGGCGAGCCGGCGCAGCGGGATGGAGTCCTCCTTCATCTGCCGGTACGCGGCGGGATCGGGGCGCCGCTGGAAGCCGGCCTCGATGATCAGCGTCGCGGTCAGGCCGGGCGCCACCACGTTGACGCGGATGTTGCGGGGTGCCCATTCGATGGCGGCGCCGCGCGCGAGAGCGATGAGGCCGCCCTTGGCTGCGGAGTACATGGTCTGATTCGGCATACCGACCATGCCGAGGCGCGAGCTGACGCACACCATCGACGCGCCCGACTCGGGAGCCAGCGGCATCAGGTGCTTCATGACCAGGAACGCGCTCAGGAGGTTGCCGTGGAGCACGTCGCGTGCGTCGTCGTAGGTCATCTCCGCGATCGGGCTGGACGCCTGGAGCCCGTGGCAGAGGACGACCACGCCCACGTCCCCCAAGTGCTCCGTGGCTCGGGCGGCGAGCTCGGAGACGAAGGTCTCGTCGTTGAGGTCCCCCGGGAGGTAGAGATCGTCCGGATGGTCCTCGGGCAGCTCGGGGCGCCGCCCGGTGAGCAGGAGGTTGGCGCCCTCGCGGCGGAAGTGGGAGGCGACTGCCTGACCGATCCCGCTCGACGCTCCGGTGATCACGGCGTTGACGTCCTGGAGTCTCATGTTCGTTCCTCAAGAGTCAGCAGGTGGGACTTCTCTGCGGGAGTGACCGCTTGTTGCAGGCGGCGACGATGGCGGCGGCCTTCTTCGCCTCCAGCAGGCCGAGTTCCTCGTTGGCGAGGGCAGCGGCCTCCTTGACGGCGGCGAGGGCGTCGATCAGGTGCGGGTAGGCGGAGATCGGCGTCCCGGTGATGGGGAAGTTCTCCGTGGCGCGCAGGGTGTGCCCGCCCCGGTACACGTCGGCGGGAACGTCTCGGTCGCCGATCATGGCGTGCTCGCTGCGGGTGGCTGCGGCGGTCATCGCGGTGCGGGCCTTCTCCCGTGCGATGTGAGACGAGGGTGTAAGAGGTCAGTCGTGGGTGTACGCAAGTTGCGGGAGCGGGTCGAGCGCACGAGCCAAAGCCCGGGAACGCTGCCGACGGGTTCATCGAGAAGAGGGGCGCATCGCGGTCACCGGGTCCCAGCCGCCGCAGTGAACATCCACGGGAGTACTCCTGTCCCCGAACTGTGGGGGCTCACCACGCCAACCTCCCGGGGAGCCCCCGCAGTACCACCGACTCAGAGCAGCTTGTCCTTCGCCTTGTAGTAGGCGCCGCCGAACGGCAGGAACCAGGGCGTGCCGTTGTAGAAGGGGACGGGCACCTTCGGGAAGCCGAAGCCGCGCAGCGGGTTGGCCTCCGGCTTGCCGTCCATCATTTCGGCCACCGCGCGGCCCATGTACGTGGCCATCTGGACGCCGTGACCGCAGTAACCCATGGAGTAGTACAGGCCGTTGACCTCACCGGCGTGCGGGATGCGGTCCCAGGAGAAGCCGACCATGCCGCCCCAGACGTAGTCGATCCGCGTCCCGGCCAGCTGCGGGAAGATCTCGGTCATCTCCCGCTTGAGGATGTCGCCGCTCTTGACGTCGGAGGCCGGGTTGGAGGGGGCGAAGCGGGCCCGGCCGCCGAAGGCGAGGCGGTTGTCCGGGGTGAGACGGACGTAGTGGCCGACGTTCTTGTGGGCGACCAGCAGTCGGCCGTTCGGGATGAGCTCCTTGGCGCGTGCCTCCCCCAGCGGCTCGGTGACGATGATGAAGCTGCCGACGTTGATCAGCCGCTTGCGGAACCACGGCATCGACTTGTCGGTGTAGGCGTCCGTCGCCGCCATGACCTGCTTGGCACGGATGGTGCCGTGCAAGGTCTCGACCAGGAAGCCGCCGCCGGGGAGGCGGGTGAGGCCGGTGGCGGCGTTGCGCTCGTGGATCTCGGCGCCGGCCCGCTCGGCGGCGTCCGCCAGGCCGCCGACGAACTTGCCCACGTGCAGGCCCGCGCTGAGCGGGTCGAGCAGGGCGCCGTGGTAATAGTCCGTGCCGAGCTCGGCCCGCAGTTCGCTCTTGCTCAGGACGATCGTCTCGTGGCCGAAGTTCTCGGCCAGGTCGCGCTGCTTGGCCCGCAGGCCGTCGAAGTGCTGGGGCTTGCAGACCGCGCCGAGGCGCCCGGCGCGGTGGAAGTCGCAGTCGATGTTCTCGGTGTGGGTGAGCTCCTCGACGACGTCGACCGCTTCGCGGAAGGCGTCGTACAGCTCACGGGCCCGCTCCTGCCCATAGCGCTTGCGGGCCTCGGCGGGGCTGATGGTGATGCCCTGGGTGCACATGCTGCCGTTGCGCCCGGAGGCGCCCGAGCCCACCTTGTCCTTCTCGACCAGGACGACCCGGGCGCCCTTTCGGGCGGCGTGGTAGGCGGTGGACAGTCCGGTGAGGCCGCCGCCGATCACCACCACGTCCGCCTCGTCGGGCAGGTCCTTTCCGGAACGGTCGGGGAAGGCGGGGGCTGTGTCCAGCCAGTAGGGGATCTGCTTCATGGCGTGCGTCCTCTTGTGTTCTCGGTCTGTTTCGCCGTTGCGCCGTCGGTCAGCAGCCGAGCAGCTTCGGCAGGCCCGACAGGTCGGGCAGCTCGTCGTACGGCTGGTAGTCGGCGCTGCCGGGGCGGCCGTAGCGGTTGATCCACACGCGGCGCTTCAGGCCGAGGTCGCGGGTCGGGATGTGGTCGTACTCCCAGCCCTGGGCGGTGTGGATGACCTGGGACGGCTCGACGCCCATGGTCTTGAAGGCGTGCTCGAAGGTCTGGCGGTCCGGCTTGTAGGCGCCGGCCTGCTGGGCGGTGATGACGTAGTCGAACTCGACGCCGATGTTCTCGACGTTCCGAGCGATCAGGTTGTCGTCGGTGTTGGAGATGATGGCGATCTCGTACTTGGTCTTCAGGGCGCGCAGCGCGTCCGGGACCTCCGGGAAGGGACCGAAGGTGGGGACGGCCTCGACGAGGGCGTCGCCGTCGGACTCGCGGTACTCCAGACCGTGCAGGCGCATGGCGTTGCGCAGGCTGGAGTGCAGGATCTCGTGGTACGGGCGGTAGGCCTCCAGGACGGCCTGGAAGCGCATGACACGGAAGTCGTCGAGGAACTCGTCGACGTCCAGGTTGTCCAGGTCCAGCCGGTCCTCGATGGCCTTCAGGGTCGTGGGGCCGAGCTCGAAGTTGATCAGTGTTGCATAAGCGTCGAAGGTGACGATCTCTCTCACGGGTCATCCTCAATTCATGTGCGTTGGCGAGATGTTGGGTTTCAGACGATGCGTTCGCCGGGGGTGACGATCGCGTCGAGGGCGGCCAGGTCGGCCGCGTCGGGGATCCAGTCGGCCGCCGCCGCGTTGGCGGTGACCTGGGCCGGGGTCATGGCGCCGCAGATGACCGAGCCGACCGCGGGCAGTGCGGCCAGTCCGCCCACGGCGACCTGGAGGAGGGTGAGCCCTCGTTCGGCGCCGTACGCCGTGAGGGCCTCGACGCGGTCGAGGGCCGCGTCGGTGAGCCAGCCCTGCCGCCAGGACAGCCGGCTGCCGGGCGGGGGTTCCTGGCCACGCCGGTACTTGCCGCTGAGCAGGCCGTTGGCCAGCGGGTAGTACGGCAGGAGACCCATGCCGTGGCGCAAGCAGGCGGGGATCAGGTCGGCCTCCACGCTGCGGTCGAGCAGGTGGTAGCGGGCCTGAGTGCTGACGAAGGCGTCCGTGAGCTGCTCGGCCGGGAGGTTGGAGCAGCCGATGTGGCCTATCTTGCCCTTGTCCACGAGCTCCTGCAGGGCGGCGACGGTCTCCTCCAGCGGGGTCACGCCGTCCGGCTCGTGGTACTGGTACAGGTCGATCCGGTCGGTGCCCAGGCGGCGCAGCGATGCCTCGACGGCGTACCGGATGTAGGGACGCGCTCCGCGCCGGCCGTACAGGTCCGCGGCGGGCCCCATCTCCATGCCGAACTTGGTGGCCAGGACGACCTGGTCGCGGTGTCCCTTGAGGGCGGCGCCGAGGAGGCGTTCGCCGTCGCCGCGCGAGCCGCCCCGCTCACCGAACCCGCCGTACATGTCGGCGGTGTCGAACAGGGTGATCCCCGCGTCGACGGCCGCGTGGACGACCGCCTTCGTTCCGTCCTCGTCGAGACGGGAGCCGAAGTTGTTGCCGCCGACGCCGACGACGGAGACGGTCGGGCCGCGGTCACCGAGCGTGCGGTATCTCATGACCGGTCACCGAATCCGATGCAGACGTTCTTGGTCTGCGTATAGCTCGCCAGCGCCTCCAGGCCCTTCTCCCGGCCCCAGCCGCTGTGCTTGTAGCCGCCGAAGGGGAGTTCGACGCCGGTGCCGACACCGGTGGCGTTGACGTAGACCTGGCCGGCCCGGATCCCCTCGGCCAGGCGCATCGCCTTGTCGATGTCGCGCGTCCAGACGTAGGAGGACAGGCCGTACGGGCTGTCGTTGGCGATCTGAAGGGCCTCCTCGGCGTCATCGAAGTCAATGACGGTCACGACCGGGCCGAAGATCTCCTCACGGGCGCAGCGGGCCTGGTTGGTCAGCCCGGTGAGGACGGTCGGCTCGATGTAGTAGCCGTCGGCCAGGGCCGGGTCGGACGGTGCGCCTCCCCCGGCCCGCGCCACGGCGCCTTCCTGCCGGGCGAGTTCCAGGTACCCGAGGACCCGGTCGCGCTGCCGGGCGGCGACCAGCGGGCCGATGTCCGGGTCCGTGAGACCCGGCCCGACGCGCAGGCCCGCGATCTTCTCGACGAGCCGGTCCAGGAACTCCTCGGCACCGCGCTGGAGCAGCAGCCGGGTGCCCGCCGAGCACATCTGCCCGGCGTTGCTGAACGACGCCCCCAGGACGGCCTTCAGCGCCAGGTCGAAGTCGGCGTCCGCGAAGACGACGAACGGCGACTTGCCACCGAGCTCGGTCACGGAGGGCACCACGTTGGCGGCGGCGGCCTGGGCGACCTTGATGCCGGTCGGCACCGAGCCGGTGAAGGTGACCTGGTCGATGCCGGGGTGCCCGGCGAGGGCGGCGCCGGTCTCGCCGTCACCGGGTACGACGTTCAGCACGCCCGGCGGCAGCCCGCACTCCAGCGCGATACGGCCGATCTCCAGCGGGGTGAGCGGTGCCTCCGGGGAGGGCTTGAGCACCACCGTGCAACCCGCGGCCAGTGCGGGTGCCGAACCCCGCGCCGTGTTCTGGAGCGGGTAGTTGAACGGGATGATCTGGCCGGAGACCCCGATCGGCTCGCGGACGGTGTAGTCGATCAGGCCCGGGCCGAGGGGGATCGTGGTGCCGCCGAGCTTGTCGGCGATGCCCGCGTAGAACTCGAAGTAGCGGGCGGCGGACTCGACATCGGCCTTCGCCTGGCTGAGCGGCTTGCCGACGTCCTGGCACTCCAGACGCGCCAGCCACTCGCCCTCGCGCCGGATCGCCTCCGCGATGCGGTGGAGGAGCCGGCCCCGGTCCGCGGCGCGCATCCGGGACCACTCGGGTGCTGTGAAGGCCGCGCGGGCCGCGGCCACCGCCCGGTCCACGTCGGCCGGGCCGGCGTGGGAGACCTCGGCGACGGCCGTCCCCTCCGACGGGTCGAAGACCGTGAGGCTCCGGCCGTCGGCGGCAGGAATCTGCTTGCCGTCGATCAGCAGCAGCCCGGTCAGCGGGAGTTCGCCGCTCATGGCTGGATCTCCCCCTGCACCTCACCGAAGATGACCACCTCGTCGCCGGGCCGCACGGTGCGGATGCGGCGCACCCAGAGCACGATGCCGTCCTGCGGGGCGCGGACCTCCTCCAGCGTGTTGCCGTAGTGGTCCACGACGTGGGCGATCAGGTCGCCTTCCTTGCACGTCTCCCCCGGCTCGGCGTGCGCGACGAAGAAGCCGCCGGCGTCCGAGCGGGCGAAGGTGCCGGAGACGGTCGTGTAGCTGTCGCGCAGCTCCACCTCGCCGTCGATCATGCCGAGTTGCCGCAGGATGTTGCGGATCGACTGGACGTGCACGGCTACGTTCTGCTCGCGGTAGGTGGCGCCGCCGACCTCGATGGTGATCGCGGGCTTGCCGGCCGCGAGGGTGGGGTGGCGGACCGTGCCGCCCCACTTGCCGCCCTTCCAGACAAGCTCGTGCCCGGCCGCGAGGGCGAGGTCCGTGGCCAGGTCCTCGTAGCCGCCCTGGAGGATGACGAGCGGTGCGATCTCGCCGAAGGTGCCGCCCGTGTGCAGGTCGACGAGGGCGTCGATGGCGGGGACGACCTGCTCGACGAAGGTGGCGGCCAGGCGCAGCGAGTACGAGCCGTCCGCGTCACCCGGGAAGATCCGGTTGAGGTTGAGGTAGTCCAGGCCGCTGGTGCGGGCCGCCGCCTCGAAGGCGGGGGTGTTCATGCAGGGGATGCCGACGATGGTGCCGCGCAGGCCGGCCGGGTCGATCGCGGCGAGGACGCGGCGGATGGCCTCCTGGCCGTCGTACTCGTCGCCGTGGACACCGGCGTCCACGCACAGGACCGGGCCGTCCTCGGTGCCGTTGATGACAATGAGCGGGATGCCGAGCTCCACGCCGTAGGTGCTGGTGCCGACCGGGATCAGACCCTGGGCGCGCTCGCCGGGGGCGACGGTCAGGGGACCGATGGAGTACATGTCGTTCCTTTCAATACGCGAATGCGTGGATCACAGGCGGGCGGAGGCCTCGTCGAGGGTGTCCGCGATGATGTCGGCGACACGGTCCAGGAGGTCGCGGTCGCTGATCAGTGGGGGCGCGATCTGGACCAGTGGGGCGGCGCGGTTGTAGACGCGGGCGAGCAGCCCGGCCTCGCGCAGCCGGCGCGGGATGAGGTCGGCGACGAGCGTGGCGCGGGCGGTGTCGCCGAAGCCGCCGCCGTCGAGGTCGCCGACGAGTTCGAGGGCGTAGAAGAATCCGGCGCCGCGGACGTCACCCACGATCGGCAGCTCGCCCAGGGACGCCATGCGCTGGGCCAGGTGGCCCTGGTGGCCGCGGACGTTCTCCAGGATCCGGTCCCGCTCCATGATGTCCAGGCTGCGCAGGGCAATGGCCGCGCTCAGAGGGTGGCCGCTGAAGGTGTAGCCGTGGTTGAGGACCTCGCCGGGCTGGTTGATCACCTCGGCGACGCGGTCCGAGACCAGGGTCGCGCCCATGGGGGCGTAGCCGGCGGTGATGCCCTTGGCGACGGTGACGATGTCCGGGCGGACGCCGTAGCACTCGCCGCCGAACCACTCCCCCAGCCGGCCGAACGCGGTGATCACCTCGTCGGCGACCAAAAGGAAGCCGTAACGGTCCGCCAGCGCCCGCAGCCCCTGCCAGTAGCCCTCGGGCGGGGTGATGCAGCCGCCCCGGTTCTGCACCGGCTCGGCGATGAGCATGGCGACGCTCTCCGGTCCCGCGGCGAGGACCGTGGCCTCCACGTCGGCGAGCAGGTACTCGGTGAAGGCCGCCTCGTCGAGGGGCTGTTGCAGGGCGGTCCGGTTGGTGTTGGCGACGAAGTGGGTCTCCACGGCGGGCGGCCCGTACGGCTCGGTGAGGCCGGGGTCGTCCGTGAAGGACAGCGCCCCGAGCGTCAGCCCGTGGTAGGCGCCGCGCCGGGAGATGGCCTTGGTCCGGCCCGCTTCGCCGCGCAGGGTGTGGTACCTGCGGGCGATCTTCCAGGCGGTCTCCACCGCCTCGGCGCCGCCGCCGCTGAAGAAGACGTGCTCGATGCCGTCGGGGGCCAGGGCGGCGAGACGCTCCGCGAGAGCCAGGCCGGTGGGATGTGCGGACTCCGACCACAGAGGGCTGTAGCAGAGTTCACGCAGTTGCTTCTGGGCCGCTTCGGCGATCTCGTCGGCGTAGGAGTAGCCGATCTGGCAGCAGTACAGCCCGGAGAGGCCGTCGATGTAGCGGTTGCCGGCCGCGTCGTCGACGTACGGTCCCTCGCCGTGGCGTACGACGAAGAGTTCCTTGCCCGGTTTCGCGAGCGACCCGTTGGCGGTCATGTTCAGCAGCAGGTGCCGCTGAGCGGTGGCGGTGGTCAGCTGAGCGGTGTCGGTGGTCATACCGTCTCGCCTCCGGGGTTGGCGACCCCTGCCGTGTTCTCGACCGACAGCAGGGAGCCCTGCCGGCCGGAGCCGAGCCAGCGCACCAGGGCCACCAGGCCGAGGGCGAGGATCGCGAAGGCGGTGAGGAGCGCGCTGATCGCGGTCACACTGGGGTCGATGTCGAAGGTCAGGGAGTTGTAGATCTGCACCGGCAGGGTGACGGTGTCGACCGAGGACAGGAACTGGGAGATGTAGAACTCGTCGAAGCTGGTGATGAAGGAGAAGATCGCTGCCGCGATCATTCCGGGGGCGGCCAGGGGGAAGGTGATCCTGCGGGCGATGGTCAGCCGGTTCGCGCCCATGCTGGCTGCGGCGTCCTCGAGGCGTTCGTCGATCCCGCGCAGGGTCGCGATCAGGATCAGGATCGCGATCGGTGAGGCCAGCACGGTGTGCCCCAGGGCGATCGCCAGCGGGCTGCCCAGCATCGAGGCGGGCTCGAAGAGCAGGAACAGGCCGAGGGCGGTGACGATCTGCGGGATGAGCAGCGGTCCGAGGACCAGGGCGTAGACCGCGGAGCGCAGCGGGAGTTCGCTGCGGGTCAGGGCGGTCGCCGCGGTCACAGCGATGATCAGCGAGAACACGGTGCTGAGGCAGGCCACCAGCGCGCTCGTCGACATCGCGGCCGGCCACTTGCTGCCGTCGGCGAACAGCGACGTGTACCAGTTGAGCGTCCAGGCTTCCGGCGGGAACGAGCCGAAGGCGTTGCTGCTGAAGGAGGTGACGAGGATGACGACGATCGGCAGGGCCAGGAACAGCAGGATCACGGTGGCGATGGCGGTCAGGGCGATCCGCCCGGCGAGGGTGCTGCGCAGCTCCATCATGACGTGCTCCTCCTCTTACGGCTGGCGCCGAGGGAGGTGACGAGCTTGACCAGCAGCAGTCCGGCGAAGGTCATCAGCAGCAGGACGACGCCCTCGGCGGCCGCCCCGTTCCACTGGTTCTGCTTCATCACCTGCTGGTTGATGAGGGAGGCGATCATCGTCTGGTCGGGACCGCCCATCAGGGCCGGGGTGATGTAGTAGCCCAGCGAGAGGATGAAGCTGAGCAGTCCGGCGCTGACCAGGCCGGGGGCGACCAGCGGCAGGTAGACCCGGCGGAAGATCGTCACGCGCCCGGCGCCCATGCTGGCCGCTGCGGCCAGGAGCCTTCGGTCCACACCGCGCATCACGCCGTACAGCAGCAGCACGGTGTAGGGCAGCATCACGGAGGTGGTGCCGATGACCACACCCAGCTCGTTGTAGAGCAGCTGGAACGGCGCACCCGGCGCCCACACCAGGCTCTCGTTCACCAGGCCCTTGTCGCCGAGCATGATGATCCACCCGTAGGTGCGGACCAGGGCGCTGATGAAGTGCGGGACGACCACGATCAGCATGGCCACTCCGGCCCACAGGGGCTTGAGCCGGGAGATCGCGTTCGCCAGAACGAACCCGAAGACCAGACTGAACAGCGCCGTCTCCGCCGAGATCCGCACCGTGGTGAACAGCACGGAGAGGTTGATGCCCGTCAGCGCCTCGACGTACCAGTGCAGGGTGAGCGATCCGTCGGCGTTCTTCAGGCTGAGGAAGAGCGTGCTGAAGATCGGGTAGACGAACAGCGCCAGCAGGTACACGACGACGGGCAGCGCGTACAGGATCCCGACCCGGGTCCTGCGGGAGGCCAGGAGCCTGCGCGGACGGGCGGGGGCGTTGGCGGTCAGGGTGGCGGCCATGGCTCACCCGCCCTGTTCGGTGGGGAAGAGGTTGACGTCGTCGGGATCGATGGTGATCCCGACCCGCTCACCGGAGACGGGTCCGCGGCCGGCCGGTACTTCGAGGCGCAACAGCGGCGCGTCGCCGTCGGCGATCCGCACCCCGGCGCGGACCAGGGTGCCGACGTAGGTGGCGATCTCGACCGTGCCGGTACAGAAACCGTCGCCGGGGGCGCAGGCCCGCAGTCGGCCCGGCTGGACGGCGGCCTTGACCGGGGCGCCGATGGCCACATCCTGGCGCCGCGCCTTCAGCAGGCTCCCGCACTGGTCGAGGCGGACCAGGGTGTGCTCGTCGGTGTGCTCTTCCACGCGGCCTGGGATGAAGTTGGCCGCGCCGAGGAAGTCCGCCACGAACGGCGTCCTCGGCCGCTCGAACAGCTCCCGCGGGGTGTCGAACTGCTCGATCAGGCCGTTGCGCATCACCGCGATGCGGTCCGACAGGACCAGCGCCTCTTCCTGATCGTGCGTCACATAGATGACGGTCAGGCCGAGTTCCTGCTGGACGGCCTTGATCTCGACCTGGAGCTGGTCGCGGAGCTTCTTGTCCAGCGCGCCGAGGGGCTCGTCCATGAGGATCACCGGCGGGCGGTAGACCAGCGCGCGGCACAGGGCGACGCGCTGCTGCTGGCCGCCGGACAGCTCGCGCGGCTTGCGGCCGCCGAAGCCGGACAGGCCGGCGATCTCCAGGGTCTCCCCGACCCGCCTGCGGATCTCGCTCTTCGGCACGCCGCGCAGCGTGAGCGGGAAGGCGACGTTCTCACTGACCGTCATGTGCGGGAAGAGCAGGTACTGCTGGAAGACGAAGCCGAGGTTGCGTTTCTGCGGGGCGAGCCGCGTGACGTCACGGTCCCCGACGGTGATGGTGCCGGAGTCGGGTTCGCAGAAACCGGCGATCATCATCAGGGTCGTGGTCTTGCCCGACCCGGAGGCGCCGAGGAAGGTGACGAACTCCCCCGCCGCGATTTCCATGGACGCCTCGTCGACCGCGACGACGTCTCCGTATGTCTTGCGCAGGGCCACTACCGACAGCGCTTTGCCGGTCGCGCTGGCCGGCGCGACGCCGGCCACCTCGACGGACGGTGTGGCGACACCGAATTCAGCCACGAGCCCACTCCAGCCAGCGCTTGCTGACGGCCTCTTCGTTCTTCAGCCACCAGTCGATGTCGGCGTCGAAGCCCTTGTCGTAGTACTTCGGCGCACCGGCGAGCGCGTTGCGCTCCTCCTGGGTGAGCTTCTTGTAGGCCACCGGGGACGACGGGTTCGACGGGAAGGCCTTGGCCAGGGCGGCCTGCGACTCCGGACGCAACGAGAAGTCCATGAGCCGGTAGGCGGCGTCCACGTGGGCCGCGCCCTTGGCGATGGCGTAGCCCTGGAACTGGCGGCGCATGCCGTTGAGCTGCCGCGCCACCGGGGCGCCCTGCTTCTGCAGATCGGCAAGCCGGCCGTCCCAGACGGTGGACAGCGTCACCTCCTCGCGGCTGAGCAGCACACCGGGGAGCGGGCCGCTGTCCCAGAACTTCTTGATGTCGGACCGCAGCCGGGTCAGCGCCTTGAAGGCACGGTCCACATCGAGCGGGTACAGCTTGTCCATCGGGACGCCGTCGGCCAGCAGCGCGAACTCCAGCTCCGGCAGGTCGCCGTCCGGGTTGCACATCGAGCGGCCGCCCTTGAAGGCCTTGGTGTCCCAGAAGTCCGCCCACGACTCGGGCTTCTTGCCGCCGAAGGCGTCGGTGCGGTACCCCATGCACGCGCCGTAGAAGCTGTTGGCGACGGCGTGTTCGGTGATCTGGTTCTCGGGGATCTCGGCGGCCTTCAGGCTCTTGATCCGGTCGCGGTCCAGGGTCTCCAGGGCGTCCTGGGTCACGTACTTGGCGTGGGACATCATCGAGTTGTTGATGAGGTCGGCCTGCGGGCGGCCCTGCTTGATCTGTGCGAGCAGCGGGGCGTCGTTCATGTTGACGACCTGGACCTTGATGCCGGTCTCCTGGGTGAACGGCGTGTAGATCGCCTTCTGGAGGGCCGCGCCGAAGGAACCGCCGCTGTCGCGGACGATCACCGTCTTGCCGCCGCCCTTGCCGCCACCGGCCGGGGTGCGGCTGGTGCCGGTGCCGCACGCTGAGAGGGCGGGCAGGGCGGCTATGGCGGCCAGGCCGCCGGCTCCGCGCAGGAGCGCTCTGCGACCGATCGTGGGATCACTCATGACAAATCTCCTGAATATTGGCGCGTCGGGACCAGCTGGGCGGGGGGGTGGGGACGTGTGGGGATCGGGGTGGGTGGCGGGCTCGACGGCCCGTCAGCCGTGCGGGGCGGCGATGGCGGAGAGCTCCGTGCCGGGGCGGACGGTGAGCCCGTCCATGTCGTAGATGATCTTTCCGGTGGCGGGGGCGGCGACCTTGTGTTCGGTGCCGTCGACCGGGTCGATGACGCGGCCGATGGTCTGTCCTTCGGTCACCTCGTCGCCGGTGATCGCGTCCGGGTACCACAGGCCGGTGGCCGGGGAGACGACGTCGCCCGTCCAGATCCAGTCGCGCGGCTGTGCGGCCACCGGGTCGACGTGCTGCGGGGCCTCGATGACACCGAGGTGGTGCAGGAGCCGGTACAGGCCGTCGAGGAGTCTGCGCACGGTGACGGAGTCCCGGTCGCCGAGTTGCCCGGTCTCGATGAGGACGGCGGGGATGCCCTGCCGGTTTGCCGCGGCGTGGCTGTTGCCGCCGTCCGGGCTGGTGCCGAAGATGACCCGCTCGTATCCGACGGCGTGGGCCATTCCCTTGATCTTCGCGTCCAGCTCGGCGTCGGAGGTCAGGCGGTAGCCGACGAAGTCGAGCAGACGCTGGTCGATGCCGCCGCTGTGCAGGTCCGCGTAGGCGTCGGCGCCGTTGATCACGTACTCGAACAGCCAGGCCGCCATCCGGTCGGTGGGACCGCCGTCCTTGTCGCCGGGGAAGACGCGGTTGATGTTGACGCCGTCCAGCGGGGAGATGTTGAGCCTGCCGCCGTAGACGGCCGGGGGGTTGGCCACGGGGCAGATCACCACCTGGCCGGCGATCTCGTCCGGTTCCAGCAGCCCGGCCAGGCGGGTGGCGGCGTCGGTCCCGATGAACTCGCCGCCGTGGACGCCGCCGGTGATCACGACCCTGGGGCCGGGGCGGGAGCCGTTGACGAGGATCAGGGGGACCTCCACCGTCGTGGGGCCGATGTCGGCGGGAATGCTCCCGCGGGTCTTCTGGCCGGGCTCCGCCCGCAGCGGGCCGATGGTCAGTGTCATGCGTCCTACCTCGTTCGGGCTCAGGCCGCCGTGCGGCCGAGCGTGCTGATGAAGTCGATCGGCTGTGTGGTGCGGCCCTCCAGGGCGAGGTCCGCGGCGATGTCACCCATGGCGGGCGAGAGTTTGAAGCCCTGGCCGGAGAAGCCGGCCAGCACGATGACGTCGTCGCATCCCGGCAGGGGGCCGACCAGCGGGCGGGTGCTGTCGGTGTAGCCCTCCATGAAGACGCCGAGCCGCACCGGGTCCGGGTTCAGGCCGGGCAGGTGGCGCCGCACCGCCGCCGTGAAGGTCTCCAGCTCCTCCGGCGCGACGATCCGGTTCAGCTTGTTCGGATCGTCCACGGGCCGGTGGTGGGCCTGGGACAGTCCGAGCTTGACGGACAGGCCGTCCGGGGACGGGATCGCGTAGAAGGGAACGTCGCCCCGGCGGATGAAGCCGGGGCGCTCGGCACCGGCCCGTTGGTCCTCGTCGGGCAGGAACCAGGCGCTGATCGCGCGGTACACGCTCACCCCCCACGGCAGATCCGGCAGCAGGTCGCCCACCCAGGGGCCCGGAGTGACCACCGCGGCGTCGAAACGCTCCGTATCCGTGTCCGTGCGGATCTCCACCCTTCCCCGGCGACGGGAGTGACCTCCCGCACCGGGGTGTAGCGGCGGATCCGGGCGCCCAGTTCCTCGGCGCGGCGGGCCGCGGTCTGGACCGTCAGTTCGGGCCGGATGACCCCCGCACGGCGATCGAGAACCACCAGGTCGCCGTCGTCGGCGCGGAACTGCGGGAAACGCTTGGCCATCGCCTCGGCGTCGATCACCTCGTGGTCGAGGCCGTGCTCGGCGATGACGTCCACGACGGTGCGCATCTCGGGGTCGTCGGCCGGTCCCATGAACAGGCATCCCGTCAGTCGGCGCAGCTCGCGGCCGGTCTCCGCCTGCAACTGCCGCCAGAGGGCGTCGGCGTGCCGGACGAGCGGAACGTAGCCGCCGTCGTCGGTCTGCACGCTGCGGAAGACCCGGGTCTCACCGCCGGCGGCGCTGCGGTCGTGCCCCGGGGCGAAGCGGTCGTAGCCGACGACCTCGGCACCCCGGGCCGCCAGCCGCCAGGCGGCCTGACTGCCCACCGTGCCCGTACCGACGACCGCGACGCGTTTCCTCGTGGCCATGTGGTTCTCCCTGCGGATGTGCCCGATGGTGGTCGGATGCGGTTCAGGACGAGGTGCGGCCCACGGTCGACACGAAGTCGATGGGCTGCGAGGAAGAGCCCTCCAGCGCCAGGTCGGCGGCGATGTCACCGAAGGCCGGGGAAAGCTTGAAGCCGTGGCCGGAGAACCCGGCGAGCAGGACCACGTTCTCGTTGCCGGCCCCGGGCAGCGGACCGACCAGCGGGCGGCTGCTCTCCGTGTAGCCCTCCATGAAGACGGACAGGCGGGTCGGGTACGGGTGCAGGTCCGGCATGTGGCGGCGGACCAGTTCGGTGAAGATCTCCAGCTCCTCCGGCTGGACGCTGCGGTCCAGCGCGTTGGGATCGCCGGCTGGGCGGTGCAGCTCCTTGCTGAGCCCGATCTTGACGGAGACGCCGTCCGGGGAGGGCAGACCGTAGCAGTGGGTGGGGGAGGTGCGAATGAACGCGGGACGCTCCTCGCCGAACCAGACGTCGGTGGTGGGCACATACCAGGCGCTGATCAGGCGGCGGATATCCACCTCCCACGGCAGGGCGGGCAGCAGGTCGTTGACCCAGGGGCCGACGGTGACGACGACCGCGTCGAAGCGCTCGCTGCCGGAGTCGGTGCGGACCTCCACCCCGCCGTTCACCGGCGTGATCTCCCGTACCGGCGTGTAGCGGTGGATACGGGCGCCCAGCTCCTCGGCGCGGCGGGCCGCGGTCTGGACCGTCAGCTCGGGGCGGATGAACCCGGCACGGCGGTCGAGCACGACGGCGTCGCCGTCCTCGAGCCGGTATTGGGGGAAACGTTTCGCCAGGGCCTCGGCATCCAGCACCTCATGGTCGAGGCCGTGCTCCGCGATGGACTCAAGGACGGTGGCCATCTGCTGGTGCTCGGTCGGCCCCATCAGCAGGCACCCGGTCAGTCGGCGCAGCTCGCGGCCGGTCTCCTGCTGGAGCTGCTCCCACAGGACGTCGGCGTGCTGGAGCAACGGCACGTACCGGGAGTCCTCGAAGTGCGCGCTGCGGAAGATCCGGGTCTCACCGCCGGCGGCACTGCGGTCGTGCCCCGGGGCGAACCGGTCGTAGCCGACGACCTCGGCGCCACGGGCCGCGAGCCGCCAGGCGGCCTGACTGCCCATCGTTCCGACGCCGACGACGGCGACGCGCTTCCTGGCAGCTGACACAGGACTTTCCTTTCGTATCACCGGGGCACAAGCTGGGGCCCCAGCGTGAGGTTGTTCGATGCGAGGTGTTCGGGACGGAAGGCCGGGCCCTTCAGAGACCCACCACTCCGGCTCACTTCTTCGGGATCTTCCGCGGAGCCGTACACATTGTGGAACACCGTGCTACTATCTGGCACAGAGAATGACAGTGACCCGGAGGGGAGTCAAGAGGGTGTCGGCAAGGAATTCTGAGGATTAACGGGGGGAAACCGGATGGAAATGAAGAGCGTCACCAGGTCACTGCGCATCCTGGAGGCCGTCGCACAACATCAGCCGGTCACGGTCGGAGAGCTGACGAAGCTCTTCGGCCTGCCGAAGTCGACCGTGCAGCGCAGCCTGGTCACGCTGGCCGAGGCCGGCTGGCTGCGGGCCAACCGCAGAGATACCACCCGGTGGGAGATCGGCGCCCGGGTACTGGCCGTACGGCCCGCCGCCCTGCAGGGATCCAGCCTGTTCGCCGCCGCCCGCGAGCCCATGGTCCGCCTGCGGGACGCGGTGAACGAGACGATCCACCTGTCGGTTCCGGACGCTCTGCAGTGCATGGTCGTGGTGGACCGAGTGGACTGCGACCACGCCGTACGGACCTTCCACACGATCGGCGACACCTCGCCGCTGCATGCCACCGCCACCGGCCGCGCCGTCCTCGCCCACCTGCCGAAGCAGGATGTCGAAGAGCTCATCGAGCAGGTGCGGGAGCGCTTCAGCGACACGACGCCTACTGATCCCGAGAACCTGCGGGCCGAAATCAAGCAGATCCGCACCGACGGCTACTCGGTCAACCGCAACCAGTACCGGCCGGGCGTGTGCGCCATCGCCGCGCCCGTCCTCGACGGGGACGGCACGCCGCTGGCCACCGTGGCCATGTCGATGCCCGACTCCCGGTTCGACGAGGACCGGCTGCCCGAGTGGGGCCGCCTGGTCGCCGACACGGCCGCGGAGATCACAGGGCGCCGACTGGGCACCTGACCGCGAGGCCGTGACCAAGCCCCTCTTTGCCGAGGGCCGGCCCCCCACGCTGACGCGCGGGGCCGACCCTCGGCGCGTTTCACGCCAGCAGCCATCACCCTGTGCCCGGCCGGGGGAGAGTGCCGGGCACAGGGCGGCCCAGCGCGCGGCGCGTCCGGTGGCGGGGTGTGCGGCGGCGATGTGTCGCCACTCGCCCGGAAGCTCCCTCCGGTCCCGGGAGCCGGGAGACACCGGGATCGGTCCGCCGCCCCACCCGGGAGGCACCCATGAGTGCGAGGAAACGTTCGCGGTCGATCGTGAAGACGTGCTGTCGGCCCGGTTAAGAAATCCTCGATGGACCGGACGGCCGGCAGCAGGCAGATTGCTGTTGCCCGGTGAGGGTTCGGACGTCGGCGCCCACCGCGCCACCCCGCACACCGGCGTCTTCCATCCCTCACGCACAGGAGCCGCACCATGAAAGCACTGGTGAAGGACAAAGCGGAGCCCGGTCTGTGGCTGAGGGACGTGCCGGAGCCGTCCATCGGACCCGGTGACGTCCTGATCAGAGTTCTGCGTACCGGCATCTGCGGAACGGACCTGCACATCCGCGCCTACGACGGGTGGGCGCGGCAGGCCGTGCGCACCCCGCTGGTGCTGGGCCACGAGTTCGTCGGGGAGGTCGCCGAGGTCGGCAGGGACGTCACCGACACCAAGGTCGGCGACCTGGTCAGCGGCGAGGGCCATCTGGTCTGCGGCAGGTGCCGCAACTGCCTGGCCGGCCGGCGGCACCTGTGCCGGAGCACGGTGGGGCTCGGCGTGGGCCGCGACGGCGCGTTCGCCGAGTACGTGGCCCTGCCGGCCGGGAACGTGTGGGTGCACCGGGTGCCCGTCGACCTCGACACCGCGGCCATCTTCGACCCCTTCGGGAACGCCGTCCACACCGCGCTGTCCTTCCCTCTGGTGGGCGAGGACGTGCTCATCACGGGAGCGGGGCCCATCGGCATCATGGCCGCCGCGGTCGCCGCACACGCCGGAGCCCGAAACGTCGTCATCACGGACGTCAGCGAGTACCGCCTGGAGCTCGCCCGCAAGGTCGGCGTCGAGCTGGCGGTCAACGTCGCCGAGACGACGATCGAGGAGGCCCAGCGGCGGCTGGAACTGCGGGAGGGCTTCGACATCGGCCTGGAGATGTCGGGCCGCCCCGAAGCACTGCGCGACATGATCGCCAACATGACACACGGCGGGCGCATCGCCGTCCTGGGACTGCCCGCCGAGGAGTTCGCGGTCGACTTCGCCAGGATCGTCACCTCCATGATCACGATCAAGGGCATCTACGGCCGCGAGATGTTCGAGACCTGGTACGCCATGTCGGTGCTGCTGGAACGCGGCCTCGACCTCAGCCCCGTGATCACCGGCCGCTATCCCTACCAGGACTTCAAAGCGGCCTTCGAGGACGCCGCGAGCGGTCGGTGCGGCAAGGTCGTCCTCGACTGGACCGCCTGACCCCCGCCCTGCGCCCGCCCCCGCTTTCCCTCCCGCCACTCCGCCCGTACGCCCGCTGCCCCAGACCAGGAGCCACCGCCATGCTCGACTCCGTGCGCGATGACCTGCGCGCCACCCTTGACGAGATCACCGCCACCGGGCTGCACAAACCCGAGCGCGTCATCGGCACCCCGCAGAGCGCGGCCGTCACCGTCACCTCCGGCGGCCGTCACGGGGAGGTGCTGAACTTCTGCGCCAACAACTACCTCGGCCTCGCCGACCACCCGGAAGTGGTCGCCGCGGCCAAGGAGGCACTGGACCGCTGGGGCTACGGCATGGCCTCCGTACGGTTCATCTGCGGGACCCAGGAGGTCCACAAGCAGCTGGAGGACCGGCTCTCCGGCTTCCTCGGTGCCGAGGACACCATCCTGTACTCCTCCTGCTTCGACGCGAACGGAGGCGTATTCGAGACCCTCCTCGACGAACGGGACGCGGTGATCTCCGACGCCCTCAACCACGCCAGCATCATCGACGGCATCCGCCTGTCCAAAGCCCGCCGCCACCGCTACGCCAACCGCGACCTGGCCGACCTGGAGCGGCAGCTGAAGGACGCCTCCGACGCGCGGCGCCGCCTGATCGTCACCGACGGCGTCTTCTCCATGGACGGCTACGTGGCGCCCCTGCGGGAGATCTGCGACCTCGCCGAGGCCTACGACGCGATGGTCATGGTCGACGACTCGCACGCCGTCGGCTTCGTCGGCCCCGGCGGACGCGGCACGCACGAGCTGCACGGTGTCATGGACCGGGTCGACATCGTCACCGGCACGCTCGGCAAGGCCCTCGGCGGTGCCTCCGGCGGGTATGTCGCCGCCCGTGCCGAGATCGTCGCGCTGCTGCGCCAGCGTTCCCGGCCGTACCTGTTCTCCAACTCGCTCGCGCCGGTCATCGCCGCCGCCTCCCTGAAGGTCCTGGACCTCCTGGAGGATTCCGACAAGGACCTCGGGGCCGACCTGCGGCAGCGGCTGGACGCGAACACCGCGCTGTTCCGGTCGCGGATGGCGGAGGCCGGGTTCGCCATCCTGCCCGGCGACCACCCGATCGTGCCCGTCATGATCGGTGATGCGGCCCGCGCCGGGCGCATGGCCGGGCTGCTGCTGGAGCAGGGCGTGTACGTCATCGGCTTCTCCTACCCGGTGGTCCCCCTCGGGCAGGCGCGCATCCGGGTGCAGCTTTCGGCCGCCCACTCCCCTGGTGACGTGGAGCGGGCCGTGGCAGCATTCGTCGCGGCCCGCGAGACCCTGGGAGACTGAGCGACATGATCGACGTGCGGCGGCTGCGGATCCTGCGCGCCGTGGCGGACCACGGGACCGTGACCGCCGCTGCCGCCGCGCTGTACCTCACCCCGTCCGCGGTCTCCCAGCAGCTCGCGGCACTGGAGAGCGAGACCGGCCAGCGGCTGCTGGAGCGCAACGGCCGCGGCATCCGCATCACGGCCACCGGGGAGATCCTGCTCGTCCACGCGAACGCGATCCTCGCCCAGCTGGAACGGGCCGAGGCCGAACTCGCCGCGTACACCTCGGGTGCCGCCGGCGAAGTGACCATCGCCTCCTTCGCTACGGGGATAGCACTCGTCCTCGCACCGGCCATCACGGAACTCGCGATCAGCGCACCCGGCATCCGGATCCGGGTGCGCGACGCGGAGGGCGACGAGAGCCTGCCCATGGTGCTGGACGGGGAGGCGGACGTGGCGGTGGCCGTGGAGTACCGCGGCGCACCGCGGGAGGACGACGAGCGTCTCGTACGGGTGCCGCTGTACTCCGAGGCGTTCGACGCCGTCCTGCCGGTCGGCCACCGGCTCGCGGGGGCGGGCAAGGTGCGGGTGGCCGACCTGGCGGACGAGCCGTGGATCGGCCCGTACCCCGGCAACCCGTGCCACGACGTGGTGGTGCTGGCCTGCGAGTACGCCGGATTTCAGCCCCGACTGCAGCACTCGTCCGACGACTTCCGGGCCGTCGTCGCCCTCGCCGGCGCAGGGGCCGGCGTCGCCCTGGTTCCGCGCTCCGCCCTGCGGGCCACGGAGCTCACTGGCGTGGTGGTCCGCCCTGTCGACGACGTGACGGTGACCCGCCGGGTCTTCGCGACCGTGCGGCGCGGCGCAGAGGAACACCCCCTGATCCGGCCGGTACTGGAGGCGCTGCGCTCGGCGGCGGAGACAGCCGTGCCGGCCGACGGTGTGGGCCCCGGCTGACTTCCCCTTCGTTTCCCCCCTTGCCGCAGGACGGTTCCCCCCGGGCGGCCAGGTGTTCTGTCACGGTGGCCGCACTGGGCCTGCCCACGAGACTCCCGCTTCATCGCCGTGCTGACGGACGTACCTCACGAGGACGAGACGACGAAGGCCGAAGCCCTCCTCTCCGAGGAGCTCAAGGGAACACAGGCCCTCATCGGCCTCCTCGACCTAACCCGCCTCGACATCCTCCTGAACAGTGAGCGTCGGCAGCGAGGCCACGGATCTCCCAGGGGCCGCCCGCTCCTTCGGCGAGGCGATCCGAGTCGCCGAGGCAACCGAACCCGGCCGGCCGCTCCCTGCGGGACGCTCCTACCACGAGCGGTCCGACATCGGCCTGCGCCGTCTCCTCTTCGCACTCCGCGAAGACACCCGGATCCAGGACTACGATGAACGGCACCTCGGCCGAATCGTCGACCACGACCACGCCCCCGGCCACGACACCGACTTGCTGACCACCCTGCGCCACCATCTGGACGCGGCTGCCAACAAGACGGTGGCCGCCCGCCACGGCGGCCTGTCCCGGGAAACCGTCTACCAACGCCTGCGCACCATCGAGGGCCCTCACAAAGGCCCAGCCCAGAGGCCTTGTGTGCCCCTCCGCTCCAGGGACTTTTCAGGGACTTTCAGCTCTGTCCGGGGGAATTCCGAGGGACTTTTCGCCGCCTGACGCGGCAAGCCCCTGAAAGATCGGAAAGGGCCTCCGACGCAGATCAGAGGCCCTTTCCCGGCAAAGCCGCAGGTAGCGGCAGACGAGTCGGGCTGTACGCCGGGTTTTCCTGACGCACCTTTCTGACCTGCGCCTTTGCGGGCCGGATCGGCTGTGACCTGCTAGGTCGGGTTGCAGAGGCGATCGGAGGCCCGGGTTCGACCCGAGCTGCTCGGAGCCAGTCAGAGGCAATCGCCCTCTGTTTGGCCCCGAATCGGCCGAGGTCGGAGCGGTGTCGAACGGGTCAGGACTCCTCTGGCGGCACTCCGAGTCGATCTCGGTCGAGCCGCGATGGGGACGCCTGCCTCCGCTGAGGAGCCAGGCATACGAAGTCCTCCAGGACGGCCATCCTGGAGGCTTCGCCTGGCACCGATTGGAGGTCGGTTCCGGACACCACCCCGACATGGGCTACCACGAGCACACGGACCACCGTTACCTGCGCAACCTCCGCAAGGGGGCTCCTGAGGCCGTCAAGGCTTTCATGGCCTTCGATCAGGAAGCCCTCGCCGGGGCGGGGAAGGTCATCCCGCGCAAGTACACCGAGCTGATGGCCGTCGCGGTGGCGCTGACCACGCAGTGCGCCTACTGCATCGGGGCCCACGTCCCGTCGGCCAAGGCGGCCGGGGCGAGCGAAGCGGAGCTGGCCGAGACGGTCATGATCGCTGCGGCGCTCCGGGCGGGCGGCAGCTATGCGCACGGCTTCATGGCCATGAAGTTCTTCGAGCAGGCCCCCGAGGCCGATGCCCCCGCCGGTGGCGAGACGGAGCAGGCAGCCCGCGCGTAACGACGAACCAGCTCAGCTTCCGGGCTGCACGGCCTTGATGCGCGTTGGGGTGAGGGCCAAAACGCACCCGTGGCACGGAGTGCATCCAATTTGACGGAGTGTCGGCAAGATGTGCGTCACGACTCTTGGACGACCACGGCATAGGAGCCGATGCCGATCAGTCTCTGTCCCGGAAGAGTGCCGGACGAGGTGAGCAGGCCCTGGACCTGGCCGGATTCGGGGTCGAAGTCGATGTCCTGGAGGAGGCCGATCTCGATACCGCGCTCCGACAGAATGCGTCGGCCCAGGAGGTTGCGGCACGCGGCGGCTTGCTCGGTGATGTCCTCGTCGGCGCCTTCCTGGGCGTGGGCACGGGCCATGATCGCGTCGGGGCCGATGGCGTGCACTTTCTGCCAGGTCAGCAGGGTGCCGCCGCCGTTGGTCTTCTTCAGGCGCAGCGCGGCGATGTGGGCCGGGCGGGACGTGATGACCAGGCTGTCGACCTGACCGATGCTCTGGGCCACCTCTGTGTCCATCACCGGACGGTCCGTGATCTCGGAGAGCAGCATCACGCCTCTTTCCCGCTCATGCGGCTGCGGAACTCAGGGATGGCCTTTTCGAGGGCGGACAGGTCGTCGGTCACGTAGTCGGCCACGGCGGCGGGGACGACCAGTGCCTCGCCGGATACGGCGATGGTCCTGGCCAGAGGGATGAACACCGTCCGACCGTGGTGGCCGAGGGTCTTGGCAGGGGTGATCTCGTAGCCCGCGACCAGTGCCTGGGACGCCGTCACCTCGATCACCACATCGGTGACGTGTCCGAGGTCAGTGCCGGTGTCCGTCAGGACCCGTGCCCCCAGGACGTGGCCGTTCGCAACCTCGGCGGAGTCGGCCACCTCGTCGCGGGACTCGAACGCCGTCTCGTCGTGGATCATCACGGCATGAGGTCCGAGGCTCGACACGGCCTCCCAGGGCAGTGCCTGGCGTAGGGGGCCGGAGAACAGGCCACGGCCGCTGAGTGTGAATCCCGAGACCCGGCCCGCGTGCCCGTCGAAGACGACGTCTCTTACCTGGGCCACGGCTTCACCGCCGAGCGTCACCACAGGACGCTTGGTGATGTCCGAGGCCAGCATCAGCGCGTTCATGCGGCCTTTCCCTTCCCTTTCGGGCGGGTGCGCCGCACGACGATCACACCACCGTGGCGTCGTTTGCTCTGGACGCCCGCGAGGATCCCGGCCCCGGCCGCGAGCAGGACCACGACGACAATGAGCCAGACCCACCAGGCCACTGCAGGCACCTCCGCCTCGGGGTGGGGGACGTGCCGCCACGTTCCCTGAACAGGGTCTCTCCGGGACAGACGTCTGTCCAGAGAGCCCGGCACCCTGCTTTCACCGATCTCGCCCGTTCCCCCTTGGGTGCCGTTCGCCGGCCGAGCCCCGGGGGGCGTGGCATGTCTGCGGCCTGCGCCGCCCCCGGACCGCGGGTCCGGGTGGGCCGCGCGGCATCCCCATGAGTCGCTCGGGTCCTCCCGAGGGCGACCAGAATAGGGACCGGCCCGTCGACTCCTGGCATCGGGCGTCTCCTTCACGCTGCGAGCGTGCCTCGGCGCGTCCCGTGCCGCCTTCAGCGAGGTGGCACGGGTCAGTTGGCCGGGGCGGCGTTCGGTGGTCGGGTCACCTTCCGCACCGAACGGCCAGGACGGACAGCCGCAGGCCGAGCGGTCGAGGCGGCCCGCCTGCCGGCAAGGGAGGCGAGGGCTGACTCGCCTGCCGAACGACCGTGGGTATCCAGGTCGCAGGGGCTCTTTCGTCCCAGTTGCGCCGGGTTCACCGCGGCCTCCCGTCGGAGGAAGGAGCCCTGCCCATGGTGCGGTCGGGCCCCGCCCGTCCTGAAACGCGGCAGCAGCCGGAGCTGGTGGCACGACTCGGGAGTGAAGCAGCCGTCGCCGGTCTTGAAGATCCGGCCGCGGGGCGGACAACCGGTCTGCGAGCGCATGGCGTTGGCCTGCCCGGTGAACGTGCCCGTTCCCGCCGCTGCCACATCCTGCGCGCGCAGCGGTCCGACGACGCTCTCGCAGGCACCTTACTCACGTCCCGGCGGGAGACCGGCAGGCTATTTCCTCTCCGTCTCGGGTTGTACCGCCGACATCCGGCACCGGGGGCTTGGCAGACAGCGGTGGTACTGATGCGCGCAGCGGTGGCTACGGTGTCTTCTGCGCCGTGGGGGTGGGTGCGGGTGTGCCGGTGCGTGAGAGCGCCTGCTGGTCGGCGAGGGCGATGGCGAGTTCGCCTGCGGCGTTGGGGTGCAGTGGTGCGTTCGCGTCGGGTCCCTGGACGAAGGGCTGGTCGCTGCAGAGGCGGTGGCCGTCGAAGTGCTGGGGGACGGCGGTGAAGTTGAAGGTCTGTGCGCCCTGGCGCAGTACGGAGTTGAGTTCGTCCAGGCGGGATTTGAGGATCTTGGCCTTGGCGGCGGTGATGTTCTGGTCCATGAGGCAGTCGACGTTCTCGCCGAAGGGGTTGTAGTACTCGTTGATCAGCACCCGGGGGTTCTGGGGCAGTGCGGCGAGATTGTCGAGCAGGTCGTAGTACGCGGTGGTGAATCCGGCGATCTGCTGCTGGAAATAGGCGGTGGAGGCCCGGTCGTCACAGGCGTTGGCGGCGGCGCAGAGCGCGGTCAGGGTGGACCAGCGGATGTCGTTCGCGCCGATACTGACGATGATCACCGAGGCTTTGGTGGCCCCCATCGCGGCCGAGAGCTGGGGCGGCACCCGGGTGGTGCCGCGTTGCTGCGAGCCGAGCAGGCCGTCGCGGATGGTGGCGCCGCTGCAGGCCAGATTGAGGGTATTCCAGTTGTTGGCTGCGGCGAGATACACCGCGTAGGCGTCCTTGCTGCGTCCGCATGCCTTGTCGGCAGCGGTGGGGTCGTCCAGGGGCGCGTTGCCGATCGCGGCGGCGGTGGAGTCTCCGATGACCACGGCCTGCACTCCCGGCCGGGCTGGCGCGCCGACAGCTGTCACGGGGGTGGGTGTGCTCGGTCCCACCAGGTCTTCGATGCCGCGGACCTGCCGCAGTGCCTCGGGGGTGGCGGAGGCCAGGAGGTAGACGCCGAGGGCGTTGATGGCGCACACGCCCGTGACGGCGATGGCGAGCATCCGCAGCGTCGTCGTGCGGCTGGAGCGGCGGATGCTCGCCACCGTGACGGCGATCATCGCCGCGAATCCCGCGGCGATCAGTGTTTCCCACAGCAGGTAGCGCGTCCAGGCGGAGGTGAGCTGTCGGCTCAGGTCCGTCCCGGCGGCTTGGGCGCCTCCCGGTTGGGTGAGAGCCCTTGCCTGGGCGTTCAGGGCGATGCTGGTCAGTTTCAGCCGTGGGCGGATGGGGCCTTCGAAGCGGGGCCGGGTGGGGATCACCTGGCCGAAGAGGTCCAGTTCCCCCGGCCCGGACAGGCTCAGGTCCGGTGAGACCGCGCCCACCTGCACGGTCTGGCCGGCCGGGGTGACCGTCTGCATGGGGGTGACGCGCACCGACAGCCACACGGACAGGGCTGCGACGGCCAGGACGGCGGCAGCGTACCCGAGGACGGTCGGTATTCGGCGAAACCACGGGCGCATACGGGTCCTTTGGTCGGCCGGCGTGCGGACGGGCGCCGACGGCTCAGCCTGTCCCGTCGAGGGCTCTGTACAGTCCGCCGCGCACGGGCATCAGGGCAGTGCGACAGTACCGGGTCCACGGCGCCGTTGGTGCGACACCGCACCGCAGGGGGTTCGGTGGCCTCCGGTCTCTGCCCGGCCGGTCGGGCGGTGTGCGGCCCGGTGCGGGTACCGCGGGCCGGAAGGCGCCCGTGCCGGGGCGTCAGGCTCGGTCGGAAGGGGCCGGCCGGGTGTGGCGGAGCGTGGCGAGTTCGGCGTTGAACTGGGCTCCGGCAAGGAGGGCGAGGTTGGATATCCACAGCCAGACGAGGAAGACGACGATGCCCGCGAGCGACCCGTACAGACGGTCGTAGGTACCCGCGTAGTTGGTCGTGTACAGGGTGAAGCCCGCGGACGCCAGGAGCCACAGGACGACGGCGAGCATGCCGCCGACGGCCCGGTGCCGCAGGCCGTAGGCAGTGGCCTGGCCGGAGCGGAACAGCACCAGGACCAGGACGGTGACCAGGCACGCCAGCAGCGGCCACTTCAGGATGTTCCACGCCGCGACGGCGGCGCCGTCCACCCCCATGATCCGGCCCGCCGCGCGGGCCGCGTCGCCCGTGAGGACCAGGGCCAGCACGCTGGAGACGAGCAGCGTCAGCAGCGCGAGCGCGGTGATCACGGTGAGCGGGGCCTTCTTCCAGAGCGGGCGGCGGTCCTGGACACCGTTCATGGCGTGCACCGCGCGACGGAAGACGCTCAGATAGCTGGAGGCCGACCACAGGGCACCGACGGTGCCGAAGGCGGCCAGCAGCCGTGCGGAGGTCTGCTGGTCGGCCATGCTCTCCAGCGCGCCCAGGACAGCGGGGCGCGCCCGCGCCGGGACGACGGCGGCCACCTGGTCGACGAGGTGCCCGGCTCCCGGGCCGCCGGCGATCCCGAGCAGCGAGAGCGCCACCAGCAGGGTGGGGAAGATGGTGAGCACCGCGTAATAAGTCAGCGCGGCAGCCCAGTCCGTCGCGTCCTCCCTCCACAGGGCTGCCGGTGTCCTGCGCAGGGCCGGCCACCAGTCGCGCCGGCCCGGCACCGCGACGCGGGCCGGATGGGGAGTCAGAGAAGTTGCCGGCTGGTCGGTGGTCACGCGGTGTCCCGTCGGTGGTCACCCGGCGTCGTCCGAGACCGGCGCGCGGTCGGCCCGGCGCACGCGCGGATGGTGGGCAAGCGGACTGCGGGAGGTGGACAGGCGGTGCCAGGATACGGGCGCCGCCCCGCCGCCGTCAGTCGGCCCCGGGACGGGAACACCCGCGAGTGCGTCGACGAGGTGCCCACCGAGCCGGTACCGGACCTGCTGATCGCCGCCGCGGCCACACCCGCATCGGAGATCGGGGTACTGCCGGCGCCACACCGTGTCCCGAGACAGAAGAAGGCCCTCAGCACGGGGGCAAGGGCCGTGACCGGCGGCACCTCAAGATTCCTGGCAGTGCAGCTCAGTGAGGCTCGTTCAGTGCTCGGGTCAGCTCCCTGTTGGCAGCCCTCGCTGCTTTGAGTTCCTCCTCCTTTTCCTCAAGCTCTCCGTTCTTCTCGGCGAGTTCCTGTTCCAACATGACCATGCGCCGCTGGAGTTGATCGACGTTCAGCGGGGCCCCGAGCCCGGACTCGCTCCATACCTGCTCACCGAGCTGCTCGGAAAGCCGCTTGTCCAACTGGCGCACCCGCGCCGCGAGACGGGCGTTGCGCTCCAGGGCGTTGGCCAGGTCGGTCTGCAGGGAGACTCGGCTGACAGCAGCCAGTCGCCCATCCTCGACAGGCGTGCCGGCAGCGGCGTGAACGCGTGCGAGGAGGTCGCGGTGGCGGTAGAGGAAACTGCGGTCGACTCGGGCGGTCCGGGCGAGGCCGGAGACGGTGATGTCGCCTCCGGTGCGCAGGGCCGCGTCCAGGGCCTTGAGCACGCGATCGCGGCGCCGGGCTGAGTCGGCTCGCTTGCCTTCGGTCATGCCGGAGGTCATGCACTTCTCCCAGGGCGGCGGTCGGGCAGGGGCTGCCGCACCTTCGGCATGCCGAGGGAGACGGCACCCGCTCGCGTTCCGCGGACGGTGGTGACGGCCTGCTGGATCTGGGCCCGGTCCTCGTCGGTGAGGTCGTCGAGGTCGGCGCGGACGCGCTGGACCAGGCCGCGCACTCGGCTGATCTCGTCGCTGAGGGCATCGCCTCGCCCCTGGCCCAGTCGTCGGCGTCGGTGAACGCGGCCAGACGCTCGCGGTTGCGCAGGAGATCCGGGTGTGTCCAGTAGACGGCTGATCCAGTTTTTGTAGGGGTCAGTTGGCGGCCGGGGTGAGCCGGCCTTCGAAGGCGATCTGGAAGGCGTTCAGGGGCGCCTTCCAGCGCATGGTCCATCGCTTGCGGCCCTTGCCGGTCGGGTCCGGGCTCATCAGCGCCATGTAGACGCACTTCATGGCCGCGGCCTCGTTGGGAAAGTGGCCGCGGGCGCGAACGGCCTTGCGGATGCGGGCGTTGACGGACTCGATCGCATTCGTCGAGCAGATGACCTTGCGGATCTCGACGTCGAAGGAGAGGAAGGGCACGAACTCGGCCCAGGCGTTCTCCCAGAGCCGGATGACCGCCGGGTACTTCTTGCCCCAGGCTTCCTGGAACTCGCTGAACCGCTCGGTCGCGGCGTTCTCGTTCGGTGCCGTGTAGACGGGCTTCAACGCCTTGGCGATCTTGTCCCAGTCCTGGCGGGCCGCGTGCCGGAAGGAGTTCCGCAGCAGGTGAACGACGCAGGTCTGCACAATCGTTCGAGGCCAGACGGCCTCCACCGCCTCGGGCAGGCCCTTCAGTCCGTCGCAGACCAGCATCAGGACATCGTCGACGCCCCTGTTCTTCAGGTCCGTGAACACGCTCAGCCAGTACTTCGCGCCCTCGCCCCCGTCGCCTGCCCAGATCCCCAGGATGTCGCGGTGGCCCTCGGCGGTCACGGCCATGACGACGTAGATCGGACGGTTCGCCACCTGCCCGTCCCGGATCCGGGTTCTGTCGACGATCTTGTGATCCGGACGGTTCAGACTCACCGTGCGAGTAGGACGCGTTTGCGTAGGAGATCGAGGCTGGCCCTGCCGAACATCTGGCGTTTCAGCATCTTCAGCCGGTTGATGTTGCCTTCGACGGTGCCGGAACTGTGTGGCAGGGACAGTCCGTTGCGGACGGCGTCGAAGTCGCGGCGGAGGTTGCGGGCGAAGCCCGCGAGCGGGGTCAGCGTGTCTTGCTCAGCGTTGGTGATCCAGTCTTCGAGGCGGTCGCCGTGGCGTCCGGTCATCATCGCGGCGAACTTCCTGACGTGGAGGGTGAGCCGGTCGAGCTCGGGATCCCGTTTGCGTAGGCGGTGGAGCTTGTCGGCGTCCTCGTCCCGCAGGTGCTCGGGGTGGGTCATGATCCAGGAGGTGACCTCGCGGACCGATGGCGGCTTGGGGCCGGGGACGGGTGCATGTCCGCGCCCGGTTCGGTAGCGCCGCAGATGACGCTGGACGGCCAACTCGCCACCTGGATAGCCCAGTTGTTGGATCTCGCGGTAGAGCTGGGCGGCGTTTCTGACACCTTCGTTCCAGCGCCGGTGCAGGTGGCCGACGTACGGATCGACGATATGCGCCCGTTGCAGGCTCTTGGCGACGACTTCGTCCGCGGAGCGGGCGTTGACCAGCTTGCGGACGGTGGCTTGGTGCAGCCCGAGTTTCCGGCCGATCGCCGCCTTGGACATGCCCTTCTCCCACAGTTCGTGGGCGGCGGCATGCTGCTCACGCAATCGAGTCACGATCTTCAGCTCCGTCGATGGCTGGACCTTCTCGGGCTCCGCCTCCAGGGCATCGGAGTTACCGTCAGTTGCGGGAACTGGTTCGGTCAGGCGGGAACGATGGGCGTTCACCGACTTCTCGACCGCCTGTCCGAGGTTGGCCCACAGGTGATAGCGATCAGCGACCTGCTCGGCCTGCGGTGCCCCGACCCGTGCACCTTCCGCGTATCCGCCGGAACGGTCACGGCAGATGACCTTCACCTCAGGGTGACCGCGGAGCCAGGCAGCCAGGTCCTCTCCCTCACGTCCGTCGTAGAGGTGCAGTGGACGGTGGGTGGCCATGTCGATGAGCACAGTGCCGTAGTGGCGGCCTTTACGGAAGGCGAAGTCGTCGACACCGAGTACCTCCACCTGGCCGATCTCCGGGTCGGGCAGGGCTCTGACCAGCCGCAGCAGCGTGTCCTTGCCCACGGTGATACCGGCCGCGGCCGCGAGTCGGACTCCTGCCCTGCCGGCCAGCGCCAGCCCGACCCGCGTTAACACCCCACGCAGCAGCGGGCCATAGCGACTGTGCGGGGTGGTCAGCCCCGCGATCTGTTCGGCGAACGTCACCGCTGTGCAGTCAGGGTTCTCGCAGCGGAATCGGCGCACGCACAACTCGATCACCACGCCGAGCCCGCCAACGGCGACATCGCGCAACCTCCGTACGTACCGACCGTGCACCCGAGACGACCTCTGGCCGCACCGGCAGGCCCCAGTCGTGGCCCGCACCCGCGTCCTCAACACCACCTTTTCCGGCCGTCGTTCGACCTCCTCGATCAGCAGCGCGGACAGGTGCGGAAACAGCTCCAAGAGCACATCACGAGAGCACGCGATGCATGATCGCGAACAGTCGGCACGACCCGTTCAACCGTCCGGATCACAAGATCGTCGACAGAACCCGGATCTTCACGTTGATCGCATCGACGAACAACACCGGATAGACGCGGTCCAGGGGGCGGTTGGACCATTCCGCCATCCCGTCCATCACCTTGTCGGTGATCGTGGAGATGGTCGCCTTGGACACGCTCGCGCCGTAGACCTCGGCCAGATGTGCGGAGATTTCCCCGTGCGTCAGGCCCTTCGCGGACAGCGACAGCACCATTTCGTCCACCCCGGACAGGCGCCGCTGCCGCTTCTTGACGATGGCCGGCTCGAACGTCCCGGCCACGTCCCGGGGGACCTTGACCTCGACCGGGCCGACATCGGTCAGCACCGTCTTCGCCCGGGTCCCGTTGCGGCTGTTGCCGCTGCCCCGGCCCTCGGCGTCGTGCTTCTCGTATCCGAGGTGATCGGTGATCTCGCCCTCCAGGGCGGACTCCACCACCCGCTTGGTCAGCTGCTGGAGCAGCCCGCCCTCCCCCGTCAGCTGCAGGCCCTCCGACCGGGCCCGATCCACGAGCATCGCAACCAACTGCTCGTCACTCACCGCCGCGGGCTCGCCGCCCGGTATCTGCTCGATGGCCGTGTCGCTCATCTGGCGTCTCCTTGATCATCGGATCCGCCGATCATTGAACACTCCCGCAGGACTGCGTTGGCGATCACCTCGCTCGCCAGCAGCTCGACGTTCTCCAGCGTTTGATCCGACAAGAGGAGGCCCAAGTCCTGGGCGAGCGCGATGACTTGGCGGCGCGCGGCCGGAACAGCGTCGACAGCCGCCGCAACCGTGAATCCGTACTTCGTACGTTCGGGATCGCGACGTGCCATGACGACAACCTCACCTTGGTAGCGGCCTCAGTAAGCAGAAGCCTTCCACCCGGCAAGAGCTGTGTGAGGACAGTCTGTCCATAGCTCCTAATGCAAGACACCTTGATGCTTCGGCGAGTTGTGATACATGTCCGGCCTAGCCGAGGCTGGCGAGGTGCTGTCCGTCGAGTGAACCGTACCCCTTCGTGTCAACGGCCACTCAGTTCTCCCCGACCGTCACTGGAATAACAGGGGTATTCCGTCCGAAGTAGATTTTTCGGTCCCGTCACTGCCTACATACGCTCGGTCACGCTCACTCATTTCAACATCAGGCCGATTCGCTCCGCTCCAGGAGTGGCCTTGAGGTGGGTGGTGAGATGTTGGAGCACAATCCAGGCGTCGGCGTCGGTTCCGTCGCCCAAGCGGTAGTAGAGGGCTGGGTGCGTGTGTGTGCCGAGTTGTCGCGGGCGCGGGGCGAGGGGTGGTCTTCGGGCGTGGGTGAGGCCGATGGCGTTGACGTCCCGGGCGCCGAGGGTGAAGGACACCGGGATGGGCGGGGCCTCCAGACGCGGGGTCAGCGTCAGGTCCGCGCGAGCTGACCGGAGCGTGGTCAGCATCGACACCAGGCCGTGCTCGTCGACCAACGCGGCGGCAAGGGATTCGACGGCGTCCAGAGGGACGTCCGCAGCGGAGGTGTATCCGAGGGTGAGCGTGATGTCCTGGGCGACGCCAGCCTTCGTACTCGCCGTGCGGAGGGTGGCCATGGATGGGTGATCCGCTGCGCCGATCGCGACCAGGTGGGTCGGAGCAGGTGACCGTTCGCGGGCCAGATCCGTCAACTGGCGGGGTGACCAGGGGAGGTTGACCGGCTCCGCCGTGCTCCAGCCCACCGGTGCCGAGCCCGTCAGGTGGCGCCAGGCGGTCTCCAGACCGCGGCCGAGGAGAAGGTCGGCGGTGGGGGCGTGGACCGTGCGGAACGTGAGGGTCAGCTGGCGTTCCGGAATGGGCTCGGTCTGCTGGGTGAACGCGTCGACGACCGTTGTGCTGGTCGGGGTGAACGTGCCCTGCCGCCACGCGAGGGGGACCCCGGACAGGCCGTCGTAGTAGCCGCTGGCCTGGTCCTGGATCACCCACCGGTTGGGGGCGCCCCTGAGCGCTGTGCGCAGAGGGAGAGTGAGCCGGGTGTGGGGTGGAGTGATCAGATGCAGGGCGCGATTGGTGGCGCTCGCGGTGCGCAGGACGTCGGAGAGGTAGGTGGTGAAGGCGAGGACAGGACGGTCGGAGATGACGACCGCTGTGGACTCGGTCAGGACATCGACCGAGGGCACGGTGGGAGCGGACGGAGCGACGACGTCCTGTGCTTCGTGGGGCGGCTGCTCCTGCGGGATGGCCACCACACGGGTCGTACCCGCGGCGCGCGGCCACACCGTCCCGCCGAGCAGCGTGGTCAGGCGTCCGCACACTGAGCCAGCGAGGGGTTCCGCTTCGGGTACGGCGGTCGAGGCGCGGGCCTCTGTCCACCAGTAGGGCAGCGGCGGTGCCGACACGTCGGGGCCAAGGAGGCGTTCGGCTTCGCCGGGTATGTGGATCAGGAGCGGTGCCTCGACGGAGACCAAGGGACGGCCGACGCGTGTGCACAGCTGGAGGACGCCGCCGTCACCGGTGGAGGTCAGCCCCAGGTCGGGGCCGCCGGCGAAGAGACCGGTGAGCAGGGAACGGGTGTCCGGCATCTTCGGGGTAAGGGCGATGACGTCTTTGGTCACGAGCGGGTCTCCGACGGCTGCGGGGTGCTCCGGGAACGTTCAGCGGGCGCGGTCTGTCAGAGGGCGCGGGCGGAGTGGCAGTCGGCCGAGTGCCACCGGGGTCGTCTCTCAGCTGTGCCACTTCGACTTGCGGTTCCTCGCAGGTGCTCCTACTCGCGGACGGTGGACAGCGTCATCCGTTGTTCTCGATTTCTGATGCCAATCCCAGGGTGAGTTCCGCGCTCGCCAGCAGGCGGGTGATCTCGAGCGGGCGGTTGGCGAACTCCGTCCTCACGACATCGATCGGATCGACCCGACGGGTGAGTCCGTCGCGCCCGGTGGCCTCGACGACGTAGCGGTACCCGGTGGGGCTTGCGGGATCGTCCACGAGGAGCCAGCGCGCGCCGTACGTCTGGATCAGGAAGTCGGCGACGAAGGACACCAGGTCCAGATGCAGGGTCACCCAGTCGGACTCCTCGAACTCGTCCAGGGGAGCGCGGGACACGTAGTCGTCCAAAGCCGGAATGACGCTCACCGGGTCACGCGAGTAGATCTCGGCAGGGACCCCGAGCATGTCCGCGATATCGATGGCGTTCTGACGCCTCTCCTCCGCCCATTCCTCTAGATTCGGTTCGTTCACGTTCACCATCTGGTGCGCCTTTCGCGGCTTCAGAGCTTTTTGGGGGGCGGGCCGTACTCAACGAAGATAATGCGCGCCTGGATCAGATAGTTCCGCAGGGCCTGTGACGGTGGCGCGTGCGTGAAGACCCAGCGGGGATCGAACCCCGGGTCCTGGCGGCGTAGCGCCAGATCCTTGTTGATCTGCTCGATGATCCCCTTGCTCAGGGGGACTTCGCCCCTCACAGACTTTTTACTGCCGTCCTTGAGAGTGATCGTGCGCCACTCCAGGTAGTGCTTGACCTCGACGGCCAGCGTACGGCCGCCCGGCATGTCCACCGGAACGTCGACATTGCGGCCCCCTGGCGTCTGCACAGGGTGGTACGGATGCTCGTTGGGTGACACGCGATAGTGCCGCTCGGCCGCGCCCCCCACCATCTGACGGACGAAATCCTCCGCTCCCTTGTAGCGCGCCCGGCTGTGCCGCATACGCTGCATTTCGCGCAGAGTACGTTCCGCCCGGCCCGGCAGAAGCTCAGGACGAGTCAAGTCGGGTTCACCGTCAGGCGTGTCGGGCCGGCGCGCTTGATCTGGTCCCTCACCCGGTTCGGCGGGTGAGTCGTCCGGCTTCTGCGGATCCGCGGGCTCGCGCTCCGCCGAGCCGTGATCATGCCCGGAACCGTGAGTGCCGTCGCCGTGACCTGTCCCTGCTCCTGCGCCGCCGCGCCCTCCTGTCCCGCCGCCGGTTCCGGGGCGTTCGGCGGCTCCTCCCCCTGAATGTCTTCCGGAGTCGCCGTCGCGTGCGGCTGCATGGCCGCCGTCGGTCCGGCCTGTCCGCCCCGGTGCCTGTTCACCGGCACGCGCGGCATCAGTGGTGTGTTCCGCTCGGGCGCCGACCCCGGCCGGCTCGCGCGGGCGATCCGCGTGAGCGGGCGCGTTCAGCTCCGTATGGTCGTTCGCGGAGAGTTCGTGCGTGGCCTCGTCCGCATACTGGCGGACGGTGCCGTTGGCGTTGAGGACGTCGCCGGTCCTGGTATCGAGGTAGACGCGCTTGCCCGCCTGGTCGACGTACTCGACAGCATGCTCGGGGACGGAGGCGGCGCGTTCGGCGAACGGGGTCGGCTGGTCGGGCAGCGTGTACCTGCCGCCGCTGCCTGCCAAGTCCAACTGGGCCCCGGTGTCCAGGTTCTTCAGCGCGCTGAAGGCGTCGCCGACCTTGACGTAGGCGAACTTGCCCGCCTTGCCGACATACGTGAACGGGTCGACGGCCCGGCCGACCTTGCCCACGACCGACACCGCGCGGGCCGCCGCACCGGTCCGGCCGGCACCGGTGGCCGCCGCGCCCGCCCCCTCGGTGCCCAGCAGGCCCAGGACGTTGAAGCTGACGGTGCCGGCCGCGCGGGCCGGATTGCTCTCCCAGGTGTCCCAGACGACGAAGCCCTTAACGGTCTGCTTGTAGGTGGTGCGGGAGTCGCGCAGCCACGAGGGGAGTTTGTCGTCCGGGACCAGCCACCACGTGCCGAGGGTGACGCTGGTCAGGAACGAGGCGGTGCCGAGCTTGGCCAGGCCCTTCCACGCCTCGCCCGCCGCGTCCGAACCGTCCGCGCCGAACAGGGTGCCCACGCCGTGGACCGTGCCCATCACACCGTCGGTCCAGAAGCCGTCCCAGACCTGCCCGGACGTGTGCGTGAACCAGTCCCAGCCCTCGTACTCCTGCTCAACCGCCGAACCCCACGGGGTCTCCCCGGCGTGATCGAGGTCCTCGGCGCGGTAGCCGTACATGTTCTCGCCGTGCGAGCCGTCGTCGACGGTGAGCGTGGTGCCGCCGACCAGAGCGGTGATCTTGTTGTGGCAGGCGAGTTCGGCGGCCTGGAAGGCGGCGACCGTGTGGTTGACGTCGTGCCACAGGTCGTTGTTGGTGTCGACCTTGTCCTTGTCCTTGCGCCAGTCGTCGTCCCCCGCGACCGAGTCCACGAACGCCCGCGCGTCCGCCTTGAGCGTCGCCAGCTTCTCCACCAGCGGCCTGACTTCGACGCCGTACTCGTCCAGCGCCCCGGCGACCTTCTCCAGATCGTCCGCGAACGCGTCCGACTTCGCCTTCACCGGCTGCGTCGACGAGAACAGGTCATGGGCCTCCGGGGCACGGTAGAAGGCGGACAAGCCCTGGAAGGCGGTGTGCAGATCAGCGCCCGAGGCCCGGAACTGGCCCGCGTTCGCGTACAGCAGCATCACGTCGACGCCCAGCGTGGACAGATCCCCGAGGAACTGCGGTATCCCGGACGGGTCGATCAGATTCGCCTCGTCCGACATCACTGACCCTGTCCGGGCAGAACGACCTTCGGCTCCTTCGCCGCCTCACGCTGCGCGTTGGCCGCCAGATCCAGGTCGCCCTCGACATAGTGCCCGGTGGCCTCCGCCGCCCCGCTCAGCGACTTGGACGTGCGCTTGGCGACATAGAGCAGGTCATGGCTCCACCGCTGCAGGAACTCCCCCAGCGCGGCGCCGACCACTCCGATCGTGCTGGTGTAGGGCCCGTACTGGCTGGTGATCATCCCAGCCGCCGAAGCGGCCTCCTCCAGATTCCCCTGCGCCCCCAAACCCGCTTTGGACAGGTTCTCCGCATGCGTACCCGACGTCTCCAGAACACCGCGCACCCCGACCGGGTCTATGTCCCACCCCGTCACGCTGATCCCCTTACCCCCGTACGTAGTGCTCGTCGCGCATGAAGGGTGGATTCCGCTGCCGTCCGCCAGTGGATGCCCCAGCGACGCGCGTACACCCTGTCGATCACCGAACATGATCTCGCGTGAGCCTTGTGGGCACAACGGCTCACCTCGGCAAGGTGGCTGAATGCAATCGCCATCGCGGTAGTGAGCTGGCGGCAACCGAATCCATCCAGGACGCCGCCAGTTGGCCGTCTGGGAGAGCGAAGAGTTCACACGCGGCCTTGGGCTCCCAGGGGACGTCGGGGTAGGTGTCTCCCTGGCCTTCTGCGAGGACCTTGACGATGCCGTTGCTGGCCAAGCCCAGGTCATCGCGGGGCAGCTGTCGGGGCGTGGATGGAAGTGCGGCTATTGAGCGACTCTGGCGGGGAACTTGAGATTCGTCGGCGCGGTGGCTTGGTCGTCGGGCAGGCTCCGCTCGGTTTCGAAGGTCGGTCGTCTTCACGAGGTGAGTCGGTGTCGCTTCATGTCCTGGGTGAGCAAGTTCCATCATTGAGCTCGTTTCAACCTGAAGTTGCAGGTCCGGGGGTTGGCGTGGGTCGCGGTTGGGATGCTCGTGCCGGTCGGCGGTGTGATCGGTAGGAGGTGATCGTCCGTCAGCGGTGGACCTCGGCGTTCGTCAGCACGAGGAGCGCCCGCAGCAGCGTGGTCGCGTGTCGGGCGTTCATGCGGACCTTGGTGAGGATCCGCCAGTTCTTCAGGTCGGCGAAGCCGTGCTCGTTTGCCGCTCGCTCGCGGCTGACCAGCCGGTTCGCCTCCTTCTGGGCGTCGGTGAGCGGATGGCCGCGACTCGCCCGTCGGCCGGTGACGATGACCGGGTCGTCGGGGGCGTCGTCCAGGCCGACGAAGCCGAGATCTGCCAGAGCGCCCAGACCGGCCTCCCGCAGGCGGGTAGTGATCCTGTTGTGGCGGGCGGTGGTGATCTCGCTGGAGCGCCCAGGCTTTGCCGCCGAGATCCAGACCAGGTTGCCCGCCTCGTCGGTCAGGGCGAGGAACAGCAGGCCGTGGGCCTTGTGCTTGCCCGAATAGTTCGGCCGGTTCTCGTCCCCGGTGCGTCGGCGAGTACGGACGAGAGTGCCGTCGAGCAAGACGACGACGCCACCCTTCCGGGCGATTTTCTTCAGAGCGCGGTCCAGGCGCGGGGCACGGGCCGACAGCAACCCGATCACTTCCAGTAGCCAGCGGCGCACGGTGGAGGCGGAGACGTCGTTGCCGCCCGCGATGTCGGAAAGCCGCTGGTCGTGGCGGAGGACTGCCAGGACGATCAGGGCGATCCGGCCGGGTGGGAGCTTGCGCCAGCGGGAGCGGATCTTCTTCAGGTGGCTGCGGACCAGGCCGGCGACCAGGTCCAGGGTCGAGCTCGACAGCGGCAGGCGGCACTGGTAGACAAGCCCCTCAGTGCCCTCGGCGGGACTGGTGTTCTTTCGCATGGAATCCCCAACTCCCGTCGGGGGCCTGCGTGTTACGCCGGAATCAGGCCGCGGCCGGTCAGACCGGCGGCTGCGGCAAGGCGGTGAAGCGGCCGGCGGGGGTGCGGTGCAGCCAGCCCCGGTCGGCCAGGCGCCTGAGCTTGTCGCGTACCGGTTCGACCTGCCCGGGCTGGGTGCCCCTGCCGAGGTGGACGCTGACGTCCTTGGCCGGGACCGGCTCCGAGGCTGCGGCCACGATCTTCATGATCGCCTGGTAGTCGGCGGGCAGCGCGCTTTCGTCCGTGCCCGGCTCTCGGTGCGGGACCAGCAGCATCCCGCCCGCACCCGGAGTCGTCACTCTCTCCAACTCCTCAGCCGCGGCCGGGTCGTCGGCCTGCCCGCTCCGCTCGGCCTCGATGAACTGCCCGATCACCACCTCGGCGGCTTCCAGCCGGGCCACCTCGGCATCGACCTCGGCGAGTTCCTTGCGCAGCCTTTCGGCGCGATCGGCCAGCACCACCCTTCGCTGCATCACCCAGACCAGTACGTCCGCCACCAGCAGCCCCCCTCCCACCCGGCTCTCCTCGGAGCCTACGAGGCACTCCCAACCCGGCATCGCGATTCCGGCGAACCGGCAATGCGTCGGATGATCACCTGCTACCGATCACACCCCCGACCGGCACGAGCACCTCAGCCCCCGCCCACGCCAGCCCCATGACCAGCGAATTCAGGTTGAACAACGCTCATTGACCGGGCAGATGGCACGAGCGAGCAACCCGAACGGGACGACCACGATGTTGGTCCGTGAACGGCCGGATGGGTTGTGGCGCGATGAGGACTTCGCCGACTGGTACCCGCGCGACGGGCGACCGAGATTGTCCCCAGCCCAGCTAGGCACAGCAGGGCTACAGCACTGAGCACCAGAAACTGTTCCAGGCAGGTCACGGGGCGTCAAAACCGACATGCTCTTGGAAGCCCATGCCCACCATGGTTCCGCCCCCCAACCGCCCAACGAACCATCACGAACCGGACGGCGGCCCACTGCGATGAAACCCTGCACGCCCCACGCAAGATCCCCTCACTTGTCGTACCCGCAGTCGATGCAGCCGGGAACACGTTCGGGTATCCGGCGAGGTCCGACCTGTGTGCCTGGAGCCTTCACGGCTCCGAGCAGGTCGATATCGAGCCATCGTGCTGGCTCGCGGGCACCGGAGATCCATGCGCCGAGCTCGGCGAGCGCTGCATGGACGGTCAGCCCGTTCAGGTAGACAACCGAGGGGTTGGCGACACCGGTTCCGTACCCGTGCAGGCGGTCGACAGCTTGCTGGTGGTCCGGTTTGGCCCAGCGCGAGATCTCCGCCGAGTCGAGTTCGTTCAGGCAGGTCAGGCACGCGGCGCCAGGGAGCATGAAGAAGACACGGCCGCCGAGCGCGACAGGCTGCTGATGGTCATCGACGCCGGTGGCGATGTCGAGAAGCGGGGTATGTGTGTCGATGGCGATCTGGTTGAGGCGGTGCCGCGGGCCGTCATGGTCGACGCAGCTGATGAGCAGGTCGACGTCGTGCAGTTCGGGATGTTCCCCTGCGGGAGTGAGCCCGGGGAAAATCTGGATCTCGATTCTCGGGTCGATCGAGCGCATGCGGCGGCGCGTGACGATTGTCTTCGGGCTGCCGATATCGGCGTGGTCGGCGGTGATGAGCCGGTTCAGGTTGGTTGTCTCGACGAGGTCGTCGTCAAGGACGATGACATTACGGAAGCCGAGGTAGGCGAGCCCGAGAGCGACGTGAGATCCGGTGCCTCCGGCGCCGACGACCGCCACGCGCAAGGCGGCGACGGCCGCCTGGGCCCGGGGTCCGAGGAGCGGGGTCTGGCGGGCAAACCGGGTATCGGTGGTAGCTGACGCGTCGAGCACCTTGATGTTGTCGCCGAGCACGGTGACCGTGTCGAACGGCTTACGTTCGAGCTCGCCGTCTGTGCCGGGGCGCCACCAGTCGGCGCGGACCACTCCTCGCGCCCACACGGCGGCCGCATAGGGCTTCCCGTCCAGCAGGTCGACCGCATATGGCGACATCTCAGCGAGCGCGCGCTCATCGATGGCCGAGAATCGTGGTGGCTCCAGCCGGTGGTTATGGAATTCGACGAGGCCTCGTCCGGTGGCGACCGCCCGGTTGTGGATGCGATCGAGCGCCCTGTCGGCCAGGCGCCAGCCGTCGTGGTTCGGCTCGATCTCCTCGTCGCCGATGAGCGCGATGGCGACGACCTCAAGGACGGGGCCGTTCTCTCCGTTGTGCAGCAGCTTGGTGAAGGCAAAGGCGAATCGCTCGCCGCGCGCTTCGGCCAGATGCTGCTCGATGCGCTCCCAGTGCTCGGGCCGCGTGAACTTCAGGGTGCTCATCGGTTCAGCTCGCCTCCTCGAAGCGGGTGAGAGCGCCGGTCAGATAGTCGACGAGGTTGCTGCCCAGCGTGAGGTTCACGTGGGGGTGCCAGTCGTTCGGGTCTATGTGGTAGGAGAACTGCAGCCAGGAGCGTCCAGCGTGCTGCTGTATGCCCTGGCTGTTGCCGGGCGTTGCGCCGCTGGCAAGTGTCAGGTCCGGTCGGGCACAGATGTTGTCCGGCTGACCAGCGGGATAGTTCACGGGGACGGCGAACAGGACGTCGGTGTCGCTGTGGGACCAACCTGCGGGCAGCGGGTGGTCTCGCAGTGTGACGACGAGGGCTTCAGGGTCGATGGTGGCGTTCGGGAACGCCTGGCGCAGCAGGTCTTCCTCCTGCGCCAGGCGCTCGGCGAGCCGGTCGGGCACGGACACGCGATCAACCTCGCTTGAAGCGAGGACGGCGCTTGAACTGGGCGCCGGGAACGAGGCGGACTGTCTCGTCGGGCGTGATCGTGATGCGGGTTCCGTCCGGCAGGATCTGAACCAGGCCGTCGGCCGGGTTGATGCCAGCCATCGCCATGATCTGTGCGCCGGTGATCGTCGGCTTGTCATGGGTGTATTCCACGCCGTCGACCTCGAACACGAATGTGGGGTGCTTGGTGTGGCCTGTCTCGGTCTGACTGTCTGTGGCTGCCATTGCGGGGCCTCCAAGGATCGACCCGTCGGATGCGGGCTTTCACCTCCTGGTCGTTGGCAGCAGGCCGTCCGCAACCCCCTTCACGCAAGAATTTTTTAGGCCGAGTCTGTGGTGGCGTAGGTCAGCTCCACGACGTCCGGTGCGGCGCTGGCCAGACGGCGCGCCAGCCGTTCTTCGTAGGTGGTGATGAGGATTTGCCCTACGGTGCCCGCTTGGACGGCCGACACCAAGGTCTGGGCAACTGCGGCGCGGCGGCGCGGATCAAGGTGCTCGAGCGGCTCGTCGAAACACACGGTCGAGGCACGTGCAACCGAACTCGCCAGCAGCAGGCGCGTCACGAGCAGAGCGGTGGACCGTTCTCCGCCGCTCAGGTCGCCCACCATCAGCGTGGCGTCCCCGTGGGGGATGGTGAGGTGTCCATCGGCGTCGAAATGCAGTCCGTCCGTGCCGAACACGAGCTTCCAGCGGCGGCCGACCTCGTGCGCGATCGGTTCGATGTAGTCGGTCAGGTAGCGGTCGGCCAGCTCGTGGATGGTCTTCTCGGTGACCTCCATGACCGTGTCTTCACGCGCGGCCGCGACGAGGGTCGACTGATCGTGTGCGGCTTGCCGTAGTCTCGCCAGCTCACTCCTGGCTGCTCCGAGTCGAGCTGCTGCATCACCGTGGCGTTCAGCGAGATCCGAGAGGCGTTGACGTGCTTCGGCCAGCTCGGTGACTGCCTCTGCACCAGGATCGTCGCCGCCCGGTTCCGTCGGGGGGTGTAGCGCATTGAGCGAGTCGCGGAACCCGGTAATCGCGATCAGCCGCTCGCGAGCCCGCGCGGTGTCGCGCGAGCGCTGTTCGATCTCGGCGTGCGCAGCGTCGTCCACACCGCCGTGTGCGGAGGCCGCAGCCTCGCGTTCGGCCGGCGTCAGCGGGCGAAGGCAGGTCGGGCACTGATCCGTGGCAGACGCAAGGACCTCAGCAGCCGATGCTGCACGCGCTGCTCGAACCTCCGCCGCCGACGCAGCTGCCAGGCTGGACTCGAGCTCGCTCGAGGCGGCACGCTCGTTTCTGGCGATCGCAGCCCTCGGATCCTGATCGCCGAGATCGATAGAACCGGCCATGCCTGCGACGAGTCGCCTTACCTGCTCGTCGAAGGCATGGGCGTTCTCCCGGTAGTCGCTCCAGGCCTGCGCGAGAGTTGCTGCCGGTTCCAGTCGCCGCGCCAAAGCGTGCGCGGCCTCTCGCTGATCTGCGATCCCAGACAGTTCCGCCTCCAACCGTGAGACGGTCTCGGTCACCGATGCGATGGCCTCGTCGGTTCCGCTCAAGTCATCGCGCAGAGTCTTGATCTTCGCCGCAAGCTCGGACCTCCGCGTATTAATCGCTTTGGCGGCCTGCAGCATCGGCGTGATGCCGAAGATGTCGGCGAGGTGGTCCTTGATCGGAAAGCCGGTGACCTCGCCTTTCGCCCCGACGCCGAAGATCAGAGTATCGAGAAGTCCCGGATCGGCCGCCCAAGCACGGCGCAGGAGTTGCGTGTAGGCCGCTTCGTCGATCACCATGCCGTTGGCCTTCGCATCGAAGCGAGCGGTGCCGCTGCGCTTGATCGACCTGGTCAGCTGCACCTCGGTGTCCGCCAACACCAAGTCCAGGCACACTGTCGCCGATTCGTGGCCGACGCGGACCGCCTGGCCGAGTCGGCGAGCCGGGGGCGCACCGAGCAGCCCCCATCGGACGGCCTCGACCAGCGACGTCTTGCCGACGCCGTTCGGAGCGACGAAGAACGTGACCGGGCGGCTGAGCTCCAGGTTCAGCGTCTCGTAGGCCCGCCACTGGCTCAGGCGAATGCGTCGGATCACGATGCGGCAGCCCCCGCCATCTCCGCCAGACGATCTACGAAGTCATCTGGCGTCAGGCCGCCCGTTTGCACACTCACTACGAGGGCGCCGAGTTCCGCCGCGTCCACGTTGCCGAGTGCAAGCCGGCCTTCCTTCTTGTACTCGAGCCGAGGCTTCGCACGAAGAGCCTGCGCGATCTGTGCCCCACTCACCTCCCTCGCCACGGCATCGAGAGCTGCTGTATCCGGAAGCACGTCGAAATCGGCGACCCGGTCCCAGCGCGGCAGGCGCCGCTCGAAGAAGCGCCCCAAGGCAAGCCCCAGAGGCTCTGCGAACATCGAGCTGTGAGGGTCGAGCCAGCCCAGCAGCGGGCTGATGGAACGCGTCACGTCGGCAGGCGCGAGAACGACAGCCCGCTCGGCGTCCGAGGAAGTGACGCAAATCGCCGAAATATCGGCGTACAGGTTAAAGAACCGCCCGAGCCCCTCTGGTGCGCTCGACCACGTGTCGCTGTCACCCACGAGGACGGCTACCGCTTCCGCCAGCACAGCGCACTGCGCAAAAGCCCGCATACCCTCGGGTACCTCCGGCGACCATGCGGGGTGGAACTCCATCGAGATCCGACCTCGAAACCGATAGGCCACCTCCTCAAGCGAGGCCTTGAGCAGTTCGTCCACTTCTCCGCCCGCGGCCCGCAGAGCCGCGTCGGCGGCCATAGGCAACGGAGCGGACGACGTATCCGCCACCAGGCCCAATCGCCGAGCGACGGGGTCCTGCTCGAGAGGTGGGAGTTCCGGGTCTCGATCAGCCAACGCCTTCACGATCTCGAACTGCCCCGTGATCGCCTCTCGACGGCTCGGCGGCAGATCCGACAGGTCCGGCTGAGGGCCGAGGCCGCGCAGGAACAGTAGGTACTCCTCGATAAGCGCGTCGTTCAGGTTATCCAGTTCCTCGTTGTCAGTCACTGTGCCACCTCCCGTCCCGTGGTTCCTCTGCTTCGCTGCGCTTCGATTCGACGCAGCGTCTAATCGCTTCGATGGCACGCCTTCGCTGCCGACTCGCTGCTTGGTGCGTTTTGCCCTTGCGGAACGCCCAGTCGGACAAGAGCTCCTCTCCCATGATCGTCTCTACGACGAGATCGCGTTGCTCATCGGTCAGAAACCCGAAGCACCCCTCGGCCAGGGCGACTACTCGTTCGTCTTCCTCTGCAGCTCGCACGTCCTCGTCGTGGAACTGCACCGCCGCGGTAGTTACCCGGTCGGCAAGGAACTTCTTGATCCCTTCGCGCTCGCGCACGACTCCCCTGCCGATGTCCTGCCCCCGTCGGTAAGCGATTACCTTCGCCAGCCCGGTGACCGATGACACATCAGCGGGATCTTTATCACGCAACTGCTCGAACGCCTCACAGACGGCATCCTCGACGTCGTGGGGATCGGGGATGGAAGAGGTGATCGAGCGAATCCCAAGCCGGGCGGCCTGGTACATGGCTCCGCGAACCGCCGCATAGAGCTCAAGCCCGTCGAGCCGCCCCTGCCGCCATCGCAGCTGCAGTCTTTCGGCTTCGGTATCCGTCCCAGGCTCGTCCATCACTCGTACGTCGGTCGGAAGGCGGCGACCGCAACCCCCTCCCGGAAGATTTTTTGGCCGCGCATCGTGCCTGCGCGCGGTACCACTCTGCCCCAGTGTGTTCCCGTGCGAACCAGAAGTCGCGCAGCCAGGCCGCAGCGGGTAGACGCGAGATGACAAGAAGGGTCTCGTCGCAGCCGACCGCCGTCCGGTTCGCGACGGTTCATCGGGCGGGGGCGGAACCAGGACAGGCACGGCTTTCAAGGCCATGGCGGTTTCTGCGCCTCGTGTCTGGAAGACCGTGCCGACCTCGGCGCAATGCTGAACCTGGTCGGCGTGTGCCCCGAGCCAGTGCTGCCACGGCGGCTGGTCTCGGACTGAGCTGTACTGAGATTTGTGGAGTCCCTGATGCCAGGGTTACGGTCCTGGCGAAGGAGAACCACGAGCACCATGGCAGCACCCCGTAAGTACCCGGACGAGCTCCGCGAGCGCGCGGTCCGTGAGGTCCGCAGCACCGGCCGACCGATTGCCCACGTCGCGAAAGACCTCGGCATCCACAAGGAGGCCCTGCGCGGCTGGGTCCGCCAGGCCGAGGCCGATGGCGGCGAGCGTGACGACCGGCTCACCACCGCCGAGCGCGAGGAACTCAAGCAACTCCGCAGGGAGAACGCCGAGTTGAAGCGGGCCAACGAGATCCTGAAAGCCGCCAGCGTGTTTTTTGCCCAGGAGATCGACCGTCCCCGGACGAGGCCGAGCAGGTGATCGACCACCTGCGTGACAAGGGCCTCGGGGTCGATCCCGTCTGCCGGGTTCTTGAGCTGTCGCCGTCGACGTACTTCGCCCGCAAGAAGCGGCCGAAGTCGGCCCGCCGGCTCCGCGACGAACAGCTCATGCCGCTGATCGAGCAGGTCCATGGCGAGTCGGGCGGCACCTATGGTGCCCGCCGGATCACCCGGGCCCTGCGCCGCAAGGGGGTCGACGTGGCCCGTTGCACCATCGAGCGGCTGATGGCCGAGCTGGGTCTGGAGGCGTGATCCGTGGTCAACGCCGGCGGACCACCGTGGCGGAGCCGTCGGCGCCGCGCCCGCCGGACCTGGTCGACCGCGACTTCACCGCCTCACGGCCCGATCAGCTGTGGGTGGCGGACATGACGTATGTCCGCACCTGGTCGGGCTGGGCATACGTGGCGTTCGTCCTCGACGTGTACTCGCGGATGATCGTCGGCTGGCAGATCGCGAACCATATGCGGACCGAACTGCCCCTGGAAGCCCTGGAGATGGCGCTGTGGAGACGGAGGATCAAGAAGGACTCCGGCCTCATTCATCACAGCGACCGCGGGTCGCAATACGTATCCATTCGGTATACCGACCGGCTTGCCGAGATCGGCGCCTCGGCGTCGGTCGGGTCCGTCGCGGACAGCTATGACAATGCGATGGCCGAGGCTCTGAACGGCACTTTCAAGGCCGAGCTGATCGAGATGCAGGGCCCCTGGAAGGATGTCGACCAGGTCGAACGGGCGATCTTCCAGTGGGTCACGTGGTACAACGAGGAACGGCTCCACTCCGCCCTCGACTACCTACCGCCCGCCGAGTACGAACACGACTGGTGGCGACAACAGGAAGCCACCCCGCAGTCCGCCTGAAACAAGATCACCGGACTCTACGAAACTCGGGGCAGCTCATCTCGATCAGCTCGGCCTTGAAAGTGCCGTTCAGAGCCTCGGCCATCGCATTGTCATAGCTGTCCGCGACGGACCCGACCGACGCCGAGGCGCCGATCTCGGCAAGCCGGTCGGTATACCGAATGGATACGTATTGCGACCCGCGGTCGCTGTGATGAATGAGGCCGGAGTCCTTCTTGATCCTCCGTCTCCACAGCGCCATCTCCAGGGCTTCCAGGGGCAGTTCGGTCCGCATATGGTTCGCGATCTGCCAGCCGACGATCATCCGCGAGTACACGTCGAGGACGAACGCCACGTATGCCCAGCCCGACCAGGTGCGGACATACGTCATGTCCGCCACCCACAGCTGATCGGGCCGTGAGGCGGTGAAGTCGCGGTCGACCAGGTCCGGCGGGCGCGGCGCCGACGGCTCCGCCACGGTGGTCCGCCGGCGTTGACCACGGATCACGCCTCCAGACCCAGCTCGGCCATCAGCCGCTCGATGGTGCAACGGGCCACGTCGACCCCCTTGCGGCGCAGGGCCCGGGTGATCCGGCGGGCACCATAGGTGCCGCCCGACTCGCCATGGACCTGCTCGATCAGCGGCATGAGCTGTTCGTCGCGGAGCCGGCGGGCCGACTTCGGCCGCTTCTTGCGGGCGAAGTACGTCGACGGCGACAGCTCAAGAACCCGGCAGACGGGATCGACCCCGAGGCCCTTGTCACGCAGGTGGTCGATCACCTGCTCGGCCTCGTCCGGGGACGGTCGATCTCCTGGGCAAAAAAAACACGCTGGCGGCTTTCAGGATCTCGTTGGCCCGCTTCAACTCGGCGTTCTCCCTGCGGAGTTGCTTGAGTTCCTCGCGCTCGGCGGTGGTGAGCCGGTCGTCACGCTCGCCGCCATCGGCCTCGGCCTGGCGGACCCAGCCGCGCAGGGCCTCCTTGTGGATGCCGAGGTCTTTCGCGACGTGGGCAATCGGTCGGCCGGTGCTGCGGACCTCACGGACCGCGCGCTCGCGGAGCTCGTCCGGGTACTTACGGGGTGCTGCCATGGTGCTCGTGGTTCTCCTTCGCCAGGACCGTAACCCTGGCATCAGGGACTCCACAAATCTCAGTACAGCTCAGACACATAGCGACGGTCCGTGGGCTGCTCGCGCGCATCGACCGTGGCACCCGGCTTCAGGGGGCGAATGGCCTGTCGGCGCCGGACTGCGCGACCTGCCCGTGGACGCCAAGTCCCTGCGCGGACCGGCGAAAGCCCGAGGCCTGAATCAGGCGCTGGAGGACGCGGCGGTGGTCAGGAGCTGGCCAAGCCCCGCACGTTCTGGTCAAGTGGCCGCCGACATGTACACCGCCCGATGGATCCGAACCAACTGGGCGAGTACATCGAAGGGGCGACTGGACAGTTGGACGAGCTTCGCGCAATGTGCTCCCGGCTCACCGCAGCCCGCGCCGAATGGGCCTCACGGACCGACACGACGGCCAACGCCGAGGCCGCGTAACCCGGCCGAGCCAAGACCCCCATGCCAGCGGCTCCAGCGCCATGCTCCAACGGCTGTCGCAAACGCCCAGCCCAGAGGCCTCGCGCGCCCCTCCGCTCCAGGGACTTTTCAGGGACTTTCAGCTCTGTCCGAGGGAATTCCGAGGGACTTTTCGCCGCCTGACGCGGCAAGCCCCTGAAAGATCGGAAAGGACCTCCGACGCAGGTCAGAGGCCCTTTCCAAGGCAAAGCCGCAGGTGGCGGCAGACGAGTCGGGCTGTACGCCGGGTTCTGTCACCGGTCGACCTCGCGGTCGGCCGGGAGACGGCCATCCATCTAGGGCCGGCGTTGCCGCCGGCCTCGTGCGGTCTACCCGCGGACTCGGGCGGGCTGCCCTCGAACGTCCGCGCAGAGCCGCTTCTTACGGCGGCTCCTCTTGACCTTGCTCCGGGTGGGGTTTACCTAGCTGCCCAGGTCACCCTGGGCACTGGTGGTCTCTTACACCACCGTTTCACCCTTACCGAGGTCCGTACGCGTACGATCCCCGGCGGTCTGTTTTCTGTGGCACTGTCCCGCGGGTCACCCCGGGTGGCCGTTAGCCACCACCCTGCCCTGTGGAGCCCGGACGTTCCTCGGGGAGGTCCACAAGAACCTCCACGCGGCCGTCCGCCCGGCTCGTCTGCCGTGTGGACCATGCTACCGGGCGCCCACGGGTCCCTGGTCCCGACGGTGTCGGCGATGCCGTCGCCGGGAAGGAGCCCGCCAGGATCAGGGCGAAGGAGGACAGGACTCCGGGAGTCAGTTTTTCGTCCAGGAAGAGTGCGCCGGCCGCCACCGCCACCGCCGGATTGACGTACGTGAAGACCGTCGCCCTCGCCACGAGGACGACCATGGACGGCGACACCTCGTCCACGGCCACTTTGATCATCAGGTAGGGGATGCCCCAGAGGACTCCCATCAGGGAGAAGAGGAACCAGCCGCGTGCGGCCATGGGGGGAGTCCCGGCCAGCTCGGCGGCGTCCGTCTTGAACGCTGTTGGGGGGCCCGGCACCCGGGCGCCTCTACGTCCGCACGCTCGTCCGGTACGCCGCCGGCGTCACCCCCAGCACCCGCCTGAACCAGCGCGTCAGGTGGGCCTGGTCCGCGAAGCCCACCTGGCCGGCGACGTCCGCCGGGCGGGCGCCTGCCTCCAGCAGGGCGCGGGCCCGGCTCACCCAGGACGTCTTCCTGCGTGAGCGGCTCGTGGGCCATGGCAGTCACGTCACGCCCCTCCTTCTTCGGTCGCTCGCCGGACTGGGACATCGGCTGATCACCTGGCCGTGAGATCCAGAACCGTTCCCTCGATCGTGGCACATGATCTCGGTCACCGTCAGCCGCCGGGCCCGTCGCTTGACCCTGCCGCAGCGTCAACGTTCCTACTGGTCGCATGCGGATCGGAGAACTGGCCACGGCCGTCGGTGTCACCCCACGGGCCGTGCGGCACTATCACCATCTCGGGCTGCTGCCGGAGCCGGAGCGGCGGGCCAACGGGTATCGGGACTACACGTTGCGGCACGCGGTCGTGCTGGCGCGGATTCGGCGGTTGACGGAGCTGGGGCTCGGGCTCGCCGAGGTGCGGGATGTGCTCACGGACGACGCGGGGCGCGAACTCGTCGAGGTGCTGGGCGAGTTGGATGAGGATCTGGCCCGGCAGGAGACTGCGGTCCGGGAGCGGCGGGCCCGGCTCCGTGTCCTGATGGAGGACGCACGGTGTGGGCTGCTACCCGCCGAGGGGCCGGTCTCGCCCGAACTCGCTGTGCTCTTCGGGCAGTTCGGGTCCGCACCGCAGGCCTCGATGGCCGCCAAGGACCGGGAGATGTTCGCGTTCCTGGAGACGACCGCGACGCCGGAGGCGCGGGCGGAGCTGCTGGCCGCGCTGGAGAGCATGATGGCGGCGCCCGGCGCGGTGGAGCGGGCGCACGAGGCGTACGCACTGCTCGACGCGCTCGCCGACGCCGGACCCGACGACCTCCGCGTGGCGGAGGCGGCCCTGCTGCTGGCCGACCTGATCCCGCCGGAACTGGTACCGCGGGACATCGAGGACAGGCGCAGCGGTGCCGGCAGCTTCCTGCGAGCCTTGTACGCCGACTTGGCCCCGGCCCAGGCGGAGGCCGTCCGCCGCACGCTCCGGATACTGATGGAGGACCGCCCATGAGGAGCACCTGCCGGATCCCGGTGGCAGCCGTTCGCCGGGGAACCCGTCACCCGGCCGATGACCGCCGGGGACTCCGCAGGTCGCCGTCGCGGAAGACCGTGCGGCGGGCGCCCCGGCGGGTCCGCGCCCTCCCACCCCGTACCCTGTCGCGGAGCCCCGGAAGAAGGAGTACCCGTGCTCGTCCTGCTGCCCCCGTCCGAAGGCAAGGCCCCCTCAGCGGGCGGTGCCCCTCTGGAGCTGGAGGGGCTTTCGCTTCCGGCGCTGACCGGGGCGCGGGAAGCCGTGCTCGGTGAGCTGGTGGAGTTGTGCGCCGGGGACGAGGGCAAGGCGTGTGAGGTGCTCGGGCTGAGTGAGGGGCTGCGCGGCGAGGTCGCCAAGAACGCGGAACTGCTGACGGCGGGGACGCGGCCGGCCGGGCAGATCTACACGGGGGTGCTGTACGACGCCCTCGCTCTGGCCACCCTGGAGACCGCAGCGAAGCAGCGGGCGGCGCGGTGGCTGCTGGTCTTCTCGGGACTGTGGGGCGCGGTCCGGGTAACGGACCGGATCCCCTCCTACCGTTGCTCGATGGGCGTGAAGCTGCCCGGCATCGGTGCGCTCGGCGCGCACTGGCGTACGCCGATGGCGTCGGCGCTCCCCGAGGCGGCCGGTGACGGACTCGTCCTCGACCTGCGGTCCTCGGCGTACACGGCCGCGTGGAAGCCGAAGGGCGAGGTGGCAGGGCGGACGGCGACCGTACGGGTGCTGCACGCGCCGACCCGGAAGGTCGTCAGCCACTTCAACAAGGCGACCAAGGGCCGGATCGTACGGAGTCTGCTGTCGGCCGGGATCGCGCCCGAGGGCCCGGCGCGGCTGGTGGAGGCGCTGCGGGACCTCGGGTACGTGGTGGAGGTCGAGCCGCCGGCGGGGGCAGGGAAGGCGTGGACGCTGGATGTGCTGGTGACCGAGGTCCACTGACTCCCTCTCCACCCGTATCCACCCGCATCCACCCGCATGCGTGCGAAGTCGCTCGCGGGGTCGGCGCCGCGGGCCCCGTTTCCGCCCGCCCGGTGGGATCGGGCCGGGCACCGCGGCGGAGTATCCGTCCCTCCCCGACGCCGGCTGCGTGGGCGGCACCTGGGTGCTGTCGGCGTACGCGGTGGCGGTGCGGGACTGTCGGCGGGTCGAGGGGCCTGCGCGGCAGGCGGCGGCCCTTCGTGAGTGGTCAGCGCAGGTGTGAGGTGTCGTTGAGGAGGCGGAGGGTGGCGTTGCCGTCCGCGTAGTAGGCCAGGGCCGACAGGGAGGCGGCGGACAGTTCCATGCGGAACAGGGACTGAGGGGGTGCGCCGAGGGCCAGGCGCACGAGGGTCTTGATCGGCGTGACGTGGGTGACGAGCAGGACGGTACGGCCCGCGTGCGCCGCGACCAGTTCGTCCCGGGTGGCGGCGACCCGGTGGGCCACCGCCTCGAAGCTCTCGCCCCCGCCGGTGGGTTCGGCGTCCGGCGAGGCCAGCCAGGCGTTCATGTCGTCCGGGTACCGCTCCCGCGCCTCACCGAAGCTCAGCCCCTCCCACGCGCCGAAGTCCGTCTCCCGCAGCCCGTCCTCGACCGTGACCTCGAGTCCGAGCCGGTCCGCGACGATCCCCGCCGTCTCACGGCAGCGGGCCAACGGCGACGACACCACGTCGTGGATCGTCCCCCGAGCGGCCAGCACGGCGGCGACCCGCTCCGCCTGATACCGGCCGACCTCGGAGAGGGACGGGTCCGAACCGCCGCTCCCCGAGAACCGCTTCTGCGGGGTGAGGGGCGTCTCGCCGTGCCGCAGCAGCACGAAGGTGGCGGGGGTGCCGAGGTCGGGGGCGACGGAGGCGACGCTCCTGGCGGCCCGGATGTCGGCGGCGGCTTCGGCATCGGCGGACCGGCTGCCGCCGGGGGCGGCGGCCCTCGCCGCGCGGGTGTCCAGGTCTGCCGTGGACGTGGACGGCGACCACTGTTCGCCCCGCTTGCCCGCGTCCATCGCCTCGTTGGCGAGGCGGTCGGCGTGTCTGTTCTGGTCTCGCGGGATCCACTCGTAGGTCACGTGGGCGGGCGGAAAGACCCGCGCGGCCTCGGCGGCCAGCGGCTTCATGCCGGGGTGCTTGATCTTCCAGCGGCCCGACATCTGCTCGACGACGAGCTTGGAGTCCATGCGGACCCGGACAGTGGCGGCCGGGTCCAGTGCGTGGGCCGCCCTGAGGCCCGCGATGAGCCCCCGGTACTCGGCGACGTTGTTCGTGGCGACCCCGATGTACTCGGCGGCCTCCGTCAACGTCTCCCCCGTCACCGCGTCGAGGACGACGCAGCCGTAGCCCGCGGGCCCCGGGTTGCCCCGGGAACCGCCGTCGGCCTCGACGATGAACTCCCGTACCACGTAACCCTCTTGGTGTGTCTGGGCGGGCCTCGTACCGGCCCTCCTACAGGCCGGACTCCGCCGTGCGCACCAGGATGCGGCGGCAGTTCTCGCAGCGGACGACCGTGTCGGGGGCGGCCTGGCGGATCTCGTTGATGTCGGTGATGGACAGCTCCTGGCGGCAGCCCTGGCAGGTGCGCTGGTACAGCTTGGCCGCGCCGATGCCGCCCTGCTGCTCGCGCAGCTTCTCGTAGAGCTTGAGGAGGTCCGCGGGGATGGCCGCCGCGATGACCTCGCGCTCCTTCGTCACGGTCGCCGCCTCGCCGTCGATCTCCTCGAAGGCGGCGTCCCGGCGGGCGGTCGCGTCGTCGGCCTTCCCCTGGACGGCGCCGACCCGCTCGGTCAGTTCGGCGACCCGCTCCTGCGCGGACTCCCGACGCTCCATGACCTCCAGGACGATGTCCTCCAGGTCGCCCTGCCGCTTGGCGAGGGAGGCGATCTCGCGCTGGAGGCTCTCCAGGTCCTTCGGGGAGGTGATCGCGCCCGAGTCCAGGCGCTGCTGGTCGCGGGTGGCGCGCTGGCGCACCTGGTCCACGTCCTGCTCGGCCTTGGTCTGCTCGCGGGCGGTGTCGCTCTCCTCGGTCTGCGCGGCCACGAGGAGGTCGCGCAGCTGGGTTTGGTCCTTCGTCAGCGACTCGATCTCGGCGTGCTCGGGCAGCGACCTGCGCTTGTGCGCGAGCTGCTGGAGGCGTACGTCGAGGGCCTGGACGTCGAGGAGTCGGATCTGGTCGGCGGGCGCGGCGTTCAGTTGGGGGCTCCCAGTGTGTCGGTGAAAGAAGAAGGGGCGCGCGAAGCGCTCGTTCAAAAGGCGGTGGCGGGCGACGGGCGGGCGGACGCCGCGTGGGCGGTCCAGGGGTCGGTGACCGTCTTCGAGACGTGGACGCGCAGGTCCCATCCCTCACGGTCGGAGATCCCGTCGAGCTGGGCGGCGGCCAGCTCGCACCAGGGCCACTCGGTGGCCCAGTGCGCCGCGTCGAGCAGCGCGAGGGGCGGGCCGTCGCCTTCCGTGGTGCGGGCGACGGCCTCGGAGGCGGGGTGGTGGCGCAGGTCGGCGGTGAGGAAGGCGTCGACACCGGCCGCGCGTACGTGGTCGAACAGGCTGTCGCCCGAGCCGCCGCTGACGGCGACCGTGCGGACGAGCGCCTCGGGGTCGCCGGCGACCCGGATGCCCTGCGCGGTGGCGGGCAGCCGCCCGGCGGCCCGCGCGGCCAGCTCCCGTACGGTCAGCGGGTGGTCCAGCTCGCAGACCCGGCCGAGCCCGCGCCGCCCGCCGGGGTCGGCCGGGTCGGGCACGAGGGGGCGTACCACCCTCAGGTCCAGGGCGCCCGCCAGGGCGTCGCTGACGCCCGGGTCGGCGGTGTCGGCGTTGGTGTGGGCGACGTGCAGCGCGATGTCGTTCCTGATGAGCGTGTGCACGACCCGGCCCTTGAAGGTGGAGGCCGCCACCGTCGTCGTACCGCGCAGGTAGAGCGGGTGGTGGGTGACCAGCAGGTCCGCGCCCAGCTTCACCGCTTCCTCGACGATCTCCCGGACCGGGTCGACGGCGAAGAGGACCCGCGTGACCTCCTGGTCGGGTTCTCCGCAGACCGTGCCGACCGCGTCCCACCCCTCGGCCCTCTCGGGCGGCCAGAGGGCGTCGAGCGCGGCGATGACTTCAGACAGACGGGGCACGCACCAAAGGCTACCTGCCCTGCTCCCGTCCCCGACCTGCCGCGGGTCACTCGACCAGCCGACCTCGGACACCCCCGGGCCGGCTCCCGGTGAACTCGCGGCGAAGTCCCAGCCGGCGTTCGGTCTCCACCCGGTCGGCATTCGGTCTCCACCCGGTCGGCATTCGGTCGACTTTCGCCACCGCCAGCACATGGGCCGCCGTTCCCTCAGGTGAATCGGGGGACGAGCATCCTTATGTGTGAAGGGGGAGCCCGTTGTCCCACGTCTGTGCGTGCGAAAACTAACTTCGTCGCCGGAGGTGATCGAACCATGACGGCCTGTGCATCCCCCTCACCCGCGGCGGGCCACGGGAACGAGACGGGACAGGGGAACGAGGGCAAGGGCGAGCCGGAAGGGCAGGGCGCGGCGACCGGACAGGGCGCGGCGACCGGGACCGAGGGGCCCGGGGCGCCGCCCGGCTGCGTCATCACCGCCGACGGCACGTACGCGGCACGCCTCGCCCTCGACGGCGAGTCCTGGTTCCCCGAGCGCTGGACCCTGGACGGCCCCGAGCCGTACGCCGTCCCCCTGCCCGGCAACCAACCGGAGGAACCCGGCACCGAAGTGCTTCCCATGACCGACGGTCGGGTCCTCATCCACCGGCTGGCGGCGGACCGGCACCTGTTCTCGCTCCTCTACCCGACCGGGCCCGGCACCGGTGAGCTGCTGCTCGGCGGGGTCGAATGCGCCGATCCGGCGGCCGGGTTGCGACTGCTGCCGCCCGCGCCGTGCGGGGAGAGGGCGTACGCCCTCTCCCCGGGCCGGAGCGCGACCGCGGTGTGGCTGGTGGCGGGCGGCACGTTCGGGCCGGAGCTGCTGGCGCAGGTTCCGGGACGGTGCTCGGGCGGGGTCTGGCTGGACGGGGCGGGCCGGCTGCTGGCCCTGGACCAGGAGTTGAACGGCCGGACGAAGTCCGTGGTGGTCGACCTGGAGCAGGGCGGCGCGGTCTCGCCGCTGCTGCAGATCGCCGACCACAGCGACGACCGGCTGCTGCTCGCCGACCCCGACAGCGGGCTGCTCCTGATCCGTTCCGACGCGCCCTCCCCCGGTCATGGCCGGCTCGGCTGGGGCGTGCTGGGCAGTACGCTGCCGGTCCGCTTCCCGGAGTGCCTGCGGGTTCCCGACGGCCACCGCATCACCCCCTTCGCCATCCAGCCGGGCCAGATCCTGACCCCCGAGAGCTGTGCGGTCGCGCTGCGCGTCGACGGCCCCCGGGGCAGTTGGGTCGGAGTCTGGCGTCCCGCCGCCCGCCGCATCCTTCATCTGCCCGCACCCGGGGGCTGGTTGGCAGGGGCCGGGCTGTGGAGCCGCGAGGGCGTGCTCCACCTGCCCTACACCACAAGGGTGGTGCGGTGCGGGGTGGCCCGGGTGGGGGTGCATTGGGCGGTGGAGGCCGAGGAATCTCAGGACGTGGTTCAGGACCGGGAGGCGGTCCGGGAGGTGGTCCGAGAGGCGGTCCGGGAGGGGGTCCGAGAGGACGTCCGGAAAGAGGCTCGGGAGGGGCCGGGGGACGCGGGTCCGGTCGGCGAAGAGGCCCTGGGCGCGGGCTTTGGGCACGCGTCGGCCCAGGCCGAGCCGCCGAGTCGCGAGCCGTCGTGCACGGGGACGCCGTGCACGGGGACGCCGAGTGCCGAGCCGTTGGGCGCGGGACCTTGCGCGGACCCTTCGCACGCCGGGCCGCCCGCGCCCGCCGTCGCCCGGCCCGTGCCCTTGCAGCAGGCGCCGCTGGAGGGGCGGGTGCCGGAGGGTGTGACCGTCGGGTGACGGTGATGTGCCGGTTCCGGGCGAACTCCCCCCGGGGGTGCCGACACGCCCTGGCCGCCTTCGGACCGTGCCCGGTCACCCGTTAAACTCACCGCCCGTAAAAAAGATCATGCGACGGGGTGAACACTTCCAATGAACGACACGCACACGGCCCAGCCGCCCACCGCCAACCCCCACGAGGCGGAAGGCCATGGCAGGCACCGGGGCCAGATCTCGGCCCACGAAGCCGAGAAGACGACCCCGCGCGGGCGCCACCGCAGGCCGGCCGAGCAGCACACGGAGTCGACGACGGCCGCCTGATCGGCGCCGCGAGTCCCCTTCGGTCACCTCTGGAGAAACGTCAATTCGACGCCAGAACCAGCCGGCACGGTCGGCACAGCCGGCACGGCATTCGGCCCCGCCCGTCATCGGCGTCATCGACGGGCGGGGCCGCCGCGTTCCTCACGCCGTCCCGTGCCTCAGCCCCAGCACCTCCGCCGCCGCGAAGGTCTCCCCCTCCGGTCGGTCGACGTAGTGCGGCGTGAGCAACCCGTCCAGTTCGTCGTACGTGAACGCGTCCTGCTTGGTGTCGAACTTCGCCTGTACGCGGGGCCGTTCGACGATCACGACCATGCCGCCGTGTACGACGAAGAGCTGGCCGTTGATCCGGGCGGCGGCGGGTGAGGCCAGGTAGCCCACGAGGGGGGCGACGTGCTCGGGGGCGAGCGGGTCGAGGCCGGTGCCGTCGGTGTCGGCCGCGCCCGGCAGTCCCGCGAAGACGTCCTCGGTCATCCGGGTGCGGGCGCGTGGGCAGATGACGTTCGCGGTGACGCCGTACTTGGCGAGCGCGAGGGCCGTGGAGGTGGTCAGCCCGACGATCCCGCCCTTGGCGGCGGCGTAGTTGGGCTGCCCGGCGGACCCGGCGAGGAAGGCCTCGGAGGAGGTGTTCACGACGCGCCCGTAGACCGGCCCGCCCTCGCCCGACTTCGCCCGCGTGCGCCAGTGCGCGGAGGCGAACCGGGTCGTGTTGAAGTGCCCTTTGAGGTGCACCCGGATGACCGAGTCCCACTCCTCCTCGGACATGGAGAAGACCATCCGGTCGCGCAGGATGCCCGCGTTGTTGACGAGGATGTCCAGCCTGCCGAACTCGGCGACCGCCGACTCGACCAGCTCCCGGGCCTGTTCGTGGTCGGAGACGTCCCCGACATGGGCCACCGCGCGACCGCCCGCCGCGCGGATCGACGCCGCGACCTCCTCGGCGGGCCCGGTGGACACCTCGCCGGAACCGTCCCGTCCCGGCCGGCCGTAGTCGTTGACGACCACCGCCGCGCCCAGGCGGGCCAGCTCCAGCGCCTCGGCCCGGCCGAGCCCGCGCCCGGCGCCGGTGACGATCGCGGACAGTCCTTCAAGGGGCAGTGACACCGCCGAGTCCCTTCACCTCAAGCCGATTTACTCATGACACCGCACGTCGACCCGTACGAGGAGCCGCACGTCGACCCGTTCGTGGTCCGTACGTGGATCCGCTCGTTCTGGCGCCGGCGGTCAGATCTCGATGCAGGTGCGGAGGGCCGCGCCCGTCCGCATCTGGTCCAGCGCCTCGTTGATGTCGCTGAGGGGTACCCGGTGGGTGATCAGGCCCGCGAGGTCGATGCGGCCGGCCCGCCAGAGGGCGATGGCCCGCTCGTAGGAACGCAGGACGTCTCCGCCGCCGTACAGGGAGGGCAGGATCCGCTTCTCGTCGAAGAACAGCTCGAACATGCTGAGCTGGAGGAAGTCGTCCATCGCGCCCGCGCCGACGACGACCAGCGTGCCGCCGCGCCGGGTGGTCTCGTACGCGGTGCGCGCGGTGGTCGAGCGGCCGACGACCTCGAAGACGTAGTCGAAGCCCTCGCCGCCGGTGAGGGCCTGCTTGACGTCGGCCAGCTCCTGCGGCGGAACCGCTTGCGTGGCACCGAACCTGAGCGCCGCCTCACGACGCGAGGCCACCGGGTCGACGGCGACGATCTCGGCGGCGCCCTTGAGCCGGGCACCCTGGATCGCCGAGACGCCGACGCCTCCGCAGCCGATGACGGCGACCGACGAACCGGCCTCCACATCGGCGGTGTTGAGGGCCGCGCCGAGCCCGGTGGTGACGCCGCACCCGATGAGGGCCGCGATGTCGAAGGGCACGTCGTCCGGGATCGGCACCGCGCAGCCGGCGTCGACGACGACCTCCTCGGCGAAGGTGCCGGTGCCCGCGAAGCCGAAGACGTCCCCGGCGGGCCGCTTGAAGTTGGGCGTACCGGCGTTCAGGAAACCGGCCAGGCACAACTGGGTCTGGCCGCGCTTGCAGGACGGGCAGGTGCCACAGGCCGGGAGCCAGCACACGACGACGCGGTCACCGGGCTTCACGTCCCGTACGCCCTCCCCGACTTCGACTATCTCACCGGCTCCCTCGTGCCCGGGGACGAAGGGTCCGGGCTGGGGCAGCACCCCGGCCATCGCGGACAGGTCCGAGTGGCACAGCCCCGTGGCCCGCACCCGGATCCTCACCCTGCCCGGCCCGAAGCCCACCGCCTCGACGTCGTCGAGCACATCGAGCTTGTCCTGGCCGATCTCGTGCAGTACGGCTGCGCGCATGGTGCGGCTCCCCTCAGGAGTACCTGTCAGGACCTGTGCAGGAGTCCCTGACCTACCGTTGTGCTGAGCTGCTCATTCGCTGCTCATCGCTGCTCGTTCGTCCGCCTGCTTCGTCCGCCTGCTTCGTCCGCGCGCTTCGTCCGCGCGCTTCGTCTCGTCCGCACGCTTCCTCCGCTCATTCGTGCTCGACGAGGGTGTCCGCCAGCACCGGCGCGTCGTCCCGCTCGACGGCCGTCACCGTCACCCGCACCGAGCCGTCCTCCGGCCGCCACATCCGGACGCGGAGGGTCTCGCCCGGGAACACGACTCCCGCGAAGCGTGTGCCGTACGAGCGGACGCGGCCCACGTCCCCGCCGAGCACCGTGTCCACCACGGCCTTCAACGTCATCCCGTACGTGCACAGCCCGTGCAGGATCGGCCGGTCGAACCCGGCGCGCCCGGCGAACTCCGGGTCCGCGTGCAACGGGTTCCAGTCGCCGGACAGCCGGTAGAGCAGCGCCTGGTCCTCTCGGACGGCCCGCTCCACCTCCTTGTCGGGTGCGGTGGCCGGTGCTTCCCGCCGGGCGGACGGCCCGCGCTCTCCGCCCCAACCGCCCTCTCCCCGTACGAAGATCTGCGCCTCGTTCACCCACAACGGGCCCTCGGCGTCGGCCACCTCGGTCCGCATCACGAGGACGGCCGCCTTGCCCTTGTCGTACACCGCCGCCACCCGCGAGGTCGCGGTCGCCCGGCCCTCGACCGGGATCGGCCGGCGCAGCTCGACGCGCTGGCCGCCGTGCAGGACCATGGAGAGGTCGACGTCCACACCGGGTACGTCCAGGCCGCCGATGACGTCCGGTGAGCCCGCGCCCGCGACGGTGGCGAAGCTCGGCAGGACGTGCAGCCGGGACTCCAGGGTGTAGCGCAACTCGTCGGGGTCGGTCGCGGGGACGCCGGCGCCGATACCGAGGTGGTAGAGCAGGACGTCCTTACGGGTCCACGCGATCTCGGCGGAACGGGGCTCGGCCGCGAGGGCCTCGGCTGCGTCGATGGGCATGGGACTCCTGTCTCACGACACGTCAGACGGTTGCGTGGAGAACCTCGGCACGACCGTCCGCACCAGCGGTCGCACCGAGGCCGTCACGGGGACCCGGAACCCGCCCGCCTAGAACGCGTTCCAGTCCGGCGCCCCTCTGTATAGCCGAGCCGCGTGCACTTGTGAAGGCTGCCGCCTGACGCTGTGTCACTTCCCCATGAGCTGGTCAGGTTTTCGTCAGGCAGGCAGGCAGACAGACAGAAGGCAGGCAGGCAGGCACGGTCATCGGCCTCGCCCACTCCTCGCCGCCCACCCGTCCCGCCGGTCCCCCGCCGTTCGCCCGCATGGCAGCATGGGGCGCCCCCAGTGCCGTACGGGCGTGTGGTCCCGTGCGGCGTCCGTCAGCGCGTACGACATCACGGAGGACCCCATGTCCGCGGCGCCCACCCCGGCCCTCCCCCGGCCCCCGGGCCGGAGGTCTTCGCGGCATTCGAGTCGGCCAAGGGCTTCATGCCCGTGGGTGAGGGGCTGGCGCTGTACGCGGCGGCGGTGGAGGCGGGACGGCTCGGGCTGCCGCTGCTGGAGGTCGGAACGTACTGCGGGCGGTCCACGATCCTGCTGGCGGACGCGGCCCGGGAGGCCGGGGTCACGGCGGTCACGGTCGACCACCACCGGGGCAGCGAGGAGCAGCAGCCGGGCTGGGAGTACCACGACGCGTCCACCGTGGACCCCGAGGTGGGCCGTATGGACACGCTGCCCACCTTCCGCCGCACCCTCCACAGGGCCGGCCTGGAGGACCACGTCGTCGCGATCGTCGGCCGTTCCCCGCAGGTCGCCGCCTTCTGGGGCAGCCCGCTCGGCCTCGTCTTCGTCGACGGCGGCCACACCGACGAGCACGCCACCGCCGACTACGAGTGCTGGGCCCCGCACATCGCCCCCGGCGGCCTGCTCGTCATCCACGACGTGTTCCCCGAGCCCGAAGACGAGTTCACCGGCCAGGCCCCGTACCGCGTCCACCTCCGCGCCCTCGCCTCCGGCGCCTTCACGGAGGTGTCGGCGACGGACTCGCTGCGGGTGTTGCGGCGGACGGGAACCGGGGTCTGAGCCGCACCCCCTAGAGTGACGGGGATCACAGCGAGGGGAAAACCTGCCGCTCGGGCCCGGCGTCGCCCCCGTCCTGCCCGTGCTCGGCGTCGCGGCGTCGTGGGCGCGCGGCCTGGACCCGGCGTACGAGCTGACGGCCTCCGTGCCCAGGGCCGGGCTTCCCCTGGTCCTGCGGCGCACCGCGTCCGTGCTCGCCGTCGTCGTCCCCGCGCTGCTGGCGGGCGGATGGGTGACGGGGGTGACGGCCGCGCAGTGGCTGCTTCCCTGTCTGGCGTTCACCTCGACGACCCTGGCGCTCGGCGGAGTCGTCGGCGTGACCCGTGCCGCCGTCGCGCTGGTCGCGGTGTGGACCGCCGTGGTCGTGGCGCCGACCCTGGCCACCAGCCGTACGCCCTTCGCCCTGCAGACGGACGGTCTGCCCGTGTGGGGGCTGGTTCTCACCCTCGGCATCGGTGTCGTGATCGCCCGCAGGGGCGCGTACGCCGTGCTGGGAGCCCATCGATGACCAACGGGAAGGAACATGACGTGATGTCCGCGGTGAGCGCGGCCGACCTCGCGCCGACGCCCTACGCCTGGGAGATCCGGGCCACGGGGCTGAAGGTCAGGGTCGGTCGGAAACGGATGGCCGTCGACGGGCTCGACCTGTCGCTGGGCACCGGCGTGCACGGCCTGCTCGGACCCAACGGGGCCGGAAAGACCACCCTCATCCGGGCGCTGGCCACGGTGCTGCGCCCCGCCGGGGGCACCCTGGAACTGCTCGGCGAGTCCGCGGGAGGCCTGGGCGAACACCGGGCGTTGCGCCGCCGGATCGGCTATCTGCCGCAGGAGTTCGGCTACTACAAGCGCTTCACGGTGCGCGAGTTCGTCGAGTACATGGCGTGGCTGAAGGAGGTTCCCAAGGCGGACATCCCCGCGGCGGTGCAGCGGGCGGTCGAGCGGGTCGGCCTCGCGGACCGCGCCGACGAGCGGATGAAGGCGCTCTCGGGCGGCATGGTGCGGCGCGTCGGGATCGCGCAGGCCATCGTCAACGACCCGGCGATCCTGCTCCTCGACGAGCCGACGGTCGGGCTGGACCCGGCCCAACGGCTGCGCTTCCGTGAGCTGTTGCAGGAGCTGGGCACGGACACCTGTGTGGTCGTCTCGACCCATCTGGTGGAGGACCGTCGCCGCCGCCTGCACCGACGTGGTGCTCTTCGCCGAGGGCCGGCTGGTCTTCCAGGGCACCCCGGACGGGCTGGCCGCGGCGGGCGGACCCGAGCACGTGGGCGACAGCCCGCTGGAGCGCGGCTACTCGGCGCTGCTGCTCAACCCCGAGCAGGCAAGGGGCACCTGGTGAACGTCCGTGTCCTGCGCATCGAGTCGAGGCGCTCCGTCGCGCCGTGGGCGTCCGTCGTGCTCCTGGCGGCCTCGGTGGCGTTCCTGTATCTGGTTCCCGGATCGTGGTCGAGGGGCACCGCGCAGTGGACGGCCCAGTGGACGTCCATGGCCTTGTGGACCCGCTGCCTGCTGATCTTCCTGTGGCCGACCGGCCTGCGGGGGATCCTCGACCCGCCGGAACGGTCCCGCACGGCCGTGCTCGTCGACTTCGACGACAGCGTGATCGCCGACGCGGAGGGCGAGGAGCTGACCCGGGCCCTGCTCGCCCAGGGCGTGGCGCCGATCTGCTTCGCCCGCAGCGCCAACGAGAGCGGCACGCTCCGGGAACTCGCCGCGCAGACCGTCGCGGCGAGCTGGTTCCTCGGGGACCTCAAGCCGTTCGGCGGCACCATGTACTCGTCGAGCGACCAGCTTGAGGCGGCCCGCCCCGTGTGGACGGAACTCAAGGCGCTGCCGCGGTCCGAACAGGTCGCGCGTGTCAAGGCGGCGCACGCCGCCGCCGTCTCCTGCGACGGCGACCCGCTCGGCATGCTGGACGGCGGTACGTCCCGGTGAGATGGCTGACCCTGTACGCGCGCTCCCGACAGGTGCCCGCCTCGCTCGTCGCGGTGGTGCTCAGTGCCGTGGCGGTGTGGGCAATCGCCCGGGACGGCGGCGGGGGACCGGCCGATCCGAAGGTGCCCGTGTTCGTCCTCGTCGCGGGAGTGACGGCGGCATCGACCGGGCTCGGTGGGCAGGACCTCGCGCTGGACCGCACGGCCGCGATGCGCTGGCGGCCCCGCAGGGCGGCACACGTGCTGCTCATCGGCGCGGTCGTCGGCGCCGTGCTCCTCGCGGCGCAGACGATGGGCGCGGACCTGGCCACCACCGCGTTCGTCGTCCGCGACAGCGCGGGGCTGATGGGTCTCGTCGCCCTCGGAGCGGTGGTGTGCGGGGCGCGGTACGCGTGGACCCCGCCCATCGCCTGGCTGTCGTTCTCGGTCCTCGCCCCGCCCCCGACGAGTGTGCCGATGCAGGCGGCGACCTGGATGCTGCTGCCGCCCGGCACCACGACGGCCACCTGGACGGCCCTGGCCCTCGCGGTCACCGGCACCGCGGCCTACGCCCTCGCGGGTCCGAGACGCTAGTGCCGCGACAGGCGACGTTCGCCCGTGAAGGAGCGGCGTCCGGTGCGTGCTATCGGTGTGCCGGCCGGAAGGCGTCATCCGCCCGAAGGGCCTGGACGTACACGGGCTCTCGGCCGGTGCCGCGGCAGGCGGCGTTCGCCCCGTCGCGGCACTGGCCGGTCCGGTTCGCCGTGCGCGTCCCGCGTGTCGGGGAGGAGTACGAAACTCCGGCCGTGCCGCCGGGCGGGGGCGGCCCGCCACCGCCCGGCCCGCCCCGTAAGGTGGCAGGCGTGTCGTACGTAGGACCGGACTTCGATCCGCCCCAGTCCCGCCGTTCCGCCCTTCGCCGTCCGCTCGCCGTGGCGTTGGCCGCGGTCACTGTGGGGGCGGTGGCCGGGTGGGGGGTGTGGCAGGCCGTCGGGGATTCCGGGGGCGGGGACGCCGGGCCGGACAGCGCGGCGGTCCCGCAGACCCGGTCCGCGACCACTCCCCCTCCGTCCGGTGAACCGGCCGCGTCCGGCGACGGCAGGGAAGCGAGTCCCTCCGGCTCCTCCTCCGCGCCCGCCGCCACCGGCCCGCTCAAGGGGAAGGTCGTCGTCATCGACCCGGGGCACAACCCCGGCAACTTCCGGCACACCACCGAGATCAACCGCAAGGTGGACATCGGGACGGGCTCGAAGGAGTGCGACACGACGGGGACGGCCACCAACGACGGTTATCCGGAAGCCAAGTTCACGCTGGACGTGTCACGCAGGCTGCGGACACTCCTCGAACAGCAGGGTGCCACGGTCGAGTTCACGCAGGACGGGGACCGGGACTGGGGCCCGTGCATCGACGAGCGGGCGCGGATCGGCAACGAGGCGAAGGCGGACGCGGTGGTCTCGATCCACGCGGACGGCTCGGGCGCCGGCAATCGCGGCTTCCACATGATCCTGCCGGGTTCGGTGAACGACGGCGCCGCCGACACCCGCCCCATCGTCGCGCCCTCCCGCGAACTCGGCGAGCGGATCGCCGGCAACTTCGTCCGCGCCACCGGCAGCGCGCCCTCCAACTACGTCGGCGACGGCACCGGCCTCGTCACCCGCAAGGACCTCGGCGGCCTCAATCTGTCGACCGTCCCCAAGGTGTTCATCGAGTGCGGCAACATGCGCGACAGCAAGGACGCGGCCCTCCTCACCAGCGGCGCGTGGCGGCAGAAAGCGGCCGAGGGAATCTCGGACGGCATCACGGGCTTCCTGCAGAACTGAACAACTCCCCTCTTCGGGGAACTTCGACCGCTTGCGACCCTTACCCGCAGGACGACGCAATGACGTTCGGGCGGTCTCGATCTGTCAACGGTTCCCGCCGTGTTCCTCGTGTGCGCCGGGATGCGCGATATCCATGACGCGGCACCGTTGACCAGCGGTGCCTGGCGGCGGAATGCGGCGGCCGGGAAACTCCGAGGGAATCGTGGGTTTCCTGCGAGGGTAGGGGGCGGGTCGTGATCAGCGAGTTGATCCCGGCGGACAGCCACATCGGTCGGACGATATGGTCGTCCCTACGATGAGGGGCCACCTCCCGCGCTTCCCACCGCGGCCTGACGGCGACATGGTGACGGCGACGCCTCCACCGATGACGAGACGACTGACGAAGGACCTGAAGTGAATATCCGCTCCCTCACCAGAGGCGACGGCGTCGTGATCGGAGCAGCGGTATTGCTGTTCATCGCGTCGTTCCTCGACAACTACTCCGTCGACGAGGCTCCCGACAGCTTCGACTTCCCGAACCTCTGGGAGAGCGGCCCGGTGCTGCTCAGCGTCGTCCTGGCGGGGCTGTTCGGTGCCGCGTTCATCGTCATCGCCAGAGGACTGCCGCAGTCACCCAAGATCGCCGGTATCGACCTCGGCCACTTCGGCATCGCCTTCACGATCTTCGCCGCGTGGAGTGCGCTGGGCAACGTCTTCGACCCGACCGGCGGCGTTGACAACCTCGGCAGCACGGGCGCCAGCAGCACCGACGCGGGCATGGGCCTCATCCTCGCCCTCATCGCCACCCTGGTCATGGCCGCCGCCGCCGTCGCCACTCCGCTCGTCCCCGCCCTCAAGGCCTCCCTCGTCGGTGCCCCGCGTCCGGCCGCGCCGCAGCCGTACGGTGCGCAGCCGCCCGGTGGTTACGGCTACCCGGGCGCCGGTGCCCAGGCCCCCTTCGCTCCGGGCCAGCCGCAGCCGGGGCAGCCGCAGCCGGGGCAGCCGGGGCCGGGGCAGCCGGGGCCGGGTGCGCCGTTCGGTGCTTCGCAGCAGGCCGCGGCGCCGCAGCCGCCGGCCAGTGACTTCTCGCCGTTCTGGTTCGCGGTGCCGGTGGCGCGTCCGCTGTTCGCGGAGGACGGTTCGCAGTCACCGATCGCCGAACTGGCGCCGGGCACCTGGTACCTGGCGGTCGAGCAGCGCGGCCCCAACCTGGTCGCCCAGACCCAGGACGGCCGTCGCGGCGTCCTGCAGGACACCAGCGGCATCCAGCGCGGCTGATCAGAGCCCACCCCGTACGAACGGCCCCCCGCTCTTCCGCGCGGGGGGCCGTTGTCGTACAGTCGCCTCCCGTTCGTAGAGCTGACGTACCGTCAGGAGGCAGGCGTATGCGGCTCGGTCTGGCACTCGGTTACTGGGGACGCGGCCCCTCGGCGGACCACGTCCCGCTCGCGCGGGAGGCGGAGCGGCTCGGCTACGACTCGGTGTGGACCGCCGAGTCCTGGGGCTCGGACGCCTTCACCCCTCTCACCTGGATCGCGGCGCACACCTCAAGGATCAAGCTGGGCACGGCGATCGCCCAGATGGCCGCCCGGTCGCCCACCACCACCGCGATGCACGCCCTCACCCTGGACCACCTCTCCGGCGGACGCGCCCTCCTCGGTCTCGGGCTCTCCGGGCCGCAGGTCGTCGAGGGCTGGTACGGGCGGCCGTTCCCGAGGTCCCCGCTGACCGCGACCAGGGAGTACGTCGACGTCGTACGCCAAGTCCTCGGGCGCGAGGGCCCGGTCGAGCTGGACGGCCGCTTCCACCGCCTCCCCTACGACGGGCCGGACGGCACCGGCGTCGGCAAGGCGCTGAAGTCCGTCACCCACCCCCTCCGCGCCGACCTGCCCGTCCTGCTCGGTGCCGAGGGACCGAAGAACATCGCGCAGACGACCCGGATCGCGGACGGCTGGCTGCCGTTGTACTGGTCGCCGACGCGGACGGACGTCTACGAAGCGTCGCTGGCCGACGCGCCCGACGGCTTCCTGATCGCGCCCATGGCCCGCGCGAAGGTCTGCGACGACGTCGCCGAGGGGCTGTTGCCCGTGAAGGCCGTGCTCGGCTTCTACATCGGCGGGATGGGGCACGCCAAGCGCAACTTCCACGCCGATCTGATGGCCCGCATGGGATACGAGGAGGAGGCCCGGCGGATCCAGCGGCTCTTCCTCGACGGGCGGCGCGAGGAGGCCGTACTCGCCGTGCCGGACGCCTTCGCGGACGAGATCTCGCTGGTCGGGCCGCGCCGACGGATCGCGGAGCGGCTGGAGTTGTGGCGGAAGGGGCCGGTGACGGACCTGTTGGTGCTCGCCCCGGATCCGCACACGCTGCGGGTGCTGGCGGAGCTCAACTCCTGACCCTTCATAGGTTTCATCCAAGGGAGGCGGGCAACTCGTCCACCATGTCTCGATCTAGCGGCTCCAACCAGGCGGGCCGGGTCATAGCGATCATCGCCGACGTCATGGCCTTCGTCATCGTCCTGTGGATCCTGATGTATCTGCTGGACGCGAACAGCACGAACGACTTCGTGCAGTTCATCCATGACGCGGCCCGCTGGCTCGCCGGCTGGTCCCACGACCTGTTCACCTTCGACGAGCAGTGGGCCCGGGTCGTGGCCGGCTATGGCCTGGCCGCCGTCGTCTACCTGTTCGTGGGGCACGCCGTCGCGAACCGGATGCAGCGGCGCTGAGGGCTCCGCCGCGTCGGCCGAACCGCGTCGGGACTCGCGAGGTCGGGCTTGTGGACGGGCGCGGGTCGCGCGGGGCTGGTCGCGCTTCCCCGTGCCCCTTGCGAGGCGTAACCCGCCCTCAGCAGCACTCCGAGTCGTCGAAGTCGTCGAGCCCGCGCGGCAGGCGCTCCCCGCCGAAGACCGCGCAGGTGGCCTCGTCGCCGCCCAGGGCGGCCACGGCCAGCAACAGGGATCCCGCCGTCCAGGAGGTCAGTTCCTCGGGCCAGACGACCTGGTCCTCGAAGACGTAACCCGTCCAGTACAGGCCCGAGTCGGGGTCGCGCAGGTGCTGGATGGACTGGAGGATCTCCAGGGCCCGGTCGGACTCGCCCATCACCCACAGGGCCAGGGCCAGTTCGGCCGACTCGCCGCCGGTCACCCACGGGTTGGGGACCACGCAGCGGACCCCGGAGCCGGGCACGACGAAACGGTCCCAGCCGTCCTCGATACGGGACTTGGCCTCGGCTCCGGTGAGCGCGCCGCCGAGCACGGGGTAGTACCAGTCCATCGAGTAGCGGTCCTTGTCGAGGAACCGCTCGGGGTGCCGGCGGATCGCGTGCCGCAGCGCGCCGACCGCCAACTCCCAGTCGGGCTGCGGCTCTTCATGCTGCTCGGCGATGGCGAGCGCGCAGCGCAGCGCGTGATGGATCGACGAACTGCCCGTCAGCAGGGCGTCGTTCACCGGCGTGCCGTCGTCCTCGCGCTTCCAGCCGATCTGGCCGCCGGGCTGCTGGAGCCGCAGCACGAACTCCACGGCCGCGTAGACGGCCGGCCACATACGGTCCAGGAACGGGTCGTCGCCGGTGGCCAGGTAGTGGTGCCAGACGCCGACGGCCACGTAGGCGACGAAGTTGGTCTCGCGGCCCCGGTCGGTGACGTCGGCGGCGTCCCCGTCGGCGTACGCGGCGTACCAGGAACCGTCCTCGTTCTGGTGCCGGCGCAGCCACTCGTAGGCGCGCCCGGCGGCCTCGTGCTCACCGGCCGCGTCCAGGGCCATCGCCGCCTCGGTGTGGTCCCACGGGTCGAGGTGGTGCCCGCGGAACCACGGGATGGCACCGTCCGCGCGCTGCACCGCGAGGATCCCGCGCACGGTGGCGGCGGCCTGCTCGGGGGTGAGGACCCCGGGCAGGACGAGGTGTTCTGTCCGGGGAGTGGTCACTTGGCGGCCACCCCGGCCTCGGCACCGGCACCGGCACCGGGCTGCGCTTCGTCCTCGGGGAGACGCGGGAGGTGCGGCTTGGTCGCGTACGCCACGAAACTCTTGCCGATCAGGGGGTTGAGCGCCTGCTCGGCGACCCGGGTGGCGAGGGGCTTCTTCATGATGTCCCAGACCAGCAGCTTGTGGTACGCCCGCACCGGCAGCGCCTTGTCGTTGTCGACGCCGAACGCGCACTTCAGCCACCAGTACGGGGAGTGCAGGGCGTGGGCGTGGTGGGTGCCGTACGGCTTGAGGCCCGCCTCGCGCATCCTGGCCAGGAGTTCGTCCGCCTTGTAGATGCGGATGTGGCCGCCCTCGACCTCGTGGTACGCGTCGGAGAGGGCCCAGCAGACCTTCTCGGGGCCGTGGCGCGGGACGGTGACGGCTATCCGGCCGCCGGGCTTCAACACCCGGACCATCTCGGCGAGTACGCCCTTGTCGTCGGGGATGTGCTCCATCACCTCGGAGATGATGACGACGTCGAAGGACTCGTCGGGGAAGGGCAGCGCGAGGGCGTCGCCCTCCATCGCGGTGGCGGTCGCGCCCTCGGGGGCCTCCCCGGCCTCCTTCATCGCCGCGAACCACTTGGCGACCTCGCGGATCTCCTCGCCGTTCTGGTCGAGGGCCACGACCCGGGCGCCGCGCCGGTAGCACTCGAAGGCGTGCCGGCCCGCTCCACAGCCGAGATCCAGGACCCGGTCCCCCGGGGCGAGCGGGAAGCGGGAGAAGTCGACGGTCAGCACGTGGCCCTGCTTTCGCGGTTGGCGCTTTCGCGGTTGGCTTCAGCTACTTCTTCGACAGCGGGGGCGGTCACCGGTACGGCCGCGGGGCGCCTCTCCGCGCGGGCGATCGCCTCGCGGTAGTGGGCCACCGTGCCCTCGGCGGCCCTGGCCCAGGTGAACCGCTCAAGCACCCGCTCGCGTCCCGCGCGACCGAGCCGCTGCCGGAGGTCCGGGTCGCCGAGGAGCCGGCTCAGCCCGGCGGCCAGGGCGCCCGGGTCGCCCGGGGGCACCGCGAGGCAGGTCTCGCCGTCGGGCCCGGCGACCTCCGGTACGGCCCCGCCGGTGGTGGCGACCAGCGGCGTACCGGTGGCCATGGCCTCGGCGGCGGGCAGTGAGAACCCCTCGTACAGCGAGGGCACGCAGGCGACCTCGGCCGAGCGGACCAGGTCGACCAGCTCCACGTCCGAGATGCCCTTGACGAACTCGACGGCGCCTTCGATGCCGTACCGCTCGACGGCCTGGGCGACCGGGCCCTCGGCGGGCCGCTTGCCGACGACGACCAGATGGGCGGCGGGGTGCTCGGTGCGCACCTTCGCGAGCGCCTCGACGAGGAAGACGAGCCCCTTGAGCGGCACATCCGCGCTGGAGGTGGTGACGATCCGGCCGGGCACCCGGGCCACGGCGGGATCCGGCGAGAAGAGGTCGGTGTCGGCGCCTATGTGCACGACGTGCATACGGTCGTCGGGGACGCCGAGGTGGTCGATGATCTCCTGGCGGGAGGTGCCGGAGACGGTGAGCACGGACGGCAGCCGGCGCGCGACCCGCTTCTGCATGCGCGTGAAGGCGTACCAGCGGCGTACGGACATCCGCCGCCGTCGGCCCTCGGCCGCGTCCAGCTCCAGCCGCCGGTCGACGGTGATGGGGTGGTGGATGGTGGTGACGAGCGGCGCGCCGACGTCCCCCAGCAGTCCGTAGCCGAGCGTCTGGTTGTCGTGAACGACGTCGAACTCCCCGCGCCGGGTGCGCAGATGGCGGCGGGCGCGGAGGGAGAAGGTCAGGGGTTCGGGGAAACCACCGGTCCACATCGTCGCCACTTCGAGGGCGTCGATCCAGTCGCGGTACTCGTCCCGCTTCGGAGTGCGGAACGGGTCGGGCTGCCGGTAGAGGTCGAGGCTGGGCAGTTCGGTGAGGGTGAGCCGGTCGTCGTGGCCGTCGTCGAGCACCGGGTACGGCTGGGAGCCGATCACGTCGACCCGGTGGCCGAGGCGGGCCAGCTCACGCGAGAGGTGCCGTACGTACACGCCCTGGCCCCCGCAGAACGGGTTCCCTTTATAGGTGAGGAGCGCGATGGTGAGCGGTCGCTCGCCGTCCGCGGCGAGGTCATGCCGAGACCCCGCCTGACTGGCCTCAGCGGTCACTCCTGGCCCCCTTCTCACTGCGATTTCCCGCGAGATTACGACGAGACGGTAATCTAGAACAAGTTTCAGAGTTGATCGTTCAAGAGGCTTTGAATCTACCGGCTGGTAGAACCGCTGTGAGAGGCGGAGCGGGTGATTCACGCCACGGCACCCGCCCTGGCATGCTATTTGATCGCATACCCTCACCGAACGTCACGACTGTCACGGAACGAGACCCATGCCTGCGGAAGTCAAGGTGGAAGCCGGTACCGCGCGGCCGGACGCACCGCCCCTCACCGAGCGGCAGGAAGCCCGCCGGCGCCGCATCCTGCACGCGAGCGCCCAGCTGGCCAGCCGGGGCGGTTTCGACGCCGTACAGATGCGCGAGGTCGCCGAGTCCTCCCAGGTCGCCCTCGGCACGCTCTACCGCTACTTCCCCTCCAAGATCCACCTGCTCGTCGCCACCATGCAGGCCCAGCTGGAGCACATGCACGGCACGCTCCGCAGGAAGCCGCCGACCGGCGAGACGGCGGCCGAGCGCGTCGCCGAGACCCTGATGCGCGCCTTCCGCGCCCTTCAGCGCGAGCCCCACCTCGCCGACGCCATGGTCCGCGCCCTCACCTTCGCCGACCGCAGCGTCAGCCCCGAGGTCGACCAGGTCTCCCACCAGACCACCGCGATCATCCTCGACGCCATGGGCCTGGAGGACCCGAGCCCCGAGCAGTTGTCGGCCGTCCGCGTCATCGAGCACACCTGGCACTCGGCCCTCATCACCTGGCTCTCAGGGCGCGCCTCCATCGCCCAGGTGAAGATCGACATCGAGACGGTGTGCCGCCTGATCGACCTGACGGCACCGAGCCGACAGAAATAGGGCCCCACGGGGGCCCTGGCGCGCGAAAAGACCTACGAGACGGGTTCCCTGCGCCGGCATTACCCGGATCAGGTGCTGGGGGTCGCCTTCCAGTCCTGTCCTGCGACCTTCCGGCCTCTCAGCCCGACCGTCGACGTCGGCACCGGCGGCTCTGCGTGTCTCGCCAATGTCGGCTACTCCGGTCGACTCCCTCACTCGCCTCGTAGGCTGATATCTACGATATAACTCTCATACGGTAACGCAACCCCCTCAAGGGATTTTCTCAGGCGATAGCGGACATGAGTGGGGGTGCGGGAGGTGGGCGACTACTCCTCCGGCGGGAACACCGGCTCCCCGCTCGCCGCCAGGGTGATCGTGATCGCCTCCACCGGGCAGCCCTCCGCCGCCTTCAGGAGGCGTTCGTCGGCGTCGGTGTCGGGGGCGGCGGGGTGGGACTGCATGGCGGAGTCGAGGCCGAAGGCGCCGGGTGCGAGGTGTGCGCACTGGGCGGAGCCGATGCAGAGGGAACGGTCGACCTCCACGTGCCAGCGGTCACCCATCACCCGTCACCCCCGTCCGGCGCCGTCGGCTGTGGCGGCGGGCGGCTCGTAGCCGGCCGGGAGGTGGATCATCTTGTGCTCCAGGTACTCGCCGTAGCCCTCGGGGCCGAACTCCCGCCCCAGGCCGGAGTTCTTGTAACCGCCGAAGGGGCCGAGCATGTCGAGGCTGAAGGTGTTGACGGAGTAGGTGCCGGTGCGGACCTGGCGGGCGATGTCGACGCCGCGTTCGTCGTCGGCGGTCCAGACGCTGCCGCTGAGGCCGTACTCGGAGTCGTTGGCGATCCGTACGGCCTCGGCCTCGTCGCCGTACGGGAGAAGGCAGATCACCGGGCCGAAGATCTCCTCGCGGGCGATGCGCATGGAGTTGTCGACGTCGCCGAAAAGGGTCGCCTCGACGTACCAGCCACGGTCGAGGCCGGCGGGACGGCCGCCGCCGGTGAGGATCTTGGCGCCCTCCTCCTGGCCGATCCGTATGTAGTCGAGGCTGCGGCGCCGCTGGCGCCGGGCGACGAGCGGGCCGAGTTCGGTGGCCGGGTCGAGGGGGTCGCCGACCTTCAGCGCGGAGGCGGCTGCCGCGAAGGCCTCGGCGAACTCGTCGTAGCGGGAGCGCGGGACGAGGATGCGGGTCTGGGCGACGCACGCCTGGCCGTTGATCATCCAGGCGAAGGGGGCGATGCCCTCGACGGCGGTGCGCGCGTCCGCGTCCGGCAGGATCACGGCCGCCGACTTGCCGCCCAGTTCCAGGGTGACGCGGGTGAGGTTGCGGGCGGCGACCTCCATGACCCGTTTGCCGGCGGCGACGGAACCGGTGAAGGAGACCTTGTCGACGCCCGGGTGCCCGACCAGGTACTCGCTGACCTCGCGTTCGGCCGGCAGGATCGACAGCACGCCCTCCGGCAGTCCCGCCTCCACCGCGATCTCCGCCAGCAGATAGGCGTCGAGCGGGGTCTCGGGCGACACCTTCAGGATCGCCGGGCAGCCCGCGAGGAGGGCCGGGCCGAGTTTGGCGGCGGCGGTGAACTGCGGGACGTTCCAGGGGACGATCGCCGCGACGACCCCGACCGGCTCGCGCCGGACCAGGATCCGGCCGAGCACGCCGTCCCGTCGTTCCTCGTACGTGAATCCGCGCGCCGTCGTGATCGCCGCGTCCCACGCCATCATCGAGGCGAGCGACTGCACCATCACGCTGGAGGTGAACGGGGTGCCGTTCTCGGAGCTGATGACCCGGGCGAACTCCTCGTGCCGGACGGCGAAGGCGTCCTTGATCCGTGCGACGACCTCGATGCGTTCGGCGAGGGTCATCCGGGGCCAGGGCCCCTCGTCGAATGCCTTCCGCGCGGCGGCCACGGCCCGGTCGACGTCCGCCCGTGAGGCGTGGGGGACGCGGCCGATGACCTCCTCCGTGTGCGGCGAGACCACCTCGATGACGTCCGTGCCCAGGGGGTCGGTCAACTCCCCGCCGATGAACAGCTGTCCGTGTTCCACGAGTTCGGTCATGCCGACTGCCTCCCGGAGCCAGTTCGCTTCTCCAGCAAGTTCTCTGACGGTCCATCAGTTCGATGGAGGTAGGGAACTGATACCAGTTCCGGTGGGAGGAGTCCACGGAACGCACACCGGATCGCCCTCCGCACGCGGGCGAGTGGAGGCGAAGAGCGCGGGGCGCGGCCCCTGCTTCCCAGGGGCGCGGGGAACCGCGCGAGCCACCACGGCGAACCCGCGCCCGCACCCGCCGACACCCACCGGCACACCCTGCTGGAACCCGTTCTAGTTATAGTGGACGCAGCGCGGCGATCGGGGTATCGACGGCAGGGGAGCCCATGGCACACGTGCACGACCACGGCGGCGGCGTACGGTCCGTCGAGGTTCCCATTCCGGACAACCCGCTGGGCCACACGCTCGTGTACGTCGTCGACACCGACCGCGGACCCGTGCTGGTCGACACCGGCTGGGACGACCCGGCGTCGTGGGACACGCTCATCGCGGGCCTGACGGCGTGCGGTACGTCGGTCGAGGAGATCCACGGCGTCGTGATCACCCACCATCACCCCGACCACCACGGCCTGTCGGGCGCGGTGCGGGAGGCGTCCGGCGCGTGGATCGCGATGCACGCGGCGGACACGGCGATCGTACGGCGCACCCGGGTGACCGGCCCCGACCGCTGGTTCTCGTACCTGACGGACAGGCTCACGGCCGCCGGCGCCCCCGAGGAGCACCTCGCCGTCCTGCGCGCCCCGCGCCACCCCCGCGCCCTGCCCGGCTTCTCCCCCGCGCTGCCCGACCGTGAGATCGTCCCCGGCGAACTCCTCGGCCTGCCCGGCCGTCGCGTCCGCGCGATCTGGACCCCGGGCCACACCCCCGGCCACGTCTGCCTCCACCTGGAGGAGGCGCATCCCGCGCGGCTCCCGGGCGACGGCCGCCTGTTCTCCGGCGACCATCTCCTCCCGGAGATCAGCCCGCACATCGGTCTGTACGAGGATCCGGACGACGACACCGTCACCGATCCCCTCGGCGACTACCTGGACTCCCTCGAACGCGTCGGCCGCCTCGCTCCCGCCGAGGTCCTACCGGCCCACCAGTACGCGTTCACCGACACCGCCGCCCGCGTGCGGGAGTTGCTGGCCCACCACGAGTCCCGGCTCACCGGGCTGCTCGCCCTCCTCGCCGAGCCCCTCACCGCCTGGCAGCTCGCCGAACGCATGGAGTGGAACCGCCCCTGGGCCCAGATCCCCTTCGGCTCCCGCAACATCGCCGTCTCCGAGGCCGAGGCCCACCTGCGGCGCCTGGTGAAGCTGGGGCGCGCGGAGGCGGTGACCGGGAGCGATCCGGTGACGTACGTGGCGGTTTGACGTGCTCTCCCGGCTGAAGCCGGGATTCCCGCTTACCTTCGTCCTCATCGCTCCGGAGGCCGGGGGTTGTACGACCAGCGCCCCGGCGACCCGGCCTGTTCGCGGGGCCGGCGAGCCTGCCCCGGCCCCGCGACGTCCGGATTGCCGTGGCTCAGGCCAGGCGAGGTCAGCAGGTGCGGGAGTTGTAGGAGGCCCAATAAGGGCCGCCCCCCTGAGGCGGGTAGAATCGGTAGTTCCCGTTGGGTGAACGCTGCAGCACGAAGTCGTGCGAGCCGTACGGGCTCCTGGAACCTGTCACGCCGTCATACACCACGTACAGCCACCCGTTCTGGTTGTCGTGCTGCCTGATTCTGTTGCCTGCCTTTGTCCAGCTGTTCCGGCCGGCGGAGCCGTCCACGACGAGGCCCTTGTCAGCTTGGAACTTCCTCGTTGCGGCGTCGGTCTGGTCGCCGAAGACGCCATCGATCCCGGACGAGGGCAGGTAACCATGTGCCCAAAGAATCGTCTGCCACAGACAGGCGACGTTCGAGTAGCGGTGCGTGGCGACGTTGACGACGCCCTCGTTGTCGAAGTCGTTGTTTACCCCGCCGTTGCCGTAGACGTAGGCCCTGCCACTGTAGGAGCCGCTGGCCGCGGCCGGCGTGGCGATGGTGACGGTGACACTGAAGGCCAACGCCGCGCCGACGACGGGGACAGCCGCTTTACGCAGCACACGACGGATGGAGCGGAGTGAAGACATGAATCTCCCTGGTTGAGAATTACTCGGGGACAAGGGTGGTGAACCCGGTGGAGGCCTGCACGCGTGAGAGCAGCGTGGAACTACTCTCCGCGCGATACATGGCCATGGTTTCGCTGATGAGGGACCTGTGCGGCCCCTTGCGCCGGCCCCGGCCACCTTCAGTGGCGGGCGGGAACAGCGGTGCGAGGCCCGGATCCCCCGCAATTCGGCACCTTCTCAGGTGCTGGACCACTTGGTTCCGACGTGTGGGGCGCCAAGCGTGCGGCCTTCTTTGAGTGTTCTTGTTGTGCGAGCAACTCTAATTCGCGAACGAACAGCGTAATAGAGATTCCCCCGTGATTGAGTGTGGACTTCCCAGCCCCGTACGACGAGCACAGTAGCCCGGCCCGGTCACCGGGTGTGCCGGTTGTTTGCCCCACAAGGAGCGGCTACCTCGATCGCCGTTCAACTACCCTTGACCCCATGGGGCACGAGGGGCGCGAGGGGAACGGGCGCGGAGCCGCTGAGCCGCTGGACGGTCCCAGGTCCAGCGAGCGCCTGTTGATCCTGACCCTCGAGCGGTACGGGGTGTGGCTCCGGTCCACCGTGGTCTGCCTGTGCGGTGCGCTGGGCGTCGTCTCGGCGGACGTGGCGGACATTCCCCTGGCGATGTCTCTGCTGGTGCCCGCTCTCCTCGCCTGTGGTGTGCGCCTTTACTCGCTGCGCCGCCCGCGCCCGTTCCCGCTCGCCCTGCTGTGGACGTTGGACGCGGCCGTGGTGGTGTTGACGGGGCTGTCTCAGCCGGTGCTCGGCGGCGACGGCGCGGATGTGATGGTGGAGGCGATCGTCGGCATCAGCGTCATCGCCTTCCAGTACGAGTGGGCGACGCGCCCAGTGGCCGGTGCCGCCCTGGCCGGGTTGGGGGCTGTCGTCTTCGTGCTGGGCGACGTCCTCTCCTCGCCCGGGCACAGCCCGGAGTTGATACCCCTGGTACGCATGTTTGTCCAGGTGGCCCTGTCGAGGGCCGCTTACCTCATGGTTCGGGCGCGGGCCAGGGCGGCTGACCGGTCGGCCGCGGCCAGGGCGGCGGCGCGCCGGGAGGCCGAGGTCGCCGCCACACGGAGGGCAACCGAGCGCGAGTACCTGGCGACCCTGCACGATACGGCGAGCGCGACGCTGCTGATGGTCTCCCAGGGCGACGGCCGGGACTGGTCGTGGCTGCCTCCGCGTGCCAGACAGGATCTGGAGGCGTTGTCCGCCGTGCCCGGATTCGAGACGGGGAGCGTCGACCTCGCGGCGCTTCTCGGCTGTGTGCCCGAGGGCGAGGGACAGGCCAGGGTGCGGCTCAAGACGCACGTCGACGGCCCGCTCGCGATTCCGTCCGGCCCTGGGCTTGCGATATTCAACGGGGTCCGGGAGGCCGTCACCAATGTGGCACGCCATGCCGGGGTGCGGGAAGCGGAGCTCAGGGCATGGCCAGAGGGGGACGGCGCCGTCGTCGAACTGACCGACGCGGGACGGGGCTTCGACCCGGAGTCCGTCCCCGCACGGCGCCGGGGCATCTCCGGTTCCATCATCGGCAGGATGCACGCGGTCGGAGGCTCCGCTTCCGTCACCTCACATCCGGGCACCGGGACCCGCGTGCGGTGGCGCTGGCACGACCGGACCCGGGCGTCACAGGCAGGGGACGGAGCGCACGTGACGGGCGTACCGCGCCCGCCTCGCGCCCAGGCACAGCACACGGCTGCCGTCCGCTTCATCCGCGGGCATCTCCTTTACGGAGCCCAACTGGCCGTGCTGCTGATCAGCCTGGTGTGGCAGTTCACCGTCTCGCTGCGCCGGCTCACGGTCCACCAGGACGTGTACCGCCCCGCGTGGGCACAGACAGCCGCCTTCGTCTGCCTCGCCGCCGTCGCGGTGGCCGGGGGCGCCTATCTGCTGCGCGGCAGGCAGATCCCGCCGAGGGTGCGCGGGTGGAGCCTGGGCTCGGTGCTGGCCGTTTCGGCGGTATGCGCGTTCACGATCCCGCCGGAACAGTCGACGGGTCCGGCGGACTGGGCGTTCGGAGTGGTCGGCTGGCATGCGCTGTTCCTGCTGGCAGACCTGCGGGTCAGGGTGTTCGCGGCGTTCCTTGGGGCGCATACGGGGCTCAACGCGACCGCTGTGTTCTTGTCCGGGGCGCCAACCGCCGCCGAGTCGGCCACCATGGGGATCGCCACGATAGGCGCCTGCGGCTTCCAGCTCTCCGTCGGTGTACTGGTGACGCACCTGCTCCACGGTACGGCGCCGGCAGCGGGGACCGCGGCCGCACGGGAGGAAGAACTGCGTACCCGGGAACGCATCCTCGAGGACATGCAGCGTGGTCACAAGGAGCGCTACCGCGCCCTGACGATGACGACAGTGCCGCTGCTCGTGGGCCTCGGCCACGGTGTGCTGAGCCCGCACGACGAGGAGGTCAGGCTGCGGTGCGGTGTGGAAGCCGCCCGTATGCGCCGCCTGTTCGCGGAGAGCGACGCCGTCTCCGACCCGCTGCTGAACGAGTTGCGGGCATGCGTCGAGGTGGCCGAGCACCAGGGGGTGACGGTGAGCCTGGCCGTACGAGGCCAGCAGGGTGAGGTGCCTGTGGAGGTACGCAGGGAGTTGATCGACCCGGTGGCGGTGGTTCTGGGCCGTACCCGCTCGACCGCGCGGGTGACCGTCGTGTGGACACCCCGCGCGGTACGCGTGAGCGTGATCAGCGAGGACTGCACCGACAGCCATGACACGGCAGAGGCCGCTCAAGCTCGCGGCCGCGCCACGGCCGCGAACGTGACCGTGGCCAGAACGACGCGTGGCGGAAGTGTGTGGGTGGAGGCTGGTTGGAGACGACCGGCGGCCTCCGGAGTTGACCTGACATGAGCACCAACGCACCAGTCAGCGTGGTCGTCGTCGACGACCATCCCGCCATCCTCGCGGGCGTAGAGGCGTGGTACGCCGCATCGCGGCGACCCATCACCGTGGTCGCGGCCGGCGGCTCCGTAGGGGAAGCCTGGACCGCGCCGGGCAGCACGGCCGATGTCGTCATCCTGGATCTGCAACTGGGCGAGGGCGCCCCCGCCTTCGGCAGCCTTCGAAGACTCGTCGACGCCGGGCGGCAGGTGGTCGTCTATTCGATGCGGGATGACGAGAAGACAGCGCTCAGCTGCCTTGACCTGGGAGCCGCGACCTTTCTGACCAAGAGCGAGGGCCGACAACACCTTGTCGAGGCGACGCTGGCAGCAGCCGATGAGCGGCCCTACATGCCGCCCGCGCTGGCCGGCGCGCTGGGAACGAACGCCCGCGCCGACCGCCCCCAGCTCTCCGCGCGCGAGGAGAACGTGCTCATCGAATGGTTCCAGTCGGAGTCGAAGGAGCTGGTCGCGCAGCGTCTCGGCATCTCCGTACGGACGGTCAACTCGTATCTGGACCGCGTGCGGATCAAGTACGCGAACGTCGGCCGCCCCGCGCGGACGAAGGCCAGCCTGGTGGCCCGCGCCGTCCAGGACGGGCTGGTCGACGTGGACGACCTCTGAGCGCGGGCCAGGACACACGGATGCCTCGCCTCTCGCAGTTCAATGGGGTGTGCGTCGTGAACACCCGCCGACGACCGGCGTGAGTATCCCGCCCGCGCCTCCCACCGGACTCGCGACCCGCAAACGTCACGATGCACAACCGACCCGGATCGGCACCGGCGGTCTCCATCTCCCCGAACCGGCCACAAGCCGGGCCCGGCGGCTTCAGAGGGCGTTATGAGGCCTGTCGCATGAGGCGTGAACCACCCCACAGGACGCACGTCACATACGAAGCGGGCTCGTAGATCGAAGTACGTGGCATGCGCGCGACGATTCGGGCTCTGACCTGCGCATTGAGAGCCACGTCACAGAAGGCGCATCCTCCTCGGGTACGACGGCCACTAGCAAAAGGGGTCATTGCGGGCGGCTGCTCCGGCTGTTTCTCTGGACGAGTCGCACGGCGCCGACGTGCCCTCCCGGGCCTCGGCGCCGACCTACGCCCCCACCGCACACCGCGTGGTGAAGGCATGCCCGCGACGGCCGTGTCCCCGAAGAGAAGGTTCCCCGTGTCCCTCACCCTCCTGCGCCGCATCGCCTCCCCGAAGAAGGCCCTCGCCGGTGCCGCCGTGGCCGCCGCCACCGCCGGTACGCTGCTCGGCGCCGCGCCCGCCCAGGCCGCGTCGGAGGCATCTCAGGCCCAGGCTGTCGCGAAGAAGATGGTCGGGGACCCGGTCCAGTACAGCTGCTTCGCCAAGATCGTGGACCGCGAGAGCGACTGGGACGTCAACGCGAGGAACGCGTCCTCCGGCGCCTACGGCCTGGTCCAGGCGCTCCCCGGCTCGAAGATGGCCTCCGCCGGCTCCGACTGGAAGACCAACGCCGCCACGCAGATCAAGTGGGGCGTGGACTACATGAAGGACCGCTACGGCAGCCCCTGTGGCGCGTGGAACTTCTGGCAGGCCAACCACTGGTACTGATCCGCGATCACTACCAGGCGCCCCCCGACTGAAGGCGGCGGCCCCCGATCCCCGGGGCCGCCGCCTTCGCGCCCCGTGAGCCCGGCCCTCCCCGGGGCCCCCGCCGGCCTGTACCGCGCGTCATGATGCGGTGTTCATGACCAGGGCGGAGAATGGAGTCAGCCCTCCCCCCACGCCACGCGCATCGGGAGCCCTGATGGACCGAGCGGACCTCTTGGCGGTGTTCTACGGGGAGGGGCCCGTCCCGGTGTTGTGGGCGACGGGCTGTCCCGTGCACTTCGACGTGTGGCTGGCGTTCGCGCAGCCGCCGTCGCCGTACCGGCCGCCGCCGTCGACTTCAGAGCCGCCGTCAACGCCGTCCCGGCCGCCGCCGTCGCCTTCAGAAGCGCCGTCATCGCCTTCAGAGCCACCGCCGTCGCCGTACCGGCAGGACCTGATCCTCTCCGTCCGTGAGGAGCACGGGGTCGAGCGGGCCCTCGAACGTCTTCAGCGGCTGCGGCTGACGCGGGAGTGCCGGCCGGTCGCGGCCGGGAGCTTCGTGGCGGTGCGGATGACGCTGGAGGAACTGGTCAGGGCCCTGCTGCCGCTGACGAGTCTCGCCGGGGTGGTGCGGGTCGCCCATGAACTCGCCGTGGAGAGCGGCGCGGAGGGGATGGAGGCGGCTCTGCACGGGCACATCCGTGCTCCGGCGACCAGCGAGATCCACGACAGCATGCAGCGCCGTCAGGAACGCGGCCGTCAGCTGACCTGGTTCCTGAACCTGCTGCGCCGGGTCGTGGCGGACTCCCACCCCGGCGAACGGGACGTGACCGGCGTACTCGTCCGCATGCTGGCCGCCGCCGTCCCGGACACGCACCCGGTGCGCGGCCCCCACACCCCCGTCGGCCGTGTCGTGGACCGGCGGCAGAAGTACCCCGTCGTCTCCGTGACGACGAACCGCCGGGCGACCCGCGCGGTCGTACGGTCCCGGCGGACGATCAAGGCGGACGCCGCCGAGCAGGTGTTCTCGGTGGACAGCGCCTCCATCGGCTGGGCGGTGGTCGACAGCGGGATCGACGCACGCCACTCGGCGTTCCACGAGTGGGACACCGGCGTCTCGCCGCCTCGGCGGCTGGAGACGCGTATCGCCCGGTCGTTCGACTTCACGTGCGTGCGGGAGAAACTGCCCGACGACGCGCTGATCAACGGGCTGGTGAACTGGTCGGCCGCCCTGCCGTCCGTCGAGACCGCGTCGGACCCCGGGCCGCCCTCGCCGGGACGGCCGGACCCCTACGTACCGCCCGGCGACCAGCACGGTACGCACATCGCCGGGATCATCGGCGGGTGGTGGCCGGAGCTGGAGTTCCGGGGCATCTGTCCGCGCGTCCGGCTGTACGACTTCCGGGTCCTGGACGACGACGGGGAGGGCGACGAGTTCTCCATCGTCACCGCGCTCCAGGCGGTCCGGCACATCAACGAGCAGGCCGGCCGGTTCGTCATCGCCGGGGTCAACATCAGCCTGTCGGTGCCGCACGACGTCGCCGCCCACTCCACTGGGTGGACACCGGTGTGCGTCGAGTGCGACCGGCTGACACGGTCGGGCGTGGTGGTCGTGACCGCCGCCGGGAACTCCGGGTTCACCGGGACCGCGCGCACCCTGGGCACCGGCTACCACGACATCAGCATCTCGGACCCCGGCAACGCGGAGTCGGTCATCACCGTCGGCTCCACCCACCGCAGCAATCCGCACCGCCACGGCGTCAGTTACTTCTCCGGCCGTGGCCCCACCGGCGACGGGCGGCGCAAGCCCGACCTGGTGGCGCCGGGGGAGGACATCGACGGACCGATCCCCGGCGAGGGCATCGCCGCCATGCACGGCACCAGCCAGGCGGCGGCACATGTCAGCGGGGCCGCGGCCATGCTGCTGGCCCGCTACCGCGAGTTGCTCGGCCGCCCCGAGCGCGTGAAGCAGATCCTGTGCGCGACGGCGACCGACCTCGACCGTGAACGCGACTTCCAGGGCCATGGGCTCGTCGACGTGCTGCGTGCCATGCAGTCCGTGTGACGGCCGCCGCCCGGCGAGGCAGACCCCATGTTGACCTTCGACTTCCTCGACGCCCGCCACGGCGACTGCTTCCTCGTCCGCTGGGACACGCACGACGAGCAGGACACGCAGGACGAGCCGGAACCGCCCGACGAGCCGGACACGCAGGACGAGCGGGAACGGCCCGGCGAGCAGCGTACGCACGACGAGCGGCGCCCGACCGGCGAGCGGGTCATGCTCGTCGACGGCGGCCCGGCCGGCGTCTACACGTCCACGCTCCGGGGCCGACTGCGCCGACTCGCCGACGAGGAGAGCCGCGACGGCCTCGCGCCGCCCCACCTCGACGTCGTCTGCCTCTCCCACGTCGACGACGACCACGCCGGCGGACTTCTGCGGCTCTTCCGCGACATGCGCCGGGCCCAGCAGGACGGGGACGCCCTGCCGTACGCGGTCGACGCCCTGTGGTTCAACTCCGTGGAGGAACTGGTCGACCAGCGGGCCCCCGGCCTCAGCGCCTCCGTCCACCCGCTCCTCGAACGCGCCGCCGCCTCCGACTCGGCGGTCACCGCCAGCTACAACCAGGGCCGGGACCTCCGCGACGCGGCCGGCGCCCTGCGCCTGGACGGCAACTCCCCCTTCCTCGGCCCCCTCACCGAGGGCGCCGAGGCGACCCTCCACGACCTGGACGTCACGGTCGTCGCGCCGGACGAGGCCGCGCTGGCCCGGTTGGAGAAGAAGTGGCGCGAGGCGAGGCGGCGCGGCGACCCGAAGATCATCTCGGCGGCGTACACGGACGGTTCGGTGCAGAACCTCTCCAGCATCGTGCTGCTCCTGCGCCACGAGGACGGGACCGCCCTGCTCACCGGCGACGCACGGGGCGACCACGTCCTGGCCGGCCTGCGCGCCCTCGACCTGCTCGACGACTCCGCCCCGCTCCACCTCGACCTGCTGAAGCTGCCGCACCACGGCAGCGACCGCAACGTGGAACCCGACTTCTTCGAGTGGATCCACGCCGACCACTACGTCATCTCGGCCGACGGCGTCCGCCACCACCACCCCGACGAGGAGACCCTGCGCCGGCTCGTCGAGTCCCGCGCACCCGACGACACGTACGTCATCCACCTCACCAACCACATCCCCTTCGCCGAGGAGGCGCTGGAGGAACTGCGCGCGGACCGTGCCTTCGAGGTCGACGTCAGAGGCCCCACCGACCAGGCACTCGTCATCGCGATCGGAGACCGGCCATGACCAAGTCCCGCCACGCACCGGACACGTTCACGGACACCGTCCCGTCCGCCGCCCCGAACGGCGTGTCGCCGTGGGCCGTCGACTCCCCCGCAGTCGGCACCGGCCTGACCGCCCGCCCCTGCGGCGACCTCCTCCGCCCGGCCCCACCACCACCCGCCACGGCCACCCCCCTCGCCCTCGCCCTCTCCGGCGGAGGCTTCCGCGCCACGCTCTCCGCGCTGGGCTTCGTCCGTCTGCTGGCCGACACCGGGCTCCTCCCCCACCTGCGCTACTCCTCCTCCGTGTCCGGGGGTTCGATAGCCAACGGCTGCCTGGCCCGCGCCTGGCCGGCCCTGCGCGAGCGGGACTTCACCGCGCAGGCGGTGGACGAGCTGGTGATCACGCCCCTCGTCGACCGGGTCTCCGCCCGCTCCCTCAAGCGGACGCTCCTGCGGGACGTCTGGCGCACCCTCGGCCCGACCACCCGCACGGACCTGCTGGCCGGACGGCTCGACGACTGGTTCTTCGGACAGACCGAGCTGGAACACCTGGACCCTCAGGTCCGCTGGATCGTCAACGCCGCCAACCTGACCACCGGCGTCCGCTTCACCTTCGAACGCGACGTGTACGGCGACTACACGATCGGTCTCGCCCCCACGGCCGGTACGGGCCTACGCCTCAGCCGCGCCGTCTCGGCCTCGGCGGCGGTCCCCGGCGCCTTCCCGCCCGTGGTCCTCGACCGTGGACCCTTCCCCTGCGCCACCCACCGCCCGGCCCTCCTGGACGGCGGCACCTACGACAACACCGGCCTGGAGGCCCTGGACAGCGACACCTACCGGCACACGTTCCTGTGCGTCCTCAACGCCGGGGGCCTGCTCCGCCCCGGCATGTACGGCCGCATCCCGGTGATCCGCGACCTGGCGAGAGCCAACTCCCTCCTCTACCGCCAGAGCACCGCGCTGCGCACCCGGGCCATGGTCGAACGCTTCCGGCGCGGCGCCCGCCGGGGCTTCCTGGTCCAGCTGTCCACGGACTTCCCGCTCGCGGACCCGGTTCTGCACCGCTGGCGGGCGACCTTCCCCGAGCACCGCACCCACGACGGCCGCGATCTCGCCCTGGTCCCGACGGTGTTCGACCGTCTCGCGCCGTCCCTGTGCCGAGCACTCGTCCACCGGGGCTGGTGGCTCGGCGGCGCCGGCCTCGCCGCCTACCATCCCGAACTGCTCCCGGCCGACCTGACGCGGCTCCGCCCGCCGGAGCGGTGACCGCCTCAGCCGCGACGGCACTCGAACCACACGGTCTTGCCTCCGGCGAGCCGGGGCCCGACGCCCCACTTGTGGGCCACCGCGTCCAACAGCAGCAGCCCGCGCCCCCCTTCGGAGTCCGGCGGCAGGTCCTCCCGCGGGGAGGGCAGTCGGGCCGACCCGTCCGCGACCTCCACCCTCACCCCGGCCGCCGCGCGCAGCAACAGCAGGGTGCACCGCCGGTCCGGCACATGCCGTACGACGTTGGCGAGCAGCTCGGTCACGCCCAGCTCGACCGCGTCGGTCAGCTCCGCCATCTCCCACTCGTCCAGATACGAGCGGACGATACGGCGGATGTGATGCGCGGAGTGCTCGCCGACGGTGAGGCAGATCCGGTACTGGGCGGGCAGGGCGCCCAGAAGGAAGGACGGAAAGTGTCCGTTCACACCACAAGACTGGCCCACCGCGACTACCGTCAGCCACAGATCAGACACAACGCGTGCAAAAGTGAGTTGAAGTCTCAAAGAGGGGACCGCCCGTGACCCAGATCCACACCCTCGATCCCGGCGCCTCACCACTGGACTACTACGGCTACGAGTTGCGGCGCTGCCGCGAGGCCGCGAGCCTGACACAGAGGCAACTGGGGGACATCCTCGGCTACACCGCGTCGCTGGTCGGGCAGATCGAGACGGCGAGGAAGGTACCGACGCTGGAGTTCAGCGAGCGGGTGGATGTGGCGTTGGAGACGGGCGGGTTGCTGTCCCGGCTCGCCGTGCTGGTGATGCGCCATCAACTTCCGGCCTGGTTCCAGCAGGTGGCGGAGCTGGAGGTTCGGGCCGCCGAGATCTGCTCGTTCCAGACGCAGTTGATCCACGGACTGCTACAGACTGAGGACTACGTCCGTGCCGTGCTGGGCGCCTTGGACGACACCGGTCTCGACGACCGGACCGCCGTACGGTTGGCCCGCCAGCGCATCTTCGAGAAGGAAGAGCCGCCGATCCTGTGGGCCGTCATCAGTGAGGCCGCGCTGTACCAGCAGATCGGCGGCACGAAAGTGATGCGGGGCCAACTGCGGAAACTGTTGGCCTTCGAGAAGAATCCCCGGATCAACATCCAGATCCTGCCCTTCGACGCCGGGGCACATGCGGGACTGACCGGCTCATTCACGCTCTTCCGCTGCCGGCAAGACCCGGACATCGTCTACACAGAGGGCTACGGGAGCGGGCACCCGACCGCCAACCCAGACACCGTCAAGAACTGCTCGCTCCGTTACGATCATCTTCAAGCCGCCGCCCTCTCCCTCAGGGATTCGGCGGAGCTGATCCGACGCGTGATGGAGGAGCGTTATGGAGAGCAACGCGATCCCGATGGGGACCCGGTGGCGTAAGTCGTCCTACAGCAGCGACCAGGGGGGCGAATGCATCGAGTGCGCCCCCGTCGGCCCCCTCACCTGGCGTAAGTCCTCGTACAGCGGCGACCAGGGCGGCGACTGCGTAGAAGTCGCCGAAACCCCCTGCCCCACCATCGCCGTCCGCGACTCCAAGAGCCCTGCGGGACCCCGACTCGCCCTCGGCCCCGCCGCGTTCAGCGCCTTCCTCGGCTGGGCGTCAGCACACGCGGTCTGATTCCTCGTCCGGCAGATACAGGGCCCGCTCCCGCTGGGTGAGGTCTCGGTGCAGGGCCCGGCAGAGGTTAATGATCGCCTGGTTGGGGCGGGGCAGGGCCGCGTTCCACAGGCGCAGGCGGTCGTCGTACCCGCCGGTGGCGAGGGTGCGGCCGTCGGGACTGAAGGCCAGCGTCCTGGCGCCTCGGACCGGGAGCGTCGCGCGCGCGTAGTGTGTGGTGGCGTCCCACAGCCGTACCGTGCCACCGGCGGCGGTGGCGAGGGTGCGGCCGTCGGGGCTGAACGCCACCTGCACGGGGCCCTCCGTGAGGCTCACGGTCAGGGTGGCGTCGAGTTCTCCCGTGCCGGTGTTCCAGAGCCGTACCCGGCCGTCGGCGTTGGCGGAGGCGAGGGTGCGGCCGTCCGGGCTGAAGGCCATCGACTCCACCTGCCTGAACATCAGGGCGAGGTCCTCCTCGGCTCCCTTCGGCGTGGCGCGGCCGGCGGGTTCGACGAGCCTGGTCCGGATTCGGCCGGTGGCGGCGTCCCGTAGCCGGATCTCCCCCTCCTGGCCTCCGGTGGTGGCGAAGACGTCGCCCGTGGGGCTGAACGCAACCTGCGAGCCCTCCTCGGCTTTGGGGAGTTCGGCTCGGGGGCGCACGGTCGCGGTGTCCCACAGCACGAGGCCGTCGCCCACCGTCACCAGCGTGCGGCCGTCGGGGCTGAACGCCATCCCGTTGACGAACCGGCCGGGCAGAGTGGTCCGCGGTCGCCGGGTGCGGACGTCCCACAACTGCGCCTCGACCTCGTCGGTGAGGGCGAGTGTCCTGCCGTCGGGGCTGAAGAGGACCGGCCCCACGTGGGTCAGCCCCTCGTCGAGGGTGGCCCGGCTGCGGCGGGTGGCCGTGTCCCACAGGCGTACCGTGCTGGTGATGTCACCGAAGTCGGCGGTCGTCCGGACACTGCTGGTGACGATGGTGTCGCCGTCGGGGCCGAACGCGACAAACTCCAGGGAGCCGCCGGGGACGGCCATCGTGGCGCGGGGTCGGTTCGTGGCCACGTTCCACAGCCGGACGCCTACGTCGCCGCCGCCGAAGCTGTCGGCCTCGTCGCCCGTCGCCAGGCCGTGGCCGCCGGGGCTGAACGCCACCGCCGTCACGGGGCTGTTGTGGCCGGTGAGGGTGGACTCGACGCGCCCGGTGGCGAGATCCCACAGGCGTACGGTGCTGTCGTAGCTGCCGGCGGCCAGGGTCTTGCCGTCCGGGGCGAACGCCAGGGACTCGACGCGGCTGCTGGCGCTGGTGAGCGTGGTGCGCCGCTTGCCGTCGGCGACGTTCCACAGCTGTACGGTGCCGTCCTCGGTGCCGGTGGCCAGGGTTTTGCCGTCGGAGTCGAACGCCAGCGAACTCACCACGCCCGTACTGCTCTTGACGCTGGCCAGCACGCTGCCGGTGTCGAGGTCCCACAGTTGGGCGGTGCGGTCCCGGGTGCTGGTGGCGAGGGTGCGCCCGTCGGGGCTGAACGCGACCGCCATCTCCAGACCGGTGGGCCCCTTGAGGGTGGTGGCGACCCGGCCGGTGGCCACGTCCAGCACCTGCCCGCCCTCCGCGACGGCCAGGGCGCGGCCGTCCCCGGCGAAGCCCACCGCCGCCATGTTGTCGTCGTCGGGGTCGCGGACGGCGACCGAGGCCCGGACGCGTCCGGTGTCCAGGTCCCACAGCCGTGCCTCGTCGCTGCCGCTGGTGGCGAAGGTCCCGCCGTCCGGGCCGAAGGCCACGGTGCGCACGAGGCCGGGACCGTCGGAGCCGGTGCCGTCGGAGCCGGTGCCGTCGGTGAGCACCTTCCGGGTGCGTCCGCTCGCCGTGTCCCACAGCCGGGCCGTGCCGTCGTAGCTGCCGGTGGCGAGGGTCCTCCCGTCGGAGCTGTAGGCCAGGGAGGCGACGGTGCCGGTGTGGCCGGTCAGCCGCCGTTCGAGCGGGACGGCCGCGGCGGCGTACAGGCTCCGGGTGGCCTCGCGGGTGGGGCTGGTGCGGTACGCCTTGATGGCCAGGAGGGAGGCGAGGTCGGTGTCGCTGTCCAGCAGGGCGGCGGACTGGGCGGCCAGCTGCCGGGAGAGGCCTTCGCGTTGGGCGTTCACGGCTGTCTGGCGCTGCCAGTAGGCGAGGGCGGTCGCGGTCAGGGCGAGGGCGAGGAGGCAGGCCAGGGAGGTGACGAGGAGGCGCAGGCGGCGGGTCGTGCGGGCCGTGGCGCGCTCCTCCTGTTCGAGGGCGGTGACACCGGCGGTGAGGAAGGCGGCTTCCAGGTCGGTCAGGTCGTCGGTGCGGCCGGGGCCGCCGAAGTGCTCCCGGGCCGTGACGAGCCGGCTCCCCCGGTACAGGGCGCCCTCGTCGCGGCCCAGCTCCTCCCAGGCGCGGGCCGCCTCGGTGAGCTGCCGGTGCGCGCGCAGCCGCTCCCGGTCCTCCTCGATCCAGCCGCGCAGGCGGGGCCAGGCGGTGATGAGCGCCTCGTGGGCGAGCTCGACGGTGGGGCCGTCGAGGGTGAGGAGGCGGGCCCGGGTGAGCGCTTCGAGGACCTGGGCGACCTCCTCCCGGCCGGTGCCGGTGGTCTCCAGCTCGGCGCGGCCCGCGGGCCGGCGGGTGTCGGGGGTGCCGTCGCCGGGGGAGATCAGCCGCAGCAGCACCCGGCGGGCCGTGGCGGCCTCACCCGGGGTGAAGCGGCTGTAGACGTCCTCGGCGGTCTTCGCGATGGCCCCGTCCAGGCCGCCGGCCGCCTCGTACCCGGCCAGGGTGAGGGTTTTGCCCCGGCGGCGGCGCCAGGTCTCCAGCAGGACGTGCGACAGCAGGGGCAGACCGCCGGGCGCGTCGGAGATCTCCTCGACCAGCCGGGCCGTCAGCGCCCGTTCCACGGTCAGCCCGGCCGCCGCGGCCGGCTTGACGACGACCTCGCGCAGCTCCGCCGGACTCATCGGCCCGGCCAGCAGGTTGGCGTCGCCCAGGGCCTCGGCCAGCTCGCGGTGCTCGGCGCACCGGCCGTAGAAGTCCGCGCGAACGGCGAGCAGGACGCGCAGCCGGCTCTCCGGGTCGCGGGCGGTCAGCAGCAGGTCGATGAAGCGGGCGCGTTCGGCCGCGTCGTGGCAGAGGGTGAAGACCTCCTCGAACTGGTCGACGACCACGAGCCGGTCACCGCCGTCCTCACCGGTGCCGCCGCCCTCCAGGAGCAGTTCGCGGGTGCGGGCCAGCTGGTCGCCGGGCGTCAGGACGCGGATGCCGGACAGGGGCGGGCCCGCCTCCTGCGGACGCCGCAGGACGGGGATGAGTCCGGCGCGCAGGAGCGAGGACTTGCCGATGCCGGAGGGGCCGAAGACCGCCGCGAACCGTCGGCGGCGCAGCAGACCGACGAGTTCGGTGGTGAGCCGGTCCCGGCCGAAGAAGAGGTCGCTGTCGTCGGTCTCGAACCGGGACAGCCCCCGGTACGGCGGCTCCGAGCCCGCCCCGTCGTCGTCCGGGTCGAAGGCGGCGGCCTCCTCGGCCGCCTGGTGCCACCTGGTCTCCCATTCCGCCGGGTCGCCCCCGCAGGCCCTCACGAAGGCCAGAGCCACCGGCAGCGTCGGCAGCTGGTCGCCTCCCGCGGCCTGGGACAGGGTGGTGATCGAGTAGCCGGCCTGCCGGGCCATCGCCCGATAGGTGAGGCCGCCCGCCTCGGTCCGCAGTTTGCGCAACTCGAACGCGAACCGCTGCACCGGTCCGGCCCCCGGATCGACCGGTACCTCACGACGCCCCGCCACCGCTGTGCTCCCCTCCCGCCACACCCGCACCATCTCGGACAGCCAACGTACGCATCCGGCCACCTGAGCGGCGAGATCGCGTCCGGCCATTGTTTGGCAGGTGCACCACCCCTGCCAAACAATGCGCGATCCGATGGAATCAGTGGTGTGGGCGGTGCGGGGGCCGCGCACGAACGGGGGAACAAGGGCGGCCGGGCACGGGGGACTCGCCGCTCACGGGGGAACAAGGGCGGCGCAACCGACCTGCCGCTCACGGGGGAAAGGGCGGCCGGGGGACCGCTCGACGGGGGAAGGCCCTGTTGGTCGTGGGACGACCGACAGGGCCGCTTCCGTCAGCGCCACCGGCGCTCTACAGCCGCTGGATGATCGTCCCGGTGGCCAGTCCGCCACCCGCGCACATCGTCACCAACGCGAACTCCTTGTCCGTCCGCTCCAGCTCGTGCAGCGCGGTCGTGATGAGCCGCGCGCCGGTCGCGCCCACCGGATGGCCGAGGGCGATGGCGCCCCCGTTGACGTTCACCTTCGCCAGGTCCTGGTCGAAGACCCGCGCCCAGCTCAGCACCACGGAGGCGAAGGCCTCGTTGATCTCGACGAGGTCGATGTCCTTCAGCGACATCCCGGCCCTGCCCAGGACGGCCTTCGTCGCGTCGATCGGCCCGTCGAGGTGGAAGTGGGGGTCGGCTCCCACGAGTGCCTGGGCGACGATCCGCGCCCGGGGCCGCAGCTTCAGCGCGCGGGCCATCCGCTTGGACGCCCACATGATCGCCGCCGCGCCGTCGCTGATCTGGGAGGAGTTGCCCGCCGTGTGGACGGCCGTCGGCATGATCGGCTTGAGCCGGGCCAGCGCCTCCACGGAGGTGTCGCGCAGCCCCTCGTCGTGGTCGACGAGCCGCCACATGCCCTGCCCTGCGGCCTGCTCCGCCTCGGTCGTCGGCACCTGGACGGCGAACGTCTCCTTCTTGAACCGCTCCTCGGCCCACGCGGCGGCGGCCCGCTCCTGGGAGGCCAGGCCCAGCGCGTCCACGTTCTCCCGGGTGAGCCCCCGGTGCCGGGCGATCCGCTCGGCCGCCTCGAACTGGTTGGGCAGGTCGACGTTCCACTCCTCGGGGAACGGCTTCCCGGGCCCGTGCTTGGACCCCGACCCGAGCGGCACCCGGGACATGGCCTCGACCCCGCAGCTGATCCCGACGTCGATGACGCCTGCCGAGACCATGTTGGCCACCATGTGCGACGCCTGCTGCGAGGAGCCGCACTGGCAGTCGACGGTCGTCGCGGCCGTCTCGTACGGCAGGCCCATGGTCAGCCAGGCCGTGCGCGCGGGGTTCATGGACTGTTCGCCGGCGTGGGTCACCGTGCCGCCGACGATCTGTTCGACGCAGTCGGCGGGGATGCCGGTGCGGCCGAGGAGTTCACGGTAGGTCTCGCCCAGGAGGTAGGCGGGGTGGAGGTTGGCGAGCGCGCCGCCGCGCTTGCCGATGGGGGTGCGTACGGCTTCGACGATCACGGGTTCCGCGGCCATGGGGATCCTCTCAACGGTTACCCGCGCGGCGCGGGGCGTCCCGGCCCGGCCCGCCACGCAGAACTAGTACGCGTTCTAGTTCTCTTCAGCAGTCTGCTGAGCGCGGCTCCGGAACCGCAAGGGGCGTGCGCCAACTGAAAGCCCCGTACCCCTTGCTACTTGTAGAACCCGTTACTACGGTCACCGCAATCCCGCATATCTGATGCTCCGTCAGGAGTTGCCGATGCCCTGTCCAGCGCTGCCCGACGGGTTCGACTTCACCGACCCCGACCTGCTGCACCACCGTGTCCCTCTCCCGGAGTTCGCCGAACTGCGCCGCACGGAACCGGTCCGCTGGATCCCGCAGGCGCCCGGCATCGCGGGCTTCTCGGACGAGGGCTACTGGGCCGTCACCCGGCACGCGGACGTCAAGTACGTCTCCACACACCCCGAGTTGTTCTCCTCCACGGTCAACACGGCGATCATCCGCTTCAACGAGCACATCGAGCGCGACGCGATCGACGCCCAGCGGCTGATCCTGCTGAACATGGACCCGCCGGAGCACACCCGGGTCCGCCAGATCGTGCAGCGCGTCTTCACCCCGAGGGCGATCCGGGCGCTGGAGGACAACCTGCGCCACCGCGCCCTCGCCATCGCGCGGGAGGCCGTCGCCCACCCCGGCCCCTTCGACTTCGTCACCGAGGTCGCCTGCGAACTGCCCCTGCAGGCCATAGCGGAGCTGATCGGCATCCCGCAGGAGGACCGCATCCGGATCTTCGAGTGGTCGAACCGGATGATCTCCTACGACGACCCGGAGTACGCCGTCACCGAGGAGGCCGGCCAGGAGTCGGCCATGGAACTCATCGCGTACGCCATGAACATGGCCGCCGACCGCAAGCAGTGCCCGGCCAAGGACATCGTGACGACGCTGGTGGCCGCCGAGGACGAGGGCAACCTCACCTCCGACGAGTTCGGCTTCTTCGTGCTGATGCTGGCGGTCGCGGGCAACGAGACGACCCGCAACGCCATCACCCACGGCATGCACGCCTTCCTCACCCACCCCGACCAGTGGGAGCTCTACAAGCGTGAGCGCCCGGCCACCGCCGCCGAGGAGATCGTCCGCTGGGCCGCGCCGGTCAACTCCTTCCAGCGCACCGCCACCCAGGACGTCGAACTGGGCGGCAAACTCATCAGGAAGGGCGACCGCGTCGGCATCTTCTACGCCTCCGCCAACCACGACCCGGACGTCTTCGACCACCCCGACAGCTTCGACATCACCCGCGACCCCAACCCCCACCTCGGCTTCGGCGGCGGAGGCCCCCACTTCTGCCTCGGCAAGTCCCTGGCCGTCCTGGAGATCGACCTCATCTTCCACGCGATCGCCGACGCCATGCCGGACCTCCGCCTCGTCGGCGAACCGAGCCGGCTGCGCTCGGCGTGGATCAACGGGGTGAAGCACCTCAAGGTGACCATCACCTGACCCCACCCCCTCGGACCCGGGCCGACGGCCTCCCGGCGCCGTCGGCCCGTCCCGCGGGAGGCCGGGGCCCACCCCTACGCCACGCCCCTGCCTCCCCCGCCCTGCTGGACGGCCGGCACGAGTGGGCCGTCCGGCTGCGGCTGCTCACGCGGCTCGCCGCGCGCCCTGCGGGGCGCGCTCGTGCGAGGGCCGGTCAGGAGGTACGTCAGGCCGAAGCCCGCGCCCACCACCGCGGCGCCGCCGACCGCGTCGAGGATCCAGTGGTTGCCGGTGGCGACGATGGCCAGGGCCGTGAAGAAGGGGTGGAGCAGGCCCAGCACCTTCATCCACACCTTGGGCGCGACCAGCGCGATCGTGAGCCCGCACCACAGCGACCAGCCGAAGTGCAGGGACGGCATCGCCGCGTACTGGTTGGTCAGCTCGGTCAGCCTGCCGTAGTCCGGCCTGGAGAAGTCCTGGACGCCGTAGATGGTGTCGATGATGCCGAGGCCGGGCATCAGGCGCGGCGGGGCCAGCGGGTAGAAGAAGAAGCCGACGAGGGCGAGGACCGTGGTGAAGCCGATGGAGGTGCGGGCCCAGCGGTAGTCGGCGGGGCGGCGCCAGTAGAGGATGCCGAGGACGCTGAGCGGCACGACGAAGTGGAACGACGTGTAGTAGAAGTCGAAGAAGCCCCGCAGCCAGTCGACCTGGACCACCGCGTGGTTGAACCAGTGCTCGACGTCGATGAACAGGGCCTTCTCCACGGCGAGGACCTGCCCGGCGTGCTCCTCGGCGGCGGCCCGGCTGCCGGTGGCCTCCAGGCGGGTGCGCTGGTAGGCGGCGTAGGTGACGCGGATCAGCAGCAGTTCCAGGAGCAGGTTCGGGCGGGTGGCGACCCGGCGCAGCAGCGGGGCCCGTCTGAAGCGGGTCTCGGCCCTGGGGGCGTACTCCGTGGGGATCGGCGCCCGGTAGTACTCCGAGGTGCGGGACAGGAACGGCACGACGAGGGCGGCGGCGAGCGCGGCCAGCAGGACGACGTTGTCGCGCACCGGGTGCAGGGCACCCATGTTCGGCACCATCATCTTCGCGGGCAGCGTCATCACCAGCACCACCGCGACCGGCCACACATACCGCGAGGAGGCCTTCTTGCCGACCCGGCCGACCACCGCGAGCAGCACCCACAGCAACTGGTGCTTCCAGGACGTCGGCGAGACGGCGACCACGACGCAGCCGGTGAGGGCGACGGCCAGCAGCAGCTGTCCGTCGCGGGCGTAGTGGACGGCCCGCCGCATGCCGACCACGGCGACGGCGACGGCCAGCGCGAGGAAGACGACGATCTCCAGCGGGCCCTCCAGGCCGAGCCGGAGCAGCGCGCCGTGCAGTGAGTGGTTGGCGAGGTCGTCCGCCCGGCCGCCGAGGCCGACGCCCGCGAGATGGTGCACCCAGTAGGTGAACGAGTCGTGCGGCATCGCGGCCCAGGCCAGCGCGGTGGCCCCGGCGAACGTGATCCCGGTGCTCGCGGCGGCCCGCCTGCGGCCGGTGAACCACAGCAGCACCACGAAGAGCAGCACGGTCGGCTGGAAGGCCGCGGCGAGCCCGACACAGAACCCGCTGGTGCGCTCTCCCCGGACCGCGAAGCAGCCCGCGAGGACGAGCAGCACGGGGATGATGCTGGTCTGGCCCAGGTACAGGGTGTTGCGCACCGGCAGCGACAGCATCAGCAGGGTGACCGCGACGGGGGCGGCGAGCAGGGCCGTACGCCGGGTGACGGGCTGTGGGAGGGCGCGCGCGGCGACCAGGCCGAGGGCGACGACCAGCAGGAGGGTGCCGAAGGTCCAGCCCCAGCCGAGCGCCTGCTCGGCCGTCCGGGTCAGGGGCTTGAGGACGAGGCCGCCGAACGGTGTGCCCGTGAACTGCGTCGACTCGTACAGCGAGCCCTTCACACGCAGGACACCGCTCGGCCCGACCCAGGTCTCCAGATCCGTCAGCCGCTCGCCCTTGGGCGGGTTCAGCACGACCGCGATCTGCCGCACCGCCAGGACCGTGGCGAACAGCCACAGCGCGGCCCGTACCGTCCCCAGCCGCGCCGCCGCCAAGCCCGCACCTGCGGCACCGCCCGGTCTGCTCTGCTCCGTCGCCACGCCCCGTCGCCCTCCCACCCCGTCATCGCCTCACAGAAGGCTCGCACTGCCCGCGCTGTGAGACGCGGGCAACCCTCGCTTCACCTGAGAGTCGCCCATGTTTTTCCGGATGACGATAGTGCGCGGACGGTTGCCCGCACCCCACGAGTGCGACGCGGATCACGGACGCACATCACGGGTGGGGCTGTGACAGGCCACTGACAAACACCTGGAAGCATGGCCCGGGATCGCCGGCGAGCACACCTGCGGCGGGCCGCCGCCGACGAAACCTATCGAAAGGTCATCTACGTGGACGAGATGTGGACCGTGTGGGGCATCCCCGGCTGGCTGCTGTCGTTCGGCATCGGCATCGCCGTGCTCGCGATCAAGGCGGTGGCGGTCGCGATCGTGCTCCGGCGCAACACCCGCAAGCAACTGCCCCCGCCACCGCCGCCGGGCGCGGCCTTCACACCGCCGGGGGCCTACCCGCAGGGGCCGCCTGTACCGCCCGGGACGTACCCGCAGGGTCCGCCCGCACCGGTGTCGCCGACGGACCCGAAGTCCGGCCCGATCGACTGAACTCGCACGCCGCGAGAGGGGGAATCACTGACAGAGCGTCGACCTGCGCCTATATTCGTTAGCGCAACTAGTTAGCTGACCTAACTAGACACACGAAGGGCACAGGAGGCAGAGCTTCATGAGCGAGTCGCAGGCCTGGGACGACGTCGACGACTACTTCACCACCCACCTCTCCCCCGACGACGAGCCTCTGGCGGCGGCGCTGCGCGACAGCGCCGCCGCCGGACTCCCGCAGGTCAACGTCACGGCCAACCAGGGCAAGTTCCTCCAGCTCCTGGCCCAGATCCAAGGGGCCCGCCGCATCCTGGAGATCGGCACCCTCGGCGGCTACAGCACCATCTGGCTGGGCCGCGCGCTGCCCGCCGACGGCCGGCTGATCTCCCTGGAGTACAGCGCCCGGCACGCCGAGGTCGCCAACCGCAACATCGCGCGCGCCGGACTCGACGCGCTCGTCGAGGTACGGGTGGGCCCCGCCCTGGAGTCGCTTCCCCAACTCACCGACGAGAACCCCGAGCCGTTCGACCTGGTCTTCATCGACGCGGACAAGGCCAACAACCCGCACTACGTGGAGTGGGCCCTCAGGCTCACCCGCGCCGGCAGCGTGATCGTCGTCGACAACGTCGTACGCGGCGGCCGGGTCACCGACGCCGACAGCGCCGAGCCGGACATCCGCGGCACCCGGGCCGCCATCGAACTCATCGCCACGCACCCGAAGTTGAGCGGCACGGCGATCCAGACGGTGGGCGGCAAGGGCTACGACGGGTTCGCGCTGGCCCGGGTGCTGGAGTGAGCGTCACCGCCGTGCCGTCCGGTCAGGCCTCGTGGTAGAAACCCACGTTGACGCTGCGCGGGCCCGTGCGGTCGTAGACGACGAGTTCACCGGAGCCGCCGTGCGGGAGTTTCGCCGTGCCGCCGTACGGGAGCGGCTGGGGCTGGTGGCCGAGCAGCGCCAGCCGCACCTCGGAGGAGGGGTCGGCGTGCGAGCCGCGCAGCCAGGTGACCTGCCAGGTGCCGTCGGGTCCGCACAGGAACTCCAGGTGCACGCGGGAGACGAAGAGCCAGTCGTCCGGTGTGGCGAGCCGGCACACCACCCGATCACGGCCCACCCGGAGCACGTTGCCCGGCTCGCTGGGCGCGTCGGCCATCTGCATACCGGCCGTCGCCCCGGCGTCCGCCTCGGAGACCGAGGCCATGGTGAGTTCGAGCACGTACCACTCCTTAACGGGTCAAACTCCGGTTGTCGCTGCGCACGGCGCACTGCGCGCACCGCCGCCGCATGATAAATCGCCGGATCGTCCTGGTGTGCGGGCTCCGGCACAATGGACGTATGACCGAGCGAAAGCCACCCGGTGTCAGCTTCGAGTCCTTCGTCGACAAACAGATCCGCGACGCGGAGGCGCGCGGCGACTTCACGGCGCTTCCCGGCGTGGGCCGGCCGCTGCGCGGCGACGACACGACCTACGACGAACTCTGGTGGATCAAGCAGAAGATGGCCCGCGAGGGGATGTCCGTCCTGCCGCCCACGCTGGCGCTCCGCAAGGAGGCGGAGGACGCACTGGCCGCGGCGGCCTCGGCCCCTTCCGAACGCGTCGTCCGCCAGATCATCACCGAGATCAACGGCAAGATCCGCGAGATGATGTTCAAGCCGCCGCCGGGGCCACCGCTGGGCCTGAAGCCGTACGACGTCGACGAGGTCGTACGGGAGTGGGCTGCGCGGCGGGAGGGGTGAGCGGGGGCGTCCCCGCTCAGTTCCCCGCGCCCCTGACGTGGCAGGCCCCGCGCACGCATGAGACCGCGCCCCGGTGCACGATCCGGGGCGCGGTCTCGTCGTGTGCCGCTGTCGGCGTCAGAGCCGCAGCAGCCGTTCGGTGAGTTCGCGGTAGTCGCGCAGGGCCAGGCGGAGTTGTTCGGTGTCGGAGGAGGCGGGACGGTCGTCGGCGGTGGTCTGCCAGGAGGCGCGCAGGGTGCGGCGCCGCTGGCTGACCGCGTCGGTGACGCGGGCGGCCACCTCCTCCAGCACCTGGTCGGCCTCCTCCACGGCGGACCGGGGCCCGTCCACGAATTCGCCGACCGCGTGCTGCAGCCGCAAGTCCAGCTTGTCGCACTCGTCATGCGGGAGCAGGGGCGTCCCGGTCGACGACCCGTTCTGCTGGGGCCCGGTCCGGGACCCGGCCGGCGTGGGTGTCGCCTGGTCCTTGCGGCCCGCCTCGGTGTCGTGGCCCGGCACCACCGTGGCCCGGGTGCCCGCGGCGCCCGCGGAGGTCGTGGTGTCCGTCGCCCGGGTGCCCGGTGCCGTCCCGCTCCCCTTCATGCCGTCACGCCTCCCGTGGGTTTCCCGCGCCTCGTGTCGGCCTCGGATGTCCTCGCCCCTCGTCACGTCGTCAGTCATCCCCCTCAACTCCCCTTCGCGTGGCGCCTGGTGGGCGCCCATGGCAGATGGGACCGGTGCCGGCCGCCGGGGGCCGTCCCGTCGCGCTCGTCGCGCCGCGCCTTGCCGTCGCGGTGGCCCAGGCCGTCGCGCTCGGCGCGGCCGTCACGGTCCGACCGCGCGTCCCGGCGGTCCGGTGCCACCAGATCGTCGAACAGCGCGCGGGCCTCGATCATGGCCTCGCGCATCTCCTCCGTACCGGTGCCGGGAGCGACGCCGTCGGCGGTACCCGCGCGGCCCTCGGCCGTGTCGCCGGTGCCGTGCGCCGCGAGGTGCACCCGGCGGTAGCCGTGCACGTGGGGGCCGTGGTGGACGGAGAGCGCCTCCAGCTGGGTCTCGTAGCGACCGCCGTCCGGGAAGCCGCGCGCCGCGGCCAGCTCGGAGAGCAGCCGGTCCGCCTCCGCGACCGCCTCACGGGGCGAGTCGACGAAGCGTTCCTGGGCCGCCGCCCAGCGGGACTCGTACCGTTCGCGCTCCGCGCCGGGCAGCGCCCTCTTCTCCATCGAGCCGTGCCGCTTCACCCGCTCCGCGAGTTCCCGCGTGGCGGCCCGCTCGTCACCGTCATGGCGTGCCACGGTCCGGTCGTACTCGGGTCCGAAACGCCGCTTCAACGATCCGCCGCCATTCGCACCGCCACGGGCACGCAGGGTCAGGACGGCCGCCACGACGACCACGGCCGCCACGATCACGATCAAAGCGATGATCAAGCCTGTGGACATGAATGCCTTCCAGAGTCCTCGGCCCGGGCTTCTCGCCCCACCGGGCCGCCTTGCGCACCGAGTTGCCCGAACGACTTCGTTCAAACGGCAAGCGTCGGAGGAGGGCGGGCCGCCGTTCGTCAGCGGCCGAGACAGAGGGCCTCACGCGTCGACCGGGGCCTCACGCGTTGAGGGCGTCCTCAGTCTCCCCATCCTCCGCTTTCCCTTCCATCGTGGTTGGTGTGACCGGTTATGACCTGTCGAGGTTTTCCGGAACCCGTGATTCCTGAGGTGCCTGGAAGATTCCGTGGCGATCATTTGCTTAAACTCTGAAGTCTTCGCGGGGAGGGACCACACGTGAGTGAACCGAACAGCCACATATGCCCGGAGTGCTTCACACCCCGGGCATCGGACGGCACACCGTCCTGCCCGTGTGGCCGCCGCGCCTCCGAGGCCCTCCTCGAAACCCGCTCAGCCGAGGCGGCAGCCGCGGAGGACTTCGACCCCCTCCGGATACGGCCGTATGTGGAGTTGGGGGACGAGAACCACCAGCATCACCAGGGCGGCGCGCATGGCGGGCACCGCGGGTACTACGCGGGCCCCGGAAAAGCCGGAGACCCCGCGAGCGATGAAGCCTTAACGATTCAGCAGGGTCGGGCGCGGCCGGGGGCCAGTACGCCCGGGTCGGGCACTCCCGGGTTCGACCACACTCCGACGACGCCCATGCCCATGGCCGTGCGCACGCCGATGACCACGACGGCGAGCGCGGCAGGGCCGGGCGCCATGGACGTACGGCCGTTCGAGCAGCGGGGCGGGGAAGCGGGCGCGAACGGGTTCGGCGCTTCGTCGGGCCCAGGGGCCACCGCTACGGCCCTCACACCCTTCGCGTCCCCTGCCACCTCGGGCCCCTCCACCGTGTCCGGTCCTCCCACCTCCCCCGTCTCCCCCGTCTCCTCCGCGATGCGGCACGCGAGGCGTCGGCGGCGCCGCCGTACGGGAGTCGTCGCCGCCCTCGCGGGCACCGCCGCCGCGGGGGTCCTGACGGCCGCCGGACTCGCGAGTGGGCTGTTCTCCTACGACGCGCCCGAGCGGGACCGCGCGCTGCCGGAGGATCTGCGGGCGAGCGCGCCGGACACCGACCCCGACGGGGGCGCGTCGCCGGTGAAGCCGTCCGGGGCGGGCGGGGGCCGAGCACCCGCGCCGGCGCCGCCGGGCAACGCCCCGCCGCCGAGCCCGACGAAGAGCCCGTCCCCTTCCCCGTCGCCCTCGGAGCCGTCCGGCTCACCGTCGGCGTCCGCCTCGGCGGCCCCGCCGCAGAGCACGCCCAGCGCCGATGCCTCCGACGACTCCGCCGACTCGTCGGCCGCCGGCGTGGAGGAGTCGGGCAGCCGGCTCGCGGCGCCCCAGACGCTGCGCCCCGGCGACAGCGGCCCCGAGGTCACCGAACTCCAACTGCGGCTGCACCAGTTGGGCATCTACAACGGCGACATCGACCAGTACTACGACAGCCAGGTCGAACAGGCCGTCCTCTTCTACCAGAACATCCGTGGCATCGGGAAGGAACAGGACGAGCCGGGCGTCTACGGCCCGGTGACCTGTGGCCAACTGGAGTCCGAGACGAAGGAACCGTGACCGCCGGGGCCGACGGACGCCCACCAGCCGACGGACAGCCGACGAAACGACTTGGGCGCTGGGCAACCCGTGGGGGTCGGCGCGCGCCCTCCAGCGGTGCGTGATGCAGGATGAAGCCATGAGCATCGTCAAGATCAATGTCCTCACGGTCCCAGTCGAGCAGCGCGAGGTGCTGGAGAAGCGCTTCGCTTCCCGCGCCGGGGTGGTCGAGAACTCGGACGGCTTCGAGTGGTTCGAGCTGCTGCGCCCCGTCGACGGCACCGACAACTACCTCGTCTACACCCGCTGGCGCGACGAGGCCGCCTTCCAGGCGTGGATGGAGGGCCCCATGAAGCAGGCCCACCAGGGCGGCGGCGAGCGCCCCAAGCCGGCCGCCTCCGGCTCGTCCGTCTGGACCTTCGAGGTCCTCCAGCAGACGGGCCCGAAGACCGAGGCCTGACGACCGCCCCGAGCGCCTCGAACCGACCACCGCCCCCCGCCGACGGCCACGTAACAGCCGCCGGGCGGGGGCGACTTGGCCCCCGCAGCCGTCGGCCGAGGGAACGGTCGGCCGCCGACGACGCCTGGGCAGGAGGAAACGGCCGCACCCGAACGGCGGCCCGCCCCTACCCGACGTGCAGCCGGACCAGCCCGCCCCCGGCCGCCTCCACGCGCACCGCCCGCAGGTCGGGCGCCACCACGTCGGGCCCGTGGAACCGCGCCCGCTGCCCGACCCCCACGACCCGCATCCCCGCGGCCCGCCCGGCCTCGATCCCGGCCCCGGAGTCCTCGAAGACGACGCACTGCTCGGGCGCGACACCCAGCTCGGCGGCCCCCTTCAGGAAGCCCTCGGGGTCCGGCTTGCTCGCGCCGACCGACTCGGCGGTGACGCGCACCCCGGGCAGCGCCAGCCCGGCCGCGGCCATCCGGGCCGTGGACAGCGGGACGTTCGCCGAGGTCACCAGGGCGTGCGGCACCCCGGCGGTGACGAGGGAGGCGAGGAACTCCGGCGCGCCGGGTACCGGGACGACACCGTCCACGTCGGCGGTCTCCTCGGCCAGCATCCGCGCGTCGTCCGCGAGGTTCTGCTCCATGGGCCGGTCGGGCAGGAGTACGGCCATCGTGGCGTAGCCCTGGCGGCCGTGCACGACCTGCATGATCTCGGTGCCGTCCAGCCCGTGCCGCTCGGCCCAGCGCCGCCAGACGCGCTCGACGGCGGCGTCCGAGTTGACGAGGGTGCCGTCCATGTCCAGCAGGAGGGCGCGGGCGGTCAGAACGGTGGTGGCCGTCATCAGCAGCTCCAAGGCGCGGGAAAGGGGGCCACGACCGGTCGGACCCGGAAGCCCCGAGTCCCAGGCCCCAGGCCTTGAATTCCGGCCAGGAGCCCTGGTCCGCGAGGACCGGGCGGCCCCGGAGGGACAAGGCGGCCCCGCCCGCCGGTCAGGGAGTGCGGGCGGGAGCCACTTTGTTTCTCTACGGTACAAAAGAGCGCGGCTCTCCGCCACCCCCTTCCCTCATCCCGTCACGGCCTCCCACAGACTCCACACACCGAGCCCCACCATCAGCACGGCGGCGATCCGCGTGATCAGCTTCAGCGGCACCCGCTTCATCAGCGCCCTGCCGCCGAGGATGCCGAGCCCGGCCACGGCCCACAGCGCGAGCACCGCCCCGAGCCCGACGGAGAGCGGATCGTCGTAACGGGCCGCGAGGTTCGCGGTCATGATCTGGGTCAGGTCCCCGAACTCGGCGACCAGGATGAGCATGAAGCCCGCCCCCGAGACCTTCCAGAAGCCCTGGTCCTCGGGCCGCCGGATCTCCGCGTCGTCGTCGGCCCCGCCCTTCGTCCTCAGCAGCACCGCCGCGCCGCCGAGGAAGAGCACACCCGTCACCGCGTGCACGATCTGCTGCGGCAGCAGCGTGAGCACGCTCCCCGCCGCCACCGCCAGCGCGACATGGACGGCGAACGCCGCCGCGACACCGGCGAAGACGTACGAGGCGCGATAGCGCGTGCCGAGGACGAGACCGGCCAGCGCGGTCTTGTCGGGGAGTTCGGCGAGGAGGACGACGCCGAAGACGAGCGCCGTGACACTGAAGCTGATCAAGGTTCCTCAATCGGTCGGGCCGCCCCACCGAGAGAAATCAACCGCTGACGCGACACCTCGGCACGGCAGCACACGGTCACCCGCGCCGGACGGCACGGGACGGACGGCCCGTGCCGAACGAACGGCACGGACGGCGCACTGCTTGCCGAAGGTCTCGCTGGCGGGCCCCGTGATCACGGAACCTGCCTCCGGGCGCCGGCTCAGACGAGCTGAGCAGTGTGTCGACGGTCCGGCGTAGAGCTACTCCCCTTCTGCGCCACCCATCGTACGCGACACCCCCGCGCCGATCCCGAGGCCACCTCCGGGCCGATCCCCGCCCGCGTCACCGACCACCCCCGCCAAGGCCCGGCCCCATCAGGACCGCCTCCCGGCCGGCCGTCCCCGGACCACCCGGGGGCCGAACCCCGAACCCGCCACAGGACCACTTCCCGGCCGGTCCCGGAACCACTCACGCGCCGTCCCCGGCACCGAACCACCCCTGCCCCGGCCCCGCTTCCCGTCCCCGCCCCGGCCACTCGCCGCGCACTCACCGTCCACCGATCACGGCCGCAACCCTTGTCGCGTCATGCACACGTCACTAGCTTCTCACCAGACGAACATCCGCCGGTAACACCGCGACGCGACCCTTCAATCGCTCGCACCCCAACGCCCCCGGCCCCACAAGGAGTTCACATGCGCAGGTTCTACGCGCGTCGACGAGTGAACATACTCGCGGCGCTCAGCGGACTGATAGCCTCCGCCGCGCTCTTCCACGCCCCGACCGCCTCCGCCGCCCTCCCGACCCCGGTCAGCGCCGCCACCGCCCGGTCCTACCTCGCCGCCCTGGACGTGACGAGCGAGAACCGCACCGGGTACAGCCGGGACCTGTTCAACCACTGGATCACCATCAGCGGGACCTGCAACACCCGCGAGACCGTCCTCAAGCGCGACGGCACGAACGTCGTCACCAGCTCCGCCTGCGCCGCCACCAGCGGCAGCTGGTACTCCCCGTACGACGGCGCCACCTGGACCGCCGCCTCCGACCTGGACATCGACCACCTGGTACCGCTGGCCGAGGCCTGGGACTCCGGCGCCGGCAGCTGGAGCGGCACCCAGCGCCGGAACTTCGCCAACGACCTGACCCGCCCTCAGCTCATCGCCGTCACGGACAACGTGAACCAGTCGAAGGGCGACAGGGACCCGGCCGAGTGGATGCCCTCGCGCTCCGCGTACACCTGCACGTACGTCCGCGCCTGGGTCCAGGTGAAGTACTACTACGACCTCTCGGTCGACTCCGCCGAGAAGAGCGCGCTCACCGGTCACCTGGCCAACTGCTGAACCGGCTCGAAGCCGTGGCCCCGGAACCTCCCCACCCACCCCGGTCGTTCCGTACCGTACGGGGCGACGGAGGAAGGTGATCGCCGATGGCAAGGCTGCGTCTGGGGCCGCTGTTGCGTTATGTGGACGGCTCGTCCGCGACCGTATGGGTCGAGACGAGCCGTCCGTGTGCCGTCGAGGTGCGGTGCGCCGGGGGCGGGGGCGGCGAGGCCCCCACCTTCCAGGTCGCCGGACACCACTACGCGCTGGTCCCGGTGACGGGACTGGCGCCGGGCACGACCTCGGCGTACGAGGTGCTGCTGGACGGCACACCCGTGTGGCCTCGGCCCGACTCGGCCTTCCCGCCCTCCGAGATCCGCACGCCGGCCGAGGGCGACACCGTCCGGATCGCCTTCGGCTCCTGCCGCTGGGCCGCGCCGCCCCGGGGCGAGCCGGACCCGGTGGGCCCGGACGCCCTGGACGCACTGGCGACCCGCCTGGCCGAGGACCCGAGGGCCCCGCGCCCCGACGTACTCCTCCTACTGGGCGACCAGGTCTACGCGGACGAGACCTCCGAGGCCACCCGCCGCTGGCTCGCCGCCCGGCGCGATCCGGCCGACCCGCCGGGCGACCAGGTGGCGGACTACGAGGAGTACACCCACCTCTACTACGAATCCTGGCTCGACCCCCGGGTCCGCTGGCTGCTCTCCACCGTCCCCACCTGCATGATCTTCGACGACCACGACGTCATCGACGACTGGAACACCAGCGAGGCCTGGCTCGCCGGCATGCGGGCCACTCCCTGGTGGCGCGAGCGGATCCTGAGCGGCCTGATGTCGTACTGGGTCCACCAGCATCTCGGCAACCTCTCCCCCGCCGAACTGGCCGCCGACCGCGTCTACGCCGCCGTACGCGCCACCCCCGACGGTACGGACGCGCTGCGCACCCACGCCGCCGAGGCCGACCGGGACGCGGCTTCGGTCCGCTGGAGCTACCGACGGGACTTCGGGCGGGTACGGCTCCTGATGCTCGACAGCCGGGCCGCGCGCGTCCTCGACGAGCGGAACCGGTCGATGCTGGACCCCGGCGAGGCGACGTGGCTGCGCACCGAGGCACTGGACGCGCGCGGCTCGTACGACCATCTCCTCATCGGCACCTCGCTGCCCTGGCTCCTGCCCCACCTCGTGCACAACGCCGAGGCCTGGAGCGCGGCCCTGTGCCGGGGCGAGCGCGGGGACCGCTGGGCGCGGCTCGGGGAGGATCTGCGGCAGCGCGCCGACCTGGAGCACTGGGCCGCCTTTCCCGAGTCCTTCGAGGCCCTGACCCGGCTGATCGCCGAGGTGGGTTCGGGGGCCGAGGCCCCGGCGACCGTGCTCGTACTCTCCGGGGACGTGCACCACGCCTATACCGCCGAACCGTCCTGGCCCGAGGGCGACTCGGGCGATGCCCCGGGCCCCCCCGACGCCCGCGTCCTCCAGCTCACCTGCTCCCCCGTGCACAACTCCGTCCCGCTCTCCATGAAGCTCGGTTTCCGCTTCGGCTGGAGCGGGACGGGGCAGGCCCTGGGCCGGTGGTTCGAACGGCACGGGCGGGGTGCGCGGCCCTCGATCGACTGGCGCAGGACGGGCGGCCCGTGGTTCGGCAACCACCTCATGACGCTGACGCTGCGCGGCCGTTCGGCACGGCTGCGACTCGACCGGGCACGGGGCCGCGAGGCCCGGCTGGAAACGGCGACCGAGTCGGTACTCACCCCCTAATACGCCGATTGCGCACGGTTGTCACCCCTGTTGTCCGAGATGCTCGTGAGGCATCCCACACCCGGCGTTCCCGAGGGGTGCCCAAGCTCTGCCCCCGTCGCGTACGACGGCATGATGAGGCGGACCGTCCGCTTCCCGGCGGACGGTCCGCCGCACCGCGCCCCACGATGCGCCCCAATCGCACGGGAGTTACCACCCTTGTCCGATTTGCTAGGGATCAGTGGCATCGGCATCGCTCTCGTCGGCGCCGGCCCTCGTGGCACCAGCGTCCTGGAGCGCCTCTGCGCCTCAGCCCCCGAACTGCTCCGCCCCGGCACCCGCCTGACCGTCCACGTCGTCGACCCCGCGCCGCCGGGCCCGGGCCAGGTGTGGCGCACCGACCAGTCCCCCCACCTGCTGATGAACACCGTGGCCTCCCAGGTCACCCTCTTCACCGACGACAGCGTGGACTGCTCGGGTCCGATACGGCCGGGCCCGAGCCTGTACGAGTGGGCGACCGGCGCGGCGGGCGGGCCGGGAGATCGGGGAAACCCGGGAGATCCGGGTGCGGTGGACGGGGTGGGCGCGGCGGGCGGGCCGGGGCCCGACGACTATCCGACCCGGGCCCGGTACGGCCGCTACCTGGAGTGGGTCTTCGCCGAGGTGGTGCGGGGCGCGCCGCCCGAGATCCGGGTCGAGGTCCACGGCACCCGCGCGGTCCGCCTCGACGACGCCCCCGACGGCAGCCAGCGGCTGACCCTCGCCACCGGCCGTGTCCTGACCGGCCTCGCCGCCGTGGTCCTCACCCAGGGCCACCTCCCCACGGTCCCGGACGAGGCGGCACGGGGCCTGACCGCGTACGCCGCCCGCCACGGCCTGCGCCACTTCCCGCCCGCCAACCCGGCCGACCTCGACCTCTCCCCCGTCACCCCGGGCGAGCCGGTCCTCCTTCGGGGCCTCGGCCTCAACTTCTTCGATCACATGGCCCTGCTGACGACCGGCCGGGGCGGCCTCTTCGTACACGACGACGGGGGTGGCGAAGGCGGCGGGAAGGGGCGGCTGCGGTACGTCCCCTCGGGCCGCGAGCCGCGCCTGTACGCGGGCTCCCGGCGCGGCGTCCCGTACCAGGCGCGCGGCGACAACGCCAAGGGCCCCTACGGCCGCCACACCCCGCTCGTCCTGACCTCCGAGGTGATCACCGGCTTCCGCAAGCGCGCGGACTCCGGGGAGGCGCCGGACTTCCTCGCGGAGATATGGCCGCTGGTGGCCAAGGAGGTCGAAACGGTCTACTACGAGGGGGTGCTGGGGGCGTCGGGGGTCCCGGCCGCGTGCTGCGGGGCCTTCGGCCCCTCCTGCGCCGACGCGCCCCTCGGCCGCTTCCGCGACCGTTTCCTCGCCGTACCCCACCGCTCGGCCCAAGAGGCCGCCGTCCTGGACGAGTTCGGGGTCGTGGAGGCCGACCGGTGGTCGTGGGACCGGATCTCACGGCCGTACACGGGACGGGTGTTCACGGGCCCGCGGGCCTGGCAGGACTGGCTGCTGGGATATCTGCGGGAGGACGCCGCGCAGGCGGCGCTCGGGAACGTCGAGGGTCCGCTGAAGGCGGCGCTGGACGTGCTGCGGGACCTGCGGAACGAACTGCGGCTGATCGTGGACCACGGCGGACTGGCGGGGGCGTCACGCCGGGAGCATCTGGACCGCTGGTACACGCCGCTGAACGCGTTCCTGTCCATCGGCCCGCCCCGCAGCCGTATCGAGGAGATGTCCGCGCTGGTCGAGGCGGGCGTGCTGACGGTGCTCGGCCCGCGCCTCGAGGTACGGCCGGAGGGCGGGGCCTGGCTGGCGCACTCGCCCGATGTGCCGGGGTCGGCGGTCCGGGTGACGACCGTCGTCGAGGCCCGCCTTCCGGAGCCGGACCTGCGCAGGACCGCCGACGACCTGCTCGCGAGCCTGCTGAGGGAGGGAGGGTGCCGTCCGCACCTGGTGGACGGGTACGAAACGGGCGGACTGGACGTGACGCACCGGCCGTATCACCTGATAGACCGTCAAGGTGTCGCACACACACGGCGATTCGCGTTCGGGGTTCCCACGGAAGGGGTGCACTGGGTGACGGCCGCGGGCGCCCGCCCAGGGGTGGATTCGGTCACTCTTTCGGATGCGGATGCCGTGGCGCGAGCGGTTCTACGTGCGACGACATGCGGGGAAAGCCCTCAGGCGCAGGCGAACACCTGGCCAGATGTTGAACTTGAAAGTATTGATTAGCCCTGCCTAACGTAGGTGACTCACTGGTAACAACCGTCCCCACCGGTCGCACGCGGACCGGGTCACCACCGAAGGAGTCCCCACGATGACCGGACGCCTCAACAGCGCCCAGCCATACGTCCTCGGTCTGTTCCGCATCGTCATCGGCCTGCTCTTCACCTGCCACGGCGTCCGGAGCCTCTTCGGCGTCCTCGGTGGTGTGGACGGGCAGGGTGCCACCGTCTCGGCCGGCACCTGGCCCGGCTGGTACGCGTCCGTCATCCAACTCGTCGGCGGCGCTCTGGTGCTTCTCGGCCTCGGCACCCGCTTCGCGGCGTTCATCGCCTCCGGTGCGATGGCCTACGCGTACTTCAAGGTGCACCAGCCGGGGGGCCTGTGGCCGATCGAGAACGGCGGCGAGGGCGCGGCCCTCTACTGCTGGGCCATGTTCCTCCTGGTCTTCACCGGTTCCGGGGCGCTCGGCCTCGACCAGTTCCTCACCAGGCGCCAGGCCTCGTCCACGGACCAGAAGGCCACGCGCGAGGCACCCGTGGCGGCCTGACCCGGATCGCTCGCCGCTCGCACGACCAGGTCGCCGGAGGTGTCACCCGCCCCCGGCGGCCCACCCGAACCCTCGGACGACCCGGCCCCGGTCGCCGTGAACACGGCCGTGGTGAGGGCGAGGGCCATACCCGGCACCATCGCTGCCAACTCCTCGATCGATTCCCCCGATCCCCCGTCGATCCCACGCGCACGGCATCGCCGGGCGGTACGCCGTTCCTGGACGGCAGCCGGGTGACGCCCGCCGTCGCCGGACGGCCGGGCAACGGGATGAACACGGTGTGACGGACACATGAGCCCCTGTCAGCCGTCTCTCATCTTCGGGGCGTACGCTTTCCGGCTGTCACGGGTCAACCGTGCCGTCGGGGAAAACAGGAGAGTGCTCGGTGCTTGAGAGTCTGGGTTGGCTGGCCGCCGGCCCATGGATCTACGCCTTGGTGGCCGCGTCCGTCGTGCTGGACGTGTTCCTCCCGGTCCTGCCGAGCGGTGTCCTGGTCATCGCGGTGGCCACGGCCGCGGCGGCGGAGACGGCGGCGGGGGCGATGTCCCGCGAGGTCCCCGACATCCTGGTACTGCTGCTCTCGGCGACGACCGCGTCCGTGCTCGGTGATCTGGTGGCGTACCGGCTAGCCTGGCGGGGCAGCGCGCGCCTCGACCGCGCGATCGCCCGCTCCCGGCGGCTGCGGAACGCGCAGGAACGTCTCGGCTCGGCGCTGGCCCGGGGCGGCGGCCTCCTGGTCGTCGTCGCCCGCTTCGCCCCCGCCGGCCGCTCCGTCGTCTCCCTCGGCGCCGGCGCCGCCCGTCACCGTGCCCGCGACTTCCTCCCCTGGTCCGCCGTCGCAGGCCTCACCTGGGCCGCGTACAGCGTCACCCTGGGCTACCTCGGCGCCCAGTGGCTGGGCCCGTCCTGGCTCGCCACGGCGGTCCCGTTCGCCGCCCTCTTCGGAGCGGGCGCGGCGGCGGCGCACTTCATGCGCCGCCCCGCCTGACCGGCCGAACGAAGAGCACGAGGCGCTGCCACTGCTTTCAGCGGCCCCGCTCTTCAGGGGCTCGGGGAACCGCGCGAGCAACCCCCGCTCACCCGCGCACGAACAGCCGCCCCCTCACCCCGCCCGGCGCGGGGCACCCCGTACTTCCAGACCGGCCAGCAGTTCGGCCGTGGCCGTCGCGATCGCGTCCACCGCGTGGTCGAAGACCTCGCGGTTGTGGGCGGCGGGGGCGCGGAAGCCGGAGACCTTGCGGACGTACTGGAGGGCGGCGGCGCGGATGTCGTCCTCGGTGGCCTCTTCGGGGAGGACGGGCGGTCGGAGGGTCTTGATGCTGCGGCACATGGGACCAGTCTCGCGCGTCCGCCGTACGACCCACACCCCGGGACCGGACTGGTGGCCAGGCCACACCCTACCCAAGCTAATCCTTGGGCATCAGCGAGTTATCCAGAGGATTGACTACGCTCTCGGCTCCTTGTGATCATCACCGAGGCCGGATCGACCGACAGAGACGAGGGAAATCATGACGGACGAACGGCGGACGGTGGCGGTTCTGGGTCCGGGCGGCGTGGGCGGCCTGCTCGCCGCGCTGCTGGCCCGCGCCGGGAACCGCGTGGTCTGCCTGGCCGGTGAGGAATCGGCACGCGTTCTGGAGAAGGACGGGATCGCGGTCAGGAGCCCCCTCTTCGGGGAGTTCACCAGCCGCGTGGAGACCGCGACCGAACTCCGTGAACCGGTCGGCGCGGCTTTGATCGCGGTGAAGCACACGGCCCTGACGGCGGCCCTGGACCGGCTCCCGGCGACGGCGCTGGACGGCGGCACCCTCGTCGTACCGTTCCTGAACGGCGTCGAACACCCGGCGGCTCTCCGCGCCCACTACGGCGACGCCGCCCCCGTCGCCCCGGCCACCATCCGCGTCGAGTCGACCCGCGTCGCCCCGGGCGTCATCGAACACGGCAGTCCCTTCGCGGAGGTCGACCTCACCGGCGACACGGTCCCGCGCGAGCGGCTCAACTCCCTTGCCGGGGCCCTGGAATGGTCCGGTGTGAGCACCAGGGTCCTGGCGGACGAGACGGCGGTGCTGTGGGCGAAGATGTCGTTCCTGGCGCCGTTCGCCCTGCTGACCACCCGCCACGGCCTGCCCCTCGGCGAGATCCGCACGCGCCACCGCGCGGAGTTGACCGCCCTGGTGGAGGAGACCGCGGCGGTCAGCGCGGCCTCCGGCGCCCCCATGGACCCGGCCGAGGCCCTGCGTCGCTACGACGCCTTCCGGCCCGCCACCAGGTCGTCCATGCAGCGTGACGCCGAGGCCGGCCGCCCTGTCGAACTGGACGCGATCGGCGGCGCGTTGCTCCGCGCGGCGCGGCGTCACGGCGTACCGGTGCCGGTGGCGGCCAAGGTGGTGGAGCAACTGCGGGCGGCGGGCCACTGACCGGCCGAGAGGCGTTCACCCGTCGACCGCCCGCACCCCGCCCCCCACCCGCACCGCATGCCGGGCCACCGTGTCCGCGAAGGCGCGGGCCGGGGGCGACAGGGCCTCCCAGCGTCGCACGGCCCAGCCGACGGTGAGCGGGGGCAGATCGGGGACCGGGACGAAACGCAGCCCGGGGTGGCCGGGGCCGGTCCAGCCGGGGAGCGCGGGGACGACGGCGTGGCCGACGCCGAGTTCGGTGAGGAGGATCGCGGTGTCCCAGTCGGCGACACCGGCGCCGGACGGGCTGACGGCGACACCCAACGCACGGTAGGCGGCGTCGAGATGGGCGTAGGAGGTGGAGTTCTCCGGCAGCCCGATGAGCCGCATCCCGTCCAGCTCCCGGCCCTCCACCCGTTCCCGGCCGGCGAGTTCGTCGTCGGCGCGTACGGCGAGCACCCAGGGCAGCTCCGCCACGGCCCGCTGTTCGATGCCGCGGACGGCGGGCCCGAGGGTCACCCACGACAGGTCGAGGTCGCGGGAGGGGTCGGCCAGCGCCTCGAAGCACCCGGCGCTCGACCGTACGGTCTGGAACTCCAGGCCCACGTCCGGGTACGAGCGCCGGAAGTCGACGATGCCCTGCGCCATGAAGTGCCGCACGGTCGTGCCGCCGGTGACGATCCGTACGGCACCGCCGTCCCCACGCACCATCTCGGCCAGCCGCCGCAACGCCAGGTCGAGCCCGCTGATCCCCTCGGCCGCCGCCTCCTGGAGCACCCGCCCGGCCCGGGTGGGCACGACCCCACGGGCCTGCCGCTCCACCAGCCCGACGCCCACCTCCCGCTCCAGCCGCCGCACGTGCTGGCTCACCGCCGACTGCGTGCAGCCCAGCTCACGGGCCACCGCGCTGAGGCTCCCGGCCCGGCACACGGCGACGAAGACTCGGAGATCGTCGAGGGTCATGGACCGACGATACCCAAGCCCGGCCTTGGGGCATGAAGCCGTCCTCAAGGCGGCCCTTCACTCATCCGCTCGTTCGGATGAAGCTGTGGCCGAAGTGACAGAAGGAACTCGCATCCCGAAATCGAACAGGCGTAGCATTGCCGTGTGGCTAAGACCTACGACTTCCCCAGTGACCTCCTCGCCGGTCAGGAGGAGCTGCATCAGGTCCGGGCCGAACTCCTGGCGCTGCTGAAGCGACTGCCCTGGTCGGTGGAGCCCCTGGACGGTTTCCACGACGACAACGGCTGGCGCAAGGTCGAGCGCCCCGCCTCCCCTGGCTGGACACCCGACGAGCAGGCCGAGGTGGAGAAGCTCCGCGAACGCGAGCGCGAGCTGGCGGTGTTCGTGAGCTGCCACCGCTTCTGGGCGGAGGTCTCCACCGACGAGAAGGTCGACGCCCGGACCCGGCTGAAACACGCGCGCGAGTCCTGAGACGCGGAAGACCCCGGCCGTGATCGGCCGGGGTCTTCGTCAAAGTGGGCGCGGACGGTTTCGAACCGCCGACATCCTGCTTGTAAGGCAGGCGCTCTACCCCTGAGCTACGCACCCGAGTACGAGCCGACAGCCTACATTGCCCGAGGGCGTGCCCCGCAAACCCGTGTCCGGCCCGCCCTCGGGGCCGGTCCGGGGGCTAACCCCACCCCCGATCCGGGAGCGGGCCGGATCCCCCGAACGCGCCCGCTCCGTACGGTCGACGTACATCGCGGGACAGCGCGGAACGGCTCGGAACGGCTCGGCAGAGTCCGGGACGACGGAAGACCGGCCCAGGGGGAGATCGTCATGGCACGCACGGCTCGCACGGCTCGCAGGTCACGCACAGGAGCGGTGGCCGTCGCCGGTCTCGCCGTCGCGCTCATGGCGTCGGTGGCCGCGTGCGGGGCGGACGCCGGGGAGGACCGGGACCCCGAGCACCGGAGCTTCGCCCTTGAGGGCCGTACGCTCACGGTCGACTCGGACGACTCCGCGCTCGAACTGGTCGCGGCGGACGTGGACGAGGTCGAGGTGACCCGGTGGTTCGAGGGACGGGTCATGGTGGGCGGGAGCCCGCGGGTGACCTGGGAGATGAAGGACGACCGGCTGAAGCTGCGGCTGAAGTGCTCCGGCATCGTCGCCGACTGCTCGGCCAAGCACCGCATCGAGGTGCCGCGCGGGGTCACCGTCACCGTGGAGGACGGGGACGGGAGCGTGAGCGCGAAGGGCTTCGCGGAGCCGCTGAGGATTCGGACGGGCGATGGTTCCGTCCACGTCAGCGACTCCACCGGGCCCCTGGAGCTGCACACCGACGACGGTGCGGTGCGCGCGCTCGGTGTCGGGTCGCGGAGCGTCCGGGCGAGCACGAAGGACGGCTCGGTCAAGCTGGAACTCGGCGTCGTACCGGACCTGGTGGAGTCCCGCAGCAACGACGGCTCGATCAGCGTCGGGCTGCCGCGCGGCGCGTCGTACCGGGTGGAGACCGGGAGCGACGACGGTTCCGTGGACGTGTCCGTGCCCCGCGACGAGGACAGCTCCCACGTGGTGAGCGCCCACACCGAGGACGGCTCGGTCACCGTGCGCTGAGCCCTCGGCGGGAAACCCTGAACCGATCGCCCGTGTTTTCGTCTTCGACCGGTGGGAGAATGGCAGCGGCCAGGGTGGATGACAGCACGGGAGAGGGATGTGACGGCGACACCTGCAGAGCCGTACACGCCGATGGTGCCGAGCGCACACCAACCCCACAGCCGTGCGCCACGACCAGATCCCCTCAGCCATGCACCACGACCAGAACGGCACAGCCGTGCACCACGACCGGCCGGCAGCCGTGCGGCCCGCTCGCGGCGCGTCCGCCGCTCGGCGGGCCGGGACACCGTCACCCTCCTCGCCCTCCCCCTCCTCGCCGCGCTCGCGCTGCCCGCCGCCTTCGCCGGGGGCGGCACGCGGCGGTGGTTCGGGGGGCGGGCGGAGAGTCAGCGGGCCGAGGCGCAGGAGGCGAAGGACGCTGCGGCGGCGGCGTTCTACGAGCTGGACACCGCGCAGCGCGATCTGCGGATCTCGATAGAGACGATCTCGGCGGTGGACGACTCCCCCGCCGCCCGGCAGACCGTCTCCGGTTTCGAGGCGCTGGGGCGGCGGATCGACGAGGTCAGTCACCAGTACATCAACGCCGTCGACTCCCATGACCTGGACCGGGACGACCTGGATGCCTCCGCCGCCGCACGGGCCCGGACCGAGCTGACGGCGGCCAAGGACGAGCTGGGGCGGGTCAAGCAGGAACTGGACCGATTCGCCCAAAGTCTCGGGCCGCTGCTCGGCAAGGCCGAGACCCAGCTGGCCCGGCTGGTCCCGGCGGTGGAGCGCGCCCGGCAGGCACTGCTCGCCGCCTCCAACGCCCTGGACGCCGTTCGCGGTTCGCGGCTGAAGGCCGACGACCTCGCCGCCCGGCTCGCGGCCCTCGCGCCGGAGCTGACCAAGCTCAACCAGGGAGCGGGGCAGCACGGCGTACGGGAGACGCTGGAGCGGGCCGATCGCGTCGTGCGCGAGGCGGAGGCGGTGCGGGCGGAGGCCGAGCGGCTGCCGGAGAGAGCCGCCGAGATCGACCGCCGGCTGGTGTCGCTGCGGACCCGCGCGGAGGCGCTGGGCACCAGGGCGGGACAGGTGCCGCAGGTGCTGAGCGAGCTGCGGCGGCGGTTCGTGGCGGCCTGCTGGCAGGACCTCCAGCAGGTGCCGGACGAGGCCGCGCGGGACGTCGAGCAGGCCCAGCTGAAGCTGCGCGAGGCGCGGGCCGCGCGGGACGCCCAGCGCTGGCCGGACGCGACCGCGCTGCTGTCGACCGTGCGGGCGCTGCTGAACGACACCGACGAGGCGGTCTCGGCGGCGGGCGAGCGGCTGCGACAGCTGAACGCCGTGCAGAAGGACCCCCGGCAGGAGATCGACCGCACCCGGTTCGCGATCCGGGACGCCCAGCGGCTGGCCATGGCCGGCCGCGACACGCCCGACCCCCGGGACGCCCGTCCGCTGGACGACTCCGTCGCCCGCCTGGACCGGGCGATCGCCACGCTGGAGGGGCGCCACCCCGACTACTGGCACTTCCTGACGGAGACCGACGCCGTACGGCAGACCGTGGCGGGCGTGGTGGAGCGGATCCGCAAGGAGCGCGGGGGCGGCAGTACCTGACATGGGCCCGGCCCCCGGGTTGCGGGCGGGGACGGGGAAGCCGAGGCGGGCCGACGCCCTCCCCGGAACCGGGACGGAGAATCCGAGACGGACGGGAAGGTCGTCGGCAGGCCCCTGGTGAGGCCTGGGGATCAGGTGCGGTAGGCGAAGTAGTTCGCGTTCGGGTAGGACGCGATGATGCTCGCCATCGAACGGCGGTAGGTGTCCACGTCGTGGTACGTCAGGTACGGGACGCCGCTGGAGCTGCGGTAGGTCGTCATCATGGAGTGGTCCTTGGACCCGTCCCTGTTGAAGTCGATCTGCAGCACGTCGCCGATGTCCATCTGGTAGACGTTCGCGAGCGGGGTGGTCCGCTTGGCGGTCTGGGTGAACCAGGACCACTCGTTGACCCCGATCCAGGCGTCGGCCGTGCCGTTCGACGCGTAGTACCAGGTGTCGTACTCCTCGGGCGTGACCGTGGAGATCTGCTTCCAGCCGCCCGCCAGGAGGCCCTGGCTGAGGTAGTTGGTGCAGTCGCCGCCGACCGCGTTGTACTTGCGGTACGCCGGGTTGTAGTTCTTCCAGTACCTCTCGGTGTACGTGGCCATCGCCCTGTAGTCGTAGGCGCCGCCCGTGAGGGTCTTGGGCTTGGCGGGTGCGGGCCGGGTGGTGGCGGCCTTGGGGGCGCTGATGATGGCCATCGGCGACATCCGGGGCCCGTCCGTCGTGGTGACGGGCGTGTTGACCTGTCCGGGTCCCTCGTCCGTCGCGCGCAGGCCGGTCAGCTGCCAACCGCCGTTCGCCTGCCGTGCGAAGGTCAGCTCGTGGTGCGCGCTGAAGCCCGTGGTGGACGGCTCGTCGCCACGTATCTTCTTGTACGTGAGCGTCGTGGTCTCGGTGACCTTGACCGTGGCCTTCCTGCCCTTGACCTTGGTGCTCGTCACCTTGACGTCCGTGTCGGCGGCCGAGTAGGCCTCGCCCAGGGCGGCCAGCCGGGACTTGGTGCCCCGCAGGGCGGTCAGGGCGGTGCCCTCGGCCTTCGACCGGGCGGCGGACAGCTTGACGCCGTTCGTCGACTTCAGCGCCGCACGGGCCGGCTTGCCGTTGTCGAGCAGGGCGGCGGTGCGCGCGGTGAGCACGGCGTCGGCGACGCGGCCGAAGGTGTCGGCCGGGGCCGGCGCGGCGGGAGCCGCGTGGGCTGCCGTCACCGGCAGCAGCGCGACGGCCAGCGCGGCCGTCGCGACGGTCGAGCCTCTGCGGCTCAACATCCTTGATCTCACTGGTTTTCTCCTTGCCCCGGGTTGGTCGTCCCCGGGAGCGAATCTTTACATGACCTCCTCAACCGGAGTGAGGCCGGGGGGAATAACAAGTGGGCAACTGTGCGGCTACTTCACGACCGTCGACCAGTCCGGCGACTGGGCGGGGTCCAGAGCGCGCAGATTGGCGAGGGTCTCCGGCTTCTGGACGTCCATCCAGTCGGCCAGTTCGTCGAAGGACACGCACTTCACGTCCTTCTTCACACAGACGGTCCTGATGGTCTCGTCGACGGCGTTCATGTAGATACCGCCGTTCCACTGCTCGAAGTGGTTGCCGATGAACAGGGGCGCCCGGCTGCCGTAGTACACGCGGTTGAAGCCCGCCATGTAGGAGTCGATGGTCTCCTGCTGCCAGGTCGGGTACATGGCGGGGTCGCCCTCGGTGGAGCCGTCGGACTGGTTGTAGAGGAAGTTGAAGTCCATCGACAGGCCCTGGTAGTCGCCGCCCTCGTAGGGGAGCATCTGCAGCGGGAAGTCCCAGATGCCGTTCTTCTTGATGGGCCATATCTGGAAGTCGCCGGCGGAACTGGCGTCGTAGCGGTAGCCGAACTCCTCGGAGGCCTTCATCAGGTTCTCCTGGCCCTCCAGGCAGGGGGCCCGGCCGCCCTTGACGGCCTTGATGTCGAAGGGCAGCGGGTCGAGGTCGGTGTAGCCGGTGTGGGTCTTCCAGTTCTCGACGAAGGAGTTGAACTCCTCGATCTCCTGCTTCCACTCCGAGACGCTCCAGTCCCCGCCGCCCTTCTCGCCGCAGAAGTGGCCGTTGAAGTGGGTCCCGATCTCGTTGCCCTCCTTCCACGCCTTGCCGAGCTGTTCCAGGGTGGTGCGGACGTGTTCGTCCGTGGGGTAGCTGATCGCGGCGGCGCCCTTGTCGTGCTGCGGCGGGTCGTACAGGTGCCGCTTGCCCTTGGGCAGCAGGTAGATGCCGGTGAGGAAGAACGTCATATGGGCGTCGTACTGCTTGGCCATCTGCCGGTAGTGCTGGAAGAGTTCGTCGTCGCCGGCCAGCGCGCCGTCCCAGGAGAAGACGACGAACTGCGGAGGCTTCTCGCCCTCCTTGAGCGGTACGGGCTTCAACCGCCCCTTCTGCGGGCCGGTGTACGAGGTGGAGCCGTCGCCGATGATCTTCGTCTTGCCGTCCCACTCGGGCTCCGTGGAGGCCTTGGTGGAGTCCTTGTCGTTCCCGCCGCCGGCCGAGGAGGCGGTCGGCGCGGTGTCGGCCGAACGGTTGAGGACCATGTAGCCGCCGACCAGCGAGGCCACCACGAGCAGCGCGGCCAGGGTGAGGAACTGCGGGCGGGTGGTGCGGCGCGGCGGGCGGGCCTTGCGGCGGCGGCCCCGTTGCGACTTGCTGCCAGGCTTCATGTACGGCTCATTCTGCGAGGGTGGCGGGCGCGGATGCTCATCGGTGGTCAGCCGATACTCATCGCACTGGACCAGATGTCGTAGGGGACACCGGAGTTGGGGGTTCCGGCGATCCCGTCGAGCGGTAGCGGCTCCAGGCTCTTGGTGAGGTCGATGCGGTAGACGACGACGGCGGTCGACACGTCCTCCGCCGTCCCGACGTACCAGGCGGCCTTGTCGTCCTGTGTGGTCCCGCCCTTGCCGGCCACCTCGAAGGAGGCGGCGCCGGGCGAGGCGGGGTGGTCGCGGCGGAAGGCGTCCGTGAGCGCCTCGGTGACCTGGGCGGCCACCTTGCCGCCCATCGCCCGCCGGGGCTTGGGGGTCTTCAGCGCGACCTTGGATCCGTTGTGGGTCACCTTCCGCACGGAGTACGGCTCGGTGTGCTTGCCGAGGGCGGCGAAGGTGCTGTAGCCGCTGGCCATACGGATCGCGCTGGGCCTGGCGCTGCCCACCGACAGCGCGGGCACCTGGGCCCCGAAGCTGGAGGGGAGCAGTCCGGCCGCCTCGGCGGTGGCGCGCACCTTGGTCAGGCCGGTGTCCATGCCGAGCTGCATGAAGGGTGTGTTCACCGAGCCCGCGAGCGCGTCGTGCAGGGTGATGGGGCCGTAGGACTTCTCGCCGTCGTTGTGGGCGGCGACCCGCTTGCCGCCCCGGTCCCAGTACGGCCCCTCCGGTGTGGTCACCGGGACGCCGTCGTCGCCGTTGTAGACCGTCTGCGGGGTGACAGGTGTCGCCTCGCCGTCGCGTTCCTTGACGACACCGTGTTCCAGACCGGCGGCGTAGACGAACGGCAGGAAGGCGGAGCCGGCCGGGACCGTGGTCGCGTTCGACTCGTTGAAGCCCTGTTTGCGGTGGTCGGGGCCGCCGTAGACGGCGAGTATCCGGCCGTCGGCGGCGACCGAGGAGGCCCCGAAGTGTGCGGCCTTCGCCTTCTTCGGATCGTCCTTGCGCACCTTCTTACGAGCCTCGGTGACGGCGTCGGTCAGCTCGGACTGCCGGTCGCGGTCGAAGGTCGTGTAGACCTGGTAGCCGCCCCGGTCGAAGTCCTGGTCGGAGAGGTTCGCGGCCTTCTTCGCGTACTGCGCCGCCAGCTCCACCAGGTAGTCGCTCTGCTTGCCGGTGTCGTACTGGCTGGACTGCTCCAGCGGTTCGGGGAACTTGGTGTACTTGGCGCGCTCGGCCTTGGACAGCTTCCCGATGGCCACCATCCGGTCCATGATCCACTCCCAGCGGTCCACCGCCCGTTCGCGGTTGGCCTGGCTGAGGGCGGGGTCGTACAGGCCCGCGCCCTTGAGGAGGCAGGCGAGGAGGGCGGCCTCGCTGACGTTCAGCTCGCCGACGTCCTTGCCGTAGTACGCCTGGGCGGCCCGCTGGATGCCGTAGGTGCCGCGGCCGAACCAGCTGGTGTTGAGGTAGCCCTCCAGGATCTGGTCCTTGCTCATCCTGTTGTCGAGCTTGAGGGCGATCATCGCCTCGTCGAACTTGCGGCCCAGCGAGCGGTCCTGGGAGAGGTACACGTTCTTGACGTACTGCTGGGTGATCGTCGAGCCGCCCTGGGTGTCGCCCTCACCGACGGTGCGCACCAGCGCGCGGGTGATACCGCTGACGGAGATGCCGGGGTCGGAGTAGAAGCTCGCGTTCTCCGCCGCGAGGACCGCCCAGCGCACGTCCTCGGGCACGTCCTTCAGCGGCATCGCCTGACGCCGCACCCAGCCCGTACGGGCCATCGGGGTGCCGTCGGACCAGAAGTACACGTTGTCCTGCTGGGTGGCGAAGGTGTTGAGATCCTCCGGTATGTCCGTGGCGGCGTAGGCGGCGGTCAGCAGCATGCCGCTGACACCCACGGTCAGGCCCACGGCCCCGAGCGACTGGCGCCAGGACGGCACCCAGCGGCGCCAGTCCGTGCGGCCCGGTCGGGGGTACCGGGGACGCAGACGGCGGGCGAAGGGGGCGAAGGGAGCCAGCCGCGAACCGGCGACGGCGGAGGCCCTGGCCAGGACGGACGGCCTGGGCGCCTTGCGCCGGCCCCTCTTCCCCGGGTTCCGCTCCTCCTCCCGCCTGTCGAGCGCACGCTGCTCGGGCACCCGCAGCTGCATGGTCTCGTCCGCCGCGACGGGGAAGCTTCAACTGCATCGTGAGGTCGGACTCCGGTGCCCCCCGCACCCTCTCCTTCGCCGGGAGACGTGAGCGGTGCGGGCGGCCTTCGCCCTCAGGGCCGGTCGTGTTCCCCGGCCTAGCCACGGCGGACTCCCGTGCACGGGCGGTCCGAGCGACGCGCGGCACCTGCTCGGTGGTGCTCCGCGCGATGTGCGGCGACTATTCGGCGGTGCGCGGCAACTTTTCGCCCGCGCGCGGCGACCATACGACCGGGAGACGTGGCTCCCGATCGTCCCAGGACAGCGGTCACGACTGCCCCCCTTCCCCACTTGGCATCGCCCGTGTGGACGGTCACAGCCGCCGCGTTCGCGGCTGCGAGCCCCCTACTCCCCCGGCCTCTCGGCCTCCACACTGCGACCACAAATTATCAGTCGCTTTCACAACTGCTTCGGTCGGCAGTGCGAAAATTCGGCCAGTGTGACGGACCAGCCATCAACGAGGCCCCCTGTCGCCGCGCGGGCGAGCGGTTAGCCTGTGCCCATGCCTCGCTACGAATTCCGCTGCCGGACCTGCGGCGACACCTTCGAACTGAGCCGTCCGATGGCCGCGTCGTCCGCCCCCGCGGACTGCCCCTCGGGCCACTCCGACACGGTCAAACTTCTGTCTACGGTCGCGGTCGGCGGCTCGGCCGCCGCGTCAGCGCCCACGCCCCGGTCGGGCGGTGGCGGCGGCGGCGGATGCTGCGGTGGCGGCTGCTGCGGTTGATCGGCACACTTCGAACTACGGCCCCCGGGCCATGAACGTTCACCCGCCCCTCAGGGTCTCTTCAGCTTCGCTCGCCTAGCGTGCCCCCATGACAGCCATGCAAGCGGAGTCAGTGAGCGGCGCGCCCCTGTGGATCATCGATCTGATGGACCGCCTCGGGGCGCCGGGCGCCGGTCTGGCCGTCGCCCTGGAGAACCTCTTCCCGCCGATCCCCAGCGAGGTCGTCCTCCCCCTCGCCGGCTTCGCCGCGAGCACCGGCCGGATGGACCTCCTGGCCGCCCTGCTGTGGACCACCGTCGGCTCCGTCGTCGGCGCCCTCGCCCTCTACGGCGTCGGCGCGCTCCTCGGCCGCGAGCGCACGGTCGCCATCGCGGCCAGGCTGCCGCTGGTCAAGGTGTCGGACATCGAGAAGACGGAGGCCTGGTTCCTCAAGCACGGCACCAAGGCGATCTTCTTCGGCCGCATGCTCCCCGTCTTCCGCAGCCTGATCTCCGTACCGGCCGGCGTCGAACGCATGCCCCTGCCCGTCTTCACCCTCCTCACCGCTCTCGGCAGCGCCCTGTGGAACACGGTCTTCGTCCTCGCCGGTTACTTCCTCGGCGCCAACTGGACCGAGGTCACCGCGATCGTCTCGACGTACTCGAAGATCGTGCTGGCGGGGGCGGCCGTGGCAGTGCTGGCGTTCGTGATCGTCCGCTTCCTGAGAAGGGGCGCGCTGACAGGGGCGCGCTGACAGGGGCGCGGGACCGTATCGATGTGCGGCTCCGCCGCGGGGCGCGACAAGCCACGACGAACCCGCAGCGCACACCACGGCGAGCCCCGCCCCCTGAACGGCACAGGCTCCCCGCTCAGCGTTCCCGTGAGGCCAGCAGGAACTCCCGAAGAATCCGCTCCCCCGCCGTCACACCTCGTTCCGGAAGAACGGTGACCGCCGGCCCCGCCCACCCCGCGTCGGCCAGCTCCCCGTGCCCCGGCCGCCACGCCCGGTCCGCCGCGAGCAGCAGATCCGCGTCGAGCAGGGAGTCACCGGCGGCGAGCGTCAGCTCGGCCCCGGTCCGCCGCGCGACCTCCCGCATCGCCGCGCTCTTGGTGAGCGGCTTCGGCACGGCGTACAGCTTGCGGCCCTGCAAGGAGACCGTCCAGCCCCGGTTCTCGGCCCACACCGCGAGGTCCTTCACCCACTCGTCGGGGAGCAGTTCACGCTCGACGACGAGATAGACGAAGAGGTCCTCCGCGACCCGGTGCCTGCGCACCCAGGCCGGGTCGGTCGTGGCCGCCATGTGGTCGCGCACCTCGGCGAGCGGCGCGCACTCGTCGGCGAGCCGGGCGGTGACCCGCTCGTACCAGGCGGTGTCCGAGACGCCGTCCACCAGCAGGTGGCCGCCGTTGGCACAGATCGCGTACTGCGGTGTCGGGCCCGGCAGGTTGATCCGCTGGTACTGCTTGCGGGTGCGGGTCGTCGTCGGCACGAACACCGCCGCGTCGCCCAGCTCGGCGAGCAGCCGCGCGGCCGTCTCCGTCATGTACGACAGCGGCTTGCTCTCGTGCACCTCGACGGTGAGCAGCCGGGGCGCCCGCGCGTCCGGCATGGTCAGCGCGAGCGCGGCGGACGAGTAGATGAGCGTACGGTCGAGGTCGCTCGCGACGAGCACCCGGGTCCCCGGCATCAGACCGCCACCGCCCTGCCGTCGGCGCCGGTCGCGCCCCGCGTGTACTGCGGGTGGATCAACCCCACGCATGTGTACGGCAGTTCGGCCACCTCTTCCACCGGTACCCCTCTCTGTTCGGCGAGCAGACGTACGTGGTCGAGGTCCGCGCCCGCCCCGGCCCGCGCGAGGATCTTCCACGGTACCCGGCGCAACAGCACCCGAGTGGTCTCGCCGACACCCGGCTTGACCAGGTTGACGTCGTGGATCCCGTACTCCTCGCTGATCCGTTCGACTGCCGCCCACCCCTCCCAGGTGGGCGTGCGGTCGGCGGCGAGCAGCTCCTTGGTGCGGGCGTCGACGTCGTCCGTCACCGCGGCGAAGCGATCCGATATCGCGTCCAGGAACCGCACCGACACATCGACGCCGGCCAGCTCCCGGTAGAACTTCGCCCCGTGGAAGTCGCCGGGCCCGACGAGGTCCGCGCGCAGCACGGTCCGCGAGATCAGCCCGGACACGGTCGAGTTGAGGCAGGCGGACGGTATGAGGAAGTCCTCCCGCGTACCGTACGTCCGCACGCACGACCCCGGATCGGCGAGCACCGCGATCTCCGGGTCGAACCCGGTGATCCCGTCCGATGCCTCGAACTCCTCGATCGCGGCGGCGAGTTCGCGGGTGATGGCTCCCTTGCCGGTCCAGCCGTCGACGAACACGACGTCGGCGGGGTCATGGTGAGCCGCCAGCCACCGCAACGCGTTGGCGTCGATCCCGCGCCCCCGCACGATCGACACGGCGTAGTGCGCCGGCTCGACCCCGTACCGGTACCGCGCCCACCGCCGCATCAACACCCCGACGGGTGTCCCGGCCCGCGCCAACGACACGATGACGGGCCGCGACGACCGCTCCGCCAGCACGGTCTCGGTCACGACCCCGACGGCCAGGGCGATCCGCTCGGCCGACGCTTCGAGGGCGCTGTGGAAGAGCGCCTGATACTGCCCACTCGGCTGGTACTCCACCGGCAGCGACTCCGCGTAGTGCGCCCCACCACTCTGAATCGCCTCCTCCCGTTCCTCGGTAGGCGCCTCCAACGTCACCGCCGAGAGATCCCGCAACAACCACCCGACCTCGTCAGGCGCGTAGGAGGAGAAGTCGGGACCGCGCAGGGGCTCGGGGAGCATCGGGGGCCTTTCGGTCGCGGACGCGACCGGGCGCGCCGACGCGTGGGGTCCGATCGAGGAGAACGGGGCGAAGGACTCGGCGCCGGGCCCAGGGTCGCCGCACGGCGTCTCCTGCACCTCGGCCACCTCCTTCTGCCCGGCCGTCTCCAACCGCCCGCCCCCTTCCCCCGCCGCGACGGCGCTCGGCCGAGGCGGCGTGCCGCGAAGGGGCCGGGGTGGGGGGACGTAGGACGGGACGACGGTGAGCAGTACGGTCGGGGTGTGCGTGGCCAGGACCGCCAACAGCCCGTCGGCGGCGTGCAGCGCGGGCGTGTCGGCCACCGAGTCGACGACGGCGATCACCGCGTCGAATCCCCCTCCCGCCACGTTGTACGCGTACCGCTCCCCCGGCCCGTCCGCCGGGTCGTCGTGCGCGGGGAAGACGATGCGGCTGCGTATCGCGTAGCCGGGGTCGTCGACGGCGAGGACGGGTGACCGCGTGGTGGTGGAGAACCGTATCTCCGTCCCTTCCACAAGCCGTTCCAGCTCCCGCGCGAGCGCGAGCGGCGCGTACATCAGCTCCTCGAAGCCGAGGACGAGCACACGGCGGGCACCCGGCGGCAGGGCCGAGGCGAGGCGCGCGGCCATGCCGGGCAGCGCGCTCTCCAGACGCGAGCGGTGCGCGGGCGTGAACCCGTGCCGCCCGCCGTCGGGCACCCCGTCGGGCCAGCCCAGCCCGACCCGGACGACCCGCGCGGCCGAAGCCGGCGGCGGGGCCCCGGCCGCGGCCCCCTCGTACTCCGCGACCAGTGCCCGTCCCTTCTCCAGCACCCCCTCCGGCAGCCGCACGGTCCCCTTCGCCGCGGCGACCAGATCCACCCGGGCACCGATCTCACGCGCGAACTCGGCCAACCGCCCCTGGTCCCGCGCCGACCGCATGTCGACCAGCGCCACGACGACGTACCGCTCCCGCGGATACCGCTCGTGCAGCGCCCGGACGGTGTTGAGGACCGTGTTCCCCGTGGAGAACTCGTCGTCGACGAGCACCAGCGGCCCCCGCCCGGCGAGCAGCGTGGGGTGCTCCGGCAGCAGCAGATGGGACGTGGCGTGGGAGTGGGACTCCTCGAAGCCGCCGGCCTGCTCGACGCCGTCGACCGGGCGCCGGGTGGAGTGGAGGTAGGGCGCGTCGCCCAGCCCGTCCGCGACCGAGTGGCCGAGCCCGGTGGCCGTCTCGGCGTACCCGAGGACGACCGTGCCCCGCCTCCCGTCCTCGCCCAGCAGGTCCCGCACCCGGCGGCCGAGCGCGAACCCGTGCCCGTGCACGACGGCCGGCGACCGCGGCACATGCTTGCCGAGGACGTTCGACACCAGCAGATGCGCCCGTTTGGGGTTGCGCCGCAGCGCGAGCCCCAGCAGGGCGCTCAGCTCCTCACCGCCCACCAGTTCGACCCCGAGCCGCTCGGCGACCCAGGCCCCGGACCAGAGGGCACCTGCGGCGCCGGACGCGCCGGACGTGTCGTTCACTGCGTCAGTCATCGATTCCTCAGTCGGTACGACATGAAAGCGGACGTCGGTGCGCGGGCGGGCCGCGGACTCAGTCGGGCAGCCCTGCGGCCAGCAGATCCACGAACCCGATGTCCTCGTTGGCCACACCGAACGCCTCGGCCCGCTGCAGAACCCTTTCCGCCCAGGCCCGGTGCGGCTTGACCTCGTTCATCTTGTTCCGGGAGGCGGACCGCAGGACGCCGCCGCCGTCGCGGTCGGGCCGCACGATGTCCTGGGCGTCGCCGAACTCCTCGTGGCTCACCACGGACAGCGCGTGCACCGGCAGTACATGGGAGGGGTGGATGCAGGTCTTGCCGAGCAGCCCGTTGGCCTGGTCGAGGGAGACCTCGCGCAGCAGACCGTCCAGCGCGTGCTCGATGAGCGTCTCGCGCAGCCGCCCGGCCCGGTTCTGCAGGAAGGGGCTGGTCCGCAACTGCGGCTTGAACATGCGCTCCTGGACCCGGAAGTACTCCCACACTGGCCCGGTCACCGTGAACCCGGTGCCGTCCGCGCGCCCCAGCACGTTCACCACGTCCGCGATCACGGAGGCGACGATCTGGACGTCGTACGCGGTCATGTCGGGCGGTCGGCGCAGCGCGTACGAGGAGCAGAAATCGGTGACGCCGAGGCGCAGCGCGAGGACGCGGTCGCGGTACTTGTCGACGGTGTGGGCGATGCCCTGAAGGGCCTCCACCCGCGTTTCCCGGTACATCAGCTCGGGTGATTCCAGCACCGGCATGCCGAACAGCCGCCGCCCGCTCGCGGCCTCGGCGGCGGTGAGCGCCTCCAGGAACGGCACGCCCCGCTCCTCGGTGAACTTCGGGAACACGAACCCGGACAGCAGCCGCACCGCCGGGCCGAAACGGTGGACAAGGTCGGGTATCTGCCCGGGCCGGCGGACCCGGATGAACAGCAGCGGAAGCTCGGCGTCCGGCCGCCCGGCGAGGTCGGCGAACTGCCGGACCAGGTTCTCCTCTGCGCCCACTACCTCCGCGTCGTCGATGGAGTCCTCCAGGCAGAGCACCATGGAGACGACTCCGCGCCGGGCCTGCTTGACGATGTCGTCGGCCAGCCGCTCCCGGGTCGCAGGGCTGTAGAGCGTGGCGCCGAGGGCGGCGGCGAGCACCCGGGCGGGCGAGTCGGCGTCGAAGGCGCCGGGCTCCCGGTGGAAGAGGCGCTGCCGCTCCTCAGGGGCGACGTGCCCGAAGTGACGCATGTGTTCCCCCGTGGCTGCTGGGCGGCCGGTCGCGATGGTGGCCGGTAATAGTACGTACAAATATGTGACATCAGTTCCCGCCAGGCGTGAAGTTCTGGTAACCCGGCCATGTCGGGCGCCGGACGAGTCCACCGGCGCATCGCCGCCCCCGCGTTGTCGTGATCAGGACCGAGAGGGCAGGATGACCGCATGACGCACGCGATGCTGAAGGGGTCGAACGTTCCGATCGAAGCCACGGCGGTCCGCGCCGTGTTGCGCTGGGCGCCGGGGCAGGGCGCCCCGGAAGTCGACGCCTCGGCGCTGCTCCTCGGCCCCGACGGCCGCGTACGGTCCGACGAGGACTTCATCTTCTACAACCAGCCGCGCCACCCCTCGGGCAAGGTGTGGCGGCTCGGCAAGAAGCGTGTGGCCGACGGCCTCACCGACACCATCCAGACAGATCTGGCGGGTGTCGAGTCCGCCGTCAGCCAGATTCTCCTCGTGGCCTCCGCCGACGACGTCACCTTCGACCACGTACGGTCCCTGCGCATCCTGCTGTACGACGCCACGGTCGCCGACGCCGAACCGCTGGCGTACTTCGACGTCAAACCCGAGACCGGCGAGGAGACGGCCCTCATCTGCGGCGAACTCTACCGCCGTGGCGGCGGCTGGAAGTTCCGCGCCCTCGGCGAGGGCTACACCGACGGCCTCCAGGGCCTCGCCACGGACTACGGCATCTCGGTCGACGAGTCGGAGGCGGCGGCAGCCGCGGCCGACCAGACCGCCGCGACCCAGGCTCAGGTACCCGAGATCTCGGTGCCGCTGCCCCCCGAGCAGCCTCCCACGGGCGTCCCGTCCCAGCCCTCGTACGGCTACCCTCCGGCGCCCCCCACGCAGCCCGCCCCCGCCACCGCCAACGGCCCGGGCTACGGCTACCCCCAGCCCACAGCCGCGCCCCTGGACCCGAACTTCCGCCTCCCGCCGCAGGGCCCCCGGTTCGTCGGCCGGTGAGCGCCGCGTGAGGGGCGCGGGGCCCGGCCTGCGGGCCGGCCGTGTGGGCCGGGACACCCGTCAGCGCCCGGCCTTGGTCTTGTACCCCCGCCCCCACTGCAACCCCCACCCGTACAACCGGTCGAGCTCCGACTGGAAGCCGTAGACGAACTTCACCTCCCGTCGCACGGTGATCTCCCCCTTCACGTTCTCGATCATCACGACCGCGCACGACCGTGCCTGGGGGTGCCTCTCGTCCAGGCCTATCTCGATCCGCGGCCCGTTGCTCGGATAGAGCGTCACGATCGCGTGCGTACGGTCGAACGCCGGCGTCTGGTCGTAGATGTAGACGAACACCAGCATCCGCTTGAAGTCGTCCCGGTGGTCGAGGTTGATGTACATCGTCTCGCCCGACCCGGACCCGAACCGGTCGTCCCCGCTGAGCCGCATGTACGGCGGTTCGTTGATGTCCCCGAGGAAGCCGCCCAGCGGCTGCACGACCCCCTTCGTCCCGTCGGCCAGTTCATACAGACAGCCGAGGTCGAGGTCGACGTTGACCATGCTCTGGCTGTGCGCCTGCACCTCCTCCGGCCGCAGCGCCTTGAAGGGGTGGCGCAGCACGCTCTGCCGCTTCGGCGCGCCGATGTCGGAGGTCCGCATCCGCCAGGACAGGTTGACGCGCAGATGACCGCCCGCGGCGTTCTGCTTGCTGAGCGAGACCTTCTGGTGCCGCTTGGTCAGCTCGATGGCGTTGGTCGCCGCGTTGCCCGAGTCGAACTCCGAGGCCCGCCCGCGCCAGAGGTTGTCCAGGAAACTCATGCCCGCCCCACAACTGCCGTGTCGTCGCGTCAACCACCAGCGGGGCGGCCGACGAGGACGAGTCCTCGTCGGCCGCCCCGCTCAGAGCGTTCCCTCCGCCGGAGGGCCGTCACACTCCGGAACCGGACACACCGGCCCCGGGTTCCGGGCGGGTCACACCCCGGAGGAGACCTCCGCCTTGTCGGCGGCGTCAGCCTTTCCCTCCGCTGCCGCCAGCGCCTTGTTGCGGCGGACGGAGGACCAGAAGGACCAGCCGATCAGGACGACACCGATGAGACCGGTGATGATCTCGTCGATCTGGTACTGGATGGTGATGAGCAGGATCGTCGCGAGGGCGCCGATCGCGTAGTGCGCGCCGTGCTCCAGGTAGACGTAGTCGTCGAGGGTGCCCTGGCGGACCAGGTACACGGTCAGTGACCGGACGTACATGGCGCCGATGCCGAGGCCGAGCGCCATCAGGACGATGTCGTTGGTGATGGCGAAGGCGCCGATCACGCCGTCGAAGGAGAAGGACGCGTCCAGGACCTCCAGGTAGAGGAACATGAAGAACGCGGCCTTGCCCGCGAGGGCGACGGCCGAGCGCGGCCTGCCGGCGCGCTCCGCCGCTTCCTCCGCCTCGTGCTCGCGCTCCTCCTCTTCCTCCAGCTTGTTCTCGAAGAAGCTGGAGAGACCGCCGACGACGAGATAGGTGATGAGGCCGGCGAGGCCGGAGATCAGTACCGTCTCCGCCTTGTCGACATGGGCGCCGCCGTGCTGGTGGGCCTGGGTCGCGAAGGTCATCGAGGTGATCAGCAGGATGATCATCGCGATGCAGGCCGACAGCATGTCGATCTTGCCGAGCTTGGACAGCGGGCGCTCCAGCCAGCCCAGCCACTTGATGTCCCGGTCCTCGAAGATGAAGTCGAGGAAGATCATCAACAGGAACATGCCGCCGAAGGCGGCGATCGACGGGTGGGCGTCGGTCACGTACTGCTGGTACTGGTCCTTGTCGTTGAGCGCGAGCTCGACGGCCTCGATCGGGCCCAGCTGGGCGCTGACGGCGACGATCACGACGGGGAAGACCAGGCGCATACCGAACACGGCGATGAGGATGCCGATGGTGAGGAAGATCTTCTGCCAGAAGGCATTCATCTTCTTCAGGATCCCGGCGTTGACCACCGCGTTGTCGAAGGAGAGCGAGATCTCCAGGACGGAGAGGATGGCCACGATCCCGAAGGCCGTCCATCCTCCGAACAAGAACGCCGCGACCAAGCCGAGCGCGGTGACCGTGAACGACCACCCGAAGGTTTTCAGAACCACTGGCTACCCAATCGTGTGTACTGGGGTTCCCCCGCGCCGCGCGCGGCTTTACGAAACTTTGAACCCGAAGTCTAGTCGGGCACCTCCCGCACCCCGCACGGCCCCGGCTTTTGCGCATATAGCGCTACGAGACACTGACCCCGAAGTCGAGTGCGATGCCTCGCAGGCCGGACGCATACCCCTGTCCCACCGCGCGGAACTTCCACTCCCCGCCGTAGCGGTAGAGCTCGCCGAAGATCATCGCGGTCTCGGTGGAAGCGTCCTCGGAGAGGTCGTAGCGGGCGAGCTCCTGGCCGTCCGCCTGGTTGACCACACGGATGAAGGCGTTGCCGACCTGGCCGAAGGCCTGGCCGCGGTTCTCCGCGTCATGGATGGAGACCGGAAAGATGATCTTGTCGACGTTGGCCGGCACCCGGGAGAGGTCGACGATGAGCGACTCGTCGTCACCGTCACCCTCGCCGGTGAGGTTGTCGCCGGTGTGCTCGACCGAGCCGTCGGGACTCTTGAGGTTGTTGTAGAAGACGAACCACTCGTCCCCCAGCACCCGGCCGCTCTGGCACAGCAGTGCGCTGGCGTCGAGGTCGAAAGGGGCTCCGGTGGTGGTCCGGACGTCCCAGCCGAGCCCGACCATCACCTGAGTGAGGTTCGGCGCGGCCTTGGAGAGGGAGACATTGCCTCCCTTGGCGAGCGTGACGCCCATGGTGCTGGTCCTCCCCGATTTCGAGCTTCCGTTGCTCAGCCGTTCGGTTGCCCATGCGAGCGCGTCCGGCGCCGCGGTCGGTGACGACTGCGGCGCCGGACGTGACGAGTGGGTCTTCCCCGGTGGTTCAGACGTTCACACCGAAGTCCTGGGCGATACCGCGCAGGCCCGAGGCGTAGCCCTGGCCGATGGCGCGGAACTTCCACTCGGCGCCGTGCCGGTACAGCTCGCCGAAGACCATGGCGGTCTCGGTGGAGGCGTCCTCGGAGAGGTCGTAACGGGCGATCTCCGTCCCGCCCGCCTGGTTCACCACACGGATGAACGCGTTGCGGACCTGGCCGAAGGACTGCTGGCGGTTCTCGGCGTCGTAGATGGAGACCGGGAAGACGATCTTCTCGATCTCGGCCGGGACGGTCGCGAGGTTGACCTTGATCTGCTCGTCGTCGCCCTCGCCCTCACCGGTGAGGTTGTCCCCGGTGTGTTCGACCGAGCCGTCCGGGCTCTTCAGGTTGTTGAAGAAGATGAAGTTGGCGTCGCTGCTGACCTTGCCCGACGAGTCGAGCAACAGGGCGCTGGCGTCCAGGTCGAAGTCGGTGCCGGTCGTGGTGCGGATGTCCCACCCCAGACCGACGATGACCGCGGTCAGGCCCGGGGCCTCCTTGGTCAGCGATACGTTGCCGCCCTTGCTGAGGCTGACTCCCACGAAGTCCTCCCTTGGATGTCAGGGGCGGGGAGCCCCGTCGTGCGCTTTGGTATCGGATCAACGTGTCGATCCTAGTGACGGGTTCCCGTTCCCCGCAGGCCCTGGAACCGAACAATCACAGGGTGTCGAGGGCGGCGACGTACTCGTTCAGGTCGCGGGCGTCCGGCAGAGCGTTGACGACCGACCAGCGGACGACGCCCTCCTTGTCGATGACGAACGTCCCGCGCACCGCGCAGCCCTTGTCCGCGTCGAAGACGCCGTACGCCCGGGAGACCTCGCCGTGCGGCCAGAAGTCCGACAGCAGCGGGAACCCGAAGTCCTCCTGCTCCGCGAAGACCCGCAGCGTGTGGATGGAGTCGTTGGACACCGCCAGGAGCCGCACCTCGTCGTTGACGAACGTCGCCAGGTTGTCCCGCAGCTCCGACAGCTCGCCGGTGCACACGCCGGTGAACGCGAACGGGTAGAACAGCACGACCACGTTCTTCTCGCCCCGGAAGTCCGAGAGCCGCACGGTGGCGCCGTGGTTGTCCCTGAGCTCGAAGTCGGGTGCCTTGTCGCCGACCCGGATCCCCATGATTCGTGGTCCCTTCATGGACTGTTCGGGTGGCCCACCCTATGCGGAAGACGGGAAAACCCCCGGAGGGGGCCTGGAAAGGCCCATCTCCGGGGGGCGGGGAACCGCGCGACAAGCCACGCCGAAGTCGTGACCCGACGAGGCGCGGAACCCCCGGGCTACTTGGTCGACGCTATTTCTTCGCCTTGGCCGCCTTGGGCGTCACCAGCCGGCTGCCACTCCAGTCCTTGCCGACGCTGACACTCTTCGACGCGGACAGCCCCGCGGTCGTCGCGGCTTCGGAGATGTCGCTGGGCTCCACATAGCCGTCCCGCCCGGTCTTGGGCGTCAGCAGCAGGATCGAGCCACCTTCCTCGATGTACGTGGTGGCGTCCACCAGCACATCGGTCAGGTCGCCGTCGTCGTCTCGGAACCACAGCACGACGGCATCGGCCACGTCGTCGTAGTCCTCGTCGACGAGCTCGCTGCCCACGACTTCCTCGATGGCCTCGCGGAGCTCCTGGTCGACGTCGTCGTCGTAGCCGATCTCCTGGACCACCTGCTCGGGCTGGAACCCCAGCCTTGCGGCAGGGTTCGTCCGCTCCTCCGCGTGGTCCGCGGTCGCGCTCACGGGTTGCCTCCTGATCATGTTCGGGTGGGGTCGCCCCCTGGGGAATCAGCCACGCGCGTGCGCGAAGCATTGGCCGTAGTCCACACGGGCGGGACGGATCGCGCAAGTACCCAGCCTCCGAGACCGCCGAAACGGTGACGATCCGGGCCGTGTCACCGCAACTCTCTGCCTGGATTCACAGCCCCACGTGACACACGCCACACCTTTCTGCCCGGTTTGCGAATTGGGCAACCATCCCGGGGGACGGGACTCGATTACCTTTACTACCTTTGTCGAGCGAGTATCCCCCCTGGTTACCTCTCGGTAGAGATGACGTTTGAGTCCCCGAGGTACACGATGGGGGACGGTGCAGGCACCTATGGAACACCCATGAAGAGCGGCCCTCTGACAGCTAAGGAACAGCGTGGCTTCCGGATCCGATCGCAATCCGATCATCATTGGCGGCCTTCCGAGTCAGGTCCCTGACTTCGATCCCGAGGAGACCCAGGAGTGGCTCGACTCGCTCGACGCCGCCGTGGACGAGCGCGGCCGTGAGCGCGCGCGCTACCTGATGCTCCGGCTCATCGAGCGGGCCCGCGAGAAGCGCGTGGCCGTGCCCGAGATGCGCAGCACGGACTACGTCAACACCATCCCGACCAAGGCCGAGCCGTTCTTCCCGGGCAACGAGGAGATCGAGCGGAAGATCCTCAACGCGACCCGGTGGAACGCCGCCGTCATGGTGTCGCGCGCCCAGCGGCCCGGCATCGGCGTCGGCGGCCACATCGCGACCTTCGCGTCCTCCGCCTCCCTCTACGACGTGGGCTTCAACCACTTCTTCCGGGGCAAGGACGAGGGCGACGGCGGCGACCAGATCTTCTTCCAGGGGCACGCCTCCCCCGGCATCTACGCCCGCGCGTACCTGCTGGACCGGCTCGGTGACCAGCAGCTCGACGCCTTCCGCCAGGAGAAGTCGAAGGCGCCCCACGGCCTGTCCAGCTACCCGCACCCGCGGCTGATGCCGGACTTCTGGGAGTTCCCGACCGTCTCCATGGGCCTCGGCCCGCTGGGCGCGATCTTCCAGGCGCGGATGAACCGGTACATGGAGGCGCGCGGGATCGCGGACACCTCCAAGTCCCATGTCTGGGCGTTCCTCGGCGACGGCGAGATGGACGAGCCGGAGTCGCTCGGCCAGCTCACGATCGCCGCCCGTGAGGGCCTCGACAACCTGACCTTCGTGGTGAACTGCAACCTCCAGCGCCTCGACGGCCCGGTGCGCGGCAACGGCAAGGTCATCCAGGAACTGGAGTCGGTCTTCCGGGGCGCCGGCTGGAACGTGATCAAGCTGGTCTGGGACCGCTCCTGGGACCCGCTGCTCGCCCAGGACCGTGACGGTGTGCTGGTCAACCGGATGAACACCACGCCGGACGGCCAGTTCCAGACGTACGCCACCGAGACCGGCGCGTACATCCGCGACCACTTCTTCGGTGACGACCACCGGCTGCGTGCGATGGTCGAGAACATGACCGACGACCAGATCCTGCACCTGGGCCGCGGCGGTCACGACCACCGCAAGATCTACGCGGCGTACAAGGCGGCCCACGAGCACAAGGGCCAGCCGACGGTCATCCTGGCCAAGACGATCAAGGGCTGGACGCTGGGCCCGAACTTCGAGGGCCGCAACGCCACGCACCAGATGAAGAAGCTGACGGTCGCCGACCTCAAGGGCTTCCGTGACCGCCTCCACCTGCCCATCTCCGACAAGGAGCTGGAGTCCGGCGTCCCGCCGTACTACCACCCGGGACGGAACTCGGAGGAGATCCAGTACATGCACGACCGCCGCAAGGGGCTCGGCGGGTACGTCCCCACACGTGTCGTGCGCGCGAAGCCGCTGCCGCTACCCGAGGACAAGACGTACGCGAGTGTGAAGAAGGGCTCCGGTCAGCAGTCGATCGCCACGACCATGGCGTTCGTGCGACTGCTGAAGGACCTCATGCGGGACAAGGAGATCGGCAGGCGGTTCGTACTGATCGCGCCCGACGAATACCGCACCTTCGGCATGGACTCGTTCTTCCCGAGCGCGAAGATCTACAACCCGCTCGGCCAGCAGTACGAGGCGGTCGACCGCGACCTGCTGCTCGCCTACAAGGAGTCTCCGACCGGGCAGATGCTGCACGACGGCATCTCCGAGGCGGGCTGCACGGCCTCGCTGATCGCGGCCGGTTCGGCGTACGCCACGCACGGCGAGCCGCTCATCCCGGTCTACGTCTTCTACTCGATGTTCGGTTTCCAGCGCACGGGCGACCAGTTCTGGCAGATGGCCGACCAGCTGGCGCGCGGTTTCGTACTCGGTGCGACCGCCGGCCGTACGACACTGACCGGTGAGGGTCTCCAGCACGCCGACGGGCACTCGCAGCTGCTCGCCTCGACGAACCCGGGCTGTGTCGCCTACGACCCGGCGTTCGGGTACGAGATCGCGCACATCGTGAAGGACGGTCTGCGCCGGATGTACGGCGAGACCGCCGACGGCAAGCCGGGCGAGGACGTCTTCTACTACCTGACCGTCTACAACGAGCCCATCCAGCACCCGGCCGAGCCGGAAGACGTGGACGTCGAGGGCATCCTCAAGGGCGTCCACCGCTTCAAGGCCGGCGAGGCGGGTTCGATCCCCGCGCAGATCATCGCCTCCGGTGTCGCGGTGCCGTGGGCGGTCGAGGCGCAGCAGATCCTGGCCGCCGACTGGAACGTGAAGGCGGACGTCTGGTCGGCGACCTCCTGGAACGAGCTGCGCCGCGAGGCCGTCGAGGTGGAGCGGCACAATCTGCTGCACCCCGAGGAGGAGCAGCGCGTCCCGTACGTGACGAGGAAGCTGAGCGGCGCCGAGGGGCCGTTCGTGGCCGTCTCCGACTGGATGCGGTCGGTGCCGGACCAGATCTCTCGGTGGGTGCCGGGCACGTACCAGTCGCTGGGCGCGGACGGCTTCGGCTTCGCGGACACGCGGGGCGCGGCCCGGCGCTTCTTCCACATCGACGCCCAGTCGATCGTGGTCGCGGTGCTGACCGAGCTGGCGCGCGAGGGCAAGGTCGACCGTTCGGTGCTCAAGCAGGCCATCGACCGCTACCAGCTGCTCGACGTGGCGGCGGCGGATCCGGGGGCGGCGGGCGGCGACGCGTAGTCGCACGGCGGGGGCCGCATAGCACAGCTGTCCGCGTGAAGGGGTGGTGCACCCGTGGGGTACGCCACCCCTTCACGTTTCCTACGATGCGGCCATGAAGCAGCGATCGGTCTCGGCCCGGATCCGTTGGGAACAGCACACACAGCGGCCACTGTTCGGCCTGGCGGTGGTGTTCGCCGTGGCCTACGCCGTGCCGATCGTCCGGCCGGACGCGAGCGCGGAGGTGACGTGGTGGTGCGATGTCGCCGAGTGGGGCGTGTGGGGCGCCTTCGCGGTCGACTACGTCACCCGGCTCGTACTCGCCCGGCGGCGGTGGGACTTCGTGCGGTCGCACTGGCTGGACCTGTGCGCGGTGCTGCTGCCGATGATCCAGCCGCTGCGGCTGCTGCGGCTGGTGGCGACGCTGCTGCTGGTCGGCAGGCGGGCGCGGATGGCGTCGCAGATCCGCCTCACCACCTACGTCGGCGGGTCGGTGCTCGGACTGTTGATGTTCGGGTCGCTGGCGGTGCTCTCCGTGGAGCGGGACTCGCCCGACGGGAACATCGGCACGTTGGGCGACGCGGTGTGGTGGTCGTTCACGACGATGACGACGGTGGGGTACGGGGACCACGCGCCGACGACCGGGCTGGGGCGGGTGCTGGCCGTCGGGTTGATGTTGTCGGGGATCGCGTTGCTGGGTGTGGTGACGGCGAACATCGCGGCGTGGTTCATATCGCGGTTCGAGAAGGACGACGCGGAGGAGCGGCGGCAGACCGCCGCGATAGCGGAACTGGCCGAGGAGGTGCGGTTGCTGCGGGCGGAGGTCGCGTCGTTGCGCTCCGCGCCTGCGGGGGGCACGGAGAAGCAGAGCCGATGATCGTGGGTCCGCCGGTGCGTGCGCGGGCGCGTCGTGGCGTGTCGCGCGGTTGCGCGCACCTCTGAGAAGCAGGTCCGCCGACCCTCGGGGACGGGGAAAGGGGCCCTCGGCTTCTGCCGAGGGTCCTGCCCTTTCCCTCACTCCTGGCGACTCAGAGGAAACCGGTCCCGGGAGTGGCGGTGCCCGCCAGCCAGACGATGGCCAGGACGGTGTCGATGGCACCCAGGACGACCGCGATGACCGCGGGGACGGGGCGGGCGCCGGACCAGCTGCGGTTCATGGCCAGCCAGCCGCAGAGGATCGCGACAGGGCCGAGGATGATGCCCAGGACGAAGAAGCCCGCGACCGCGCAGATGACTCCGATGATGCCGAGGGTCGCGCGATCCGGCCCGGTCCGTGACCACGTCCGGCCACGTGATCGGGGGTGCCTGCGCGTACCGTGTCCGAAGCCCGCCATCGTCAACAACTCCCTGAACCTCGCGGTCAGTTCGCGTACAGAACGGCGAGTACCCCTACGGTGTGGTTGAAACCGGGGAGAGTTGTCGGGTCTGTCTGCGCGCGCTGCCCCCTCCGGCAGCGCGCCGCAGACTCCCGGGTCACTCCGCCGTCGATGGACCATGCCGTGCGGAGGACTTGACTTACTGTGACCTGCGACGCGCACCGGGTGGAAGCGGTCTTCGGTCTTGTCACCCTGATAGGCGAACGTGGGCGCAAACCCGTGCACGGAGCGGAGCGGTGGCTGTTAGATGTGCGCCCCTCCGGCACCGCCTCGGCGTTCTCGCCGCGCTTGGTGACTGAAGCGCACCCGTACCGGCAGCATCCGGAGGTTCTCTGCGCAGCACGCTGAACGGGTGTGATCGAAACGTGATCCCCCTCACTCGGCTAACGCGAGACCCTTCCGTTCTCTTAGTGTGTCCTTTCAGTGACTTCCTTCGACACCTCCCCGCAACCGAACGTCTGGCGCCTACTGCTGGCGCTGGCCGTGGTTTTCGTGATGCTGGCGACCACCGGCTGGACGGCGATCCGCAGTCATCGAGCGGAGCCGCCGCTCCAGGCGTCGCTCTCCGCGTGGCAGCGCGGCCACCTCGACGGCCGTGAACTGCCGGACGCCGACGCCTCCCCGCACCGCCTGGCCGCCTTCTTCACCTCGCTCACCGACCGGCAGCGCACCGGGCTCGTCCACCGCTATCCGCTCGCGGTCGGCAACATGAACGGCGCCCCCGTCGAGCTGCGCTACCGGGCCAACCGCATCGCGCTGAAGGAGCAGAGCGGGCGGGAACGCGAGCGCATGCACGACAAGCGGCTCTCCGGGACCGGCCGACAGCAGGCGGGCCGCCGGATGCACCGCTTCGACATGCTGGCCGCGGTGAACCGGCAGATCCTCGCCTTCGACCCCGAGGGCACCGGCCGGGTCGCCGAGGTCTTCGGTGACCTCGACCGGGCCGAGCGCGTCTCGGTCGTCGTCCCGGGCGTCGACACCAACGTCATCAACTTCCAGCGCACCAACCGCCGGTACTCCGCGCCCGTCGGCATGGCCGAGTCGCTCTACAAGGCCGAGCGCGCGGCGAGCCCCGTGACGCGTACGGCCGTGATCGCCTGGGCCGACTACACCGCGCCCGGCGGGCTCGGCCTCGACTCGGCCACCGCGCTCCGCGCCGAGCAGGGCTCGATCCGGCTGAACGCGCTGGTGCGCAGCCTGCCCGGCAGCTCCACGGTCGCGCTGGTGTGCCACAGCTACGGCTCCGTGGTGTGCGGGGTCGCCGCTCGCTCGCTGCCGTCGCGGGTCACCGACATAGCGGTCGCGGGCAGCCCCGGCATGCGCGCCGACACGGCCGCCCAACTGCGCACGGCTGCCCGGGTGTGGGCCATGCGGGACGCCGACGACTGGGTCCAGGACGTGCCCTACCTGGAGGTCGGCGGGCTCGGCCACGGCGCCGACCCGATGTCCGCGGAGTTCGGTGCGCGCATCCTGTCGGCGGCCGACGCCGAGGGACACAGCGGCTATTTCGAGCCGGGCACCGAGAGCCTGTACAACTTCGCCGAGATCGGCATCGGCACGTATCAGTCGGTGCACTGTGCGCGGGAGGACGACGCGTGTCTGACGGGTCTCTCCGACAGCGCTGCGGCCTGACGCGCGTAGAGGAGCGAAAAAGTGCGGTTCGCCTCGGTCGGGACTTCGCCGCGTCGCACGCATACGATGAGCCGCATGGGTGACGTACTGGCCGGATTTCATGCCGCCTGGGAGTTCGGGTCCGACTCCGTGCTCATCCGCTTCGAACGGGGGATTCGCACGCCGAAGCTCTTCCAGGCGCTCGGTGAGCGGCGCATCCCCCTGGAAGCGATCGCGGGGGTGACTCTGACACGGGGGAAGCGGGGCACCGTGGTTCTGCGTGCCGCACCGCGACCGGGCGCCGATCCACTGATGGAGACGGCGGCCGACCAGCTCAAGGAGGGCTCCGACCCGTACCGGCTGGTGCTGCCGGCCGAGCAGGAGACACTCGCGGAGTACTACGCCGACGAGCTGCGGGCACGGCTGACCGAGTCCGGGCCGGCCGAGCGGTTCCTCGTGGCCGCGCCCGAAGTGCCGTTGCAGTTCAAGGCCTACGACGGCAAGGCGTCGTTCGACGGGCGGTCGGTATCGTTCCGGTGGTCCTGGACGGGGGCCTCCTCGGCGAAGTGGAAGGCCGGTGACCAGACGTTTCCGGTCGGTGCGCTGAGCGGGGTGGAGTGGCGGTCGCCGGAGATCTTCGAGGGGTATCTGCGGCTGCTCCCGCGCGACGCGGGGCAGCAGCCGCAGCCTGACCAGGATCCCGCGACCGTGGTGTTCGGGCTCGGGTACGGGCCGGTGCACGAGTCGTTGCCGTTCGCCGCGGCGGTGTTGGCGGCGGTGCGCTCCGCGGGGCCCGCGGGTGCGGCCCTGGCCGGGGCCGTGCCCCGGCGGGATCCGGCCGACATCGCCGACCGGATCCGGCATCTCGGGGAGTTGCACGAGGCGGGGTTGGTCACGGACGAGGAGTTCAGTGCGAAGAAGGCGGAACTCCTGGCGGAGCTCTAGGGTGTGCCTTGAAGAACGGGGAGAGGAACTCTCGTTCTCCGCTCCGCCGTACGCGTGCGCCGTGTCGTAGAGGGTCACACCCAGTTCCAGCGCGCGCTCCAGGGTGCCCTCGGCTCCCCCGCGTCCGAGGGGCCGTACGCGAGCTCGTGCCCATGCAGCCGAGGCCCTGTACGCCGGCCTCGGGGCCGGTCGGCTCCCAGCCGTGTCCGCGCGATCCTGTCGTCCGTCATCAGGCCCTTTCAGACGGCAGGTCCCGCCCGGTGTCCGCATAGAAGTTGATCTTTCGGTCGAGCACGTTCAGGGTGTCCTGGAGCTCGGCGATCCGGGACCGGACGTCCTGCCTGGTCGCCTTGAGCAGTTCGAAGCGCTCGGTATAGGTGTGGTCGCCCTCGCGCACCAGTTCCGCGTACCGGACCATGTCGGCGACCGGCATGCCGGTCAGCCGCAGCTTGCCGACGAGGTCGAGCCAGTCGAGGTCGCGGTTGCGGTAGCGGCGCTGGCCGGTGTGGGAGCGGTCGATGTGCGGCATCAGCCCGATCCGCTCGTACCAGCGCAGTGTGTGCGCCGTCAGACCGGTGAGGTCGACGACCTCGCTGATCGTGTACCGGTCCTGCCCGTCCGGCCGCCGGGACTGGCGTGGCGGACCGGCACAACTGTCGGTACCGGCCGTACTGGTGGTACTTGTGGTCTCGATCACCGTCATGCCCACCACGCTAAAACCTTGGAGTGCGCTCCAAGCAAGCGAACAGGTGAGAAAACCCGCGGACACGACGTGATCGCGCTCGTTAACGTGCGGGCATGGGTCTCGTACGACGTGCCACGGCCACGGACGCGGCGGAAGTGCTCCGGCTGCGACAGGTGCTGATCGACTCGATGGCGAGCACGGGTGGTTCCACGGACTGGCACGCCGAGTCCCTGCCGACCGTACGCCACCGACTCGCCGACCCTGACGGGGAGTTCGCGGCCTTCGTCATCGACCATCCGGAGCGGCCGGGCGCGCTCGCCGCGCTGGTGGCGGGGACGATCGAGTACCGGATCGGCCGGACCGGGAACCCGCACGGCTCGGTCGGCCATGTCTTCAGCGTGGCCACCGACCCGGACTGCCGGCGCCGGGGCCACGCCCGTGCCTGTATGGAGGCCGTCCTCGACTGGTTCCGCGAGCGGGGTGTCGCGCAGGTCGACCTGAACGCCTCCGCCGAGGCCGAGCCGCTCTACGCCTCGTTGGGCTTCGTACGTAAGCCGGACCCCTCGATGCGGCTGCGCCTCTGAGGCGCTTGGGGATCCTTGCGCTATGAGCGCCCGATGAGGTCGCGTGGTCCGGTGCCGTGCGTCGCAAGGCGCCGGAGAGCCCTCGATGGGGCCCCTCCCGCGCGAGCGAAGTCGAGCGTGGGGAAGGAGCCACCAGGGCTTTTCGGCGACACGGCGAGGCGCGGTGCCAGGCCGCTCGACCCGGGCGCTCACAGTGCAAGGACCCCTTAGGCTCGTGGGCATGTCTCTGCAGAGCCTCGCGTTGATCGAGAACTGGCCGGTCCCCACCGCTGCCGCGGCCGTCGTACGGGCGGACGGCACCGTCCTCGGGACCCACGGCCCGCTCGGGCAGCGGTTCGCGCTGGCGTCGGTGACCAAGCCGCTCGCCGCGTACGCCGTGCTGGTGGCGTACGAGGAGGGGGCTGTCGAGCTGGACGAACCGGCGGGACCGACGGGATCGACCGTGCGGCATCTGCTGGCGCACACCTCGGGGCTGGCCTTCAACGAGCACCGGGCGACGACGCCGCCCGGGGAGCGGCGGCTGTACTCCAACGCCGGGTTCGAGGCGCTCGGGGAGCATGTGGCCAAGGCGACGGACATCCCGTTCGCGGAGTACGCGCGGCAGGCGGTGCTGGCCCCCCTGGGGATGACGGCCACCTCGCTCGACGGGTCCCCGGCAAAGGACGGCGTCTCGACCGTCGACGACCTCGTGCGGTTCGCCGCCGAGGTGCAGGCGCCGAGGCTGCTGGACCCGCGTACGGTCGCGGAGGCGATGACCGCGCAGTACCCGGGCACGAAGGGCGTCCTGCCGGGCTACGGGCACCAGAACCCCAACGACTGGGGCCTCGGCTTCGAGATCCGGGACTCCAAGTCGCCGCACTGGACGGGGACTTCGTCCTCGCCGGCGACGTTCGGGCACTTCGGGCAGTCGGGGACGTTCCTGTGGATCGACCCGGCGGCCGGGGCGGCCTGTGTGGCGCTGACGGACCGGGCGTTCGGACCGTGGGCCATCGAGGCGTGGACGCCGTTCACGGACGCCGTGCTCGCGGAGTTGCGAGGCTGAGGTACTGCTGATCACCGGGAGGCATCACCCTACGCCCGGCGTCTTGGCCAGGCACTCGAGCCACACCGTCTTGCCCCTCCCGTCGGGGTGCGGATCCACCCCCCACCGGTCGGTGACCGCCTCGACGATGAGCAGGCCACGCCCGCCTTCGGCGAGTTCGAACGTTCGGCGCTGCTTCCACCCGTCGGCGGAGGCGAACGCCGAAGTCACCAGCCTGCTCGCGCACGGCGACAGCAGGCGCTGAGATAAGCCGTGGACGACCGTGCCATCCCGCACGATGGAGTGTCGTTGACGCGCGGCGAACCAAGTGCCATGTCGCTCAGCGTGATGTTCAGGTCGGGTACGGACGTCGCACGTTGCCATCGGTCCCGCCGTGCTGGACCGAACGCCGAGCGAGGGCACACCGGCTCCGGGCACATCGCACCAGGTCATCTACCAGGGCAGCGCACCCGAGAGCGACCTCAGCGACTACGTGACGGTGGACCTCAGGCTGTGGCGCAACGCGGAGGAGCCGGACGACGGCAGCTGAGCCCGCTCACTCGGACAGCTCCCAGATCAGCACCTCCGCCGGCCCTGCCACCCCCACCAGCTCCAGCCCCTTCTCCCCCTCGGCCCGCACCGAGTCCCCGGGCCCCAACTCATGCGGCCCGAGCCGCGCGGCACCCCGCACGACGTGCAGATACGTCCGCGCCGCGTCCGGCACGGCCGTCCGCTCCCCCGCCGTGCCCAGCCGCCGTACGTGCAGCATCGCCCCCGCCTCCGGGACGGCGTACGGCGTGGGGTCGGCGATGCCTCGGACGATCTCGTACGCCGGGTCGCCGCCCGACTCCAGCGGGGCCAGCCACATCTGCACGAAGGTCAGCGGCTCTGAGCCGTCGTTGCGCTCCACGTGCCGTACGCCCTCCGCCGAGCTGAGCCGCTGGACGTCCCCGGGGCGGACGACCGTCTGGTGACCCGTGGTGTCACGGTGGGTCAGCTCGCCCTCGACGACCCAGGTGACGATCTCGGTGTGGCTGTGCCGGTGCTCCTCGAAGCCCGCGCCCGGGGCGAGCCGCTCCTCGTTGCAGGCGATCAACGCGCCGAAACGGAGGTTGTCCGGGTCGTAGTGCGACCCGAAGGAGAAGGCGTGCAGGCTGGCTGTGCCGGCCTCCGGATCCCCTCCGCGGTAGCGCGTGTCCGCGCGCCGTACGTCCATCACGTACTCCACGGTAGCGACCCGCGCCGCATGTGGGCGCCCCGATGAGGCAGTCTTGTCCCGTGCCCGAACCAGAAACCAGCAAGGCCCGGCCCGCACCGCCCGTACACGCCCACGTCGCGACGTTGAAGCGGCTGGAGAAGTCGTCCGGAAGCCTCGCCGCGCAGGCCATCGCGCGGATGGACGAGACGCTGCCCTGGTACCGGGCGATGCCACCGGAGAACCGGTCGTGGATCGGGCTGGTCGCCCAGGCCGGTATAGCCGCGTTCACCGAGTGGTTCCGGCGCCCGGACGCCCCGCAGGCCATCTCGACGGATGTGTTCGGGACCGCGCCGCGTGAACTGACCCGGGCGATCACGCTCCGGCAGACCGTGGAGATGGTGCGCACGACCATCGAGGTCATGGAGTCCGCCATCGACGAGGTGGCCGCCCCCGGCGACGAGAGCGTGCTGCGCGAGGCCCTGCTCGTCTACGCGCGCGAGATCGCCTTCGCCACCGCCCAGGTGTACGCGCAGGCCGCCGAGGCACGCGGCGCCTGGGACGCCCGCCTTGAGTCCCTGGTCGTGAACGCGGTGCTCAGCGGCGAGGCCGACGAGGGGGCCGTCTCCCGTGCCGCCGCCCTCGGCTGGAACTCCCCCGACCATGTCTGCGTGCTCCTCGGCACCGCCCCGAACGGCGACAGCGAGCTGACCGTGGAGGCCATCCGGCGCGCGGCGCGGCACGCCAAGCTCCAGGTGCTCACGGGTGTGCTGGGCGACCGGCTGGTGGTGATCGCCGGCGGCAGCAACGACCCGTTGCAGGTCGCGAAGTCGCTGATCGGACCGTACGCGGCGGGCCCCGTGGTGGCCGGCCCGATCGTGCCCGACCTGCTGGCCGCGACCCGGTCCGCACAGGCCGCGGCGGCGGGACTCAAGGCCTGTTCGGCGTGGCAGGACGCGCCCCGCCCGGTTCTGGCGGACGATCTTCTTCCGGAGCGCGCGATCGCGGGTGATCCCAGTGCGCGTGAGCAACTGGTGGAGGAGATCTACAGACCACTGGAGGAGGCCGGCTCCGCGCTCCTGGAGACGCTGAGCGTCTATCTCGAACAAGCCTCAAGTCTTGAGGGAGCGGCCCGGATGCTGTTCGTCCACCCCAACACCGTGCGCTACCGGCTTCGACGTGTGACTGACGTCACCGGCTGGTCACCGTCAGATGTACGCTCTGCCTTCACCCTGCGGATCGCGCTGATCCTGGGGCGCCTGGTGGATGGGGATCCTCAGTTCTAGGGTTTTGTCGGAGGGCTACAAAACCCCCTCGTGTTCTTCGTCCCTGTCCCCACGGGCGGCCGTAGCCGTCCCCAAGAGAGAGTGTGAGAGTGCTCGTACTCGTCGCTCCCGGCCAGGGCGCCCAGACGCCCGGCTTCCTGACTCCCTGGCTCGACCTCCCCGGTGCCGCCGACCTCCTCGGCGCGTGGTCGGACGCCATCGGGCTGGACCTCGCCCACTACGGCACCGAGGCCGACGCCGACGCGATCCGCGACACCGCCGTCGCCCAGCCGCTGCTCGTGGCGGCCGGGCTGCTGTCCGCCGCCGCCCTGGACGCCGTACCCGGCGCCGTCGCCGTCGCCGGGCACAGCGTCGGCGAGATCACCGCCGCCGCGTTCGCCGGTGTCCTCGACGACACGGCCGCGCTGGCCCTCGTCCGCAAGCGGGGCCTGGCCATGGCCGAGGCCGCCGCGGTGACCGGGACCGGTATGTCCGCGCTGCTCGGCGGCGACCCCGAGGTGACGATCCCTCACCTGGAGAAGCTGGGGCTGACCGCGGCGAACGTGAACGGCGCGGGCCAGGTCGTCGCCGCCGGCACCCTGGAGCAACTGGCCGCCCTGGAGGCGGACAAGCCCGAGGGCGTCCGCCGCGTGGTCGCCCTCAAGGTGGCCGGCGCCTTCCACACACACCACATGGCCCCCGCCGTCGACACCCTCGCCAAGGCCGCCGAGGACCTCGCCCCCGGGGACCCGAAGCTCACCTACGTCTCGAACAAGGACGGGCAGGCCGTCGCCACCGGCGCCGAGGTGCTCTCCCGTCTGGTCGGTCAGGTCGCCAACCCGGTCCGCTGGGACCTGTGCATGGAGACCTTCAAGGAGCTGGGGGTGACCGCGCTCGTCGAGGTGTGCCCCGGCGGCACGCTCACCGGTCTCGCCAAACGCGCGCTGCCGGGTGTCGCGACGGTGGCACTCAAGACACCCGACGACCTCGACGCCGCTCGCGCGCTCATCGCCGAGCACCTGAACTAGGAGCCCTGGAGCATGTCGAAGATCAGGCCGAGCAAGGGCGCCCCGTACGCACGTATCCTCGGCGTGGGCGGTTACCGCCCGGTCCGGGTGGTGCCCAACGACGTGATCCTGGAGAGGATCGACTCCTCCGACGAGTGGATCCGCTCCCGCTCCGGCATCGAGACCCGGCACTGGGCGAACGACGAGGAGACCGTCGCCGCCATGTCGATCGAGGCGTCCGGCAAGGCGATCGCCGACGCCGGCATCTCCGCCGAGCAGATCGGCGGTGTCATCGTCTCGACCGTCTCGCACTTCAGCCAGACCCCGGCCGTCGCCACCGAGATCGCCGACAAGCTCGGCACCGCCAAGGCCGCCGCCTTCGACATCTCGGCCGGCTGCGCGGGCTTCGGCTACGGCCTCACCCTCGCCAAGGGCATGGTCGTCGAGGGCTCGGCGGAGTACGTCCTCGTCATCGGTGTGGAGCGGCTGTCCGACCTGACCGACCTGGAGGACCGGGCCACGGCCTTCCTCTTCGGCGACGGTGCCGGCGCGGTCGTCGTCGGCCCCTCCAAGGAGCCGCACATCGGCCCCACGGTGTGGGGTTCCGAGGGCGACAAAGCCGGAACGATCAAGCAGACCGTCCCGTGGAACGAGTTCCGGACCGGTGACGTCGAAAAGCTCCCGCTCGACAGCGAGGGCAATGTCAAGTTCCCTGCGATCACGCAGGAGGGCCAGGCGGTGTTCCGCTGGGCCGTGTTCGAGATGGCGAAGGTCGCGCAGCAGGCGCTGGACGCGGCCGGGATCACCTCGGACGACCTGGACGTCTTCATTCCGCATCAGGCCAACGAGCGGATCATCGACTCGATGGTGAAGACACTCAAGCTGCCGGAGCACGTCACGGTCGCCCGTGACGTACGCACCACCGGCAACACCTCGGCCGCCTCGATCCCGCTCGCGATGGAGCGGCTCCTGGCGACCGGCGAGGCGAAGAGCGGCGACACCGCGCTCGTCATCGGCTTCGGGGCGGGTCTCGTGTACGCCGCGACGGTCGTTACCCTCCCCTAGGCAACCGCTTCGGATCTTGTGGTCCGGCGCGGGGAAACGCACAACCTGCCGCTGACGCGGCGGGCCGCCCACCCTCTGGAATCTACGAAGGAGCGCCTGACATGGCCGCCACTCAGGAAGAGATCGTCGCCGGTCTCGCCGACATCGTGAACGAGATCGCCGGCATCCCGGTCGAGGACGTCCAGCCGGACAAGTCCTTCACCGACGACCTGGACGTCGACTCCCTGTCCATGGTCGAGGTCGTCGTCGCCGCCGAAGAGCGCTTCGACGTCAAGATCCCGGACGACGACGTCAAGAACCTCAAGACCGTCGGCGACGCGACCGAGTACATCCTCAAGCACCAGGCCTGATCCGGCGGGCCGGGCCCGGCCCGGCCCTCGGAGCAGTCGTTTGCCCCGCCACCCGGCGGTGGCGCCGCTGAATCCTCGTAAACGTTGGAGAACATTCCCGTGAGCTCGACCAATCGCACCGTGGTCGTCACCGGTATCGGCGCAACCACACCGCTGGGTGGCGACGCGACTTCCACCTGGGAGGGACTGATCGCCGGCAGGTCCGGTGTCGGTCCCCTGGAGCAGGAGTGGGCCGCCGACCAGGCGGTCCGTATCGCCGCGCAGATCGCCGTGGAACCGACCGAGGTCATTCCCCGGCCGCAGGCCCGCCGCCTGGACCGCTCGGCGCAGTTCGCGCTGATCGCGGCCAAGGAGGCGTGGGCCGACGCCGGTTACACGGAGACCTCGGCCGACGAGGGCATTGTCGACGCGGACCGGATCGGCGCGGTCATCGCCTCCGGCATCGGCGGTGTGACGACGCTGCTCGACCAGTACGACGTGCTGAAGCAGAAGGGCGTACGCCGTGTCTCCCCGCACACCGTGCCGATGCTGATGCCCAACGGCCCGTCCGCGAACGTCGGTCTGTACGTCGGCGCCCGCGCCGGTGTGCACACCCCGGTCTCCGCCTGCGCGTCGGGCGCCGAGGCCATCGGCTACGCCATCGAGATGATCCGCACCGGCCGCGCCGACGTGGTGGTCGCCGGTGGCACCGAGGCCGCCATCCATCCGCTGCCGATCGCCGCGTTCGGCAACATGATGGCGATGTCCAAGAACAACGAGGACCCGCAGGGCGCGTCCCGTCCGTACGACACCGGCCGTGACGGCTTCGTCCTCGGCGAGGGTGCCGGTGTCGTCGTCCTGGAGTCCGCCGAGCACGCGGCGGCGCGGGGTGCCCGGGTCTACGCCGAGGCCGTGGGCCAGGGCATCTCGGCCGACGGCCACGACATCGTGCAGCCGGAGCCGGAGGGGCGCGGCATCGCCCACGCCCTGCAGAACCTGCTGGACCGGACCGACCTGGACCCGGCGGAGATCATGCACGTCAACGCGCACGGGACGTCGACGCCGGCCGGTGACATCGCCGAGCTGAAGGCGCTGCGGAAGGTGTTCGGTGACGACACCGACCACTTCGCGGTGTCCGCGACGAAGTCCATGACCGGGCATCTGCTCGGTGGTGCCGGCGGGGTGGAGACCGTGGCGACGGTGCTCGCGCTGTACCACCGGGTCGCTCCGCCGACGATCAACGTGAACGACCTCGACCCCGAGGCCGAGGCCAACGCCGACATCGTGCGGGGCGAGGCCCGCAAGCTGCCGGTTGAGGGCCGCATCGCCGCCCTCAACGACTCGTTCGGGTTCGGCGGGCACAACGTGGTGCTGGCGTTCCGGACGGTCTGATGTCCCGTCGTACGAGGTGAAGGGCCCCCACCGGACGGTGGGGGCCCTTCGTCCGTGCTGGGCGGTGCTCACACCACCTGGTGCAGCCAGCGCACCGGGGCGCCCTCTCCCGCGTACCGGAACGGCTCCAACTCGTCGTCCCAGGGCTTGCCGAGGAGCTTGGCGATCTCGGCTTCCAGGTCGGTCTCGCCGCGCTGGGAGCGGGTCAGGGCGGCGCGGAGGCGGTCCTCGGGGATGAGGATGTCGCCGTGGATGCCGGTGACGGCGTGGAAGATACCGAGGTCGGGGGTGCAGCTGTAGCGCTCGCCCTCGGCGGTGGCGCAGGGCTCGGCGGTGACCTCGAAGCGCAGGAGGTGCCAGCCGCGGAGCGCGGACGCCAGCTTGGAGGCGGTACCGGTCTGGCCCTGCCAGGAGAACTCGGAGCGCCAGGTACCCGGGGCGGCCGGCTGCCGGATCCAGTCGAGGTTCACGCGTGTCGCGAGAACCCCCGCGACGGCCCACTCGACGTGCGGGCACAGCGCACGCGGCGCGGAGTGCACGTACAAGACTCCACGTGTCGTCACCGGGGCCTCCACAGAGCAGGACGTCTTGTCATTTGATGGAACGGCAGTGGCGGAGCGGCCACGTGGCGAGGCTACCGTGCGGCGGGGCAAGGAGTGTGACGTACCGTCGGAGCCAACGCCGGGAAGCAGCGCTGTTTCACCCGGCGGGACGCGTGTCCGACCCTCGACCGGGGGCACGGCACGCGGCGCGGCCACACATCGCAGACGCGTCCTGTGGGAAACCACGGCCACTGGAGAGGACGCCGACCCGGATCGAACAGTCGCGCCTTCTGCCGCGTCGGCCCGGGGGCTTTCCTCTTCCGGGAACTCTCGCGCGTTGTCATGGGTGGGAACGTGCACGTGTGTGACCGACGAGGGGACCAGGGGATGCGGAAGCGACGCCACCGTTCGAGGGCGGTGTTCGGCGCGGCCTTGGCGGCGGCGCTGCTGGCCGTGACCGGCTGCGACGCCACCGGCGGCAACTCCCCCGGCCCCGAGGGGACGGGGACGAAGGCCGGGCCCTCCGCGTCGCCGGCCCCCGCCTGGGACAGCACCCCGGAGTCGCTGGTCGCCGTCGGCGACTCCATCACCCGCGGTTTCGACGCGTGCGAGGTGCTGTCCGACTGCCCCGAGGTGTCGTGGGCGACCGGCGGCGACGCCTCGGTCGACAGTCTCGCCGTACGGCTGCTGGGCGCGTCCGGGGCGGCCCGGCGGAGCTGGAACTACGCGGTGACCGGCGCCCGGATGGCCGACCTGCCGAACCAGGTGGCGCGGGCGGTGACCCGTGAGCCGGAGCTGGTCACGGTGATGATCGGCGCGAACGACGCGTGCCGCGCCACCGCCACCGCCATGACCCCGGTCGCCGACTTCCGCACCGACTTCGAGGACGCGATGGCGACCCTGCGGGACGCCCTGCCCAAGGCGCAGGTGTTCGTGGCGAGCGTGCCGGACCTGAAGCGGCTGTGGTCCGAGGGCCGGACGAGCCCGGTCGGCAAGCAGGTCTGGAAGCTGGGCATCTGCCCGTCGATGCTGGCCGACCCCGACCTCCTCACCGCGGCGGCCACCGAGCGGCGCGACGCCGTCCGGGCCCGGGTGGAGGCGTACAACGACGTGCTGCGCGAGGTGTGCGCAGAGGACCGTCACTGCCGCTACGACGGGGACGCCGTCTTCGACTACCGCTTCGGGCAGGCCCAGCTCAGCCCGTGGGACTGGTTCCACCCGAGCGTGGACGGACAGGCCCGGCTGGCGGAGATCGCGTACCGGATCATCAGCGAGGAGCGGTCGTGAGGCGGGGTTCGCTTCACCGGGAGAGGCCTCGACCGTCGTGAAGCCCGCCGGCCGACGGGGGCGGGCGGTTCGTGTCCGGGCCCGGTCAGGCGCCGGGCCCCGGCTTCTGGAACATGGTGTCCGGCCGGCCGGCGGAGGCGGCCGGGCTCTGCTCGTCCTCGCCGTTCGGGTCCTCGCCCAGCAGGTCGCGGGCCATGAGGGTGGCGCCCGCGACCGCGCCCGGCATCAGGAAGACGGCGACGAACGGCACCACGAAGGCGAGGGCCAGCGGGGTGCCGAAACCCCAGATGAGCGTCTTGCGGGAGCGGAGCAGGGCGAGGCGGTCGCGGAGTTCGACGCTGCGGCGCTGGAGGGCGACGGCCGTCAGTTCCTCGGTGAGGAAGAAGCCGGTGACGAAGAAGCCGATCACCGGGACGACCGTCTGGCCGAGGAACGGCACGAAGCCCAGGGAGAAGAGCAGCACGCCCCACAGCAACGCCCGCGCGACGATACGGAGGCTGTCGCAGGCCGAGATCCACAACTCCCGCGTCAGCGGCAGGCCGGACTCCGGTGCCGTGCCGTCGGGCGAGACGTCCCGGTCGACCTTCTCGGAGAGGTTCTCGTAGAAGGGCTGGCCGATGAGGAGGGTCATGGCGGTGAAGGTGATGACCGCGAGGAGGAGGGCGAGGGCGAACAGTACGGCCGTGACGAAGCCGCGGAAGAGGCCCGGCCAGGGGCTGGACCAGTCGTCCGCGAAGGGGGTGGCCCAGGTGACGAAGTCCGGGCCCCAGGCGGCCAGGGCGACCAGGGCGCCGAGGTAGAGGACGAGTGTGATCAGGCCCGGGATGAGTCCGAAACCGTACTGCCTGCCGTGCCGGGCCACCCAGCGTTGGCCCTGGACGAGGTACTGGAAGCCCACCCCTAGATCGCGCATGGGGCGAACTTTACCCAGCGGGAGCGGGGAGCGGGTTTCCGGGGCCGCGGCCCTGTCACGGGGCGAAGGGGCCATCGGCGGTGAAGGCCAGCTCCGCGAAGCGTTCCCCTATGTGACGGTGGGTCCGGGCGTCGGGGTGCAGGTCGTCGGAGAGGGGGAGGGTGGTCGATTCGGGGGTGCCGTAGAGTGCGCGGCCGTCCAGGTAGTGGAGGTGGGGGTCGTCGGCCGCTCGCTGGGCCACGACGCGGGAGAGTTCTTCGCGGATCACTCGGAGGGTGAGCTTGCCGGGGGTGCCGTCCTGGGGACCGCCCAGGGCGCGGAAGCGGAGGCGGCCCTCGGTGATCTCGTCGAAGTCGGGGGCGCTGGGGCCGGGGGTGTCCTCGTGGATGGGGCAGAGGATCGGGGAGATCACCAGGAGGGGGGTGGTGGGGTGGCCGTCGCGGAGGGTGTCGAGGAAGCCGTGGACGGCGGGGGTGAAGGCACGCAGGCGCATCACGTCGTGGTTCACCAGGTTGATGCCGATCTTGACGCTGATCAGGTCGGCTCGGGTGTCCCGCATGGCGCGGGCGGTGAAGGGGTCGAGAAGGGCGCTGCCGCCGAGGCCCAGGTTGATGAGTTCGACGCCGCCGAGGGAGGCGGCGAGGGCCGGCCAGATACCGGTGGGTCCCGCGGCGTCGGAGCCGTGGCTGATCGAACTGCCGTGGTGCAGCCACACCCTGCGGTCCGGGGCCGGGGCGGGCTCGACGGGGGCGTCGGTGCGCAGGGCCAGGAGTTCGGTGGTCTCGTTGTGCGGGAGCCAGATCTCGACCGTCTTGGGGCCGGCGGGCAGGCCTGAGAAGGTCACCGTGCCGGGTGCGCCGGCGCGGTACCGCGTCGACCCGTCGGTCATGTCGATCGTCACGGTGTTGCCGGTCGGCACGCTCGCCCGGTCGGTCAGCACACCGTCCACGACCAGGTCGTACAGGCCGTCCGGGCGGGGCGGGGCGCCCACGTAGGCTCGTTTGGTGGGCAGTGCGTCCAGTTCGACGGCTGTGGCACGGGTGCGGAAGACCAGGCGTACGCCCGAGGGCTGGGACTCCACCACGGCGAGTTGCGGGTCGGTGCACTGGACGCGGGCACGGGCGGGCAGCCGGTGCGGCAGTACGCCGTGCTCGGTGTGCTCCAACTCCAGGGCGCCGCGCAGGAGTTCGTCGGTGAGGGGGGTAGTGATCCAGTCGTGGTGGGTCTGCATGGCCTCAACCTTCGGGTCGGTGGGGTGGAGGGGCCGGCCAGGTGCACAGCAGCGCGTCGAGGGCGTCGAGGACGCGTTCCCAGCGGAATGCATGTCCAACCGGCGAAGGTCCGGACGTCCGCACGACCGACTTCCCGCGCATCTTCCGGCTCGTCCGGTTTCCCGCCACCCACGGGCTGGTCGGCCAAGACGGCACGGAACCCCTCCTCCGCGACCGCCCGACCGGGGGAATTCCCGCAGGTGGGCCTGGCGTTGCTCACGATGTTACGACCCATCGGCCGATTCAGACGGGAGCGCGATGACACAGCGGAGACAAGGGGCCACCGTCCACGGCACGGTCGCTGACGGCTTCGAGGCGGTGCGCGAGGGGTTCGCCGCGTTCGTGGCCGCCGAACGGTCCGACTACGAGGGGCAGTTGACCGCGTATGTGCATGGGCGGCGGGTCGTCGACCTGTGGGCGGGCCCGGAGTCGGACGCGCAGACGGGCGGCGACACGCTGCACGGCGTGTTCTCCTCCACCAAGGGCGCCGCCCATCTCGTCGTCGCGCTCCTCGTCCAGGACGGCGTGCTGGAACTGGACCGTGAAGTAGCCCATTACTGGCCGGAGTTCGCGGCCGAGGGCAAGGGTTCGGTGACTCTGCGGGACCTGCTCGCGCACCGGGCGGGGCTCGTGGGCACCGACGCCGGGTTCACCCTGGAGGAACTGGCGGACGACCGCTTCATCGCCGAACGCCTCGCCACGCAGCGGCCGTTCTGGCGTCCGGGCAGTGCCTTCGGCTACCACGCGCTCGTCATCGGGGCGCTCACCGGAGAGGTCGTCCGGCGGGCGACGGGCCGCACGCTCCAGGAGGTGTACGAGAAGCGGGTCCGCGCCCCGCACGGGCTCGACCTCTTCCTGGGGCTGCCGGCCGAGCACGAGCCACGCTTCCGGACCGTACTGCCGATGCTGCCGACGCCCGCGCAGCAGGCCGAGCTGGACGCCGTGCCGCACGGCCCGCACACGCTGGCGTCGATCGCGTTCAACAACCAGGTGCCGGAGCCGGGAGAGCTGACGGACTTCCCCAACGCCCGGATCGTGCGCGCGAGCGGGCAGTCGTCGGCGGGCGGTATCGCCTCCGCGCGCGGGCTCGCCGGGATGTACGCGGCGGCCATCAGCACGGTGGACGGCCGGCCGCCGCTGCTCAAGCCCGACACCATCGCCGAGATCGGCCAGATCCACTCCTTCGGCCACGATCTCGTCGCCCGTGCCCCCAAGGCCTTCGGGCTCGGCTTCCAGGCCACCGCCGAGATCCTGTACCCGTTCCTCGGCGCCGGCGCCTTCGGCCACAGCGGCGCCGGCGGCTCCCAGGCCTTCGCCGACCCCCGCAGCGGACTCGCCTACGGCTACACCCGCCGCCGCATGGCCTACCCGGGCGGGTCGGCACCGGAGAACACGGGTCTGGTGCGTGCGGTCCACTCGGCGGCGCTGGCGGCCTGAGAGCGCACACCTCCTCCCGCACACACGGCGGAGTCCGCACCCCACGTCCAGGGGTGCGGACTCCGCCGTGTGCAACGAACGTGAGCGGGCGTCCGTCACGGTGGCGAGCCCGGAGACGAGCGCGGCGGCGGGCTCAGACCTTGACGATCATCTTGCCGGTGTTGTCGCCGCGCAGGACGCCGAGGAAGGCCTCCAGGTTGTTCTCGATGCCCTCGACGACGGTCTCGCGGTACTTGAGCGCGCCCGAGGCGACCCAGGGGCCGACCTCCTGGACGAACTGGGGCTGGAGGTCGTAGTGGTCGCCGACGAGAACGCCCTCGACGCGGAGCCGGTTCTGCAGGATCTTGACCATGTTGCGCGGGCCCGGAGCCGGCTCGGTCGCGTTGTACTGGGAGATCATTCCGCAGATCACGGCCCGGCCGCGCAGGTTGAGCGCGCCGATCGCGGCCTCCAGGTGCTCGCCGCCGACGTTGTCGAAGTAGAGGTCGATGCCGTCCGGGGCGGCTTGCTTGAGCTGCTCCCAGACGGGACCGTTCTTGTAGTTGAAGGCGGCGTCGAAGCCGTACTCCTCGACGAGAAGCTTGACCTTCTCGTCGGAGCCGGCGGAGCCGATGACCCGGGAGGCGCCCTTGAGCTTGGCGACCTGGCCGACCTGGCTGCCGACGGCACCGGCGGCACCGGAGACGAACACCGCGTCGCCCTCCTTGAAGGCACCGACGCGCAGCAGGCCCGCGTAGGCGGTCAGGCCCGTCATGCCGAGGACGCCGAGATAGGTGGAGAGGGGCGCGGCGTCCGGGTCGACCTTCACGGCCTGCTTGGCGTCGATCGTGGCGTACTCGCGCCAGCCGCCGAAGTGCAGCACGTGGTCGCCGACGGCGACGCCCTCGGCCTCGGAGGCGACGACCTCGCCCACGGCACCGCCCTGCATGGCCTTGCCCAGCTCGAAGGGGGCGACGTACGACTTCGCGTCGCTCATGCGGCCCCGCATGTACGGGTCCACGGAGAGGTACGTGTTCCGTACGAGGACCTCACCCGGGCCGGGCTGCCGGATCTCCGCCTCGACCAGCGCGAAGTCCTCGTCCTTGGGCCAGCCGACGGGACGGCTCAGCAGGTGCCATTCGCGGCTGGTGGCGGGGAGGGCGGTGATGTCGGGCATGGGGGCCTTCCTGAGACTCGCGGGTGGTTCGGGTTGTTCTGCCTGTCGTGTTACCGGTGACCGGCCACCGACGCACGCATGTGGCGTGATACATACGCGCCGATCGCCCCGTACCGCATGCACGGCGCTGCCCGCCGCGCACACCGGCCGGTTACTTCATCACCTGAAACAACCATGCGCTTGAATATTTCATATTGTCAAGTAAAGAGGTAGCCTGGATCCATGCCCACGCAGAAGCCGACCCCCCGCGTCGACCCGCTGACCATGGAGGTCGTCGAACTCATCGGCACGGTGGTGGCCCGCTACCACGAGGAGTACGAGGAAGCCGCCGCCGAACACGCCCTCACCGGCGCCCAGGCCCGCCTCCTCGGCCTCCTTTCCCTGGAACCGCTGCCCATGCGTCAGCTCGCCCGGAAACTCCGCTGCGAGCCGTCGAACGTGACGGGCATCGTCGACCGGCTGGAGGCCCGGGGCCTGGTGGAGCGCCGCCCCGACCCCAACGACCGCCGGGTGAAGCTGGCCGCCGCGACGGCTCAGGGGCGCCGGGTGGCCCGCGGCCTGCGGGACTCCCTGCACTTCGCCCGCGAGCCCCTGGCGGCGCTGAGCACGGCCGAACGGGAGTCGTTGCGGGATCTTCTGCGGCGGATGCTGGAGGCGTAGCGCGCCGGGCGATCCGCACACTGGGCGGGACCCGGCGCCGGTCTCCTCGCTCCGCGCTCGGCCGCTCCCCGGCTCTTGTGTCCCGTCCGGGGAGCGGCGAACGACCGGGCGGTCCGTCACGCGTGTGTCGCGTGGCGGACCGCCCGGGTCACTCGGAGGTCGGCGGGGTCTTCCTGCCGGTCAGGTCTGTCTGCGTGCCGTCATCGCCCGCTGGATCAGGATGAACGCGCACAGCAGCACACCCGTGGCGATCTTCGTCCACCAGGAGCTGAGGGTGCCCTCGAACTGGATGATGCTCTTGATGAGGCCGAGGACGAGGACGCCGAACAGGGTGCCCAGGACGTAGCCGGAACCGCCCGTGAGCAGGGTGCCGCCGATGACCACCGCGGCGATCGCCTCCAGCTCCATGCCGGTGGCGTGGAGGGGGTCGCCGGACTGGATGTACAGGGTGAAGAGCAGACCGGCCAGGGCCGAACAGAAGCCGCTCACCGTGTAGACGGCGATCTTGGTGCCGCCCTGGGGCAGGCCCATCAGCATGGCCGACTGCTCGTTGCCGCCGATGGCGTAGACCCGGCGGCCGAAGCGGCTGTAGTGCAACACGAAGAAGGCGGTGGCCAGGACGACCAGCGCGATGATGGCGCCGATCGACAGGAAGCCGAACCCGAGCGACGCCTGCGCCTGCGCCAGACTGCTCACCGTGGAGTCGCCGATGGCGATGGACTCCTTGCTGATGACCAGGCACAGGCCCCGGAAGAGGAAGAGACCGGCCAGCGTCACGATGAAGGGCTGGATCTCGAAGTTGTGGATCACATAGCCCATCAGGAAGCCGCCGAACGCGCCCACTCCCAGTGCGATGGGGATGACGAGCAGGATGGGCAGGCCCTGACGCTCCACCAGCCACGCCGTGAACATGGTGGTGAAGCCGATGACCGAGCCGACGGAGAGGTCGATGCCGCCGGAGAGGATGACGAAGGTGGCGCCCACGGCGGCGACCACCAGGTAGCCGTTGTCGATGAAGAGGTTCAGGAAGACCTGCGGTTCGCCGAAGCCGTAGTTCTGATAGCGGCTCAGGCCCCCGATGTACATGGCGAGGAAGAGCGCGGCGGTCACCAGGACGGGCAGCCGCCGGTCGCCGAGCAGCCGCGCCGCCGTGGACACCGGCGTCGAGGTCGATGTCGTACGGCTGTCCTGGGCCGTCGGGGTCTTGGTGGTCGCGGTCATCACGACACCTCCATCTTGGGGGCTGCCTCGGCGGGCGTCGTGGCGGTCTTCGCCGGGGTCGCGGACGGCGTGCCGCCGCCGGTCGCACCGGGCTTGGAGCCGGACCTGGCGCCGAAGACCTTCGCGCGGAACTTCGGGGACTGCAGCAGGCAGACGACGATGACGACGACGGCCTTGAAGACCAGGTTGGTCTGGGTCGGCACGCCGATGGTGTAGATCGTGGTGGTCAGGGTCTGGATGACGAGGGCGCCGACCACCGTGCCGCCGATGGAGAACCGGCCGCCCAGCAGCGAGGTGCCGCCGATCACCACGGCGAGGATCGCGTCGAGCTCGATCCACAGGCCGGCGTTGTTGCCGTCCGCAGCCGAGGTGTTGGAGCTGATCATCAGGCCCGCGATGCCGGCGCACAGCGCGCAGAACACGTACACCATGATCTTGATGCGGCGGGACCTGATGCCGACCAGACGGCTGGCCTCGGCGTTGCCGCCGACCGACTCGACGAGCAGGCCGAGCGCGGTCTTGCGGGTCAGGGCCACGGTGACGGCGACGACCGCGGCGACCACGAAGATGGAGAACGGCAGCGTCAGCCAGTAGCCGCCGCCGATCAGCTTGTACGGCTCGCTGTTGATCGTGATGATCTGGCCGTCGCTGATCAGCTGGGCGACACCGCGGCCGGCGACCATGATGATGAGGGTCGCGATGATCGGCTGGATGCCCATCCGGGCGACCAGGAAGCCGTTCCACAGGCCGCAGACGACCGCGGCGACCAGTCCTATGCCCATGGCCAGGAAGACCGCGGACAGGGCGTTCTGGTCGGCCTGGTCACTGATGTACGAACAGGTCAGGGCGCCGGTGATGGCGACGACCGCGCCGACGGAGAGGTCGATGCCGCCGGTGGCGATGACCAGGGTCATGCCGACCGCCACCAGGATCAGCGGCGAGCCGAACAGCACGATCGAGACGAGGCTGCCGTAGAGGTGGCCGTCCGTCATCCGGATCGAGAAGAAGTCGGGGGTGAAGGGGACGTTGACGAGCAGCAGGGCCACCAGGACCGCGACCGGCCAGAACAGGTGATGGCGCGTCAGCTCTCGCCAGCGGGAGGTCGTGGCCACGGATGGGGTGCTCACTGGTGTTCTCCGCTCGCGATGGTCTCCAGGATCTTGCTGGTGGTGATCTCCGGCCCGTTGGTGAGCCGCGCCACCAGCTTGCGGTCGCGCAGCACGCCGATGGTGTGGCTGAGGCGGAGTACCTCCTCCAGCTCGGCCGCGATGTAGAGCACGGACATGCCGTCCTCGGAGAGGGACACCACGAGCTTCTGGATCTCGGCCTTGGCGCCGATATCGATGCCGCGCGTGGGCTCGTCGAGGATCAGCAGCTTCGGCTGGGTGATCAGCCAGCGGGCGAGCAGCACCTTCTGCTGGTTGCCACCGCTGAGCTGGCCGACGCGGGCCTCGGGGTTGGCGGGCCGGATGTCGAGTGCCTTGATGTACTTGGCGACGAGTTCGTCGCGCTGCGCGGCCGGGATGGGCCGGACCCAGCCGCGGGCCGCCTGGAGGGCGAGGATGATGTTCTCACGCACCGTCAGGTCGGGGACCAGGCCCTCGGTCTTGCGGTTCTCCGAGCAGAAGGCGACTCCGGCGCCGATGGCGTCGTTCGGGGCGTTCATCGGGATCTGCCTGCCGCCCACGGTGACCTTGCCGCTGTCGGGCTGGTCGGCGCCGAAGAGCAGCCGGGCGAGTTCGGTGCGGCCCGAGCCGAGCAGGCCGGCGAGGCCCACGACCTCGCCCTTCTTGATCTCCAGGTCGAAGGGGGCGACGCCGCCCGTACGGCCGAGGCCGTCGGCGTGGAGCAGGGTGTCGCCGACGTCGGCGCGCAGCTGGTGCTCGTGGAGCTCGTCCAGCTGGTCCAGGTCCTTGCCGATCATCAGCTGGATCAGTCCGACCTGGTCGAGTTCGCTGACCAGGTGCTCGCCGACGAGGGTGCCGTTGCGCAGGACGGTCATCCGGTCGCAGATCTCGTAGATCTGGTCGAGGAAGTGGGAGACGAACAGGATCGCCACCCCCTCGTCCTTCAACCGCCGCATCAGACGGAAGAGTTCGAGGACCTCGTCGCGGTCGAGGCTGGACGTGGGCTCGTCCAGGACCAGCACCTTGGTGCCCGCTCCCTCGCCGTCGCCGCTGCTGACCGACCGTACGATCGCGACCAGTTGCTGTACGGCCAGCGGGTACGAGGACAGGGGCGCCGTCACGTCGATGTCGAGGCCGAGCCGGTCGACCAGCTCCGCGGCCTCCTTGCGCAGCCGCTTCCACTGGATGCGGCCGAAGCGGGTGGGTTCACGGCCGATGAAGATGTTCTCCGCCACCGACAGGTTGGGGCAGAGGTTGACCTCCTGGTAGACCGTGTTGATTCCGGCCTGCTGCGCCTGCAGCGGGCTGGCGATGCGCACGGACTCACCGTCGAGGGTGATCGTGCCGCCGTCCAGGGAGTGGACCCCGGTCAGCACCTTGATCAGGGTGGACTTCCCGGCACCGTTCTCGCCCATCAGAGCGTGTATTTCGCCGGGGAAGAGCCGGAAGTCGACGCCCGACAGAGCCCGTACCCCCGGAAACTCTTTGACTATGCCCGTCATCTCCAGGACGGGCCGCGGCTCTGCCATAAGTCTCCTAGCGAGGACCACCGGCTTCGTCCGGTGGGGGAAATTCACTTACCTGGGCTGTGTTGTGTTCGTTCCGCCCCAAAAGGGGTCGGTTCGGGCTGGGACCGCAACCTTCGGGTGGGAAGCCCTCACACGGGGCGGAGTCACGGCAGCGCTCCTCATGGAGTCGAATCGCTGCAGGCCCGCAGGGGCCCGGCCGACCGAGATCTCGGCCGGCCGGAGGCTCCCTGCCGGTGGGTCAGTACTTGCGGGTCGGGAGGGCGTCCTTGGCCTGGTCCTGCATGAAGTCGCTCTCCTCGGTCTTGATCCAGCGCTCGACCTTCTCGCCGTCCTTGACCTTCTGCACGACCTCCATCAGCTGGGGGCCGAGCAGCGGGTTGCACTCGACGATCGCGTTGATCTTGCCCTCGGACATGGCGATGAAGCCGTCCTTCACACCGTCGACCGTGACGATCAGGATGTCCTTGCCGGGCTTCTTGCCGGCCGCCTCGATGGCCTGGATGGCGCCGAGGCCCATGTCGTCGTTGTGCGCGTAGAGGACGTTGATGTCCGGGTTGGACTGCAGGAAGGCCGCCATGACCTGCTTGCCGCCGGCGCGGGTGAAGTCACCGGTCTGGCTGACGACGATCTCCCAGTCGTCCTTGTGCTCCGCGTCCATGACCTCCTTGAAGCCCTTGGCGCGCTCGATCGCGGGGGCGGCACCGGTGGTGCCCTCCAGCTGGGCGATCTTCACCTTGCCCTTGTGGCCGGCCTTGTCCAGGACCTTCTCCAGGATCTTGGCGGCGCGTCGGCCCTCGTCGGTGAAGTCGGAGCCGACCAGGGTGACGAACAGGGACTCGTCGCTCTCGACGGACCGGTCGGTCAGGACGACGGGGATCTTCGCGGCCTTGGCCTCCTTGAGGATCGCGTCCCAGCCGGTGACGACCACCGGCGAGAAGGCTATGACGTCCACCTTCTGCGCGATGTAGCTGCGGATCGCGGAGATCTGGTTCTCCTGCTTCTGCTGGGCGTCGGAGAACTTGAGGGTGTAACCCGCCTCCTTGGCCGCCGACTTCACCGAGTCGGTGTTGGCGGAGCGCCAGCCGCTCTCCGAGCCGACCTGGGAGAAGCCGAGGGTGATCTTGCCGCCACCGCCGTCGGAAGAGGAGGAGGAGCTGGACGTGCTGCCGTCGTCCTTGGCGCAGGCCGTCAGACCGGTCGCTGCCGCGACGCCGACCGCCGCGGTGAGGAAGTTCCGTCTGTTGAGCATATTTTTCTCCTTTGAAGAGCCGGCCCGGGGATGGACCGTTTGTACTCGATGGGCCGGCCGCACTACGTCCAACCTGTCGATCATTGTTCGATATGTCGGCCACGTTGAGGGAGGGAGAACGTGGGGTGGTGCCGCGTCAACCGGGAGGGGTCCCCGGTTGAGGGTGGTACGGGAAGGTACTGGCGCGGACGACGAGCTGGGGTTCGATGGCGACGGTGGACGTCCCGGAGGGGGTCCGGCCCTCGATGAGGTCGAGCAGCAGGGCGATGCTCCGCTTGCCCACCGTGGAGAAGTCCTGCCGGACCGTGGTGAGCGGCGGGGCGAAGAACTCCGACTCCGGGATGTCGTCGAAGCCGACCACCGCGACGTCCTGGGGAGTGCGTACGCCCGCCTCCCGCAGCGCGCGCAGCACCCCCAGTGCCATCTGGTCGTTGGCCACGAAGACGGCTGTCAGGCCGCGGCCCACCCAGCCGGCCAGTTCCTGACCCGCACGGTAGCCCGACAACGGACTCCAGTCACCCCTCAGCGGCAGCGGCGGTTCGACGCCCGCCTCTTCCAGGGTCGCCCGCCAGCCGTCCGCACGGTCCGCCGCCTCCTGCCAGTCCTCGGGTCCGGCGAGATGCCAGACCGTACGGTGGCCGGCGGCCAGCAGATGGCCGGTGGCCAGCCGTGCGCCCAGTCGCTGGTCCACGTTGGCGCTGGGGACCTCCGCGCCGGAGCCTGTGCCCACGGCCACCACCGGGAAGGGCTGGCGGAGTTCGGCGAGGGCCTTGACCGCCGACCGCTGCGGAGCGATGGCGATCACCCCCTCCACACCGCCCTCGCTGAGGTGGTCCAGGGCCTCGGACAGCGTCTCGACGGTCAGCCTGCGCAGACTGACCGTGGAGACGAGATACCCCTCGGCCCGTGCCGCCTCCTCCAGCGCGAACAACGTGCTGGCCGGGCCGTAGAGCGTGGTGTTGGAGGCGACCACACCCAGGGTGCGGGTGCGCCGGGTCACCAGGGCGCGCGCGGAGGAGTTGCGGCGGTAGCCCATCTCCTCGATGGCGCGCTGGACCCTGGCCCGTGTCTCCTCACGCACATTGGGGTGGTCCCCCAGGACGCGGGACACGGTCTGGTGGGACACGCCGGCCTGGCGTGCCACGTCCGCCATGGTGGGCGGCCTGAGCTGTGAGTGGGTCACGGCCGCACCTCCTTGGCGATCGCCTGCCGGTAAGTCCTGTGCTGCGGGCGGATGGTTCCGCGTCGCCGGCCTCACACCGGGATTCCGGAAAGTCCCAGGGCAACCGCTGGTAAGGCGAGTTGGAGCGGTGCTGACACGGCGCTCGTACCTCCTCGGATGACCTCGGGCGTGGACTGGTGAACGCGGAGGTCATTGTGAGCGCTAACAATTCACGGCGGTCAAGAGGGCTGCAACAGGGAAGGCGTCACGGTTGAATAACGCGACGTCCGGTGCCAGGTGCGGTGACGGCCTGCCGTGACACGGCCGAGCCCCTGGGCGCGGACTCCGATCCGGGGGCTCTGGCCTGGGGGTTCACCGACTGGCAGCGAGGCGCGGGGCAGGGCGGCCGGACCGTGGCCGAGTCGACGCGCAAGCCATGGACACGTGTGACACGGGAGGGCGTCCGGAGCCCTACGAACACCACCACAGGAAGCGCGTGCACGTCTCCGAGGGGCTCGGTCGCGGGGTCGGGCGGTCCACGGTGGGGCCGGCCGTCGGGGTGCCGGCGTCTCCGGGGCCGGAGGTCGGCGCGGGAGCCGAGGGGGCGGGGTCCGCCGTCGCCCTGGAGTCCGAGCGGTCCGTGGGCCCGCCCTCGTCCGCGTCGGGCTCGGGCTTCTCGGACCCCGAGGCCGAGGGCGACGCCGACTCCTCGGGCGACGCGTCGGCCTCCTCGGCGTCGGCCGGGTCCGCGGACTCCCCGTCGGGCTTCGCGGCGCCCGTCGCCGAGGCCGAGGGGGACGCGTCGGCGTCGTCGTCCACGGTGGTGGCGCGCGGGTCCGCCGGCGGCGCCTCCGCACCGAGTTCGGCGAGGCTCAGCCCGCCGGCGGCGAGCAGCAGTCCCGTCCCGATCATCAGCGCCCGTCGGCGCCGACGCCGGTGTGCCGCGGCCTTGCGGTCGCGCCGGCCGGTCCGCGCGTCACGGGCACGGCCGCGGCCCCGGGACCGGGACCGGCGTCCGCCGTCCTCCCGGGTGTCGCCGACGGAGGTGTCGTCGTGTTCGTCCACGGCCGCGTCGCCCCCGCCCGACAGCGAGTCCGCATAGGCCCGGCACTCATCGGCCGACGCGCCGCACCCCGAGCAGGAGAAGGCGCCATTGAGGTGCCGTTGGCACGGGTGGCAGTAATCCATGACGCCGGAAGATTATGTTCCGCACCGGTGACGTTCCCGGGCGGGCCCGTGAAAGTTGTGTAGGAACCCCGTGGACCGGGGCTCCGGGGACCGGGCGCCGGGGCGAGGACAGGCCGGATCACTCGCGCGCCGCCCCCGCCGTCACCCCGTCGCTCCGAGACCGTTGTGCGTTCGACCCATTGACACTCCGACCGGGTCGTCCTTACTGTCGCGACCAGCATTTCGAACGAGTGCCGATATTTCGAACAGACCGAAGAGGACAGGGAGTACCGTGCGCATCACGGGAATCAGCACGCACGTGGTCGGGACGCCGTGGCGAAACCTGACCTACGTCCAGGTGCACACCGACGAGGGACTCACCGGCGTCGGCGAGACCCGCATGCTGGGCCACACCGACGCACTGCTCGGCTATCTCCGCGAGGCAGAGACCAATCACATTCTCGGGTCGGATCCGTTCGCTGTCGAGGATCTCGTCCGTCGCATGAAGTACGGCGACTACGGGCGGGCCGGCGAGATCGTGATGTCCGGCATCGCCGTGATCGAGATGGCGTGCTGGGACATCAAGGGCAAGGCCCTCGGGGTCCCCGTGTGGCAGTTGCTCGGCGGCAAGGTCACCGACAGGGTCAAGGCGTACGCCAACGGCTGGTACACCACGGAACGCACACCCGAGGCGTACCACAAGGCGGCCCAGGGGGTCATGGAGCGCGGTTACAAGGCGCTCAAGATCGACCCCTTCGGCACCGGCCACTTCGAGCTGGACCACGAGCAGTCCCTCTACGCGGTCTCCCTGATCGAGGCCGTGCGCGACGCCATCGGGCCGGACGCCGAGCTGATGCTGGAGATGCACGGCCGGTTCTCGCCCGCCACCGCGGTGCGGCTGGCCAAGGACCTGGCGCCCTTCAAGCCCGCGTGGCTGGAGGAGCCGTGCCCTCCGGAGAACCTCAAGGCGCTGGAGAAGGTCGCCGCCAAGGTCGACATCCCGGTGGCCACGGGTGAGCGGATCCACGACCGGATCGAGTTCCGGGAGCTCTTCGAGAGCCAGGCCGTGGACATCATCCAGCCCGACGTCGGCCACATCGGCGGCATCTGGGAGACCCGCAAGCTGGCCGCCACCGCCGAGACCCACTACGTGCTGGTCGCGCCGCACAACGTGGGCGGGCCGGTACTGACCGCCGCCTCCCTCCAGGTCGGGTTCACCTCCCCGAACTTCAAGATCCTGGAGCACTTCAACGACTTCGCCGACGCGGAGATCAAGAAGGTCGTCTCCGGGGCGCCGGAGGTCGTGGACGGCTACTTCCACCTCTCCGACAAGCCCGGCCTCGGGGTCGAGCTGGACGTGGACGCGGCGGCGGAGTTCCCGCAGCAGCAGGCCCGGTTCGACCTGTGGGCCGAGGGCTGGGAGCAGCGCAAGCCGAAGGGGACCCAGTGACCGCCTCGTCCGACGCGGCCACCGCCGTCGTCATCGAGGCTCCGGGCGAGCACCGGCTCGTCCCCACGAGCCCCGGCAGCCCGAGGCGGGCGAGGCCCTGGTCCAGGTGCACGCCTCGGGGATCTGCGGCAGCGACCGCGAGGTCTACCAGGGCAACCGGCCGGAGGGGTACGTCCGTTACCCCCTCACCCCGGGCCATGAGTGGTCCGGGACGGTCGCGGCGGTCGGCGACGGGGTTCCTTCAAGTCTTGCAGGCCGCAAGGTCGTTGGCGAGGGCTTCCGCAACTGCCAGGTGTGCGACCGCTGTCACGCGGGCGAGACCACGCTGTGCACGGCCGGGTACGAGGAGACCGGGTTCACCCAGCCCGGCGCCATGGCCACCACCCTCACGCTCCCCGCCCGCCTGCTGCACGTTCTGCCGGACGACGCGGACCTGACGGCGGCGGCACTGCTGGAGCCGGCCGCGTGCATCGCAGCCGCCGCGCTGAAGGCGAACGCCGTCCCGGGCGAGCGGGTCGCCGTCGTGGGCACCGGGACGCTGGGGATGTTCGCCGTTCAGTTCCTGAAGGCGGCGTCCCCGGCCGAGCTGCTCGTCGTGGGCACCCGCCGGGACCGGGCGGAGCTGTCGAAGCGGTTCGGCGGCACGGACTTCCGCACCAAGGACGAGGAACTGCCGGACGACTTCGACGTCGTCATCGAGACCGCCGGATCCGCGGACGCGGCGCGCACCGCCGCCGCCCTGCTGCGGCGCGGCGGCCGGCTGGTCCTGACGGGGATCCCGGCGCCGGGCGCGGACGGGCTCGACCCGACGGATCTCGTGGTACGGCAACTGGAGGTGCACACCGTGTTCGGCGCGGCGCCGGACGCCTGGGCGCACACGGTGCGGGTCTTCGGGGCCGGGCTCCTCGATCCGCTGCCGCTGGTCACACACGAGCTGCCGCTGGCGGAGTTCCACCGGGCCATCGAGCTGGTGGGGTCCGGTGACCCGGCGGTCGGAAAGGTCCTGCTGCGGCCATGACCCACCCCTGAGCCGTACGCCGGTGCGGGGTACCTGACGACTTCGTACCGGCGTACACCCAAGAGCCCTGCCGTACCCAGAGCCGCGAACCTCGTCCGAAACACCGAATGCGAAGGACAGCTTGTGACCGAGACCCCCGCTCCGGCCCCGCGCCGGCCCGGCGAGCAGGCGCTCGCCGCGCTCGGGCTGAACGCGCCCGCCCTCGACCCCTCCGACGCCTCGCCGCACTCCTTCCCCGGCGGTGGCCGCTGGCGCACCGAGGTTCCCTCCGTCGAGGGGCCCGAGGCGCTGGCCGTGGTCCTGAAGGAGGCCTCGCGGCTCGATGTGCCGATCCACCGGATCAGCCAGGGCAGCGGGGTCTGGATGCTCACCGACGCCGAGATCACCGAGATGGTGGAGGCGACCGCCGAGCGCGACATCGAGCTGTGCCTGTTCACCGGCCCGCGCGGCACGTGGGACATCGGCGCCTCCACCCGTACCGACTCCAAGGGCGCCGGGCTGCGGGCCCGCGGGCACGACGCGGTCGCCGGGTGCGTCGAGGACGCCGTCCGCGCGACCGAGCTGGGTGTGAAGTGCCTTCTCGTGGCCGACGAGGGCGTGCTGTGGACGCTGCACCGGGCGCGTGTCGCGGGGATCCTGCCGGCCGGCACGACCTTCAAGGTGTCGGCGCTGATCGGTCCGGTCAACCCGACCGCGTACGCCGTGTACGAGAACCTGGGCGGCGACTCGATCAACGTGCCGAGCGACCTGACACTCGACCACCTCACCGAGATCCGCCGGGTCTCCGGCGCCCCGATGGACATGTACATCGAGGCCCCCGACGACCTCGGCGGCTATGTGCGGATGTACGAGGTCGCCGAGCTGATCCGGCGCGGTGCGCCGCTCTATCTGAAGTTCGGCCTCTCGAAGGCCCCGGGGATCTACCCCTACGGGCACCACATGCGGGACCTGACGCTGGCCACCGCCAAGGAACGGGTCCGGCGCGGCCGGCTCGCCCTGGACCTGCTCGCGCGCCACGGAGCGGACGGCGACATGGCGCCGCTGGGCTCCCGTCTGCCGGGCACCCTGAAACGATTCGGAACTCCCTCATAACGTTCCGGAAACCACCCTTCACAGAACCCGACGCAGTCACACAGACTCCGACACAAATCCTCGCCCGACCGGGTCCCGTCGTACATCAAGGAAGATGCCATGCGTAACCGCCGAGCCGCTCTCGCCTCCATAGCCACCGCCGCCTCCCTCGCCCTGACCCTGTCCGCCTGTGGTCAGAGCTCCGAGGGCGGCAGCGAGGAGGACTCCTCGGGCAGCACCAAGGGCGCCACCATCGGCATCGCGATGCCGACCAAGTCCTCCGAGCGCTGGATCTCCGACGGCAAGAACGTCGTCGCGGACCTGGAGGCCAAGGGCTACAAGACCCAGCTGGTCTACGGCGAGGACAAGCCCGAGCAGCAGGTCTCGCAGATCGAGAACCTGATCGCCCAGGGCGTCAAGGCACTGATCATCGCGGCGATCGACAACAAGTCGCTCGACAACGTCCTGCAGCAGGCCAAGGACGCGAACATCCCGGTCATCTCCTACGACCGCCTGATCCTCAACAGCCCGAACGTCGACTACTACGCCTCGTTCGACAACTCCAAGGTCGGCGAGCTCCAGGCCAACTACATCGTCGACAAGCTCGGTCTGAAGGAAGGCAAGGGCCCCTTCAACATCGAGCTGTTCGCCGGCTCCAACGACGACAACAACACCAAGTACTTCTTCGGCGGCGCGATGAGCGTCCTGCAGCCGTACATCGACGACAAGAAGCTCGTCGTCCGGTCCGGCCAGGAGGAGCTCACGCAGGTCACCACCCTGCGCTGGGACGGCGCCACCGCCCAGCGGCGCATGGACGACATCCTCACCAAGTCGTACAAGAGCGAGACGGTCGACGCGGTGCTCTCGCCGTACGACGGCATCTCCATCGGTATCCTGTCGGCCCTGAAGTCGGACAGCTACGGCTCCAAGAACAAGCCGCTGCCGGTCCTCACCGGCCAGGACGCCGAGTTGGCCTCGGTGAAGTCGATCATGGCGGGCGAGCAGACGCAGACCGTCTACAAGGACCTCCGTGAGCTGGCCAAGGTCGCCTCGAACATGGTCGACGCGGCCCTGAACGACAAGAAGCCCGAGGTCAACGACACCAAGACCTACGACAACGGCTCGAAGGTCGTCCCGGCCTACCTCCTGGAGCCGGTCAGCGTCGACAAGAGCAACTACGAGAAGATCCTCGTCGAGGGCGGCTACTACACGGCCGACCAGCTCAAGTAGGCGTCCCCCCTTACGGATTGGAAGGCACGACCATGGCGGGACCCGTCCTGGAAATGCGCTCGATCGTCAAGACCTTTCCTGGTGTCAAAGCGCTGTCGGACGTCTCACTGACCGTCCGCCAGGGCGAGGTCCACGCCATCTGCGGTGAGAACGGCGCCGGAAAGTCGACCTTGATGAAGGTGCTTTCCGGCGTCCATCCGCACGGCAGCTATGAGGGCGACATCCTCTTCGAGGGAGATGTCTGCGCGTTCAGGGACATCCGGGCGAGCGAGCAGCGCGGCATCGTCATCATCCACCAGGAGCTGGCGCTGGTGCCGTTCCTGTCGCTCGCGGAGAACATCTTCCTCGGCAACGAGCACGCCACGCGCGGGATCATCAACTGGAACGACACCCTGCGCCACGCCTCCGAACTGCTGCGCCGGGTCGGTCTGAACGACCACCCGGAGACCCGGGTCGCCGACATCGGCGTGGGCAAGCAGCAGCTGGTGGAGATCGCGAAGGCGCTGTCGAAGAAGGTGAAACTGCTCATCCTGGATGAGCCGACCGCCGCCCTGAACGACGAGGACAGCGGCAAACTCCTCGATCTGATCCTGGAGTTGAAGAGCCAGGGCATCACCTCGATCATCATCTCCCACAAGCTCAACGAGATCCGCAAGGTCGCCGACTCGGTGACGATCATCCGCGACGGGGAGTCGATCGAGACCCTCGACGTGAAGGCCGAGGAGACCACCGAGGACCGGATCATCTCCGGCATGGTCGGCCGCGACCTCGACCACCGCTTCCCCGAGCGCACCCCGCACGAGGCCGAGGCGGGCGCGGCCCCGGCCCTGGAGATCCGCAACTGGACCGTGCACCACCCGATCGACCAGCAGCGCAAGGTCGTCGACGACGTGTCGCTCCACGTGCGTCGCGGGGAGATCGTCGGGGTGGCGGGGCTGATGGGCGCCGGCCGCACCGAGCTCGCGATGAGCGTCTTCGGGCGGACCTACGGCCGGTACACCGGCGGCACGGTCCTCAAGGACGGCAAGGAGATCCGCACGAAGACCGTCCCGGAGGCGGTCAAGCACGGCATCGCGTACGTCACCGAGGACCGCAAGCACTACGGCCTCAACCTCATCGACACCATCAACCGGAACATCTCGCTCAGCGCCCTGGGCAAGGTCGCCAAGCACGGGGTGGTCGACGAGCACGAGGAGCGGCAGGTCGCCGAGCGGTACCGCACGTCCATGAACATCAAGGCGCCGACCGTCTTCGAGCGGGTGGGCAAGCTGTCCGGCGGCAACCAGCAGAAGGTCGTCCTCAGCAAGTGGATCTTCGCGGGGCCGGATGTGCTGATCCTGGACGAGCCGACGCGCGGTATCGACGTCGGCGCCAAGTACGAGATCTACACGGTCATCGACAAGCTGGCCGCTGAGGGCAAGGCGGTCGTCTTCATCTCCTCCGAGCTGCCGGAACTGCTCGGGATGTGCGACCGCATCTACACGATGGCCGCGGGGCGGCTGACAGGTGAGTTCCCGCGTGCCGAGGCCACGCAGGAGTCGCTGATGCGTCAGATGACGAAGGACAAAGAGGTAGCACGATGAGCACGGATGTGACCGCCAAGAGCCCGGCCCCCGGGCCGCCCGGCAAGAGCGGGGGCGCGGCGGGCGGAGGCCTGCTCCAGCTGATGCTGGACGGTCTGCGACGCAACATGCGGCAGTACGGCATGCTGATCGCCCTCGGCGTGATCGTGGCGCTGTTCGCCGTGTGGACCGACGGCGACCTGCTGCTGCCGCGCAACGTCTCCAACCTGGTGCTGCAGAACAGCTACATCCTGATCCTCGCGATCGGCATGATGCTGGTCATCATCGCCGGTCACATCGATCTGTCGGTCGGCTCGCTGACCGCGTTCGTCGGCGCCTTCGCGGCCGTACTGACCGTGCAGCACGACGTCTCCTGGCCCGTCGCCGTGGTGCTGTGCCTGATGGTGGGCGCGCTGGCCGGCGCGATGCAGGGCTTCTTCATCGCGTATCTCGGGATACCGTCGTTCATCGTCACCCTCGCCGGGATGCTGACCTTCCGCGGTGTGACGGAGATCCTGCTGGAGGGCCAGACCCTCGGCCCCTTCCCCGAGGGCCTGCAGAAGATCGGCAACGGGTTCCTGCCGGCGGCCGGCCCGGAGACCAACTACCACAACCTCACCCTGCTCCTCGGCCTCGTCCTGATCACCTGCGTGGTCCTCCAGGAGATCCGGGACCGCAGGCGCCAGCGGGAGTTCTCGCTCGACGTCACGCCGACCAACATCTTCCTGCTCAAGCTGGTCTCGATCGTCGCCGCGCTGCTCACCATCACCCTGCTGCTCGCCAGCTACAAGGGTGCGCCGATCATCCTGATCATCCTCGGTCTGCTGGTGGTCGGTTACGGCTACGTCATGCGCAACTCCGTCTTCGGCCGGCACATCTACGCGATCGGCGGCAACCTGCCCGCGGCGAAGCTGTCCGGAGTCAAGGACAAGAAGGTCACCTTCTACGTCTTCCTGAACATGGGCGCGCTCGCGGCCCTGGCGGGTCTGGCGATCGCCGCCCGCCTCAACGCGGCCGGGCCGAAGGCGGGTCTGAACTACGAACTGGAGGCCATCGCCTCGGCGTTCATCGGTGGCGCGTCCATGAGCGGCGGTGTCGGCACCGTCCTCGGCGCGATCATCGGCGGTCTCGTCCTCGGCGTGCTGAACAACGGCATGAACCTCCTCAACGTCGGCTCCGACTGGCAGCAGGTCATCAAGGGCATGGCCCTGCTGGCGGCCGTCGGGTTCGACGTGTGGAACAAGCGCAAGTCCGGTTCGTAGACAGGTTGTCAAGCAGGTCGTCGGGTCCCGCGGGCCGCTGGTCCGCGGGACCTCTCGGCTTTTCCACGAGAGGCAGGAACCCGGTGAAGGAGCTCTTCGGCAAGCTCGCCGACGGGACGGAGATCCACCGCTGGTCGCTGGAGAACGGCGGCACACGCATGAAGGTGCTGTCGTACGGCGGGATCGTGCAGTCCCTGCGGACCCCGGACCGCGAGGGCCGGTACGCCGACATCTCACTGGGCTTCGACACCGTCGAGGACTACGTCGCCGGCTCCCCCTACTTCGGCGCGCTGATCGGCCGGTACGGCAACCGGATCGGCGCGGGCCGGTTCACACTGGACGGCACGGAGTACCGGCTCTCCGTCAACGACGGCGACAACAGTCTGCACGGCGGGGCCGCCGGCTTCGACAGGGCCGTCTGGGACGTCGAGCCGTTCACCGACGGCCCGGACGTCGGCCTGCGCCTGAGCCACACCAGCGCCGACGGCGAGCAGGGCTATCCCGGCACGCTCGATGTGCGGGTCACCTACACCCTCACCGGGCGGGGCGCCTGGCGCGTCGACTACGAGGCCACCACGGACAAGGCCACCGTCGTCAACCTCACCAGCCATGTGTACTGGAACCTCGCGGGCGAGGGCAGCGGCTCGGTCCACGACCACGAACTGACCATCGCCGCCTCCCGCTACACCCCCGTCGACTCCGGTCTGATCCCCACCGGTGAGCCGGTCGAGGTCGCGGGCACCCCCTTCGACTTCCGCACGGGCAAGACGGTCGGCGCGGACCTCCGCGAGGCCGACCGGCAGCTGCTCTACGCCAAGGGCTTCGACCACAACTGGGTACTCGACAAGGGCGCGACGGCCGGTCCCGAGTGGGTCGCCACGCTCACGGACCCGGCGTCCGGCCGCACGCTGAAGATCGCCACGACCGAGCCCGGTCTGCAGTTCTACTCCGGGAACTTCCTCGACGGCACCCTGGTCGGACCCACCGGCAGGAGCTACCGGCAGGGCGACGCGCTGTGCCTGGAGACCCAGCACTTCCCGGACTCTCCGAACAAGCCGTCGTACCCGTCGACGCTGCTCCGACCTGGGCAGACGTACCGTTCCACGACGATCCACTCATTCACCTGACGACCCGCCTTCACAGCTGGTCCACAATTTCCGACCGAATTCTCGGCGGTTGAACGGAGTCACCCGAGCCTTCGTATGTAGGGGCGGCCCGTGCTCCCCGCACGGGCCGCCCTTAGTCGTCGGATCCGGCCGTCCCCAGCGGATCCGCCCCCTACGGAGGTTCCATGGCCGACAACGTCACCTCGTTGTTCCGCAGCACGACGGCGCACAGCCCCTCGATGGCGGCGCTGACGCGCGAGGGCGGCGACGGTGCGGGACCGGTGGACTTCTGTATCCCGTGCAACCCCTACTTCCCCACCCCCGCCATGTTCGACGAGATGGCGGGCAGGCTGCGGGAGATCATCACGTACTACCCGAGCAGCGCCGACACCATCACGGCCGAGCTGTGCAACCTGCTCCAACTGCCGCCGCAGTGCGTGGCGATGGGCAACGGCTCGACCGAACTCATCACGTGGCTCGACCACCTGCTGGTCCGGGAGTCCCTCGCCGTCCCCGTCCCCACCTTCGGCCGCTGGACCGACCAGCCGATGGAGACGGGCAAGCGCGTCGACATGTTCCCCCTCCAGGAGTCCAGCGGCTTCGCCCTGGACCTCGCGCAGTACGCCGAGTTCATCCGCGCCCGCGGCACCAGGGTCGCCGTCATCTGCAACCCGAACAACCCCGACGGCGGTTTTCTGCACCGGCACGCACTGGTGCAGTTCATGGACGCGATGGCCGACCTGGACCTGATCGTCATCGACGAGTCGTTCCTGGAGTTCGCCGACGCCGAGTCCGAGCCCAGCACGGTGCAGGACGCGGTGATGCGTCCCAACGTCGTCGTACTGCGCAGCCTCGGCAAGAACTTCGGTCTGCACGGCATCCGCTTCGGCTACCTGGTCGCCAACCCGGCGCTCGCCGGCAAGGTCCGCTCGATGCTGCCGAAGTGGAACCTCAACTCCTTCGCCGAGCACGTGGTGTTCATGCTGAAGAACCATGGCGCCGAGTACATGGAGAGCCTGCACCAGGTCCGCCGGGACCGCCTGGACATGGCCCGTCAGCTCTCCGCCCTCCCCGGTCTGACGGTGTACCCGTCGCAGGGGAACTTCCTCTTCGTGCGCCTGCCCGTGGGCGCCGAGGGCACCGTGGTCCGCGACCGGCTCCTCTCCGAGCACCGGATCCTGGTCCGCGAGTGCGGCAACAAGGTCGGCTCGTCCAGTCGCTTCCTGCGACTCGTGGTCCGGCCCCAGGTGGACGTGCGTCGCCTGGTGTCAGGCCTGGAGTCGGTTCTCTACGGGTCCAGGAGGGGAGCCGCCGTACCCGAGCTGAGCACCGGGACCAGCTACAGCTCGGGTACGGCGGCCGTGGACCGGCTGATGAGCGAGAGCAACGGCACCGGGATGCAGGGCATCGCCGCCCAGGCCATGAGCATGCCCGCCCCGGCCCCCGCGTCCTCCATGCAGTTCGCGACCCCGCCCCCGGCCCCGGCCCCGGCCGCCCCCATCCAGTTCACACCCCCCATCCCGCCCCCGGCCCCGGCCGCCCCCATCCAGTTCACACCCCCCATCCCGGCTCCGGCCCCGGCCCCGGCCCCGGCCCCGGCCCAGACTTCGATGCCCGCCCCGGCCCCGATTCCCGTCCCGGCTCCGATGCCCGCCGCGCCGGCCGCCTCGATGCCGGCCCCCGGCCTCCAGCCCGTCATCCAGACCGGCATGCCCGGCCTCGCGGCCGCCGCCCAGGACCGCCGCTCCGTGGGCGCCGCCCAGGGCCTCACCGCCGCCCAGGTGCGCGGCCGTACGCAGCCGGAGCCGGTGGAGGAGCCGCAGGGGTGGCCCGCGGCGGGGGCGGTGTACAACCAGGTGGGGTGAGGTCGAGCGGGGGTGAGGCCGGCCGGGCGGGGTTGGTCCGGCTCGGCCCCGGAGTGACGACCTCGTGCCGCCGTCGGCCCCGGGCGGCTCACCGTCGGCCCGGTGTGCCGGTTTCTCGCCAACCGATCGACCGAGGTCGGACCGAAACGATCACCGTTCGGTCGGATTCGTGCGGTTGCGACCAGGCACGATGTCCGGTCGATCTCCTGGGTACTCATCCGGCGAGCACGGCTAGCGTGGGCGAGGTGCGGCAGTTTGCCCTTGACGCCCAGCGCCCCGTGCCCGGACCCATCGACACCCATCGAGAGGAGGCGGCCGTGACGCCGGGTGGGGAGACGGACGGCGAAGCCGGAACGGTCGGCGGTCCGGGCGGGGACGCCCCCGGCATCGCCACCGAGACGCTCTTGCTGAAACGGCACTTCACCGGCGAGAACCTCCCCCAGGTGCGCGCCCAGGTCGAGGACACGGCCGCCGCGGCGGGCCTCGGCGGGGTACGGCTCGGCGAGTTCACCCTCGCCGTCAGCGAGATCGCCGCCAACGCGGTGGAGCACGCCGGCGGCCAGGGCCGGCTGGAACTCCGCCGCCTCCCGGACGAACTGGAGTGCCGCGTCACCGACGACGGCCCCGGCTTCGTCCCAGCCATCCCCGAACTCCTCCCCGGCCTCACCGAGGGCTGCCGCGGCCGAGGCCTCTGGCTCGCCGATCTGGTCACCGACCGCCTGACCGTCACCACGGACAGGCGCGGAGCGGGCGCCGAGGTGACGTTGGCTGTGCGGCTGGAATGAGCCGCAGGGGACGCCCACCACTCGACACGCCGCCTCCGACCCGCCACACAGGACGACTCCGCGCGGGGGCGCGAGCAGCCACAGGAAAGCCGCACCCGGCCGGCAGAAGTCCCGGCCCAGCTCTCAGCCCAGCCGGATCACGTTCCACGACAGCGGCTCGAGAACCGCGCTCAGCACACCGTCCTGAAGTGAAGCCCCCTCACCCGCGTGCGGGGCGACCCGCTCGGGCTCCGCCAACGTGTTCCGCGCGTCCGGGTCCGCGTCCGCCAGCACACTGTGCTCCACGACCCGGGTCGGCTCCAGGCCGTTCAGCGCGACTTCCAGCGGCAGCGCGTCCGTGCGACCCCGGTTGACCGCGAACACGGTCACCGACCCGTCCTCGGCCCGCACGGCCGTCGCGTGCAGCAGATCCGCCTCGCCGTACTTCTTCGTCTCGTACGTCGGCGAGTCCACCCGTACGTCGAGGACCTCCCCCCGCCCGTACTTCGCGGCCTGGGCGAACGGGAAGAACGTCGTCTGCCGCCAGGCCGGCCCGCCCGGCTCGGTCATGATCGGCGCGATGACGTTGACGAGCTGGGCGAGGCAGGCCACGGTGACGCGGTCGGCGTGCCGGAGCAGGGCGATGAGCAGCGAGCCGAAGACGACCGCGTCCATGACGCTGTAGTTGTCCTCCAACAAGCGCGGTGCCTCGGGCCAGTTCAGCGGGTCGGCCTTGGCGGAGTCCTCCCACTCCTGGAGGTACCAGACGTTCCACTCGTCGAAGGAGAGGTTGATCTTCTTCTTGGACTTGAGCTTCGCACCCACGTGGTCGGCGGTGGCGACCACGTTCTCGATGAAGGACTCCATGTCGACGGCGGAGGCGAGGAAGGAGTCGAAATCGCCGTCGGTGGGCCAGTAGTAGGCGTGCAGGGAGATGTAGTCGACGAGGTCGTACGTCTCCGCCAGGACCGTCGCCTCCCACTCGGCGAACGTCGGCATGGACTGGCTGGAGGAGCCGCAGGCGACGAGTTCGACGCCGGGGTCGATCTGGCGCATCGCGCGGGCGGTCTCGGCGGCGATGCGGCCGTACTCCGTCGCCGTCTTGTGGCCGGTCTGCCAGGGGCCGTCCATCTCGTTGCCCAGGCACCAGAGGTTGATGCCGAAGGGGTCCTTGTCGCCGTGGGCGGCCCGGAGGTCGGAGAGGGCGGTGCCGGCGGGGTGGTTGGCGTACTCCTGGAGTTCGAGGGCCTCGGCGACACCGCGCGTGCCCAGGTTGAGGGCCATCATGGGCTCGGCGTGGGGGCCGATCTTCCTGAGGAAGGCGATGTACTCGGACAGGCCGAAGCGATTGGTCTCGGTGGAGCGCCAGGCGAGGTCGAGGCGGCGCGGGCGGTCCTCGACGGGGCCGACGGAGTCCTCCCACTTGTAGCCGGAGACGAAGTTGCCGCCGGGATAGCGGATCGTGGTGACGCCCAGCTCCCGGACCAGATCCAGCACGTCGGTGCGCAGACCGGCCTCGTCGGCCGCCGGGTGGTCCGGCTCGTACACCCCGGTGTACACGCAGCGGCCGAGGTGCTCGACGAAGGAGCCGAAAAGTCGGGGGTTGACCTCGCCGACGGTGAAGGCGGGGTCGAGGGTGAACCTGGCTGTGCGGGACATGGGGCCCTTTCGCGTGTTCGGGAGGCCGGTGCTCGGGGTGCCGGGCTTCTGCGGCAGCGGTCGTTCGAGATACCGGACACCGCTCGCATACTCGAACAGGACGCTAAGGTCGTCGCACCTGTCCGTCAATGGGGCCCGTGTGGCGTCCCACATCCGAAGACGGCCCGCAAGGATCGTTCTCCGGAATTCAACGATCGTTGGATTCCCGTGGTGCGGGCGCTCCCGGCCACGTAGGGTCGGCGCGTGCCCGTGCTGCCCGACACCCTCGCCGAGACCCTGACACGACTCGACGCCCGCATCGCCGGGACCGGTGCCGACCGGGACCGGCTCCTCGGCGTACGAGCGTTGGCGGAACGCACCGCCCTCGGCGAGGACGAGGTGCGGGCGCTGCTCGACGGGGTCGAACCGCCGGCCGACCGGGTCGACGACCGGGTGCGCGGGCGGGTACGGGCGCTGCACGAGGCGTATGTCGCGCGGAGCGGGAAGCGGGCCGGCGAGGTCGGCAAGGAGGTCGCGGCGCGGCTCGCGATCAGCCCCGAGTGGGCCCGGCAGCTGCTGCTCGGCAGGAAGATGCCGAACGTGCCCGACCTGACCCGACTCGCCGAATTCTTCGGGATCGAGGAGGGTGTCCGGTTCTTCACCGACCCGGCCGCCACCGTCCTGAACCGGGAACTCGGGCGCGTTCTGGCGGCACTTGAGTACGAGGCGCGCGACGCGGACGACGGGCCGCTGCTCGAGTTCGCCACCCGGCACGGGGTCGTCACGCTCGCGCTGCGCGGCCATCGGCTGACCCGCCGCAAGCAGGAGGCCCTCGCCGTCATGCTCGAAGGGTTGCTCGACGTCGACGACGTGGAGGAGGCCCGGTGATGAGCGGTGGCGAGGGCGCGAGGGACCGCCGCGCCGGGCGGGTTGCCCGGGTCACGGGGATCGCGGGTCTGCGGCGGGCCGCCGGCCGGGCCCGTGCCGCGCTGCTGCCCTCCCGGTCCACCGCCGAGATGCGTGAGCTGGCCGCCGGGCTGAGCAAAGCGGTGCGGGGAAGGTTCGACGCGCCCGTCGGCGTAAGGGAGTTGGGCGCGGCGCTGTGCGCGGAGATGAGCGCCCGGCGGGGCGGGCGGCCGGTGAAGCTGTGGTTCGAGCGGTTCCCGGACGGGATCGGGGTCACCGGGCTGTGGATGGAGTTCCCGGACTTCGACCTGGTGATCGTCGAGGAGCGTGCCGAGACGGTGCAGCAACTGGTCATCCTGGGCCATGAGTTGTGGCACATGCACGCCGGGCACTGTCATCACCGGGTGCCGGGCGCGGACGCCGCCGCGCTCGCACTGTCCGGTGAACCGGGCGGGCCCGCGACCGGGCTCCCGCCGCTCTCCCCCGAGCTGTCGGCCGCGCTCGGGCAGGGCGGGACGCCCATCGCGGCCCGCAACGGCTCGCACGAGTCGGACGAGCAGGAGGCCGAGGACTTCGGCCACCGGCTCGCCACCGCCTTCCGTTCCTGGGTGGACACCGGGCAGGGCGGGCCGGCCGATCCGGCCGGCCCCGTCGGGCAGGCCATCCAGGCGTCCCTGGGCTATCGCAGGCTCGGGGATGAGGGGGACGACGGCCGTGCCCGCGACGACGACCGGGGCCGTGAGTCCCGCCGACTTCTTCGGCGACCTGTACATCTCGTTCTGGATCCCGTCGGCCGTGCTGACCGCCGCCCTGGTGATCAAACTGCCGAGCATCGTGAAGCTGTGGCGGGACACGCTGCTGCGGGCGGTCGGCGGGCTGCTGCTCCTCGCCTGCGCCGTGTTCGTCTTCGCGGTGCCGTCGGTCATCGCGTGGACCAACCGGGTCGTGGGCGTGCCGAACGTCGCCGCACCCTGGGTGTACTCCCTGATCACCGCGTTCTGCGCGTCGTGTCTGCTGCTGATCGTCGCCTGGCGCGACGGCCCGGCCGACCGCTCGCCGGCGACCCGCCGGACCATGCGCCGGGTCGTCACCGTGTACGCGGCGGTGATCGTCGTCCTGTGGGTGCTGTTCGCGCTGGCGGACGTCCCCCGCGAGCGGCTGCGCGACCTGGACACGTACTACGCCACCACGCCCTTCATGCGCGAGGAGATCCTGCTCTACCTCGTCGCTCACACGGCGGCCTGTCTGGTCACCTACCGGCTGATCCGCAACTGGGTCCGCGCGGACGGCCTCGACCTGTGGCTGCGCGGCGGTCTGCGGGCGCTGAGCATCGGCTGCGCGCTCAACCTGGTGTTCGACGCCGCGAAACTCACGGCGGTGGTCGCCCGCTGGACGGGGCGCGACCTGGACTGGCTGAGCACCCATGTGGCGCCGCCCGTCGTGGCCGTGGCGGCCATCTTCATCGCGGTCGGCTTCATCCTGCCGCACGGCGGCCAGTACCTGCACGACCGCTGGCGGGTGCGGAGGAGCCACCTGCGGCTGCGGCCCCTGTACCGGCTGACCCGGGCCGTCGACGACTCCCGGGTCCCGTTCGCGCTGCGCGCCACCCCGGAACTGCGCCTCACCCGCCGCGAGACCTTCATCCGCGACGCCCTGCTCCGGCTGACCCGCCACCTCGACGAGGACCTGCGCCGCCGCGCGTACGACGCCGCCCTGGGCCTCGGCCACGAGCCCGGCCGCGCGAAGGTCCTCGCCGCCGCCGTCATGATCCAGGACGCGGTGGCCGCGCGGCAGCGGTCGCCCGACAGCGGGACACCGGCCAGGCTCACGGCCGGGCCCCTCGTCTTCCCGGACCGTTCGGCCTCCCCGGACCGTTCGGCCTTCCCCGAGTTGGCGGTTTCCAGAGTCCCCCTGGACCTGCTCCAGGACATCGAAGCCGTGTCCCTGGTGCTTCGCCAGCCCGTCGAGATCGAAGCGGTCCGCGCCCTCGCGGTCGCCTCCCCAACAGAGAGCGGTGTCCCCGCACATGAGTGAACGCCCCACCTCCGGCCGGCCCTCCCCCCGGTCGTTACGGCCGGGCCGGGCCGGCCGGACCGCCGTCGTGCTCGGCGGTTCCCTCGCCGGCATGCTCGCGGCCCGTGCCCTGGCCGGTCTCGCGGACCGGATCACCGTCGTCGAGCGGGACACGCTGCCCGAGCGGCCCGGTCCGCGCCGTGGTCTGCCGCAGGCCCGTCACGCCCACATGCTGTGGTCCGGCGGGGCCCGGGCGGTGGAGGAGCTGCTGCCGGGCACCACCGAGCGGCTGCTGACGGCCGGGGCGCACCGCCAGGCGGTCACCACGGACATGGTGGTCCTGTCGCCCCAGGGCTGGTACCGGCGCTGGCCCGTGTCCCACCACAACCTCCTGGCCAGTCGGGACCTGCTGGACGCGACCGTCCGTACGGCGGTCCTGGCCGACGACCGGGTGGAGCTGCTGGAGTGCACCGAGGTGCTGGGGCTCGTCGGCACCGGGACCGCCGTGACCGGGGTCCGGGTCCGCCACGACGACGGCACCGAGCACACGCTGGACGCCGGTCTCGTCGTCGACGCCACCGGCCGTTCCTCCCGTGCGCCCCGGTGGCTCGCGGAACTCGGGCTGCCCGAACCGGAGAAGCGGGAGATCGACTCCGGTCTCGCGTACGCCAGCCGGGTCCACCGGGCGCCCGAGGGGGCCCGGCGGGGCTTCCCGGTCGTCGCCGTGCAGGCCGACTCGCGGCAGCCCGGGCCCGGCCGTTCGGCGTTCCTGGTGCCCATCGAGGACGGACAGTGGATCGTCATGCTGTCCGGGACGCGAGGCGGCGAGCCCTCCCCCGACAACGACGACTTCGTTCGGTTCGCCCGGGAGGAGCTGCGGCACCCGGTGATCGGTGAACTGCTCGCCGCCGCCGAGCCGTTGGGCGACGTGGCGTTCACCCGGTCCACCGCCAACCGCCGCTGGTTCTACGAGCGGATGTCCCGCTGGCCGGAGAACTTCACCGTCGTCGGCGACGCGCTCGCCGTGTACAACCCGGTCTACGGGCACGGCATGGCGATCGCCGCCCAAAGCGCCCTCGTGCTCCGGGAGGTGATCCGGCGTCAGGGATGGGGCACTCCGGGTCTGGCCCGGCGGATCCAGAAGGCGCTGGCCCGTCCGGTGGGCGTGGCCTGGGACCTCGCCACCGGTCAGGACGTGTTCTACGAGGGGGCGACGGAGACCGGCCCCGCCCTGCGCGACCGGGTGGTGGCCGCGTACGTCGACCGGTTGCTCCGCACCGCCACCGGCAACGGCCGCATCGCCCGCCGCCTGACCGACGTGACCTCCCTGGAGCGCGGCCCTGCGGCGCTGCTCACCCCGGGCGTCCTGCTCGCGGCGGCCGTCGGCCCCCTCCGGCCGAGACTGGAGGGGGCACCTCTGACAGCGGAGGAGCGGAAGGCCGCCGGGATCTGACCGCCGCTCGGCCGCCGCGCGTGGCCGAGGGGGACGGCCGAGGGGGCGGCCGAGAGTCATGCGCCCCGCCCGGCACCGCCGGACAGCGCCGTCGTGGTCGCGCGTCGCCGCGGCGGAGACAAGGTGAGCGGCGGGCTCGGCGATCGACCGCCGCGGCGGACCGACGTGAGCTGTGGCCCGGGGGCTCAGCCCGCGAACGCCGGCTGTGGCAAGCCCTTGCCCGCGCCCCGCACCACCAGCAGGGAACCCGACAGCGGATGCGGGGTCTCTGTGCCCGTGCGGGCGGTGGTGATGTACAGGTCGGTGAGGTCGGCGCCGCCGAAGGCGCAGGCCGTGGGGCGGGGCGTGGGGAGACTGATCACCCGGTCCAGCTCGCCGGACGGGGTGTAGCGGCGGACGGCGCCGCCCTCCCACAGGGCGACCCAGACACAGCCCTCGGCGTCGACGGTGAGGCCGTCGGGGAAACCGGCGCCGTCCTCGACGGTCACGAACGGCCGCCGGTCCGCGGGGAACCGGCCACCCTCTGTCTCCGCGTGGTCGAAGACGTCGATCCGGCGGGTCGGCGAGTCGATGTAGTACATCAGCCGTCCGTCCGGGCTCCAGCCGGTGCCGTTGCTGACGGCGACGTCGTCGAGGACGGTCCGTGCGAGGCCGCCGGCGGTGAAGCGGGCCAGGGTGCCGCCGCCCGGCGCCTCGTCGTAGCGCATGGTGCCCGCGAAGAGGGAGCCGTCGGGGGCGACGGCCGCGTCGTTGGCGCGGCGGCCGGGGACCGGCTCGTGGTGCAGCCAGCGGAAACCGCCGTCGGGGTCGTGCAGCCCGACGCCGTCCCGCAGGTTGAGGACGAGGCCGCCGCCCACGCGGGGCTTGGCGGCGCCGACGTGCTGTTCGGTGACGAGGACCGTGCGGCGGCCGGACGCCGGGTCGTACGTGTGGACCCGGGAGCCGAGGATGTCGATCCAGATCAGCCGCTGGGCGTCGGCGTCCCAGGTGGGGCCCTCGCCGAGGGTCGCGTACTCCCGTACGGCGATCTCGAAGTCCGTGTACGCGCTCATGCCACGCTCCGGTGGCCGAGGCGCTCGGACAGCTCCGCGGCACCCTTGACGGCGAGCTGCTCCAGCTCGACGCGGCGCTCGTCGCTCCAGCGGATCATGGGGACGGAGATGGAGAGCGCCGCGACGACCCTGCCCGTACGGTCGCGGACCGGGGCGGCGACGCAGGAGACGTCCGGGTTGGACTCGCGGTTCTCCACGGCGAGACCCCGCTCACGGATCCGGGCCAGGGCCTCGCGCAGGGCGGCCGGGTCGGTGATGCTGTTGGGGGTCATGGCGAGCAGGTCGGCGTCGTCCGGGATCCGGGCGCTCAGCTCGACCTCGGGAAGGGAGGCGAGGAGCATCTTGCCGACGGAGGTGCAGTGCGCCGGGAGGCGGCGGCCCGCGGCGGAGACCATGCGCACGGCGTGAGTGGAGTCCACCTTGGCGATATAGATGACGTCCGTGTACTCCAGGATCGCCACGTGCACCGTCTCGTCGCAGGTCTCGGCGACGGACCGGGCGACCTGCAGGCCCTCGGCGGCCAGGTCCAGCTGCTCGGCGTAGCGACTGCCGAGCTGGTACGGGCGGACCCCGAGGCGGTAGCGGCCCGGCTGCCCCTGCACCGGGACGATGTACCCCCGGGCGGCGAGCGTGGTGACCAGCTCGTGCACCGTGGTGCGCGGCAGCTGGAGCTTGCGCACGATGTCGGGGGCGGAGAGTGTGCCGTCCCCGTCCAGGAAGAGCTCCAATATGTCGAGCGCCCGGGTCACGGCAGGTACTAGGCGTCCCACGGTCGGCCCCCTCCCTTGTGTCTGCGGTGTCTGCGGTGGGTGTTCGAAATTTCAACGGTCGATCGGCATAACGAACACAGGCTAGTCATAGTGCCCATGACCGGGCAATGGCCGGGAACCTCCGGCGTTCCCGTAGCCGGTGGGCGGGCGGTGCCCCTCCGCGGAGTGAGGGGCTCGGGGGAGCGGGGTGGGCAGCGCGGACGGTGGGAGCGACGGCCGCCCCGGGCGGGGGCCTCTCGGCGCCGCGGACGCTCGGCGGGTTCATCCGTCAGGCCGAGGCCCGTCCTGGAGCCTCCGTGCCTGTCGCGCGGGGCGGGCTCCTGCCGGGCCGGGCCCGCGTGACACCGGACACCTCGGCGTCTGTCGCGCGGGGCGCGCCCTTCAGCGTCTGCCGCGCGGGTCTCCCAGCTCCCCTCGCAGTCGCTGCGCGCGCAGGACCAGCTCCAGTTCGAAGCGGCGGTCGGGATCGTCGATCTCGCCGCCCCAGAGTTCGCGGATCTGGCGGAGGCGGTACCGGACGGTTTGCGGGTGCACACCGAGCCGGCTGGCGATCTCGGGGGCACCGCCACGGGTCTCCAGCCAGGCGAGCAGGGTCTCGGCGAGACGGCGGCCGTGGGTGGGGCCGCAGTGGGCCAGCGGGGCGAGGCAGCGCAGGGCGAGGTCGTCGATCAGCTCCTCGGGCTGGAGGAGGACGAGGGCCTCGGTGTGCTCGGTGCAGTACAGGACCTCGCCGCCGGGGAGCAGCCGGCGTTCCATCAGGCGCACCGCGGCCTCCGCCCAGCGCAGCGACTTCGCCGCGTCGGCCAGCGGCACCGGCGGGCCGATCGCACCGGACCAGCCGGTCAGGGCACGGTGGAGGAGTTCGGGGCGGCCGGCGGCGTCCGGTTCGGGGACGACCATGCGCGGCCGCTCGTACTCCATGTCGAGCAGGACGCCCTGACCGACTGCGGGGGCCATGGCCTCACGGGCCGGGCGCAACAGGACCCCGACCGCGACCTTCTCCGGGAGGGCCCAGCCGATCCGGGCCGCGCGTTCGCTGAGCGCGTCGGCCGGGTCGCCCCGGTGGTGTTCGGCGAGGAGGAGTTCCGTCAGTCGGCGTTGCAGTCGCAGACGCTCGCCCGCCTGCCGGGCCGCCGCCTCCGCGTAGCCGCGCACCGACTGGTCCACCAGGCCGTCCAGGTACTCGTATCCGGCGTCGACGAGTTCGTACATCGCGGGCGGCGGGATCTCCACGCGCTGGCCGATCTCCGCGAAGCGGCGCCAGGCGAGGCGTACGCCGAGGCGGTAGATCGCCTGGAGGGAGTCGAGACTGCGGCCGTTCAGGCCCTCGCCGCGGCCGAACTCCTGGAAGACGCCGGGAGGGACGCGTGGCCGGCCCTCCGCCGTCTCCAGGTGCTGGACGAAGACCTCGATCGCACGGCGGATACCGATGAGGGCCATCGGCTCGCCGGAGTCGTCGAGGACGACGGGCAGGTGCGGGTACTCGCGGCGGATCTCCCGAAGGATCTCCTCCGCGAGGGCGGGGGCCTCGGCCATGGCGATCGCGGCGAACTCCCGCACCTGCGGGCGCGGCACGTCGTGCCAGGCGGAGCGGACTGTGACGGTTCCCGGGCCTCCGGCCACGCCTCAGCGCTCCCGGCCGGTGGTCTCGTACGTGATGAGGGGGTTGTTCGGCTGGTCCGGCGTCGCGTCGAGCAGCGCGACGATGCCGAGCGCGGCCCCCACGGCGAGCGCGGCGGCGGCCACCATGGTCAGCGCGGCGGCGAGCAGTCTGGACATCGCAGGGTCAGCCTCTCCATCGAAAGGTCGTCCCCACCCAGGGCACCCCGCAGGCTCAGTGTCGGCAATGCATTGACACTGCGTCAAGACTCCGCCTACGGTTCCCGGCCCATACGTCACGCGCACATTCCCCCCTTGACGTCGCCCCTTCCGCACGTCTACCCGAGTCGCACCTCCCAACGCCCCTGGAGTGCCCGGATGCGCCGTACAGCCTCGCCCTTCTCCCTGGTCCTGCTGGGCCTCGGTACGTTCCTGCTGGTCCTCGCGCCCCTGCTCGCGTGGTACGTGAAGCCACGGGCCGCGGTGAACCCCATCGACATCGACACGACCGCCGTCTACACCGGCACGGGCAGCGTCTTCGACGTGGAGCAGGTGAGGACCGTGCCGGACCAGAAGATCACCGTGACCCAGCGGGTACGCGGTGATGTGGCCGAAAGCGAGCGCAGCGGGGCCGCGGTGTGGGACGTGGTCACCTCGGTCGACACCGACAAGTCGCTGCCGGCGGCCGACCCGCACGACGCGCTGGACTTCACCCCGCACCGCTGGGTCAGCGACCGGAAGACCAACCGGCCGGTGCACTGCTGCGACGAGAAGCCGTACATCGAGGGCGAGGCGTACCTGAAGTTCCCCTTCGACGTGCAGGAACGCTCCTACCGCTGGTGGGACAACACCCTCGGCGCGACGGTGACGCTCCACTACGAGGGCCGCAAGAAGATCCGGGGCTACGACGGGCTGCGCTTCACCGCGAAGGTCCCGGCCACCAAGACCGGCACCCGGCTCGTCCCCGGCGCCCTCGTCGACGAACCGAACCGGCCACAGGTGCTGGCCGAGGAGTGGTACGCCAACCACGGCGTCGAGCTGGTCGTCGACCAGAGCACCGGCCGGGTCGTCTACGCGCAGACCGGTCCCCGCCGGACCCTGCGCGCGCCCGGCGGGGACCGGGACGCGGCGGTCCTCCTCGACAGCCGGAAGCTCGCGTTCACCCCCGCGACACAGCAGTTCGCGGTCGACCAGGCGGAGAAGGACAGCGGACTGCTGCGGCTGGTGGGGCGCACGGTGCCGATCGGTACCGCTGTGCTCGGTTTCGCCCTCGCCGCGACGGGTGCCGTTTTGGTCGTGCGCGGCAGGCAGCGCCCCGATACGCCCGAGTCGTCCCAGGAACCGATCACGATATGACAGGGCGTCAGCTCAACAAACCCCGGAAATTGTCACGCCGGTGAGTAGCAGCTTCGAACCGCTGGGCGAAAACTGTCCACCCCACCTGAGCACAACCCACCCACACCTCGCCCACAAGCACCTACGAGAACCGAGACCCTGACGACCCACCCGGCCCCCCCCTCCCTCCGGAACATCCCCCACAGCGAACGTCCTTCTCCCCGCTGAGTTCCGCACCCCGAGACGAGTTGGAGCACCCATGCCCCAGCACGTGCCGTTCTCGCTGGTCGAGGCGTTTCCACGCCTCGACCAGCACCGGCCGGCAGTCCCCCCGCAGCCGCGCCGGATCGTCTTTCTCGCCCGCCGTGACCTCGGTAATCCGGCGGCGGGGGGCTCCGAGCTCCTCGTCGACCGGCTCGCCGAAGGCCTGACCCGACTCGGCCACCAGGTCACCCTGGTGTGCGGCGGCCCGGCCGCCTTCCGCGACTACCGGGTCGTGTCGGCGGGCGGGGATCTGAGCCACCATCTGCGCGCCAGGTCGGCCCTCGCCCGTCAGGTCGGCGACTGCGACCTCCTCGTCGAGGTCTGCAACGGCATGCCCTATCTCGCGCCGCTCTGGCACCACGGTCCGACGTTGTGCCTGGTCAACCATGTGCACACGGACCTGTGGCAGTTGCGGTTCGGCGGCCCGCTGGCGCCGGCCGCGCGGCTCGGCCGGAGACTCGAACACTGGGCGCTCACCGCCGCGCAACGTCGCAACCTGATGGTCGCGGTCTCCTCCTCCACGGCCACCGCGCTCCGCGCGATCGGCGTGGAGCGGGAGCGGATACGGGTCGTGCACAACGGAGTCGAGGAGCCGGGGCCTCGCGCCGAACGGTCTCCCGAGCCGCTGTTCGTGGCGGTGGGACGGCTCGTCGAGTACAAGCGGATCGATCTGCTGCTGCGGCTGTGGGAACGGGTGCGCCCCGTCACGGGCGGGCGGCTGGTGATCGTCGGTGACGGGCCCGAACGGGAACGGCTGGAAGCGATGGCCGGGCCCGGTGTCGAGTTCGCCGGGCATGTCTCCGAGGCCGAGAAGCACCGACTGCTGTGCGCCGCTTGGTTGTTGCTGCACCCCTCGGCCGTCGAGGGGTGGGGGCTCGTCGTCACGGAGGCCGCCGTGCGGGAGACGCCCTCGGTCGCCTTCGATGTGCCCGGCCTGCGGGATTCCGTCGTGGACGGGGAGACCGGGGTGCTGGCCCGGGGGAGTCCTCGTTCGCCGCGGCCTGGTGTGCGCTGGCGTTGTCGACCGATCGGCGGGTGCGGATGGGCAAGGCCGCGCGGGAGCGGGCCGCGCTCTACCGCTGGGGGCACACGGTGCGGCAGTTCCGGGCGGTGGCCGCGGAAGCGGTGCGGGGCTGGACTCCGTGAGCGCGAAGCGGGATGCCTCGCAGGGGCGTCGGTGGCTGCGGGACCGTCAAGGCCGGCCGCGCCCACGCGGCGGAGCCGCACAGGTCACGGCCCCGCGCCCCGCAAGCGGACCGGCGGCCGTGAAGGATCCCTCCTTGCGGCGCTCCCTCACCCTCTTCCGGGCCTTCATGCGGGAGCAGGACGATCCCGAGTACTGCTACTCCCTGCTCGCTCGTGACGCCGTCGACCAGGTCGAGGCCTACGGCGGTCCGGTCGACGGGCGGACCATCGTCGACGTCGGCGGTGGGAGCGGGTACTTCACCGAGGAGTTCCGGCGGCGCGGAGCGCGGGCATATCTCTTCGAGCCGGATCCGCGGGAGCTGGGGGCGAAGCCGCCGGACGGGGCAGTCGTCGCCGACGGGTACCTCCTCCCCCTGGGCGACGGCGTCGCGGACGTCACCTTCACCTCCAACGTGCTGGAGCACGTCGCCGATCCGCCGACCTTCATCAGCGAGCTCGTGCGGGTCACGCGGCCCGGCGGGCTGATCTATGTGTCGTTCACCAACTGGCTGTCCCCCTGGGGCGGGCACGAGTGGGCGCCGTGGCACTACCTGGGCGCGGAGCGGGCGCGGGCCCGCTATCGGCGCCGTACCGGGCAGGACGCCAAGCACACTCTCGGCGAGAACCTCTTCGCCGTGCACATCGGACGCACTCTGCGGCAGGTGCGCGGCCGGGACGACGTGACGGTCGTGTCGGCGCGCTCCCGCTACTGGCCGTTTCTCGCGGAGACCGTCGTGAAAGCGCCGGGACTTCGCGAGTTCGCCACCTGGAACCTCCTTCTCATCCTCCGGCGGTGTCCACCATGACGAGCACGGTCCAGGCTCCACCTCCCGCGCCGGTACGACCGGCGGGCACGACCGGGAGGCCTCCCGAGGGCCCTCGGTCGCGGCGCTGGCTGCTGGGGTTCTGGGCCGTGGTGTTCGTACTGCTGGTCGCCGCGCAGCCGGGGCGGCAGACCTTCGACACCAAGCTCGGGGTCACCACCGACCCCTGGCAGTTCGTCTCCGACCTCGGTCAGTTGTGGCACGACCGAAGCGGGTTCGGCGGGATCCAGGACCAGTACGTCGGTTACCTGTGGCCGATGCTGCCGTACTACGGGCTGACCGATCTGGTCGGACTGCCGGTGTGGCTCGCGGAGCGACTGTGGCTGTCGCTGATCGTGTCGGTCGCCTTCTGGGGTGCGCTGCGGCTGGCCGAGCGGCTGGGGGTCGGGAGTTCCGCCTCACGGCTGCCGGCCGCCGTCGCCTACGCGCTGTGGCCCGTGTTCACCACGGTGGTCGGGTCGACGTCGGCCGCCGCGCTGCCGGGGGCCTTCCTGCCGTGGGTGCTGTTGCCGCTGACGAACGAGCGGTACGGCGCGCGGGTGGCCGCCCTGAGGTCGGCGCTCGTCATTCCGTTCATGGGCGGGGTGAACGCCGCCGCCACCTTGGCGTCGCTGTTGCCCGTGGGGCTGTATCTGCTCACCCGGACGCCGGGGACACGGCAGCGGAGGCTGATCGCCTGGTGGGTGCCGGGGGTGATCCTGGCGACCGCGTGGTGGGTGGTCCCGCTGCTGCTGCTCGGCATCCACGGGGAGAACTTCCTTCCCTACGTGGAGAGTTCACAGACCACGACGGCCACCATGTCCGCCACCGAGGCGCTGCGGGGCGCCGGTAACTGGGTGGCGTATCTGAACTTCGGTGAGCCCTGGCTGCCGGCCGGGTGGAGCGTCGCCGCGTCCGTCGTCGTGATCCTGGCGTCGGCGTTCGCCGCGGGGCTGGGTCTGGCCGGGCTCGCGCGACGGGACATGCCCGAGCGGCGGTGGCTGGTGCTGACCGTGCTGGTGGTCGCGCTGATCACGCTCGCCGGGTACGGCGGTGCGTTCGGGGCACCCTTCCACGGGGTGGTCCAGGACTGGCTGAACGGGGGCCTCGCGCCCTTCCGGAACATCTACAAGTTCCAGACCGGGCTGGCGCTGGCGCTCGTCCTGGGACTCGCGCATCTGGTGGGGGTGGCCGCGCAGTCGCGTGGCGCCCGTCGGGTGCGGGGGCGGCGGTTCGCACCCCTCGTCGCGGCCGTCCTCGTCGTCCCCGGGCTGCTGTGGCCGTATCTCAACGGATCGGTGCTGCAACCGGGTTCGTTCCAGGAGCTGCCCCGGTACTGGCAGGCCACGGCCGACTGGCTGGACAAGAACTCCCCGGATTCGCGGGCGTTGGTCGTGCCGGCCACCGCGCACGGCATCCACACCTGGGGCACCACCGTCGACCAGCCGCTCGACGTGCTCGCCGAGTCCCGCTGGGCGCAGCGCGACTACGTCCCCTTCGGCACCGCCGGCAACCGGCGCGCGATGGACGCCGTCGAGCAGGCACTGCTGACCGGCGGCGAAGTCCCGGGCCTGGCCGACTACTTGAGCCGTGCGGGCCTGTACTACGTCGTCGTACGCAACGACCTGGACCCCGACCAGATCGGCTACGTGCCGACCACGACCGTGAAGCGGACCCTGGAGCAGTCCGGGTACGAGCGGGTGACGGGGCTCGGACCGGTGATGACCGGCGGGCGGATCGCGGAGGGCACCCCGCTCCAGGTGGAGGGGCTGTACGCGCGGCAGCGTGCGGTCGAGATCTACCGGCCCGCCGAGGGCGTGCCGCGTCCCGGGCAGGCCGGGCTGAAGGCGATCGCCGACACCGCCGTCGTCTCCGGCGGCCCCGAGTCGCTGCTGCCGCTGGCCGCCGACCCGGAGCTGCGGGACCGCGCCACCGTGCTGACCGGCGACAACCACCCCGGCCTCGGCACCCCGGCCGTGCAGGTGGTCGGTGACGGGCTGCGCCGCGCGGACACCCGCTTCGGCCTGGTCAACGCCAACACGTCGTACACGTACACGGCCGACGAGCGGAACCCCAGCGGGAGCGTGCAGAACCCCGGTGAGCAGCCGAAACAGATCCTGCCGGTGTCGGGCCTCGACCATCAGACGGTGGCGCGGCTGCGGGGCGCCGAGTCGGTGACCGCGTCCACCAGCGGCAACTGGCTGTTCCATCTGCCGCAGTACGATCCGGTCAACGCCTTCGACGGCGACCGGAGCACCGCCTGGGCGGAGGGCTCGGCCGGATCGGCGAACGGGCAGTGGCTGCGGATCGACTTCGACGGCGGCCAGGACATCCCGGAGACGTTCGAGGTCACACCGCTGCCGCGGGACGGGGTCCGGTCGGCCCCGACCCGGATCAAGGTGGAGACCGAGCGGGGCTCGCGCTCCACGAACCTCCGGACCGACGGCTCCACGCAGACCGTCAACGCCCGTCCCGGAGAGAGCGGTTGGCTGAAGATCACGATCCTCGACTCGGCCGAGCGGCACACCGGGCTCGTCGGCGCGGGCTTCTCCGAGATCGACATCCCCGGCGTCGAGGTCACCCGGATGCTGCGGCTGCCGACGGACACCCGGGACCCCGACGTCACGGCCGCCTCCGCCGAGGTGGTCTCGCTCCAGCGGGCCGCCGATCCGACCGGCCTGTCCCCCACGGGCACGGAACCCGGGCTGCACCGCGTCTTCGCCACCTCCACGGCGGGGTCGTACGAGATGAAGGCGACGGCCGTCCCCGTACCGGGCGAGGAGCTGGACAAGCTGCTGTACGAGGTCGCCCCCGAGCAGCAGGCGCGGATCACGGCGACCGCCGACTCCACGGCCTCCCTCGGGGCGTCCCTCTCGCCGCGCAACCTCACCGACGGGGACCTGACGACGGCGTGGATCGCGGGCGACGAGCCGACGATCCATCTGAGCTGGGGCGACAAGTGGCCGATCAGCTCGCTCGTCCTGGCCCCGGCGGGCGGTCTGTCGACCCGCCCGACGCAGGTCGAGATCAGTTCACCGGACGGCGCCGCCATCGCCGGTGTCGACGAGAACGGCTGGGTCCGCTTCGACCCGATCACGACCGACCGCCTCGACATCACCGTCACCGAGACGGCCCCGCTGACCGTCCACAACCCCGTCGCCGACGAGGACCTGCAACTCCCCGTCGGCCTCACGGAGGCGTACGTCCCGGCCCTCGACCAGTTCCGCACCCCGCAGCCCGCGCCGACCCGGGACTTCGAGCTCCCGTGCGGCGAGGGCCCGGTGGTCGAGGTCGACGGGACGCCGTACCAGACGAGCGCCCGGGGGACGGTACGGGACCTGGCCGAACGGCGCCCCGTCGACCTGACCCTCTGCCAGGACGACCGCGAGAACGCGGAGTTGGAGCTCGGTGCGGCCGACCGGCACACCTTCGAGTCCGAGGACTCGGGCGCCCTGGCCGTCACGACCGTGACCCTCACCCGGGGCACGGTCACCGAGCCCACCGCCACCGGCCGTGACCTCCGCGTACGGGACTGGCTCGGCGACCGCCGCGAGGTCACCGTCGGCGACGGCGCGGCCTCCTACCTGACGACGTACGAGAACTTCAACGACGGCTGGAAGGCCACGCTGGGCGGCCGTGAACTCACGCCCGTACGGCTCGACGGCTGGCAGCAGGGCTGGCGCGTCCCCGGCGGCTCGGGCGGCACCGTCAAGCTGTCGTACGAGCCGGCCGTGACGTACGAGGCCGGGCTGATCGGCGCCGGCGTCGGCCTCGCGGTCCTCATCGGCCTCGCCCTGTGGCGCCGCCAGGAGCCCAACCCCGACGAGCCGCAGCCCGCCCCGCCGGGCCCCGGACTGTGGCTGGGCACGATCGCCCTCACCCTCGTCGGCATCGTCATCGCGGGCTTCCTCGCCCTCCTCGTCCCCCTTCTGGCCCTCCTCGCCTGGAAACGGCACACCCTGCTGGTGCCGATCGCCTTCCTGGCCCTGGCCGGCGCCGGCCTCGCCGCCGCCCTCGGAGCGGGAGAGCCGGTCGCGGCGGACGAGGGAGCGTTCGGCCATGTGGCCCAACTCCTCGCGCTGACCGGTCTGTTCTCGGCACTCGTGAGCGTGGGTGCGGGCGTCGGGTCCCCGTCCGACCGCCCCGGTTCCACGCGGCGGTTCGAGGCACCGCCGGGCGCGGAGGAGCCGACGGAGCCGCTGCCGCGGCGGAGGCGCGTGGACGGGACGCCGAACGGCGGACCGGACGGACCGGGAGGAGCAGGCGGATCCCTCGCGAGCCCGACGATCTCCGCGCGCGGACCCGGCTCCCCGCACGAGGAGCCGGACACCCCGGCCCGGCGGACCCGGTTCACCAAGCCGCAGTCCAAGGCGACGCCGCCGGGCGAGGACGGCGGCACGGGAAGGGAGGAGCGGGCATGACCGCACTGCACCACCCCGCACGGGACGAAGCCGCCCACGGGTCCGTCCGCGTCCCCTTCCCCGTGGTCGACGAGGTGTCCCGGCACTGCCTCCAGCAGGAGGAACCCGAGACCGTGCACATCGAGGTCCACCTCCCCGGCCGCCTCGACCCCGACCGCCTGCGCGCCGCCTTCACCAGCGCCCTGCACCGCCACCCCCGCATCCTCATGCGTGAGGTCCCGGGCCGTTGGTACAGCCGCCGCTACGAGTGGGAACTGACCAAGGAGCCGGAAACCGAGGTGGTGGCCTTTCCGCCGGCCGGGCCGCACGCCCTGCGGGACGCGAGAACAAGAGCCCTGGTGGAGGCGCCCCCGCTGTCGATGTCCCCACCGATCCGCCTGTCGGTGGTGGAGGGGGCCGGGCCGGCGGTGGGCAGCGCGGCCCGCGACGACGTGGGCCACGCCTCCCGCTCCGCCGTCCCGGCCGCGGACAGCGGCGCCGCCGGGGCGGCACGGGTGGGCACGGCGGCGCCTCGTACCGCCGAGCAGCGGAAAGACCCCCCGGCCGACACCACCCCCGGACGTCCGAAAGGCAACGGCACAGTCCTCGTCCTCACCATCAACCACACCGCCCTGGACGGCCCGGCCTGCCTCCGCATACTCGCCACCGCGGCGGAACTGTACGGCGGCAAGGACAACTCCGCCACGGCCCCACCCGTCCGCCCCGGCCGCACCGCCACACCGGACGAAGCGGCCCCGGCCGAGCCGGATCCTCCCTCCCACTGGGCCCGCCCCGCCCGAGTGGCCCCCGGCACCCCCGAACCCTCCCCCGGCAACGGCCTGCTCGTCACCGAACTCCCCGTCCCCCGCCGCCCCAGGTCCGCCCCGTACACGGTGAACGACCAGCTCATGGTCACCACGGCCCTGATGCTCGCCCACTGGAACCGGGAACACGGCGCCCGCCCCCGCCCCCTCCGCATCACGATGCCCGTGGACGACCGCACGAGGGACACGGACATGCCGATCGGGAACGGTACCCGCCTCGTCGAAGTCCCCTTCTCGCCGAGCGAGGTGGACCCGGCCCGCACCCCCCTGCCCACCCTTCTGCGCCGCACGGCGGAACGCACCCGCACCCTGAAGTCCCTTCAGAAGCCCCAACTGGGGCATGGCGCATCCCTGTTGACGGCGCCCATGGTTCCCGTGGCCTGGCGCGCGGCCCTCACCCGGGGCCTGCGCAGGGCGGCGGCGCCGTGGACGTCGACCACCCTGCTCAGCAACATCGGCCGCGTCCCGTACGCGCTGGACTTCGGCGAGGAGGCCGGCCGCGCCCACGCCGTGTGGTTCTCGGCCCCCGCCCGCATGCCGCGCGGCCTCACCGTCACGACCGCCTCCACGGCGGGCCGCCTCCACCTGGCCCTGCGCTGGTCCCGGGCCCTGCTCGGCCACGGCGACGGCGCCCACCTCCGCGACCTCTTCGAGCACTACCTGCACGCGACGGAAGAGGACCCCGAGTGATGCCGGCCACGACACCCCCCGACACCCCGGCTCATGCGCCCCGAGGAGGACTTCGGGACTTCTACGAGGACCCGTCCGTGCCGGTCGCCTCCGGCACCCCCCGCAGCCTCGCCCAGGCCCGCATGCTGGCGGCGGCCCTGGGCCCGGCCGTCACCGCGGGGCCCCGCACCGTCCTCGACATCGGCTGCGGCGACGGCACCGCCGCGGCCACCGCCGCCCCCCTCCTCACCGGCCACCGCGTCATCGGCGTCGACTGGTCCCAGGACGCCCTCAGACGCGCCCGCACCCGCATCCCGCACGCGGTCCGCGGCGAACTGGCCGACGGCGGGCTGCCGTTCAGGTCGGAGTCGGCCGACGCCGTCCTGTTCAGCGAGGTGATCGAGCACCTGGTGGACCCGGACGCGGCCCTCGACGAGATCCACCGCGTCCTGCGCCCCGGCGGCCATCTGATGCTCTCCACCCCGAACCTCGCGGCCTGGTACAACCGCGCGCTGCTGCTCGCGGGCGTCCAGCCGGTGTTCTCGGAGGTGAGCCTGCGCGGCATCCACGGCCGCCCGGGGACGGAGGTCGTGGGCCATCTGCGGCTCTACACCGCCCGCGCGCTGAGGGAGTTCGTGGCCGCGTCCGGCTTCGAGGTCGTACGACTTCGCGGGGCGCCCTTCCACGGCGTACCACGCCCGCTGCGTCCACTGGACCGGCTGGCCTGCGCGGCCCCGTCGGCCGCGTCGATCCTGCTGCTGCACGCGCGCAGGCCCGCCCCGCCGGCCTCACGCACGACCCGACGGACGTAGGGGGCGACGATGTGGTGGGGAGTGGCCGCGGCCCTGCTGGCGAACGCGCTGTACAGCACCGGATTCGTCCTGGAGAAACGGGCACTCACCGCGATGCCGCAGGTGACGGTCCGGGAGCCCGTGCGGCTGCTGCGGCTGGTCGTCGGCAGCCCCCTGTGGATCGCGGGCTCGCTGTCGCTGGCCGCCGGGTTCGCCGCGCAGCTGGCCGTGTACCGGACGCTGCCGATCGCCGCCGCCCAGGGCATCTTCGTGTCGGGGCTGGTGCTGCTCGTCCTGCTCTCGGCGCGGCTGCTCGGCGAGCAGACCACGGGCCGGGAGCGGTTCGCCCTCGGGGCCATCCTCGCCGCGCTGCTGATGGTGGTGCTGTCGCTGGACGAGAGCTCCGACACCGTCAGCCGTCAGGCGCCGTACGCGCTGGTCCTGACGATCTGCCTGCCCGCGCTGGCGGCGGGTGTGGGGCTGTACCGGTCCGCCGAGCGGCGCGCGCGGCACCGGCACCGGCTGCCGACGACGGGTGTCGAGTACGGCGTGGCGGTGGGCCTGCTGTACGGCGTCAGCTCGCTCGCGATCAAGGGCGTGTCGAGCTATCTGACCGTCGGCGGGCTCGGGGACACGGTGGTCGGCCTGCTGCGCTCCCCGTACCCGTATCTCCTTCTCTTCACCGGCGCGTTCGGTCTGGTGATGTCGCAGGCGGCGCTGCAGCGCTGCCGGGCCTCGCTGATCGTGCCGGTCTGTACGACGGTGACCTGCCTGTTCACGGCGGTGCTCGGCACGTTGTCGTTCGGCGAGTCGCTGCCCGACGATCCGCTGCGGCTGACGCTGCGGCTGTCGGGCACGGTACTGGCGGTCGCCGTGCTGCTGAGCATGCCCAAGCACGACAGTCCCCCGTCCGCGCCACCCCGACAGCCCGTTTCCGCCAAGGAGTTGACACCGCCATGAATCCCGACGACCCGTTGCTCCAGATCCTGGCGTGCCCGCTGGACAAGGGCCCGCTGCACCTGGTGGTCCGCGAGAAGGAGCGATCGGACGCCTCCGAGGCGTCGCAGTCGCTCTACAACCCGAGACTGCACCGTCGTTACCCGATCGTCGACGGCGTTCCGCAACTGCTGCCGTCGTCCGGCGAACAGGTGACGGAGGACGAGCACCAGGAACTCCAGGAACTTCTCCGAAGGGCGAGCTCTTGACCACCCTCGCCGCACGGCTCGCGCCGCTCCTGCCGGACCGGGTGATCGCCGTGGCCGCCCGGCTCGTCTACCCGCGCTTCGAGCCGGAACTGTCCCGGCTCGACGAACTGTGCCCGCCCGGCTGCGGCACGGCGGTGGACGTCGGCGGCTGGTACGGCCCCTGGACGCGCCGGCTGTCGGGGCGCGCCGGGCGCGTGGTGACCGTCGAGCCGGTGCCCCGGCTGGCCCGGCTGCTCACCTCCACCTCCCCCGCCAACGTCCGCGTCGTCGAGGCCGCCGCCTCCGACCAGCCGGGCACGGCCCGACTCTGGCTGCCGCCGGGCGACGACGGCGGTCGGGGCGTGTCGTCGCTGGTCCGCCGGGACATCCACGCCCGCGCGCTGGACGTCCGCTGCGTCACCCTCGACGGTCTCGGCCTGACGGACGTCGGGTTCGTCAAGATCGACGTGGACGGCAACGAACTGGCCGTCCTGCGCGGCGCGTCCGGCCTCCTCGCCCGCGACCGCCCGGCCCTCTTCGTCGAGCTGGAGTCCCGTATCCAGCCGATCGCCCCGGTCGTCGACCTCCTCGCCGGCCTCGGCTACGCCGGCTGGGTCCTGCCCGCCGGGACCTGGCTCCGCCTCGACCCGGCCGTCCTGGAGGCCCACCAGGCGCGTACGTCGTACGTGGCGTCCCGGGGGCTGCTCCGCCGCGTCCTGCCGTTCGCCGGCCCCCGGTACGTCAACTCGGTGCTGTTCCTGCCGGACGGGCGCCGTCCGGGTGAGCCGGCCCCCGCGTCCGGCGCCGTACGCGACGATGGACCGCATGCCCTCCCCGAAACGCCCCGGCCCCGATAAGCCCTCCGGCCCGTTCACGCCGCTCGACTTCCAGCTCGTGCTGCTGCGCCGGATGGCCGACCACAACCCGGACCTCGTCGACGAGGCCCGGCGTGAACTGGGCGTCTCCCTCGCACAGATGCGCGAGGCGAACAAGCGGTGGCAGGCGATGGTGCGGTCGCCCCGGGCGCGGGGCTCGGCCGCCCGGTACCGGTCGGTCCTGGGCGCGCCCGAGACCGTGGCCCGGCGCCGTATCGGTGACCTGGACTGCGAGGCCCGGCTGTGGTCGGTGCCGTTGTGGCCGGACCTCCGCTTCGAGGTGCTGCTCGCGCCGAACGGGGCGGTGTGGAACGAGTGGCTGGTACGGGCACCGGGGGCGACGGGGCCTGAGCCGCGGGTTCTGGAGGATCTGACGCCCTGGTCCTGCACGGTCGACGAGGTGGCACGGGCCTTCGTGCCCGCGCGGCCGTTGGAGGGGACGGCGCCGACCCGGTGGGGGCTGGCCTTTGTCGCGCCCGACCGGCGGGGGGTGCGGCGGGAGTGCGTCGCGGAGTTCACGTGGGGGTTGTTGCAGCGGATCGCCTGAGCGGGGGTCAGGGCTTGCGATGTCGTCCCCGTCCCGGTCCGAGGCCGGGCGGGGCGGGGCGGGGCGGGCTGGGCGTCGGGGCCGCACCCGGGTACGGGGCGTGGCCGAGGAATTCCCGCGCGGCGTCCGCGTTCGGCGCCACGCCGCCCGCGTCCCTTCAGGGCGCGGTGTGGTCGCACGGTGTCAGGTCACGCTCGCTTTCGATCAGCCTTCTCGCCAACCACTCCCAAAAGCCGCCTAAGCAGAAGATTGGCGGTCATCCGGCCGTCGGCGTCGCCTGGGGGCCTACTGTCCGTGCAGAGTCCGATCCTCACGGGAAGGCACCGCCATGACGCCCCAGCACCCCGCGGAGCGAACCGTGCCCGTCGAGCGGCTACGACTGGGGGACCACGCGTGCATGGGGCCGGGGGACATCGAGGGGGCCGGGGAGTCGCCGTGGAAGGTGTTCACGGCGTACACCCGGACGAGTCTGGCGCGCGGGGAGAAGGTCCTGCTGGTCATGGACCCGGACGACCTGACCGACGACGAGGTGGTCGCGCTGCTGGACCGGGGCAGCGGGCAGGTCGTGGCGGCGCGGGCGGGCGGCCAGCTGTCACTCAAACGCAGCACGGAGATCTACGTTCCCGACGGCCGCTTCCAGGAACGGCGCACGATGGACGCGTACGCCTCCGAGGTCGACCGCGCCCGCGACGAGGGCTGGGCGGGGCTGCGGGTCACCGCCGACATGAGCTGGGCGCCCCGGATGAACCTCGGCCACGACCGGCTGCTGGACTACGAGGCCTCGGTGGCGCCGCTTTTCGCGGACCCGCTGTTCACCGCGATCTGCTGGTACGACCGTCAGCGGTTCGACGACGACCTGGCCGCCCGCGTCGGCAAGGTGCACCCGCTGCGGGTCATGGAGCGGCTGGACTCCCTGGAGGTCACCGAGACCCCGGACGGCGGCCGGTTCGCCGGCACCGCGGAGCTGAGCACGCGGACCGAGTTCGTCGAGGCGCTGCGCGAGGCGCTGGAACACCGGAACGACGCCGGCCCCAGCCACGTCGTCCTCGACCTCCGTGATCTGTGCTTCATGGAGGCCCACTGCGCCTGGCAGCTGATCAGCGTCGCCGCGTCGCTGCCGGCCGGCAGCGAGGTCACCGTGCGCTGCGGCGAGCTGCTGGGGCTGGTACTGGAGCAGTTGGGCGCCGAAGAGGTGCCGCAGTTGGTCGTCCGCGTGGAGGGCGAGGACGAGGACGACGGGGAAGGGGACGGGAAAGGGGAGGAGGACGGGGTCGGGTGAGCGATGAACTGGTGCTGCGGATGGAGTTCTGTGCGGGCGAACTTCCCCTGGTCCGCGCCCTGGTCGAGGAGGGCGCGATCCGGGGTCGTCTCGCCGCCGCCGACCGAGGTGTGTCCGTACAGGCCGTACTGGAGGCGGCGACGAGCGCCGTGGTGCACGGGGGCGGCGCCGGGAGCGTCGAACTTCGGGTGGCGGAGGGTGAGTTGCGCTGCGCGGTCACGGACCGGGGACCCGGGGATCCGGCAGCGCGGGCCGAGGGGCCGGGGCTGCGTCTCGCCGCGTCGCTCATCGGCGGCACCGGCCGTCTCCGCCTCCGCAACACCCGCCGGGGCACCACGGCCACCCTGACCGTACCCCTGCCGGACACGGCAACGGCGGCCTCGCCCCGCGCTACGACCCCGACCGCGCGCTGAACCAGGCCGCCACCTGACTGCGGTTGTGGAAGCCCAGCTTCACGAGGATGCGTTCGACATGGCCCTCGGCGGTGCGCCGGGCGATCACGAGATGGTCGGCGATCTGCTTGTTGGTGCGGCCCTGGGCGACGAGGGCCGCGACCTGGAGTTCACGACGGGTGAGCGGGACGGGGGCGGCGGGGGGGTCGGGACTCACCGCCGGGGCCGCGCCCATGGCCCGCCCGGCCAAGGCGGCGCCCTCGCGCGGCTCACCGAGGGCGTACGCGACGGCCTCCTCCGCCGACAGACAGCCGCCGCGCCGGTGGGCCAGGGCGTAGGCACGGTCGCCGAGGGCGCGGCGGGCGTGCTGTTCGGCGGCGCGGGGGCGGCCCGGCCGGAGGGACTCCACGGGGTTGCCGCCGATGTCGTGCCAGATACGGTCGACGGCGCCGCGCAGGACGCCGGCCCGCTCGGCGTCGCCCGCCAGGGCCTCGGCGGCGGCGAGCAGGTCGAGGGTGCGGGCGAGGCTCTGGTGCTGGCGCACGGTGTACGGCAGCCGGAGACAGGCGCGGGCGTGCTCGGCGGCACGGTCGTACCGGCCCGTCGACCAGTGCGCGAGGGCGAGGGTGCGCAGCGCCCAGGACCGCGCCCACTGTTCGCCGTGGGCCTCGCAGAGGGCGACGGCCTCGGCGCACAGCGGGATCGCGTCCGCCGCGCGGCCCCGGCTGACGAGGGTGCAGGCCAGTTCGACGCGGGTGAGCACGATGAAGGCGGCGGATGCCGGGACCCGGCCCTGTCCGAGGGCGCCGGCCGGCACCGGCGGGGGCACGGGCACCGGGAGTTCCCTGTCGGCGACGGCCGCCGTGCGCACCGGGTCGAGGCCGACCAGGACGGCGGCGGAGCGGCTGTGGACCAGCGAGGTCAGGGCGCCCGCCCACATGGCCCGGGTCAGGGCCACGTCCGGCCGGGCCCCGGCCCGCAACGCGCCGTCCATCCAGTGCCGGCCCTCGCCCCAGATGCCGCCCGCGGCCCAGTGGAACCAGAGGCCGGCGGCGAGCCGCAGTCCGTGCTGGGCCTCGCCGGGGGTGGTGAGACAGAAGTCCAGCGCGGCCCGGAAGTTGTCCTGGTCGATCCGCAGCCGTTCGGTGATCTCCACCTGGTCGGGGCCGAACCAGGCTTGCTCGTACTCGGCGCCCAGCCGCGTGAAGTGGTCCCGGTGCCGGCGCCGGGTGCCGGTCGCCTCGCCCAGGTCGTGCAGCTTCTCCAGTCCGTAGTCGCGCAGGGAGACCAGCAGCCGGTAGCGCACCTGGCCGGCGTGCTCCTCCCGGACGAGGACCGACTTGTCGACGAGCCCTGCGACGGCGTCCACGACGGCGGGCGGATCGACGCCCGCCCCGGCGCAGACCGCCTCGGCGGCGGCCAGGTCGAAGCCGCCGACGAACACCGACAGCCACGCCCACACCAACTGCTCCTGCGGAGTGCACAGTTCGTGGCTCCAGTCGACGGCGGAGCGCAGGGTGCGGTGGCGGGGCGCGGAGGCGGGGCTGCCGCCGGTGAGGAGCTGGTAGCGGTCGTCGAGGCGTTCGACGAGCTGGTCGACGCCGAGGGCGCGCACCCGGACGGCCGCCAGCTCGATGGCGAGCGGCAGTCCGTCGAGCCGTCGGCAGAGCCGGGCCACGGCCTGCTGATTGCCCTCGCCGAGGGTGAAGCCGGGGACCACGGCCGCCGCCCGGTCGGCGAAGAGCCGCAGCGCGGGGAAGGACTCGACCGCCGACGGGCTCAGCTCCTCCGGCGCGGGCGCGGGCAGCGGCGGCACCTCGAAGAGCTGTTCCCCGGCCAGCCCTAGCCGGTGCCGGCTGGTGGCGAGGATCCGCACGCCCTCGGTGGCCGCCAGCACGGTCCCGGCGAGCACAGCGCAACTGCGCAGCAGATGCTCGCAGTTGTCGAGGACGATCAATAACCGCCGCTCGCGCAGATGGTCGACGAGGATCTCCAGCGGGGGCCGTACGGTCTCGTTGCGGACCCCGAACGCGTCGTTCACGGCGTGCGGGACGAACGCCTCGTCCCGCAGCGCGGCCAGCGGGACGAGCCACACCCCGTCCGGGAAGGCCCGTGCGACCTGTCCCGCCACATGTCCGGCGAGCCGGGTCTTGCCCACCCCGCCGGGCCCCGTCAGTGTCAGCAGCCTGCCCGCCGACAACAACCGTCTGACATCCGCCGTCTCGTCCCGTCGCCCCACGAAGCTCGTCAGCTCCGCCGGGAAACCGGAAGTGCACCGCGACTCCGATCCGCCCACGACCCTGGTCACGCCCTCAGTTGTGGTTCCCGTACGCGCTGGTGTAACCCCGAAGGGTAGGCAGCGGGCACGGGCGGGACGTGCGCTTCGCGGATTTCCCGCCTCTTCGGGTGAGAGGGGCTTGCGGGGCCAGCCGGTGGCCGCCGCCAGGATCGCCTCGACCATCCGTCCGAGGAGGACGCCACGACGCTGGACTCCGTTACGCCGCCCTCTCCGACACCGGCCTGCTCCGCGCCGCCGACCAGGACACCGCCCACGCCGGCACCCGCGTCCTCGCCGTCGCCGACGGCTTCGGCCCCGCCGGAGCACCCGCGAGCAGGGCCACCGCTGTGTGGTGGCGGACGTGGTGGCGCCGTGGAGGAACCCGCCGCAAGGGCGGTGACACCTCGGGGGCGTGGCGGGTGCTGGTCGGGCCGGGACTCGGGTAGTCACATGGCGGTAGCGGTACACCGGACGGCGACAACCAAGGAGTACGAGACGTGTCCCCTCTCTTCCCGGCCCTCACCGGCGGCGCCCAGGCCGAGCGGCCCGCCCTCCGTTTCGGCGAGCGGTCCCTGACGTACGGGGAACTCGCCGGCGTGACCGGCGCCCTCGCCGACCGCCTCAGGGGCAGCGGCCGGGTCGCCGTCTGGGCGACCCCCACGCTGGAGACCGCCGTGGCGGTCGTGGCGGCGCTACGGGCCGGCGTGCCCGCCGTCCCCCTGAACCCGAGGTCCGGGGAGAAGGAACTCGGTCACATCCTGTCCGACAGCGCACCGTCGCTCGTGCTGACCGCCCCGGGCGACGAACTCCCCCTGCCCGTACGGCGACCGGAGCGCATCGAGGTCGGCGTGGACGGCACGGCCCACGCCGACCCGGGCGAGCGGCCGGGGGCAGGTGAGGATCCCGCCCTCGTCGTCTACACCTCCGGCACCACCGGCCCGCCCAAGGGCGCCGTCATCCCCCGCCGGGCCGTCGCGAGCACCCTGGACGCACTGGCCGACGCCTGGCGGTGGACCGGCGACGACGTCCTGGTCCACGCCCTGCCTCTCTTCCATGTCCACGGCCTGGTCCTGGGCGTCCTCGGCCCGCTGCGGCGCGGCGGCTCGGTCCGCCACCTCGGGCGGTTCAGCACCGACGGCGTCGCCCGGGAGCTGAACCACGGCGCGACCATGCTGTTCGGCGTCCCCACGATGTACCACCGGATCGCCGAGGCCCTGCCCGCCGATGCGGAACTGGCGAAGGCCCTCGGCCGCGCACGCCTCCTCGTCTCCGGCTCGGCCGCGCTGCCGGTGCACGACCACGAGCGGATCGCGGCGGCGACCGGGCGCCGGGTGACCGAGCGGTACGGGATGACGGAGACCCTGATGAACACCAGCGTCCGCGCCGACGGCGAACCCCGCGCCGGCACGGTCGGCGTCCCGCTGCCCGGCGTGGAGCTGAGGCTGGTCGAGGACGACGGCACCCCCCTCACCGCCCGGGACGGCGAGTCGGTCGGCGAGATCCAGGTGCGCGGCCCGAACCTCTTCACCGAGTACCTCAACCGCCCCGACGCGACCGCCGCCGCGTTCACCGCCGACGGCTGGTTCCGCACCGGCGACATGGCCGTCCGCGACCCCGACGGCTACGTGCGCATCGTCGGCCGCAAGGCCACCGACCTGATCAAGAGCGGGGGTTACAAGATCGGCGCGGGCGAGATCGAGAACGCGCTCCTGGAGCACCCGGGGGTGCGGGAGGCCGCGGTCACCGGAGCGCCGGACCCCGACCTCGGCGAACGCGTCGTCGCCTGGATCGTCCCCGCAGACCCCCAGTCCCCGCCCACGGCCGATGAGTTGGCGTCCCACGTGGCCGACCGTCTGGCCCCCCACAAGCGCCCCCGAACCGTCCACCACCTCTCCTCACTCCCCCGCAACGACATGGGCAAGATCATGAAGCGAGCGCTGAAGACGGATGAGTGACCGACGCTTCTCGGCCCGCGAGGCCATCGCCTTCCTGACGGACGACTTCACCCCGCTCCCCTCCCGGGAAAGGGAGCACGCCCCCGACGGCCCCCTCGGCTGGCTGGGCTACGGCTCCTCGCGCGCCCGCGCCGCCGAACGCACCGGGGAGGAGGAGTCGGTGGTGTGGGGGCGGGCTGCGATCGGCGGTACGACGCGAGCCGTGCTCATCGCCTTCGAGTTCGGTTTCCTCGGCGGCTCACTCGGCGAACGCGCCGGCGACCGCCTGGAGTCGGCGTACACCTACGCGCGTGAGCACCGACTGCCGGTCGTCTCCCTGATCGCGACCGGCGGCAGCCGGATGCAGGAGGGCATGCGCGCCCTGACCCAACTCCAGCGCGTGGCCCGTCAGTCGGCGCTGACGGGCGAGGCCGGGCTGCCCCGGATCGCCGTGCTCCGGGACCCGACGACGGGCGGCGGCTGGGCGGCCCTGGGGGCGGGCGCGGACGTCGTCCTCGCCCTCCCCGCCGCACAGGTCGGTTTCGCCGGTTCGCGGGTCCGCCCGGCGGAGGCGGACCCGCGGGCGTACACGGCGGAGTCCCAGGTCGCGGCGGGCTCCGTGGACGCGGTGGTCCCGCCGGAGTCGCTGCGGGAGACGCTGGGGCGATGGCTCCGGCTGCTGACGACCCCGTCGACGCGACCGGCCCCTCCGCCGCCCCACCTGCCCATGCCGTCCTCGTCTCCCCTCGACCGCACCCCTGAAGGTGCACGGGCAACCGCGCGAGCCACCCCGGGCACCCCAAGCGCTCTCCCCGCAACGGGCTGGGAGGCCGTCGAACGCGCCCGCTCCCCCGGCGCCCCCGCGCCGACGCCTACCTGCACGCCTACTTCACCCGCCGCGCGTCGATCGGCGGCGACCGGGCGGGCGGCGGCACCGACCCCGGCATGCTGTGCGGCTTCGGTGAGCACGAGGGCCGGACCATCGCCTACGCGGCGCAGTGCGGCACGGCGACCCGCCCGGCGGGCTACCGCACCGCCGCCCGCCTGATCCGCCTCGCCGACCGCCTCGGCATCCCCGTACTGACCCTGGTCGACACCCCCGGAGCCGCCGACGACGCCGACGCGGAACGCCAGGGCGCGGGCCCCGCCATCGCGGACCTCTTCGCCGCCGTGGCCACCGCCCGCACCCCCGTCACCACCCTCCTCATCGGCGAGGGCGGCTCGGGCGGAGCCCTGGCCCTCGCCGCCCCGGACAACACCTGGGCCACCCCCGACAGCTACTTCTCGGTGATCGCACCGGAGTCGGCCGCGGCGATCCTCAAGCGGCCGGCGGACCGGGTGCGGGCGACGGCGGACGAGCTCCGGCTGCGTCCGCAGGACCTGGTGGAGCTGGGGGTGGCACGAGGGGTCGTCGGGCCCGCGGCGCACCCCTCACCCGGCCGCACCCCCGACTGACCCCCCGTCACCGGACCACCCGTCCAGCCGCACCCCGCCCGGCCCACCCCAACAGGCGCACCGGCCCCTTCCCCCGCACGATGCAAGGGAACCAGGGAACCGCCGACCGGCGGCGGCCCGTACGGTCCGTGCTCTCGGGAGGATGCTCAATGACCGCGATGACCGCCAGCCTGGAGCAGTTGCGCCGCTGTCACTTCGGCGTCGACCTGGGGGCCGCGCGGACCCGGGTGTACGTGAGGGGCGCGGGCCTGGTGGTGGACCAGCCGAGCGTGGCCGCCGTGAACACACGGACGGGCGCGCTCATCGCGGTCGGGGAGTTCGCGCAGAAGATGACGGGCCGTACGCCCGACTACATCCGGGTCGTGCGGCCCGTCTCCGGCGGCACGGTCGTCGACATCGAGATGGCCCAGCGCATGCTGCGCCAGCTGCTGGGGGACAAGGTCCGCCGTACGCTGCGCCGCAAGCCCGTCCTGCGCGCCGCCGCCTGCACGCCGCACGACGCGGACCCGCTCGCCCAGCGCGCCACGATCGAGACCCTGGTGGGCCTCGGCGCCCGCCGGGTGGAACTGGTGGACACCCTGATCGCGGCGGCGGTCGGCTGCGGCCTGCCGGTCGAGCAGCCCGAGGCCACCATGATCATGGTCTGCGGCGCGGCGGCCACCCAGCTGGCCGTCCTCTCCCTGGGCTCGGTGGTCAACGCCGTACGCATCCCCGTCGGCGGCGAGGCCATCGACCACGCGATCGTGCAGCACCTGCGCCTGCGGCACGAGCTGACGCTGCCCAGCCAGTCCGTACGGCCCCTCCAGCTCGCCCTCTCCGGCAACGGCCTCACCCCGCAGGGCCCCGCCTCCACCGAGATCCACGGGCTGGACGTGGCGACGGGGCTGGCGCGTTCCGTGCAGGTGGACACGGCGGCCGTGCGCGACGCCATCCAGACCCCCCTCACGGCCGTGGTCGACGGCATCGGCAAGGTGCTGCGGGACTGCCCGCCCGACCTGGTGGCCGACCTCGCCGACCGGGGCATCATGATGGTCGGCGGCAGCGCCCTGCTCCCCGGCTTCGACCAGATGCTGCGGCAGGCGACCGGCATGCCGGTCCACATCGCCGAACGCCCCGACGTCTGCGCCGCCCTCGGTGTCGGCGCCATGCTGGAGGGCCGTATCGTCCCCCTCACTCTGGACCCGGTGGGCGACTGACCGACGTCCCTCCCCGTACGTGCGCCCCCGCAGCCCGCCCCCTCCACGCACCCCCTTCGAACATTCCCGCGGGCGGCAGCACCCCGGAGCACGCGGGGGCGGCCGGCCCCACTGCGGTCACCTGGTGGTCGCCCCCGTGAGCCCGCGGCGCCCCACCGAACGCCCGTGCGTGGCGTTCTCGCCGAAGTCCCCCGCCGCTAGGGTTACTCGGAGGAACGCGGCCACGGAGGTGAGCGCCCTGATGCCAGGCCCCGTGACCCGGATCGGTATCACCGGACACCGGGAGGTCCCGGACGCCGCCCTGGCCGCCGTCCGGTCGGGCATCCGGGCGGAGTTGCGGAGCCGCCCCGCCTCCCGGGCCCTCAGCAGCCTCGCCGCCGGCGCCGACCAGCTCTTCGCGGAGATCGCCCTGGAGAGCGGGCTCCCGGTGACCGCCGTGATCCCCGGCATGGACTACGAGACCCATCTGGGCGACGACGAGGTCCGGGCCTCCTACCGCCGGCTCCTCAAGTGCTGCGACAAACACGTGGAACTGCCGTACGAGCCCACCCACGAAGAGGCGTACTACGCCGCCGGCCGCTACATCGTGGACCACGCCGACCGCATGGTCGCCGTCTGGGACGGCGCCCCTGCCCGGGGCCTGGGCGGCACGGCCGACATCGTCGACTACGCGCGCCGCGCGGGCGTCCCGGTGACCGTGCTGTGGAGCCCTGGCGTACGCCGCGCCTGACCGACACCTCATCAAGATCCGAACCTGACCAGCCAGTCCGTGTGCTGCGGCGAGACCAGCCGTTCCGCCTCCGCCACCGCGTCCGCCCAGCCGTCCTCGCCGACGGTGGTGCTCATGGCGACGCGCAGGGTGTCCAGGTCCTGTTCGACGAGCGAGTGGGCGTACGTCAGCGGCCGGTGCCGCCGGACCTCCTGCCAGGCCACGCCCGCCGCGGCTGCCGCGCTCAGGACACCGGTGGGGTCCCAGCGCCCGCCGATCGTGCCGAACGCCCTGAGCACGGCGGCGAGGAGGGCCAGCAGGGTCAGGAAAGTGGTCACGCCCGACCAGCGCACGGAGGCGCGGTGGGCCTGCCCGGCCCGGTTGCCGTACCAGGCGAGTTGCTCCAGCACGCGGTCGCGGAGGTAGATGTCGCGCCTGGCCGCGAACGGCTTGGCGCGCACCGCGCGCATCATCGGGGTGATCTGCCCGAGGCCGAGTTCGGTGATGCCCTCCCGCGGGTCCTCCCACCCCACCTTCCGCAGTTCGCTGAGGCGTTCCTCCAGTCGCTCGGCGAACAGCGCCTCGGGGTTGACGAGCCGGGAGTGGAACGGACCGCCGTGGACCATGAACTGCCAGGCCAGCGACTTGATCACCTCGGCGGCGGCCCGATGGGCCTGCCACTGCGCCCGCGCGCGGCGACGGGAGACGTAGAGGCCGATCCCGACCGTCAGGGCGTAGAACACGGCCGCGACCGCCGACAGAACGCGGCTGCCCACCCGTTCCGCCAGCGAGGCGGTCGCCGTGGCCAGCAGCAGGACGACCAGCTGGGTGCGGACCACCCGGAAGGATTCACCCTGGCGGGTCAGCGCCTGCTGATCACTGACACGGAACAACGGGGCAGGTCTCGATCACTCACCGTGGTGCTCGGGCCGGGCGTCGCAGCCATGCACACCTCGTACGGACGCTGGGAGTCGACGGAACGGTCATGTTCTCGTCAATCCTGAATCCGCGCCAGATCGCCACCTCGCCATATCGCGCAGCGAACCCATGTCGGCGCATGATAGAAACGCGCAAGTCTGCACTCTGTCGTCCACCCTCATGTCCGAGCCTCGACAAAAAGGATCTCGCCAGCAAGGGACCGATGACAGCGTCCCTTTTCTCGAACTGGAGCGACGAGATGAACCTTTCCTTCCCCAAGACGACGCCTGGATCGGACACCGCCCGGTCGGCCCACAAGAGGCTCGCCCCGCTCGCGACGGTCGCCGCACACGAGCCCCGCACCCAGCGCTCCACCGGACGGGTGACGGACGCCCGGGGCTCGCACCTTGCCAGGCCGGGGTTCACCTCCAGCATCTGACGTAGGCCATCCGGGGCTTCAACCTCCTTGTCGATCAAGGAAGTTGGGCCCCGTCGCCATGTCTTCTCCGAGCGGCGCGAGGGCTTACACTGCCGAAGTGAGGGACCCCGCGATCCAGCAACTGGTGCTCAAGATCCACAGCCGGTGCGACCTGGCGTGCGACCACTGTTATGTGTATGCGGCATCCGACCAGTCGTGGCGATCACGGCCGACCGTCATCTCCGAGGAAACGCTCGATCAGGTGGCCCTTCGGCTCACCGAGTACGTGCTGGCGCGAAATCTTGAATCCGTCACCTGCATTCTCCATGGGGGCGAACCCCTTCTTGTCGGCCCGGCCCGGCTCAGACGAATCTGCGCGGAACTCACCCGCGCTCTCGCCCCGGTCACCGCGCTCGATCTCCGTATGCACACGAACGCGGTGCGGCTGAACAGAGACCATCTGCGGATCTTCGACGAATTCGACGTCAGGGTCGGCGTCTCACTCGACGGGGACCGGGTCGCCAACGACCGCCACCGGCTCGACCGCCGGGGCCGCAGCAGCTACGACCGGGTGCTGCGGGCGATCGACCTCCTCCGCCTGCCGGAACACCGGCATCTCTACCAGGGCCTCCTGTGCACGGTGGACGTGGCGAATGACCCGGTGGCGGTGCACGACGCGCTGACCTCACTCGATCCGCCCCGCATCGACTATCTGCTCCCGCACTCCACCTGGGACAGCCCGCCCCCCGGCCATGGGCCCGGCGGACCGGCGACACCGTACGCCGACTGGCTGCTGAAGGTCTTCGACCGGTGGGAGGAGCAGGGTCGCCCCATGCCGGTGCGCACCTTCGAGTCGGTGCTCAGCACCCTGCGCGGCGGCCCCAGCCTCACCGAGGCACTGGGCCTCGCGCCGTCCGATCTCGCGGTGATCGAGACCGACGGCACCTTCGAGCAGGCCGACTCGCTGAAGACGGCGTACGAGGGTGCCCCGGCCACCGGTTACGACGTCTTCCGGCACGGCTTCGCGGAGTTCGCCGAGCATCCCGGCGTCCGCGCCCGCCAGCTGGGCATCGCGGGCGTGAGCGACACCTGCCGCCGCTGCCCGGTCGTCGAGTCCTGCGGCGGCGGGCTCTACGCCCACCGGTACGGTGGCGAGAAGGGCTTCGACAACCCCTCGGTGTTCTGCGCCGACCTGCGGGGCCTGATCGAGGGCATCGCCGAGCGGATCACCGACCGCGCGCTGCACCCGGCGGTCACGGACCCGGACGAACTCCGCCTGGCTCAGCTGAAGTTGGACCGCGATCTGCTGTCCACGGTGAACGCCGAGCTCTCCGGTCACCCCGACTGGAAGCCCGCCTGGCAGGTACTGGTCGAGCTGGACTCCGACGCCGCCACCGCCGCCCATCTCAACACCGTCCTCGCCCACCCGTATCTGCGCGCCGTGCTGCGCCGCTGCCTGGACGGCCCCGCCGACCTCCCCCGGCTGCTGGCTGCGGTCACGGCCGCCGCCGTACCGGCCGGGACGGAGACCACCCTCACCTGGCACCAGCCCGACCGGGACCTCCACCTCCCGACCCTCGGCACCCTGCGGCTCTCGGCCCCCGGACAGGTCGAGTGCGCCATCACCGCCACGGGCCTCCAGGTCCGTGGGACCGGCCGGGGCGGTGGTGAACTCGACATCGGCTGGCGGCCGTTGGAGACCATCGACCTCACCGACGGACGGACACTGCTCCTCGACGACGCCGATCCGTATCGTGACCGCTTCGAGACACCGGTCGCGGACCCGCTGTCCCCGGCCGACCTCGCGCTCTTCGGCGAGCGGGTGCGGGCGGCCCACGAGGCGCTGGACGCCCGCGAGCCCGGCTGGCGCGAGGGCGCCGACGCGCCTCTGGTCACCACCGTCACCCCGCTCGCCCCGGGCGCCGGACTGCGGCTCGCGGCACACGCGTTCGGCGCGCTCGGGATGGCCGTCGACTTCCGGCAGGACGAGTTCCTACGGGAACTGCCGCTCCTCGGGCGCAGATCCCGGCTGGCCGCCCTGCGCGAGGTCACGGATCTGAACGTGCCGGGCAGTGCCGCCGGGCGGTTGCTCGACGAGGCGAGCGAGCACCTGGGCCGGGCCGGCGCGGCCCCGTACGACACGGCCGCCTCGCTGCGGCGGGCGCGTGCCGCCCTGGGGACACTGGCCTCCCGGCGCACTGAGCTCACCGAGAGCGGGGCCCGCCTGGCCGACGCACTGCGCGCGGAGCTGGCGGTGGCGGATGGCTGACAGCCCTCGGCTCCCCGGCGTCCTGAGCCGGCTGGGCGTCCGACGGGGCGGCGTCCTCATGGTGCACTCCTCGCTGCGCGGCACCGGACAGAGCCCGACCGCGATACGCAACGCCCTGCTCGACGTGCTCGGGCCCGACGGCACGCTCGTCGTGCCCGCCTTCACCCCGGAGAACTCCGACACCTCGCCCCAGTACCAGTGCCGCACCGAGGGGATGACCGGGGCGGAAAAGGCCGAGTTCCGCGCGTCGATGCCGCCGTTCGAGCCGGACGCCACGCCCTGCACGACCATGGGCGCGCTCGCCGAGTGCGTGCGGACCACGCCCGGCGCGTTCCGCAGCGCCCATCCGCAGACCTCCTTCGCCGCGCTCGGGCCCCGGGCCGAGGAGCTGCTCGCCGGGCACGACCCGCACTGCCACCTCGGCGAGCGGTCCCCGATGGCCGCGCTGTACGGGGCCGACGCCCAGGTCCTGCTGCTGCGGGTCGGCTTCGAGGTGTGCACCGCGTTCCATCTCGCCGAGTACCGGATGACCCCGACGCCCCCCACACGGACGTACCGCTGTGTGGTGGAGGACAAGGGGAACTGGATCGAGTACGAGGATCTCTCCCTGTTCGACGGGGACTTCGCGGCGATCGGGGCTCGCCTGCCGCAGGGTCTCCGCGCGGAAGGGGAGTTCGCGGGAAAACCGATGTTTCTGTTCGAGATGCGCGATGCCGTCGACACGGCTCGACGCCTGATGTCCGGATATCGCTGGGAAATGGCGTGAAACGAGCCAGGTGCCACCGGAGTTGATCGGGCACATTGTTGGTTCCGGCTGGATGGCGCCTAGGCGGGGGCACGAGGGCATCGAAAGGCGGGGGCGTGTGGACGTATCTGCGCGGGGGCCGACTGCGGACAACCGGCCGTATTTTTTCCTCAGTTATGCGCACACCCCTCCCTCGGGACCCGACGGCGGTGACCCCGACCACTGGGTGCACACGCTGTACAAGGACCTGTGCGCGGACGTTCTGGCCCTCACCGCTCATCCGCGGGGAACGCCCGCGGGGTTCCTGGACCGGGAGATGCGGTCGGGGGAGGGCTGGCCGGACCGGCTCAGTGAGAACCTCGCGCACTGCCGGGTGTTCGTGCCGCTGTACTCACCCCGCTATTTCTCCAGCGACAACTGCGGGCGCGAGTGGTTCACCTTCGACGAGCGCATCCGCGAGGCACGCAACGCCGGCCACGGTGACATCCCGGCCATCGTCCCGGTGCTGTGGACGAGCATGGACCTCGAAGGGCTCCCCGAGTCAGTCCGGCAGATCCAGGTCGAGCGCGCCAAGTTCGGGGAGCGCTACGCGTCGTACGGGATCTACGGGTTGATCAAACTCAAGCGGCTACGCGACGAATACCAGGAGATCGTGTTCGGGCTCGCTCAGCGGATCGTGCAGGTCGCCGAGAACACCCCGCTGCCGTCGAGCCGGCCCCGGCCGTACGAGTCCACGCACAGCGCGTTCCGGCCGCACGGCGAGGGGCCGCGCCGTATCCACCTCACCGTGGCGGCGCCCAGCCGGAGTTCCGTGCCGGAGGGCCGGGACGCGGTCCCGTACGGGGAGGACGCCACGGAGTGGAACCCGTACCACAGCGAGTCGAGACGTCCGCTGTCCACGCTGGCGGAGGAACTGATCCGGTCGCTCGACTACCGCATCACCGTCTCGGACTTCGACCTCCCGGACCCCGGCGCCGAGGGCCTCACCACGGCCGGGTCCGAGGCCGAAGGCGGCGGACAGCCGCCCGAGCCGCACCCCGGGATCCTGCTGCTCGACCGCTGGGCGCTGCTCGACCGGGACCGGCGGCACCGGCTCAAGGCGTTCGACTCGGCCGCGCGCCCCTGGGTCGGCGCGATCGTCCCCTGGAACCGCTTCGACCTGCAGTGCCGCGGGGAGCAGGGCGAGCGGCTGCGGGAGGAGCTGGAGGACACCCTGCCGCTGCTGCTGGAGCGGGGGCGCCGCGCCAAGTGCTGGGCCGCCGTCAACGGCGTCCCCACCCTGAAGGCGTTCACCGACGTACTGCCGGTGGTGGTGGCCCAGGCGACCCGGCAGTTCCTCAGACACGCCGAGGCACACCCGCCACCGGGCCCCACCCCGCCACGGCCCCGGCTCAGTCTCGCCGGCCCGAACGACCCCGATGCGGATTCCGACCACGGAGGACAGGCATGACGGCTCGTCAGGACGGACGCATCATCACCTTCTACTCGTACAAGGGCGGCACGGGCCGCACCATGGCCCTCGCCAACGCGGCCTGGATCCTGGCCGCCAACGGCAAGCGCGTCCTGGCCGTCGACTGGGACCTGGAGGCGCCGGGCCTCGACCGCTTCTTCCAGCCGTTCCTCGACCTGAGCGTCCTCGCGTCCACCACCGGCGTCATCGACATGATCACCGAGTACTGCTGGGCCGCGACCACCGGCGGCCCGCGCTCCGGACCCTGGCACCGTGACTACGCGCGGGTCGAGCAGCACGCGGTGTCCCTCGGCCCCGAGCGGCTCGGGCTGTCCTTCCCCGAGGGCGGTTCGCTGGACTTCCTCTCGGCCGGCCGGCGCAACCGGGAGTACTCCGCGACCGTGTCGTCGTTCGAATGGGACAACTTCTACGAGCGGCTGGGGGGCGGCCAGTTCCTGGACGCGCTGCGCGAGGACATGAAGGCGTCGTACGACTACATCCTCATCGACAGCCGCACCGGCCTGTCCGACAGCGCGGACATCTGCACCATCCAGATGCCCGACGTCCTCGTCGACTGCTTCACCCTCAGCGGCCAGGCGCTCGACGGTGCCGCCGCGGTGGCCCGCAGCGTCGAGGGAGGCCAGCACAAGCGGCGGATCAGGGTGCTGCCGGTGCTGATGCGCATCGACGAGGGCGAGAAGCGGAAGGTCGACGCGGGCCGGGCGCTGGCCCGGCTGCGGTTCGAGGGACTGCCCAGGGGCCTGGACGGCGAGGAACTGAGCGCCGAGCGGCAGGACGCCTACTGGGGCGCGATGGAGATACCGTACGTGCCGTTCTACGCGTACGAGGAGACCCTCGCGACGGTCGGCGACAAGAGCAACATCGCCAACTCCCTGCTGTCCGCCTTCGAGCGGCTGACGAAGGTGATCTCCGACGGTGAGGTCACCGCGCTGCCGCCGGTGCCCGAGCCGGTGCGGCAGCGCTGTCTGGAGGCGTTCACCCGACGGCAGCCGATGACGGACATCGTCGTGGTGTACGCGGCGGAGAACAGGATGTGGGCGGACTGGGTGGAGGCCGTCCTCAGGCAGACCGGCTGCAACGTCACGCTGTACGACGTTTCCGCCGGGCCGCGGGAGCGCCTGGACACGGCGACACGCGCCGTTCTGCTGCTGTCCCACGCCTTCCAGAAGTCCCGGCACGCCCAGGCCGTCTGGCGCTCCTTCACAGACACCGCGCTGGCGATGCCGCGCACCACGATGGTGCCGCTGCGCGTCGACGAGGCCCGCTTCCCCGACGCCTACATCGACCACGAGCCGGTGGACCTGTACCGGCTCGACGCGGCCCAGTGCGTGGGTGCCCTGCTCGGCGCGCTGAAACTGCCGGAGCGGCCCGACGACCTCGGCACCGTGGAGCCGCGCTTCCCGGGCAGCGTCCCCACGGTGTGGAACGCGCCGCAGCGCAACACCACCTTCACCGGGCGCGGCCGGCTCCTCGACGAGCTGCGCGAACAGCTGCGCGGCGGGGTGTCGGCCGTGGGGAGCCGGCCCAGGACCCTGTTCGGCCTCGGCGGCGTCGGCAAGACACAGGTCGCCCTGGAGTACGTGCACCGGTTCATGGCCGACTACGACCTGGTGTGGTGGATCTCCGCCGAACTCGGCGACGGTGTCACCGCGGCCCTCGCCGAACTCGGCGCCCGGATCGGTGCGCCCGGCGGCGACGACATGACGCTGGTCAGCCAGGAGACCGTACGGATGCTCGCCGAGGGCGTGCCGACCCAACGCTGGATCCTGGTCTTCGACAACGCCGACAACCCCGAGGAACTGACCCGGTTCATCCCCCAGGGCGGCGGCGGGCACATCCTCGTCACCTCCCGTAACCAGACCTGGGAGCAGCGGGGCACCTCGCTGCCCGTCGACGTCTTCCCCGGCAGGAGAGCGTCGAGCACCTCTCCCGGCGGGCCCCCGGGCTGAGCGCCGAGGAGGCCGACCGGGTGGCGGAGGCGGTGGGCGATCTGCCGCTGGCCGTGGAGCAGGCGGCGGCCTGGCTCGCCGAGACCGCCACACCCATCGAGGAGTACCTGCGGCAGCTGAACGAGCAGACCACCGGTGTGCTGGATCTCAACCAGCCCACCGACTACCCGGAGACGGTGGCGGCGACCTGGAACATCTCCATCGCCCGACTGCGGGAGCGCTCCCCCGCGTCGGTCCGGCTGCTCCAGTTGTGCGCGTTCATGGCCCCCGAGCCGATCTCCTCGCATCTGCTGTACAGCCGGGAGATGCTCGACGAACTGAAGAAGGTCGACCCCAGCCTCCAGGAGAGCCTGATGCTGGGCCGGGTCATCCGGGAGATCGGCCGCTTCGCGCTCGCCAAGGTCGACCAGGCCAGCACCAGCATCCAGATCCACCGGCTGGTGCAGGCCGTGATCCGCTCCCGGCTCACCGCCGACGAGCAGCGGCAGGCCCGGCACGTCGTCCACACCATGCTCGCCGGCGCCCGTCCGCCGGGAGACGAACCCATCGACGACGCCGAGACCTGGCCCCGCTTCGGCATCATCTGGCCGCATCTGAACGCCTCCGAGCTGCGCGACTGCGGTGAGGCCGAGCCGCGCCGCCTGTTCATCGACCGGGTCCGCTATCTGTGGAAGCGGGGCGACTTCCCCGGGGCCCGGAAACTCGCCGAGGAGCTGGCGGCGCACTGGCACGAGACCCTCGGCGAGGACGATCTGCAGTACATGTACCTGCGCGGTCAGCTCGCCAACGTACTGCGCTCGCAGGGGCGTTTCGTGGAAGCCCGGGAGATCGACACCGATGTGCTCGACCGGCAGCTCCAAGTCCTCGGCGCCACCCATCCGCACACGTACGTCACCACGTCCAGCCTCGCCAGCGACCTCGCCGCACTCGGCGAGTACGCGAAGGCGGTGGAGCTCGCCCGGGAGGCCCACCAGGGATTCAGCCAGATCTTTCACGAGTCGCACGGGCGGACGCTCAACGCCGCGAACAACCTGGCACTCGCGCTGCGCATGGTCGGCCACTACAACGAGGCCAGTGACGTCGACCAGGACACCTACGCCCGCCGCCGGGAGGTCCTCGGCCCCGACCACCCCTACACCCTGATCTCGGCGCAGGGTCTCGGCCGCGATCTGCGGGAGGTCGGTCGCTACACCGACTCGGTGGTGGTCCTGTCGGAGGCGTACGAGACGCACAAGCGGATCCTCGGCAAGGACTTCCCCGGCACGCTCAGCTGCGCCAAGTCGCTGGCGGTGTCGCTGCGGCGGGCGGGCCAGTTCGTGGACGCGCACCGGCTGACCCGGGCGACGCTCGCGCAGTACCGGACCCAGTACACACGGGACAAGTATCCGGACCCGATCCCGGACTCCCTCGCGTGCGAGCTGAACCTGGCGGCCGATCTGTACGCCGCCGACGAGCCCGACCGGGCGCGGGAGACCGTCAGAAGCGTGCTGGACCACTATGTGAAGGTCCCGGGCCGGGAGCACCCCTACACCCAGGCCGCGCTCAACAACCTCGGCATCTACCTGTGGGCCTGCGGGGACGCCGAGGAGGCCGAGGAGGTGTTCCAGCAGGTGACGGAGCGCATGGCGGCGACCCTGGGCGACGAGCACCCCCACACCCTCTTCGCCCGCGCCAACCACGCCAACGTCCTCGCGGAGCAGGGCCGGCCGGAGGAGGCCTGGGCCCTGGAGGAGCCGGTCCGCGACATCCTCAAGCCGGTCCTCGGACCCCAGCATCCCGAAACCCTCGCGGTCGTCAGCAACTCCGCCCTGACGCTGCGCGCCCTCGGCCGCGAGGAGGAAGCCCAACGCCTCCGCGAGGCCACCCTCGCCGACCTCCGCCGCCTCGGCCCCAAACTGGGCGAGGGCAACGGCATCACGCGCCTGGTCGGCCAACGCCGCCGCGTGTACCGCGACCTGGAGCCCCTGGCGGTCTGACGGACCACGACCGGCCCCACCGGCCGACGACACCACCGACCGAGCCGGCTCCCACGGCCGGGCGACACCACCGAGCAGCCGGTACCCGGCGGCCCACACGCCGCGCCGAGACTTCGTCGGCCCGGTGCCGCCGACGGCACGACAGCCCCGCGGCACGGCGGCGACGACGGGCCGGCGGCACCCCGACCGGTCGGTGCCCTGCGGCTCACGCTGCTCAAGGTTTCACCCGCCCGCGCTGACCACACAGTGGTCCGACCGCTCCCCCCGCCCATAGCCCCTGGCGCCTCTGGGACCCGGCGGCCCGGCGGCCCGGGCAGGGGGGTGGTTCAGGTGGTCGATGGGTCGGTGGTGGTGAGGAGCCAGGTCAGGACGTTCGGGAGGGCTCGGATCGCGGCGAAGTGGGCGGCGGCCGGTTCGCAGACGGCGATGGCGCGGGGGATGCGGTCGGCGAGCCAGGAGGAGTGGGCGGACGGGGTGAAGACGTCCTTCCCGGCGTGCCAGAGCAGCACCGGAACCTTGATCTCGGCGGGGTCGAACCCCCAGGGTCCGGTCAGCGCGAGCGCGTCGTCGATCCAGCCGTACGGCGAGGTCCGCAGCGCCTCGTGGTAGTTGCGCAGCAGCATCGACCGGATGCCGTCGTCCGAGACGATCATCCGGTCCTCGTCCGTGAGGTCGCCGCGCAGCTCGTCGAGCAGCCGGGCGGGGTCGGAGCGGATGGCGGCCGAGCGGGGAATCAGCTTGGCGACGAACCCCCGGGGGTCGGTGAGCGCCGTGTGGAACTCGCGGACGTTGTGGGGCGCCATCCCCGCGAACCAGTCAAGCCCCTCCGCGTCCTGCGGCGCGAGCGTCACCAGCGCGGCGGCCCGGGTGACCCGGTGGGGCAGCAGCGCGGCACAGGCCAGCGCGTGCGGGGCCCCGCCGGACCGGCCCACCACCGCGAACCGGTCCAGCCCCAGTGCGTCCGCGACGACTGCGACGTCCTCCACGACGTCCACGACCCGCCGCCCCGGTCGCCGGTCCGACCCCCCGTACCCGGGACGGTCGTAGCTGATCAGCCGCGCGCCGCGGTGGTAGAGGAACATGGACCGCGGCCTGGGCCCCACCCTGCTCCCCGGCATCCCGTGCAACAGGAACACCGGCCGCCCGTCCGGATCCCCCGCGCACTCGACGCGCAACCGCCGCCCGTCGGCCGTCCGGACATGGTCCGGCGTCCGCACGAGGTCATGCACAGCGTCCCCCTCCCTCGGTCCGCGGACCGGGACCACGCTGCCCGAACATTTCCCGCGCGCCTACCCGGCGAAACGACTGCGCAGGCCAAATAGGTCTGAATCAAAGGGACTTGATACGACGTCAGTGACAGCCTTGACTTCACGCCCCCCGCACGTCAGATTCGAGGCTCCGCACCACGTCCGGGGCGCAAGGGGACCCTCTGCCTCCCGGGGAACAGCACGGCCACCCGTCCCTTCCCGAGGCTGGAGCGTCCGGTATGTCCAAGAGCGCGGATCCTGACAGACGTACAACGGCCCCGGGCGGGCCCTCACGCCGGCGGGTGCTCGGCACGGCCGCGGGGGCGGGTGTCGCGGTCGCGGCGGCCGGTGGGCTCGCGGGGACGGCCGCTGCCGCCGCCCCGCCCCTGCTCGGCACCTACGACGTCGTGGTCATCGGTTCCGGCGCCGCCGGGATGACCGCCGCGCTCACCGCGGCCAAGCAGGGCCTGAGCTGTGTGGTCGTGGAGAAGGCGCCGACGTTCGGGGGGTCGGCCGCGCGGTCGGGAGCCGGGATCTGGCTGCCGAACAACAGCGTGATCAAGGCGGCCGGGGTGCCGGACACGCCGGCCAAGGCCGCCCGGTATCTCGCGGCCGTGGTCGGGGACGAGGTGCCCGCCGACCGGCAGAAGGCCTTCCTCGACCACGGGCCCGCCATGCTGTCGTTCGTCATGGCGAACAGCCCGCTGCGATTCCGGTGGATGGAGGGGTACAGCGACTACTACCCGGAGCTGCCGGGCGGCCTGCCGAACGGGCGGTCCATCGAACCCGACCAGCTCGACGGGAACGTACTGGGTGAGGAACTGGCCCGGCTGAACCCTCCCTATCTGGCCGTCCCGGACGGCATGGTGGTCTTCAGCGCGGACTACAAGTGGCTGGCGCTGACCGCCGTGAGCGCGAAGGGGCTGGCCGTCGCCACGGAGTGCCTCGCCCGGGGGGCCCGGGCCGCGCTGCTCGGGCAGCAGCCGCTCACCATGGGACAGGCACTCGCGGCCGGACTGCGGGCCGGACTGCTCGGCGCGGACGTACCGGTGTGGCTCGACACCCCTCTGACGGAGCTGCACTTGGAGAACGGGTCGGTGACCGGAGCGGTCGTCACGCGGAACGGCGCCCCCGGCCTCGTCCGCGCCCGCAGGGGCGTCATCGTCGGTTCCGGCGGCTTCGAGCACAATGCGGCCATGCGGGAGCAGTACCAGGAGCAGCCCGTCGGGACACGCTGGACGGTGGGGGCGAAGGAGAACACCGGGGACGGTATTCGCGCCGGGCAACGCGCGGGCGCCGATGTGGGCCTGATGGACGACGCGTGGTGGGGCCCGGCCATTCCCACGCCCGGCCAGCCGTGGTTCTGTCTCGCCGAACGCACACTGCCCGGTGGGCTGCTGGTCAACGCGGCGGGGGCGCGGTTCGTCAACGAGGCGGCGCCGTACGGCGATGTCGTCCACACGATGTACGAGCGGGACACCCCGTCCGCCGGGCACATCCCGGCGTGGCTCGTCGTCGACCAGAACTACCGCAACCGGTACCTCTTCAAGGACATCGCGCCGACGTTCCCGTTCCCCGACGAGTGGTACGACGCCGGGGCCGTCCACAAGGCGTGGACGCTGGACGCGCTCGCCGGCGCGATCGGTGTCCCGGCCGGCGCGCTGCGCGCCACCGTCGACCGCTTCAACTCCCTTGCCCGGCAAGGAGACGACCCCGACTTCGGGCGCGGTGACAGCGCGTACGACCACTACTACACGGACCCGTCGGTGCGGCCCAACTCCTGCCTGGCGCCCCTGTGGCTGCCGCCGTACTACGCCCTCAGGATCGTCCCCGGCGACCTCGGCACCAAGGGCGGCCTCCTCACCGACGCCCGCGCCCGCGTCCTCCGCCCGGACGGCTCGGTCATCCCCGGCCTGTACGCGGCGGGCAACGCCAGCGCCGCGGTCATGGGCCGCAGTTACGCGGGGGCCGGCTCGACGATCGGGCCCGCGATGACGTTCGGGTACGTGGCGGCACGGGATATCGCGGGGAAGCTGTGAACGGCCAAGAAGCGGCGTGCCGTCGCTCCGGCGGTCAGCCCGTCCGCCGCAGGCCGATCCACGGGATCGTGTCGCCGTCCCGCAGATAGCGCTCGGCCTCGATAAGCCGTGCCGGAGCGCGAACCGCAGGCCGTCCAACTGCTGCCCGCCATCCTCCGCTCGCCGTCGGCACGCCCCTGCTCAGGCCGGCACAGGGATGGACCAGGACAGCGTCCCGCTCGCCTCCCGAACCCGCGCGAAACTCTTCGTCCGCACCGCGGTCCCGGTCCCGCCGCCGGCGAAGACGAACAGGCGCAGGACCAGGAAGCGTCCGATCCCCGAGAGCCCGGCGGCGCCGAGGTAGACGGCCTGCTCAAGCAGCATCCCGGCCGACGGCTGCACCGCTCGCAGTACGAGCATCGCGGCGCAGGTCACCACGTAGGCGGCCGAGTCCGACCCCGCGGACTGCACATGCTCGCGCCCCCGGACTGGTAGTCCAGCCGGACTTCTGGATTTCCCCTGGTCACCGTCCTGGCAGCGGGGAGTGCGGTGGGGGTGCGGTGGCCGTGGGACGGTCTTGCCGGGATCGTCCCACGCATGTGTGCCCGCGCCGCGTGTAGGGACTGCGTCGGGCACGCGCTTTGCCCCGGCACCGACCCGGACCGCTGCGGGTTCACCATCGCCTTCCGTCCTGGCCCTGCTCCGCGCGGACCCAGAGCGTCACTGGCACAGCCGGGAGATCGCTCAGCACCTCGGCGACATCACCCTCGGCGCCATATACAGACAGCTCTCACGCCGGGCCGAAGACGGACTACTCCGCAAATGCGGCAGGGGCCGCTGCTGGCCCGCTGTTGGATCGAGGATCTGGCGCTGCTGCGCGGGCTCCGCCTCCGTCGTGTTGATCATAGGCTCGACACGTCAGCCACGACAGGAGAATTCATGCTGAACAAGATGCTGCAGATTCCCACCGCAGACGGCCAGGCCGACGCGTTCGCCGCCTTCCCCGACAGTGGTGGGCCGCACCCGGGGGTGCTGATGTACGCGGACGGCTTCGGCATCCGGCCCGTGCTGCGGGAGATGGCCTGCGAACTGGCCGGGCACGGGTACTACGTGCTCGTCCCCAACCTCTTCTACCGGCACGGTCCGGCACCGGTGATCGAACTTCCCGAGCACATCGGAGAAGAGGTCCGGCCCGCGGTCTTCGCCCAGTTGATGCCCTTGATCGAGGCGCACACCGCCGAACGTGTCCTGAGCGACGCCGACGCCTACCTCAGGTTCCTCACCACCCAGCCCGAGGTCGGTGCCGGACCGGTCGCGGTGACCGGCTACTGCATAGGCGGCCTCCTCGCGATGCGCACCGCCGCGGCCCACCCCGTCCAGGTGGCCGCTGTCGCCGGATTCCACGGCCCCGTGGGCGCCGACGGGCCCGACAGCCTGCACCACCTCACCGCCGAGGTCCACCTCGGCCACGCCGAATCCGACCTGACGCCCGAGGCCCTCGGCGAGCTCAACCAGGCCCTGGATGCCGCAGGTGTCAGCTACACCTCCGAGATCTACCCCGGCACCCTCCACGGCTTCACCATGTCCGACACCGACGCCTTCAACCCCGCCGCGCTGCAGCGCCACTGGGACCGCCTGCTGCCCCTTCTCGGCCGCGCCCTGGCCAACGGCTGAGTGCGTTGCGGCAACGGGCCGCGATCTCAAAGCCGCTCCCAAAGGTGGTGTTCTCCACCACGCTGTCGGTGCAGGGTCATGCCCGCCTGGCCTCCGGCGGGCATGACGGAGGAGATCGAGCGTTGCGTGCCGAGCCGGGAGGGGACGACACCGCGATCGGCGGCACGACTCTCGCTGCCGAGGCGGCCTCGTTGGGTCTGATCGACGAGTACCGGGCCAGGGTCTACCCGGCTGGTCGGCGATGGCATTCCGTTCTTCCCCCAGCGCGAGCGCCGGGTGGATCTCGAACTCGTCGAGACCCGCACCTTCAGTTCAAGAGTCGTCTACCTCCGCTACCGCGTGATTCGTACGGCCCTGGCACGCGGCAGGTCTGGAGAAGGACGGGCCGGACACCGCCCACACCGCTGACCCGCTGGCCGTTGCAGGACGGGCCGCCACCTCAGAGCCAGTCTCGGCGAACAGCCATGCGCCCCGGAGACATCGATCACCGAGAGGTCACAAGCCGACAGATGTGATCCTGCCTCCGGAGATCAGGCTCGTGCGTCTCGCTGCTGAACTTCCTTGAGGGCTCCGGCCACCGTCACGAAGTCATTGTCCACGTGGAGGACGGTGTGCCCATGGTGTACAGCTGTCGCACACACCAACAGGTCGATCGCTCCCGCCGCCCGATGCTGGCCTCGCTGGGTCAGTTTGTACTGGGCGGTGTCGGCCCACCGCCAGGCGTTCTTCGGAACAGGAGAGAGCAGACAGAGCGCGTCCTCGACACACTCCAGGAGGACAGCGCCTACCGCGGCCAGGCCCTCAACGTCCTCCCGGCCCTCGCCACCCGCGTCCGGGCCCTGCTCTGCGGCGAGCACGGCTACATGTTCGACACCGTGGAGCAGACCGACTGGGCCGGACTCCTCGACCGGCCCGCCGTGCTGGAACTGGCCTTCATGGCCGACCCCGCCGCGATCGACATGACGCTCGCTGCGGTTCCGGTGCATCCGGCCTCGGCAGTCACGGCTGCCTCCTCTCGGGGCAGCCCAAAGAGAATCTGCCGGATCGCCGGTGGTCCACAGCGGCCAGTGACCTTGGCTGCGAGCTGCGGTCCCCGCCGGAGCCAGCAGAGGTGATCCTCCGGACTGTTTCAGTACGGGCCGCCGCGCCCTGTGCTGACCAGCCTCGGTCGTACGCCAGCGATCTGAACTTTCCGCGGCAGCCCCCGTGCGCTCGCCACATCAGCCTCAATGAGCACGCCAATCACAGAGGTATCGGTCGCAGCGGCTTCGTGATCGTAAACATGGGTGATGCACAGAGCAGCAGGTCAGAAGCTTTGCAGGGTTGAACAGAGGTGATGTACGGACAAACGTAGTACGGTGGCACTATGGCGAATTCACTGGAGACCACCGGGCGCCGTGCCAAGGAGCATCGGTTTGAGGCGCGGCTATCCGACGAGGACAACGAGCTGATTGAGGAAGCGCGGGCGCTGCTCGGGCTGACTCGCACTGACCTGATGGTGCGCGCCCTTCGCGCCTATGCCAAGGACGCCATCGCCGAGTACCGCTCAACCCTGCTCAGCGAGGAGGAGTTCAGCGACCTCCTGGACGCGTTGGACGCCGCACCTGAGCCAAACGAACGTACCCGCCGCGCCGCTGCCCAGATGCGGCAGGAAAGGGCGGCTCATCAGTGACCTTGTATTTCACGGAGCCCATCGACGACCCACTGACGGGCGCCGAGGACTTCGACTGTGGTGTGGAGAGCCTCAATGACTGGCTGCGCGGCCCTGCCATAGGGGTCGAACGGGCCGGACTAGGGCGGACGCACCTGTGGCGGAACGAGACTCGCGTGGTGGCTTACATCACGCTGGCCCCTCACGATGTCCGCCAGGAAAGCGTCGCGAGCCGCAACCGGTATGGCAAGCGTGACCGGCCTGTACCGGGCTATATGCTGGCTCGCCTCGCTTTGGACAAAGCACTGCACGGCCAAGGGCTTGGCACGCGCCTGCTGACACAGGCACTAGAGCTGGTCGCAGAAGCGTCACAGAGGGCGGCGGGGCGCCTCTTGGTCGTGGATGCCATCGACGACCGTGCGGCCGAGTTCTACCGAGCGCACGGCTTCAAGGACATGCGGGCGGTCGCAGACGACCGCCCGCAGCGCCTCTACCGCCCCATCGCCGACATCATCGCCGACGTCACGTGATGTGCACGGATAACAGCAGCCAGAAGCCTTCACCAGGCGCCGGCGGGGGCTTCGAGCACTTCTAAGAAGCCGTTGTAGCACCCCGTGGCCCCATGTATGCGGTCGCCCGCCCGTACTCGTGTCGGCACCGCGCCCACCGGGCAGTCACCCATGTCAGTCGCAATCGCGACGACTGTCAGCCACGGTCTCGACGACGTACCGCGCCCAGGCGTCCACGCTTCCCGGAGGGTGAGGTTTCCGGTCCTTGCCGGGATCCAGCTGACCGAGAATCGTCTCTCCGGAACAGCATGAGCGATGTACCGTCGATGACGCTGCGTCAGGGACGCCTCTGACCTGCGGTGTCGGTCCGGGTTGACTGCTCAGTGGCACATTCGAGATGGGGAGACTTTGGAGCGCACGCCTGAGCAGTTGGGGGCCTGGCTCGAAGGCCGCCGAAGGCAGCTGGGGCTGAGCCAGTCAAAACTCTCGGTCCTGGCCCGTGTCAGCACGCGCAGCATCCGCGACATCGAGCACGGCCGGGCACGCTCGCTGCGCAGCCCCTCGGTGCTCAGACTGATCACGGCACTGGGACCGGAGGCCGAACCGGAGCCAGTCCGCGGCCCAGAACCTGTCCGGCTGAAGGTCCTTGGTCCTCTTGTCCTGCGTGTGGCCGGCCGACCCGTGGAGTCCGGCGCGACGAAGCAGAGCTGCCTGCTCGCCCTGCTCGGCCTGCATCCGGGTGTGTCCGTGTCCCGGGACGAGATCGTCGATGTCCTGTGGGGCGGCCGCCCGCCCGCCAGTTGTCTGAACGTGGTGCACACCTATGTGTCCCGGCTGCGCCATCTGCTCACCCCGGTGGCCCGCCCCAGGGACACACCCGGCGGCGTATTGCGCCGTACCCGGACCGGCTACCTGCTGCAACTGGACCAGGACCAGTGCGACGCGGCGGAGTTCACCGCCCTGGCCGCCCAGGTCTCCCCCACGGCCTGCTCCCCACCCCGTCCGGTGCCCCGGGCGAGGCGTACGCCCAGGCGGAGTCGGCGTTACGGTTGTGGCGCGGACCCGTCCTCCAGGGTGCGCCGTCCCGGGTGCGCGACCACCCCTCGGCCATCACCCTGGCCCGACTGCGGCTGTCGGTGGTACAGGCCCACGCCGACGGCGCCCTCGTCATGGGCAGACCCACGGACGCCGTGCGCGAGCTCCAGAAGGTCGCCGACCTAGAGCCGCTGCACGAAGGAGTCCACGCCCGGCTGATACTGGCGCTCGCCGCCTCGGGCGAGCAGGCCGAGGCCCTGAGCCTGTACACGGCACTCCGCGACCGCCTGGACGACCAACTCGGCGTCCGCCCCGGACGGGAGGTGACCGACGCCCATCAGCGCATCCTGCGCATGGACGTCCCGCGGGCCCACGCGGCCCGGGTGACCGTGTCCCCGGCACCTCCCACCCCGTCGGCCGCCCCCGCGCTACTGCCGTACGACGCCGCGTTCTTCACCGGCCGTACGGACCACCTGGCCCGCTTGGACGCCCTGCTCGCCGAGGTCGGGCCGGGCCTCGGCCGGGGCAGCGTGCTGTGTGCCCTCACCGGTGTCGCCGGGGCGGGCAAGACCGCCCTGGCGGTGCACTGGGCGCACCGGGTACGCGACCGCTTCCCGGACGGCCAGCTCTTCGTGGACCTGCGCGGACACGCACAGGGGGCCCCACTGCGCCCCGTCGAGGCGCTGACCCGGTTCCTGCTCGCGCTGGGTGTCGCCGCGGAGCGTATCCCCGGGACACCCGAGGCCGCCGCCGACCTGTACCGCACCCTGGCCGCCGACCGACGGATGGTGGTCATCCTGGACAATGCCGCGGACCCGGAGCAGATCAGACCGCTCGTGCCCGGCGGCCCCGGCTGCCTGGTCCTGGTTACCAGCCGCGACCGGCTGGCCGGACTGGCCGCCCGCGACGGTGCCCACCGCATCGCGCTGGACGTGCTCAGCGCCGAGGAGTCCCGGCTGCTGTTCGTCCGTACCCTCGGCAAGGCCCGCGTCGACGCGGACCCACGAGCCGCAGCCGACCTCGCCCTTGCCTGCGGGCACCTCCCTCTGGCGCTACGGATCACCGCCGCCAACCTCGGCGACAGCCCCGTCCGCACCCTGCGGGAACAGGCCGACTACCTGCACGAGGGCGACCGGCTGACCGCCCTGTCCGTCACCGGCGACCAGACCACCGCCGTAGGGACTGCCTTCAGTCTCTCCTACCACGCCCTCGACGCCCCGGTCCGGCGGATGTTCCGCTTGCTGGCCCTGCTGCCCGGCCCGGAAACCGGCCTCCAGGCCACCGCCGTCGTCACGGGCACCACCATCGAGGACGCCGCTCGGCTGGTGGAGCGGCTCACCGCCGCCCACCTGCTCCGAGAGCACCGGCCCGGACGCTACCGCTTTCACGACCTCGTGGCACTGTACGCCGCCGAACGGCTCCGCCTGGAGGAGACCGACACCTCCCGCCGATCTGCCTCCGACGCCCTCTACGCCTGGCTGCTGGCCACGGTGGATCGCTGTGCGCTACTGCTCTACCCCGGGATGAAACAGCGCCTGCCCGGTGACGAGGACGCTGCCCGGAGCGATGCGGCGCTGCCGGAGATCACCGACGCCGCGGCGGCGATGCGCTGGCTGGACGCCGAACTGCTCAACCTGGCTGCGGCCGTTCACCAGGCCGCCGCCGAGGGCCATCCGACGGCCTGGCTGCTCGCCAACGCCCTGCGCGGCTATGCCTGGATCCGCAAGCACACTGTGGACTGGAGGGCCCTCGGCCAGGCCGCTTTGTCCGCTGCCCGCGCTGCCGGAGAGCCTTTCGCCGAGGCCGCCATGCACCATGTACTCGGCCACGCGCACGTGCAGCAGGGCCGCGCCGGCACCGCGGTCACCCACTTCGAGCAGCTGCTCGCCCTCGCCGAGGCCGTCGGCTGGCCGGAGGGCGCCGCTATCGCGCATACCAATCTCAGCATGGTCGCCCGGCTCAGCGGCCGGCTGCGGCGCAGCGCGGAGCATCTGGAGCGGGCGATGGAACTCGACCAGCAGGGCGGCCTGTCGGACGGGCACCCCGTCGTCCTCGGCAACCTTGCCCACGTCCTGCGTGACCTGGGCCGCCTGTCCGAGTCACTCGACTGCCTCGTTCGGGCGGAGCGCCTTCCGGCGGCCCTGGACAACCAGCACAACCAGATACGCAGGCTGGCCGACCTCGGCCGTACCCGACACCTGCTCGGCGACACGACGGATGCGGCGCGCCACCTTCAGGCGGCCCTGACGATGGCCAGGGAGTGCGGCGACCTGGGAGGCGAGGCGTATGTGCTGCGGCTGACGGCCGCCGCCCGCAGGGACGCAGGCGACCTCGTCCGCGCCCTGGAACTGGCACGGGCCGCCACCGCCCTCAGCGACCAGGACGTCGACGGCTATTTCAGGGCCGCCGCCCGCCTCACCCTCGGCAGTGTGCTGCTCGCCCTCGGCCGCCACGACGAAGCCTCCGACGCCTACCGGCAGGCGCTGAAGCTGGCCCGCGACCGAGGCGCCCACGACCTGGAGGCCCGCTCCCTGATCGGGCTGGCGTCCGTCCGGCATCCCCTGGACCACGAACAGGCCGCCGAGGCGCTGGACATCGCCCGCCGCACGGAGTACCGCCTGGTGGAAGGCGAGGCACTGACCGCCCTGGCCCGCGCCGACCTGGACCGGAGCGAACCCACCGTCGCGGCCGCCCACGCCCGCGAGGCCCTCGCGGTGCACCGCGCCACCGGCCACCGCAAGGGACAGGCCCTGGCCCTCGACATCCTCGGCCAGGCCGTCGACGCAACGGGCGAGGAGGACCCGGCCCCGTACTGGAAGGAGGCCCTGGAGATCCTCCACACGCTCGGCCCCTCCCGTGTCGCCGAGGCGATACGGCAGCGGCTCACCTCCACGGTGGACATGGAAGGGCTCCGCTCCCGCACCGACGGCTGACGAGGCTGTGGCCGTCGTTCGCTGAGACGGTCGCGCGACGGGGCGTTGGCGCGCCGAGCCGGAGCGGTTCCTCTTCCTGGGCGACGCGGACCGGGCGCTGATCGAGCCGCAGATGCCGCCGAGCAGCTTGGCGTCGCGGACGCCTCGGTGCTGAAGGCGTACGGCGAGCGGGCGAACACCCGGCTGGATCACGTGCGTGGGTGGACGCGCGGGTGTGGATGACCGGGGAGGGGCCGAAGGTGCTGTTCGACGCTGCGGTGGGGTGGGTGTACGAGCAGTGCCGGTCGATTGCCGGTCCGGCACTCCAGATTGCCGGTCGTGACTGCCCGGCCGGGATCATCAGGCGTCCAGCCTGCGCTGCTACGCCTGACCTTGCTCTCTCCTCCCGCATGTCGTGCGAACCGCTGAGATTTCCCGTTTCCGGTCGCACGTGACGCGGCCGTCCTTCACGTTCAAGACGCTGAGTCAACGGAACGTGCGGGGACGGCCGCGATGTTCGTGACACCGCTCGGACGCAGGGCTCCGCCCGCTACTACCGGTGACCGTGCGTGATCTCCAGCAGCGTTTGAGCTCCCTGCCGGCGAGTTGGCTCCCGATGGCCGAGCAGACGTCGTCGGGCAAGGCAGCCGTGTGCGAGTGCTCCGCGACGGACGGCGGCCACACACGGATGCGGGGACCGCACGAACTCGGGCCCGTGCCTCGACGTCGTGGGCTCCGGCACGAACTCCCCATGAGGGGCATTCATTGTCGCTTGAACAAGAGACCGGTCGGCTTCGGTACTGAGATGGGGGGCCGGTCTGATCGCGACGGCTTCCACCATCTCCTGCCGGTGCTGGCTTCCCAGCCCGCTGTGGCCCCGGCGAGATGTCGCCGGACATCACCTCTGCCGACGCCGACGAGTGGGACAAGCCGACCGTCCAAGCGCCCTCGGCGTGACAACACGCCTGGCAACGGTGCGCCGGCACTCATGCCCGGCGCGGTGGCGCCAGCCCAGACCCCGCGCGTGGCCCCGGACTGCTGAGCAACGCCGTGGATTCGGACTGGGTGCCGGCCAAAATGGGCGGTCCGAACGCGCCGGACGATCTCGAGCTCGGCCACCAGAGACAGGAGTGGCCCGCGACGAGCGACCACTCCCAGGCCCTGATGACCACCGGCGGGTACTGATACCACCGCCAGCGTCAGCAGCCGCACCGCGCAGTCCACGGCGAGGCGTTCCGGGACCGCCTCCTCGGGTCGATGGCCGGTCCCCTCCGGTACGAGGCCGTTGGCCCCCTCTTTCGCGAGGAGCCAGAGGCTACACGCCCGGACTTGATGATTTTGGCGGCCTGGAGGTGTTCATCGTCGCGCAGGCGTAGGAGCAGTTCCTGCGAGATCTGCGCGGGGCCCCGGTCGTCGGTCGCCCGCCGCACCGCGCCAACTCAACCCGCGCGGCATCGACGCATCGACGAAGCAGCTGCGAGACAGCCCCTGCTGTTCCCCTGCGTCCTGCGAACGTCCCGAATCCGGCGCCCAAGCCCTCGCATACGCCGCGTTCGGCGGCTTCTCCGACTACCGAGAAGCACATCCGTACAGGTCAGAACCGTTCGAACCGCCGCCGACGGCAGTGCCGTTGAACTGGTGGGCAGCGGATTCAGTCCGTTGACCCAAAGTCCTTAATCCGTAAGCACGAAGAGACGTTTCAGCAGGTCAGAGGCCTGCATGGTGGGGCGGGTGGGACTCGAACCCACGGCCGACGGATTATGAGTCCTTTGAGGATCTTGGCGGTCCTTGCCGATCAACGCTCATCCTTGACGTTTTCGCAGGTCAGATGAGGTTATCCATGTGGGTGCTCCTCAGCCCTTGTCAGTCTGTTCCTGTCCTTGCGGCCTCAACTCGGCCTCAATAAGGCCCCAAGGGGTCAGACCGAAGGCATGCGGGACGATCTCGCCAGCTCGGATAAGCGTCTCGAACTCGTCCGCAGCGGATTGACCTTCCAACGCATACAGACTCCGCCCCGGCGCCACTCACACTCCCGGCCGCCGCCCCGGCACCGGCGGCGGCGTCGGGGGCGAACCCGACGGAGTGAGTGCGACATCCGCGAGATCGATGTCGCCCCCCGCGATGACTTTGCCGAACAGCCACACCAGCCGCGTCGCCCGCGCCACCCCCAGGGCTATGGCCACCTCAGCCAGCCAGTGTGTCCCGCCTGGGTCCCGCTGCGTCGTGTCGAGGATGATGGCCAGCAGGCACAGTCCTGAGATCACCAGCGTCGCGCTGAGGATGCTCATCCAGTTCCGGCGGAACTGCGGCCCCTGTACGGGATGCGTGCGCAGCGTGCGCATACGTTGCCCGGTGGATGCGGCGTACAGGGTGACGGCCGCGGTGATGAAGCTGCCGACGACAGCGGCGACGGTCGCCGTCGCCGTGTAGGCAGCGATCCGCTGTTCCCTGTCGGGCCAGGCCAGCACATCCCCGGCACCTGCGATCTGCACAACCGCCACATGCACGCCGGTGACCGTCAGCGCGAGGACCCAGTCCACCGCCGGCCGCCCCACCCAACGTCGCCACAGCCAATCCAGCACGTCGGCCCCCAGTCCTGCGCTGCTGCTCAGGTTAGCGGCCGGTACTGACAGGCTTCCTGGAGCGCACGTTCATGCGTACGGGCCGCAGCGAAGATCGCGTCGACGGCGTAGCGCAGATCGACCGATCGGCCGTCGGTGAACGCGATCGGCACATCGCACTGCGCTGTGATGCGGTGTGCCAGGAAGTCGAGCGGCTCGTACTCCAGGGACTGTCGGTGCGGGTCCCGTATGGCGACCTGGCCGCTAACCGAGCGCACCACACCCGACTCGTCCATCCACTCGTCGAGGTCGGGAATGAACTGCAGTACATCGCTGCGCAGTTGGGTCGCGGCACGGTTCCTGCGGAACTTGCTCAGCCGTCCCCCGCGCCTGGGAACCTTCAGCGAGAGTGTGATGGAAGTGTCGGGATGACGCTGCCCGAAGCTCCGCAGCGAGTCCGCGAGGTCGCCTCGCGCCCTCAAGGCGCTGACAGTGTCCGCCGGTGCGCCTTCCAGCTGGACGGTGAACTCCGATACCGCCTCGATGCGGTTGAGTTTCTCACGGGCTCGCGCGTGAATGACCGGCTTGAGTACGACCTCGCCGCACGGGAGTCCGATCCCGTTCAGCCACTTGGTGATGGCGCTGACGCGCGGTGCGGAGAAGCCTCCGTGCAGGGCGCCGATGATGTTTCCGTACGGCAGGAAGCAGAGCGTGGTCACATGGACGACATCCGTGCCGGCAGCGAGCTGCAGAGCTTCAATGGTGCCGTTGCTGTGGTCGAGCTGGTGCGGCACCTCACCGGTGATCTTGGCGAGCTGCAGATGGTCGGCTGCGGCGGTCGTATCCACGATCCCGACCAGCTGATCGTCCGCGCTGCGCACGATCCGCTCGTGCGGCTCCGAGGCCGCGACACGGTCAAGGAAGTTGCGCCAGGGCTGGGGCTCCATGCGGGGCTGGCCGCGTTTGGCTTCTACGATCTCGAAGAAGAACACGGTTCGCTTGCGTGCCGTCCCCGCCATACCCGTCTCCCCGCCTGCGGCTCACTGAGTGCCCCATGACCGTAGACGGATGGATGGTGGCGCACGGCATGCCGGCCACAGAATGGCCTGATCACGGCAATCTCATTCCTCGTCCGCCTCACAACCGTCTCAGCTTTTCGACCGACCCCTGCGATACCGCCTCCCACCTGGCAAGATGTCCAATTCAGTGGTCTGACGATTTCAAACAGCCACGATTCGCCGCATACCATCACCCGTCACACGGATCACGTCGGTAAGCAAGCGGGTCGGGCAGCGGAAAGGTGCGGTGAACGGCGGTGGCGGCAGCAGTCGGCCAGGCGACCCCCAAACCCGGTCCACCTCAGGTGAAACGCTGGTATCAGACGCGCCCGTCACCGTTCCCCTGGGAGCAGGCGGCCCTCGATCACATCAGGCAGCGGATGCCGGTCACCGCCCCGCACTACGCCTGGGCGACCTTCTCCTTCACCGCGATGAGCGGCCGTATCAATGAGTGCGATCTCTTCATCGCCGTACCCCGTGGGCTGTACCTGGTCGAGCTCAAGGGGCACCCGGGCCGGGTCGTCAACAGCGGCGACACCTGGAGCTTCCACGCCCCCGATGGCCGGATCCGCACGATCCGCAATCCGCTGCACCTCACCGACCTGAAGTCCAAGGAACTCAAGTCCCGCCTCCAGGAAGCCGCCCGCGAGATCTGTCCGGGAGAACGGATCCCGCGCATCGACCCGGCGGTCTTCCTGTCCGACCCACTGCTTGAGAGCCGGCTGGACACGGTGCAGCGCACCCATGTGTACGGGCGTGACGGCGCCGGGACGGGGCTGCCCGGCATCTGGGACGACTTTCTGAGCCTCGCGCCGGAGCGCGAGAACTGGCGGATCACCGAGAACTTGGCCCGGCACCTGCCCGCATTGATGAAGAAGATCGGGGTGCGGGCCTCCACTGCCCACCTCGACTTCGGCGACGGCTGGAAGCTCTCCTCCCGCCCTCTGGACGCGGGCCCCACCTGGGAGGACCGGCTCGCGGAGCGCAAGGAGATGATCCACGAGGAGGGTCGGGTCCGGGTCTACCTCGTCGAGCAGCTGGCGAGCGAGGAGAAGCGCCGCTCCGCCACCCGGGCCGCCGAGCGCGAGTACCAGGTGCTCCAGGGCATCACCCACCGCGGTATCGCCCAGGCTGTCACCATCCGCCAGCACCAGGGCGGTCCGGCGATCCTGTTCCGCCACCGTGAGAGCGATCTCCGCCTGGACAACTACCTTGCGGTGCACGGCGCGAAGCTGCCCGATGCGGTACGCCGTGACATGGTCCGCCAGCTCGCCGAGGCCGTCCGCTACGCCCACCGCCGCTCGCTCTACCACCGCGCGCTGGCTGCCCGCTCGGTGTACGTCAGCGCGCGGGAGAGCGGCAGCAACCCGGTCCTGCGGATCATCGACTGGCAGGCGTCCGCACGCGACTTCGACACCACCTCGCTGCGCTCGCTCGGTGAATCCTCCTTCACCGGGGAACACATCGAGGACGCCGCCCAGTGCTACCTCGCGCCTGAGACCGATGCCGACTTCCCCGACCCGGTGGACCTGGACGTCTTCGGCCTCGGCGCGGTCGCCCACCACATCCTGACGGGGATGCCGCCCGCCGGGACCCGCACCGCGCTCAAGGAGCGGCTCCAGGCCGACGGCGGACTGCACATGTACGCGGTCAGCGACGCCGTCGACTCCGGCCTCGACGAGCTGGTGTACGCCGCCACCCGGGCCTCGGTCGACGAGCGCCTCGACTCCGCCGACGCGTTCCTCGCCCGGCTCGACGAGGCCGAGCAGGCCAGTGCCGCCCAAGCGATCGCCGTGGAGGCCGACCCCCTCGACGCCACACCCGGACAGGCCGTCGACGGCGACTGGACGGTGGAGCGGGTGCTCGGCTCGGGCGCCACCGCGCGCGCCCTGTATGTGACCCGCGTCAGCGAGGACGAACGTGGGCGGAGGGTGGAGGAGGAGCGGGTCCTCAAGGTCGCTCTGGACGCGGAGAAGAACGAGCGTCTGGCCTCCGAGGCCGCAGCCCTGCAGCAGGTCAGCAGCGGCCGCATCGTCAAACTGTACGAGGGTCCGCGCACCCTCGCCGGCCGGACCGTACTGGCCCTGGAGTGCGCGGGTCCCGAGACGCTGGGCCAGCGGCTGCGCAGCCACGGCCCGCTGGGCTACGAGGAGTTGGCGTCCTGCGGCGAGGACCTCTTCACGGCGCTCGACGACCTGGCGGCCAGAGGCATGCGCCACCGCGACCTCAAGCCCGACAACCTCGGGATCAAGGTCAGGGAGGACGGCGAGCAGCAGCTGATGCTGTTCGACTTCTCTCTGGCGGCCGTCTCCGACCGGGACATCAAGGCGGGCACCCGCGGCTACCTCGACCCGTTCCTGGGTGACGCACGGCGGCCTGTGTACGACGACTACGCGGAGCGGTACGCAGCCGCCGTCGTCCTGCACGAGATGGCCGCCGCCGAGCGGCCCACGTGGGGCAATGGCACCGACGACCCGCTGACCGCCATGGAGGACGAGACGCCGATCCTCGCCTCCGACGCCTTCGTGGCCGTACTGCGGCCGGGCCTTGAGGCCTTCTTCGAGCGGGCCCTGCACCGGGACGTCAACCGCCGCTTCGAGACGCTGCGGCAGATGCGGGACGCCTGGCGGGCGATCTTCACCGATGCCGACCGCACCCAGCCGCCTCCGACCACGGACACCGTGTCGCTCCTTGGGGTCGGTGGGCTGCCAGAGGGGCTGTCCGAGGACGACGTCCGAGACCTGTACGCGGAGAAGGCGAAGGTCTCCACCACGCTCAGGGACGCGGGGCTGACCGAGCGGGCGGCGGCGGTGGCCGAGGAGCTCGGCGCGGTGACGGTCGGGGAGCTGCTCGACATACCGCTGCCCCGCTTCCGGAACAAGCGCGGGATCGGCGCAGTCGTCAAGAAGGAGCTCAACCGGCGACACAGGCAGTGGACGGCGGCGCTCCGGCCGAAGAAGTCCAAGGCCGCGACTGCCGTGCTGGTAAAGCCGGTTGAGGATGTCGTACCGGTCGCGGACGACAAGCTCAGCGCGCAGCACGAGGCCCGGCAGAACGTGGAGCGGCTCGCGAGCCTCCTCAACCCGGTGCCGGCCGGCCGCAAGGACAACAAGCGACCGCAGGTGGTCGCGGCATGGCTCGGGCTCGACGGCACGTCGGAGGTCGGCGCCTGGCCGACCAACCGACAGGTGGCGGAGGCGGTCAAGGTCTCCGAGAACACGGCCTCCAAGCACCTCGGCTCGGCCATCGGCGACTGGGCCGAGGCAGGCTGGATGGGCATCCTGTGCGATGAACTGGTCGACGCGGTCCGGGATGCCGGCCGTGTGATGACCGCCCGCGAACTGGCCCGGGTGCTCGCCGCCGGTCATGGCTCGGAGAGCGAGACCAGCGAGGGAACGGAGGCCGCCGCGCTCGCCGTCGTACGGGCGGCGGTCACCGCCGAGACGCTGCTCACCGGCCGCGACGAGGAGCACGAGCCCCGACTCGCGCAGTTCCGGCGCCGGGGGCGACTGATCGTGGCCCTGGAGTCGCTGGACGGGTCCGACGCCCCGACCTCCGACGAACTCGCCTCGTACGCCATAGAGTTGGGCGATGCGGCCGAGAAGATCGCCGCCACCGATCCCCTGCCCGACCGGAGTGCGGCACTGCGCGACCTGCGGGCCGTGGGCACACCCGAGGGCATGGACCCGCTGCCCGACGCCCGACTGGTCACACTCGCCGCCGCGACCTCGGCGGGGGCAGCCGCCTCACCGCGTCTTGAGGTGTACCCCAGGACGCTGGAACTGTGGCGGGCCCTGCAGATCTCGCAGGCCGCGGCGGGCGTGCGCCGCGAGGTCGGCATCAGCCTGGACGGGCTGCTGGCCCGGCTGCGTTCACGCTTCCCCGAGATGGCGCTGGGGAATCCCACGTATGTCGAGGTCGAGGACGCGCTGCAGAAGGCCGGCTTCCCGCTGACGTACGAGATGGCCGAGCAGCGTTTCAAGCCGCCGCTGCCCCTCGCGCCGGTGGGCGGTGGCAGCAGTTGGCTGTACTCGTCCTCCACTGGCACGGTGACGGCGGCCTCCCGCGCGCAGGCGGCGAGGGCGGGCGCCGGGCGGGACCCGGTGGCCCTGCTCACCGCGAAACTCAACTCCGCGGTACGCGAAGGCGGTTTCCTCGCACTGACCGTGCCCGTCAAGCGGCTGCGCGGCGAGAGCGGATCGGTGACGGAGGCGGTCGCGGGCGCGTTCCCGGTGGTGCCGGTGAATCTGGCGCGGGTCTTCCTCAAGGAGTTCCAGGCGCTGGCCACTGAGCACGGCACGGACTGGTCCAAGGTGCTGGGCGCGGACACCCGGTACACCAGGAGCGGCGAACTGCCGGGCGGACTACGGTCGTTCGTGGTCCGGGTATGGCCCCGGGTCGCGGAGCGACTGGAGGAGGCGGCCTCCCGGGAGCCGGGGACGGCTCTGTTCGTCCATACGGCCGGGCTGCTCGCCCACTACTACGAGGCGGGCGGGCACGAGCTGCTGGTGGGGCTCCAGCGGGAGGCCCGCAAACCGGGCGGACGGCCGCACGGGCTGTGGCTGCTCGCTCCTTCTCACAATCCGCACGGCGCGCCGGAGCTGGACGGACACACGGTGGAGGTGACCGGCGGCGACGCGGAACGCGTGGTGCTGACCGAGGACTTCCTCAAGAACTTGGCTGCACTTCGAGAGGGACTGACACAGTGAGCGCGCGCGGTAGTGGTGACAATGGCCTGTTGAAGGACCTCCGCAAGCAGGTCTCGCTCCTGGAGGACGACCTGCGGGCGCGCAGCGACTCGGTGGAGGTGTACCGGGCGGAGCTGAGGGCCGAGTACGGGAGGGCCTTCGAGGCGGAGCGTACGGCGGCCACGTACGAGGCGTGGCGGGACGAGCGGGTCACGCAGGTCGCGGCGGCGTGGGTCCTTGGCTGCGTCTTCGTACGGTTCTGCGAGGACAACGGGCTGATCGCACGGCCGTGGCTGGCGGGCGTCGGCGAACGCCTGAAGGACGCGGAAGACCACGACGCGGCGTTCTTCGCGGCACACCCGGAGAAGAACGACCGAGACTGGATCATCGCGGCGTTCGAGCACCTGGCGGGGACCAACCCAACGGTCGCGGGCCTCTTCGACCGAGCGCACAACCCGCTGTGGGAGATCGAACCGTCGTACGAGGCGGCGACGGGGCTGTTGAAGTTCTGGCGGCGGGTCGGGGCGGACGGCGAGATCGTCCACTCCTTCGTGGACGAGGACCTGGACACGCGATTCCTCGGCGACCTCTACCAGGACCTGAGCGAGCACGCCCGGAAGACGTACGCGCTGCTCCAGACCCCGGTGTTCGTGGAGGAGTTCATCCTCGACCTGACGCTGGAGCCGGCGGTGGCGGAGTTCGGGCTGTCACCGGTCGTCGAGATCCGCGACGGGCACGGCGGGGTACGCGAACTCCCGGCGGGTCTGCGGACTATCGACCCGGCGTGCGGGTCGGGGCACTTCTTGCTGGGGATGTTCGAGCGGCTGCTGGCGAAGTGGCGGGACATGGACAAGGCGGCGGACGACTGGACCCTGATCCGGCGCGCGCTGGATGCGGTCCACGGCTGCGACAAGAACCCGTTCGCGGTGGCGGTGGCCCGGTTCCGGCTGCTGGTGGCAGTGTTGAAGGCGGCCGAGGAAGTGCCGGAGAAGCGGCGGCTGGATGCGCTGGGGGAGTTCCCGATCAATATCGCGGTGGGGGATTCCCTGCTGCACGGTCGCGGGGCGCCGAAGCGCGAGAGTGAGGACCTGTTCTCCTCCCAGGAGGTCTTCCACTACCGGACCGAGGACATCGAGGACTACGCGCAACGGTGCGACCTGCTGACGCGGGACACGTACCACGTGGTGGTCGGGAACCCGCCGTACATCACGGTCAAGGACAAGCAGGAGAACCTGAACTACCGGGTGTACGAGTCCTGCTCGGGCAAGTACGCGCTGTCGGTGCCGTTCGCCGAGCGGCTGTTCCAGCTGGCGGTGCGGACCTCGGGGTCGGAGCGGGACGCGGGGTACGTCGGGCAGATCACGGCGAACTCCTTCATGAAGCGGGAGTTCGGCAAGAAGCTAATCGAGAAGTTCTTCCGGCTGAAGGTCCACCTGACGCATGTCATCGACACGTCGGGGGCGTACATTCCGGGGCATGGGACGCCAACGGTGATTCTGGTGGGGCGGAATTATGTGCCGCGTCCGGAAGAGCCGATTCGGGCGGTGCTGGGGGTTCGGGGGGAGCCGACGCAGCCTCAAGTTGCCGAGAAGGGATTTGTATGGGCCGCGATTGTCAAACAGATTGGCGAATCCGACAGCGAATCTGAATGGATTAGCTCTACCGATTCCCATCGCATGAACTTTTCATCCTACCCATGGAGTCTTTCGGGCGGCGGCGCGAGCAGCCTAATGTCCATCCTAATTCGCGACACCCATCCGCTGGATTCCCGAGAGGGCATTTCGGTGAAGGTTCACGCCATCCTCGGAAACAATGACGCCTTCATGGCCGATCGACCGACCCTCCAATGGGCTGCAGAGTCGGCACCGTTCAAGGAAATTTCTGCAGGCGATAACATTCGAGACTGGTCGGCATCCACTCGATATGCATTGTGGCCCTACTCGGAGCGTGTCGAGGCAGAGCGCCTGCGCACATCACCAGCGTACTGGCCGTGCAGGACCGAGCTGCGGAACGGCCTGGTCTTCGGCAAAACGCGCGAAGAGAGAGACATGGCATGGAACGAATATGCCATGCTGTCAAATACCGTCAAAGCGAATGACGCTCTCATTACCTTCTCTTGCGTGGCGACACACAATCATTTCTCCCTTAGCGGGAGCTCCGTGTTGCACAACCAGCACGCGCCGGTAGTTCAATTCCAAAAGGAAAAATACATCGGTGAACCAATCTCACTTCTAGGGATCCTCAACTCGTCGTCGGCGTGCTTCTGGCTCAAGCAGGTCAGCCAGCCGAAGGGCGGCGCCGACAACTCTAGTGGGGGTGGCAATCGGTGGAGTCCGGAGCCCTGGATTGAGCGCTACGAGTTCACCGGAACCAAGCTCAAGGAATTCCCCCTCCCCTCCGACCTCCCCCTCCCTCTCAGCCGCTCCCTCGACGCCCTCGCCCAGGAACTCGCCGCCCACGAGCCCTCCGCCGTCTGCGGAGCAGAGACTCCGCCCACCCGCGCCCGTCTCGACGCCGCCCACACCGCCTGGACCCGTACCCGCCAGCGCATGATCGCCCTCCAGGAGGAGCTCGACTGGGAGGTCTACCACTCCTACGACCTCCTCACCGACGCTGAGAAGGCCCGCCTGACCGCCCCCTCCCCCGCGCCCACCACCATCCCCCGAGTCAAGCTCGGGGAGCGGGCGTTCGAGATCGTGCTGGCGCGCAAGCAAGCCGCCGGGGAGGTGGAGACCGCCTGGTTCGACCGCCACGGATCCACCCCCGTCACCGAGATCCCAACCCGCTGGCCGGACTGGTACCGGGACATCGTGCAGGCCCGTATCGACACCATCTCCGCCCGCCGCGACCTCGCGCTCATCGAGCGCCCCGAGTGCAAGCGGCGCTGGGCCACCGACCCCTGGGAGAAGCGCGAGAAGGCCGCCCTGCGGACCTGGCTGCTGGACCGGTGCGAGGACAAGGCTCTCTGGTTCCACATCCTCAACGACTTCGAGCAGCCCCGTACCCTCACCGTCGGCCAGCTCGCCGACGAGCTGGAGAAGCGTCCCGACGCGGACGCGATCCTCAACACCGCACGCCTCTACGCGACCCACCTCGGCAAGCCGAACCTCTCCCTCACCCAGGTCCTGGCCGACGTGGTCGACGCCGAGCACGTCCCCTACCTCGCCGCGTACCGCTACAAGGACACCGGCCTGCGCAAGCGCGCGCAGTGGGAGAACGTGTGGGAGCAGCAGCGTGAGGAGGACCGCACCGGGGAGCGGCTCGACATCGCCGTACCGCCGAAGTACACCTCCGCGGACTTCACCAAGCAGTCCTACTGGTCGAACCGGGGCAAGCTCGACGTGCCCAAGGAACGCTTCGTGTCCTACCCGGACGCGAACCCCGACTCCGACCCGACCCTCCTCCTCGGCTGGGCAGGCTGGGACCAGCGCGACCAGGCGACCGCCCTGCTGAACCTCGTCAGCGATCGCCGCAAGCAGCAGGACTGGCCGACCGAGCGGCTCGTACCGCTGCTCTCCGGAATCGTGGAGCTCATGCCGTGGCTACGGCAGTGGTTCGGGGAGGTCGATGAGGAGTGGGGTGAGGAGTCGGCCGCCGAGGAGTTCCAGAGCTTTCTGGACGGGGAGTTGGCGAGCGCACAGCTCACCCCGGCCGCGCTCACCGAATGGCGTCCGGTGAAGAAGACCCGAGCACGCAAGGCGGCGACAGCCACGGCAGCGAAGACGAAGCAGAAGCAGACGGCGATCACAACGGAAACGGTGGAAGACGATGAGTAGCGGCAACGGCGACCTCTACCTCAGGGACGTACTGGACCTGTCCAAGGATGTCCTCGCCGGGTCGTTCAAGATCGAGCTGTCCGGTGGCTTCGACGAGACCGCCAAGCGCGTGGGCGAGTACGTGGTCACCCCGCAGTTGGAGCAGGCGCTCCGCCGGGCCCTGAAGATCGTCGAGGCGTCGGTGCGGGCGGGGTCATCCAACGCCGCTTATCTGCACGGCTCCTTCGGGTCCGGCAAGAGCCACTTCATGACCGTGCTGCACGCGATCCTCTCCAACGACCCGGCCGCCCGTGCCAAGCCGAAGCTCCAGCCGGTCATCGCGGACCACGACGCCTGGCTGCGGGACCGGAAGTTCCTGATGGTGCCGTTCCACCTGGTCGGCGCGACCGACCTCGACTCGGCGATCCTCGGCGGCTACGTACGCACGGTCCGGCAGCTGCACCCGGACGCGCCGGTACCGCCGGTCTACCGGGCTGACGCGATGTTCGACGACGCCCGCCGACAGCGGGAGTTCTTCGCCGACGACGAGCAGTTCGTCCGCTGGCTCGGCAACCCCGCTCTGCCGACAGAGGAGAAGGCACCCGCCCAGCAGGCCGCAACCACAGCCGACGACGAGGCCGACCTGGTCGACCTCGACGTCAAGGAGGCCCCGAAGGTCTGGACCCCGGCCCTCCTCAACCAGGCTCTGGCCCCCTCCCCCGACCCGAAGGTCCGCGAGTGGCTGGCGTCCGCGCTGCTGTCGGGCCCGTACTCCTCGTACTCCCGTGGCGCTCTCGGCGCGAAGAACGCCTTCCTGCCGCTCGAGAACGGCCTGGACATCATCAGCCGGCACGCCAAGTCCCTCGGCTACGACGGTCTGATCCTCTTCCTCGACGAGCTGATTCTCTGGCTCCAGGCGCATCTGCGTGAGCGGACCTTCGTCAACGACGAGGTCAACAAGCTGGTCAAGCTGATCGAGTCCGGCACGGGCGGCCGTGCCCTGCCGGTGGTCTCCTTCATCTCCCGCCAGCGCGACCTGTCCGAGCTGATCGGTTCGGACGCGGTCGGCGCCGAGGCGAAGAACCTCGAACAGCAGGTCAAGTACCTGGCGGGGCGCATCGACCCGATCAGCCTGGAGGACCGCAACCTCCCGGAGATCATCAAGGAACGCGTCCTCAAGCCCAAGGACGACGCCGCGAAAGCCGCCCTCGAAGCGGCCTTCGCCCGGATCGAGACCTCGAACCAGTCGGTACGCGACGTACTCCTCGACGCCAACGGCGTCACCCACGCCGACTGGAAGGACTTCAAGGCGCTCTACCCCGTCTCGCCCGTCCTGCTCAACGTCCTGGTGGCCCTCTCCGGCGCGCTCCAGCGCGAGCGCACCGGTCTCAAGCTGCTCCAGCAGATGCTCTACCAGCGGCGCGAGGACATGTTGGTCGGCGAGCTGATCCCGCTGGGCGACCTGTGGGACGTACTGGCCGAGGGAATGGGCGAGGCGTTCACCGACCGGCTGCGCAGCGAGGCCGAGGCGGCGACCCGCTTCCACGACAAGGTGAAGGACCACCTGCTGCAGAAGTACGGGTCTGCCGAGGACGCCAAGTACAAGGCCGACGAACGCTTCGTCAAGACGATGCTGCTCGCCTATCTCGCACCCGAGGTGCCGGCTCTCGCCCGGCTGACCGGGCCGCGGTTGAACGCGCTCAACCATGGGTCGATCCGCTCGCGCACCGGTCAGGAGGACCGGATCGTGGTCAGGCGGATGCAGGAGCTCCAGGCTCAGTTCCCCGGCGAGCTGCGCAGCGACGGCCATGATCTGGACCCGGTGTTCACGCTGCATCTGTCCGATCTGGATGTGGAGCCGATCCTGGACAGCGTCGGCGAGAAGGACACCCTCGGGGCACGCAAGCGGTGGGTGCAGGACTGGCTGTGGCGGGAGTTGAAGATCGCCGACAACGGTACGCTCGTCGCCGACCGTGAGATCGTCTGGCACGGAACGCGCCGGACCGCGGAGTTCGTCTTCGAGAACGTACGCGATCCGCAGATCCTGCCCGACGCGCAGTTCGAGCCGTCCACCCCTGACCGGATCCGCTTCGTCATCGACTACCCCTTCGACGAGGATGAGAAGGGCACACCCAGCGCGGACGAGAACCGGGTCTACCGCCTGCAGCGGGAGAAGCCGGACGCGGCGACCGTCGTCTGGCTGCCGTCCTTCGTCTCCGGCCAGCGGGGTACCCAGCTCGGCCGCCTACTGAAGATCAACTACCTGCTGGACCGCGACCGGTTGAAGGACTTCGCGACCCATCTGGGCTCCGACGACCAGGTGCGGGTGCGGCATCAGCTGGAGGCGCAGCGCGAGACGCTCGTCGCGCAGCTGGGGCAGGTGCTGCAGCAGGCGTACGGGATCGCGAAGGCCAACGAGAGCGACCTGGGCGCCCAGGTCACCGAGGGCAAGCACGTCCACGCGCTGTACGCCGGGCACACCCCGCAGCTCCAAGGCGGCGGAGCCTTCGAGTACAACCTGCTGAAACTCGCCGACGGTCTGCTGGACGCGATGTATCCCAAGCACCCGAACTTCGACCGTCAGGAGAGCCGCAAGCCGGTCACCGCCGCGAAGTTCAAGATGGCGTACGGCTGGATCGTCAAGGCCATGGACGACAGCTCGCGCCGGGCCGTCGTCGACAGCCGCGAGCTGGGCGATGTGGCACGGATCGTGCATCCGCTGGAGCTGGGCGAGGTGCACGACGGGCCGCTGAACGTCTCCACGGACTGGCGCCGGCACATCGACCAGCAGGCGGGCAAGCACGGCGCGAAGGGCGACTTCGGGGTCGAGGACATCCGCACCTGGATCGCCGAGCTAGGCTGGACGGGGCTGGACAGACTGGTCTCCAATCTGGTGATCGCGACCTATGCCCTGCTCGCGGACCGTTCCTGGGTCTACAACGGCAAGGCCGACAAGGCGCCGGCGCTGGACCAGATCGGCCCCGGCTGGGCGCTGCGGGCACAGGAACGGCCGAGCGAGGAGGAGTACACCAGGGCGCACGAGCGGGCCGCGGCATTGTTCGGAACGAGCGTGCCGACCGTGCTGTTCACCCGTAACGTCAACGCGCTCGCGGCGGACGTCCGCGCCAAGGCGGAGGCGCGCGAGGGTGCCGTCAACGGGCTGCGGCGGGCGCTGGTCCGCTACCGCTCCGCCCTCGGCATCACCGGCGAGGCGCCGACCGCACGCGAGCAGTCGGTGCGGGACGCGGCCGACCTCCTTGCGCGGATCAAGCAGACTCCGGAGGCGACACCGCTCGCCCGGGACCTGGCGGCGGCTACGTATGCGACTACGTACTTCGAACTGGGCAAGGTGATCTCCTCGGCCCAGGAGGTGCTGGACGCGCTGGAGGACACCGACTGGGAACTGATCGACAGCGTGCGGAAGTACACCGGCCGCGGGGACGGCCTCGCCGACCGGTCCGAGCGGCTGCTCGCGGAGATCGCGGACGCCGCGTCGAGGAACGAGTTCGACACCAGGCTGAAGCCGGTCCTCAGCGGGGCGCGCAGTCAGGCGGTGGCTCTGATCAACGAGGCGGCGCGGCTGAGCACCGTCGCGCCCGTGTCACTCCCGCCCCCGCCGGCCGTCGAGCCCGAGGTGGACTCGCCCAGTTCCGGTACCGGTCCCAGCGATGTCAGCCCGACCACGGGCGACCGGCCGCCGCTGCCCTCCCCTCCCACCACTGCGACAGCGTCCTCTCGTCGCTCGCGGCGGGTGAAGGCCGCGGAGGGCGGGAGCGTGCTGGAGAGCGCACTCAGCCGGGCTCTCGCCGACGTACAGGACGAGATTCGCGACTACGCCGCCGCACATCCGGACGTGGAGATCGAGATCAACTGGCAGGTGCTGCACGCCGGTCAGGGTGACGGCTCGTCGAGTCTGCCGGGCGGCGATCTCTGATGGGAGCCCTCGTGCCCGAACTCGACCAGCGGGTCATCACCGGGCTGCTCACCACCCGCCTTGCCCACACCAAGGGGCGGCGGCTGCTGCTGGTGCACGGGAAGTACGCGGCGAGCGGGCCCGAGGAGTTCAGCGTGCCGGCCGGCGACGGGACACGGCGCAAGGTCCGGGTCGCCCACACCACCTCGGTACTCGGACTCACCGACGCCTGGCAGGCCCATCTGGCCACCGAGGGCGCCGACTTGCTGGTGGTCACCACGGATGTGCCGGGGGAACGAATCAGTCTCGATCTGCTGGGCGAGATGGTGCGTTCGAAGATCATCGCCGTCGACGAGGCCGATATCGTCAAGCAGCTCTTCGGCGCCGCCGACCTCGACCCGCGGATGCGGCGCGACCCGTGGCTGTGGTTGCCCGGCGCACTGATCGACGCCGAGCCCGATGCCGCTCAGGGCTGCTGGCCGCAGCGCGGGGCCGTGCTCACCCTCGACGCGGCGATGCGTGCGCTGGTCGGGGTGCGGCTCAGGCTCGATGGCGTCTTCGAAGACGGGGCGTCGGTGGATGTCGACGCATTGTTGGCCTGGTCCCGTACGCCGGGAGGCCCCGAGCGCCTCGCCGCGCTGTCGGAGGCCGAACGCCAGGGCATCACCGAATGGCTGGCGCAAAGCGCGGGAGAGGCTGCGCCCGTGCTGCTGCGACTCGCGCTCCAGGGACGGGGGGCCGAAGCCACCGCACTGGGTGTGCTGGCGTCCGTCATGACCGAGGACACGGCGTCGGCCGACGCGGCTGTGGCACTGGGCTCGGTGTTCGGGTCGGGATCCCGGCCCTCCGAACTGCGCGCCTACGCACGGGCAGTGGAAGGCACCCTGACCCGCTGGATCGGCGAGGCCTCGGGCCGGGGGCCACAGAGTGAGGAGGCCCGACAGCGGGTTGTCGATGTGCTGCACCAGGCTGATCGACTGGCAGACAACGCACATCTGACCGCCGCGCTGGCCAGGAACCCCTTTCTTCCGTCCGGCTTCCAGGCGCGGCTGCACCGGCTGGCCGACGCCCTGTCCGAAGGGCCTCAGGCCGCTCAGGCCGCCTGGGAACATGTGGCGGAGCATCAACTCGCCGCCGTCCTCTACCCGAAGCGGGTCGAGCTCGCGCGCATGGCGGTACGGCTGCGTCGCTGGCTGGACGCGCCGGAACCGGCCGTGTCCTCGGTCGGCCAGGCTGTGCGCGCGCATGTCGCCGACTGGGGGTGGGTGGACCGGGCCCTGGCGCAGCTGTGGGTGGGGGACGGAGAGGCCGAGCCCGCTCTGGCGCAGGCGTATCGCACGGTGCACGATGCGGCGCGACGGCGGCGGGCCCTGCTCGACGAGGCTTTCGCGGCCCAGCTCGGGCCGTGGGTCCAGCACGCCACCGCCGCACAGCCCGGTGGGGCGCTGCCCATCGAGGACGTCCTGCTGAAGGTCGCAGTGCCGCTGGCGAAGCAGCGACCGCCGCTGGTCCTCGTGCTGGACGGGATGAGCAGCGCGGTCGTGGCGCAGCTCGGCGAGGAGCTGACCGGTGCGGGGCGCTGGAGCGAACTCTGCAGTGAAGGGCGGCGGGCCGCCGCTGTCGCGATGATCCCTTCGGTGACGGTGATCAGCCGGGCGACGCTGCTGTGCGGACGGCCGGTGTCGGGCGGGCAGAGCGTGGAGAAGGAGGGGTTCGCCGCCTTCTGGAAGCAGCACAAGCGCCCGGCGGTCCTCTTCCACAAGAGCGAGATCCCCGGGCCGGCCGGGCAGCTGATCGACGCACGACTGGTCGCGGCGATCGCCTCGGACGACGTGGTCGGTGTCGTACTGAACACGATCGACGAGAGTCTCGATCACGGGCAGCAGAGCTCACTCGCCGACTGGTCGGTGAGCCGGGTGAAGTACCTCGCCGAGCTCCTCAACTCCGCGCGTGGGCAAGGGCGTCCGGTGGTACTGGTGTCCGACCACGGGCATGTGCTGGACCGGACAGGCGTCGAGGTCGGGCCGCTGGCCGTCGAGGGTGTGGAGTCGGCCCGCTGGCGTACGGGGACGGTGGCCGGTGAAGGCGAGGTCGCGCTTGCCGGGCCTCGGGTGCTGGAGAACGGTGGCCGGGTCACCGTGCCCTGGTCGGAGGAGATCCGCTACTCCCCGCGCAAGGCCGGGTACCACGGCGGTGCTGCGCTCGCCGAGATGACGGTACCGGTGCTGGTCCTGGCACCGTCGGCCGAGCTGGCACCCGCGGGGTGGAGCGAGCTGCCACGCGAGTCCGTACAGCCGTCGTGGTGGGAGGCGGAGGCCGCGTCCGCACCCGTACCCGCCCCCGTCAAGCCGGCGAAGAGGGCAGCGAAGGCCAAGCCGAAACCACGGCCGCAGGAGGGCGAGCTGTTCGCAGACGACGCGGTCGAGGTGCCCGCCGCCCCACCGGCGGAACCGACCGTGCTCACCCTCGGCCAGCAGATCGTCGGCACCACGATCTACAAGCATCAGCGCAAGTTCGTCCGCAAGCCGCCGGAGCACAAGGTGGTGGCCGCCGTCATCGACGCGCTCGACCACGCAGGCGGCACGCTCTCGCTCGCGGCGGTCGCCGCGGCCGCCATCGGCTCGGGTGGCCGTACGAACACCCGTCCCGAGGGCCTTGTGACCGTGCTGACCCGGCTGTTGAACATCGAGGGCTACGAGGTCATCAGCCTGATCGACTCCCGGACCAGGGTCCGGCTCAACCGTGAGACGCTGCGCGAGCAGTTCGAGCTGTCCGAGGAGAGCGTGTGAGCGCCGCATCCGTCAGCGCGGCCCGCCGCCGCGAGGTCATCGACGCGCTGCGGCGCGGGACCGTGCCGCAGTCGGGACTCGACCTGTTCGCGGTCGGTCTGGACCGTTTCACGCCCGCGCTGGATGAGCGGATCACAACGATCGCATCGGGGGGCGCGTCCTTCCATGCGATCCGCGGAGAGTACGGGTCCGGCAAGACCTTCTTCGCGCGCTGGCTCGCCGAACGGGCCAAGCGGGCCGGGCTCGCCACCGCCGAGATCCAGATCTCTGAGACGGAGACCCCGCTGCACAAGCTGGAGACCGTCTACCGCCGGCTCACCGAGCGGCTGACCACCGCGACCGAACCGGCCAGCGCGCTGCGCTCGGTGGTCGACGGATGGTTCTACACCCTTGAGCAGGAGGTGGACGAGGCGCATCCCGAACTCGCCGAGGACGACGAGGCGTTGGAGGCTGCTGTCGAGGACCTGCTGGAGGCGCGACTGCGCGCGGTCGCCCAGACCACGCCGGCGTTCTCAGCGGCTCTGCGCGGCTACCGCAAGGCCACGCTTGCCGGGGATTCAGCGACCGCCGAGGCTGTGATCGCCTGGCTCGGCGGCCAGAAGTCGGTGGCGGCCTCCGCACGACGGACCGCAGGGGTACGCGGAGACCTGGACCACTTCGCGGCGCTCGGCTTCCTCCAGGGGCTGCTCACCGTATTGAAGGACTGCGGCCATCCCGGGCTCTTGGTGGTCCTGGACGAGATCGAGACCTTGCAACGGGTCCGGGGGGACGTACGGGAGAAAGGGCTGAACGCACTGCGTCAGCTTCTCGACGAGATCGACGCAGGCCGCTTCCCCGGACTCTTCCTGGTGATCACCGGCACCCCCGCCTTCTATGACGGACAGCAGGGCGTACAGCGGCTCCCGCCGCTCGCGCAGCGGCTGGCGACTGACTTCTCGACCGATCCGCGCTTCGATTCGCCGCGGGCGGTCCAGCTGCGACTGACCGGCTTCGACCTCGTGCGACTCGGCGAACTCGGCTGTTCTGTAAGGGACTTGTACGCGGGCGCAGCCAAGAACCCTGAGCGCATCGCCGCACGGGTCGACGATGCGTACGTCGCCGAGTTGGCCACCGCCATGACAGGCAGGCTCGGCGGGCGGGCCGGGATCGCCCCACGATTGTTCCTGCGCAAGCTTGTCGCGGACGTACTGGACCGGGTCGACGAATTCGACGACTTCGACCCGCGCCAGCACTACGCGCTGACGGTGAACACCATCGAGCTGAGCGAGGTCGAGCGCAACGCGGCAGCCGACAGCGCCGACGAGATCGAGTTGGAGCTGCCATGACAGGCGCCCCCGAACCGCTCGACCGGTTGCATCCCGGACTGGTCCATCACATCGTCAACACCCTGGGATGGCGCGGGCTCCGTCCTCTGCAGGAGGAGGCGATCGAGCCGCTGCTTGACGGCTCGGACGCTGTTCTTCTGGCCCCGACCGCCGGCGGGAAGACTGAGGCTGTCTCCTTCCCGCTGCTTTCGAGAATGGCGCAGGACAACTGGACCGGCACCTCGGTGCTGTATGTCTGTCCGCTGAAGGCGCTGCTGAACAACCTTCTGCCGCGCCTGGAGACGTACACCTCTTGGCTGGGGCGGACCGCCGCCCTGTGGCACGGAGACGTGTCGCAGCCGCACCGTAAGAAGATCCTGCGGAACCGGCCGGACGTACTGCTGACCACTCCGGAATCGCTGGAAGCGATGCTCGTCAGCACCAATGTCGATCACCGGGCGTTCTTCTCGGGACTGCAGGCCATCGTCGTCGACGAGGTGCACGCCTTTGCGGGGGATGACCGGGGATGGCACCTACTGGCCGTACTCGAGCGGTTGCAGCGGGTCGTTGGACGACCGGTACAACGCATCGGGCTTTCCGCGACGGTGGGCAACCCGGAGCAGTTGCTCACCTGGCTGCAGGGCTCAGGGAGCGGGCACCGCACGGCGCGGGTCGTCGCCCCGCACCTGCGCGAAAAATCCCCCCGCTGCCACCGCCCGGCGACATCCAGGTCGACTTTGTGGGCTCCTTGGAGAACGCGGCCACGGTGATCGCAGCCCTGCACCGCGGCGAGAAGCGGCTGGTGTTCTGCGAATCGCGCCGACAGGTCGAGAAGCTCGGAGAGAGCCTGCGGGCCAAGGACGTGACCACTTTCTTGTCCCATGCGTCCCTGTCAGTGGATGAACGGCGGCGGGCAGAGGAAGCCTTCGCCGAAGCACGCGACTGCGTGATCGTCTCGACCAGCACCCTGGAACTCGGTATCGACGTGGGCGACTTGGACCGCGTCATCCAGATCGACGCGCCCGCCACCGTGGCTTCCTTCCTCCAGCGTCTTGGCCGTACCGGCCGGCGGCCGGGTTCCACCCGCAACTGCCTGTTCCTCACCGTCGACGAGGATGGACTGATCGGTGCGGCAGCCCTGCTGCTTCTGTGGTCGCGCGGCTGGGTGGAGCCAGTGGTGGCGCCACCGGAGCCCCGGCACATCGTCGCCCAACAAGTACTGGCCCTCTGCCTGCAGGAACATCGGGTCGGGGACCGACTGTGGCAGGAATGGTGGGGAGGGCTCGGTCCCTTCGGAACGTCGGCCGAGCCCATCGTGCGCCACCTGATCGAGGAGGGGTTCCTGGACCGGGACGGAGGGATGCTGTTCATCGGCCCCGAGGCGGAACGCCGCTTCGGCTACCGGCACTTCATGGACCTCACCGCGGTGTTCACCGCGGCTCCGGAATTCAGGGTGATCTCGGGCCGTACCGAGATCGGCACGACCAATCCCGCGCTGCTGACCGAAGAGGTGGCGGGTCCTCGGCGCCTGCTCCTCGCCGGACAGAGCTGGCAGGTGACGTACATCGACTGGTCCCGACGGCGATGCTTCGTCGAACCGGTCGACGGCGGCGGCAAGGCGCGCTGGGGAGGAGCTGGTTCCGGCCGGACCGCCTCGTACGAACTGACTCGCGCGGCACGGGAAGTACTTCTCGGTGCCGACCCGCCGGTCGCCCTCACTCTGCGTGCCAAGACCGCGCTCACCCAGGCACGCGAGGGCAGTTCGGAACTGGTCCACCCCGACGGGACAGTGGTCGTAAGGGGTGGGCGCGACACCAACGTGCGCTGGTGGACCTGGGCCGGCTACCGGGCCAACGCGACCCTGGCGGCCACACTCACCACGATCGCCGATCCACTCCAGAGGCCAACGGACACCTGCATCCGACTTCGCGAGGACGTGACGCCCGCGGAATGGAGGAAGGCCATTTCCGAGGCCGCCGATCAACTATGCCTTCCCGCAGTGGATGCGCGTGCGCTGAACGGCCTCAAGTTCAGCGCCGCGCTGCCAACCCGGCTCGCAGAGGCCACCCTGGCCGCACGACTCGCAGATCTGGACGGTGCGACGGCTGCGCTCATAGAACCGACCAGATTCACAGTCCTGGGACAGTGACTTGTCATCGATCAGCGACAGGCCGACAGGCCGACAGGCCGACAGGCCGACAGGCCGACAGGCCGACAGGCCGACAACGTGGACCGGCCCCAGCAGATTAGGCTCGTACGTCTCGCTGCTGAACTTCTTTGAGTACTCCGGCCACCGTCGCGAAGTCGTTGTCCACATGGAGGACGGTGTGCCCGTGGTGGACCGCGGTCGCACACACCAACAGGTCGATCGCTCCTGCCGCGCGATGCTGGGCCCGCTGGGTCAGTTTGTACTGGGCAGTGTCGACCCAACGCCAGGCATTCTTAGGAACGGGAGAGAGGTGGCAGAGCGCGTCCAGCTCCTCCGCCAGCTCGTCCCGGTGGGACGGGCTGGTTGCCGAGTAGAGAAATTCGGCGCGTGTCGGCTCGCAGAGGTGGAACACCCCGGCGGCGATGTGCCCCTCCCAGGGCGGCAATGCTCCGGGGGTGCGGAACAGGTGCCACAGGGCGGAGGTGTCGAGCAGGTATGTGATCACCCGAAGGCCTCGCGCCGGGCACGCTTACCTGCGTCGTGCGCCGCCGCGGCCTGCTCGAACTCACCACGAGCACCGCGCGCGGCCAGCTTCTCGGCGGCATCGAGCCGCTTGATCCGTGCAACGTAGTCCCGCAGGGCCGCGTTGACCGTCTCTTTCTTTGTCGTGACACCCATCAGCCGCATAGCCTCGGCGAGCGCCTCGTCATCGAGATCAATTTGCGTGACGGACATCGGGCACCCTCCAGCATCCGTGATGTATGCTATCATGATACATCGCCAACATTGGAGCCGGCCACCTCTCAGGACCGCCTGCCGGAGGTGACGGGGCGAGGCCTGGGCGGTTCCTTGCGCGGCACTGGCGCGACAGACACGCGCAACACCCGATGCAGTAGCGGCTACCGGACCACTCGCTGACCAGGAGAGGACCGCCACCGAAACACTGCGCGCGCGGATCACGTTCGACAGGCGCCAGACCTCGTACCGCGGTCGTGAAGCCGATGCGCGGCGCACACGCGACGGCTGCGATCAATCCGGCAGTGGCGCGACATATCCGATTTGAGGAATTTCCCGGCCTCAACTTCGGCCTCAACGCCATGAAACCATGATCACCACGGCTGCCAAGATCCTTCAAGTCACCCGATCCGCCAGCAAAGTTGCTGGTCAGATCGATTCCGCGCGAGTAGCGGATGGTGGGGCGGGTGGGACTCGAACCCACGGCCGACGATTATGAGAGTCCTTTGAGGATCTTGGCGGCCCTTGCGTTTCTTCGCTCATTCTTGGCGTTTTTGCAGGTCAGGGCTGTGAACCTCTGCTGATGCTTCGCAGCCCTTGTCAGTCTGTACCTGTCCTTGTGGCCTCAACGCGGCCTCAATGAGGCCCCAAGGAGCCAGACCCATGGCACGCTGGACGATCTCGCCAGCTCGGGCACGGGGATTGGAACCCGCCAGCAGCGGATTCCCCTTCCAACGCGCAAAGGTTCCGCCCTGGCACCAGGGCGGAACCTTGCACAGGCCAGCATGCCTAGCGGCCTCAAGCCGACGGTGCGGCGAATGATCGACTACTTGACTTCCGGCCCAAGCACTGCGCGGGCATCCTTGAGCAAGAGCACCATGTGCAGCGCATCCGTGGGGGAAGGAATGAACCCGAACCGTGCATAAAACTTGGCCGCCTCGGGGGTGGCGGCGTGGGTCAGCATCGCCCTGACACCAACGGCTTCTGCTGCTATGAGGGTCCGCTGGATTGCGTCACGCAACAGGCCACCACCAAGGCCACTCCCCTGATGCACCGAGTCCACTGCGAGCCGCCCTAGCAGGATCAGCGGAACCGGCTGCGGCATCCCCTTGCCAGTACGGTCAGGAAGATCCGCCTTAGGCGCCGACGCAGTAGAGAGGCAGTAATACCCCGCCACCCGATCAGCCTCGACCGTTGAGACAAACACGCGCGCCGCACCACTGCGATGGTTGGTCAGCGCATACCGCTTGAGCCACTGGTCCAGCACCGGATCACCGCAGTCGAAGCTCGCAGTATCGTGGATGCTGGCCAGCGGCTCAGGTCGGTTCCAGCGGCTCACTCATCGCCCCCGAAGACATCCGGACGGGCGAACAGCTCCACCAGCTCGGGGATGACCTTTGGAGGAGCGTCCAGCATTGCGTTGAACTTCTCCCACGCTTCATCATCGAGAGGGAAGAGACGCCTGTCAGCAAGAGCGTGTTCCGTTGCTGTATCGGCAGCTGCGGTGACGAACTCAGTCAGTGACTTGCCCTGGATGGCTGCGGCTGCCTCGTACCGCGCCCGACGCTCATCAGAAACTCTGAGTTGGATGCGGTCATTCTTCGGAGCTGCCCGACGGACAGCCCCACGTTCCGTCTTGGTTCCCATGTCTAGAATGTACTCCAAACGTACTCCGATGGCTAGCGTTGTGCTGAATCAGCAATCTCCGCACACCAACAGGCGATGCAGGCAGCTAGCTAGTCACGAACCATTGCGGAGGCCAGCCGACACCTGGCGCACTGGGGCAACAGGAGCAACAAGGCGAGCAGGCTCCACATGACAGAGCGCACGCCTACAGGGATCCGAGGCCCAGACATAGCCCTCACAAGGCTCCCGCGCGGCGCACCTGCGGCCCTGACAGTACGGGACGCAGCGAACTAGGAGATGCGGGTCCGCCACGCCGGCGTCGTAGCCACCGCGCTCGACGAGTAGACCATCCAATGGCCAGCACAACGAGGGCAACCCGTGGGTGTCGCGGAGCCGCTCCGCCACACCCGTACAGGAAATCGGAGCTGCACGGCGCTGGGCTACCCAGTTATGGATCGTTCAAGATCGGCTGGGCAGTACCACTGCAGCGAGACTGAGAACTCCGGAGCAACGCGGGTGCCGTCCGGCACGAACGGTTACCATGTGTAGTCACATGGAGGCTACACAGCCACCCCAAACCGGGAAGGCTCATACGAGGCGAGGCGCGGCCAACACAGGTATCAAGCGGCCTAAGGGCCGCGGCAGTGTGTCGATGAAGGTGAAGAGGGCCGGAAACGCCACCTCGACGGGCGGGGGCAGCAAGGCCAACAGTGGTATCGACTACAGCTAGCGTCCGGCCGAAGGCACGGGCAGCAGAGTGGGGAATAGAACGACGATGGCCCGGGACAAGCGCCAGCAAGGCCCCGCCGAGGCCCGGACCGCGGTCACGTTAGCCAATACCGGGGATGCAACAGCGACGTCCGGAGGCACTGCGGTGACCGGTTACCGCAGCCCTGCCCTGGGCACCGACCCTCCCTGCAGCCCGGTAAACCTGTCCCGCACCGGGGCCGCCACCGCCACCGGGGGCGGACTCGCTAACACCGGCTACATCGGCACGGTGACCATGGAGCAGCGCACGCCCCAGGAACCGGCCCTTTGGCCGCACCAGGTCGGCGTCATCCCACCTGCGGCCAGGTCTTTCCAGCACCGCGCCCAAGCAGACCGGCTACGTACGAAGGTCGACGGGGGTGGCACCGCCGTGCTGACCCAGATGCTGACTGGCATGGGCGGGGTAGGTAAGACCCAGCTGGCCGCCGACTACGCCCGCACCGCATGGGACGACGACAGCGCGGCTGGCGGCCTGGATGTCCTGGTGTGGGTCACCGCGAGTAGCCGTCAGGCCATCGTGACCGGATACGCGCAGGCTGGCGTCGAGCTATGCCGGGGCGATCCCAATGATCAAGAGAAGGCCGCGCTTTCCTTCCTGGCCTGGCTCACCCCCAAGGCCGGGACGAAGCCGTGCCGGTGGCTGATCGTCCTGGACGACGTCGCCGACCCCGCCGATCTGCGTGGTCTGTGGCCGCCCGCCGGCGCCCACGGCCGCACTCTGGTCACCACGCGCCGTCGGGATGCCGCCCTCGCCGCAGACAGCCGCCACACTATCGAGATCGGCTTATTCACTGCCGCGGAAGCCCTCGCCTACCTCACCGCGTCCCTGGCCGGACACGGTCGTTACGACTCCGCCGACGAGTTGACCGCCTTGGCGAACGATCTCGGATACCTGCCCCTGGCCCTGTCCCAGGCTGCCGCGTACATCATCGACACCGCCGACGCCGTGGCCACCTACCGCGCCCTGCTTGCCGACCGCACCACCGCACTTGCCGCCATCGCCCCCGACGTCCTCCCCGATGACCAGGCCCTGCCGCTGGCCGCCGCATGGTCTCTGTCCGTCGACCGTGCCGATACCCTGCGTCCCGCTGGCCTGGCCCGCCCCATGCTCCAGCTCACCTCCCTGCTCAATGCCAATGGCATCCCCGAAACCGTCCTGACCAGCGAGCCCGCCCGCGCCCACCTCACTGTGCACCGCACTCGCACCGGTCCGAACCCCGCCGAGGAAGCCGCCCCTGTATCTCTCCGGGACACGGTGCACGCTCTGCGGGCCCTGCACCGGCTCAGCCTCATCGACCACACCCCTGACACCCCGCACCATGCCGTCCGCGTCCATCAGCTCATCCAACGCGCCACCCGCGACACCCCTCACCCCCCACCACCACGAGCAGACTGCCCACGCGGCCGCTGACGCCCTCATGGCCACCTGGCCCAAGAACGAACGCGACACCGACCTCACGCAAGCTCTGCGCGCGAATACCACTGCCCTCAGCAACTGTGCGGAAGACGCGTTGTACCGGTCTCGCGCTCATGCGGTTCTCTACTGGGCCACCATTAGCCTAGGGAAGATGGGACAAGTCATCGCTGCCCGTGACTCATTCACCCATATAGCCGCCATGGCTCACCATCACTTCGGCGCGGATGCCCCCGACACTCTTGCCGCTCGGCAGAACCTGGCCTACTGGCGAGGCCAGGCGGGCGACCCCGCCGGGGCCGCCACCGCGTTCGCGGAACTGCTGCCCCACATGGGGCGGGTACTCGGCAATGATCACCCCTCTGTTTTTGGTACTCAGGGCGAGCTCGCGCGACAGCAGGGAGAAGCGGGAGACGCAGCCGGAGCAGCCGCCGCACTCACCGAACTGCTAGAACATATGGCGCGGGTGCTCGGCAAAGACCACTACGACACCCTCAGAGTCCGCCGCAACCTTGCGCACTGGTGTGGGGAGGCAGGAGATGCAGCCGCAGCAGCAGCCGCATTCGCCGAACTAATGGCCGACCAGGTGCGGGTGCAGGGCCCAGATCACCCCGACACCCTTATGGCACGGCACAACCTCGCTTACTGGCGGGGGGAGGCGGGAGACGCAGCCGGCGCAGCCACCGCATTCACCGAACTGCTCACTGACCGACGTCGGGCCGTGGGCGACGACCACCCTCACACGTTGGCGACCCAAGGGGAGCTTGCCCGGTGGCGAGGTCGCGCGGGTGATGCAGCTGGGGCCAAGGCCGCGTTCACCGAACTGCTGGCGGACGGGAAGCGGGTCCTGGGCGACGAACACCCGTATGTTCTTGACCTTCGGGGACACTTGGCACGGTGGCGGGGGGAGGCGGGAGACGCAGCCGGAGCCGCCGCCGCATTCGCCGAACTAATGACTGCCCAGGTGCGGATACATGGCCTAGACCACCCCAACACTTTCAATGCCCGAGGTCACTTGGCACGGTGGCGGGGGGAGGCGGGAGACGCAGCCGGCGCAGCCACCGCATTCGCCGAACTAGCGGCTGACGCAAAGCGAGCCCTGAGTGACAATCACCCCATCACCCTCAATGCCCTGCACAGTCTAATTCGGTGGAGTAGCCGGATAGGTGATGCATCGGGGACTGCCGAGGCTCATAAGTTACTCCTGCTTGCTCGGCGTCGACTCCTGGGCGAGAACCATCCTGACACCCTCGCCGCCTGCGGCAGCTACGCCCATTGGCTAGGGGTGGCAGGGGATGCAGGCGGGGCCGTCGCCGTGACTGAGCAACTGCTGGAGCAGATGGCACGGGTGCTCGGCGAAGACCACCCCCATCTGCGGATTATCCAGCACAACCTCGCTCACTGGCGGAAGAAGGCCGAGGGCATCCCGGACGCTTGAGTTCGCGGTTCTGGCGCATGCTCTTCTCTGCGTGAGGGAGGGCCTGGCCTACTTCCGCCTCCGCCCCGCATCCTTGCTCGCCGTAGCGGAGAGGCTAAAGAATTGTTTCACCGCATCAACGTTCCACACGTTCACTATGCGGGTTGGCGCTTGACTGCACTAACCGCTGACCCGCTGCAGAGCGGTCAACTCACTACGACTCGAGTTCACGAACGAGCTCGTGCGCGGTAGGCGGTGACTCGTGCGCGGTAGGCGGTGAGACGTCGGGTTCTTGAACGTTGATCATAGTCGTGTGGTGGGGAATGCGACTCGTGCAGTGATCACTAGCAACCGGCGGATCACTGGCCTGACGACGGTGTCCCTGTCACTGCGCGCCACTGATCCAAGCTGCCTTGCGTCGCATGGGTATCAGGATGATCAGGCCCGAGGATCCGGAGTTCATCCTTCATCAGCTGTCCGAGGGCGTCCACTGCACCGACTAGATCCCCTGCCAGCCCTCGCATGACGGCAAGATCGTGGCGAGTAGTGAACGTATCGGGATGGTGTGGTCCGAGCACTCGCAGCCTATCTGCCAGCAGCTCTTCGAAGGCATCCGCCGCGCTGACCGGATTCCCTGCCAGCCCTCGCATGAGGGCGAGATCGTGGCGAGTAGTGAACGTATCGGGATGGTCTGGTCCGAGCACTCGCAGCCTATCCGCCAGCAGCTGTTCAAGGACGCCCACTGCCCTGACCGGACTCCCCGACTGCCCCCTCCACCGAGCAATGTTGTTACGGACAGTGAAGGTGGAAGGATGGTCGGGCCCGAGGATCTCCAGCTCACCCTCGAGTAGTTCTTCGGCAGCGTCTGCAGCACCGGGCAGGTCTCCCGCCAGGCTCCGTATGAATGCAAGGTTGCCCCGGCACGAGAGTGTGTGGGGATGTTGTTTACCCAGTACTCGCAGCATGTCTTCAAGCAGCCGCTCCATGTCGTTCGCGGCGCCGGCCAGATCCCCTGTCAGTCCCTTCCATTTTGCGAGAACGCCTCGGGACACGAGGGTAGTGGGGTGGTCGGGCCCCAGCACTCGCAGCGTCTGCTCCAGCAACCGTTCTACTACTTCTGCGGCGCCAGCGGGGTCCCCCGCTTCACCTCTCCAGTGAGCCAGGTCGTGGCTTGCAGACAGGAACTCGGGGTTGTCAGGGCCAAGGGCCTGCAGCATGCACTGCACCACTCGCGCCATGTCATCTGCTGCACCTGCCGGATCCCCTGCCTGGCCCCGACAGCCTGCGAGAGCACTGCGCGTGACCAGAGTGTCCGGGTGATCAGGGCCGAAGATGCGCAGCTGGTCCTTCAATAGGTACTCAAGAGCCTCTGTAGCACCAACTGGGTCTCCTGCTTCGCTCTTCCAACGGGCAAGATTGCCGCGCGTGATGAGGGTATTGGAGTGGTCCGGCCCGTGGACCCGCAACTGGTCCTGGAGGAGTGCTTCCGCTGAAGCGGCGGCGCCTGCGGCATCTCCCGCCTGACCTTGGTAAAAGGCAAGGTGACTGCGGGTGGTTAGGGTGTGCGGATGGTCAGGCCCAAGGATCTGTACCGCCTGATCCAATAGTTGCCGGAAGGCATCTACCGCGCCTGCTGCGTCGCCGGCCTGTCCTTGCCGCTGAACCAGGTTGCCCCTCGCAGCGAGAGTGTCGGGGTGGTCAGGGCCCAGATGGCGGCTGAGGGTTCCAACGAGCTGCTCGAAATGGTCGCGGGCCGCAGAGATCTGCCCGGTATCGCCGAGGCTCCTTCCGACCCTGAACAACACATGGTGCGCCTCGGGATGACACAAGGCCTCTTCGGCGCACTGGCTGAGCGCGGTGCTATTAGCTCGCAGGGATTGCTCAAGCTGGGTATCACGGGTTACGTCGGGCCACGCCGACGCAAGGGCATCAGCGGCTGCTCTTGCGGCCTGGTTGTATTCGTCTCGTGCGAGATCATCGCGTACAGCGCGTTGGATCAGCTGGTGGACGCGGACGGCCTGATGTGGCATCTGAGGAGTGTGCTCAATCAGGCTCAGCCGGTGCAGTGCCCTGAAGGTGAGCATCGCCTCCCGGGGCGACAGGCGCCCCAGGGGCTCAGCAGAGTCTGCTTGCCCAACGGTCCGGTGCTGAGCAAGGTAAGCGACAGCCGATTCGCTGGTCAGGACGCTGTTGGGAATGCCGTTGGGGTCGAGCATCGAAGCCAGTTGGAGCATGGGCCGGGCAAAACCTGCCGGGCGCAGCATATCGGCACGATCGAAGGACAGCGACCAAGCGGCGGCGACAGGGGCAGCGTGGTCGTCAGGCAGCACGTCTGGGGCGGCATCCGCGAGCTTGGTCGCCCGGTCGGCCAGCAGTTCACGGTACGCGACGCAGTCGAGGTCCGTGTCGATGAGGTAGGCGAAGGCTTGGGCAAGGGCGAGGGGGAGGTATCCGAGATCACGTGCCAAGGCCGCGAGCTGCTCGGCGGGTTCGTGTCGGCCGCAGGCGCTCAGGGACCGGGCCAGGTAGGTGACTGCCTGTGCCTCAGTGAACAGGCCGACATGGATGAGGTGTCGGCCGTCTCCAGCCAGGGCTGCGTCACGGCGGCGGGTGGTGACCAGGGTGCGGCCGTGTTCGCTGGCGGGCGGCCACAAGCCGCGCAGGTCGGCGGGGTCGGTGACGTCGTCCAGGACGATCAGCCACCGGCACGGCTTCGCTCCGGTCTTGGGGGTGAGCCAGGCCAGGAAGGAGCAGGCGGCCTTCTCCGGATCGCCTGGATCGGCCCGGCACAGCTCGACGCCGGCCTGGGCGTACCCGGTCACGATGGCCTCCCGGGTGCTCGCGGTGTTCCAGACCAAGACGTCCGGGCCGACGGCTTCGCCCCGTTTTTCCCAGGCGGTGTGGGCGTAGTCAGCAGCGAGCTGGGTCTTGCCCACCCCGCCCATGCCGGTCAGGACCTGGGCCAGCACCGCGGTGCCGCCGCCGTCGACCTTCGTCCGTAGCTGTTCCACCGCGGTGCGGTGCTGGAAGGACCGCGCTCGGAGCGGGATGACACCGACCTGGTGCGGCCAGGGGGCCGGTTCCTGGGGTGCGCGCTGCACCATGTTCAGGGCGCCGACGTAGCCGCTGATGGCGATTCCGCCGTTGGTGGCGGTTGTGTCTCCGGTGTCGGACAGGTGTACCGGGGCGTCGGGAGCGCGGTCGGTTCCGCGGGCCGGGCCGCGGTAGCCGGTCACCGCCGTGCCCCCGGATGCGGCCGCGGCGTTCCCGGTGGCAGTCACTGTGATCTCAGGGCCGACGGCATCCTCGGGGTCTTGCCGGCGCTTGTCGCCTCGGGCCACGCGACCGTCCCCTCTTCCTTCTGTGGTCTGGCCGGGCCAGGCCGGTTCAGGTGTAGTCGATGCCGGTGGTGGCGCTGCTGGCGTCGCCGGTGGCAGTGGCATTTCCGGTGTCTTCCGCCTTCGCTGATCCGCTGCCCCGGCCCTGCGGGCGCCTGATGCCCGTGACGGCCTTGCCCCCGTCGTTCGCGTCTGCCACTCCGGTCCGGGTCGCCGTGTCGTCCGTGCGGTTTCCCGGGTGCTGGAACAGCGCCCATACCAGGGCCGCGATGCCGACAGCGGCCTGGACGGAGGCCCCGGCCAGCTGTCCTGCACCGGGGCTGTCCAGCAGCCAGATCAGCGGCGTGGAGACGACTCCCGCCGCCGCCAGCACGATGACCGTGACCTTCCATGCCTGCGTCATGCTGATCCCCCTGCTTCAGCGGCACGCCCGCCGATCGGCTGACGGCCCGCCGCTTCATCCAATATCGCAGTGATGCTGTGCAACACACATAACGCAGCTGCGTAGCACCGTGGTTCCAGTGGACTCAGGCAGGATGGGCTGTCTCTCCGGCGATTCCTTACGGGCAACCCCGCGAGGTGGGCGGCAGCGCAGCGTCAGCGCGCAAGAATCGGCACACTCATGGCGGGCAGCGGCTCCCGAACAGGCTCATCGATCTTCCATCCTCGCGGTTCCCTGTCCGGTCACCTCAACGACACTCGATCTCGACGGCCCGAACGCCGTCGGGTGATCCCTGAGGGGCCGTTTTCTGTTCGGGCCGTTTCCCCGCCACTACTGGCCATCGCCAGGCAGAGTCCTCACGAGGCCTGATACCTAGACGTTGCTGCATCGTTCCACTGAGTGCGTTGTGGCAAACCGGATCTTGTTCGAGCGGCAGCGGGTGATGATCTGGACGGAGGTTCGGGTGCGGTCGCGGGCATGAGAGAACGGGCCCCTTGGTAGTGACGCGGTTACGACACCAGCACGACCAAGGAAGCCCGTTGCCTGATCAGTTGAGCAGTATCTCTGTGCATGCGTCCACCGCGGTCACCCCTGGGTGTGACTGCTACGTGCACCGGTTCGGTTCGCTCGCTCCGGGACGGCGGGCAGGCTGCTATCCGAGTGACATGACGGATGCGGAGTGGGCCGAGGTCCGCGCCGCGATGCCGGTGCCGGCCTGGCTCCTGAAGCGGGGCGGGCGTCCGGAGGCGTACTGCCACCGGACAATGCTCGACGCGGTGCGCTACCTGGTCGACAACGGCGTGAAGTGGACGGCTCTGCCGGTCGATTTCCCGTACTGGCGGGCGGTCTACGACTTCTTCCGCCGCTGGCGGGCCTACGACTATGCGCGTGAACTGTACGAACGCCTGCGATGTTCGGCGAGGGAGCGCGCCGGCCGCAACGCCGAGCCCAGTGCGGGCATCATCGACAGTCAGTCGGTGGACGCCTCCGAGACCGTCGGCGAGGACAGCCGCGGATACGACGGCGGCAAGTCACGTGACGGCCGCAAGCGTCACATCCTGACCGACACCGAGGGCCTGCTCCTGGAAGTGACCGTGACCACGGCCGATGTGCACGACTCCAAGGCCGCCCCCGCACTGCTGGAGACGTTCATGCAGCAGCCGGGCCGGCTGCTGCAACTGGTGTGGGTCGACAGCGCCTACCAGGGTCCGGCGCTGGCGAAGGCGTTCGCCCGTCACGGAGTCCGGACCGAGGTCGTGCGCCGCTCCGACGGACAACGCGGATTTGTCGTACTGGCCCGCAGGTGGGTCGTGGAGCGGACGCTGAGCTGGCTGGCCCGCTCACGCCGCCTCAACCGCGACCACGAACGCCGCCCCGACCACCATGCCCAGATGGTGTGGTGGGCCGCCGTGATCAGACTTTCCCGGCGCCTGGCCGCAGACGCTCCGCGCTGGCCGGAGAAGCGTCCCGGCCGACTGCTCCGGGCGCGGGCATGAACCGTCCGTCCTTCGCCCGCACCAGCCAGCCCCGCTTCTCCAGCACATAGGCACGGTGCCGGATCTTCTCCACCTCGTTCTTGATCTCCGCTTCCCGGCCCACCGCCCGCGTCAGCTCCACCCCGTTCACCGGCCCCGAAGCGGCCACCACCGCGGCGAACACCTCCCGATACAAGCCGCCGAGCACCTCCTCGCCCATGCCCGACCGCCACACCGGCGGCCGCTCGCCATGCCCCGCGCCCGGGCCGCCCGATCCCACGGCGACAGCCATCTCACCACCGGACGGCACCAGAACCGGCGTATTTACCGGGCTCTCCACGGCCAGCACCGACACAAGCTCCTCACGCCCCACCCGGGCCCGCTCGACCCGCTCCCGCGCGGCATCCACCTCCGCCTGAGCCTGCTCCAGGACCTCCGTCCAGGACTCCAGATCCTGCCTCGCCCGCGCCTCACGCTGTTCCATCAACCCCAGCACCGACGGCATCGCACCCTCCTCGATCCACAACAAGCCGTCCGCTGCCTGCCCCTACCCCAAGGCGATCATGCCCCGCACACGAAGAAGCCCCTGCTCATCGAACAGGGACTCCCTTTGCCACAACGCACTGAGCACACTCGGACGACTGGCCAGAGCTCAGCCGCCCGGCCACCTTCCCGGTACTGGCGGCCTCAGGATGGCCTCAACTACTGCCGCTCTCGCAGCGCAGGCGCCCAGAACGGGTCTCGTCGACTCCTTGCTGGCACGCATACGTGCAGGTCAGACAAGTATCAGCTGACGCAGACCGCCGTAGCACCAAACTCGCGAGCAGCGGATTCAGTCCGTTCAGGCAAAGTTGACGATCCGACAGGACAAAATGAACGTTTCCGCAGGTCAGAAGCCTGCGCAGGTGGGGCGGGTGGGACTCGAACCCACGGCCGACGGATTATGAGTCCGCTGCTCTAACCGGCTGAGCTACCGCCCCGTACGGCGTGTCGCGCACATGTGTGCGCGCCGTCTGCCGCAGCATAGCCGCTCATACGATCTCCTGCTTCGGATGGTCGGCCTTCGCCTGCGCTTCTTGACCTTGCGGACTTCGGCGCGGCCCGCGCGGTTCCCCCGGGCATGAAAAAGGACCCCGACGGGGTCCTCGTTCAGGCTGCTCCCCCGACTGGACTCGAACCAGTAACCTGCCGGTTAACAGCCGGCTGCTCTGCCAATTGAGCTACGGAGGACCGAGCTCCCCCGACTGGACTCGAACCAGTAACCTGCCGGTTAACAGCCGGCTGCTCTGCCAATTGAGCTACGGAGGAATGCCTCGTTGCATCGAACGTACCTACCTGGGTATCCGCCAGGGGGCGTGTGCTCGCTGCGACACATACATTAGCGCAAGCAGGGGGGTGCTCCGCCAATCGGTATCCCCCCGCGCCCGTCGCCCCTCACAGGGCAACGCAAGGGACCGACGCAGACGTAAGGGAAGGGTGGTCACCATGCGCTACCGGCTCACGTTCTTTGCCGGACTGGCCCTGGGGTACGTGCTCGGCACACGCGCCGGACGCGAGCGCTACGAGCAGTTGAAGAAGTCCGCCCAGCAGGTCGCGCAGAACCCCGCGGTGCGCAACACCGCGGAGTCGGCGGCCCAGCAGGGGCGCGTGTTCGCCGGCAAGGCGTACCACGTGGTCAGCGAGAAGGTCGGGGACCGCGTGCCCGACTCGGTCGCCGGGCGGGTCCGCTCTCTGCGCGAGCGCAACGCGAACGGCTCGGCCGGAGACGACTGGGGTACCAGTAATACGTAAGGTCCGGATCGCGTCGGCCGGGCGGACGCGCGGCACCCCCACCCCTTCCCGTGCGGCAGAATTTCCGCCATGGGGATAGTCGCCGGGCTGGACAGTTCGCCCGAATTTACGCGCATTGTCGTCTGTGACTCGGACACAGGGGCCGTGCTCAGGCAGGGGTATGCCCCGCACCCGTTGGAGCCGGCGGAGAGCGGAGGGCGCCCGTCGGACGTCGATCCGCAGGCCTGGCTGCTTTCCCTGGGGGAGGCGGCCGGCGGCGGGCTGCTGGAGGGCGTGCAGGCGATCGGGGTGTCGTCCCAGCAGAACGGGCTGATCGCGCTGGACGCCCAGGGCAACACCGTGCGCCCGGCGATGGTCGGCGGCGACAAGCGGACCCAGGTCGCGGCGGCCGACCTCGTCGACGCGCTCGGTGGGCGCGGGGCGTGGGCGGAGGCCGTGGGGTGCGTGCCGGGGGCCGCTCAGCCGGTGACGAAGCTGCGCTGGATGAGCCGTACGGAACCGGACGCCGCGATGCGGACCGCCGTACTGCTGCAGGCGCACGACTGGCTGGTCTGGCAGTTGCTGGGGCGGCCGGTCCGGCGGACCACCGACCGGGGCGGGGCGTCCGGGACCGGGTACTGGAACGCGGCGACCGGGCAGTACCGGACGGACCTCGTCGAGATGGCCCTCGGGCACCAGGTCATGCTCCCCGAGGTGCTCGGGCCCTCGGACGCGGCCGGTACGACGCCGGAGGGGCTCCTCATCTCCGCCGGCACCGGCGAGACCATGGCCGCCGCGTTCGGACTCGGCATCGGGCTCGGTGACGCGGTGGTGTCGCTGGGGGCCTCCGGGTCGGTCATGGCCGTGCACACCGAGGCGCTCGTCGACTCCACCGGGATGATCACCTCGCTGGCCGACGCCACGGGCATGCATCTGCCGGTCGTCACCACGCTGAACGCCGTACGGGCGCTGCGCGGGGCCGCCGAGATGCTGGGGGTGGCCGATCTGGAGGGGCTGTCCGACCTTGCGATGAAGTCGACGCCCGGGTCGCACGGGCTGGTGATGCTGCCGTATCTGGAGGGTGAGCGGACGCCGAACCTGCCGCACACGGCCGGGACGGTGGCCGGGCTGCGGCGGGAGTCGATGAAGCCGGAGCACTTCGCGCGGGCCGCGTTCGAGGGCATGCTGTGCGGGCTCGCGGACGCGCTGGACGTGCTGCGGGGGCGGGGCGTCGACGTACGGCGGATCTTCCTGCTGGGCGCGGCGGCGGGGCTGCCGGCCGTGCAGGCGGCGGCGCCGGCGCTCTTCGGGGTGCAGGTGGTGGTGCCGCAGCCGGCGGACTACGCGGCGGTGGGGGCGGCGCGGCAGGCCGCCTGGGCGCTGGGCGTGTCCCAGGGGACGCTCGATCCGCGGACGCCGCCGATGTGGCCGGGGGCGGCGGCGCAGGTGCTGGAGCCGGGGGGCGAGCTGGCCGTGGGGCAGGCGGTGCGGCAGCAGTACGTCTCGGTTCGCGAGCAGACGCATCCGGGGGCGTTCCGGGCGTGACGGCACCCCTCGGTTCGCGGGGGCCCGGCGTCGGATCTTCACCGTCGGGTTAATTCGGTTGAGGTAACGCTGGTGGAGTGTCCGACGATGGGGGGTGGTGCATCCACATCCCCGTCCTCCACTCCGAGAGATCCCGCGTGCTCATACGACTGCTGAGAAGTCATCTCCGTCCGTACCGGAAACCGATCGTCCTGTTGGTGCTGCTGCAGTTCGTGCAGACGTGCGCCACGCTCTATCTGCCCACTCTGAACGCCCACATCATCGACGAGGGCGTGGTGAAGGGGGACACGGGTTACATCCTGTCCTTCGGCGCGCTGATGATCGGTGTCTCGCTGGTGCAGGTCGTCTGCAACATCGGGGCCGTGTACTACGGCGCCCGTACGGCGGCGGCGGTCGGCCGGGACATCCGGGCGGCCGTGTTCGACCGGGTGCAGTCGTTCTCGGCACGTGAGGTCGGCCACTTCGGGGCGCCGTCGCTGATCACGCGGACGACGAACGATGTGCAGCAGGTGCAGATGCTGGTGCTCATGACGTTCACGCTGGTGGTGTCGGCGCCGATCATGTGTGTCGGCGGCATCGTGCTGGCGCTGGGGCTGGACGTGCCGTTGTCGGGGGTGCTGCTCGCCGTCGTACCGGTGCTCGGGATCTCCGTCAGCCTGATCGTGCGCCGGTTGCGCCCCCTGTTCCGCACGATGCAGGAGCGGCTGGACACCGTGAACCGGGTGCTGCGGGAGCAGATCACCGGCAACCGGGTCATCCGGGCCTTCGTGCGGGACGACTACGAGATGGAGCGGTTCCGGAAGGCGAACGTCGAGCTCACGGATGTCTCCCTGGGGACCGGGCGGATGCTCGCGCTGATGTTCCCGATCGTGATGACGGTCATCAACCTCTCGTCGGTCGCGGTGGTGTGGTTCGGGGCTCACCGGATCGACAGCGGCGGCATGCAGATCGGCGCGCTCACCGCGTTCCTCGCCTATCTGATGCAGATCGTCATGGCGGTGATGATGGCCACCTTCATGTTCATGATGATGCCGCGCGCGGAGGTGTGCGCCGAGCGCATCCAGGAGGTGCTCGACACCGGGACGAGTGTCGTGCCGCCCACCGAGCCCGTGCGCGAGCTGCGGCGGCACGGGTACCTGGAGGTCCGGGGCGCGGGGTTCCGCTACCCGGGTGCCGAGGAGCCGGTGCTCAGGTCGATCGAGGTCGTGGCGCGGCCGGGTGAGACGACCGCCGTCATCGGGTCGACCGGCAGCGGCAAGTCGACGCTCCTCGGGCTGGTCCCCCGGCTGTTCGACGCCACCGAGGGCGAGGTGCTGGTGGACGGCGTCGACGTACGCACCCTCGATCCGCGGCTGCTGGCCAGGACCGTCGGGCTGGTGCCGCAGAAGCCGTATCTCTTCTCGGGGACCGTGGCGACGAACCTGCGGTACGGCAATCCGGACGCCACCGACGAGGAGTTGTGGCACGCCCTGGAGGTGGCGCAGGCGGGGGACTTCGTGTCCCGGCTGGAGAACGGGCTGGACTCCCCCATCGCGCAGGGCGGGACGAACGTGTCGGGCGGGCAGCGGCAGCGGCTCGCGATCGCGCGGACGCTGGTGCAGCGGCCGGAGATCTATCTGTTCGACGACTCGTTCTCCGCGCTCGACTACGCGACCGACGCCGCCCTGCGCGCCGCGCTGGCCCGGGAGACCGCCGACGCGACCGTCGTGATCGTCGCCCAGCGGGTGGCGACCATCCGGGACGCCGACCAGATCGTCGTCCTCGACGAGGGACGGGTCGTCGGCACCGGGCGCCACCACGAGCTGATGGCGGAGAACGAGACCTACCGGGAGATCGTCCTCTCCCAGCTCACGGAAGCGGAGGCAGCCTGATGGCCGGGCCGTTGGCACGGATGGCGGGGGCCGGGGCCCCGGACCAGCACTCCATGGACTTCAAGGGGTCCGGGAAGCGGCTGCTCGCACAGTTCCGGCCCGAGCGGTTCACGATGTACGCGATGGTCGTGTGCGCCGTGCTCAGCGTCGGGCTGTCGGTGCTGGGGCCGTGGATCCTCGGCAGGGCGACCGACCTGGTGTTCGCGGGGGTCGTCGGGCGGGAGATGCCGGCGGGCGACACGAAGGCCGAGGTCCTCGAGTCCCTGCGCGAGCGCGGGGACGGCCAGGTCGCCGACATGCTGCGCGGCACGGACTTCACGCCCGGCGAGGGCATCGACTTCGAGGCCGTCGCCGGCGTTCTGCTGGTTGCCCTCGGCATCTTCCTGGTCGCCGGGCTGCTGATGGCGGCGGCCACCCGGCTCTCCAACCGGGCCATCAACCGGACCCTCTACCACATGCGCGAAGGACTCCAGGCGAAGCTGTCGCGGCTGCCGCTGTCGTACTTCGACCAGCGGCAGCGGGGTGAGGTGCTGAGCCGGGCGACCAACGACATCGACAACATCGGCCAGACGCTCCAGCAGTCGATGGGCCAGCTCGTCAACTCGCTCCTCACCATCATCGGTGTGCTGGTGATGATGTTCTGGGTGTCGCCGCTGCTGGCGCTGGTCGCGCTGGTGACCGTACCGGTGTCGTTCCTGGTGGCCACGCGTGTCGGCAAACGGTCACAGCCGCACTTCGTCGCGCAGTGGCGGACGACGGGCACGCTCAACGCGCACGTCGAGGAGATGTACACCGGGCACGCGCTCGTGAAGGTGTTCGGGCGGCAGGAGGAGTCGGCGAAGCGGTTCGCCGAGGAGAACGAGCGGTTGTACGAGGCCGGGTTCAAGGCCCAGTTCAACAGCGGGATCATGCAGCCGCTGATGTTCTTCGTGTCGAACATCAACTATGTGCTGGTGGCCGTGGTGGGCGGACTGCGGGTCGCGTCCGGTGCCCTGTCCATCGGTGACGTGCAGGCCTTCATCCAGTACTCGCGGCAGTTCTCGATGCCGCTGACGCAGGTGGCGTCCATGGCGAACCTGGTGCAGTCGGGTGTGGCGTCCGCCGAGCGGATCTTCGAACTGCTCGACGCGGAGGAGCAGGAGGCCGACGCGGTGCCCGGAGTGCGCCCGGAGGAGCTGCGGGGGCGGGTCGCGCTGGAGGGGGTGTCCTTCCGGTACGAGGCCGGCAAGCCGCTGATCGAGGACCTGTCGCTGGTCGTCGAGCCGGGGCACACCGTGGCGATCGTGGGCCCGACCGGGGCCGGCAAGACGACCCTGGTGAACCTGTTGATGCGGTTCTACGAGGTCACGGGCGGGCGTATCGAGCTCGACGGGGTCGACATCGCGTCCATGTCGCGGGACGAACTCCGGGACGGGATCGGGATGGTGCTGCAGGACACCTGGCTGTTCGGGGGCACCATCGCGGAGAACATCGCGTACGGGGCGTCCGCCGCGCGGAAGGTCACGCGCGGGGAGATCGAGGAGGCGGCTCGGGCGGCGCACGCGGACCGGTTCATCCGGACGCTGCCCGACGGGTACGACACCGTGATCGACGACGAGGGAACCGGGGTGAGCGCGGGTGAGAAGCAGCTCATCACCATCGCACGGGCGTTCCTGTCGGATCCGGTGATCCTGGTGCTGGACGAGGCGACGAGTTCGGTCGACACGCGTACGGAGGTGTTGATCCAGAAGGCGATGGCCAAACTCGCGCACGGACGTACGTCGTTCGTGATCGCGCACCGGCTGTCGACGATCCGGGACGCGGACACGATCCTGGTGATGGAGAGCGGGGCGATCGTCGAACAGGGCGCGCACGAGGAGTTGCTGGCCGCGGACGGGGCTTACGCGCGGCTGTACAAGGCGCAGTTCGCTGAGGCCGCGGTCGAGGTGGACTGAGCCGTTGCCCGACGCCGGGGTGCCGCTGCGCCCACCCGTGCCGCCCCGGCGGCACGAGACTGCCAGCAGCTACGACAGCGGCAGCGGCACCCCCGCCTCAGTCCAGGTAACCCCTCAGTTGGTCCGCGAAGGCGTGGTCCCTGAGTTTGTTGAGGGTCTTGGACTCGATCTGCCTGATGCGTTCACGGGTGACACCGAAGATGCGGCCTATCTCCTCCAGGGTGCGGGGGCGGCCGTCCGCGAGGCCGTAGCGGAGTTGGACGACCTTGCGTTCGCGTTCGCCGAGGGTGGAGAGGACCGCTTCCAGGTGCTCACGCAGCAGCAGGAACGCCGCCGACTCCACCGGGCTCGCCGCGTCGCCGTCCTCGATGAGGTCGCCCAGGGCGACGTCGTCCTCCTCGCCCACCGGGGCGTGCAGCGACACCGGTTCCTGGGCGAGGCGGAGGACCTCGCGGACGCGTTCGGGGGCGAGGCCGAGGTGGGCGGCGACCTCCTCCGGGCTGGGCTCGTAGCCCCGTTCCTGGAGCATGCGGCGCTGGACGCGGACGACCCGGTTGATCAACTCGACGACGTGGACGGGGACCCGGATCGTGCGGGCCTGGTCGGCGAGGGCGCGGGACATGGCCTGGCGGATCCACCAGGTCGCGTACGTCGAGAACTTGTAGCCGCGGGCGTAGTCGAACTTCTCCACGGCCCGGATGAGGCCCAGATTTCCTTCCTGGACCAGGTCGAGCATGGTCAGGCCACGGCCCACGTACCGCTTCGCCACCGACACGACGAGCCGCAGGTTCGCCTCGATGAGGCGGCGCTTGGCCATGCGGCCCATGACGACCAGCTTGTCCAGGTCGTGGGCGAGCCGGGTGTCGAGGTCGGGCGCGCTGCCCAGCTTCGCCTCCGCGAAGAGGCCGGCCTCCACCCGGCGGGCCAGCTCGACCTCCTCCGCGGCCGTGAGCAGCGGGATGCGGCCGATCTCGCGCAGGTACTGGCGGAACAGGTCGGAGGACGGGCCGCTGGTGTCCGCGCGGCCGCGTGGCAGTTCCACGGGCTCGGGCGCATCGGCCGTCTCGACGGCCTCCACCAGGGCGGCCGGCGGCTCGTCGGGTCCGGGCGGGACCTCCGGCGCCGCCTCGGGGTGGTGCGCGGCGCGGCTCTGCGCGGGCACCGCGGAGATGACGTCGGTCTCCGCGTCCGGCTCGTCCGGCTCCGCACCGTCCGTGCCGATGGCCGTACTGATGTCGTTCTGTATGAGGGTCTGGGTCTGCACGGGGGCGACCTCCAGGAATGTCGCTGCCAAGGCGTACGACGGCGGTACGTCGGGGATGGCGCGGACGGTCTCACCGCCGTCCATCCCGTACTCATCGAGCGGAACCGCGGGGATCATGGACCCGTGGGGGACGGGTCGGCCGCGCTCCGAGGGCTCAGGCACCGGAACCCAGTGTGGAGTACGACACACAGCCGCCACGAGGGGCGTGCGATGACTTTTTGCGTCCGGTCCGTGACCCCACGATTACCTTGCCGTACGAGTGCGCCGCCGGGAGGGCCTGAAACAGCTTGAAGGCCGTACGGAGTGGGGGGCCGGGGGCCCGGCATTGGCCTGGGCGCCGGGGACGTTCACGCCCCCGAGGCCGGCCGGCGGGGCCTCAGAGCGCCTCCGCGCCCCGCTCCCGAAGCGCCTGGTCGTACTGCTGGAGAACCCACAACTCGTTCTGTACGGCGGCCAGCTGGGCCGGATCGCCATGGGCGCTCGCCCTTGCCAGGCTGCCCTGGACGTCACGCACCCGGCGCTCGACGGCCCGGCGGCGCACGGTGACCAGCTGGGCCCCGGCGTACACGTCGTCGACCGTCTTGCGCATGATCGCCTCGACCGCCAGCTCCGTCACCATGGCCCGCACCGTGTCGTCCGGCGCCGCCTCACGGACCCGGACCAGGTACTCCTGCGGGTCCTGCGCGCCGTACTCGACGCCGCCCGCCTCGATGATCGCCTGGCGTACGGCCGCGTACTGGTCGGCGGTGAACTCGTCGACCCCGTACGCGTCGAACGCGGGGGCGACCAGCTCAGGGCGCTGAAGGGCGAGTTTGAGGAGTTCACGCTCGGTGGCGTAGACCGGGTTGCGGAGGTGGAGGGCCGGGCCGGAGGGGGGCGGGCGGCGGACTCGTACGGCTGGGAGGGGCGCCGGGCGGCCGGGGCGGGGCCCTGGCCGCCGCGATCGCGGGCCCAGCGGGCCAGCTGGGCGACGCGCTTGACGACGAACTGGGTGTCGAGGATGCCGAGCATGCCGGCGAGCTCCACGGCGACCTCGTGCTGGGCACCGCTGTTCTTGATGCGGGCCACCACGGGCGCCGCCTCGTCGAGGGCGGCGGCGCGCCCGGCGGGGGTCTCCAGGTCGTAGCGGGCGACGATCTGCCGGAGCGCGAACTCGAAGAGCGGGGTGCGGGGTTCGACCAGCTCGGCGACCGCCTCGTCGCCCTTGGCGAGCCGCAGCTCGCACGGGTCCATGCCGTCGGGCGCGATGGCGATGTACGTCTCGGCGGCGAACTTCTGGTCGTCCTCGAAGGCGCGCAGGGCCGCCTTCTGGCCGGCCGCGTCGCCGTCGAAGGTGAAGATGACGCGTGCGCTGCCGTTGTCCATGAGGAGCCGGCGGAGGATCTTGATGTGGTCGCCGCCGAAGGCGGTGCCGCAGGTCGCGATGGCAGTCGTCACGCCGGCGAGGTGGCAGGCCATGACGTCGGTGTAGCCCTCGACCACGACGGCCCGGCTGGCCTTGGCGATGTCCTTCTTGGCGAGGTCGATGCCGTACAGGACCAGGGACTTCCGGTAGATCGGCGTGTCGGGGGTGTTGAGGTACTTCGGCCCGTTGTCCGTCTCGTACAGCTTCCTCGCCCCGAAGCCGACGACGTCCCCGCCGATGTCGCGGATGGGCCACATCAGGCGGCCCCGGAAGCGGTCGATGGGGCCGCGGCGGCCCTCCTGGGAGAGCCCGGACAGGAGCAGTTCCTTGTCGGTGAAGCCCTTGCCGCGCAGATGGCGGGTGAGGTGGTCCCAGCCCTGGGGGCTGTAGCCGACGCCGAAGTGGACGGCGGCGGCCTGGTCGAAGCCGCGCTCGGCGAGGAAGATCCGGCCGGTGTCGGCCTCTGGGCCGGTGGCGAGCTGTTCCGCATACCACTCGGCGGCGATCTTGTGCGCCTCGACCAGACGGATCCGCTCGCCGCGCTGGTGCGACGGGTTGTACCCGCCCTCCTCGTAGCGGAGGGTGATGCCGGCCTGGGCGGCCAGGCGCTCGACCGCCTCCGAGAAGGACAGGTGGTCGACCTTCATCACGAACGTGATGGTGTCGCCGCCCTCCTGGCAGCCGAAGCAGTGGAAGAGGCCCTTGCTCGGGCTGACCTGGAAGGACGGCGACTTCTCGTCGTGGAAGGGGCACAGCCCCTTCAGGTTCCCCCCGCCCGCGTTGCGCAGCTGGAGGTACTCGGAGACCACGGCGTCGATCGGGACCGCGTCCCGTACCGCCTTCACGTCCTCGTCGTTGATCCGTCCTGCCACGCGGTGATTCTACGGTGGTCCACCGACAGCCATGGGGCACGGGCAGCGCCCGGAAGGGGCGCGGGGCCGTGCCGACCTGCGGCCGCGTGGGCGCGACCAGCCGCGTACGGCCCGTGGTCGCCGCGCGCCCCCACCGGGCGGGCGCCTAGGCGATCAGGCTCTCCAGCGGCACTTGGGGATTCGAGAGCGCCTCCACGTCGACCGCGGCCCGGGACCGGATCAGTTTCTGGATCGGCTCCGTGACATCCCACACGTTCACGTTCATCCCGGCCAGCACCCTGCCCTCCTTCACCCAGAAGGCGACGAACTCGCGCTTCCCGGCGTCCCCCCGGATCAGCACCTGGTCGTACGAACCCGGCGGCGCCCATCCCGAGTACTCCATACCCATGTCGTACTGGTCGGAGAAGAAGTAGGGCACACGGTCGTAGGTGACGTCCCGCCCGAGCATCGAGCGCGCCGCCGCCGACCCGCCGTTCAGCGCGTTGGCCCAGTGTTCGACCCGCAGCCGGGTGTCGAACAGGGCGTGCGGGAAGGACACGACGTCCCCGGCGGCGTAGACGGCGGGGTCGGACGTGCGCAACGCCGTGTCCACCACGATGCCCCCGCCGTACGCGCGGTCGGCGACCTCCAGCCCCGCGGCCTCGGCGAGGCCGGTCCTCGGCGCCGCCCCGATCGCGGCGAGGACGTCGTGGGCCGGGTGCTCCTCCCCCGTGTCCGTCCGGGCGGCCAGGACCATCCCGTCCTGGCCGACGATCTCGGTGAGCTGCGCGCCGAAGTGGAAACGGACGCCGTGCTCACGGTGGAGCTCGGCGAAGAGGTTGCCGAGCTCGGGGCCGAGGACGCCGTGCAGCGGCGTCGGCTCGGGCTCGACGACGGTCACCTCCGCGCCGTACTCGCGGGCCGCCGCCGCCACCTCCAGGCCGATCCAGCCGGCGCCCGCGATGACGAGATGGCCGTTGTCACGGCCGAGGGCCGCGAGGACGCCCTTGAGGCGCTCGGCGTGGGCCAGGCGGCGCAGATGGTGGACGCCCGCGAGGTCGGTGCCCGGGATGTCCAGGCGGCGGGGCTCTGCGCCGGTCGCGATCAGCAGCTTGTCGTAGTGGACGAGGGTGCCGTCGTCGCCGAAGCGGACGGTCTTCGCCGTGCGGTCGATCGCGTCGACGGTCTGACCGAGGTGCAGCTCGATGTCGTTGCGCGCGTACCAGGACGGCTCGTGGACGAAGACGCTGTCGCGCTCCTTCCTGCCGAGCAGATAGCCCTTGGACAGCGGCGGGCGCTCGTAGGGGTGGTCGCGTTCGTCGCAGATCAGTATCACGCGGCCGGTGAAGCCCTCCGCTCGGAGCGTCTCGGCCGCCTTCGCGCCGGCGAGACCGCCTCCCACGATGACGAATGTCTGATCCGCGTCGACCACTTGATGCCTCCTCTTGAGGGTGCGTCCACATGCGAGCGTCCCGCACACAGCGTGATGCGGGAAGAGGTAGTGACCCGATCAGGCCACGGAGGGTCACGTCCGTGTCACATACGCCCCGTCAGTCTCGCGTGCAGCGAGCGGGCCGAGGTGTCGGTGAGGGAGGCGATCTGGTCGACTGTCACCCGCTTGCGGGCACGGTCGTCCGGGGCCGTGTCGAACAGGGCGCGGAACTGGGGCTCCAGGCCCTCCGGTGCGCGGAGCGTGAGCGCCTCGGCGAGTTCGGCGACGACGATCCGCTGGTCGGCGCGGAGCCGCTCCTGCTCGGCCCGCTGCATCACATACCGGTCGGCGACGGCCTTGAGGACCGCGCACTCCAGGCGGGTTCCGCGCGGCACGACCAGCTGGGCGGCGTACCGGGTGAGGGGCCCGTCGCCGTACGCCTGGCGGGTGGCGCTCTCGGCGGCGAGGCAGAAACGGCCGATGAGCTGGCTGGTGGCGTCCTTCAGCCGGGCCTGCGCGACGGCCGTTCCGTCGTAGCCGTGCGGCCACCACTCCTGGTCGAGGAGGCGGTCGAGGGCCTCGGCGAGTTCGGCCGGGTCGGTGTCTGCGGGTACGTACCGGCCGCGCGCCACCTCGAACACCGCCTGCCGTTCGGGCTCGGCGTGCAGGCAGTTGGGGTCGATGTGGCCCGCGTGCAGACCGTCCTCGACGTCGTGCACCGAATACGCCACGTCGTCGGACCAGTCCATGACCTGGGCCTCGAAGGTCGTGCTCGTGCCGGGGGCGTCCTTGCGGACCCAGTCGAAGACGGGGCGGTCGTCGTCGTACACGCCGAACTTGGAGGACTTCGGGTCGGTGGGGTGGGCGCCACGCGGCCAGGGGTACTTGGTGGCGGCGTCCAGGGCGGCGCGGGTGAGGTTGAGGCCGACGCTGACGAGTTCGCCGGTGGCGTCCGACCCTACGAAGCGCTTGGGTTCGATGCGTGTCAGCAGGCGCAGGGACTGGGCGTTGCCCTCGAAGCCTCCGCAGTCCTCGGCGAATTCGTTGAGCGCCTGTTCGCCGTTGTGACCGAAGGGAGGGTGGCCGAGGTCGTGGGAGAGGCAGGCGGCCTCCACGAGGTCCGGGTCGCAGCCGAGGGCCGCGCCCAGCTCCCGGCCGACCTGGGCGCACTCCAGGGAGTGGGTCAGACGGGTGCGGGGGCTGGCGTCCCAGGCCTGGTTACGGGTGCCGGGTGTCACCACCTGGGTCTTGCCGGCGAGTCTGCGCAGGGCGGCGGAGTGGAGTACGCGGGCGCGGTCGCGTTGGAAGGCGGTGCGGCCGGGGCGTTTGTCCGGCTCGGGGGCCCATCGTTGTGCCGAGGGTGCGTCGTAGTTGGGTGGTGCGGTGCCTTCCATGACTCGACAGTAAGCGGAGGCGGTGGCTATCGGGCGCCTACCCGTCCGCCGGGTTCTGGTGGGCGGCGGGTGCGGGGCTGTACGGACGCCAGTGCTCGCTATGCCGACGCCAGTGCTCGCTCCGTCGTCGTCTCGGGGGTCGCCAAGGACTCGTCGTAGCGGTGCAGGATCAGCCTCGCCATGGCCGGGTGGGCGCCCAGGGGGGCCGCCGCTGCCCGGGGGGCCGCGCTCGCGCACTCCGTGGCGAAGCGGCCGGGGGCCGTGAAGTAGGAGGCCACGGCTGTGCGGTGGCGGCCTCGCGAGGTGAGGGAGCGTACGGCGTCGTGGACGGTGGGGGCGGCGGCGGAGGCGTAGGCGGGGATGACGGGGACGCCGAGGCGGGCGGCCAGGAGTCGGGCCGTGCGGCCGGTGTCGACGGCCGCGTCGGGATCGCGGGAGCCGGCGGCGGCGAGGACGACCGCGCTGGTGCGGCGGGTGGCGTCGTCCGCCGGCGTGCGCCAGCCGGCCTCGACGAGGCGGGTGTGCAGGGTCTCCACGAGGAGGGGGTGCGGGCCGAGAGGGGCGGCCAGGCGGGTGCGGGCCCCGGCCGCGGCGGCCATCTCGGGGATGTCCTGCTTGATGTGGTAGCCACGGCTGAGGAGGAGGGGGACGAGGACCGCTTCCCGGTCGCCGAGGGCGGCGAGGGTGTCGGGAAGCCGGGGCTCGTTCAGCTCGATGTGGCCGAGGCGGACGGACAGGCCGGGACGCTGCTCGCGGACGCGGTCCATGAGGGTGCGCACGGTCGCCAGGGCGCGCGGGTCGCGGCTGCCGTGTGCGACGAGGACGAGGACGGGCGGGGCGGGGCGCCGGGCCCCCTCGCGCGGGACGAGGCCGAGTCGGCCGGCCGACCGGCCACTGATCCGGTTCATCAGGTGGGCCGTACCGTCGAGGTCCGCGTTCGACCTCCTCGTCGTCGCCGTCATGCACCGATGGTGCCGGGGGAGGTTGCCTTCCCGTTGCACGGGAGTGACGGGCGTTTTCCGGGGGATCACGGGGCGCTGCGCCAGTGTGTGAACCTGACGTGACCTGCGGTTTCGGCAGCGTCACGTGACGCTCATCACCCTGTCGGGTGAACCGGATCATCTCGTACGGCGTCTTCGTTGGTCGGAGGGACGGGTGCTGTCGGACCCGTCGGAAACACCCAGGACACAGAAGTCGGCGAACGGGGGCCAAGAGTGAGGCGGGTCGGTTGGGGCGCGCTGCTGCCTCGTGTGCCGCGTACTCGGGCGGGACGGCGGCGGGCCGTGCAGGCGGCGATGCTGCTGTGCGTGCTGGCGCTGCTGCCCTCGACCTGGATGTTCACCGCCGCCGACGGGCGGCTGCGGACCACGGCCGACGCGCCGCGTACGGACGTCGCCGTCGTGTTCGGCGCGGGGCTGTGGCAGGGCGAACCGTCCCCGTACCTCGCGCGGCGGCTGGACGCGGCGGCCGAGCTGTATCGCGCGGGCCGGATCGAGGTGGTGCTGGTCACCGGCGACAACAGCCGGGAGGAGTACGACGAGCCGGACGCGATGCGCGTCTATCTCACCGAGCACGGGGTGCCCGACGGGCGGATCGTCAGTGACTACGCCGGGTTCGACACCTGGGACTCCTGTGTCCGCGCCAGGAAGATCTTCGGCGTGGACCGCGCGGTGCTGATCAGCCAGGGCTTCCACATACGCCGGGCCGTCGCGCTGTGTCGGGAGGCGGGCGTCGAGGCGTACGGCGTCGGGGTGCGGGACCGGCATGACGGGACCTGGTACTACGGCGCGACGCGGGAGCTGTTCGCCGCGGGCAAGGCCTCGATCGACGCGCTGTTCGAGCCGGACCCCCAATTCCTCGGGCCTGAGGAACCGGGGGTCGAGCGGGCGCTGGCGGCAGCCCGTTAGCACTGGGGCGGTGCTCGCGTCAGTGCTCGCGTCAGTGCTTGATGGTGCCCCACAGCCCTGGTGATCTTGTTGACGTTCCCCATGCGCGTCTTCCTGCTGCCCTTGGCCGGCGTCGTGTAGCCGGACGTCAGGTTCCTGAGCTCGCTGGTCGTGAGGCTGACCTTCGTAGAAGCGCTTCGGTGTGGAGATCTCGACCAGGCCGCCGGCGGCCTCCGGCGCGGCGGACGCGGCTCCGGCGGGGCCCCCTCGCGGGCCAGGTGACAGGACGGGCGCCAGAGGGCTCGCGGCACGACCCCCCGTGTCCGTGACGCCCGTGGTTCTTGGCACGCGGGGCCCGAACGCGTGGACGGTCAGCGGTGGAGCGACCACATACGGTGCCAGAGCCGGGACGTCGTCGGGCCGGCTCCTCACGCCGGGCCCGGGGCCGCCGGGAGGTCCCCGTGCCGGTCGCGTAACGGGGAGCGTCGCGGCGCGTAACACGCCCGACGCACGCTGAGCGGTATGCCGAACTCCGCGACGCCCACCCACTGCCCGTACTGCGCCCTGCAGTGCGGGATGAACCTGACGCCCGGTGCGGACGGGTCCGACGGTGTCGCAGTGGTCACGGAGCGCGCGGACTTCCCGGTGAACCGGGGAGCGCTGTGCGGCAAGGGCCGTACGGCGCCGGCGGTGCTCTCGTCCCGGGTCAGGCTGACCAGTCCCTTGGTCAGAAGGGCGGGCGTCCTGGAGCCCGCCTCCTGGGACGAGGCACTCGACCGGATCGCCGAGGGGCTCACCCGCACGCGTACGGAGCATGGCCCGGACGCGTGCGGAGTGTTCGGCGGCGGCGGGCTCACCAACGAGAAGGCGTATCTGCTCGGCAAGTTCGCGCGGGTGGTGCTCGGCACCTCGCAGATCGACTACAACGGCCGCTTCTGCATGTCCTCGGCGGCGGCTGCCGGGATGAAGGCCTTCGGGCTGGACCGGGGGCTGCCGTTCCCGCTGGAGGACATCCCGAAGACGGGGTGTGTCGTCCTCGTCGGCTCCAACCTCGCGGAGACCATGCCGCCGGCGCTGCGGTATCTGACGGAACTGCGCGACAACGGCGGCACGTTGATCGTCATCGATCCGCGCCGCACCCGCACGGCCGAACAGGCCGACCTGCATCTGGCGCCGCGCCCCGGCAGCGATCTCGCCCTGGCTCTCGGCCTGTTGCATCTGATCGTGGCCGAGGGACGGACGGACGAGGAGTACATCCGCGAGCGGACCAGCGGGTGGGAGGAGACGCGGGCAGCGGCCATGGCGCACTGGCCGGAGTACGTGGAACGGATCACGGGGGTGTCCGTTCCCGAACTCCGCGAGGCGGTAGGGCTGTTCTGCGAGCCGGAGCACGCGATGGTGCTCACCGCGCGCGGGCCCGAGCAGCAGTCCAAGGGCACGGACACGGTCGGCGCGTGGATCAATCTCACGCTGGCGACGGGCCGGGCCGGCCGGCCGCTGTCCGGGTACGGCTGTCTCACCGGACAGGGCAACGGGCAGGGCGGACGCGAACACGGCCAGAAGGCCGACCAGTTGCCCGGCTACCGCAAGCTGGTCGACCCCGAGGCGCGGCGGCACGTCGCCGAGGTCTGGGGCGTGGACCCGGAGAGCCTGCCCGGCCCCGGGCGCAGCGCCTACGAGCTGCTCGACGCGCTCGGCACCGACATCAGGTCCCTGCTGCTGATGGGCTCCAACCCGGTGGTGTCGGCGCCCCGGGCCGCGCACATCGAGGAGCGGATCAAGTCGCTGGACTTCCTGGCGGTGTGCGACGTCGTGCTGTCGGAGACGGCGGAACTCGCGGACGTCGTGCTGCCGGTGACCCAGTGGGCGGAGGAGACCGGCACGACCACCAACCTGGAGGGCCGGGTGCTGCTGCGGCGACGCGCGATCACCCCGCCCGAGGGCGTCCGCAGCGACCTGGAGGTCATGCACGAGCTGGCCGACCGGCTCGGCGTCGAGAAGGGATTCCCGACCGACGCCGAGGAGGTCTTCGGCGAACTGCGCCGGGCCAGCGCGGGCGGGCCCGCCGACTACTCGGGGATCACCTACCGGCGGCTGGCGGAGGAGAACGGGGTGTTCTGGCCCTGCCCCGCCCCGGCCGACGAGGTCCATCCCGGTACACCGCGCCTCTTCCTCGACCGGTTCGCCACGGACGACGGCCGGGCGCGGTTCGTGCCCGTCGTGCACCGGGCGGTGGCCGAGGAGCCGGACGCCGAGTATCCGGTGCTGCTCACCACCGGGCGCGTCGTCGCCCAGTACCAGTCGGGCGCCCAGACCCGGCGGGTCGACGAGCTGAACGCCGCCGCGCCCGGCCCGTTCGTGGAACTGCACCCCCGGCTCGCCGAGCGGGTCGGCGCCGCGGAGGGCGATCCGGTGGCCGTGGTCTCCCGCCGGGGCCGGGCCGTGGCCCCCGCCCGCATCACGACGACCATCCGCCCCGACACGGTCTTCATGCCCTTCCACTGGCCGGGCGAGGGCCGCGCCAACACCCTCACCAACCCCGCCCTCGATCCGACCTCACGCATGCCGGAGTTCAAGGCGTGCGCGGTGCGGGTGGAGGCAGTGGGGGACTGAGGAGGGGAGTCGGAGGTCCCGTCGGGGACCCTTCTGGCCGCTCGGTCTCCCCGGCCGGACGGACGACTCCGGCTGAGCCTGCCCGAAGCCCCGCCGGTCCTGTTGCCGCGGCTGACACCGGCCGCGCCCTGAGAGCGCCGGGGGCCGCGCGAGCGGCCACTTGTGCCGCGACGGGGCGAACGTCGCCTGCCGCGGCACCAGCCACCGGCAGCCGCCGGCTCAGCGCCGCGTGCGCCAGTCACCGCCTTCGATCAGCTTCCCCGGGCCCGTAGCCCGGCGGCGACGGCCGGAGCGGCGACGTACACCCAGGCGCGGACCGCCGTGCCGTCATCGAGCGTCGCCGCTCGTTCCACGCGCTCGTAGAGGTTCGCGGGGTCACCCGGCGCGTACTCCTCCAACTGGTCCAGGGTGCGCAGAAGTTCGGCGTAGGCATCGGGCCGGACGGTGACGAGGTCGCCGCTCACCGTGCCCCCTCCCCGGGCTCCGCTCCGGTCTCCTCCACCGCGTACGGGTAGCCGGGGCCGTCGTACAGGACCATGCCGCCCACCAGGGCCGGCCTCTCGGTGTCGGTGCGGCCGTGGAGGAAGAGGTCGTGGTTGGGCTCGCCGGGGCGGAGGGTGCCGTAGACGAAGAAGGGGAGCACCGTTCTCCTCTCCGACTGTCGGGTCCTTCGGGACTCTTCGGGACTGCTCGGGACTCAGGAGCCGGTGAGGGGGAGGGCGTCGGTGTAGCCGTTGGTCGGGCGGGGGACCTCTTCGACGGTCTCGGCGTCGAGGGCCGCCTGGGCGGAGCCGGTGCCGAGGGTACCGGCGGGGTGCCAGGTGCCGGTGACGGTGACCCAGGTGTCGGCGGGCGGGGGCGCGACGCCGTGGACGCGTACCTTCACGAACTGGGCGTCCGCTGCGCAACAGCTGAAGATCGTGCGGGTCAGGTACCAGCCGCCTTCGCCGTCGGCGCCCTCCGTGTCCGGGGTGACGAAGCCGGTCATCAGGACCGTACGGCCGTCGATCGCCCGGTCACGGTCCTGCTGCACCCGGCGCGTGAAGTCGGTGAGGGTCATCGGGAGCGGTGAGGTCGTCGGCAGGGGGTCGAAGCCGTCCTGCTCCGTGACCGCCACCGCCTTGGGGGCCTCCCGGGAGGCGGTGTACGCGCCGATGGCCGGCGGGGCGTAGAAGAGCAGGCTCAGCGCGGGGAGGAACAGCAGCCAGGCGACGCGGGGCGGGGTGGAGTGGTCATGACCGTGGTCGCTCCCCTCCCCCTCCTGGTCACCCTCGTGGGTCTCGTGCGCGTTCGTCCCTTCCGGCCGCCACACCGACCATGCCTCCAGCCCACCCAGCAGGAGCAGCAGCACTCCCGAGGCGACGAGGAAGGGGTACATGCCCTCCTTGACGTATCTGAGGTAGTGGTCGGTGAGGAGCGTGGCGTGGAGGAGGCCGAGGCCGCTGAGGAGGAGAAGGAGCGCCTGCAGGGGTCGTCTCACAGCAGTACGGCTCCGATCAGGACGCTGGCGGTGACCGCGACGACGACCGTCGCGGCGGAGAAGCGGAACGCGAAGGCCCGGCCGAAAGTGCCCGTCTGGAGGGCGATCAGCTTCAGGTCGACCATCGGGCCGACGACCATGAACGTGAGCCGGGCGGTGGGTGAGAAGCCGGTGAGGGACGCGGCGACGAAGGCGTCGGCCTCGGAGCACACGGAGAGGAGGATGGCGAGCGCGGCGAGGAACAGGACCGACAGCCAGGGCGAGTCGGCGAAGGTGTCGAGCACGGAGCGCGGGACGAGCACGTTGAAGGTGGCCGCGGCCATGGCGCCGACGACGAGGAAGCCGCCCGCGTGCAGGAAGTCGTGCTGGAAGCCGAGCCGGAACTCGTTCCAGCGGCTGTGTCCGGGCCGGTGTCCCGTGTGCCGCGCGACCGGCTTGAGCCATTCCGCGCGGCCCAGCCAGAGCCACAGCCAGCCCATCGCCGCGGCGGTGACGAGCGAGGCGAGCAGCCGGGCCAGCACCATGGCGGGGCTGCCGGGGAAGGCAACGGCCGTGGAGGTCAGGACGATCGGGTTGACGGCGGGCGCCGACAGCAGGAACGCGAAGGCGGCGGCCGGGTTGACCCCCCGGCCGATCAGGCTGCTCGCGACCGGCACCGACGCGCACTCACAGCCGGGCAGCACCACGCCGGCGGCACCGGCGACCGGCACCGCGAGCGCCGGCTTGCGGGGCAGCAACCGGGTGAACACCCGCGCAGGCACGAACGCGTTGATGGCACCCGACAGGGCCGTACCGAGCAGCAGGAACGGCAGCGCCTGCACGGCGATGGACAGACAGACAGTCCGCCACGCCTGCACGGCCGGTTCCTCCATCCACCGGCCCACGGCGAACAGCGCGACACCGGGGAGGACGGCCGCGCCGAGGAGAAGGAGGGGCCAGTGCCGGGGCCAGCCGTGGGCGGCGGCCTCGTCGGGGGACGCTTCGTCGCCGGTGGCCGTGCCGGCGTTGCCGGTGGCCGTGCCGGCGTTGCCGGTGGCCGTGCCGGCGGTCCCCTTGAGGACCACAACGGCCGTCTCCGCCTCCGCCGCCCCTGCCACCTCCGCCGGCACCGGCCCCTCGGCCGGTTCGTCTGTCTTCTGCATGCCAACTCCGCGCTGTCGGATGAACGGATCGAACATAGCGGGCGCGGACAGGCGAGCGCTCCGGGTGACCGCTCCGGGAACCACCGCGGGCTTCGTGTTGCGGACGCCGCGCTCCGGACGCCGCACTCCGGACGCCGCGCTTCAGACTCCGCCCAGGAGGGAGGCGAGGCCGTCGTCGAGTGCCGGTTCCAGGTCCTCCCCGCCGAGCGCGACGACGGCGCACGAGCGGCGCAGGAAGCGGCGGAGCGCCGGCGTGTCGAAACGGACGATGGCCATGCCCTGCGGCGAGTGAAGTTCCACGACGGTGTGGGCGGGGCCGCAGGGCCACAGGTGCACGTCACCGATCCCGGCCGGAGCGGCCAGCCCCTCCGCCAGCAGGGTGCGGGCGAACGTCCACGTCACGTTGGCGTCGTCAGCCGAGGCGCCGGCCGGGAAGTCGATGTGCACGGCCAGGGGGTCGCCGGGGGTGTAGCGCAGGGTCGTGCGGACCGAGACCTCGTCGTAGTCGGGGGTGACCAGGCGGGCGCGGGCGACTTGTTCGAGGGCGGGAGGGGTGGGGCGGGCGGGCTTGGCGTGGTGCATGGGCCTTCTCCAGTTCGAGCACTTCGGGTACTTCGGGTACTTCTGGCGCTTTGGGTGGTTCAGGTGCTTCGCATGCTTCGGGCGCTTCGGGTCCGTCTGCCGCTCGGGGGCTCCGACTTCTTCACGCGCTTCAGACTCTCCGGATGCTCGGATGCTTCGAGTTCATGTGTTCGCGGGCCGGCCCTTCGGGTTCGGTGAGCCCTTCCAGCTCTCCGGTACGCGGTCGGCCGACCGCGCCGACACCCCTCTCGACCACGGCAAGAGCCCCTGTATTACGCCGCTTTCGAAGTCACACGCTGTGACGCGCATCACTTTGTGTGATTACTTTAGATTTTTGTCATCTCGACATACAAAATCGACTAGTCCCATCAGCAGGCGACTGGAGAGCGTTCCTGCCATGACCGACGGTCACGCCACCGTGCCGGCCGTACCCGCTCAGGGGTCCGCGCCCAGTTCCACGTCCACGACAGCCACGTACACCCGGATCTACGAGGAACAGCACCCGCGCCTCGTCGCATACGCGCGCTCGCTCACCAGGAACGCCTGGACCGCCGAGGACCTGGCCGCCGAGGCGCACTTCCGGGTGTGGCGGCGGCTGTCGGCGGGGCACGAGATCGACAACGTGCCGGCGTATCTGATGACGACGGTGCGGCATCTCGCGGCCTCCGTGGGCGGCGCCACGCGCGAGACACCACAGGATCCGACCGCTCCCGAGCGGGTCGGGCTCAAGGCCGATGTGTACGCGGACGACGCCACCGACCCGGCCGAACAGGTGTCCTCCGTCGATCTGTTGGTGCGCGTGCTGGGCCAACTGCCCGAGCGGTGGGTACAGGCGCTGTGGCTGGCCGAGGCGGAGGGGCAGCCGCTGGAGACGGTCGGGCGGCGCATCGGCGCCAAGCAGGGCGCCACGGCGGTACTGCTGCACCGGGCGCGCGAGGGCATGCGCCAGGCCTTCCTGCGCGAGCAGCCCGGGGCGCCGGTCGACCCGGCGTGCCAGGTGCGTTGGGGGCGCATGCCGGCGTATGTGCGCGGTACGGCGACGTCGCGGCAGTCCGAGCAACTGCTCAGCCATGTGGACGCCTGCGACGACTGCCGGGCACGGCTCGCGGTCCTGATGCGCACCAACGACCGGCTGCCCGCACTCGTCGGTCCGGCGTTGCTGGTGTTCGTCGTGGGCGGGGGCGGGGGCAAGTTGCTGCTCTCCCTCACCGCCGGGTCCGCCGGTACGGCCGCCGCGCTGGGCGGGCACGGTGGTGGGCAGCTGCTGCACGCCGTACGGCACGCCGCGGCCGGCGGGGCGAAGGGTCCGGCCGTGGCCGCCGTCAGCACCGCCGCCGCTGCCGCCGCCGTCGTGGTCGGCATCGTCCTCGGCTCCCTCGAACCCGCGGCAGTCCCGCCTCCGCGCGTGCCGGCCGCCCAGGCCCCGGCGCCGCAGCGCCCCGAGGCCCCCTGGACCGAGGTGGCCGAACACCGAAACGCCACGACGGACGCGGTCGCCGCCCCACGGGAGGGCCGGGCCGGTGCGGCCGACTCCGGAGGTGTGTCTTCGGCCGGCTTCGGTGACGGTGGCGTGGAGAGCGACGACAGTGGCGTGGTCGTGGTTCAGGCGGAGGATGGCGGGGATTCGGCCCGGGAGCCGGTGGCCGAGCTCCCGGCGGCCGACGCGACCGACGACGACCCGCCGAAGGACGACGCCGCGCCGGACACCCCGGACGCCGGTACTCCGCATACGCCGGGCACGCCGGAAGCCCCGGCCTACCCGGAGACCCCGGCCTACCCGGAGACCGAGACACCGGGCACCGACACCCCGGCGCCGGAAGCTCCCGCCTCCGCCGATCCCGTCCCCGCGGAGGAGGCGCCCACCCCACCGGAGGCTGCCGATCCGGCCCCCGAGGCGCCCACTCCAGCGGTACCGGAGCCGGAAACTCCGGAGCCGGTGCCGGTGCCTGCGGAGCCGGTGCCGGTGCCTGCGGAGCCGGTGCCGGTGCCTGCGGAGCCGGTGCCTGCGGAGCCCGGGGGCGGTTGCGGAGGCTGAGGCCAGGGGCCTCGCCCCCGCCGGTCGTTCGGGGCCGCGCCGGCTGCGGGTGGGCGAGGGCTGGCCGCGCGGTTCCCCTCGCCTCTGAAAGAAGGTCCTGCGGGCCGGGGCGGGCGTCACCTCCCGTACGGTCGCTTCTCCTTCGCCTCCCGCAGTGCCCGTCCCCACCAGGCCAGCTGGTCCAGCATCACCTTGGCGGCGGTGTTCGGACCGGAGGGGTCCTTGAGGTGGCCGGTGGTGTCGAAGGCCGCTTGGGCGTTGTGGAAGGAGACCGTGTCACGGACGGTGGTGGCGTGGACTTCGGCGAAGACCTGACGGAGGTGCTCCACGGCGCGGAGGCCGCCTGAGAGACCGCCGTAGGAGACGAGGGCGACAGGCTTTGCGCGCCACTCGTGGAAGTGCCAGTCGATGAGGTTCTTCAGGGCCGCCGGGTAGGAGTGGTTGTACTCGGGGGTCAGGACGACGAACGCCTCGGCCGCCGCCAGCCTGGGGGTCACCTCGGCCAGACGTGCCGTGCTCTCGGAGGTCGGGGCGAAGGTCGTCGGCAGGTCGGCCTCGGCGACGTCCACGACGTCGACCTCGAAGTCGTCGTGTTCCCGCACCCTCCCCAGCAGCCACTCGGCGACCACCGGCCCGAACCGGCCGGCCCGGTTGCTGCCGATGACCAACGTCACCCGGACCGGGGTGGGGGAAGGGAGGGCAGGGGAGGGAGAAGGGGCGGACTTCGATGATGCGTCCGCGTGGCTGTGCGTGGCGGTCTTCATGGCCACCACTCTCGTACCTCGACTTTGCTTGAGGTCAAGCCGTCGTCGGGGGCCACCGCATCCGAGGGTCCTGGTCACCCGTTCACACCCCTCGCCGTACCTCCAACGCGTTCTCTTTCCCGCAGCCCTCGGATGGCCCCCGGATCGCCCCCATGACCTGCCCGAACACTTCTCGGCCGCCCCTCCGCCGACCACCTCCGCGACACTCGTTCACCTCATTTCGACACTCCTTCAGGAAGCGCTCGGGCCGTCGTGCCACTTACCTCGGAAGGACAAGGAGGACTCTCGGAGGAGCAAGCAAGATGCGACGTATCGCCCGGCCGCTGTCCGGAACCGCGCTCGCCGTCGCCGTCGCCGCCGCGGCCCTCGCCGCCGCGCCCGCGTACGGCGGTGAGGGCTCCGGGCGGCTGGAACTGTCCCCCGCCGGAGTCGTCCCCGGCGACGAGGTCACCGCCCGTACGGCGGCCTGCGGCGCGAACGGTACGGCGGCCGGGGACGCCAGCGCGGTCGGCGCCGGCTCCTTCTCACTCGCGCCCGGCTCCGGGCAGCCACCGCTCAGCGGGCGGTTCAAGGTGCCGCCGAGCGCACATCCGGGGACGTACGAGATCGTCGCGACCTGCGCGCACGGTGGCCGACGGGTCACCGGCGACCTGGTGGTCACGCTCACCGGCACACTCACCGAGCAGTCGACGTACCCGAGGGGAAGTGTCAAGACGGGGGTCGGCGGCGCGCTCGGACCCGGCCCCGAGCAGACCGCGGCGGGAGTGGCGGCCCTGGCCGTCGCCGCCGCGGGCGGTACCTGGCTCCTGCATCGCCGGGCGAGAGGCGACGGGATCTGACGGGCAACCTCCGCAGTCCGTCCGCCGGTACCGCCGTCCCCCTCTCCTCCGGGCCCGACGCCCCTCGGCCCGGAGGAGAGGAGCGGGGAACGAAGGGGAGTCGAGAGGAGGCCCTGGTGCGCCGGTTCACCAACGCCGTCATAGCGGGCGTCACCGTGGTCGCCCTCTGTTCCGGTGCGTGGTTGCTGCGCGACGGCTTCGCGTCGCACGCGCCGCCGCAGCCGTCGGCCGCGCAGGCCCACATCCGTTCGAGTTCACCGCATACGGCGAGCGGGGCGGGTACGGCGAACCCGTCCAGCACGTCCACCTCCGCGTCCTCGTCCCCCTCCGCGTCATCGTCCACATCCACGCCCGAGTCGGTCGCCGAAGCCCTGCCGCCCTCCCCGCCCTCCCGCGTCCGCATCCGCTCCATCCGCGTGGACGCTCCCCTCATGGGGCTCGGCCTCACCCCCGCCGGCAGTCTCGACGTCCCGCCCGCCGAGAAGAAGAACCTCGCCGGCTGGTACGCGGCCGGCACCACCCCGGGCGAGCGGGGCACCGCCATCGTCGCGGGGCATGTGGACAACGCCGACGGGCCCGCCGTCTTCTACCACCTCGGCGCACTGAAGCGGGGCGCCCCCATCGAGGTGGACCGGCGGGACGGGGGGATCGCGGTGTTCACCGTGGACGCGGTGGAGGTGTACGACGCGCGGGACTTCCCGGACGAGAAGGTGTACGGGGCGGCGCCACGGCCGGAGTTGCGGGTCATCACCTGCGGGGGCGGTTACTCCAGATCGACCGGCTATCAGGGGAACGTGGTCGTCTTCGCCCACCTCACGGGCAGCCGCGCGGCATGACCGCCGACGGGCTTCAGCCGTCCGCAGCCGCACGCTCCCGCACCCCGCCCCCTGCCCCGGCCCCCGGCGTCCTCATGCCAGCCATTCCTCGTATCCCATCTTCGCCACCAGTGTGAACACCACGGTCAGCAGTACGGCCCGGACGAAACCGCTCCCCTTCCTGAGCGCGGTCCGCGCCCCGACGGTCCCGCCGACGAGGTTGAAGACCGCCATCAGGGCCGCCAGCTGCCAGTGGACCGTGCCCTTCCAGGCGAAGGTCGCGAGGGCGCCGGCGTTGGTGCAGCAGTTGACGATCTTGGCGGTGGCGGAGGCGGTGACCAGGTCGAGGTGGAGGACGGCGGTGAGCGCCAGGACGAGGAACGTGCCGGTGCCGGGGCCGACGAGACCGTCGTAGAAGCCGATGCCGATGCCGGCCAGGCCGATCGCGGCGAGGACGCGGCGTGCGGAGACCGGGCCGGTGGCGGGAGCCGTGCCGAAGGAGGGGCGGAGGATCACGAAGGCGCCCACGGCCACCAGGACCACCATGACCACCGGCTTCAGTACCTCGGTGCTCATGCCGGCGGCCACGAAGGCGCCGCCCGTCGAGCCGGCGAGCGCCGCCAGGCCGATCCGTACGGCGGTCCCGACGTCGACGGGGGTGCGGCGGGCGTAGGTCACCGCCGCACCCGTCGTGCCGACGATCGCGACCGCCTTGTTGGTGCCGAGGGCGTACTGGGCGGCCGAGGCGCCGTCGGGCAGCCCCAGGAGGAGGGTGGGGAGCAGGAGCAGCCCACCGCCGCCGACCACGGCGTCGATCCAGCCGGCCGCGAGGGCGGCGAGGCAGAGGACGACGACCATGGTCAGCGATATGTCGGGCATGAGCGCGACCTTATGCGGGGTGACAGGTGTGCTGTCCATCGACCTGAGGGTCTTCTGAGGTTGCCGTGCCGGGGTCACCCTGGCGAGCGCCGTCGCGCCGCCGTCGGCGCCGCCCTCCCGTATACGCCCGCATGACCCCCGTACCGCCAGGTCAGCGCGCTGATCCAGGACGACCTCACGCACCGCCCCGGTCGTCCGGAAACCCCTCACACTCCCCTCGGGGCCGCGGGGAGGGCAGCGTTCCTCGTGGGAAACAGACGCGATGCGGTCGGGTAACACCGGCACCGCACGCTCAAGGACATGACCTCGAATGAACGTGTGGTGGTGATCGGCTCCGGCCTCGCGGGTGTGCGTCTCGCCCGGCGGCTCGGAGACCTCGGTGTGCCCGCCACGCTGATCGGTGAGGAGGAGCACACACCGTACAACCGGGTGCTGCTCGCCGAAGTCCTGGCCGGGCGGTACGCGCCCGAGGTCATCGCGTTGCCCGCCCCCGCCGGGCTGACGCGCGGCCGGGTGGTCGGTATCGACCGCGAGATGCGAGCCGTACATCTCGCGGACGGTGCGGAGATCGCCTACGACAGGCTGGTCCTCGCGACCGGCTCCAACCCGGTGCTGCCGCCGCTGCGCGGTCTCTGGGACCCGGAGCGGCACGAGTTCCCCGACGGGGTGCACGCCTTCAGGACCATGGACGACTGCATGCGGCTGTCGCGGGCCGTACGGCCGGGCGCGCGGGCCGTCGTCATCGGGGGCGGGCTCCTCGGGGTCTCCGCCTCCCGCGCGCTCGCCCGGCGCGGCGCCCAGGTGGTCCTCGCCCAGCAGGGCGAGCGACTGATGGAGCGTCAACTCGACCCGTCCGCCTCCATGTTGGTCCGACACCACCTCACCGAGCTGGGTGTCGAGGTGCACACCGAGACGCGCGTACGTGCCGTGCGCAGCGTCGGCGGGACCGTGCGGTCCGTGTCGCTGGCCGACGGGTACGCGCTCGACGCGGACCTCGTCGTCATCGCCTGCGGGGTCCACCCCCGTGCGGGTCTGGCCCGGGAGGCGGGGCTCGCGGTGCACAAGGGAGTCATCGTCGACGAGGAGCTGCGCAGCTCCGACCCGTACATCCACGCGATCGGCGACTGCGCCCAGTTCGGGGGCACGGTGTACGGGCTCGCCACCCCGGCGCTCGAACAGGCGGACGTCCTGGCCGAGTTGCTGGCCGGGAACCTCGACTCCCGTTACACCGGCACCCGCGCCCTGACCCGACTGACGCTCGCCGGAGCGGACTTCCTCGATCTCGCCGCGTTCGGCGAGCCCGAGCCCCGGCCCGGTGACGACGTCATCCAGCTCGCCGACGCCACCCGCGGCACCTACCGCAAGGTCGTCGTCCGAGACGACCGCCTGGTCGGCGGGGTGCTCGTCGGCGAACTCGGCACCGTGGGCGCGCTCGCCCGCGCCTGGGAGGGAGCGGAGCCGCTCCCCGCGAACGGCGCTCCGCTGCTCCACCTGCTCACCAACGATGGAGGCCCTGAATGACCGCCGCCCTGGGGGCCACCCCCACGATCGTGCTCGTCGGCCACGGCATGGTCGGCCAGCGCTTCCTCGAAGCGCTCGCCGAGCGCGGCCTGACCGCCACGCACCGCGTGGTCGTGCTGTGCGAGGAGCCGCGCCCGGCCTACGACCGTGTGGCGCTCACCTCGTACTTCGCGGGCAGGACGCCCGAGGACCTGTCGATGACCGACATGGCGTTCATCGAGACGCACGGCATCGAGCTGTTCGTCGGCGACCCGGCGGAGACCATCGACCGTGAGTCGAAGAAGGTCACCGCCCGCTCCGGCCAGGTCTTCGAGTACGACACCCTCGTCCTCGCCACCGGCTCGTACCCCTTCGTGCCGCCGGTCCCGAACAAGGACGCCGAGGGCTGCTTCGTCTACCGCACGATCGAGGACCTGCTCGCGATCGAGGAGTACGCGAAGAAGGTCGAGGTCGGTGCCGTGGTCGGCGGCGGTCTGCTGGGGCTTGAGGCGGCCGGCGCGCTGAAGGGCCTCGGACTCACCTCGCACATCGTGGAGTTCGCGCCGCGTCTGATGCCGGTGCAGGTGGACGACGGCGGTGGCGCGGCGCTGCTGCGCACCATCGAGGACATGGGCCTGAGCGTGCACACCGGTGTGGGCACGCAGGAGATCGTCGTCGGTGAGAACGGCGCGGTCACCGGGATGAAGCTGTCCGACGGTTCCGAACTCGCCGCCGGCATGGTGGTGTTCTCCGCCGGTGTCCGCCCCCGCGACCAGCTCGCCCGCGACTGCGGCCTGACGGTCGGCGAGCGCGGCGGCATCAGCGTCGACGAGCAGTGCCGGACCGTGAACGACCCGCACGTGTTCGCGATCGGCGAGTGTGCGCTGGCCTGCGACGGCCGGGTGTACGGCCTGGTGGCCCCCGGTTACGAGCAGGCCGAGACGGCCGCCGCGACGATCGCGGCGGACGAGGCCGCCTTCACGGGCGCGGACATGTCGACGAAGCTGAAGCTGCTCGGCGTGGACGTCGCCTCCTTCGGTGACGCGCACGGCGCGACCGCCGACTGCCTGGACGTCGTGTACGCCGACTCCCGCTCGGGTGTCTACAAGAAGCTGGTCATCGGCCGGGACGGCGAGCTGCTCGGCGGCATCCTGGTCGGCGACGCGGAGGCGTACGGCACACTGCGGGCGCTCACCGGCTCCGTCCCGCCCATCTCGCCCGAGTCGCTGGTCCTGCCCGCGGGCTCCGGCGGCGGCGCGCAGCTCGGCCCGTCCGCGCTGCCGGACGAGGCGGTCATCTGCTCCTGCCACAACGTGTCGAAGGGCGCCATCCGCGGCGCGGTCACCGACCACCAGTGCACCACCGTGCCCGAGGTCAAGAAGTGCACCAAGGCCGGCACGGGCTGCGGCTCCTGCGTCAAGGTCCTCGGCCAGCTGGTCACCGCCGAGCTCGAAGCCAGTGGCGTGGTCGTCGACAAGGGCCTGTGCGCCTGCTTCTCGCAGACCCGCGAGGAGCTGTACGAGATCGTCCTCGCCCTGCGCATCAACACCTACCAGGCCCTCCTGGACCGCTACGGCCGCGACGAGGCCAAGGGCGGTGACGGCTGCGACATCTGCAAGCCGGCGGTCGGCTCGATCATCGCCTCCCTCGCCCCGACCATCGGCGCGAGCGGCTACGTCCTCGACGGCGAGCAGGCGGCGCTGCAGGAGACCAACGACCACTTCCTCGCCAACCTGCAGAAGAACGGCTCCTACTCCGTCGTCCCGCGCATCCCCGGCGGTGAGATCACCCCCGAGGGCCTGATCGTGATCGGCGAGATCGCCCGCGACTTCGGTCTCTACACGAAGATCACCGGTGGTCAGCGGATCGACATGTTCGGCGCACGCGTCGAACAACTGCCGCTGATCTGGGCCCGGTTGGTGGACGCCGGATTCGAGTCCGGGCACGCCTACGGCAAGTCGCTGCGTACGGTGAAGTCGTGCGTGGGCCAGACCTGGTGCCGCTACGGCGTCCAGGACTCGGTCCGCATGGCGATCGACCTGGAGCTGCGCTACCGGGGTCTGCGTTCCCCGCACAAGCTCAAGTCGGCGGTCTCCGGCTGCGCCCGCGAGTGCGCCGAGGCCCAGTCGAAGGACTTCGGCGTCATCGCCACCTCCAACGGCTGGAACCTGTACGTCGGCGGCAACGGCGGCGCCACCCCCCGCCACGCCGACCTGCTGGCCCAGGACCTCACCGACGCCGAACTGATCAAGCTGATCGACCGGTTCCTGATGTTCTACATCCGCACCGCCGACCGGCTGGAGCGCACGTCGACCTGGCTGGAGCGGATCCCCGGCGGCCTGGACCACGTCCGGGACGTCGTCGTCGAGGACTCCCTCGGCATCTGCGAGGAGCTGGAGTCCCTGATGACGGACCATGTCGCGCACTACGCCGACGAGTGGGCGTCCACCATCAACGACCCCGAGAAGCTCGCCCGGTTCGTGTCCTTCGTCAACGCCCCCGACACACCGGACCCGGTCGTCGGCTTCGTGCCCGAGCGTGACCAGATCAAGCCCGACCTGCCGCTGCTGTCCATCGGCCTGCGGCCCGCCGATGTCCTGGAAGGAAGCGCACAGCGATGACCGTCGCTCCCGAGAAAACCGATGTGAAGGTCCAGCTGCGGCTGGCGGACGGCTGGTTCACGGTCTGCGACCTGACCCTGCTGATCCCGGGCCGCGGCGTGGCCGCCCTGCTCCCCGACGGCAACCAGGCCGCGCTCTTCCTCGACCGCGCCGGCAGGCTGTACGCCGTCGACAACCGCGACCCCTTCAGCGGCGCCGCCGTCCTCTCCCGCGGCCTCACCGGCGCCTGCCAGGGCCGCCCCTTCGTCGCCTCCCCCCTCCTGAAGCAGCGCTTCGACCTGGAGAGCGGGCAGTGCCTGGACGACGATTCGGTACGGATCGCCACGTACGAGATACGGGCGGCTTAGCGGGCCGAGGGGCCGAGGAGACCCGACCCCGTCACCGCGCTCGCCGCGTCGCCGGCGGCCACGGGGCCGCACCGGCGGTGCGGCGGCGGTCTCCGCTTCGCGAGCCGTACGCGTCAGGCCTTCAGCGCGTCGTAGGTGACCCCGGTGAGTCGCTCCGAGGCGGCCCACAGGCGCTCTCCGGCCCGGTCGTCGAGGGTCCAGGGTGCTCGTCGGGACGGGCCGGGCGCGCCGCGCCACATCGCGAAGGACGGGCCGATGAAGGAGTCGGGCCGTACGCCGGGGGCGGTCGCGGCGTAGAGCGTGGGCAGGGCCCCGGCTTCGGCGGACTGGGCGAGGAAGCGGTTGCCGATCCGCATGAACCGCTCGACGCCCTTGCGGCCCTCGGCGCTGGGGCCGGCCGTCTGGAGATTGGTCGCCGCGTAACCGGGGTGCACGGCCGCGGCGACGACGTCCGAGCCGCCGGCCGCCAGCCGCCGCGCCAGCTCGTGGGTGAAGAGCAGGTTGGCGGTCTTGGAGCGGCCGTAGGCGAGCCAACGCCCGTACTTACGCTCGCTGTTGAGGTCGGTGAGATCGATGTTCGCCCTCATGTGCATGGTGCTGGACACAGTGACGACGCGGGCGCCGGGCGTGCCGAGCAGTGTCGGCAGCAGCAGGCCGGTGAGGGCGAAGTGGCCGAGGTGGTTGGTCCCGAACTGCGTCTCGAACCCGTCGGCCGTGCGCCCCCGCGCCACGGCCATCACCCCCGCGTTGTCGAGGAGCAGATCCAGCCGGTCGTGCACGCGTCCGTACGTCGTGGCGAACTCCCGTACGGAGTTGAGGTCCCCGAGATCGAGCCGCATCAACTCGGCGCTGCCGTCCGGGACTTCGGAACGCATCCGCTCCAACGCCACGGCCCCTCGCTCCGTGCTGCGACAGGCGAGGACGACATGGGCTCCGCGGCGGGCGAGTTCCCGGGCGGCGGCGTACCCGATGCCACTGTTGGCGCCGGTCACGACAGCCGTGCGACCGCCCTGGTCGGGGATGTCACGCACGTTCCAGCCCGTCATGACGCCACCTTCTTCGAAGCGCTCCGAAACGGCTCGTAGGGCATTCAGCGTACGGCAGGCGTGGCCGGGCCAGAAGGGCGGCACCCCCCGCACGGGATGCCGCCCTCTCTCCATGTGCCGGTGCCGTCGCCTTGTCGGTGAGGGTCAGGAGGTGACAGGCGAGGGCACCGGTGGTCGCGGGGTCAGCGGTGGTCGCTGCCCGTCGACCGGGAGGCCGCGCGGCCGGCTTCGAGGCGGGCGACCGGGATACGGAACGGGGAGCAGGAGACGTAGTCCAGACCCACCTCGTGGAAGAAGTGGACCGATTCCGGGTCGCCGCCGTGTTCGCCGCAGACGCCGAGCTTGAGGTCGGGGCGGGTCGCGCGGCCCGCCTCCGCCGCGAGCTTCACCAGCGAGCCCACGCCGTCCTTGTCGATCGTCTCGAAGGGGGACACGCCGAAGATGCCCTTCTCCAGGTAGGCCGTGAAGAAGGAGGCCTCGACGTCGTCGCGGCTGAAGCCCCACACCGTCTGGGTCAGGTCGTTCGTGCCGAAGGAGAAGAACTCGGCCGCCTCCGCGATCTGGCCCGCCGTCAGGGCGGCGCGCGGCAGTTCGATCATCGTGCCGATCGCCAGCTTCAGCTCCGTACCCGTCGCCGCCTGGACCTCCGCGATGACCTGGTCGGCCTCCTCGCGGACGATCTCCAGCTCCTGGACCGTGCCGACCAGCGGGATCATGATCTCGGCGCGCGGGTCGCCCTTCGAGTTCTTCCGTTCGGCCGCGGCCTCGGCGATCGCCCGTACCTGCATCGTGAAGAGGCCGGGGATGACCAGGCCGAGGCGTACACCGCGCAGACCCAGCATCGGGTTCTGCTCGTGCAGGCGGTGGACGGCCTGGAGCAGGCGGAGTTCGTTCTCGTGGGGCTCCTGGCGGGACTCCGCGAGGGCGACGCGTACCGACAGTTCCGTGATGTCCGGCAGGAACTCGTGCAGCGGCGGGTCCAGGAGGCGGACCGTCACCGGGAGGCCGTCCATCGCCGAGAACAGCTCCACGAAGTCCTGCTTCTGCAGCGGGAGCAGCTGCTTGAGCGACTCCTCGCGCTCGGCCTCCGTGTCGGCCAGGATGAGGCGCTCGACCAGTTCGCGGCGGTCGCCGAGGAACATGTGCTCCGTACGGCACAGACCGATGCCCTGGGCGCCGAAGCGGCGGGCGCGCAGCGCGTCCTCGGCGTTGTCCGCGTTCGCCCGGACCCGGAGGCGGCGCTTGCGGTCCGCGAAGGCCATGATCCGGTGGACCGCCTCGACCAGTTCGTCGGCGTCGTTGGCGCCCGCGTGCATCCGGCCCTCGAAGTACTCGACGACCGGGGAGGGCACCACGGGCACCTCGCCCAGGTAGACCTTGCCCGACGACCCGTCGATCGAGATCAGGTCGCCCTCCTCCACCACGTGTCCGCCCGGCACGGTCATCCGGCGGCGCTTGGTGTCGACCTCGAGTTCCTCCGCGCCGCACACGCACGTCTTGCCCATGCCGCGCGCCACGACGGCGGCGTGGGACGTCTTGCCGCCGCGCGACGTCAGGATGCCCTCGGCCGCGATCATGCCGTCCAGGTCGTCGGGGTTGGTCTCGCGGCGGACCAGGATGACCTTCTCGCCCGACCGCGACCACTTCACCGCCGTGTACGAGTCGAAGACGGCCTTGCCGACCGCCGCGCCCGGCGACGCCGCGATGCCCCGGCCGACCTGCCGGACCTTCGCGTCCTCGTCGAAGCGGGGAACATCAGCTGGGCCAGTTGGGCGCCCGTCACGCGCTGGAGCGCCTCGGCCTCGTCGATGAGGCCCTGGTCGACGAGCTGGGTGGCGATACGGAAGGCCGCGCCCGCCGTGCGCTTGCCGACGCGGGTCTGGAGCATCCACAACTGGCCGCGTTCGATGGTGAACTCGATGTCGCAGAGATCCTTGTAGTGGTTCTCCAGGGTCTCCATGATCTGCATCAGCTGGTCGTAGGACTTCTTGTCGATCGACTCCAGCTCCGCCAGGGGGACGGTGTTACGGATGCCCGCCACCACGTCCTCGCCCTGGGCGTTCTGCAGGTAGTCGCCGTAGACGCCCTGGTGGCCGGAGGCGGGGTCCCTGGTGAACGCCACACCCGTGCCGGAGTCGGGGCCGAGGTTGCCGAAGACCATCGAGCAGACGTTGACGGCGGTACCGAGGTCGTGCGGGATGCGCTCCTGGCGGCGGTAGAGCTTGGCGCGGTCGCCGTTCCAGGAGTCGAAGACGGCCTTGATGGCGAGGTCCATCTGCTCGCGCGGGTCCTGCGGGAAGTCGCGGCCGGCCTCGGTCTTGACGATCTTCTTGAACTTGGTGACGAGCTTCTTGAGGTCCGCGGCCTCCAGCTCGGTGTCGACGACGACCTTCTTGGCCGCCTTCGCCGCCTCCAGCGCCTCCTCGAAGAGGTCCCCGTCGACGCCGAGGACTGTCTTGCCGAACATCTGGATGAGGCGGCGGTAGGAGTCCCAGGCGAAGCGGTCGTCGCCTGCTTGCCTGGCCAGGCCCTGGACCGACTTGTCGGAGAGGCCGATGTTGAGGACCGTGTCCATCATTCCGGGCATCGAGAACTTCGCGCCGGAGCGGACCGAGACGAGGAGCGGGTTGTCGGACCGGCCGAGTTTCCTGCCCATCTTCTCTTCGAGGGCCGTCAGGTGGGCGCTGACCTCGTCACGGAGTGCCGCGGGCTCGTCGCCGCTGTCGAGGTAGACCTTGCAGGCCTCGGTGGTGATGGTGAAGCCGGGTGGCACGGGGAGACCGAGGTTGGTCATCTCGGCGAGGTTCGCGCCCTTGCCGCCGAGGAGGTCCTTGAGGTCCTTGTTGCCTTCGGTGAAGTCATAGACGAACTTCACGCCCTCAACACTGCGAGCTACGTGGCCTACGTGGGGATCTTGGTTTTCCGACACAGGTCCCAACTCCTTGAGGACGCGGTGGCTGCCCTGACGGCGAGGAACATACCCAGATCAAAGGCTCCTGGGTACGTCCACTTGCGCGTCATGCGCCTGTAACCACCCGTCCGCCAGCAGATCGAAAGTCAAGGCTTGGCAAGGAACGACGCCGATATGCGTTCACCCCTTGAACGCGATCGCATCGACAGATGCCACTTGGTGCTCACATGAGCACCAAGTGGCACGCCTGAGTTCGCCCGATGAACGATCAACGGGTGGCACCCAGTGCCACCCATTGAAGTCGCGGAGTCGTATGCGATTCGCTCATATGAGCGCGACCCTTATCAAGGGTGGCGAGAATCACGCAGTCCGCGCGCGCCGGATTCCACGATGCGGACCGGTCCGGCGGGGGCATCACACACCCAGCGCCACCAACCGCTCCTCGGCTCGCGCCGGCGCGTACAGGTGCTCGACCACCAGTGCGCCCGCCCCGACCAGGCCCGCCCGCTCCCCCAGCCGGGAGGTCACCACGTCCAGGTGGGCCGTGGAGCGGGGCAGGGCGCGCTGGTAGAGCAGTTCCCGTACGCCGGTGAGGAAGGGGGTTCCGGCCAGATCCCCGGCGATCATCAGAACGCCGGGGTTCAACAGGGTGACGACCGTGGCGAGGACGTCCCCGACGGCCCGGCCCGCCTCCCGTGCGAGCGCCGTCGCCGCGGGGTGACCCGAGGTCAGCAGGTCCCGCACATCTGAGCCCGAGGCCGCCGGGACCCCCGCCTCCGCCAGCCGCCGCGCCACGGCGCCGCCGCTCGCGACCGCCGCCAGGCAGCCGTACGAGCCGCACTTGCACAGCGCCTGAGCGCCCTGCGGGACCCGGATGTGGCCGATGTCGCCGGCGCCGCCGTCGACGCCCCGGTATACGGCGCCGTCGACCACCATCCCGGCGCCGATACCCGTGGACACCTTGACCAGCGCGAACGCCGAGCAGTCGGCGTATCCCGTGCGCTGTTCGCCGTACGCCATGAGGTTGGCGTCGTTGTCGACGAGAACCGGGACGCCCACGGGGCCGGCCGCGTGCTCGGTGAAGGCGCGGGCCAGACGGCCTCTTATGTCGTAGCCGTCCCAACCGGGCATGATCGGCGGCTGGACGACCCGGCCGGTGTCGACGTCCACCGGGCCGGGGACGGCGAGGCCGATGCCGCAGACCGCGTCGGCCGGCCGGCCCGCCTTCTCCAGGAGTTCCGCGAACCACCGCCCGAGTCCGTCCAGTACGGCGTCGGGGCCCTCCTCGATGACCGACGTGCCGGTGCGTTCGGCCTGGATCTCGCCGGTGAGGGAGAGGACGGCGGCGCGGGCGTGGCGGGTGTCGAGGTCGGCGGCGAGGACGACCGCGTGCTCGTCGTCGAATTCGAGGGTGATGGAGGGGCGTCCCCCGAGCGGGGAGCCGACGGGGCCGCCGGCGCCCTCGCGGAGCCAGCCCGCGCGGAAGAGGCGGTCCAGGCGCTGGCCGACCGTGGCCCGGGACAGACCCGTGGCCTGCTGGAGCGCGCCACGGGTGGTGGCCCGGCCGCTGCGGACCAGCTCCAGCAGATCTCCGGCACCGGCGTGACTGCCCACCTTCACGGTCCTCCCAGTCGTGCGAACGTTCACCCGATCATGCCCGGCACCGCCGACTCTCCGGCACCGCCGACGTGAGCGCTCGTGCGACCGCTCAAGCGTTTTTCGGCGCGGGACCGCTGCCGCACACCCTCTTGCGTCCACCAACTCTGCATTACATATCGGGTTCTGCGTGTTAGATAGACGTAACCTCATGGCGGCTACCGCCGAACCGATCGGCACCTTGTCCTCGGGGAGCCCTGCGTGGACCGCACACCCCAGCTCACCGCGCACCGCGCGAAGACCACGGCGGAGACCGCGACAGCGCGCGCGACCGCCTCGGTGACCGTGCCGGCCGGTTCGCCGCATCGCGGAGCGGCCGAAGTACTGGCGGCCAACTGGACGGGCCGGTCCACCGTGCCCTCGCGCACGCTGTATCCGCACCAGTGGTCGTGGGACTCGGCGTTCATCGCGATCGGGCTGCGGCACCTGTCGCCGCTGCGCGCGCAGACCGAGCTGGAGACGCTGCTCGCCGCGCAGTGGGGCGACGGACGCGTCCCGCACATCGTCTTCAATCCCTCCGTGCCGTTCGACGCGTACTTCCCGAGCCCCGACTTCTGGCGCTCCTCGACGGCGGGGCGCGCCGCGGGCGCCCCGCTCACCACGCAGACCTCGGGCATCGTGCAGCCGCCGGTGCACGCGCTGGCCGCCTGGATGGTGCACCGGGCAGACCCCGGGCTGTCGCGGGCGCGCGGCTTCCTGCCCCGGGTGTACCCGCGGCTGGCCGCCTGGCACCGCTATCTGCTGCACCGCCGCGACCTGGGCGGGGGCGGGCTGGCCTCCGTCGTCCACCCCTGGGAACAGGGCATGGACAACAGCCCCACCTGGGACGCGCCCCTCGCCCGGATCACCCCGGCCCCGGCCCGCTCCTTCCGCCGCGCCGACCTCGACCACGGCGCGGCCGAGGACCGGCCGACGGATCTTGACTACGGGCGGTACGTGCGCCTGGCGACGGAGTACCGGGACCGGGGGTACCGGGACCGGGCGGCCGGGGGAAGCGGCTCCGGGGACGGCGGGTTCGTCGTCGAGGACCCCGCCTTCAACGCCCTCCTCATCACCTCCGAACACGCTCTGGCGCACATCGCGAAGGAGCTGGGCGCCCCCGGGACGGCCCGGTACGCGCGCGCCGAGCGCCTGACGGCGGCTCTGGTGGAGCGGCTGTGGGACCCGGCGGAGGAGATGTTCTTCTGCCGGGATGTGAACGGGACGCGCGAGAGCGGTGCTCTTGATCCAGATCGCCGCTCGCCGAGCGGCGCTGTCGGAAGCGAGCAACGCTCTCGGAGCAGCGCTCTCGAAAGCGAACACCGCTCTGCGAGCACCGCTCCCGCTCCGGTGCGGCGCTCGCAGAGCGGTGCTCTCATCCCCGAGCGCAGCGTCTCCGGTCTGATCCCCCTTCTCGTCCCCGGCCTCCCCCGTGAGGTCGCCGCCGCTCTCGTGCGGACGATCCACGGCCCCCACTTCGGGCTCGGCGGGGCCACGCGGTTCGTGCCGTCGTACGACCTCCTCGGGGAGGCCTTCGATCCGCACCGGTACTGGCGTGGTCCGGCGTGGTTCAACACGAACTGGATGGTGGAGCGGGGCCTGCGGCTGCACGGGGAGCCGGGGCGGGCGGACCGGCTGCGGGCTGCGTTGCTGGAGACGGCCGGCGCGTCCGGGTTCGCCGAGTACGTGGACCCGTACACCGGCGAGGCCTGCGGAGCACGCGGCTTCGGCTGGACGGCCGCGCTCACCCTCGACCTGCTGCACCGGGACGACCAGGACGACGACGGCCACCGGCGCGACCACCAGCGCGACCGCGACGACGATCACGACGACGGACAGCACCACGACAACGAGGCCGAGGCCATGGTCGGCATGAGGGCCAAGGGAGGGGACCGGGGATGACGGACCGGCATCACCTGCTCGTGCGCGGCGGGACGTTCGCCGCCGTGGGCGACGGCGGCGACATCCGCGGCGTGCGGGGCGGCAGTTCCCCGGACGGGCTGTTCGTGCGGGACGCCCGGTACCACCGGGGTTCGGTCTGGCCGCACGACAACGCGCTGATCACGCTGGGGCTGGCGCGGTACGGGCTGCATGACGAGGCCCGTACGGTCGCGACCGGGCTGGTCGACGCGGCCACGGCCGCCGGGTATCGGCTGCCGGAGGTTCTGGCCGGGTACGGGCGGTATGGGCGACCGTGCCACCGGCCGGCGCGTCCGGCGGCACGGCGAAATCCGGGTCGGGGGCGAGCAGCGCGGGTGCCTCGAAGACCGTGCGACAGCCGTGCAGGCTGCGCCGGTCGCGCGGCCGGTCCCCGGGCGCGCCCCGTTGCTACCCCCCGGACGTGTCCAGTTCGGCGTCCTCGCCCACCCCCGCGCAGTCGTACGGGTCCTTGAGCCAGCCGTCCGGGAGGACGACGCGGTTGTTGCCGGAGGTGCGACCGCGCGGACCGTCGGCGCCGGCCGGCCAGGGCTGGTCGAGGTCCAACTCATCGAGTCCGGAGCGGAGTTCGGCGAGGGAGGAGGTGATGGCGAGCCGCCTCCGCAGCTCGGAGCCGACGGCGAAGCCCTTGAGGTACCAGGCCACGTGCTTGCGGAAGTCGACGACGCCCCTGGGCTCGTCGCCGATCCACTCGCCGAGGAGTGTGGCGTGCCGGACCATGACGTCGGCGACCTCGCGGAGCGAGGGCCGCGCACCGCGTTCGTCAGCGCCCGCGGCACGGGCCTCGGTCCGGCCCTCGAAGGCGGCGACCAGATCCGCGAACAGCCACGGACGCCCGAGACAGCCGCGCCCCACGACCACCCCGTCGCAACCCGTCTCGCGGACCATCCGCAGCGCGTCCCGCGCGGACCAGATGTCGCCGTTGCCTAGGACGGGGATCTCGGGGACGTGCTCCTTGAGGCGGGCGATGGCGTCCCAGTCGGCGGTGCCGCCGTAGTGCTGGGCGGCCGTGCGTCCGTGCAGGGCGATCGCCGTGACGCCCTCCTCGACGGCGATTCGGCCGGCGTCGAGGTAGGTGATGTGGTCGTCGTCGATGCCCTTGCGCATCTTCATGGTGACGGGGAGGTCCCCGGCACCGCGCACGGCCTCGCGGAGGATCGCGCGCAGCAGGTTCCGCTTGTACGGGAGGGCCGAACCGCCGCCCTTGCGGGTCACCTTGGGGACCGGGCAGCCGAAGTTCAGGTCGATGTGGTCGGCGAGACCCTCCTCCGCGATCATGCGGACGGCCTTGCCGACGGTCGCCGGGTCCACGCCGTACAGCTGGATCGAGCGCGGCTTCTCGGTCGCGTCGAAGTGGATCAGCTGCATGGTCTTCTCGTTGCGCTCGACCAGCGCCCGCGTGGTGATCATCTCGCTGACGAACAAGCCCTTGCCTCCGCTGAACTCCCGGCAGAGAGTGCGGAACGGCGCGTTCGTGATGCCGGCCATGGGAGCCAGGACGACGGGCGGGGAGACGGCGTGCGGGCCGATCCGGAGCGGCGGGGGCGGCGCGGTCGAGGGCGTGGACGAGGGCGTGGACATTCCCCCATTGTCACGCACGGCGGCCGATGCCCGCCCATTCATTAGTTAGGCACACTATCGATTCGCGCGTACGATGGAGCGCATGCCCGAGCTCAGCCACCGCCACCGCCTGCTGGTGCTCGCGATCTGCTGCACCAGCCTCCTGATCTGGAGTCGGCGGAGGTGCGGGACGCGGCGGGCGTGGGGTCGTAGGGCGACGCCGACGCCGCTCGCGAGACCGGTGGGACTCGCCCCGGAAGAGGCGGGGGCCGAACGGCCAGAGCACCGGAGCCCCAGGACCGCCTGGAGGCCCGCAAGGCCCGCAAGGCCCGCTAGGCCCGCTAGGCCCGCAAAGCAGGAACGCCCGGAGCCTCGGAATGCCCGGAACACCACGAACGCCGTCAAACCAGGTCGTCGAGCTCCCCGGCGACCTGGACCATCACCCGCTGCCAGTGCGCCCGTTGACGCTCACGCTCCTCGGCGCTCGCCATGCGTTCCTGATGGAAGACGAGTACGGCTCTGCCGCCGCCGGCCGCCGAGACGGCCACCTGGACGGTCGTATCGCCGTAGGTGACGCGGATGCGGTCACCGGGCCGGTAGCCGCGCACCTCACCGGTGACGCCGTCGTGGGTGGCGTACGGGGCACCGGGCTCCGGGGTGAGCCGCGCCCCGGAGCCGAGCCACAGCTCAACACCGCGCGGGCCGCTGATGAACTCCCATACGACGGCGGGCGATTGGGGCAGGGTCCGGGAGACGCCGACTTGCCATCCGACGTCCTTGGTGAGTCCGGTGGATCGAGTGGACATGAGGATCACCTTTCTTCTCGACCGGCTCCAAGTGCACGTTCGTCCGCTCTCACCGTTCCTCTGCCTGTTCCTCCCTCTGTTCCCTCATGACCGGGCCCGCCCCGGAGCGGCGCACGCGGTGGGCGCGGACCTTGTGGCGGTTGCCGCAGTGCTCCATCGAGCACCAGCGGCGGCGGCCGGGCCGGGAGGTGTCGACGTAGAGGAGATGGCACCGGTCGCCGGCGCACATGCGGATCCGTTCCGCGTACGGCCCGGTGAGGAGGTCGACGGCGTCACGGGCGACGGTGGAGAGGAGCCGCGCCCCGGTCGCCGTGCCGACGGCCCAGCCCCGGGAGCCGTCCGCGCCGATGGCGGGCGCGAGGGGCGGCCGGGCGGCGGCCTCGTTGATGATGTCGAGGTCGGCGGAGTCCGCCGGGGCTATGCCCAGTTCGGGGAGCCCGCCGCAGACGAGGGAGACGACCGTACGGGTCAGCGCGTCGCGCAGCCGCCGGGCGTACGCCACGTCGTCCTCCGTGACGTGGAGCGCGGGGGGCGTCGGGGTGAGCCGGGACCGGTCGGCCCAGGCGACCAGGTCACCGGGGGTGTGCAGCGCCTCGTACCGGGTCAGGGCGCCGGGGCCGCCGGTGACGAGCAGCTCCAGGCAGAGGGCGCCCGGATCGAACCGGTAGACGTTCCCGGAGTGGGACCGCAGAGGGATGCCCGACACTCCCGACGCCCCCTTCGGAGCGGATGCCCTGGACGACGAAACCATGTAACCAATATAACTGGTTACATGGCTGCCGCGCTGAACTGGAAACTCGTCATCGACATGCGGGACGCCCAGCCCCTGGCCGATTCTGGGCCGCCGCGCTGGGCTACGAGGTGGAGGACCCGAGCAGGCCGATCACCCACCTCCTCTTCACGGGAAACCTCCCCGAGGCCGCCGTGGCCCGAACACGACGGCCACCACGTCTTCCGCGGCTACGCCGCCGTCCGCCACCCCGACGACCCGTACGACCCCTTCGACGCCGTCCACCGGTTCGCGGCACGCGGCACAGCCCGGGCGCACCCGCGTACTCGTATCCGCCGCACTCCCCGCAGCGCCGCGCCGATCTCCGGCCTCACCTGACCTCCCCTCCCGACGCCGGCCCCGGACCTTCGAGCCCTTCGACAAGGGGCACCTTGTACACCGGGTTCCCCCGCCTCGTCAGGGGCGCGGGGAACCGCGCGGCCGACCGCGGACAACCCGCGGCCGGCCGATCGCTCAAGCCGGTCGGACGCTCGGGCGCCGACGCTCAGGCGCCGACGAGCCGACCGGCGAGGTACCCCTCGATCTGGTCCAGCGACACCCGCTCCTGCTTCATCGAATCCCGCTCACGAACGGTGACCGCGTTGTCGTCGAGCGTGTCGAAGTCCACCGTCACGCAGTACGGCGTGCCGATCTCGTCCTGGCGCCGGTAGCGGCGCCCGATCGCCCCCGCGTCGTCGAACTCGATGTTCCAGTTCTGCCGCAGCGCCGCCGCGAGCCCCTTGGCCTTCGGGGACAGCTCGGGGTTGCGGGACAGCGGCAGTACGGCCACCTTCACCGGGGCGATGCGGTGGTCGAGGCGGAGCACCGTCCGCTTCTCCAGCTTGCCCTTGGCGTTCGGCGCCTCGTCCTCGGTGTACGCGTCCAGCAGGAACGCGAGCATCGTGCGGCCGACACCGGCGGCGGGCTCGATGACGTACGGGGTGTAGCGCTCCCCGGCCTCCTGGTCGAAGTACGACAGGTCCTGGCCGGAGGCCTTGGAGTGCGCGCCGAGGTCGTAGTCGGTGCGGTTGGCGACGCCCTCCAGCTCACCCCACTCGCTGCCACCGAACTGGAAGCGGTACTCGATGTCGGCGGTGCGCTTGGAGTAGTGGGAGAGCTTCTCCTGCGGGTGCTCGTACCAGCGCATGTTCTCTTCGCGCAGGCCCAGGCCGGTGTACCAGTTCCACCGCTCCTGCATCCAGTACTCCTGCCACTTCTCGTCCTCGCCCGGCTTGACGAAGAACTCCATCTCCATCTGCTCGAACTCGCGGGTGCGGAAGATGAAGTTGCCGGGCGTGATCTCGTTGCGGAAGGACTTGCCCGTCTGGGCGATGCCGAACGGCGGCTTGCGACGCGAAGTGGTCTGCACCTGGGCGAAGTTGGTGAAGATGCCCTGGGCGGTCTCGGGACGCAGGTAGGCGATCGAGCCGGTGTCCTGGGTGGGGCCGAGGTGGGTGGAGAGCAGGCCCGAGAACTGCTTGGGCTCGGTGAACTGGCCCTTGGTGCCGCAGTTGGGGCAGTTGACGTCCGCGAGGCCGTTCTCCGGGAGGCGGCCCTTCTTCGCCTCGTACGCCTCCTCCAGGTGGTCCGCGCGGAACCGCTTGTGGCAGGAGGTGCACTCGGTGAGCGGGTCGGAGAAGGTGGCGACGTGGCCGGAGGCGACCCACACCTCGGGGGCCAGGATGACGGACGAGTCGATACCGACCACGTCCTCGCGCGACGTCACCATGTAGCGCCACCACTGGCGCTTGATGTTCTCCTTGAGCTCGACACCCAGCGGTCCGTAGTCCCAGGCGGCACGCTGGCCGCCGTAGATCTCACTGCACGGGAATACGAAGCCACGGCGCTTGCTCAGGCTGACGATGGTGTCGATCTTGTCGGCGGCCACGGTGCTCTCTTCATTACGACGACGGGCGACGAAGCGGTGCGCTCCTGGAGGGCAGCGGATGCGCTTCAGAGCGAATGGTTCAGGTTACCGGCGGGGCCTGCCCTCCGATCAAATCGGTCTGGAGCCAAAGACGGGCCAGAGCCGGACAAAGGCCTCGCCAACGGCCCACCAGCAGGCTTGTTGACAATCGTTTCCAGAAGAGCTGAAAATGACTGTCATGAACGTAGAACGACGACGACGACTTCTGATACCCGCGGCGGCGACCGCGGCCGCCGCCCTCAGTCTCACCACTCTCTCGGCCTGCTCCAACGACAGCGCCGCCGCGGGCAACACGGACAAGTTCGACGTCGTCGCGTCGTTCTACCCGATGGCCTTCCTCGCCGAGCAGATCGGCGGGGACCAAGTGAACGTCACCAGTCTGACCGAGCCCGGCCAGGAGCCGCACGACCTGGAGATCAGCGCCAAGCAGACGGCCGCGCTCCAGGAGGCGGACGCGGTGCTCTACCTCAAGGACCTGCAGCCGGCGGTCGACGACGCCGTCGCGCAGGCGGACACCAAGACCAAGATCGACGCAGCCACGCTGACCGAACTGGAAGACCACGGCGCCGTCGAGCACGAACACGAGGGCGAGGAGGAGCACCCCGAGGAGGAGCACTCCGAGGAGGCGCACCCCGAGGAGGAGCACCCCGAGGAAGAGGAACACGCCCTGGACCCGCACGTCTGGCTCGACCCCGTGAAGTACGCCGAGATCGCCGAGGGCGTCGCCAAGGCCTTCGAGAAGGCCGACCCGGACAACGCCGCGGTCTACAAGAAGAACGCCGACGCGCTGGTCAAGAAGCTCGACGACCTCCACACCCAGTTCACGGACGGCCTGAAGACCACCAAGACGAAGGTCTTCTTCACCAACCACGCCGCCTTCGGCTACCTCGCCGAGCGTTACGGCCTGACCCAGGAAGCCATCTCCGGTCTCAGCCCGGAGAGCGAGCCCAGCCCCGCCCGCATCAAGGAACTCCAGGAAGAGGCCAAGGCCGACGGCGTCACCACCGTCTTCTACGAGACACTGGTGTCCGACAAGACCGCGAAGACACTCGCCGACGACGCGGGGCTGAAGACGGACGTCCTCGACCCGATCGAGGGCATCACCGACAAGTCCCGCGGCAAGGACTACATCTCGGTCCAGGAAGCCAACCTCAAGGCGCTCCAGACGGCCCTGGGAGCCAAGTGACCATCCGGAGGACCCGCCCATGAGCGAGCCCGTCATATCTCTGCGCGGAGTACGCGCCGAACTGGGCTCGCGCACGGTCCTGCGCGGCATCGACCTCACCGTTCACCACGGTGAGGTCGTCGCGCTGCTCGGCGCCAACGGCTCAGGCAAGTCGACCGCCGTGCGTACGGTGATCGGCCAGGTGCCGGTCACCGAAGGCGAGATCGAACTGTTCGGCACCCCGCGGCGCCGCTTCCGCGACTGGCGGCGGCTCGGCTACGTACCGCAGCGCACGACGGCCGCGGGCGGCGTACCCGCGACGGTGACGGAGGTGGTCGCCGCGGGCCGGCTCTCCCGCGCCGGTCTGGGAATCCTCCGCAAGGCCGACCGGGACGCGATACGGCGTGCCCTCGACCTGGTCGGCATGGCGGACCGCGCCAAGGACTCGGTGAACGCCCTCTCCGGCGGCCAGCACCAGCGCGTCCTGATCGCCCGCGCCCTCGCCTCCGAACCCGAGCTGCTGATCATGGACGAGCCGATGGCGGGCGTCGACCTGGCCAGCCAGGGGGTGCTGGCCGCGACCCTGCGCGAGCAGGTCGCGAAGGGGACGACGGTCCTGCTGGTCCTCCATGAACTCGGCCCGCTGGAACCGATGATCGACCGGGCGGTGGTGCTCCGCGACGGCTGCGTCGTGCACGACGGCCCGCCCCCCAAGGCCGTGGGCCAGCACGCGCTGCCCGGCCACGACCACGTCCACCCGCACGCGGCACCGGGCGCCGAGCCCCTCCGTACGGGTCTGCTGAGCTGAGAAGGCACCCGATCATGGAAATCCTGAACTACGCCTTCATGCAGCGGGCCCTGCTCGCCGCCGTCCTCGTCGGCATCACCGCCCCCGCGATCGGCATCTACCTCGTCCAGCGCCGCCAGGCCCTCATGGGCGACGGCATCGGCCATGTCGCGATGACGGGCGTGGGCCTCGGCTTCATGCTGTCGTGGTCCCCCGTGTGGACGGCGACACTGGTGTCCGTGCTGGGCTCGGTGCTGATGGAGCTGATCCGCTGGTACGGCAGGACACGCGGGGACATCGCGCTCGCCATGCTCTTCTACGGCGGCATGGCGGGCGGTGTGATGCTCATCAACCTCGCGCCCGGCGGCACCAACGCCAATCTGATGTCCTTCCTCTTCGGCTCGCTCTCGACCGTGTCGCAGGAGGACATCACCGCGATCTGCGTCCTCGCCGCCTTCGTGATCGTGATGACGGTGGCCCTGCGGCGGCAGCTCTTCGCGGTCAGCCAGGACGAGGAGTTCGCCCGGGTCACGGGCCTGCCGGTGCGGGCGCTGAACCTGCTGACGGCGGTCACGGCGGCAGTGACAGTGACGGTCGCCATGCGCGTGGTGGGCCTGCTGCTGGTGTCCGCGCTCATGGTCGTCCCCGTCGCCGCCGCGCAGCAGCTCACCCGCAGCTTCGCGGCGACCTTCGCGATCGCCGTGGCCATCGGCGTGTCCGTGACGATCGGCGGAACCGTCACCTCGTACTACCAGGACGTGCCGCCCGGAGCGACGATCGTGCTGCTCGCCATCGCCGCGTTCATGGTGCTCACCGTGCTCGCCGCGCCGCTGGCCAGGAGGCGTGCGCGGGCGCTGGAGCGAAGGGAGAGCGACCCGGCGGAGTGTGTGATTCCGGGGGTGCGTGAGGTGGCCGAGGCGAAGGTTGTCAGGGATACGGTTCCGGCCAGCCGGGGCTCCGCCGAGGGGTCCGCAGGTTGACCGGCGTCCGAACGGGGTCCGTCCGGGCTGGCACAATGGCCCGGCAAGACCGCGACGTGAGGAGGCAACGGTGACGACCGCCGGACCCGTACGAGGTCGATCCACCCGGCAGCGGGCGGCCGTGGCTGCGGCACTCGACGAAGTCGAAGAGTTCCGCAGCGCGCAGGAACTCCACGACATGCTCAAGCACAAGGGCGACTCGGTCGGGCTCACCACCGTGTACCGCACGTTGCAGTCCCTCGCCGACGCGGGCGAGGTCGACGTCCTGCGTACCTCCGACGGCGAGTCCGTCTACCGCCGCTGTTCGACCGGCGAGCACCACCACCACCTGGTCTGCCGTGTCTGCGGCAAGGCCATGGAGGTGGAGGGCCCGGCGGTCGAGAAGTGGGCCGACGCGATCGCCGCGGAGCACGGCTTCGTGAACGTCGCCCACACGGTGGAGATCTTCGGCACCTGCGCGGAGTGCGCGGCGAAGAGCTCTTAGGCCAGGCCCTGGCTGGGGCTTCGCCGTCCCTGCCTGGGGCTTGCCGGGCCTCGCGGCCCGAGCGGCGCTCCGGTTCACGACATGAGGGAGGCCGAGGCCCGCGTCGACGCGTCCAGCGCCTCACGGAACTCTCCCCGGCCGTCACCCGGTGCACCAGCTCGGCCCGGTCGGGCCGCTCGGCCCCGGCCTCGCAGAAGGTCAGTCCTCCGTCCGGCCTTCCATCGCCAGCAGTTCCTCGTTCGGGATGGCGCCGCCGAAGCGGCGGTCGCGGGAGGCGAACTCGACGCAGGCGCGCCACAGGTCGCGGCGGTCGAAGTCGGGCCAGAGGACGTCCTGGAAGACCATCTCGGCGTAGGCGCTCTGCCAGAGCAGGTAGTTGGAGGTGCGCTGCTCGCCGCTGGGGCGCAGGAACAGGTCGACGTCCGGCATGTCCGGGTAGTAGAGGTACTTCGCGAAGGTCTTCTCGGTCACCTTGGACGGGTCGAGCCGGCCGGCCCGGACGTCCTCGGCGAGAGCCTGGGCCGCGTCGGCGATCTCGGCCCGGCCGCCGTAGTTCATGCAGAAGTACAGGGTCAGCAGGTCGTTGTCCTTGGTCTGCTCCTGGGCGACCTGGAGTTCCTTGGCGACCGACTTCCACAGCTTGGGCATGCGGCCCACCCACCGGACCCGGACACCGAGTTCGTCGAGCTGGTCGCGGGACTTGCGGATGAAGTCCCGGTTGAAGTTCATGAGGAAGCGGACCTCGTCGGGCGAGCGCTTCCAGTTCTCGGTGGAGAAGGCGTAGAGGGAGATGTTGCGGACGCCGATCTGGATCGAGCCCTGGAGGACGTCCAGCACGCGCTCGGCGCCGACCTTGTGGCCCTCGGTGCGCGGCAGCCCACGCTCCTTGGCCCAGCGGCCGTTGCCGTCCATGACGATCGCCACGTGCTCGGGGACCAGCTCGCCGGGCAGCTTGGGCACGCGGGCACCGGAGGGGTGCGGCGTCGGTGCCTTGTACTCGCGGCGCTGACGCCCCAGGAACCCGCGTACCACCATGTGCTTCTCGTCTCCTCTGCGGTGCTTGTGACCTTGTGGGTGCCGACGACTCCGTGATGCCGACGGACTCTGTGACGTCGACGACTTTGTGACGCTGACGACTCTGTGACGCTTACGACTTTTCCACGTACCGCAGGGAGCGCAGGCCGCGCTCCAGATGCCAGTGCAGGTAGGCGGAGACCAGCCCGTTCCCCTCCCGGACGTGCCGCGGCTCGATCGCGTCCGCGGTCTCCCAGTCTCCCGTAAGAAGCGCCGCGAGCAGTTCCAGCGTCTGCGGCGAGGGTACGACGCTGCCGGGCACCCGGCAGTCCACGCAGACGGATCCTCCGGAGGCGACGGAGAAGAACCGGTTCGGCCCGGGCATGCCGCACTTCGCGCAGTCGCTGAAGGTGGGGGCGTAGCCGTTGACGGCGAGGGAGCGCAGCAGGAAGGCGTCGAGGACGAGGTGCGGGGCGTGTTCGCCACGGGCCAGCGTCCGCAGGGCGCCGACGAGCAGCAGATACTGCTGCACGGCCGGTTCGCCCTCGTGGTCGGTGAACCGTTCGGCCGTCTCCAGCATGGCCGTCCCGGCGGTGTAGCGGGCGTAGTCGCTGACGATGCCGCCGCCGTACGGCGCGATGGTCTCACTCTGTGTGCACAGAGGCAGCCCGCGTCCGATCAGCTCACTGCCCCGCGCGAAGAACTGCACGTCCACATGGGAGAAGGGTTCGAGCCGCGCCCCGAACTTCGACTTCGTCCGCCGCACCCCCCGGGCAACGGCCCGCACCCGCCCGTGACCGCGAGTGAGCAACGTGATGATGCGGTCCGCCTCACCGAGCTTCTGGGTGCGCAAGACGACGCCGTCGTCGCGGAACAGGCTCATGCCGCCCATTCTCGCCTACGGTCGCCCCTTCAAGGGACCTCACCTCGGCTACGGGCGTTCTCGTACGCCGTCGCCGCGCGCAGCCGTTCCATGGCCGTCGCGGCCCGTACGGCCTCGGGGGCGCAGTCCCACTCCCTTCCGCCGCCGACCGGCCGCAGCTGTACGTACGGCCCCTCGTGGCCCATGACCCGGCCGACTTTCCCGGTGCGGGTGTCGATTGCGTAGGTGCCGACCGCCGGCTTCTTCCCGTTGCCGCTCACCGCAGGGCCGCCACCAAAACGCCCGGCGACGGCGGAACAATTCCCGCCTTCCCGGGTGCCCGCCGCAATTCCTCCACCGATTCCTCCGCCTCTTCGACGCGTCCGCCGACTGTCGTCCCCCGAGCCTTTCTCCTCCTGCCTCAACGGTGCTCCCCCACCCCGTCGAATTTCACTCTTCGCATCCCCCTGGTGACCTGCCGTGCCTAAACTCGGCAGGAGTCTGTCTTTCTTTCACAACCACGGGACAGCGCAAAGACCTTGGCCTCGGCCAAGGAATACCGATGCCCTGTGTGCGAAACCGCGTATTCGTGGTCGGGCGGCCGGCCTCCTGCGCGCGGCCGGGACCCGGACCCGCGTCGCGCCCCTGCGGCCCGTCGGTGGCGGAGCCCGGATGTGGGGCGTGCGGGCCGAAGGGGAGGAGAAGCGGTGACCGCCGGGCGGCATCACGGCTCCCCCACGGCATCACCACACGTGGTCCGCGCGTGCGTACGGAATCTCCGCGCCGCCCACCTAGGATTCCCTTCGGTTCTCCGTTGTCCGACGACTCTCCGGCGCATCAATGTCTCCGGGGAGACCACTCGGCGTGCATGAGCGTCGAACGTCGCGTGAGCAACCGCTGTCCCGGCGGTCCGACAGCACGGAAGATGGGGACCCGTGGAGCTGGAATTCCGACTGCTCGGCCCGGTCGAGGCATGGCACGGTGACAGACCCCTGCGGCTGGGCGGACCGAAACCGCGTGCGCTGCTGGCCGTGCTGCTGCTGCGGGCCGGACAGGTGGTGCCCACGGACACGCTGGTGGACGTGGTCTGGGGGGCCGACCCCCCGGACACCGCGCGGGCGTTGGTGCAGACGTATGTGTCGGCGCTGCGGCGGGCCCTGCCCGCCGGGGCGGCCGAGGCGATCGGGACCCGGCCGCCGGGGTATGTGCTGCGGCCCGGCGTCGGGCGGGTCGATGTGGCGGAGTTCGAGGCGCGTGCGGCGGACGGCCGGCGGGCCGCCGCCGACGGGCACCACGAGGAGGCCGCGCGGCTGCTGCGCCAGGCGCTGGAGCTGTGGCGCGGGCCGGCGCTCGGCGGGGTCGGGGAGGCGCTGCGGGCCGAGGCCGGGCGGCTGGAGGAGGCCCGGCAGGCGGCCCTGGAGGAAGGCATCGCCGCCGAGCTGGAGCGCGGTGGGCGCGAGGCGGAGCTGGTCACCGAGCTGACCGCGCTGGTCGGGGTGCATCCGACGCGGGAGCGGCTGCGCGGGCAGCTGATGCTGGGCCTGTACCGGCTGGGCCGGCAGGCCGACGCGCTGGCCGTGTACGCGCAGGGGCGGACCGTGCTCGCCGAGGAGCTGGGGCTCGATCCGGGCCCCGAGCTGACCCGGTTGTACGAGGCCGTCCTGCGGGCCGATCCGACCTTGCTCACCACCACCGGCGGCGCCACGGCCTCGCGGCGCGCACCCGTCGCCGCGCCCCGGCCCGTCTCCCTCCTCCCGCCCGCCATCGGGGACTTCACCGGGCGGGAGGAAGAAATGGCGCGGGTCGTCGAGGGGTTGACCGGCGAGCGGGAGGCGATGCCCGTCGTGGTGGTCTCGGGGCCCGCCGGAGTGGGCAAGTCCGCGCTCGCCGTGCAGGCCGCGCACCGGGTGGCCGACGCGTACCCCGAGGGGCAGCTCTACGCCGAACTGCACGGCTTCAGCGAACCCGTACCGCCCGCCGAGGTGCTGGGCCGGCTGCTGCGGGCGCTCGGCGCGGACCCCCCGGAGGACACCGCCGAGCGCGGCGATCTGTTCCGCAGCCTGGTCGCCGGGCGTCGCGTCCTGCTGGTCCTGGACGACGCGAACGGCGAGGCGCAGGTACGCCCGCTGCTGCCGGGGAGCGCCACCTGCGGGGTGCTGGTGACCTCACGGGCCCGGCTCGGCGGGCTCGTCGGGGCCCGGCGTACCGACCTGGACGTCCTGGACGACGTACGCGGCCTGGAACTGCTGACCAGGGTCACCGGGCCGGAGCGCACCCCGGACGATCCGCGCGAGGGGGCCGCCGCGCGGCGGATCGTCGAGCTGTGCGGCGGGCTGCCGCTGGCCCTGCGGATCGCGGGCGCGCGCCTGGCGACCCGGCGGCACTGGACGCCCAGTGTGCTCGCCGAGCGCCTCGCGGACGAACACCGCCGCCTCGACGAGCTGTCCGTGGGGGACCTGGAGGTTCGGGCCAGTCTCGGCCTCAGCTACCAGGCGCTGGACGAGTGCGCCCGCCGGGTGCTGCGGCGCATCGCCACGCTGGGCGCCGCCGATGTCGCCCTGTGGACGGCGGCCTCGCTCGCCGGCACACCGGAGGACGAGGCGGAGGAGATCCTGGAGCGGCTCCTGGACGCCCAGTTGATCGACTGCCCGGGCACCGACCAGGTGGGCCAGCCGCGTTACCGGCTGCACGACCTCGTCCGCGTCTACGCCGCCGAACGCGCCGAGGCCGAGGACCCGGTGGCCGACCGCACGGCGGCGGTGGGCCGGGCCCTGGCCGCCGGCCTGTGGCTGATGGACCGAGTGACGGAACAGGCGCCCTCGGGTGCGGTGATCCTGAGACAGCAGTTCACCGTGAAGGAGCGGGGGGCCGTCGCCCATGCGGCTCCGCCGCGTGGGCGCGATCAACCACCCGCGACCGGCCGCCGCGAACCGACCGAACCCCCCACCCCGGTAGGCGCACACACCACCCGCCGCGCACTGGCAGACCCCTTCGCCTGGTTCGACGCCGAGGCCGACGCCCTCACCACCGCCGTCGAGCGGGCGGCGGCCATGGGCCTGCACACCCTCGCCTGTGCAGCGGCAGCGGCCCTGTGCTCGTCCTCCTTCGCCATCAGCAACCGCTTCGACCCCTGGTGGCGCAGTCATGACGCCGCGCTGGCGGCGGCCCGCCGCGCCGAGGACCGTTCGGGCGAGGCCCTGCTGATCATCGGCCTCGGCCAGCTCCGCTACGAGCAGGACCGCATCGCCGAGGCCCAGGAGTACTTCCGCACCGCCGAGCGGATCTGCACCGAACTCGGCGACGTGCGCGGCCGTTCCGCCGCCCTCGCCGGCCTCGGCAGCGCCTGCCGCGAGGTCGGCGAACTACGCGAAGCGGAAAGGGCGTTGACCGAGGCGGCCGACGGCTTCCGGCGGGTCGGCGACGACACCGGGGTCGGGGTGGCCTGCCGGTACGGCGGTTCCGTACGCCTCGAACTCGGCGACCGGGAAGGGGCGTTCCCGCTGCTCGACGAGTCGCTGCGGGCGTACCGGCGGCTCGGCAGCCGGCGCGGCGAGGCCCTGGCGCTGCGCACGCTCAGTCTGGTGCACCGGTCGCTCGGCGCGTACGAGGAGGCCGCGCGCCTGGCCGAGCAGGCGCTGGAGATCCTGCGCGGCCTCGGCGACCCGCACATGGCGGCCTATGCGCTGCGGGCCCGCGCCAAGGCCCGGTTGCGGCTGGGGCACACACGGGAGGCGGAGACCGCGCTGCGGGAGATCGTGGAGGTCTGCCAAACCCATGAGGACCGCTTCGGCGAGGCCCTGACGGTGCGAACGCTCGGCGAGTGCGCGCTGGCCGAGGGCCGCCTGGCGGACGCGGAGGGCCTGCTGAGGGCCTCCGTCGCCCTCTGGGAGGTCCTCGCCCTCCCTCTCCCCCGCGCCCGTGCCGTGCGCAACCTCTCCGCCGTACGCGCCGCCCTCGGCGACCGGGCCGGCGCCGACGCGCTGCGCGCCGAGGCCATGGCGGTGTTCGAGGCCTGCGAGGCCCGGGAGCGGTACGAGCCCTGGCCGCAGGTGTGACGGCCGGTCCGCCGGGCCGAGCCGGCCGCCGAAACCGGCCCGGCCGAAACCCGCTTGCGGCGGACTTGCAGAGAACTTCCAGCGGAGTGCGGCATTCTCGTCGTTCTCGGGGGAACAACGGATCGGCCGGGCGACCACCGCCCGGCCGGTCGGCCCACCGGCGCGCACAGGGGACGGACCGGTGGGACGTGAACACAGTGGGATCGCAGCGGCAGGACGGGCGGGGAAAAACGGCCGTCCGCTGTCCACAGACCACCACTCAAGGGGGGAGGCCCCCGGGGAGGGACATCAGGGGATCAGGTCCCTCCCCGGGGTGCTGCGACGCACCCCGCCGCATCACACCTCCCGCCCGGTGGAAGACGACGCATGCCTTCGATCATCCTCATGAGCGACCCCGAGGTCGCCCGCGTCCCGGTCCAGGACTGCGGTGAACCCCTGGTCGACCTGCGGGAACTGCCTTTCGTGGTGGTCGACCGCCGCCAGGCCGACCCCGAGGGGTGTTACGCGCACCTCCGCGAGGGCGTCGCCTGGCGCCTCGCCCGCGCCGCCCGGCTGCTGCCCGACGGGCTGCGGCTGCTGGTCACCGAGGGGTACCGGCCGCTCGCCCTGCAGATCGAGTACTTCGAGGCGTACGCGGCCGAACTGCGCCTCGCCCACCCGGACTGGTCGCAGGAGCACCTCCGCGTCCAGACCAGCCGGTCCCTCTCCCCACCGGAGATCGGGCCGCACGTCGCCGGCGCCGCGGTCGACCTGACCCTGTGCACCGCCGCCGGGGAGGAACTCGACATGGGCACCCGCGTCGACGCCAGCCCCGAGGAGAGCGACGACGCCTGCTACACCGACGCCCCGAACATCTCCGACGCCGCCCGCCGCAACCGCCGCGTCCTGAGCGCGGCGCTCACCACGGCCGGGTTGGTCAACTACCCCACCGAGTGGTGGCACTGGTCGTACGGGGACAGGTACTGGGCGCTGATGACCGGAGCGCCGAACGCGCTGTACGGCCCCGCGCGGATGGGGGCCTAGACCGACGCCTCTCCGGGCACCGGTCCGACGCCGGGCGGAGTCATGTGCGGGACCGGGCGGGGCGACAGTGGCTGTGGTGCCGCCGCCGGTCAGGCTCCGAAGCCTCGTACGTACCGCCGCTGCCACGGGGTCTCCACCGCGTGCCGGCCGTAGTGCCGCCGTACGTACGCCACGGCTTCCTCCGGCGGTACGCCGTCCAGGACCGCCAGGCAGGCCAGGGCGGTGCCGGTGCGGCCCCGGCCGCCGCCGCAGGCGAGTTCGACCCGCTCGACGGCCGCCCGGCCCCAGGCGTCCCACAGCACCTTTGCCGCCTCCGCCCGGTCGGCGGGCAGCCGGAAGTCGGGCCAGCGCAACCAGCGGGCCTCCCAGGGGACTTCGGGCGGCTCCTTGCCGAGGAGGTACACGGCGTACGTGGGCACCCGGCCGTCGGGGAGCGGTCGCCTGAGTCCCCGGCCGCGCACCAGCCGTCCGGAGGGCAGCCGCAGCACACCGGGGCCGGCCGGGTCCCAGGGTTCGGCCGCGGCCCCGCCCGGAGCGGTGCCGGACGGCCGGTTCTCGGTCGGTGGGGTCTCGGTCGGCTCCCTCGGCTCGGTCACCGGGCCAGCATAGGCACGGCCGCCCGCCGCCGCCCGCCGCTTCGCCGGACTCCCGGGCCGCCCCCTCGCGAAGCCTGCGCGGCCCGCGGAGGACGGTGGAGGATCGAACCGATCGAGGGCACGCAGGTCGTCGAGGAAGCCCAGCCGTCGCGGGTCAGCCGACCCGCGTGGCCGATGAGCGGGACCGCGCCTGGAACGGAGGGAGCCGTGTCGGGCTTCGTCACCGAGGACCCCGCAGTGCCGTGGGGTGTCTCTGGCGACGATCTTCACGGCCGTGTGGCCCGACCGAGCGCACTCGACGGCGCGTGAAGCACAGGTGTCACTACGAAGGGCGCGCGTAGGAATCAAGCCCCGGCGCGTGTCACGACGGCGTACGCGCCGTCGCCAGCAGCCGCGTCACGTCGTCCGCGCAGATCATCAGCGCCGCGCCCACGGTGGACAGCACATCCCGCTCGGCGGGTGTGTACGGCCCGTCGGCCAGGGCGATGCGGGCGCCCTGGAGGAGGATCGCCTCGCGCCCGGTGGGCGCCAGATGGGGGGCCAGCGGGTCCAGGGCCTCGTGGAGCTCTATGGCCAGCCCGGCCCCGCAGGGCTCGCCCAGGACACGGCCCGTGTCGGCGGCCAAGGCCTCGACCAGGGCGTTCAGTTGGTCCTCCGTGCAGTCGTCGAAGCCGGCGGAGCGGACGGCACTCGCGGCGACCGACAGCGAGGTGCGGGTGCGGGTGCCGCTCGCCGCCAGGACCGCGAGGGCCACCGTGTGGACGGCGTCGCGGAGCATCGCGGAGAAGCGGACGGTGGTGGGGTGGTCGAGGACGTCCAGGGCGTAGTGGTGGCGGCAGGCCGCGCATTCCACCACCGGGCCCGTCTCACCGCGCGGCAGGACGGGCACGCCGAGGAAGGTGAAACGGCGGCGGCCGGTGAGGCGCTGGTAGTTGCGGTCGCCTCCGCAGCCGGGGCAGAAGAACTCGCCGTCACCGACACCGGTCCACGCGACCCGGGTGCCCATGACACGCGAGAGTCCGGTGGCACGCCCGGTGGGCCCGAGGCGTGCGAGCCCGGTGGCACGGCCGATCGGTTCCCGTCCTGGCAGCACGTCGCACCTCCGTAACTCCCCCACACCTGCACATAAGGCGCGAGAGGTGCCACCATCGGCACCATCGCCGCGCTTGCGTGATGTTAGCCACATCAGTGAGGCGCAGTCAGTACTCCGGACGAGGCCTACCCGCGACCTGCACAGGGTTTGGCCGGTTAACGACGGACCCCGTCCGCCGGGATGCGGCGAACGAGGCCCTTGAACCGTCGGTCAGGCTGGTCAGCGCGCCGCGCGGTTGACGGCGGAGACGACCGCCATCAGTGACGCGCGCGTCGTGTTCGCGTCGATACCGATGCCCCACAGGACCTTGTCCTCGATGGCGACCTCGATGTAGGAGGCGGCCTGCGCGGAGGCGCCCTCGCTCATCGTGTGCTCCTGGTAGTCCAGCAGCCGCGCGTCGATCCCGACGCCCTGCAGCGCGTGGAAGAACGCCGAGATCGGGCCGTTGCCGGTGCCGACCAGGGTGGTCTGCACACCGTCGACCTCGGCCTCCACGGTGAGCGTGTCCACGCCGTCCTTGTCGGTCGTCGACTGGCCGCTCAGCACCTGGATCCGGCCCCACGGGTTATCGGGGTTCGGCAGGTACTCGTCCTGGAAGACCGCCCAGATGTCGCCGCCGGTGACCTCGCCGCCCTCGGCGTCCGTCTTCGCCTGGATGAGCTTCGAGAACTCGATCTGCATCCGGCGGGGCAGGTCCAGCTTGTGGTCGTTCTTCAGGACGTACGCGATACCGCCCTTGCCCGACTGCGAGTTGACCCGGATGACCGCCTCGTACGAGCGGCCCACGTCCTTCGGGTCGATCGGCAGGTACGGGACGGCCCACTCGATGTCGTCGACCGTCTTGCCCTGCTCCCTCGCGGACGCCTCCATGGCGTCGAAGCCCTTCTTGATGGCGTCCTGGTGGGAGCCGGAGAAGGACGTGTAGACCAGGTCGCCCACGTACGGGTGGCGCGGGTGGACCTCCATGTGGTTGCAGTACTCCCACGTCCGACGGATCTCGTCGATGTCGGAGAAGTCGATCTGCGGGTCGACGCCCTGCGAGAACAGGTTCATGCCCAGGGTGACCAGGTCGACGTTGCCCGTGCGCTCGCCCTGCCCGAACAGGCAGCCCTCGACACGGTCGGCACCGGCCATCAGCGCCAGCTCGGCGGCGGCGACGGCCGTACCGCGGTCGTTGTGCGGGTGGATGGACAGGCAGACGTGCTCGCGGCGGGAGAGGTTGCGGCCCATCCACTCGAAGCGGTCGGCGTGCGTCGACGGCGTCGAACGCTCCACCGTGGCGGGCAGGTTGAGGATGATCTCGCGGCCCGGGCCGGGCTGGTAGACGTCCATCACCGCCTCGCAGACCTCCAGCGCGAAGTCCAGCTCGGTGTCGGTGAAGATCTCGGGGCTGTACTGGTAGCCGAATTCCGTCTCCGGGCCCAGCAGCTTCTCCGCGTACTCCATGACCAGTCGCGTACCGTCCACGGCGATCTGCTTGATCTGCTCCCTGGAGCCCCGGAAGACGACCCGGCGGAAGACGGGCGCGGTGGCGTTGTACAGGTGGACGGTCGCCCGTTTGGCGCCCTTCAGGGATTCGACGGTCCGCTCGATCAGGTCCTCACGGGCCTGGGTCAGTACGGAGATGGTGACGTCGTGGGGGATGGCGCCGGGCTCTTCGACGATCGACCGCACGAAGTCGAAGTCCGTCTGGCCGGAGGCCGGGAAGCCGACCTCGATCTCCTTGTAGCCCATCTTGACCAGCTGGTCGAACATCCGGCGCTTGCGCTCGGGCGACATCGGGTCGATCAGGGCCTGGTTGCCGTCGCGCAGGTCGGTGGAGAGCCAGCGGGGGGCGGTGGTGATCCGGCTGGCCGGCCACGTGCGGTCGGGGATGTCGACCTGCTCGTACTGCCCGTACTTGTGGATCGGCATGGAAGTGGGCTGCTGGCGGTTGGCCATGATCGCGTGGGCTCCTCGATGGTCCGGAAAGGACGGCCGACGACGCAACGCCAAAGCACCGCGGGGAGGGGGTCGGCCTCGATTACAGGCCCTCGCCGCGGCAGCTAAGGAGAAGCAGCCCGAAACGCATGATGCTGCGCAGCCTAGCCGAGTCCTACTCGGTGCGGGGGGCCGTATCAGTATGCGGGACCGGGGCGACACGGGGGACAAATGGTGCGCAAGGCCACACGGGACGCGCCGAGCGCCCCTTCGGGGAAGCGGCCCGCACCACTTCACGGCTCCGCCGTGCGGGCCCGAACAGCCACGACGCACTCGCGGCCCACACCCGGCCCTCAGTAACGGGCGGCAACGGAACGCAACCCATACGGCGACATTTCACCAATCATGGTTGCCCCTAGTGACAAGGACCTAACGGAGTGCGATCGTGCGAGCCATGACCGCCAACGGGGGCCACGAGCCCGTCTTCTGCACCGTCGTCCCACCCCACGTCCTCGACAAGCTCTCCCAGGCCGAGGACCCGGCACTCGCGAACGCCGCGCGCAGGACCCTGGAGCGCGACGCCTTCGAGCGCACCCACCGCCGGCTGACCACGGTCATCGGCGCCCCGGCCATCGCCGCGCCCACCGGCGCCCGGGCGGGCACACCGCACCGCACCGTCTACGACGCCCGGCACGGCACGGACCTACCCGGCGCCAAGGTCCGCGGCGAGGGCGACCAGCCCGGCACGGACGCCACGGTCAACCGCGCGTACGCCGGCCTGGGCGCGACCTTCGAGCTGTTCCTGACGGCGTACGAGCGCGACTCGATCGACGGCTACGGGCTGCCGCTGGACGCGACCGTGCACTACGAACGCGACTACAACAACGCCTTCTGGAACGGCGAGCAGATGGTGTTCGGCGACGGGGACGGGGAGATCTTCCTCGACTTCACCATCCCGGTCGACGTCATCGGCCACGAACTCAGCCATGGCGTCACCCAGTACACGGCGAACCTGACGTACTTCGGGCAGCCGGGCGCGCTCAACGAGTCCATGTCGGACGTCTTCGGCGCGCTGATCAAGCAGTACACGCTCGGCCAGACCGCCGCCGAGGCCGACTGGCTGATCGGCGCGGGCCTGCTCGCCCCACGCGTCACGGGCACCGCCCTGCGATCGATGAAGGCCCCGGGCACGGCGTACGACGACGACGTCCTCGGCAAGGACCCGCAGCCGGCGACCATGGACGACTACGTCCGCACCGGCCGCGACAACGGCGGCGTCCACATCAACTCCGGCATCCCCAACCACGCGTTCTACCTGGCGGCCACGGCCCTCGGCGGCTACGCCTGGGAGCGGGCCGGACAGATCTGGTACGACGTCCTCACCGGCGGCGAGCTGAAGAAGCAGGCCCTCTTCGTCGACTTCGCCACGCTGACGGTGAAGGCGACGAAGGACCGGTACGGGCAGGGCGACGAACTGACGGCGGTACTGAAGGCCTGGGAGCAGGTGGGCGTGCGGACGCTGTGACGGCGGGCCTCGGGTGCTGTGGTTCGGTCCCGATCCGTACTAGACATGACCCATGCGTATCGAGGTGCGGCGCACGGGTGGTTTCGCGGGCATCGAGCGGCACGCGGTGGTGGACACCACCGGGCGGCCCGATGCCCGGGACTGGCACGCCCTGGCCGAGCGGGCACTCGCCGCCGGCCGGGGCTCACCACCGCTCGGGGTGCCGGACGGCTTCGCGTACGAGATCACCGCGGACGGCAGGACGGTGCACTGCGCGGATCCCCGGCTGACGGAGGAGCAGCGGGAGCTGATCAGGCGGGTACTCAAAGAGGGGCGTGAGCCGCCCCCCGGGGCGTGCTCGGGGGGCGTAACGGGCAGTTCGCTCTCGGACGTTGACTTCCGTTACCCATGGTACGGATGATCCGCCCATGGCGACGAACCCGATACCCCAGTTCCCGGCCGGCTTCCTGTGGGGCGTCTCGACCTCCGCCCATCAGATCGAGGGCGCCGCGGACATGCGCGAGCCCTCCGTGTGGGACGCCTTCTCGGCCGAGGCGGGCCGTATCAGGGACGGCTCGACGGCGGCGGTGGCCTGCGACCACGTCCACCGCCACCCCGAGGACGTGGCCCTCCTGCGCGACCTGGGCGTGGGCGCGTACCGCTTCTCGATCTCCTGGCCCCGCGTGAACGCCCCCGGCGGGCTCGACTTCTACGACCGGCTGGTGGACGAGCTGACCGGGGCGGGCATACGGCCGGTGCCGACCCTCTTCCACTGGGATCTGCCGTCGTCGCTGGAGGAGGCGGGCGGCTGGCTGAACCGGGACACCGCCGAACGGTTCGCCGAGTACGCCGCCGTCGTGGCCGCCCGCCTCGGCGACCGCGTCACCAAGTGGATCACCATCAACGAGCCCGCCGAGCACACCCTGCTGGGCCACGCCCTCGGCACCCACGCGCCGGGCAAGCAGCTGATGTTCGACGCGCTCCCGGCCGCCCACCACCAGCTGCTGGGCCACGGCCTGGCCGTACGGGCCCTGCGCGCGGCCGGAGTCACGGACGTCGGCATCGCCAACTCGCACGGGCCCACGTGGGCCGCTTCCGAGGAGCAGGCGGACGTGGAGGCGGCCGGCTTCTACGACCTGCTGCTGAACCGTCTGTTCGCGGAGCCGGTGCTGCTGGGCGAATACCCCGAGGAGATCGGCGAGTTGATGCCGGGCACGGACATCGAGTCCGACCTGAGGGTCATCTCCGAGCCCATCGACTGGTACGGCGTCAACTACTACGCGCCGACCCGGGTGGGCGCCCCCGAGGGCGCGGACATCGACTTCGGCGGTGTCACGATCCCCGCCGAACTCCCCTTCACCGTCAAGGAGATCGAGGGCGTCCCCACGACCGACTTCGGCTGGCCGGTCGTCCCCGAGGGCCTGACCGAGCTGCTGACCGGTTTCCACGAGCGCTACGGCGACCGGCTCCCGCCCGTCGTCATCACCGAGAACGGCTGCTCGTACGAAGGCGTCGACGACCAGCGGCGCATCGCCTACCTGGACGGCCACGTCCGGGCGCTGCACAGGGCGGCCGAGGCGGGCGTCGACGTACGCGGGTACTTCGTGTGGTCGCTGCTGGACAACTTCGAGTGGGCGGAGGGGTACGCGCGGCGGTTCGGCCTGGTCCACGTGGACTTCGAGACGCTGGGGAGGACGCCGAAGGCGTCGTACGGCTGGTACCGGGAGCTGCTGCGGACGCAGAACGGGGGGTGACCGGGGCCGGAGGTCGGGTGCGGGTGGTTCGTGGTTGCTCGCGCAGTTCCCCGCGCCCCTGAGAAGCAGAGGCTGCGCCCCGTGCTTCTCACTTTCAGGGGACGGCCACAGACAGGTCACATCGGCCTCACAGGCAACGCTTCCTCCCCACCGCCCCTCTTCAGTGCTGACCACCCCCACCACTGAAGGGACGTCCCGTGCCCCAGCGTTCAGCCAGACCTTCCCGAAGCCGCCCCGCACGGCAGGCGATAGCCGTGCTCGCCGTGTCCGGCACCCTGCTCGCCACGCCGTCTCTCGCCGCGCCCGTCGCGTTCGCGGCCGGGCCGCCCCCGACCGATCTGCGGGTGGACACGAACCGGGACGGGCGGGTCGACGTCACCGGCACCACGGACACCGCCGGTGAGAACGGCTGGACCGTCGCCCGGGGCGCGCTGATGCTGCCCAACATCGATGACGACAGCCGCCGTTGCCCGGCCACCGGCCCCAAGGGCAAGCCCCTCTCCAACGCCAGGCTGGCCGCCTGCAACGACGCCTCCGACACCAAGGTGAACGGCACCGCCGACGCGGCCGACCTCGCCCGCGTGCGGTCCGTGCCGATGCGGAGCGTGCCGGCCGGGGCCCAGGGCAGCGTGAAGGTCACGGCGGGCGCCCAGCAGACCCGCGTGTTCGTCAAGCGGGGCAAGAAGTGGGAGCCCGTCACGGCCAGGACCCGGCTGTCGCGGGCCGAGTTGCGCGCGGGCGTGGAGTTCGGCGTGGAGGCCCGGGACGTCGTCCGGGACACCGCCAAGTGGGACGGGACCGCCCGGATCCGGCTGAGTGTGAAGTCCTCCGCCGGCACCTCCGCCGACTCGGTCACCCTGCGCGTCGCCCCGCTCCTCACCCACCACCACCTGCAGAACGCCCAGCAGTTGCTGGTCACCAAGATCTCCGGCAAGGACGAGTACGCGAAGCTCAACGGCGTCTTCCGCAAAGGCCTGGACCAGGCGGCTCGGAACGCCGGTATCACCAAGCCGGCGATCAACTTCACCAAGTACCAGGACGTCTGGGCGCAGGACTTCGTCGAGCCCGCGTACGTCAGCATGACCGGCGCGAACGGCCGCCGGCAGTCCATGCGCGTGATGCTGCGCTCGGCCCAGCTGGACCGGGAGGCGGGCCGGGAGCTGTTCGAGAAGCTGCGCGGCCCGAACATCGGCGCCGTGCAGGTGACGGGCGCCCGCGAGTCGGAGGAGTGGACGCTCAACTCCATGGGCAACCTGGAGACCATTCCGCCGTACGCGCACGGCGACCGCTCGTTCCCGGCGGGCCGGATCATCATGGGCCAGCGTCCGGACACCGGCTCCAAGCCGGCGAAGGTGATGCGGACGTTCCTGAAGTCCCAGGGCCTGCAGGACCCCCTGTTCCTCGACACCTCCTGGCTGCACGTCGGCCACGTCGACGAGTTCGTGCAGTTCCTGCCCGCCGACACCCCGCGCGGCTGGAAGATCGCGATCGCGGACCCCGAGGCGGGCCTCGGGCTGCTGCGCGACGCGAAGGCCGCCGGCCACGGCGCGACGAAGATGTTCTCGGTGCCGGGCGGCCCCAAGGAGAGCGTCGCCAAGGCCCTCGCCTCCAAGACCCTGGTCTCCGACAACAACCTGGCCACGCGCCGCATCGCGGCCAACCTCGCCGTCCTGAAGCGTGCGACGGGCGTGACGGACGCCGAGGTCGTCCGCGTCCCCGCCCTCTACACCCAGGGCACGGAGATGGTGGGGGAGTCGCAGTCGGGCGGTGACGGCGAGACGCGCCGCCTGCCCCGGCTGACCCGCCTCGGCGCCGGCGCCGAACTCCCGGACGTGGCACGGGACTACGGCCAGCAGCGCATGCTCGACGACGCGGCGGCGGGCGACGGCTCGCAGGTGGCCCCCCCGGCGGCCCCCGCACCCTCCGTCATGACCAGCGCCTACGTCCCCGGCGCCGTCAACGGCGTCGTCCTCAGCCGCACCCACTACCTCGCACCGCGCCAGTGGGGCCCCGTCATCGGCGGCAAGGACATCTTCACCGAGGCCGTGACGGCCGCGTACACCGGCGCCGGCATGAAGGTGTCGTACCTCGACGACTGGTCGACGTACCACCTCGGCATGGGCGAGATCCACTGCGGCACCAACACCCTGAGGAACACGTCGGCCGCCTGGTGGACGCGCTAGCGTCCACCGGCGACTCACCGGACCCGACCTGACCGCCGCCGCCCCGGAGCACCGGGGCGGCGGCGCTTCGTTCACGTGTCCCGGGCGCGCAGATCCTCCAGCCGTAGGAGGGTGTCGCGGGCCGCGTCCCGCTCCTCGTCGGTGAGCGGCACCGCCCCCGCACGCCCGAGCACGGCCGTCGCCGTCTCCTCGTCGCCCAGCCTGACGGCGACATCGGCCCGCAGCACGAGGAGCCGCAGCAGCAGGACGTGCGGGGGCCACTCCGCCTCCGCCTTCCCCAGCACCCGGTCGATGACCTTCGCCGCGCCCGCCGGATCGTCCTTGGAGTCCGCCAGGAGGGAGCCGTGGTGCAGGGCCCGCGCGAAGGTCTCCTTCGGGGCGGGCCTGTGGTGCTGCTCCTCGCTCGTCGGCTGTCCCACGCGAACACAGTTGCCGCCCGGATCGGTCATCAGGAACTGCCGCATGCCGTACGACATGTCCTTCAGCGGCCCGATCCGCGGCAGCCCCCGGGTCGGTATCCGCCCGTACGTCTCCTTGAGGCCCGCCCGGAACGCAGCGTAGAGCCCGTCGACGTCGTCCGTGAGCACGTAACACGTACTCACGGACCGGGCCGGCTCGAACTGCCTCAGCCCGAAGAACTGCAGCTCGATACCGCCCCGCTCCACCACGGCGTACGGATTGGGGCTGCGCTGTCGGAAGGTGACCTCGAACCCGAGGGCCTCGTAGAAGTCGAGAACGGGCTGGAGGGTCTGGCACGGCAGGATCGGAATCGTCTTCTCGGCCACGCCTCCCACCCTAGACAAATTTGACCAATGAGGTCGCCCCGTTAAACCCACCAACCCGGCAACGGGTCGGCTCAGTGGCGCGCGGAGGGGGATGTGCAGGGGCCGGTCGGCCACGTCAGGGGACGCGGGGACGCCGCGGAGCGCCCCCGCGTCCCCGGTCCGCCGACGTCAGAAGCCCAGCTTCCGCAGCTGCCTCGGATCCCGCTGCCAGTCCTTCGCCACCTTCACATGGAGGTCGAGGAAGACCGGGGTGCCGAGCAGCGCCTCGATCTGCTTGCGGGACTTGATGCCGACTTCCTTCAGGCGCTTGCCCTTGGGGCCGATGACGATGCCCTTCTGGCTGGGGCGCTCGATGTAGACGAAGGCGTGGATGTCCAGGAGGGGCTTGTCGGCGGGGCGGTCCTCGCGGGGGAGCATCTCCTCGACGACGACGGCGATGGAGTGGGGGAGCTCGTCGCGTACACCCTCAAGGGCCGCCTCGCGGATCAGCTCGGCGATCATGACCTGCTCGGGCTCGTCGGTGAGGTCGCCCTCGGGGTAGAGCGCGGGGCCCTCCGGGAGGAGGGGGACGATCAGGTCGGCCAGCAGCTCCACCTGCTTACCGCCGACCGCCGAGACCGGCACGATCTCCGCCCACTCGAAGCCCAGCTCCTTGCCGAGCTGGTCGATGGCGATCAGCTGCTCGGCGAGCTTCCTGCCGTCCAACAGGTCGGTCTTCGTGACGATCGCGATCTTCGGCGTCTTCTTGATGGACGCCAGCTCCTTGGCGATGAAGCGGTCACCGGGGCCGAGCTTCTCGTTCGCGGGGAGGCAGAAGCCGATCACGTCGACCTCGGCCCACGTCGTGCGGACCACGTCGTTGAGGCGTTCGCCGAGCAGCGTGCGCGGCTTGTGCAGGCCCGGGGTGTCGACCAGGATCAGCTGGGCCTCCGGCCGGTGCACGATGCCGCGCACCGTGTGCCGCGTCGTCTGCGGCTGGTCGGCGGTGATCGCCACCTTCTGGCCGACCAGAGCGTTCGTGAGGGTGGACTTGCCCGCGTTGGGGCGGCCCACGAAGCAGGCGAAGCCGGCGCGGTGGGCGGCCTCGGCCGGCTGCTCGGATGACTGGGTACGAACGCTCATGGCGCCCATTCTCCCTGATCCCCGGAGCCCCGCCGTACGCCGATCCCTCCTTCGTACGCCGTGAGCCGGAAGTCCGATGCCGCCACCCGCCGCCGAAACGCCGGCCTCCCACACCGAAAATCACCGACGGCGACACCTCGCATACTCAAGGTCACACGCCAGGCGCGGGACCGGCAGGCGAAGAGGGCCGGTGAGACCCTGTTCGCCTCGTCGCCGTGCCCGCACTCGGCGCAGTCGGACGATGCACGAGCACACCGGCCGCGGCCTTACGGTGCACGCCGAGACGGCATACGATCACGGCGTCCCGGGCCACGGTGCCCCGGTCACTCGTCCTCCGCCCCCTCCGCGCAGAAGGCCAAGGCCCAGGCATGAAGCTCATCACCGCGATCGTCAAGCCCCACCGCCTCGACGAGGTCAAGACCGCCCTGCAGGAGAGGGGCGTGCACGGTCTGACCGTCAGCGAGGCCAGCGGTTACGGCCGCCAGCGCGGCCACACCGAGGTGTACCGCGGCGCCGAGTACCAGGTCGACCTCGTCCCCAAGGTCCGGATCGAGGTCGTCGTCGAGGACGCCGACTCCGACGCCGTGATCGAGACGATCGTGAAGGCCGCCCACACCGGGAAGATCGGCGACGGCAAGGTGTGGGCACTGCCGGTGGAGACGGTCGTACGGGTGCGGACGGGCGAGCGGGGCCCCGACGCGCTCTGAGGCGCGGGAGCCGAGATGAGGGGTGGTGCCGCCGGACGGGCGGCACCACCCCTCACTCTGGCCCGCGCGGATCAGTCGAAGACGAACGGCCCCGGCGACTGTGCCTCGCCGGCGGTGCACGTCACGGTGAAGCCCAGGATCACCATCTGCAGCGAACCGCCGAAGGCCTCCAGGGTGTCGCCGGGGGCGACGGTGCCGGTGAGGGGGCCTACGGTGACGCCGTCGCCGCCCGCCAGCGCCGGGTTCTCGGTGCCGGTGAAGGCGGTCGTGCCGCCGCTCGCGTCCACGAGGGTGAGCGTGGACCGGATCGAGTCCTCGGCGAGGGCGATCGGGGCGGTGATCTCCTCGGAGGAGACGGTGACGGTGGCGGAGGTGCCGTTCTGCGTGGCCGTGAGCGTGGCCTCGCCGGAACCGCCGATCGTGCAGGTGGCGTTGATCGTCGCGGTGTCCGGGGCGACGGCCACGGCGGTCGGGGCGAGCGCGAGGCCGGTGACCGCCAGCGTCCCTGCCGCGAGCGCCGCGCCGACTCCGAGTCGTATGCGTCTCATCGAGCGAATTCCCTTCCCTGGTACGGGCGGTGCAGGGGGTCCGGGGGAGCCCCGTACAGCCCGGTACGGGCATTGCCATGTGGGGGCGTTGCGATGCGCGGCCGCGCGGCGGAATATGACAGTCCGCCAGGAGAACGGCTCCATTGAGACGTGAGCGGCCCGAGATTGCAAGAGATGTTCACCGGTCGCGCCGGGGATCGGCGAAACTGGCCGAAGCCGTTCGCCGACGACGCCGGCCGATCTCCGATGGGGCCGGGAGATCGTGGTGATCTGTCCCGCGCCGCGCGGGTTGTCGGTGACGAAGCCCCGGTGTCCACTCGCCGACGCGTGATTTTCCCGCACCCCGGGGGCCTGTTACCGGCCGTAACACTATCGTGTGGGCGAGGAACCGGCCGGCCTCAGCCCGCCGTCACCGTCCACCGCACCGCCCCGTCCGGCCCCGCCACCAGCACCGGCGTCCTGGGCCCCCCGAGGTCCCGTACGGCCGCCCGGTCCTCGTCGGAGACGGTGTCGGCGTCGGTCACCACGGCCGCCGCCTCCAGGGACTTGGCGCCGGAGGCCACCGCCATGGCGACGGCGGTGCGCAGCGCGCTGAGCCGCAGGGAGTCGAGGGCCACGGTCCCGGCCACGTACGTACGGCCCGTCTCGTCGCGCACGGCCGCGCCCTCGGGCACACCGTTGCGGGCCCGCGCGGAACGGGCCAGGGTGACGATCTTGCGGTCCTCGGGGGCGAGCGCGCTGCTGTCGGTCATGGGCCGAGCATACGGAGACCGGGGCGGCCCGTCGTGCGACGGGGGTCCCTCACGGGCGGTCGAGACGGAGCCGCTCCGCGCGCGGCAGCCCCGCCACCACCAGGTCGTACGAGTCCTCGATCAGCTCCCTGACCAGGCGGTCCGGAAGCTCACCGTCGAGTGTCACCGTGTTCCAGTGGCGCTTGTTCATGTGGTAGCCGGGGACGACGAGACCGGGATGCTCGGCGCGGAGCCGGACCGCGTCCTCGGGGTCGCACTTGAGGTTGACCCTGAGGGGCCGCTGCTCCGTCCAACTGAGGGCGAACATCTTGCCGAGGACCTTGAAGACGGAGATCTCGGGACGGAAGGGGAAGTCCTCGACGGCCTCGCCGAAGGCCAGACAGAAGGCGCGCAACTCATCCGGGCTCACTCCGGCTTCGTCTCCTCCTCCGGTGGCCCGGCCGGGCCGACCGGCTCCACCAGCACCGTGACGATCTTGTTCCGGCGGCCGGCGGCGGCCTCCGCCGTGAGGCGCAGTCCACGCTCGTCCGGCAGGGCGACGACCGAGGAGGCGCCGGCGATGGGGACACGCCCCAGAGCCTTGGCGAGGAGGCCGCCCACGGTCTCCACGTCCTCGTCGTCGTAGGCGTCCAGACCGTACAGCTCGCCGAGATCGGTGATGTCCAGGCGGGCGGTGACCCGGTAGCGGTTCTCACCGAGGTCCTCGACGGGCGGGAGTTCCCGGTCGTACTCGTCGGTGATCTCGCCGACGATCTCCTCCAGGATGTCCTCGATGGTGACGATGCCGGCGGTACCGCCGTACTCGTCGATGACGACGGCGACGTGGTTGCGCTCCTGCTGCATCTCGCGCAGGAGGTCACCGGCGTTCTTGGTGTCCGGGACGAAGACGGCGGGGCGCATGGCCGTGGACACCAGTTCGCTCTCGGCGTCCCGGCTGATGTGCGTCTTGCGGGCCAGATCCTTCAGGTACACGATCCCGACGATGTCGTCCTCGCTCTCGCCGGTGACCGGTATACGCGAGAAACCGGACCTCAGGGCCAGGGTCAGGGCCTGGCGGATCGTCTTGTAACGCTCGATGGCGACCAGGTCGGTGCGCGGGACCATCACCTCGCGGACGAGGGTGTCGCCCAGCTCGAAGACCGAGTGCACCATGCGGCGCTCCTCGGCCTCGATCAGGGACTCCTTCTCGGCGAGGTCGACCAGCGCGCGCAGCTCCGCCTCGGAGGCGAAGGGGCCCCGGCGGAAGCCCTTGCCGGGCGTCAGCGCGTTGCCGATGAGAATGAGGAGGGACGGGATCGGGCCCATGACGCGGGCCAGCGGCAGCAGCACGTACGCCGCCGCCGTGGCCGTGTTCAGGGGGTGCTGGCGGCCGATGGTCCGCGGGGAGACGCCGACGGCCACGTAACTGACGAGGACCATGACGCCGATGGCGACGGCCAGGGCCTCCCACGTCTGGTCCAACTCCCGCAGACAGGCGTACGTGACCAGCGCGGCGGCGGCCATCTCGCAGGCCACGCGCACCAGCAGCGCGACGTTCAGATAACGGGTCGGGTCGGCCGCGATCTGCGCGAGCTTCGCGCTGCCACGCCGCCCGGACCGCGCGGCCTCCTCGGCGCGGAAGCTGGAGACGCGCGCGAGTCCCGCCTCCGCGCAGGCGGCGAGCCAGGCGACGACGACCAGGGCGACGGCACCGCTGACGAGGGTCGCGCTCATGACACGGTCGGTGCCGGGGAGGGGCCGGTGAGGCCCTTCTCCGCGCGCCAGCCGTCCACGATGGCCGCCTGGAGGCCGAACATCTCGGCCTTCTCGTCCGGCTGCTCGTGGTCGTAGCCGAGCAGATGCAGCACGCCGTGGACGGTGAGGAGTTGGAGCTCCTCGTCCATGGAGTGCCGCGTGTCCGCTTCCCCGCCCTGCTTCTCGGCGACCTCGGGGCAGAGCACGATGTCACCGAGCAGCCCCGGCGGCGGCTCGCCGTCGTCCTTCGACGGCGGACGCAGCTCGTCCATCGGGAAGGACATGACATCGGTCGGGCCCGGCAGGTCCATCCACTGGATGTGGAGCTGCTCCATGGCGTCGGCGTCCACGACGACCACCGAGAGCTCGGAGAGCGGGTGGATGCGCATCCGCGTCAGCGCGTAGCGGGCGATGTCGAGGATCGCCCGCTCGTCGACCTCGGTTCCGGACTCGTTGTTGACGTCGATCGACATGGTGCGGTGCTTGTCTACTTCCCCTTGTGCCCGGCCTTGCCCCGGCCGCCCTTGTGCGTGCCGTTCTCCGTGCCGTGCGTGGTGTCGTACTTCTCGTACGCGTCGACGATACGGCCGACGAGCTTGTGCCGTACGACATCCTGGGACGACAGCCGGGAGAAGTGCACGTCGTCGAGGCCCTCCAGGATGTCCTGGACCTGCCGCAGACCGGACTTCGTGCCGTTCGGCAGGTCGACCTGCGTCACGTCACCCGTGATCACGATCTTCGAGTCGAAGCCGAGGCGGGTCAGGAACATCTTCATCTGCTCGGGCGAGGTGTTCTGGGCCTCGTCGAGGATGATGAAGGCGTCGTTGAGCGTCCTGCCTCGCATGTACGCGAGGGGCGCCACCTCGATAGTCCCCGCCGCCATCAACCGCGGAATCGAGTCCGGGTCGAGCATGTCGTGCAGCGCGTCGTACAGAGGCCGCAGGTACGGGTCGATCTTCTCGTAGAGGGTGCCGGGCAGAAACCCCAGGCGCTCGCCCGCCTCGACCGCCGGCCGGGTCAGGATGATGCGGTTGACCTGCTTGGACTGGAGGGCCTGGACGGCCTTGGCCATGGCCAGGTAGGTCTTGCCGGTGCCGGCGGGGCCGATGCCGAAGACGATGGTGTGCTTGTCGATGGCGTCGACGTACCGCTTCTGGTTGAGCGTCTTGGGGCGGATCGTGCGGCCACGAGAGGACAGGATGTTCTGCGTCAGGACCTCGGCGGGGGTCTCCCGGCCGTCGCTCTGTCCGGTCTCGCTCGCCCTCAGCATGGCGATCGAGCGTTCCACTGCGTCCTCCGTCATCGGCTGTCCGGTGCGGAGCACCAGCATCATCTGGTCGAACAGGCGCTGGACGAGAGCCACTTCATCTGGCTCGCCGAGTGCGCTGATCTCGTTGCCCCGGACATGGATGTCGACCGCCGGGAAGGCCTTCTCGATCACGCGCAGGAGGGAGTCGCCGGAGCCCAGCACGGTCACCATGGGATGCGCCGCGGGGACGGTGAACTGCGCTCTCGCCTTGCCCTGCGCGGGGTTGTCAGCTGTGGGTGTCTGAGTCATGGGCCGGCTCTGTAGGCCGCGGTTCCTCCTCGAAGCCGTAGCGCTGCGCTTGCCTCTCCAGGGTACGACGCGGGGGTGACAGTGCCGTAGGGCTTTTCGCCGGGGTGTGGGAAAGGACGGGAAGAACTCGGGAGGTTCCGGGCTCCGCGGGCTGCGGGCCCGTCGTGACTGGTCGCGCGGCTCCCGGGCCGGGTCACGCCCGCCGTGCCGCGCTGGTAGCACCTGGCCTGGCTGCGGGCCGGTCCACAAGGACGGCCTACGGGACCGGGAGCAAGGGGCGCAGCCCCTGCTCCTCAGGGGCGCGGGGAACCTTGCGGGCAACCGCGCCCACCCGCACGCGCCGACCGCCCTCCCGGACCGCCCCGGAAGGCGCACTGCGGGGTTGAAAGGGGCGGCCCCTCCCCGACCGGCGACGCATCGAGGCCCCACAGCAGCGCGACCGGCACCACCCTGCGGCCCGATTGGTGCAGACTGGCTGGATCAGCACCACGCCAGGGAGCACATCGTGACCGCGTTCAGGGGAGAGCGACCGGACCGGCCCCAGGTCGACCCGCTGAGGGACCTGCGAGCACCGGATGACCCGCCCTGGGACGTCTATCTGACCGGCACCGTCTTCCTCGACATCGTCTTCACCGGGCTCGGCTCCGCCCCGGTGCGCGGGACGGAGTCCTGGGCACGCGGAATGGGGTCGAGCCCCGGCGGTGTGGCGAACATGGCCACGGCGCTGGCCCGCCTCGGCCTCAGGACCTCCCTCGCGGCGGCCTTCGGGGACGACCACTACGGGGAGTACTGCTGGGACGCCCTGGAGCAGGGCGAGGGCATCGACCTCTCCGCCTCCCGCACGGTCCCCGGCTGGCACTCCCCGGTCACCGTCTCCATGGCGTACGAGGGGGAGCGCACGATGGTCTCCCACGGGCACGCGGCGCCCCCGGAGAAGTCCATGCCGGAGTGCCCGCCCCGCGCACGTGCCGCCGTCGCCTCCCTCACGCCCGGCGTACGCGCCCCCTGGATCGCGCAGGCGGCGGGCCGGGGGACCCGGATCTTCGCGGACGTCGGCTGGGACGAGACCGGCGCCTGGGACCTGGCGGGGCTCGTCGATCTCGCCGACTGCGAGGCGTTCCTGCCCAACGCGCAGGAGGCGATGCTGTACACCGGCGCCGAGTCCCCCGCGCCGCCGCCCACGCCCTCACCGAGCATGTCCCGGTGGCCGTGGTGACGTTGGGCGCGGAGGGCGCGTACGCCGTGGACGCCCGGACCGGTGAGACGGCCGAGGTGCCGGCCCTCGCCGTGGAGGCTCTGGACCCCACCGGCGCGGGTGACGTGTTCGTGGCCGGTTTCGTCACCGGCACCCTGGCGGACTGGCCCCTGGCGGACCGTCTGGCCTTCGCGGGCCTGACCGCCGCGCTGTCCGTCCAGGAGTTCGGCGGCTCCCTGTCGGCCCCCGGCTGGTCCGAGATCGCCGCGTGGTGGCGCCGGGTGCGGTCCCTGGACCGTCAGGACCCCGCCGCCCTGCGCCGGTACTCCTTCCTGGAGGGTCTTCTCCCCGAGGGCCCAGTCAGCCCCTGGCCCCTCCGCCGAGCCGTCCCCACCATCGGTTTCCGCCGCTCGGCCTGACGTTCCCACGCCCGAAGACCCACTCGCCCGACGCCCTGGCCCGCGACGCCCCGCGCCCGGCGCTCCCACCCGCCGGGCGCCTCCCGCACCACCCGCCGCCTCAGCGGCTGTCGGCCCTCGGCGCACCACGGTCGGCGGAACACGGTCGGCGGACCTGGCGCGGCACTATCTATGGGGCGGGCGCCACCGGCAGTGCCCTGCTGCCGGGTTCGGCCGCCGGGGCTTCACGCTCGCCGCCCAGGTGGGCGCCCCGGCCCCCGCCGCCTCGCGCGGACGGGCCCGCCGCTCGCCGCCGGCCACGGCCACACCTTCCCTCGGTGGTCGAGGACACGCTTCTCGGCGGCCTGAGGCCGTCACCGAGTGGCACCCTCAGCCCGGCGGCGGCGCCCCGTCACCCGCCGTCCGGCCCGCTCACCCGAACTCGTACGCGTCCACCTCGGCGAGGTAGCGGGCCCGCCGCTCCTCGTCGTGCTCCAGGAAGGAGGCGGTGAAGGAGTTGCGGGCCAGCTCGCGCAGCCGCTCCTCGCTCAGGCCGAGCGTCCGCCGTACGGCGTCGAAGTTGTCGCCGGCGTAGCCGCCGAAGTAGGCGGGGTCGTCGGAGTTGACCGTGCACAGCAGGCCCGCGTCGAGCATGGCGGGCAGGGGATGGTCGGCGAGGGTGTCGACGGTCCGCAGCCGTACGTTGGACAGCGGGCACAGCGTCAACGGCACCCGCTCGCGCACCAGCCGTTCGACGAGGGACGGGTCCTCCAGGCACCTGAGACCGTGGTCGACGCGCTCGACACCGAGGATGTCGAGGGCCTCGGTGATGTACTCCGGCGGCCCCTCCTCCCCCGCGTGCGCCACACGCCGCAGCCCCAGCGCGGCAGCCGCCTCGTACACCTCGCGGAACTTGGCCGGCGGATGCCCGACCTCGGCGGAGTCCAGCCCGATCCCGACGATCCGGTCGAGATACGGCTTCGCGGCCTCCAGGGTGTCGAGGGCGGAGGCGGCGGACTCGTCCCGCAGGAAGCAGAGGATCAGCTGGGTGGAGACTCCATGTGTCTCCTCGCTCCTGCCCAGCGCCCGCCACAGTCCCTCGACGACCGTCCCCATCCCCACGCCCCGCACGAGGTGGGCCTGCGGGTCGAAGAAGATCTCCGCGTGCCGTACGCCCTGGGCGGCGGCGCGTGCCAGATACGCGTCCGCGAGGTCCGCGAAGTCCTGCCCGGTGCGCAGGACGGCCATCAGCTCGTAGTACAGGTTCAGGAAGGACTGGAGGTCCTCGAACTCGTAGGCCTCGCGCAGCGCGTCCGTGTCCGCGTAGGGCAGCTCCACCCCGTTCCGGGCGGCCAGCGCGAAGGCCAGCTCCGGCTCCAGGGTTCCTTCGATATGCAGGTGCAGTTCAGCTTTGGGGAGAGACATCAAGGCATCGTACGGCCGCTCTACCGCCGTTTCGGAAGCGCCACCCTCAACAGGTCGTGCGCCACGGTCAGCTCCCCCTCGAACCCGGCGGCCCGTGCCTGCCGTTCGAACTCCTCCGGATCCGAGTAGCGCTGGCTGAAGTGGGTGAGCACCAGATGCCGTACGCCGCAGTCGCGGGCCACCGAGGCGGCCTGCCCGGCCGTCAGATGTCCGTGGTCGACGGCGAGTTCGATGTCCTCGTCGAGGAACGTGGACTCGATGACGAGCATGTCGGCCGCCTCGGCGAGGGCGTAGACCCCGTCGCACAACCGCGTATCCATGACGAACGCGAACCGCTGTCCGCGCCGCACCTCGCTCACGTCGTCGAGCGGGACCCCGCCGATCGCGCCCTCCCGCTGGATCCGCCCGATGTCCGGCCCCTTGATCCCGCGCTCGGCGAGCCGCTCGGGCAGCATCCGCCGCCCGTCGGGCTCGACGAGCCGGTACCCGTACGACTCGACGGGGTGCGAGAGCCTGCGCGCGTCGAGCGTGTACGAGGGGGTCCCGGCCAGCACCCCGCCGTCCCCGTCGACCGGCGCCTCGACGATGCGGACCGTCTCCCGGTAGGCGGTGGCGTACCGCAGCCGGTCGAAGAACCGCTGCCCGGAGCGCGGGTAGTGGGCGGTGACGTCGTGCGGAACACGGTCGAGGTTGATCCGCTGGATGACACCGGCGAGGCCCAGCGAATGGTCCCCGTGGAAGTGGGTGACACATATGCGGTTCAGGTCGTGCGCGGCCACGCCGGCGCGCAGCATCTGCCGTTGGGTGCCCTCGCCGGGGTCGAGGAGCAGGCCCTCCCCGTCCCAGCGCAGGAGGTAGCCGTTGTGGTTGCGGTGCCGGGTCGGGACCTGGCTGGCGGTGCCGAGCACCACCAATTCACGTACGGACACGGTTCGTCACCCGGGGGGCCAGTGAAGGCCGCGCCCGCCGACGACGTGTGCGTGCACATGGAAGACGGTCTGGCCGGCGCCGGTGCCGGTGTTGAAGACGACGCGGTAGCTGTCCAGCTTGTCCTCGTCGGCGACGGCCCGTGTCTCGCGGAGCACGTCCGCGGCGAGGGCCGGGGCCTCGGCGGCGAGGGTCGCGGCGTCCTTGTAGTGCGCCTTCGGGATCACGAGGACGTGGGTCGGTGCCTGGGGGTTGATGTCCCTGAACGCGACGGTCGTCTCTGTCTCCCGCACGATCGTCGCGGGTACGTGCCCCGCCACGATCTTGCAGAACAGACAGTCGTCCTGCGGCTCCCCTGCCATCCGTTGCCTCCTCGCCACTGATGTCACACCCGTACCGGTGCATCGTATCGGGGCGTGTCCGTGGTGCGTTGGTCGTCCGCGGCTGAGTGGGGGCTTGTCGCGCGGTTCCCCGCGCCCCTGAAAGGGCGTGGGGAGACTACGACTCCGGCAGCAACGGTGCCACCTTCGCCGGACTCTCCTCAAGCTCCGCCAACGCGATCCGGATCGCCTCGTCGAGCTGGGGGTCCCGCCCCGCCGCGTGATCCTGCGGCGTCTGGACGACCTCCACGTCCGGGTCGACCCCGTGGTTCTCGACACCCCACCCGTACCCCTCCAGCCAGAAGGCGTACTTGGGCTGCGTCACCAGCGTCCCGTCCACAAGCCGATACCGGCTGTCGATCCCGACGACCCCGCCCCACGTCCGCGTCCCGACCACCGGCCCGATCCCCAGTGCCTTGACCGCCGCGTTGACGATGTCCCCGTCGGACCCGGAGAACTCGTTGGCGACGGCCACGACGGGCCCCCGGGGCGCGTCGTCGGGATAGCTGGACGGCCGCATGCCGCGCGGCAGGTCCCAGCCGACGATCCGCCGCGCCAGCTTCTCCACGACGAGCTGCGACGTGTGCCCGCCCCGGTTCTCCCGGACGTCCACGACAAGGCCCTCGCGGGCGACCTCGATCCGCAGGTCGCGGTGGAGCTGGGCCCAGCCGGAGCCGACCATGTCCGGCACATGCAGATAGCCGAGCCGGCCGCCGGACTTCTCGTGGACGTAGGCCCGCCGGTCCGCCACCCACGCGTGATAGCGCAGCGGCTCCTCGTCGGAGACGGGCACCACGACGGGGTGGCGGAGGTCGCCGCCCCCGGACGGCAGGACGGTCAGCTCGACCGCCTTTCCCGCCGTCCCCACGAGCAGCGGGCCGGGCCCGGCCACGGGATCGACCGGCTGCCCGCCGACGGCGACGATCGCGTCCCCGGCGCGGACGGCGACACCCGGCGCGGCGAGCGGCGCGTGCGCGTCCGGGTCGGAGGTCTCCGACGGCAGCACGCGGTCGACGCGCCAGCTCCCGTCCTCGTGCCGCGAGATGTCCGCCCCGAGCAGCCCCTGCCGCCGGTCCCCGGAGCCGCCACGGCCTCGCGGGGTGACGTAGGCGTGGGACGTGCCCAGTTCGCCCTGCACCTCCCACAGCAGGTCGACCAGGTCGTCGTGGGTGGCGAGCCGGTCGAGGACCGGGCGGTACCGGTCCAGTACGCCGTCCCAGTCCACGCCGCCCAGATCGGGGCGCCAGAAGTTGTCCCGCATGAGGCGGCCGGTCTCGTCGTACATCTGGCGCCACTCGGCGGCCGGGTCGACACTCTGCCGTACGCGCGAGAGGTCGACGGTGACGTTGGAGTCGCTCTCGTCGTCGTTCGAGGCGCGCCGGTCGCTGGGGACGACCTTGAGCTTGCCGTCGGTCCGGAGCAGGACGCGCTTGCCGTCGCCGCTGACCGAGAAGTGGTCGGTGTCGGAGGCCAGGTACTCCAGGCGGCGCTGGGCGAGGTCGTAGCGCTCCAGGGAGGTCTTCGGGTCCGGGTCGTCGGGTGTCGCCCGGGAGTGGCCGAGGACGCCGGTGACCGGGTGCCGGAGCCAGAGGACGCCGTCCTTGGCGGCGCGCAGCGTGGAGTAGCGGGCGGCCTCGACCGGGAAGGGGACGATGCGGTCGGCGAGCCCTTCGAGGTCGATACGGGTCGCGGGGGCGCCCTCGCTGTCGGGGGTCTCGTCCTTCTCGGGCGCCTCGAACGGCCGGCCGTGGCGCTGCGGTCCGAAGGGGGACGGGGTGGTCGCGGCGAGCGTGATGAGGTGCGGGCGGGCGCCGCTGACGAAGTGGAGGTCGAAGACGTGTTCGTCGTAGACCGGGTCGAAGGCACGGGCGGAGAGGAAGGCCAGGTGCTTGCCGTCGAGGGTGAACGCCGGTGAGAAGTCCTGGAAACGGAGCGGGGTCGCCTCGGTGACGGACAGGTCGGCGCTGTTGGCGAGCTTGAGCTGACGCAGGGAGCCCGGCCCGGGGTGCGACCAGGCGAGCCAGGCCGAGTCGGGCGAGAAGACCAGCCCGGACACCTCGCCGTCCTCGCTCCGGTCCACCTCGCGGACCTCTCCGGTCTCCCGCTCGACGAGCAGCGCCCGGCCGTCGTGCGCGGCGACCGCGACCCGGCTGCCGTCGGGTGCCACGGCGAGCCCGAGGACACGGCCCAGCTGCCCGGCGGCGAGCCGGCGCGGGGTCGCGCCGGGGCCGACGCCGGTGGCCGGGGCGAACTCCAGCGCGTCGTCGCCCTCCGCGTCCGTCACCCACACCACCCACTCCTCGCCCTCCACCCGGAAGGTGCGCGGCAGCCGGGCCCGCACGCCCTGCTCGGCGGCGAGCGCCCGGGCGGGGCCGGAGCGGTGGGTGATCCAGTGCACGGAGCCGCGTACGGAGACCGCGCTGCCCCGGGCCGTGTGGTCGGGCGAGGCGGAACCGAACCAGCGGGAGGCGTTCACCGGGAACGGCTGGAGGTCGGCGCGCTGTCCGCCCAGCCGGATACCGAGCCGGCGCGGCTCGGCGCCGTCCAGGTCGTCCAGCAGCCACAGTTCACCGACGGACGAGTAGACGACCCGCGTGCCGTCGGTGGCCGCGTGCCGGGCGTAGAAGCCGTCGACAGCTGTGTGCCGCCGCAGGTCCGACCCGTCGGCGAGGGAGGAGTACAGCGCCCCGACGCCCTCGTGGTCGGACAGGAACGCGATCCGGTCCCCGACCCACAGGGGGTACTCGAGGTTCCCGTCCAACTCGGCGTGCAGCCGCGCGAACTCCCCGGCGCCTTCGCCACCGTCGCCGGCGCGGTCGATCCACAACTTGCCCGCCGTGCCGCCCCGGTAGCGCTTCCACCAGGCGGCCTCGCGGCCCATCGGCGCGGACAGCAGCACGGTGGCGGGGCCGTGGGCGACGTCGCCGACCGGCCCGTACGGGAGGGTGGTGGCGGGGCCGCCGTCGAGCGGGACCGCCCGCGCCCAGCTGCGCCGGAGGCTGGCCTGGCCGTACGTGCTGAGCGCGAGGACCCGCCCGTCGGGGGTCCAGCCGCGCACCTGCGTCCGCGAACTGCCCCAGTACGTGAGACGTTCGGCGGGGCCGCCGTCGAGGGGCGCGACATGCACCTCGGGCGCGCCGTCCCTCGTGGAGGTCCACGCGAGGGTGGTGCCGTCCGGGGAGATGCGCGGATGGTTCACGGGCACGTTGTCCGCGCTGACCCGCCAGGCACGGCCGCCGTCGAGAGGCGCGACCCATACGTCGTCCTCGGCGGTGAAGGCGACCAGGTCGCCGTGGAGATGCGGGTACCGGAGGTAGCCGGGCGACACGGGCGACGTGGACGACGCGGACTGCGTGGACAGTGCGGACTGGGTCACTCGGTCACTGTAAGCAACGTGCGGCCATATGGGGAGGGGTTTGGATCATGTCACTCAACACGGGCCGCAGTGGCCGTGCGTCAGGACCAGCGCCCGGTCCGGCCCAGCAGCAGCGCCCCCGCCGCCGTCCCAGCCGTCGACGTACGCAGCACACTGGGCCCCAGCCGATACGCCTCCGCGCCCGCCTCGCCGAAGAGCGCCAGTTCCTCCGGCGACACGCCCCCTTCGGGCCCCACGACGAGCACGATCTCCCCGGACGCCGGCAACTCGGCCGTGGCCAGCGTCTCCTCGCCGCTCTCGTGCAGTACGGCGGCGAAGTCGGCCTTCGCGAGCAGCGCCGCGACCTGCTTACCGGTGGCCGCGTCCGTGACCTCCGGGAACCGCACCCGACGCGACTGCTTACCCGCCTCCCGCGCGGTGGCCCGCCACTTGGCGAGAGCCTTCAGCCCTCGGTCGCCCTTCCACTGCGTGATGCAGCGGGAGGCGGCCCAGGGCACGATCGCGTCGACGCCGACCTCGGTCATGGTCTCGACGGCCAGCTCGCCCCGGTCGCCCTTGGGCAGTGCCTGGACGACGGTGATCCGGGGCTGCTCCGGCGCCTCCTCGCGGACGGTCTCCAGGTCCATGACCACGAGCCGGTCCTTGCCCTCGGCGGCCTTGACGATGCCCTCCGCCCAGCGGCCCCGCCCGTCCGTGAGGACGACGTCCTCACCGGCCCGCAGCCGCTTCACGGAGACGGCGTGCCGCCCTTCGGGACCGTCGAGGACGAACTCGCCGCCGCAGCCGTCCGGCAGGGCCAGCGAGTCGACCACGAACACCGGAGCGGTCATCGGCCCTCGCTCCCGGCCCGGCCCCCGCCCTGGCCGCCGACCTGCGCGGAGGCCTGCTCGGCCTGCGCGGCTGCGATCTCGGCGGCCAGCACCTCGACCAGTTCCCCGGCCGGCAGGTCGCGGGCCATCCGGTGCCCCTGCCCGGCCCACAGCGCCATGCCCTGCGCGTCCCCGGCCTTGGCGGCGGCCTTGCGCAGCGGCGAGGTGAGGTGGTGGACCTCGGGGTAGGCGACGGGCGCGTAGGGGCCGTGCTCGCGCAGGAAGCGGTTGACCAGGCCGCGCGCGGGGCGTCCGGAGAAGGCGCGGGTCAGCTCCGTACGGACGAAGAGGGGGTCGTTCAGCGCCTGCTTGTGCACGGCGTGGGCGCCGGACTCACGGGTGGCGAGGAACGCCGTGCCGAGCTGGGCCGCGCTCACGCCCGCCGTGAGGAGGGCGGCGATCTGGCCGCCGCGCATGATGCCGCCGGCGGCGACCATCGGCAGCGCCACGGCCTCGCGGACCTGGGCGACCAGGGAGAGCAGGCCGACGCCGGCGCAGTCCCGCTCGGGGTCGTCCCGGTGGGTGCCCTGGTGGCCGCCCGCCTCGACGCCCTGCACGATCACCGCGTGGGCCCCCGACCGCTCCACGGCCTGCGCCTCCTCCGCCGAGGTCGCGGTGACCAGGGTGAGCGTGCCCTTGCGGGCGAGGGACTCGATGACCTCCGGGGCGGGGCAGCCGAAGTGGAACGACACCACCGGCACCGGGTTGTCGAGCAGCACCGCGAGCTTGGCCTCGTAGCCGTCGTCGCGCCCGCTGTCGGGGTCGCCCAGCTCGGCCTCGTACCAGGTGGCCTCACCGGCCAGCTGCTCCGCGTACATCTCTACCGCCGCCGCGGCGGGGGGCGCGGCGTCAGCCGCTCCGGTGGAGCCGGTGCCGGCACCGGGGTACTCGGGCTGCGGCATGAAGAGGTTCATGCCGAAGGGGCGTGACGTCAGCGCCCGCAGCGCCTTGATCTCCTGGTACATCCCGTCCGCCGTCTTGTACCCGGCGGCGAGGAACCCCAGCCCGCCCGCCTCGGACACGGCGGCGGCCAGTCGCGGCACGGACACACCGCCCGCCATCGGGGCCTGCACGATCGGCAGCGGGACGAGATCGGTCAGCGCGGAGGACATGACGGCATGGTGTCATGTCCCCCGGACAACGCCGAATCCGGTACGGCCGCGGGGCGCGTGGGGGCTCGTCGCGCCGACCGCGGCGAAGCCGCAGATCCGACACAGCTCCGCGCCCCTCGGGAGAACGGGGCCGCGCCCCTGTTCCTCCGTCCCTCAGGGGCGCGGGGAACTGCGCGGGCAACCACGCACGGCCCGCGGCCGAACGGACACGGTCAGCGCCCGTTGAACGCGTCCTTCAGCCGCGAGAACAAGCCCTGCTGCCCCGGCTGGAACTGCCCCGTCGGCCGCTCCTCCCCCGCAGCACGGCGAGCTGCCGCAGCAGCCCCTCCTGCTCGGGGTCGAGCTTGGTCGGGGTCTGCACCTCGACGTGGACGATGAGATCGCCGCGCCCGCCGCCCCGCAGATGCGTGACACCCCGCCCGTGCAACGGGATCGACTGCCCGGACTGCGTACCGGGACGGATGTCGACCTCCTCCAGACCGTCCAGCGTCTCCAACGGCACCTTCGTGCCGAGTGCCGCCGCGGTCATCGGGATCGTCACCGTGCAGTGCAGATCGTCGCCGCGCCGCTGGAACATCGGATGCGGCAGTTCGTGGATCTCGACGTAGAGGTCGCCGGCGGGGCCGCCACCGGGCCCGACCTCGCCCTCCCCGGCCAGCTGGATCCGCGTGCCGTTGTCGACACCGGCCGGGATCTTCACCGTCAGCGTCCGCCGCGACCGGACCCGTCCGTCGCCCGCGCACTCGGGGCACGGGCTCGGGACGACCGTGCCGAAGCCCTGGCACTGCGGGCAGGGTCGGGAGGTCATGACCTGGCCGAGGAAGGATCGCGTGACCTGCGAGACCTCACCACGCCCGCGACACATGTCACAGGTCTGCGCGGTGGTGCCCGGGGCCGCCCCCTCGCCACTGCACGTCGTACAGACGACGGCCGTGTCGACCTGGATGTCCTTCGTCGTGCCGAAGGCCGCCTCGTCGAGGTCGACCTCCAGCCGGATCATCGCGTCCTGCCCCCGGCGCGTACGCGACCGAGGACCGCGCTGGGACGCGGTACCGAAGAAGGCGTCCATGATATCCGAGAAGTTCCCGAAGCCGCCGGCTCCGAAGCCGCCCGCGCCCGCGCCGCCCGCCTGGGACAGCGGGTCGCCGCCGAGGTCGTAGACCTGCTTCTTCTGCGGATCCGAGAGCACCTCGTAGGCGGCGTTGATCTCCTTGAACCGCTCCTGGGTCTTCGGATCCGGATTGACGTCCGGGTGCAGCTCGCGCGCGAGCCTCCGGAACGCCTTCTTGATCTCGTCCTGGGACGCGTCGCGGCGCACGCCGAGCACGCCGTAGTAGTCCGTGGCCACTTACGACTCCGCCAGGATCTGTCCGACGTAACGTGCCACCGCTCGTACCGCTCCCATCGTTCCCGGATAGTCCATGCGCGTAGGTCCGACCACGCCCAGCTTCGCTACTGCCTCGCCGCCCGAACCGTAGCCGACGGAGACGACGGATGTGGAGTTGAGTCCCTCATAGGCGTTCTCGTGACCGATGCGTACGGTCATGCCCGAATCCCCGGCCTCACCAAGCAACTTGAGGAGGACGACCTGCTCCTCCAAGGCTTCCAGAACGGGCCGGATGGTGAGGGGGAAGTCATGTCCGAAGCGGGTGAGATTGGCGGTGCCGCCGATCATCAGCCGCTCCTCGTTCTCCTCGACGAGGGTCTCCAGGAGGGTGGAGAGCACCGTCGAGACCGTACCCCGGTCCTCGGCGTCGAACGCCTCGGGCAGGTCCTCGACCAGCCTGGGCACGTCGGTGAACCGGCGGCCCGCGACCCTGCTGTTGAGCCGGGCGCGCAGATCCGCGAGTGACGTTTCTCCGAACGGCGCCGGGCAGTCCACCAGCCGCTGCTCCACCCGGCCCGTGTCCGTGATCAGCACGAGCATCAGCCGGGCGGGGGCCAGCGACAGCAGCTCCACGTGCCGCACCGTCGACCGTGTGAGCGACGGGTACTGCACGACGGCGACCTGTCGCGTCAGCTGCGCGAGCAGCCGTACGGTCCGGGCCACGACGTCGTCGAGGTCGACGGCGCCGTCCAGGAAGTTCTGGATGGCGCGCCGCTCGGGCGGGGTCATGGGCTTGACGCCTGCCAGCTTGTCGACGAAGAGCCGGTACCCCTTGTCGGTGGGGATCCGGCCCGCGCTGGTGTGGGGCTGGGCGATGAAGCCCTCGTCCTCCAGCGCGGCCATGTCGTTGCGGACCGTCGCCGGGGAGACGCCGAGGCTGTGCCGCTCCGTGAGCGCCTTGGAACCGACCGGCTCCTCGGTGCCCACGTAGTCCTGGACGATGGCGCGCAACACCTGGAGCCTGCGTTCACTGAGCATCGCGCACACCTCCAGCTCGCTCTCCTGTGACTCCCCATTGGCACTCACCACAAGCGAGTGCCAACACTCCCCGCCCAGTGTACGGCGGTGGGGTGCGCCCCCGGCAAGGCCGGTCCAGCCACGTCATGCCGACGTGTACCGACCTGTCCGGCGATGTCGGACCGCGTTCCGCCTCCCTCGACCGCCACTCGGAGAGCTGGAGCCGGTGCCGCGGCAGGCGACGTGCGACCCGTCGCGGCACTAGCGTCGGGTCATGACGGTGACTTGGGAAGAGTGCGGATGGCAGGGATTGGCGTCCCGGGCCGGACGGTGCCGCCTGCCCGGCTGGGACTGCACGGTGGGGCTGGTGGTCGGGGACGGTTCGGCCCTCATGATCGACGCGGGTTCGAGCGTGGGTGAGGGCGCGCGGTTGCGCGCCGAGGCGGGCCGGCTGCTCGGTGGTGCCCGTGTGACACATCTCGCGCTCACCCATCCCCATTTCGACCATGTCCTCGGGGCGGCGGCGTTCGCGGAGGCGGAGGTCTTCGGCGCGGTCGGCCTGGGCGGTGTCCTGGCCGAAGGACGCGACGCCCTCCGCGCCGACGCCGTGCACCACGGTCTCCCCGAGGCCGAGGCCGCCGAGGCCGTCGGCCTCCTCGTCCACCCCCGCCACCACGTCATCGGCGAGTGGACCCTCGACCTGGGCGGCGGTCATCAGGCACTCCTGGCGAACGTGGGTCCGGGCCACACGGGGCACGATCTGGCGGTCCTGGTGCCGGGGACACCGGAGGTGGTGTTCTGCGGCGACCTGGTCGAGGAGTCCGGCGAACCCCAGGCGGGCCCCGACGCCGTGCCCTCCCGCTGGCCGGCCGCGCTGGACCGCCTGCTGACCCTGGGCGGCGAGGACGCGCGGTACGTCCCCGGGCACGGGGCGGTGGTGGACGCGGCGTTCGTACGGTCCCAACGGGACGCGCTGGCACGGCGCTTCGGCGTGTCGTAGCCCGAGGTACGGCCTCCCGGGGCCCCTTCTCCTATCGTCATCCGAATGCGCCAGTACTCACCCGACCTGACCCCTCCCTGGAAGAAGCCCGAGCCCGCCCCGGACGTCCCGGCCGACCCCGGTCTGGTCGTCGAGGAGCCCACCACCGGCTTCTGCGGCGCGGTCGTCCGCTGCGAGGCGGGCACGGTGACGCTGGAGGACCGCTTCGGCAAGCACCGTGTGTTCCCGCTGGAGCCTCGCGGCTTCCTCCTGGAGGGCCGGGTGGTCACGCTGGTACGCCCCTCCGCGGCGCCGCCCCGTCCCACCCGCACGGCCTCCGGCTCGGTCGCCGTCCCGGGCGCCCGCGCCCGCGTGGCCCGCGCCGGACGCATCTACGTCGAGGGCCGCCACGACGCCGAACTCGTCGAGAGGGTCTGGGGCGACGACCTGCGCGTCGAGGGCGTGGTGGTCGAGTACCTGGAGGGCGTGGACGACCTTCCCGCGATCGTCGCCGACTTCGCCCCGGGCCCGGACGCCCGCCTCGGCGTCCTGGTCGACCACCTGGTCCCCGGCAGCAAGGAGTCCCGTATCGCCGCGTTGGTGACGAGCGAGCACGCGCTGGTCGTGGGCCACCCGTACATCGACATCTGGGAGGCCGTGAAGCCGTCGTCGGTGGGCATCCCGGAGTGGCCGCGCGTGCCGCGCGGGCAGGACTGGAAGACGGGGGTGTGCCGGGCGCTGGGCTGGCCGGAGAACACGGGTGCGGCCTGGCAGGGGATCCTGGGGCGGGTGCGGTCCTACAAGGACCTGGAGCCGGCGCTGCTGGGATGCGTCGAGCGTCTCATCGACCACGTGACCGTGCCCTGAAGCCTTCCGGTCCGTGTTGACACACCGGGCCTGGTGGAGTGCTTTCCGCTCGCGCGGAGGTGATCCGTCGGTCAGCTCGTCCACACGGCAGGGCAGGGCGTTTCCCCCGCCGCCGCGGGGTTGACCGTTCAGTCCACCAGGTCCCGAACCACCGCGTCGGCCAGCAGCCGCCCCCGCAGTGTGAGCACCGCGCGCCCCTCCTCGTACGGTCCCGCCTCCAGCAGCCCGTCGGACAGGGCTCGCTCGGCCGCCGCCAGGCCTTCCTCCCGCAGCAACGACAACGGGCAGCCCTCCCGTAGCCGCAGCTCCAGCAGGATCCGTTCGACCCGGCGGTCCTCGTCCGCCAGCACCTCGCGCCCGGCCCCCGGCGATCGCCCGGCGGCCAGGGCGCCCACGTACGCGCCCGGGTGCTTGACGTTCCACCAGCGCACGCCCCCCACGTGGCTGTGGGCCCCCGGCCCCGCGCCCCACCAGTCGGCGCCGCGCCAGTACAGCTCGTTGTGGAGGCAGCGGCCGGAGGGGGAGGTGGCCCAGTTGGAGACCTCGTACCAGTCGAAGCCGGCGGACGTGAGCATCTCGTCGGCGACGAGGTAGCGGTCGGCGTGGGTGTCGTCGTCCGTCATGGGGACCTCGCCCCGGCGGACGCGCCGGGCGAGCCGGGTGCCCTCCTCGACGATCAGGGCGTAGGCGGAGACGTGGTCGGGGGCGGCTCCCAGGGCGGCGTCCACGGACGCCCGCCAGTCGTCGTCGGACTCCCCCGGTGTGCCGTAGATCAGGTCGAGGTTGACGTGGTCGAAGCCGGCCGCGCGGGCCTCCTCGACGCAGGCCTCCGGGCGTCCGGGCGTGTGCGTGCGGTCGAGGATCTTCAGGACGTGCTGCCGGGCGCTCTGCATGCCGAAGGAGACACGGTTGAAGCCGCCAGCGCGCAGGGTCGCCAGATAGGCCGGGTCCACGGACTCCGGGTTCGCCTCCGTCGTCACCTCCGCGTCGTCCGCGAGGCCGAACTCCTCGCGGATCGCCCCGAGCATCCGTACGAGGTCGTCGGCGGCCAGCAGCGTGGGCGTGCCGCCGCCGACGAAGACCGTACGGACGGGTCGGGGATCGTCGCCGAGGATCTTGCGGGCGAGGCGGATCTCGTCGGCGACCGTGTCCGCGTAGTTGTCGCGGGAGGCGAGGACGCCGCCGGTGCCGCGCAGCTCGGTCGCGGTGTAGGTGTTGAAGTCGCAGTAGCCGCAGCGGGTCGCGCAGTACGGGACGTGGAGGTAGAACCCGAGGGGACGCTCGGCCGCGCCGGCCAGGGCGTGCGCGGGCAGCGCCCCGTCGTCGGGGACGGGCTCACCGTCGGGGAGTGCGGAAGGCATGCCTTCCATTGTCCAGCACCGGGCGGCCGGCGGCTCGCGTCACTCCGCCCGCAGCACCAGCAGCGCCAGGTCGTCCTCCGGCGGCCGTTGCCCGAACTCGTGCACGAGCTGTCGGATCCGTTCGGCGATCAGCCGGGCGTCGAGCCCGGCGCAGCCGGCGAGCGCGGTGGCGAGGCCGTCCCCGTCGTCGAACATCCGGGGGCCGCTGCGCCGCTCGGTGACCCCGTCGGTCACACAGAGCAGGGTGTCTCCGTGGCCCAGGTCGAACGTCTCGGAGACGTACTCGCTGTCCTCGATCACCCCGAGCAGCGTCTGCGGCTCGGCCACGGCCCGTACGTCGCCGTCGGGGCGGAGGAGCAGCGGCAGCGGGTGCCCGGCGGAGGCGAGGGTGCAGCGGACGCCGCCGTCGACGGGAACGAGTTCGCCGTAGAGGAGGGAGAGGAAGCGGACCTGCGAGGCGTCGGGGTCGACGAGGCCGGGGTCACCCGCCGTGACCAGGGCGCGGGCCGCCGCGTCCGCCGCTTCGGTCGCGTCGTCGAGGAGGAGCTGGTTGAGGCGGTCGAGCACGTCGGCGACGCCGTATCCCTCGCGGGCGAGCAGGCGCAGCCAGGGCCGGGCGAGGCCGATGACGACGGCGGCCTCCGGGCCCTTGCCCTGCACGTCACCGATGGCGAAACACCAGCGGCCGCGGCCCGCCGGGAACAGGTCGTAGAAGTCGCCGCTGGGGCCGCCCTTGTCGCACGGCTCGTACACGAGGGCGCTCGACACACCGGGGATCTCGGCGACCGCGCCCGGCAGCAGTCCGCGCTGGAGGACCCGGCTGATGGTGGCCTGCCGGGCGTACTGCCGGGCCGCGCCGATCGCCAGCGCCACGCGCCGGCTCAAATCCTCGACCAGCCCGGTCACCTCGTCCGGGAAACGGAGGAGCCCGGCCCGGCCGATGACAAGGGTGCCGAGCGGTCGCCCCCCGGCAATCAGCCGGTACGCGAGCGCGGCCCCACCTTCACGTCCCTCCGCCGGCCGGACACCGCCTTTCTCCACCGGCCGGCCATTCTCCTTCTCCGCCGGCCCGCCCGCCCTCTTTTCCGCCGCCCTGCCCACCGCCTCCGCCGGCGCGCCTGGGGCTTGCGCCCCCAGCCTGCCTGCGCCTTGCTCCGCCGGCCTGCCTTTCTCCTTGTCAGCCGCCCTGCCCACGCCCTTCCCGAGCCCGCCTGCGCCTCCCTTCGCCGACCCGCCCTCCCCCTTCCCCGCCACCCCGCTCTCGTCCTTCTCCGCCGCCGCACCGCCGCTCTCCTCCTCGGCCGTTTCGCTCCCCGTTCCCGGCCATGGCACGGGCACCGCCCGCGAGCGCACCGACTCGGACAGCCTCGGCGGGTCCTTCTCCAGGGCCCGGCGCAGTTCCTCGATGCGGTTCTCGCTGCTGTGCCAGACGCGGGCGAGCCGGGGCGCCGGGCCGAGCGAACCATCGCCGCCGCGCCAGCCCAGCCCCTCGTCCTCCAGCCACACCGCGCACCAGTCGGCCAGCCTCGGCACCAGCAGTTGCCCGGCGAGGGCGGCGACCAGATCCTCGTCCAGTTGCCCGGCGAGCAGATCGGAGGCCTCGGCGAGGAAGGAGAGCGCACCCCGGTTCAGCCACTGCCGGTCGCGCTCGCCTCCGCCCCGCGGCACGGCGCCGACCGGATCGACCAGGCCCAGTCCCAGTCCCAGTCCGAGGCCGACCGCGCCGGTGTACGTCCGCGCCTCACCACCATCGCCATCCTCATACGCCCCCACGCCCCCCACACCGGCGTACGCCCCCGCTCCCCCCGCATATCCCTCATCCCCGGCGTACGCCTCCAACGCGTCCCCGACATCCAGCGCCCCGTCGACCGACAGCCGGGCCCACACGGTCTTCATGCCGGTCCGGTAGGTGATGCCCCACGCTTCGGAGAGGGCGGCGACGAGACGGAGACCGCGTCCGTACTCCACAGCTTCGTAAGGCCGTTCGGCGCGGTACGGGCGTGCGGCGCCCTCGTCCCGTACCACCCGGGAGGAGTGCTGGTCGGAGACCTCGACAAGCAGCCAGCCGGAGGCGTCGGGGTCGTCGCGGCCGAACCGGCAGAACAGCTCGACGTCCGTGCCCGCGTGGACGACCGCGTTGGTGACCAGTTCGCTGACCACGAGGCGCGTGTCCTCGACGAGGCGGGCGGAGAGGGCGGCGGCGCCGGGCAGGTCGAGCGCGGCCCACTCCGCGAGCGCGGCGCCGACGAAGCGCCGGGCGGCTCCCGGCGCGAGCGGACCCCCGGGAAGCGACACATGCGCCACCGGACGCCGGTCGACCTCCTTGTGCGCCGGCGCGTCTGGCACACAGGACACGGTCTCCCGTTGCGTCGGAATGGCCCCCACTGAGCGGCTCCCTGAGAAGTTCGGACGAATAGGCCTCAGGCGGCACGGACAGAGTGACAGACTGGCCACGCTCATAAGCGCCGAGTTACCGAAGTGGGCGACCATGAGTGAGAACAGTGCTACGCGGACGCTCGTAAGTGGTCAAAAAGAACAGCCGAACGGACGGACCGATCCGGGCAGTGGAGACTTACGGCGCGGCGGTCGGGCCGTGCCGTGAACAAGAGGGCGCTGAACCTGACGACGCGGGTGGGGCACATCGCCCAGGTGACGACAGCCGTGGCCGACGGCGGCCTCTCCGACGCACCGCCGGGAACGAGGCACCCGCGCCATGAAGCGCGTGCCCGGCGCCCCCGGCACGGCCGGCTTCGAAACCGCCGCCGACCACCTCACCCAACCCTCCGAGCCCTCCGAGCCCTTGTGGCAGGGGACCACGGCCGGTGGCCCGAAGGGCCGCGGGGAACTACGCGACAGGCCCGGTCGGACCCCCGGCCGCCAACAGTCCCCCACACACACATCCGGCGCTACGCCTCCCGAACCCCCGCGTACATGTCCTCGATGAGGTGCTGGTACTCCTTCTCCACCACCGGCCGCTTCAGCTTCAGACTCGGCGTCAGCTCACCGTGCTCGATGTCCAGATCCCTCGGCAGCAACCGGAACTTCTTGATCGTCTGCCACCGCTGCAGCCCCTCGTTGAGCCGCTTGACGTACCCCTCGATCATCTCGACCGTCGCGGGCGCCGCGATGACCTCCTCGTACGGCTTGCCCTCCAGCCCGTTCTCCGCCGCCCAGCCCTGGATGGACGGCTCGTCGAGGGCGATGAGGGCGGCGCAGAAGTTACGGTCGGCACCGATCACCATGATGTTGGAGGTGAAGGGGCACAGCGCCTTGAACCGGCCCTCGATCTCGGTGGGCGCGATGTACTTGCCGCCGGAGGTCTTGAAGAGGTCCTTCTTGCGGTCGGTGATCCGCAGGTAACCGTCGGGCGACAGCTCCCCGATGTCACCCGTGTGGAACCACCCGTCGGCCTCCAGCACCTCGGCGGTCTTGTCGGGCAGCCCGTGGTAGCCGTCCATGATGCCGGGGCCGCGCAGCAGGATCTCGCCGTCGTCCGCGATGCGCACCTCCGTGCCGGGCAGCGGCTTGCCCACCGTGCCCGTGCGGTAGGCCTCGCCCGGGTTGAGGAAGGAGGCGGCGGAGGACTCGGTCAGGCCGTAGCCCTCCAGGATGGGGATGCCGGCGCCGGCGAAGAAGAAGCCGATCTCGGGAGCCAGCGCGACCGAGCCGGAGACACAGGCACGCAGCTGTCCGCCGAACGCCTCCCGCAGCTTCTTGTAGACCAGCGCGTCGGCGACCTTGTGCTTGGCCGCCAGTCCGAACGGCACGGACGCGGTGCCGGTGCGGCGGAAGTTGTCCTGGCTGACCTTGGCGTACTCACGGGCGACCCCCACCGCCCACTGGAAGATCTTGTACTTGGCCGGGCCGCCCGCGCGGGCCTTGGCGGCGACCCCGTTGTAGACCTTCTCGAAGATGCGCGGCACGGCGGCCATGTACGTCGGCCGCACGACCGGCAGATTCTCGATGATCTTGTCGACGCGGCCGTCGACGGCGGTGATGTGCCCGATCTCGATGTGCCCCGCGAGGAGGACCTTGCCCATGACGTGCGCGAGCGGCAGCCACAGGTACTGCACGTCCTCCGCGTTGAGCAGACCGGTCGCGGCGATGGCCTTCCCCATGTACGCCCAGTTGTCGTGCGGGAGGCGGACACCCTTGGGGCGGCCGGTGGTGCCCGAGGTGTAGATGAGGGTGGCGAGCTGGTCCTTGGTGATCGCGCCGACCTTCTCCTTGACCAGGTCGGGCCTCTTCTCCAGGTAGGCGGCGCCGCGCTCCTCCAGCTCGGCCAGGGACAGGACCCAGTCCTCCGAGAGGTCCGCGCCCTCGGCGTCGATGACGATCACATGGGTCAGCTCGGGCAGTTCGGCCTTCTTCTCACGGGCCTTGGCGAGTTGCTCGGCGTTCTCCGCGATGAGGATCCTGCTGCCGGAGTCGGCCAGGATGTACGCGGATTCGTCGGCGTTCGTCGACGGGTAGACCGTCGTGTTGGCGGCGCCCGCGCACATGATGCCGAGGTCGCACAGGATCCACTCGATCCTGGTGGCGGAGGACAGCGCGACGCGCTCCTCCGGCCCCACCCCCAGCTCGACCAGCCCGGCCGCGATGGCGTCGACCCGTGCGGCGGCCTGCGCCCAGGTCAGCGGCTTCCAGTCGGCCGGGCCCTCGCCGGAGGCCGACGGCACCGGGTAACGGAACGCCTCCGCATCGGGCGTGGCCGCCACGCGCTCCAGGAAGAGGGCCGCCATGGACGGCGGACGGTTCTCGATCAGGGTCTGTGTGTCGCTCACGACATCCTCCGGGGCACGCGACAGCGCGGCTGGGTCATGGACTGTGCGGCTGGCTCAAAGCGGCTGTTGTTTAACTCGCGAGTAACCATCGAGTGGTGATCAGGGTAGAGGCCGGTTGGCCGGTTCGTAAGGGGCGGCAGGCCGTCACTTTCCACCGAGAACGACCGTACGAACACGCACCGGCGTCCCCCGGAAGAGCTGCGGGCCCGCCGCGCCGAAACGCGACAGGCCCGCATTGTGCCCGAGTAACCGCGGGTAACATCGGCTACCTCCGGCGGTGGCGACACTCGCCGCCGATGGCTATTTCTTGCCCTTGCCGCCCCCGGCGCTGTCGTCGCTGGACAGTACGGCGATGAAGGCCTCCTGCGGCACCTCCACGGAGCCCACCATCTTCATCCGCTTCTTGCCTTCCTTCTGCTTCTCCAGCAGCTTCCGCTTGCGGGAGATGTCACCGCCGTAACACTTGGCGAGGACGTCCTTGCGGATGGCGCGGATGGTCTCGCGCGCGATGACGCGCGACCCGATGGCGGCCTGGATGGGGACCTCGAAGGCCTGCCGGGGGATCAGCTCGCGCAGCTTGGCGACGAGCCGCACCCCGTACGCGTACGCCGCGTCCTTGTGCGTGATCGCCGAGAAGGCGTCCACCTTGTCGCCGTGCAGCAGGATGTCGACCTTGACCAGGCTGGAGGTCTGCTCGCCGGTGGGCTCGTAGTCGAGCGAGGCGTAGCCGCGGGTCTTGGACTTCAGCTGGTCGAAGAAGTCGAAGACGATCTCCGCGAGCGGCAGCGTGTACCGGATCTCGACCCGGTCCTCCGACAGATAGTCCATGCCGAGCAGCACACCGCGCCGGGTCTGGCACAGCTCCATGATCGACCCGATGAACTCGGAGGGGGCCAGGATCGTGGCACGCACGACGGGTTCGTACACCTCCCCGATCTTGCCCTCGGGGAACTCGCTCGGGTTGGTGACCGTGTGCTCGCTGCCGTCCTCCATCACCACGCGGTAGACCACGTTCGGCGCCGTGGCGATGAGGTCGAGCCCGAACTCGCGCTCCAGCCGCTCCCGGATCACATCCAGGTGCAGCAGCCCGAGGAAGCCGACACGGAAGCCGAACCCCAGGGCGGCGGAGGTCTCCGGCTCGTACACCAGCGCGGCGTCGTTGAGCTGGAGCTTGTCGAGGGCGTCGCGCAGTTCGGGATAGTCGGAGCCGTCGAGCGGATAGAGCCCCGAGAAGACCATGGGCTTGGGGTCCTTGTACCCGCCGAGCGCCTCGGTCGCACCCTTGTGCAGGGTGGTGATGGTGTCACCGACCTTGGACTGCCGGACGTCCTTCACCCCGGTGATGAGGTAACCCACCTCACCGACACCCAGCCCGTCGGCGGGCAGCATCTCCGGCGAGTTGGTCCCGATCTCCAGCAGCTCGTGCGTGGCGTTGGTGGACATCATGCGGATCCGCTCGCGCTTGTTGAGCTGCCCGTCGATGACACGGACGTACGTCACGACACCCCGGTAGGAGTCGTACACCGAGTCGAAGATCATCGCGCGGGCGGGCGCGTCCTTGACGCCGACCGGCGCCGGCACCTCCCGCACGACCTTGTCGAGCAGCGCGTCGACGCCCACGCCGGTCTTGGCGGAGACCCTGAGGACGTCCCCGGGGTCACAGCCGATGAGGTTGGCGAGCTCCTCGGAGAACTTCTCCGGCTGGGCGGCCGGCAGGTCGATCTTGTTCAGCACGGGGATGATCCTGAGGTCGTTCTCCATCGCCAGGTAGAGGTTGGCGAGGGTCTGGGCCTCGATGCCCTGGGCCGCGTCGACGAGGAGCACGGTCCCCTCACAGGCGGCCAGCGACCGCGACACCTCGTAGGTGAAGTCGACGTGCCCGGGGGTGTCGATCATGTTGAGGATGTGCGTGTTGCCCGGATCGTCGGTCGGCGCCCAGGGCAGACGCACCGCCTGGGACTTGATCGTGATGCCGCGCTCACGCTCGATGTCCATGCGGTCGAGGTACTGAGCACGCATCTGTCGCTGCTCGACCACACCGGTCAGCTGGAGCATCCGGTCGGCGAGCGTGGACTTGCCGTGGTCGATGTGCGCGATGATGCAGAAGTTGCGGATCAGAGCCGGGGCGGTACGGCTCGGCTCGGGCACATGGCTAGGGATCGCGGGCACGCAGGGTCCTGATTCTTGAGGCGTCCGCAGCCGTCTGCGGTCTCGGGTCGGAGCTAGCGGTTCTGTACGTAGGCACCATGGTCCCACGGGCGGAGAACTGCGACCGGTTTGGGCCGACCCGAGGGCTGCTGGTAGCGTGGTCGGCTGTGTCTCATGCCCCTCTACGCAGGAGGCACAACCCAAAGAAAATCAAACGGTGCCCGAGGCGTGCGCGGCATGTCCCGCATGACCCTCATGGCCTTGTGCACCTGTAGCTGAAAAGGCTCATTCGTGGCGAACATCAAGTCCCAGATCAAGCGGAACAAGACCAACGAGAAGGCGCGCCTTCGCAACAAGGCCGTCAAGTCGTCGCTCAAGACCGCGATCCGCAAGGCCCGTGAGGCCGCTGCCGCGGGTGACGCCGAGAAGGCCACCGAGTACCAGCGCGCTGCCGCGCGTCAGCTCGACAAGGCCGTCTCGAAGGGCGTCATCCACAAGAACCAGGCCGCCAACAAGAAGTCGGCGCTTGCTTCCAAGGTCACTTCCCTCAAGGGCTGAGCTCCACTTTTGATCTGACCGCCGGCTGGACCCAGAGCGGGCCCTCTCTCATCCGCTCCCACCCGGCACCCCGGACCCGTACGCGGCCTGCGTTCGCCACGCGGGTACAGGTCCACCATCTCGAACCAGAAGCCCCGCCGCCCGCCCTTCCCCAGGACGACCGACGGGGCTTTCGGCATGCGCGCTTGCAGGGCGCGGCAGACCGCGCCGCACTGAGAGCCACGGCAAACCGCGCACTTCCAGGGGCGCGGAGAACTGCGCGACAATCCACGACGCGCCCGCACCCGCCCACTCACCGCAGACCCTTGCCCGGGGTCGCAGGGGCAACGCCACGGCGGAGGGGACGGGTAGGCGCGGCGGGGGCGAGAAAACTCAGCCTCGGCGCGACCGCGCAGCCCGCGCGATCGTCACGACCGCCTTCTCCAACGCGTACGCGGGATCATCTCCTCCGCCCTTCACCCCCGCATCCGCCTCGGCCACCGCCCGCAACGCGACGGCCACCCCGTCCGGCGTCCACCCCCGCATCTGCTGCCGCACCCGATCGATCTTCCACGGCGGCATCCCCAGCTCCCGCGCGAGATCCCCCGGCCGCCCACCCCGCGCCGACGACAGCTTCCCGATCGCCCGCACCCCCTGAGCCAGCGCACTCGTGATCAACACCGGTGCCACCCCGGTCGCCAGCGACCACCTGAGCGCCTCCAACGCCTCCGCCGCCCGCCCCTCCACGGCCCTATCGGCCACCTCGAAGCTCGACGCCTCGGCCCGCCCCGTGTAGTACCGCCCGACCACGACCTCGTCGATCGTCCCCTCGACATCCGCGACCAACTGCGCCGCCGCGGACGCCAGCTCCCGCAGATCACTCCCGATCGCGTCCACGAGCGCCTGGCACGCCTCGGACGTGGCGGACCGCCCGAACGTCCGGAACTCCCCCCGCACGAACGCCAGCCGATCCCCCGGCTTCGTCATCTTGGGGCACGCCACCTCCCGTGCCCCCGCCTTGCGCGCCGCGTCCAGCAGCCCCTTCCCCTTGGCCCCGCCCGCGTGCAGGAGCACCAGGGTGATCTCCTCCGCCGGAGACCCGATGTACGCCTTGACGTCCTTGACCGTGTCGGCCGACAGATCCTGCGCGTCGCGTACGACGACGACCTTCCGCTCGGCGAAGAGCGACGGACTCGTCAGCTCCGCGAGCGTGCCGGGCTGCAACTGGTCCGGCGACAGATCACGTACGTCCGTGTCGGCGTCGGCGGCCTTGGCAGCGGTCACCACCTCGCGCACGGCACGGTCGAGCAGTAGCTCCTCCGGGCCCACGGCAAGCGTCACGGGGGCGAGGGGGTCGTCATTCGCAGTCTTCTTGGCCATCGCGCACAGCATCCCACGGCCCACTGACAACCCGACCGCGCGGCAGCCCCGCCTTCGCAAGGGGCGCCGAGAACCCCGCGAGCACCCCCACCGGCCCGTGGCCGACGAACGACCTGGCAGCCACCCGGCACCCCCAGCCGAGCGCTACGGCTCCTCGCGCCATCCCTCCCACTCCCCCGCGAACTCGTCCAACGCCACCGGATCAAGCCGCTCGTTCTCGTCCCGCAGCACCAGGAGCCACTGCGCGTCCTCCGCGTCGTCCTCCCCGGCCAGCGCGTCCCGCACCAGCTGCGGCTCCTCCTCCAGCGCGAACCGCTCCCCGAGCACCTGGGCCGCCTCCTCCGCGGCGTCACGGTCGGGCAGCACCAGCACATGTCTCACATCGCTCACGCACCTATGTTCCCGGATCCGGCCCGAGCCGCCCCCACGCGCCCCTCTCCCTCCCCACCTCCGGCACCCTCCCCAGCTCCATCCCGAACCGCTCCCGGTACACCGCCAGCACCTCCGCGTCCGTCACCAGCTCGGTCACCTGCCGGTCGCCCCTCGCCGACGTCACCGTGAAGGTGCGACCGCTGAGGGTGATCCGTCCGCCGCCCTCGTCGAGCCGGGAGCAGACGAGCGACCGGGTGAAGTGGGAGGCCGGTGAGGTGCTGTGCCACCAGGCCCCGGCCACGAAGTCCCCGAGCACTCTCGGCCGCACCTCCAGCCGGTACTGCGGCTTGCCGTCCCGGAACACGTCCAGGTCCCCGAACTCCCGCCCGCCGCTCTCCCGGTCCGCCTCGACCACCCGGAACGTGCCGCCCGGATCCTCCTGCTCCCCCCGGTCCCCGAACTCCAGCGGACAGTGGCTGTTCGCCCCGAACCCGACGTCGGCCAGCCAGTCGCCCCCGTCCACCGTCCGCACCCGCAGCGCGAGATGGTCGTAGGGGATGCCGAGCCTCCCCTCCTCGTCGTGCACCCGCGCCGCGAGCAGCGTCACGTCGAACCCCACGGCCGCGAGCAGCGCCCCGAACAGCCCGTTCAGCTCGTAGCAGAACCCGCCCCTGCGCTCCCCGACGACCTTGTCGAACAGCCGCTTCTCCTCCAGGACGATCTCCTCTCCCAGGTGGATCGACAGGTTCTCGAACGGCACTGCCCGCAGGTGGCGCAGGTGCAGTTCCCGCAGTACGTCGACGGTGGGCCAGGCCGGCTGCTCGGCCCCGAGGCGGCGAAGGTAGGCGTCAAGCTCTGCGGTGTCCATGAGGTCAGTCTCTCGCCACCAGCAACTCCCTCGCCGTACCCGCGACCGCAATCGAGCCGTCCTCGTCCGTACGCAGCACCGTGGCGCCCCCGGCCCGCAGCGCCGCGACCGTACGCGGCGCCGGGTGTCCGTACCGGTTGTCCGCGCCCACCGAGATGAGCGCCAGCCTCGGGCTCATCGCGCGTATCAGGCCCGGGTCTTGGTAGGCCGAACCATGGTGGGCGACCTTCACCACGTCCACGGCTCCCAGCTCCGACGCCGCCGGGGATCTCGACAGCTCCCGCTGGCCGGGCGGTTCCAGGTCGCCGAGGAGCAGCAGGGTCAGCCCGGCCGAGCGGACGAGCATGGTCACGCTGGCGTCGTTCGGCCCGTCCGGTACGGTCGCGTCGCCCGACGGCCACAGCACCTTCCACGCGAGGTCCCCGGTGCGCCGCTCCTCCCCTGCCACGGCCCGCGTCACCGGAACCCGACGGGCCGCCGCCTCCCTGTGCACGAACTCGGCCTGGTCGGCGGGCTCCTCGAACCCCGTCGTCGCGATCGCCCCCACCGCACGCCCTCGCAGTACCCCCGGCAACCCCGCCACGTGGTCGGCGTGGAAGTGGGTGAGCACCACGAGCGGGACCCTGGTGATGCCGAGTGCCGTCAGACAGCGGTCGACCAGCACCGGATCAGGACCGGCGTCCACCACCACCCCTGCGCCGTCGTCCGCCGCGAGCACGGTCGCGTCCCCCTGGCCGACATCGCACATCACGAACCGCCAGCCCGGCGGTGGCCATCCCGTGATCACCCTCGTCAGGGGCGGTGGCTGCGCCACGACCAGCGCAAACACCACCAGGCAGGCCCCGACCAGCCACGGATGGCTCATGAGTCGCCGCCCGACGAAGACGATCACGACGATGACGAGGGCGAGCAGCAGCGCGCCCGTCCAACCGCCCGGCCAGTCCACTCCCGCGCCGGGCAGCGACGCACCGGTCCGCGCGATGTCCGCGATCCAGCCGGCGGGCCAACTCGCGCACCAGGCGATGCACTCGGCCACGGGCATCGCCACCTGGGCCGTCGCCAGCGTGGCGAACCCCAGCACCGTGGCCGGGGCCACCGCGAACTCCGCCAGCAGATTGCACGGCACCGCCACCATGCTCACCTTGGCCGACAGCACGGCCACGACCGGCGCGCACACCGCCTGCGCGGCTCCCGCCGCCGCCAGTGCCTCCGCCGGACGCGGCGGAACCCGGCGCCGCTGGAGCGCCGCGCTCCAACGCGGGGCGAGGGTGAGCAGGGCGCCGGTCGCGAGGACGGACAGCAGGAACCCGTAACTGCGGGCCAGCCACGGGTCGTACAGCACCAGCAGCAGAACCGCCGTCGCCAGCGCGGGGACGAGGGACCTGCGGCGTCCCGTGGCGATGGCCAGCAGCGCGATCGAACCGCAGGCCGCGGCCCGCACCACGCTCGGATCGGGCCGGCACACGATCACGAAACCGAGCGTCAGCGCACCGCCGACCAGCGCGGTCGCCCGCAGCGGAATCCCGAGACGGGGCGCGAGCCCTCGCCGCTCGGCCCGCTGGGCCAGCCCCGGCGGGCCGATGAACAGGGCCAGCAGGATCGTGAAGTTGGCCCCGCTGACGGCGAGCAGGTGCGTCAGGTCGGTCGCCTTGAACGCCTCGTCCAACTCGGCCGTGACCCGCGAGGTGTCCCCGACGACGAACCCCGGCAACAACGCCCGCGCGTCCGCGTCCAGCTCGTCGGTCGCCTCCCGCAGCCCCTCCCGCAGCCGCCCCGCGAACCGCTGCACGGCACTCGCCTCCCCCACCACCTCCGGCGCCCCACCGCCCCGCACCCGCAACACGGCCGCCACCCGGTCACCGCCGACCATCGCCGGCACGGCCTGCGCCGCCACCCGCACCCGTGTGGACGGCAACAGCGAGAGCCACGGCGAACGACCACCTCCGCCACTCGGGCCGCCGTGCCACCGCCTCTGCACGTCAACGATGACCAGCACCGGCGTGCGCGTGTCCACGACCGTCCCGTCAGGGCTCGTCACCCGGCGTACCTCGGCCTGGAGGAGCACCGCGCTCGGGGCCACGTGGTTGCCCTTGATCCGGGGGCGGGTGAGCCGCGGGTCGGAGGCGAGCTCCACCTCCGCGGTCACCCGGGCGTACCGCTCGGCCAGGTCCGGGACGGGCCCACGCCGCAGATCCGCCCCATGCAGCCCGGCGGAGGCGGCAGCCGCGCCGGCGCACAGCAGCACGGTGGCAACAGACACCTTCGTCCAGGCCCCGGCGACCCCGGCCCCGGCTCCGTCCCCCGCCTTCGCTCCCTCTCCTTCCCCCGCTCCTTCTATCTCCCCCGCTCCCGCTCCCGACCGTGCCGGTCCTCTCCGAGCGACGAGCAGGGTCACGCCCACGACCACACAGACCACGACCACTCCAATGACCCACCCGGGAGACGCGTGCACCATCAGCGCCGCCGTCCCCCAGGCGGCCGACGCCGGTGGCACGAGCCGCAGATCCGTCGGTCCTTCCTGCCTCGGGTGCGCGTCACCGAGGCGGCTACCGGAGGCCGCGTGCACGGCGGGACGCCGTGGACCGCCCCGCGCCCCGGCTGCCGTCGGCACCCCCTCCGCCAGCTCCCGTGTCCTCTCCGTCGCTGTCATGGCCGTACCAGATTCCGCAGGTCGGCGAAGCGGCGGTCGCCGATCCCGTTCACCTCGCGCAGTTCGTCGACCGAGCGGAAGCCGCCGTGCTGGGTGCGGTAGTCGATGATGTGCTGGGCGAGGACGGGGCCGACGCCGGGCAGTGTGTCCAACTGGTCCGCCGTGGCCGTGTTGAGGGACACGGGGGCTGCGGGCACCGCTCCGGTGCCCCCTCCACCGGTACCGGCCGCACCGCCGCCACTCGCACCCGGCACCGCGCCCGGTCCGGGCACCGGCGCCGGGCTGCCGACCAGCACCTGCTCGCCGTCGACCAGGAGGCGAGCGCGGTTGAGTCCGTCGGTGTTCGCACCCGGCCGCACCCCGCCGGCCGCCCGCAACGCGTCGGCGACCCGGGAACCGGCGGGCAGGTGCTGGATCCCCGGTCTGCGCACCTTGCCGCTGACGTCCACCACGATCGAGGGCCCGGCCGTGGGAGCCATCGCCCCGGCCGAGGAGCCCGGCTCCGCCGCCCGGCCACCACCGGTATCACCGAAGGAGGCCGCCCCGCCCCCCGAACCACCCGGGGCCCCGGCCCGCACCAGTTCGGGCGCCCTCACCGGCTGGGTCCGGCCCGTCCAGAAATGCTGTGCCGCGAACGCCGCCGCGACGACCAGCACCACACTGAGCGCGACGGCGCTCTTCCGCTCGATGCCGCACCGCACCTGCAACCACAACGGCAGCCGCTCCCGCACCGCCGGCCCGACCCGCTCCCGCCACCCACCCCTCGCATCACAGCCGACAGCCCGGCCGTCGACACCGCTCACAGCGGCGAGGCGGCCTCCGGCGGCATCCTCACGCGGAACGTCATGGCCGGCCCGGCTCCCGGACTCGTCCACGCCGTCGTCCCTGGCAGGACCGCCGGGCCTCTCGGCCTCATCCGCCCGGGCGACGCCGAGCCCGACCCTCGTACTGTCGCTGGACTCCCCCGGCGGCCCATGCCCCGACTCCCGTGGCTCCCTGCCCCTCTCGGGGAAGAGTGCCTCCGCGCGCAGGCGGAGCGTCTCCGCCGAGGCCCGGCGGCGGCCGACCCTGCCCCGGGGCTGTCGGGAGCGGTGTCGGGCACGCCCGTCGGAGGACGGGCCCCGGCCCGGACCACTGGTGACCGTCGCAGTACGTGAACGTGATCGAAGTGCCATGCGACGAGGATCAGGCAAGACCGCGCACTGGAGATGATCTTGCTCCATTCCCGTGGATTACCGCCCAGTTGTGGATAACTCCGTCACTCACACGAGCGACTAACCACCGGAAACGAGACACCTACCGGACACGAGACACCCACCGGAGACAGGACACCCACCGGAGACAAGACATCGCCGACGCCCTTCACCGAGGCGAGACAACCGCTCCCAACAACCCGGGCCCCGTATGCGCCCCGATCACCGCCCCGACCTCGCTCACATGCAGATCGGCCAGCCCTGGCACCCGGTCCCGCAGCCGCTCCGCGAGCGCCGAGGCCCGCTCGGGCGCGGCGAGATGATGGACGGCGATGTCGACCGGCGCGCCGCCCGCCCGCTCGGCGACGATCTCCTCCAGGCGGGCGATCGCCCGGGAGGCCGTACGGACCTTCTCCAGCATCTCGATGCGACCGCCCTCCAGTTGGAGCAGCGGCTTGACCGCCAGCGCGGAACCGAACAGGGCCTGCGCCGCGCCGATCCGCCCGCCCCGGCGGAGATAGTCCAGGGTGTCGACGTAAAAGAACGCGGACGTGCCCGCGGCCCGCTTCTCGGCGGCCGTGACGGCCTCGTCCACCGTGCCGCCCGCCGCCGCCGACTCGGCGGCGGCCAGGGCGCAGAAGCCGAGGGCCATCGCGACCATCCCGGTGTCCACCACGCGCACCGGCACGGGTGCCTCGCGCGCGGCGAGCACGGCCGCGTCGTACGTGCCCGAGAACTCGGCGGACAGATGGAGGGAGACGATGCCAGTGGCCCCCGTTTCCGCGACCCTGCGGTAGGTCTCCGCGAACAGCTCGGGGCTGGGGCGGGAGGTGGTGACGGACCGTCGCTTCTGCAGCGCCTGGGCGAGGGATCGGGCCGAGATCTCGGTGCCCTCTTCCAGCGCCTGGTCGCCGAGGACCACGGTCAACGGCACCGCGGTGATGCCGTGACGCTCCATCGCCGGCGGCGGCAGGTAGGCCGTTGAATCGGTGACGATCGCGACATGGCGGGACATGAGCTGGAGGTTACCCGCCAAGTCCGGCCGACGGCAGCCCGACCCCACCCGCCCGCGACCGGGCAGACCGAGCCGACCGGCTCAAGTCGTGCTCTCCGGGCGGGGCTTCTTCTGCCACGGATAGGTCGGCCGCGCTGCCGGCGGGGTGATCGCGGGCCGGGGCGACTCCTCGGCGGTGCGGGACTCGGGCGTCTCCTGCCACGTCTGCCCGGTGGAGGCACTGGACTCGGGCTTCGGCGCCTCCGGCCAGACCGGAGTGGGCTCGGCCTTGGATGCCTGGGCCTTGGGCTTCCGGACCTCGGGCGTGTGGGTCTCGGGGGCCTGGGGCCACACGGACTCGGGCTCGGTCGTCCAGTGCCGCAGTGCGCCCGCCTCGACGTCGATCTGCGCGCTGAGCGTGTCCAGGCCGTCCTCCGCGAACTTGCGGGCCCGGTCGTGCGCCGCCCAGCGCAGCGAGTCGGCGGACTTGATGATCCGCTCCGTACGCTCCCGCAGCGCGGGCAGCAGCTGGGACAGCTTCGCGCGGTCGGGCTCGGGCTCCAGGCGTCGAAGCTCGTCGTCCAGCTCCCGGCCGTGCTTGCTGAGCTGTTCGAAGAGGGTCAGGGACTCCTTCAGGGACTCGTCCTCGCCCACGCCCGCCTGCAACGCCTCCTGCGTGGCCCGCATCGAGCTGCGCAACTTCAGTCGCAGATCGGCCAGTTGTCCCACCGGTCCAGGCTGGGCGAGGCTCCTGGCGCGCAGAGTGGTGTCCTCGACGGTCCGCCTGGCCTGTGTGATCGTACGGTCCACGCCGCGCTTGGCCGCGCCGACCGCCTTCACCGTGGCGTACGCCCCCAGTACCACGAGCAGCACGAAGAGCAGGGCGACGACTGCGATCACGGCTTCCACGCGCTCCTCCTTCGACCGGCACGAGATGTGCTGCGGCCCTCTTCAACGGTAAACGCAACGGACAGGTCCGTAGTTCCACCGGAACCCCGAACCTGCCCGTACCGGAACCCCGAACCTGCCCGTAGGGGAAGCCCCCATCCGCTGCCCGCCGTGTACCGCTCGATCAGTCGCCGCTACGCCGACGCGACCTCCCCCACCTGCGCCTACGTGACGATGTTCACCAGCTTCGGCGCCCGCACGATCACCTTCCGGATCGGCGCCCCGGCCAGCGCGGCGACCACCTTCTCGTCGCCCAGGGCCACCTTCTCCAGCTCCTCCTCGGAGATGGCCGGCGGCACCTCCAGACGGGCCTTGACCTTGCCCTTGATCTGGACGACGCAGGTGACGGCCTCGTCGACGACATACGCGGGGTCGGCGACAGGGAAGTCCTGGTGGACGACGGAGCCGGTGTGGCCCAGCTTGCGCCACAGTTCCTCGGCGATGTGCGGGGCCAGCGGCGCGACCAGCAGCACCAGGGCCTCGGCGACGGACCGGGAAACCGGGCCGCCCACCTTGGTCAGGTGGTTGTTCAGCTCGGTGACCTTGGCGATCGCGGTGTTGAACCGCATGCCCTCCAGGTCCTGCCGTACGCCGTCGATGGCCTTGTGCAGGGCCCGCAGGGTGTCCTCGCCGGGCTCGGTACCCACCACGGTGACCTCGCCGGTCGCCTCGTCGACGACGTTGCGCCACAGCCGCTGCAGCAGCCGGAACTGGCCCACCACCGCGCGCGTGTCCCACGGCCGGGAGACGTCCAGCGGGCCCATCGCCATCTCGTACAGACGCAGCGTGTCGGCGCCGTACTCCGCGCAGATCGACTCCGGCGTGACGGCGTTCTTCAGGGACTTGCCCATCTTGCCCAGCAGGCGGCTGACCTTCTCGCCCTGGTGGTAGTACGCGCCGTCGCGCTCCTCCACCTCGGTGGCCGGCACCGCGAAGCCACGGCTGTCGCGGTAGACGAAGGCCTGGATCATGCCCTGGTTGAACAGCTTGTGGAACGGCTCGACGGAGGAGACGTGGCCCAGGTCGTACAGCACCTTGGACCAGAAACGCGCGTACAGCAGGTGCAGCACGGCGTGCTCGGCGCCGCCGACGTACAGGTCGACACCGCCGTGCGGCTGCCCCTCACGCGGGCCCATCCAGTACCGCTCGACCTCCGGATCGACCAGTTCCTCGGAGTTGTGCGGGTCCAGATAGCGCAGCTCGTACCAGCAGGAACCCGCCCAGTTGGGCATGGTGTTGGTCTCACGCCGGTACCGCTTGGGGCCGTCGCCCAGGTCCAGCGTGACGTTCATCCACTCCGCGTTGCGCGACAGCGGCGTCTCGGGCTGGGTGTCGGCGTCGTCCGGGTCGAAGGTGCGCGGCGAGTAGTCCTCGACCTCGGGCAGTTCCAGCGGCAGCATCGACTCGGGCAGCGCGTGGGCGATGCCGTCCTCGTCGTAGACGATGGGGAAGGGCTCGCCCCAGTACCGCTGGCGGCTGAACAGCCAGTCGCGCAGCCGGAAGTTGACCGTGCCCTCGCCGATGCCCTTGCGCGCCAGCCACTCGGTGATGCGGGCCTTGGCCTCGGCGACGGGCAGCCCGTCCAGGGAGATGTCGTCGTTCGACGAGTTGATGATCTTCGCGTCGTACGACGTGAAGGCCTCGTCCCACGTCGAGGTGTCCGTGCCGCGGCCGTCGGTCGGCTCGACGATGCAGCGGATCGGCAGTTCGAAGGCGCGCGCGAACTCGAAGTCGCGCTGGTCGCCCGCCGGGACGGCCATGATCGCGCCGGTGCCGTAGCCCATCAGGACGTAGTCGGCGATGAAGACCGGGACCCGGTCGCCGTTGACCGGGTTGGTCGCGTACGAGCCGGTGAAGACGCCGGTCTTGTCCTTGGCCTCGGCCTGCCGCTCGACGTCGGACTTCGAGGCGGCTTGGGCGCGGTAGGCGGTGACGGCGTCGGCCGGGGTGGCGTGGCCGCCGGTCCACACGTCGTGGGTGCCCTCGGGCCAGGCGTCCGGGGTGAACTTGTCGACCAGGGGGTGCTCTGGGGCCAGCACCATGTAGCTCGCCCCGAACAGGGTGTCGGGGCGGGTGGTGAAGACCGTGATGTTCTCGCCGTCGATGGGGAAGTCGACGCGGGCGCCCTCGGAGCGGCCGATCCAGTTGCGCTGCTGCAGCTTGATGGCCTCGGGCCAGTCCAGCTCGTTCAGGTCGTCCAGCAGACGGTCGGCGTAGGCGGTGATGCGCATGTTCCACTGGCGCAGCTTGGCCTTGAACACGGGGAAGTTGCCGCGCTCGGAGCGGCCGTCGGCGGTGACCTCCTCGTTGGCCAGCACCGTACCCAGGCCGGGGCACCAGTTGACCGGCGCGTCGGAGGCGTACGCCAGGCGGTACTCGCCCAGGACGTCGGCTCGGTCGGTGGCGCTCAGCGCGCTCCAGGAGCCGCCGCCGGGCAGCGCCCGCTCACCGGACTCGAACTGGGCGACCAGCTCGGCGATCGGGCGGGCCTTCCGCGCCTCGTCGTCGTACCAGGAGTTGAAGATCTGCAGGAAGATCCACTGGGTCCACTTGTAGTAGTCCGGGTCGATCGTGGCGAACGACCGGCGCTTGTCGTGACCCAGGCCCAGCTTGCGCAGCTGGACCTTCATGTTCTCGATGTTGGCCTCGGTGGACACGCGCGGGTGCGTGCCGGTCTGCACGGCGTACTGCTCGGCGGGCAGGCCGAAGGCGTCGAAGCCCAGGGTGTGCAGGACGTTGTGGCCGGTCATCCGCTGATAGCGGGCGAAGACGTCGGTGGCGATGTACCCCAGAGGGTGCCCGACGTGGAGGCCCGCACCGGAGGGGTACGGGAACATGTCCATGATGAACTTCTTGGGCCGGGCGGCCAGTTCGGGATCGCCCGCCAGATCGCCCTTGGGATTGGGCGCCGCATACGTACCCTCGACGTCCCAGAAGTCCTGCCAGCGTGCCTCGATCTCGGCCGCGACGGCGGCCGTGTAGCGGTGCGGCGCGGCCACCTCGGCGGCAGCGGGGTTCGTCTCGCTCATGATCCTCAAAGCTCCATCGATCGTCTCTGCCAGCGGCTGTTCGTTGTCCGAAAACGAAAAATCCCCTCGCACAGGAGGGGACGCCGCGCCGATTCCGACCCACCCGGTTCACCGGTGGCCGGGACTGATCAGCGCGGCTCGCTAAGCAGAAGGCGTACGGCACGCATGGGATCAGGGTACCGCAGCCTCCGCGCGCGTCGCGACGAGCTCCATGGACACGCGAGCGTCGATTGTCAGCCATCAGAATCAGCCAAAAAGTTGAACATCGTTCAAATGTTACTTCGCGTAACGGTCTCTAAGGTGCATCGCCAATGTGAGATTGGCCTTTGATAACAACGCGATGGCCCAAACCTCGTACTGCCCGGTTTGGCTCCACCTAGAGTGCGAGTCACGGGACCCGCTTTCCCGAACTGTTCGGAGTCGCCTCTATGAACCCTCGTAGCAGTAACGGCCCGCTCCCCGCGCCGGGCCGGTCGCCCCACGGCGCCGGGACGGCCGCCGTTCCGCTGTGCACGCCCTTCATCGCGATGTGGGGAGGTATGCCGTGGTAGCGGAGACGACGGACGACGGCACCGTAGACGACTGGCTGATGGAGTTCTTCAACTTCGGTACGGGTGTCCTGTCGCTCGTCTGCCTCAGCGCCTCCGTGATCTGGGGACTCATCGCCCAGGACCGGGTCCTCCTCACGGCGCGCCATCGGATCATGGCGCAGGGGGTGCACCGGACGACCGCGATCGCCTCGGTCGTCTTCCTCCTGGTGCACATCGCGGTCAAGGTGGGGCTCGGCCACACCACGTTCCTCTCGGCGCTGATCCCCTTCAGCCTCGCTCTCTCGGACGAGGAGTTCGCGGGCAGGGCCGTACTCATCGGCTTCGGCTCGCTGGCCGCGCTGCTCATAATCGCCACGGCTGTCACGGGCGCGCTCCGCAGCCGCTTCGCGAGCCCGGCGCCCGTCGCGGCGCGCTGGCGGGCGTACCACATGATGGCCTACCCCGCCTGGTGTTTCGCGCTCGTCCACGGACTCTACGCGGGTCGCCCGGCGAAGCCGTTCTTCATGATCCTCTACGCGCTCGCGCTCGTCGCCGTCGCCGCCGCGCTGCTGCTGCGTGCCGCGCCCCGCCCGGTCAAGCGCACGGTGGTCGACTGGATCACCGGGATGATGGGCACCGACGGCCAGCGGCCCCCCGCGGTCGAAGATCTCATGAAGTCCCGCGGCGCCCTGCAGTCGCGCGAGGAGCCCGAGGGTCGCCGCGAGGGCGGCCGGCGCGAAGGCGGGCAGCGCGACCAGGTGCGCGACACCGGACAGTTCCCGCTGCCCGGCTTCGGCGGCGAGAGCCCCTCGCTCGGCGACCCGCTTGTCCCTCCGCAGCGGACGGCGTCCGCGTCGGCCGACTCCGGCCCCGGCTTCGCGGCGGCGTACCGCGCGGTGTCGATGAGCCCGCGTTCCCCGGAACCCACGGCTCCCTATCTGACCCAGCAGCAGCCCTTGGACATGCAGCCCACGCAGGCCATGCCCCGCATGGACGACGGCGGCGGCACGGGCACCCGCTGGCCGGCCCCGTCCCCGCCGCCGGTCGGCGAGGCGCCCCCGTCGGCATACGACCCGATGCAGGACACCTTCGCCGGTCAGCCGCTCACGGGGCCTGCGTACCCGGGCCAGACCTACCAGGGCGAGACGTACGACACGGGGGTTTCCGAAACTTCCTACGGAACGGCTGAGACGAACACCCCCTACGACACGTACAACCCGAACGACACGTACAACAGCGGTCCCGCCACTGAAACCGTGTCCGGCGCGTTCGACTACGACGCGCCGAACTCAGGTGAACCCTGGAACGCGCCTTCCGGAGGCTTTAAGTGAACGAGGCCCTTCCCGACGTGCCCGAAGTCCGTGTGGTGGGGCTCCCCCAGCTCACCTCGGGCTTCGACCTCGTCGAGAGACTCGACCTCCCCATGCACCTGAAGGTGCACGGTCCGCTCGAACCGATGGGCGGCGAACAGCTCGCGCAACTCTCCGAACGGATCAACCTGAAGGGCAGGGGCGGCGCGGGCTTCCCGTTCCACAAGAAGCTGCGGTCGGTCGCCGAGTCGGCGATCAAGCGCGGCATCCGACCCGTCGTGGTCGTCAACGGCAGCGAGGACGAACCCGCCTGCCGCAAGGACACGGTCCTGATCAACCGTGCCCCGCATCTCATCCTGGACGGCGCCCTGCTGGTGGCGGAGGCGCTGGGCGCCCGCCAGTTGGTCATAGGGGTGACACGTGAATCCACCCAGCGGTCGATGGAGGCCGCCCTCGCCGAGCGCGGCCTCAGCAACCGGCGGGGCGCCGCCATCCGCGCGAGTGTGCAGCGCAACCCGGTCCGCATGATCACCGGCGCCGCCGCGTCCTTGATCCGTTCGATCGACGGCGGTCCGGCCATCCCGCCGGGCCGCAAGACCAGCGCGTCCAAGAGCGGTGTCGGTGGCGCGCCGACCCTGCTCTCCAACGCCGAGACGTTCGCCCAGCTCGCCATCGGCGCCCGCATCGGCTCCGAGCGCTACGGCAACACGGGCCTGTACGACGAGCCGGGCACCGTCATGCTCACGGTCTCCGGCGCGGTCGCCCGCCCCATGGTGATCGAGGCGCCCACCGGCGTGCCGCTGCGCTACATCCTGCAGCTCGCCGGCGCGCCCCCGGTCCCGCAGGGCGTGCTGACCGGCGGCTACCACGGCAAGTGGATCGACGCGGCGACGGTCAACGAGGCGGTCGTCTCACGGAACTCGCTGGACGCGGTGGGCGGCGCGCTCGGCGCGGGCGCGATCCTGCCGATCAGCCAGGAGACCTGCCCCCTCGGCGAGTCGCTCCAGGTCGCCAAGTGGCTCGCCGAGGAGAGCGCGGGCCAGTGCGGCCCCTGCTACCTCGGTCTGCCGGCCGCCGCGCGCGGCATGGAGGACATTCTCAACGGCGGCGGACCGGCCGCCCTGGAGGCCCTCAAGCAGGTCGCGAAGAACGTGAAGCGGCGCGGCGCGTGCTCGCACCCGGACGGCTCCGCGATGTTCCTGGAGTCGACCATCAAGGCGTTCACGGACGACCTCGCCGCGCATGTCCTCGGCAACGGCTGCGGACGCCCGGTGGAGGGCGTGCTGCCGCTCTTCGAGGGCGGCAGGATGCCGACCGGCATCCCTGGCGGCGCCGGCGAGGAGAGCGGCGCCAGCCGCCAGAGGATCTTCGTCGACTGGACGCTCTGCCGGGGCCACGGCCTGTGTGCCGACGTCCTCCCGGAGGTCTTCCAGCTCGGTGCCGACGGCTTCCCCACCGTCGCCCAGGCGAAGGTCCCCCAGTACGCCGAGGCCAAGGCCCTCCGCGCGGTACGCCGCTGCCCCGCCCTTGCCCTGCGCGTCGAGGAGGACAACCGCGCCTCCGCCCCGTCCCGCAACCTGCCGGTCCTCTCGCAGGTCCGCGGCCGTCGGGCCCTGGGCAGCGGTCGCTGAGCACCCGAAGGCCGGGCCCGTTCCCGAGAGGGAGGGGCCCGGCCTTCTGCCTGTCACCGTCAACAACGCGAAGACCCCGTCCACTTGGACGGGGTCCATTCTGTGGAGCTAAGGAGAATTGAACTCCTGACCTCCTGCATGCCATGCAGGCGCTCTACCAACTGAGCTATAGCCCCTTGCCGTGCTGTCCGCCCGGTCTCCCTGGCGACTGCGCCAACATTACCGGTCCCCGCGCGCACCACCAAATCGTTTCCGTCATGCACGGATCAGAGGTGGCTCCGGGGGCTGACGGGGGCCCGCCGACCCTCCTCTGCGCCGCCGCCGGGCGACGGAGGCGGGCCGGCCGACCGGAACAGCGGCGGAGCGGCGCGGAGTTGGCGCAGCCGGGTCTCCGCGCGACGACCCGCCCCCTCGACCCGCCTCCTCTCCCGGCCCCGAGGGGTGCCGAGCGCTCAGGCCGTCACGAACGAGTAGAAACGCTTGAGCGTGCAGTGTTCTTCGAGGAGCCGGCCGTAGATCGGCTCGCCCTCCAGCTCACGGTACGTCTCGATGGGGTCGCCTTTTATGATCAGCGCTCGGGCGCATTCCTCGCACCAGTACTGGTAGTCGGCGTTGACGGGCTCCATGTCGCGGACGATGGGCGTGCCGCTGCCGCACCAGTCGCATTTCCTCCTGTGTGCACCCATCGTTCAGCTCCAGCTGTGGCCGCAGGCCGTGCACACGTAGGAGATCCCTCCGTTGTCACCGAGTACTTGGGCAACGTGAAGCGAGCCGCAGGAAGGGCAGAGAAGGGCGGTTCTGCTCCGCATCACCACCGCTGCGGGAAGGTCGTGGACCTCTCCGCGGATGCTCGCAGGCATCGCTTCTCCCTCCCGTCGGGCAGCGCCCCCCTTCCGGCCGTTTGATTCTGCCACGGCCGGACCAATACGGTCAGCGACGCCTTCGTACCGGTCCCGACACGCGGCGGGAAAGAAGGACGTCCGCAGAGCTATACGCCTCCAGAGCCACCCGTGCTCAAGGAGGGACGGAGGTCACACACGAAAGATCCCGCCCCCTGACGGGAACGGGATCTTCTGTGCCGATTCTGTGGAGCTAAGGAGAATTGAACTCCTGACCTCCTGCATGCCATGCAGGCGCTCTACCAACTGAGCTATAGCCCCTCGCGCCACGCGGCCGAGCCGCATGGTGTTTCGCCCCGCTCAGCGGGGCGAACAAGAAGAACTTTAGCCTGCGACCAGTCGGAAAGCGAAATCCGGGTCCGGGACCCGGTACGAGGCCCCGTACGCGGCTCAGTCGTCGTCGCCGAGCACCGGTTCGGGCAGCGTGCCGGCGTTGTGCTCAAGGAGCCGCCAGCCGCGGGCACCCTCACCGAGCACGGACCAGCAGCAGTTGGAAAGGCCACCGAGGCCCTCCCAGTGGTGGGGCTCCAGACCCAGGAGGCTCCCGATGGTGGTGCGGATGGTGCCGCCGTGGCTGACCACCACGAGGGTGCCGTTCTCCGGGAGCTTGTCGGCGTGCCGGAGGACCACGGGGGCGGCGCGGTCGGCGACCTCGGTCTCCAGTTCGCCACCGCCGCGCCGGATCGGCTCGCCGCGCTTCCACGCGGCGTACTCCTCGCCGTGCCGGGCGATGATCTCGTCGTGCGTGAGCCCCTGCCAGACGCCCGCGTAGGTCTCGCGCAGGCCTTCGTCGTGGCTGACGTCCAGGCCGGTGAGCGCGGCCAGCTCGGCGGCTGTGCGCGCCGCGCGCCGCAGGTCGGAGGCGACGATCGCGTCGGGCCGGAGGGAGGCGAGCAGCCGGGCGGCGCGGCGGGCCTGGCCGACGCCTGTCTCGGTCAGCTCGACGTCCGTGGTGCCCTGGAAGCGGCGCGCCACGTTCCACGAGGTCTGGCCGTGCCGCCACAGGATGAGACGGCGGCCCCGGCCCGGGGGCAGAGCGGCGGAGTCGACGCCCTGGGTCACCGAGGCTCCCCGCTCAGCTCGGCGGCCTCCTCGGCGGCGCGCAGCTTGGCGTGCTCCTCGCCCTTGCCCCGGGTGGCCTTGGCGTCGGCGGGCAGCTCCAGCTCGGGGCAGTCCTTCCAGAGCCGCTCCAGGGCGTAGAAGACGCGCTCCTCGCTGTGCTGGACGTGGACGACGATGTCGACGTAGTCCAGCAGCACCCAGCGGGCCTCGCGGTCGCCCTCACGGCGGACCGGCTTGGCGCCGAGCTCCTTGGTCAGCCGCTCCTCGATCTCGTCGACGATCGACTTGACCTGGCGGTCGTTGGGCGCGGAGGCGAGCAGAAAAGCGTCCGTGATGGACAGCACATCGCTGACGTCGTACGCGATGACGTCGTGCGCGAGCTTGTCGGCTGCCGCCTGCGCGGCGGTGTTGATGAGCTCCAGGGAGCGGTCGGTGGCGGTCACTACAAGGCTTTCCGTCGGCGGTCAGGAACCCTCTCGGGCTACCCCAAGGGTCTCACGGCCCACCGACACCGCCCCACGTGTTGAACGATCAGCCCCCGGGCATCGCCGCTGTGGCGGCCCCGGGGCCTGCTGTCGGTCAGTCCGTGGTCCCGGTGGCCCCCGTTCCGGTCGTGTCCGTCGTCTCGTAGTTCTGGCCGAGTACGACGGAGACGTCCGCGCTGGAGGTGGTGTCGCCCTTCTTGACGGCGCTGGTGGGAAGGCCGAGGGTCTTGGCGACCTCGATGGCGTCCTGCTTGCGGGCCGCGTCGGAGTAGGTGACCTGGGAGGTGGCCTGGGCGGTGTCGGTGGTGCCGGCGTCGAGGAAGGTGTAGCCGCCGTTGAGGACCACCACGCGGGCCTGTTCGGTGGCGTCCTTGTCGCCGGTGGCGTTGCGGATCCCGACGCGGACCGCGTCCCCGGCGTCGGGGCTCTTCGCGGTGCCGCCGAGCAGGTCCTTGACCACGCTGTCGGAGGCCTCGGTGCTGAGGGTGCCGTCCTGCCGGACGGGCAGCGGCTCAGTCTTGTAGTCGCCGCCCTTGGCGTGGTCGGCGAGCTTGGCGAGGAAGGTGCCGAGGTCCTTGTCGCTCAGCGACGGGTCGAGGATCTGGGCCAGCGTCTTCACGGTGGTCGTGGCGGCATCCGCGTCGGAGGACAGCTTGCGCAGCACGCCCTGCATGACCTGCCCGAACCGTTTGAGCTGCGCGTCCTGCGACTCGCCGGATGCCCGGTAGGTGGCGTAGGCGACGGCCATCTTGCCGCTGAGGGTCTGCTGCTCGCCCTTGCTGACGAGGGGGGCCTCGTTCTTCTTCTCGGCCTCGGGGTCGGGCACGTCGGTGTCGGTGTCGATGTCGATGGTGCCGACGAGTTCGACGAGGTTGTTCAGGTACGGGGTGTCCAGCCGCCAGGTGCCCTCGATGTCGGTGCCGAGGACGGTGTCGAGCCCGTCGCGGGTGCCGGCGGAGCCGTCGTCCTCGACGGACTTGGCGAGGGTCGTGGTGGTGCCGTCGTCGCCCGTCAGGGCGAGGGCGTTGGGGATCAGGACGGTGGCGCCCTGCCCGGCGGTGCTGTTGTTCACGAGCAGTGCCGTGGAGGTGCCGCCCTTCCTGGTGTCGTGCAGATGGACGACGACCACGTCCCGCTTCTGCGCGGCGGCGGAAGTCGTGGTGCCGGTCTGCTCGTCCGAGGACGCCCCGGGCAGCATGCCCGCCCACCACATGTAGCCGACGCCGCCGACCGCGACCATGGCGAAAACGACGACCAGGGCGATCAGCCGGCTCTTGGCGCGGCGCTTGGCCTCCTCGCGGCGCTCGGTGCGGTTCTCCGTGAAGTTCAGCCAGTCGATGACGTCCTCGGAGTCACCGTCGGGCTCCTCGACGAAGGCGAACTGCTCGGTGCGGTACTCCGGTCCGGCGGAGTCCCGCTTCGGGGAGGCGTCACCGGCCCGGGGTTCGCTCGCCTCTGGGGTCTCCGGCGGTGCCGACTGCTGCGGGATGTAGGCGTTCTGTTCCGCGACAGGGGTCTGCCGGCCGGTGGCCGCCGTCTGCCCGTAGGGGTCGTACGGGTCGTAGGCGGGCGTCGGCGCCTGCCGGCCCGTGTCGTAGTCCACACCGTAGCCCTGCGTGGGCTGCTGCTGGACGTGGCCGGTCGCGTACGGGTCGTAGCCGTAGTCCTGGCCGTACCCCTGGCCGTACCCCTGGGGCTGCTGCGCCCCGTAGGGGTCGTACGCCTGTTGGTGAGGCACCTGCTGGTCGGGCACCTGTCGGTACACCGGCTGCCCGTACTCGTCATAGCCGACGAGTACGTACTGCTGGTCGCCCCCGTGGCCAGCGTCGTATCGGTCGTTCACCGGTGCCCCTCTCGGCTCACTCGCCGCGGTACAACTGCCGCTTGTCGATGTAGCGCACCACACCGTCCGGCACCAGGTACCAGACGGGATCACCCTTGGCGACTCTCGCACGGCAGTCCGTGGAGGAGATGGCCAGCGCCGGGACCTCGACCAGCGAGACCCCGCCCGCGGGCAGGCCGGGGTCGGCCAGGACGTGACCCGGACGGGTGACCCCGATGAAGTGCGCGAGGGAGAACAGTTCGTCGGCGTCGCGCCAGGTGAGGATCTGGGCGAGCGCGTCGGCGCCGGTGATGAAGAAGAGGTCCGACTCGGGGTTGAGCGCGTGCAGCTCGCGCAGGGTGTCGATGGTGTAGGTGAGACCCATGCGGTCGATGTCGATGCGGCTCACGGAGAACTGGGGGTTCTCGGCCGTCGCGATGACCGTCATCAGATAGCGGTCCTCGGCCGCCGAGACCGTGCGGTGGGACTTCTGCCAGGGCTGGCCGGTCGGCACGAACACGACCTCGTCGAGACGGAACTGCGCGGCGACCTCCTGGGCCGCCACGAGGTGCCCGTGGTGGATCGGGTCGAACGTGCCGCCCATGACGCCGAGGCGGCGCCGCCCCGGCTCCGACCTGCGGTTTCCCGGCACGCAGGCGGTGCCGTCGGCCCGGCCGTCCGTGGTGTCGTGCGCCTGGTCCTCGGCCTTGTCGTGTTCCGGACCGGTAGGCGATTCCTGCTCTCCCATGCGTGGAGAGCCTACCGGCCCGGTCGACGCGCCCTGTTCGAACGACCTTTTACGGGGATTGGGACTCAGCGGTCCCGGTTGAAGCGGGTGGTGATCCACAGCAGCAGCATCAGGGCGACGAAGGCTCCGCCGCCGGTCAGGTAGGGGCTGAGGCTCTCGTGGTTGCCGCTGTGCTCCCCGCCCTCGGCGGCGAGAGTGACCAAGTCGGCAGCGGTGCTGTGGAAGCTCATCGTCGGCGTGACCTATCCGGGTGTGGGATCGGGATGAAGACCCGCCCATCGTAAGCGGGGGCCTCCGCCGCGATCACGGCGACTCCGCCCGGAGGTGAACGAGGATGCCTCCGCCTCCGTACCGTCAGTCGTCCCTCTTGTACCCCCGCAGGAGGAACCAGGCCACCAGGACGGACCCCAGGACCATCACGATCAGCACGACACGCAGCAGATTTCCCGCGCCCTGTTCCTTCGCTGCCACCCCCGCGGCCTCGGTGAACCAGGCGGACGCCGGCAGGTCGGGGAGCTGTCCCATGAGATCGCTCCTTACGGTTGCTGCCCTGTCACGGTAACTCCGCCTAGGCTGGACCTCGCTTCGGGGGCAACATGGGCACTCAGACGCATGGGGGAAACATGCCGGACGACAGCCACGAGCAGAACGGGCACGAGAACGTGCCGAGCAGGCAGCGCAGGCGCTTCGAGGGAATCTCCTCGCGGGCGTACGAACATCCCGCGGACCGCTCGGCGCTGGTGGCGCTGCGCAAGCTCAGCGGCTTCGACACGGTGTTCAAGGCACTGAGCGGGCTGCTGCCGGAACGCAGCCTGAGGCTGCTGTTCCTGTCCGACTCCGTACGGGTCTCGGACCAGCAGTTCGCGCACCTCAACGACATGCTGCGGGACGCGTGTTACATCCTGGACCTGGAGAAGGTCCCGCCGCTGTACGTGAACCAGGACCCGCAGCCGAACGCGATGTGCATCGGCCTGGACGAGCCGATCATCGTCGTGACCACCGGGCTCGTCGAACTGCTCGACGAGGAGGAGATGCGGGCGGTCGTCGGTCACGAGGTGGGCCACGCGCTCTCCGGCCACGCGGTGTACCGCACGATCCTGCTCTTCCTGACGAGCCTCGCGCTGAAGGTCGCCTGGATCCCGCTGGGGAACATCGCGATCATGGCGATCGTGACCGCGCTGCGCGAGTGGTTCCGCAAGTCGGAGCTCTCCTCGGACCGGGCCGGCCTGCTGGTCGGTCAGGATCTGCAGGCTTCTATGCGCGGGCTGATGAAGATCGCGGGCGGCAACCATCTGCACGAGATGAACGTGGACGCGTTCCTCGCGCAGGCCGAGGAGTACGAGGCCGGCGGCGACCTGCGCGACTCCGTCCTCAAGATCCTCAACGTGCTGCCCCGCTCGCACCCCTTCACCACGGTGCGCGCGGCCGAGCTGAAGAAGTGGGCCGAGTCCCGTGACTTCCAGCGGATCATGGACGGGCACTACCCGCGGCGTGGCGAGGACAAGGACACCTCGGTGACCGGCTCCTTCCGTGAGTCGGCCGCGCACTACACGACCGGCGTCAAGAACTCCAAGGACCCGCTGATGAAGCTGGTCACCGACATCGCGGGCGGCGCGGGCGATCTCGGCGGCCGGGTGCGCCGGGGATTCGGCGGCTTCGCAGGCGGCGGCAGCGGCTCGGGGACCGGCAACAACCCCGGTTCCGGCGGCGGCACCGACACCGCCAGGGACAGGCGCCCGGACGAGGAGTGACACCCGGCGACCGCCACTGACGCGAGAAGCGCCCGGCTCCAAGGGGTTTGCACTATGAGCGCCCGATAAGGTCGCGTGGTCTGGTGCCGTGCGTCGCAAGGCGCGGGAGGGGCCCTCGATGAGGGCCCCTCCCGCGCGAGCGAGTCGAGCGTGGGGAGGCGCTACAGGGGCTTTCGCCGTGCCCGAAGAGCCTCCTGCCAGCCCCTTCCACCCGCCCCCGGACGGGACCCTCCGGTCTCCCCGCCGGGCGGCCGTCAGGGGCCGCCGCGTCACACCTTCGGCTGGGCGCTCTGGGCGAGAGAGCCGCAGAGGGCGGTGGCGGCGTCCGTGCTGTAGGGGTCGGTGGCGGCGGAGGGGGTGTCCGCCTCGGCGGTCTGGCCGGCGAGGAGCGGGCGGAGGTGGTTCGTGGCGTCGTCGGCGCAGGCCAGGGGCCCGGCCTGGACGTAGGAGACGACGAGCTCGGCCTGGTGGGTGCGCAGGTCGTCCTGGTCGAAGCGGAAGTGCAGCTCGCGCCGGACGGTGAACAGCGAGGCCTCGGCGCCGGTCTCACCGCCCGGCGGGCGCAGCGCGTACACGAAGGTGTGGGCGGCGACGACCTCCAGGGTGCCTGAGTCGAACTCGGCGGCCTGGAGTGTGCCCTGGACACGGATCTTCCGGTCGGCGAGTTCCGCGCGGGAGGGGTCGAAGCGGACCAGCCAGCCGGTGGGTGCGTGCCGCCCGTCGGCCGCCGGGCGGTCGAAACTCTGCTCGAACTGGTCGAGCTGGTCCGAGTCGAGCAGCCGCCGCACGGGCTGGACGGTGCCTCCGCCGAGCACCTCCGGGTCGAGCGCGGAGGCGACCAGGTACTCCTTGGCGATGGCCAGCGCGGACACGACCTGGCTGTCGGTGAAGTGCTCGGTGCGCCGGGTGGCCGGCATCGTGATGCCGTCGGCGCCGATGCGGAACTGGGCCGCCGGGCTGTGCTCGTACAGCTTCTCGGGCTCGTCGGCGCCGGGCACCGCGGACTGCGGGGAGAGCGGGATGACCGTCATCCGGAGCGGCTCGGCGGGCTTCGCGGCCGGGATGTCGTACGGGTGGCGGACGCCCATGTAGATCGCGGTGCCGAAGGCGAGGGCGATCAGCAGGACGAGGAGCAGGGCCTGCCGGGAGAGGCCGCGGCGCAGGGGCGAGCGGCGGCGCACTGCCGGGGCGTGATCGGAGAGGCGCTCCCGCGCGGAGAACTCCTGGAGGCGGGCAGCGCGGACGAACGATTCGTCGAAGACGACGGATCGGTACTCGTCCTCTCCACCGCCGGGGGCGCCCTCGGGAGCACCCTCAGGTGGGTTGCCAGGCCCGCCCATACCTTCAGAGTAGGTCTCCGGCGGCCTCGGTAAACGCCGTGGAACACGACAAGTTCTGACAGGTCCTCACCAGGTTTTCGAACAGCTTTCGAACCGTGCGACCAGGCCCTTCGGGCCCCTCTCAGGGTGTGCGGGGCTCCGCCGAGACCGCCGGCCGGGAGTAGTCCGCGGAGGCCGAGGGGCCCGTGGGGGTGCCCTGCTCGACGCCGGTGGTGGCGGGTGGGAACTGCTCGCCCCGCCCGGAGGAGGAGGCGCCCCGGTAGACCGCGGTGAAGGCCAGTGCGACCATGCCTATGCCCATGACGAGGGCGAGGACCCAGGCGACGGGCCGGTGCCAGCGGGTCTGCCTGCCGCACGGCCCGTCGGCGCCGTAGCGGCCCTCCAGGATCTCGGTGTCGTCGAGATCGTCCGGTAGGTCATCACGACCGTGCCCGGCATCGGGGCCGCCGCGCCCGAAGCGGTCGTCGTAGTGGTCGTCGTCGCGGGTGCCTCTGGAGTGCGCCCGGCGCGCCTCGGCCTCCTGGGCCGCGGCACGGGCCTCCGCCGCCGCGAGCAGGCGCTCGACCGCGGTCGGCTCATGGACCACGGCCGCCCGTACGAAGTCCTCGTCGAAGACCACGGAGGCGAACTCTTCGTCCGCGCCCCCGCGGCTTCGATCGTCGGGCTGATCGCCCTCGTGGATCGGTGATTGGTTATCCGGTTCGTCCGGCACGGATCCAGATTGGCACTCTCCCTGAACTCACGTCCAGGGAATCCCCGACATCAACGCATCCGCCGACAAAGGGGATTCAGCGCTTCACGAGTCGCCAGAGCTTCTCGCTGCCACGCCCTGTCACCACATGCCCTGCGGCCGGCTCGCCCTGGCTCGGGCGAGTACGAAAACGCCGTCAGCCGATATTGCCCGTGCCGCGCACATGGCCGTCACCCGTAAGGATGTACTTCGTCGAAGTCAGCTCGGGCAGGCCCATCGGGCCGCGGGCGTGCAGCTTCTGGGTGGAGATGCCGATCTCGGCGCCGAAGCCGAACTGACCGCCGTCGGTGAAGCGGGTCGAGGCGTTGACGGCGACCGTCGTGGAGTCGACCAGCTGGGTGAAGCGGCGGGCGGCCCGCTGGGAGGTCGTCACGATCGCCTCGGTGTGGCCGGAGCTCCACAGCCGGATGTGCTCCACGGCCCGGTCGAGCGAGTCGACGACGGCGGCGGCGATGTCGTACGACAGGTACTCGGTCTCCCAGTCGTCCGTGGTGGCCTCGACGACCGTGGCCCGGCTCTCCTTGGCGAACGCGAGCACGCGCTCGTCGGCGTGGACCGTGACCCCGGCGTCGGCGAGGGCGTCCAGGGCGCGGGGCAGGAACGCGGGGGCGATGTCCTGATGGACGAGGAGGGTCTCGGCAGCGTTGCAGACGCTGACGCGGTGCGCCTTGGAGTTGATGAGGATCTCGACCGCCGTGTCGAGGTCGGCGCCGGCGTCGACGTAGACGTGGCAGTTGCCCGTGCCGGTCTCGATCACCGGGACGGTGGACTCCTCCACGACCGTACGGATCAGGGAGGCGCCGCCGCGCGGGATGAGCACGTCGACCAGGCCGCGGGCGCGCATCAGCTCGCGGACGGACTCGCGGCTCTCGCCGGGGACCAGCTGGACGGCGTCGGCGGGCAGCCCGGCACCGCCGACGGCGTCGCGCAGCACGCGCACGAGGGCGGTGTTCGACTCGTAGGCGGAGGAGGAGCCGCGCAGCAGGACCGCGTTGCCGGACTTCAGGCAGAGGGCGGCGGCGTCCACGGTGACGTTCGGGCGGGCCTCGTAGATGATGCCGACGACGCCGAGCGGGACGCGGACCTGACGCAGGTCGATGCCGTTCGGGAGGGTGGAACCGCGCACGACCTCGCCGACCGGGTCGGGCAGCGCGGCCACGTCGCGGGCGTCGGCGGCGATCGCTCGGACCCGCTCCGGGGTCAGCGTCAGCCGGTCGACGATCGCCTCGCTGGTGCCGGCCTTACGGGCGCGCTCGATGTCCTTGGCGTTGGCCTCGACGATCTCACTCGTGCGGACCTCCAGCGCGTCGGCGACGGCGAGCAGCGCGTCGTCCTTGTCGGCGCGCGGCAGCGGCGCGAGGTCGGCGGCGGCGGCCTTGGCACGGTAGGCGGCCCGGGTGACCGGCGTCATGGAGTCATACGGTGAGAGCGAGGTCATAAGGGAAGGGTAGTGCGCCCTGCGGGGGCGTCCGTCGGCTGTTCCACAGCGCGAGACACGCCCCCCGGGGCCCCGGCCGGGACGGTCAGAACGGGTGCACCCCGACCGGTGTCGCCGGCGGAGGCCCGTATCCCTCGGCGATCCGCTGGTGGTACGTCTGGCGGTCGATGACCTCCAGACCGACGATCTCCCAGGGCGGCAGCCCGGCCGTTCGCCGGTGCTCGCCCCACAGGCGCAGGGCGACGGCGGCGGCGTCGTGGAGGTCGCGGGCCTCCTCCCAGTAGCGGATCTCGGCGTGGTCGTCGGCGTAGCGGCTGGTGAGCAGGAAGGGGTGGTCGTGGGCGAGCTGTTCGAGGCCGCGCCGCACCTCGCTCAGCGGGGTCTCGGGTCCGGAGACGCTCAGCGTGATGTGCCACAGCCGGGGCAGGTCCTGCGGCTTCTCGGCGCTGTCGCCCTCGTACGTGTCCGAAGCGGTGACGCTGGTGAGCGCCCGTTCCTCGCCGGCCGCACGGGAGGTACCACCACCACGGGACGCCGGGGTCCCGGGGCGCACTCGTCTCACGACGGCCTCCTTCGCAACGATTCGTGCTTCGCAATAGGTCGTGGGGGATCTCCCTGAGACAAAGTTGAGCAGGCTCAAGGGCTTCGCGTGGCGGTTTTACGGAACGCGCACCGCCGGGGCCCGTGCTTTCGCCCTTCCAAGGGGTCGCTGGTCAGGGGTGCAGGAGGACGAGATCGTCCCTGTGTACGACCTCTCGTTCGTACGCGGGACCCAGCTCGCGCGCCAGTTCCCGGGTCGATCGGCCGATCAGCTGGGGGATCTCCTTGGCGTCGAAGTTGACGAGGCCGCGGGCGACGGCCCGGCCCGCCCCGTCGCGCAGCTCCACGGGGTCGCCCGCGGCGAAGTCACCCTCGACGGCCGCGATGCCGGCCGGCAGCAGCGACGTGCGGCGCTCGACGACCGCGCGTACGGCCCCGTCGTCGAGGGTGAGCGCGCCCTGCGGGGCGGAGGCGTGCTGGAGCCACAGCAGCCGGTGGGCGGAGCGCCTGCCGGTGGGGTGGAAGTACGTGCCGGTGTCGCGGCCGGCCAGGGCGTCGGCCGCGTGGACGGCGCTGGTCAGGACCACGGGGATGCCCGCTCCGGTGGCGATCCCGGCCGCCTCGACCTTGGTGACCATGCCGCCGGTGCCGACACCCGCCTTGCCGGCGCTGCCGATCTCCACGTGCGCGAGGTCCTCGGGGCCCCGTACCTCCGCCATCCGCGACGTGCCCGGCCTGCTGGGGTCGCCGTCGTACAGGCCGTCCACGTCCGACAGCAGGACCAGCAGGTCGGCCCGTACGAGGTGGGCGACGAGGGCGGCGAGCCGGTCGTTGTCGCCGAAGCGGATCTCGTCCGTGGCAACGGTGTCGTTCTCGTTGACGACGGGCAGCGCGCCCATCGCGAGGAGTTCGTCGAGGGTGCGGGAGGCGTTGCGGTGATGGGAGCGGCGGCTCATGTCGTCGGAGGTGAGGAGCACCTGCCCGACCCGGACGCCGTAGCGGGCGCAGGAGGCCGTGTAGCGGGCCACCAGCAGGCCCTGGCCGACACTGGCGGCTGCCTGCTGGCGGGCGAGGTCCTTGGGGCGGCGGCGCAGGCCCAGCGGCGCGAGTCCGGCGGCGATGGCGCCGGACGAGACCAGCACGATCTCCCGCTCTCCCCCGCCCGCCCGTCTCCCACCACGACCCTCGACCGAGGCCCTTCGGGCCTTGGCGAGGACGTCCACCAGAGCGTCCACCCGGTCCGCGTCGAGGCCGCCGGACGCCGTCGTCAGCGACGAGGAGCCCACCTTGACCACGATCCGGTGCGCGTCCACCACGCCCTGTCTAGCCGCTGACACCCGTATCCCCAATGTTCCGAACCAGCCCGGTGTGTGCAGTCCGCAATCTACGTGAGCGGGCCGGGCTGCCGCGTCTTCATTTCGAGGGGCGGACGGTGCCGGTCCGCTCCTGAGCACTTGACGAGGAGAGGCCGAGCACCTCTCACACTTCCGGGCGTTATGTCCGAGTACTGTCCATTACTCCCTCGGGAGATTGCTCCCCGGGCACCCTAGGTCATACGGTCAGGGATCGGCCTCCCTCAGGCCGCTCCCAGACTCATGTTCCCCCTCCGTCCGTCGCACCTTCCGCAGGAGCCCCGCCCGTGCCCTCCGCAGGCCTCGCATCCCGCCGCATCGCGCAGCTGTCAGCGCTGCTCGCGATGTTCGCGCTCTTCACGGCCCAGATCGTCTCCGCGCTGCTGCCGAACATTCCCGTGTTCGTCGCCGCCAGCGCCGCGGGCCTCGTCCTGGACACGTTCCTGCAGTACCGGGACCCCGGACTCCTCGCTCTGCTGGCCAAGGTCCGCTTCGACGCGCTGGTGCGCCAGTTGCTGCGCGACATGCTGGTCCTGGTGGGGCTGCTGCGCATCGAAGGCATCGACCCGCTGAGCGAGCAGGCCCCCCTCCTGGTCGGCCTCTGTGTCTTCTACGCGGTGCACTTCACCTGCCAGGCCGTCTCGGTGCTGGTCCGCCGCACCCGGACACTGCCCATCGTCACCCGCAACATCGACGCCTCCGAGTTGCGGCTGAGCGCCGCCCCGCCGCGCATCCTGGCCCGCCGCCAGGCCCACCGGCTGCTGACGTTCTCCCTGCCGGTCACGGCCGGCCTGGTCCTCACCGCGGCCACGCAGAACGCCACCTGGGGCGGCATGGGCCTCGGCGCCGGCCTCACCCTCCTCGTCCTGGGCACCGCGTACCTGGCGACCTGGCTGCTGCCGAAGAAACGGGCGAAGACCGAGCGGCAGGTCACGGAGTGGCTGGACAAGTGGCTGGCGACGTACCAGCCGACCACCGCGATGTACTTCTCCGGCGGTACGACCTCGGCGTACCAGGCGAACATGTGGCTCTCCACGCTCTCCCAGCTGGAGAAGCCGCTGATCGTGCTGCGTGAGCGTTTCATGGTGCAGAAGATCGACGCGACGGACGTCCCGGTCATCTGCTTCCCGAAGGTGTCGACGATGTTCTCGCTGGAGAACTCGACGCTGAAGATGATGCTGCACCCGGCCAACGCCGCGAAGACCTCCCAGGTGCTGCGCATCCCCACCATCAAGCACGCCTTCATCAACCACGGCGAGAGCGACAAGCTGTCCTCCTGCAACCCGTACGCGAAGGCGTACGACGAGGTGTGGGTCGCCGGTCCCGCCGCACGCGAGCGGTACGCGCTCGCCGAGGTCGGCGTCGAGGACAAGGACATCGTCGAGGTCGGCCGCCCGCAGCTGGCGCCGATCCGCCCGTACGCCGGCCCGCCGACCGGCACGTACACGACCGTCCTCTACGCCCCCACCTGGGAGGGCTGGGACGGCAACCCCGGCAACACCTCCGTGGTCCTGGCCGGCGAGAACATCGTCCGCAAGCTCCTCGCCGACGACAAGGTCCGGCTGCTGTACAAGCCGCACCCGATGACCGGCTCGGTCGACCCGCGCGCGGGTGCCGCGAACGAGCGCGTCATGGCGATGATCCGCGAGGCGAACACCAAACGGTCCGGGGCGCGCCCCGGACCCGAGGCCGCCGCCGAGCTGGCTCGCCGTACCGCCGAGCTGGACAAGCTGACCTCCACGTCGTTCCGGACGAGCGCGGACGAGATGGAGCGGATGCTGCTGCAGGGCACACCGAGCGGGGACCGTGAGGCGGCCATCGCCGAGGCGACGCTGGCCTGGGAGAAGGCGTACTGGGCGTCGTTCCCCGAGTGGGAGCACCTGATCGTCACCGAGGCGCGGCCCGCGATCTTCGCCTGCTTCAACGCGTCGGACCTGCTGATCAGCGATGTCTCCTCGGTGGTCTCCGACTGGCTGTCCAGCGAGAAGCCGTACTCGGTCGCCAACACGTCCGGTCTGCCGGAGGCGGCGTTCCGGGCGGCCTTCCCGACGGTCTCCGCGGGTGTCGTCCTCACGCCGAAGGCGGGCGGTGTCCCGGCTCTCCTCGACGCGGTCCGCAACCCCGAGAAGGACCGCTACACCAAGGCCCGCGCCGAGCTCAAGGAACAGCTCCTCGGTCCTTCCGACCCGCCCTCCCTCGTCCGCTTCGACGCCGCGGTGAAGGCGCTCTGCGCCAGGGCCGACGACCGCCGGGTGCGGATGGAGTCCCGCCTCGCCCACGAGATCCCCGCGCCCCGGGAGGCGAGGGACGAGGTGCCTGAGAGAGAGCCGAGCGACTCGGAGGACGCGGGGGCGCTCCGCTAGGGACAGGGCGAAGGGCCCCGAGGATCGAAACCTCCGGGGCCCTTCGTCGTGTGTAGGTCGTGTGTGCCGCTCAAGAGCTCGGGGGTGCGCTGGTACGGCGACTGCGGGTGGTATGTGGCTGATCGCACGGTTCCCCGCGCCCCTTACGGGCCTCGACCCAGCTACGGGCAGCCGTGGGAGCCCCCGGCGCCCAGGAACGCGACGCCTAGAACGGCTCGAAGTCGTCGTACTCCTTCTGGACCTCGTCGCGCTCCGCCTGGCGGTCGCGGCGGCGCTGGACGGCCGGTCGGGGCTCCTCGAAGCGGTGGTCCTCGCCACGGCGGCCGAGCATCTCGGCGCCGGCCATCACGGTCGGCTCCCAGTCGAAGACGACCGCGTTGTCCTCGGGCCCGATGGCGACGCCGTCGCCGGAGCGGGCGCCCGCCTTCATCAGCTCCTCCTCGACACCGAGGCGGTTGAGGCGGTCGGCGAGGTACCCCACGGCCTCGTCGTTGTTGAAATCCGTCTGGCGGATCCAGCGCTCCGGCTTCTCGCCCCGCACCCGGAAGAGGCCGTCCTCCTCGCGTACGACGGTGAAGCCGGCGTCGTCGACGGCCTGGGGCCGGATGACGATCCGGGTCGCCTCCTCCTTCGGCTTGGCGGCACGCGCCTTGCCGACGAGGTCGGCGAGGGCGAAGGACAGCTCCTTCAGCCCGGTGTGGGCGACCGCGGACACCTCGAAGACCCGGTAGCCGCGGGCCTCCAGGTCCGGCCGGACCATCTCGGCGAGGTCTTTGCCGTCGGGCACGTCGATCTTGTTCAGGACGACGATCCGGGGCCGGTCGTCGAGACCGCCGTACTGCTTGAGCTCCTCCTCGATGATGTCGAGGTCGGAGAGGGGGTCGCGGTCCGACTCCAGCGTCGCCGTGTCCAGGACGTGGACGAGGACGCTGCAGCGCTCGACGTGGCGCAGGAACTCCAGGCCCAGGCCCCTGCCCTGGCTGGCGCCCGGGATGAGACCCGGCACGTCCGCGATCGTGTAGACCGTCGCGCCCGCCGTGACCACTCCCAGGTTCGGCACGAGGGTCGTGAACGGGTAGTCCGCGATCTTCGGCTTGGCCGCGCTCAGCACCGAGATCAGCGAGGACTTGCCCGCGCTCGGGTAGCCGACCAGCGCCACATCGGCGACGGTCTTGAGCTCCAGGACGATGTCGCCCGCGTCCCCCGGCACACCGAGCAGCGCGAAACCGGGCGCCTTGCGGCGGGCGGAGGCGAGGGCCGCGTTCCCGAGGCCGCCCCGGCCGCCCTGCGCGGCGACGAAGGAGGTGCCGTGACCGACGAGGTCGGCGAGGACGTTGCCCTGCTTGTCCAGCACCACCGTGCCGTCCGGCACGGGAAGGACCAGGTCCTGCCCGTCCTTCCCCGACCGGTTGCCGCCCTCGCCGGGCTTGCCGTTGGTGGCCTTGCGGTGCGGGGAGTGGTGGTAGTCGAGGAGGGTCGTCACCGACTGGTCGACGGTCAGGATGACGTCGCCGCCCCGGCCGCCGTTGCCGCCGTCGGGGCCGCCGAGCGGCTTGAACTTCTCCCGGTGGACGGAGGCACAGCCGTGGCCTCCGTTACCCGCGGCGACATGCAGTTCGACGCGGTCCACGAAGGTGGTCATGGTGGGTGCCTCCAGTTACGCGATAAGCGTGGTGTTCGAGAATGTCTTAGCTGTAACACGTCAAAGGCGGACCCGCTCCCCGTACGGAATCCCGTACGAGAAGTGAGGTCCGCCTCGACGAATCGCTCTACGGAAGCCTTGGTCCGAGGACTCAGGCGACCGGAACGATGTTCACGACCTTGCGACCACGGCTGGTGCCGAACTCGACCGCGCCGGCGTTCAGCGCGAACAGCGTGTCGTCCTTGCCGCGGCCGACACCCGAGCCCGGGTGGAAGTGCGTGCCGCGCTGGCGGATCAGGATCTCACCGGCGTTGACGACCTGACCGCCGAAGCGCTTCACGCCGAGCCGCTGAGCGTTGGAGTCGCGACCGTTCCGAGTGGACGATGCGCCCTTCTTGTGTGCCATCTCTCCTCAGTCCCTTACTTCGCAGCCGCGGGGATCTCAGTGACCTTGATCGCCGTGTACTGCTGGCGGTGGCCCTGACGACGGCGGTAGCCGGTCTTGTTCTTGTAGCGCAGAATGTCGATCTTCTGGCCCTTGTGGTGGTCCACGACCTCGGCCTGGACCTTGATGCCGGCCAGCACCCACGGGTCGCTGGTCACAGCGTCGCCGTCGACAACGAGCAGGGTCGAGAGCTCGACCGTGTCGCCAACCTTGGCAGTGGAAATCTTGTCAACCTCAACGATGTCGCCGACAGCAACCTTGTGCTGGCGACCACCGCTGCGCACGATGGCGTACACGCGGGTCTCACTCTCTCGCTCGGGAACGGCACCCCCGCAGTCCAGCCGTCCGACACGCGAACGGCCTCTCCCGCGGCGCCCGGCGCCCGGAAGGATGAGGTTTACGGGGATGTGACGCGTCTCCACCTACGGACACGCCGACGGTCAAGGTTACGGGGCCATGCCCGAAGGGGTCAAACCGAGTCCCTCCCTCGGCCTTCTCCCCGTCACACCGTCGGTCTCTCGCCGTCCGCGGGGCGCGGCCTCACGCCCGTGCACGGGTCCGTGGTGTCCGCCTTGCCCGGGTGGGCGACGGCGATCACCTTGTCGAAGTGGGTCCCGTACGTGTCGTGCACGGCGTCGTCGTCGACCTTTGACGATCGCCTCGTCGTTCTCGCGCGGCGCGGGACCGGTGTAGTCGCCCGAGCCGGTGAAACCGACCTTGTCGCACACCCCGTCGTACCGGCCGTCGACCGGAGGCACTCGGTGTGGATGGTGTACGGCGCGATCAGCTTCCGGCCGGGCCGGGTGGTCGCTCCCCCTGAGCACGCCGATGCCCCTGCCCAGCTGTCAAACCGCCCGGCAGGGGCATCAGTCGGAGCGGGCCACGCGCCCGCCCCGTGGGCTCAGCTCTCGTCGGCCGAGGCCGTGACCGTGGCCGACGTCTGCTCGGCGGCGACCGTGCTCTTCTTCGCGGCCGACTTCTTCGTCGCGGCCTTCTTGGCCGTGGCCTTCTTCGCGACCGTCTTCTTGGCCGCCGTCTTCTTCGTGGCGGCCTTCTTCGCCGTCGCCTTCTTGGCCGTCTTCCGCGCCGCCTTCTTGGCGGGCGCCTCGGTCTCCTCCGAGACCGCGGCGGACTCCTCGGCCTGGGCCGGAGCCCCGGCCGCGTCCGGCGCGGGAGCCGACGGAACGACCACGACGGCGGCCCCCTCCGACGCGGTGGGCGCCGTCGCCTTGCGCACGGCACGCCGCCTCGGGCGAGCCGGCGCAGCGCTCTCGGCGACCGCCGATTCGGCCTGCTCCGCCACGGGCTCCGCGACCGGCTCGGCCACGGGCTCCGCGACCGGCTCGGCCACCGTCACCACGGCGTCGTCCACGGCCGGCGCGCCCGCCGGGGCGGACACCTTCCGGGTCGCCCGACGACGCGTACGGCCCTTGGGCGCGGCCTCCTCGACGTGCGCGGCGGGCGGCGTCTCGACGACCGGGTCCTCCATGGCGACGGGCTCCGCCTCAGCGGCCTCCCGCGACTTCGGGGCACGGTCCTCGGACACGGTGGTGACCGCGGTCTCCCGCCCCTTCGGCGCACCGGAGGGCGCGGACGCACGCCGGGTCACCCGACGGCGCGAACGACCACGCGTGACCGCCGCCTCCGCCTCGGCGACGCTGCTGTACAGCTCCTCGTCCGGCTCGAACTCGGGGGCGGGGAGCGCCACGGGCTCGGCGACCTCGGCGGCCACCTCGGCCTCGGCCAACTCCGCCGGCTCCACGGCCTCGGGAGCGGACACGTGCTCGTGGTCGTGCTCGGCGCCGCCCCGACCGCGCTTTCGGCGCTTGCCGCCACCGCCGGCGGTCGTCGGCTGGTCCATGTGCACGATCACGCCGCGCCCGTTGCAGTGGACACAGGTCTCGGAGAAGGACTCCAGCAGCCCCTGCCCGACCCGCTTACGGGTCATCTGGACCAGGCCCAGCGAGGTGACCTCGGCGACCTGGTGCTTCGTACGGTCGCGTCCCAGGCACTCCAGCAGGCGCCGCAGCACCAGGTCCCGGTTGGACTCCAGCACCATGTCGATGAAGTCGATGACGACGATGCCGCCGAGGTCGCGCAGCCGCAGCTGACGCACGATCTCCTCGGCCGCCTCCAGGTTGTTCCTGGTGACCGTCTCCTCCAGGTTGCCGCCCTGGCCGGTGAACTTGCCGGTGTTGACGTCGACCACGATCATGGCCTCGGTCTTGTCGATCACCAGCGAACCACCGCTGGGCAGCCACACCTTGCGGTCCAGTGCCTTCATCAGCTGCTCGTCGATGCGGTACGTCGCGAAGACGTCGACCTCGGAGGTCCACTTCTGCAGCCGGTCGGCCAGGTCGGGCGCGACATGGGAGACGTATCCGTGGATGGTCTCCCACGCCTCGTCGCCGCTGACGATCACCTTGGAGAAGTCCTCGTTGAAGATGTCGCGGACGACGCGGACGGTCATGTCCGGCTCGCCGTAGAGCAGCGACGGTGCGTTTGAGCTGCCGCCGTTCTTGGCCTTCTTCCCGATGTCCTCCCACTGCGCCTGCAGCCGCTCGACGTCACGGCGCAGCTCGTCCTCGCTCGCGCCCTCGGCGGCGGTGCGGACGATGACGCCGGCGTCCTCGGGGACGATCTTCTTGAGGATGGTCTTCAGCCGGGCCCGCTCGGTGTCGGGCAGCTTGCGGCTGATGCCGGTCATCGACCCCTCGGGGACGTAGACCAGATAGCGGCCGGGCAGCGAGACCTGGCTGGTCAGACGCGCGCCCTTGTGCCCGATCGGGTCCTTGGTGACCTGGACGAGGACGGACTGGCCCGACTTCAGGGCGGACTCGATACGCCGGGGGCCGTTGGCCATCCCCAGCGCCTCGAAGTTGACCTCACCGGCGTACAGGACCGCGTTGCGCCCCTTGCCGATGTCGATGAAGGCGGCCTCCATCGACGGCAGCACGTTCTGCACCTTGCCGAGGTAGACGTTGCCGACGTAGGAGGTCGACTGCTCCTTGTTGACGTAGTGCTCGACGAGCACGTTGTCCTCAAGGACGCCGATCTGGGTGCGCTCGCCGCTCTGGCGGACGACCATGACGCGCTCGACGGCCTCGCGGCGTGCGAGGAACTCGGCCTCGGTGATGATCGGGACGCGACGGCGCCCTTGCTCACGGCCTTCCCGGCGGCGCTGCTTCTTGGCCTCCAGACGCGTCGAGCCCTTGATGGACTGCACCTCGTCGGACGGCTCGGTGTCCTTGGCGCGCCGCTCGCGCGGCTCACGGACCTTGACGACCGTGCGCTCGGGGTCGTCGGACGCCGGCTCGGCCTCGGGGCCCGAGTCACCGGCGCGACGACGACGGCGACGGCGCCGACGGCTGCTGCTGGAACCGGACTCCTCGCGCTCGTCGCCCTCGTCCTCGGCGTCCTCGTCCGCCTGCTCGGCGGCGTCCTCGGCGTCCTGCTCGGCGGCGGACTCGTCGCCCTCGGCGGCGTCCTCGGCCGACTCGCCCCGGCGACGGCGACGGCCACCCCGACGACGGCGACGGCGCGACCCCGTGGACTCCTCGTCGCCGAACTCGTCACCCTCGCCAGTGTCTTCGGAGGCCTCTTCGGGCTCCTCCGGCTCCTCCGGCTCGTCGGCCTCCACTGCGGCGGCCACGGGCTGCTCGGGCTCGACGGACTCGCCCCGACGGCGGCGCCGACGGCGCGACCCGCCGGTGCTCTCCTCCTCCGAGGCGCCGCCGAAGTCGGTGGTCCGGGCGCCCTCCTCGACCTCCACGGTCTCGGTCTCCGCCTCGGCGACGGCCTGCGCGGCGGCCCGCTCCGGGGTCTGGAACATCGGCTCGGCGAACACCGGCGCCTGGAACACGGCCACAGCGGGCCGCGCGGGCCGGGCCGGGGCCTCCTCCGCGACCGGCGCGGCAGGCGCGGAGAAACCGACGGCGGCCTTGCGCGCGGCCCGACGGCGCGTGCGACGCGGGCCGGCGGCCTCGGCCTCGGCGGCGGGCGCCTGCGCGGCCTCGGCCGGCTCGCTCTCGGCGACAGCGGTCGCCTCGGCAGGCTTGACGGACGCGGTCTCGGCGGCGTCGGCAACGGGTGCCTGAACGGTCTCGGCCTCGGCGGCCTCGCCCTCGGGGACCCCGACGGGCGCGGCCACCCGACGGGTGGCACGACGGCGCGTACGACGCGGCGCGGCCTCCTCGGCCGCCTCCTCCACCGGCGTGGCTTCCTGAGCCGCGACGGGCACGGTCTCCACGGCCTCCGCCGGAGCCTCCATGACCTCGGCGGCCTCAGCGGCCTTGGGCTCACCGGCGGGCGCGGACGCCCGGCGCGTCGCACGACGGCGCGTACGAGCGGCGGGCGCAGGCTCCTCGGCGGCGGGCGCCGCCACGACGGCCTCGGGCTCGGCGGCCACGTCCGGCTCAGTCGGCGCGGCGCTCTCGGCGGTCGCCGCACTCTCGGCAGCCTCGACCGTCTCAGGCACACCGGCGGGGGCCGAGGCCCGGCGCGTCGCACGACGCCGCGTACGACCGGCCGGCGCGGCCTCCTCGACCACGGCAGGCGTGTCAGCGGCGGAGCTCTCGGTCCCGGCTGCACTCTCAACGGCGGCAGCGGGCACCACCGTCTCGGCGGCCTCGGCCTCCTTGGGCGAACCGGCGGGCGCGGACGCCCGGCGCGTCGCACGACGGCGCGTACGAGCGACGGGCGCGGGCTCCTCGGCTGCGACGGTCCCGGCCTCGTCGGCCTCGTCATCTCCCTCGGCCTCTGCGATCGCGTCGGCTTCGGCGACCTGCGCGGTCTCACCGGTCACGGCGCTCTCGTCCGCCTCAGCGGCCTCGAGGTCTTCGGGCTCGGCGGCCGGTACGGCCGGCGCGGTGGTCTCCGCGGTCGCTTCGGACACGGCGGACGGCGGTCCCGCCGGGCGGGACGCCGCACGGCGGCGACGGCGCGGCGGCAGCGTGTCGCTCGGTGTGTTCTGTTCTGAGCCCTGAGCGGACTCTGCGGGTTCGATCGATTCGGGCATGCGGGCGTTTCTCCCGTCAGGCTCCCGGGCGCCGCACCCGGTCCGGCGTGGCCGGTGACGTCCGCGGCTCGCGTTGTGCGCGACTGCCGCCGTCCGGGGCGCGGGCGCCGCACGGGAACTCTCTGTGTCCTGTCTCGCCGGTTCCGTACGCCGTGTTGCCTACGGCCTGGCGAAAGTCTTGTGGTCGGTGCGCTGCCCGACCCAGGTGGCTCCCGGATACGAGGGCGGCGCTACGACGTCCGTCCTTACGCGGGGCCTTCCGGCGCCGACGCCTTCGCGGCGGCAGCGGGTTCGGCCGTTGAGGGGGCCGGCGCTGCCTCGCGGTCGGGCGCGAGCGGGTCGGTCACCGTGCCGGTCTCTTCATCGAACAGCCCCTGCGCCAGCCTGGTCACCGCTGCGGGGACCGGCGGCGCCAGGTCGGCCACGGCGCGGAGACCGGACAGGACGTCGTCGGGTCGTACGGCAGGCGTCACGTGCCGAACAACCAGCCGCAGTATCGCACAGGGCTGGTCCGTCGGCCCAGCAAGGGCCGCGGCGTCAGCCGCTCCGGTGGAGCCGACGCCCGCGGCGGGCTGCGGACCGTGCGTCCCAGAACCGTCGAGGCTGTCGAGGTCGACGACGGCGGTGCGGGCGTCGAAGGTCCGTACGCCGTTCTTGGTCCGGCGCTGAACCTCGACGAGGTCGGCTGCCTTGAAGACCTCGACCGCCCGCCCGGCGTCCGCCGGGTCCACGCCGTCCAGGCGCAGCTCCCACACGGAGGCCGTCAGCCGGTCGGCGAGCCCGGAGGTCCGGGCCTCCACCGCGTCGACGATGTCGAGGCCCGTGGGCAGCGACTCGTCGAGCAGGATCCTGAGCTTCTCCGGATCGCGCGCGTCGGTGAGCGCGATCTCCAGATACTCCGCCTCACTGCCCGTGCCGGTGGGTGCGGCATTGGCGTACGACACCTTCGGATGCGGCGTGAACCCCGCCGAGTACGCCATCGGCACCTCGGCTCGGCGCAACGCACGCTCGAAGGCGCGCTGGAAGTCACGGTGGCTGGTGAACCGGAGGCGGCCGCGCTTGGTGTAGCGCAGTCGGATGCGCTGCACCGCGGGTGCGGGCGGCGGGCCTTCGGGCTGTCGCTTGCCCAGTGTCGTTCAGTCCTTCGTGAGAGCGGTCGTACTCCTACCAAGAGTACGTGTGTCGAGGGCCCTCGGTTCCCTCCGGGTGACCGGCCGCGGCTCTTCCGGCTTGCCGAAGAGTGCCCGGCGCACACCGGCGCGGGCCTGGCGGACGGATTCGCGGGCGGTGGCGAGGGCCTGCCGCGTGGTGAGGGCCACCCCGCGCGCGACCGCCGCGGCCGGCTTCCACACCGCGTCCCGTACGAAGTGACCGGCGGGGGTGAGGACGGTCCGGTACACCCAGCGGGTCGGCTCGACGACGATCCATCGGAAGACGTTCGCCAGGAAGAGCCTCGGACCTACGGGCCGGACAACCCGTCCGAAGGCGCGAGGAGCCCGCCCGCCTCCTTGTCCACGCCTTCCTCGTCCACGTCGGGCCCTCACCCCGTCCGGCTACTTGACGACCGACAGCGGCAGCAGCTTCTTCCCCGTGGGGCCGATCTGGATGGCCGTGGCCAACTGGGGACACACACCGCAGTCGAAGCACGGCGTCCAGCGGCAGTCCTCGACCTCGGTCTCGTCGAGCGCGTCCTGCCAGTCCTCCCAGAGCCAGTCCTTGTCGAGGCCGGAGTCCAGGTGGTCCCAGGGCAGGACCTCCTCGTACGTGCGCTCGCGCGTCGTGTACCAGTCGACGTCGACGCCGAAGTCCGCGAGCGCCTTGTCCGCGCACTGCATCCAGCGGTCGTAGGAGAAGTGCTCGCGCCAGCCGTCGAAACGGCCGCCGTCCTCGTAGACCGCGCGGATCACTGCGCCGATGCGGCGGTCGCCGCGCGACAGCAGGCCCTCGACGATGCCCGGCTTGCCGTCGTGGTAGCGGAAGCCGATGGAGCGGCCGTACTTCTTGTCACCGCGGATCTTGTCGCGGAGCTTCTCCAGACGGACGTCCGTCTCCTCGGCGGAGAGTTGCGGGGCCCACTGGAAGGGGGTGTGCGGCTTGGGGACGAACCCGCCGATCGACACCGTGCAGCGGATGTCGTTCGAGCCGGAGACCTCGCGGCCCTTCTGGATGACTCGGGTCGCCATGTCGGCGATCTGGAGGACGTCCTCGTCGGTCTCGGTCGGCAGGCCGCACATGAAGTACAGCTTCACCTGGCGCCAGCCGTTGCCGTACGCGGTGGAGACCGTCCGGATCAGGTCCTCCTCCGAGACCATCTTGTTGATGACCTTGCGCATGCGCTCGGAGCCGCCCTCGGGCGCGAAGGTCAGACCCGAGCGCCGGCCGTTGCGCGTCAGCTCGTTGGCGAGGTCGACGTTGAAGGCGTCCACGCGGGTCGAGGGGAGGGACAGGCCGACCTTGTCCTCCTCGTAGCGGTCGGCGAGGCCCTTCGCGATGTCGCCGATCTCGCTGTGGTCGGCGCTCGACAGCGACAGCAGGCCTACCTCCTCGAAGCCCGTCGCCTTGAGGCCCTTCTCCACCATGTCGCCGATGCCGGTGATCGAGCGCTCGCGGACCGGTCGGGTGATCATGCCCGCCTGGCAGAAGCGGCAGCCGCGGGTGCAACCGCGGAAGATCTCCACCGACATGCGCTCATGGACCGTCTCGGCGAGCGGGACCAGCGGCTGCTTGGGGTACGGCCACTCGTCGAGGTCCATGACCGTGTGCTTCGACACCCGCCACGGGACCCCCGACCTGTTGGGGACCACGCGGGCGATACGGCCGTCGGGGAGGTACTCGACGTCGTAGAACGCGGGGATGTAGACCGAGCCCGTCCTCGCGAGGCGGAAGAGGACCTCCTCGCGCCCGCCGGGACGGCCCTCGGCCTTCCAGGCGCGGATGATCTCGGTCATGTCGAGCACGGCCTGCTCGCCGTCGCCGATGATCGCCGCGTCGATGAAGTCGGCGATCGGCTCGGGGTTGAAGGCGGCGTGGCCGCCGGCCAGCACGATCGGGTCGTCGACCGTGCGGTCCTCGGACTCCAGGGGGATGCCCGCCAGGTCCAGGGCGGTCAGCATGTTGGTGTAGCCCAGCTCCGTGGAGAAGGACAGGCCGAACACGTCGAAGGCCTTCACCGGGCGGTGGCTGTCGACCGTGAACTGAGGAACGCGGTGCTCACGCATCAGCGCTTCCAGATCCGGCCACACGCTGTAGGTGCGCTCGGCGAGGACGCCTCGGCGTTCGTTGAGCACCTCGTAAAGAATCATGACGCCCTGGTTGGGCAGCCCGACCTCGTAGGCGTCCGGGTACATGAGCGCCCAGCGGACGTCGCAGGACTCCCAGGGCTTGACCGTGGAGTTGAGCTCGCCACCCACGTACTGGATCGGCTTCTGCACGTGCGGGAGCAAGGCTTCGAGCTGTGGGAAGACCGACTCGACAGACATCGCGGGGGTTACCTTCGTGAGCTGGCAGGGGTGACCATCTAGCCTAACGCCCCCGGAGGGACCCTTCGCACGCAAGTCGTGGCAGCCCGCGGTAGGCCGGCCCTCCGCTGCCCGGCCACCGTGCGCCGGCCGGGCAGCGGCCGTCAGAAGGGCAGGTCGTCACTGATCGTCGCCCACGTCTCCGGCAGCGCCCCTTCCGCCAGCTCCGCCCGCCGTTCCTCCCTGCCGTACAACAGCCCGTACGTGAAGGCGCTCTCCCCCGCCTCGTGGGCCTGGAAGGCGATGTGGCGCAGGAACTCGCGGGCCATCACGCTGTCCTGGTGGTCGCCGAGGAGGCGCTGCAGGGACTTCATGCCGCGTACGACCTCCTTGGCGGGCTTGCCGAGGAGGGGGCGCCCCGCCTCGGCCGCGTACCGGGTGCGCTTGGCCTTCTTGCGGGCCTCGTGCATGGCGAGGTCCCGGTCGGCGCCGGACGGCTGCGCCAGGGCCTCCTCGACCAGGGTCGCCACCTTGGCGAAGTCCTTCTTGACCGCCTTGGTGATCACCTTCTCGGGGTCGCCCCCGGCGGCCTTGAGCAGGGGCGGGTCCGTGAGCACGGCGTCCAGCGACTCCAGCAGCTCCAGATACCGCTGCCCGTCGAGTGCGTCGATCAGCTCGGGCCGGGGGCCGGTACCGCCGTCCTTCTGCGACCAGGTGCGCAACCGCGTACGGACCGGTCCGGTCACCAGGCTTTCGGGGAGGTCGTCCAGTGCCTCGGTGAGACGTTCCGTCAGGACCTCCTGGTCACGGTCGACGCCCAGCTCCCCCGCCAGCCACTTCAGCTCCACGCCGATCGGGTCCGTGACCGCCCGGTCCAGGACCTTCCGGAACGACTTGAAGGTGCTGCGCAGTCGGCGTGTGGCGACCCGCATGCCGTGCACGGAGTCGAAGACGTCACGGCGCACGGCGGGATCGAGTGCCACGATCGCGTCGCGCTGGACACGGACGTAGGCGAGGACATGCTCGCCCGGGGTGACGGGCTTCCCCGGCACCTCTCCCCCGCCCTCGCCCTTGCCCCGCTGCTTGTCCTTCTTCCCGCTCTTCTTGGGGGCCGTCTCCTGCAGGGCTCGGGCCAGCTTCGACGGCGACTGCGACGGCCGTACGCCGGCCTTGCGCAGCTTCTTGTCGATCTTCTCCAGGAAGGCCGGGTCGCCGTCGTCGGCGAGTTCCACCTCGATCTCGGACCACTGGGCGGTCCGACCGCCGTCGGTCAGCCGTTCGGCGACCACGGCGTCCACGCTGAGCTCGGCGAGAAAAGTGCCGTCCGCGTCGAGCAGCTCGCTGACGTCACGGGTGGAGAGGAGGCGGACCAGCGGTATCAGCTCGGCCTCCCGGACCCGGGAACGGACGAGCCCCGCGAGAGAGTCGGGCAGCGTGTCGGACAGCGGCGCCCGGATCTCGTCCCGGACGCCCGGGGAAACGGGGAACTTCAGATGCCAGCCCGCGTCCTTGCCTCCGGTACGGCGCCGCAGTGTGATCGACGCGGCGGCGAGGCGTTCGTCCAGAGTGTCGTAGTAGACGGCGTCCAGCTCCGCCACGCCCTTGCCCAGCACGGTCGCGACCCCGGCCACACCGGTGAGATCCGGCAGCCCGCTCTCACCGGACTCGTACTTCCGCTCGATCTCACGCTTGGTATCCGCCATGAATTGAATCTAGTCGCACTTTCGGCACAGCGGCAGACCACCGCACCCTCCGAAGGCCGCGGAGCCCTACGCCGACATGGGGCGCTCCACCCGAATGGACTGCAGCAACCCGACCGCCACCCACACCGCGAACATCGACGAGCCGCCGTAGGACACGAACGGCAAGGGGAGGCCCGCCACCGGCATGATCCCGAGGGTCATGCCGATGTTCTCGAAGGACTGGAAGGTGAACCAGGCGATGATGCCGCCGGCGACGATCGTGCCGTACAGCTCGGTGGTCTCGCGGGCGATGCGGCAGGCGCGCCACAGGACGACACCGAGCAGCAGGATGATCAGCCCGGCGCCCACGAACCCCAGCTCCTCCCCCGCCACCGTGAAGACGAAGTCGGTCTGCTGCTCGGGCACGAACTGCCCGGTGGTCTGCGAGCCCTTGAACAGCCCGGTGCCGAGCAGTCCGCCGGAGCCGATGGCGATCCGGGCCTGGTTGGTGTTGTACCCGACGCCGGCCGGGTCGAGCTCGGGGTTGGCGAAGGCCGCGAAGCGGTTGATCTGGTACTCGTCGAGCACTCCGAGCTGCCAGACGGCGATCGCGCCGATCGCGCCCGTGCCGATGAGGCCGAAGATCCACCGGTTGGACGCGCCGGAGGTGAGCAGCACGCCCAGCACGATGACCACCATGACCATGACCGAGCCGAGGTCGGGCATGAGCAGGACGATCAGTATCGGGACGGTGGCGAGACCGAGGGCCTGGACGACCGTGCGGTGGTCGGGGTGTGGTTTGTCGCCCGCGTCCACCCGGGCCGCCAGCAGCATCGCCATGCCCAGGATAATCGTGATCTTCACGAACTCCGAGGGCTGGAGCGAGAAGCCGCCGCCGAGGACGATCCACGCGTGCGCGCCGTTGATGGTCGCGCCGAGCGGGGTGAGTACCAGCAGGATCAGCAGCACCGAGATGCCGTACAGGATCGGTACGGCCGTGCGCAGGGTGCGGTGGCCGAGCCAGACGGTACCGACCATCAGGGCGAAGCCGATGCCGGTGTTGAGCAGGTGCCGGAGCAGGAAGTAGTACGGGTCGCCCTGGTTGAGTTCGGTGCGGTTGCGGGTCGCCGAGTAGACGAGGGACGCGCCGATCAGGGAGAGCGCGATGGCCGAGAACAGTATCGGCCAGTCGAGCCGGCGGGCGAGCGAGTCGCGGGCGAACAGCCGGGCCCAGCCGGAGCGTTCGGGTCCGTACCCGGAGACGGAGAAGCTGTTGCCGGTCATACGGATGTCCTCCGCTTCTTCCCTCGGCCACGGCCACGGTCCGTACGCCGCCGGGCGGCCCGGTTGCCGCTGCCGCCGCGCGGACCGGCGGTCGCCACCAGGTCGTCGGCGACCGCGGACCCGGCGCCGGGTCCGGTGACGAGGCCTCCCGGGGCCGGCCCGGTGACCCGGGTCCCGGTGCCGGGTGCGGTGACCACGGCGCCCTCGTCCTGCTCGAAGGAGACCGGTCGGCCGGCCGGTCCCGCGGCGACGGCCTGGGTGCCGTCCTCCGCGGCCTTCTCCTCCTCGGTCTTCTTCGGCGGGTACGCCTCCAGCTTCGGGGCGTCGATCGAGCCGTCGGACTCGATCTTCGGCAGGCCCTTCTGCGGCGTGGCCAGCAGCGCCTTCCTCTTGTCGATCTCGCCGTCCTCGGAGACGCCGTACAGCGCGTTGTAGAGCTTGCGCACGGCGGGGGCCGAGGCGCCGGAGCCCGTACCACCCTGGGAGATCGTCATGACGATCGAGTAGTCCTTGGTGTACGTGGCGAACCAGGAGGTCGTCTGCTTGCCGTAGACCTCGGCCGTACCCGTCTTGGCGTGCATCGGGATCTCGTCCTGCGGCCAGCCCTGGAAGCGCCAGGCGGCCGTGCCACGGGTCGCGACTCCCTCAAGAGCTTCGTCTATCTTGTCGCGCGCCTGCTTCGTCATCGGCAGCCTGCCGTGCGACTTGGGTGCGATCTCCTGCACGTTCTTGCCGTCGGCGCTGATGACCGCCTTGCCGACCGTCGGGTCGTAGAGGGTGCCGCCGTTGGAGATGGCCGCGTAGATGGTGGCCATCTGGATGGGGGTGACGAGGGTGTCGCCCTGGCCGATGGAGTAGTTGACGGAGTCACCGGCGCGCATGCGGTTGCCTTCGAGGCAGTTCTCGTATGCGATCTGCTCGGCGTACGAGCCGCCCTTCTTGCCGTACTTGCACCAGGCGTCCTTGTTGGCCTCCCAGTACTCCTGCTTCCACTGGCGGTCCGGGATGCGGCCGGTGACCTCGTTCGGCAGGTCGATGCCGGTCTCGGCGCCGAGGCCGAACTGGTGGGCGGTCCTGTAGAACCAGTCGTTGGCGCCCTTCTTCGGCTTGATGCCGCCGTCCCGCTTCCACTCCTGGTGGGACAGACGGTAGAAGACGGTGTCGCAGGACACTTCCAGCGCCTTGCCGAGGCTGATCGCGCCGTAGCCCTTGGACTCGAAGTTCTTGAAGACCTGGCCGCCGATCGAGTACGAACTGGAACATTCGTACGGGCCGTTGAAGGAGTAGCCGGCGTTGATCGCGGCCGCGGTCGGGATGACCTTGAAGATGGAGCCGGGGGCCGACTGGCCCTGGATCGCGCGGTTCAGCAGCGGGTAGTTGGACTTCTTTCCGGTGAGCCTCGCGTAGTCCTTGGCGGAGATTCCGCCCACCCAGGCGTTCGGGTCGTAGTCCGGGTTGGACGCCATGGCGACGACGCGGCCGGTCTTGGCCTCCATCACGACGACGGCGCCGGAGTCGGCCTTGTAGTTCGTCCCCGTGTTGCGGTCCATCTGCTTGCGGGCTTCCTTCATCGCCTCGTTGAGTTCGTACTCGGCGATGCGCTGCACGCGGGCGTCGATGCTGGTGACGAGGTTGGCGCCGGGCTTGGCGGGGTCGGCCTCGGCCTCGCCGATGACGCGACCGAGGTTGTCGACCTCGTAGCGGGTGACGCCGGCCTTGCCGCGCAGCTCCTTGTCGTACTGGCGCTCAAGGCCGGACCGGCCGACCTGGTCGGAGCGCAGGTACGGCGAGTCGGTGTCCTGTGCCTTGGTGACCTCCTCGTCGGTGACCGGCGAGAGATAGCCGAGGACCTGGGCGGTGTCGGCGCCGCCGGGGCTGGCGTAGCGGCGTACGGCCTGGGGTTCGGCGGTGATGCCGGGGAAGTCCTCGGAGCGCTCGCGGATTTGCAGGGCCTGCTTGACGGTGGCCTCGTCGGTGATGGGGATCGGCTGGTACGGCGAGCCGTTCCAACAGGGTTGTGGGGTCTCGGAGTCGCAGAGGCGGACCTTGTCCATGACCTCCTTGGGCTTCATGTCCAGGACGTCGGCGAGCTTGGCGAGGACCGCCTTGCCGTCATCGTCCATCTTCAGCAGGTCGGTGCGGGAGGCGGAGACGACCAGCCGTGTCTCGTTGTCGGCGATCGGCACACCGCGCGCGTCCAGGATCGAGCCCCGCATGGCGGGCTGCACGACCTGCTGGACGTGGTTGCCGGAGGCCTCCTTGGCGTAGGCGTCGCCCTCGCGGATCTGGAGGTACCAGAGGCGACCGCCGAGGGTGCCGAGGAGGGAGAAGACGAGGATCTGGATGATGACGAGCCGGATCCGGACCCGTGGGGTCCGCCCGGTCTCTGGGATGTTGGTCACTGTCTCCCCCTCTCAGTGCGCGTACGGGTGGTGCGCGTACGGGTGGTGCGCGTACGGGTGGTGCGCGTGGTGCCGGTACATGGAGTACACCGCTCGGCCGTGATCGGTTCCCGCATCCGTCCCGGGTGCCATGTGACGTCCCCTCACAGCCGCTTGACCCCCTTGATGCGTCCCGCCCTGGCCATGCGTGATCGCGCGGCCTTGATGCGGAGGCCGCCGCGCTGGTTGCCGATGCGCAGGCCGGTGCCGGAGGAGAGCCAGCCGGAGGAGACGTCGGACGCCTTGGCGGCGCTGCCGGTCTCGGCGAGCGGGTCGTTGTCGGCGCGCCGGGCGAGCGCCATGATGCCGGGGACGACGAACGGCGCGAGCAGCAGGTCGTAGAGCGCGGCGGTGAACAGCAGGCTGCCCAGGCCGACATGGCGGGCGGCGTCGTCGCCGACGAGGGCGCCGACACCGGCGTAGAGGAGCGTCGAGCCGAGCGCGGCGACGACGACCACGGCCATCGGCCCGGTCGCCGACTTGAGCCGGCCTGTCTCGGGCTTGGCGAGACCCGCGAGGTAGCCGATGACGCAGAGGACGAGGGCGTACCGTCCGGCGGCGTGGTCGGCGGGTGGCGCGAAGTCGGACAGCAGCCCGGCGCCGAAGCCGATCAGGGCTCCGCCGACATGGCCGTAGACCAGGGCGAGGCCGAGGACGGTGAGGAGCACCAGGTCGGGTACGGCGCCCGGGAGGTGGAGTCTGGCGAGGACGCTCACCTGGATCACCAGGGCGACGATCACCAGGGTCGTGGAGAGCAGCATCCGGTTGAAACGCATGAGGGTTCAGCTCCTACTGTCCTACGTCCTACTGCTCTTGCGGCTGGCCGTCGGCACCATCGCCGGGTTCGTCCGCGCCGGGTGTGACCGTGACCGTCACGGTCGGCGTGGGGGCGGCCTTCGGCTTGTCCGGCAACACGGTGTCGCGCGGGTCCTTGCGGGGCGGCTGGACGACGACGCCGACGATGTCGAGCCGGGTGAAGGCCACGAACGGTTTGACGTGGATGGTGCGGGTGAGGTCGCCGCCGGAGGGGTCGACGCGGGAAACGACGCCGACGGGGACGCCGGGTACGAACGGCCTGTCGGCCTGCGAACCGAAGGTGACGAGGCGGTCGCCCGCCTTCACCTTGGCCTTGCCGTTGAGGAGTTCGACGCGCAGCGGGCGGTCGCCCTGGCCGGAGGCGAAGCCCAGTTCGTCGGTGTCCTCCATACGGGTGCCGACGGTGAAGTCGGGGTCGTTGGCGAGGAGCACGGTCGCGGTGTTCGGTCCGACGGTGGTGACGCGGCCGACGAGCCCGTCGCCGTTGAGGACGGTCATGTCGCGGGTGATGCCGTCGTCGGTGCCGATGTCGATGGTGACGGTCCAGGAGAAGCCCTGGGCCGCTCCTACGGCGATGACCTCGGCGCCCTTGATGCCGTACTGCCCGTTCGCGGCGGTCTTCAGCATCTTGTCGAGTTGCCGGACTCTGCTGCGGTTGCGGTCGTCGCTGCCGAGGGACGCCTTCAGTTCGGCGTTCTCCTTCTCCAGCGCGGCGAGTCGGTCGTGGCGGGAGCCGGAGTCGCGGACCGCGCTTATGGCGTTGCCGATCGGGTCGACGGCGGTCGACACCCCGTCCTCGATGGGGCCGAAGACGGTGGCCGCGCCACGTCGGGCACTGTCGACCGGTGAGTCCTCCCCGCCGCGGATGTCCACCGTGATCAGCGCGAACGCGACGGCGACCAGCAGCACCAGGAGCAGCCGGCTCTCTCGTGTGTCCCTCACGTGCGGCGGCCGTGCCTTCCTCATAGGAATTCAACAGGAATAGGGGAATTCGGGTGCCCGTGGGAATCCCAAGACGGGAACGACAGGGCGCTTTGCGGGAGCTTATGCCTCTATACCAACGATCCGCCGCACGAGAAGAGAACGTCCCGTACGGCGGAATCGAAGTGTTACGTCATCTGCGCGGCTGGGCGTCGAGCACCTGCTGCAACGCCTCGAACTCCTCGACGCATTTGCCGGACCCGAGCGCCACGCTGTCCAGCGGGTCCTCGGCGATGTGGATCGGCATTCCGGTCTCGCGGCGCAGCCGCTCGTCGAGTCCGCGCAGCAGGGCACCGCCGCCGGTGAGGACGATGCCTCGGTCCATGATGTCCCCGGAGAGTTCCGGCGGGCACTTGTCGAGGGTCGTCTTGACGGCGTCGACGATGGCGTTGACGGGTTCCTCGATCGCCTTCCGTACTTCGGCGGCGGAGATGACGACGGTCTTGGGCAGGCCGGACACCAGGTCCCGGCCGCGGATTTCGGTGTGCTCGTCAGCGTCGAGGTCGTACGCCGAACCGATCGTGATCTTGATCTGTTCGGCCGTCCGCTCACCGAGGAGGAGGCTGTACTCCTTCTTGATGTGCTGGATGATCGCGTTGTCCAACTCGTCGCCCGCGACGCGGATGGACTGGGCGGTGACGATGCCGCCGAGGGAGATGACCGCGACCTCCGTGGTGCCGCCGCCGATGTCCACCACCATGTTGCCCGTGGCCTCGTGGACCGGCAGACCGGAGCCGATGGCCGCGGCCATGGGCTCCTCGATGATGTGCACCTGACGGGCCCCGGCCTGGGAGGACGCCTCGATGACGGCACGCCGCTCGACACCGGTGATGCCGGAGGGCACACAGACGACGACCCGAGGACGGGCGAGATACCGCCGCTTGTGGATCTTCAGGATGAAGTAGCGGAGCATCCGCTCGGTGATCTCGAAGTCGGCGATGACGCCGTCCTTCAGCGGACGTACGGCAACGATGTTGCCCGGCGTCCGCCCGATCATCTTCTTCGCCTCCACGCCGACCGCGAGGATGCCACCGGTGTTGGTGTTGATCGCGACGACGGACGGCTCGTTCAGTACGATCCCGCGACCCCTGACGTACACCAGCGTGTTGGCGGTCCCGAGGTCGACAGCCATGTCACGGCCGATGAACGACATTGAGTTCCCCATCAGGATTCGTCTGGCCTTCCCAAGCGGAGCACTGAGGGCTTTTGAGGGCGTTTCAGGCTTTTTCGGGTCGGCGAAGTGGGTGCTGTGACGTGAAGGCTTACATCGTAGTCTCGCCCGCACGAACACTGCGCGAGGGTCTTCGCCATTGTGGGCATGCGATGCGCCGCCTCGCCTGTGGAGACGGTCCATCGGGGGTGCACGTTCCCCCGATCGCCACGCATATGCCGTTGTACGGCCGCGTTTTCTGCGAGGGTGGCTGGTCAGGCGGGGGTGGGCCGTGTGGGTGGCGGCCGGGTGTTCCAGAAGGGTAAAGGCGGCGGGGGCGAGAGAGATCACCGGCCCCCGCCGTCGAGGACGGTGCTACGCCCGGCCGGGGAAGAAGATCTTCACCTCGCGCTCGGCCGACTCCTCGGAGTCCGACGCGTGGATCAGGTTCTCCCGCACGATCACGCCGTAGTCACCACGGATCGACCCCGGCGCGGCGGCGATCGGATCGGTCGGACCGGCCAGCGCCCGCACACCCTCGATGACGCGCTCGCCCTCGACGATCAGGGCCACGACCGGCCCGGAGGCCATGAACGCGACCAGCGGCTCGTAGAACGGCTTGCCCTTGTGCTCGCCGTAGTGCTGCTCCAGCGTCTCCTGGTCCAGTGTGCGCAGCTCCAGCGCGGTGATCTGCCAGCCGGCCTTCCGCTCGATACGGCTGATGATCTCGCCGGTCAGGCCGCGCCGTACGGCGTCGGGCTTGAGCAGGACGAGGGTGCGCTGGCTCACGGTGGTGACTCCTTCATTTCACAAGGGTGCGGAGGTCAGAGGCTACAGGGCGAGCCCGACGCCGTGTCAGGCAGCGTCAGGAGGCCCCGGCGCCGGCCCCGGTGGAGGCCGGCGCAGCGAACCGGGCCTTCGCCTCGTCGACCTTCCGCCCGAAGTGCACCGAGGCCCACCACAGGACGGCGAAGACAGCGCCCAGGAAGAACATGGTCGGGACGAAGAACCCGGAGAGGATCAGCGCGACCTGGAGGGCCCAGCCGAGCTGGATCCCGCCGGGCCGGGTGACGAGCCCGCACAGCACGACGCACAGGAACATGGCGATGCCGCTGACCGTCCAGACCGTCGACATGGCCAGATCCGGGTCCTTCATGGCGACCAGTCCGGCGAAGCCGATGACGAAGAACTCGCCGATCAGCGTCGAAGCACAGAGAGTACGCATGTGGTGAGACTCAGCCCTTCCCCAGCAGAAGCCGGGCTTCGCCGACGGTGATGACGGAACCGGTGACGAGGACGCCGCCGCCGGCGAACTCCCCCTCCTCCTCGGCGAGCGTGATCGCCGCCTCCAGCGCGTCGGGCAGCCGCGGCTCGACCTGCACCCGCTCCTCGCCGAACACCTCGACCGCGAGCGCTGCCAGCTCGTCGGCGTCCATGGCCCGATGGCTGGAGTTCTGTGTGATCACGACCTCGGCGAAGATCGGCTCGAAGGCCTCCAGCAGCCCCCGGACGTTCTTGTCGCCGCTGGCCCCGACCACGCCGATCAGCCGACTGAAGTCGAACGCCTCACCGACGGCCTCCGCCGTGGCCCGCGCGCCCGCCGGATTGTGCGCGGCGTCCAGGACGACCGTCGGGGACCGCCGTACGACTTCGAGCCGCCCCGGCGACGACACCGCCGCGAAGGCCCTGCGGACCGTGTCCACGTCCAGCGGCTCCGGGCGCTGCGAGCCGACGCCGAAGAACGCCTCGACCGCCGCGAGGGCGACCGCCGCGTTGTGCGCCTGGTACGGGCCGTGCAGCGGCAGATAGACCTCGGGGTACTCGCCGCCGAGGCCGCGCAGGGTGAGCATCTGCCCGCCGACGGCGACCTGCCGCGAGACGACCCCGAACTCCAGGCCCTCCCGGGCCACCGTAGCGTCGACCTCCACGGCCTTCTTCAGCATGACCTGCGCCGCGTCCACCGGCTGCTGCGCCAGGATCACGGTCGCGTCCTGCTTGACGATCCCGGCCTTCTCCGCGGCGATCTCGGCGGGCGTCTCCCCGAGCCGGTCGGTGTGGTCGAGGTCGATGGGGGTGACGACGGCGACGTCCCCGTCGATGACGTTGGTGGCGTCCCAGGTGCCGCCCATGCCGACCTCGACGACGGCCACGTCCACGGGCGCGTCCGCGAAGGCGGCGTACGCCATGCCGGTCAGCACCTCGAAGAAGGAGAGCCGGTACTCCTGCGAGCCGTCCACCATCTCGATGTACGGCTTGATGTCGTCGTACGTCTCGATGAACCGCTCGGCCGAGACCGGCGCGCCGTCGAGGCTGATCCGCTCGGTGATCGACTGCACATGCGGGGAGGTGTACCGGCCGGTGCGCAGCTCGAAGGCGCCGAGCAGGGCCTCGATCATGCGTGCGGTGGAGGTCTTGCCGTTGGTACCGGTGATGTGGATGGAGGGGTACGACCGCTGCGGCTCGCCCAGGACGTCCATCAGCGCGGCGATCCGCTTGACCGAGGGCTCCAGCTTGGTCTCGCCCCAGCGGGTCGCCAGTTCCCTCTCGACCTCGCGCAGCGCCTTGTCGACGGCCGGGTCGGCGGGCCGTGTCGGTACGTCGGCCTGCGGCGCGCCGCCCTGGGCACGCAGGGTGCGGCTGCCGGCCTCGATCACCGCGAGGTCCGGGTCACGGTCCGTTTCGGCGGCGATGATCTCCTCGAAGGGGTCGATCGGCTCTGGCTGCTCACTGCGTTCGCTCACGGGGTTCAGTCTACGGAGGGCTGACGGCCGGGCGCCCAGTGGCTCGGGGTGCGCGATGTACGGCGACTGCGGGTGGTACGTGGCTGATCGCGCGGTTCCCCGCACGCCTTGCGGGGCCCGACCCGCCATGCTCAGCCACGAGCTGTCGTGCCGCCCGTGGCACGGGTGGGCGCGGCGGCACCCGGCGAGCACCGGTGAGCGAAACGCACCCCCGCCGAGCCAGAAGGCCCCGGCGCCTGAAAAGCACCGGGGCCTTCCACCCTCCGTACGTGAGCCGGAGAGCTATGCCTTCGGCAGCCGCTCCAGTTGCGCGGCGATGCGGGCGATGTCCTCGTCCGCCTTGGCCAGGCGGCCACGGATCTTGTCCACGACCTGGTCCGGTGCCTTCGCGAGGAACGCTTCGTTGCCGAGCTTGGCCGTGGCCTGGGCCTTCTCCTTCTCGGCGGCGGCGAGGTCCTTGGCGAGGCGCCTGCGCTCGGCCACGACGTCGATGACGCCGGAGAGGTCGAGGGCGACCTCGGCGCCCGCCACCGGCAGGGTCGCGGTGGCCGAGAAGCCCTCGCCCTCCGGCTGGAGGCGGAGCAGCTGACGGATCGCGGCCTCGTGCGGGGCCAGCGCCGTACCGTCGAGCGTGAGGCGGGCCGGGACGCGCTGGCCGGGCTGGAGGCCCTGGTCGGCGCGGAAGCGGCGGACCTCGGTGACGACCTGCTGGACCAGCTCGATCTCGCGTTCGGCTGCGTCGTCGCGGAAGCCGCCCGGAGTGTCGGCCCCGGGAACGACCACGGTCTTCGGCCAGTCGGCGATGACGAGGGACTCGCCGCCGGTCAGCGTCGTCCACAGGGTGTCCGTGACGAACGGGATGACCGGGTGCAGCAGCCGCAGCGTCACGTCCAGGACCTCGCCGAGGACACGCCGACTGACCTGGGCCGGCTCGCCGCTCGCCTGGAACGTCGTCTTGGACAGCTCGACGTACCAGTCGAAGACCTCGTCCCAGGCGAAGTGGAACAGGGCGTCGCTGAGCTTCGCGAACTGGAAGTCCTCGTAGTAGGCGTCGACCTGCTCGACCGTCTCGTTCAGACGGGCGAGGATCCAGCGGTCGGTCGCCGAGAGCTTCGAGGCCTCCGGCAGCGGGCCCTGGACCGTCGCGCCGTTCATCAGCGCGAAGCGCGTCGCGTTCCAGATCTTGTTGGCGAAGTTGCGGGAGGCCTGGACCCAGTCCTCGCCGATCGGGACGTCGGTGCCCGGGTTGGCGCCGCGCGCGAGGGTGAAACGGAGTGCGTCGGAGCCGTACTTGTCCATCCAGTCGAGCGGGTCGACGACATTGCCGAAGGACTTCGACATCTTCTTGCCGCGCTCGTCGCGGACCAGGCCGGTCAGCGCGATGGTCTTGAAGGGGGCCTCGCCGTCCATCGCGTACAGGCCGAACATCATCATCCGGGCGACCCAGAAGAAGATGATGTCGTGGCCGGTGAGCAGGACGTCGGTCGAGTAGAACTTCCGCAGGTCCTCGGTCTGTTCGGGCCAGCCGAGCGTGGAGAACGGCCACAGGCCGGAGGAGAACCAGGTGTCCAGGACGTCGGTGTCCTGGGTCCAGCCCTCGCCGGTGGGCGGCTCCTCGTCGGGGCCGACGCAGACCGTCTCGCCGTTCGGGCCGTACCAGACCGGGATGCGATGGCCCCACCACAGCTGGCGCGAGATGCACCAGTCGAACATGTTGTCCACCCAGTCGAAGTACCGCTTCGACATGTCCTCGGGGTGGATCTTGACCCGGCCGTCGCGGACCGCGTCGCCGGCCGCCTTGGCCAGGGGCGCGACCTTGACCCACCACTGCATGGACAGCCGCGGCTCGACGGTGGTCTTGCAGCGCGAGCAGTGGCCGACGGAGTGGGTGTACGGCCGCTTCTCGGCGACGATCCGGCCCTGCGAGCGCAGCGCGCCGACGACGGCGGAGCGGGCCTCGAAGCGGTCCTGGCCGAGGAAGGGGCCGTGGACGGTGATGACGCCGTGCTCGTCCATGATCGTCATGGACGGCAGGCCGTGGCGCTGGCCGATCGCGAAGTCGTTCGGGTCGTGGGCCGGGGTCACCTTGACCGCGCCGGTGCCGAACTCCGGGTCGACGTGGGTGTCGGCGACGACCGGGATGGTGCGGTCGGTCAGCGGCAGCTTGATCCGCTTGCCGATGAGGTGCTGGTACCGCTCGTCGTCCGGGTGGACGGCGACGGCGGTGTCGCCGAGCATCGTCTCGGCACGGGTGGTGGCGACAACGAGAGAGTCGTCCCCCTCTCCGTACCGGATGGAGACCAGCTCGCCGGCGTCCTCCTGGTGCTCGACCTCGATGTCCGAGATGGCCGTCAGACAGCGGGGACACCAGTTGATGATGCGCTCGGCGCGGTAGATCAGCTCGTCGTCGTAGAGCCGCTTGAAGATGGTCTGGACGGCCTTGGAGAGCCCTTCGTCCATGGTGAACCGCTCACGGTCCCAGTCGACGCCGTCTCCGAGCCGGCGCATCTGGCCGAGGATCTTGCCGCCGTACTCCTCCTTCCACCGCCAGACGCGCTCGACGAACTCCCCACGCCCCAAGTCGTGGCGGGACTTGCCCTCTTCGGCGAGCTGCTGCTCGACCTTGTTCTGCGTGGCGATGCCGGCGTGGTCCATGCCGGGGAGCCAGAGGGACTCGTAACCCTGCATGCGCTTGCGGCGCGTGAGGGCGTCCATGAGCGTGTGCTGGAAGGCGTGCCCGAGGTGCAGGCTGCCGGTGACGTTCGGCGGCGGGATGACGATGGTGTAAGCGGGCTTGTCGCTCTTGGCGTCGGCCGCGAAGTAACCCCTCTCCACCCAGCGCTCGTACAGCGTCCCCTCTACATCGGCCGGCGCGTACTGGGTCGGCAGATCGGTGGCGGGCGCTGGAGGCTGCTGCTGAGCGTTCTCGGTCACCCGCTCAGTTTAGGGGTGTCACGGGGTGGTCCCGAAACTCGATTCTTCGGTAACGGTGTGCCCCCGGCGCTTCCAGTGCCTCGCGGTTGAGCGAGTATGTCGGAACCACATAAGTATCTGGAGGGAAACCCAGAAATGAGTCACAACCAGCCGGGCCCGTACGGCGGGCAGCCCCAGCAGCCCGGGCCGTACGGTCAGCCGGGCCCCTACGGCCAGCAGCCGCCGCAGGCCGCCCCCCAGCCCGGCTACGGCTACGGCTACCCGCAGCAGACGCCGCCGCAGCCCGGCTACGGGTACCCCCAGCAGGCCCCCCAGGGCGTCCCGTCCCAGACGCCGCCCTACGGCCAGCAGCAGGCCCCGTACGGCCAGCAGCCCTACCCGACCGTGCCCCAGCCCCCCGTCTCCGGCGGTGGCGGCGGCAAGAAGGTCGGCATCGTCCTCGGCGCGGTGGCCGTCGTGGCGGCGATCGCCGTGGGCGCTTACCTCGTCATCGGCGGGGGTGGTGGAGCGGACATCGCGGACGACGGCGCGCACAGGCTGACTACGCCGGAGACTGTGCTCAGCGAGTACAAGAAGGACAACAGCAGCGGCGGTGCCTTGTCCGACAGTGACGTGAAGGACGCCGAGAAGTGGGGAGTGACCGACCCCCAGGATGTCAGCGCCACGTACGCGTCCGGCAACGAGAACAACCCGCTGTCGCAGAAGCAGCTTCACTTCAGCGGCGTCCACGGCGAGATCGAGGACCCGGAGACGGTCGTCGACGCCATGCTGGATCACATGCAGTCGCAGTCCGGGAAGGGGGACGACGACGTGAAGGTCACCATGGTCGGTGACCCCAAGTCGTACGACTCCGCCGAGGGTGCCGTCCTCAAGTGCCAGGACGCCAAGATGGAGCCCACCGACGGCAGCACGGGCGACGGGCCGAGCGTGATGAACCTGTCCTTCTGCGTGTGGGGCGACTACAGCACGCTGGGCGTCGTGATGCCGATGGACTTCGCCGACGTCATCGCGGAGAAGGCGACGGACCAGGCTGCCGCCGCGGACACCACGGCGAAGTTCCGTGAAGAGGTGCGCGTCAAGGCCTGACCTCGCGTACCCCGACGATGCGAGGACGCCCAGCGGAACACGCTGGGCGCCCTCGGTGTTGTCCACCGCCCTCGTCAGACCCCTCAAGTGGGTCGACCGAGCCGGCGTTACGCCGTCTTCTGCTCCCCCGGCCCCCGGCCGCGCGCGTCGCGCGGAATGAGCGTCGGGTTCACGTTGGAGTGGACGACGTCCGCGGTGATGACGACTCGGGCGACGTCCTTGCGGGACGGGACCTCGTACATCACGGACATGAGGACTTCCTCCATGATGGCGCGCAGGCCGCGCGCGCCGGTCTGGCGGAGGATGGCCTGGTCGGCGATGGCTTCCAACGCCTCGCGCTCGAAGTCCAGCTCGACGCCGTCGAGTTCGAAGAGGCGCTGGTACTGCTTCACCAGGGCGTTGCGAGGCTCGATGAGGATCTGGAGCAGCGCCTCGCGGTCCAGGTTGTGGACCGAGGTGATGACCGGGAGGCGGCCGATGAACTCCGGGATCATGCCGAACTTGACCAGGTCCTCGGGCATGATGTCCTCGAACTGGTCCTTGGACTCCAGCTCTCGCTTGGAGCGGATCGTGGCGCCGAAGCCGATGCCCTTCGCGCCCGCGCGGGACTCGATGATCTTCTCCAGGCCCGAGAAGGCGCCACCCACGATGAACAGGACGTTCGTCGTGTCGATCTGGATGAACTCCTGGTGGGGGTGCTTGCGTCCGCCCTGGGGCGGGACCGAGGCCGTGGTGCCCTCCAGGATCTTCAGCAGGGCCTGCTGGACGCCCTCGCCCGACACGTCCCGCGTGATGGAGGGGTTTTCACTCTTCCGCGCGACCTTGTCGATCTCGTCGATGTAGATGATGCCTGTTTCGGCCTTCTTGACGTCGTAGTCCGCCGCCTGGATCAGTTTCAGGAGGATGTTCTCGACGTCCTCGCCGACGTACCCCGCCTCCGTCAGCGCCGTCGCGTCGGCGATGGCGAACGGGACGTTCAGCATGCGGGCGAGGGTCTGGGCGAGGAGGGTCTTGCCGGAGCCGGTGGGGCCCAACAGCAGGATGTTGGACTTCGCCAACTCGATGGCGTCCTCGCGGCTTTGACCGCCGCCGTTCTCGCCGGCCTGGACCCGCTTGTAGTGGTTGTACACCGCGACGGAGAGGGCCTTCTTGGCCGCTTCCTGGCCCACCACATAGCCCTCGAGGAACTCGTAGATCTCGCGGGGCTTGGGAAGCTCCTCCCAGCGGACCTCACTGGTCTCCGCCAGCTCTTCCTCGATGATCTCGTTGCAGAGGTCGATGCACTCGTCGCAGATGTACACACCGGGCCCTGCGATGAGCTTCTTGACCTGCTTCTGGCTCTTGCCACAGAACGAGCACTTGAGCAGATCGCCGCCGTCACCGATGCGTGCCACGGTGTGCTTCCCCTTCGCCTGGGAGACGACTGGACGCTTACAAGTCCAGCGACTCCTGGTGCTGCCTTATGTCGACGGTACCTTGCCGGGCCCCTCGTTCGGGGCCCCCTTGGCACGGTTCGCTTTGACGTGCACCTTGTCGTGCACTGGGTCGAACGGTGCCACCATGCCAAGGGGCGGCAGACAATACAGCCTTTCCCGCGTCAGCGGACGCTCTCGTTGTTCATCTTCCGCGTGGAGATGATCTGGTCGATCAGGCCGTACGACAGCGCGTCCTCGGCCGTGAGGATCTTGTCGCGCTCGATGTCCTCGCGGATCTTCTCGATCGGCGTGGTCGAGTGCTTGGCCAGCATCTCCTCCAGCTGCGCACGCATCCGGAGGATCTCGTTCGCGGCGATCTCCAGGTCGGAGACCTGGCCGCGGCCCGTCTCGCTGTACGGCTGGTGGATCAGCACCCGGGCGTTCGGCAGGGCCATGCGCTTGCCCGGCGTACCGGCGGCCAGCAGGATCGCGGCGGCGGAGGCCGCCTGGCCCATGCAGACCGTCTGGATGTCCGGCTTCACGAACTGCATCGTGTCGTAGATGGCCGTGAGCGCCGTGAAGGAGCCGCCGGGGCTGTTGATGTAGACCGAGATGTCCCGGTCGGGGTCCATCGACTCCAGGCACAGCAGCTGCGCCATGACGTCGTTGGCCGAGGCGTCGTCGATCTGCACGCCGAGGAAGATCACCCGCTCCTCGAAGAGCTTCGCGTACGGGTCGTACTCGCGGATGCCCTGCGAGGTGCGCTCGACGAAGCGGGGGATGACGTAACGGGACTCGGCCGTGGGGCCCGAGTACTGGGAGCGTCCGCTGTCGTGGAGGCCGCTGCCGGGGAAGTCGTTCACTTGTGTCTCCTGGGAGCCTGAGAGGGGCTGAGGCGGTCGGCTGGGGGCGTTACGGGGGTGTGCGTGCCGGCGGGTGCCGTCACGCCTGCCCGGCCCCGGTGCCGCCGCCGCCCGGCATGCCCGCCGCGGTGGCGATGACGTCGTCGATGAGGCCGTAGTCCTTGGCCTCGAAGGCGTCGAACCAGCGGTCCCGGTCCGAGTCACGGGTGATCTGCTCGATCGACTGGCCCGTGTGCTGGGACGTGAGCTCGGCCATGCGCTTCTTGGTGTGCAGCAGCCGCTCGGCGTGGATCTTGATGTCCGAGGCGGAGCCGGCCAGGCCCGCGGAGGGCTGGTGGATCAGGATCTCGGCGTTCGGCAGCGCGAAGCGCTTGCCCGGGGTGCCCGCGCTGAGCAGGAACTGTCCCATCGAGGCGGCGAGGCCCATGGCGATGGTCACCACGTCGTTCTTGATGTACTGCATGGTGTCGTAGATCGCCATACCGGCCGTGATCGAACCGCCCGGGCTGTTGATGTAGAGGTAAATGTCCTTGTCCGGGTCGGCGGCAAGGAGCAGCAGCTGTGCGGTGATCTTGTTGGCGATGTCATCGTCGACCGGCTGGCCGAGGAAGATGATCCGCTCGTTGAGCAGCCGGTTGTAGACATGGTCGCCGAGGCCACCGCCGATGGAAGGCTCACCGGCGGCGGAGGGCATCAGATTCGTCACGTATCCACCTGCTCGTCTTACGACGGCGCCGGGCCGTCTCACGTTTCCCTGCGGAGGACTGGGCGTCCAGCCGTTCGCCGACTCCCCTGCCCTCGTATTCATGGACCCTAACGCGGTGGCCCGGCCGGTGAATCCCGCAAAGGGAACTGTTCGCTGTCAGCGCATGTGCTCCGCCGGTGGGGCCGGGAGCACCGGGTGCCCCCGCCCCGAAAGGAGCGCGGGGAAGCGGACGGGCCCCCGGGACACCAGAAGTGTCCCGGGGGCCCGTCACGGCGTCACGAGCGGAGCGATCAGGCCTCGGGGGCCTTCTCCTCGGCCTCGGCCGCAGCCGGGGTCTCCTCGGTGGAGCTCTCCGTGGTCTCGTCCTCGTCCTCGTCGTCCAGGTCGACGATCTCGCCGTTGGTGTCCTTGACGGTGGAGGACTCGACGACGAGGGCGAGGGCCTTGCCGCGGGCCACCTCACCGACGAGGAGCTGGACCTGGTTGTTCTGGACGACGGCCTGGGCGAACTGGTCCGGGGACATGCCCGAGGAGGCCGCGCGCCGCATGAGGTGCTCGGTGAGCTCCTCCTGGTTGACGTTCAGCTTCCCCTTCGAGACCAGCTCGTCGAGGACGAACTGGGTCTTGATCCCCTTGACGGCCGCTTCCCTGGTCTCGGCGTCGAACTCCTCGACCGTCTTGCCCTGGATCTCCAGGTACTTCTCCAGGTCGAGACCCATCTGGCCGAGCTGGTGGTGCTCCAGGTTGTGCTTGCGGGTGTTGATCTCGTCCTCGAGGAGCTTCTCGGGAACGGGCACCTCGACGATCTCCAGCAGCTTCTCCAGGACACGCTCCTGGGCCTGCGTGGCCTGGTCGTACTGCTTCATGTTCTCCAGGCGCTTGCGGCTGTCGCCTCGCATCTCCTCAAGAGTGTCGAACTCGGAGGCGAGCTGAGCGAAGTCGTCGTCCAGGGCCGGGAGTTCACGGGCGGCGACCTGGCTGACCTTGACGGTGACCTCGGCCTCCTTGCCGGCCGCCGAGCCGCCCTTGAGCTCGGAGGTGAACGTGGTCTCGGCCCCGGCCTCCAGGCCCTTCACGGCGTCGTCGATGCCGTCCAGCAGCTCGCCGGAGCCGATGGTGTAGGAGACGCCCTCGGCGACGCCGTCCTCCAGGACCTCGCCGTCGACCTTGGCCTCCAGGTCGATCGTGACGACGTCGCCGTCCTCGGCGGCGCGCTCGACCGGGGAGGTCGAGGCGAAGCGCTCGCGGAGCTGCTCGACCGCCTCGTCGACGTCCTCCTCGGTGACCTCGACGGCGTCGACCTCGACCTCGATGCCGGAGTAGTCCGGGATCTCGATGGCCGGGCGGACGTCGACCTCGGCGGTGAAGTTCAGCGTCTCGCCGTCCTTCAGCTCGGTGATGTCGACCTCGGGCTGGCCCAGGACGTTGAGCTCGGCCTCGTTGACCGCGTCGGTGTAGAACTTCGGAAGCGCGTCGTTGACCGCCTCCTCCAGGACCGCACCGCGGCCGAACCGCTGGTCGATGATGCGGGCCGGGATCTTGCCCTTGCGGAAGCCCTTCACCGTGACCTGCTGGTTGATCTTCTTGTACGCCGCGTCGAGGCTGTCCTTGAGCTCCTCGAAGGGCACCTCGATGCTGAGCCGAACCCGGGTCGGGTTCAGGGTCTCCACGGCGCTCTTCACGGTTCGGTCTCCTTGGGGGCTGACTTCTTTGGGTTCTGCGGAGGGCCCCTGCCGGGTACGACAGGGCTCCAGCGGATTCGCGGCCCTTGAGAGACGTGAGAGTGCAGACACACGGGCGCGCAGCTTGCATAGTAACCGCAGGCGGTACACGCCCCAAAAGGCGATCTTGCCGGTGGCGGGCGCGCCGTCCGGCACGGTGGTCGGGGTGGCGGGATTTGAACCCACGGCCTTCCGCTCCCAAAGCGGACGCGCTACCAAGCTGCGCCACACCCCGTCTGGTGCGACACGTAGGGTACATGCCCGCAGGCCGTGCGGTTACCGCTTTACCGCAGCGCGCGGGCGCGAGTCACCGAGCGCGCGGGCACGTGCGACGGCGGGCGCGGGGCGCGGTCCGGAAGGGGTGTGCGGCGGGGGCGCCCGACCCGCTACGATGCCTTCTGTGCCGCGGTCACCCGACCTGCGGCGCGAGCTGTGCGGGCGTAGCTCAATGGTAGAGCACTAGTCTTCCAAACTAGCTACGCGGGTTCGATTCCCGTCGCCCGCTCCAACGGCCTCCGGCCCGGCTTCGAGGGATTCCTCGGACCGGGCCGGAGGTCTTTCCTGCCCTGTTCCGCCGCGCACGCGGCATGGCACGGCGTGGCGTGGCATGCGCACGCTACGCATCCGCCCGGTCGCCGAGGCCTCTCGAAAGAGCCCTAGAACTGGATCGAGTTGATCGTGTCCGCTATCGAGCTCAGGAAGCGTTGGATGTCGTCGGCCATGCCGGTGGAGGCGAGGAAGAAGCCGAAGAGGATGGCGACGACGGCCGGACCGGCCTTGATCGTCCCTCCTCGCATCAGGACCACAAGGATGATGCCCAACAAGAGCACCACTGACAGCGAAATGGCCACAACAGATCACACCCTCGGTCGGTCCGCACTCCCGGCCCGGGGCGCCGACCCCACGCGCACCCCGCCAGAACCATCGTGCCACCAACCAGGCCTTCGTATGCGGCTGCTGAGGCAACGTCGGCCACGCGTACGCGGAACCCCCACGTACGCCCCCCACGCATCCTCCGCCAACAAGCCGACGCGGGGAGTGAATTCACCGTGATCGTTTCCGTGCACACACATCTCGTTCGCAGGTAATTCGAATTGTTGCCACAGACACATCGAGCGCGACAACAGGGACGGTGACGAACCAGGCATTCGACCGGAGTCGCCCGCGCACGTAATGCACCATTTAGTCCGGATTAATATGGACAGAAGGTCACGATGTCATCCGCCGTGCGGTGCGCGGACGGTGACGCTCTGCCCGATGAAGACTTCACCGAATCCGGGGTACACGAAGGTGACACGTACTCCTCAATACGGGATGCACGTCGGTGGTTTTACGAAATCGTTCAGACAGCGCTAGGGTGCCTCAGATGTTCACCGCTGCCTCGTCCCCCTCGTGCGCAGCGAGTGCTCGGACCGCCCCCCGGAGTTTCCGGCGGGAGGGTCTGTGACGAACTCGCTGCGACCGCACGGCCAGCCCAGGACGCCCCTCCCCCCGGCACAGTCGTCGGCGGACGGAGTGACGAGTCCACGCTCGCTGAAGTCCTCGTCCCCCACCCCGCGCCGAGTGACGCCTCCCCGGAGGCCAGACCGGCCAAACAACGAGACGCGTTCTTCGACAACGCCAAGTACCTCGCCATCGTGCTCGTCGCGATGGGCCACGCGTGGGAGCCGCTGACCGACCACAGCCGCGCCGCCGAGGCGCTCTACATGGTCGTGTACACGTTCCACATGCCGGCGTTCATCATCATCTCCGGCTATTTCTCGCGCAGTTTCGACATGCGCCCCGACCGGCTCCGGCGGCTGGTCACCGGCATAGCCGTGCCGTACGTCCTCTTCGAGGTCGCGTACTCCCTCTTCAAGCGGTACGGCGACGACGACCCCACGCACTCGATCAGCCTGCTCGACCCCTGGTACCTCACCTGGTTCCTGATCGCGCTGTTCGTGTGGCGGCTGACGACCCCGCTGTGGAAGGTGGTGCGCTGGCCGATCCCGGTGGCGCTCGGCATCGCCGCGCTCGCCTCCGTCTCCCCCGACATCGGCGACGACCTGGACCTGCAACGCGTCCTGCAGTTCCTGCCGTTCTTCGTCGTGGGCCTCTTCATGAAGCCCACACACTTCCAGCTCATGCGGCGCCGGGAGGTGCGGATCCTGTCCGTCCCGGTGGCGGCGAGCGCGCTGGCGCTGGCGTACTGGGTGGGCCCGCACATGAACTCCGCGTGGTTCTACCACCGCGACAGCGCACAGGAGCTGGGTGCGCCGTGGTGGGCCGGCATCGTCATGACCTTCGCGCTCTTCGGCTGCTCGATGGCGCTCACCGCGTGCTTCTTCGCCTGGGTGCCCCGGCGGAAGATGTGGTTCACCGTCCTGGGCGCCGGCACGCTGTACGGCTACCTGCTGCACGGGTTCGTCGTGCAGGGCTCGCGCTTCTGGGGCTGGTACGACGCGAACGCCTGGGTGTACCAGCCGCTCGGTGAGCTCTTCGTCACCTTCGTCGCGATGGCCGTCATCACCCTGCTGTGCACCCCGCCGGTGCAGCGGATGTTCCGGTTCGCCATGGAACCGAAGATGGAGTGGGCGTTCAAGCGGGACGCCGCGGAACTGGCGCGGGAGCGCGGGAAGGTCGGGACCAAGGCGTAGGCCCGCCTTCGGCCCTCGTTCGGGCGCGGCTGCGCTACGCCTCCTCGGCCGCCGGTTCGTCCGGCAGGCCGAGGAGGTTTCGCATGTGGGCGTACTTGTGGGTCAGCCGGGTGCGGGTGGGCTCGTCCAAGGCGGCCAGCCGGGCCGGGTCAGCGTTGTGCGCGAGGTCCGCCCGCTTGACGAGGAGGGCGCCCGGGGTGGCGAGGACACGGGCGGCGTACTCCTCCGGAGGCTCGCCCGGCCGTTTGGTGAGGGCCAGCACGATGGCCTTCGTACGGGCGGTCAGCGGGGCCTCGGCCAGCCACTCCTCGGTGAGGGCGTCATCCTCGACGGCGTCGTGCAGCCAGGCTGCCGCGATCTGCTCCTCGTCGCCGCCGCGCGCCTTCACTCGGTACGACACCGCCTGGAGGTGCTCGGCGTAGGGACGACCCGCCTTGTCGGTCTGGGCGGCGTGCGCGGCACGGGCGAGGGCCTCTACTTCGGGGAGGGAGAGGGAAGTTCGGGGCATCGGATGGACCGCCTGAGCTCGGGAGGACGGGGCTGGCCGGCGAGTGCGGGTTGGTCGTGATTTACTGTGCGGTCCCCCCCGCCCCTTTCGGGGCGCCCATGCGGTCACCTGGCCGCCGTGGAGCCCTCGCGGCATATGAGCAGGAGGGCACGGTCGTCGTTGACGTCCTTGGCGACGGCCTCGATGAGATGCCAGGCGGCGCCGTGGAAGCCGCCGGCGACATAACGGTCGGCCTCGCCGGTGAGGCGGTCGATGCCCTCGACGATGTCCCGCTCGGAGGTCTCGACGAGGCCGTCGGTGAAGAGCATCAGGACGTCCCCGGGGCGCAGGGAGCCCTTGACCGGGTCGAACTGGGCGCCGTCGTACACGCCCAGGAGGGGGCCCTCGGCGGACTTCTCCTCCCAGCGGCCGGTGCCCGCGCTGAGCTGGAGGCCCGGGGGGTGGCCGGCGGAGAAGAGCTCGTAGTCGCCGGAGTCGAGGTCGAGGACGAGGTGGATGGAGGTCGCGAAGCCCTCGTCCCAGTCCTGGCGCAGCAGATAGCCGTTGGCCGCCGGGAGGAACGCGTGTGGTGGGAGCGATCCCAGCAGACCGCCGAAGGCCCCGGACAGGAGCAGGGCGCGGGAGCCCGCGTCCATGCCCTTGCCGGAGACGTCGGTGAGGACGACTTCGAGGGTGCGACCGCCGTTCGTACGGGCGGCGACGACGAAGTCGCCGGAGAAGGACTGGCCGCCCGCCGGGCGCAGGGCCATCTCGCGGTGCCAACCGGCGGGCAGCTGCGGCAGCTTGCTCTGGACCCGGATACGTTCCCGCAGGTCGAAGAGCATGGTGCCGCCGCGCCGCCAGGGCACGCCGACGCGGCTGCGGAACTGGGCGATGAGGAGGCCGAAGAAACCGCAGGCGGCGACCACGAGCACGGTGCCCGGCGTCACCCGGGCCGGTCCCTCGGTGTAGGGCCCGAGCTGCACGGACTCCACGATCAGCGCGGTCGCGGCGACCGCGTACAGGCCGAGCAGACTGGCGGGGCGCAGCAGGAGGCCACCCGCGACGATGGGGAGGACGAGGGCGGCGGGTGAGAACCACACCTCGTCGACCATCGTGAGGCAGGTGATCACCGGGATCATCAGGAGCAGACCGGCCAGGGCGATCCAGTCGGAGCCGTCTCCGCGGAAGTAGTCGACGGCGGATTTGCGCACGCCGGTGCGGGCCCGGTGAAACAGCTTCTTCATCCGGGCCGGGAACGTATCGGCCGCCGCGCGCCGCTCTCGTCCTGCTGCCATTGATTCGGGACCTTATCCATCGGACCAGCCCCTGTGCACAGGAGGTCCCACTTGTCCCCCTTCCGAGGGCCGGTTCACGACGAATCTCACACAGATCTCACACGGGAACGCGCTTTTCGGCCCCCGTGCGCCCTCCGTGCGGCACCGAAAAAGGATCCCACGTCGACCGGCGACGCGCGGAGGTAATTCACTCGCTCGTAACGAATCGCCCTGCTAGGCATGGCGTATGACGACTGAGCTGCGGGCACTGCGCAGGGAAGACTGGAACGTCTGGTACGACAACCTCGTCCGCGCCTTCGGCGGGGTTCCCGAACCGGCCGAGGAACGCGAGGTGTGGCGGACGCTCACGGAGTACGACCGCTCCATCGGCGCCTGGGACGGCGACCAATGCGTGGGCACGGCCGGGGCGTTCGACTTCCGTCTCACGGTTCCCGGCGGCGCCGAGGTCACGGCGGCGGGCGTCACGATGGTCGGCGTCGCGGCCACGCACCGGCGGCGGGGCGTTCTGACGTCCATGATGCGGCGGCAGTTGGACGACATTCGCTCCTGGGGCGAGTCGCTGGCCGTGCTGACCGCGTCCGAGCCGGTCATCTACGGCCGGTTCGGGTACGGCCTCGCCACGCACCGGCTCGCCGTCGAGATCGACACCGCCCGCGTACGGCTGTCCGTGCCGCCCGGCACTGACGACGTACGGCTGCGGTACGCGGACCCCGCCGAAGTCCTCGACGCGTGCGAGGCGGTGTACGCCCGCCGGGTGCCGGAGCGGGCGGGGATGCTGGCGCGGCGGCCCGGCTGGGAGCGGGTGGAACTGCTCGACACGGACCAGCACCGGGACGGGGCGTCGCCCTTGCAGTGCGTGGTGGCCGAGCGGGCCGGCGGCGAGGGGGGCGGCTCCGGTGTGATCGGGTACGCGCGGTTCCGGATCAAGGCGGACTGGGGGCCGAGCGGGGCCGACGGGATCGTCCAGCTGAGCTCGTTGGAGGGCGTGGACCCCGCGGCGCGCGCCGCGTTGTGGCGGTTCCTCTTCGACATCGACCTGACCTCGAAGCTGGTCGCCCATCGGCTGCCGGTGGACGAGCCGGTGCTGCACCTGGTGTCGGACCTCCGTCGGTGCGCGCCACGGGTGAGCGACGACCTGCATCTACGGCTGGTGGACGTCGGCGCCGCCCTCCGGGCGCGGACATATCAGGCGCCGGTGGATGTGGTGTTCGAGGTGGAGGACGTCTTCTGCCCCTGGAACGAGGGGCGTTGGCGGCTCACCGGCGACCCGAAGGGCGCGATCTGCGAACGGACGGCCGACCCCGCCGACCTCTCCCTCTCCGTACGGGAGTTGGGGGCGGCCTATTTGGGCGGTGTGAGTCTCGCGTCCCTGGCGGAGGCCGGGCGGGTGCGGGAGCTGCGGCAGGGAGCGCTGGCCGAGGCGTCCATGGGGTTCTTCGCGTCGGGACCGGCCCCCTGGCTGCCGCACGGGTTCTGAGGAACCTGTCCGGCCTTCCCCTCGTCGCCGGGAGGCGTCCTCGGGTCCGCGCCCGGTGCGGCGAGTCGGGGGGCTCCTCCCAGGCCGGTGTCAGCTCTGTTGGCAGGCCGGGCACCAGAAGAGGTTGCGGGCGGCGAGATCGGCGGTGCGGATCTCCCCGCCACAGAGGTGGCAGGGGAGTCGGGCCCTGCGGTACACGTACACCTCGCCGCCGTGGTCGTCGACGCGGGGCGGGCGGCCCATGGCCTGCGGGGTGTGCTCCGGGCGGACGGTGTCGATGCGGTTGTTGCGCACGCCCTCGCGCATGAGCATCACCAGGTCGGCCCACATCGCCTCCCATTCACGGGAGTTGATGTCCTTGCCCACGCGGTACGGGTCGATGCCCTGCCGGAAGAGGATCTCCGCGCGGTAGACGTTGCCGATGCCCGCGATGACCTTCTGGTCCATCAGGAGCGCGGCGATCGTCGTACGGCTGCGGGAGACACGGGCGTACGCCCGCGCGGGGTCGGCGTCGGGGCGGAGCGGGTCCGGGCCGAGGCGGGCGTGCACGGCCCGCTTCTCGGCGTCCGTGATCAGGGCGCAGGTCGTCGGCCCCCGGAGGTCCACGTACGACGTGTCGTTGCGCAGCCGCAGGCGGACGGTGTCCGTGGGCGGGGGTGCGGGTGCCGGACCGAAGTCGACCTTGCCGAAGAGCCCCAGATGGATGTGGACCCATTCCTCGGCGTCGGCGTCCCCGAAATGCAGGAAGAGGTGCTTGCCGTGGGCCTCGGCGGTGGTGAGGGGGCTGTCCGTGAGGAGGGCCGCCGCGTCGGTGAACTTGCCCTGGGGGCTCGCGACGTGGGCTCTCCGGCCGCCGAAGTGGGCGAGGTAGTCCTCGGCGAGGCGGTGGATGGTGTGCCCTTCCGGCACGGTTGCCTCCGGCGGTTCGGCAGGGGGTGGGGGTGTCGGGGGTGCGTTTCGGGTGCGGGTGGGTGGGGGCTGGTCGCGTAGTTCCCCGCGCACCTGAAGACGGGGATTCGCCCCTGTTTTTCGTCTTGCAGTGGCGCGGGGAACTGCGCGAGCGACCACGGGCTACCCGCGCCGACGAGTCCGCTCTCCCCAGCTCCCGGGCGAGAACCCTACGGCTGAGGGTGGTGCGCCGGGATCGGCGGGAGGTCGCCGGTGGTCTCGTACGCCGCCAGCATGTCGATACGACGGATGTGGCGCGCGTCGCCGGAGAAGGGCGTGTTGAGGAACGTCCCGACGAACTCGGTCGCGTCCTCCTGGGAGTGCATGCGGGCGCCGACGGCGACGACGTTGGCGTCGTTGTGCTCACGGCCCAGCGCGGCGGTCTCGGCGCTCCACGCGAGGGCGGCGCGAACCCCGGACACCTTGTTGGCGGCGATCTGCTCGCCGTTGCCGGAGCCGCCGATGACGACGCCGAGGGACCCGGGGTCGGCGGCCGTACGCTTCGCCGCGCGGAGGCAGAACGGCGGGTAGTCGTCCTGGGCGTCGTAGATGTGGGGCCCGCAGTCGACGGGCTCGTGGCCGGCGGCCTTCAGCCACTCGACGAGGTGGTTCTTGAGTTCGTAGCCGGCGTGATCCGAGCCGAGATAGACGCGCATGATCCGAGTGTGACACGCGGGATTCGGTGCGGCGCTACGGGGTGCCGACCCTCCGAGCCGTGGGCCGCACCACGAAACCCGCAGGGCCCCTTTCCAAAGGAGTCACGGCGTCGCCGCTGGGCGAGGCCGGACTCCGGTGTCACTTCTCGAGCAGCTTCCACGCTGTCGGCAGCAGGCCCATGGCCAGCACGACCTTGATCGCGTCACCTATCAGGAAGGGGACGAGGCCCGCCGCGACGGCGGAGGAGAGGGTGATGTCGGCGGTGGCGGCGAGGTAGGGGACGCCGACGGCGTAGATGATCACCTCGCCGACGAGCATCGTGCCCGCCATACGCAGCGTGGAGCGGTCGGCGCCGCGGCGGGCCAGGGCACCCACGGCGGCGACGGCCAGGATCATGCCGAGGATGTAGCCGAAGGAGACGCCGACGCCGGAGGTGCCGTTCGCGAACCACGGCACGCCGAGAAGGCCGGCCAGCGCGTACAGGGCGAGCGCGGCGACACCGCGGCCCGCGCCGAGGGTGGTGCCGACGAGCAGGGCGGCGAAGGTCTGGCCGGTGACCGGGACCGGGGAGCCCGGCACGGGCACGGCGATCTGGGCGGCGAGCCCGGTGAGCGCGGCACCGCCGGCCACGAGCGCGATGTCGCGGACGCGGAAGGCGGGCAGGCGGTCGGCGAGGACCTCGCCGGGGCGGACTGACGGGGCGGCGGTGCTCATGTTCGGGCTCACTCCGGCGGGTGAAGACGGCGGAAACACGGCGACGCTATCCCAGCCTCCGCGCGCCGGGCACCGTCAGCGCTCGACAAAGGCGGGAACGACGGCTTGGTTGCCTTCACACAAAGGATGCGGGTTACACCGGGTAAGGCGTGACGCCGGCCACTGAGGTGAGGTGGCCTCTGTCACGCGCGGGCGCCAGGGTGGCGTCTGTAGGGTCTCTCCAATCCGGCGGCAGGGCCTTCGAAGCCGGCTCCGTAGCCGTGCGGACACGGCTGGCACCGGACGCGTCCGGATAACGGACGGCTTCTTCGTGCGAACGGAGGGGCCACCCAGACTGTGGGCGTTTTTGCCCGTCTCGCCCCCATTGGACGAACCACGCCCACGCCCAGCACCCCGGTCAAGGCTCCACAAGAGCCGGACGCCTCCCTCTCCCACGGCCTCAAGCGGCGCCACCTCTCGATGATCGCCCTCGGCGGGGTCATCGGCGCGGGCCTCTTCGTCGGATCCGGGGCGGACATCGCCGTCGCCGGTCCGTCGATCGTCGTCGCGTACGCCCTCTCCGGGCTCCTCGTCATGCTGGTGATGCGGATGCTCGGCGAGATGTCCGCCGCGTGCCACTCGTCCGGCTCGTTCTCGGCGCACGCCGAACGCGCGATCGGGCCGTGGGCGGGCTTCGCGGCCGGCCGGTCGTTCTGGGTGCCGCTCTGCACGGCGGTGGGTTTGGAAGCCATCGGCGCCGCGAAGATCGCGACAGGCCGGCTCCCGGGCACGCCGGAGTGGGCGTGGGTCGCCCTCTTCATGCCGGTCTTCCTCGGCACGAACCCGGCGGCCGTCGGACACGCCCGGCAGAGGGCGCGCGCCGACCGCTGACGCGCCCGCGGGCACACGCGGATTCAGGGCCCTCGCACGGAGGACGGACGATCGGTCCGCGCGAGGACCCTTCGGCGCACCTGGGCACACCCACACAGCGTTTTGCTGTTAGCGTGCATTTGCAAGCATGTTGCAATAAGAGTCGAGGGGGACCCCATGCCCGTCTACACGCTCCCTGAACTGCCGTACGACTACGCGGCACTCGCCCCCGTGATCAGCCCCGAGATCATCGAACTGCACCACGACAAGCACCACGCGGCGTACGTCAAGGGAGCCAACGACACACTGGAGCAGCTCGCCGAGGCGCGGGACAAGGAGACCTGGGGCGCGATCAACGGCCTGGAGAAGAATCTGGCCTTCCATCTCTCCGGCCACATCCTGCACTCCATCTACTGGCAGAACATGACGGGAGAGGGCGGCGGTGAGCCGCTGGAGAAGGACGGCGTGGGCGAACTCGCGGACGCCATCGCCGAGTCCTTCGGCTCCTTCGCGAACTTCAAGGCCCAGCTGACCAAGGCCTCGGCCACCACCCAGGGCTCCGGCTGGGGCGTACTGGCGTACGAGCCGCTGAGCGGGCGGCTGATCGTCGAGCAGGTCTACGACCACCAGGGCAACGTCGGCCAGGGCTCGACGCCGATCCTCGTGTTCGACGCCTGGGAGCACGCCTTCTACCTCCAGTACAAGAACCAGAAGGTCGACTTCATCGACGCCATGTGGGCCGTCGTCAACTGGCAGGACGTGGCCCGGCGTCACGAGGCCGCCAAGTCCCGCGCGGATGTCTTGCTGCTCGCCCCCTGAGGCAGTGACCGGGATGCCCTGCTCGTGATCGTCTTCTCAACCTTCACCGGGCAGGCAGAAGAAGGGGGACCCCCGCGAGGGCGTGACTCGCGGGGGTCCCCGTCTTCCGATCGCCGGAAAACGCCGCGGCGGGACGCGTTCCGGTCAGACGATTTCCTGCCATTTCGCCCTATGCTCCCGTTTTCCGGCCGGATTCCCGATCCGGCCGACCGGACCGGGAGGTCGCATGCCGAGTTACAAGTACTGCCCCCCTTGCGGAGGACGCAAGCCCCTCGCGTTCCATGAGGCCGACAAGGAGGTGCGGCAGTACCTCAAGTCCCTGGGGATGGACCCGGCCGGCTGGTGGCGTTGCGGCAACCGCGGCGAGAAGGGGCGCTGCCTGTGGGTCCAGCCGTACGGCAACCAGAGCAAGGGGCTGACCCTCCCCGAGTCCTTCAGGTGACCCGGCCGATCACAGGTTGCTGAAGTCCGGGCCCTTGGTGCGGGTGCGCTTGATCTCGTAGAAGCCGGGGACGGAGGCGACCAGGAGGGTGCCGTCCCAGAGCCGGCCGGCCTCCTCGCCCCGGGGGGCGGGGGTGACGACGGGGCCGAAGAAGGCGATCTGCTCACCGTCGGCGCCGGGGACGGCGATGACCGGGGTGCCGACGTCCTGGCCGACCTTGTCGATGCCCTCCTTGTGGGACGCGCGCAGCTCGGCCTCGTACGGGGTGTAGTCCCAGTGGTCCATGAGGGAGTCGGGCAGGCCGACGTCCTTCAGCGAGGCGGCGACGACGTCCTTCTCTATGCCCTCGCCCCGGTTGTGCACCCGCGTGCCCATGGCGGTGTAGAGGTCGCCGAGCACCCCGGCGCCGTGCTCCTGCCGCGCGGCGATGACGACCCGCACCGGACCCCAGGCCTTGGCCTCCAACAGCTCGCGGTACTCCTCGGGAAGTTCGTCGAGCTTGTCCTCGTTCAGCACCGCGAGGCTCATCAGGTGCCAGCGGACTTCGATGTCCCGGACCTTCTCCACTTCCAGGACCCACCGCGAGGTCATCCACGCCCAGGGGCACAGGGGGTCGAACCAGAAGTCGACGGGGGTCTTGCCGGACGTCTGCTCGGACATGGTTCTCCTTGGAGGTTCAGCCGTTTCAGCTGGCAACACCGACGGCCGGGCGTGTCATTCCCGACTGCCCGCCGTCGGGCGCGCATGGCAGGATCGGCTCCGTCCGCATACTGAACACCACCCTGAGGGAGTGCCGCCCGTGCCCGGTGAGAACCTGTCCCGTGACGAGGCCCGGGAGCGGGCCGCGCTGCTGTTGGTCGACGGTTACGAGGTCTTTCTCGACCTGCGGTCCGCCGTCGGCGCGTCCGGTGACGAGCCGCGCACCTTCCGGTCGGTGACAACCGTCCGCTTCCGCTGCGCCGACCCCGGCGCCGGCAGCTTCGCCGACCTGATCGCGCCGAGCGTGACGGCCGTCTCCCTCAACGGCCGGGACCTCGACCCGAGCGAGGTCTTCGACGGCGCCCGGATCGTCCTCGACGACCTGGCCGCCGACAACGAGCTGGTGGTGGACGCACGGTGTGCCTACTCCCGCACCGGCGAGGGCATGCACCGCTTCGTCGACCCCGAGGACGGGGAGGTCTACCTCTACACCCAGTACGAGCCGGCCGACTCGCGCCGCGTGTTCGCGAACTTCGAGCAGCCGGACCTCAAGGCCCCCTTCCGCTTCGAGGTGCGCGCGCCGGAGGGGTGGGCCGTGTGGAGCAACGGGGTCGGCGAGCGGACGGACGGGGTGTGGCGGTTCGCGGAGACCAAGCCGATCTCGACGTACATCACGGCGATCGCCGCGGGCCCGTACCACTACGTGACGGACTCCTACGAGCGCGTCTTCGAGGACGGTACGCGGCTGGAGATCCCGCTCGGCGCGATGTGCCGCAAGGGCCTCGCACCGCACTTCGACTCCGACGACGTGTTCCAGATCACCAAGCAGGGTCTGGACTTCTTCCACGACCACTTCGACTACCCGTACCCGTTCGGGAAGTACGACCAGGCCTTCGTGCCCGAGTACAACCTCGGCGCGATGGAGAACCCCGGGCTCGTCACCTTCCGTGAGGAGTTCATCTTCCGCGGCAAGGTCACCCAGGCGTCGTACGAGCGGCGGGCGAACGTCATCCTGCACGAGATGGCGCACATGTGGTTCGGCGACCTCGTGACCATGGTGTGGTGGGACGACCTGTGGCTGAAGGAGTCGTTCGCCGACTTCATGGGCTCCTTCTCCATGGTGGAGGCGACGCGCTTCACCAACGGCTGGATCACCTTCGCCAACAACCGCAAGTCATGGGCCTACCGGGCCGACCAGCTGCCCTCCACCCATCCCGTCACGGCCGACATCCGCGACCTGGAGGACGCGAAGCTCAACTTCGACGGCATCACCTACGCCAAGGGCGCGTCCGTACTGAAGCAGCTGGTCGCGTACGTGGGGCGTGAGGCCTTCCTGGAGGGCGCCCGGCGCTACTTCAAGCGGAACGCGTACGGCAACACACGTCTCGGCGATCTGCTGTCGGTCCTTGAGGAGACCAGCGGGCGGGACATTGCGTCCTGGTCGCGTGCGTGGCTCCAGACGGCGGGGGTGAACTCCCTGACTCCACAGGTCCTGTTGGACAGGGACAGCCGGATCGACGAGCTGGCCGTGGTGCAGGAGGCCGCCGAGTCGCACCCCGAGCTGCGGCCCCACCGGGTGGCGATCGGCCTGTACCGGCGCGCGAGCGGCGACAAGAACGGCGCGGGCCGGTTGGAGCGGTATGCGCGGGCCGAGGTGGATGTCGACGGGCCGCGTACGGTCGTGGCCGAGCTGGCCGGGGCCGAGGCGCCGGAGCTGGTGCTGGTCAACGACGACGACCTGACGTACTGCAAGATCCGTTTCGACGCGGCGTCACTGGACACGCTGCGGGCCGGGCTCGGGGACGTCTCCGACCCGCTGGCGCGGGCGCTGTGCTGGTCGGCGCTGTGGAACCTGACCCGGGACGCGCTGCTGCCGGCGCGGGACTTCGTCGACCTCGTGCTGCGGTTCGCCGGGCGGGAGTCCGACATCGGGGTGCTCCAGATGCTGCACGCGTGGGCCGACTCGGCGCTCACGCACTACGCGGCTCCGGCGTGGCGGGAGACCGGTGGCCGGCTGCTGGCGGAGGGCGCCCTGCGGGAGCTGCGGGCGGCCGAGCCGGGCAGTCAGCACCAGCTGACCTGGGCCCGTTTCTTCGCCTCGGTGGCGTCGGGCGAGGCCGATCTGGCGGTGTTGCAAGGGCTGTTGGCCGGAACAGAGAAGGTCGACGGGCTGGCGGTCGACCAGGAGCTGCGCTGGGCCTTCCTGGAGCCGCTGGCCACGCACGGCGTCGCCGACGAGGCCGTCCTGGCGGCCGAGCTGGCCCGCGACGACACGGCTTCCGGCAAGCGGCACCAGGTGCGGTGCCTGGCGGCCCGGCCGTCCGCCGCGGTCAAGGCGCAGGCCTGGACGTCGGTCGTGGAGTCGGACACCCTGTCGAACGCGCTGGTCGAGGCGACGATCACGGGCTTCTCGCGGCCCTCGCAGCGGGAGTTGACCGCCCCCTACGCCTCCAGGTACTTCGAGGTGATCGAGCGGGTGTGGGCCGAGCGGTCCATCCAGATCGGGATGGACGTGGTCCGGGGGCTCTTCCCCTCCTTCCAGGACTCCCGGGCGACCCTGGACGCGACGGACGAGTGGCTGGCCGCGCACGCGGGGGCGGCGCCGGCCCTGCGGAGGCTGGTGCTGGAGGCCCGGGACGACCTGGCCCGGGTGCTGCGCGGACAGGCATGTGACGCGGCGGCGGAGGCTGCGGGGTAACTGCCGTGGCACTCCCGCGTTGTTGCACGTCGGCACGGCTGCCCGCGGCCGGACGGGCGGGGGCGACCGGGTTCGGGGTTACGGGATTCGGGTATGCGGAGCCGTAACCTTTTCCGGTCCTCGTCCGGACCAGCGACTATCGACAGTCGAACGCACGTACTTTAGTGCGTTCTTGTCCGGATTTGTCGACAAGCGTGTAACAGCGGTTCATGGGCGGCCCCGGAGCGGGAACCTCCGGGGCATGACCCACAACACCCCGCTCTCCCCTCGCCCGCTCCACCTCTCGGACGTCACGCGCCGGGTCCTGACCGCCGCGCAGTTGCGCGCGCAGGGCGTCACCGCCGCCGAGACGAACGAGCGGTGCCGGCCCGACGGGCCCTGGCAGCAGATTCTTCCGGGCGTCTTCCTGCTGCACCCCGGGCCGGCCACGTCCGAGGAGCGGCTGCACGCGGTGCTGTCGTACGCGGCCCGCTCACCGTTCCGTGAGACGTCCGCCGGGGCCGCCGGAGTCCCTGCGCAGCCGAACCCGGACGAGCCCCGCCAGGCGCCCCGCTACCCGGACGCGGTGATCACCGGACCGGCCGCCCTGACGCTCCACGGGTTCACGTCCGCCCCCCGCTTCCCTCCTCCGACGCGGTCGACGTCCTGGTGCCGCGGATGCGTCGGCTGCGGAACGCGGGATGCGTGCGGATCGTCCGTACAGCCGACATGCCGACCCCGTCGTATGTGACGGGTCTGCCCGTCGCCCCCGTGCCGCGCGCGCTGGCCGACGCGGTCGCGGAACTCCCGGACGCGGGCGCCGTACGCCGGCTGCTGACGGAGGCGGTGCGCGGCGGTCACACCGAACCCGCGGCCGTGGTAGGGGAGTTGAAGAGGGCGCGGCTGCTGAGCCGACCGCATGTCGTCGACGCCGTGGAGTCGTTGCTCGCGGAGGGGCGGGCGATCGCGGAGGACCACCTGTACCGGCTGGTCCGCGAGTACGCTCTTCCCGACCCGGTGTGGAACGTCGACCTCCGACTGCCCGGCGGCCCTCACCTCGGCGGGCTGGACGCGTACTGGCCGGAGCAGGCCGTCGCGGTCGAACTGGACACCCGCGCCCCACGCCAGGAGGACGACGCCCTGTGGTCCGAGTACGCCCGCAAGCGCGAGCTGCTGGAGCGGCTCGGCATCACCGTCGTCCACATCACTCCCAGGAAGCTCCGCGACTGTCCGGAGCAGCAGGCGGCCGTCGTCCGAACCGCCCTGATGGCGTCGTGCGACCGTGATCCGGCCGCGTACGTCGTGGTGCTTCCCCGGTGACCGGGTAACCCGGATCCGGCAGGAGGGGAGAGGGAGGCCGCCGCCCGCTCGGCGGCCTCCCTCATGTACCGAGGGCTCCGCCCACGGGCGCGTTTCGTCCGGCGGGCCACTTCCCGCAGAACTCCGCCTCCAGGATCGCCTCGCCGTCACCCGCCCAGTCGCCGTTGAAGTTGAACGCCAGGGCGTGGCGGCCGTCGGCCGTGGTGACGGCTTCCGAAATGGAGCCGTGGATGCCGCCGCCGTGGCCCCAGACGGTGATCCCGCAGCTGAGCTCGCGCCCGATGAGGCCCAGGCCGTAGCCGGCGTGGGGGTACTCGTCGAGCTTGATCGTGGTCTTCATCTCGGCGAGCTGCTTCGGCGGCAGGAGCCTGCCCTTGAGCAGCGCCGTGTAGAAACGGTTGAGGTCGCCCGAGTCGGAGATCATCTCGCCCGCCGCGTAGGCCAGGGACGGGTTCAGCTCGGTGACGTCGTACGTCGGTCCCGTGTTCGTCTCGGCCAGCTTGCCGTAGGCACGACTGCTGGGCTTCGGGACCTTCGGGTAGATGCCGGGGACGAGGGTGGCGCGCAGGCCGAGGGGTTCGATGACGCGGTCGCGGATCTCCTCCCCGTACGCGTGGCCCGTGACCTTCTCGATCACCAGGCCGGCCAGGACGTAGTTGGTGTTCGAGTAGTTCCAGTCGGTGCCGGGAGCGAAGTCCGGCTTGTGCTTCATGGCGATCGCCACCAGGTCGCGCGGGGCCGCCGTGTCGTGGCGGTGCTCGAAGAAGCCGTCCTTCAGGAAGTACGTGCGGGCGAAGGTCTCGTCGGACGTGTAGTCGTTGATGCCGCTGGTGTGGTTGAGGAGTTGACGGAGCGTCACTTCACGGCCGTCGTGGCCGTTGCCGCGCACCAGGCCCGGCAGCCAGGTGTCCACCTGGTCGTCCAGCGACAGCCGCCCCTCCGCCTCCAGTTGGAGCAGGACGGTCGCGACGAAGCTCTTGGTGACGCTGCCGACGCGGTAGCGGTCGTGGGCCGATCGCGGCTTGCCCGTCCTGAGGTCGCCGACGCCGGAGGTGGCCTTCCAGACTCCGTGCCTGTCCTTGGCCTGCAGGGCCACTCCGGGGACGCCGTCCCTCACCGCCGCCTCCATGGCCTTCCGGGTCGCGCCGTGGTCGGCTCGGGCCGGTGACGCCACCGCCGGGGCGACCGTCGCCACCGCCGCCACCAGCGCTGTGGCCGCCACCAGACCCGTACGTACTGACATGGTGTTCCCCCTGTCGTCCGGCCCTCTCGGCGGTTCCGAGAAGTATCGGTCGGGGGAGGGACCGCTGTGGCGTGGGGCAAGGTTGAGCAGGGAATGCCGGTTGAGCGGCTTTCAGCCCTTCCTGAGCACCAGCTCCGTGTTGCGGTCCTCCGAGGTGCCGTTGAGGGTGTCGCGGCGGCCCGGGGCGTTGTAGGAGAGCTCCCGGTAGAGGGCCGCGAGGCCGGTCTGCGAGAGGTCCGCGAAGTCCGTGGCGTGCGGGGCGGCCGACTCGATCAACGTGGTGAACAGGGAGAGCGTGCCGTCCTTGTTGTCCACCAGCTCGATGACGCGCGCCAGTTGGGGGAAGTCGATGTGGGAGGCCGTCGAGATCTCCCAGAAGGAGCCGCCGCCCGGGGACGGGTGCGGGGTGACGCGGTTGCGGTGGCTGTGGCCGTTCACCCAGGCCAGCACGTTGCGGTGACGGCCGAGCAGGGACAGCACCTCGTCGCCGCCGTGGCGCGCCTCGCCGGGGCGGGAGGGGTCCTTGCGGAGGTTCCGCATCGACTTGCTGGTGTGATGGCTGAAGACGATCGCGTACGAGCCGTTTCCGGCGCTCTCCTTCAGCGTGCGCTCCAGCCACTTGAGCTGGGCCGTCCCGAGCGAGCCCTCGTAGTGGCCGCCGGGATCGGTGGAGTCGAGGCTGATGCCGATGACGTCGTCGGCGATGCGGAAGGCGTAGTACTGGGTGCCGGCGTCGACGTTGGCCCGTGAGTAGCCGTGGCCGACCGGGCCGGGGCCCGTGTGGGCCGGGTCGAGGTGTGCCTTCAGGTACTCCAGCGGGGTGAAGGGGGCGCGGTTCTCGTCCGGGGTGACCGGACGCATGTGCTTCGCCTGGGCCTTGAGCACGGCCTTCCAGTCGGCGCCCCGGGGGTCGCCGCCGCTCTTGACGTTGTCCCAGAGGGCCTTGCCGGCCTGCTCGTCGAGGGTCATCAGCTTCCTGCCGCCGACCGCGAATTCGGCGAAGAAGGAGTCGCCGGGGGCGTAGCAACCACCGGGCAGGGAGTCGTGGTTGCCGACGGTGGAGTACCAGGGGACGTTCAGGCCCGGGCTGTTGACCTCGCGGATCGCGGCGGCGAGGAAGCCGTCGAGGTGGGGGAAGCCGAGCTGCTTGTCGGCGTCGCGGAGGGCGTCGTCCGGCTGCCAGTAGAGCTTGAGGCCGCTGTTCTGGACGCCCTCGTAGCGGCGCGGGTCACCGGAGTTGGGGGTGACCCGGCCGCCGCTCATCACCTTCAGGAACCAGTCCAGCTCCGTCTTTGAGTTGTTGTCGGTGTTGTCGCCGGTCGTCATCACGAAGTGCAGCGGCGAGCCGGTGACGGGGGCTCCGCGCAGCGCGTTCACCCGCTCGACGAGCGAGACCGCACCCGCCACCGAAAGGGCCTCCTGCGGGCGCCAGGCGCTTGCGGTCCGGGCGCGCAGGTACTCGTAGCGCAGCGGGTGCTGCACGTCCACCACGTGCAGGTCGGTGAACTGGACGAACGAAGCCAGCGCCGTACGGCGGTTCTCGCGGCCGGACCTGGGGGCCGCCAGGTCGCCGCGGACGACCCGCCGCCAGGCGGGGCCGTCGCCGAGGCGGCGGTAGCCGGAGGTGCCGCGCGGGGCGGCGGCCGAGGCGAGCGTCGTGCCGCGTGTGTACGGCGCGAGCGGCGCGGCCGGGGCCTGTCTGTTCGAGAGGTTCGACAGGGGGACCTCGGCGGCGGCGTGGGCGGCGGTCTCCGGCCGCAGGGCGAATCCGGCCCCCGCGGCGAGGCCGACCGCGCCGGCGGCGGCGAGGAAGGCCCTGCGGTCGGGATGGGTGGCGGCTGCAGCGACTGAGCGTATGCGCGACATGGCGCGGTCTCCCCGAGTGCGAACGCGTCGGTAGTGGTCGCGGGGGCCTTGGACCGGGTTTCGGCCGACGGTGCTTCCCGCTCGTACTTGATGCTTGGCAGCAGGGGTGACCTGGACGTTAACGAGGCCGCAACGGGTGGCGCCGATCGCCGTACGTGGATCTTCGAGTGCGGCGCGCGTTCACCGGGGGTTCCCGAATGTGAGCGGGAATGAGCGCAGGCGGTCACTCCTTGTTCATCTGGCGGGGCACAGCGTCCATTCGCCGTGGGGGCTTCGACGGTTTCGTGGCCGGGGGCGCGTCGTGGCCTGCCGCGCGGCTCCCGCGCCCCGGAAAGCCTCAGCAGCTGACCGGCGGTCTCAGGTGGCCGTTCGGCGGGCGTTCCCTCCGCAGCCTCAGGCCCGCGTCGACCAGGCCCACCCGCTCAAGGGCCGGGACCTCCTCCAGGGGGTGCCAGGCGGCCATGTCGGTGGAGCCGTGCTGTTCGTGGCGGAGTTCGCCGCCGGTGACGCGGGCTTCGTAGACGATGCGCAGGCCGTGGAAGTCGGCGTGGGTGCCGAGGCGGCGGGGGTAGCCGCGCCGGACGGAGTCGATGCCGAGGAGGGCGGTGGGCTCGACGTCGTAGCCGGTCTCCTCGGCGGCCTCGCGGACGACCGTGTCGCAGGGGTCCTCGCCGTGGTCCATGCCGCCGCCGGGCAGGGTCCACTTCCTCATCCCGTCCCGGGAGACCCAGCGGGCCAGCAGCAACCGTCCGTCCCGGACGCACACGGCGTAGGCCGCCACCCTCAACTCCTCGCGCATACCCAGACGTTACCGGGCAGGTGACCGGCGAGCTCACGGGAACGCGCGCGGCTACGCCTGAGACCAACTCCACGAAATGTCCCACCATCAGCGACCATTGCCCCGCACTGATTCTGGCGGGTTTACGCCATGACGCAATCCCGCCTCGGTCAACACTCCCCAAACATGTGTCACTTCAGTAAGGCTGAGCGACCGTCCGGGACCGCATAACGGACCGGACCGATCCGAACCCGCCGCTCGGATCATCAAAGCTCGTTCTCACCTGAATTCCTTACCTACAAGGGATGTCGATGACCCTCACCCCCCAGCCCGGCCCCCGGCCGGGTGCGAGACGCGTGGCGCGCATAGCCGTGGCCGCAGGACTGGTCGCCGCACTCTCCGCGGCCGGGCCGATACCCATGGCCTTCTCCGCGGACGCCCCGTCCACCTCCGTCCCCGGCGACGGAGGCGTCAAGTCCGCGCACGACAAGCTCGGTTCGGCCGACGCCGATCTGCTCGCCGAGGCCAAGGCCGACGGCGCCAAGAACGTCACCGTGATGATCGCCACCGCGCCCGGCAAGACCGAACAGGTCGCCGAGCAGCTGGACGCGGTCAAGGGCGGCTCCGTGGGCCGTGCCGACGACAAGCTCGGTTACGTCCGCGCCACGGTTCCCACCAAGAGCGCCGACTCGGCCATCTCGGCCGCCGCGAAGCTCTCCTCGGTGCACGGCATCGACCTGCGCCAGGACATCGTCCTCGACGACCCGTCACCGGTCGCGAAGACCGAGAAGGGCGCCAAGGCGCGGGGCACCGCGACGAAGTCGTACCCGGCGCCGAGCAAGAAGACCCCCGCGAAGAACCCGTACAACCCGTCCTTCGAGACGGGCGCCGTGGACTTCGTGAAGCAGAACCGGAAGGCGGACGGCCGGGGCGTCACCATCGGCGTCCTGGACACCGGTGTCGACCTCGCCCACCCCGCGCTGCAGAAGACCACCACCGGCGAGCGCAAGATCGTCGACTGGGTGACGGCGACCGACCCGATCGCCGACGGCGACGGCACCTGGCGCCCGATGCTGACCTCGGTCTCCGGGCCGACCTTCACCTTCGGCGGCCGGACCTGGACCGCGCCCTCGGGCTCGTACTCGGTCAACACCTTCCGCGAGTCCATCACCGCGGGCGGTGACGCCGCGGGCGACGTGAACCGCGACGGCGACACCACCGACGCGTGGGGCGTGCTCTACGACGCGGCGGCCGGCACGGTCACCGTCGACGTGAACCAGAACTTCGACTTCACCGACGACAAGCCGATGAAGCCGTACAAGGACGGCTACCAGATCGGCTACTTCGGCACCGACGACCCGGCGACCGAGGTCGCCGAGCGTCAGCCGTTCGTCGTGGAGTACCGCAAGGACGTCCCGATGGACCCGCTGGGCGGCGACTGGGTCGGCAAGAAGTCCGACTTCGTCAACATCGGCATCATCTCCAGCGAGCACGGCACCCACGTCGCCGGCATCACCGCCGCGAACGGCCTTTTCGGGGGCAGGATGGACGGCGCCGCCCCCGGCGCGAAGATCGTCTCCTCCCGTGCCTGCCTCTTCGCCGCCGGCTGCACCAACGTCGCGCTCACCGAGGGCATGATCGACCTTGTCGCCACCCGTGGCGTCGACATCGTCAACATGTCCATCGGCGGCCTGCCCGCGCTGAACGACGGCAACAACGCGCGCGCCGAGCTCTACACGCGCCTCATCGACGAGTACGGCGTCCAGCTGGTCATCTCGGCCGGCAACTCCGGCCCCGGCGCCAACACGATCGGTGACCCCGGCCTCGCCGACAAGGTGATCTCGGTCGGCGCGTCCGTCTCGAAGGCGACCTGGGCGGCCAACTACGGCTCGCAGGTCATCAAGAAGAACCAGCTGTTCAACTTCTCCTCGCGCGGCCCGCGTGAGGACGGCGGCTTCACGCCGACGCTGGTCGCGCCCGGTGCCGCGATCAACACCGCGCAGACCTGGCTGCCGGGCGTCGCGGTCCCCGAGGCGGGCTACACGCTCCCGGCCGGCTACCAGATGCTCAACGGCACCTCGATGGCCTCCCCGCAGGCGGCCGGCGCCTCCGCGCTGCTGCTCAGTGCCGCGAAGCAGAAGGGCATCGACCTGACGCCCGTGAAGCTGCGCACCGCGCTGACCTCGACCGCGGACCACATCAGCGGTGTGCAGGCGTACGCCGAGGGCGCGGGCCTGATCGACATCGTCGACGCGTGGAAGTCGATCAGGGCGGGCGCGACGGCGCACGACTACGCGGTCAAGGCCCCGGTCGACACGGCGCTCGACTCCGCGCTCAAGACCCCGGGCTTCGGCACCGGCATCTACGACCGTGAGGGCGGCCTCAAGGCCGGCCAGAAGAAGACGTACGACGTGACCATCACCCGTACGTCCGGCGACGACCGGGCGATCCGCCACAAGCTGCGCCTGAAGAACAACCGGGACAACACGTTCCGGATCGTCGGCAGCCGGGTGGTCTCCCTGCCGCTGAACAAGCCGGTCACCGTGAAGGTCGCCGCCAAGCCGGAGAACTCCGGCATCAGCAGCGCGATCCTTGAGGTCGACGACTGGAAGACCCCGGGCATCGACAAGCAGATCCTCAACACCGTGGTCGTCTCCGCGCCGCTGAAGTACACCCACTCGGCGTCCGGCAAGGTCCAGCGCAACGCCACCAAGTCGTACTTCGTCACCGTCCCCGAGGGCGCGAAGACCCTTGAGGTGGCGATCAGCGGGCTGAAGGACAAGAGCCAGACCCGCTTCATCGCCAACCACCCGTACGGCGTCGCGGTCGAGAGCACCAGCTCCCTGACCTGCTACAGCAACCACCTCGACGGCAACGGCTGCAAGCCGGACGTGCGCTCGTACGCCGACCCGCAGCCCGGCGTCTGGGAGTTCGAGGTCGAGTCGCGCCGGACGTCGCCGGTACTCCACAACACCTTCAAGCTGAACTTCGCCGTGTACGGCGCGAACTTCGACCCCGAGGTCGTCACCGTGCCCGAGGCGAAGGTCGGCAACCCGACCGCCGTCTCCTGGAAGGTGAACAACACGCTCGCCGCCGTCGACGGCAAGCTGGTGGGCGGTCCGCTGGGCTCGGCCAACACCGACCGGCCGACCATCGCGACCGGTGACACCCAGACCTCCACGGTCGAGGTGCCCGCGGGCGCCGGGTCCCTGGACGTCGCCATCGGCAACACGGCGGACCCCGCCGCCGACCTCGACCTGTACGTCTACGACGCGGACGGCAACGAGGTCGCCAACTCCGCGGACGGCGACTCCGAGGAGTCCGTCTCCATCCCGTCGCCGACCGCCGGTGAGTACACCGTCGAGGTCGTCGGCTACTCGGTTCCGGCCGGGTCGACCGCGTACGACTACCGCGACGTGTTCTTCTCCTCCGCCCTCGGCGAGGTGAAGGTCGCGGGCACCGCCGTCAAGCTCGGCACGGGTGCCACGACGACCGTCTCCGGTGAGGTCGTCGCGGCTGCCGAGGCGCCGGCCGGCCGGGAGTTCTTCGGCCAGGTCCAGCTGGTGAACGCGCGCGGTACCGCCGCGGGCACCGGCAGCGTGCGGATCGAGAAGGTCACGCCGTAACACCCCGGTACCGGTAGGACGTGAGGGGCGGGTGTCCGGGAGGACACCCGCCCCTTCGGCGTTCGGCGGGTCACTCGCAGGACAGCCCCTGCGAGCCCGGCAGCGCCTGCTCGATCCAGGCCCGGTCGCGGGCGATGTCCGCCTCCTTCGTGGTCCAGATGTCCGGCTGGGCGCTGCCCTTCGGGATGCCGACGAGGACGCGGTCGCCCGTCTTCAGCCGGGGGTCGACGTCGTGGTCCATGGGGAAGGCGATCTCGTCGGCGCCCTTGTCGGGCTTGAGGTAGCGGTCCACCTCGACCGTGATCCGGTCCTGCCGGACGCCGGCTACCGGTTCGACCTCGACGACGGTGCCCTCCACGATGAGGCGGGCGCAGGCGACATACCCCTCCCCACTGAGCGAGGCGTCCGAGCCGCCCCCCGCACTGCTGTCCTCCCTGCTCGCGGCCTCGTCGGAGCCTGCCCCCGAGTCGGAGGCCGTGCTCGCCCCGCCGCCGCCGGCCTGTACGACGACCCAGCCCGCGCCGAGGACGACGGAGGCGGCCACCGCGGCGGCGAGGGTGCCGAAGGCGACGTTCCGGGCGCGGCGGGTGCGGGTCCGCCACGTCGGCAGGGGCCTCACCGGCGGGAGGGCGGCCGCCGCGGGCCCGCGCACCGCCCCGGGGTCCGTCTCGGCCCCGGCCGCGTCCCCCTCCCCCGCGGCCACGAGTCGCCCCGGCGCGCTCCCGGCCCCTTCCGCCACCAGCGCCTCCCCGATCAGCCCCAACTGCTGCCTCAACAGAGCGACATCGGCTGCCGCCGCGTCCAGCGCCCTCACGAACTCGGCGTCCCCCGAGGCCTCTTCGGGCAACGGTTCATCGACGAGCGCGGCCATCAACGCGTCCATGCCGGCGTACGCGGGACCGTCGAACACGAGGTCGTCGTACGCGGCGCCCGCGAGCTTCCCGCGCTCAGGGCGCCCCTGCGCCGTGTCGCCGTGCTCCGCGTCGTGTCGGTTGTCGTCCCGGGCGGTCATGTCACACCACCTCGTCCTCGTGCAGGCGGGTACGCAGGGCGCGGACCGCCGAGTGGAGCCTGCTCTTGACCGTGCCCTCGGGAATGCCGAGCTCGTCGGCGATCCCTCGTACCGGCAGGTCGGCGTAGAAGCGCAGGACGAGGACCTGGCGCAGGGCGTCGGGCAGCTCGTCCAGGCCTCGGGCGACGGCGAGCGAGAGCACGCTGGAGTCCTCGCCGGAGGAGTGCGCCGGCGGGCGCAGTGAGGCCAGGCGCTCGCCGAGGCGCTCCTGGCGGCGCTTGGCGCGGTGCCAGTCCATCGCCAGGTTGGAGGCGACGACCGCCACCCACGCGGACACGTCGCGCGGTGCCTCCCGCCCGCTCGCGGCCCGCTCCAGCAGCCGCAGCCGTACCTGCTGCACCCCGTCCGGCAGGTCCGACTGCGGCACACCGCCGAGCGCGAGCACCGCCCGCACCCGCCGCTCCTGGGCCGCGTCCAGCGGGTCGGCGCCCGTGTCCGCCGCGTCCCCCGCGTTCCCGGTCACCGCCGGTGAGTCGCCGCCCTTGGTCCAGGGGCCGACGCCCGCGTGCGGCGGATCGTCCACCTCCTGGACGCGGCCCGCCCTTCTGCGCAGCACAGCCACCCCTCCCCTCCCGCGTTTCCTCTACGACGCCGGTGCGGGCGGAAACGTTCGCAACGCCCGCGCACCTTTCCCCGGGCCCGCGGCGCAGACCTCCCGGACCCGCCGCGCACCGCCTGCCGCAGAGGCGTACGTCACACCTCCGCGTGCGCCCGGGTGCCGTGGGCAGGGTCGAGGCAGCACAGCTTGCGGTACGGGACCGCCGTAGGACGAATTCCTCCAGCTCAACCGGGGTGACGGTCAAAGAAGCGGCTCCGGGACCGGGGGCGTCACGGCCCGTCGTTCCCGCCTTCCGCTCAAACGACTGGACAGGCGGGCCCGGACTGACCGCATGATGGAAACGCCTCGGCCATGCCGCAGACACAGACAAGCCACTTAAAAGGAGTCGCCGTGAGGGTCGGAATCGTCGGAGCCACCGGTCAGGTCGGCACGGTCATGCGCAGGATCCTCAAGGAGCGCGACTTCCCGACGCGTGAGCTGCGCCTGTTCGCGTCCGCCCGCTCGGCCGGTTCGGTCGTCGACGGTGTGACGGTCGAGGACTCGGCGACGGCCGACTACTCCGGCCTCGACATCGTCCTCTTCTCCGCGGGCGGCGCGACCTCCCGGGCGCTGGCCGAGAAGGTGGCGTCCCAGGGCGCGGTCGTGATCGACAACTCCTCCGCGTGGCGACGCGACCCCGAGGTGCCGCTGGTCGTCTCCGAGGTGAACCCGCACGCGATCGCCGACCGCCCCAAGGGCATCATCGCCAACCCGAACTGCACGACGATGGCCGCGATGCCGGTGCTGCGTCCGCTGCACGACGAGGCGGGCCTCGAAGCGCTCGTCGTCGCCACCTACCAGGCGGTCTCCGGCTCCGGCCTCGCGGGCGTCGCGGAGCTGCACGGCCAGGTCCAGAAGGTCGTGGCGGACGCGGACAGGCTGACGCACGACGGCGCGGCGGTCGACTTCCCCGAGCCGGGCGTCTACCAGCGCCCCATCGCCTTCAACGTCGTCCCGCTCGCCGGTTCGATCGTCGACGACGGCCTGAACGAGACGGACGAGGAGCAGAAGCTCCGCCACGAGTCCCGCAAGATCCTGGAGATCCCCGGACTCAAGGTCTCCGGCACCTGCGTCCGCGTCCCGGTCTTCTCCGGCCACTCCCTCCAGGTCAACGCCCGCTTCGCGCGCCCGATCTCCGTGGAGCGCGCGACGGAGCTGCTGGCCGGCGCCCCGGGCGTCGCCCTCTCCGACATCCCCACCCCTCTCCAGGCCGCCGGCCAGGACGCCTCCTACGTGGGCCGCCTCCGCGCCGACGAGACCGTCGACAACGGCCTCGCCCTCTTCGTCTCCAACGACAACCTCCGCAAGGGCGCGGCACTGAACGCGGTGCAGATCGCGGAGCTGGTGGCGGCGGAGCTGAGCGAATAACCGGGCAGGACACAGTGGCGGGGCGCCCACCGGATGCCGGTGGGCGCCCCTTCGGCGTGTGCAGAGAGCCGGTTGCCGCCGCAGTGCCCGGTCGGTCTCCCTGAGCGCGTGCGGTGGCACGACGCCGATTCGATGGCCGAATCGCGAAAGGTCAAGCGCCCCAATCCGCTCGCACTGTGCCCAAAAGTCCGTCCGCGGGCCAGGTTCCGCGGCATGCGGGAGGACCTGAAGCGGCCACACACGGGAGAGGCGGGAGACGTGGGAGGTCACCGGCACCACGGCCATGGAAGGATGACGCAACCCACACATACCGAGGAGATGACAGCGTGCCTGGCACAAACCTGACCCGCGAAGAGGCTCAGCAGCGGGCGGAGCTGCTCAGCGTTGACTCGTACGAGATCGATCTCGACCTCTCCGGCGCGCAGGAGGGCGGCACCTACCGGTCCGTGACCACGGTGCGCTTCGACGTGACCCGTGGCGGCACGGCGTCCTTCATCGACCTGGTGGCCCCGACCGTCCACGAGGTGACCCTCAACGGCGACGCGCTGGACCCGGCGGAGGTCTTCAAGGACTCCCGGATCGCGCTTCCCGGCCTGCTGGAGGGCCGCAACATCCTGCGGGTCGTGGCCGACGCCGCGTACACCAACACCGGTGAGGGCCTGCACCGGTTCGTCGACCCGGTCGACGACCAGGCGTACCTGTACACCCAGTTCGAGGTGCCGGACGCCCGCCGTGTCTTCGCGAGCTTCGAGCAGCCGGACCTGAAGGCCACCTTCCAGTTCACCGTGAAGGCCCCGCCCGGCTGGACCGTCGTCTCCAACTCGCCGACGCCCGAGCCCAAGGACGACGTCTGGGTCTTCGAGCCGACGCCCCGTATCTCCACGTACATCACGGCCCTGATCGTCGGCCCGTACCACTCCGTGCACAGCGTGTACGAGAAGGACGGCCAGTCGGTGCCCCTCGGCATCTACTGCCGACCGTCGCTGGCCGAGTACCTGGACTCCGACGCCATCTTCGAGGTCACCCGGCAGGGTTTCGAGTGGTTCCAGGAGAAGTTCGACTACGCGTACCCGTTCAAGAAGTACGACCAGCTGTTCGTGCCGGAGTTCAACGCGGGCGCGATGGAGAACGCGGGCGCGGTGACCATCCGCGACCAGTACGTCTTCCGCTCGAAGGTGACGGACGCCGCGTACGAGGTCCGCGCCGAGACCATCCTGCACGAGCTGGCCCACATGTGGTTCGGCGACCTCGTGACGATGGAGTGGTGGAACGACCTGTGGCTGAACGAGTCGTTCGCCACGTACACGTCGATCGCCTGCCAGGCGGACGCCCCCGGCTCGCGCTGGCCGCACTCGTGGACCACGTTCGCCAACTCCATGAAGACCTGGGCGTACCGGCAGGACCAGCTGCCGTCCACGCACCCGATCATGGCGGAGATCCGCGACCTGGACGACGTGCTCGTCAACTTCGACGGCATCACGTACGCCAAGGGCGCGTCCGTGCTCAAGCAGCTCGTCGCGTACGTCGGCATGGACGAGTTCTTCCGGGGCGTGCAGGCGTACTTCAAGGCGCACGCGTACGGCAACACGCGCCTGTCCGACCTGCTGGGCGCTCTGGAGGAGACCTCCGGCCGTGATCTGAAGGCCTGGTCGAAGGCGTGGCTGGAGACGGCAGGCATCAACATTCTGCGCCCCGAGATCGAGACGGACGAGCACGGCGTCATCACCTCCTTCGCGATCCGCCAGGAAGCCCCGGCGCTGCCCGCGGGCGCGAAGGGCGAGCCGACGCTCCGCCCGCACCGCATCGCGGTCGGCCTGTACGAGCTGGACGACGCGAGCGGCAAGCTGGTCCGTGACGTGGGGGTCCCCCGGCCGAAGGCCGGGGGAGGATCGAGCTGGACGTGGACGGTGAACTGACCGCCGTACCCGAGCTGGTGGGCAGGCGCCGCCCGGCGGTCGTCCTCCTCAACGACGACGACCTGTCGTACGCGAAGGTCCGCCTGGACGAGCAGTCGCTCGCCTTCGTCACCGAGCACCTCGGCGACTTCGAGTCCTCCCTCCCACGCGCGCTGTGCTGGGCCTCGGCCTGGGACATGACACGCGACGCCGAACTGGCGGCCCGTGACTACCTGTCCCTGGTCCTCTCCGGCATCGGCAAGGAGTCGGACATCGGCGTCGTGCAGTCCCTGCACCGCCAGGTGAAGCTGGCGGTCGAGCTGTACGCCGACCCGACGGCCCGCGAGGCGCTGCTGACCCGCTGGACGGACGCCACGCTCGCGCACCTGCGCGCCGCGTCGGCCGCCTCCGACCACCAGCTCGCCTGGGCCCGCGCCTTCGCCGCGACCGCCCGCACTCCCGAGCAACTGGACCTCCTGGAGGCTCTGTTGGAGGGCACGCAGACGATCGAGGGGCTGGCCGTCGACACCGAGCTGCGCTGGTCCTTCGTCCAGCGGCTCGCGGCGGTGGGCCGCTACGACGAGGCGGAGATCGCCGCCGAGTACGAGCGCGACAGGACGGCGGCCGGCGAACGCCACGCCGCCACCGCCCGAGCGTCCCGCCCGACCCCGGAGGCCAAGGCGGAGGCCTGGTCCCAGGTCATCGAGTCCGACAAGCTCCCCAACGCGCTCCAGGAAGCCGTCATCGCCGGTTTCGTCCAGACCGACCAGCGCGACCTCCTCGCCCCCTACACCGACAAGTACTTCGAGGTCGTCAAGACCATCTGGGACTCCCGCTCCCACGAGATCGCCCAGCAGGTCGCCATCGGCCTCTACCCGACCATCCAGGTCTCGACCGACACCCTGCACAAGACGGACACCTGGCTGGCTTCCGCCCAGCCCAACGCGGCCCTGCGCCGCCTGGTCTCCGAGTCCCGCGCGGGCGTCGAGCGGGCACTGAGGGCACAGGCCGCGGACGCGGCGGCGGCCACGGAGTAGGCGGCCCGTCGTACGCGTAAGGGGGCGCCCGGTGTGGTCACCGGGCGCCCCCTTACGTGAGCCGCCAGCCGGAGAGTTCGGCAGCCTGGTGGTCCCGAGCGTCGGCGGGTCGGCGCGGGGCGGACCCGGCGGGTGGCTTGCCCGGGGGCCTCGGGGGCGTCGGCGTGGACCGTGCGCGGGGCTGGAGCTGGCCCAGGATCGTCGCGGTGAAGGCGATGGTCATGCCCAGGAGTTGCAGAGGGGTGAGGGACTGGCCCAGGGCGGCCCAGCCCAGCACGGCGGCGGTCAGGGGGGAGAGCGGGCCGAGGAAGGTCACCTGGGTGGTGGGGAGGCGGCCGATGCCTCGGAACCAGAGGCAGTAGGAGACGGCGGTGTTGGCGAGGGCCAGGTACAGGTAGCCGCCCACGGCCCGGCCGTCCAGGGCGGGGGGTGCGCCCTCGACGAGCAGGGCGACGGGCGCGATCAGGAGGCCGCCGGCCGTCAACTGCCAGCCGGTGAAGGCGAGGGGGCCCACGCCCTCGGGGCGGCCCCAGCGCTTGGTGAGGACCGTGCCGGTGGACATGGAGGCGGTGGAGGCGAGGGCCGCGAGCAGGCCCACCGGGTCGAGGGCGCCGGCCGCCTTCAGGACGACAAGGCTGACGCCGAGGGCCGCGGCGATGCCGGTGAGGAGCGTGCGTACGGTCGGCCGCTCGCCGAGGAGCAGGGTCGCCAGACCGGCCACGAACAGCGGGCCCACCGAACCGACCACCGCGGCCATGCCGCCCGGCATACGGTACGCGGAGAGGAAGAGGAGCGGGAAGAAGGCGCCGATGTTCAGCGCGCCCAGCACCGCGGCCTTCCCCCACCAGACCCCGCGCGGCAGTGTGCGCGAGACCGCCAGGAGCAGCAGCCCCGCCGGGAGCGCCCGGAGCAGGCCCGTGAACAGGGGGCGGTCGGGCGGCAGGAACTCCGTGGTGACGGCGTAGGTGGTGCCCCAGGAGACGGGGGCCAGGGCGGTGACGGCTGTGAGGGTGAGGCGGTTCGAGGTCTTCGCGGAGTCGGAGGACTCCGAGGTCTTCGCGGTCATGGGACGCGGCCCTTCGCGGCGGCTGAGGAGACTGCTCAACTGACTTGCTCGCGATTAGCTTAGCGGTAAGCAACTTTCCGTCAAGCCGCTTTCTTGCGGCCGACCGACCCGCGCCGGATACTCCTCACATGAACGCGAGCCCCCAGCCCCAGCGGTCCGAGCGCTCCGAGCCCGACCGGCCGGAGCGGCCGGACCAGCCCCTGCGCGACCCCGTCGACGCGATCATCGACCAGTGGGCGGTCGCGCGGCCCGACCTCGACACCACCGCGATGGAGGTGTTCGGGCGCGTGTACCGGCTCTCGCGGTCACTCGGCGACCGGATGGAGAAGGCGTACGCGCGGTTCGGGATCTCGCGCGGTGAGTTCGACGTGCTCGCGACCCTGCGCCGGTCCGGCGAGCCGTACACCCTCTCGCCCCGCCAGCTCTCCGCGACCCTCATGCTCACCACCGGCGGCATGACCGGCCGCCTCGACAAGCTCGAACGGGCGGACCTGCTCCGCCGCTCCCCCGACCCGCACGACCGCCGTGCCCTCCAGGTCACCCTCACCGACGAGGGCCTGCGCCTGACCGACGAGGCCGTCGCCGCGGGCCTGGCCGTCCAGACCGAGGCGCTCTCCCACCTGGACGAGGAGCAGACCGGCCAACTGGCCGACCTGCTGCGGACGCTGGTGGTGGGGACTGGGGCGTGAGCCTCCGGGAGACGGCCGTCGGCGACGCCGCGGCCCCTGCCTCCTCGGCCGTCACGCCGTCCGCGTCCTCCGCCGCCCCGGGCCACGTGTCCGTCGGGCCGTTGCGGCACGGTCCTACGACGGCCGCTCGCCCCATGCTCCGCGCCACCGGCCAGGCGGGCATCGAGCGGACGGGGTGATTCTTCGGGGACCGGTCGCCGCCGCTGGGGGCGTGGGTGTCCGACTCCCGAGCATGCGGCGACCCGGACCCGGGCGGCGCGCTCGGCGTCACAGGCGCTGCGGACGGGGTGGGGCTGCGGCCGGCGGCGCGCCGGTGTCTCACGGCGCGTGTTCGACGCCGTAACCCTGGGGAGCGCGGAAGGGCCGCCGGCCGCGCCCCGGCGGGTCCGCGCGCCATGGAACACGTCGAGGGCGCCCCCTCCGCACTGGTGTGCGGAGGGGGCGCCCTCGGATGTGAAGCGACGCGAAAGGCGAAGCGGTGGAACCGCAGGTGTGCGGAGCCGCGGGCGTGCGAAGCGGTGGAGCCGCGGGCGTCAGGCCTTCGCCTTGGCCTTCGGCTGGCGGTCGGTCGACCTGTCCAGGACCATCACCAGGCCGACGATCACCGCGAACAGGGCGATCGGTGCCACGACGAAGAGCCCCAGCGTCTCGATCACGCTGAGGCCCGGACCCGGGTCGTCGCCGTCGTCGCGCGTCAGCGCGAGCGCGGGGGACGACATGAGCAGCATCATCAGCGTCGTACCGGCGGCCAGGGCGCCGACGCGCAGGGTGTTCTTCTTGTCCACGGGACCAAAGTACCCAACGCCGGGGAGGGACACTCGTCCGGGGTGGCACAGCGGTGGGTTGATCAAGAGGCTTCGCCCCCCTCATTCCCCGACCGCCCCCGCAGCACATCCGCCAGCGCGTGCAGCCGGGGCGAGGCCGCCAGGTCCTCCAAGGTCACCGGGCGGCCGGTCGCGTCGGCGATGGGGAGGCGCCAGTTCGGGTACTGGTCCCAGGTGCCGGGGAGGTTCTGGGGGCGGCGGTCTCCGACGGTGTCGGGGAGCCAGAGGCCGATCATGCGGGCGGGGGTGCGCAGGAGGAAGCGGTGGAGGGCCTGGATCTGGGCTTCCTCGCAAGGGGCGGAGATGCCGCCGCCGGCGCCGTTCAGCAGGCCCAGCCGGGTCAGGAGGGCCAGCCATTCGCCCGTGTCGGCGGCGGCCTCGGCGCGTTCCTCGTCCAGGGAACGGGCGAGCAGGCCCAGGCCGTGGCGGAGGTCGACATGGTCGCAGGTCAGCCGGGAGGCGGTGGGCGGGAGGTCGTGGGTGGTGGCGGTGGCGAGACAGTTCGCGCGCCACCGCTCGGGCGGGAGGGGGCGGCCCGTGCCCTCCCAGTCGCGCTCGAACCAGAGGACGGAGGTGCCCAGGACGCCGCGCGCGTCGAGGGCCTCGCGTACGCCGGGCTCGACCGTGCCCAGGTCCTCGCCGATCACCAGGGCGCCTGCCCGTGAGGCCTCCAGGACCAGGATCGCGAGCATGGCGTCGGCGTCGTAGCGGACGTAGGTGCCCTCGGTCGGTGCCTGGCCCCGCGGGACCCACCAGAGGCGGAAGAGGCCCATGACGTGGTCGATTCGGAGGGCGCCCGCGTGGCGGAGGAGGGCGCGCAGGAGACGGCGGTAGGGGGCGTAGCCGGACTCGGCCAGGCGGTCGGGGCGCCAGGGAGGCAGGCCCCAGTCCTGGCCTCGGGAGTTGAAGGCGTCGGGGGGTGCGCCGGTGGACATGCCGGCCGCGAAGTACTCCTGCTGGGCCCAGGCGTCGGCGCCGCCGGGGTGGACGCCGACCGCGAGGTCGTGCACCAGTCCGACGGGCATGCCGGCGTCGCGCGCGGAGCGTTGCGCGGTGCCGAGCTGGGCGTCGGTGAGCCAGGCCAGGCGGGTGTGGAAGTCGACGCGGTCCATCAACTCGCCGCGGGCGCGGGCGGTCTCGGCGGAGCGGGGGTCGCGCAGGCCCGTCGGCCAGCGCTGCCAGTCGGAGCCGTAGACCTCCGCGAGCGCGCACCAGGTGGCGTGGTCCTCCAGTGCCTCGCCCTCCTCGGCGAGGAAGTCCCAGTAGGCGGCGCGCCGCCCGGGGCCGAGGGGCACGGTGCGCACCACTTCCAGGGCCTCGCGCTTGAGGTCCCACACCGCGTCCCGGTCGATCAGCTCGCCCTTGGCCAGGACGGCTTCCCGCAGCCGCGCGGCCCCTTCCAGCAGCGTGCCGACGCGGTCGCGGTGGTCGGCGGAGGTGAGGGCGCGGGCGTACTCCTGGACGTCCTCGACGCGGAGGTGGACGGGGTCGGGGTAGCGGCGGGAGGAGGGGCGGTACGGGGAGGGGTCGGTGGGGGTGCCGGGGACGGCCGCGTGCAACGGGTTGACCTGGACGAATCCGGCGCCGAGGGCGCGGCCGGCCCAGGCGGTGAGTTCGGCGAGGTCGCCGAGGTCGCCCATGCCCCAACTGCGGTGCGAGAGGAGGGAGTAGAGCTGGACGAGGAGACCGTACGTCCGGCCGGGCGGGGCGGGCAGCCGGGGCGGGGCCACGACGAGGTGGGCCTCGGCGGTGCGGCCGTCGGGGGCGGTGACCCGCAGGGCGTGCGCTCCCGGGGGCAACTCCTCGACGGTGGAGCGGAGTTCGCCCCGCTCCGTCTCGATACGCAGCCGGGTGCCGTCCGGCAGGGCGGCCAGCGCGGCGGGGAGCTCGCCGCCGGCCCAGTAGACGACCGTCGGCGGCAACAACCGTTCGGCCAGCTCCCGCTCGCGCGCCGCGAGGGCGGCGCGCACGGCCTCGGGGGTGCGCGCGTCGACGCCCAGCGCGGCGAGAGCGGCCACGACCGCCCCCACCGGGACGGCGACCGTACGGTCCCGGGAGGGGCTGTAGGAGGTGGCCACACCGTGCAGCGCGGCGAGCCGGGCCAGCGACGCCTCCGACAGCGGGTTCCCCGGCTCGACCGGGCCCGACGACGGCGCGCCGGAGCCGGCGGAGCCGGGGCGCGGCCTGCCGGGGTCGGCCGGGTCAGGTGACACATCGCCGGAGTCTGCCGGGGCGGGGCGCGGCGGGTCGGAGGTGGCCGGGGCGGGGGGTGGCGGGGGGCCGGGGTTCGCCGGTGGTGGCGGCGGATCGTCGGAATCGGCCGGGCGCGGTGGCATCTAGACCCCCGATGCGGCGCCGTTGGATGTGGGTTCGCTGGTGAGGGGGGCCGCGTCGGCGAGGGGCGGCTCGCTGGTGAGAGGGGCGGCGTCCGGAAGCGGGGGCTCGCTGGTGAGGGGGACGTCGGCGCAGGGGCCCTCGGCGCTGAAGACACAGAGGTGGGGCTCGCGGAGTTCGTAGGGCTCCGCGACGCGTTTGGAGCGGGGCAGGGTCGGAAGGTAGGTGGGCGTGGCCACGGGGGTCTCCTTGTGGTCGTACGGCTTCGATGTGCGGGTCCGGGGTACTCCAGCCCTACCCAGTGGGCGCCGCCGCAGACGTGGGTGTGGGGACATCGTGGTGTGGTTCACTCCGATCACTCCGGCGCCGGGGCCCCGCTTCCCTCGGTATCGGCATGGCCGGACGATCTCCCCCGACGCTATTCACTCAGTACATGTACTCGATGCATACTGGCTCTCATGAGCATCCGTCACATCCTGTTGGGGCTGCTCGCAGGGGGACCCAGCCATGGCTACGACCTCAAGCGACGGCACGACGAACGCTTCCCGCAGGCCCGCCCGCTGGCCTACGGGCAGGTCTACACGACTCTTCAGCGCCTGGTCCGCGACGGTCTCGCCGAGGTCGACGGCACCGAGGCGGACAGCGGCCCGGAGCGGACGATGTACCGCTCGACGGACGAGGGGGCGCGCGAACTGGCCAAATGGGCCGGAGAGATCACGCCGCCCGCGCCATTCGTGACGAACGAGATCTTCGCCAAGCTCGTCGTCTCGATCCTCGCCGACGGCGATCCGGCGGCCCATCTACAGGCGCAGCGCACCGCGCACATGGCGCGGATGCGGGAGCTGACGGCCGTGAAGACCACGCCGGGAGCCGATCTCGCGACCGTGCTCGCGGCGGACTACGCCCTCAACCACCTCGACGCCGATCTCCGCTGGATGAACACCACCACGGCCCGGCTGACCACCCTGACCGCGGAGGTCGACGCAGCATGAACGAGAAGAACCCCGGCCCGGCGCCGCTGCTCGCGGCCCGTGGCCTCGTCAAGGAGCACGGCAGGACACGGGCGCTGCGCGGCGCCTCGGTGGAGCTGCGCGAGGGCGAGATCCTCGCCGTCACGGGGGCCAGCGGCAGCGGCAAGTCAACGTTGCTGAACTGTCTCGCGGGCATCGTCCGGCCGGACGAGGGCTCGGTGGCGTACGCCGGGAAGCGGCTCGACCAGCTCCCCGAGAAGGAGCTCAGCGAGTTGCGCCGGACGGACTTCGGAGTCGTCTTCCAGTTCGGGCAGCTGATCCCCGAGCTGACGGCCGTCGACAACGTCGCGCTGCCGCTGCTGCTGGCCGGCACCTCCCGCAAGGAGGCGCGGGAGCGGGCCGGCGAGTGGCTGGAAAGGTTCGGTGTGCGCGGGCAGGAGGAGCAGCGGCCCGGCGAGATGAGCGGTGGCCAGGCGCAGCGGGTGTCGCTGGCGCGGGCGCTGATGACGGGGCCGAAGGTGGTGTTCGCGGACGAACCGACCGGGGCGCTGGACTCGCTGGCGAGCGAGCAGGTGATGACGGCGCTGACGCACTCGGCCCGGGAGTCCGGTACGGCGGTACTGCTGATCACGCACGACGCGCAGACCGCGGCGTACGCGGACCGCGAGGTCACCCTGAAGGACGGTGTCGTGGTCTCCGAGGCCGACGCCCCCCTGGAGGTGTCCCGGTGAACGCACTGGTGAACGACCTCCGGCTGGCCGTCCTGCTGACCGGGGGCTCCGACCGGCGCGAGTGGTGGCGGGTGACGCTGACGGGCCTGGGGGCGGCGCTGGCGACGGCCTTCGCCATGGCGGCGGCGGTGCTGGCCTCCTTGCGGGGCCGGTACAGCGTGCCGGTCGCCGACGGACTGCTGAACAACCCGGGTGAACGCGCCGGGGCGATCCTCACCCTGATGGTCCTGCTGATACCGGTGCTCGGGTTCCTGGGCCAGTGCACCCGCGTGGGCGCCGTGCACCGCGACCGGCGGCTCGCCGGGCTGCGGCTGGCCGGGGCGTCGGCGGGGCAGGTGCGCAGGATCGCGGCGCTGGAGACCGGGGTGTCCTGCCTGGCCGGTTCGGCGGTCGCCACCCTCTTGTTCGTGCTGTTCCTGCTGCGCGAGTGGCACAGCCCCTCCCTCCTGGCCTGGGCGGGGATCGCGCTGGTGGCGTTGGGCGTGCCGGTGCTTGGCGCGGTCGCGAGCGTACTCGCGCTGCGCCGGGTGGTGACCTCCCCGCTGGGCTGGGTGCGGCGCGTGGGGCCGAGCTCGGGGCGGGGGCCCGGCTGGGTGTTCCTGGGGGCGGTGGCGCTGCTGGTGATCGCGGCTCTGGGCGCCGTCGCCAGCACCAGCATGAACATGCCCGACAACTCCCTGAGGCAGACCCCGCTGGTGTTCTTCGGCGCGCTGCTCGCGGTGGGCGCGGGCGCGGTGCTGCTGTCGGGCATCGTGTCGACGCTGACCGGCCGATGGTTCGCCGCACGCACCGGGAGCCCGGCGGTGCTGATCGCCGCCGAGCGGCTGCGGTCCGACCCGTGGGCGGCGGCCCGCACCCACGCGAGCGTGGTCATGGGGACCGTCGTCGGCGCCGGGTACATCGGTGTGCGGCAGGCGCTGCTGGCGGACCTCGACGACGGGACGGGCTTCGCCGCGAGCAGGTCCTTCTACGTCACCGGTCTGAACCTGACCGCCGCCGCCGTCCTCGTCGGCTTCGCGATCACCTTCTTCGCGCTGGCCGTCGGCACCGCCGAGTCCCTCGCCACCCGCCGCCGGGGCCTCGCCGCGCAGGTCGCCGCCGGGGTGCCGTACGAGGCCCTGCGCCGGGCCCTGCTGCTGGAGACCGCCCTGCCCCTGGCACCGCCGCTGCTGGTCGCCGGCCTCGGCGGCACGGCGATCGCCGTCGCGTACGCCTCGGCCATGGGCAACATCCTGGTGATCCCCTACGGCGCGCTCCTGGTCCCCGTCGCGGTCTACGGCGCCTGCCTGCTGGCGGCGGCCACGTCGGTGCCGCTGCTGCGCCGGACCGTGCGGCCGGGAGAGCTGCGATACACGTGAGGGCCGTGGGAGGGCGGGCCGCGTAGCGGCGGAGACTCGGCGACCCGGGAGGCACGGGGGTGTTTCCGGGACGGGGGGCAGCAGGTGGGGGCGCCCGGGGCCTCTCCGGGCGCCCCCACCTGTCCACACCTGTACGCGCCGCCCTACCTCGGCAGGCTCGCCGGTGCGATCGGTGTGGCCCGCTCCGACTGCGGTGACGTGGTGGACGCGTAGGCCGACGGGGCCGCCACGCCCGCCGTCGGGTCGTCCGGGTCGTCGGCGAGGGCGGGGGCGCCGCCGACGATGCGGATGCCGGCGGCGTCGAAGGCCTTCTTGATGCGCCAGCGCAGTTCCCGTTCGACGGTGAGGGCCTTGCCGGGCATGGTCTTGGCGGCGACGCGGACCACCATCGACTCCAGGAGGACGTCGTCGAGGCCGAGGACCTCGACGGGGCCCCAGAGGATTTCGTTCCAGGGCTCCTCCTTGCTCATCGCCTCGCCGACCTCCAGGAGGGTGCGGCGGACCTTGTCGAGGTCCTCGTCGGCGCGGACGGTGACGTCGACACCGGCCGTGGCCCAGCCCTGGGAGAGGTTGCCGATGCGCTTGACCTCGCCGTTGCGGACGTACCAGATCGCGCCGTTGTCGCCGCGCAGCTTGGTGACGCGCAGGCCGACCTCGATGACCTCGCCGGAGGCGACGCCCGCGTCGATGGTGTCGCCGACGCCGTACTGGTCCTCCAGGATCATGAAGACACCGGAGAGGAAGTCCGTGACCAGGTTCCGGGCGCCGAAACCGATGGCGACGCCCGCGACACCGGCGGAGGCCAGCAGCGGGGCGAGGTTGATCTCGAAGGTGGCGAGGACCATCAGGGCGGCGGTGCCCACGATGAGGAAGGACGCCACCGAGCGCAGCACCGAGCCGATGGCCTGCGAGCGCTGGCGGCGCCGCTCGACGTTGACCAGCAGGCCGCCGAGGGTGGCGCCCTCGACGTCCGGGACGGAGCGGTTCATCCGGTCGATGAGCTTGGTGATCGCCCGCCGGACCACCACTCTCAGCACCGCCGCTATCACCACGATCAGCAGGACGCGGAGACCGATCGCCAGCCATGTGGACCAGTTCTCCTCCACCCAGCTGGCGGCGTTGGTCGCGCTCTCCTGGGCGTCCTCCAGCGTGGGCACGGCCGGCGTCGTCGGCGTCTGGGAGGGGGACGGCGACGGCGAGGCGGCGGCCCGCGGGAGAAGCGGGGAAGAAACGGACGACACGACGGATACCTCCAGGTGCGCTATCTGCCCTCGGCGCGGCGGTCAAGATCCGTCGGGTCACGGAAAGGTCACCGGACGGGCAGGCCCACCACACTAACGGGGCATCGTGTGAAGGTCGCCGCAATGTTCGAGGGCGACAGGGCGCTCACCAGGGAGTGAAGGGCGCACTCAGCGGGGGATGAATCAGGGTGTGGTCGAAAACACTCCCAGCCCGTTACCGGGACATGGTGGCGCTTCCACCAGGCATGAGGGGAGACTGACTACGGATCGTCCACGGCGCGAGCCACGCGCCGCCGGCGTACAAGGAGGCATCCGTGCCGCACGTCCTGGTCCTCAACGCGTCGTACGAGCCGCTCGGCGTCGTACCGCTTCGCCGCGCGCTCGTCCTCGTCCTGGAGAACAAGGCCGTCTCCCTGGAGGAATCCGGCGCCCATCTGCACAGCGCGACCGTCACACTCCCCGCACCCAGCGTGGTCCGGCTCAAGCGTTTCGTCCGGGTCCCCTATCGGGGGCCCGTTCCTCTCACCCGCCGGGCGCTGTTCGCCCGTGACGGGGGCCGGTGCATGTACTGCGGTGGCGTCGCAACCAGCGTCGACCACGTCATCCCGCGCAGTCGCGGGGGCAAGCACGTCTGGGACAACGTCGTCGCGTCGTGCCGCCGCTGCAACCACGTCAAGGCGGACCGTCATCTCGTCGAGATCGGCTGGCGGCTCCGTCACAAACCCGCTCCGCCCACCGGCCTGGCCTGGCGCATCATCGGCACCGGCCATAGGGACCCGCGCTGGCTGCCCTACCTGCAGCCGTACGGCGCGGACGACGCGTTGGCCCGGATCGACGGCATCTCCGCCTGACGATCCGGGTTTTTGCATGACCGGGCGCTCCAGCACGGGGCGCCCGGAGCGCTCACATCCACTCGACCTGCGGCTTCATCACCGTCTTCACAGGTACCCCCCGTTCCCCCCACCAGCGTGATCGCCTACTGTCACCCCAACAGTGGGCCCCTTGCTCTGGAGCGCAACGCCCAGGGGCCGCTTCGAATGTGGGGACTCATGCGCAAGCTCGCCATAGGTGCCATGTGGGGCGGCCTCGGCACGGCCGAGCTGCAGCGGATCGCCAAGGTCACGGTCAACGCCACGCCGGAGCCGGCCGTCAAGGACAGGACCCTCACGGTCAAGGGCAAGCTCACCCGGGCCGACTGGGCCAGGCGCGCCTGCACCGGTTACGTGCCGCGTGCCACGAACGACCGTGCCGCGCTGCGTTCCCGGTGCGGGCCGACCCGTCCCCAACGCCCAGCTCTCATGTGAACTCCCTGTGCTGCGGGAGGCGTTGGAGAGTGAGCTCGCCGCCACCCGTGACGAAGTCGCGCCCCGACGGCCGCACCGCCCGCATTCCCGCGCTCAGACGGGTCTCCAGTGACTGGGGCGGGGTCGGGGCGTCGCCGCCACCCCTGTCCTGGGCACGGCCCTGCTCGGCCTGGACCGTGTGGGCGCGCCGAGGACCGTGCACGCGCGCGTGCGGGCGCATGACGAAAGAGGGTGACCTGACGGGCCCGTGCCCCCTCACTTTTCATCTCGAACGCGTTCGAACCCCCGGGAACCGAACCGAACCGGAGCGCGTATTCATGGGCAGGGGGTGGTGCGGGAAGCCTTGTGCCGCACCGGAGTTCGACAAGCACACGACGTACGGACACGATCGGGGAACAAGATCGAGTCAAGGCCTGTGCGATGTCAGTCCCGACGGCGATACTTGCGGCCGTGCACCTCCGTCCGTGCGAGCGGGCGGATGTGATGGACGGATGACCAGGGGGAGGTCAGGTGACATACACGCCGAAGGGCAGCGCGCCACCGCCGGCACCACCCGCGGGACCGGGCCCGGCCGTGCCGCCGCAGGCCACGCACGCGTCCCGGTCACCATTCCCGCCTCCGGCCCCGGACGGCGGCCCGCCCCGCCGGACCGCGTTCGCGGAGGGCGTCGACCGACTGCGCGCCGCCGCGACCACCGAGCCCGGCCGGCTGCGCGTCATCGGCGCCGTCCTCGCCCTCCTCGTCGTCGCGTTCGGGTCCGTCACCGCCTGGCAGATGAACGACCGCTCGGCCGCCGCCGACGACGTACTGCACGGCAGCCAGCCCCTCAGCTCCGCCGCGGCCGAGATCTACCGTTCCCTGGCCGCCGCCAACACGGCGGCCTCCAGCGGCTTCCTCGCGGGCGGCCAGGAGACGCAGGAGTCGCGCGAGAGATACGAGCGGGAGATCCGGGAGGCCGCCGACGGTCTGGCCACCGCCGCCGCCGCGTCGGAGCGCGGCTCCGGCTCGGGGAAGCGCGTCGCCGAGCTGAACGCCCTGCTGCCGGAGTACAAGGGTCTGGTCGAGCGGGCCCGCGCCAACAACCGGCTGGGGTACCCGCTGGGCGGCGCCTACCTGCGCTACGCGAACGACAAGATGCAGAAGCAGATGCTCCCGAAGGCGAAGGAGATCTACGACAACGAGAACGAGCGGCTCCGTGCGGACTACGCCGACGCCACGTCGTATCCATGGGCCGCGATCGCTCTCGGAGTCCTCGCCATCGGTGGCCTCGTCTGGGCCCAGCGGCGCAACTACCGGCGAACGAACCGGGTGTTGAACCACGGCCTGGTCGCGGCGACGGCCGCCTCCACGGTCGTCCTGGTGTGGCTGGCCGTCGGCCACACCGTCGCCCGCTCGGGGCTGAACGACTCCTACGACGACGGCGTACGGTCCCTGACCGCGCTGAACGACGCGCGCATCGCCTCCCTCAGCGCCCGCGGCAACGAGAACCTGACGCTGATCAGCCGGGGCGCGGAGTCCGCGAAGAACGCGAAGGGCGAGGTCGTGGACAAGTTCGACCTCCAATTCGACACCGACATGGCGACGCTCGAGAAGCAGTTGGCCGCCGCCGAGGACATCGCCGACGACGACAGCGGCGAGAAGCCCGTGAAGGCCGCCTCCGCCAACATGAAGGTGTGGCTGGAGCGGCATGACAGTGCCCGCGAGGCCGACGACAAGGGCGACTACCAATGCGCCCTCGACCAGGTGATCGGCGGCGAGGCGAGGCCCGAATGCCGACAGGGCGACAAGCCGACGCGCGAGTGCTTCGACAACGTCGACGACAACCTGGGCACCGCGAGCAGGCACGAGGAAGGCGAGTTCGAGCGGGCGGCCCAGGGCGGTCGCGACGCGATGACCGGCCTCCCGGTGGGCGCCGCGGTGCTGGCCGTGCTGGGCGCGGCGGGCGCGGTGCTGGGCATCGGGCGCAGGCTTTCGGAGTACCGGTGACGGCGGGAGGAGACGCGGTGGAAAGGGGAGTGATGAGTGCGGTACGACGCCTGCGGGCCGGCCTCAGGGGCTGGGGCGGCGTGGGCACGATGGTGGTCCTCTGCGCCCTGACCGTCGTCTTCGCCCTGGTTCTGCCGGTCAGCGGAACACGCGGCGACGGCGCCACGGGCACCGGCGGCGAGAGTGTCGCCCGGAGCTCCCAGGCACGGGCGGACGAGTGCGACACCATGGACGATCCGGAGAACCAGAGCCTCAGGCCCTCCTCCGACGAGTCCGGCCCGATCATCGCGAGGATCAGGAAGAACGACTTCATCACGGTCGGCGTCGACCAGAACAGCTACGGCTGGGGCTACCGCGACCCGAACAACACCACCGCGGGCGCCGAGCTGGAAGGCTTCGACATCGACCTGGCGCACCACATAGCCGACGAGATCCTCGGCGACCCCGACAAGGTGCGCTTCCGGGCGGTTCCCACGAACCAGCGCATCCCGGCGATCGAATCCGGGCAGGTCGACATGGTGGTCCGCACCATGACGATCAGTTGCACGCGCATGCGTGAAGTCGCCTTCTCCCAGCCGTACTTCAAGACCGGACAGCAGGTCCTGGCCCCCAAGTCCTCCACCGTCAAGGGGTACGGCAGGACGCTGGCGGGCAAGAGGGTCTGCTCGGCCAGCGGTTCCACCGCCTGGGAGATCCTGAAGGCCGACCAGAAGTCCGGCAAGCTGCCCGCCTCCGCCGACATCACCTCCGTCAACCCGCCCAACCAACTCGACTGCCTGGTAAGGCTCCAGCTCGGCGAGGTCGACGCCGTGGTCACCGACGGCGCCCTCGCCGCGAGCCAGGCGGCACAGGACCCGACGGTCGATCTGATGGGCGAGCCGTTCACCACCGAGTACTACGGCGTGGCGATGCACCTGGAGGCGGAAGCTCTGGTACGCCGGGTCAACCAGGTTCTGGAGGAGTACCTGAAGGACGGCTGGCAAGCCTCGTACAACACCTGGCTGTCCGCGACGCTCGGCGACAACTCGGCGGACTCCCGGCCACCAGCCGACCAGAAGTACCGGGACTGAGGCAACCGACCCAACTGAAATGACCGACACCGACAGCAGCGAGAGGTGATCGATGGGCGTCGCGGGATCCACCGGGCCGGTGATGGACCGGGACGAGGTGGACCGTGCGCTCGCGCGGCTCGGCGCGGAGCACGAGGCCATCGAGACCTCGCTGCTCGCCCTGCAGGACCACGCGGGCCGCAGGCTGCTCGAAGGTGCCGAACTGACCGGCGTCACCAAGGAGCGCTGGACCTCGGCGGAGGCGTCGATCACGCTCCTGTGGGCGTACTTCGACGCGTACACGGACGCGCTGCGCTCCGCCCGGGAGATCCGTTCCCGGCGCCGCTGGTCCAGCCGTGAGGACCTGGTGGAGCTGACCGGGCTGCTGCGCGGCGAGGCCGTCACGGTCGCCGGCTCCGCGACGGCGATGGCGAACGCGCCGACGCTGCACGGCGCGAGCCGTCTCAGCGAGCAGTTCTCACTGGTCACGCTGGTGGACCGGATGAACGACCTGTACGCCTCCTCGCTGGACATGGTGGTGGCCGCCGACGCCGTGTGGTCCGCGCTGCCCGCCCGGATCGATCTGCTGGCCGCCGAGCTCCAGCGCACCCGCCAGCTCGCGCACTCCGTCGGCGTACGCCCCGGTGAGCACCCGGCCGGTGACGACCTGGAGCGGATCACCCGCACCCTGAGCGGGCTCCGTGAGCGGGTCATCTCCGACCCGCTGGCCTTCTGGGTGCCCGCACCGGGCAGTTCGGCGCCCGGCGGCGGCCGGCCGGACACCTCCACGTACGACCGTGAGGCACGTGCCCTGGAGGACGTACGGCGGGAGATCGAGGCCGTGCTGACCGTCCGGCAGGACGCGGAGTCGCGGCTGGTGAAGCTGCGGGACGTACTCAGCCGCGCGGACCGTACGCTCGCCGAGGCGCGCAGCGCGCGCGGTGAGGTGCTGGCGAAGATCGCCGCGACCGAGGTGCCGGTGGTCAGCGGCCCGCCGACGGTGCTCCAGGAGCAGTTGGCGATGGCGGCCGAGTACCGCAGACACGCGCAGTGGCACCGGCTGTCCCCGCTCCTGGAGTCCCTGGAGCGGAAGGCGGACGACGAACTGCTGCGCGCTCGCGAGTCGTTGACGGCCGTGACCGCACCGCTGGCGATCCGCGCGGAGCTGCGCGGCCGGCTCGACGCGTACAAGGCGAAGGTCGCCCGGCACGGCTTCGCGGAGGACTCGCTGCTGGTCGAGCGGTATGACGCGGCACGCCGCATGCTGTGGAGCGCCCCCTGCGACCTGCGCGTCGCCGAGCAGGCGGTGCTGCGCTACCAGCAGGCGGCGGCCGAACTGCTGGGCACCTCGGTGCCCGGCCCGCGCGTCCCCCAGGACCGGCGGGAGGAGCAATCGTGAGTCGGACGGACGAGGACCCCGCCAGCGAGCAGGGGCGGCAGCAGTCGTGTCAGCGGCCCGGTTGCTCGGGTTCGTACGAGGACGTGGGCGGCGGCGAGCTGTACTGCGAAACCTGCGGTCTGGCCCCGGTCGTCTCGGCCGGCGGCATGGTCTCCTCCCCGCCCACCGGCATCACCGGGGGCGGCAAGGGCTCACGCGGCTCCGGGCCGAACAGCTCACGCTCCTCGCGCTCCTCGCGGACGTCCGCCCGCTCCTCGCAGTCCCGGCGCTCTGTCTCGGGCCGGCTCTCGCGCGCCCTGTCGGGCAAGTCGACGGGCCGCTCGGTGTCGGTGCGCAGTTCCGGCAAAACCGCCTCCTCCTCCGGGCGGGCGCGGCTCGGCGTCGGTCTGGTCCAGGTCCCGGACGTGCCGCGCCCGGACCCGCGTTCGATGGTCCTGGAGACCGCCGAGGTACCCGAGCGGAAGCGGTTCTGCTCACGCTCCGACTGCGGGGCGCCGGTCGGGCGGGCGCGCGGTGACCGGCCGGGGCGCACGGAGGGCTTCTGCACCAAGTGCGGCCACCCGTACTCGTTCGTGCCGAAGCTGCACTCGGGCGACATCGTGCGCGGCCAGTACGAGGTCGTGGGCTGTCTCGCGCACGGCGGCCTGGGCTGGATCTACCTCGCCGTAGACCGGGCGGTGTCGGACCGGTGGGTCGTGCTGAAGGGCCTCCTCGACACGGGCGACCAGGACGCGATGGCCGCCGCGATCTCCGAGCGGCGTTTCCTCGCCGAGATCGAGCACTCCAACATCGTCCGCATCTACAACTTCGTCGAACACCTCGACCAGCGCACCGGCTCGCTGGACGGGTACATCGTGATGGAGTACGTCGGCGGCAAGTCCCTCAAGGAGATCGCCAACGACCGCCGCACGGCAAACGGTCGGCGTGATCCGCTCCCGGTCGAGCAGGCCTGCGCGTACGGCATCGAGGCCCTGGAGGCGCTCGGCCACCTCCACAGCCGCAATCTGCTGTACTGCGACTTCAAGGTCGACAACGCGATCCAGACCGAGGACCAGCTCAAGCTGATCGACATGGGCGCGGTGCGCCGGATGGACGACGACGAGTCGGCCATCTACGGCACGGTCGGCTACCAGGCGCCCGAAGTGGCCGACGTCGGCCCGTCGGTGGCCTCCGATCTCTACACGGTCGCCCGTACGCTCGCGGTACTCACCTTCGACTTCCAGGGCTACACGAACGTCTTCGTGGACTCCCTGCCCGACCCGGACAACATCGAGGTCTTCCGCCAGTACGAGTCCTTCTACCGCCTGCTGGTGCGGGCCACCGACCCCGACCCGGCCCGCCGGTTCGCCTCCGCGCAGGAGATGGCGGAGCAGCTGACGGGGGTGCTGCGCGAGGTCGTCTCACTGCAGACGGGCCGGGCACGGCCCGCGCTGTCGACGATCTTCGGGCCCGAACTGAAGGTCACGGACACGGAGTTGTTCGCGGAGCTGGACGGGGAGGTGTCCCGGCTGGGGACACGGCGCGACAAGGCGGCCGTGAAGAACGGCGGTTCGCCTTCCGGTACGCCCGCGCTGCTGACCGGTGGCTCGCCCTCCCCCGCGAAGCTCACCAAGCAGCTGGACACCGCCGCCTCGGCCCTCGCGCTGCCCGTCCCGCGCGTGGACCCCGGGGACGCCAACGCCGGGTTCCTGGCGGGCCTCATGGCCTCCGCGCCCACCGAGTTGATCACGGCGCTGCACGCGGCGCCCAGCGGCTCCCTGGAGCTGCGGCTGCGGGAACTGCGGGCCCGCCTGGAGATGGGCGAGTTCAGCATCGCGCTGGCCACCCTGGACGCCCTGGAGCGGGATCACCCCGACGACTGGCGGGTGGTCTGGTACCGCGGTGTGGCCGCACTCGCCACCGGCGACCACGAGAACGCCGCACTGTCCTTCGACGCGATCTACGACGCCTTCCCGGGCGAGCCGGCTCCCAAGCTGGCCCTCGGCCTGTGCGCGGAGGTGCTGGGGCAGCTGGACAACGCCGCCGAGTACTACCGCCTGGTGTGGACGACCGACCCCAGCTTCGTCAGCGCCGCGTTCGGGCTCGCCCGGGTGCGGCTGACCGCCGGGGACCGGCAGAACGCCGTCCGCGTCCTGGAGTCCGTACCGGAGGCGTCCATCCACTACACCGCCGCCCGCGTCGCCGCCGTACGGGCGCGGCTCAGACACCGTACGGAGGCGGCGCTCGCGCCCGGGACCGCGTCGTCCGGTGCCGTACCGGACGCGCCGTTCCTGGAGGACCTGACCGCCGCCGCCGGGCAGGTCGAGGCGCTCGGCGGGTACGGTCTGGACGCGGTGCGCCGCGAGCAGTTGTCCACAGAGGTCCTCGGCTGTGCCCTGGACTGGGTACTCTCCGGTAGCCAGGGTGCCGCGCCCCCGGCCGGCGAGCGGGTGCTGCTCGGCAGCGCGCTGGACGAACGCGGCCTCCGCTTCGGACTGGAGCGGTCGTACCGCACACTGGCCCGGCTCGCTCAAGGCGGCGATGAGAGGATCGACCTGGTGGAACGTGCCAACCGTTACCGCCCCCGGACGTGGGTGTAGTTCATGTCGCAGATGCCCCAGCCGACCGCGCTGACGAAGTGCCCGATCTGCGAGTGGCCCCTCGCTTCGGACGACCGCTTCTGCGGTGCGTGCGGCTATGACCTCTCGGCGGTGCCCGCGCCGCCGGAGGACCAGCCGACCGTCACCCTGAACGGGACGGCGGGCGAGCCGCCCGAGGAGGCCATGCCCGTGGACTGGCCCGTCGCCTCCGAGCCGAGTTCCGAGACCCCCGGGCCGGTGGTCCGTCCCACCGACATCCCGGGCACCGACTCGGGCGGCGGCGACCTGCCCGGTCCGGGGCGGGGCGTCCGGTTCGACCGGGCCCACGAGCCCGACGAGTATCCGCTGGCCGCGCCCCAGCCGCCGGACCCGCGGACCGTCGACCCGGCCACACCGCCGGCCGGCACGAAGCTGTGCGTGGCCTGCCGCGGAGGGCATGTCGACGAGGACGGCTACTGCGAGAACTGCGGGCACGCCCAGCCGCGGGAACGCGACCACGTGGAACAGGAGTTGGGCGCGGTCGCCGCGGTCAGCGACCGGGGGTTGCGCCACCACCGCAACGAGGACGCGTTCGCGATCTCCTCGACGGCGCTGCCCGACGGCTCCCCCGCGGTCGTCGCGATCGTCTGCGACGGCGTGTCCTCCGCGACCCGCCCCGACGACGCCTCGCTCGCCGCCGCCCGCGCCGCGGGCGAAACGCTGCTGGACTCCCTGCCGCGCGGCACCCACCCGCAGCAGGCGATGCACGACGCGATCGTCGCCGCCGCCAACGCCGTCAACGCCCTGGCGGGGGAGCCGGAGACGGCCCATCAGCACTCCCCGCACCAGAACGCTCCGGCGTGCACCATCGTCGGCTCCGTCGTCACCCCGACCCTGCTCGTCGTGGGCTGGGTCGGCGACAGCCGCGCCTACTGGGTCCCGGTGGACCGCAGCGCGCCCCCGGCCCGGCTCACCGAGGACGACTCGTGGGCGGCACAGATGGTGGCCGCGGGACTGATGAACGAGGCCGAGGCGTATGCCGACGAGCGCGCCCACGCGATCACCGGCTGGCTCGGCGCGGACGCGTACGAACTGGAGCCGCACACCGCTTCCTTCAAACCCGACCGGCCGGGTGTAGTGGTGGTGTGCACCGACGGACTGTGGAACTACGCGGAGGCCGCCGAGGAGATGGCCGGGGCCGTGCCCCTGGACGCGGCCGAGCGACCGCTGCACTGCGCGCAGGTCCTGGTCGGCCGCGCCCTCGACGGCGGCGGCCACGACAACGTAACAGTGGCCGTCCTGCCGTTCCCCGCACTGCCCCAGGGGGCAGGATCGGCCTGAGGGGCTCGCGGGCGGGATGTTCGCGGGCGACTCGGCGGCCGGGCGGGTACGGCCGCCGGACCGGAGGGGACCGGTCCGGCCACGGGCACGGGCACGGGCACGCACAGTCATCACCCCACGTGCTGTGGGGCTACCAGTGGGGCTGCTAGGGGGATCAGAGTAGGCATGGCCAATTTCTCGAAGTCGAACGTGCCGCAGTTCTCGGTCGAGGTGTACCAGAACGAGTACCTGCCCGAAGGCGGCCGCGAGGTCAACGCCATCGTGACGGTCAGCGCGACCGGCGGTGGCACCATCGGCAGCGCGGTCACCGCGCCGCACCTCTACTCGCCCGGCCAGGGCCCGTCCGCCGCCGTGGCGGTCATGGTCGACTGCTCGGGGTCGATGGACTATCCGCCGACCAAGATACGCAACGCCCGGGACGCCACGGCCGCCGCGATCGACACCCTGCGTGACGGCGTCCACTTCGCGGTGATCGACGGCACCCATGTGGCCCGCGAGGTCTATCCCGGCGGCGGCCGGCTCGCCGTCGCCGACTCCACCACCCGGGACCAGGCCAAGCAGGCGCTGCGCAGGCTCAGCGCGGGCGGCGGCACCGCGATCGGCACCTGGCTGAAGCTCGCCGACCGGCTGCTCGCCTCCGCCGACGTCGCCATACGCCACGGCGTCCTGCTCACCGACGGCCGCAACGAGCACGAGTCACCTCAGGACCTGAAGGCCGCGCTGGACGCCTGTGCCGGACGGTTCACCTGTGACGCGCGTGGAGTCGGCACCGACTGGGAGGTCAAGGAGGTCACCGGGATCGCCTCCGCGCTCCTCGGCACCGCCGACATCATCGCCGACCCGGCCGCCCTGTCCGCCGACTTCACACAGATGATGGAGACGGCCATGGGCAAGGAGGTCGCGGACGTCGCCCTGCGGCTGTGGACCCCGGTCGGCACACAGATCAAGTTCGTCAAACAAGTGGCCCCCACGGTCGAGGAGTTGACCGACCGCCGCAGTGAGGCGGGACCGCGCGCCGGGGACTACCCGACCGGCTCGTGGGGAGACGAGTCGCGTGACTACCACGTCTGCGTCGAGGTCCCGGCCGCATCCCTCGGCCAGGAGATGCTGGCCGCCCGGGTGTCCCTGGTCATCCCGCAGCCCGGCGACGGCACGGCGCAGAACCTCGGCGCCCAGGGCCTGGTGAAGGCCGTGTGGACCGACGACATGGCCGCGTCCACCTCGATCAACCCCCAGGTCGCGCACTACACGGGTCAGGCGGAACTGGCACAAGTCATCCAACAGGGTATGGACGCCCGCAAAGCCGGTGATTTCGACGGCGCAACGGCCAAGCTGGGGCGGGCCGTTCAGCTCGCGAGCGCGTCGGGGAACGCGGATACTGCGAAACTGCTTGCGAAGGTGGTGGACGTGGTCGACGCGACGACAGGTACTGTGCGACTGAAAGCGAAGGTCACGGAGGCCGACGAGATGACTCTCGAAACCCGGTCGACAAAGACTGTTCGTGTAAAGAAGTAAGAAGAAGCAACCGGAAACACCGCTGCACATGAGCCGGGCTCCCCCACCGGGGATCCGGACAGAACCGGCCACACCGGCCCGTCGCGGCCACAGCACCCGGCCGAGAGGCCGGAAAGGAGAGGGGGAAGCGCCGACATGCCGACCTGCCCGAACGGACACCAGTCGGGTTCCGACGACTGGTGCGAGGTCTGCGGTCACCGTATGGCCGGTGCCGTACCCCCGCCGCCACCCCCGCCGCCACCGCCGCCGCCACCGGGCGCCGGTTACGGATACCCGCCGCCCGGCTCACCTCCCCCGGGCGCGGGGGGACCGGGGGGCCCCGGGGGTCCCGGAGGACGACCGCGCCTCGCCGCCGAGCCGGAACTCTGCCCGCAGTGCCGCACGCCCCGCGAGGGCGGCGCGCCCTTCTGCGAGGAGTGCCGCTGGAACTTCCTGACCAACACGGCGACGACTTACACACCGGCCGCGCCTCGGCCCTCGGCGCCGTCGCCGGGTGCCGGTCCGGGCGGGCCTGGGCCTGGAGCGGGCCCCGGTGGACCTGGTCCGGGTGCCGGGCCCGGTGCCGGCGGAAACCCCGCGCTCCGCTTCCAGCAGCCTCCGCCGTCGTTCGGCGGTGGTGACGCGTACGACTACCAGAGCTCACGACCCTCACAGATGAACCGTCCCGCCGAGCCGATCCCGTCGGGGCCGCCGTTCGGCGGCGACCCGTCGGGCCGGGGCGGACCGGGCGGACCTAACGGTCCGGGTGGTCCCGGTGGATTCGGCGAGCCGCGCGGTCCCGGGGGTCACGGCGGACCCGGTGGTCATGGGCAGTCTGGTCGTCCCGGCGGGCCCGAAAGCCCCTCCGGGCCGGGGGTTTCCTCCGGGTTCGGTGGTGGGCCTTCGGGTCCGCCCGGACAGCCTGGTCCGGGACAGGGCGGTCGGCCGGGGCAGTCCGGCCCGTCCGCCTTCGGCGGTGACCCTTCGCGGCCCGGCCCCCCGGGCTTCGGCGGCGATCCGTCACGACCCGGGCCTTCTGGCTTCAGCGGCGATCCGTCACGACCGGTTCCGCCACCGCCCGGACCTACGCCGGGTGGGCCCGGCGGCCCTGGCGGGTCCGGTGGGCCGGGCGGATTCGGCGGCCCTGGCGGGTCCGGTGGGCCGGGCGGATTCGGCGGGCCTGGTGGACCGGGTGGTCCTGGCGGCCCCCGTGGCCAGGATCCCGGCGGTCAGGGCCCCGGTGACCAGGGCCGTGGTCAGGGCCCTGGTGGGGCACCGCAGGCGTTCCAGCAGTCGGGGCCACCGGCTCCGCCCGCTTTCCCACAGGAAACCCGGCGACCGCAGCCCGGGGGCCCTGGCGGACCCGGTGGTCCGCAGTCCGGTGGGGGCCCCGCCTTCGGTGGCGACGACGACTGGGTGATCTCCCCGCCGTCCTCGACGGGTCCGGGCCAACCAGGTGGGCGCGGTGGACCCGGCGGTGCCGGCGGACCCGGCGGCGCGGGTGCCCGCCCCGGCGGCTACGGTTACCCGCAGCCCGGTGCCACCCAGGCCCCGCCCGGCCCCGCGTACTCGCAGGCGCCGACGACCTGGAGCGCGACCATCGGCCCGGACCGCGACTACTTCATGGCGATGATGCAGCGCTCGGGCCCCGAGGCCGCGGGCCTGAACCTGCCCGCGTACTCCCCCGAGCAGCGGCGTCCCCTCACCGGCAACCAGATCACCATCGGCCGCCGCCGCCACTCCACCGGCGACACCCCCGACATCGATCTCTCGGTGCCGCCGGAGGACCCGGGCGTCTCCCACCAGCACGCGGTACTGGTGCAGCAGCCGGACGGCAGCTGGGCGGTCGTCGACCAGAACTCCACCAACGGAACCACGGTCAACGGCTCCGAGGACCCCATCCAGCCCTTCGTCCCCATCCCCCTCCAGGACGGAGACCGGGTACACGTGGGCGCGTGGACGACGATCACCATCCACCGGGGCTGACGCGCACCGCAGCCGCGAAACGACCGGGGCCGACTGAACGGTTCAGTCGGCTCCGACTCGTCGGTCCGGGTCCTCGGGCCGTCCGAATCACGGCAAGGGCCAGGCGTACGGGCCCTCCGGGTCGTCCAGCCACGCCCAGGCGTGCTCGCCGCGGACCGTGATGCCGTAGCGGTCACGGGAGGGCATGTCCTCGCGCTGCCACAGGGCGAGCGCCTCGTGCGGGTCGAGGCTGCCCGCCGTGAGGGCCAGCAGGAACCGGAAGAGCTCGTGGTCCCTGGCCTGTCGCGGCAACCCGCCCAGATGCGGGCGCACCGCCTCCGTCTCGCTGCTCCCACGCAACGGCACGAAGTACGCGGACGTGTGCAGGAACCGCCCCTCGGCGTGCTCGGCTTCCTCGACCCGCAGCCGTACCAGCCCCGTGGCCAGCGGCGTCAGGATGCGTGCGCCGGTGGTGCACTGGGCGAGCCAGGGGCGCGGGATCGAGTGCAACGTGCAGGTGGCGATGATCCGGTCGTACGGCGCCCGCTCGGGCACTCCGCGCGCCCCGTCCCCGGTGACCACGGTCGGGTGGTACCCGGCGGCGTCCAGGTGCCTGCGCGCCGCCTCCGTGATGTCGGCGTCCAGGTCGACGGTGGTGACCAGGTCGTCACCCAGCCGGTGCGCGAGCAGGGCGGCGTTGTAACCGGTGCCGGCGCCGATCTCCAGCACCCTGTCGCCTTCCTCCACCTCCAGTTCGGCCAGCATCTTCGCCATCAGCGAGGGCTGGCTGCTGGAGGAGATCAGCTCCCCGTCGCGCACCCGCGTGGCGAGCGGGGCGTCCGCGTACGCGCCCCGCACCCAGCGCTCACGCCGCCGGGGGTCGCGTTCCTCGCCCCACCGCCGTTCGAAACCGCCCGAACCGCCGGCGTAGTAGTACGGGACGAAGAGGTGCCGGGGGACGGTCTCGAACGCCTTCCGCCACTCCGGGTCGGCTTCCCAAGCCCCGCTCGCCTCGATCTCGCGCACCAGCGCCGACCGCGCCTCGGCGGCGAGGCGTTCCAGGTCGTGGTCCACAGCATGCGTGCCCATACCTCCACTGTGCGGCGAGAGGCGGCCGGAGGCGAGCACCACGGCACACCGGCGCGGTCACCGGCCCGGTCGTGGGTGGTCCTAAGCCTTGAGTCCTCCGTCTCCGTGTCTGAGACCATGGGGGACGTGAAAGAGATTCGGCGAGGCACACTTCAGGAGCAGACCTTCTACGAGCAGGTCGGCGGCGAGGAGACCTTCCGGCGCCTCGTGCGCCGTTTCTACGAGGGTGTCGCCGAGGACCCGGTCCTGCGGCCCATGTACCCCGAGGAGGACCTGGGCCCGGCCGAGGACCGGCTCACGCTGTTCCTGATCCAGTACTGGGGCGGCCCCACCACCTACAGCGAGAACCGAGGCCACCCCCGACTCCGTATGCGCCACGCTCCGTTCACCGTCGACCGCGCGGCCCACGACGCCTGGCTGAAGCACATGCGCGACGCCGTCGACGAGCTCGGCCTCTCCGAGGAACACGAGCACACCCTGTGGAACTACCTCACGTACGCGGCAGCATCGATGGTGAATGCCCCGGGCTGACCGGATCCACCACGGGCCAGGACGACTGCGCCCGCGACCGACCCACCGCAGGCCGAGCACCGCGCCGCAGTCCCGCAGAAGCGTTGACGGTTTGAGGCCCGACGATGTCGCTCTTGCGAAGGCCTCGCCGAGCGTCTGCTCAGCACGATCATCGACGGCACCTGCCCGCCGGACATGCGCTCTCCCCCGGGGACCGAGCTCGCACAGCAACGACGCGAGCCACTGGATGTTCGTCAGGCTCGCCGGCCTGGACGCGGCGAACGGTCAGTGCGGCTGGACGGTCCTCACCACGGTCATGGGCCGCGTCGGCTGCGCCTTCACGGCCGCCGTCCCGCCACTGCTCCAGCGAAACGGGCGGCCTCAGCGGACGCTGAGGTCCAGCGCCCCGAGTCCCGCCATCCGTACGGCGATCGCCCCGTACGGTGTGCGCAACCGCAGCCAGGCTCCCGACGAGTACAGTCCCAGCGACGCCTCGCCGACCGGGTCGGCCGTCCGCGCGGGACGGAGGAAGCCGAGTGACTGGGCCGCGTGCACCGCCCGGACCGGCAGACGGGTGGTCCCGACCGCCCGGGACCAGATCTCCCGCCCGATCCGGTCGAGTTCGGCCCGTGTACGCCGCTCGGCCGGCAGTTCCTCGGTCCGGGACCGGAATTCCCTCACCGCGGCGGAGACCATGGCCCGCAACGCGTCCGGCTCAGGCAGCCCAGCCTCAGACCGCCAGCCGCCGCGCGGGGGAAGCACCCCGGCCCACGGCGGCCCGGTCACCGCCCCCGGAACGACGGCCGTGGCCGCCGACTCGTCGATGTACTCCAGGAGTTCACCGGCCGACACGGTCACGTCGAGCATGACGTGGAAGCCGTCCTCGTACGGCTTGGCGAGGCGCACCGCGCGGATCGCCAGGACCTCGAAGGACGGTGGCCGGCCGAAGACGGCCAGAGCGGTGCCGACCGCCTGGAGGCGGACCGCGGCCCCACGGTCGTAGTGGAGCAACCGTGAGAGGAAGGCCGCGAGATCCGCCGCCTCCCCCTCGTCGGCGAGGTGGAGCACCGTCATGCGGCGACGGCCTCCTCCTCTTCATCCCTGTACTCCTCCAGGAACTCACGTTCCTCGGAGGTGATCCGGCGGGGCCGCTGCGTCGCGAAGTCGAACGGCACTATCACCGTCGAGGCCCGGACATAGACCTGGTCCGGGTCCTTGACCTCGTAGGTGATCGTGAACGACGCCGCTCTTATCTCCGTGACCCACAGCTCGATGTCCACCGGCTTGTGCCGGTGCACCAGCTGGCGCTTGTAGTCGATCTCATGGCGTGCCACCACGGAGCCCTGCTTGAAGTCCTTCTCCGGGCGGAACAGGAAGTCGATACGGGCTTCCTCCAGGTAGCGGAGGAAGACCACGTTGTTGACGTGGCCGTACGCGTCCATGTCCGCCCAGCGCAGTGGGCAGCGGTAGATGTGCCGCAAGATCAGCCCCGAGTCAGCTTCTTGTAGGTGGCGCGGTGCGGACGGGCCGCGTCCGCACCGAGCCGCTCGATCTTGTTCTTCTCGTACGACTCGAAGTTGCCCTCGAACCAGAACCACTTGGACTCACCCTCGTACGCGAGGATGTGCGTGGCCACCCGGTCCAGGAACCAGCGGTCGTGGGAGACGACCACGGCGCAACCGGGGAACTCCAGGAGCGCGTTCTCCAGCGACGACAGGGTCTCGACGTCGAGGTCGTTGGTCGGCTCGTCGAGGAGCAGCAGGTTGCCGCCCAGCTTGAGAGTGAGCGCCAGGTTGAGGCGGTTGCGCTCACCGCCGGAGAGGACCCCGGCCGGCTTCTGCTGGTCCGGGCCCTTGAAGCCGAACGCGGACACGTAGGCGCGGGAGGGCATCTCGACCTGGCCGACGTTGATGTAGTCCAGTTCGTCGGAGACGACGGCCCACAGCGTCTTCTTGGGGTCGATGTTCTCGCGGCTCTGGTCGACGTAGGAGATCTTGACGGTGTCGCCGACCTTGATCGAACCGGAGTCGGGATCCTCCAGACCCTGGATCATCTTGAAGAGGGTCGTCTTGCCGGCGCCGTTCGGGCCGATGATGCCCACGATGCCGTTGCGCGGCAGCGTGAAGGAGAGGTCGTCGATCAGGACCTTCTCGCCGAATGCCTTGCTGAGGTTGTTGACCTCGACGACCACGTTGCCCAGGCGCGGGCCCGGCGGGATCTGGATCTCCTCGAAGTCCAGCTTCCGCATCTTGTCGGCCTCGGCCGCCATCTCCTCGTAGCGGGCCAGACGCGACTTGGACTTGGCCTGGCGGCCCTTGGCGTTGGAGCGGACCCACTCCAGCTCTTCCTTGAGCCGCTTGGCGCGCTTGGCGTCCTTCTGACCCTCGACCTTGAGACGGGTCTGTTTGGTCTCCAGGTACGTGGAGTAGTTGCCCTCGTAGCCGATCGCGCGTCCGCGGTCGAGCTCCAGGATCCAGCCCGCGACGTTGTCGAGGAAGTACCGGTCGTGGGTGACGGCGACGACGGTGCCGGGGTACTTCGCGAGGTGCTGCTCCAGCCACTGCACGGACTCGGCGTCCAGGTGGTTGGTGGGCTCGTCGAGCAGCAGCAGGTCGGGGGCTTCGAGCAGCAGCTTGCACAGCGCGACGCGGCGGCGCTCACCACCGGACAGGTTGGTGACGGGCCAGTCGCCGGGCGGGCAGCCCAGGGCGTCCATGGCCTGCTCCAGCTGGGTGTCCAGGTCCCACGCGTTCGCGTGGTCCAGGTCCTCCTGGAGCTTGCCCATCTCGTCGAGGAGCGCGTCCGAGTAGTCGGTCGCCATGAGCTCCGCGACCTCGTTGAAGCGCCTGAGCTTGCCCATGATCTCGGCGGCGCCGTCCTGCACGTTCTGCAGGACGGTCTTCGACTCGTCCAGCGGCGGCTCCTGCAGGAGCATGCCGACGGTGTAGCCGGGCGACAGGAACGCGTCGCCGTTGGACGGTTGCTCGAGGCCCGCCATGATCTTGAGAACGGTGGACTTGCCGGCACCGTTCGGGCCGACCACACCGATCTTCGCGCCGGGCAGGAAGCTCAGCGTGACGTCGTCAAGGATCACCTTGTCGCCGTGCGCCTTGCGTGTCTTGCGCATCGTGTAGATGTACTCAGCCAAGAGAAACCGTCCGGCAACTTGAAATCTGGCAGTGGGCAGTACCACCCATCTTGCCGCACGGCCAGCCCTCGACGGAAACCGGCTGGCGAACCCCCTCGGACGAGCGACACGACCCCGGCGCCTTGAAGGCGTACCGGGGCCGCTCGCACGCGCGTGTCACCGCACGGTCACTCACTGTTGAGTTACCAAGGAGCTCTTTCTCTCACAGCCCACAACGCGGATATCGGCGGTTCCCTCTTCACGGGTTCCGCTTGCGGAGGATGATCATCGCCGTGCCACCGATCACGACCAGGCCGATGGCGATGCCCCCGATCACCGGGGTGGCGCCGGAGCTGCCGGTCTCGGCGAGGTCCGCGCCGGAGTCGGCGACGGCGTTGCCACCCACCGTCGCAGGGCTCGGCTCGCTCAGCGTCTGGACCGAGTCGCCGCTCGCACCGGCCTCGGTCTCCGTCCGGCAGTCGAGCACGCCGCGGAAGCGCTTCGCGAAGCCGTTCGGCCCCTTGATCGTGAAGTCGTACGCCTGGTCCTCCTGCAGCGGGATCGTCACCGTGCGGGTCTCGCCCGCGTCGATGGTGTAGCTGATCCCCATCAGCTCGAAGGTGAAGGGCTCGTCGCCCTGGTTGGCCGCCGTGACGTCCAGGCCGCCCTCGGCGCAGTTCTTCTCGGCGGACAGTGCGGGTATCGCACCCTTCTCGGCCCAGTTCGCGGTCGCGGTCGCGGAGACCGTGGAGGCGCTGGAGCCCGCGAGGATCTGGGTCTGGCTGCGGGTGTCGGAGGCGAAGGCCCGGCCGACCGGCACGGTGGTCGAGGCCTGCACGGTCAGCTCGGCCGATCCGTCCGCGGTGTCCTCAGGCACCTCGAAGTACAGCTCGCTGCCGTCACCGGCGGAGATGACGGCCTCGCCGTCCGCGTCGACGACCTTCACACCGGCCGCCGTCGCCTCCGAGGGCGGCGTCAGCGTCACGCCGTCCGCGTTGGTGTGCACCGTGACCGGTCCGAGCCGCTCGCCCGCCCGGCCGGAGACCGCCGACGGGTCGAGGGTCAGCGAGGCGGCCGGCTCCGCCAGGCTCCGCGCGCTCTTCTCCAGGTAGTCCGCGAGCATCTCGGCCTCCGGGTCCAGGGCCGTCACATCGGCCCCGTCCGAGTATCGCCAGATCGCCACCTGCGTACCCGCCGCCGCGTCCTGCTCGGTGAGGCCCTTGGCACCGGCCTTGGCGGCCAGCGCCGCGAGGTCGTTCACCTGCGGGTAGGAGTTCTGCAGGATCCAGCGGATCCTGCCGGCCTCCTCGTTGGCGCCCAGCGAGGTGCCGCTCCAGGGGGTCTCCTGGTACTTGGCGTCCTTCTGCGTCGGGTTCTGGACATCCACGCAGTAGGTCTGCAGGGTGCCGCCGCCGTCGACGAACATCTCGAACAGACCTGCGGTGAGCTGCTGTTCCTGGCCGTCGGTGCGGAGCACGGCCGCCCCGTACGTCTTGAGGCCGTCCATGGTCGCGGTCGCTCCGCCCGAGCTCGGCGCCGTCTCGTCGGCGGCGGCCGGGCCCGCGGTGACGAACGCACCCGCGACGGCGAGTCCGGAGGCGAGTGACACGGCGGCAACGCGGGCTGCCCCTCGCCTGCGCGCGGACCACGTGGCGATCGACGCCGAGAACGAAGAAACCACAGAATTTCCCTTCGAGCAGGACCCCTTGACGTGGGGGGTGTGGTCCCACCAGCAGAATCAGAAGCCCCGTGAGCTATGCCCGGCATCCTAGGGATACGGCGCACCACACTTCCCAGTCGTATCGTCGGACAACCGATCCGAATCGGAATCGTTATCGCTCACACAGCTCGCGAACAGCACTTATCGACAAATCCATGAGGTGCGCACGCCGACTCTTCACAACACCTTCGCTGATAAGCGGCAGTTCGGCCGAACGACCCTTGTGAAGCGGGTGATGTCACGTCACACCGGCGGGCTCCGGCCGCAGTTCGGCAGCCATGTCGAGCGGGCCACCGGGTGGCGGTGTCTCCCAGCTGGGCTCCGGCTGCGCCTGGGCGGCCACCGCCGTCTCTCCCCTGGGCGGCCGACGGAACGCCGAGGTGCCCCGCGCCAGGTCATGGCCGATCGCCACCGCGTCGACGTCCGCCGAGGCCCAGCTCTGCCCGTCCCGCTGTTCGGTGCGGACCTTCAACCGCCCCTGCACCACGACCGGATCGCCCAGCGACACGGACGACGCCACATTCGCGGCGAGGGTGCGCCTCGCCCACACCGTGAAGAAGTTGGTGTGGCCGTCGGTCCACTCGCTCTTCTCCCGGTCCCAGTACCGCGAGGTCACCGCCAGCCGGAACCGGACCGACGAACCCGATGACAACTCCCGGCAGACCGGCTGCGTCGCCACGTTCCCCACCACGCACACCATCGTCTCGTTCATCTCGCGAACCCCTCCTTCACGCCGGCACCGACACCGGTGCCGACCGGACACGCGTACAGGCCCGTCCCGTACGGCTGCTGCGTCTGTCGCGGTGATCGCACCAGCCCCTCCACGCCCCACCGTGCGAGGTGGTGCGGTGGGGGCCGGTGCGCTGTGATCGCCGCGTGTTCAGACTGCCGCCGTCGGGCCGAGCCCGCTGAGCCCTGTGTGCTACCCGCCGGTTGTGGAAAACTCCGTCACCCGACGGGGTGAACTGTTCCTGCGGGAGCCGCCCTCACCCCACCGGCGCCGCCCCCAACACCCGCCCGTACTGCTCCCGCACCTCCCGGTACCGCAGCAACTCGGCCACCACCGGATCCAGCACCCTCGCCCGGCCGCACCCGGCGGCTGCCTCCCGCAGCCGACGCTCCGCCTCGTAGCCGTACCGTCTCGCGGGACCGCGTGCCGCCAGTCGGCAGCTCCACTCGACGGCCGGGCCGCCGACGATGCCGATCACCATCAGCAGCACCGGCACCCCGAGGTTCGGTGCCATGAAGCCGATGATCTGCCCCAGCAGCCACAGCCCGCCGAGCACCTGCAGGATGGTCATGGACGCCTGCGCGAGCACCGCGGCGGGCCACCAGCCGGGCCGTGGTGGCCGTCCCGTGGGCGCACCGGCGCGCGCCGCCAGTTCGTCCAGCGCCTCGGGCAACCCCTGTGCCCCCCGTACGGCCGCCTCGCGCACCGCCTGGGCCCAGGGCGCGGGCAGCCCCGTCGCGGCGCGCTCGGACAGGGTGCGTACGGCGTGTTCGACGCGCTGCCGCGCGGTGGCCTCCTCGTCCACGGGCGCCGCCAGGTCGAGCCGCCCGGTCGGGGACTCGCTCCAGCCCTGGTACCACCGCCACAGCCGTAGCCAGGGCGTACCGCACGCGCGGTTGGCGTTGCGCAGCCAGGCACGCTCGGCGGCCTCGCCGGCCGCGGTGGCGCCGACGGCGTCCGCCAGGCGCGCGGCGAACTCGTCCCGCGCCCGCTCGCTGAGCCCCGCGCGCCGCTGATTGGCGTACACCGGCCACAACCGGGCGGCGGCGACGTCCAGATCGGCGCGGACCCGGCGCGCCGGCGCGCCCCGCTCTGCCACGAACTGCCCCAGCACCTCCCGCAGATCCCCCACCCCGTCCCCGGTGAGTGCGGACAGCGCCAGCACGCTGGCGCCCGGTTCGCCGTACTCCCCCAGCGCGATCCCGTCCTCGTCGAGCAGCCGCCGCAGATCGTCGAGCACCTGGTGGGCGGCCTCCCCGGGCAGCCGGTCCACCTGGTTGAGGACGACGAGCATGACCTCCGCGTGGCCCGCCATGGGCCGCAGATAGCGCTCGTGGAGGACGGCGTCGGCGTACTTCTCGGGGTCGACGACCCAGATGACCGCGTCCACGAGCGCCAGGATCCGGTCGACCTGCTCCCGGTGCTGCACCGCCGCCGAGTCGTGGTCGGGCAGGTCCACCAGCACGAGGCCGCGCAACTGCGCCTCCGCCTCCGGGCTCTGCAACGGCCGCCGCCGCAGCCGCCCCGGAATGCCCAGCCGGTCGATGAGGCTCGCCGCGCCGTCGCTCCAGCTGCACGCGACGGGCGCGGCCGTGGTGGGCCGGCGTACGCCGGCCTCCGAGATCGCCACACCCGCGAGCGCGTTGAACAGCGTCGACTTGCCGCTGCCGGTGGCGCCCGCGATGGCGACGACCGTGTGGTGCCCCGAGAGTCTGCGCCGCGCCGCCGCCTCGTCCAGGACGCGCCCCGCCTCGGCCAGCGTCCTGCTGTCCAGTCGCGTACGGGACAGACCCACCAGCTCCCGCAACGCGTCGAGCCGCGACCGCAGGGGCCCGTCGTACGCGAGCGGGGTGACCGGCTGCACGACCGGAACCCTGGTCTCCACCAGCGGGACCCGCTCGGCGGCGGTCGTCGCGGTGACGCGCCGGGCGATGAGCCCGTCGTCCCAGGGATCATCGGCTTCCGTACGACCGGAACGGTCGCCGGACGGGCCCACCTCGGAGGCCCTGTCGCCGTCGGGCACGCGCGCGTGGACACCGTTTACGCGTGTCCGGCGCTCCTCGCACCCCGGACGGCTTTCGAGGCGGCTCTCGGCCTCGTCACGCTTCGCGGCAGCCTCGGGACACTGATCCTCAGCGCTCCCCGGGGCCTCCTTCTCCCGGCCCCCAGAGTGCACGTCGTCGGAGGTGCCCTCTGCAAGAAGGCCCTTCTCACCGTCGTCACCGTTCTTGTCGACTGTCCTCTCGACCTCCCTCTCGGCTGCGCTTTCGACTGCCTTGTCGATGTTCTTGTCGATGTTCTTGTCGATGTTCTTGTCGCTTTCCTCGTCGCCCTTCTCGGGGGCGCCGTCTCCGGTCTGATCCGCGTGGTCAGTGACGGCAGTCACAGCGGCGGTCACCTCTCCTTCTGCAGTACCGACAGGGCGGCGATGAGTTCGGCCTGTGGCTCGGGGTGGACGTCGAGGGCGTCGAGCGGTGCGAGGCGGCGGTCGCGCTCGGTGTCGAGTGCGCGGTCGAGGTATTCGGTGAGGAGCCGTCCACCGCGGTCGCGCAGCCGCAGCGCGCCGTGTGCCCCGATTCGTTCGGCGAGCCCCTCCCCAGCGGACCGGGCCCGGTGACCGCCCAGCAGGGCGGTGGCGACGAGGGCGGCCACGACCTCGGCGTCCGGCGCGACGCTCCGGTCGAGGACGAGCATCTCCTCCTCGGCGTACTCCTCAAGGACGCGCCGCCAGCGCCGTACGGTCATCCCGATCCGGTGTTCGACGCTCTCCCGTGTCACGTTGCGTTCCGCCAGTCCGGAGGCCACGGAGGCCGGTTCGCGGCGCCAGGCCTCACCGATCCGCTCGTCGGCGGCGGTGACGGCGCACAGCAGCAGGGTGCCGAGGCTTTCGACGAGGGCGTCGAGCAGTTCACCGGCAGTGCAGTCGAGCGGATAGCTGCGCCACCGCTTGAGCGCGTCGCCCGCGAGCACGGCCCCTGACTGCAGACGCCTCTTCACGCGCGCGTGCTCGCTGTCGTACGCCGCGTCGACGGCCGCGGTGAGCCGGAGTGCGGCGGAGTACTGCTGGGCCGCCGCGCTGGCCAGTTCGGGCATCCGGGACTTCAACGAGTCGAGAACGCCGTGGGCGGTGCGGGCCATGGCCTGATGCCGGGCCGCCGGATCGGTCACCTGCTGGATGAGCCAGGTGCGCAGGGGTGCGACGGCGGTGGTCGGCAACAGCCCGCCGCCCCAGGCGGACTCGGGCAGTTCGGGCACGGTGAACCGGGGCACGTCGCCGAGCCCGGCCTTGGTCAGCAGCGCCCCGTACTGCCGGGAGACCTCGGACACCACCTGGTGGGGGACCCGGTCGAGCACCGTGACCAGGGTGGCCCGGTTCTCCTTGGCGGTCCGCAGCAGATGCCATGGCACGGCGTCGGCGTAGCGGGCCGCCGTGGTCACCATCACCCAGATGTCGGCGGCGCAGACGAGTTCGGCGGCGAGCACGCGGTTGTCGGCGACCAGGGAGTCGATGTCGGGCGCGTCGAGGAGGGCGAGACCGGGCGGAAGGCTCTCGGCGGTCTCGATGCGCAGTACGCGGTCGCCGCCGTCCCCGCCCGGCGGAAACGGCGCGTCGCACGGGTCCTGGTCTGGCTCCTGTGGAGGCAGCCACGCGCGAGTGAGGTTGGGCAGGACGCGCATGCCACTGAACCAGTGATGGTCTTCAGGATGGCAGACCAGAACGGGCGTGCGGGTCGTCGGCCGCAGTACGCCGGCCTCGCTGACCTTCCGCCCCACCAGGGAGTTGACGAGAGTGGACTTACCGGCTCCGGTCGATCCCCCGACCACCGCGAGCAACGGCGCTTCGGGTTGCCGCAACCGGGGCACCAAGTAATCGTCGAGTTGCGCGAGCAGTTCGTCGCGGTTGGCACGCGCGCGCGGGGCTCCTGCCAGGGGCAGCGGGAAGCGCGCGGCGGCGACACGGTCGCGCAGGGCGGAGAGCGCGTCGAGCAGCTGAGGCCGTACGTCCAAGGTCACCACATGCGAAGAATGCCCAACTTTGTGGACTTTCTGAAGCATATAAGTACGCCTGCGCGCCGACAGGACACTCGGGGCGGAGGGGATGAGAGGGGCGCAGGCATAACGAGTGCACAACACCCGATGCCCGGGACGCCAAAAGTGGTGCACGATTCGTACCTGCCTGCGATTATCGGGACCGCTTCACTGAACCTCCACATTGAGCCACGGAGGCGAAGCAACAGGGACAAGGACCCGGGAGCCCTATCCTTGTCCCCGGCAACGTCACGGATCAGCCCACACCCGGGCACCACGGCAGATGCCACCACAACCGGCCCCCGTAGCTCAGTGGATAGAGCAGGCGCCTTCTAAGCGCTTGGCCGCAGGTTCGAGTCCTGCCGGGGGCGCACATTTTTGCAGGTCAGAGCCGCTCTTTAGCCCTTCGCGAGATCAGTCGCGGAGGGTTTTTCCGGTGCCCCGGAGGCCGTTTCGCCCCGATTCACACCCCTGAATCGGACTCCCCGTCCCATATGCGTCCCCCAGTTCGGGAGTCGTTCCACGGCCAGTCACCGTCTGCGGGCGAGAAATGCCTGGTCAGAGCCCATTCTGGCGTCCCATTGGGGGGGACATAGAGCAGGCGGCAAAAGACACCTGCTCTGTTCATACTTTGAGCAGCATCCACGGCGTGGCCTGACCCGCCACCCCGCAGCCGATCCCTGCGCAGTCCTGACGGTGGAACCCGTCGGCGTTGTCGGTACCTCCATCTACTCTCAGGAAGAGCTACGAGTACCGCCACGAAGGGAAGCAGATGGACAGCCGCCAGCCCGTACCCGCCAAGCCGTGGCTCGACCGGAGCAACTCACTCGGCTATATCCAAGGCGGCACGGCGGCTCAGGCAGCCCTGCTCCAACAGGTGCTGGTTCAGCTGCCACGCGACGGCAAGGAAGCGCTGGAGTGGGAGACGCCGGAGGAGAAGCATGTCAGCGCCACCTGCGAGGACCTGTGCCGGCGAGTACTCTCCGCCCCGGGCCTCGCCCCTCTCTGTCAGCCTTGGGTGAGACGTCCCGCTCTGCGGGGTTAGCCTGAGAGGGCACGACAGGAGAACCGCCCCATATGCCCAGCACTGAGCCCGGATCCACCGGCTGATGTTTCCGAGGTCCGATTTCTCGCCGAGGGCTGATGGTGGTGTGGGGCACGGGTTCGAGGGCGTGCAGCGCCCGCCGCGCTCGGGTCGCGGCCTGTCCGAGGTGTCTTTCGAGTCGGGGCTGGGGCGGTGGTGGTGTCGCCGGTGGCCGGTGCGGCCGTCAGTGTGCGGTGTCGATGGAGGCCGTCAGGGTGTCGATGGCGAGTGGTGGACGGCTTCGAACAAGTCCTGGTAGGCGCCCTGCCAGGGCCAGTTGGCGGGCAGGTGGGCGGTCAGCTTGGTCCTCGCGGTGCGGGCGAGTCGGGCGGGGACGTGGATCAGGTGGGCGCGCAGGGTGGAGGTGGTGGCCTTGGCGTGGAAGGCCGAGGCCAGGGCGCCGGCGGCCCGCAGCAGGTTGTGCGACATGGCCCACAGGGTCAGCCAGGCGGCGTTCGCCTGGAAGTTTCCCGAGGGCAGGTGGGCGAGCGCGGAGGACTTCCCGTCCGCGATCGCCTGTTCCACGACGGCGTGTTGCCGGTGGTGCAGTTCGGCCTGAAGCATGCCGAAGGGGCTATTGGTGAAGACGGGGTGGTAGCGCCAGGAGTCGAACAGCTCGCCCTGCCCGGTGGCTGCTTGCGGGTTCAGGCGTCGCACCCGGCGCACGATCAGACGGGCGGTGACCTGCTCGGCCTTCTTGCGTCCGGTGAACGCGGTGTACTCGGTCTCGGTGACCTCGGCGTCGGAGACCATCTCGCCGGTGTCGGGATCCACGAACGCCTCGGGGTAGCGGATCGGGACCCAGGCGTCCTCGGCGATGCGGCCGATCGCGGCGGCGACGGAGGGGTTCATGCCCGTGGTCAGGGAGAAGTGGGCACCGGCCCTGTGGCAGGCGGCGGCCACATCGGCGGTGTAGAACTTGCTGTCCGCCCGCACCATCCGGATTCCGGTTCCGCCCGCGTCCTTCGCGATGGCCAGGGCCTGGGCGACGAAGCTTTTCGCGCCGCGGACATCGGCCGCCTTGCCGCGGCGCAGGCGGACCGCACCGATCACCGGCCGGGCGAGCGGGGTGGACAGGGTGGCCACGATCGGGTGCAGGGTGCGCTGCCCCTTCAGGCGCCCGTGCTCGGCGCCTTGCTTGGCCCGGCCGTAGACCCGGCGGTGGGTGGGGTCGATATCGATGAACATCAGCTGCCCGGCGCCGGGAAGCAGCGGGGTGTGGGTCGCGAGGCGGGCCAGGAACTCCCGGTGCACCCGGTGGAGTTGCCGGTTGTGGCCGTGGGTGAAGGAGCGCAGGAAGGTGCCCAGCGTGGACGGGGCGCGTATCCCGGCGAAGACCCGGTCCATCGCGCCGTGCCGCAGCCGGTCGGCATCATCGATGGAGTCGGCCCCGGAGCACATCGCGCCCAGCAGCGACATCACCTTGGCCGCCGGATACGCACCGCCGCTGTTGTCGGCAGCCTCGATGCGGACCTGGGCGGCCAGACCGGGCAGGCCGACCCGCTCGGCGAGCGCGACCAGCGGAAGCAGTCCCGCATCCGCGATCAGATTCGGCTCGTCGAAGAGTGCGCAGACATGGACGGCGGCATGGGAAGATTGCATCTCGGAAGAGCCTTGTCATCGTGCGTGCTGGAAGCCTCAAGAACTCCCATCATCGCAGGTCACAAGGCTCTTCCTTGTTCCCGGAGGTCCACAGACGTCAGCCGGTGGATCCGGGCTGAGGGGACGGTCGGTCAAGACATTCGCGCTAGCTAGGCGGCCAGCGCAAGCAGCTCTTCATCTTCGAGACCCTGGAGCTGTGCCGAGGTCAGCATTGCACCAACGGACGAGTACGCCAGGCGGAACCCCTGCCAGGCGCGGATAGGCGCAAAGTTTGGCCGACTCGGGCCCTGCCGTCGTCCATACTTCCTGCTCCTCTGGACCCAGGGGTCGGCAGTGGCGTGCCGAGGATGGCCATGCTGATCCGTCAGGCCCGGGTTCGACGTAATTCGGCAGCCTGGAGTCGCGAATCCGGGGTTTGACCTGGGTGGACGTGCGTGTGTCCGCCTGGAGGGCGTTTCTCTAGGCGGCCGCGTTTCAGCTGGTCAGCGGGGTGTGGGCTGAAGCGCGATGACCTGCTTGGGGACGGGGATCTCCAGCTTCGCGAGCAGGTCTCGCTGGGGCTTCGTCAGGGCGGTGACCTGCTGGAACGTTCCGGTGGGGCCGGTGAAGGTGCCCAGATGGAGGCGGTCGAGCTCGCGTCGGATGTGCGGCCAGATGTCGCCGGTGGTGGTCTCGGTGATCCGGATCAGTAGGAGGGCGAGCCAGCACAGGATGACGTGGGCTCGGATGCGTTCTTCGAGTCGGTGGTAGACGGGCCGCAGGTCGATGATCTGCTTCATGTCGCGCCAACCGCGCTCGACTTCGAGGAGTTGCTTGTAGCCCAGGGCGATGTCCTCGGCGCTCAGGTGGGGGTCCGAGCAGCGCAGGAGGTACTTTCCGTCGAGGTTCTCCTCCGCCTTGATCTTCGCCTGGTCGATGCGGAGCTTGCCGGCCGGGGTGGTGCGAAGGTAGCGGTTCAGGCCCGGCTTGTCGGCGATCCTCCCGCGCAGTTCGCCCCGCTTGAAGTCGCTGAGTTTGTCGGTGTCGGCGATCAAGTCGGTCAGCTGGGCGACGAGTTGTCCGCGCATGTGCCGGTCGCGCTCCGCGGCTTCGGGGTTGTGGCAGGTGACGAACCGGTCGGTGTCGGATATCCGCACCTCCTTGACGCGCATGTTCTCGCCGACGTCCTGGTAGCGGCCCTGCCGGGACAGGGCGGCCTGCACCTCGGGACTCCCGGAGCGGAGCTTCTCGCCGATGATGTAGGCGTGGTCGCCCTTGCGCAGGTAGCGGCGGTTCTCGGCGCAGGAGAAGCCCCGGTCGGCCACCCACACGATCTTAGAGAGGGTCCAGTCCCGCATCTCGTCCTTGACCTGCCGGATCAGGGCCTGGTCGGAGGCGTTGCCCGGCCAACACCAGCAACGGACCGGGATCCCGTCCCTGGTGACCGCCATGCCGATCACGATCTGCGGCAGGTCGTCGCGGGAGTCCTTCGACTTGCCGTAGGTGCGGAACCCGACCTGCTTCGCGTCGCTGTCTGCCCGGCCGCCCTCCAGCTTGCGGCCGGTGTCGTCGCGGGCGACCGGTTCGTCGGCCTCTTCCAGCTCGAAGTAGGTGCTGGTGGTGTCGAAGAACAGCAGGTCCACCTCCAGGTTCAGCAGGTTCGCGACCTCGTCGAACACCTGCTTCTCCAGGTCGTCTTTCACCTCGTGCAGCCAGTCCATCGCCCGGTAACAGGTCTGTTCACCGGTCTCGGCCAGGCCGTCGATGTGCACGTCGTTCGTGATCCAGTCCGCCGCCGCGAGCTTCGAGGACGGGGCCAGCGCGCGGTTGGCGACCAGGGCGAACAGCACTCGCTCGGTCGCGGTCATGTCCCGGCGGCGACCCCGCTTGGGCTGCCCGACCCGGCCCACGATCTGGTCGATCCGAAGCCGGCGCCACAGGTGGTCCAGCACGTAGGTGCCGCCGAACGGCACCGAGGAGGTGAACTCCAGGCCCGGTGCGGTGGTCGCGGCCAGGGCGTCACCCGGCTCCAGCAGCTTCGATAGAGACGCGACCAGGCGCTTGACCGCGTCGCGGTCCAGGTCGTCCTCGCGGCCGAAGGTGAACAGCACCTTCGGCACCGCCCGCCCCTTCACCGGATCCCACTCGTTGTGGGCCAGGTGCAGGTACCGGACCGTCCCGGACTTGTTCTCCCGCTTCGTCGTCTTCACGTACACGGCTCCAGACGATAGGCCGAAGCCACAGGCCAACGCAGGTGAATCAGGAAAGTCGCGTCTCTAGGCACTCTGCGGCGTCCGCGCCCATCGCAGCCCGATGACCTGCGCCTTCAGCCTCGCGCGAGCTCTAGAACGCGCGAATTACGTCGAACCCGGGTCAGGGGGATGCCTGGTGGGTACGTCATCACAATGGCTGGGCGTGGCCAGCGAGATCGCCTACACCTTGGCTCAGTACGGCACCCGAGCCCTCGAAATCGGCTGCGACGGTCCGCGTGGTGACAGCGGTGCCCACATCAGCGCCATGTACAGGTTCAAGGGCCTCGAATACCAGCGCATGATCATCGCTGGATTTAGCGACGGCCTGGCGCCTCGCGATGCCGTGAACCGTCCCACGGGACAGCGACCCCGCGCACTACCGCCGCAAGGAGCAAAGAGCCCGGTCACTGCTCTTCGTGGCTATGACTCACGCACGCGCAACCTGGAGGCCTTGAGGCGCGGGAATCCAACCCCTACCTAAACCTCTCCAGACGGCCTGAGACACGGCGCAAGCGAGTACCTCACATTCTCGAACTTGACCCCATGACGCAATAATAGTGTCATGGTGTCATGCTGTATGCGACTCCCTCCCTGGACGCCGACGACCGTCGGGCTCTCGACGAGATCGAGGCCATGCGCCGCGCCCTGCGCCACATGCTCCGCGCCACCCCCCGCTGGACCCGCCAACTGCGCCGCAACCTCACCGCCCGCGCGATCGCCGGATCGAACACCATTGAGGGATACGCCGCGACGGTCGACGATGTGGAAGCCCTCATGTCCGGCGAGGAACCCCTGGAGACCGGCGAGAAAACGCGCGCGGAGCTGGAGGGCTACCAGCGCGGTATGACCTACATCCAGGCCCTCGCCGACGCCGGTGACGATTTCAGGTACGACGCCGGGCTGCTCAACGGCCTGCATTTCATGCTGCAAGGCCACCACCTCGACAAGCGCCCCGGCCGCTGGCGCGACGGCCCCGTCTACGTCACCAGCCCCGACGACCCCCTGGTCCCCGCCTATACCGCACCTGACCACGGGGACGTCCCCGCGCTGATGCGAGAGTTCATCGACTGGCTCAACGAAGGCGACCTCGACGTCCCCGTACACGTCCGCGCCTCCATGGCCCACCTCAACCTCGTCAAGATCCACCCGTGGAAGGACGGGAACGGCCGCATGTCCCGAGCCCTCTCCACCCTCGTGTTCTCCCGCGAGGCACTGATGCCGCCCGAGTTCTCGTCCATCGAGGAGTGGCTCGGACGACGGCAGAACACGTACGCCTACTACCAGGTCCTGGAAGACGTAGGCGGCCCGCACTGGAGTCCGGAACGGGACACTCGCCCCTGGATCCGGTTCTGCCTGACCGCCCACCACCGCCAGGCCCAGCAAGCCCAGCGGCGCTTCGATGTCATGTCCCGCGCCTGGACCCACCTCGTCGAAGCCGTCGAGGCGACCGGCCTGGACGAGCGCGTCGTCTACGCCCTGCTGCCCGCCTTCTCGGACGCGAAGGTCCGCCGCACCGTTTATCAGCAGGACGCGGACCTCAGCGACCAGCAAGCCATCCGTGACATTCGTGAGCTCGTGGCCCGCGGCTGGCTCGTCCCCCACGGCAAGGCCAGGGCCCGCTACTACGCCCCCGGCCCCCTCATGGACCCAGTCCGGGAGGAGGTCCGCCAGTCCATGGAGCCGTACGCGGATCCCTACCGACGTGCCCAATGACCTTGCGCGCTCCTGCGCTGCCACTGAGTCGTACTACGCCGCCGCTGCTTCCAGCGCCCAAAGATCTTGTGCTGACTCGATACGAGCCTCCAGTTCCTTGGTCTGGCCGACGATGCAGCGCGCGTACGTGGCATAGAGCATGGCCACGCTGCCGGCGTCTGATTCGGCGAAGGCCCGACGCGCGCTCGCCGAAGGTGTGTCGGTTGTCGATGATCGGTGCGGCCCCCGGCAGCAGAGGGGCGCCTCTCGCCCGGGCCACCCTGGACGCCGCCACCACCGAACGCACCATGCTGCTCGGGAGATCTACCGCAGGGGTCCGGTCTGGCGCCTACACGCCGTCGGCCAGGGCTACGACCACGGCCTCGACGCCCTCGCACGCGGATACGGGGTCGACATCGCCGACTGAACGACGGTGCGCGGAGCACCGACCGAGCAGGCCCGGGAAACGGGGCCGCACCGGTGAGGAAACCGAGGTTGTCGAGCTCACCGTGGCGGAAGCAGCGGCTCCTGGCAGCTCACGCTCCCCGACACCCCCATGCCCACACCCACGCGCTGAACTGGTCGCACTGGCGCCGACGACGCCAAGCCGTGGCCCGCGACTGCCACTACCGCCGTCGGCAACACTCCTTTGAGGGGCGGGCGGGCAGAACCCGCCCGTGACGGCGCCCTGCCCGCTATACTCCCACCGCTCGACATCCTCGCAAGTCAAGACGCGAAGTCCGGCTGGAGTACTAGCCTCGATTCGTCAGCGGCTGTGATTGCCTGATCGGGCTGTCGGTTTGCCCTGTTTGTTCCGCGTGATCGCGGGCGGGGCCTTCGCTTATCGCTGCGGCTGCGCCGGGGTCCACGGCTCCCGGAGTGTGCTGGTCGTGCTCCTTCCTGGTCTTCGTCGGGGCTGGCGGCCGGTCGTCAGGTGACGGCCGGGAGGGCGGTGAGCCGCTGCCAGCAGGTGGTGAACGCCTTCGCCCAGGGCCAGGCCCGCTCGATCCGCAGCCATCGGCGGCGGGCGTGGTCGGCGAGGCGGGCGGGCAGGTGGTAGAGGCGGAAGCGCATGGTGTCCGGCTCCGCCTCGGCCAGATCGTCGATGTCGTGCAGGGCCAGCAGCCGCAGCCATGCGTCGAGATCGGCGGCGAGGTTCGCGGTGAGCATCCAGCCGCGGTTGACCTCCCAGGAGGCGGAGGGCAGGTTGTCCAGTCCCATCGCCTTGTTGGTGCGGACCCGGTCTTCCACGCAGGCGTGGGAGCGGTGCAGTACGTCCAGGAACTGGGCGTGGCCGGAGCCGGCGGTGCCCCACATGCGGCCGATGTTGGTGGCGGTGATGCAGTAGCGCCAGCCGGTCTTCTTTTCGAACGCGGTGAGTTTCCTCAGGTGCCGCCGGGTGGGCTTGACGCGGCGCACGATCAGCTTCATGCCCTGCGGCCAGCCCTCGCGGGTGTTCAGCCCGGTCAGCTCGGCGACGAAGTAGCCTTCTTGGAGGCTGCCGTCCTGGTGCAGGGAGGTCTCCCAGGCGGCCTCGGGCAGCTTTGCGATGGCCTTCTCGTCGTCTTCGGTGATCTTCCAGCCGACGGTGTAGCGGACCGTGCGCCGCGTGGTGTTCAGCGTTTCGAGGTGTTCCAGCAGTCCGTGGGTGGCTCCGGCCCCGTCCACCCGGACCAGGATTTTCACCGTGGAGGACCCGGGGATCTGCGCGAGGGCGTCGGTGAGCACGCGGATGTGGTCGGTCACCGTGTTCGCTCCGGAGTTGCCCGGTCGCAGGAGCATCGCCAGCGATTCGGTGGTGTTCGCGCACCACGCGGCCAGCGGATGAAACCCGAACATCCTTTTGAAGGTGACCGCAGCCCCGGCCTTCTTCGACGCCGAGGTGATGATGGTGGCGTCGAGGTCGATGACGATCCAGCCGGTCAGCCGCTTGCCAGCCACCGTCAGCCACGGGAAGCCGCCCGGCCGCAGGTGCAGCAGCCCCCACACGTGCCGGCGCACCCCCGCCCGCGCCCTTGCGATCCGCGCCAGGGCGGCCTCGTCGAGCGCGGCCGGCGTGCGGCGGGCGGTGGAGTCCGAGGCCGCGAGCCCGAACAACGGCCGGCGACGCAAGTGGAGTTGCTCGGCCTCCGAAAGGTTCGCCGCCCCCAGCACGATCGCGATCGCGAGGTGCACCAGTACCCCGGCACGGTCCCGCCAGCCTGCGGCCGTGCTGGACGGCAGCACCCCGGCGAGCGCCTCCGTCACTCCCGTGCGGTCCGCACACCTGCGCAGCAGCACCGCCCCGGCATGCCCGACCAGCCTCTTCCCGTCAGCCACCACGGACAGCCGACGGTCCCACCCTGTACTCTCGACCACCAGAAAGGTGCCTTGCTCTCTGCCACGGATACGACCTAGACACTCGCATCCTCGCAGGTCAACGGCACCTTTCTGCTGTCATGGTGTCAGCTCTGCCAATCCCACTGAATAGCCAGGGCTAGGCACGGCCCATGAACGCGAGCCCCGCGGCTCCGGGACGGCGGTCGTGTGGGAGTGCCAAGTGCGCCTCGCGCAGGGCTTGTGGGAGAGGCATGCCTTGGCGCAGGTGCCGGTCGTAGGTGCCGGACAGCAGTTCCCCGGCCAGCTCGTCGTCGATGGCCCAGAGGCCGCCCACGACCTGTGACGCTCCGGCCACGAGGCAGGACAGGGCGGCGGCAGCGGTGTCGGATCTTTCGGTGGACTTTGCTGACCAGCAGCAGCCGAGGATGACCACCGGGGGGAGCCCAAGCTGGAGGAGGGCTGCGGGTGAGGATGGTCCATCGGGCAGGAGCATGCGGTACTCGAAGCCGTCGCCCTGGGTACCGTGCACGCTGACCGTGAGGATGTCGTACGAGGCGGTGTCCAGTGCATTGCGGAGTTCGGCCAGTGAGTGCACGCGCGTGAAGCGGATGCATCCCCGTGCGCTGAGCCCTTCCAGGGCCCGCGCTTCGAGACGGGAGCCTTTGAGCTCTTTCTCGTCGAAGAGGCCAATCACCCGCGGCAGCACGACCTCTGGGGCGGGCCGTGCACGCAGGGCGGCACCCATGGACATGGTGATGACCAGGTCACGGGCGCTTCGCGGCGCGAGTTCGTTCCAGGGCATGGACCAGGTGACCGAGTCGGGAACGACGACGACGCGCGTGGTGACGGCGTCCGGATCCACGTCGCGGAAGAACATGCCTGAGACCCGTCGGACTGCTTCGGCGGGCGCCTCCTCCGATTCCTCGTCGAGGCACTGCGCGAGTGCCTTTCCGTCGGCGGCCGAGAGCCGGGTACGCCTCACGCACGGCACCGGGTTCGCGGGGCGGAGTGTCACGACGGTCAGAAAGTGCTCGCCGACTTCCGCGCCGGTGACGTTGACCCATACGACGTGGTGCTCCGGGAAGTTCTCCGCGAGGTCGGTCGGCGTCACCGGCTCGGTGGTGTGCGAAAGGAATCCCACGAGCGTGAGATCCGCGAGCGCGTCGTTGCCGTACGCGTCCCTTCTTTGAGGGCGGCCGACAGCGGTCCCACCTCGGAACTCACCCAGGAAGTCCGCGACTTCCGCCACGAGCGCCGCGTCACGTCCGCTGTCCTGGGCCGCTTCGTACAGGTCGACGGCCCTCATCAGCAGCCCCGTGAGGACCAGCTCGACATCGATCACCGAGCGGGCTGCGAACACGTTGTCAGCGCAGAGCCGGGACAGCGACGCACGGAGAGCGGCCGATGAGGGCAGCAGGCCGCCGTTGACCCGTGCTACTTCGGAGAAGGCTCGCATCGCCGACCGGAGTGGGCTGAACGGCAGCTCTTCCGCGCTTTGCCCGTACCATCCGGCCGCCTCCACGTCATCGCCTCGGAGGGCGGCTTCCGACGCCCGCGCCATGGCGCTGGAGCTTTCCGTGAAGGCCGCTCGAAGCAGGATCACGTGCTCGTGGGCGCGGTCCTTCTTGGTGACTTCGGCCGCCTCGAGTCTGAACTCCGCTTCCGCGGCCAGCCCCTCGTCGATGCGTCCCGTGGCGATCAGGAGACGGGACCGGTAGTACGTGGTGAGAGCCCGGTAGCCGGGTGAGTCCGCCGTCTTGGCAAGACCCTCGATGGCGGTGCGGAGCCGTTCGATGTTGCCGGTCGTGTGGGCGGCGTAGGCGATGCTGCTGAGGATGCGCGCACGTCGGATGCGGCGGCTGCTACGACTGATCTCATACAGCAGTGCCCGGAGGACCGCATCGACGGTGAGGGGTTTGAGTAGGTGCAACTGCTGCTCACTCGAAGCCGCAGACAGCAGGTGAAGAATGACCCTGTCCGGCCCCCCTGGCATCAAGGCGGCAGCAAGTCGATGGCACTCCGCTGCTTCCGTCCGGCGTCCGAGCCCCTCGAATGCCTGCCCCGTCTCATCCAGCAGAGAGGAGAGAAGACAACTGGTGAGCGGCTTGTGCGATGAACGAGAGTAGTGCTGGGAAATGGTCGACACGATGTGTTCGAGCCCGACCGAATACACGGGCCGCCGATCGAGCACCTGATAGAGCCGGGCGATAGCCCGGATGTCGGCGGCATCGACGTCCTCCAGCTCCGCCAACAGATCCACGTTCAGGTGGCCCTGAACCGCCGTGACGACGAAGGACTCGAAACGCTGGCGCCATGACCTCATGGTGATGAACCGTCAGTCCGCGTCAGTAGTGCCGCTGCCGTTGGCGTTGCGGATCTCTGGCCGGTCGCCCGGCTCGGCGAGAATCGTCCCTTGGAGCAGACGCTCAATCTCCGCCACGGTCGCCTCCCCGTCGAAGCGGATCTGCCCGCGCGGGCCGATCGCCTCGACGTACAGCGTCGATCGGTTGCCGGGGTCGCTTGCGCGGCGCCGGGAAGCCAACGACCTGATGGCGCTCGCCAGATACGCAATGGTCTGTGGCGCCTGGAGCAGCGCGATCACGGTTGCGGTCTGACCCAGGAAGTCCCCGTCGAGCGCCCATTGGGAGCTACGCCGACCACGTGTCACCGTGGCGTGGCCGTCGGTGACCAGGAGTTCCGCGAGCTCGCTCGGAACGCTCATCTTGATGGTGTCGCTCATGTGTGCCCTTCCGCCGAGCGGACCCCACGCCCACGCAGGCCCGCCAACTTGCCTGTCCCGGCGAAAGTATGGCGTAAAGATCGACGCATCATCCGGTTTCCACCCATTCTCAGCCGCATGGGTGTCGCACGCAGCCCGTTCTTCAACTTCCGTACTTCGCACAGCTGTTGGGGTCGAGGACTCGGCCGAGGGGGCGCCGCATCGGTCAGGCCGGCTCCGCCGACGCCGATACGGCTGTCCCCGGGCGAGGGGCAACGGTCACTGTGGGCGCTGCGGCGGCTTCCGTGGCGGGGAAGGCGCACCGCCGACGGGATGCGCGCACTTCCACCCTGGGCGCCGGCCGCCCCCGCCCTGATCCGTCCCCGCCCCGTCCGCACAGCCCTGCCGACGGGGCCGGAGACCGGATCACGTGGCGACGAAGACCACTCGGAACATCTTCGGCCACCATTTGCCGGTGAGCAGGAACTCATCGGTGCCGGGGACGGCGGCGATGCCGTTCAGCACCTCGGCGTGCTGCTGCTCCTTCGAGGTCAACAGCCCTGAGGCATCGATCTGAGCGGTCACCGCGCCGGTGCCCGCGTCGACGCGCACGATCCGGTGGGAGGGCCAGACATTGGCGTACACGAGGTCGCCCTCGCATTCCAGCTCGTTGAGCCGCGGCACCGGACGGCCGTGGAGGGTGACGAGGAGTTCACCGGTCGGGGCCAGCGTCCGCGGGTCCCGGAAGGTCAGCCGGGCCGAACCGTCACTGGTGACCAGCCGCCCGCGTCCCGACTGGTGGCATACCCCCCAGCCCTCCTGCTCGTAGGGGAGACGACGCAGCTCGGCCAGCGTTCCGGCGTCCCGTTCGATCGCGATGTGGTCCCGCCAGGTCAACTGCCACAGCGTCGGCCCGAGGACGGTGATCCCCTCCCCGAACAGCGGTGCCGGCAGGTCGGCACGGACGGTGGGAGGCCGGCCGGGCGGGCCCAGACGGACCGACGACTCGCCGGCCATGCCCGTCCCCTCGTAGAGCGTTCGCCCGGCCATCTCGAGGCCCTGTGTGTAGGCCTTCGGGTCATGAGGCAGGACGTCGAGGACCCTGACCCCGAGTTGCTCGACCCGCCCCGCGGCAGACCCGGCCGCGGCCTGCGTGCGCACCGGTGAGCGGCCGTCAGCCTCACACGCGGTAAGCGGTATCGCACCCGCCAGGGCCGCGGCCGCGATGGCCGGGAGCGCCAGGAGCGCACGCATCCGCGCGGACCGGGCCGTCGACCGGGAGACGCGAACCGCCGCGCCGGATGCCCGGCGCCTGCGAACGCCGGTCCGACGGCGCGACGCCTGCCGGACGCCGACGCCCGGCACGGCCACACGGTCCCGGGCGTCCGCGGCATCCCCCCTTCGCTCAGTGATGCTCTCCGCCTTCCTTGGCGACCGCCGGGACGGTGTCCTTCCCCGCCGGCGCGGTCGGCGCGGGGAAGTCGCTGATCGTCGCCGGCCTGCCACGCCGGAGCCGAAGCCGAAGCCGAAGCCGGAGCCGGAGCCGGTCTCGGCGTCCCGAAATCCTGGGTCGGTACGCATACCCGTAGCCGTACTGCTCGCTGTCGCGCTTGGCGGGCACCCTGTTGAGGACGCTGCCGAGCACAGTCGTGCCGACGCCTCGCAGGGTGCGCACGGCGTCGGTGAGCTGACCCCGGGTGCTCTTCGCGTACCGGGCCACCAGCAGGTAGCCGTCGACCGCCGAGGCCATCGCCGGTGTGTCCGCCACCGGGAGTACCGGCGCGGTGTCGATCACCACGTGGTCGAACCGGTCGGCGAGCGAGCGCACCACGGTGCGGAACTGCGCCGAGCCCAGCATCTCCGCCGGGTTCGGCGGCAGCACCCCGCTGGACAGCACCGAGAAGGAGCCCGCCGACTGCATCACGTCCTCGGCGTTCGCCTGGCCGATCATCACGGTGGTCAGTCCGGCGTCCCGTACCAGGCCGAGCGTCTGGGCCACGCTGGGGCGCCGCAGATCCGCGTCGACCAGGCAGACCGAGGAGCCGAACTCGGCCAGGGCGGACGCCAGGTTGATCGAGATGCTCGTCTTGCCCTCGCCGGGTGCTGCGCTGGTGACAGCGATGACCTTGGGCGGAGCGTCGATGTCCACGAACCGGAGGCTGGTGCGCAGCCGCCTGAAGTCCTCCGACCGCCGGCCGAACGGGTCGTCGTCCGTCGCCACCGGGTGTCGGGAGGCACGCTGGTCGAGGACGACGCTGCCGAGTACGGCCGGTCCGCCGGTGTCGGCGAGACACCGGGTCAGGTCGCTGCGGCTGCGCACCGAGGTGTCCAACGACTCCCGGGCGACCGCCAGGCCGGTACCGAGGCCCAGACCGGCCGCGAGCCCGAGCGCGAGGTTGAGCACCAGGTTCGGGGAAGCCGGTGCGTTCGGTCGGTGTGCGGGCTCGGTGATGCTCAGCCGGACGGGCGAGAGCCGGGCGCCCTCCGGTCGTTCGATGTCAGCGATGACCTCGGCGAAGCGGTGGGCGATCGCGTTGCTGATCCGGGCCGCCCGGGACGGCTGGGTGTCCGTGACGGTGATCTTGAGAAGTACCGTTTCGAGGGGTACCTCCGTGGTGATCTTTCGGGCCAGTTGTGAGGGCGTCAGGTCCAGGCGCAGAGACTCGGCGACCGGCTCGGTCACGCGGGGACTGGTGACCACTTCCGCGTAGGAGCGGACGCGAGCCTGGGCGAACGTGTTGCCCTGATTTAGCTTGACCGTGTCGTCCCTGTCCTGAAGAGACACGAAAAGCGTCGAGGTGGCGCGGTACTGCGGTGTGGTGGCGTGGGTGACGAACGCGCCGATCGCTGCTCCCAGCAGGCCCAGCGCCGCGATGGCGCGCCAACGCCTGACCAGGAATCGAAGGTAGTCGGACAGATCCAAGGCATCCATCCCAGATATATGAATAGGCGGCAATGTGGGGCATTCACTAACTCGGGGATCATATCCGCGATGTCCGGCAAAAACGTGCAGGGTGACGGTCTTCCGCTGAGTCAGCCGGAGCCGCGTGCGGCGTCCAGTACCGGGATGGAGGCGGTCACGGCCGCCATCGGCCTGCCCGGCAGGGCGTGCGTCCCGGGCGCTGCCGACCGGGACCAGCTCCCGTGCCGCGGCCGGCCCTTGCCTCAGCAGGCACTCGGCGAGCGCCGAGCGGTGGAGGTCACGGTGCGCACGGCGAGTACGCGGAACGCCTGAACTGGATGATCCTTCCGAAACGATTCGGGAGCGTGGATGTCCGGCATGACGTCGGCATCCATGCCCCCGGCGAGGGACATCAGCCGACGCACGGACCGTTCGGGAGCACCGTGGCCCGCAGGGGGTGCACCAGCGGCTGACGCAGCACGACGGGAGAGCGGTCCCAAGGCCGCTCCAGCAAGTGGAGTACGAGGGTGCGCGTGCCGCGCGCGGGCAGCTCGACATCGAGGGTGAAGACCGGGTGGCCCCGCTCGGCGCCGTGGCCGACTTGAGTGGGGCGGCCGTCCAGGGTGGCACCGGACAGGGTGGCCTCCGCGCTGGCGTAGTAGGACACCAACAGGCGGTTGTCGCCTGGCCGTGTGTCGTAGGGCGGGTCGTCCACCCGCTGGACGACGTACGGCGGGAGTCCCGACACCGGAGCCCGGTTGGTCAGGCGGACGGTCACGGTGACTTCTCGCTGGCCGCCGACGCACCGGCCCGGTGCCCACACGAGTTGGCGGTGGAGGTAGTAGTCGAGCTTCGTACCCGCCGCGTTGTTGACGACCAGTCCGGCCAGCGGAGCGGATTCTTTGGGCAGCGCTCCGCCGAACGACCGCGCCAGGAGTTCGCGCTGCTCCGCCGAGTGGGCACTCCACACCTTGATCCGTCCCTCTCCCAGCTGCCGGTGCAGTGCCGAGAAGAGGTCGGCCCGGCGCGCGGGGTCGGCCGAGGCACCGAGCAGCCGGATGGCCACCGCACGCGCCACGTCGAGGAAGTAGGCCTTCCGCCGCTTGACGTCCGGGTGGAGCGCGTAGCTGGCGCGCTCGCTGAGATCCACGACGTTGTGGGCGGCGACGACGCTCCCGTCGGGCAGCCGGGCAGGGCCGGAGGCGGCGAGGAGCCCGGAGACCGCACCGGGGTCCAGGCCGAAGGCGCCGTCCACGGTCCGGCCACTGTGCCGCTGCCACGCCGCGGCCCAGATCCGCGCCGCGTACGGGAAGTGCGGGCTCATGTTGGAGTTCACCCACGTCCGGGTCGGGGCGCCGGGGCCGTAGAGCGCGCCGAACTCCGCTCCCAGGTCGACGTCCGCATACGCCTCGCTCAGTTCGGTGTCGTTCCCGAAGTACTCGAAGCTCAGTCGGCCCCGTTCCGTCCTGAGCACCGCGAAAGCCCCGGGAAGCCCGCCCGTACCACGAGCCTCGGCGGTGTTCTCGAACACCGCCAGGTACCGCCGCGGTCCGTCCGCTCCGAGCATCGAGGGCAGCAACCGGGCCGCCGCGGCGGCATCGTGGGTGAGAGGGGTGATCCGATCGAGCTGTCGGGCGAGTTCGGTGCGCGCCCGGTCGGTGGCCGGCAGCCAGGTTCCGTGCGGGAGGTCGTCGACATCGGCGCGCACCTCCGACGCGCTGCGCGAAGCCTGTTCGAGAAGGGGAGCCACACGGCGCAGCGCGGAGAGGTCCAGGTGTCGGCCGTCGTCCGTACCGGTTGAACCGAGTTCCGCGACGGTGCGCGCCATGGGGGAGAGCACGTCGTGGGTCAGCCGGTCGGAGGCCTCCGCGATACCGCGTACGGTACGGACGGGGCCGCCGAGAACGGGCAGATGGGCCGCCGGGAACCAGGCGGGGCCGGTGGTGAGCCGATGCGCCCGGGCGGCATGGCCGGCGGCGCTGCGCACCGCGTCCTGCGCTGTCGCGGTCCGCGTCGTCGGCGGGCCGGCCGCGGTGGCCGGGTCCACTGCGGGCTGGGCGAGGTGCTGCCTCCGCAGCGCCTCCAGACTCCGCTGGGCGGCCAGCAGCTCATTGCGGGCGAGCACTCCGGTGACCGCGATCCAGGCGGCACCGGCCAGGAGCAGTCCCGCCACGGCGTACACCGGCAGCCTGACGCGACGGTCGCGCAGTCGGCGGACGATGACGACGGGCAGGACCCGCTTTTTCCACCGGCGCGGAATCCGTCCGGCCCGCTCGGCGCCGAGCGGGGGTTCCTGCACACGCGGCGCACCACGACGACTCTCGGACATCCGGTGTCACTCCCTGGCTGATCTGTTTCGTGGGACCCGTGGCCCGCCCCCGCGCAACGTCCTCCGCGCGCCGGGTGTGGAGGTGAGCCCCTCCGTGCGACGCGCGGGGCGCCTGCTCAGTAGGCGCCGTCACCGCGCAGCACGGCGGGGAGGGTCCGCCAGAGGATCGTCAGGTCCAGCCTGACCGACCAGGTGTCGACGTACTCCAGATCCAGGCGCAGGGCGTCCTCCCAGGCGAGGTCGGACCGTCCGCTCACCTGCCACAGTCCGGTGATCCCGGGCCGGACCAGCAGGCGGCGACGGGCCTCCCCGGTGAACGCCGAGTCCACGACCGGGAGCGGACGGGGACCGACCAGGGACATCTGCCCCCGCAGCACATTGACCAGCTGCGGCAACTCGTCCAGGGAGTAACGGCGCAACCACCGCCCGACAGCGGTCACCCGCGGGTCCTCGCGGATCTTGAAGAGATGCCCGTCCGCCTCGTTGCGCACCTCCATGGCCGCGCGCAACCGCTCCGAACCGACGTGCATCGTCCGCAACTTGAGGACATGGAAGTCCTTGCCCCGCCAGCCGGTCCGGCGCTGGCGGAACAGCAGCGGGCCCGGAGTGTCGAGCTTCACCGCGACGGCGGCGGCGAGGAGTACCGGCGCCACCAACAGAAGCAGGACGGCGGCCCCCGCACAGTCGATGGACCGCTTGGCCGCCCGGACTCCCCAGTGCGCCCGCCCACACGGAGCCGGCCGGTGATGAGCCGTCTTCGCGGTGGATACCGGCATTCCGCATCCCTTCGCCTTCTACGGCAGAACGGGTGAAACCTGCCCTGACTAGGGGCATTTCGACCCGCACGACGTCTCAATCGGTTCAATTCTGACTAATGAATAGAAACACGACATCAATCCGAGCTTCGGCAATGACACCGACGCTTGCCCTCGTCCACCAGTCTGGGCGGGGCGGCCGAGAGGACCTGCATGCGTGCAGTAGTGACGGGTGGGGCCGGGTTCATCGGCTCCCATCTGTGCGAGCGGCTGCTTCAGGCGGACCACGACGTGCTCTGCGTGGACAACTTCCTGACTTCCAGCCCCGAGAACATCGAGCACCTCATGGGCGACCGGCACTTCCAGTTCCGCCACGGGGACATCACCCAGGGCGTGGACGAGCCGGGGCCGGTGGACGCCGTCTTCCACATGGCTTCACCAGCCTCGCCCGCGGACTACCTGAGACTGCCTCTGGAGACACTCCGAGTGGGCTCGGCCGGCACCTGGCACGCCTTGGACCTGGCCGCCGCCAAGGGCGCCCGCTTCCTGCTGACCTCCACCTCGGAGTCGTACGGCGACCCCCTGATCCATCCTCAGCCGGAGAGCTACTGGGGACATGTGAACCCCGTGGGCCCGCGTTCGGTGTACGACGAGGCGAAGCGCTTCGGTGAGGCACTGACGATGGCGTACCGCAGGAGCCGCGGTGTGGACGCCAAGATCGTGCGCATCTTCAACACCTTCGGGCCGCGGATGCGCCCGGACGACGGACGGGCGATCCCCACATTCATCCGCCAGGCGCTGCGCGGCGAGCCGATCACGGTCACCGGCGACGGCAGCCAGACCAGGTCCCTGTGCTACGTCGACGACGTGGTCGAAGGCCTGCTTCTCATGCTGGCCAGCGACCACTGCGGACCCGTCAACCTGGGCAATCCCCACGAGGTCTCCATGCTGGAGCTGGCGCAGTGGATCGGCAAGCTCACCCGGTCCGGCTCCGAGATCATGCTCACCCCGCGTCCCCAGGACGACCCCGAGCGACGGCGTCCGGACATCACCCTGGCCCGCGAACTGCTGAACTGGGAGCCCACGACTCCCGTGGAACGCGGCCTGTGCGACACCATCACCGACTTCCGCCGGCGTCTGGCCCCCGACGACTTCGCCGGGAGCGGCACGCGGCCCGCCGGGTCCACGCCGAGCACCGAAGCCGTCCGCTCATGACCGCCCCTCCGAGCAGCCGGACGACACCGGTGCCGGCGGCTCCCGTGGTCGAGTGCCTCGGTGTGCCCATCACCGCGCACACCCGCGACAGCGCGGCCCGCCATGTCGTGCACCTGGCCGGTCGGATGCGCGAGGCACGTGATGGGCTCACCGACGGACCCGGCGCCTCCGGCATGCAGCGCGGCAGTGACGTACACCTGTCCAACGCCTACACGCTCGCCCTCGCCGACCGGGACCCCGAACTCCACGGCATCCTCCGCTCGGCCTCCCTGAACCTGCCCGACGGACAGTCGGTCGCCTGGGCCAGCCAGCTTCTCCACCGCGACGACACCCTCCCCGGCACCCGCGTGTACGGCCCCGACCTCCTTCTGGACGTCTTCGCCCTGAGCCAGCACACCGACCTGCGGCACTACCTCCTCGGCTCCACGCCCGACGTACTGGACGCACTGCACCGGGAACTGGAGAGGCGCTTCCCCCGGACACGGATCACCGGCACCTGCTCCCCGCCCTTTCGCCCGTTGACCGCCCAAGAACTGCGGCAACAAGCGGCGGACATCCGCGCCGCGGGAGCGGACATCGTCTGGGTGGGCCTCGGCACGCCCAAACAGGACCGCTGGGCCGCCGAACTGTGCGCCGAACTGCCCGTGGTCGCCGTGGCCGTGGGTGCGGCCTTCGACTTCATCGCCGGCGCCAAGCGCCAGGCGCCGCCCTGGATGCAGCACAACGGGTTGGAATGGCTGTTCCGTCTCGGCTGCGAGCCGCGCCGCCTGTGGCGGCGGTACGTGTTCGGCAACGCGCGGTTCCTGTGGGGGGTGACCCGGCAGGCTACGGTCGGCGGGAGCACCGCGAGCCCACGCACTGTACGGGGAATGGCGCCCTGTGACGCCGGACGCCCCACGGGTCCGAGTGTTCGAGTGTCCGAGGCCCGATGACATGGCGCAGGAAGCCCCACCAGGCGCCTCGTTCGAGCGGCCACGCCGTCCCCGGGCGGCGTCGGCCTTCGAACGGCAGTCGCCGACCCCCGAGGTGATCGGCCCCTCGCCGCACCAGGAAATGCAACGGCCATTGCGCCCGTCCCAGGAGGCCTGACGTGACCACGCGCGCAACAGAAGCAACAGACGCGGCAGGCAGCGCGCGGGCGTGCGGCGCCGCATCCCCTTCCGCCGGCTCACGCCTGAGGTCAGCAACTGCCTTGGCACGCACATCGATCCGGAACGTGGTCAGCGATCCCGGCAGGCCGGGCTCCCTCTCCCACCGGGCCCGTACCAAGCGCTGGGCAGAACTGCTGCGACGGTTCCCGACGCTGAGCGACATGCGCGTGCTCGACCTCGGTGGAGTGCCCGAGGCGTGGCGACTCGTCCCGGTGAGACCGGCCCAAGTCGTCACCGTCAACCTGGATCCGAAGACCCTGTCGGCCGACGAGCCGGGTGTCACGGCCGTCGTCGGTGACGCCTGTGCTCTTCCCGCCCTGCTGGTCAAGGAGCGATTCGACCTCGTGTACTCGAACTCCCTCCTGGAGCATGTCGGTGGTCACGCCAACCGGCTGCGCCTGGCCGAGACAGTACACACGATGTCGGACCAGCACTGGATTCAGACCCCGTACCGATACTTTCCTGTCGAACCGCACTGGCTCTTCCCCGGATTCCAGTTCCTCCCCCTCAGGGCACGCGCCGAGGTCTCGGTCCGCTGGCCCTTCGGCCACACCAGGTCCACCGGCCTCGGAGCCGCCGTCGACGACGCGGCATGGGTGGAATTGCTGGACTTCACCGGGATGCGCCGGTGCTTCCCCCACTCCGAAATCTGGCCCGAACGCATCGCTGGACTGCCGAAGTCACTGGTGGCGGTCAGCAGAGCAGGCCACGGCTGAAGCAGACAGACCCGAACCTCGGACCTTTCACCGGACTGCGAACCGCCGTGCACCGCTTCGGCGGTGGACGGCGGTTCGGATCCCGGCCGACAGGCCGTCAACGCAGGCGCATTTCAGCGACGATTCCGGGCAACGATTCCGAACATATTAGGTGGCCCGATCCGTTCGCCGATGCTTTGCAGCATCCCGGACTGCGTGGACCAGTAGCGCCGCAACTCCGTCTCCTCGAAAGCGGGCGCAAGCAGCCCGCACAGAGCATCCTCGTCCACACCGTTGCGCACGACGTGGTACTCGACCATGTCGGCCTCATTTGTTTCGTCGTGCACTCCGCGCAAGCGGCGCATCCGGGTGGCGAAACCGCGGCGGAATTCACCCTGTCCCAGCCGCCAGAGCAGGTAGGCGCTGCGGTCCTTTCCCATGGAGATTCCGGACCGCCGCGGATACCAGAGCGGGTCCTGGATGCTGAGGAACCCACCGCCGGGCACGATGCGCTCGACAAGCCGCTGGACGGTGCCGAGGTAGTCCGGAATGTGGTGCAGCACGGAGATGCATACGACAGCGCCGAGGGGACCCCCGTCACAGGCCGCCCGACCGTCAGGGTCATGGATCACCGTGACCCTGGGGTTGTGCCGGAAGCGCTGCCGCAGAACGGCCGCGCTGGGCGCACTCATCTCCGTCATCTCGACCTCGGCGCCGGCCGCCAACAGATGATCGGTGAAGGTGCCGTGCCCGGCGCCGAGTTCCAGCACCCGGCATTCCCCGTTCAGGTCGATGACCTCCCCCACGAGGGTGTGCAGCTCTGCGATCACGCGCTCGCGGACGCTGTGGTGGCGGATGTGCGGCGAACCCTTGGCGTAGTCGTGCCCGTCGCCGTGTCCCTGCTCCTGCAACTGCCCCATGGAAGGCTTGGTTGAAGTGGTCGTCACGCACGACACGCTATGCATGCCGTATCCGCCCCGGAGGGGACGATGAGACCGGACATGGCGGAATTCACGCGTTCGGCACTGCGAATCGGGCCCGGCGACGGATCTTTTGAACGCCGGACGAGCGAAGAGCCGGTCGTGTCACCTTCCGGGTATGTGAGTAAAGCGCACTAAGGTGTGGACGGTTGGAGCAAATACGGAATGCAGACGCGCGCTCCTGCATCACTGCGAACCCGACCCCACCGTGCCAGCACCGGATGCGTCGGCGGGGGCTGTGCGAGTGCCCCCGTTTCTCTGGACAGCAGGCAAAGGAGCAGTACGACGTGACCCTCCTCCACCGCGCGCGCAGCGCAGTACAGCGGCTCGGTATCGACATCACCCGTTATCCAGCGAACTGGTCGGGTCAGCGACTCGTCCAACTCCTGCAGAAGTTCGAGATCAGCGTGGTCATCGACGCGGGCGCACACTGCGGCGGCTACGCGACGATGCTCCGCCACGGCGGCTACCGAGGCCGCATCATCTCCTTCGAGCCGCTCAACGGGCCGGGCACCGAACTGCGCCGCCGGGCGTCGTCGGACCCGTCCTGGACCGTGCTGCCGTTCGCGCTCGGCGACCGCAGTGGCACCACCGTGATGAATGTCGCGGGCAACTCGGGCGCCAGCAGCTCCGTCCTCCCCATGCTGGAGCGCCACTCGCAGGCCGCCCCCCATGCCGCCTACACCGGTGAGCAGACCGCCGAGGTCCGTCGGCTCGACGAGCTGTGGGAGCAGCTCGTCATTCCCGGCGAGCGGGTCTTCCTGAAGATGGACGTCCAGGGTTACGAGGGACACGTGCTGCGTGGTGCGGGCAAGCACACGGCGGAATGCGTCGGTGTCCAGACCGAGACGTCCTTCGTCCCGCTGTACGAGGGCGGGCTGCTGTTCAACGAGGCACTGGCCCTCCTCCAGGCCGAGCTCGGCCTCACCCTGATGTCCGTCGTCCCCGGCTTCACCGACCCGAAGTCGGGCCAGATGCTGCAATGCGATGTGGTGCTCTTCCGCGAACGACAGGCGGCGCACGTATGAAGCCGCTGCGGATCGCACTCGTCCACAGCTTCTACCGTTCCTCCGCTCCCGGCGGCGAGAACGAGGCCCCCCTCGACCAGGCGGAGGCGCTACGCAGGGCCGGACACGAGGTTCGGATGGTCGCCGCACACACCGACGAGCTGCAGCGCCAGCCGCTGTACGCGATGCGCTGCGCGGTCACCGTGGCGGGCGGGCGCGGCCGTTCGCCGCTCTCCGACCTGCGGGCCTTCGCCCCGGACGTCGTGCACGTCCACAATCTCTTCCCCAACTTCGGCCGGGCCTGGGTGACCGATTGGCACGGCCCGCTCGTGGCGACCCTGCACAACTTCCGCCCACTGTGCGCGGCAGCGACGCTCTACCGCGACGGCGCGGTCTGCACCCGCTGCCCGGACGGCGACCGCTGGGCAGGGCTTCGCGCGGGCTGCTACCGCGGGTCCCGGCTCGCCACGCTGCCGCTGGCCTGGGCTGGACGCCGCGGCCCCACTGCCGACCCTCTGTTGCGTCGCGCCGACCGGTTGGTGGTCCTCTCCGGGCTCAGCCGTGCCACCTACGCCGCAGCCGGGGTGGACGAGCGGCGCCTGGCGCTCATCCCCAACTTCGTGCCCGGAGTGAACGGTACGGACGCCGAGCCGGGAGAACGCTGGGTGTACGTCGGCAGGCTCACCACGGAGAAGGGCATCCTTGAACTGCTGCGACGCTGGCCGGCCGACGAGCTGCTGGACGTCATCGGAAACGGCCCGCTGGAAGAGGCCTGCCGGGCAGCCGCACCCCGCTCGGTGCGGTTCCACGGTGCGCTCGAGCGCACCGAACTGCGTCGCCGGCTGCCGGGGTACCGCGGCCTCGTCTTTTCGAGCCGTTGCTACGAGGGCGCTGTCCCCCTCGTGTACATCGAGGCGCTCGCCGCCGGTCTGCCGGTGCTCACCTTCGAGGGATCGGCCGCGCCCGGCGCGGTACGGGGCGAGGGCACCGGAACCGTCACCGCCTGGGACGACCCGCTGAACCAGGTGCTGCGCGAGGCGGCGAGCCGGTTCCCGGGGCTGCGTGACCACTGTCGACGAGTCTACGAGGAGGCATACAGCGAGCAGATCTGGACCACACGTGTGGTCCAGCTCTACGGTGAACTCTGCGGTGCGCCGAAAGCCCTGGACCGGGCATGACCGGCACGAGGAAGGCTCGCGTCACCTTCGTGCAGCCGTACCTGACCGCGTACCGACTCCCCTTCTATGCCCGACTCGCCGATGAACTGGCCCGTCGGGGCATCGAGTTGACCGTTGCCCACGGCGCGCCGACCGGTGACTGGGTGGCCCGCCGCGACAATGTCGTACTGCCCGGAGCGGTCGAGCTGCCCCAGCGCGACTGGTTGCTCGGCAGCCGCCGGATCGTCTGGCGCCCACTCGCTGGACTGGCGCGCTCCTGTGACGCTCTGGTCCTCCCTCAGGCTCTGAACCAGCTCGACGCCTATCCGCTTCTCGCCCGCCGCAGGCGCAGTACGCCGGTCGCGCTGTGGGGCCATGGGCGGACCCACTGCGTGCGGCACGGCGCAGCCGCGCGGTGGACCAAGGCCGCGCTGACCCGCAGGGCCGACTGGTTCTTCGCATACACCGACGCGGGCGGTGAGTACGCGGTGCGGGCCGGCGTGCCGCCGCAGCGGGTCACGGTGGTGCGCAACGCACTCGACACCACGGCGCTGGCCGCCGCCTCGAACGCGGTCACGGAAGCCGAACTGACTGCTGTCCGCGAGCGATACGGGTTGACTCCCGGACTCACCGGGCTCTACATCGGCGGGCTCGACCGCCACAAGCGGATCCCTTACCTGCTCACCGCGGCGAAGGAGATCGCCCGCCGCGTCGCCGGATTCCGGCTGTTGGTCGCGGGCGACGGCGCTGAGCGGGATCTGGTGGCGGCCGCGGGGGGCGCGGTGATCCATGTCGGGCCCGCCCACGGGAGGGACAAGGCGCTGCTCGGCGCCGCCGCGGACATCATGTTGGCACCGGGGGCGGTCGGGTTGTGCGTGGTGGACTCCTTCGCACTGGCGACCCCTCTGGTGACCTGTGTCTGGCCCTTCCACGGCCCCGAGTTCGACTATGTGGAGGACGGGCGCAACGCCCTGGTGGTCGACGGGGACACCGACCGCTATGCGGCCGCTGTGGCCGGACTCCTCCTGCGGCCGGAGCGGTTGGCTCAGCTGAGACAGGCCTGTCGTGCGGACGCGACGCGGTACACGGTCGAGGACATGGCCGCCAGGTTCGTCCCCGGTCTGGAAGCCCTTGTCCGGGGCGATGCGTGAGGTGCGTCGTCGACTCGGCGGGGCCGGCACGGCAGGAGGGCGCACGGTACGTCAGGGCACACGCCGATCGGCTGTCGTGAACCAGTCGACGTAGTGCCGCGCGATGTCGTCCAGCGAGAAGTGCCCACGCACCCGAGCCCTCCCCGCCGCGCCGAGAGCCTTCCGCTGCTCGTCGTCCCGGGCCAGCGCAGTCATCGCCTCCGCGATCCGGTCGGGTCGGTCGATGTCGACGAGCAGGCCGGCGTCGCCGACCACCCAGGGCACGGCGCCACTGCGCCGTCCGGCAACGACCGGCAGACCCATGCCCATGGCCTCGGCACAGATCATGGAGAAGGACTCGAGACGGGACGGATGGACGAGCACGTGCGCCTCGGTGGCGAGACGGTCCAGCATTGCGGCATGCGGCAGTTGTCCGGCGAACTCGACCCCGGCGGTGGTTTCCCTGGCCGCCGCCCAAGCCTGCGCCGGACCGCCGGGACCGTGGTCCGAGCCCAGGAGCAGCAGCCTGGCGCGCGGGATCCGCGTGCGTACCAAGGTGAAGGCCCGCAGCAGCGCCCTGGTGTTCTTCATCGGCCCCCAGCCCTGCAGAGCCGCGGCGAACACGGGCGTGTCACCGGGCGGCGGCGCGCAGAGGGTGGGCAGAGCGTCGGTCCGCACTCCGTTGGGGATCACCTCGATCGGTCGGCGCACCCCCAGACAGCGCCTCAAGTGCCGTGCGGTGTAGGGACTGTTGGCACTGAGCGCGGTGGCACGGTGGACGGCGGGCAGGGCCTGGGTGTGTCGCAACCAGCGGTAGGCGTCGCGCATCTCCCAGGCACAGCGCAGCGGCGTGTCCCTGGCGGTGACGAAGGCGAGGCGGCCGCTGGCGATGGCCGCGCGTGCGTATTCGTACGTCCAGTGCGCGCTGACCACATCGGTTGGGTGCTCACGCAGTGCGGCTGCCAACTGCCGTCGCTCGTACCTGTAGAGATCGCGCACCTGTCTGGAGGGGCGCATCGGCGTGACGACGAGTTGCAGGCGCTCCGAGCCGAACACCGCGCGAGAGGTCACTTCGTGGCTCATCGCGAAGACGGTGACCCGGTGGCCCTGGTCGAGCCAGGTGCGGGCCAGCCAGCCGGTGGAGGGCCCCGTCGGGACGGCGGGAAGCGGGCGGTCCAGCGCGGGCAGCAGAGGGCTGAGGTCGACAGGTCCGGTGAGGCCGATGTGCACGGGGATTCCTCCAAGGCTCCTTCACGGCCGGGAAACGGGTACGGTCACGGGCTTCTTCGCTCGCCGACCTGGGCGGCCCAGCAGTCCGATCCCGGCGGCTGCCTGGTAGGCCGGCAGCCGACCGCGCAACAGCCAACAGCCCAGCAGTACGGGAGACATGGCGAGCGCCGCGCCGGGCAGACCGCCCAGCGCGGAGTCGCCCCAGCTGCCGGCCGCGGCCAGACAGACCCCGGCCGCAAGGTGCGTGAGATGGGCACGGACCACGGCGCCGGCGCCGAGCGTGTCCGTCCTGCACCAGCTGACCAACTGAACGGCGTGGCCGACGGCCAGCCCGGCCGCTCCAGCCGCGATGAACGGAAGTGGCTCGCGCGAGCCGACTGCGCCGACGAGCCCCGCCCCGGTGACGGCGAGCAGAACCAGCTGAGTGCGTACGAGATCACGTTGAGCGCCGCGGGCAAGGTCCAGCGCACATCCGGCCGCGTAGACGACCTGAAGCGCGGCGCCCACGGCGAACGCGGGCACCAGCGCCACGGCCCCTTCCCAGCCGGGGCCGAGCAACAGGGCGAGCACGGCGGGTCCGGCGCCGGCCAGGGCGCCGAAGACAACGAATCCGGCGGAGGCGGCGTACAGCAGATGCTGCGCGGGCCGGGTCAGGGGCAGTCCCTGGCTGCGGCGGTCGGCGAGCAACGGTACGGCTGCCTGGTTGAGCCCCTTGACCAGGACGTTCACCGGTACGTCGGACAGCAGCTGGGCACGCGACCAGAGCCCGGCCGCGCCGGGACCGAGCAGTCGGCCCGCCATCCACAGCGGGGCACTGCCTCCGAGTGCGCGCAGCAGCGCGAAGCCGGTGAGGAACCCGGACAGTCCCAGCAGGGAGCCGGGCGGAGCGCCCGAGTCCCGCGCCAGAACGAGCTTCGCCGATGCGCACACGGAGAGACCGAAGGTGGCGAACGCCGCGACCGGAAGGGCCAGCGCGAGGGCGGCAGGGGAGCCGGTACGGGCGAGAACAACGGCCGCGACCACGCAGCCGGCCACCTGCCCGGTGAGCTCGGCGACCGTTGCGTAGCCCGGCAGGCCGACCCGGCGCAGCGCGGCCAACAGCACGCAACCCGTCGGCGCCACCAGATACTGGCAGCCCAACAGCTGGAGGAAGAGGGTCAAGTCGGGCATCCCCCAAAGCGCAGCGCACCACGGGGCGGCGAGCTCGACGACCACCCAGCAGGCCACGCCGGTCAGCAGCGAGAGCCTGAGCGCTGCGCGGAAGAGGGAGCGGCTGAGCTGCTCGGCACGCAGGACGCAGGTCGCCAGGCCCGCCGTGGCGATCAGCCCAGGCACCTGCGTCACCGTGAGAGCGATCGCATAGGCACCGAAGGCGCTGTGCGGCGCCATCCGCGCGGTCCAGGCGGTGTAGCCGAGCTGGAGGACGACCGACACGGCGGCGCCGCCGTAACCCCAGCTCACCACGGAGAGGACGCGACCTGCGGATCTCGGGGCATCGCTCATGAGGGGGTGAAGGGGGCGGTGGTCAGCAGGAAGTTCTGGTGGCGTGGGGGAGGGACGAAGCCGGGCGGTACGGCGAGAGGAGCGTGCGGAGCGATGTGCTGGACGTGGTGGTAGCCGAACTCGGCGGCCGTGGAGCGCAGCCGTTCCAGAGCGGGCCGGTCGAGGCACTCGGCGATCACGACGGGACGGTGGGCGGCCAGAATCCGGGACATACCGCGCAGCACTTCCGGTTCGAAGCCTTCCACATCGATCTTCACCAGGTCGACTGGCCGGTCACCGACCGCGAGGTCCGCCGTGGTCACTTCCACGTCGACGGTGCTGCGCCCGGGGGCGTCGGCGCCCTCGCGCAGGGTGGCCGTGGTGATGCGCTCGGGCACGGTGAGACGTGCCCGGCCCGGCGCCTGCGAGAGTGCCTTGGCGACGACGTGCGCCCTGGGCCCGAAATGGTTGACGTCGAGGTTGCGGCGCAGCATCCGCACCGCGACCGGGTTGGGCTCGACCGCGACGGCTTGCAGCCGCGGATTGGCCTGACAGGCCAGCAGGGTGTAGATGCCGGCGTAGGCTCCGGCGTCCAGGAAACCGCGCGCGGTGCGGGCGAGCCGGTAGAAGAGCGGATGGGTGGCCTCCTCCCACAGCCGCAGATCCGTCCAGACCACCGGCCCGGCGAGTACGTCGTCCGGGCCGCAGTAGTAGCGGAATGTGCTGCCGTCGGGTGCGTGCAGCTGCCAGACGCCGGTGGGGCGCAGATGCTGCCAGACGGTGACCGGCACATGGCCACGTACGGTTCCGGCCCGTACTGCCCGCTGAAAGGTTCGCGATCGCATCAGCAGGTCACGGGCACCGCGCAGTACGGGCTTGACATGGCTCAGCTGCGGGACGGTGGTGATCATCGCTCAGGCTCCCGTCAGGGAACGCTCGGAGGCCGGAATGGGGACCGCGGCCAGTTCGGCGTCGACCATGATCCGGGCGAGTTCCGGAGCGTGCACGGTGGCGCGCCAGCCCAGTTCGCGTTCGGCCTTCGAGGCATCCCCGACCAGGTCGGGGACCTCGGAAGGACGCAGATAGCGCTCGTCGAAGCGGATGTGCCTCTCCCAGTCGAGGCCCGCGTGCTCGAAGCAGAGGCGCAGGAAGTCGCGCACGCTGTAGCTGGTGCCGGTGGCGACCACGTAGTCGCCGGGCTCGTCCTGCTGGAGCATGCGCCACATCGCGTCGACGTACTCGGGCGCGTAGCCCCAGTCCCGGCGGGCCTCCAGGTTGCCGAGGTGGAGGACGTCCTGCTCGCCGCGGGCGATGCGGGCCGCGGCGCGGGCGATCTTGCGGGTCACGAAGGTCTCACCGCGGCGCGGGGACTCATGGTTGAAGAGGATTCCGTTGACGGCGTGAACGCCGTACGCCTCACGGTAGTTGCGGGTGATCCAGTACGCGTACACCTTGGCGGCCGCATACGGCGAGCGCGGGTGGAAGGTCGACGACTCCGACTGCGGGGGCGCGGTCGTCCCGAACATCTCGGAACTGGAGGCCTGGTAGAAACGGCACGGCAGCCCGGTCATCCGGATGGCTTCGAGGAGACGGGTGGTGCCCAGGCCCGTGGTGGTCCCGGTGAACTCGGGCTCGTCGAAGGAGACCCGGACGTGCGACTGGGCGGCCAGGTGGTAGACCTCGTCGGGCTTGATGCCCTCCAGCAGGGCAGCGATACGGGAGCCGTCGGCCAGATCTCCGTAGTGCAGCCGGAGGCGGGCGTCGGGCTCGTGCGGGTCCTGGTAGAGGTGGTCGATCCGCTGGGTGGTGAAGGTGGAGGAGCGGCGGATGAGGCCGTGCACCAGATAGCCCTTGGAGAGCAGGAGCTCGGCTAGATACGAGCCGTCCTGGCCGGTGATACCGGTGATGAGCGCGGTTTTGTCGGACACGGCGACTCCTGAAGAGTGGGGGGACGACGTGCGCTGCGCGGCTGTGCGCAGGCCGCCAGCAGGCCGAGGATCACGGCCTGTTCGGGGGTCAGGGAGTAGGTGATCATGTAGACCAACTGGCTGCAGATGAGCAGCCGGAGCACCAGTCTGTGCTCGCTGTCCGCTCCTGCTGCGCGCCATGCCGTGGCATACACCAGGAGGAGTACCGCAACGCCGAGGAGGCCGAGACGCATCAAGACCTCCAGATAGTAGTTGTGGGGTGAAACAGCGACGAGTGCTCCGTTGATCACACGGTCGTACCCGGAACCGAAGGGCAGACCCAGTAGCCAGTCCGGCACCTCTTCGAGCTGCGGCAGCAGAGCGTGCCAGCCCTCCATCCGCCATACCAGCGTCCGATCATCTTCACTGGAGGCGGCGAGACTTGAGGTGACCTCGTCGGCGGTTCCCCAGGAAACGGCCAGCAAGTAGAGCGTGCTGAGGGAGCCCAGAACGCCCAGAGCCGCGGCACGGGATCCTGTCCGCCGGTGGCGAGACAGCAACCAGCCCGTGATCATGACGCCGGTGGCCAGCCAGACGGTGCGGTGCTGGGCCAGGATGACGACCACCAGGAGCAGCCAAGCCAGCGCTCTCCCCCGCCCAGGGCCGCGACCACACAGCAGTATCGTGGCCGCCTGGCCGATGATCATTGCTTCGGCAGCGCTTACCGGGCGTGTGCCGGTGAGCACTCCGTCGACCATGATCCGGTCGGAGTTGGAGCCGATACCGACGATCAGCCACCCCACCAGGGCAAGGCAGGACAGAGCACAGGCGGCCAGCACCCAGATGAGGGTGACTGAGCGCACCAGGTTCCGACCGGGGGAGAGGACTGCGACGAAGAGTGCGACACAGAAGAGCTGGATGAAATGGGTTCGGGCTTCATTGCCGGCCGTCTGGACGCCGAAGAGTCCGAACCCGCGGATCAGCGCATAGGCGGTCAAAACCAACAGGGCGAGGAGCGGGGCCGGGGCCCGGCGCCCGCGATTCCCCGTGAGCATGATGAGGGCAGCGACCAGCAGACACACGGCCAGCACATCGGTGGGCAACAGAGCCAGACCCGAGCCCGGGAGTGGCTGGCGCGTGTTCTGCCGCGTCTGCCAGAGCTGGACGGCGATGTACAGGCCGATTCCCCAGACGGGCCAGCGGACGAAGCTCGCGACGAGCGCCGCGCAGACGATGAGCGCGGCGCAGCCGAGCAGCAGTGTCGTCGGATCGAGTAGCAAGGGATCATCCCCCGGCGGGAGAGCGACGAACAGAGCATCGCACCGCGGTCTTCACATAGGGCGAGAACATCAGCAGCGGAGCCCTCGGCCAACAGTGCCGCAGGCAGTAGACCCACCATTGGCGGGGCGGCAGTTCACGCTGCGAGGTGATCCGGCGCAGCGCCTCGCGCACGCCGATGCCCGGTTCCCGGGACCCGGTGTGCGGTGGGTTGCGATCGCAGATGCCGACGTGGCAGGGCGTCACATAGGCGGGAATGCCGGCCCGGCGGACTCGGAATCCGTGATCGTAGTCGCCCATGCCGTGCTGGAAGACCTCATCGATGTCGCCGACCCGTTCGCACACCGTCCTGGGCAACAGCACCACGTTGCCGTTGTACGTGTCGCAGGGCTCGGGTCGACCGGTGGGCTCGACCAGGGCGAGCGCACGGCCGCGGCGCCCCGAGTACGTGGTGCGGTCCTCGGCCGAGGCACGTACGGCGCCGACCACGACCCTGCCGGGTCCGACCGCGTGTGCGGTGTCGAGCAGTACGGCGAGGGCATCTCCCTCCAGCGTGACATCGTCGTTGAGCCAGAGCTGGTAGTCCCAGGCCGGTTCGCCGGATCGCCGACTGGTGCGGCTCGCGATCCGCATGCCGTGGCTCCAGTAGACGTCGGTGCCGACCGTGGTGACCTCCACCTCGGGGTGGGCCGCGCGGACGGCCTCGGGTGTGCCGTCGGTACTGCCGGCGTCGACCAGGTAGGTGCGTACGGTGGTGTCCTCCGGCAGCTCTCGCTGTCCAGCGAGCGCGGCGAGCGCGGACAGGGTTTTGGCGCGGCGATTGTGACTGGTCATCAGCACGGCGATGCGGACTGGTGGCACGTGAAACTCCTCAACTGGCACACCTGATCATTACCGGATGCATTGCCCATGAAGACTCAGTCAGGCCGGGCTCTGAACGGAACTGCCACTCCGGATTTGCCGCCCCACCGAAATTCCCATGCCGCTGCTCAGGTTGCCGCGGAATGGCGCTCGGCATTTGCCACCCCGGTTCACACGAGTTCGCCCATTGGTCGAATTACCGGAGGAGGGCGGGATCACAGGACCTCGAGGTGGCCCCGCCGGCAGCGGTTGCGGGTGTCGAAAATGTACGCCCCGGCCCGCTCGACGAGCTCATAGTCGAAGTCGTCGTGGTCGGTTGCCACGACGACCACGTCGGCCGCCCGGATCTCTGCTTCGGTCAGTTCCACACACATGATGTCCGTGGGACGGAGATGGGAGTCGGTGTGCGGCTCCACCGCGGCGACACGGGCGCCAAGATTCTGCAGTGACCGGGCGAGCGCGATGGACGGTGACTCGCGGATGTCGCCGGTGTTCTTCTTGTAGGCCAGGCCCAGTTGCAGGACCCGAGAGCCACTGACCGACTTGCCGCGTTCGTTCAGGCCCCGGCTGATCCGCCAGACGACATGGTCCGGCATGTGATCGTTGATCTCGTTCGCCAGCGCGATGAACCGGACGTTCTGCCTGAGCAGCCGCTTTACCTGCCACGACAAGTAGGACGGGTCCACCGGCAAGCAGTGTCCGCCGACACCCGGGCCGGGCCTGAACGCCATGAAGCCGAACGGCTTCGTGTCGGCCGCCTCGACGGCTTCCCAGATGTCGGCCCCCAGCCCCCTGGCGAACGTCGCCATCTCGTTGACCAGGGCGATGTTGACGTGGCGGAACGTGTTCTCCAACAACTTGGTCAGCTCTGCGGTACGGCAGGAGGACACCGGCACGGTGCGCTCGACAATGCGTGCGTAGAAGCGCTCGATGTCGTGCAGCGACGCCGGGTCGATCCCGGAGATCACTTTGGGGGTGTTCTCCAGCTGCCACTGGGGATTCCCCGGGTCGATACGCTCGGGGCTGTACCCGAGGTGGAAATCCACGCCGGCCTTCAGCCCGCTGCCGTCCTCCAACAGCGGCTGCAGCAGACTCTCCGTGGTGCCGGGATATGTGGTCGACTCCAGAATCACAGTGGCGCCACTGGTGATATGAGGGGCGATGCTCCGGGCGGCGCATTCCACGAAATTCAGATCCGGCACGCCCTCGCGCAGCGGCGTCGGCACGGTGATCGTGCAGATGTCGAAGTCGGAGATCGCGTCGTAGTCGGTGGTCACCCTGTAGCGACCACTGTCCAGAGCGCTGATCAAACGCGCATCGCCGATTCCCTCGATGTACGAGTCGCCGGAGGCCAGACGCTTGACCCGCAACTCGTCCGTGTCCACGCCGACGACACAGAAGCCCGCTTCCACCGCGCGCATGGCCAGCGGGAGCCCCACGTATCCCTGACCGACCACGATCAACTTGCGCTGATCCCGGATTGGGGGTTTACCCATACCTACCACCCCGTATCCTCAGAATGGAGCATCACGATCCCAATGTCGCATGCCCGGCCGCTCCGATTTCCTCCCTCGCCACGTGTGTCTGCCGGGGATCACTCTGATTCAGTAATCAGCACATAACGGCACAGTCGCGATGGGTGAATACGCGCCCGATGGTGGGCGCGTAACCGAACGACGGCAGCTGCGAGGTCTTAGCGTTCCGGGGTATGACACCGAAGCTGCGCGACCTGACAGCCCGCGGCCGAGTTCTGCTGGCGAGGACCGCCAACCAGGCCCTGCTCGGACCGGTCTCAGGAGGAATTCCGCGGGAGTACGTGCGCTCCGTCACTGAGCGCATGCACCAGCCCAGGATCGCCAGGCATGTGAGCGAGTCGGTGACCAGGACCGAAGCCGTGGTCGAGCGGTACGACTTTCCCGCGGACTTCCCACCGCAGTTCCGCCGGTCCAAGGCGTTCGACGAACGCCATGCGCACCGGCTCCACGATGTGCTGGTCAGCCCGCACAGCGGCCTCGTCTGGCTGCCCGGCGGCCCCGTCCTGGAAGAAGAGCTACGGCTCCCTCATCCGATCACTCGGCTGGGGCGACGTCCGCCACGAACCGCTGCTGCCGGTCAGACGACTCACCGGTCGTCCCGTCGTCGCCTTCGCGCCGACGGGCTATTACCACTGGCTGCTCGAGGTACTCCCCGCCGCGGTCTTCGCTCTCAGCGTCGAGCCCGAGGCACTGCTCCTGACACCGGGAAACGTGCCGGCCTATGTGCGGGCGGCTGCCGAGCACCTGGTCGGGCCCGCCAGGATCGTCCGCCTGGACGACATCGCGCACGTCGACTCGTGCCTCCTCGCCGCCGTCGAGCCCATGTCCGGCTTCGTCCAGCGGGCCGAGACCGACCGGCTGCGCGCAGCCTTCCCTACGGACCCCGCTGACGTCGACGCCATCTACGTGAGCCGCTTGAAGGACCACAAGCGAGCATTGTCGAACGAGGCAGAGGTCGAGCACGCGATGCGGGAGGCGGGCGTCACCGTGGTGTACGCCCAAGACCTGCCCTTCGAGCAGCAGCGCGCGCTGTTCGCCGGCGCCCGTACGGTCATTGCTCCGCACGGGGCCGGTCTGGCCAACCTGGTGTGGGCTCAGCGGGCGGAGCGTGTGATCGAGGTGTTCCCTCCTGCCTGCTTCAACGACTGCTATGCCCGCTTGAGCCGCAACCTCGGCATCGACTACGACTACGTCGTCGCGTCGCCCACCGAAGAAGGAGGGGGCGTCGCACCACTGGATCGGCTCGACGCGCTTCTCAACGAGGGTGCGACCGCCGGGTGCTGAGCTGCGCGCAACGGTGGGATGCCGGAGTGCGGCGCCGGAGTGAATTCGGCCGCCCCCGCGCAACAACACACCTCACAGGTGAGCTATACACCGTATGCCCTCATTATGCTGCCGTCCGTGCCCTCAAAAGACATCTTGTCCAGCACACGTGACCTCTTCATGCGCGTTCCGGGCTGCCAACGGGCTCTCCGCGCCGGGGCCCTGCGAGGTCTGGTGCCCCGCACGGTGTGGGGGCGCCTGCATCCCACGGGAGAGTGGAGCCTGCGGGCCCCCGACGGACGCACCTTCCGCTACGTCAGCAGCGACGCGGACATCCTGGCCCGGAGCCTGATCTGGACCAACATGCGGCACTGGGAGGAGACCACCCACCCGCTCGTCTACCGGCTCGCCCGAAATGCCCGCCGGTTCGTCGACATCGGGGCGTTCTCCGGGATTTACACCCTCCTCGCCTGCCGGGCCAACCCGCAGCTGGAGGCAGTGGCCATCGAACCCAACCCGGTCGCCGCCCGCATGCTGAACCGCAACGTCCGGGCCAACCGGTTCGAAAGCCGCGTCACCATCATCGACAAGGCACTCTCGGACACGCCGGGGCGCACCTGGCTGAGGATCCCCGCCGACACGACGGCGGCCTCACTCCTGGACCGGAGGACCGCCCGGAGCGTCGTCGACGTGGAGGTCACGACGGGGGACGAGGTGCTCGACGGACTTGCGGTCGACCTCATCAAGGTCGACGTGGAGGGGCTCGAACCGCAGGTCCTGCGCGGCATGGAGAAGAGCATCCGCGCCCACCACCCGACCATCATCGCGGAGTGCCTGGACAAGGCAGCGCTGAGCAGGCTACGGGAGACCGCTTTCGACCTGGGCTACCGTCACATTCAGCATCTCAGCAGCAGGGGACCGGCGCCCGTGACGGCGGACCTCGTCCCGCCGGGCCGCTATGCGAACTTCCTCATCACCCGGGACTCAGCGGCCGCGAGACGATCGGGAAGCACGTCCTGACACGGTGGTATTGCCAGTGGCTTCCTCGCGGCCAGCCACTTAGGCAGTCCGGCGCAACAGTCCGTCCCAGCGCTTGGCGCGAGCCGAGTGAGCGAGGGGCCCCGCCTTGGGGGTCGCCGATCCCTGTCTTCAGCATACTGGTTCCTGGCCGCGTACCGCGGCGCGGTCTTCCATGCCTCGTTTCCTCGAAACCGGAGTCCGTACCGGCGAAGCTGTCAGAGCAGGCGGCAGTCGGCCCCAGAGCACGGCGGCTCGGGCGCCTGGCCGGAATGCGGAAACTGCCCTCTGACACCGCACCTGACGGTGTGTCGCATTCACTCTATGTGGAGCGTTTCCACCTGGATCACAATGCGGAAGTGAAGAAGGAGAGCAAAGCTCATGGCTGATTCTACGAATACCGGTGTCGCACCCCCGGCCGCCGCTGCCTCAGCGGTGAATTCCTTTGGCGCGGCATCAGACGGGAAGGTGCACCGCCCCCTCGACCGCTCGGCGCGCGTGTTCGTGGCCGGCGGCTCGGGGCTGGTCGGTTCGGCGGTGCGCGGGGAACTCCGCCGTGAGGGGTTCACCGATGTGGTCGCGCCAGGCTCGGCGGAGCTGGACCTGAGGGAGCGCCAGGCGGTGTTCGACTGGTTCGCGGTCCTGCGCCCGGACGTGGTGGTGCTGGCCGCGGCGCGGGTGGGCGGGATCAAGGCGAACTCCACCCGGCCCGCCGAGTTCCTCTCCGACAACCTGCGCATCCAGGTGAACATGCTGGACGCGGCCCTGGAGCACCGGGTGGAGCGGCTGCTGTTCCTGGGCTCCAGTTGCATCTACCCGAAGTTCGCCGAGCAGCCCGTCCGCGAGGAGGCGCTGTTGACGGGTCCGCTGGAGCCGACCAACGACGCCTATGCCATTGCCAAGATCGCCGGCGTTCTGCAGGTGCAGGCGGTACGACGCCAGTACGGCCTGCCCTGGATCTCCGCCATGCCGACCAATCTGTACGGGCCGGGCGACAACTTCCACCCCGAGCACTCTCACGTGCTGCCGTCCCTGATGCGGCGCTTCCACGAGGCGCAGGAGTCGGGTGCGCGGCGAGTGGTGAACTGGGGCAGTGGCAGCCCTCGTCGGGAGTTCCTCCATGTGCACGATCTGGCGCGGGCGTGTCTGCACCTGATCGAGCACTACGACGCGGACAGTCCGGTCAACGTCGGCACCGGCACGGACCTGACCGTCCGGGAACTGGCGGAGCTCGTCGCGGACGTCGTCGGGTACCGGGGGAGCGTCGAGTGGGACACGAAGCAGCCGGACGGTACCCCGCGCAAGCTCCTCGACGTCTCCCGGCTCACCGCGCTCGGCTGGGGTCCTCGTATCGGCCTGCGGGAAGGAATCGCCCGGACGTACTCCTGGTACGTGGAGAATCTCGAGTCCGGCACGCTGCGGCGCTGACGGACTCCACGGCGGCCGGGGTCGGGGCCGACGGCGGCCCACCCCGCGGCGCCATCGCGGAAAGGGCCCCACGGTATGCCGCTCCTCGACGGCGGCCGTCCCGCGACGGCCGGATCCAGGTGCGAATGCCCGCTGCCTGCGAAGCCGACAGCCATCCCGGAGGGGCTTGCTTCAGGCGGTCAGAGCGGCAGCGGCCGCCAGCGGGTCCCCCGACGACAACGCGAGGCCACGCGTCGGAAGATCCGCTGTCGGCCGCCGGTATTGCCACAGGCTTCGCAGCTGCCCGATGGAACGGGGTGTACGGGGTGTTCAGTTGCGCTTCCGTCGCCGGACGGCCGTCATCGTGCCGGCTCCGAGGGCGAGCAGCCCTGCGGCTCCGCCCAGCAGAACGGACGAGTGGGTCTCACCGGTGTCGGCGAGATGCGGCCCGCCCAACGGAGCGGACGAGCGGGTCTCACCGGTGTCGGCAAAGTGAGGCCCGGCCAACGGAACGGACGAGCGGTCCTCACCGTAGCCGGGGTGAGGCTTGTGCGACCTCACGGTGATTTCGGCCGAGAGGGTCAGTTTCGATTCCTCTCCCTTGAGACGGAAGATGTGTTTGCCCGGATCAGTCCACTTGGGGATGGTGACGGTACCCTCCACCGTGCCGTTCGCGTCGGCGGTGAAGCGACCCAGCTTGATCGGCTTCGAGAGGAGGAATGCGCCCACCTCCTCGTCCGGAATGAAACCGGTCCCCGTGAAGCCGAGGTCGTCTCCCGCGTCGACGGTGGTGGCGGTGAGGGTCAGGCTCGGGGAATCGGGTGGATACGGCTGGGAGTGGGCAGTTTGGGCCCCTACGACGGGGACCACGGCCAGGACAGCAGAGGCTGCCGTGGCCGCCAAGGCGGTACGACACTTCGATGACGCCGTCATCGCATTCACGCTCCTCAAGTGGAATCGGGCGACGGCACGGTCCGACCCGCGATTACGGTATGCGTATAGATAGCACCGAATAGTGCCGGTTAGGCATTTTCGGGAGATGAGGCACCATATGGCGTATGCAGATCACCGGACCGGTCGCCAGCCCCCAGACGCGAGGAGTGAAGCTGCTCGCGTCTGGGGCTGGCGCACTGCAGGCCGACCCCGGCCGGCGTGGCGCCTTTCCCGATGAGGCCGGTGCCGTGAAGCATCCGCACCCCGTCCGGCCGCGGCGCTCACCCGACGACCGCTGCTCGATCGGATGGCGCGACCCTGAAATCTCGATCCGAACACCACAGCCGGGAAGAAACGCTCCTTGAAGTCCTCACCCGGCGAAGATGTCGGATGAATACTGACGAACACCGGCGTCGCGCCGCACGTCTTGGTCTCCTCTTCTTCCCGCTCCTGGAGGGTGCGTGCCCCCGTTCCACGTACTTGTGGTGTGCACCGGCAACGTCTATCGCTCTCCGCTCGCCGAGTGCCTGCTCAGGCACCGGCTGCTCGAGCATCGGCAGGTGATCCGTCTGAGCAGCGCCGGCACCCGGGCCGTCGCGGGTATGCCCATGGCGGCTGCTGTCACCTCCTTCCTCCTCGGACGTGGCGTGCAGCCCCACGGGGTGGGCTCCCGTCGGCTGACCAAGGAGATGGTCGAAAACGCGGACCTGGTGCTGGGCGCTGCGACGGAGCATCGTGAGGCCGCTGTGCGGCTGTCCCCTGTGCGCGCGTTGTCCCGTGCGTTCACCTTCCGCGAGTTCGCCCGGCTGGTGCGTTCGGAGGACGCCGCAGACGTGGTGGATCCGGTCGCACGGTTGGTGACCCTCGTCCAGGGCGCGGCCGCTCGCCGAGGTGCCGTGTCGACACGCAGGGGTGACGTGGACGTGAACGACCCTCTTGGCGCACCTCCACCACAGGTACACGAGTGCCTGGTTCGGATCGAGGAGATCGTGGAGCGGATCGCCGCGCCCATGCGGACCGGATAGCAGCCGTTTTCGTCGACTCGCGCGCCGCTGACCGCCCGCGCTCAGCCACCCGAGTGGGGCGTAGGCGCCATGGCTGTCCTGCTGCCCGCCGCTCCGGTCGCCGTCGTGCCGGGAATCAACGGAGTGGCCACGGAGTGGTCGGGCTACCTGCTGATCATCGGCATCGTGGTCCTCGTGGCCGCGCCGGTCCTCGCCCGGCATCGCGTACGAAGCCCGATGGGGCCGGGCCTTGGGAGGCCCACCCGCAGGTGGTCGTGTCTCCTACGCGTACCGATAGACCGCGCTGTGATCTTCCAGTTCCTCCGGGGTCACGTCCCACGGCGGCATCCTCTCGTGCCGCGCGACGACCCGGCCCTGCTGGGCATCCCCGGGGCCGGGTGGCTTCGCGGGGAGATAGCGGGTGTCCCGGTGCCGCCGCTGCCAGCGGGACCACACCAGGTCGACGAAGGCGTGGTGCATCCAGAAGACGGGGTCGTTGACGGAGGCGCCGCTCACCATGTGGCCGCCGACCCATCGGTGGACCCGGTTGTGGTTGCGCCAGGACACGGCGCCGCGCCCCGGCCCCCACCCCTCCAACTGGTTGCGGAACCCTTTGGCGGACGTGGAGTCCCAGGGGGCCGTGTCGTAGACCGGGTCCGCGAGGGCCTCCTCCACGTCCCCGGCCGTGGGCAGAGTGATCGGGTCCCGGGAGCGGCCCAGGTCCCGCATGAGGTAGGGGGCGTCGGTGATCCCCTCTTTGACGGTCCACCGGCCATGGCGGTAGGCGAAGGGGCCGGTCATGACCTGCCGGTCGGAACGCCGCCCGGTGCCGCCGAGCAGATCCTCGGTCCACGGCACGGCCGTCGGGGCGCGGTCGCGCGTCCAGTCCCAGTACGGCACGGTCACCGACTCGTCCACGCGGCGCAGCGCCCCCTCCAGGTCCAGCACGAACCTGCGGTGCCAGGGCAGGAAGGAGGGCGCCATGTGGGCCGTGCGCCGGCCGTTCTCGCCGTCGGGTACGAAGTACTGGATGTGCGTGCGGACGAACTCGTCGTACTCACCTCGGCGTTTGACCTCGAGCAGTGCGGTGACGAATCGGCGCCGCTCGGCGGAGGTGAGCGTGCTGACGTCCTTACGCGTGTACACCATGGCGGTGATCCCCCTCGGTTCCCTGTCCGCCGTTCGGCGTACCGTTGTCGTCCGTGCGGCTGCCGGTTCCGCCCGACGCGGCCAACCGCGCGGTGGGGCCGAGTTCGTCCACGGCCGCGCGCGCCGCGGCGAGTGGCGTCGGATACGACTGGTAGTGGTCGACCATGGTCATCCAACTGCCGTCGACGCGCCGCATGAGGTGCAGCGGCCGCCCGTCCACAGTGACGTGCCATACGCCGGAGACGTCATCTCCCAACCGCCCGGCGTCGTCCGCGATGCCGACGATGCGCCGTCCGCGATACGTCTCACGGAACCACGCCCCCTCCGGCCCGGTCGCCCCCGATGCCGCCAAGGACGGTGCGAGCGCCACCCCGGCCGCCGACGCGAACAACCCCCGCAGCACCCGCCTCCGCCCGGTGGGCTCCGTGGGGTCGACGGCGAGTGACGGCCCGGTCACGGCTTCCCCGGGGACCGACCTCGGCGACCACCGACCGGCCTCGGACGTCCCCTCACCCGAGCGGTGCATACGCGCCAGCATGATCACACGAGGCAGGCTCCAGGACCCTCGTCCAGAACTTCGCACCCAACTCGTAGGCCGGCACCAAGAATTCTTCATCCTATCCAAACCCCCGGACTCCCCTCACATCGCCTGAACAAGGGATTTCAGCATCGCGGGTGCAGGCTCACCGCTGGTGAAATGAATCCGGCCACGGAAGCCACACCGTGCGACGGACAGTCCCGACAAAGCAGAGGCCGACACCGCGCGGCGCGGAATCGGCCTCTTCGGAGCAGCCACCGGGAAATGCCGGAAGCGCCGGATCAAGACGCGGCGGAAATCGCGGCCGGGGACGTTCTCACTTCTGCTGCGACAGACCGCCCAGCAGCGGAGTGCCGTTGCCCAGGGCGGTGGACGTGCGATCCACCGCCTTCAGCAGCACCTCCTTCTTCTCCTTCGCGTCGAGCACGTCCCCCTTCAGCGGCTGCGCCCGGACGGGGCCCTCGTTGAGCGTGTTCACCGTGTCGTTGAGGCTCTTGTGCACCACCTCGGTGGCGTTCTGGGCGAACGCGGGCGCGGCGGCACCGGCGATGATCAGGGACCCGGTGACGACAGCAGCAGCCTTCAGAGACTTCATGGAGTTCCTTTCTTCGGCAACGTGGTTGGCCGGGGCGGATTCTGACGTCGTGCACAACGAGCGCCTGCCGGTCCGGAAACCCCGCGTGCAGAAGACGGCCGAGTACTCATATGAGACCTCTGAAGGATTTAACTCCGTAAGCCGGGACGGGCCACGAGAAAGAGCGGAAAGGAACAGCGTCGCGCCGGCGCGGTTCGGCCGGGGCATCCTTCGCCGCGTCACCCAGCCCGCGGCCTGCGGAGCCAGGTGGACGTGATACGCCGCGCGGGCAAACCGCGTGCGGAGGGGGCACCTCCGAGCCGTGGGCCCGCTTCCCCTCGCGGGGTGGGAAGCAAGCCTTGGGCGCCCCTTACTGCACTAATCCGACACACTTGTCATGTTTGACGGAATTATATCCGATATCGGCTAGAGTTTGCGCACCTCTTGACGCGTCCCTACAGCACGCGCATCGCTTCTTGCCCCCTGGCATCCCCCTTTCCGAAAGGCCAACGCCGGTCATGCGCAACTCCCTAGCCCTCCTGCTGCGCCGTACAACGGTGGGCGCCCTCGCCCTCGCCGGGATGTGGGCTCCCGCCAGCGCCCTGGCGGTCGCGCCTGTCGCACCGTCGTCACAGGAGGCCGGCCAACTCCCGTTCGCCCAGCGGTACCACGCCCTCCAGCACGGCGGGATCGTCCGCGCGGCCAACGTCTCCATCACCTGCCGTATGCCACAGTCGAACCACCAGTCCCCGCCGTCGACGGCGCGTTCCTGCCCAGCCGCTCGCGAGGGCGGGGCCGGGGTGAACGGCGACTTCGACATGACGTACGTCGACGTCGACAAGGACCCGAACACCTACAACTCCTCCCGCGCGGAGGTCCGTGTGCCCGAGGGCTCACGGGTCAGCTACGCACGGCTGTACTGGGGCGGCAACCTGCGCGTCGGCGAGCAGAAGCCGCCCGAGGACAACGGGCGGGTGCTGGTCGCCGAACCAGGCGGGGAGTACAAGGAGGTCCTCGCGGACACGGTCGTCGGCCACCGTGTGGCGCACGGTGCGGATGCCTTCCAAGCCTCGGCGGACGTCACGAGGCTGGTGAGGGAGAGCGGGCCGGGTCTGTACACCGTGGCACAGGTCAACGTGGCGATGGGACGGTCCACGGCCGGCGCGTGGGGTGGCTGGACGCTGGTGGTGGCGTACGAGAACCCGAAGCAGCCGTTGCGGCACCTCGCCGTCTGGGACGGCTTCGACGCACTGAGGTCAGGCGCGGGGCAGGAGATCCGGCTGAGCGGAATGCGTTTCCCGGCCGGCGCGGGCGGCCGGGCGGGCCTGGTGACATACGACGGCGACCATGGCGCGACCGGCGACACTCTCACCCTCACGACCACCCGCACGTCCACCGCCTCTCTGCCCCACCGCACCGAGGTCACCTCCCTCACCAACCCCGCCAGTCCCCGTGACGACGTCCTGAACTCCACGATCAGCGAACCGGGAGCGTCCGGGCCGGAGCGGGTGCCGGCGTACGCCCGCACGCTCGGCTACGACTCCGATGTGTTCGATCTCGGAACAGGCCTGCGCCTCGGCGGCGACCAACTGGCCTTCCGAGTCGCCTCCCAGGGGGACGTGATCTGGGCCGGCGTGCTCTTCGTCGCCGTCGACGCCCAGCGCTAAGGCGTGTTCTCACCCGTCCCGAGCGCCATCGTGAGCGAGGACATCACGCATGCACACGTCATCAACCGGCCCTCGGTCGCGCGTCCTTCACCTCACCCAGCCCGTGGACGGCGGGGTCGCCCGCGTCGTGACGGACCTGGTACAGGCACAGCTCACGGCCGGCCTGGCCGTCACGGTGGCCTGCCCCGACAGCCCGCTCAGCACAGGGCTTGGGCGACTGGGCGCGGACGTACGGCACTGGCACGCGACGCGGTCACCGGGTCCGTCACTCGTCCGGGAGGTACGCCATCTCGCACGCGTCATCGATGAAGTGCGCCCTCATCTGGTGCACGCGCACAGCGCGAAGGCCGGGCTCGCCGGGCGGCTCGCCGTCCGGGGAGGATCCCCACCGTGTTCCAGCCGCACGCCTGGTCGTTCGAGGCCACCGGCGGGCCCGCCTCGGCGCTCGCGCGGGCGTGGGAACGGTGGGGGGCGCGCTGGGCCGACCAGGTGGTGTGCGTGAGCGAGGCGGAGCGCATGACCGGCGTGCGCGCCGGGATCAGCGGGCGCTGGAGCGTGATCCGCAACGGCGTCGACCCGCAGCGATTCCGCCCCGCCCCGGTCGGTGCCGTGAGAGCTGGGCTGGGGCCGTTGCACGAGGTCGATCCCGCCGCGCCGCTCGTCGTCTGTGTAGGTCGGCTGTGCCGGCAGAAGGGCCAGGCCGTCCTGCTGAGGGCGTGGGATACCGTCGCCCGCAGGGTGCCCGGCGCGCGTCTCGTCCTGGTCGGCGACGGTCCGGACCGCGACCGGCTTCGGGCGGGCGCGCCGAGATCCGTGCTGTTCGCGGGCGCCGTCGCCGACGTCGTCCCCTGGTATCAGGCCGCAGATCTCGTCGTGCTGCCGTCCCGTTGGGAGGGCATGGCGCTGGCCCCGCTGGAGGCGATGGCCTGCGGCCGGCCGGTGGTGGCCACGGACGTCGACGGGGCCCGCGAAAGCCTGCCTCCCTCACTCGCCTCCCACTGCCTGGTCCCGCCCGAGAACCCGGCGGTGCTGGCCGAGGCCGTCGCCGAACTGCTGCTCGACCCACTGCTGCGCGCGTCGCTCGGCCACCAGGGGCTCCAGTACGTCCTGTCCTCGCACGACGTGCGGCACGCGGCCGAGGCGGTCGCGGACGTCTACCGCCATCTGATCGGCGTGCGACCCGCACCACGCGTCGCACGCACGGAGCACAGGGAGTCCATCCAGTCGTGACCGCGGACAGCACTATCTCCTCCCCCGGCACACAGCCCCGGGATCACGGTTACTCGCCCGTCTCGGTCATGCCGCCGCGCGGCGCCGTCCCGAGGCCCCCGTCCCCCGCAAGCGGGCGGCCCGCGCGGTCGGCCTCGCCGGTGCCCCTGATCGTCGCGGACGGCACGGCCGCCCTGCTGGGTGCTCTGACACTGACCGGAACTCAGCTCCGCCCGCTCCCGTCGGCCTTGCTGCTGGCCGCGTCGCTGCTGCTGCGCCCGCCCCGCGCACGCCCGCCGGGGCCGGGCGTCCTCGACGAACTGCCCGCCATCTGCCGCCGGACAGCTGTGGCCTGGCTGGTGCTCGCCGCACTGGTCGCGGCGTACCGGCCGGACGACGCGCTGTCCACGCACACCCTTGTGGTGGGCTTCGCCGTGCAGGCTGCGGCGAGCTGCGCGCTGCGCGGCACCGTGCACGCGAGGTGGCGCACGGTGCTGCTGCGCAACCCTCCCACCGCGCTCGTCATCGGCCCGGCGGCGACCGCGCAGCGAGTGGCCGCTGCCGTGTTGCGGCACCCTCGGTGCGGGGTGCGGCCGGTGGGGATCGTGGCCGAGCGGAAGGACGACGCCGGGGGCCTGCCGGTTCTGACGACGGGTGAGGAGGTCGAGAGGGCGGTCGTCCAGAACAGCGTGCGGGCGGTGCTGGCCGTCCACCCCTGCGTACGAGCTGAACAGGGACCGCTGCTGAGCGCGCTGGCCGAGCGGGGTTGCGTGGTGTGGGAGCTGGACGCGGACTCTCCGTCGTACGCGACGAAGGACCGACTGGCCGGGTTCTCCTGCCGGCGTCTGGAAAGGGCTACGACGCCACGCGGCAGCGTGGGCAAGCGGGCCTTCGACATCGTCGTGTCGGCGACGCTGCTGCTGCTGGTCAGCCCCCTGTTGCTGTTGTTCGCGGTGACACTGCGGATCAGCGACGGGCCGGGGGTGGTGTTCCGGCAGGAGCGCGTCGGCAAGGACGGAAGGCCGTTCACGCTGCTGAAGTTCCGCACCCACCGTCCCGTCGACGAGCACGAGGCGGCGACCCGGTGGAGTGTGGCGAACGAGCACGAGATGCGCGGGTTCTGCCGCATGCTGCGGCGCACCTCGCTCGATGAACTCCTCCAGTTGTGGAACGTGCTCCGGGGCGACATGAGTCTCGTCGGGCCTCGGCCCGAGCGCCCCTACTTCGTCGCGCAGTTCAGCGAGTCCCACCCCGGCTACGCGGCTCGCCACCGTATGCGGACCGGCATCACCGGCCTCGCCCAGATCCATGGGCTGCGTGGCGACACGTCCATCGAGGACCGCTTCCGGTTCGACAACCTCTACATCGACAACTGGTCGCTGTGGCAGGACGTGTGCATCCTGTTGCGCACCGCGGCCACGCTCATGCGCCCGACGGGAAGCTGAGAGACGATGAGCCTCGCACAGACGCCGCTCATGCGCAGGGGCACCGCCCTGACACCGGTCCTGCCCGTGATGGCCGTGCTCGCCCTGCTGGCGCTGCCGCTCGACCCGAGCAGCGAGGGCGGCCCCGGTCCCGCCGACGCGGTCTCCGGGTTCCTGGTGCTCTTCTGCGCGATCCGCCTCGTACGGGACCGGCGACGCCCCTTGCCGCGTACGGCCGCCTTGGTACTGGGACTGCCGGTCCTCGGGCTGGCCGTCGCTGCCCTGGGTTCATACTCGCCCGAGGCCGGGATCGCCGGTATGGGCCGGTATCTGCAGATCTTCGTGCTGGTCCCCGCGGCGGTCCTGCTGCTGATCCGCGGCCCGGGCGACTTCCGGCTGCTGGCCTGGTCGTTCGTGGGACTCGCGGGCTGGCAGGGGGCCGTGGGAGTGCACCAGTACGTCACCCGGACCGGCGCCTCCTTCCAGGGCGAGCAGATCCGGGCCGTCGGCACGTTCGGGCCACAGGACGTGATGGGGATGGCGACGGTGGTCGGCATCGGCCTCGTGTGCGCGTTCGGCCTCGCGCTCGGGCGGACGTCCGTACGGCAACGGGCGGTCGCCCTCGCGTGCGCGCTGGCGCTGCTGCTGCCGCTGGCGATGTCCTTCAGCCGGGGCGCGTGGATCGCGACGGCTGTGACCTGCGCGGTGCAGTTGGTCCTGGCCGGGCTGCGGCGCGCGCTCACGGTGGCTGCGGTCGTAGCCGCGACGGGCGTGGTCCTGGTGGGCGGTCTCGGTGTCGGCACGGCGATGCTTCAGGAGCGGATCGACAGCATCACACAGGTCACCGACGCCCCCGACCAGTCCGTCGCCGACCGGTTCACGATGTGGGCCGCCGCGACCGACATGTGGCGCGAACACCCGCTGACCGGCGTCGGCTTGAAGGGCTTCCCCGAGTACCGGGATGCGTACGCCTCGCCGGCGCTGTCGTCGGGCAGCGACACCGAGGGCGCGGGGGCCGCGTACCGGAGGCAGCCGCTGCTGTCACCGCACAGCATGTATCTGCTGGTGCTGAGCGAACAGGGCCTGCTCGGGCTGATGGCGTTCGCCGGGAGCTGGCTGGCGCTGCTGGTGTGCGTCCTGCGGGCGACGGTGCGGGCACGCGCGTCGGGGCCGCACGGCCTCGACTGCGGGCTGGTCGCCTGCGGATTGCTGGTCTGGCAGCTCACCGACTTCGTGTACGCCGACATCGGCGGCCCCTCCACCGTTCTGACCGCCGTGTCCCTCGGGTTGGTGGCGTGGTGGGCTCTGGTCGGGAACGGCGACAAGCCGGCCGCCCGGCCGGTTCCGGTGATCGGAAACAAGCGGGAGAGCGTGGCGCGATGCCCGTGACCCCGCCGCAGACTCCGCGTGGGCCCAGTCGCATGACCGGCGTGGCGGCCGTACCCGCGGCGCGGGCAGCCACGCAGGACGTGGACGGCACCGACTCCCCTGGGGCCACCCGGAACTTCATCGCGAAGGCCACCCTGATCACGGCATCGCTGTCGGTCGCCGGGGCGCTGCTCGGCCTGGTGCGGGATCAGACACTGGCCCAGCTCTTCGGGGCGGGCGTCGAGACGGACGCCTTTCTGGTCGCGTGGACCGTACCGGAGTTCGCCGCCACGCTGCTCATCGAGGACGGCCTGGCCATCGCGATGATCCCGGCTTTCAGCCTGGCCCTGGCCCGGCGCGCCCAGGGTGCCTCCGGCGACCCGGTTCGCTCCCTCGTCGCCAGCACCCTGCCCCGCCTGTCCCTCGGCTTCGTCGCGGTATCCGCGCTGATCATCGTAGGAGCCCCCTACGTGGTCGAGGTTCTGGCACCCGGCCTGCCCGAACCCGACCTCGCCGCCGACTGCACCCGGCTGACGGCGACCTGTGTGCTGAGCTTCGGGCTCGCCGGGTACTGCAGCGCGGCTCTGCGGGCGCACCGTCGCTTCCTGGCGCCCGCGACGATCTACGTGGCCTACAACACCGGCATCATCGCCGCGATGTTCCTGCTCGGCGAGCGCTGGGGCGTGCGATCGGCGGCGGCCGGTGTGGCAGTGGGCGGCTTCCTGATGGTCGCCGTCCAGCTGCCGTCCCTGCGACGACTGTTGAGAAGTCGCCCGTCCGTCTCCGGCGGTGCGGCCGAGGTACGCCCGATGAGCCTCGCCCTGCTCAGCAGCGTTCTCCTCTTCGCCATGTGCCGCCAGTCCCAGGTCCTGATCGAACGCTTCCTCGCCTCCACCCTTCCCGCCGGGGCCATCTCGCACCTCAACTACGCGCAGAAGGTGGCCCAGATCCCGATGACGCTGTCGCTGATGCTGTGCACCGTCACCTTTCCGGTGGTCGCGCAGGCCCTCGCCGACGGCGACACCGAACGGGCTCGCGACCGCGTGGAGCGGGACTTGGCGCTGGCCTGCCGCCTGGTGCTCTTCGGCGCGGCCACGGTGATCGCCTGCGCGCCGCAGATCATCGCCATCCTGTTCCAGCGGGGCGCGTTCACGGCGCAGGACACCGTGGTGACCGCGGGCGTCCTGCGCGTGTACGCCCTCGGGCTGCTCGGCCAGACCCTGGTGGGGGTGCTGATCCGCACGTACTTCTCGGCGGGGCGGCCCACCTGGTATCCGATCGGCGCCATGACCGCGGGTGTCGTCGCGACCACCTGGATCGGGGCGGGGACCGTGGGCTCCTGGGGCGTGCTGGCGATCGCCGCCGCCAACGCCGCCGGCATCACCGTCACTGCCGCGCTGCTGCTCGCCGGCCTCGCGCAGGAACGGAGCGGGCGCGCCCGTCACAAGAGCGCGCGGCGAGCGGAAGAACCCGCAGGACCGAGCTCGTTCGTCTTCTCGACCTGGACCGCGGCCCGCCGTCGAGCCGCGCGGCACAGCGGGTCACGCGGGGTTCCCATCCGCACCCGGCACGTGCTGTCCGATCTGGGCAGGCCACTGCGGGCGGCGGGGGTCGCCACGGTGGCGGGGGCGTTCGCCTCAAGCGCCCCGGGGTCCCCGGTGGCGGGTTTCGCGGTCGGCTGCGTGACCGTGACCGCCGTTTTCCTCCTGCTCGGACCGGCCCTGGGCACCCAGGGCCGCACGTCCGCGCTTCATTCCGTAGGTGCCGTCACACGGAGGCTGAGGCATGGCCGTTCCAGTTGAATCCGTCGGCACGGGCAGACGCCCCGCCACACGCCCCTGTCCGCTCCCGTGGGTGGCGATGTACCACTCCGTGGGCGACTGCTCCGACGACCCGTACCGCGTCACGGTCACGCCCGAGCGGCTGGAACGGCAGCTTGCCTGGCTGCGCCGGCACCAGCTGCGCGGCGTGTCCCTGCGCGAACTGTTCGCCGCCCGCGCCCGGGGCGACGGGCGGCGCCTGGTCGGCCTCACCTTCGACGACGGATACGCCGACTTCCTCTCCCACGCTCTTCCGGCGCTGCGCTCCTGGAACTGCGGTGCCACCCTTTTCGTCCTGCCCGCCCGGCTCGGGGGCGCCAACTCCTGGGATCCGCTCGGCCCGCGCAAGCCGCTGCTGTCCGCGGACGGCGTCCGGCGGGCGGCTGCCGCGGGCGTGGAGATCGGTTCGCACGGGCTGACGCACGTCGATCTCACCCGGGCCGACGATGCCACGCTGAAGGCGGAGGTCGCCGACAGCAGGGCGCTGCTGTCGGAGCTGACCGGTACTCCGGTCGACGGCTTCTGCTACCCGTACGGAACGGTCGACCGGCGCGCCGTCGCCGCCGTACGCGAAGCCGGGTACACCTACGCCTGTGCCATCGACCCCGGCACCCTGACCGGCCGGCACGCCCTGCCCCGTCTGCACATCGGCCAGAACGACACGGCCTGGCGGCTGCACCTGAAACACAAGCTGCACCGGCTGCGCCGGCGTCCCGTGGAGGGCGTGTGACATGAGAGCGCTGCACATCATCACCGGTCTCGGCGTCGGCGGCGCCGAACAACAGCTCCGCCTGCTGCTGCGGCACCTCACCGTCGACTGCGAGGTGGTGGCCCTCACCAACCCGGGCGCCGTCGCCGACGGGCTGGTCGCCGACGGCGTCCGCGTGCACCACCTCGGCATGGGCGCCAACCACGACCTGTCCGCGCTCCCCCGCCTGGTCCGCCTGATCCGCGCGGGTGGCTACGACCTGGTCCACACCCACCTCTATCGCGCCTGCGTCTACGGCCGGCTGGCCGCCCGACTCGCCGGCGTCAGGGCGGTGGTCGCCACCGAGCACTCCCTCGGCGACTCCCAGATGGAAGGCCGGAGGCTGACGCCGGGCGTCCGCGCGCTCTACCTGGCCAGCGAGCGCCTCGGCTACGCCACGGTCGCCGTCTCCCCCGCGGTCGCCGACCGCCTCAGACGCTGGGGCGTGCCCTCCTCTCGCGTCGAGGTCGTTCCCAACGGAATCGACCTGGCCCGCTTCGACTTCGACGCGTCCCGGCGCCACCACACCCGCCGACGCCTCGGCCTGCCGGAGGACGCCTACGTCGTCGGCGGGATCGGTCGCCTCACCGCGGGCAAGCGCTTCGACGTCCTGATCCGGGCGATGACCCGACTCCCGGGCGACCACTGGCTGTTGCTGGTCGGTGGCGGCCCGGAGGAGAGCCTCCTGCGCCGTACCGCCCACGAGGCGGGCGTGGCCGACCGCGTCCTGTTCACCGGCGAGCGCCCCGACGTCCCCCACGGCTTCCCCGGCCCCGACGTGCCCTCGCTCACGTTCGCCATGGACCTGCTCGCCTCGCCGTCCCCGGAGGAGTCCTTCGGGCTGGCGGTCGTGGAGGCCCTGGCGTCCGGCCTGCCCGTGCTCTACGCGTCCTGCCCGGCGATCGAGAACCTGCCTCCGCGGGCCGCCGCCGGTGCCCTGCGCGTGCGCGGCGGCCACGAGGCGTACGCCGATGCCGTCGCCGCAGTGCGCGCGGCAGGCCCCCGGCCCCGTACGGCCGCGGACGCCGCGCACCACTACAGCATCTCCCGCAGCGCTGCCCGGCTCATGGACGTGTACACGGCAGCGGTGTCCAGCCCATTGCCCCTCTCACCCCAGGGAGCCAGTTCGTCATGACCGACAACCCCAGCCGATTCCGCCGACAGCCCGGCCGCCCGGCCCGCTCCGGCACCCTGCGGGCCTGGTTGCTGCTCGCGACCGGCCTGCTCGTCGGCGGCCTGCTCGGCGGTGCCTACGGCACGCTCAAGGCCCCGACCTACACGGCGACCAGCTATGTCGTCGCCGTACCCACCATGAGCTCCGACCCGACCTCGGCGCTCGGTTTCGCGCAGGCGTACGGTCGCGCCGCCACGCAGCTCGCCGTACTCGGGGACGCGCAGTCGTCGGCGGGCGTGTCGGTGCGGACGCTGCGGCGGAACGTGCGGACGGCCACCTCGCCGGACGCGCCGATGATCGCCGTCTCGGCCACCTCCCCGCGCCCCCGCCTCGCCTCCGGCATGGCCAACGCGGTCACCCGCGCGCTGACCCGCCACGCGAACAAGACCAAGAGCAGCACCCACGTCGAACTCGTCCAGTTCTCACCGGCGGTGCGGCCGACCGAGCCGTCGTCCGCGTCACCGGTGGTGACCGGTCTGGTCGGCACGAGCGCGGGCGGCCTGCTCGGCAGCCTGGCGCTGCTCGTACGGCCGAGGCGGACGGAAAGAGACGACTACGACACCGCCCGCCCTGCCTCGGTCCCCGGCCCGGCCACCGCCGCCGACGTGCATGGGCAGCTGTGACCGCCCCGTACACGACGGAACTCGTCACCGACGGGCGCGCCTTCGCCGAGGTGGCCCCGGGCTGGGGGCGGCTGTACGAGCGGTGCGGCGCGGCGACCCCGTTCCAGAACCACGCCTGGCTGCACTCCTGGTGGCTCTCGTACGGCAGGCCCGGCCGGCTGCGGCTCGTGCTCGTGCGCGAGGGTGCCGAACTCGTGGCCGCCGCGCCCCTGATGCTCCGGCGCGGCCCGGTGCCCAGGCTCGTACCGCTCGGCGGGGCGATCTCCGACTACGCGGACGTCCTCATCGACGACGAGCGGGCGGACCGGGCGGCCGCCGTTCTCGCCGAGGCGCTGTCGGCCGCCGCCCGCACCGCTCTCATCGACTTCCGCGAGGTGCGGCCGGGCGGAGCGGTCGAGCGCGTCTACGAGCGCTGGAGCGGGCCGCGCCGCCGGCTTCCGGACTCGCTGTGCCTGGAGCTGCCCGCCGTGCCCATGGACGAACTGGCGTCCCGGCTGGCGTCCGGCAAGGCCCAGCGGGTCCGCGCCAAGCTGCGCAAGCTGAGGTCGCTCGGCGTGGAGCGGCACGTCGTACCGGCGGACCGGGTGGGCGCGGCGCTTCAGCGGCTGCTCGAACTGCACCGGCTGCAGTGGCAGGACCGGAACGTGACGTCGGAACACCTGCAGACACGCTTCTGCGAGCACCTGGTGCGCTCCGTGGGACCGATGGTGTGCTCCGGCGACGCGGTGGTCACCGAGTTCCGGCTCGACGACGACGTGGTGGCCGTGGACCTGACGCTGCTGTCGCGGCGGCTCGCGGGCGGCTACCTGTACGGCGCCCATCCACGCCTGCGGGAACGCAAGGCGGACGTGGCGGTGATACTCCTCGACGCATGCGCTCAGCGCGCGGGTGACGGCGGACCGGGCACACTGAGCCTGCTGCGCGGCGACGAGCCCTACAAACACCACTGGCGCCCCGAACCCGTCGTCAACCAGCGGCTGCTGCTGGCCCGGCGGCGCACAGCGCCGCTGATGTCGGCGGTGGTCGGCGACGTGGCCGCGCGGCGGCGGGGCAAGGAGTTGCTGCGTCGCTTCCGGGAGCGGACCGGTGGCGGCGGGACCCGCGAGGGCCCCGCCGCCGGTGTCCGCTATCGGGTCCGCAACCACCAGTCGAAACGCAGGCACAGCCTCCCGCCGAGCCAGTACTCGTCCCGGTCGCCGGGGCGCAGCGGCGAGCAGCCCGTCGGAGACAACGGTGCGGGGGACCCCGGCGGCGTGGGCCACGTCGGCGGTTCGTCCGTGCGGCCGAAGAGGGCGGACCGGTAGACCCGGGAAGAGCCGGGATTGGCCGCGCACTGCCAGACACCGTGCGGGCAGTAGTCGGTCAGCGTGTTGTACAGCGGCTGGTGCTCATCGATCCAGGCGAGCATCCGCCGCATGTATTCGGCGTTGTCACCGTTACGGAAGAGCCCCCATTCGGGATAGGAAATGGGCTTGTCATGAGATTTCGCGAAGTCCACTTGTGCTTGAAGCCCGTACGGCTCTGTCACCTGCTCGTCGAAGGTAATTCCTCGCGGCTGGTCGTACGTGTCCATGCCGATGATGTCGACCGTGTCGTCCCCCGGGTAGCACTGCGTCCAGGGAACGGCGTCCCGGCCCCGGCTCGGCGTGAAATCGAACCGGAACTCCTGGCCGGGGACCGAACGCATGGCGGTGACGATCCGGTTCCAGTACGCCTTCCATGCCCTAGGGTCGGGTCCACAGCGATGGGTGTAGGTCGTGCCGTTCATCTCCCAGCCGAGCACCAGTACCGTGTCCGGCACGTTCAACGCGACCAGCCGCGCGGCGAGTGCACGGAAGTGATGGTCGAAGTGTCCGGCCGCGCCCTGGCGCAGCAGCCACCTGACCTCGGCGTCGGAGGCACCCTCCTCGTTGCGCTCCTGCATGGGCACGTTGAGGACGAAGATCCGGTCGTCCTTCGCCGTGCGCCAGCGCGCCCACGGTGCGAGGAAGCGGTGGGTGCCCTCGATGTTGCTCCAACGGTCCCCCGGCAGATAGGTGTGACCGACGCGCGGCTCGGCGCCACCCAGCCACCTGCCGAATTCCCTGATGCCGTTCACACCCCGGACTCCGGAGTCGAGGAAGGCACCGAAGGCGGGGCGCTCACCGCCGGGGGCCGAGGTCGTCGGCGCGGCGGCGGGACTCGGCGGGGCCTGTTCCGACGGCTCGATGCCGGGCGCAGTCGTGACGTCCGGGGTGACCGCGGATGCCTGCGGCGCGGCCGATGCGCCCACCGCGGGCACCGTGGGCGCCGGGGTGGCCGCCATCGGAGCGGGAGGGCCGGCGAAGGACCCCGTCCCCGCCGCGAAGCCGGTACCGGAGGCCAGCGCGGCCGAAACGGCGACCGCCGCCGCGACGACCGCCAGTCGCCCGGTCCGGGCCCGACACTGCTGCAGAACCATGCCTGCTCCTTCCTCCGGTCTCCTGCCGTCTTCTGTCCTGGCGATTGTGCTGCCGCTGTTGGTCCTCTGCATTGCTTTCCATATTCCTGACACCCGGTCAAACGAAGTCAGTCACATGAAATGACATGACGCCAGTTTCGCTACGGCTTTCGAGTGCCTCGCTCGCCCGCACGGGTGAGCCGAGCGGAAGGAGTGAATTCCGTGCAACTGCTCGACACCCGCGTCCCCGCCGTTCTGCTGCGGATCGACCGGAACCCCTTTCACCACGGAACGCTGGGCGCTGTTCGTTCGCTCGGCAGAGCAGGAGTGGAGGTGCATGTGGTCGCCGATTCCACGGGAAGTCCCGTACCCAGATCGCGTTTTCTGCGGGAAATGCATCCCCCGCCGCCACCCGGGTCATCGCCCCGCGAGATCGCCGCCGCGCTGCGCCGGGTGGCCACCCGGATCGCGCGCCCCGCCGTCCTGGTCCCGATGGACGACGCGAGCGCGGTCGCCGTGGACCGTATGCGTGAGCAACTCGCGCCCTCCTATCTGCTGCCCGCCGGGCCCCGCGCACTGCCCGAACGCGTCGCCGACAAGGCCGGTCTGGCCTCCGTGTGCGCGTCCTTGGACATCGCGCACCCGGTGACCCTGGTCCCGGACAGCCCGGCGCAGGCCGCCGACGCCGCCTGGCGGCTGGGACTTCCGCTGGTGGCGAAGTGGAGTCGGCCCTGGCTGGTGCCCGCCGACAGCACGCTGCACAGCACGGTGCTGGTGAACTCCGCCCGGCAGGCCCGGGAGCTGTATCTGCGCACCGAGGAGGCCGGCAGCCCGCTGCTGCTGCAGGCGTATCTGCCGCCGGGTCCGAACCGCGACTGGTTCTTCCACGGATACGCCGACCGTTCCGGTGTGGTGCGCGCGGGAGGGCCGGGACGCAAGCAGCGGGCGTGGCCGCGCGGGGCGGGCCTGACCACCGTCGGCTGCTGGACGGCCAACCCGCAGGTGCAGGCGCTCGCCGAGCGGCTCACCGGCGAGCTCGGCTACCGCGGCATCCTCGACCTCGACTTCCGCCGCTGCGGCACGACGGGCCTCTATCACCTCCTCGACTTCAACCCGCGCCCCGGCGCCCAGTTCCGGCTCTTCTCCGACTCCGCCGGACTGGACGTCGTACGCGCCCTGCATCTCGACCTGACGCACCGTCCCCTGCCGGCAGCCGCACCGCTGATCGGGCGGACGTTCGTGGTGGAGAACTACGCACCGCTCGCCGCGCTTCGGCCCGCGCCGCGACGCGGGCGCGAACTGGCCTGGCACGCCCCGGACGACCCTGCTCCCGGCCGGGCGATGTGGACGCTGTGGTGCCGCCACGTGTCCCGTCGACTGCGGGAGCGGCTGCGCGCGGCCCCGTCGGCACCCGCACCGGTACGCGTGGTCCATCAGGCGGCCTCACCTCCCCTCACCAACGACGAGAAAGCGAGCAGTTGCTGATGTACGACTTGCTGGTGGTGGGCGCCGGCCCATACGGCCTGTCCATCGCGTCGCACGCCGCGGCCGCCGGGCTCGACCTGCGCGTCCTCGGGCGGCCCATGGCGTCCTGGCGGGCCCACATGGCCCGCGGCATGTACCTGAAGTCGGAGCCATGGGCCTCCAACCTCGCCGACCCTGCCGGCCGTTGGCGTCTGGACGCGTACTGCGCGGCCTCGGGGCTCACGGCGCGTCACGCGGAGCCGATCCCGGTGGAGACGTTCGCCTCGTACGGCCTGTGGTTCGCACGCAACGCCGTGCCCGAGGTGGACGAGCGCATGGTGAGCCGGGTGGCGGCCGGTCCGGTCGGCTTCGAAGCGGTGACCGAGGACGGAGAGGTGCTGCGCGCCCGGACGGTGGCGCTGGCGGTCGGCGTCATGCCCTTCACAGAGGTGCCTTCCGCCCTGCGCGGTCTGCCGCCCGGACTCGTCACCCACAGCACCCACCACCGTGACCTCGGCCGCTTCCGCGGCATGGACGTCACGGTGATCGGCGGCGGCCAGGCAGCCCTGGAGACAGCGGCGCTCCTCGCCGAACAAGGCACGCGTGTAAGGCTGCTGGCGCGGGCGCGACAACTGCGCTGGAACGACGTGCCGCCGCCCTTGCAGCGCCTCTGGTGGCAGTCGGCCCGCGCTCCGCACAGCGGCCTCGGCTGCGGCTGGCGCAACTGGTTCTACGCCGAGCGTCCGGACCTCTTCTGCCGCCTCCCCGAGTCGACCCGCACCCGTGTCTCGGCCACGGCGCTGGGCCCGGCGGGCGCCTGGTGGGTGCGGGACCGGGTCGAACCGGTGGTGGAGATGCTGCTCGGCCGCGAGGTCACCGCGGCCCGTGCGGTGCCGGGCGGCGTACGGCTGGAGACGGTGAGCCGGACTGGGGAGCTGAGCTCCCTGGATACCGAACACGTGATCGCGGCCACGGGATTCCACGCGGCCCTGGACCGGCTCGACCTGCTCTCCGAGGAGTTGCGAGCGAGCCTGACTACGACAGCCGACGGCTCCCCCGCTGTCGGGCGGGATTTCGAGTCCTCGCGCCACGGGCTGTTTCTGGCAGGCCTGCTGACGGCCTCTACCTTCGGCCCCGCCATGCGCTTCGTCCACGGAGCGACCTTCACGGCGACAACGCTCGTACGAGGAGTGCGCCACCGGCTGCGCACCGCCGCCCCGCCCCCCAGGCGATCCCCGTACCGGTGGGCCGGGGGCGCGGAGAATCCCCCTGAAAGACGCGCCGTCGGCGGAGGGAGCCGGGTGCCGGAGGCGGTTCCTCCGGCACCCCGGGCGGAGCGCTATCGACCGGACGCGGCTCGGCCTCGTCGGTACAGGACGGCGCCGCTCGTCAACAGCAGCGCGGCGATGCCCGACGCCGCCAGCACCTGCTCGTTGCCGCCGGTCTCGGGGAGGGAGGGCGGTTGTGTCGGGGGCGAGGTCGGCGGCTTCCGCGGTGGGATGCCGCCCGGAACGGTCGGGGGCGCCGACGTAGGCGGTGACTTCACCGGCGGCGTGGTGGGCGGGTGTGACACCGGCGGCGTGGTGGGCGGGTGTGACACCGGCGGCGTGGTGGAGGGGGGTGACGCCGGCGGCGTGGTGGGGGGCTTCGTGGGCGGTGTGTCGCCGTAGCCGCCATAGCCGTAGTCGTCGCCGTACCCGGCAGCGTCGCCGTAACCACTGTCGCGGCCGTGACCACCGTCGCCGCCGTAACCACCGCCGTCGCCGTAACCACTGTCGCGGCCGTGACCACCGTCGTCGCCGTAACCACTGTCGTGCCCGTGGACCCCTTGCTCGCGGCCGTCAGCCGAGGCGGAGTCGCGGGCAGCACCCTGCGACCCACTGGTCTTCGGGCCGCCGACGCGGGAGTTCAGGGGAGACAGGTCAGGTGCGGTACTCACGTCGCTGGTGTCGGGGCCCGCGCTTGCGGGACCGTTCCCCAGGGCGTGGAGGACGCTGTCGGCGGGCAGGGCAGCAGGCGTGTCGGACAGGGCGCCGAGTGAGTCCCCCGAGGTCTCCTCATGGGACGAGTCCGCGAACGCCGGGACGACGTACAGGGACAGCACGCTCGTCGCAGCGGCGGTAACGACCATTCCCTTGCTCAGGTTCTTTCGCAATCTCGTTGTCTTTCTGATCGAATAAGTCTGATCGAATTAGTGGGAACTTCCGGCCGACGCGGCGGTCACTTCCTTTTTCTCTTCCCACCGTTGCGCCGGGAAGTGATTTCACGCCTGCCATAGTTTCGCCGCCACCCGATTTGCCGACTCGTCCAGTGATGGGACCCGGTGAAGTGCCAGTACTGACAGTCGGAGCACCGGTAGATGCGATCCGGGATCCTGTCCAACAGCGGCTGCCTTACCAGCCAGTCCCTCGCCTCGGATTCATTGCGGAACGACGCCTTCCCCGTCTCCGGGCAACGCGGCAGGATAATCACATCAGTCATGTTCCCTCCGAGGTGCGATTCGGATCGGATTCCCCTTCGGCGGGAAGGATGGAATCGATGGCGCATCAGCAGTAAACCTCTGGATCAAGCGAGTTACCGCCTTACGGATGAGTAGCCATCAAGCTTCATCCGAATAGCCCCGTGTTGGCCGCTGATGTGAATTGCACTGATCGGATGATATCGAGATGAACACGGTGCTCCGTTCGACTCCACAGGAGAGCGTCACTCCCGACAGCTGAAAAGACGTCAGCGACCATCGGGAGGATGGCCGCTGTCCGTGTCGGATCAACGCTGCGCACACGCAGAGAGGTCCGGCTTCATTCGATTGTCAGTCCGAACCGAGATCTCCTCGTTCAGCGACTGCCGCATGGCCCGGGGCCGGAGACCACATGCCTCCGGTGGGCCGCACGGCATGAACCAGCCTCCGGGCAATCATTCGATCACCGGCTTGGAGCGACCTGCGTGCAGAAATTGCCGATATTCGTGACGCTCTCGCCCCCGACGGTGATCGGCACATTGACCTCGACCAGGGAGAAGCTGTTGTATTCCTGTTCACACTTCAGGAACTGTGCATTGTCGACGGCGACCTCGGGCTGGTCATCACCAGCATCGTGGGCCTGGGCGACACCGGCACCCGTCAGGCCGATGCTGCCGATAACAGTTGTCACCAGCATGATGTTCTTGAACCTGCGCACGCGTATCTCCATGGATCGACTCGCGGCCACTACGAAACGTCGCGGCCCCACCAGAACAGCAAAAGGAAACGTCAGCTTCCACAGCCCGGACGTCTCCTTTTCTGTACATCATTACCTCTGCCCCCTGCGGCCCCGAGCCGTCAGGGCGTCCGATGCGTCAAGCACTGGAGGGACCTGTGTCGCACCGGAGGCACGAGACCCGCCCTCTCAACCGCGCATCGGTTCAGTCGTCGACGCTGCCGATCACCGTGCAGAAGTTGCCGATGTTCTGCTCCACGTCACCGGTGGCCGTGGTGACGGGGGCGAACGCGAGACCGCCGTCGAACTCCTGCTCGCACTCCACGACCTGCAGGTTGTCGACGGCGGACGGGGCCGGGGCGTCGTAGTCGCCGTCACAGTAGGCGCTGGCCACCCCGCCGCCGGCAAGACCGAGACCGCCGACCATGGCCGCCACGGCAGCAGCCCTCTTGAACTTGTTCATCACGTCTCCGATTCCTTCACGCACACGACCGCCCTTACGGACCGTGTTTGACGCGTCACCGAAGCTAGCACAAGCTCCTCCAAGTCCACCATTTCCGACACAAGCGACGCAGCAGCATCAATACCGCTATACACCCTTACGGAAATCAGAACAGCCGGAGCCAGCCACCCATCAGGCCGAAGCACCGGAACGATGCGGCGGCCACTCCGCCACTCCGCCACTCCGCCACAGAAAACCAAAACAGAACGCCTCCGACAGGCAGCGGAAACAAGAGACACACCCTTGTCCCACCACCCGCCGGAGGCGCCTTCCGTGCACACCCCGGAAGGTCAACACCCCTCCGCGGCACAGTCGCCCTCAGGCAGCAACGCCACCCGCGGACGCCACGGCACGTCCTGACGTCAGTCGATGCTGCCGATCACCGTGCAGAAGTTGCCGATGTTCTGCTCCACGTCACCGGTGACCGCCGTGGCGACGGGGGCGAACGCGAGACCGCCGTCGAACTCCTGCTCGCACTCCACGACCTGCAGGTTGTCGACGGCGAAGGGGGCCGGGACGTCGTAGTAGTCGCCGCCGTTGGCGCTGGCCACCCCGCCACCGGCAAGACCGAGACCGCCGACCATGGCCGCCACGGCAGCAGCCCTCTTGAACTTGTTCATCACGTCTCCGATTCCTTCACGCACACGACCGCCCTTACGGACCGTGTTTGACTCGCCACCGAAGCTAGCACAAGCTCCTCCAAGTCCACCATTTCCGACACAAGCGACGCATCAGCATCAATACCGCTATACGCCCTTACGGAAATCAGAACAGCCGGAGCCAGCCACCCATCAGGCCGAAGCACCGGAACGATGCGGCGGCCACGCCGCCACGCCGCCACAGAAAACCAAAACAGAACGCCTCCGACAGGCAGCGGAAACAAGAGACACACCCTTGTCCCACCACCCGCCGGAGGCGCCTTCCGTGCACACCCCGGAAGGTCAACACCCCTCCGCGGCACAGTCACCCTCAGGCAGCAACGCCACCCGCGGACACCGCGGCACGTCCTGACGTCAGTCGATGCTGCCGACCACCGTGCAGAAGTTGCCGATGTTCTGCTCCAGGTCGCCACCGACGGTCGGGGTAACGGGGGCCTCGACCGCGGCACCGCCGTCGAACTCCTGGTCGCACTCCACGACCTGCAGGTTGTCGACAGCGAACGGGAAGGGGACGTCGTAGTAGTCGCCGCCGTTGGCGCTGGCCACCCCGCCACCGGCAAGACCGAGACCGCCGACCATGGCCGCCACGGCAGCAGCCCTCTTGAACTTGTTCATCACGTCTCCGATTCCTTCACGCACACGACCGCCCTTACGGACCGTGTTTGACTCGCCACCGAAGCTAGCACAAGCTCCTCCAAGTCCACCATTTCCGACACAAGCGACGCATCAGCATCAATACCGCTATACGCCCTTACGGAAATCAGAACAGCCGGAGCCAGTCACCCATCAGGCCGAAGCACCGGAACGATGCGGCGGCCACGCCGCCACGCCGCCACAGAAAACCAAAACAGAACGCCTCCGACAGGCAGCGGAAACAAGAGACACACCCTTGTCCCACCACCCGCCGGAGGCGCCTTCCGTGCACGCCCCGGAAGGTCAACACCCCTCCGCGGCACGTCCTGGCGTCAGTCCACGCTGCCGATCACCGTGCAGAAGTTGCCGATGTTCTGCTCCACGTCACCGGTGGCCGTGGCGATGGGGGCGAACGCGGCACCACCGTCGAACTCCTGGTCGCACTCCACGACCTGCAGGTTGCCGACAGCGAACGGGAAGGGGACGTCGTAGTAGTCGCCGCCGTTGGCGCTGGCCACCCCGCCACCGGCAAGACCGAGACCGCCGACCATGGCCGCCACGGCAGCAGCCCTCTTGAACTTGTTCATCACGTCTCCGATTTCTTCACGCACACGACCATCCTTACGGACCGTGTCCGACTCGTCACCGAAACTAACACGGGCCTCTCCAAACACACCATTTCCGATACATCCGGCTGAAGGGCAGTAGTCAGGTTATGCACCTTTTGGCGTAACCGGCTTGGACCGTGGGCACCGTGACGGTGGCCGTCCGCTGAGCATCGGGCTGAACGGTCTGTTGCGGCCTCGCGAGTTCGACGCCGACCACGTAGGGAGTCACTCAACAGGGCCCGTGGGGAGTCCTGGTGCTGCGCGGCCGACGCCGTTCGGGAGCCGGCTCGGAGGGCGTCAGCTGTGGTACAGCGCCTCGATCTCAGCCTCGTACGCCGTCGTCACCACGTGGCGCTTGACCTTGAGGGACGGGGTGAGGAGCCCGTTCTCCTCGGTGAAAACGCCCTCCACCAGGCGGAACGCGCGGATGGATTCGGCTCGGGAGACCGCCTGGTTCGCGTAGTCGACGGCCTTCTGGACGTCCTCGCGCATACGGGGGTCGTTCGCCAGCTCCGAGAGCGGGGTGTCGGCGGGCATGCCGCGGACATACAGCCAGTGGGCGACGTCCTCGGGGTCCAGGGTGATCAGGGCGGCGACATACGGGCGGTTGTCGCCGACGACGATGCACTGGCCGACCGGCGGGCGGCTGCGGAGACGGTCCTCCAGGACGGCCGGGGAAACGTTCTTGCCGCCGGAGGTGATGAGGACGTCCTTCTTGCGGCCGGTGATGGTGAGGTAGCCGTCCTCGTCGAGGGCGCCCAGGTCGCCCGTGGCGAACCAGTCGTCGGTGAGGGCGGCCTCGGTGGCGACCCGGTTGTTCCAGTAGGTGCCGAAGACGATGTCGCCCTTGATGAGCACCTCGCCGTCGTCGGCGATGCGGATCGCGGTGCCGGGGACGGGCTGGCCGACCGTTCCGGGGCGGGGTTTGAGGGGCGGGACGATGGTGGCGGCGGCGGTGGTCTCGGTGAGGCCGTAACCCTCGTAGACGATGACGCCGGCGGCGTAGAAGAAGAGGTTGAGGTCGCGTTCGAGCGGGGAGCCGCCACTGATGGCGTAGCGCATCCGGCCGCCGAGTTCTCCTCGGACGCGGCGGTAGACCAGCAGGTCGTACAGGGCCCAGGCGGCGTACAGGCCGGGGGTGGGGCCGGGGCCCCGGTCCAGGAACCTGTCGAGGTGGGCGCGGGCGAAGCGCACGCCGACGCGGTGGGCGCGGTCGAAGGAGGCGCCGCGGCCGATGCGTTCGGCGGTGGCGCGGCCGGTGGCGTGGATCCGCTCGAAGAGATAGGGGACGCCGACGAGGAAGGTGGGGCGGAACTTCTTGAGGGCGGGCCGGAGTTCGGCGGGTTTGATGCTCGGGCAGTGGCCGAGCTCGATGCGGGCCAGCAGGCAGGCGATCTGGATGGTCCGGCCGAGGATGTGGGCGAGGGGGAGGAAGAGGAGGGTGGAGGCGACCTGGCCGCTGACCTCCTGGAAGACGGGGTGGAGCAGTTCGACCGTGTTGGCGGCCTCCGCGTGGAGGTTGGCGTGGGTGAGGACGCAGCCCTTGGGCCGGCCGGTGGTGCCGGAGGTGTAGCAGATGGTCGCGGCCGTGTCGGGGGTGAGGGCGGCGCGGCGCTTGGCGACCTCGTCCTCGGGGATGTCGCGGCCCAGGTCGGCGAGTTGGGTGAGGGCGCCCGTGCCGTCGTCGAGCTGCCAGACGTGCGGGGGCCGGGAGTGCCGGGCGGTCGCGGCGGCGACGGCGTCCGTGTTCTCGGGCGTCTCTGCGATCACGAAGCGGGAGCCGGAGTCGCGGACGATCCACTCGATCTGCTCGGGCGAGGACGTGGCGTAGATGGGGACGGACTGGCCCCCGGCCGCCCAGATGGCGAAGTCGAGGACGGTCCACTCGTAGCGGGTGCGGGACATCACCGCGACCCGGCCGCCCGGTTCGAGACCGGCGGCTATCAACCCCTTGGCGGTTGCGGTGACTTCGCGGGCGAAGGCGGTGGCGGTCACCGGCTGGTAGTCGCCGTGGTGGTCGGCGCGGCGCAGGACCACGGCGCCCGGGGCCTCGGTCGCGTTGACGAAGGGGAGGTCGGCGATGCTGCCGCTCGTCGCGCCGGGCACGAGGGCGGGGGTGCGTGCCTCACGGACGACACCCCGCGCGTCCTTGACCACCTCGACCCTGACGCGGTCGGCCAGGCCGCCGCGCTGCTTCGCCCGGCTCAAGTCCTTGCGTACGCCCATCACACGGCTCCCCGAGGCCCACGACTGCTTCATTACCGACGAGTCAACTTACCCGCGCGTAAGGAAATTTCAATGGTTTCCGGCGCACTCCCGGGGGCGGGTGGGACATGTGATAAGCGTGGATCATGCGCCCCCATCGCCTCAGGTCCGTCCTGATCTCCGTCTGTGTCTCGTCCGCCGTGGCCCTGTCCGGTGCCGTACCGGCCGTCGCCCACTCCTCCCCCGCTCCCCCTCGTACGGTTGCGGGTGCCGGTTCGCTCACCGCGCTGACGGATCTGTTCGCCGAGCGGCTGCTCGTCGCGGACAAGGTCGCGGCGGCCAAGTACGGGACGGCCACGCCGATCGACGATCCGGTACGGGAGAAGACGATCCTGGACGACGTGGCGGCGCGGGCCGCCGGGCTCGGCCTCGATCCGCAGGCGGTGACCGCCGTGTTCCGGGACCAGATCGAGGCCAACAAGCTGGTGCAGCGGGGCCTGTACGCCCGCTGGGACGCGCATCCCGAGGAGCGGCCCACCGAGCGGCCCGACCTGGTGAAGGAGGTCCGGCCGGTGCTGGACCGGATCACCACTCAGCTGCTGACCGCGCTCCAGGAGACGCGGACCCTGCGGGCCGGGACGTCGTGCGGGCCCCGGCTGCGGGTGGCGGCGGTCCGGTCGGCCTTCGGACACCGGCTGGACCGGCTGCACGCGGAGGGCCTGGTGCGGGCATCGGCCTCGGTGTGTGAGAACAGCCCCTAACCCATCAGCCGGTCCGCCGTCTCGATGGCCTCGGCCAGGGCGTACACGTCCTTGTCCTCGCGGTCCCCGGCCAGGTCGTCGGCGCGGTAGGACAGTTCGCGGATCGAGGGGCTTGCCGGGAGGCCGGACCAGCGTCCGTCGTCCCGGCGCAGGGAGTCGGCGAAGTACGCGGCCACGGCGGCGACCCGGAGGCCGTACGGTGCGGCGGCCCACAGGTCGTCGTGCAGGGCGGAGGCCTCCAGGGCGGCCGACTCCTCGTGCGGGGTGCGGCTGTCCGGGTCGAGCCAGCGGACGGTGGCGGTGGCGAGGTGGCCGCCCTCGGTGCCCGCCTTGATGCGGACGGCGTAGAGAGCGGTGACGGTGTGGCCGGGGCCGACCTCTCCGCCGTCGACGCGGTCGTCGCGGAAGTCCTCGTCGGCGACCTGCCGGTTGTCGTAGCCGATCAGGCGGAACTCCTCGACCGTCGACGGGTCGAAGGAGACCTGGGCCTTGGCGTCGCGGGCGGTGAGGTCGATGTGGCGCGGGAGTTCCTCGCAGAAGACCTCTTCGGCCTCCTCCTCGGTGGAGACGTAGGTGGTGTGGCCGTCGCCCTGGTCGGCGAGCTGTTCCATCAGGGCGTCGCCGTAGTCGCTGCCGACGCCCACGCCGAAGAGGGTGATGCCGTGCTCGCGGCGTTCGCCCGCGATGCGTTCGAGGATGGTCTCGGCGTCGGTGTCGCCGGTGTTGGCGAGGGCGTCGGAGAGGAGCACGACGCGGTTGGTGGCGCCCTTGCGCAGGCCCTCCACCGCGGTCTCGTAGCCGGTCTCGACCCCTGCGGCGAGGTTGGTGGAGTCGGTGGGCTCCAGGCTGCCGACGGCGTCGCGGATCTCGTGCCGGTTGTCGTCGAGGCGGGTCATCGGCAGGACGGTCTCGGCCTCGTCGCTGAAGGTGACGAGGGCGACGGAGTCGTCGTCGCGCAGCCGGTTCGTCATCGTGCGCAGGGCGTCCTGGGCGAGGTCGAGGCGGCCGGGTTCGGACATGGAGCCGGAGACGTCGATGACGAAGGTGAGGGCGGCGGGCGGACGTCTGCTGTCGCCCTGGGCGGCGCGGGTGGCGAGGCCGACGCGGAGCAGGGACCAGTCCTCGTCGTTCGTCCGGGCACCGTCGACGCTCACGGAGAAGCCGTCGCCGTCCGGGCGTTCGTAGTCCTGCCGGAAGCTGTTCACGAACTCCTCCGGGCGGACCGTCGAGGGGTCGGGCAGGTTGCCGTCGTTCAGGGTGCGGCGGGCGTAGCCGTAGGAGGCGGTGTCGACGTCGAGGGCGAAGGTGGAGAGGTGGTCGGGGGACGGGGCGACGTCGCGGGACTCGTCGTCCGGTCGCTCGCCCCGCCGTTCGCCCGCGCCGGTGCCCTCGGGGGCCGGGGCCGGGAAGCCGTCGTCGGGGCGGCTGTCGGCCTGTCCCCGGTCGTGCGACGAGGAGTCGCTTCCGTCGCCGCTCTGGCCGCAGCCGGTGAGGAGGAGGGCGCCGGCCGTGCCCAGGGCGAGGAGCACGGTGCCCAGCCGCCGTCGTGTCGTCGTCCCTGTCCTGCGATACGTGTGCATCCGGGCCCCCTAGCCACGTCACCTGTCGCCCTTTCGCGGGCGATTGTTCGACTGTGACGGCCGAGGGGGCCCGGATGTGCGCTACGGGGTGTTGCGGATGCGTCTCGAAGCGGCCACGACGGGCCCCGGTCGAGACCGGCGGGTGATCCTCCGGTGACCTAGGAGACGACGTCCTTGCGGCCGAAACCCCTGAAGGCCAGGGCGAACAGCACCAGCGCGTACGTTATGGAGATCGCGACGCCCTGGATCATGTCGGTGTACTCGGGCTGCGGGCGGACGACGTCCAGCCAGGCGTACTGCCAGTGCGCGGGCAGGAAGTGGCGCCAGTCGCCGAGGGCGGTCACCTCGTCCAGGACGTTGCCGACGATGGTGAGGCCGACGGCGCCGCCGACCGCGCCGAGGGGGGCGTCGGTCCTGGTCGAGAGCCAGAACGCCAGCGCGGCGGTGACCAGTTGGGACACGAAGATGTACGCCACGGTGATCACCAGGGTCTGGGCGGCGGCGCCCGCGGCGAGTTCACCTCCGGTGGGCAGCTCCAGCGGGCCCCAGCCGTAGGCGGCCGTGCCGACGGCGAGCGCGACGACCGGCAGCAGCACGAGCGCCGCCAGGCTGAGGGTGAGCCCGACGACGAGCTTGGACCACAGCAGCCGGGCGCGGGGCACGGGTGCGGCGAGGAGGTAGCGCAGGGAGGACCAGCCGGCCTCCGAGGCGACCGTGTCGCCGCAGAACAGTGCGACGGGGATGACGAGCAGGAAGCCCGCCGCGGCGAACAGGTTCACCGCGGCGAAGTTCGCCCCGGACGCGGTGGCCGTGTCCATCAGGTTCAGCCGGCCGTTGCCGTCACCCGGTGTGCCGCCGACCTGGAAGGCGATCAGCAGCACGATCGGCAGGGCGAACAGGATGCCGCCCATGACCATCGTGCGACGGCGTTTCAGCTGCCGGACCAGCTCGACCCGCAGGGGCAGGGTGCGGCCCGCGCGGTAGCCCTCGGCGACCTCGACGGGCTCTGCGTGCTCGGCACGCTCGGCCAGCGTGCTCATGCGGACTCTCCGATCAGGGTGAGGAAGGCGTCTTCCAGGCGGCGGTGCGGGCCGACCGACTCCACGGGGACCTCCAGCCGGACGAGTTCGGCGACCAGGTGCCGGGCGCTGCCCTCGGTGTCGAGGCGGACCACCAGGCCGTCGTCGGTGCGCACGGCCGAGTCGACGCCCGGAAGGGCGGCGATCTTCTCGACGATCGGCTCGTCCACGGTCTCGGACGTGCCGACCAGCAGTGTGTCGCCGGAACCGACGATCTCGCTGACGGGGCCCGCCTGGACGAGCTGCCCGTGGTCCATGACGACCAGATGCGTACAGGTCTGCTCGACCTCCGCCAGCAGGTGGCTGGAGACGATGACCGTGCGGCCGGCCGCCGCGTACCGGATCATGACCTGGCGCATCTCGCGGATCTGCGGCGGGTCCAGTCCGTTCGTCGGCTCGTCGAGTATCAGCAGGTCGGGCAGGCCGAGCATGGCCTGGGCGATGGCCAGGCGCTGGCGCATGCCCTGGGAGTAGGTGCGGACCGCGCGGGCCAGGGCGTCACCGAGCCCGGCGATCTCCAACGCCTCGTCCAGGTGGGCGTCCTCCGCCGGGCGGCCGGTGGCCCGCCAGTACAGCTCCAGGTTCTCGCGGCCGGAGAGGTGCGGGAGGAAACCCGGACCCTCGACGAAGGCGCCGACCCGGGAGAGCACCGGGGCGCCCGGCACGATCGCGCGGCCGAAGACGCGGATCTGACCGCCGTCGGGCCGGATCAGGCCCATCAGCATGCGCAGGGTGGTTGTCTTGCCCGCGCCGTTCGGCCCGAGGAGGCCGAGGACCTGGCCCTTCTCGACGCGGAAGGAGAGGTCGCGGACGCTGTAGCGGTCGCCGTTCTTGTACTTCTTGCTCAGGTCCGTGATCTGGAGCGGGACCTCGGCCAGCGCGGGATCGGGGGCGGGGGTGACGATGCGGCGGCGTCCGGTGACGAGCAGGAGGGCCGCGATCACCGCGCCGCTGGCCGGCAGGTACCAGACCCAGGCGGGCAGCACGTCCGTCCGGTCGGCCCCGCCGAGCGGCGTGGGCACCTCCAGGTCGCCCTTGAGGGAGACGGTGTACGTCGCCGGGGCGGCCGGGGAGGCGTAGCCGAGGTCGGTGGAGGCGAGGACCAGGCGGAGGCTGTGGCCGTCGTCCAGCTCGTGGTCGATGGCCGGGAGGGTGAGCTCGACGTCCTTGCCGGACCTGGCGCCCTCCACCCGGACGGGCTCGACGAGCTGGGAGGGCAGGACCTGCGAGGTGCCGTTCGGGCCGACGTCGTAGAGCTTGGCGAAGAGGACGGCGTCCTCGCCGGTCGACTTCACCTGGACCGTGGCCGTGGGCGAGCCGGTGATCTGGAGGCCGTCCGCGACGGGCTTCGACTCGAACGAGGCGAACTGGCCGGGGAAGTCGAGGGAGACGCCGACGCCGAGCGAGGAGAGCTGGGCGAGGCCGCCGGCGGCGCCGAGGCCGGGCAGGGCGGACACGGCGGGCGGGTTGGCGCCGGCCGGGTTCGCGAAGCTCTGCTCGCGGCCGGCGAGGGCGATCGGCCGCAGGTCGCTCTCCAGGCCCGGGTAGGCGTCGGCGTCCGTGCCGCTCAGGCGCGGTTCACCGTCGCCGGAGCCGGCGCCGAGGGTGCGGGTGACGCGGAACGCCGAGCCGGTGTCCGCGCCCTTGTCGTCCTTCAGATAGCGGTCGAACCAGGCGTGCGTGCGGGCCTGGACGCGGGCCGTCTCCATGTCGCCGCCGTCATGGCCGCCGGAGATCCAGTCGACGTCCACGGGAGCGCCGTTGGCCTTGATCGCCTGGGCGGCGGCGTCGGCCTGGCCGAGCGGGAAGAGGGAGTCGGTCTGGCCCTGGAGCAGCAGGGTGGGTACCTTGATGCGGTCGCCGACGGCCTCGGGGCTGCGCTCGTCGAGGAGTTTCACGGCCTCCGCGTCCGGCTGCCCGGTCTCGGCGACCCGCTGGTACATCTCGCACAGCCGGGCCTCGAACCTGTCGCAGCCGCCGCCGGTGTTGACGAAGAGACCGGCCCACAGCTTCTTGAAGACGCCGTTCGGGAAGAGGGCGTCCGACAGGTTCCAGTACGTGATCGCGGGCGCGATGGCGTCGACCCGGTCGTCGTGTCCGGCGGCCAGCAGCGAGACCGCCCCGCCGTACGACGCGCCCGCGGCGCCCACGCGCGGGTCGCCGTCCTTGTCCAGCTGGACCTCGGGGCGCTTCGCCAGCCAGTCGATCAACCGGGAGACGTCGGCGACCTCGCCCTTCGGGTCGTTCAGCCCGATCTTGCCGGTCGACTTCCCGAAGCCGCGCGCCGACCAGGTCAGGACCGCGTACCCGTCACGGGCGAGGTCCTCGGCCTGCCGCCGTAGGTCGTTCTTGCTGCCGCCGAAGCCGTGCCCGAGCAGGACGGCCGGGCGGCGGCCACCCGCGCCGGAAGTGAAGTAAGAGGTGTCGATGCGCACGCCCTCGGCCGTGTCCATGGCCTGGTCGGTGCGCTTCACCGGCGCCGCTTCGTCCGAGGCGGTGGCCGTCCAGGTGCCCGCGCCGGCGAGCACGACGACGGCGGCCACGGCGGCGATGGTCCGCCGCGGCCTCCGCCGCAGCGCCCCGCGCAGTCGCGGTCCGGGCTGTCGAAGATCCATGCGTCAACGGTAAGGGTCCCCATCGACACCCCGGGGCACCCTCCGGTCGGAAGAGTGGGCCATACCACGGTCGTACGGGAGGAATTCGGCATACAGCGGTCGCGGTATGCCGGGGCGCGGGGTGGACTGACAGCAAGCTGATAGGTCGGGCCGGACAGGGGGCCGGACAGGGCGGTGCCCCGCCCCTTCCCGCGAGAGGGATGGGGCGGGGCACCTGTACGGGCCTCAGTGGTTGCGCGGGAAGCCCAGGTCGACGCCTGTGGGGGCGTCGGCGGGGTCGGGCCAGCGGGTGGTGACGACCTTGCCGCGGGTGTAGAAGTGGGTGCCGTCGTTGCCGTAGATGTGGTGGTCCCCGAAGAGGGAGTCCTTCCAGCCGCCGAAGCTGTGGTAGCCGACGGGGACCGGGATCGGGACGTTGACGCCGACCATGCCGGCCTCGACCTCCAGCTGGAAGCGGCGGGCGGCGCCGCCGTCCCGGGTGAAGATCGCGGTGCCGTTGCCGAACGGGGAGGCGTTGATGAGGGAGATGCCCTCCTCGTAGGTGTCGACGCGCAGCACGCACAGGACCGGGCCGAAGATCTCGTCCTGGTAGGCCTTCGCGGACGTGGGGACCTTGTCGAGGAGCGAGATGCCGATCCAGTGGCCGTTCTCGAAGCCGTCGACCGTGTGGCCGGTGCCGTCCAGGACTACTTCCGCGCCCTCGGCCGTCGCGCCCGTCACGTACGAGGCCACCTTGTCGCGGTGCACGGCGGTGATCAGCGGGCCCATCTCGGAGGTCGGGTCGTTGCCGGGACCGATCTTGATCTTCTCGGCCCGCTCGCGGATCCTGTTCACGAGTTCGTCGCCGATCGCGCCGACGGCGACGACTGCGGAGATGGCCATGCAGCGCTCGCCGGCCGAGCCGTAGGCCGCCGAGACGGCCGCGTCCGCCGCCGCGTCGAGGTCCGCGTCGGGCAGGACCAGCATGTGGTTCTTGGCACCGCCCAGGGCCTGGACGCGCTTGCCGTTGGCGGAGGCGGTGGTGTGGATGTAGCGGGCGATGGGGGTCGAGCCGACGAAGGAGACGGCCTTGACGTCCGGGTGTTCCAGAAGGCGGTCGACGGCCACCTTGTCGCCGTGCACGACGTTGAACACGCCGTCCGGCAGCCCGGCTTCCGAGAGCAGTTCGGCGATCTTGACGGAGGCCGAGGGGTCCTTCTCGGACGGCTTGAGCACGAAGGTGTTGCCGGTCGCGATGGCGATGGGGAACATCCACATCGGGACCATCGCCGGGAAGTTGAACGGCGTGATGCCGGCGACGACGCCGAGCGGCTGGCGGATCGAGGAGACGTCCACGCGGCTGGCGACCTGCGTCGACAGCTCGCCCTTCAGCTGGACGTTGATGCCGCAGGCCAGGTCCACGATCTCCAGGCCGCGCGCGACCTCGCCGAGCGCGTCCGAGTGCACCTTGCCGTGCTCGGCGGTGATCAGCTCGGCGATCGCGTCACGGTTGGCGTCCAGCAGCGCGCGGAAGCGGAACAGGATCTCCGTGCGCTGCGCCAGCGAGGACTGGCCCCAGGTCGCGAAGGCCTCCTTGGCGGTGCGTACCGCCGCGTCGACCTCGTCGACGGTCGCGAAGGCGACCTTGGTGGTGACCGCGCCGGTCGCCGGGTCCGTGACCGGACCGAACGTACCCGACGCGCCTTCGACGGCCTTGCCGCCGATCCAGTGGTTGACGATCTTCGTCATGCCCAGAACTCCTCACTCACAGATGGCGGCGTCGGGTTGAGACGTGCCGGTCGTACTGCTCGCGTGCCCTGACCGCCGACGTGCGGGTCGCGGTCTCGGCCACGGGTACATCCCACCAGGCCTGCGCGGGAGGCGGGCCCGACACTGTGTCTGCCGTTTGGGTCTCCACGTAGACACATGTGGGAGTGTCGGCCGCCCGTGCCTCGGCGAGGGCGGCGCGCAGATCGCGGATGCTGCGTGTGCGCAGCACACGCATGCCGAGACTGGCCGCGTTGGCGGCGAGGTCCACGGGCAGCGGGGCGCCCGTGAACAGGCCGTCCTCGGGGTCGCGGTGCCGGTAGGCGGTGCCGAACCGCTCACCGCCGACCGTCTCGGAGAGGCCGCCGATGGAGGCGTACCCGTGGTTCTGCACGAGCAGCACCTTGATCGGGACGTTCTCCTGCACGGCCGTCACGATCTCGGTCGGCATCATCAGATACGTGCCGTCGCCGACCAGCGCCCACACCGGCCGCCCGGGAGCGGCCATCCGGACACCGATCGCGGCCGGGATCTCGTACCCCATGCAGGAGTAGCCGTACTCCAGGTGGTACTGGTCCCGCGACCGTGTCCGCCACAGTTTGTGGAGGTCACCGGGGAGGGAGCCGGCCGCGTTGATGAGGATGTCGGTCTCGTCGGCGATCTCGTCGAGGAGACCGAGGACCTGGGCCTGGGTGGGGCGGGTGTCCGGTTCGTCGGCCTCGTAGCAGGCGTCGACGCGGTGCTCCCAGCGCTGCTTGTCCTGCGCGTACTCGGCGACGTACGCGTCCGCGACCCGGTGCCCGTGCGGTTCCAGCGCCTCAGCGAGCGCTTCGAGCCCCGCCCGCGCGTCCGCGATCAGTGGCAGCCCGGAGAGCTTGTGGCCGTCGTGGGGCGCGATGTTGAGGTTGAGGAAACGGACGCCGTCGGCGGCGAAGAGGGTGCCGGAGGCGGTGGTGAAGTCCGTGTACCGGGTGCCGACACCGATCACCAGGTCGGCGGTGCGGGCGAGTTCGTTGGCGGTCGCGGTGCCGGTGTGGCCGATGCCGCCGACGTCCTGCGGGTGGTCGTGGCGCAGCGAGCCCTTGCCCGCCTGGGTGGAGGCGACCGGGATGCCCGTCGCGTCGGCGAGTTCGGCGAGCGCCTCCTCGGCGCGGGCGTGGTGGACGCCGCCGCCGGCGACGATCAGCGGGCGGCCGGCCCCGCGGACCGCACCGATCGCGGCGGCCAGTTCGGCGACGTCGGCCGCCGGGCGGCGTACGGTCCAGGTCCGCTCGGCGAAGAACTCCTCCGGCCAGTCGTACGCCTCCGCCTGCACGTCCTGCGGCAGGGCGAGGGTGACCGCGCCCGTCTCGACGGGGTCGGTGAGGACGCGCATCGCCTGCAGCGCGGCCGGGACCAGCGCCTCGGGGCGGGTGATCCGGTCGAAGTACTTCGACACCGGGCGGAGGGTGTCGTTGACGCTGATGTCACCCGCGTAGGGGACTTCGAGCTGCTGGAGGACCGGGTCGGCGGGCCTCGTCGCGAAGACGTCGCCGGGCAGGAGCAGGACCGGGAGGTGGTTGATCGTGGCCAGGGCGGCCCCGGTGACGAGGTTGGTGGCGCCGGGCCCGATCGACGTCGTCACGGCGTGCGTGGACAGCCGGCCCGACTGCCGGGCGTAGCCGACCGCCGCGTGCACCATGGCCTGTTCGTTGCGGCCCTGGTGGTACGGCATGGCGTCGGCGTACTCGATCAGCGCCTGCCCGAGGCCCGCGACGTTGCCGTGCCCGAAGATGCCCCAGGTGGCGCCGATCAGGCGCCGCCGTTCGCCGTCGCGTTCGGTGTACTGGGCGGCGAGGAAGCGCACCAGGGCCTGCGCGACGGTGAGCCGCGTCGTCGGGGTCCGCGAGCTCATCGGTATCCCTCCGTGTGGTCGGGGTGGAAGCAGATCCGCCACTGCCGCTCGGAGCCCGGCCCGGCCATCACATTGAGGTAGTACATGCTGTGGCCGGGCTGCGCGATGGACGGCCCGTGCCAGCCGTCGGGGACGAGTACGGCGTCACCGGAGCGGACCTCGGCCAGCACCTCGGATCCGCCCTCGCGGGAGGGGAACACGCGCTGGTAGCCGAAGCCGTTCGGGCCGTCGATCTCGAAGTAGTAGATCTCCTCCAGCTCGGTCTCCTCCCCCGGCCGGTCCTCGTCGTGCTTGTGCGGCGGGTACGAGGACCAGTTGCCACCGGGGGTGATGACCTCGACGGTGATCAGCTTGTCGCACGCGAAGGCGTCGGCGGAGGCGAAGTTGCGCACCTGGCGGGCGCAGGTGCCGCTGCCTCGTTCTTCCACGGGGACCTCCGGCGCGGGGCCGTAGCGAGCGGGGAGTCGTCGCTCGCACTTCGCTCCTGCCAAAGCGAAGCGGCCCCCCGCGCCGGAGGCGATCTGTACCCGGGCGTCGCGGGGCGCGTACACGAAGTCGGAGACTCCGGCGAACACGTTCTCCCTGCCCAGGATCTGGAACTCGGCGTCCTCTTCGCCGCCCGATCGGCCGGATTCGCCCGATACCCGCACCGTGCAACCGCCGTTGAGGGACAGCACGATCCACTCGCTGTCCCCGGTCGTGAACAGGTGCGTACCGTCGGGCCCCAGCTCCACGATCCGCAGGCTGCTGTGGGTCCAGCCGGCCCGCTCCGGGTCGATGTCGACGGCGTACCTGTCGTTCGAGGTGGCGCCCTTGGGTACGTACAGCTCGGTCTTCTGTGTCATGCGGCCCTCACAACAGTCCTACGGCGGTGTCCACGGCGGCGGTCACGTCGTCGTCCGCCGGGTAGAGCAACGAGCGGCCCACCACCAGACCCTGCACGGTGGGAAGTCGCAGCGCGTTCCGCCACTTGTCGTACGCGCCCTCCTGGTCCTGGCCGACATCGCCGCCGAGCAGTACGGCGGGCAGCGTCGAGGTCTCCATCACGCGGGCCATGTCATCGGGGTTCTCGGTGACGGGCACCTTCAGCCAGGTGTACGCCGAACTGCCGCCGAGGCCCGCCGCTATGGCGATCGACCTGGTGACGGCCTCGGCGCCCAGGTCGTTGCGGACCTTGCCGGTCGCGGGGTCCCGGCGGCTGATGAACGGCTCGACGAAGACCGGGAGCCGCCGCTCGGCCATGGCGTCCACGGCACGGGCGGTGGACTCCAGGGTGGTGAGGGACCCCGGGTCGTCGTAGTCGACGCGCAGGAGGAGCTTGCCGGCGTCGAAGCCGAGGCGCTCGATGTCCTGGGGGCGGTGGCCGGTGAAGCGGTCGTCCAGCTCGAAGCTGGCACCGGATAGGCCGCCCCGGTTCATCGAGCCCATGACGACCTTGCCGTCGAGCGCGCCGAGGAGGAGCAGGTCGTCGAGGATGTCGGCGGTGGCGAGGACGCCGTCCACGCCGGGGCGGGACAGCGCCAGGCACAGTCGTTCGAGGAGGTCGACGCGGTTCGCCATGGCGAGCCCGCGGTCACCGACGGAGAGGGCGCCGCGGGCCGGGTGGTCCGCGGCGACGATCATCAGCCGGCCGCTGTCGCCGATCAGGGGACGTCGGACACGGCGAGCGGCGGCCTCGGCGACGGCCTCGGGGTGGCGGGCCCGGGTACGGACGAGGGCGGAGACGTCGACGGGAGGGAGGGGTCCGCGGGCGGCGCCGGCGGGGCGGCCGGGCTCCCTGGCGGTGGCGGTGGTGGGGCCGCCGGGCCTGGTGGTCACGGCGGGGCCGCCGGGCTGGGAGGTGACGGCGGGGCGGCCGGGCCGGGTGGCGGTGGAGCGGCCGGACTCGGAGGCCGTGGGGCCGCCGGGCTCGTGGGCGGTCACCGGACCGCTCCGGCCGCTACGGCCGCCTCGATCTCTTCCACGGTGGGCATCGCGGAGGAGCACTCCAGGCGGGAGGCGACGATCGCGCCGGCGGCGTTGGCGTACCGCATGACCTTCTCCAGGTCCCAGCCTTCGAGCAGGCCGTGGCAGAGGGAGCCGCCGAAGGCGTCACCGGCGCCGAGGCCGTTGAGTACCTCGACGGGGAGGGGCGGGACCTCGGCGGACCCGCCCCTGCTGCTGACCGCGAGGACACCCTTCGGACCCTGCTTGACGACCGCGAGTTCGACCCCGGCGTCGAGGAGCGCGCGGGCGGCGGCCTGCGGCTCGCGCACGCCGGTCGCGACCTCGACCTCGTCCAGGTTGCCGACCGCGACGGTCGTGTGCCGCAGGGCCTCCTCGTAGAACGGGCGGGCCGTGGCCGGGTCGGCCCAGAACATGGGGCGCCAGTCGAGGTCGAAGACCGTCGTACCGGACCTGGCCCGGTGGGCGAGCGCCGCGAGCGTCGCCGTACGGCTGGGCTCCTCGCTCAGGCCGGTGCCGGTCACCCAGAAGATCCGGGCCTCGCCGATCGCGTCGAGGTCCAGCTCGTCGGCGCCGATCTCCAGGTCCGGGGCCTTGGGCCGACGGTAGAAGTACAGCGGGAAGTCGTCCGGCGGGAAGACCTCGCAGAACGTGACCGGCGTCGGCAGGCCCGGCACCGGGGTGACCCAGCGGTCGTCGACCCCGAAGTCGCGCAGCGCCTGGTGGAGATAGTCGCCGAAGGGATCCTCTCCCGTGCGGGTGACGACGGCGGCGGAGCGGCCGAGACGGGACGCGGCCACCGCGACGTTCGTCGCCGATCCGCCGAGGAACTTCCCGAAGGAGGTCACCTGCGGCAGCGGGACCCCCGTCTGCAACGGGTAGAGGTCCACACCGATCCGCCCCATGGTGATCAGGTCGTACGCCATCGACTTCCCTTCGCGCTCCGGTTCCGACACAGGTCTAGCTCCGCCGGAGCACCCCTGTCAATAGTTTGTCCAGACATTCTGACTATCCTAAGGGCACCCTCCACTCCGGGACGGAAGCCGGCCCGCATGACGTCGCTGCCCCGGTCCTCACTCTCCCGCACCCGGACCGGCTCGGCGCGCGCCCCCTGGGGCGGTAGCGGTGGTGCGCCCGGAAGCGCCGGGCACCGCGCGACCCTCAATTCGTCACTCGTGTCACAAAAGACACCCCTCTGTCACGTATGTCACGTGTACGCACGTCCTGGGTCACACGTGGGCGACGGGGGCTTGCCGGTGGCCACTGCTGGTCGTTCACCGGGCACAGGCTTGTGATCGCCAGCGCAGCGCCCGGCTCCCCGACGGTCGTCCCGGCCTCCGCCGTGGTGCGCGCAGGGAGGTGCCACTGATGACCGACCGAGGCCTCTGGTCGTACCAGGACATCGCGGCGCACATCCGTGTGCGGCCCGAAACCGTCCGCTCCTACCGCAAACACGGGCTGCTGCCGCCGCCCGACCATGTGGAGGGCGGCAAGCCCTACTGGTACGCCGACACCGTCCGCGCCTGGGTCGCCTCCAGACCGGGCAACCGGGGGCGCACGGTGGAGTGACGCGCCCCGGACCGTGTGGCCGGGTCTCCGCGTACTCGCGCTGTGCCCCGTCCCGTGGGAAGTGTCAACGGGGGGACGGGGCACAGCGCTTGTTGGTTCGCCGTCGTGCCCGTTATCGGTTTGCCGTCGTGCCCGCGCGGTGCCGAGGATGCAGGGGTGACCCTTTCCGCGAAACCCGTGCTCACCGGTGACAAGACCGTGCTGCGGCCGTTCACCGAGGACGACGTGCCCGTGATGGCACGGATTCTGGCCGACCCGGAGGTCGTACGGCTCACCGGCAGCCCGACGGAAGCGTTCGGACTGGACCGGCTGCGTTCCTGGTACGGCAGCCGCAACGACCAGACCGACCGCCTCGACCTCGCAGTCGTGAACCAAGCAACCGGTGAGCTGGTGGGCGAGACCGTGCTCAACGAGTGGGACGAGGCCAATCGCAGCTGCTGCTTCCGGATCCTGATCGGTCCCGGTGGGCGGGATCGCGGGCTGGGCACGGAGGCCGTGCGGCTGACGGTCGGTCACGCCTTCGAGCAGCTCGGCCTGCACCGTGTCTCGCTCTCCGTCTTCACCCACAACCCCCGCGCCCGGCGCGCCTACGAGAAGGCCGGGTTCGTGGCCGAGGGGGTCGAGAGGCAGACCCTGTGGCAGGACGGGCAGTGGATCGATGCCGTACGGATGTCGGTCCTCGCCCCGGAGTGGGCGGCCCATCGGGGGTGGCCCGACGGCGACCGGGTCAGCTCCACGGCTCGATGACCGTCACGCCGCTGCCCGGCGCCGTGCCCATCGCGGCCAGCGCCTCGGGGGCCGCGTCCAGGGAGATCGTCGACGTGACCAGGAGGTCCGGGCGGAGGACGCCCGCCCGGACCAGCTCCAGCATGGGCGGGTAGGCATGGGCCGCCATGCCGTGGCTGCCCAGGAGTTCGAGTTCGAGGGCGATCGCCCGGGCCATGGGGACGGGGGTGGTGCCCGTCTCGGACGGGAGCAGGCCCACCTGGATGTGGCGGCCCCGGCGGCGGAGGCTGTCGACGGAGGCCGCGCAGGTGACCGGGGAGCCGAGGGCGTCGAGGGAGAGGTGGGCGCCGCCGGCGGTGAGGTCGTGTACCGCCGCGGCCGTGTCCGTGACGGCTGACGCGTCCACGCAGTGCGCCGCGCCGAACTCCCGGGCCAGGTCCAGGGCCTGGGGCGATACGTCCACGGCGATCACCCTGGCGCCGGAGGCCGCCGCGATCATCACCGCGGAGAGGCCCACGCCGCCGCAGCCGTGGACGGCGGCCCACTCCCCCGACGCGACGCGGCCCTGCGTCACCACCGCGCGGAACGCCGTGGCGAAGCGGCAGCCCAGTGAGGCCGCCGTGCCGTACGACATCTCCTCCGGCAGTGCCACCAGGTTCACGTCGGCGTGGTCCAGGGCCACGTACTGGGCGAACGAACCCCAGTGGGTGAACCCCGGCTGGGTCTGGCGCTCGCACACCTGCTGGTCGCCGGCCGCGCAGGCGGGGCAGTTGCCGCAGGCGCACACGAAGGGGACGGTGACCCGGTCGCCGGGGTGCCAGGCGGTCACCGCCGCGCCGGTCGCCTCGACGACTCCGGCGAGTTCGTGACCGGGGACGTGGGGGAGGGTGATGTCGGGGTCGTGGCCCTGCCAGGCGTGCCAGTCGCTGCGGCAGAGGCCGGTCGCCTCGACGCGGACGACGACGCCGTGGGGTGTGGGAGTGGGGTCCGCGACGTTCTTCACTCCGGCCGGCTTTCCGAACTCCTCGAACGTCACCGCGCGCATGTCCCTCACCTTTCGACCGGGGGTCGACTTTGCCGGTCCCTGCCCCTTGCCGAGCCCCGGCCAGGATGCCACCCCCGTCGGGAGTGCCCCCCCGGCGGGGCATCAGGGGCCTGAGCGGCTGGAGACGGGCTCCCGCTCGGGGGTGGCCGCCGGAGGCTTCGTCGGCGCCGGTTCTCCCTCGCTCAGGCCGAATCGCTCGTGGAGCCTCCGCAGGGGGGCCGGGGCCCACCACGTGGCGTGCCCTGTCAGGCGCATCACCGCGGGGACCAGGAGGGTGCGGACGACCATGGCGTCCATGAGGACGGCCAGGGCTATGCCCAGGCCGAGCATCTTCGTGTTGGTCACCCGGGACGTGCCGATGGCGATCATGACGACGGCGAGGATGACGGCGGCGGCGGTGATGAGGCCGCCGGTGCGCTGGAGGCCGAAGCGGACGGAGGCGGTGTGGTCGCCGGTGTGGTCGTACTCCTCCTTGATGCGGGAGAGCAGGAAGACGCCGTAGTCCATGGAGAGGCCGAAGGCGACGCAGAACATCAGGACGGGGAGGGTGGTCTCGATGGAACCCGGACTGGTGAAGGCGAGGAGGCCGGAGAGGTGGCCTTCCTGGAAGACCCAGACCAGCGCGCCGAACATCGCGGTGAGGCTGAGCGCGTTGAGCAGGACCGCCTGGAGGGGGATCAGCACACTGCCGGTGAGGAGGAAGACCAGGATGAGGGTCACTATCGCTATGAAGGACAGTGCCCAGGGGATGCCGTCCCCTATCGCCGCCTTCGTGTCGACCAGGACCGCCGCCGTGCCCGTCACCGAGGTCTCGAATGGGGCGGGCGCCGCCCGGATGTCCTCCACCAGGCGCTGCGCGCCCTCGTCGACCGCCTCGCCCTTCGGCTGCACGGTGAAGTAGGCCCAGTCGCCCTGTACCAACGGGCCCTCCACGCGGAGCACCTCGGGCAGGTCCTCGATCCGCTCCTTGAAGGTGGCGTACTCGGTCTCGGTCGCCTTCCCTTCGGCCAGTACGTCAAGGCCGACGCCGGGGGTGCCCGGGAAGCCCTCCCGGATGTGCTGCTGGACGACGTGGGACTCCGCGGTCGGGGGAGCTGGCGGTCGTCCGCCGTGCCGAACTTCGCGCCCAGGAAGGGCAGACCGAGGAGGACGAGGCCGGCTGTCGTGGCGATGGCGAAGTAGGGGGCGCGGCGCATGACGAGGTCTGCCGTGCGCCCCCAGGCCGCGCCTGCCTCCTTGGCCGGGGAGTCCCCCTCGGTCCCGGCGGCCCCGCGGCGCCGGAACAGCTTGCGCAGGTCCAGGGCGTTGACCCGCTCGCCCAGCAGCACCAGGGCGGCCGGGAGCAGGATGAGGGCGGCTGCGGCGGCCAGGAGGACGACGGCCATGCCCGCGTAGGCGAAGGACTTCAGGAAGTACTGCGGGAAGACCATCATGGCGGCCAGGGAGACGGCGACGGTGAGGGCGGAGAAGAGGACCGTGCGGCCGGCCGTGCGCAGAGTGGTGGCGATGGCCGTCCGGGGTTCGGCACCGGTGGCCAGTTCCTCGCGGAAGCGGCGCACGATGAACAGGGCGTAGTCGATCGCGAGGCCCAGGCCCATGGCCGTGGTGAGGTTGAGCGCGAAGACCGAGACGTCGGTGACCTCGGTGAGGCCTCGCAGGATCGCGTTGGTGCCGAGGATGGCGACGATGCCCACGCCGAGGGGCAGGAGGGCGGCGACCGCGCTGCCGAAGACCATGACCAGCAGGACGAGGGTCACCGGCAGGGCGATCAGCTCGGCCCGCAGCAGGTCCTCCTGGATGATCGTCTGCATCTCGTGGCGCACGGCGTGGATGCCGCCGACCTTGACCTCGACCGGGCCGTGCGTGCCGCGGAACTCGGGCGCGATGCGGTCCAGGGTCTTGTTCACCGCTGTCTCGTCGCCGGTGAGGCGGGCCGCTATCAGTGCCTCACCGCCGTCCTCGGCGCGCAGGGTCGGGGCACCGGTCTGCCAGTAGGAACCGACGCCCGCGACGCCCTTCTCGGCGGCGAGCCGCTCGGTCAGCCTCTTCGCCTCGGCCGCGACGGCGGGGTCGTCGACCGAGGCGCCGCCCGCGTCGACCAGCAGCAGGAAGTTCGGCTGGGAGTCGGGGAACTCGCGTTGCAGGGCCTTCGTCGCGTAGGTGGACTCGGCACCCGGGTCCTCCCAGCCGCCGCTGCCGAGGCGGTCCGCCACATCGCTGCCCGCCACGACCGCGAGGGCGGTGAGCACCAGGGTGACCAGCAGGGAGAGCCGGGGGCGGGCGGTCACGAAACGGGTCCAGCCTCCGGCTCGGGGTGGCCGGTTGACTTCGGTCATGGTGCGGTGTCCCCTTCACTCTGATCCGTGCTGTGCGCAGCCAGGCAGCACGGGAGAGCCGAGCCATACACTGGCAAACACGAGAGATCGCTCGCGTTTCACCAGAATGCGAGCGACCACTCGCGTTTGTCAATCACGTACGGAAAGCCGGGGATAACCGCGTGCCCACCCACCAGGAGAAGGACCAGCCCCTGGCGAAGGAGCAGCCGCGTCGCCGCCAGGCCCGCGGCGAGCGCCGCATCGCCCAACTCCTCGAAGCCGCGGCGTCCGTGTTCTGCGAGACCGGGTACACCGCCGCCAGCACCAACGCAATCGCCCGCGAGGCAGGGGTCTCCCCGGGCACGCTCTACCAGTTCTTCCCGAACAAGGAAGCGATCGCGATCGAGCTGGGCGAGCGGCTGATGCGCGAGATGCGCGAGACGTACGGGGAGGCGCTCGCCCCGGTCGATCCGGCGACCCCGCTGGAGGAGGCCGTCGCCGCCGCCGTCGACCGCTTCATCGACTTCAACTGCCGGCACCCGGTGTTCTTCACGCTGATGCACGGCCCGGACGTTCCCGGCCGCATCGCCGAGGAGCACGACGCCCTGCTCACGACCCTGGTCGCGCGGGTGGAGGCCCTGCTCGCCCCCTCCCTGCCCGACGCTCCGGCCGCCGACGTCGCACGCACCGCACACGTCTGCCTGGCCGTGTACAAGGCCGGCCTGGAGCTGGTGCTCGGCCGCGAGGGCGCCGAGCGCGAGGCGTACGTCCAGGAACTGAAGCACGTCCTGCTCCGCTACCTGGAGCCACTGGTGGGCGACCGGCCACCCGCCGGCCCGTCGAGCCTCACAGGCACCCCGACCCCCTGACCGCCCCCGGCCTCCCTGGGGAGCCACCACGTGATCCCCGGCACCCGCCGCCCCGTCAACCTCTCTTGGATCTATACCCCTATGAGGTATAGCTCGTCCGAGTGGGCCACACGGCCGTCATGGTCACACGCGACGGCCTGGCACCGGGTTTCGTCACGGTCGCCGACGCGACCAGGGAGACCAGCGCCGAAGCCGTACGGCGGCTGCGGGCGCCGGGGCTCACGCCGGTGCCGCTGACGGGCGACAACGAGCGGGGGCGCGGTCCGTCGCCGCGGCGGGGCGGTCGGCATCTCCTGCGAGCACGCGATCGCCGAGGTGCCGCCGCGGGACAGGGTCGACATCGTCCGCCGGCTCCCGGGCGAGGGCCGTACGGTCGCGACGGTCGGGGACGGGGTCAACGACGGCGTCCGCCCCCGTGCCCATGGCGAGCCCCATGTCGGCCGTGTCCGGCTCCGCCGCGCGGCGGTCGAGGCCGGCGACCTGACGCTCGCCTGCGGGGACCTGCGGGTGGCCACCGACGTCGTCCGGCTGTCGCGACGGACCCTGGCCACGATCAGGGGAAATCCGGCCCGGGCCGTCGGGTACAACATGGCGGCGCCGCCGCCGGCCCGCTCAACCCGATGACCGCGGGACCGCAATGGCCTTTTCGTCCGTTTTCGTGGTAACGAACAGCTTGCGACTCGGGACTTTCTCCTGACCGTGGGGCAAAGTCCCCCTAGAGTCCGGAAGCAGCCTCACATAAGCTCTTCACAAGGCTCGCGCATCATCCTTACGCTGGGACCTCGATCACCGTTTCGGGCCTCTTGCGCAACTTCAGGACATATGGCAAGAGACGCAGATCACAGTGATGTGAGCGTAACCATCGAAGGGGTTGGTGAGTCTAAGTTGGCGATGTCAGAAGCGTCTTGGGGGGCGTGACTGGCATCTGGGGATGTCTTGGGGGACGTTCCCGGAACTGCGTTGCCGGGGCACGTGCACCGGGGAGCTTTGAGCGGCCCTCCCGTACGTACGCGTCCCGGCAGACCGCACACACCAAGGACGAGTTCCACTCGTTCAGCTCAGCGATTCAGGCGCTGGCCACCAGACGCCCGGCCGGATCCCGTGGGGGAATCCGCACCGGGACATGGGAAGGCGCCCTGCTCGCCGGCCCGTGGGGGGACCAGCGACGCAGGGCGCCTTCTCTCAGTTTTTCGGGGCTCGGTCCGCCTACGGGGCGCAGAAGCCGGTGTCGGGACGGCGAACGTGCTCGACCCTTCGGGGCCTCCGCGCGTTCGCCGTCCCGACACCGGCGCGCCTCTCCGGCTCACTCGTCGTAGGGCGACGCCCTCTTCTGCGGTGCAGCAAGCAGTGGGCCCGTACGGACGGCTCTCCGTACGGGCCCCTTGGCTGCAGGTCAGCGGGACTCGACCGGGACGAAGTCGCGCTCGACCACACCGGTGTAGATCTGGCGCGGCCGGCCGATCCGGGAACCCGGCTCCTTGATCATCTCGTGCCACTGGGCGATCCAGCCCGGCAGGCGGCCGAGGGCGAAGAGGACCGTGAACATCTCGGTCGGGAAGCCCATGGCGCGGTAGATCAGACCCGTGTAGAAGTCCACGTTCGGGTAGAGGCTGCGCGAGACGAAGTAGTCGTCGGAGAGCGCGTGCTCCTCCAGCTTCAGCGCGATGTCCAGCAGCTCGTCGGACTTGCCGAGGGCCGACAGGACGTCGTGCGCGGCGGCCTTGATGATCTTGGCGCGCGGGTCGAAGTTCTTGTAGACCCGGTGGCCGAAGCCCATCAGACGGACGCCCTCCTCCTTGTTCTTCACCTTGCGGATGAAGGAGTCGACGTCGCCGCCGGCGTCGCGGATGCCCTCCAGCATCTCCAGCACGGACTGGTTGGCGCCGCCGTGCAGCGGGCCCCAGAGCGCGGAGATACCGGCGGAGATCGAGGCGAACATGTTCGCCTGCGAGGAGCCGACCAGGCGGACCGTGGAGGTCGAACAGTTCTGCTCGTGGTCCGCGTGCAGGATCAGCAGCTTGTCGAGCGCGGAGACGACGACCGGGTCGAGGTCGTACTCCTGGGCCGGGACCGAGAAGGTCATGCGCAGGAAGTTCTCGACGTAGCCGAGGTCGTTGCGCGGGTAGACGAACGGGTGACCGATCGACTTCTTGTACGCGTACGCCGCGATGGTCGGCAGCTTGGCGAGCAGGCGGATCGTGGAGAGGTTGCGCTGCCGCTCGTCGAACGGGTTGTGGCTGTCCTGGTAGAACGTCGACAGGGCGCTGACCACGGAGGACAGCATCGCCATCGGGTGGGCGTCACGGGGGAAGCCCCGGTAGAAGTTCTTGACGTCCTCGTGCAGCAGGGTGTGCTGTGTGATCTCGTTCCTGAAGGTGGAGAGCTCGTCGACGGTCGGAAGCTCGCCGTTGATGAGCAGGTACGCCACCTCAAGGAAGGTGGAGCGCTCGGCCAGCTGCTCGATCGGGTAGCCGCGGTAGCGCAGGATGCCCTGCTCCCCGTCGAGATAGGTGACGGCGGATTTATAGGCGGCGGTGTTGCCGTAACCGCTGTCCAGGGTGACCAGACCGGTCTGGGACCGGAGCTTGCCGATGTCGAAGCCCTTGTCGCCGACGGTGCTGTCGATCACCGGGTAGGTGTACTCGCCGTCGCCGTACCGCAGTACTACAGAGTTGTCGCTCACGTCTTCCCTCACCGACGTAGTGCCTCATCTTCGAGGTGCCCTGACTGTCTCTACCATCCCCCAATCGGCTCAGGAGAGTGCACTCGGGGTCGACCATCGGGCCTATCGGCGGCACTGAGTGCCGCCAACCCGCTCATCCTGCCCCTTCCGTCCGGCATCTGGAAGGGCTGTGTGACCTTTACGACTCGTTTGATCGATCAGATTTCACTCACGGGGCGACGCGTCTTCACGAGAGGTCCTCACCGCCGCCCGCGGCGCGAGCCGGAAGTCGAGAGCCGTGCACCGCCGGCCCGCCGAGACCGTCCGCACCGCCTGCCCTATCGCCTTGCGGGAGCCGACGAGGACGACCAGCTTCTTCGCCCTGGTCACCGCCGTGTAGAGGAGGTTGCGCTGGAGCATCATCCACGCGCCCGTCGTGACCGGGACCACCACGGCCGGGTACTCGCTGCCCTGGGACCGGTGGATCGTCACCGCGTAGGCGTGCGCCAGCTCGTCCAGTTCGTCGAACTCGTACGCCACCTCCTCGTCCTCGTCCGTCAGGACCGTCAACCGCTGGTCGACCGGGTCGAGCGCGGTGACCACGCCGACGGTGCCGTTGAAGACGCCGTTCTCGCCCTTCTCGTAATTGTTGCGGATCTGGGTGACCTTGTCGCCGACGCGGAAGACCCGGCCGCCGAAGCGCCTCTCGGGCAGGTCGGGGCGGGCGGGGGTGATGGCCTGCTGGAGCAGCCCGTTGAGGTTGCCCGCGCCGGCCGGGCCCCGGTGCATGGGCGCCAGTACCTGTACGTCCCGGCGCGGGTCGAGCCCGAACCTGGCCGGAATGCGACGGGCCGCCACATCCACGGTGAGCCGTCCGGCCTCCTCCGTGTCGTCCTCGACGAAGAGGAAGAAGTCCTTCATGCCGTCGGTGACCGGGTGGTGCCCGGAGTTGATCCGGTGCGCGTTGGTCACCACGCCGGACTGCTGGGCCTGGCGGAAGACCTTGGTGAGGCGGACCGCCGGGATCGGGCTGCCGTCGGCCAGCAGGTCCCTCAGGACCTCGCCCGCGCCGACGCTGGGGAGCTGGTCGACGTCTCCGACGAAGAGGATGTGCGCCCCCGGCGGCACCGCCTTCACCAGCTTGTTGGCCAGCAGGAGGTCCAGCATGGAGGCCTCGTCGACGACCACCAGGTCGGCGTCCAGGGGGCGGTCCTTGTCGTAGGCCGCGTCGCCGCCGGGCCTCAGCTCCAGCAGGCGGTGGACGGTGGAGGCGTCGGCGCCGGTCAGCTCGGAGAGTCGCTTGGCGGCGCGGCCGGTGGGGGCGGCCAGCACGACCTTCGCCTTCTTGGCTCGGGCCAGTTCGACGATCGAGCGGACCGTGAAGGACTTGCCGCAGCCCGGACCGCCGGTCAGGACGGCCACCTTCTCGGTGAGCGCCAGCCGGACCGCCTCCTCCTGCTCCGGGGCCAGCTCCGCGCCCGTACGCCCCCTCAGCCAGGCCAGCGCCTTGTCCCAGGCCACGTCGTGGAAGCCGGGCATGCGGTCCTCGCCCGTGCGCAGGAGGCGCAACAGCTGGGCGGAGAGGGAGAGTTCGGCGCGGTGGAAGGGGACCAGGTAGATCGCGGTGACCGGCTCGCCGTGCTCACCGGGCACCTTCTCCCGTACGACGCCGGACTCGCCGTCCTCGTCCGGCTCGGACAGTTCCGCCAGGCACTCGATGACCAGGCCCGTGTCGACCTGGAGGAGTTTGACCGCGTCGGCGATCAGCCGCTCCTCCGGGAGGTAGCAGTTGCCCTGGTCGGTGGCCTGCGAAAGGGCGTACTGCAGGCCCGCCTTGACGCGTTCCGGGCTGTCGTGGGGGATGCCGACGGACTGGGCGATCTTGTCGGCGGTGAGGAAGCCGATGCCCCAGACGTCGGACGCGAGGCGGTACGGCTGGTTCTTGACCACCGAGATCGAGGCGTCGCCGTACTTCTTGTAGATGCGGACCGCGATCGACGTGGACACCTCGACGGTCTGGAGGAAGAGCATGACCTCCTTGATCGCCTTCTGTTCCTCCCAGGCGTCGGCGATCTTCTTGGTGCGCTTGGGGCCGAGGCCGGGGACCTCGATGAGCCGCTTGGGCTCCTCCTCGATGATCTGCAGGGTGTCCAGGCCGAAGTGCTGGGTGATGCGGTCGGCGAAGATGGGGCCGATGCCCTTGACCAGGCCCGATCCCAGGTAGCGGCGGATGCCCTGGACGGTGGCCGGGAGGACCGTCGTGTAGTTCTCGACGGTGAACTGCTTGCCGTACTGCGGGTGCGATCCCCAGCGGCCCTCCATGCGCAGGGACTCGCCGACCTGGGCGCCGAGCAGAGCGCCGACGACGGTGAGGAGGTCGCCGCCACCCCGGCCGGTGTCCACGCGCGCGACCGTGTAGCCGTTGTCCTCGTTGGCGTACGTGATGCGTTCCAGGACGCCTTCCAGGACGGCCAGGTTGCGCTCGCCGGTCCCCGTCTGATTGGGCATGATCCGACGCTACCGGGTGCCGCTGACAGGGCGGGGGACGGTGGAGGAGCGGCGCCCCGTCACAATCCGGTCTCGGGGGCTTGATCTACCTCCTTGTAATCGATTCCAATCCTCCGCACACGGCGGTGTAATCGATTCCACGAGTTCCACGAGAGCTCCACGAGTCCACGAGGAGGTGGGGCGGCGATGGCCGGCATCAAGGACGTCGCGGCCGAGGCGGGCGTTTCGGTCGCCACGGTGTCGCGGGTCCTCAATGACCATCCGTCGGTCAGTGCGGACGCACGCGCGCGTGTGCTGGCCGCCGTCGAGACGCTGGGGTACCGGCCCAACGCCGTCGCCCGGTCGCTGCGTACGGACCAGACCCACACCCTCGGGCTGGTGATCAGCGACGTGATGAACCCCTACTTCACGGAGCTGGCCCGGTCGGTGGAGGAGGAGGCGCGGGCGCTCGGGTACAGCGTGATCATCGGGAACGCCGACGAGCGGCCGGACCTGCAGGACCACCACGTACGGAACCTGCTGGACCGGCGGATCGACGGGCTCCTCGTCTCCCCCACCGACGGCGGCTCCCCGCTGATGCTGGACGCCGCGCGGGCCGGCACGCCGATGGTGTTCGTGGACCGGTGGATCCCGGGGGTCGACGTGCCGGTGGTGCGGGCGGACGGGCGGGGGGCCGTGCGGGATCTCGTCGCTCATCTGTACGAGCTCGGGCGGCGGCGGCTGGCGATCATCGCGGGGCCGGCGGCCACCACGACCGGGCAGGAGCGTGTCGAGGCCTTCAGGGAGGCCCTGGGCGAGCACGGGCTGCCGCTGCCGGACGCGTACACAGGGCAGGGCGACTTCCAGGCCGAGAGCGGGCGGCGGGTCACCGAGGGGTTCCTCGACCTGCCCGAGCCGCCCGAGGTCGTGTTCGCGGCCGACAACCTGATGGCGCTCGGCGCGCTGGACGCCATCCGCGCGCGCGGGATGCGGGTTCCCGAGGACATCGGGCTCGCCGCCTTCGACGACATCCCCTGGTTCGTGCACACCGATCCACCGGTCACCGCGGTCGCCCAGCCGACGGGCGAGCTGGGGCGGGCCGCCGTACGCGCGCTCGTCGACCGCGTCGAGGGGCGCACCCCCAGGTCCGTCACCCTCCCCGCCCGTCTCGTCGTACGCCACTCGTGCGGCGAGTCCCCCGCAACGAACAGGAGTACGTCGTGAGCGACCCGGACGAGTTGCCGCGCGTCGAAGGCATACGGCAGACGTTCCCCATGCGATGGCCGGGAGGGGCGAACCTTCCGGCCGCCTCGGTCCTTCCGGGCGCTTCGGTCCTTCCGTGTGCTTCGGTCCTTCCGTGTGCTTCGGTCCTTCCGTGTGCTTCGGTCCTTCCGCCCGTCGGCGCGACCGGGCGCCGTGCGGCTCCAGTCCACCCGCGCAGACAGGGAGATGCTTCATGTACGACTACGACCTGCTGGTGGTGGGGTCGGCCAACGCCGATCTGGTCATCGGCGTCGAGCGCCGGCCGGGGGCCGGCGAGACCGTGCTCGGCTCCGACCTGGCCGTGCATCCGGGCGGCAAGGGTGCCAACCAGGCGGTGGCGGCGGCCCGGCTCGGGGCCCGTACGGCGCTGCTGGCGCGGGTCGGCGACGACGGGAACGGGCGGCTGCTGCTCGACTCGCAGCGCGTGGCGGGCGTCGACACGGCGGGCGTGCTGGTCGGCGGGGCGCCCACCGGGGTCGCGTTGATCACGGTGGACCCGTCGGGCGACAACAGCATCGTGGTGTCGCCCGGCGCCAACGGGAAGCTCACGCCGCGGGACGTGCGGTCGGCGGACGCGCTGCTGCGGGCCTCGCGGGTGGTCTCGGCGCAGTTGGAGATCCCGTTGGAGACGGTGGTGGAGGTCGTGCGGCGGCTCCCGGAGGGCGTCCGCTTCGTGCTGAACCCGTCGCCGCCGCGGGAGCTGCCGGTGGAGGTGCTGGCCGCCTGTGATCCGCTGATCGTGAACGAGCACGAGGCGAAGGTCATCGTCGGGGGTGAGCTGGCGGGGTCGCCGGAGGACTGGGCGCGGGCGCTGCTGGCGCTCGGGCCGTGTTCCGTGGTCGTCACGCTGGGCGCGGAGGGGGCGCTGGTCGCGACCGCCGAGGGCGGTGTGCGGGTGCCGGCGGTGAAGGTGGACGCCGTGGACACCACGGGGGCCGGGGACGCGTTCACCGCGGCGCTGGCGTGGAAGCTGGGCGCGGGCGCGGGGTTGGCCGAGGCGGCCGGGTACGCGGCCCGGGTGGGGGCCGTCGCCGTCACGAAGGCCGGGGCGCAGGTGTCCTTCCCGACCGCCGACGAGGTCGCCGCACCGTGCCGTTCCGTCCCGGGGACGAGGCGGCCGAGCCCTCGCGAGGGGGGCCCGAGTGAAGCGTGCCGGGATACTCGACCGTCACCTCGCGGGCGCGGTCGCCGAGTTGGGGCACGGGCACGGGGTGCTGGTGTGCGACGCGGGCATGCCCGTGCCGCGGGGGCCGCGCGTGGTCGACCTCGCCTTCCGGGCCGGGGTGCCGTCCTTCGCGGAGGTGCTGGACGGGCTGCTCGACGAGATCGTGGTCGAGGGCGCGACCGCCGCGTACGAGGTGCGCGAGGCGAATCCGGAGGCGTCTGCTCTGCTGGAGGACCGCTTCCCCGAGCTGGAACTGGTCTCCCACGAGAGGCTGAAGGAGCTGTCGGCGGGCGCGCGGCTGGTCGTACGGACCGGGGAGGCGCGGCCGTACTCGAATGTGCTGTTGCGGTGCGGGGTGTTCTGCTGAGCGGGTGGCCACCTTTGAGCGGGTGGACACGTTTCGAGGGGCCCGGTCCTCGACCGGGCCCCTCGGCTTTCCCCTCCGTGTCAGAACTCCCGCGATCCCCCCGGATCCCCCTCCGAGAAGTCCTGATGCCACGTACGACACGCGACGCACGGAGAGGGTTGCACGGTGTCACGAGAGTTCTTTCGGCATCCGGTCGGGGCCGACCGCGCCACAGGCCCGTTCGAACTATGTCCCGATGATGTCACTTCACAGGCAAGCTCGTTGCGGGTGCAACGCGGTGTGGGAGAGCATGTTCGAGACGTAGGTGACCCAGACAGACGGGGGTGGACACGACGTGAAGTTCGACATGGGGTCGACGACCCTGGCGGACCTCGGCAAGAGCACACTGGGATCGAGCGACGACCTGGGAACGCTGATCCAGTTGCTGATCAGCGCGGCGGAACCGCTGGAGGGCAAGTTCAACGGCGCCGGCAAGGTGGCGTTCGACTCGTTCAAGAACCGCGCGGACGAGATCACCGCCGACCTGAACGGCTCGCTCGCCGCGATCCTGGGCGGTCAGTCGGGCATGGACAACGCGTTCGGCACCGGTGACGTGGAGTCCCAGGACAACGCCAACCAGAACATGGGCCTGGCCAACTTCGACGGGGCCCGCTTCGGCGCCCGATAAGCCACCGAGAGCTTCGAGAGCATCAGGAGGGGGATCCACATGGGTCAGAACCAGGACCGCCGTTCGTACGACACCGGGGCCTCGGGCGAGGTGCAGACCTCGCTCGGCACGATCGTGGGGCAGTTGGAGCGGGTGCTCAGCGACCGCGACGCAGCCGTCAAGGCCGCGATGACGGAGTTCCAGGCCGACGGCGTCTCGGACGACTACCACGGCAAGGAAGCCCGCTGGCAGAAGGCCGCGGGCGAGGTGCGCGAGATCATCCGCCTGGTCCGCACCACGCTGGAACAGAACGACGGCACGGCCCAGTCCACGCTGGCCAAGGCCCGCGCGGCGGTCGACCAGATCGGCTGAGCCGGGGCGCGCCGGCGACGGACGCGCGTACGTGGGTGACGTGAGGGAGTGGGGGAAGGCGGCCGTGGCGGCGCAGGATTACGACAGCCAGTTGCTGGAGTCGGTGTCGGTGCGCCGCCGACGGCTGCGCGACGCCCTGCTGTTCGGGGCGCAGCGGCAGCGGCGCTCGGTGGACGAACGGGTCGGGAAGGTCTTCGTCGGGATCGTCATCGCGGCGGTGCTGTGCGCGGGATGTGTGGGGTGGTCTTTCGTGTCGAACCGCATCATCGGCAAGAGTCCGTACGGGAGTTCGGTGCGGCCGTCGGTCACGCCGTCGGTCACGCCGTCGCCGGGCGTTTCCACAGCTCCGAACAGCGCTTCTACCCGGTGATAGGTTCGAACGCGTGATGTCTACGGGGGCCTTGGGGCAGACCACGGACGGTGTGCGGACGGCGCTCAGCCGGGTCACGCTGGTGGGCGAGCGGCGGCGTGTGGACCTCGTGCTGCCCTCGCGGGAGCCGGTCGGCCTGCTGCTGCCGGAGATCATGCGGCTGCTCGACGACCAGGTCGGCGGGCGGCCCGAACTGCGCCATCTCGTCACCGCCGATGGTTCCGCGCTCGCGCACGACAGCACGCTGGAGACGGCCGGGATCCCGGACGGCGCCGTGCTGCGGCTCGTCCGGGCCGAGGACGCGCCGTCGGCACCCGTCGTGCACGACGTCACGGACGAGGCGGCCGAGGATCTGGGCGCCCGTGCCTGGCGCTGGCGTCCGGCCACCCGTCGCATCACCGCCGGGCTCGCCACGGTCGGCTGGGCGCTGGCCGCCGGGACGTTCGCGCGGGCCGAGTACGAGCCCCGGGCCGTGGCCGGCGCGCTCCTCACCGCCGCTGTGGTGGCCGCGCTCGCGGGCGCGCTGCTGGGGCGGCTCGGGAAGCGGGGACTGGCGACGACCCTGATCGCCACGGCCGGTGCGCTGGGCCTGCTCGGTGCCTCGACACTGACTCAGGCCCAGGACTGGTCCGGCACACCCCGGGTCGCGGCGATGGCTGCGGCCGGGGTCGTGACCCTCGCCCTGCTCGGTCTGTTCACCCCTCTCGGGCGGGGCGGGCTGGTAGGAGCCGGGGCGCTGGCCGGGGCCGCGGTGTGCTGGCTGGGGGTCGCCGCGTTCGTGTCGGGCGGGGTGTCGCTGTCGGCGGCGGACCAGGCCGAGATGGGGGCGGTCCTCGCGGTGGTCTCCGTGATCGTCCTCGGGCTGCTGCCCCGGCTGGCGTTGATGGCGTCGGGGCTCTCCGGCCTCGACGACCGGCGCTCCGGCGGGGCCTCCGTGAGCCGCCTCCAGGTGGCGGCGGCCCTCACCGCCACGCACCGGGGGCTCGTCCTCGCCACGGTCACCATGGCCGTCTCGGCGACCGCCGCCGGGGTGTTCGCCCTGCGCGCGCCCACCCGGTGGACCGTCCTGCTGGCCGTCGTCACCATGGTCGTCCTCGCCCTGCGCGCGCGGGCGTTCCCGCTGGTCGCCGAGGTCGTGGTGCTGATCGCTGCGGCGGCCGTGCTCGCCGTGCGGCTGGTCTCGGCCTGGCTGGAGCACTCCGGTGCGGCGGCCGGTCCGCTCGCCGTTCTCGTCCTCCTCGCCGTCCTGCCGCTGCTGGTGCTCGCCGTGGAGCCCGCCGAGCACGTACGCGTACGGCTCCGGCGCCTCGGCGACACCCTGGAGACCATCGGCGTCATCACCCTGCTCCCGCTGCTCGTCGGCGTGTTCGGCGTGTACGGACGACTGCTCGACACCTTCGCTTAGGAGCTGGGGACCGCACATGGCGCAGGCAGAGGACTGGCAGCGGGATGTACTGCGCGAGCTGGGGCAGGCGGGGGCCGGGGACGGTCCCGGCGGGGACAGGGGCTCCGGCGCGGGTGCGGAGGCTGACGCGGACGCGGGTACAGCGGCTGACGCGGGTTCGGCGTCCGGTGCGGCGGGGGCGCCCGGAGCACCGGCCCGGCGGGCCGAGCCGACGCTGAGGTTGGTGCGGTCGGTGCCGTCCGAGCCGTCGGCGCGGTCGGTGTCGCCCGAGCCATCCGTGCCGTCCGTGCCGTCCGGGCCTTCGGAGGGGGCCGAGGGTGAGCGGCCCGTGCGCTCGGTGCCCGAGCGGCCACTGCCCGTTCAATCGGGGCCTGTGCAGCCGCTGCCGGTTCAGCCTGCGGGGGTTCAGCCTGAGCCGGTGCAACCTGAGCCGCTTCAGGCGAGGCCCGACGCACAGGAGCCCGCACATCCGACGCCCGTCGTGCAGCCGCCGGTCGCGCGGCCCGTCGTGCAGCCGCCCGCGCCGCACACTCCCGTCGCGGATCCCCGCGCGGGCCTCCCGCACGCCGGGGCGCAGACCCCGGGCGCCCCCGGCGATCCGGCTGGGCCGGGGCAGGCCGGGGAACCCGGCGGGCACCCCTCTCCGGCGCCCGGGACCTCCCCGGCCGCACCCGCTCCCCGGGGCTCCCGTATGCCCCGGTCCCCCCTGCCCACCCCCGACTCGGTGCCCACGATCGACCCGAGGCTCGCCCACGCGCTCGGGCGGCCCCAGCACGGGGACTCGGTGACCCGGCGTACGGGGCGGTCGATCCGGAAGCTCACGTCGTCCGCCGCGCGGGACGTGGCGGAGGAGACGCGGATCGCGCGGGAGTTGCAGCAGCCGGTGACGACGGGGCGGGTGATCGCCGTGACGTCCATCCGGGGCGGGGTCGGGAAGTCGACGATGACCGCGCTGCTGGGGCGGACGTTCAACCACTACCGGCACGACCCGGTGCTCACGCTGGAGGCGGACGCGGCGCTCGGCACCCTGCCCGTGCGGATGGGGGCGGAGTCGGTGCGCTGGGCGGCGGCCGATCTCGCGCGGATCCTGAACCCGGCGATGCAGCTCACCGACGTCACCGGGTACCTGGTGCCGGTGTCGGACGGCGGCTGGCTGCTGCCCGCGAGCCAGGGCCGGGTCGGCGCCCCGCTGGACATCCGTACGTACCGCACGGTGACGCTCGCGCTGCGGCGCTACTTCGCGGTGACGGTGGTGGACTGCGAGACGCTGCCGGGCGAGGTGGCCCGTACGGCGATGGACACGGCACACGCCCGCGTGGTCGTCGCCCCGATGACCGCCGAGGGCGTCAACGGAACCCGCCAGGTCCTGGACTGGCTCGGCCGGTTGCCGCACTCCGCGCTCGCCTCGACGGTCGTCGCGCTGACGGCCAACTCCCCCGACCTCACGCTGGACCGCAGGACGGCCGTCGCCCACCTCAAGGAGTCCGGCGTCCACGTCGTCGCCGTCCCCTACGACCGGCACCTCGCCCAGGGCGGCCCCATACGCACCGCCCTGCTGGGCCAGGAGACCCGCGACGCGGCGATCAAACTGGCGGCGGAGGCGATGACCCGGGCGGTGAGGATGCGATGAGCTACCACCGACAGGAAGAAGGGGTCCGTCCGTGACCCAGCAGGTGATCCATCGGCCCGCGCGGCGCACCCGCCCGCTCGGTGCGACCGCGGCGCGGACGATCGAGCCGCCACCGAACCTGCCGGAGGGCAAGGCGGGGTCGGCGGCGACGGCGTTGCTGCCGATGGCGGGTGTCATGGGCTCGGTCGTGATGATGACCGTGATCCGGAGCAGCCGGTTCGCGGCGCTCGGCGCGGTCGTGCTGGTCTTCGCGCTGCTCGGCGCGGTCGCCCTCTTCCTCTCCCAGCGCGGCAAGGCCCAGCGCACCCGGCGTACGCAGCGGGAACGGTATCTGGAGTATCTGGAGGAGCTGCGCGAGGAGTTCGGGACCGACGAGCGGAACCGGCGGCAGCAGGCGCGGGTGCTGAACCCGCCCCCGGAGGCGCTGTACGACCTGGTGCGCGACCCCGCCCGGCTCTGGGAGCGGCGGCGGCAGGACCCGGACTTCCTGCGGGTGCGGGTCGGTACCGGTGACGTGCCCGTGGCGGAGCTGGCCATCGGGCAGAACCAGGGCGGGGTGCTGACGCCGCCGGACCCGTTCATGCTGAACGAGGCGCGGGCGCTGCTGGCCCGCTACTCGGTGGCCAATGACTGCCCGGTCACCGTGCCGCTGGACCGCGCGGGCAACGTCAGCGTGGTGGGCGACCGGGAGGGTGTGCTGCGGGTGGCCCGCGCGCTCCTCGTCCAGGTCGCCGTCACCCACGCGCCGGACGACGTGGCCGTGGCGCTCGGGGTGCCGGGCGAGCGGCTGTCCGACTGGGAGTGGGCCAAGTGGCTGCCCCACGTGCTGGACGGGCAGGAGCACGACGGTCCGGTCGCGGCCCGCCGGATCGCGCCGAGCCTGCCGCAGCTGGCCCGGCACGTCCGGCACGAGCTGGGCCGACGGGCCTCGTACGCGGCGGAGGTGCGCCGGGGGCTCGCCGACCGGGGCGCGCTCCGGCTGGCGTCCCGCATGCTCGTCGTGAGCGACGAGTACGGGGAGACGGCCGCCGAACTGCCGCGCCCCGACACGGCGGTCGGGCTGGCGGACATGGGCGTCACCGTGCTGCATCTGCTGGCGGAACAGGTGCACGAGCCGGACCAGGTGTCGGTGCGGATCACCGTGCGGGGCGGGCAGGTCGTCGTGGAGGACCTGCGCGACCCGCATGCGAGGGCGGCCGGCGAGGGGCAGCCGGCCGCCACGGCGCAGGGCACCTCCGACGACGTCACCGCCGCCGGTGCCGAGGGGATCGCCCGGCTGCTCGCGCCGCTCCGGCTGTCGGCCGAGTCGGCCGCCGAGGGCACCCCGGTCACCGGACCCGTCGACTTCCCGGGCCTCCTCGGCATCGACGATCCGGCCGTGCTGGACCTGGCCGATCTGTGGGCACCGCGCGGTGAGCGTGAGTTCCTGCGGGTGCCCATCGGACTGACCGACCGTCACGAGCCGGTGCTGCTCGACCTCAAGGAGTCCTCCGAGCTGGGCATGGGCCCGCACGGGCTGTGTGTGGGCGCGACGGGTTCCGGCAAGAGCGAACTGCTGCGCACACTGGTGCTGGCGCTCGCCGCCACCCACTCCCCCGAGGACCTGGCGCTCGTCCTGGTCGACTACAAGGGCGGGGCGACCTTCGCACCCTTCACCGATCTCCCGCACGTGGCCGGTGTGATCACCAACCTGGAGAACCAGGCCGGGCTCGTCGAGCGCGTGCACTCCAGCCTCGCGGGCGAGGTCAAGCGCCGTCAGCAGGTGCTGAAGGACGCGGGGAACGTGGCCGACATCGGGCACTACGCGGCGCTGCGCGCGACCGGGCGACCGGACCTCGACCCGCTCCCGCATCTCTTCGTCGTGATCGACGAGTTCGGTGAACTCCTCACCGCCAAACCGGACTTCATCGACCTGTTCCTCTCCATCGGCCGTATCGGCCGCTCCATCGGCGTCCACCTCCTGCTGTCCAGCCAGCGCATCGAGGGCGGCAAGCTCAAGGGCCTGGACACCTATCTCTCGTATCGGCTGGGGCTGCGCACCTTCTCCGCCGACGAGTCGCGGACCGTGCTGGACACCACCGACGCCTTCCACCTTCCGCCGCTGCCGGGCTTCGGCTACCTGAAGGTGGACACGTCGACGTACGAGCGGTTCAAGGCGGGGTACGTGTCCGGCGCCTACCGGGGCCCGGCCCTCGTCGCGCAGGAGGACGACACGCCGCTGGCCTGGCCGTATCCGACGTACAACACGCTCGCCGACGCACCCGCCGCGAGTGACGCGCCACAGGAGCCGAAGGCGGCCAAGCGGGAGACCGGGCCGACGGTGATGTCGGTGATGGTGGACCAACTCGCCTCCGCCGCACGGCCGGTGCGCCGGATCTGGCTGCCGCCGCTGCCGGACGCGATCACGCTGGACGCGGCGGCCGGGCCCGTGCAGGTGGACGAGCGCGGGCTTCGACTGTCGGCGTCCGAGGGCCCGTTGCGGGTGCCGCTCGGTGTGCTGGACGATCCGGCCAAGCAGTGGCAGGGCCACTGGGTGCTCGATCTGACGGTGGCGGGCGGTCACGCGGCGGTGATCGGCGGCCCGCAGTCCGGCAAGACGACGCTGCTGCGGACCCTCGCGCTCTCGCTCGCCACCACCCACACGCCCGCCGAGGTCGCCCTCTACGGACTGGACCTGGTCGGTGGCGGCCTGTCCGCCCTCTCCGGGCTGCCGCACGTCGGCGGGATCGCCGGGCGGGCCGACCGGGAGCGGGCGGCGCGGACGGTCGCCGAGGTGCGGACGATGCTGACCGAGCGGGAGGAGCTGTTCCGCGAGCACGGGATCGACTCCGTCGACCAGCTGCGGCGGCTTCGCGCGCAGGGCAGGCTGCGTGAACTGGGATCCACCGACATCGTCCTGCTCATCGACGGGTTCGGCGCGCTGCGCGACGAGTTCGCCGAGCTGGACGACACGGTCGTGGACCTGCTCAAGCGCGGTGGCGGCTACGGCATCCATGTCGTCGGTGGCATGCTGCGCTGGAACGACGTGCGCATCGCGACGCAGTCGATGTTCGGGACGCGGGTGGAGCTGCGGCTCAACGACCCGAGCGATTCCAGCGTGGACCGCAAGCTCTCCCAGACGCTGTCGCCCGACACCCCGGGACGGGTCCTGACCGACGGCAAGCTATTCGCGCAGGCCGCCCTCCCCCGCCTCGACGGGCGGCCGTCGACGGGCGACCTCGGTCCGGCGCTGGAGGACGCGGCCCGTACGATCCGCTCCACCTGGCACGGTGAACTCGCCGCGCCCGTACGGGTGTTGCCGACCCGGCTGCCGTCCGGCCGACTGCCGTCACCGGTCGCCGAGCCGCACCGGGTCCCGATCGGCGTGGACCAGGACGCCCTGGCCCCCGCCCTCCTGGACCTGTTCGGCTCGGACCAGCATCTGCTGGTCCTGGGCGACAACGAGTGCGGCAAGACGAACCTGCTCAAGCTGGTCGCGGCGCAGCTCGTGGAGCGGTACTCGGACGAGGAGCTGGTCTTCGGGGTCTTCGACCCGCGGCGCGGACTGCGGGGCGTGATCCCGGAACCGTACCGGGGCGGGTACGCGCACAACGCGAAGCTCGCGGCGGCGCTGTCGACGGGCATCGCGAGCGAGCTGGAGAAGCGGATGCCGGAGACCGCCGACCCGGACGCGCCGACCGACGAGCCCGCGTTCCAGGGCCCCCGGATCGTGATCCTGGTCGACGACTACGACATCCTCACCACCGCGGGGCAGCAGCCGCTGGCACCGTTCCTGCCGTACGTGTCGTCGGCGCAGGACATCGGCCTGCACTTCGTGATCACGCGCCGGGTGGCGGGTGCCTCCCGGGCGATGTACGAGCCGCTGCTCCAGACCCTCCGCGAGACGGGCACGGCCGCGCTGCTGATGACCGGTGAGCGCGGTGAGGGCCAGCTCCTCCCCGGCCTGTACGCCTCGGCGCAGCCGACGGGGCGCGGCACGCTGGTGCGCCGGGGCCGGGCCCACCGACTCGTCCAGACCGCCGTGGCGGACGACGGAAACCCCCAAGGACTCTCGCCGTGACCAAGGACGTCATCGCCCTCACCCCGAAGATGCCCCACGTGTGGGCGCTCATGGCGAGCCTGTACGCCGGTGGCGCCGATCTGGACCTGTCGGCGGCGGCCGACGGAGCGGTCGTCCAGCTGCACGGGCCCGGCGGGCGTCCGCTGGTGTCCGTGGAGTCGCCGGTGCTGGTACAGGTGCCCGGGGAGGCGGAGCGGCTGCTCGGGCTGAGCGTCAAAGCCCCGTTCTGGTGGACGGAGGCGCGGGCGTCCACGGCGGTGCCGGAGGCGGAGCAGCTGGCCGGCGTGGTGTGCGGGCGGCTCAACGCCCTGCTGGGCGGCTCCACCTGGCCTCCCGGGGCGGCGAGCACGAAGGTGGTGGACGTGTCCGCCGTACCGTCGGCGGGGTCCGGGCAGCCCGCCGTGGACGTGGTGACGGACCACGCGGCCGTCGTCCTCGTCGACCGCCCGGTGGTGGCCCTGACCACCTGGCTCGCGGAGATCATGCGCACGGCCGTGGCGTCCCGGCGGGCCCTCCAGATCGTCACACCGCCCCACGTACGGCTGACCCCCGCGGCCCGTACGACCCTCGCCCGCGTCCCCAACCGGTGGGTCGTCCAGGACCCGGAGTGCGGGTACTACGACGGGCTGTCGGGGGCGGTGCTGCGCTGGCGGGACGGGGTGTTCTCGCCCGCGCTCGCGCAGGACGGGACAGCGACCGTGGCCGGCGCCTTCACACGCCCGGTGGACGAGGCGCCGGGCCGGCAGCTGATCGTCGCCCTCCGTACCGTGCGCAAGCCGGACGAGCGGCTGCTGCTGGGCGGCGCGCTGGAGGCGGCCTGGGAGGCGCTGACGGGTACGGCGCCGGCGGGCTGGGGCACGGCCGAACCGGTCAACCTGCCTTGGTCGCCAAGACAGTTGACCGACCTGGCCCGCGAGCGGGCGCCCGAGCCGTCACAGCTGATCGTGGTCGGCACCCCCGACCGGCCCGCCATGGCGACGGTCCGGGTGACGCGTACGGCGAAGGGTGTGGAGGAGGACGTGGTCCTGACCGTCGGGTACGCGGCCGGTGAGGAGCTGCCGCTGGACCGGGTCGAGCCGCTGGCCGGGACCCTGGTCAGGGAGCACGGGCTGATGACCATGCTGACCTCCGTGCGGGTCGCGCGCGCCGACCTGACGACCGCGCCCCGTCTGGAGGGACCGCCCCTGCCGGCGGCCTTCACGCTCGGCCCGGACGACGTGCACACCATCGGCCTCGACCACGCGCGGCGCCCACCGGTCGAGGTCCGGGCGGTGCACCTGGGGCCGACGGCCCGCCCGGCGCTGCACTACCCGCTCGGGGACGGTACGGACGCCGGGGGGTGGGGGCGGTTGCAGGAGCTGACGGCGCATCTGAGGTCGGCGACGTGATGCGGCTGCGTCCTCCCGGCATCCTGCCGCCATGCGGTGCCGCTTCCAGCACGACCGCCGTTCCGGCCACGGTTCGGTCCTCCCTGGTCCAGGAACCCGGCGCGCGGTTCGGGGGCGCGAAGGAGGGCGAGCACTTCGTCCTCGCCCGCGAACAGGGCCTCGGCCGCCGGCTGTTCGGCCTGGTGGAACATCGCGACCAGCACGTCGGCGAGGGGGCGGTTCCAGGCGACGCGGGCAACCTCCCTCGCCTTGCCGTAGGGAAGTCGAGGCCCGTCCGTTCGGGTCGAGGAACCCTTCAGGCCCGTCGATCCTACGACGGCGGTCGCGCGGGCACGGCCCCACGGTCTTTCGGTCGTTCGCGGCCGTCCAGCCCTGCTCACCAAGAGTGACTCGCGTCACGAACACAACGACCAATACGAGCAGTACGAGCTCTGACGGGTGAAGGATTTACTGGCCTGAACTGGGCCCCTAACCTCCCGGCAACAGCTGCCAGAAGGCACGCGCCAGGAGGAGAACCATGGCCAGATCCAGCCACAACGGCACCGGACACCCCGCCGTCACCAGCACGGCGCCCGCCCGGCGGCGCCCCGCCCGGCGCCCCTTGACGGCGGCCCTCGCGGTGACCCTCGCGCTCGGCACCCTGGCCGCATGCGGCGGTGGCGAGGAGGCGCCGAAGGTGGCGGAGAACAAGATCTCCGCCGGCCAGGTGCCCGACTACTACCCGGCGGAGTACACGGACCTGATCGAGGAGGCGAAGAAGGAGGGCGGCAAACTCACCGTCTACTCCAACCTCGGCGACGAGAACATGGCGCCGATCGTCCGGGACTTCAAGAAGAAGTACGACTTCATCAAGACCGTCTCCGTCAACGAGCTGGACAGCGACGAGCTGTTCCAGAAGACCCTCTCCGAGAACGCGGCCGGGTCCTCCCCGGCGGACGTGCTGATCTCCAGCGCGGCGACCGCGTGGGCGGACTTCTCGGCCCGGAAGAACACGGTCCTGGAGTACGAGTCGCCGGAGCTGTCGGAGCTGGGCGAGAGCGCGGAACTGCTGCCGAGCGTGTACTCGATGTCGCAGGACCCGATGACGATCGCCTACAACACGGCGCTGATGGAGACGCCGCCGACCAGTCTGTCGGACTTCGCGGAGACCGTGACGTCGGACGAGGACAAGTACAAGAACAAGGTGACGGTCCGCGACCCGGAGGGCTCGTTCGGCTTCACGATCACGCGTGCGCTGACCGAGGGCAACCCGGAGGCGTGGGACGACCTGAAGAAGATCCTCCCGCTGACCCGCCCGGAGACCTCCTCCGGCACCCAGCTGGAGAAGATCGTCTCCGGTGAGTACTCGGCCGGCTTCCTGATCAGCGCCTCACCCGCCTACCCGGTGGTCGAGGACAGCGCGGGCCTGGTGAAGATCGTCTTCCCGGAGGACGGCACGGTCGTCCTGCCGCGCGGCCTCGGTATCGCCGCCGAGGCGCCGCACCCGGCGACGTCGAAGCTCTTCCTGGACTTCACCCTCTCGGAGGAGGGCCAGCGCGCGATCGCCGAGGGCGGTCTGGCCTCGTACCGCGAGGGCGTCGAGGGCGAGGGCCTGCACACCTACCAGGAGGTCGTCGACGCGGTCGGCGAGGACAACATCATCCACGTGAAGTACGAGCCGGTCACCAAGGAGGACGCCGCCGCCTGGCTGGAGCGCTTCGACGGACTCCGCAAGTAGGCAGCCTCCCAGGGACGATCGGAGTCAGAGCAGATGTCAACCCTCACCCAGCCGCCCCGTACACCGGCAGGCGAGTCACCCACGGAAACGTTCGAGCCGCCGCGCTACCTCCGCCCCCTCGGCATCGGACGGGACACGGTCGTCCAGTACGCGGTCCTGGCGTTCCTGGCCGTCCTGGTGCTGGCCCCGATCGTCCCGACCCTCTACCAGAGCATCCGCAACCGCCCGCTCTACGAGGCGGGCGGCGCCTTCACCCTCAGCGGCTACACCAACCTGTTCACCGAGGCCGGTTTCGGTGAAGTCGCCCTGAACACCCTGTTGTTCGCCTCACTGACGACGGTCCTGAGCCTCGCCATCGCCATCCCCATGGCGATCGTGGTGGTCCGGACGAAGCTGCCGGGCGGCCGGCTGATCGCGCTGGCGATGCAGTGGCCGTTCTTCATCTCCTCACTGATCCTGGGCTTCGGCTGGATCATCATGTACGGCCCGGCCGGGTTCGTCAGCGTCAAGGTCCAGCAGATCTTCGGCTCCGTGCCGTGGAACCTGTACTCGATCCCCGGCATGGCGCTCACGGAGGCCGTGGCGCTCGCCCCGATCGCGTACGTCTTCTGCGCCAACGCGCTCAGGCAGTCGGACGCGTCGCTCGAATCGGCCGCCCAGGTCTGCGGCGCGGGACCGCTCCGCATCCTCGGCCAGGTGATCGTGCCGCTGCTGCGTCCGCCGATCGTCTACAGCGCGATCCTCGTCTTCTCGGTCTCGATCGAGACGCTGAGCGTGCCGCTGCTGTACGGCCAGCCCGTCCGCATCGACGTCTTCTCGACCTTCCTCTACCACAACGGACTTCAGTCGGTGGACCCCGACTACACGATGCTGGGCGCCGCCTCCACGGTCATTCTCGTGGTCACCCTCAGCCTGGTCGCCGTACAGGCGAAGCTGCTGAAGGACGCCGCCCGCTTCGTCTCCGTACGCGGCAAGGTGACCCGCCCCCGCAAGCTCGACCTGGGCTGGCTGAAGTGGGTGAGCATCGCGTGCATCTGGCTCTATGTGATCGTCGGCGCGCTGATCCCGATCGCGGGCCTGGTGATGCGGTCCTTCACCCTCGTCTTCACCCCGCTCCAGTCGCCGTTCAGGACGGTCACGACGAAGAACTACGAGATCGTCTTCGACTCGGACAACTACGTGCAGTCGCTGTGGAACAGCCTCATCGTGGCCGGGGTCGGCTCGGTGGTCGTCAGCGTCCTCGCCGTGTTCGCGGTGATGGTGGCCCGCCGCTCCACGTTCCGCTGGGGCCGGGCGGTGGAATACCTGGCCCTCATCCCCCAGTCGCTCCCCGGCATCATCATCGGCATCGGCTTCTTCTGGGCCTTCGCGCTCGCCCCGTTCGGGATGGGCTCGGTGCTCCAGGGCACGATCTTCGCCGTCATCATCGCCTTCGGCATGCGGGCCCTGCCCAGCGCGTTCGGCTCGGTCGCACCGGCGATCATGCAGATCGGCGGTGAGCTGGACAACGCGGCCCGGGTGTCCGGCGCCGACTGGCTGATGACCTTCTTCCGGGTCCTGCGGGCCCTGATCACCCCGGCGTTCGCCGGAGCCCTGGTACTCACCTTCGTGATCATGCTCAAGGAGTACTCCCCGGCCGTCTTCCTCAGCTCGGCCGACAACAACATCCTCGGCACCACCATGCTCAGTCTCTGGACGCAGGGCAGGGCCGGATCCGTCGCCGCGCTGGCCACCCTCCAGATCGGCATCACCGCGGTCTTCGTCGCACTCGCGGGACTGCTCATGAAGGGAAAGCACCATGCCTGAGGTGACCGTCAAGAACCTGGCCAAGACGTTCGGCGACAACTCCGTCCTGCGCGACGTCACCTTCACCATCAAGGACGGCGAGTTCTTCACGCTGCTGGGCGCGAGCGGCTGCGGCAAGTCGACGACCCTGAACTGCATCGCGGGTCTGGAGCAGCCGACGGAGGGCTCGATCGCGGTGGGCGGGAGAGCCTTCGTGGACGCGGGCGCCGGGGTCTTCCTCCCGCCCGAGGAACGCAACCTCGGCATGGTCTTCCAGTCGTACGCGCTGTGGCCGCATATGACCATCGCGAAGAACCTCGCGCTGCCGCTCAACATCCGCAAGGTGCCCAGGGAGAAGCAGAAGACCCTGATCCACGAGGCCCTGGACAAGGTCGGCCTCGCCGCCCTGAGCGGTCGCTACCCGCACCAGCTCTCGGGCGGCCAGCAGCAGCGCGTGGCGCTGGCACGGGCGTTGGTGTACTCGCCGACTGTCCTGCTCCTGGACGAGCCGTTGTCCAACCTGGACGCGAAACTCCGCGAGCAGGCCCGCGCCTGGCTGAAGCGGCTCCAGGAGGACCTGGGCATCACGACCGTGTACGTCACCCACGACCAGGAGGAGGCACTGGCGCTCAGCGACCGGATCGCCGTGATGGAGGGCGGCAACATGATCCAGATCGGCACCCCGCACGAGATCTACGAACGCCCCGCCGCCCCCGCCGTCGCCGCCTTCGTCGGCCGCTGCAACTTCCTCACCGGCAAGGTGGTCAGCCTGGACGGCACCCGGCACACCGTCCTCCTCGACTCCAGCGGGGACGTCGTACGGGTCGACAGCGACGCGCGCGTACCGGCCGGCGACTCCGTCACCGTGGCGGTCCGCCCCGAGCGCCTGGAGGTCGTGGCCTCCGCCGAGATACCGGCCGGGGTGAACAAGCTCAGCACCCAGGTCATCACCAGCTCCTACGTCGGCTCCCGCTACGAGTACGACGTCCGCCTCGGCGACCAGGTCGTCCAGGTCCTCAGCGGCAACGGGGGCCTGGCGGGCGAGGTGGCGCTGGTCTTCGCCCCGGACCACGCGCTGCTGTACGCCGACAAGGTGGAACTGCCGGAGGACCAGCGCGACCTGCTGACGGTGACGTCATGACCGTCGCCGCTTGACCGCCCCCTCCCCACTCCCCCGAAGGGCCGCCTCCCCACAGCGACGCCCCCGCCGGAGGCATCCGGCGGGGGCGTCGTGCCGTACGGTCGGGTGGCTAGCCGGCCGTGGTCCTACGGCGTCGCATCCACCACACCAGGGCACCGCCCGTGGCGGCCAGGGCTGCGGAAACGGCGGCGATCAGGCCGACAGGAGTGTCGGATCCGGTGTCGGCGAGGTCGCCGCCCGGGGGCGTCGGCCTGTCTCCGGTGTCGCCCGGGTCCGGCTTGTCCGCACCGTCGGTGGGCTTGCCGGTCGGGGTCGGATCGGGCTTGTCCGTCTCCGTGGGCGTCGGCGTCGGTGTCGGGGTGGGAGTCGGGTTGGGGTTGGGGTCGTCACCGTCGGAGGCGGTCACCTTGCCGCCCCCCAGGTAGAGCGTGTCGGTGTCCCGGTAAGAGGCGTCGTCGGACCGCACTTCCATCGTGGACGTGGCGAACTCGGTGTGCCGTACGCGGAAGGCCGTGGTCTGGATCTGCTGCCACCCCCAGGGGTCGGCCTTGCCCAGGGCCAGGGCGGCGAAGTCGGCCCACTCGATGTCGGCCGGGTCCTCCTCGTCCAGGCCGAGGTCCTCCAGCTTCTCGGCGCTGATGCCGAGGGCGGAGGCGATGACGCCCGGATCGCCGGTCACCTCGAACGGTTCGTCCCCGGGCCAGCCGGATGCGTGGAACATGGCCCCGTCGGGCAGCCAGACGATGTCCTCGGTGTGGGAGGCCCCGCCGTGGAAGTGGACGCGGCCGACGATGCGGGCGTCCGGATAGCGCTCGCGAAGCGTGCGGGCCTCGGACAGGAGCGGGGCGTCGTTGCCGTTGTCGGCCAGCGCCGGGTCACTGAAGCCGAGGACATGCCCCCCAGGCTGCGGCTAGGACGACGTCGAGGGCGGTCCGCGTGTTCGGGTAGGGCACGTCGAGGACGGACCGGGGCCCGATCTCTTCCAGAACCTCGTCGACGGTTCCGAACGACGCGGCGAACTCCGCGGCCCGGACGGGGGCGTCGGCGGGAAGCGTGCGCGCGTCCACGTCGAACGGCGGGAGGAGAACGGTGATGTTGCAGTGGCCCATGGAGCCGCGCACCATGCGGTCGGGCGGGAGGGTCCAGAAGCTGTTGTCGGTCATGCGGGTCACCGTAGCGGCGCCCACAAGTGGTCCGATGGTCCGGTCTGTTGGCTTTTCGAGGTCCGACGGGTACGTCATCAGCCCGTGTGCGGAGGCGGCGGCCAGTCCGCTTGTTCAGCTCGGCCGGCTTCCCCGGGGCCTCCGGAGGCCGGGATCAAGACGCGACAGTCGACGACTCAGTCACCGTGTGGGTCGGACCCGCGCGCTTGGAGGTCACCGCACCGGTACGGCGACCGGCGTCAACAAGCCCAACGCCCGGGTCGTCCGATGAGCAGGCCGGTCCGTGGAAAGGGTGAAGGCCAGGCACGTCGCGGTCCTCCTCCTGGTCCTCGCGGCGATCGTGGCAGCCACGCTTCCTGCCTGTGAGGCCCGGCCACACACCGGAACGGGCCGCAGATCGTTCTGGTCTCGGTCCGGTGGCGAGCCGGGCATCACACCCTCCCGGCTCGCCACCGGAGCGCTACGCCGCGTGCTCCACGAACCGCCGTGCCGTCTCGGCCAGCAGTTCCCGGCCGTCGCGGGCCCACAGGTCGTCGTTGAAGAGTTCGACCTCGATGGGGCCGGTGTAGCCGGCGGCCTCGACGTACCCCTTCCACTCCCTCATGTCGATCGCGCCGTCGCCGATCTGGCCGCGGCCGGTCAGGACACCCTGGGGCAACGGCGTGATCCAGTCGGCGAGTTGGAAGGTGTGGATGCGGCCCGACGCGCCCGCGCGGGCGATGGCCGCCGGGGCCGTGTCGTCCCACCAGATGTGGTAGGTGTCGACCGTCACGCCCACCTGCTCGGCCGGGAAGCGTTCCGCGATGTCCAGGGCCTGGGACAGCGTCGACACCACGCAGCGGTCCGAGGCGAACATGGGGTGGAGGGGTTCGATCGCCAGGCGGACACCGTTCGACGCCGCGTACGGGCCCAGTTCCGACAGGGCGTCCGCGATGCGCTCCCGGGCGCCGCGCAGGTCCTTCGAACCGGTCGGGAGGCCGCCGGAGACCAGCACCAGCGTGTCCGTGCCCAGGGTCGCCGCCTCGTCGATGGCCCGGCGGTTGTCGGCCAGGGCCGCCGCCCGCTCCGTCGGGTCGACGGCCGTGAAGAAGCCGCCCCGGCAGAGGGTGGTGACCGCCAGGCCCGCGTCGCGGACCAGCTTGGCCGTGGCCTCCAGGCCGAACCCGGCCACCGGCTCGCGCCACAGGCCCACACCCGGGATGCCCGACTCCACGCAGCCGGCGACCAGTTCGGGCATCGTCAGCTGCTTGACCGTCATCTGGTTGATGCTGAAACGCTCAAGACCGGTCACTGGGACACTCCGTACAGCGAGAGCAGGTTCTTCATGCGGGCCTCCGCCAGCGCCGGGTCCGGGAACAGGCCCAGGCCGTCGGCGAGTTCGTAGGCGCGCGCGAAGTGCGGGAGCGAGCGGGCCGACTGGAGGCCGCCGACCATCGTGAAGTGCGACTGGTGGCCGGCCAGCCACGCCAGGAACACCACGCCCGTCTTGTAGAAGCGCGTGGGGGTCTGGAAGAGGTGCCTCGACAGCTCGACGGTCGGGTCCAGAAGCTCCCGGAAGCCCTTCACGTCGCCCGTGTCCAGGACCCGGACCGCCTCCGCCGCCAGGGGGCCGAGCGGGTCGAAGATGCCGAGCAGCGCATGGCTGAAGCCCTGCTCGTCGCCCGCGATCAGCTCGGGGTAGTTGAAGTCGTCGCCCGTGTAGCAGCGGACGCCCTGCGGGAGGCGGCGGCGGATGTCGATCTCGCGCTGGGCGTCCAGCAGGGAGACCTTGATGCCGTCGACCTTGTCGGGGTGGGCGGCGATGACGGCGAGGAAGGTGTCGGTGGCCGCGTCGAGGTCCGACGAGCCCCAGTAGCCCTCCAGCGCCGGGTCGAACATGGGGCCCAGCCAGTGCAGGACGACCGGCTCGGCGGCCTGGCGGAGCAGGTGGCCGTAGATCTCCAGGTAGTCCTCGGGGCCCCGCGCGGCGGCTGCCAGCGCGCGCGAGGCCATCAGGATCGCCCGGGCGCCCGACTCCTCGACGACGGCCAGCTGCTCCTCGTACGCCTTGCGGATCTCCGCCGGGGAGGCCGGGCCCGTGAGCTGGTCGGTGCCGACGCCGCAGGCGATCCTGCCGCCGACGCTGTGGGCCTCCGCCGCGCTGCGGCGGATCAGCTCCGCCGCGCCCGCCCAGTCGAGGCCCATGCCGCGCTGGGCGGTGTCCATCGCCTCGGCGACACCCAGACCGTGCGACCAGAGGTGGCGGCGGAAGGCGAGGGTGGCGTCCCAGTCGACGGCGGCGGGCGAGTCGGGGGACACGTCCGCGAAGGGGTCGGCGACGACGTGCGCCGCCGAGAAGACCGTACGGGAGGTGAAGGGGGCGCCCGTGGAGAGGGCGAGCGGTTCGGTGCGGGGGGTGTAGGGCCTCAACAGCCCGTCCGCGCCCGGCAGTCGGATCGTCACAGCTGGATCTCCGGTACGTCGAGACGGACGCCCTCGGCGGAGGACTTCAGCCCCAGTTCGGCGAGCTGGACGCCGCGGGCGCCGGCCAGCAGGTCCCAGTGGTAGGGCGCGTCGGCGTAGACGTGCTTGAGGAACAGCTCCCACTGGGCCTTGAAGCCGTTGTCGAACTCGGCGTTGTCGGGCACCTCCTGCCACTGGTCGCGGAAGGAGTAGGTGGCGGGGATGTCGGGGTTCCAGACCGGCTTGGGGGTGGCGGAGCGGTGCTGGGCACGGCAGTTTCGGAGGCCTGCCACCGCCGAACCCTCCGTGCCGTCGACCTGGAACTCCACCAGTTCGTCGCGGTTGACGCGGACGGCCCAGGAGGAGTTGATCTGGGCGATCGCGCCGCCGTCGAGCTCGAAGACGCCGTACGCGGCGTCGTCGGCCGTGGCGTCGTACGGCTTGTCCTGCTCGTCCCAGCGCTGCGGGATGTGGGTGGCGGTGAGGGCCTGGACGGACTTCACCCGGCCGAACAGCTCGTGCAGGACGTACTCCCAGTGCGGGAACATGTCGACGACGATGCCGCCGCCGTCCTCGGCGCGGTAGTTCCAGGAGGGGCGCTGGGCCTCCTGCCAGTCGCCCTCGAAGACCCAGTAGCCGAACTCGCCCCGGACGGAGAGGATGCGGCCGAAGAAGCCTCCGTCGATGAGGCGCTTGAGCTTGAGCAGGCCCGGGAGGAAGAGCTTGTCCTGGACGACGCCGTGCTTGACGCCGGCGGCATTGGCGAGGCGGGCCAGTTCCAGGGCGCCGTCGAGGCCGGTGGCGGTCGGCTTCTCCGTGTAGATGTGCTTGCCGGCGGCGATCGCCTTCTTGATCGCCTCCTCGCGGGCCGAGGTGACCTGGGCGTCGAAGTAGATCTGCACGGACTCGTCGGCGAGGACCTCGTCCACGTCCGTCGCCCAGTGCTCCAGGCCGTGCCGCTCGGCGAGCGCCCTGAGGACGTGCTCGCGGCGGCCGACGAGGATCGGCTCGGGCCACAGCACGGTGCCGTCGCCGAGGTCGAGGCCGCCCTGCTCGCGGAGGGCGAGGATGGAGCGGACGAGGTGCTGGCGGTAGCCCATGCGTCCGGTCACACCGTTCATGGCGATCCGTACGGTTCTGCGTGTCACAGCCGGTCCCTTCGTTCATGCGTTCGTTTTAGGTGCGTACGCGTCCGGCGCCGCGTACGCCCGGAGAACTCATGGGAGAGGTGAGCGTGACAGCAAGCGCTTTCTATCTGAGGAGAAGCTAGCCTCTGTGCAGCGGTCGGGACAAGACCGTGAGGGGGTCGAGTTGTTCGAGGGGGCGAACGGTGATCGCGGCCGTATGGTTCCCCGACAGCCCGAACGAGACGCGCACCGGAGGACGAGGAACGATGACTGTGACCCTGGCGGACGTGGCGGCCCGTGCGCGGGTGTCGCCCGCGACCGTCTCCCGGGTGCTCAACGGCAACTATCCGGTGGCCGCGTCCACGCGTGCGCGGGTACTGAAGGCCGTCGACGAGCTGGACTACGTCCTCAACGGTCCCGCGAGCGCGCTCGCCGCCGCCACCTCCGACCTGGTCGGCATCCTCGTGAACGACATCGCCGACCCCTTCTTCGGGATCATGGCCGCGGCCATCCAGTCCGAGATCGGCGGGCCGGGCGGGCGGGCGGGCGGAGAGCGGCTGGGCGTGGTGTGCAACACGGGCGGCTCCCCGGAGCGTGAGCTGACCTATCTCACTCTGTTGCAGCGGCAGCGCGCCGCGGCGGTCGTGCTCACCGGTGGGGCCGTCGAGGATCCGGTCCATCTGGCCGCCGTCGGCAACAAGCTGCGCAGGCTGGCGGAGGCCGGGACGCGGGTGGTGCTGTGCGGACGGCCGCCCACTCCGGAGGCCATCGCGATCACCTTCGACAACCGGGGCGGCGGGCAGCGGCTCACCGAGCACCTGATCGGACTGGGGCACCGGCGGCTGGGGTACATCGCCGGGCCGCAGGAGCGGACGACCACTCGGCATCGGCTGGAGGGGCACCGGGCGGCGCTGGCCGCGGCCGGGATCGAGGACGATCCGAGGCGGACCGTGTACGGGCGCTACGACCGGCTGTCCGGGTACGAGGCGACGCTGGAGCTGCTGCGGCGGGACCCTGCGCTGACGGCTGTGGTCGCGGCGAACGACACGGTGGCGCTGGGGGCTTGTGCGGCGCTGCGGGATTCCGGCCTGCGGATTCCGGACGATGTCTCCGTGGCCGGTTTCGATGATCTGCCGTTCAGCATCGACGCGGTTCCCGCGCTGACGACCGTGCGGTTGCCGTTGTCGGAGGCGGGGGCTCGGGCCGGGCGGATCGCGATGGGGCGGGAGGAGCCGCCGCCGGGGGGGATCGCCACGGTTCGGGGGGAGTTGATGGTGCGGGGGTCTTCCGGGGCACCTCGGGAGTCTGCCGCGGGGAGTTGATCTCGCCCCCCAGCCGCCCCTGCCTCCCGTCCCCATCCCCTCCGCGTCCCGTTCTCCAGGAGTGCTGCCCCTTCGGCCCCGTCTCTGGGAGGTGGCTGAGCCCCCACGATCGGGGTGTGTCACGCAGGGTGATGGTTCGGCGCGCGAGCACTGTCGGACCGCCTTACGTTGGGCGGGAGAGCCATCGCCTCAACCCCACCACCAAGGAGGAACCATGGCTGCCAAGGACAAGGACAAGGGCAAGGGCCACATGGACAAGATCACGGGTAAGGCCAAGGAGATGACCGGGAAGGTCACCGGCGACCGTGAGAAGCAGGGCGAGGGCAAGCTGCAGCGGGCGCGCGGCGAGGCCAAGAAGCTGAAGGGCAAGGCGCAGGAACGCGTTCAGCACACGCAGCGTTCGGCGAAGCGCGACCGTAGCTGAGTACCGCCCGTGGGCGTACCCGAGTACGGCGCCGGTCGAGGGGGGCTCCCGTGAGCGTGGGAGCCCTCCTCGCCGTGGGCCCCGCGGTCAGGAGCACAGGTGAGTACCCGCGCATCACGGGTACCCGGTGCGGCATGGAGACCCGGGTGAGAGGGCCGGCGTTGCCGGAGAGCAGGGGCCGGGTCTCGGCTGCCGTCCTGGAGTGTCTGCGGAGGCAGGGGCCGCCGCCGGGCAGCCGGGAGATCGCCGGGGCCGACCCTTTCGGAGACGATCTCCAGCTGGCCCTCTACGTCTGCTACGAACTGCACTACCGGGGTTTCGACGGCGTCGACGCCGACCTGGAATGGGACCCGGAGCTGCTGCGGTGCCGGGCGGCCCTGGAGTGGCCGTTCCTCGAAGCGCTGCGCGACCGGGCCACGCGGCATGTGAGCGCCCAGGAGGCGCTGGACGAGTTGCTCGTGGAACCGGCCGGCGAGGACGGGGGCGGGGTCGGTGGCTTCCTGCAGGACGAGGGCGAGCTGTGGCAGGTGCGTGAGTACGCGGCGCAGCGCTCGCTGTACCACCTGAAGGAGGCCGACCCGCACGCGTGGGTGCTGCCCCGGTTGTGGGGGCGGGCGAAGGCGGGGATGGCCGCGGTGGAGTTCGACGAGTTCGGCGGCGGCCGGGCGGAGCGGGTGCACGCGCGCCTCTTCGCCGACCTCATGACCGACCTGCGGCTCGACCCGGCGTACGGCCGCTACGTGGACGCCGCCGGTGCCGAGGCACTCGCCCTGGTGAACCTGATGTCCCTCCTTGGCCTGCACCGCGCCCTGCGCGGCGCCCTGGTGGGCCACTTCGCGACGGTCGAGATCACCTCCTCCCCCGGCTCCCGGCGCCTCGCCCGCGCGATGCGGCGGACCGGGGCCGGGGCCGCGGCCGAGCACTTCTACGACGAGCACGTGGAGGCCGACGCCGTACACGAGCAGATCGTCCGGCGGGACGTCGTCGCCGGTCTGCTGGAGGAGGAGCCGCAGTTGGACAGCGACGTGGCCTTCGGCGTGGACGCCACCAACCACCTGGAGGACGCCCTCGCCGACCGGCTCCTCGGCGCGTGGCGGGCGGGCCGGTCGTCGCTGCGCACCCCCGTCTGACGACCGCGGACCTGACGCCACGTCCGCCGACCACCAGCCACCGACCGACCACCGCCGACCACTGACCTGGAGGCCAATCCCCCGTGATTCCGCTCTCGCTGCCCGTCTCCCTGCCCGGCGTCTACGCCCCGCAGGACGACACCGATCTCCTGGTCCACGCCCTGAAGCACGAGCCCCTCGCCCCGCGGGCGCGGGTGCTCGACGTCGGCACGGGGACGGGAGCCGTCGCGCTGGTCGCGGCGCGGCGGGGTGCGCGGGTCACGGCCGTCGACATCTCCTGGCGGGCCGTCCTCAACGCCAAGGTCAACGCCGTTCTCGCGGGGCTGCCGATGACGGTCGTCCAGGGAAACCTGCTGGGTCCGGTGTCCGGGCGGTCCTTCGACCTCATCCTCTCCAATCCGCCGTACGTGCCGGGACCGGAGCCGGAGCCGGAGCGTGGACCGGGTCCGGGGCGGGGTCCCGGCAGAGGTGCGGGCTCCGAGGGGGTCACACCCGTGCGGGGTGACGCACGGGCCTGGGACGGCGGGCGGGACGGCCGGCTCGTGCTGGACCGGATCTGCCGGGACTCGCCGTCCCTGCTGCGGCCCGGCGGGGTGCTGCTGCTGGTCCAGTCGGCCTTCAGCGACGCGGAGCGGACGCTGGCGCAGTTGCGGGCGGCGGGGCTGCGGGCCGAGGTGGTGGACCATCGCAGGGTCGCCTTCGGGCCCGTTCTGCGGTCGCGGAGCGCATGGCTGCGTGAGCGCGGGCTACTGGGAGACGCACACGGAGGCGACGGCGACGAGAAGGAAGAGCTGGTGGTCATCCGTGCCGAACGTCCCCGCTGAACGCCGCCGCGTCACCGTCCAACGCCCTGGTCCGCTGCTGGTCGAGGGCCCGGTCGAGGTCACGTCGGAGGACGGTTCGACCGTGTCGTCGGACCGCTTCTGCGTGGCCCTGTGCACCTGTCGTCGCAGCGGCATCTACCCGTGGTGCGACACCAGCCACCGGCGACGGGCCGCCGCCGACACCCGCCGCCGCTCCGACACGGACGACCCGCGCCGCTCCCCACCGCCCGCCTGAAGGGACCCGAGCCATGCAGCACAAGCAGCCCGAGCAGAAGTCGTACTGGATCGCGAACGCGCCCCAGGAGGGCGTGCACCCGGCGCTGGACGGGGACCTGGCCGTCGACGTGGCGGTGATCGGGGCGGGGATCGCGGGGATCAGTGCCGCGTGGGAGCTAGCGCGGCGGGGGCGGCGCGTGGCGTTGCTGGAGGCGGACCGGGTCGCCGCCGGGGTCACGGGGCACACGACGGCCAAGGTGACCGCGTTGCACACGCTGGTCTACGACCGGCTGCGGCGCACCCGGGGCGCCGAGGCGGCGGCGCTGTACGCGCGGTCGCAGACGGAGGCGGTCCGGCACGCCGCCGCGCTGGTGGAGGAGCTGGGGATCGCGTGCGACTGGGAGGACGCGGCGGCCTACACGTACGCCGAGGACGAGGGACGCGTCGAGGAGCTGAGGGCCGAGGCGGAGGCGGCGCGGGAGGCCGGGCTGCCCGCCGAGTTCGTGACGGAGACGGGGCTGCCGTTCCCGGTCGCGGGGGCGGTGCGGGTCGAGGAGCAGGCGCAGTTCCATCCCCGCAGGTACCTGCTGGCCCTCGTCGACGAGCTGGTGCGGCAGGGCGCGCTGGTCCATGAGCGGACGCGGGTGGTGCGGCTCAAGGAGGGTACGCCGTGCAGGCTGACGACCGAGGCGGGGTACACGGTGACCGCCGGGGACGTCGTGGTCGCCACGCACTACCCCGTCTTCGACCGGGCGCTGCTCTTCACCCGGCTCTCCCCGCGCCGCGAACTCGTGCTCACCGCGCCGATCCCGGCCGACGCCGACCCGCACGGCATGTACATCACCCAGGAGCAGCGCACCCGCTCCGTGCGGACCGCCCCGTACCAGGACGGGCGGCGGCTGCTGATCGTCACCGGGGAGCACTTCACACCCGGCACGGGCCACGTCGACGAACGGTTCGGGCTGCTCGCGGAGTGGGCCGTCGAGCGCTTCGGGCAGCTCGACTTCACTCACCGCTGGGCGACGCAGGACAACGACTCCACCGACTCCGTACCGCTCGTCGGCCCCTTCCACGCGGGCAGCCGGCACACCTGGGTGGCGACCGGGTTCGGCGGCTGGGGCATGAGCGGCGGCATCATGGCCGGACGGCTGCTCGCCGACCAGATCACCGGGCACAAGGCGCCGTGGAGCGACCTGTACGACCCGCGCCGCGTGCTGAGCGCGGTGCGCGAGGCGCCGAGCTTCCTCAAGCACCAGGCCCAGGTCGCCCGCCACTTCGTGGGCGACCGGCTCGCGCCGTCCTCGGCCACCTCCGTCGACGCCATCGCCCCCGGGGACGGTGCGGTCGTCCGGGTCCGCGGCCACCACTGCGCGGTGCACCGGGACGAGGCCGGCTCCCTCCACGCCGTCTCCGCCCGCTGCACCCACATGGGCTGCCTGGTCGGCTTCAACCGCGCCGAACGCACCTGGGAATGCCCCTGCCACGGCTCCCGCTTCGACCCGGACGGCACCATCGTCCAGGGACCGGCGACGAAGCCGTTGAAGCGGCGCGACATCTGACGCGCGGGGGCCGCTCATCGGTGACCGGCTCGTCGGGGCCGTGGCCGGCGAACGCACCCCGGAGTCCCGGTCCGACAGCCGACCCGCACCGCCGCACCCCGGTGGGGTGGCACATCGCGGGGTGGCGAGTAGGGTCCGAAGGCATGAAACTCGCGTTCTCCACTCTCGGTGTTCCCGGTCTCCCCCTCGCTGACGTCGTCCGTCTCGCCGCCACACACGGTTATCACGGCGTCGAGTTGCGCGCCCATCCCGAGGAACCGGTGCACCCGGGGATCGGGGCCGGGGCGCGGGCCGAGGCGGTCGCCGAGTTCAAGGCGGCGGGTGTGGAGATCCTGGGGGTCGCGGGCTACGCGCGGGTCGCGGCGCCGGGCGAGGACGGGCCCGTACTGGAGGAGATCCGCCGGCTGCTGGACCTGGCGCGGGACCTGGGGGCGCCCTTCGTCCGCGTCTTCCCCGGCGCCGACCTCGCCGGCGGGCAGAGCGCGGACGAGGCCGACGTCGTCGCGGCACGGCGGCTCGGCACGGCGGCGAAGGACGCCGCCGACCGGGGCGTACGGATCCTGCTGGAGACCCATGACTCGCACCGCACGGGCGCCGACGCGATCCGTGTGCTCGGCCCCGTCGGCCACGGCAGCGTCGGCTCGCTCTGGGACGTGATGCACACCTGGCTCGGCGGCGAACAGCCCGCCGACTCCTACGCCGCCCTCTCCCCCTTCCTCGGCTACGTCCAGGTCAAGGACATCGCCTCCCCCGACGACACGAACCCCCTCCCGCTCGGCGCGGGCGTCCTCCCGCTCGGCGAGTGCGTCGACCTCCTCACCCGCAAGGAGTGGGACGGCTGGCTCTGCTGGGAGTACGAGAAGCGGTGGTACGAGGGGGCCGCGCCGTTGCCGGAACTGCTCGCGGCGGGGCGGGCACACCTCGGACGGCTGCTCAACGACGCGGCGTAAAGGTGTGGCCTGAGCTTGAAGCATCAAGCTCAGGCCCCGTCCGGGCGGGATTTGACCGCGAATCAGCACCGAGTCACCCAAAGCCGATCGGCCGTTGAGCAAGTACCGACAGTAACCTTTGAAAAACGGAGCGCTTCGCCCTGCCTTGCACCAGACTTGCCACCCGCGACCCGCCACACTCAACTCGCCGTGTACCGGGGGATCTGGCATATGCAAGGCACAGTCGACGGTTTCAGCTACGGCGCGGTCACTCCGGTGGCCGCCTACATCATGGCCTGCCTCGGCGCGGCGTTAGGACTGCGCTGCGTCGTCAGGTCGGTCTACAACGAGCGGTCCTGGAAGCCCGGCTGGCTCGCCATGGGGGCGTGCTCCATCGGCTGCGGCATCTGGACGATGCACTTCATCGCGATGATCGGCTTCCGGGTGAAGGAGAGCCGGATCCACTACGACGTGGGGCTGACGGTACTCAGCCTGGTCGTGGCCGTCGCCGTCGTCGCCGTCGGGGTCTTCGCGGTGGGTTACCGCGGCGTCAGCACGGCAACGCTGTGCTCGGCGGGGTGCGTCACCGGGCTCGGCGTGGCCGCCATGCACTACCTGGGCATGGCCGCCATCCAGTTGAACGGCTACATCCGGTACGACATGGCCGTCGTCGCCCTCTCCGTCGGCATCGCCATCGTCGCCGCGACCGCCGCGCTGTGGGCGGCCGTGTCGATCCGGGGCTTCCTGACCAGCCTGGGGGCCAGCCTGGTCATGGGGGTCGCCGTGTCCGGGATGCACTACACCGGGATGGCCGCGGTGGGGGTGCACCTCCACGGCACGACCGGCGGCACGTTCACCGGCGAGTCACCCATGTCCATGCTCCTGCCGATGCTCATCGGGCCGGTCATCTTCCTGCTGCTGGCGGGGGTGGTCGTGATGTTCGACCCGATGCTGGTGCTGGGCGAGGGGGACTGGGACCGGTCGGCTGTCCGGCGGCGCGAGGGCCCACGACAGCCTTGGCGCGCCGACCGCCCCGACGTACCGCCGCAGCACCCGGACGACTCCGCCGACTCCCTCTTCGCACCGGCGGCCCGCCGGGCCCACCGGCAGCCGCAGAGCACCGGACACCGCATCCAGCGGTGGTGAGTCCGCCGGCGTGCGCGCCACCGCGCCGAGAAATCCACGCGCGCCTGTCACAACGGTCGATCCGGCGGTGTCTTGAGGTCGAACCCCCTTGAAGCGGAGGAGAGACCATGGCTGAGAACACCGAGGTGGTCGTGATCGGCCCCCGCTTCTCGGGCGCGGGGCCGTATCGATGTGCGGCTCCGCCGTGTGCGCGCGGGCAACCACACACCACCCGAGCTCTCCCGCGCACCGGCACACCCACCCGCACCGACTTCCCGAAGGTTAACCGATCCCCGGGAACCCGAACCCGCCCCGCCCCGTCCAACCGGCATGCTGCCGGGTGAGTCTCCGCAGCGCGGACGTCGGCCTCGCGGCTGGCTGCGATCGCTGACCACCCCTCTCCGCCGCCTGCGGCCGGCAGCACGCCGTCACCGGCGCGCCCCCTCCGACAGCGCCGGTGACGGCCCCTCAGGGCCGACCCGGTGGGCCGGGTGCCGTTTCCCTGTGCCCCGGCGTTACTGTGCACTCCCCTGACCGGAAGAAAACTTCCCCGGACGCTTCGTGACGCCTCGGAAGTTTCCTTCAGCGGATCCCCCCCACAAGGAGCGCACGTGCCTTCCCGACGTACCGTTCTCGCCGCCGCAGCAGGCGTCACCGCGACCCTCGCCCTCGGCACCGACGCACGGGCCGGCGACCCCGACGACGAGAGACTCCGGGCGCTCCTCTCCCGTATGACGCTCGAAGAGAAGGTCGGCCAGCTCTTCGTGATGCGGGTCTACGGACACTCGGCGACCGCACCCGACCAGGCCGACATCGATGCCAACCTCCAGGAGCTCGGCGTCCGGACGGCCGCCGAGCTGCTGGCGAAGTACCGGGTCGGCGGGATCATCTACTTCTCGTGGGCGCACAACACCCGGGACCCGCACCAGATCGCCGGTCTGTCGAACGGGATCCAGCGCGCCTCCCTCGGTCTCCCGCGCGGACTGCCCGTCCTGGTCTCCACCGACCAGGAGCACGGGATCGTGGCCCGGGTCGGCGAGCCCGCGACACTGCTGCCGGGCGCGATGGCCCTCGGCGCGGGCGCCTCACGCGCCGACGCCCGCGAGGCCGGCCGCATCGGCGGCGCCGAACTGCGGGCGATCGGCATCCGGCAGGACTACGCGCCGGTCGCCGACGTGAACGTCGACCCGGCCAACCCGGTCATCGGCGTACGGTCCTTCGGCGCCGACCCGAAGGCGGTCGCGGGGCTGGTCGCCGCGCAGGTGAAGGGCTATCAGGGGGCCGGGGTGGCGGCGACCGCCAAGCACTTCCCGGGGCACGGGGACACGGCCGTCGACAGTCACCACGGCTTCCCGGTCATCGACCACACCCGGGAGCAGTGGACGGCCCTCGACGCGCCGCCGTTCCGGGCCGCGATCCACGCCGGGATCGACTCGATCATGACCGCGCACATCATGGTCCCCGCCCTGGACCCCTCCGGCGACCCGGCCACCCTCTCCCGCCCGATCCTCACCGGCATGCTGCGCGAGGAAATGGGCTACGACGGGGTCGTCGTCACCGACTCGCTCGCCATGCGGGGCGTGCGGGAGAAGTACGGCGACGAGCAGGTGCCGGTACTGGCGCTGAAGGCGGGCGTCGACCAGCTCCTCAACCCGCCGTCGATCGACGTGGCGTGGCACGCCGTCCTGGACGCCGTCCGCGCCGGTGAGCTGACCGAGGCCCGGCTCGACGAGTCGGTCCTGCGGATCCTGCGGCTCAAGGCGAAGCTCGGGCTGTTCGAGCACCCGTACGTCAGTGACGCGGGCGTCGACCGGGTGGTGGGGGTCCGGCGCCATCGCGACGCCGCCGACCGAATCGCCGAGCGGACCACGACCCTGCTGGTCAACGAGGGGCCGCTGCTGCCGCTGTCCCGTGGTACGCACCGGAACGTGCTGGTGGTCGGCGCCGATCCGGCGTCCCCGTCGGGCACCACGGGACCGCCGACGGCCGTCCTCGCGGCCGAACTCACCTCCCTCGGCTTCACCACGGCCCGCCTGTCGACCGGTACGGCCCCCACGCCGGCCGTCATCGACCAGGCCGTGGCGGCGGCGCGCGGCCAGGACGCGGTGGTCGTGGCGACGTACAACGTGACGGCGGCCAGTACGCAGAGAACCCTTGTCGCCCGACTCCTCTCCACCGGGGTCCCGGTGGTGGCGGTCGCGGTCCGCAACCCGTACGACGTGGCTCAACTGCCGGAGGTCAAGGGCTGTTTGGCGTCGTACTCGTGGACCGACGTCGAGGTGCGGGCGGCGGCGCGGGTGCTGGCCGGACGGGTGGCACCCCGCGGGAAACTGCCGGTGCCGGTGCAACGGGCCGACGACCCGGCGCGGGTGCTGTACCCGGTCGGGCACGGGTTGAGGTACTGACGGACGGGTCGACGTACTGACGCGAGCGTTGGCGTACTGACGGACGGACACGGGAACATCCGGACGCACCGACGTCCGGCACCCCGCGCCCGGCGTACGGGGCCTGACGTACGGCGGCTACGCCCCCCACCTCACGCACCACCCCCAACGGGCGCAAAGCACACGGTACGCCTGGCGTGGCCCCCGCCACCGGGCCACGCTGGGCGGGGTGCATCGGGGGTATGCCATGCGAGGAGTGCGGCGCGTCGGCAGGGGGCGTACGGGGGTGCTCGCGGCTGCCGTCGCGCTGGCCGCAACCGCGCTCTCAGGGTGTCAGGCCTGGTCGGGCGGGGTGGGTGGGGATCCCGGCGAGCGGACGTCCGCGACCGCGCCGACGCGGCCGTCCGGGTACGGGACGGCGTTCCTCGGGGTCGACGAGTGCAGCTCGTTCGGGACGACCAGTTTCACCGAGGTGCCCTGCGCAAGTGAGCGCGCCGCCGCCCGGGTCGTGGCGCGGCACGGGGGCCGGGTGGCTCTGGGGCCGCTGTGCCCGCCGACCACCGACTTCGTCCTCCACATCAGCGAGCCCCGGCCCTCCTCCGGCGCGGACGAGGGCGGCGACGGCTCGGCGCCCCAGGGCTACGCCTGCATGCGCAAGCTCCAGCCGCCGCACCCGGGCGACCCCGGCGGCGGAGGCGGCCCCCGCACCATCGTCGGCGACTGCCTCTACGGTGCCGGGCGGGGCGAGGTCCGCGAGACCGCCTGCGACGGCGAAGGCAGGCACGACCCGGAGTACGAGGTGACGGCGGCCGTCGACACGAAGGCGCGGTGCCCGGCCGCCACGGACCTGTATGTGCAGTTGGGCGGGGGCCGCCCGGTGGGATGCGCCGTGCCGGTGTGAGGGTCCCGGAGCGTCTGAGCCCGGGTGCCGCCGGACGGCGGCACCCGGGCTCGACTCGCCTACGGCTCGGACGCGTTACGGCCTGAGCGTCATCTCCCGCTCGATGTCACGCCGGTCGAGCTTGGAGTCGAACTTCGCCAGCGGCTTCGCCTTGCCGGGGTCCTCCTGGACGGTGGCCGGGGCGACGCCCGCCCACTTGAGGATCCGGGCCGTGGCCAGGTCCTTCTGCGACTCGACGAGGCCGGCGACATTGGCACCGTGGTTGGCGCCGGGGGCGGTGAAGACGTACGAGTCGCGGGCCTTCTTGCCCAGGCGGAAGGGTTCGGCGCCCCACGGGTCGTTCTCGCCGTACACGAAGAGCATCTGCTTGGCGTTGGCGCGGACCCAGGTGTCGACGTCCCGCATCGCGTGCGGCTGGAACCTCATGCCGATGTCGCGCGGGACGAAGTTCCGGGGCGGCTGGTAGCCGTAGCGGATGTACTTCCTCTCGATGTGCGGGAACCGGATCGTGGGCGCGCCCAGTTGCGTACCGGCCTGGTAGAAGTACGGCGTGTACGGCTCCAGGCCCTGGTCGGCGTAGAAGGAGAAGCCGGAGATCGTGTCGACGGACGTCCAGATCTCGTCGTCCGTGGCGTTCCGGGCGTCCTTCGGGATGACGTCGCTGTCGCAGTCGGCGAGCCGGCTGTACTGCCAGAAGCCCCACACGTAGTCGAGCACGGTGGCCTCGTACGCCTTGTCGAGGCTGCCGATCGTGTCGAAGGTGAAGCCCTCGGCGGCGGCGACCCCCGCGTACCTCTTCTCCAGCGACTCACGGCGCACCAGCGCCTCGCGCTGCACGGCGTTCAGCCGGTCGCGGCACTCCTTGGTGCCGACCGTCGCGAAGAACCGGTCGTACGCCGAGTCCTCCCTGTTCACCACGTCGTTCGGGGCGACGTAGGCGACGACGCCGTCCATGTCCTTGGGGTAGAAGCGCTCGTAGTAGGTGGCGGTCATGCCGCCCTTCGACCCGCCGGTCGAGATCCACTTCTTGCCGTAGATCTTCTTCAGCGCCCTGAAGATGCGGTGCTGGTCACTGGCCGCCTGCCAGATGTCCAGCTTGGACCAGTCGGCCGGGGCGGGACGGGAGGGGGTGAAGTAGCGGTACTCCATCGACACCTGGTTGCCGTCCACGATCTGCGTGGGCTCGCGGCGGCCGGGGTTCGTGGAGACGTGGTAGCCGCCGGTGTAGAAGACGGTCGGGCGGCTGGTGTCCTTGTGCAGCACGGTGACCCGCTGCTGGAACGTGCCCTTGGCCGGGTTCCGGTGGTCCACCGGCTGGGTGAAGTCGAGGACGAAGAAGCGGTACCCCGGGTAAAGCTTCTCCTCGGTCAGGCTCACACCCGGTATCGCGAGCAGTCGGTCCTTGATGTCAGCGGTGTCCGGCTCCGCGGCGGTGGCCGCCCCCGCCGTGCTCAACGTGCCTATGAGCACCACGAGCGACAGCACCCATCTGAGTGCTTTGCGCATGCGTCTCTCCCCTATGCAGCGGCTGTGCGCCGGAAGCTATCGGAGTGATCGCCGGGGCACCAGGGAGGAAAGGGGCCAACTGGACTGCTTCCGGGCGGAGATGACGGAGATAGGGAAAACCCTGTGCGGCGGGCACCGGGACCGGCGCTCAGACGCGGATCCACCTCGACGTGTAGTGCATCGAGCCGATCGCCGCCTTGATCAGCACGGGCCGGCGGCCGGCGTGCACCGTCACGGGGAGGGTCTGCCGCCGGGCCGACCCCTGGTGCCGCACCGCCGCGCCGCCGCGGGCCCGCAGGCTGACCATCATCCATGTGCGGCCCTTCTTGCCCCCCTTGCCCCGCACGGTCACGGCGCAGACCCGGCGCCCGCTCCGGTGGACGTGCACGGCCCCACCGGTGAAGGCCAGGGTCCGCACCTTGCGCCCGGCACACGAAGAGGCGGCGGCCTCCGCGCTCCCCGCCGGCCCGGCCAGCGTCAGCAGCCCGGCCGCCGTCAGCACGACCAGGCCGAGCGCCATCGGCCGGCGCGCTCCACGCCCGCTCACTGTTGCCCCTCTCGCCCCACATGCGTACTGGTGTACGGACGCACAACCCCGCCGAACGGTTGCGCGCCCCGGGGCGGCAACCCGAAGAGACCCCCCTTATCGCAGTTCCGCGATTTCGTGCGCATTGGCCCCCACGGAAACGTCAGAGGCCTGGCGGGATGAGCGGTCACGGTGCCGGGAGGCCCTCACGCCCGCAAAAATACCCTAGGGGGTATCTGCTACGGTGGAACCAGAATACCCCCCGGGTAAATTGTTTAGGGAAGGAGTCCGTCTGTGTTCTTCGTGGACGTGCTGGAGACCGAGGGCCTGGGCAACCGCAGCTACCTGGCGGGAGGCCGGGAGGCGGCCGTCGTGATCGACCCTCCCCGCGATGTGGAGCGGGTGGTCGCGGCAGCGGCCGGGCGCGGTGTGCGGATCGCGTACGTGGCCGAGACACATGTGCACAACGACTACGTCAGCGGCGGCCTGGAGCTGGCGAGGCTGACCGGGGCCCGGTACCTGGTGCCGGCCGCGGCGCGGGTCTGCTTCGACCGTGTCCCGGTCGCCGACGGCGACAGCGTCACGGTGGAGCCCGGGCTGACGCTGCGTGCGCTGGCCACCCCCGGCCACACGCCCCACCACACCTCCTATGTCCTGGCGGAGAGCGGTCGGGAGGTGGCGGCGTTCACCGGCGGGTCGCTGCTGATCGGCGGCGTGGGGCGCCCGGACCTGGTCGAGCCGCGACTGACCGAGCAGCTGGCCCGTGCCCAGCACGCCTCCGCCCACCGCCTGGCGTCCGAGCTGGACGATGCGGTGCGGGTGCTGCCCACTCACGGTTTCGGCAGCTTCTGCTCGTCCTCCCGGTCCGAGGGCGATGCCAGCACCATCGGCCAGGAGCGCAAGACCAACGACGCGCTGACGAAGGACGTCGACGCCTTCATCGCCGGAATGCTCGCCGGACTCGATGACGTGCCCGCCTATTACGCGCACATGGGCCCGCTCAATGCCGCCGGCCCCGCAGCGGTCGACCTGACCCCGCCGAAGACGGTCTGCGGGCGGGAGATCGCCGAGCGGCTGGCGGCCGGTGAGTGGGTGGTGGATCTGCGCAGCCGTACCGCGTTCTCCCAAGGGCACGTCGCGGGCACGTTCAACTTCGAGGCAGAGGGGAAACTCGCCACCTACCTGGCGTGGCTGATTCCCTGGGGCAAGCCCCTCACCCTGCTCGCCGACAGCCCGCGACAACTGGCCCACGCGCAGCGGGAGCTGGTGCGGGTCGGCATCGACAGGCCCGCTGCCGCCGCCACCGGCGATCCCGCCGCGTGGTTGAGCGAGGGCGGCAGCATGCGCTCCTTCCCCCGCGCGGACTTCGACGCTCTGAAGAAGGCCCGGGACGCTGGTGGAGAGATGGTGGTGCTCGACGTGCGCCGCGCCTCCGAGCGCGCCCGGGGCCACATCGAAGGTTCGGTGCACATCCCCGTCCACGAGGTGCACGAGCGTGCCGGAGAAGTCCCGGCGGGGACGGTATGGGTCCACTGCGCCGGCGGGATGCGCGCCGCTATCGCCGCCTCCCTCCTGAGCGCGGCCGGGCGGGACGTCGTCGCCGTCGACGACGGCTTCGACGCCGCTCACAGCGCCGGCCTCACCCTTGTCCGCTGATCGTGTCCCCGTGCAGAAAGAGACACCGGTGTCCCTCTTCCGACGCAACCGGACCCGCCTGAGCCCCGGTCAGGCCCACGAGCGCGCAAGCGACGGGCAGACCGCCCTGCTGGACGTACGCGAAGACCCCGAGTGGAGGGCCGGACACGCACCCACCGCACTGCACCTGCCGCTCTCACACCTGCTCAAAGGCGCTGCTCTGCCGCCCGAGGCGGCCGGGAAACCGGTGGTGGCGATCTGCCGCTCCGGGCACCGCTCTCAGCAGGCCGCACAGCTCCTCGCCGAACGCGGCATCGACGCGAAAGACGTCGAGGGCGGCATGACCGCCTGGGCGAAGGAGGGCCTGCCGGTCGTCGACGAGCGCGGCAAGGGCGGCTCGATAGCGTGAGTGCTCTGATCCTGGCCCTGACAGCCGGGGCCGTGGTCGGGCTCGCGCTCGGCGCACTGGGCGGAGGCGGCAGCGTCCTGGCCGTCCCCGCCCTGATCTACCTGCTCGGCTTCTCCCCGGCCGCGGCCACCACAGCCGGCCTCATCATCGTCACCGCCACCTCCGCCACAGCCCTCTACGCCCACGCCCGCGCCGGACACGTCCGCTGGAAAGCCGGCACCGCGTTCGCCGCCGCCGGCCTCATCCCCGCAGCCCTGGCCGGAGCCGCCGCCACCCGACTGCCGCAGCCCGTCCTGACCGCCGCGTTCGCCGTCATAGCCGCCCTCGCCGCCGCGAGAATGCTCCGCCCCACCCCACCGTCGACCACCACCGGACAACGGGTGCGGCCGGTGAAGGCCGCCGGTATCGGCGCGGGGCTGGGGGCCTTGACCGGGCTGCTCGGCGTCGGCGGAGGATTCCTCGCCGTCCCGGCCCTGGTCACCGTCCTGGCCTTCGAGATGCAGGCCGCGACAGGTACCAGCCTGCTGGTCATCACCGCCAACTCGCTCGCGTCCCTGATGACCCGCTCCGGCGGCGCGGCCGGCCTGGACTGGGCACTCATCGGACCATTCACCGGCGCGGCGGTCCTCGGTGCCTGGGACGGCAAGCGCCTGGCCGCAAAGGTCTCCGGACCGCTCCTCCAACGCGTCTTCGCCGCCGTACTGCTGACCGTGGCCGCGTGGATGCTTCTCGACGCATGCGTATGACGGAGCTCCACGGCTCACGCCAGGGACAAGAAGAGCTTCTCCAGGCGTGCCCGCATCTGCTCACGGTCGCCGGACGCCTGGCCGCCCTCGGCCATGCAGTGCTGCAGCCCGGTCGCGATGATCGCGAAACCCGCCCGGTCCAGCGCCCGCGACACCGCGGCAAGCTGCGTGATCACGTCCTCGCAGTCCCGGCCGTCCTCGATCATCTTGATGATCCCGGCGATCTGCCCCTGGGCCCGGCGCAGCCGGTTGAGGACCGACTTCAGCTCCGCGGCTGCCATGTCCAACTCCACGCTTCCTCCTTCACCAATACCCCTAGGGGTATTGTACCCGTGTCCGATACACCCCATCCCGACCCCGCGAAGGGACACCCCCTCATGCACACCCCCACCGCCGTCGCACCCGCCCGGGCCGCATCCCGCCTGGAGCAGTACACCGTCATCGATGTCCGCACCCCCGGCGAATACGCCGCCGGCCACGTCCCCGGCGCCCACAACATCCCCCTCGACCACCTCCACACCGCCCTCCCCGCGCTCAAGGCCGCCGCCGCCCGCGGCGACCTCCTCCTGGTCTGCGCCTCCGGCACCCGCTCTGCCACCGCCTGCGAGCAGCTCGCCACCGCGGACGTTACCGCCGTCACCCTCACCGGCGGCACCACCGCGTGGGCCCAGCAGGGCCACACCCTCACCCGGGCCGACGGCGCGGCCACGACCTGGGCGATGGAGCGCCAGGTCCGCCTCGCCGCCGGCTCCCTCGTCGTTCTCGGACTCGCCGTCGGCGCCCGCTACAAGCCCGCCCGCTGGCTCTCGGCCGCGATCGGCACCGGGCTGGTCTTCTCCGCCGCCACCGACACCTGCGGCATGGCCGCCCTCCTCGCCAAGCTCCCCCACAACCAGCCCCGCACCACCGACCTCGCCGACACTCTGGACGCCCTACGGAAATAGGCCGGCCGGGAACCCAACCCCGACACGCCCTGTCCAGCCGACCGATCCGAGGCGAAGGCCCGTCAGAGAGCTCGCGTTCCTCGCCGACTCCGAAAACCGGAAGAGGCCCGACGGAGATCGCGACGGTACGTGGTCGCTGTCCAGGCGATCGCGGCTTCGCCGATCCACCGCTGCCCGGCCGCCTTCATCGCTGGCGAAGTCACGGATCCCAGACCTACGGCCTCAGGACCGGCTCCCCCACGAACGTCCGCCACAGCCGCGCGTACCGCCCGCCCCGGGCGAGCAGTTCGTCGTGGGTGCCGTCCTCCGCGACCCGGCCGTCCGCCATCACGACCACGCGGTCCGCGCGGGCGGCGGTGGTCAGGCGGTGGGCGACGACGAGGGTCGTACGGCGCCCGGCGAGGCGGTCGGTGGCCTGGTTGACCTGGGCCTCCGTGGCCAGGTCCAGGGCGGCGGTCGCCTCGTCGAGGAGCAGGATGTCGGGGTTCACCAGCTCCGCCCGCGCCAGGGCGATCAGCTGGCGCTGGCCGGCGGAGAGGTTCCGCCCGCGTTCGGCGACCTCGTGGAGGTAACCGCCGTCGAGGGTGGCGATCATGTCGTGGGCGCCGACGGCACGGGCGGCGGCCTCCACCTCGGCATCGGTGGCCTCGGGACGGCCGTAGGCGATGGCGTCGCGGACCGTGCCCTGGAAGAGGTACGCCTCCTGCGGGACGACGCCCAGGCGGTGGCGGTACGACGTCATGTCCAGGTCCCGCAGGTCGGCGCCGTCGACCATGACCCGGCCGCCGGTGGGATCGTAGAAGCGGGCGACGAGCTTGACGAGGGTCGACTTGCCGGCGCCCGTCTCGCCGACGAAGGCGACGGTCTGCCCGGCCGGGATGGTCAGGTCGATCCCGCTCAGGGCCGCTTCGGCGTCGCCGGAGGAGCCGTACGCGAAGTCCACGTGCTCGAAGGTGATGTCGCCGCGCAGGGACCGCACCTGACGGGGTTCGTCGGCGGACTTCGTGGAGGTGGGCTCCCGCAGGAGCTCCTGGATGCGGCCCAGGGAGACGGTGGCCTGCTGGTAGCCGTCGAAGACCTGGGAGAGCTGCTGGACGGGCGCGAAGAAGAGGTCGATGTAGAGGAGGTAGGCGACCAGGACGCCGGTCGTCAGGGTGCCCGCGTCGATGCGGCGGGCGCCCACGATCAGGACCGCCGCCGCCGCCGCCGAGGACAGGAACTGCACGAACGGGAAGTAGACCGAGATCAGCCACTGGCCGCGGACGCGCGCCTGACGGTAGCTGTCGCTGCCGGCCGTGAACCGCGCGACGCCGTCGCGCTCGCGGCGGAACGCCTGCACGATCCGCAGCCCGGCCACCGACTCCTGGAGGTCCGCGTTCACCACGGACACCCGCTCACGGGCCAGCTCGTACGCCTTCACGCTGGCCCGGCGGAAGAAGACCGTGCCGACGATCAGCGGCGGGAGCGTCGCGAAGACGACGAGGGCGAGCTGCACGTCGATCACGAGCAGGGCGACCATGATGCCGAAGAAGGTGACGACGGAGACGAAGGCCGTGACCAGGCCGGTCTGCAGGAACGTCGACAGGGCGTCCACGTCGGTCGTCATCCGGGTCATGATCCGGCCGGTCAACTCCCGCTCGTAGTAGTCGAGTCCGAGGCGCTGGAGCTGGGCGAAGATCTTCAGGCGGAGGGAGTAGAGGACGCGTTCGCCGGTACGGCCCGTCATCCGCATCTCGCCGATCTGCGCGGCCCACTGGGCGAGGACCGCGAGCAGCCCCAGCAGGGACGCGGCCCAGACCGCGCCCAGGGCCGCCTGCGAGACGCCCTGGTCGATGCCGTGCCGGATCAGCACGGGCAGCAGCAGACCCGTGCCCGCGTCCACGGCGACCAGGGCCAGGCTGAGCAGCAGCGGCAGCCCGAAGCCGCGCAGCAGACGCTTCAGGCCGTACGAGTCCTCGGGGGCGACCGCGTGGGCCTCGTCGATACCCGGGGTGTCGTCCGCCGGGGGCAACGCCTCGACCCGGGCGAGGAGTTCGGGCGTGGCGGGGGTGCCGTCGAAGGCGGTGTCCCGGGGCTCCCGGTCACCGGTCCACAGATGGGGCGTGATACCCCGCTCGGCGTCGAACTCGGCGTCCAGCTCGTCCCGTATCGAGTCGCGAACGGGGGTGTCGTCGGCCTGGGCCGGGCTCGTCGGCGGGGTGTGGCCGGGCGAGACGCCGCCCAGCTCGTCCGGGTCGGTGAGGAGCCGGCGGTAGAGGGCGGAGCGCCGTTCCAGTTCCTCGTGGGTGCCGATGTCCGCGAGGCGCCCCTCGTCGAGGACGGCGATGCGGTCGGCGAGGCCGAGGGTGGAGCGGCGGTGGGCGATGAGGAGGGTGGTACGGCCGGCCATGACCTGCTGGAGCGCCTCGTGGATCTCGTGCTCCACGCGGGCGTCCACCGCCGAGGTCGCGTCGTCGAGGACGAGCAGGCGGGGGTCGGTGAGGATCGCGCGGGCCAGGGCGACGCGCTGGCGCTGGCCGCCGGAGAGGGTCAGGCCGTGTTCGCCGACCTTGGTGTCGTAGCCCTCGGGCAGCTCGGCGATGAAGCGGTGGGCCTGGGCGGCACGGGCGGCGGTCTCGATCTGCTCGTCGGTGGCGTCCGGGCGGCCGTAGGCGATGTTGTCGCGGACCGTGTCGGAGAAGAGGAACGAGTCCTCCGGGACCAGGCCGATCGCGGCACGCAGGGAGTCGAAGGTCAGCTCGCGGACGTCGTGGCCGCCGATGAGGACGGCGCCCCGGCTCACGTCGTAGAAGCGCGGCAGGAGAAGGGAGACGGTCGACTTGCCGGAGCCGGAGGAGCCGACCACGGCGAGGGTCTCGCCGGGCCGGATCTCGAAGCTCAGCCCGTCGAGGACGGGGCGGGTCCTGCCGGAGGCGCCTTCGTACCCGAACGACACGTCGTCGAACTCCACCGTCGCGGGCGCGTCGGCCGGGAGCGTCTTCGTCCCGTCGGCGAGCGTCGGCTCGGTGTCGATCAGCTCCAGGACGCGCTCGGTGCCGGCACGGGCCTGCTGCCCGACGGTCAGGACCAGGGCGAGCATCCGCACCGGGCCGACCAGTTGGGCGAGGTACGTGGAGAAGGCGACGAACGTGCCCAGCGTGATGTGCCCGCGCACGGCCAGCCAGCCGCCGAGCGCCAGCATCGCGACCTGGCCGAGGGCGGGGACGGCCTGCAGGGCGGGGGTGTACCGGGAGTTGAAGCGGATCGTGCGCAGCCGCCCCGCGAAGAGCCGCCGCCCCACTGCGCGCAGTTTCCCGGTCTCCTGCTCCTCCTGCCCGAACCCCTTCACCACGCGCACGCCGCTGACGGCCCCGTCGACCACGCCCGCGACGGCGGCGGCCTGCGCCTGGGCGTACCAGGTGGCCGGGTGCAGCTTGGTGCGGCTGCGCTGGGCGATCCACCACAGGGCGGGGGCGACCGCGACCGCGACCAGGGTGAGGGGCAGTGACAGCCACGCCATGACCCCGAGCGAGATCACGAACAGCAGGATGTTGCCGATGGTCATCGGCAGCATGAAGAGCAGGCCCTGGATCAGCTGCAGGTCGCTGGTCGCCCGGCCGACGACCTGCCCCGTGGACAGCTCGTCCTGCCGACGGCCGTCGAGCCGGGTGATCGTCCCGTACATCTCCGTACGCAGATCGTGCTGGACGTCGAGGGCGAGCCGGCCGCCGTAGTAGCGGCGGATGTAGGTGAACACGTACACCAGCAGCGCCGCGCCGATCAGAGCAGCCGCCCAGGGTGCCATGTCCCGGGTGTTGTCCCCGATCACGTCATCGATGATCACCTTCGTGATCAGCGGCACCAGCGCCATCACGGCCATACCGCCGAGGGAGGAGCCGAGGGCGAGGACCACGTCCCTGGGGTACCGCCGGGCGTATCCGGCCAGCCGCCGCGCCCACCCGGCGCCGGCCTTGTCACCCGCGGGTTTCTCCACCGGCTCCCCCATGGCTTCCTCCCCCTGTCGCGCGGCCACGCGGTGCCCTCCTCGTCGTCATGGTCTTCCGGAAGGCACCAACGCGGGGAGCAGCGGATTTCATCCCGCCGCGCGGCTCGGGCGCCGCGCGGCGGGGCTCGGGAGAGGGGTTGCGGAGCGGGTGCGGGTCCGGTGGGGGCGGGTCGCACGGTTCCCCGCGCCCCGCGAAGACACGGCCCTGCGTGAATGCGGTCCGAGAATCCGGAAACGCGGATGTCCTGCTTCGGACATCGCTTCTGGTCCGGTGCCTTCTGTATGCATGCCTCGCCCCCGTGTGCGGACCACCACCGCACCCCTCACAGGGACTCGGCCAAGACCGATGATATTGACTCGTTGGTAACCCGGACGCGCCAGACGCCTTCAGGGAGCGGCCGGGCCGTCCCACCGGCGTGGTCTTCGGGCATCCCTACCCTTTGCCGCGGGCCGCCGACCTCATCACCTCTTCGATCAGCAGCGTGTTCTCCCTGTCCGCACTGTCCCCGAGCGCGAACCGGTTCCGAACGTACGCGTAGGCGAGGCCGTGGCGCGGGCTGGCGAACGCCATGGCGCCGGCCGCGCCCCCGTGGCCGAAGGCGTCCGGCCCCAGTGCCTTGTAGCGGTCGTCGAGGACCTGGAATCCCAGGGCGAAGCGGCTCTCAACGCCACCCACCACGTCGATGCCCTCGGAATGGATCCGGCTGAACGTCTCCATCGTGTCCGAGGTGAGCAGCGCCGGCCTGCCGTCCAGCCCTCCGATGACCGCCGCGTAGGCGCCCGCCACGCCGCGGGCGGAGGCCACTCCGCCCGCCGACCCCTGGCCGAGGGACCTGGTGCGCCGGAAGTTCGGGAAGACGGACAGGTCCGGCATGTACGTGGTACTGAAGGCTATCTCCAGCAGCCTCCCCACTTCTTGTGGGCTCTGCGCACTCTCCCCCGGCTCGGGGACAGCGGGCTGTACGGGCAGGTAGCGGGGCTCCAGTTCCTCGGGCAACCCCAGGTAGAAGTCGACGTCGTACGGACGGCGGACACGGTGCTCCCACCAGTCCTGCAGGCTCCGGCCGGTGACCCTGCGTACGACCTCTCCCGTGAGGGCGGCGATGACGAGCCCGTGGTAGCCGAAGGCCGTACCGGGTGTCCAGTAGGGAGCCTGCGCGGCGAGGCGTTCGGCCATCAGGCGGTCGTCGGCCAGCTCTTCGATCGTGAAGACCTCGTCGACACCGACCACACCCGCCTGGTGGGCGAGCAGTTGCCGCAGAGTGATCCGATCCTTGCCGGACTGGCCGAACTCCGGCCAGTCCGCGCACACCGCACGGTCCAGGTCGAGTACGCCGTCCTGGACGAGCATCGCCACAACGAGGTGTGCGGCCCCCTTGCTCACCGAGAACACGCCGGTCAGGGTGTCCCCGTCCACCTCTGGGCCGGCCCAGAGGTCCACCAGGCGGACCCCCTTCCGGTACACCGCCAGCTGCTGCCCGGTGGGCTGCGGCTGTTCCCGCACCACCTGTGCGAAGGCCTCGCGCACGCCTTCGAATCCAGCGTGCACGTGTCCGTGCACGCTCCGCTCGCCCTCGCCGGTCCGGTGATCGCTCGTCATGCCTCTCCCTGTCGTTCCCGCTCGCGTGGAGGCGGGCCTCGTCGTCGCCGCGGACGGCGTACGGTCCGCGGCCCGCCGGTTGATGTTCTCGGTCACCCGGTCCTGCCCGGACGTTCGCGGAGGCATGCCGACGCCCCTACGCGTGCGAACCGTCGGTCCCGCTGGGCCGGCGACGCCAGCAGGTAACCGGCCTGGAAGCGGCTCTGGGCGCCCAACTCCTCCATCATGTCCGCGATGTGGCGGCGGCAGGTGCGCACGGACATGCCCAGACGCGTGGCGATGGAGGCGTCCGTCAGCCCTTCGACGAGCAGACGGACGATGGCCTGACGGACGTCGCCCGCGACCTCGGCCCGCGCACCGGGGGCCACCGCGCAGGGGTCCGCCGTCAGCCACAGCCGCTCATACGTCTCCACGATGAAAGCGACGACGTGCGGTTCGCGGACCACCACCGCGCCCAGCGGGTTGGCGGGCAGGGAGATGATCGCCGTCTCCGCGTCGAAGACCAGGAGACGGCTGAAGTGGTCGTCCAAGGTCCGCACCTGGGCGCCCAGTTCCGTCATGTGGTCGATGTAGGAGGATGTCCCCGGGCTGAACCGGGCCGTGTGCTGGCAGAGGACACGCAGGCGGATGCCCCGGCCGAGGGCGTCGCGGTCCCTGGGCGCCGCCTCCTTGAGGCTGCCCTCGGCTCGGCCGCCGCCCGGCTGGGCCGTGAGTATCTCGGTGCGCGACCGCGCCGCCAGGTCGGCGACGACCGCGCGCACCTGGGTGGGCTCCTCCAGGACCTCGAACTCGCTCTCCCTCTCCCGGGAGGACCGGCTCGACTGAAAGACGGGCAGGAAGCCCATGATCGACGCCCGCGCCTGTTCCGCGAGCGCTCGGCGGGTCCGGATGTCGCGGTCGAGGGGCCCGACGACGGAGGCCACGGCTGCCTCGGGCGCCACCGCCCGCAGTTCGTCGCCAGGACCACCGCGCAGCAGTCCGAGGGCCTGGAGTTCTCTCACCGCGTCACTGACGTCTGCGAGGGGCAGGCCGGTATTCACACTGACGGAATTGGCCGATAACGCATCCCCCGAGGCGCATTGCAGAGCATATTCATACACGGACTGGAGGATTTCCTGCGGTGCTCTACCTTTGTCCGTATTGGCGACATTTTCCATCTTTCCCCCTCTACGTGGCGTGGCAGCAAGCTGCCATGCAGCTTGCTGATCCATTCTGCCCGCTCATACGTCTGCAAGATCTGGCATGGTGATTCATCCCGCCGCCCATTCCCGCAAGGAGTGTCCGCGGTAGGCAGATGAACCAGATTCAACACACAGGCAAGGCGGATTCATGAACGTTTTACGTGAAACGGTTCTCGTCGGCCGGGCCTTGGCCGAGTGATCGGGACCTGCGGCGGCGCGGACACGAGCGCGGGCGGCGCCTTCGGCACCGACTGGGGCTGACGCTCCTTCGGCCGGTCTTCGCGTCGGCCATCCGAGGCTCTTCACACCTTCTGTCGAGAACGAGCGAACGGGACGTCCCATGATTCTGACCGGTGCCGAAATCGAGCGAGAACGGACGAATGGCCGTATCACCATCGAGCCGTTCACGCCGGAGCAGGTCAACCCCAACAGCTACAACTTCCGTCTCGGCAAGACCCTGCGGACCTACCAGGGCATGCCGCTGGATGCCCGGCGTACGAACGACTTCGAAGAGATCGAGATCCCGGACGACGGTTATGTCCTGGAACCGGGCCGGCTCTATCTCGCCCACACCATCGAGGTGCTGGGCAGCGAGCACTACGCGCCCACCTTCGCGGCGCGCTCCTCGGTCGCCCGGCTCGGTATCTTCATCAACCTGTCCGCCAGTCTGGGGGACATCGGTTACACCGGCCAGTGGACACTGCAGCTCTACACCATGAACCGGGTCCGGGTGTATCCCGGAATCAACATCGGCCAGATGATGTGGTGGCGCCCGCAGGGCGAGATCGTCCTCTACGACGGCAAGTACCAGGGGTCCGTCGGCCCCCGTTCCAGCGACATCCACATCGACTTCGACAAGCAGTTCGCCCGCCAGCGCTTCCCCGGGCTCGGTGCGAGCTTCGACGCGAGCGAGGTGGGCCCCAAGTTCTCCCAGCTCGCCGCCTCCAGCCACGACTTCCGTGTGCCGCCCGCCTTCTGCGTGCCCGCCGGCGAGTTCACCGACGCGCTCACCGCCGAGCAGAACGCCGCACTCGCCGACGCCTTCGGGGACCTGAAGGCCACTGTCGGCGCCTTCTTCACCGACTCCGTGGCCAAGATCCAGAAGATCGGCGCCGAGATCCGTGTTCCCGCGCAGGTCCGGAAGCTGCTGGCCGCCCGGGTGCACGAGATGTTCCCGCGCTCCGCGGACACGGAGACCGAACTGGCCGTGCGGTCCTCGGGTCTGGACGAGGACACCGAGGGCTCCAGTCTCGCCGGGATCCACCAGTCCGTCCTAGGTGTCAGCGGCGTCGACGCCGTGATCGAGGCCGTCGAGCAGTGCTGGCGCTCGTACTACGAGGCCCCGGCCGTCGCCGCCCGCATCCGGGCCGGCCACTTCTCCCCGGCCCCCCGCCTTGCCGTGATCGTGCAGAAGCTCGTCCACCCGTCCTTCGCCGGCGTCGCGTTCACCGGCCTCGACGGCGACGGCGACCGGGTGTCCGTCGAGTACGTCGAGGGTCTCGCCGACGAGCTCGTCGCCGGTGTCGCCGTGCCGCGACGCACCGACTCGGCCGAGCTGGCCGAAGGACCGGCCCAGCGCGGTGCAGCCGAACACGAGGTCCTCCTTGACGTCGTGGGCCTGGCCCGGCGCCTGCGCGAGAGCCGCGAGCAGGACGTGGACATCGAGTGGGCGGCCGACGCCGACGGCGTCCACCTCGTCCAGGTACGCCCGCTCACCGCGTCCCGCGAGTCCCACGGCTCCGTCGAACCGGTCGTCGAGGCGCACCGGCTGTACGTCGACGAGCTCCCCGCCGGCTTCGGCCTCGGTGCGGTGGCCGCCGTCCACAGCGGCTACGCCGCCAAGCGCGGACCCGCGCACCGGCTGGCCCACGAACACGGAGTGTCCACCGGGGCGGGGTGGGTCATCCGCTTCAACGGCCTGGGCCTGCACGGCGCCGACGGCGGATCCGCCCTGCGCGGCACGCTCTCGGGCGGCACCGACGAGTGCGTACTGGACTTCGGCGACACCCTGCGCCAGATCGTGGTGCCCAAGGAGGAGGTGCCGCGCCAGCTCGCCGTCACCACCGGAGCGAGCGCGGACGGCACGAGCCTGCACACGGTGATCGTGCGCGACTTCATACGCGGCGAGCTCGGCGTGATCTCCCGCGAGGCGGGCGAGAGCGGACTCATCGTCGAGTACACCGACGAGGGCTTGATGGCCCTGAACCGCGGCACCGCGGGCGGTGAGGCCGTCATCGTCACGGACGTGGCGGCGGGATTCGACGACACGGCGAACGTGACCTGCCCCGCCGGCGGGGAAGTTCTGCGCCCTCACCTCGACGAACTGGCCCGCTTCACGGCGGTCATGCACGCCAGGCACGGGCCGGTGACCCTCGAATGGGTCTTCGACCGCGGCACGCTGTACTTCGTCGACTACTCGGTGCTCGGCGGCGACGACACCGTCTCGGTCGCGCTGGGAGAGGTCTGCATCTCACCCGGCACGGCCCGGGGGCCGCTCCTGCGCCTGGACGACGACGCGACCCTGCGCCGCCTCTCCATCGGCCCGGCCGTGAGCATCGACAAGTCCCAGGACGTCACCGAGCACGAAGGCCTCGCCCGGATCCTCGATCTGGTCACGTCGTACGACGAGAAGCCCGTGATCAGCGCCGCGCGGCCGTACGCGGTGCTCTCCGTCCTCCTCGACCACGTCGCCGGATTCGTCTTCGACCAGGGCTCCGCGCTGGGGCACCTGGCGATCCTGCTGCGCGAGGCCGGGATCCCCGCAGTGACCGCCGCCGGGATCTCAGGGGCCGAGGCGGTGATCAGCGACGGCGCTGTCGCGACGACCAGCCACAAGGGAGAACGGCCGTGAGCGACACCACCACACCCACCGCGTGCGCGACCGCTCCGGCCGTGCGGCGGTCCTGGCTGGTCCTGGGCGGGCTGCACCTCCTCAACGGCACGGCCCCGCTCGCGGGCACCGACCCCGTGGTCCTCGTGGAACTCGGCGCCCCGGTGGAACAGCACTTCCCGAGCAACACGGTCGTCCTGCGCTGGGACCGTCTCGGGCCACTGGAGCTGTCGGTCCGTACCGTCGACGGGACCCGTCACCACACGGCGAAGGCACGCGGCGACGAGCTCTTCCCCGGCATGCTGGTGGGCCACGCCCTGCGCGAGGCGGTGACCGAGGTCACCGGTCTGCCCGCCGGGCCGGTCGTGCCGCTGTTCTACGTCACCGCGGACGGTGACCGGGCCCATGTGCACAGCCAGATCCGCTTCCTGGACGAGGACGCCTGCTTCATCCGCGTCACACCGACGGCCGTGGCCACGGCCGGCGTCGAGGCGCTGGGGTGGCTGCCGGACGCGGTCCGGCTGCACGCGGAGAGCTTCCTCTTCCTCAACAACCACCAGCGTTACTACCGCAAGTGCTTCAGCGGGAAGGAACTCGAGTACAAGTACACGCTGACTGCGCCGGTGGACGTCTGGACGCTGACGGTCGAGCTGTACCAGAGCCTGCTGAACGCCGAACTCCCGGACTACATCATGGAATACCGTGACGAGTTCCAGGCCTGGGACTACCTCAACCACCTCTTCGAGGTCACCGGCCCCACCGAGGCGGAACTCGGCTACGCCTCCTTCATCCCCACCACCGACGGCAAGCACCTGCTCAAGCGGAAGTGGTATGCCGAGGACACCTTCGACCGCAGGGAGAGCCACACGTACGGGCTCGACCTGGCAGACGACGGCGGCTTCGAGCGCCACATCCTCCAGGAGCTGAAGGTCGAGGCCGTCCGCCTGCCGTCCTTCCGCCGGGTCCGCTACGACGTCAACTTCGAGTCGGTGCGCACCGGGCACGTCTACGGTGTCTTCTTCGACCACTGCAGCCTGGTCGAGGCCCGCGAGGTGACGCTCAACCAGTGCGAGCTGGAGTACCTGCGCAGTCGGGTCACCGTCGAGCCCGACCCGGCCGCGGTGCTGGCCGAGATGGACGAGATCGCTGTCTGGCTGGAGGCGTTCCTGCGGGCGCGCGGCCTCAACGACCAGCGCGGTTTCTACTCCAAGCGCACCTTCCTCAAGGACGCCGTCGCGGCCCGCCCCGAGCTGGCGCGAGAGGTCGGCTGATGACGGACGCTGCGGTGCGAGCGGTCCTGCTCGACCTGGAGGGAACCCTGTACGCCCGGGGCGCCGTGGTCGACGGCGCGGCGGAGGCGGTGGACGCCCTGCGTGAGCTTGGGGTGGGACTGCGCTTCCTGACCAACACCGACTCCAAGCCCGCCGAGCGGATCCAGGCGGAACTGGCCGGGTACGGGCTCACGGTGGCGGCGGAGGAACTGTTCACACCGGTGGTGGCGGCCGCACGGCTGCTGACCGCCGCGGGCGCCCGCACCTACCCGCTGGTCTCGCGTGAACTGCGCGAGGTGCTGCCGACCCTGACCGGCGAACCCCCGTACAGCCATGTGCTGATCGGCGACTGCCGGGACACCCTGGACTACGCCTCGCTCGACGGGGCGTTCAGGGCCGTACGGGACGGGGCACAGCTGCTCGCCCTGCAGACGGGCCGCTACTTCAAGCGGCCCGACGGGGACCACCTGGACACCGGCGCGGTGGTCGCGGCGGTCACGTACGCCTCCGGAACGGAGGCGAGGGTGCTGGGGAAGCCGGCCACCGACTTCTTCGAACTCGCGGCCGCGTCCCTCGGTGTGCCGGCCGCCGCGTGCGTGGTCGTCGGTGACGACGCCACGACGGACATCACGGGCGGCCGCGCCGCCGGGTGCCCGACCGTCCAGGTGCGGACGGGCAAGTACGAGGACCAGCGGGCGGAAGGTCTGACCGGGCAGGCCACCCACGAGCTGGACTCCGTGGCGGGACTGCCGCGGCTCGTCCGGGAGTGGGGCGTCGCGTGACCGTGTACTGGGTGGTCTGGGACGCCGGGGCGCACTGGGTCGTGGACCGACTGGAACGTGAGGGCGCGCTGCCCGCCGTCACACGCATCCGGGAGCGCGGTGTCTTCGGCGCGGCACGCCCCGCGCGCCCCAACTGCCAGACGCCGCCCTCCCTCGCGACCTTGTTCACCGGAACCTGGCCGGCCGAACACCAGGTCACCGGATTCACCGTGCCGGGTGCGGGGCAGGGGGTCGCCAGCCAGGTCAGCGGCTTCGCGCCGGGATTCCCGGCCACTCCGCCGGTGTGGGAGGCGATGTCCGAGAACGACCTGACCAGCGCGCTGGTCCACGTTCCCTGGGTCTTCGGAGCCGACGGCCGCGTCGGACCGCACGTCGACGGCGCGGTGGAGGCGTACAGCGGCCGGCGGACCCGGCACGCACTGCACATGCTGGAACCGGGTGCCGGATTACAGCACTGGGACATCGGCGCGTACCGCGTGGATGCCGCCGTCGAGCGGAGCCCGGACGGATCGGAGCGGGTGCGGGTCGATGCCGGCGAGCACCTGCTGCTCTCTCCGGACGGCGGGTGGCAGCCCTTCGGCCTGGACCGGTACCACGGCACGTGGATGCGTTGTGTCCGGGTGGCCGAGCGGCTGATGCTGGTGCACACGGGGGTCTGGCGGGCGCGTACCGCAGGGCGTAACCCGAAGATGCTGCACCGCTTGGCGCAGTGCCCGCCTTTCGCGGGCGAAGGGGTGGGTCCGCTCTACCGCCGGGCGGCGTTCGGTCCCCGGCTGGCCGAAGGCGGGGACGGCTCGGCCGAGGAGGTCTTCCTCTCCTCCGTGGAGTGCGTGGCCCGGTCCTTCGGCGCCGCGACCGACGCGGTCCTGGAGACGCACGACGCCGATCTGGTGGTCGTCTACCTGCCGATGACCGACGACGTGGGCCATGAGTTCCTGGGCTGGTGCGACGAGCGGAGCGCGGCCTACCGCCCGGACATGTCCGCGCGGGTGTGGTCGTACATCCGGCGCTGCTACACCTGGTCGGACGCGATTCTCGGGCGGGTCCTGGACCGGGCCGGCGCGGAGGACACCGTGGTGCTCGGCGCCGACCACGGCATGGTCGGCAGCACCCATCTGGTGTATCTGAACGACCAGTTGGTGCGCGCGGGCCTGGCGGCGCGCGATGCCGACGGGGCCCTGGACCCGGCCGGTTCCCAGGTCTTCTACCACCCGGCGAACAACGGCTCCCTGTGGGTCGCCGAGGGCGCGGCCGACGATCCCGTGCGGGTCCGCCAGGTCATGTCGCGCGCGCGGGCCGTCCTGTCCTCGATCACCGACCCCGAGACGGGCCGCCCCGTGGTGGCCGGCTTCCTCGACCGCGACGGGGAGCCACTCGCCGGTGCGCAGGCGGACGCGGGGGTGGCTTATGTCGCCCTGGCCGACGACTACCAGCCGAGCGCCCAGCTGCTCGGGGAGGGCCCGACGGTGCGGCGGGTCGCCAAGACCGGGGCCCATGTGGTCAACACCGGGGACAGCAGGCTCCACGCGGTCCACGCGGCGGTCGGCCCCGGTATCGGATCCGGCACCGCGGCGGGTTCTGTCGACAACACCCTGCCGGCCGCCCTGGTTCTCGGCCAGCTGGGCCTGGGCCCGGGCCCCGCGGCCCTGTACCGCAACGGCCCTCTCGAACCGACCGACGAAAAGATGATGGATATGCCGTCCGGCTTTCCCCATGGCCTTTCCCCCGACAAGCTGACAGCTCGCCGCCACGCGCAGGTGACGGCCTTCCTGGGGAGCCGGGACCTGGACCCCGTGTGGCTGTCGGAGCTGATGCGCGAACGCGTCGGCGCGGGTCTGCTGCTGCTGACCAGTTCCCCCGTGCACGGACTGGCCAACCCGACCAGCGACCTGGACTTCATCCGGATCCAGGAGGCCGCGATCGACGGCCCCCGGATATCCACCAAGATCTTCGAGAACGGTCACCACCTGGAGGTCGTGTCCTTCAGCGAGGCCGAACTCGCCTCGAATCTCGACGAACTGGACCGGCTCGCCGACCTCCCGGCGGAGCGGACCGTGGCGGGCTTCCGCGCGTGGGACAAGCAGCGCGAACCACGCCGCAAGCAGACCGAGCGCATCGTCAACGGCATCACGATGGACGGCTCCGCGCCGTACCTGGGGTGGCTGCCCTCCCTCAGCCGGGTCTGGAGCCGGGCCGCCCTGCACACCGCCATCGAGCAGGTCGTGCACACCACGCTGGCCGAGACCGCGGGCGAGACACGGGGGCGTGTGGGCTACGCGTACAACGTGCTGCTGCACCTGATGGACGGCCTGCTCTCGCACCACGGCGACGTGTACACCACCCGCAAGTGGTACGTACTGCGCTGGACGCGGCTGATGACTGAGGGCGGATGGCACGACGAGAGCCTCCGGACGGTGGCCGTCGGCCTGGAAAGGCTCCGCAAGGACGTGCACACCTTGCTCGGCCCGGCCCTGGCCGGTGAGCCGGTGGCGGCACCGTACGCGGAGCTGGCCCTGGAGGCGGTACGGGCCACCGGCACCGCCCGGGCCGTCACGGTGGAAGTCGAGATCACCGGCCGGGTGCGCGCCTTCCTGCCCGGTGCGGCGGCTGTGCTGGGGGCGGACAGCGGTGTCGTGCTGCCCGGGGTCGGCACCGAATCGGATCTGCCGTTCACCCGTGGCCCGGTCGGCCTGGACGAGCTGTCCGCGCTCGACGCGCCGGCCGCCGCCTCCCTGCTGCGTGCGCTGCGGGCGGGCGTGGCCCGGCTGCGGATCGGCTACCAGGGCCGGGATGCCGGGCGATGACAGCACACACCACGACAGACAGGGGCTGGTCGGACATGACCGAGGACCACGGCCGGGCGCCGCGTACATCGCGCGGCGCCCGGGAGCTCACAGCCTTTCCTTCGGTACGGGCCGGGCATGTCATGGCGGGCCCGCAGGCCGTCGAGGTCTGGGTGCAGGCCGCCTGGCTGATGCTGGCGGAAGGGCGGGCGTACGTCGAGGACCTCGAAGGGGGCACCGAGCAGCCGCAGATGCAGCAGGCGGCGAAGCTGCGCTTCCTGGAGCAGCTGCTCGACATCGACCAGCGTCTGGCGGGGCGGGTCGCGGTGGACGACGCGCACTGCCTGGCGCTCGCGCTCGAGTACGGGATGCGCGAGGTGGTCGACGCGACCGGCCCCGAGCTGGCCGGCGTCTTCGGCCTGCACGAGGAGTTCGGTGGCGGCGGCTGCGCGGTGGAGGAGATCTACGTGCTGTGGGAGCGGCTGCTGGACGGCTTCCCCGGTGAGCTGCCCGACCGGCTGGTCGCCGAGGGGCAGCGGGACATGCTGCGGACCCTGCGGATCTGGGCGGAGCTCGCCCGGACGGCCGGACTCGACATCGGGTTCCTGGCCCCGCTCATGAAGGCCGCCTGAAAGCGTCCGCGACACGGAAGTGAGGTGCCCGTGCCTGAGATTCAGGCAGACACGCTGATTGAGGGGCGTACCCCGGAGGAGGTGTGGGCGCGGGTCAAGGACAGTGCGCTCGTCGCGTCCCGGGCCCGGCACGTGGTGGCCGTCCGACCGGTGTCCGACCCGGACAGGACTTTCCGCATCCACGAGTGGACCGTTCTGCTCAACGGCAGCGAGGTGACCTGGAGGCAGCGGGAGGCAGCCGGGCCGGGGCTGCGGCTGTGCTTCGAGCAGACGGCGGGTGACCTGGAAAGGCTGTCGGGCGAGTGGTCCCTGACCACGGCCGGCGCCGGTACCCGGGTCTCGTTCGTCCTCGCCTACGAACTGGGCGTGGACGGCCTCGCGCCGTTGCTCGACCCCATCTGGTCCCAGTCCTTCCAAGCCCACGCCGACGAGCTGCTGCGGGCCCTCACGGCCTGCGCCGCGTAGATGGAGAGCGCCTGAGCATGACTGTCTACCTGAACTTCCTGCACACCACCGTGCGGTTCGACGTGGCCGATGACGCGGAGGGCGTGTTCGAACCCGTCCGCCGTTTCTTCCGGCACCTGATGGCCCCGGCCCCGGCCGGCGAGGTCACCTTCTCGGTCGTCGTACACTCCTACGACCCGGACACGGACGTCGCGCCCGAGGTGTGGGAGCTGCCGCAGTCGGTCATCCGGCGCAGCAACGCCGCCGAGTTCAACTTCGACGCGCACCTCGTCGACACCGACGGCCGCCGGCGGTACGTCAACCGGGACACGCTGCTCGACGCCCCGGCCGACGCGGCGAAGGACAGCACCTTCCTGGTCCGGATCACCGAGCGGTCCACGGTGCAGATCCTCGACTTCGTGCGCGATCTCGTCATCCGGCACGAGGAGGACCTCGGCACGGTGGTGCTGCACGCCTCCGGCCTGCACCGGGACGGCGAGGCCGTGATCATCGCCGGTCCCAAGGGCGCGGGCAAGACCACCACCCTGCTGTCGGCGCTGCGCCGGCCGGGCTGGAAGTACTTCACCGGGGACAAGCTGTTCTGCACGATCGAGGACGGCGAGATCCTCGTCCACCCCTGGCGCGACTACCCGTACGTGGGGGTGGGCACGATCCGGGCCGACGCGCGTCTGGAGAAGATGGTCCGCGACGGTGTGGACGCCCTGATCGACACGTACGAGCCCGGCCACAAAATCCTGATGGACCCCGAGGTCTTCGAGTCGTGGCTCGGCGCGGAGTTCACGGCAGAGCCCAAGCGGCTGGCCGCGCTGCTGCTGCCCGAGGTCGTACCCGGGGAGCCGCTGACCGTGCGGCACCTGACGGACGGCAACGAGCGCTGGGCGCACCTGAACAAGATCGTGGACCGCCAGGTCGACACCACGTTCTTCACCTGGCAGACCTACCTGGTCCCCGACTACACGGCGTTCTACCGGGGCCTGGCCGAACTGCGCACGGTCCTCGGCAGCGTGGACATGGTGCGGCTGCGGGGCACTCTCGACGTCGATCCGGACGCCGTCCTGGCCCGGACCACCGGCAAGGAGAACGCACGATGACGGCCGGCCGACGATCCCCGCTGCGGATATCCGTCATAGGCCTGGCGGGTGCGGGCAAGTCCACCTGTGCCTCCCTCATGGAGGAGTACGCCCGGGACAAGGGCCTGACCCACGCCCGGATCAAGCTCGCCAAGCCGTTGTACGACCTCCAGGAGCAGGTGTACCGGAAGGCCGGCGCGCAGCTCCACGACGGCGCGCAGGACCAGGTCCTCATGGAGGCGCTCGCCGACGCGATGCGGCGCATCCGCCCCGACTCGCTTGCCGCGGACTTCACCGCCCGTCTGGCGGGCACCGACGCCGACCTGGTCGTCAACGACGACCTGCGCGACCCGCACGTGGACGCCCCGGCCCTGCGCGGGCAGGGCTTCCGCGTCCTGCGCGTCACCTGCGACGAAGAGGTGCGCCTGCGGCGGCTGGAGGACCGGGGGGACCCGTCCCGCGCCGACCGCTCGACCCGGGAGATCGGCCTGGTCACCCCGGACGCCGTGATCGACAACGGGGCGGACCTGATGGCGTACCGGTCGGCCGTCCACGCGCTGCTGGGGAGCTGGCTGTGATTCTGAGCGGACCCGAGATCCTGTCCGAGGTACGCGCCGGGCGCATCCACATCGACGACTTCGACCCGGAGCGCCTGGAGCCGAACAGCTACGGCTTCCGGCTCGCCGACGACATCCTCCGGTACGAGCAGGACGCGATCGACTGCTTCGAGCCGCCGAAGGCCGAGCACCTGAAGATGGGTCCCGGGGGAATGGTCCTCGAGCCGGGCCGCTTCTACCTCGGCGGCACCATGGAGGCGATGGGCAGCCCGCACTACGCGGCCACCCTGTACGCCTGCCGGTCCGCCTCGACCCTCGGCATCTGGATCCAGTTCTCGGCCCCGCTCGGGCACAGCGGAGCGGTCTTTCCGTGGACGCTGGAGATGAAGGTCGCGCACCCGGTGCGGGTCTATCCCGGGATGGTGGTCGGGAAGCTGGCGTTCTGGTCGATGCAGGGCGAGCCGGCCGGCTACGACGGCAAGTACACGGGCTCCACCTCCGCCGTGGCCTCCCGGTTCAGCCTGGACGCCCGTGTCCCAGACTGAACTCTTCCGTGTCCTCGCGGCACTCGCCCTCCTGCTGTTCGCGGCGCACGGCATGGGCAGGCTCTTCGCCCGGTTCCGGCAGCCGCCCGTGATCGGTGAGATCCTCGGCGGGCTGCTGCTGGGGCCGACGGTGCTGGGTCAGGTGCTCCCCCGGGCCGAGTCCTGGCTGTTCCCCGACGAGGGGCCGGTGGCTTCCGGAACCATGCTGGTCTACCAGCTCGGGATGCTCCTGCTGATGTTCACGGCGGGGGCGGAGATGCGCAGGGTCTTCTCCCGGCAGGACGGCCGGTCCGTCGCGATGATCGCCCTGACCGGTATGGCCGTGCCCTTCGGGATCGGCCTGCTGGCCGTCAGAGCCGTCGGCACCGAGAGCCTCCTCGGACCGGCCGGCAACGTCTCCGCGCTCACCCTGGTCCTGGCCTGCGCGATCGCCGTGACCAGCATCCCGGTGATCTCTCGGATCATGCTCGACCTGCGCATCATCAGGACCCGGTTCGCCCGGGTGGTGCTGTCGGTCGCGGTGGTCGAGGACGTGATCCTGAACGTGGTCCTCTCCGTGGCGCTCGGCATGGTCGCGGGCGGCGAGGAGGGCGGCTTCGGACTTGCCCACACCCTGGGCGTCACGTCGGCCAACGCCTCCGCCGTCTACCACTCGGTGGCCTCGGTGGCCTTCTTCGGGCTGATGACGCTGGTGGCCATGGCGCTGCGGCGCCGAGCGGGCGGTACGGCCGGCGCGGCCGAGCGTCCGCCGGGCACGGTGGCCGTACGCATGGCTGTGCTCCTGGCAGTGTCCGCGAGCTGTGTGTTCCTGGGCGTCGCTCCCATGTTCGGCGCGTTCGTCGTGGGGCTGCTGTCCGGCATGACCGGCGAGAGCGCGCAGGGCGGCTCCATGAGCCAGCTGCGCGGTTTCGCCGCGGGGTTCTTCATCCCCGTCTATTTCGCGACGGTCGGCCTCAAGCTGGATCTGGTGCACTCCTTCGACCTGTGGTTCACCGCCGGATTCATCCTGGTGGCCTGCCTGGCGAAGGCCACGAGCGCGTACGCCGGGGCCCGGCTCTCGGACCGGCCGAAGAGCGAGTCGCTCGATCTCGCGGTCGCGCTGAACGCACGGGGCGGCCCGGGCATCGTGCTGGCCACGGTGTCGTTCGACGCGGGGATCGTCGACGCGTCGCTCTTCACGACCCTGGTGCTCACCGCGGTCATCACCTCGCAGATCGCCGGGTGGTGGCTGGAACGGGCCGTTTCCCGGGGGACGTTCGACGCGGACAGCGCATTCGTACCGCAGGCACCGGACAGGGGTGACGCGAAGTCACCTGTGGACGCCAGGGCGGGCTGACCAGCCCCGTAGCCGCAGAGCCGCCGCCGTCCGTGTCACCGTCACCCCTCCGCTCCACCCCCGCCCCACAGGTAAAGGAACCCCCAGCGTGAGTACCCCTCAGAGCCACCGGCCGGTCGTCGCGATAGTCGACGCCTACTCCACCGCCAGCCACCTCGCACCCCTCTTCCACGACGCCGGTTACGACTGCCTGCACGTGCAGAGCCTGGAGCAGCCGCCAGACGTCTTCGGCTCGTCGTTCCGGCCGGGCGACTTCCTCGCCACCGTGGTGCACCGCGGCGACACGGCTCGGACGCTGGCCGCCGTCGCCCCGTACGCCCCGGTCGCACTGCTGCCCGGGGCGGAGATCGGTGTCGAGCTGGCCGACGCGCTCAGCGAGGCGCTGGGGCTGCGGACCAACGGCACCGCGCTGAGCACCGCCCGGCGGGACAAGTTCCGCATGATGGAGACCGTCAAGGCCGCCGGGGTGCCCGCCGCCGACCAGATCCTGGCCACCGATCTGGCAACGCTGCTGGACTGGTACGGCGAGGACGACCGCACCGTGGTCCTCAAGCCGGTCCGCAGCGCGCTCAACGACGGAGTGTCATTCTGCGGCACGGCCGGTGAGGTACGGGCCGCCTTCGAAGCGCTCGTCGGCGCGGATAGCGCGCTCGGGCTGCGCAACGACGCCGTGGTCGCCCAGGAGTACCTCGTGGGCGCCGAGTACTACGTCAACACGGTGAGCCTGGACGGCGAGCACTACGTGTGCGACGTGTGGAAGACCCAGCATCTGGGGGTAAACGGCGTACGCGACCTGCTCGGCGGGTCGGCACTGATGGTTCGCCGGGGGCCGGAGCAGGACCTGCTGACGGAGTACGCGTTCTCGGTGCTGGACGCGCTCGGCATCCGCAACGGACCGGCCCACACCGAGCTGAAACTGACCCCGCAGGGCCCCCGGCTGGTCGAGACCGGCGCCCGGGTGTGCGGCGCCATGCTCCCCCTGCTGACCCGGGCGGCGATCGGCGAGAGCCAGCTGGAGTGGACGGTGCTGGCGTACACGGACCCGGAGGCCTTCGAGGCACGCAGGCACACCGAGTACGAGGTCTCCCGGCACGCGGTCTGCGTCAACATGATCGCCCCCGAGGCGGGCAAGCTCGTCGGTCTGCCGAAGATGGCGGACCTGCGCGCGCTGGAGAGCTTCCACGACGTCCTGTTGAAGGTGCGGCCTGGCGAGGAGATCTCGCGGACGGTCAACGACCTCACGTACCCGATGCTCGTGCACCTCCTGCACGAGGTGGAGGGCGTTGTCACACACGACTACATGACGGCCCGTTACCTGGACGGCGAGGGGTTCTACGATGTCGTCTAGCCGCCGCCTCGCGCTGGCCGCCGGTCCCCTGCTGGTGCTGGGCTACTGCCTCATCAACTCGACCAAGTCGGTGTTCGAGGGCGCCCTGGTCCAGGATCTCTCACCGGAGTTCATCGCCTTCCACTCCTTCGTGGTGGCCCAGGCCTTCTACTTCTTCACCCTGCGCGACAAGCGCGGGCTGAGGGTCGTGGTGAAACGCTGCCTCGCCGACGTGGTGATGCTCAACGTCTCCACCGCGGTCTGCTGGATCGCGGTGCTGTACGCGTTCACCGTCTTCGAACCGGCCATGGCCAACTCGATGATCATCGGCCTGGGCCCGGCCGTCACCATCGCACTCGGCTTCAAGCTCCGGCCCGGCACGAAGGCACTCCCGCTCGAACTGGTCGCGGCCGGAGCGATGATCGTCGCCATGGCGTACTTGCTGGTCACGGCCTCCAATGGGGAGTCGGCCATCGGGGATGTGCCGACCCGGCAGCTGGTCTTCGGCATCGTGATGTGCGTGCTGACCACCATCTCGCTGTCGGGAGTGACCTACTACACGAAGCGGCTCGGCGACGCGGGGATGTCGGTGCGGCAGATGATGGCCTCCAGGTTCGTGGCCCTGATCGTCACGACCTTCGTCATCCTCGTGGTGCGCGGCAGCTTCGGCCCGTACTCCCCGGGCAACGTCGGCGCGATCCTCGCCATCAGCCTCGTCGGCGTGATCATCTCGCTGTACCTGCTCCAGCAGGGCATCGTACGGACCGAGCCGATCACGGTCTCCATGCTGTTCGGGACGAACCTGGTCATCACCTACGTGATCCAGTACGTCGACCCGCGGCTGCACCAGTCGCAGGACACCTTCTACGGCGTCCTCGCGATCTCCCTGGCCATGTGCCTGGGCACCTGGGCCCGCTGGCGGGCGGGCAGGCGGGACGTCGGGGAGCCCGGACAGGACAAGGCGCCCCAGGCGGAGGCGAAGGCGTGACGGTACTGGCCCACCTCAGCGATCTGCACCTGGACGGCACCGAGGAGAGCGCCGAGCGCACGCGCCGGGCCGTGTCCCATCTGACCGGACTGCCCGGCACGGTGGACGCCGTGCTGGTCACCGGAGACGTCGCCGACCGGGGCACCGTGGCGGAGTACCGCCAGGCCGTCGAGCTCCTCGCCCCGCTGTACGAGCGCCACGAGGTGCTCCTGTGCCCGGGCAACCACGACGCCCGTGCGCAGTACCGCGAGGTGCTCCTCGGCGGCGGTGGTACGGCGCCGGTCAACGAGGTCCGGGACGTCGCCGGGGTCCGGGTGCTGATGTGCGACTCCTCGGTACCCGGCCGGTCCGAGGGCCTGCTGGAACCGGTGACACTGGACTGGCTGGACGACGCCCTCGCCGCCGCCCCCGACCGGCCGGCCTTCGTCGCCTTCCACCATCCGCCCGCGCCGCTCGGCCTGCCGTACATCGACCGCATCGGACTGCGCGGACCGGACGCCCTGGCGGAGGTGCTCCGACGCCACACACACGTGGCCGCCGTGCTCTGCGGCCACGCCCACACGGCGGCCACGACGTCCTTCGCTGGGCGCCCGCTGCTGTGTGCGCCCAGCATCGCCTCGACGGCCCTGATGCCCTGGGAACAAGGCCCGGGCGCCTCCTGGAAGACCCACGGCGGCCCTGTCGGTCTGACGTTCCATCTCTACGAGGAAGGCCGGCTCACCAGCCACGTCCGCATGGTGTAGGACCGGTCGGCGACGGCCCCGGGCCGGAGCCCGCCCCGAGGTGCCGCCACCCGTGGCGCACCCTCGGCGGGGACTGGTCCGGGTGTGCCGGTGGAATTCCTGACCGATGAGCAGGCCGCTGCCCACAGGGCCTTCGGTGAGGTGCCCGCGCGCGCCCCGGGCTGGAGCGCTTCTTCCTCGTGGACGGCGACCGCGGCCTGATCGCGCTGCGGCGGTCCGACGGGCACCGCCCGGGATGACGGTGCGGATCCGCGCTGTCCGCTACGCCGACACGTTCCTCGGAGGTGATCCGCCGGCGGCACCGTGGGAGGTCGTGGACTGCCCGGCCGGGCAAGCTCGGCGTCGTGGACGCGTCGTGCGTGAAGTCGTACTCGGAGCGGCGGATGACGCCGTACAAGCACGCGCAGGAGATCCGGAAGCGGACCCGGCCCGCCTTGGGGCGTGGCGTCATGGCAGGACGACACCGGTGCTCGGAGATGACCTCGCCGTGAACGTCCCCGATATCAGCCGCCGGTCGTGATGGTCGTCGGCACCGGCACGGTCGCTTCCGCGGGCCGGTCGGTGGGCACGTACCGCTGCGTGCTCGAGGACGCCGTGACGGGCACGAGGTCCTTGTGGATGACCTTGGCGACACCCTGGATGGTGTTGACGCCGTACTTCATGTCGGGGTTGCCGTGGGTGAGGACGGTGATCGTGTAATCCCGTCCGCCGCCCTTGAACGTGCCGACGCTGTGCACCCGCCAGCCGTGCGTGGCCCGGGACAGCCACCCGTTCTTGACGTGCGCCTTCACGGTCGACGGCGCTCCGGCCGGGGTCCCCCAGCGCTGCGAGGTGACGACCTTGTTCATCAGCTTGAGGATGTAGGCGCGGGAGTTGTCGCTCAGGACGCTGTTCTTGGCGGTGAGCAGCGCGAGCAGGCGCTGCTCGTCCCGGACGGTGATCCGGGTGAGCCCCCAGTAGTTGTTCGCTCCTGGCTGGGTCTGGGTCATCTTGGCGGCCGTGAGAAACGCCTTGACCTTCGTCAGGCCGAGCTGCTTCCACAGTGTGCTGGTGGAGGCGTTGTCCGACTTGGTGATCATGGCGTTGGCCAGTTTGGCCTCCCGGTCGGTGAGATACCGCCCCTTCTTCTTCGCGTCGTGCAACAGCGCCGCGAGCACGGTCACCTTCACGACGCTGGCGGAGTCGAAGGCGGTGCCGCCGCGCAGGGTGCACGTCGTGCCGGTGACCCGGTCGTGCAGCCCGACCGCCACGGTCCCCTTCCGCTTCGCGAGCGCCGCCGTGATGTCCGCCTGCAGCTTCTCGGCCAGCCCCGCCCGCTTCGACGTACAACTGACCTGCGCTCCCGCGGCCCCGGCGGCCGGCGCGAACGCCACCGCCACCGACGAGACGACCAGCCCCGCCCCGACCCCCGCGGCGAGCACGCGAGCCCGTCTGGACGCCCGAGCCACCCGGGCTATCCGGTGAGTCATGAAACCTTCCCATCCCCTGGAACGACAGGAGCACGCCGGCGGCGCGTCCACACCAGTCGACTCGCAAGGACGGCCGAAAGTTGTACGCGCGTTCCCTTCTCGGACGAACAGCCCAACCATCCGGGCCGGCAGGAAACGGAGTCGTGGGGCGGTCGCCCGGCGGTCGGCGAGTATGTCGACCGCGTGGTCGAGGAGTTGGCCGGCCCCGTCCGTGACTCCAAGGAACCCCCACGGCCCCGCCCTGCCCTCTCACGGGCCAGCTGGGCCTCGTTCATCGCCTTGCTGGGGCCGCGTCCCGAACGGGAAGCGTGAACCGGTCCCCGCCGCCTCGAAATCGCGTCGACCGCGCGCCCGGTCGGAACGTAGCCTCGACCCCCATGACGACCACCCTGCAGACGATCCACGACGTGCCCGTTCTCCTGTGCGCCCCCGACGGGGAGACGATCGCCCGTGAGAGCGACGCTCTGGATCTCATCGGCAACGCCGGGTACCAGGGCGCCACATGGGTCGTCGTCCCCGTCGAGCGCTTCGACGAGTCGTTCTTCCGGCTGCGGACCCGCGTCGCCGGCGACATCATCCAGAAGTTCGTCCAGTACCGCGTCGGCCTCGCCGTCGTCGGTGACATGTCCCGCCACACCACTGCCAGTTCGTCCCTGCGCGACTTCGTCCGGGAGTGCAACCGCGGGCAGCAGACGTGGTTCCTGGCCGATGTCGACGAACTGCGGGAGCGCCTGAAGGACTGAGTCCTGTCCGACGCGCCGGGACGGCGTCCCGCCGGATGGTGTGGACGATCAGCGGACCGGCATGCGCAGTTCGCGTCGGATACGGCCGCCGATGAGACCCCTCCGCCGCTCCACCGGGGCGCTTCGCGGGGCCGCGTCCGCCGGACAGATCGTCGCGGGCCGGGGACCGGAGTGTGAAGCCCTTGACGCTTGCACCACCCGGCGGGACGCGACCCGCGCCGGGCTCGCCGTCTCGGGAACCGCTCAGACGAATTCGGGCCGCGGTTCCGGATGCCGCGCTGATGCGGCGGCCTTCGGTTCCGACCGTTCGGTGGACCGGACCAGCGCAGCATGTGCGCAGCACACCTGATTCCCCACGTCAATCGGGGTCTTCCCTCGACATGGAGCCACCGAGGGGCCGTCGGGGCACGAGGGTTGCCCTGTTTTCGATAACGTCACCGAATCGCCCCTTCCCGGTAACACACCGAGTGACCCGTCCATGCCAATCTCTCGGTTACCCACATAGTCAACCCGCGTAGAACGAGGCTCCCCTCAGCAACTCCCCGTTCCGCGCGGCCCTCTGGGAAGGGACACCCCAATGCCCGCTGCGCGGATACGCAGTTGGAAGACGGTCGCACTCGCGACGTCGGCCGTGCTCGTCGGTGTCGTCCTGCCGACGGCCACCGCCGCTCCCGCCTCGGCGACGACGACCGCGTACGACGACACGTACTACGCGAACGCGATCGGCAAGACCGGCACGGCCCTGAAGTCCTCGCTGCACACGATCATCAGCGACCAGACGACGATCTCGTACTCCGCGGTCTGGAACGCGCTGAAGGTCACCGACCAGGACCCGGACAACAGCGGCAACGTGAAGCTGCTGTACAGCGGCATCTCCCGCAGCAAGTCCCTGAACGGCGGCTCGACCGGCGACTGGAACCGCGAGCACGTGTGGGCCCAGTCCCACGGCGGCTTCGGCACCTCCGCCGGTCCGGGCACCGACCTGCACCACGTGCGTGCCGAGGACGTACGGGTCAACGCCCGGCGCGGCAACCTGGACTTCGACAACGGCGGCAGCAGCTTCACGGACAGCGGCGGCAGCCTCGCCGACTCGAACTCCTTCGAGCCCCGCGACGCGGTCAAGGGCGATGTGGCCCGCATGATCCTCTACATGGCGGTCCGGTACGAGGGCGACGACGGCCGGCCCGACCTGGAGCCCAACGACTCCGTCAACAACGGAAGCACCCGCTTCCACGGCCGCCTCTCCGTCCTGAAGACCTGGAACGACGAGGACCCGCCGGACTCCTTCGAGGAGCGCCGCAACGAGATCATCTACGACAGGTACCAGGGCAACCGGAACCCGTTCATCGACCACCCGGAGTGGGTCGAGGCGATCTGGTAGGCACCCGTGTGCGAACCCCCGGCCCGGCGGCCGGGGGTCTCCCCGTGTGCGTGCCGTCGGTTACTCATTCATGACATGCGGACGTACAACTGGTGGAGCCCCCTTCGAGTCGGACTACTACACGGACGCGGAACTTCCGCCCGCCGGACCCCACCGACCCGAAAGGCACGTGCATGTCACGAGCAGGAGCACGACGCGGTATCCGCACAGCCCGAGTGAGCGCACCCCTGGCCGCGGTGGTGCTGCTGGCCGGGGGCCTGACCGCCTGGTCGCTCGGCCCCGCCTCGGCGGCCACCCCGTCCGTGGGCGTGGCGGACGACTTCAACGGGGACGGGTACGCCGACCTGGTCATAGCCGCCCCGAACGCCACGGTGTCCGGGAAGGCCAAGGCGGGCTATGTGGCCGTCATGTACGGGTCGAAGAGCGGGATCTCCACGACGAAGAAGAAGCTCCTCAGCCGTTCGACGAGCGGCGTGCCCGGCTCCGCCACCGCGAACCAGCGCTTCGGTTCGACGTTCGCCAAGGGTGACCTGGACCGGGACGGTTACGGCGACCTGGTGCTCGCGGGCGGTGCGGCGGGCTCCGTGATCGTCTGGGGGTCGGCCGCCGGACTGACCGGCGGTACGAGCGTCGCCGGGTTCGGGGCGGCCCCGCAGGCGGGCGACTTCGACGGCGACGGCAGGACCGACCTCGCGCTCTTCTCCGCCCGGTCCGTCGGCGGCGACGACCCCGAGGGCGCACCGGCGGCCCTGTGGAAGGGCCCGATATCCCGTGCCGGCAAGCCCACCGCCGTAGTCAACCTCCTCGACAAGTCCCTGTGGTGGGGCTGGGACGAGGACGACGCCTCCTGCGCGAGCGGCGGCGGCTGCGAGGACGGCCCGTCCTCCATCACCGGCCCGGTCGTCTCCGGCCAGGTCGGGGATGTCAACGGCGACGGCCGGGACGACCTGGTCCAGTGGCACTACACGGGCGACGGCACCTGGGGCAACCGCCTTCTCCTGGGCGGCGGTTCGGGCTTCACCCGCGGTTGGGTGCCCGGCGACGACGTGAGCCGCGATCCGGCGGGCACGGGCGTGGGCGACGTGAACGGCGACGGCTACGACGACGTGGTCGTGGGCGCGGACGGCTGGTCCGACCAGGTCCGGGTGGCCTACGGCTCCCCCACCGGCCCGTCCGGGGCGAACACGCAGACCTTCGACCAGGGCCTCCCCGGCTTCCCCGGCGCGCAGGAGTCCGGCGACCTGGTCGGCTCGGCGGTCTCCGTCGCCGACGTCACCGGCGACGGATACGCCGACCTCGCCCTCGGCATCGCGTACGAGGATGTCAAGGACATCGCCGACGCGGGCTCGGTCGCCCTCGTCCCCGGCACCGCCTCCGGTATCACGGGCACCGGCACGCGGGTCTTCCACCAGAACACCGCCGGGGTCCCCGGAGTCGCCGAGAAGGACGACAGGTTCGGCGCCGCCACAGCCCTCCTGGACCTCGACGGCGACGGCCACGCCGACCTCGCCGCCGGCTCCCCCACCGAGAACAGCGACAACGGGGCCGTCTGGATCCTCGGCGGCACGGCCACCGGCCTGACCACCGGGTCGGCCCTCGCGTTCGGCCCGAAGGACGTGTCCGCCCCGTACACGGACGCGATGTTCGGCGCGGCCCTGCGCTGAGCCGGAGCACGGCGGGCGGAGGTAAGGCCCGTCCCGGAGGCGGCGGCACCACCACCGCCGCCTCCGGCGCGGATCGGATCACGTCCACGCCGGGCAGCCGCCGCCCACCGGCTCTACCGGTGCGCCGGGTTCTACAGGTCCGCCGGGTTCTCCGTGCGCGCCGGGTTCTCCGTGTGCGTCGGCGCGAACATCCGCGGCACCACCGGCAGGACGACCACCGAGGGGCCGGGCGCGGCAAGGCACTTGGCGAGGTCCTCCGCGAGGGTCTCGGGGGTCGTGCGCAGGCCGGGGACGCCGAAGGACTCGGCGAGGGCCACGTAGTCCGGGCGGGTCAGCTCCGTGCCGGTCGTCCCGCCGAACGCGTCGGTCATGTACGCGCGCAGGATGCCGTAGCCGCCGTCGTCGACGACGAGCCAGGTGACGTTCAGGTCGTACTGCCGGGCGGTTGCCAGTTCCGCGATCGAGTACAGCGCGCCGCCGTCGCCCGAGACGGCCAGCACCGGCTGCGTCGGGTCGGCCGCCGCCGCGCCGAGGGCCGCCGGGAATGCGTAGCCGAGGCCGCCGGAGCCCTGGGCGGAGTGCATGGTGTTCGCGCCCCGCGGATCGAATGCCGACCAGGCCCAGTACGCCAGGATCGTCATGTCCCAGAAGGAGGGGGCGCGGGGTGGCAGGGCCCGTCGAATGGACGCCAACAGGTCCTGTTCCAGGGTGAGTTGCTGGGCGTCGATGCGTTCACGGACGCGGTCGAGCACCGCGCGGACCCGCCCCGGCGCCGACTCGTCCTCCCGTGGCTCCTCGATCGTCTCCAGCAGCGCCTGCAACGCCGGCCGCGCGTCCGCGTGGATGCCCAGCGCCGGGTGGTTGGACTCCAGCTTCCCGAGGTCCGCCTCGATCTGGATCACTCGGCCCCGGGGCTTGAACGTGTGGTAGTTGGAGGAGAGTTCACCGAGCCCTGAGCCCACCACCAGCAGGACGTCCGCGTCCTCCAGGAAGTCCGTCGTGTGCCGGTCCTCCAGCCAGGACTGGAGCGACAGCGGGTGCGTCCAGGGGAACGCGCCCTTCCCCCGAAGGTCGTCACGACCGGCGCCGACAGCCGTTCCGCCAGTCGGCGCAGCTTGCCGGAGGCGTCCGCCCGTACGACCCCGCCGCCCGCGATGATCGCCGGACGGGCCGCCCGGGACAGCAGGCCGGCGGCCACGGCGGTCAGTTCGGGACGCGGCACCAGCTCCTCCGGCGTCGCGTCCACCCCCGTCACCACCGGCAGAGGCGTCTTCGCCAGCAGCACGTCCTGCGGGATCTCCACCCACACCGGGCCGTGCGGAGCCGTGAGCGCCGACTGCCACGCGGCGGCGATCGCGGAGGGGATCTGAGATTGCGCGCGGACGGTGTGGACGGACTTGACGACGCCCCTGAAGGAGGCCGCCTGGTCGGGGAGTTCGTGGAGGTAACCGTGACGGCCGCCGCCCAGGCCCGCCGTCGGGACCTGACTGCTGATCGCCAGCACCGGCGCCGAGGCCGCCGCCGCCTCCTGCAGCGCCGCCAGTGACGTCAGCGCGCCCGGTCCCGTCGACAGCAGCAGCGGGGCCGCCTCGCCGGTGACGCGGCCGTACGCGTCCGCCGCGAAGCCCGCGTTGTTCTCGACCCGCAGGCCGATATACCGCAGGTCCGAGCGGCGCAGCGCGTCGAACAGACCGAGGGCGTGCTGGCCGGGGAGCCCGAACACCGTCGTCGCGCCGAGTCCGGCCAGCGTCTCCACGACCAGGTCTCCGCCGTTGCGGCCCGGGGGAGGGTTCAGCGCGGCCTCCCTCTGGGCGGCCGTCGGGCGGAGTACCAGGTCGTGGTCGTGGGTCACTGCGCTGCCTTCTCCCGCTTCTCCCGCGCGATCTGGCGGGACATGATCGTGGTGAGTTCGTACGCCGTGTGCGAGGCGGCCACCGCGGTGATCTCGGCGTGATCGTACGCGGGCGCCACCTCGACGACGTCGGCGGAGACCAGGTTGCAGGAGGCCAGGCCCCGCAGGATCTCCAGCAGCTCGCGGGAGGTCATGCCGCCGGCCTCCGGCGTCCCCGTGCCCGGCGCGTGGGCCGGGTCGAGGCAGTCGATGTCGATGGAGACGTACAGCGGGCGGTCGCCGATGCGCTGGCGCAGCTGGTCCGCCACCTCGTCCGCGCCCCGGCGGTAGATGTCGGCGGACGTGACGATCCCGAAGCCCATCTTCTCGTCGTCGGTGAGGTCCTGCCTGCCGTACAGCGGACCGCGCGTGCCCACGTGGGACAGCGCCTCCGTGTCCAGGATCCCCTCCTCCACCGCCCGCCGGAACGGGGTGCCGTGGGTGTACTCGGCGCCGAAGTACGTGTCCCAGGTGTCGAGATGGGCGTCGAAGTGCAGCAGCGCGACCGGGCCGTGCTTCCTGGCCACCGAGCGCAGCAGGGGCAGCGCGATGGTGTGGTCGCCGCCGAGGGTCATCAGCCGGGCACCCGTCCCCAGCAGCTCGTCCGCCGCCGCCTCCACCGCCTCCACCGCCTCGTTGATGTCGAAGGGGTTGGCGGAGATGTCGCCGGCGTCCGCGACCTGGGCGAGCGCGAAGGGGGAGGCGTCCTGCGCCGGGTTGTAGGGACGCAGCAGCCGGGACGCCTCACGGATCGCGTTGCCGCCGAAACGTGCGCCCGGCCGGTACGAGACGCCCGAGTCGAACGGCACGCCCACGACGGCGACGTCCGCGCGGCCCACCTCGTCGAGGCGGGGCAGCCGGGCGTACGTCGCGGGCCCGGCGTACCGCGGGACGCGGGAGGAGTCGACCGGACCTCGGGGCGAGTCGACCGGGCCGCGGGGCGTCTCGTTGCTGCTCATGGGAACTGCCTACTTCCTGCATACGCTTCGTCGCGCACGCATAGATATGCTCCGATATGTACTACTGGATGTGATCCTACTGGCGAGTCGGGACCGGCTCGGACTCGGAACGCCGCACGGAGTGACGCAGGTCGCAGCGGTCCCGACGCCCGCGACTCCCGCAGTCGTCTGCCTCACAATGGACGTATGCCGATACCCGGGACCCCCAGCCGCGCCGAGCTCGTCGAACACCTCGTACGGACGCGTATCGCGGGCGATGTCGCCACGCCGCGCGAGAACAACCTCTCCCACTACCGCGAACTGGCCAACGGCAACCGCCACTACTGGCTGGGCCTGGAGCTCGGGGACCGCTGGAGCGACGAGCAGGACGTGCTGGCCGTGATGGCGGAGCGCGTCGGCGTGAACGACGACCCGGGGTACCGCTACGGCCAGGACACCATCGACCCGGACCTGACGATCGACGCGCTGGAGCGTATGGCGGCCCGGCTGCGCAAGGCCGCCGAGGGCGGTCAGCGGGTCCTGTTCGCCACCGGCCACCCCGGCGGCCTGCTCCAGGTGCACCACGAGACGGCTCGGGCGCTGCGCGCGGCCGGCTGCGAGATCGTCGTCATCCCGGACGGCCTCCAGACGGAGGAGGGGTACGTCATGCAGTTCGCCGACATCGCCGTCCTCGAACACGGCGCCACCCTCTGGCACACCCACTCCCCCGAGCCGATGCGCGCCGTCCTCCGGGGACTTCAGGGCGCCGGCCGGCCGCTGCCCGACCTGGTCGTCGCCGACCACGGCTGGGCGGGCTGCGCCGGCCAGCTCGGCGTCGACTCCGTCGGCTACGCGGACTCCAACGACCCGGCCCTCTTCCTCGGCGAGTCCGAGGGCACCCTCCAGGTCGCGGTCCCCCTGGACGACCACGTGGTCAGCCCGCGCTTCTACGACCCGATGACCGCGTACCTGCTGGAACAGGCGGGGCTCAAGGACAGCCGGTAGGGCTCCGTCGAGTGCGGACCCGCCGAGTGGCGCCGGGCTTCGGCGGCGCCCGGCCCCCGGTCACGACCTGCGGAGACCGCCGTGGCCGGGACGTCGTCCATTCCACCGCGTCGTCGAATCGCCGCAGGTCGGCACCACCTAACGGAGCACTACCAGGGCCGCGGGGTCAGGGGGTCTTCGGCCTCGGTGCGCGGACGACGCCCTCCTGGATCACGGAGATCGCGAGCCGGCCGTCCTGCGTGTAGATCCGGCCCTGGCCGAGGCCCCGGCCGGCCGCCGCGGACGGCGACTCCTGGTCGTACAGGAGCCATTCGTCGGCGCGGAAGGGCCGGTGGAACCACATGGCGTGGTCCAGGGAGGCCCCGACGACATCGCCGACCGCCCAGCCGCCGCGTCCGTGCGCGAGCAGGACGGAGTCGAGGAGCGTCATGTCGGAGACGTAGGTGGCGAGGACGACGTGCAGAAGGGGGTCGTCGTCGAGCTTGCCGTTGGCGCGGAACCAGACCTGGGAGCGCGGTTCGCGAGGCTCGCCGTAGCGGCCGTAGGGCGGGTCGTCGACGTAGCGCAGGTCGACGGCGGCCCGGGCCTCCAGCATCTTCTCCACCACGGCCGGGTCGAGGCCGTACGCCGGGAGCCGCTGCTCGGCGGTGGGGAGGGTCTCCGGGGCGGGCGCGGCGGGCATCGGGGCCTGGTGGTCGAGGCCGTCCTCGTACCGCTGGAAGGACGCGGAGAGGGCGAAGATCGGCTGGCCGTGCTGGACGGCGACGACGCGGCGCGCGGTGAAGGAGCGGCCGTCGTTCATGCGCTCCACGGTGTACACGATGGGGGCGCCGGGATCGCCGATGCGCAGGAAGTACGCGTGGAGGGAGTGGGGCAGCCGGTCCTCGGGGACCGTCCGCCCGGCGGCGACGAGCGCCTGGGCCGCGACCTGCCCGCCGAAGACCCTCGGGACGATGGCGGGCCGGGACCGGCCGCGGAAGATGTTCTCCTCGATCTGCTCCAGGTCGAGCAGATCGAGGAGATCCTCAAGTGGTGCCTGGCTCATGAGGTCGGGTGTACCGGACGGTGATTTCCCGGGCCTACAGACCCATGTCCTTGGCGATGATCGACTTCATGATCTCGCTGGTGCCGCCGTAGATGCGGTTGACGCGGTTGTCCGCGTACAGGCGGGCGATCGGGTACTCGTTCATGAAGCCGTAGCCGCCGTGCAGTTGGAGGCAGCGGTCGATGACGCGGTGGGCGACCTCGGTGCAGAACAGCTTGGCGCTGGCGGCCTCGGCCGGCGTCAGCTCACCGGCGTCGAGGGCTTCGAGCGCGCGGTCGGCGACGGCCTCGGCCGCGTCCACCTCGGCCTGGCAGGCGGCCAGCTCGAACTTGGTGTTCTGGAAGGACGCGACGGACTTGCCGAAGACGGTGCGGTCCTGGACGTACTGCTTGGCGAACCGGACGGCCGCCTTGGCCTGGGCGTACGCGCCGAAGGCGATGCCCCAGCGCTCGGAGGCGAGGTTGTGGCCGAGGTAGTAGAAGCCCTTGTTCTCCTCGCCGAGCAGGTCCTCGACCGGGACCTTGACGTCGACGAAGGCCAGCTCGGCGGTGTCGGAGGTGCGCAGGCCCAGCTTGTCGAGCTTGCGCCCGATCGAGTAGCCCTCGGCCCTGGTGTCCACGGCGAAGAGGGAGATGCCGTGACGGCGGTCCTCGGCGGTGGGCGCGTCGGTGCGGGCGCACACGATCACGCGGTCGGCGTGGACGCCACCGGTGATGAAGGTCTTGGAGCCGTTGAGGACGTAGTGCGTGCCGTCCTCGCTGAGCTTGGCGGTGGTCTTCATGCCCGCGAGGTCGGACCCGGTGCCCGGCTCGGTCATGGCCAGCGCCCACATCTCCTCACCGGAGACGAACTTGGGCAGGAACCGCTTCTTCTGCTCGTCCGTGGCCAGCATCTTGATGTACGGCAGACCGAGCAGCACGTGCACACCGGAGCCGCCGAAGTGGACGCCCGCGCGGGCCGTCTCCTCGTACATCACGGCCTCGAACTTGTACGAGTCGATGCCGGCGCCGCCGAACTCCTCCGGCACGTTGATACCGAAGAGGCCCAGCTCGGCGATCTTGTAGTAGAAGTCGCGCGGCGCCTGGCCGGCGGCGAACCACTCGTCGTACACGGGCACGACCTCGGCCTCGATGAAGGCACGCAGGGTCTCCCGGAACGCCTCGTGATCCTCGTTGAACACCGTACGGCGCACCGCCGGCCCCTCTCTGCGCCTAAGCCGGCGCCGCTCTCGCGGATGTGGTCGCTCGCCGTCCGGGGTCCTCAATCGCTGGTTGCGGTTTCACCCGACACGGCTAAGCGCTTGCTCAGACAACCGTACCGGCGGGTAGGCGAGCCCGTCCAGACCAATCCCTCCGTAACGCTCGTCACTCCCCCGTGGCCGCCGCTTGGAACGCCCCCCGGGCCATCCGGTGCAGCAGCCCCGCCGTGGCCGCCCGTCCGGGCAACGGCCCCGGCCGCCCCAGGTGCGGCGTCGAGTTCAGCAGCCCGAACACCGAGTGCACGGCCGACCGGGCCGCGGGCTCCGCCAGCCCCGGGTACACCGCGCGAAGCGCCCCCACCCACAGCTCCACGTACTGCCGCTGCAACTGCCGCACGAGCTTGCGATCACTGTCCCGGAGGCGGTCCAGCTCGCGATCGTGCAAGGTGATCAGTGGCCGGTCGTCGAGCGCGAAGTCGATGTGCCCCTCGATGAGCGAGTCGAGGACCGCCTCGGCGTCCCGCCCGGCAGGCCCCCCGTCGGCACCCCGCCCGGAGGCGTCCGCCTCCACCACCCTCCGCTTCGCCCCCGTGAGCAACTGTCCGCTGATCCCCACCAGCAGCTCCGCGAGCATCGCGTCCTTGCCGGCGAAATGCCGGTAGAGCCCCGGCCCGCTGATGCCGACGGCGGCGCCTATCTCGTCGACGCCGACGCCGTGGAAGCCGCGCTCGGCGAAGAGGCGGGCGGCTTCCTTCAGGATCTGCTCCCGGCGGGTGGGCGCATCGGTTCTGGTGGCCATGGAGCCGATTCTAGACAGGGAGGTTAGCGGTCGTTAACCTGGTGGAAACGCGTTAACGCTCATTAACAGTGACCACTGGGTGAGGGGACCGCACGATGGACCAGGCACCGGAGCTGACGACCGCGGCAGATCCCGCGGCCGAGGCGTATCGGGCCAACGAGGCCGCGCACCGCGCGCTGGGCGAGGAGCTGCGCGCCAAGCTGGCCGCGGCCCGGCTCGGCGGCGGCGAGAAGGCGCGCGCCCGGCACACCGCACGCGGCAAGCTGCTGCCGCGCGACAGGGTGGACGCCCTCCTCGACCCCGGCTCCCCCTTCCTGGAGCTGGCGCCTCTCGCCGCCGACGGCATGTACGAGGGACAGGCGCCGGCGGCGGGCGTGATCGCCGGGATCGGCCGGGTCGGCGGCCGGGAGTGCGTCGTCGTCGCCAACGACGCCACCGTCAAGGGCGGCACGTACTACCCGATGACGGTGAAGAAGCATCTGCGGGCCCAGGAGGTGGCCCTGGAGAACCGCCTTCCGTGCCTCTACCTCGTCGACTCCGGCGGCGCCTTCCTGCCCCTGCAGGACGAGGTCTTCCCCGACCGCGAGCACTTCGGCCGCATCTTCTACAACCAGGCGCGGATGTCGGGCGCCGGCATCCCCCAGATCGCGGCCGTCCTCGGCTCGTGCACGGCCGGCGGGGCGTACGTCCCGGCCATGAGCGACGAGGCCGTCATCGTCCGGGGCCAGGGGACGATCTTCCTCGGCGGCCCCCCGCTGGTGAAGGCCGCCACCGGCGAGGTCGTCACCGCCGAGGAACTGGGCGGCGGCGAGGTCCACTCCCGGATCTCCGGCGTCACCGACCACCTCGCCGAGAGCGACGCCCACGCCCTGCGCATCGTGCGGAACATCGTCTCCACCCTCCCCGCCCGGGGCCCGCTCCCCTGGTCGGTCGAGCCGGCCGTCGAGCCCAAGGTGGACCCGTACACGCTCTACGGCGCCGTGCCGGTCGACTCCCGCACGCCGTACGACGTACGGGAGGTGATCGCGCGCGTGGTCGACGGTTCGCGCTTCGCCGAGTTCAAGGCGGAGTTCGGGCAGACCCTGGTCACCGGCTTCGCCCGGATCCACGGCCACCCGGTCGGCATCGTCGCCAACAACGGCATCCTGTTCTCCGAGTCCGCCCAGAAGGGCGCCCACTTCATCGAGCTGTGCGACCAGCGCGGCATCCCCCTGGTCTTCCTGCAGAACATCTCCGGCTTCATGGTCGGCCGGGACTACGAGGCCGGTGGCATCGCCAAGCACGGCGCCAAGATGGTGACGGCCGTGGCCTGCACCCGGGTCCCCAAGCTGACGGTCGTGATCGGCGGCTCGTACGGCGCGGGCAACTACTCGATGTGCGGCCGGGCGTACTCACCGCGCTTCCTGTGGATGTGGCCCAACGCCAAGATCTCCGTGATGGGCGGCGAACAGGCCGCGTCCGTCCTCGCGACCGTGAAGCGGGACCAGTTGGAGGCGCGCGGCGCGGACTGGCCGACGGAGGAGGAAGAGGCCTTCAAGGACCCGATCCGCGCCCGGTACGAGCACCAGGGCAACGCCTACTACGCCACCGCCCGCCTCTGGGACGACGGCGTGATCGACCCGCTGGAGACCCGGCAGGTCCTCGGCCTCGCCCTGACCGCCTGTGCCAACGCGCCCCTGGGTGACCCCCGGTTCGGCGTCTTCCGAATGTGAGGGGGCTTCGAGAATGACGATGTTCGACACAGTGCTGGTGGCCAACCGCGGCGAGATCGCCGTCCGCGTCATCCGCACCCTGCGCGCCCTCGGTGTCCGCTCCGTCGCCGTGTTCTCCGACGCGGACGCCGACGCCCGGCACGTACGCGAGGCCGACACGGCCGTACGGATCGGCCCGGCGCCCGCGGCCGAGAGCTATCTGTCGGTGGAGCGGCTGCTGGAGGCCGCGGCCCGGACGGACGCGCAGGCGGTGCACCCGGGGTACGGCTTCCTCGCCGAGAACGCCGGGTTCGCGCGGGCGTGCGCCGACGCCGGGCTGGTCTTCATCGGCCCGCCCGCCGAGGCGATCTCCCTCATGGGCGACAAGATCCGCGCCAAGGAGACGGTACGGGCGGCCGGCGTGCCGGTGGTGCCCGGTTCGAGCGGCAGCGGTCTGACCGACGCCGAACTCGCCGGCGCCGCCGGGGAGATCGGCATGCCGGTGCTGCTGAAGCCCAGCGCGGGCGGCGGCGGCAAGGGCATGCGGCTGGTGCGGGACGCGGACGGGCTGGCCGACGAGATCGCCGCCGCCCGACGCGAGGCCCGCGCCTCCTTCGGCGACGACACCCTCCTCGTCGAGCGGTGGATCGACCGCCCCCGGCACATCGAGATCCAGGTCCTGGCCGACGGCCACGGGAACGCCGTCCACCTCGGCGAGCGCGAGTGCTCCCTCCAGCGCCGCCACCAGAAGATCATCGAGGAGGCGCCCAGCGTCCTGCTCGACGAGGCCACCCGGGCGGCGATGGGCGCGGCGGCCGTGCAGGCGGCCCGCTCCTGCGGCTACTCCGGCGCGGGCACGGTCGAGTTCATCGTCCCCGGCGGCGACCCCTCCTCCTACTACTTCATGGAGATGAACACCCGCCTCCAGGTCGAGCACCCGGTGACCGAGCTGGTCACGGGTGTCGACCTGGTGGAGTGGCAGCTCCGGGTCGCGGCGGGCGAGCCGCTGGCGTTCGGCCAGGAGGACGTGCGGCTGACGGGCCACGCCGTCGAGGCCCGGATCTGCGCCGAGGACCCTTCGCGCGGCTTCCTCCCCTCCGGCGGCACGATCCTGCGCATGCGCGAGCCGGACGGCGACGGCGTACGGACCGACTCCGGGCTGAGCGAGGGCACCGAGATCGGTTCGCTGTACGACCCGATGCTCGCCAAGGTCATCGCCTACGGCCCCGACCGGCCCACCGCGCTGCGCCGCCTGCGCGCGGCCCTCGCCGGGACGGTCACGCTGGGCGTGCAGACGAACGCCGGTTTCCTGCGCCGGCTGCTGGGCCATCCGGCGGTGGTGGCGGGCGAGTTGGACACCGGGCTGGTGGAGCGGGAGGCCGACGGGCTGGTCCCGGCCGAGGTCCCGGAGGCGGTGTACGAGGCGGCGGCGGCCGTACGACTGGACGGGCTGAAGCCTCGCGGGGACGGCTGGACCGACCCCTTCTCCGTACCGAACGGCTGGCGCCTGGGCGGTGAACCGGCCCCCCTGGCCGTCGATCTGCGCGTGGCGGGACTCGAACCCGTCACCCACCGCCCCCGAGGCTCCCACACCGTCACCGACGACCAGGTCTCCGTGACCCTGGACGGCGTCCGCCACACCTTCCACCGGGCCGCCGACTGGATCGGCCGCGACGGCGACACCTGGCACGTGCGCGACCACGACCCCGTCGCCGCCGCCCTCACCGGCGGCGCCCACGCGGGCGCCGACTCGCTGACCGCGCCGATGCCCGGCACGGTCACCGTGGTGAAGGTGGCCGTGGGCGACGAGGTGGCGGCGGGTCAGAGCCTGTTGGTGGTGGAGGCGATGAAGATGGAGCACGTCGTCTCCGCGCCGCACGCCGGGACGGTCACCGAGCTGGACGTCACGCCCGGTACGGCCGTCGCCATGGACCAGGTGCTGGCCGTCGTCGCACCCCACGAGGACGAGGAGGCGGCCGGATGACCGTCCGGGGACTCCCCATGACCGTGGCCGCACCGGCCGCCGACGGCCTGCCCGCCCGCGTCCGTATCCACGAGGTCGGCGCCCGGGACGGCCTGCAGAACGAGAAGGCCACCGTCCAGACGCGGGTGAAGGCGGAGTTCGTCCACCGCCTGGCCGACGCGGGCCTGACGACGATCGAGGCCACCAGCTTCGTGCACCCCAGGTGGGTGCCCCAACTGGCGGACGCCGAGGCCCTGTTCCCCCTTCTCGGCGACCTCCCGGAGACGGTGTCCCTGCCGGTCCTCGTCCCCAACGAGCGCGGCCTCGACCGTGCCCTCGCGCTGGGCGCCCGGCGGGTCGCCGTCTTCGCCAGCGCCACGGAGTCCTTCGCCAGGGCCAACCTCAACCGGACGGTCGACGAGGCGCTGGCCATGTTCGACCCCGTGGTGACCCGCGCGAAGGCCGAGGGCGGCCACGTCCGCGGCTATCTCTCGATGTGCTTCGGCGACCCCTGGGAGGGCCCGGTCCCGGTCCCCCAGGTCGTACGGGTCTGCCGGGCGCTGCTCGACATGGGCTGCGACGAGCTGAGCCTCGGCGACACGATCGGTGTGGCGACCCCCGGTCATGTCCAGGCACTGCTCACCGCCCTGAACGGCGCGGACGTACCGACCCCGTCCATCGGCGTCCACTTCCACGACACCTACGGCCAGGCCCTCGCCAACACCCTCGCCGCGCTGCGGCACGGCGTCACGACGGTCGACGCGTCGGCCGGCGGCCTCGGCGGCTGCCCCTACGCGAAGAGCGCCACCGGAAACCTCGCCACCGAAGACCTCGTGTGGATGCTGCGGGGCCTCGGCATCGACACGGGCGTCGACCTCGGCCGCCTCGTCGCCACGAGCGCGTGGATGGCCGGACACCTGGGCCGACCCAGCCCGTCCCGCACCGTACGAGCCCTGTCCCACGAGGACCCCAAGGAGCAGTGACGTTTCATGGACCACCGCCTCTCCCCCGAGCTGGAAGAACTCCGCTGTACGGTCGAGGAGTTCGCACACGAGGTCGTCGCACCCAAGATCGGCGACCACTACGAGCGGCACGAGTTCCCGTACGAGATCGTGCGTGAGATGGGCCGCATGGGGCTGTTCGGGCTGCCGTTCCCCGAGGAGTACGGCGGCATGGGCGGCGACTACCTCGCCCTCGGCATCGCGCTGGAGGAACTCGCCCGGGTGGACTCGTCCGTGGCGATCACCCTCGAAGCCGGTGTCTCCCTGGGAGCGATGCCGATCCACCTCTACGGCACCCCGGCGCAGAAGGAGCAGTGGCTGCCACGCCTCTGCTCCGGCGAGATACTGGGCGCGTTCGGCCTGACCGAACCGGACGGCGGCTCGGACGCGGGTGCGACCCGGACGACAGCCCGCCTGGACGAGTCGACGAACGAGTGGGTGATCAACGGCAGCAAGTGCTTCATCACCAACTCCGGCACGGACATCACGGAACTGGTCACGGTCACGGCGGTGACCGGCCGCAAGCCGGACGGCCGCCCGCTCATCTCCTCGATCATCGTCCCGTCCGGCACGCCGGGCTTCACGGTGGCGGCGCCCTACTCGAAGGTCGGCTGGAACGCCTCCGACACCCGGGAGCTGTCCTTCACCGACGTACGGGTCCCGGCGGAGAACCTCCTCGGCGAACCCGGCCGCGGCTACGCCCAGTTCCTGCGCATCCTCGACGAGGGCCGCATCGCCATCTCCGCCCTCGCCACGGGCCTCGCCCAGGGCTGCGTCGACGAGTCGGTGAAGTACGCGAAGGAACGGCACGCCTTCGGCAGGCCGATCGGTGCCAACCAGGCCATCCAGTTCAAGATCGCCGACATGGAGATGAAGGCCCACACGGCCCGCCTCGCCTGGCGCGACGCGGCCTCCCGCCTGGTCCTGGGCGACCCCTTCAAGAAGGAGGCGGCCCTCGCCAAGCTCTACTCCTCCACCGTCGCCGTCGACAACGCCCGCGACGCCACCCAGATCCACGGCGGCTACGGCTTCATGAACGAGTACCCGGTCGCCCGCATGTGGCGCGACTCCAAGATCCTGGAGATCGGCGAGGGCACGAGCGAGGTCCAGCGGATGCTGATCGCCCGAGAACTGGGCCTGACGGACTGACGCCTCGTCCGTCAGCGGAGCGACTCGACCGCCGACCGCTCGCACGCTCCGTGGGAACGCCGTTCTCGACACCCTCAGCACCTGTGTCTTCGAGGGCGGGCGACCAGAACCCGCCGGTGACCACAGCCCGCCCTCCACACGCCCACAGCTCGACGTTCCCAAGGCGTCAAGGTACTGCCGGGACCGTCAGGTGAGCCTGGCCAGCTGGGCGTTGACGACTTCGACGGGAACGCCGTCCCCGTTCCGGCCCGAGGCCTTGCGCCCGCCCTCGCCGACGCTGCTGACGTGGGCGACCGTGCTGCCCCTGCGCAGTACGACGACGGCCGCACTCGCCCTCTCCACGTCTCCCTCATCTCCGTCCTCGTCCCGCTCCAGGGTGGCGCCGAGCCCCAGGGCCTGGTCCGCCCCCTCGGGGACGACCCGGCGGGTCACGTCGGTGACCCGCCACTCCGCGCCGCTCACGGTGGCGGTGAACCCCGAGGCGCAGTCGTCCGCCGACTCGCTCAGCGACTCCAGCACGGCCTCCGCGGACCCCGCGAACGCCGCGGACGCCGCGGACCGGTTCGCCGGGTCGCCCTGGTTCGCCTGGTCGCCCCGGGTGGCCGTCTCGTCGTGGGTGGCCAGTACCACCGTCGTCGTCACGCCTCCGCCGACCACGTGCCGGACCTCCGTGGCCGACGGCTTCCCGGCCACCGTGCCCGCCAGCGCGTACGCCACCGGCGCACACGCCGCGTCGGTCACCCGCACGTCCTCCGGCCCGACCACGTCACCCGCGGCCGGCGCCTTCACCGCGTACCCGTCCACATCGCCCGGGGCCAGCGATGCTCCGGCCAGTCCCTCGGCGGGCACCACGCCCGCACTCGCCTCGGGAGCCTTCTTCAGGCCCGGTTCCGGAGCCCCGCTCCCGCCCTCCGTGTCGCAACCGGCGGTCGACAGTGCGAGACACAGCACGAGGCCTGTCCCGAGCCGCTGCCGCCGGCGGTTGTCGGTCCTGCTCATCGGAGTCCCCCTCCCGGATCAGCCGAAGGTGAGTTTCGTGGTGGCCCACTTGCTGCCGGAGCTGATGACGGCGGTGCCGGAGCCGAGACTCGTCCTGCCGCCCTTGTAGAACCTCACGCTGCCGTCGGAGGCGAGGCTCCAGAGGTCGGGGATGCCGTCCCCGGTCACGTCGGGGGTGCCGTACAGGTGGGTGACCGGCATGGAGCCCTCGGCCCACCCCTCGGCGTAGATCTCGTCCTTGCCGGTCCTGGAGGCCGCGGCGGTGGCGAGGGAGGCGATGGTCGAGCCGCCGGCCGTGCCCTCCGTGTCCTTGACGCCGTAGCGGACGTAGAGGCGGTCGGAGACCTCGGAGCGCCAGACCAGGTCGGGGGCGCCGTCGCCGTCGTGGTCCCCGATGGAGACCAGGTCGCGCGGTGCCCAGGCGCTGGCGGCGATCTTGGTGGCGGTGGTGAACGTGGCGCCGGTGTAGCCCTCGAAGGCCCACATGCCGCCGCCCTCGGTGGTGGCGAAGAGGTCGGTGCGGCCGTCGGAGTCGTGGTCGCCCACGATGAACTGGTCGAAGACGGCCGGGTCGGGGGCGTTGGACGGCAGCCTGACCGTCATGCGGCGGGCGATGTCCACGCTGCCGTATCCGTCGCCGGGGTAGACGTACAGCCCCCCGTCGGGCATGCGGGCGAAGAGGTCGCTGATGCCGTCGCCGGGGTAGCCGTCCCCGCCGTGGGCGATGAGGGCCGGGTTGCCGTCGGCGCCCATCCAGTAGCCGGGCAGGTGGTCCTCGCCGTCCTCGTCGGGGTCGGCGAGCAACGGGACGCCGTCCTCGTGGGCGGCTTCGAGACTGCCGTGCAGGTCACCGGCCGTGCTGGAGGGGTACATGCGCAGGTTGCCGCCGGAGGTGACGGCGAACAGGTCGGGGATGGCGTCACCGGTGACATCGCCGGGCCTGTCGGCGGAGTCCCGCGGGGTGACGTAGAAGAGGTACTTGGTGCCGAGTGAGGGGTTGCCCGCGCTGTCGACGGCGCGGACGTAGAGGACGTTGGGCCCGGCGAACGGCGGCTTGCGGGTCACCGTCGCCGAGGCGCCCGCGCCGACGGGCACGGTGGTGCTGTAGCTGGTGGTGTTGAAGGAGTACTGGAACTTCGTGATGTCCTTGTCCTCGTCGGGCGCGAAGGTGAAGCGGCCCGCCGTGCCGAAGTCGGCCTTGGACCACACCGAGCCGTCCTCGTCCGCCTCCGGGAAGTCGGTGGAGGTGACCAGGGGTTCGTTCGGTACGTCGCTGTCGAAGACGAACCGGCACACCTTCGGGTCCGCGGTGGGCGCGTAGCGGGAGGCCGCCCCGCTGCTGTCGATGGCCCGCACCCGCCACGAGTAGGTGTGGCCGTTGGTGAGCTTGTTCTTGGAGACGGTCGCCGAGGCCGCGCGGGCGGCGGTGACGACCCTCTTGTCCAGGATCTTGCTGTCGCCGTAGCCGGTGCGCCACAGCTGGAAGTGCAGGTACTTCAGGTTGCCGTCGGGGTCCGAGGACCTGGCCGACAGGGTGAGGTCACGCTTGCCGATGTGCGCGTACGGCTTGGTGCGGTCGCACCGGGGGCCGGGTGCCTGGTCCAGCGAACTCGGGACCTTCGGCTTGCGGTTGTACGTGATGGTGAGTTTCGGTGCGCTCGATCCCTCCGCCCGGAACTTCTTCCACGCGTACGCGGAGGTCTCGGTCGTGGCGCGCAGCCCGATGGTGAACTCCTTCCAGCCGCCGTTGGCCGCGTCCTGGGCGATCGACTTGGCGTTGTACTTGACGTAGGCGTCGGGGCAGGACGAGTTGTAGCCGTGGGCGAAGGACTTGGTGCCGATCCTCTTCTTCCAGCTGGGCTGGTTCCTCCAGGTGGTCTTGGAGGAGATGCCTCCGGTGTGCCACACCTGCATCTCACGGTTGGAGCAGGACCAGGAGTAGGTCTCCCGCAGCTTGATGGAGGCTGAGGAGACGACGGCGCCCTTGATGCTCTTGCCCCAGTTGAGCCGGAAGAAGGAGCGGGACAGGCCCCAGGTGGTGGTCTCCAGGCCGACCCGGGCCTCGGTGGTGCCGCTGTTGTAGTTGGCGCCGTCGTAGAAGCTGGAACTCGGGTACTTCTTGTAGGCCGTGGTCCAGTTCTTGGTCTTGCCGTAGATCGTGGGGTCGACGAAGACCGGGTAGACGGTGTCCTCGTCGGTGGTGAAGTCCGTGTCCGGGGTGATGCCCAGGGCGGTGGAGCCGGTGCCCGGCGCGCTCAACTCCGCGTCGGCGACGGCCAGATGCGAACCGACACCGGGGCCGGCCAGCCCCGGCAGGGCCAGCACCTCGCTGTCGGTGAGGGCGGTGCGCACGACGTTCGTGGTGGTGCCGGTGCGTGTCACGTCCGTTGTCGTGCCGGTGCGTACGTGTCCGGCGTGCCCCGCCCGGGCGGCGGCACCGTGGCCGAGGTCCTCGTCCCGGTACGCCGCCGCGTCCGCCGACGTCCCGTCACCCGGCGTCGTCTCGGGTGCGGCGGTGTCGTCGCCGTCCGAGGGCACGTCGGGCTCCTCGCCGACCTCCTCGTCCGGGTCCTCGGAGTACGAGGGTGAGGGGTCCTCGCCGGGCTCGGCCGGCTCCGGGTCGTCCCCCTCGGTGACGGCGGGGCCGCCCGCGGAGTCCCACATGTAGGGGGTGGGGGAGACGGCGATCTCCTCACCGGCCCGGTTCTCGCCGGTGACGACCTTGGTGACCGGGTCGAGGCGGAAGGTCAGGTCGGGCGAGGACAGTCCGTACGAGACCTTGGCGAGCGCGGGGTCGGCGGCGGCCTCGGGGGTGTGCACGACCAGCACGTGGCTGAAGCCGCTGTCCTGCGCGGTCAGCAGCAGGTCGACGTCGGTGAACACGTTCCGGTAGAGGGCGCTCGCCCCGCTGATCACCGGCTCCGGCAGCTCCCCGGGCCAGCTGAGGGTGACCTCGTGGTCGTCGCTGGTGAGCGTCGCCAGCGGGGTGTACGTGTCGGTGTCGTCCGTGGTACGGACGGCGGTTCCGGAGTCGGCGACGGTGTACACGGCTTGGCGCACGGTCTGGTGCACGGCCCTGCGGGCGGAGGAGGCGGAGGACGTACGGCCCCTGCCGCCGGAGAACACCACCGGGTCGGCGGCGGCCTTGGGTGCCCAGCCGCCGTCGACCTCGGTGAGCGTGGTGTCGATGGGCTTCCAGGCCCCCTTCACCCTCGCCCGCACCGGAGCCCCGTACGCGACGAGTTCGAAGGAACCGTCGGGTTTCGCGTACGTGGTGGACGTCTCGGTGCGCAGGCCCGTCACCTCGACGCGTTTGCCGGCGGAGACCGCGCGGGCCTGGGCCGCGTCCTCGTCGAGCGGCCCGGAGGCGTCGCTCTTCGTCTTCGCGGGGGAGTCGGAGGAGCCGTCCGAGCCGTCGAGCAGGGGCGGGACGGCGAGCAGCCCGATGCCCAACGCGGCGGCGACCAGGCCGACGACGCCCGCCTTGGCGCGCCGTGACGTGCGGGGCTTGGCCGACGCGTTCGACGAGACCGAGGAGTCCGCGGAGCCCGTTGCGTCCGCCCCCTTCGCTGCGTCCGGCACCTCCGCCACTTCCGGGGTGTCCGACGTGTTCTGTGCGTCCGACGCGTCCCGCCCGGACAGTCCGAAGCCACGACGTTCCACGGTTCTGGGTCCCCTCCCCCTGAATTCCCGGAGAACCGAGAACTCTGTGAATTCCCTCCACCGCTACTCCCGGCTCTTCCCCCTGCCCTTGCGTCCCAGCTCCTGTGTCCCTCTGGTCCGTGGAGTGCGAGCACAGAGCATGTCCTACGAGTCGGGATCGCGCCACGCCTGTGGGATTCCGCGCCGGTGCGGTGACGGTGATGGACGGAGCGGAATGTGGGCGGCTCGTTGTGCGGTGTGTGGGCGTCCTGAGCGATAGACCGACCGGGCGAATAGGGCACGCTGCCGTGAACTACCCCACTCCTCTTCATGGTTGACGGGTAGTTAGGCATCTCTTGCACCTTCAGGCAACAGATCAGGTCAAATGCGAGAGTCGCACGACTCCTTTTCGTCATGTCCGTAATTCCCTGCCGTTTGCAGTGTGCAATGGAATGCACTGTGAGGTAAATCACCCCACTTGATCACTTGTTGACTTTTTCTAAAGAAGTCCCAGAGCATTCAGGCTCATCAATTGCCGGAACTGTGGGCGCGGTGACCGAAAGAACCGCGGGAGTCGGCATGCGAATGGGCCTGGGGGCTACCACTGTGTGGGGATCGCTGTCGTCGCTGCGTTCAGCGCTGCTTTCGTTGCTGGCGTCGCAGCCGTCGTGGTGCGGCCGGAGACGGCGACCCCGTACCCGTGCCGCCGGGGAGAGACGGGCGCGGGCCCGCCTCGGAGTGATCGCCGCCGTCGTGGCGGCGCTGCTGGTCGGCGTGCTCCCCGCGGCCTCCGCCCTCCCCCCGGCCGACGACGACCGCACCGACGTCGAACTGGTCGACCTGCCCGATGCCGAACCGGCCACGGGTGAGAACGGCGGCCGACTCGAAGAGCTGACCACGTCCGAGGTCGAGGACCCCACGGAGTACGAGCCCGAGGCGATCGCCGCCCCCGAGGGCGGCACCGCGACCGAGACCCTGACCGGTCTCGCCCCCGGCGACCTCGTTCCGGTCGGTGAGGACGGCGCGGAACTCCCGGTCGAGGTCGGCGCGCCGGAGGAGGCGACCACCGAGGAGGCCGCGGCCCTGGAGGGCGAGTGGCAGGTGGTCCTCTCCGACCAGGACGACATCACCGAGGCCGCCGGCATCGAGGTCGAGGGCCTGGCCCTGGAGGTCACCCCGCCCGCCGAGGCCACCGGCGACGCCGTGATCGCCCTCGACTACACGGACTTCGCCGAGCTGTACGGCGCCGACTGGGCGGACCGGCTGGAGTTCGTCCAGTACCCCGCGTGCTTCCTTCGGACGCCGGACACCGAGGGCTGCTCCGAGCCCACCGAGGTACCCACCGACAACGTCGTCCAGAAGACGGGCACCGACGCCGACGGTGACGGCACCGCCGACCTGGAGCGGCGCATCCTCGCCACCGTCGACACCGAGGCCCTCGCCGACGGCGGCACGGCCTCCGGGACCACGACGGAGACCGCGACCGGGAGCACGACGGAGACGGCCGCCGCCTCCACCGAGGGCACGGTGGGCGACACGCTGTACCGCAAGCCGTCGTCGGCGAGCGACCGCACGGCCACCCAGGCCGCCGACACGGACTCCGCCTCCTCCGTCCTGGTCGCCACCGACTCCGGCAGCGGCTCCAAGGGCGACTTCTCCGCGACCCCGCTGGTCGCCGCCGGCTCCTGGTCGGCGGGCGGCAACTCCGGCGCCTTCACCTACTCGTACCCGCTCCAGGCCCCCACCGTCCCCGGCGGCCCCTCGCCGTCCGTCGCCTTCGGCTACAACTCGCAGGGCGTGGACGGCCGTACGTCCGCCACCAACAACCAGGCCTCCTGGATCGGCGACGGCTGGGAGTACAACGCGGGTTCCGTCACCCGCACGTACAAGGCCTGCCGTGACGACCGCACGAACGGCAACAACGCCAAGCGCAAGACCAGCGACCTGTGCTGGGGCTCGGACAACGCCGTCCTCACCCTCGGCGGCACGACGACCGAGCTGGTCAAGGACGACGACACCGGCGACTGGGTCACCGCCAACGGCGACGGCTCCCGCGTCGAACTGCTGAAGAACACCGGCTTCGGCAACGGGGACGCCGACGGCGAGTACTGGCGCGTCACCACCCGCGACGGCACCCAGTACTGGTTCGGGCGGCACAGGCTCCCCGGCTGGAGCGAGGGCGACCCCACCACGAACTCCGTGCTCTCCGTCCCCGTGGCCGGCAACCAGAGCGACGAGCCCTGCTACACCGCGAAGTTCGAGGACTCCTTCTGCAAGCAGGCCTGGCGCTGGAACCTCGACTACGTCATCGACCCGCACGGCAACGCCATGACCCTGTGGTGGGGACGGGAGAGCAACCACTACGCCAAGGACCAGAAGTACAAGGCGTCCGTCTCCTACCACCGCGGCGGCTACCTGAAGCGGATCGACTACGGTCTGCGCAGCGGCGCCCTGTTCGCCGCCCCGATCGCCCGGGTCACGTTCGACACCGACGAGCGCTGCTTCAAGGAGGGCGAACTCACCTGCTCCGAGGAGAACTTCACCTCGGGCAACTTCTCCCAGAACCGCATCTGGTACGACACCCCGGCCGACCTGTACTGCGCCCAGGGCAAGGAGTGCTACGTACCGGTCCCCACCTTCTGGTCCCGCAAGCGGCTCTCGCAGGTCACCACCTGGGCCCAGCGCACCGAGGGCTCCAGCGGCCTGACGAAGGTGGACCGCTGGGTCCTCCAACAGTCCCTGCCCGCCAACCGCACCGACGAGGGCACCGCCCTGTGGCTGGAGTCCCTCACCCGCACCGGGTACGCCCCCGACGGTGAGACCACCGAGACCCTCAACCCGGTGCGGTTCGTCGCCAACACCGAGTCGATGCCCAACCGGGTCGTCCGCGGCGCGGACGACCCCAACCCCCTCTTCGACCGGCTGCGCATCGAGCGGGTCGTCAGCGAGTACGGCGGCGAGACCTTCGTCACCTACAGGAAGCCCACCGGCGCCTGCAGGACGGGCAGCGGCTTCCCGAAGCCCCAGAGCAACACCGGGCTGTGCTTCCCGGTCTACTGGAACCCGGACCCGGACGAGGAGACCATCGACTGGTTCCACAAGTACGTCGTCGAGTCCATCCAGGAACTGCCCGCCCTGACCGGCGTCGACCCGGTCACCACGGAGTACGACTACGTGGGCGGGGCGGCCTGGGCGCTGAACCAGGCCGAGTTCTCCAAGAAGAAGACGCGCACCTACGACCAGTGGCGGGGCTTCGCCCGGGTCAGGACGTACACGGGCGACGACTCCTCCATCCGGTACATGTCCACCAAGCGGGGCATGTCCGAGACCCGCTACTTCCGCGGCATGCACGGCGACCCGTTGCCGGACGGCAGCACCCGTTCGGTGGCGGTCACCGACGCCACGGGCAAGGAGATCGCCAAGGACCGGGAGGCCTTCCGGGGCCGCGTCGCCGAGACCCTCACCTACGCCTCGGCCAGGGCCGACACCTGGCTGACCCGTACCGTCGACAAGCCGAAGGCCGTGGAACTGGCCTCCCGCGCCCGCGGCGGAGGCATCCCGGCCCTCAAGGCGTGGCGGGTGCTCACCCCCGATTCGCTCTCCTACAACCGTTCCTCCGGCAACGGGGACGACGACCGTGACCTGCGGACCCTGAGGACCGTCACGGAGTACGAGGACACCCACGGCCTGCCGGTCCGGGTCGAGTCGCAGGGCGACACCGGCAAGACGGGTGACGAGTCGTGCACCGTCATGTCGTACGTCCACAACACCGGCAAGCACCTCATCGGCCTGGACAAGCAGACCCTGACCACCGCCGGCACCTGCGCCGCGGCGGCCTCGGCGACGGCGGCCGACTGGATCTCCGGTGCGCGCGTGGCGTACGACGACGGCGCCTACGGCGACACACCGGCCACCGGCCTGGCCACCACCACCTGGGACATCAGCGGCAGCGGCGGAAGCTGGACCGAGAACGGCACGGTCGCCTACGACTCCCTCGGCCGGGTCAAGTCCACCACCGACGCCAAGGGCAACACCGACACCACCACCTACCGCCCCAGCTCGGGCCAGGTGCACTCGATCACCACGGCCAACGCGCTGAACCACACCGAGACGACGGTCGTCGAACCGGGCCGCGGGACCGCGTTGAAGGAGACCGACGCCAACGGCCACGTCACGCGGTACGCGTACGACGCCCTGGGCCGGGCGAAGTCCGCGTGGGGCGACACCACGCGGACCACGTCCGGCGCGCCCGCGGTGAAGTTCACCTACAACACCACCATCGGGGAACCGGTGTCGGTGGTGACGTCCGCGCTCCAGGACGACGGCTCCTACGACGAGACCACGGTCGTCTACGACGGGCTGGGCCGCGAACGCCAGAGGCAGGAACCGGCGGTCGGCGGGGGCCGTCTGATCACGGACGTCCTGTACTCGGCCAACGGCACGATCGCGCAGTCCAACAACGGGTACTTCGTGAAGGGCGCGCCGTCGACGACCCTCTTCGAGCTGGACTCGGACTTCCAGGTGGCGAACGCGACGCTGTACGCGTACGACGGCCTGGGCCGGGTGCTGTCGGAGACGCCCTATCTGGCGGGTGTGGAGAAGCCTGGCAAGGCGACGACGTACGAGTACGCCGAGGACCACTCCATGGTGGTCGAGCCGGAGGGCGCGGCGGCGCAGCGCAGTTACACGGACGCGCTGGGCCGGGTCGTGCGGGTCGACACCTTCACGAACGAGGACCGCACCGAGTACCGCTCGACGAGGTACGAGTTCGACGAGCGCGGTGATCAGGTCGCGGCTGAGGACTCCGAGGGCAACCGGTGGTCGTGGACGTACGACGCGCGGGGCCGTCAGGTGACGGCGTCGGATCCGGACACGGGTACGACGCGCATGACGTACGACGCGCTGAACCGCCCGGTGACCACCACCGACGCGCGGGGCGTGAAGGTGTGGACCGGCTACGACGAGTTGTCGCGCCCGGTCGAGCAGCGCCTGGGCGGCTCCGGGGGCGAGCGGCTGACGTCGACGGTGTACGACACGCTGACCGGCGGCGTGGGCCTGCCGGCGTCGGCGACCCGCTACACCGACGGCCTCGGGTACACCACGGAGGTCACCGGCTACACGGCCGACTACCAGCCGCTGGGCAAGAGGGTCAGGCTCCCGGAGTCGGTCGCGACCGAATACGGGCTTCAGGACACGTACGCCTACGGCTACACGTACTCGCGGACGGGCCTGCTGAAGTCGGCGAAACTGCCGGCGGTGGGCTCGCTGGACGCCGAGGAACTGGTCGTCCGCTACAACGAGGACGGTCTGCCGGTCTCGACGTCGGGTCATGACTGGTACACGGGGGAGACCTCGTACTCGCCGTACGGTGAGGTGCTGCGCACGGTGAGCGGCGAGCAGCCGAGCCGGGTGTGGACGACGAACCTGTTCGACGAGACGACGGGTGAGCTGACGCGGAGCATCGTCGACCGGGAGTCGACGAGCGACACGACGGCGGTGACCGGGCACCGGGTCAACTCCCGTGCGTACGCCTACGACCCGGCGGGCAACGTCACCTCGATCGCGGACCGTGCGAACGGGGTGACGGACCGGCAGTGCTTCACCTATGACGCGCTGGGCCAGCTGACCGAGGCGTGGACGGCGCCGGCCGGCTGTGCCGCGGAGGGCAAGGAGGAGGCGGCGCCTTCGTACGCGGACGGCACGAGGAACGTGACGGACGCGAACGCGGGGTACTGGCAGTCGTACACCTACGACGCGCTGGGCAACCGGAAGAAGCTGGTCGAGCACGATGCCGGTGGGGACACCGGCAAGGACGCGACGACGACGTACTCCTACGGCAGGTCCGACGGCTCGCAGCCGCACACGCTGACCGGGATGTCGTCGACGTACACGGCGGACGGCGGGGCGAAGGTCACCGAGGCGGCGTCGGTGTCGTACGACGAGGCGGGCAACACGGTCTCGCGGGCGTCCGGCGGTGACGAGCAGGCGCTGGAGTGGACGTGGGACGGCCAGGTCGGGAAGGTCACCGGGTTCGGGGAGAACGGGTCCGGGGCGTGGCTGGGCCTGGCGGACAAGTGCCTGGACCTGTCTGGGTCGTCGACGGTGGCGGGTACGGCGGTGCAGCTGTACTCCTGCAACGGGACCAAGGCGCAGAAGTTCCGCGTCGACGCGGCGGCGGGCTCGGCGGACGCGTCGACGGGCGCTTTGAAGGTGCTGGGCAAGTGCGCGGAGCCGAAGGCCGGCGGTACGGCGAACGGCACCGCGGTGGTGATCGCCGACTGCACGGGCAAGGCCGCTCAGCAGTGGACCGCCGTGTCCGCGGGCGGCAAGCTCAAGCACGTCTCCTCCGGCAAGTGCCTGGACGTGCCGGCCTCGAACCCGGCGTCGGGCACGGATCTGCAGCTGTACACCTGTGACACGAACGGTCCGGCGCAGTCCTGGAAGCCGGACGCGGAGACGCAGTACGTCTACGACGCCTCCGGGCAGCGGCTGATGGCGGTCAGCGCCTCCGAGCGCACGCTGTACCTGGGCGAGGCGACGGTGGCGATGAGCGCGGCCGGCACGGTGGCCTACAGCGAGCGCTACTACGCGCAGCCGGGTGCGCCGACGGTGCTGCGGCACTCGACCGGCGGTGGGGCGTCGGAGTTGTCGGCGCAGGTCACGGACCAGAACGGCACGGCCTATGTGAACGTGACGCTGGCTGCCGGGAACCGGGTCAAGTTCTCCAAGACGGACCCGTTCGGTGTGGAGCGCACGGAGCATTCGAGCTGGCGCTCGCACCGTTCGTACGTGGGCGGCGGCGACGACGCCTCCTCGGGTCTGGTCCATCTGGGGGCGCGGGTGTACGACCCGGCCACGGGCCGGTTCCTGTCCGCGGACCCGGTGCTGGACCTGGCGGACCCGGTCCAGATGAACGGCTACGTGTACTGCGAGAACAATCCCGTCACCTTCGCCGACCCCTCCGGACTGGCCTCGGAGGGCGGGAACCTGACGGAGTACGGCGGCCCGACCGCCTCACAGGAGGCATGGGCACGGAAAACCCTGAACACCTCCGTCTCCGACATCATCATGTCGGTGGGCTGGGCGGCACTGAAGGAGTTCGTCGGCTGGAACGACGTGACCGGCTGCTTCTCCCGGGGCGATCTGTGGGCGTGCGGCAGCCTGTTCGCCAACGCCATCCCCTGGTACAAGGTCGCCAAGATCCCCGGGGTGTTGAAGGCGGCGTACCGGATCGGCAAGGCCGTCCACGCGCTGATGAAGGCCAAGGAGAAGGCCCGCAAGATCATCGAGATGGCCAAGAAGGCCCGCGAACTCGCCCGCAAGGCCAAGGAAGCCAAACGCAAGGCCGCCGAACGCGCCGCCCAGCTGAAGAAGAAGGCGAAACAGGCAGCCACCAGAGCCGCCAAGAAGGGGGCACAGAAGACCGGCAACGCGGTCCACAAGACCCAGAAGGCGACGGCGGCGAAGTCGGCCTCCAAACCCCAGGCCCAGGCCCAGGCACCGGCGAAGAAGGCGTCCGGGAACCAGTCCAGCGGTGACGGGGGCAGCTGCGCGGTCAACAGCTTCACCCCCGGAACCTTGGTCCTGATGGCCGACGGCACCACCAAGCCCATCGAGGACGTGACCAACGGCGACAAGGTCCAGGCCACCGACCCCGAGACCGGCGAGACGGCCGTGGAAACGGTCACCGCCGAAATCACCGGCGAGGGCGTCAAACACCTGGTCAAGGTCACCATCGACACCGACACCGACACCGACACCGACGGCGACCAGGGCCAGACAACCGCCGACATCACCGCCACCGACGGACACCCCTTCTGGGTCCCCGAACTGGGCGAGTGGATCGACGCCACCGCCCTGACCGCCGGCCAGTGGCTCAGGACCGGCACCGGCACCCACGTCCAGATCACCGCCATCAAGCGCTGGACCACCGCATCAGCCACCGTCCACAACCTCACCGTCAGCGACCTCCACACCTACTATGTGCTGGCCGGGGCAACTCCGGTCCTCGTTCATAACACCGGCGGCAGCGGCCACATGTGCGATATCACCGCGACAGCTCCTGACGGGAGCACGCGTGTCGATGTGAAGCTGGAGAGCGGTGACATGACTCCGGAGGAGGCTGCTCTCGGCTATCCCAATAATTCCGCTTTCACGCACACGGAGCACCGGTTCTCACGTATGGCAGGTGCCTCCACAGGGCCGAAGGTCTCACTTCCGAACGATCCGTTCGCTGGTAAGTACCCGTTGAGTCCTGGTGACGCAGTGACAATGCGAGGCCAGCTTCCGCCCTGCTCAAGGTGCAAGGGGGCGATGAACCGCATGGTCAGGGAATTGGGAGTGTCGGTTACGTATACATGGGACGGGGCCAAGGGCGCCGGAACATGGAAGGCGAGAGGTTAGAGATGAGGCTGACCGCCACAGAGGTCGGGTTCTTTGAGGACTACGAGGACGAGGAGGCGCTTGAGGTAGGCGTCAGCGGGATCGACGACGCTGGCGTTCAGAGATCATTCTCGATCCAGCGATCCACCTATGAGCCAGACGAGCAGGAAGTGCAGTCTGGAATGGACTCCTACAACGTCTCGAACGAGCAGGGGTTCACGGTTTACGGCTGTCTGCGGCGCGTGCGGCTTAACGGCGCGATGCTGGACCTGGAGTTCACAGCTGAAGACGCGGAGATTCTTGAAATCTCGGCTGTCGTGGAAGTGGACCTGCGTGATTCGGGAGTTGACATCACGAACCTGTCCATGAAGCTACGTGAGATCTTGGACTGGGGAGCCCCCGAGAAGCGACCAGAACTGATCGGACTGAACGTTTCCGAGTAGCCGTCTGGTGAGTGAGTTTCTCGCTATACGCTGACGCTGGCCGTCCAGATCAATGCATATGGGCCCCGCCCGGAATGACTTCCGGGCGGGGCCCATATGGCGTTTGACGGCAACGCTGACGGCAACGTCAGCGGACAACGGGTGCGGAGGGCGGGCCGTCGGGGTCGCCATCCTGGTCGCCGAGGGCGTTGCTGAGGGTGTCGATGGCTTGGCGCTGGAGTCGGAGTCGGACGTGGGCGTAGACGGTGGCGGTGACGCCGATGTGGGCGTGGTCGAGGAGTTCCTTGATGACGACGAGTTCGACGCCCTGTTCCAGGAGCAGGGTGGCGGTCGAGTGGCGGAGGTCGTGGAAGCGGATGCGGCGGAGGCCGGCCTTGCGGAGGAGTGTGGTGAAGGTGCGGGTGAGGTTGGTCGGGTCGATCGGCCTGCCCTGGGGAGTGGTGAAGACGTGCCCGTTGTGCTGCCACGTGGTGCCTGCGGCCTCACACTCGTGCTGCTGCTGTTCGTGGTGGTGCTTCAGCGACTGGAGGCAGCGGGCGGGGAGGGCGATGCGGCGCTCAGAGGCCCGGGTCTTGGTGGGCAGCGTGGTGAGCCCGCCTGCGCTGGTGCGCTGAAGGGTGCGACGGATTGCGGCGGTGCCCGAGCCGAGGTCGAGGTCTTCCCAGTGCAGGCCGAGGAGTTCGCCCTTGCGGAGTCCGGTGTGGAGGGCGAGTTCGAACAGCGCGTGCAACCGGTGTCCGCGCGTGGCCGTGAGGAACTGGCGGGCCTCGTCGGCGGTGAGGGGCTCGAAGCGGCGGGGTCGGGGCGTGCCGGTGCGGACGTTGCGGGCGACGTTGCGCGGGATCTCTTCCTCGCGGACGGCGTGCTCCAGGGCGGACTTGAGTACGGAGTGGATGTACGTGAGCGTCAGTGGGGAGAGCCGCTTGGAGCAGCATGCTCCGGCGGCGCAGCAGCGGGGCTGATCGCGGTCGGCGTCGATGCCGCGTGCGCAGCACTGGCAGGTGGTGCGGAGCTGGTTGAGCCAGGTGCGGACGTCCTTGGCGGTGATCTTGGTGATCCTCTTCTTGCCCAGGCCGGGGATCAGGTACCGGTCGACGCAGGCGGCGTATCGCGTGTGGGTGTTCTCGCGGAGCTGATGTACGGCGACGTTCTCCAGCCAGTACGTCAGATACGCGGCCACGCTGCCCTGAGCGGAAGGGACGGGGAGGCCGCGGTTGCTGGCGGCAATCTTCTCGGTGAGCTTGGCCAGAGCTTCCTTGCGGGTGGTGCCGTAGACGCGGACCCGCTTGCGGGTGTTCCCGGGGGCGAGGACGTATCCGGCGGCTTCCCAGCGGCCGTCCTTGCGCTGGTAGACAGTGCCGTCGCCGTTGGCGCGCACACGGTGAGAGGCGGGGGTGTCGCGGGGCGTGGTCATCAGGCGGCGGCTTCCTGTTCGAGTCGGGTGGTGATGAGGGAGTCGAGCGCGGGGGCGGGGATGCGGCGGGCGCGGCCGAGGGTGATGGAGGGGAGTTGCCGGGTGCGGATGAGGTCGTAGACAGCGGTGCGGCCGAGTTGGAGGCGTTCCATGACCTGGGGGACGGTGAGGAGTTCGGTGCCGGCGGTCACGCGAGGGCCCCCGTCCGGACAGTGCTGGTCAGCCGATGAGTGGCGTGGCCGACCGGGTGACCGGCGGACTGACCGGCGCGGTCACCTCGGCGCTCCGAGTGGCGGGTTCGGGTCGGTTGTTCGGGCCGGGTCTGCCGTTTTGCGGCCAGGAGGTCGGCGAGGTGTTCGAGTTCGGGCAGGAGGCCGGTTCCGGCGAACTGCCAGTGGGAGATGACCAGCATCGTGTCCGAATCCACGCGCTGACCGGCGATGTTGCGGTGACCGGCGGCCAGGTCAGTGAGGTGTCCGGCGTCGTCGCTGACCTGACTGCCGTCCGTCTGGCCGGTCTGCGTCTCAGCCGACGCCGGGGTTGGGGTCTGGGTGTCGGGTCGGCCGGTTCGCCAGGTGGTGCGTTCGGCTCGGAGGTGGGCGAGGGTGGTGGAGTAGTGGCGGGTGCGGGTGGAGAAGTGGCCGCGGAAGCCGAGCATGTGGGCCCATTGGCGCAGGCGGAGGTGGGCGTGCCGGCGGTTGGTGGCGAGGTGCCAGGCTGTGTGGATCATGCGGCGGGCGTGGTCGGTGATGTCGTACTTGTGCAGCTCGGCGAGGAGGCGGAGTCGGCGGTCGAGGGTGCCGGTGATGGTCTCGGCGCCCTTGGTGGCGTACTTGGCGATGTAGGCGGCGACGTGCCGGTCGGTGACCGGGCCGCCGGCGAAGTTGGTGCCGCGGATTGCGCGGATGTCGATCTGCCGCCCGAGCCGGAACACCAACCGCTCTGCCCGATCTGAGTTTTGGGGCTGGAACGCGGAGATGTCCCCGGCGGGCTGCGGTTGCTTCGACGGTTCGCCCTCGTGGTGGACGCGGGTGCCTGCGGCGGCGGCGCGGACGGCGTGGTCGAGGAGCTGGGTGGTGGCCCAGGCGGGCGGGGTGCTGGTGGGGCCGGTGGGGCCGTCGAGGCGGATGACGGCGTGGAAGTGGACCTGGCCCCGTTTCTGGTACTCGGCGACCTTCGCGTACGAGAGAGTGGCGTGGTCCCGCAGGGTCCGTTGCGTGAGCCCGGCGGCCTTGGCGATCTCGCGGCGCAGGTGGGTGGTGAAGCGGGCCCACAGGGCCGGGGCGTGCGCGTTCCACAGCACCGCGCCGGTGTAGTCGTAGCGCTCGGGGTCGAGCGGGGTGCCGAGGAGCGGGTCGTCGTCGGGGTGGACCTGGCCGCAGTGGCAACGGCCGGTGTCGGGCTGGTTGTGGACGGGCCCGAAGCCGGGCGCGGTGAGGGTGGCGAACACGCGCGGGTGCACGGCGACGCTTGTGGGGACGGTCTTGCCGCCGCGCAGTCCGGCGGCGATGAGCTGGTAGGTGTCGTAGCGGTAGACGGTGGAGCAGGCCGGGCAGCGGGTGGCACGGCGGTTGCCGCAGCGGACCAGCAGTTCGCCCGCCGGGAGTCGGCCGGAGTCGAAGTGGTCGAGGATCGCACCGGTAACGGCGTCCAGGCGCGTACGGTGCCCGGTCAGGCGGATCGGGTGCGCGCAGCCGCCGAGTCCGGTTATCTGTCGTGCGAGGGCTGCGAGTTGGCCGGTGGCGGCGAGCTTCGCCAGCTTGGCGGTGAGCCGGGCGCGACGCTCCAGCGCCCGCCCTGCCGCCGCAGAGGCGGTGACGTCCGCCGGGCAGGTCGGTGCCGTGAACGCCGACGACGGACGCGAGGCGGTTGGAACGGTCGCGGGATACGAGAGTTGAAGCTGTGCGGGCATACGGAAAGAGGCCTTTCGGCGGGAGCGCGGAAGCGGTACGGCGCGGGATGGCGTGGGCAGGCCGAAGCGATCGGCTCACAGGGGAACGGGGCGCCTCGGAGTTGGGCGCGGGGGCCGGACCAGTGAGGGCTGGTCGGCGGGGCGCGGTGATGATCACCGGCGAGTGCGTGACGTTAACATCGCCCCACTGGCGCATTCAAGTGCATCCCTCCTCATTCCTTTCTGTGGGCGGTGGGGCGCGGGTAGTGTGGGGCCGGTTTCCCGGTTTGGCCGGGCCGGATTGTGCTGGTAGAGGGCGTGGAAAGCGGGGGGGTGACCGGGCGTGGTGGCGGCGAGGCGCGGGCGCAGGCAGGCGGGCAGCGGGGTACCGCTGACGTTCGAGGTCGTTGCCGAGACCGTGCGCGAGCGGATCCGCTCCGGCGGGCTGCGGCCGGGGGACGCGCTGCCGACGCAGGCCATGCTGATGCAGGAGTTCGGGGCCTCGAGCCTGACTGTGCAGAAGGCCATGGCCCTGCTGAAACAGGACGGGTGGGCGGTCTCCCGCCCCGGCAAGGGTGCCTTCGTCGCCCACCGCGACCACGGCGTAGACGATGCTGATGACCTCGACAGCCCGGAGGCGACCGCACTCGTCAGCGAGGCGGCGGCCCGCGTCGAGGCGTTGGAACGGGCACTGGCCGACGCCGTCGAGCAAATCACCGACCTTTGCGCTCGTGTCGAGGCGCTGGAGTCGGGCGGCGGTGGGCGGGGCCGCTGACCCACCATGCCGGGCGGTCCGGGACACACCGGGCCGCCCGGGGCGTGCGTTCAGATTTTCTCTACGAGGTTCAAGGCGGGCCTCGCCCGCATTGGCTGACCGCCGTCGCCGACAAGCCCGCCGTTCGCTCGGGAGGCCGGTCGCCCCGGCAAGGGGACGGTCCAGGACTGCGAGCGGCAACCGGCCAGATTGCCGGGATAGCCGGAACCGGGCTCCTGGCGGAGCAAGTTGTCGCCCACGACCGTCCTACGGCCGGATCACAGGCACATGGCCGACCAGGGGGCCGACCCTCACGCCCGCCCGTCGGGGCCGACTCCTCCCGCCCCGGACCCGCGCCGCCAGACTGGGCGACGCACCAGCCCGGCCGTACGCTGCCTCTCCCGCTCCCGATCCCGCCGAAAGAAGCCGCCCCTGCACCGCCTCGGCAGGTTGCCGCTGGTTTGCGGCGGCGCCGTGGCATCAGGACGAAGGGGGGAGTACGGGGGTGTGTGACGCTGGAGTGGCTGCGATCGCGGCGACGGCACACGACCTGAACTACGAAGTCGCGCTCTCGCACCCCGTGCCATATATCATCGGCGATATGGACAGCGGGCGGTACTCGATCGAGATCGAGCCGGAGGTGCGGCTGTGGCTGGAGAGCATTCCCGCCCATCACTACAAGCAGGCCGAACGCGTCGCCGACCTGCTCGCCGAGCAGCCCACCACCCTCGACGAACCGCACTCCCGCCACCTGGGCGGCAAACTCCGCGAGCTGCGCTTCCGCCTGGGCGATGCCCATCAGCGGATCACCTACTGGCTGGCGCCCGGCCGACGTGTCGTGCTGCTCACCGTGTTCCGCAAGACCAAGATGCGCGAGCAGGCCGAAGTGGACCGCGCCCACGCCGCACAGCGATTGTGCGAGGCAGAGCATGAAGCCGCCGCCGAGCACGACCTCTACAGCCGCAACCTCAAGGAGAACCGATGAACCACAGCGAATGGAGGACCCGTCGCCACCGCCAGCTACTGGGCGAACACCTGGACGCTGACCCCGAGTACGACCGGGTCTACGAAGAGGCCGGGCTCGCCATGACGTTGGGCAAGGCCGTCTACGACCGGCGTAAGCAACTCGGGCTGAGCGAGGCCGACCTCGCCGAGCGCATGCACGTCGACGTCGAGGACATCGAAGGCATCGAGACGGCCACCGAGCTGCCGCCCATCGCGGTCATCATGCGCCTGGCCCGCGCACTGGACCTCACGGTGGACGTGCACCTCGCCGGCGGAGACGAGCCCACCGTCACCATCGTCGCCCCAGCGGCCTGAGGCGGGGAGGAACCATGCAGGACCCGCCTTCCGCGCTCGCCCGTGAGCTCGGGCAACTCGTCCACGACCGGCGCATCGAGCTCGGGCTGTCCCAGGCCGAGCTGGCCGAGCGGTGCGGGATGAAGCAGCCGCAGATCTCCCGCTTCGAAGGCGGCGGGACCGTGCCCACGCTTCCCCTCCTGCGCCGCCTGGCTCAGGCTCTCGGCGCCGACCTGACCATCAGCCTCACCCCGCACGACAAAGCCGCTTGACACGCATTCGGAATTCTTGGAATTCCCCAGGCGGTGTAGACCACTGACGGCAGTAGTGACGGCAACACCAGCAGACTCCAGCGCACGAGCACGAACATCCGGCGACTGTCAAATCGCCCGCTGACCAGCAGACTTGCAGGTAGGGGCGGCTTGGCCTGCACACCTACTATGTGCTCGCGGGTGCTACGCCGGTCCTGGTTCACAATTGCGGGGGAAGCAAGCTCAAAGACGGTGAGCAATATGTCTACCGTGCCGTGAAGGATGACGAGATGAAGCAACTTTTAGACACTCGACGCTTTCAGAATCCGCGGGGCATCGAATCGAAGTACTTCTCTTCGACTCCAGAGGGTGCAGCTCTCTATGCCAGGTCCGCCCATGCGACGTTCCCTGACGAAGGCGCCTACACGCTGGTGCGTGGCGTAATCAGAACCGAACACATTCCTGCGGAGAGTAGGATTGAGCATCTCGCTGACGGCGGTGGAGGAATCGATGCCTTCGCGCTCTGGAAGGATTCAATGAGTACGATCGGCCGAGTTCGTATCCTTCCCTCCATGCCGATCCCTTAGGTGAATCGATGAAGATCTACGTGACGTCCCTCCAGCAATCGACCCTGGACCGCTGGTCGAGGCTGCTGCCTGAATCGATGGCGATCGAGTTCGTAAACGAAAGTAGCCGCTCGATTCGGACTGACGTGCTTGTGATGTCTGGAGTTTGGGCATTCGACCGCTACGGCGGCAGGCCGAACAGAGAGACCGCGCAGGTATTGTCGAATTCGAGAGGTGACGGCTTGCCGGAGTGGATTGTCGTCCCGCCGTTTCGTCCGATCGTTGAACGGGACGGGGAATTCTCCATCAGGGAAGATTTCGAGCAAATCAGCCCTGCCTATTATGCTGTGCTCCAGTCTCTCAGAACGGTGAGGGATGAATTCGGAGACTCGGTAAGCGTGGCGCTGGATCTACCAATGCTCGGAATGGATGATCCACATGATGAGTCGACCCCAGCGTCGGTGGCTCGGGCCATCGAGGTATTTCTGAATGAATGAGCAGAAGCCCCACCGGAGAGTCAGTCCGGTGGGGCTTCTCACGTGTTGACGGCAACGTCAGTGGACGACGTGTGCGGAGGGTGGGTCGTCGGGTCCGTTGTCCGTCGCACTGAGGGCCAAGTGAGGGGCCTCGCGGTTTCCGGACAGGCTTCTGACCGTCTATTTCACGCGGCGATTCGCAACTTCTCGTACTCGGCGTGGACTTCGCGCGGAGGGCGGTAGCCCACCGCCGAGTGGAGGCGTTTGCGATTGTACCAGAATTCGATGTAGCGAGTGACGTCCTGCCGGGCGGCTTCGCGGGTCAGGTAAGTCACCCTTGATACGCGCTCATTCTTCAGGGCACCGAAGAATGATTCGGCCATGGCGTTGTCGAAACAGATCCCGGTGCGACCGGAAGATCTGCGGAGCCCGAACCGGTCGAGCGTCTTCCCGAACTCGGCTGACATGTAGTTGCTGCCACGGTCCGAGTGAAATATCGCGCCGGCCGAGAGGTTCCTGTTCCGTGCCGCGTTGCGGATCGCCCTGGATATCAGCGGAGTTTGGTAGTGGTCGTCCATCGCGTAGCCGATCACTTCTTTCGTGCAACAGTCGATGACCGTCGCGAGGTACAGCCAGCCTTCCCCGGTCGCGATATAGGTAATGTCGCCGACGAGCTTTTCACCGGGCGCATCCGCGGTGAAGGCGCGGCCGACGAGGTCTGGCACCTGGCCGGCCGCAGCCTGAGTGAGGTTGAACCTCTTCGGGCGTGGCTGGCAGGGCACCAGGCCCAGTTCGCGCATGAGGCGGCGGACCAGCTCCACGCCTGCGGCAACGCCCCAGCGATGCAGCTGGGCCTGGATGCGCCGGTGCCCGTAGGTGCTGTCGGACATGTCAAAGGCCTTCTCGATGAGCAATTTCAGATCTTCGCGCCGCTGGGCTGTCGCGGATTCCGGGCGGGAGCGCCAGTCGTAGTAGCCGGATCTGGATACGCCGAGCCGACCGCACATGAAATTGACGCTGTATGCGTACTCCTCGGTGTCGAGTCGCATCTCGTCGATGAACTCGTACTTACTTGCTACCGGGGATCCTTCGCGAAGTACGCTGCGGCTTTTTTCAGGAAAGAATTTTCCATCTCCAGCTCACGGTTACGTCGTTCGAGTTCCCTCAGGCGCGCCCGCTCGTTAACCGTCAGTTCCGCATCAGGGGCCGGTTCCTGCTGCTTCTGGTACTTCTTCACCCAGCCGCGTAGAGTCTCCGAGTTCAACTCAAGATCCCGGGCGACTTCGGAGATCGTCTTGCCTGACCTCAACGCGATCTGGACGGCTTCCTCGCGGAACTCCGGCGAGTACTTACTGGGTGGCGCCACTTCTTCCTCGTTTCCTTGTTCAGGACAACCCTATTGGGTGCCTGTCCGGAAACTTCGGGGCCCCTCATCCGGGGATGGGCGAACTACTACGGGCGTTTCTATCGCTCGGCGCTATACCCGCTGTTCGACCGCATCAACACCTACCTGCTGCGGTGGATCAGGAAGAAGTACCGGATGGGGATGAAACAAGCCCTGCGGCGGCTGACCGAGGGCCATGCGCGCCGTCCGAAGTACTTCGCTCACTGGACCTGGGTGGCCCCGACGGGCTGAGGACCAGGACGACAAGAGCGGAATGACGGGAGACTGTCACGTTCCGTTCCGTGGGAGCCCGGGGGTGAGATTCCTCCGGGCGACCCGACTACCTGTAAGGCCTCAGGTTTGCTGTCACAACTCTACGAAAACGATGCAGCCTATGCGCGGGAAACCTTACGCCTCATCCGCCTGCTCTTCGGCAATGCGGCGAGCCGCGTCATCCGCAACTTCGCTCCACACGATCAACCCCTCGGATCCGAATTCTTCCAGGAGGGCCTGCCGAATTTTGTCCACCGGGCGCCCCTTGTGGGTCCCGCGAACCTTCCCAAAGGCGCGTTCAAATTTACGCAAATGCTCTTGAACGCGAGGAATGTCTTTGTCGTACTCTGCGGGATCGACCATGCGAACGTCACCACCTATCACTTTCAGGGCCACACGGCACTCATAGGTTCCTGCGATAGACCTGCTGCAGGTGCGGCAGCGCTCCTGGGCCAAAGATGTGCTCGACCCTCCCGCTCACCTCGTCAGTGACCCGTGTAGTTATATGACCTTCTGCCGTCAATCGATCGTACGTGCACTTACACATGCGGAAGATGAGAATGGCTGGGCGCTCTCCGGAAGCGGTGCGACTTCCACCGAATGTCGCAGCAGCACTGAGAGTGTCCGAATCCCCGGGACTCACCCGATATGTAAACAGGTTCCCTGGCTGCCCAACAGATCCGCCACTCGAATTCGCGCGAGCCGCATCACCACTGAGCCCATTCGCCTCGATGTTATCGGCATGAGACGAGCTCGTCCCATGCACGAAGTCCATCGACTCTTTGCAGTTGTGGACGAGGACCGGGGTGGCGCCAGCCAGCACATAGTACGTGTGCTATGCGGTACCCCTCTACCTGCTTCTTCGCTGGTCAGCGTGGGTTTTGCGTTCCGCTGGTATCCGTGGTTGTGCGTGGAAATCCGTGGGTGTTGCCGTCGCTACTGCCGTCAGGCGGTTCAGCCCAGGTAGGGGATTTCACGGTGTTCCATGAAGTGCTGGAGCCTGAGTCGTTGGGTGTGGTGCATCGGCAACTGCTCGATCTCTTCGGGTGGCACGAACCGGAGTTCGGTGGACTCGTCGGAGATCTCCAGTTGGCCGCTGGTGATGCGGGCGGTGAAGCAGACGTTGAACTGGCGGCGGACCTCGCCGTCGGTGTAGGCGATGATGTGTTTCGGGTCGGTGTAGGTGCCGACCAGGCCGGTGATCTCTACGTCCAGGCCGGTCTCTTCCTTGACTTCACGGACGGCTGTGCCGGGCAGGGAGTCGGTGAGGTCCATGCCTCCGCCGGGCAAGGCCCACAGGTCGTTGTCGCGGCGGCGCTGGAGGAGGATGCGCCCGTGGTCGTCGGTGACGACGGCGGATGCGGCGACGACCATGCTGTTCGGCCTGGGCGCGTTCGGGTCGTCGTAGTACTCGGTGCGGGCCACGGTCAGCCTTCCTCTCGCACGGGGGTTGCCGTCGCCCACACAGCGCCGAAGCTCTCGGCGTAGGTGTCGAACATGCCGCCTGCCTCGTGTCGGCGAAGATGCCATACGGGGGCGGCGTACGCGTTGACGCCCCAGACATGGGCGTTGACGAGTTGCTGGTCGTCGGCGCGGTAGAGGGAGTTGTAGAGCGTGGTTCCGTGGATGCGGACTTCGATGCCGGGGGTGCCGGCGAGCGGCCTTTAGTGCATTAGTGCGAGGCGGCAGCGGGATTCGATGCCGTGGCCGAACCGCTCCTCTTGGCCGCGGGCTTGGACGTTGTCCCTGTCAGGGTCCCCGATCGCGATGCGGACGGTGCAGCCTTCGGCGGCGCGTTCGGTGAGGAGTTCGTTCAGCCGGGGGTATGCCTCGTGGAGGAAGACGGCCGCGTAGACGAGGATGTCGATCCGTTCCCGGGCCTGGGCAATCAGGTCGGTGAACGTCGAGACGGGGATGTCGGCCCGCTGCTCGTAGAGCGCCACCAGCTCAGGGCTGATGGCGCGGGCGGGGCGGGCCTGGCGGAGCGCCGGCCAGAGTGCGTGCACGTCTTCTCCCAGGGCCTTGGCCGCCTGGAGGGCGGTGGCACGACGTGGGATACGCCCGAGGTTCACCCAGCGCTCGACCGACTTGGGGTCGACCTCGACCTGCTGAGCGAGTGCGGCGTACGTCCAGCCTCCCGCCGCCATGACGGCTCGTAGTCTCTCGTTCGGCACGAGTCTCCCCCTCGTCTCAGGACGGCACTAGGGACGTTCTACACGGTGCAGGACGTCCTGGAGTGAGGCTCCGCCAAGCTCGTTTCCGCAGTTCAGTGGGGCTGGTGTGATGGGTCGGTGAGGTCCTCACGCTGGCAGGTGGGGTGATCGTTAGCACGAGATCGTCTGGCGCAGGTGTTCTCGTGGGTTCTGGAGTGAGGTTCGGGGGTCGCCGCGTAGGTTCTGCGCTGGGAGGGATGTTCATGACGGACGTGCTGGCGTGGACGATCGAGCGGCGGCTTGAGCTGGCGAAACGTGCCGAGCTGCTGCGCAAGGAGCTGGGTGAACTCGAAACGGAGGTCGCCCGGTTGGAGGCCGCCGAGGTGGTGTTCGGGCAGTGGGCCGAGGCCACTGATGGTGGACGGCGACCGCCGGGCATCGTGTCGCCGGAGCCGGAGCCGGAGCCGGAGCCGGAGCCGGAGCCGGAGCCGGAGCCGGCCGTTGTGACGGTGGGTCCGGGTGCGGGCGGGATGCGAGTGGTGCCGGACCGCGTCGAGGGGATGGGACTGGAGGTCCTGACCTCAGAATATCGACGGATCATGGAGATCGTGGCCGGGGCGGACGGTCCGGTGATGGCCAAGGACGTCGCCCTCGGGCTGGGCCGGGAGGCGAGTCCGGCGAAGATCGAGCCGGTCCGGGGCCAGCTGCGCAAACTTGCCGACCGGGGCTGGCTCTCACGTACCGCGTCCGGGCGTTACCTTCCCCGCTGACCAGTAACGCCGCTGGCCGGACGGGCCGATTCCTGCCATAACGCGAGTGCCCCCGGCGGGAGTTGGTAAGTGTGTGACCAAAAACCAGCCCGCCGAGGGCCCTCGGGATGTTGTCTACCAGGTCCGCCTCCCGCTGTCGAAGCGGACCATCGATCTCGTCGCCGACCTGATACGCCAACGCCGCAACCGGATGCGCTCTGTCTGGCGCAAGGCCGAACCCGGTAAGCAGGCCGTCATCGTGCTCGCCGTACTCCGTCACGACCAGCGCCTGGCCGACATGGCCGGCGGCAACCAGGTCGGCGAATCCACCGTCCGCCGCTGGGTGAAGGAAGTCGTCAAGCTGCTGGCCGCCCGCGCCCCGCGCCTGGACCGCGCATGCAAGAAGATCGCCCGCAGCGGCGGGGTCGTGGTCCTCCTCGACGGCACCCTGATCCGCACCCACCGCCGCACCGGGAGGGACGACCGGAAGAACTACTCCGGCAAACATAAGGCCCATGGCCTGCTGTTTCTCGCTGTCACCGACGAGAAGGGCAACCTGATCTGGATCTCCGCGGCCAAGCCCGGCCGGTCCAGCGAGATCACCACCGCCCGCCACAACAAGATCACCGGACACCTGAGGGAAGCCGGCCTCGGCGCCCTGGCCGACCTCGGCTTCGTCGGCCTCGACGACAAGCCCGAAGACGACCCGGTGATCATCACCGGCCGCAAGGCCACCCGCAACCACAAGCTGACCGTCGCCGAGAGGGAAGCGAACCGCCTGGTCAGCCGCGAACGCGCCGCCAACGAACATGGCTTCGCGAACCTCAAGTCATGGCGGATCCTGACCAAACTCCGCACGGACACCCGGCAGGCGACCACGCTCCTGCGGGCCCTGCTCGTTCTGGCGAACAGCGAAGTACAGCGCTGACGGAGCGGGCGGATGATCTCGCCCCGACGATCACGCCACCTGCCAGCGTGAGGACCTCACCAACGCATCACACCAGCCCCACTGAACTGCGGAAACGAGCTTGGCGGAGCCTCAGTGGGGTTTGGTGGAGGTTCCTTCGTCCTCGTGACCGGCGTGAGGATCGATGCCGACTCTGCGGCACCAACAGGCCCAGGGGCACGCATCAACGCCGTCGAGGAGCGTCACCGTGCGAATGAGCGCCACCCCATGTGTTCCCGCCCTGCGACTGGATGCCCGGTCGCGCGCCGCCTCGCCGGGGTGGTCACGATGACGGCCCCCACCCCTGATGCCGACGGGCACACCCTCTCGCCCGATGCTGGCGCTCTGGTGGTCGACCAGCGGAGCGGCAAGGTGGGCGTGGTGATGGGGCATGTGGGGCCGTACGTCCCACTCCCGGCCACCGCGCGGTGGCCGGGAGTGGGACGTACCGCCCGAGGAGGTACGTCCACCGACTCCGACGGAGGAGTTGAGCGCGAAGGTGGCCGTGGCCAACCGGAGGTGGGGACGGTGACCCCTCGCTCGGTCCTGCGATACGAGACCTGGACTCTCCAGCCCGACCGCGAGCCGGATGCGGAGCCGGTCTTGTACGCGATGCAGTGCGCGGTGGACGGAGAAACCTCGCCGACAAGCGAGGACTTCGCCGAACCGCAGAACTGGGTGCTGCGCCACTGCGGCCAGAACCCGTCCCACCACACCTACCGGGAGATCATCACCCGCCCCTGGCGGACCTGGCGCCAAACATGACCCGCCTCGCTCGCCCAGGCGCCGCACCGCGCTGACCCACCCGACTCCCGTCCCTGCCGGGCGCAGCCGATCGAGGCTCCCCCGCACTCGTCAGCCCCGGCAGGGACGGGCCCTTACGTGCGTGCCGTGCCCATGGCCATGAGGTTCTGGCCTCAGCCACAGAAAGTCAGCCACGACGGCGGGCGCGCCGCCCGATCACCCGTCACGTGTGTCTCGCTCAACCCCGCACCGGCATCAGCCCAGCTATCTCCATCGTGACGGTCCCAGCCAGGCACAACGGCCGCGTTCCGGACGACAGCTCCGCCGGGGTGTTGACGCCGCGCGGTACGAGCTCGCCGGACGGCCTCTCGGGAACCCGGCCGGTCTGCTGCTGAGCGGTTGGACAGCGAGGCTTCCGATTGACAGTCCGGCCTATGCCTCTGGGCCCTGCGCGCCGAGTGGTCGGCGGCCGTCGCCAGCGGGGCGGCAGACAGGAGCGGGCGGCGGTCACCGACCGCCGGCGCGCAGGGCCCGCGTCAGCGGGACGCCCTTGATCAAGTAAAGAAACTCTGAACAGCTCACCCTGTCGCCGCATGTCCGGTCCCGGTAGATGCTTGACAATTCGGTCCCAGCTGATGGTTGACAGTGGCCGTGTTCGGCTTTTCTGTGCGCGTCGTTGCGGTGCGTGTGGGGAGGCCGGGATTGGCGCTGGTGGAGTTGTCGGTTGTCGAGCAGAGATACCGGGCTGTGCTTGCGGTGCTGGCGGGTGCGACGGTGACGGAGGTCGCCGCGTCGCTGGGGGTGTCGCGGCAGACGGTCAGCGGGTGGAAGTCCCGGTATGCGGCCTCGGGTCTGGCCGGGTTGGCGGACCGTTGCCGTAGGCCGGCGTCGTGTCCGCATCAGGCCTCTGCCGAGGTGGAGGCGGCGGTGTGTGAGCTGCGGCGCAAGCACCCGAAGTGGGGTCCGCGGCGGATCGCGTTCGTGCTGGAGCGGTCCGGGACAGTCACGCCGGTGCCGTCGCGGATGACCGTCTATCGGATCCTGGTCCGTCACGGCCTGGTGGAGCCGGGGGTTCGGCGCCGGAAGCGGTCGGATTACAAGCGCTGGCAGCGGGACCGTCCGATGCAGCTGTGGCAGATGGACATCGTCGGCGGGGTGGTGCTGGTCAACCCGGTCACCGGCGAGCTGACCGAGGCCAAGGTCGTGACCGGAGTGGACGACCATTCCCGGTACTGCGTGATTGCATCGGTGGTCGAGCGGGCGACCGGGCGGGCCGTCTGTGCGGCCTTCGTCCGGGCCTTGCAGACGTTCGGGGTGCCTCCCGCATCTACGCCGCCGACACCTACCACCTCATCCGCGCCGGCCTCTCCGGCGGCAAGGACGTGCCTGACACCGTCCGCACCCACCCGCGCGTTTTCGTCACCCTCACTCCACCGTCCTTCGGCCCCGTCCACAACCGCCCCACCACGCCCGGCGGCGGCGTCCGTCCCTGCCGCTGCCGCAAGCTCCACGAACCAACGGACGCCCTGCTCGGTACGCCGCTGAATCCGGCGACGTACGACTACGCGGGCGCGGTCCTGTTCAACGCCCACGCCTCCGCCCTGTGGGCCCGCTTCACCACTTACCTGCGTCGCGAGCTCGCCGCCCGGCTCGGCATGACCCAGAAAGCCGCCCACGCGGTCCTGCGGATCTCCTTCGCCAAGGTCGCCGAGTACCAGCAGCGCGGTCTGGTCCGCTTCCACGCCGTCATCCGGCTCGACGGCCCGGACGGCAGCAGCCAGCCCCCGCCGCCATCTGGCACCGCCAGGAACTGGAGCGGCGGTTCATCGCGGAAGGGGGCTGCTGATGACGGCGCAGACACCCGCCGCGCCCCGCCAGGGGCCCAGCACGCCAGAGGACCTGTTGACGGTGCCGCAGGTCATGGACCGCCTCCAACTCGGCCGCTCCGCCGTCTACGACCTGCTCCGCACCCGCCAGCTCGCCTCGATCACCCTCGGCCGCGCCCGCCGCATCCCCGCCCACGCGCTGACCGACTTCATCCGTGCCCGCCTTGAACAGGAAGCCGCCGCCTGATGACCACGCCGCACCCCGCCTCATCCCGCCGCACCCGCTCCCGCGCCAACGGCGACGGAACCGTCTACCAGCGCAAGGACGGACGGTGGGAAGCCGCCGGGTACGTCCTCGCCCCCGGCAACACCCGCAAGCGCGTCCGCGTCTACGGCACCACCCGTAAGGAAGCCCTGGCCAAGCTCACCGAGAAGATCGCCGCCAGTAACCTCGGCCTGCCCGTCGCGGCAGCCGACAGCACCGTCAGCGCGTACCTGACGTACTGGCTCAACGGCGTCGCCGTCCACCAGGTACGGGAGAACACCCACACTCGCTACGCCGCCTGCGTCCGCCTCCACCTCATACCCGGCCTCGGGGCCAAGAAGCTCGCCCGGCTCACCGCCCGCGACGTCCGCACCTTCCTCGACGGGCTCCGCGCCACCTGCCAGTGCTGCGCCCAGGGAAGGGACACGGCCCGGCGGCAGTGCTGCGCCATCGGCCAGTGCTGCGACAAACGGCTCTCCCCACTGACCGTGACCTACGTCCACTCGGTTCTCAAGTCCGCACTGGAGCACGCCGTCCGCGAAGACGACCTGCCCCGCAACGTCGCCCGGAACATCAAGACCCCCGCACCCCGCCCTCGGCGCTTCAAGCCCTTCACCGCGAGCGAGGCCCGGCGGTTCCTCCACGCGGCCAGCGGCGACCGGATGCACGCTCTCTACGAGCTCGCCCTCCGCACCGGACTCCGCAAGGGCGAACTCCTCGGGCTGCACTGGGAAGACCTCGACCTCGAAGTTGGCACCGCAAGCATCCACCGCTCGCTCCAGCGCACCCCCACCGGCGGCCTGACCATCCTGCACACCAAGACCCGCGCCTCGGAACGCCGCATCGCCCTCCCGACCGAATGCATCAACTCCCTCAAAACCCACCAGGAACGACAGCAGGAAGAGCGCCGAGTCGCCGGGACTGCCTGGTCAGACAACAGGCTCGTCTTCACGACCCCGACCGGCGGCCCTCTCGACCCCGCCAATCTCACCCGCCGCTTCGACCGAATCGTCAACCGGGCCGGGCTCCGCCACATCCGCTTTCACGACCTCCGACACTCGACCGCCACCCTCCTCCTGGAACAAGGCGTCGACCTCGTCGTCATCAAGGAACTGCTCGGCCACGCCCACATCGGCGTCACCGCTGGCGTCTACGCCCACGTTCGGCTCCGCCTCCAACGCCAGGCCATCGACTCCCTCGGCGAAGCCCTCGGCTAGGGCGACGACAGCCCCGACGTCCCGCCCACCGCAGCTGTCGTCCGCTGACGTTGCCGTCACCGTTGCCGTCAGACGCTCCGGAGGCCCCACCGGAAACAAATCCGGTGGGGCCTCGACTGGATTATCGGAGAGGGTTTCCGTCAGTCACCATCAAGTATCTCTTCGACTACCGCCTTGATGGCTTCCAGCGCCCCATCATCCACTGCGAGTGGCGCTGCGAGCGTTTCGACCCAGTGACGCACTTCGACCGCGGTTAGGTCTCGCCAACGCGGATGCAGGGCAGCCCTTCTCGCAATGAGCCGCCAGCGATGCTGGTGCTGCGAGAGCCGATACCAGTCAGCCTGTTTCTGCGCTCTCCCTGGTGTTGAGCTCGAATGCAATCCAGAGACCAGACCTTCACGAAGGTGATTCAGCGCCGACGCATAGACCGGACTCCCGTTGAGCACGTCCGCATCACCGGAGAGCTCAAACTTGAGCTCCATACCGGCACGGAGCAGCATCTCCACCTGGGCAAAGTTGTCGAACTCGACCAGTTCTGACATCAGAAGGGGTTCCTTCCGTGGAATAGGACATTCCCCGCCGGAATCTTCAACGAGCCTCTCGTAATCAGCTCATTTGGCTGAGATCCCGGACCAAGCTCGACACCTTCAGGCATCCGGAAGGCGAACATATAGTCAGCTTTTCCGGCATACATTGGGTTACCGATGAAGATGTTCTGCTCGATCTCTGCCGGGCTTCCAATTTCCTGAGTCACATGGACCTTGCCAGCGGAGTTGGCGCCAATCCTGAGACTGCCGTCATCGGCCAAAATCCCACTGTGCCCTCCCTCGCTCGTGTAATGGAAGTAGACGTTGTCGTCGAGATTATCGACAACGTTCCCGACGTCATGAGTCGCCGCGTTACCGCAGTTGTGAACCAGGACCGGCGTAGCCCCCGCCAGCACATAGTAGGTGTGGAGGTCGCTGACGGTGAGGTTGTGGACGGTGGCTGATGCGGTGGTCCAGCGCTTGATGGCGGTGATCTGGACGTGGGTGCCGGTGCCGGTCCTGAGCCACTGGCCGGCGGTCAGGGCGGTGGCGTCGATCCACTCGCCCAGTTCGGGGACCCAGAAGGGGTGTCCGTCGGTGGCGGTGATGTCGGCGGTTGTCTGGCCCTGGTCGCCGTCGGTGTCGGTGTCGGTGTCGGTGTCGGTGTCGATGGTGACCTTGACCAGGTGTTTGACGCCCTCGCCGGTGATTTCGGCGGTGACCGTTTCCACGGCCGTCTCGCCGGTCTCGGGGTCGGTGGCCTGGACCTTGTCGCCGTTGGTCACGTCCTCGATGGGCTTGGTGGTGCCGTCGGCCATCAGGACCAGGGTTCCGGGGGTGAAGCTGTTGTCCTCGTCCTGGCAGCTGCCGCCCTTGCCGCCGGTGACTCTGGCCTTGGCCCGCTGGTATCCGGTCTTGACCGTCTCCTTGGCTTTGGTTGTGGCCTTCTGGGTCTTGTGGACCGCGTTGCCGGTCTTCTGTGCCCCCTTCTTGGCGGCTCTGGTGGCTGCCTGTTTCGCCTTCTTCTTCAGCTGGGCGGCGCGTTCGGCGGCCTTGCGTTTGGCTTCCTTGGCCTTGCGGGCGAGTTCGCGGGCCTTCTTGGCCATCTCGATGATCTTGCGGGCCTTCTCCTTGGCCTTCATCAGCGCGTGGACGGCCTTGCCGATCCGGTACGCCGCCTTCAACACCCCGGGGATCTTGGCGACCTTGTACCAGGGGATGGCGTTGGCGAACAGGCTGCCGCACGCCCACAGATCGCCCCGGGAGAAGCAGCCGGTCACGTCGTTCCAGCCGACGAACTCCTTCAGTGCCGCCCAGCCCACCGACATGATGATGTCGGAGACGGAGGTGTTCAGGGTTTTCCGTGCCCATGCCTCCTGTGAGGCGGTCGGGCCGCCGTACTCCGTCAGGTTCCCGCCCTCCGAGGCCAGTCCGGAGGGGTCGGCGAAGGTGACGGGATTGTTCTCGCAGTACACGTAGCCGTTCATCTGGACCGGGTCCGCCAGGTCCAGCACCGGGTCCGCGGACAGGAACCGGCCCGTGGCCGGGTCGTACACCCGCGCCCCCAGATGGACCAGACCCGAGGAGGCGTCGTCGCCGCCGCCCACGTACGAACGGTGCGAGCGCCAGCTCGAATGCTCCGTGCGCTCCACACCGAACGGGTCCGTCTTGGAGAACTTGACCCGGTTCCCGGCAGCCAGCGTCACGTTCACATAGGCCGTGCCGTTCTGGTCCGTGACCTGCGCCGACAACTCCGACGCCCCACCGCCGGTCGAGTGCCGCAGCACCGTCGGCGCACCCGGCTGCGCGTAGTAGCGCTCCGCTTACAAAGATCCGGGCGAGGGGTGCGTGGACGATCGTGATCGCGGAGGAGGGGATGAGGCGGTCGTCCCGTACGCCGACCATTTGATCCACATCCCCACCACGCCGACGCTGCTCCAGCCGCCGGTGGCGACGGTGCCGGTGCAGGTCTTCGCCTGCGCCTGGCGACGGCCCGGGGGAACGAGGTGGATCAGCCTCGGAACCTGGCGAAGTCGGTGACGGTGGAGTGGGGCCGCTTGAGGGGGTCGGTGAAGGCTGTGGCGTGAGGTGCGTCGCGAACAGCTGTGTCCAGTTTGGGTACAGCACCACCTGCCAGCATCATCGTGGTCCAGGACCCACCGAAACCATCCACGCCGAGGGAAAGTCGAAGCCGTGACGCCAGTCCCGCAACCCCGCTGACCTCGCGGTTCACCCCCGCCCGCACCGCCCAGGCACTCCTGCCCGGCATCCGGCTCACCATCCCCGCTCTGGCCACGCTCCTTGCCCTGACCATTTTGACGCCCCATCACAGCGACACCTACCAGCTCCAACAGCACCACTGGCGCACCGAGAAAGAGGGATAGTTGGCACTGGATTCGGCGTCCGCGCAGCTGGGCAACGCGTCTCCTTCTTGCCTGCTTGAGGGTGTTGGCCTGCGGCTTGGCCCCGCCCCGCAACGCGGCCCCGGCCACGTGGTTCAGGAAGCGGTGTCGTGTGTCCCGCCGAGGCCGAGGAGTGCGGTGAAGCGGTCTTCGGCCCGGTCGATCTCACCGAGCTGAGTGAGGATCGAACTGGGGGTGGAGTCACCGACCACCTTCTGCATCAGAGGGGTGCGGTCCAGGATCGCGTCCCGGATCGGTCGCAGAGCGCGCGGCGCGTGGTGGAAGACCTGCCCGAGGACATAGGCCTGCTGGGACTGCCGGGCGGTGTGCGGCTTGCGGGGGGCTTCGAAGGCGTCGAGTGCCTGGCGGACAGCGGCGTAGTCGCTCAGGTCCACCCCGGCCAGGTGGCGGCCGATGAAGTAGCCGTCCTCGGTGGCCATACCGGCGCCGTACCCCGCGTACGGGGACGTGGGATGAGCGGCGTCGCCGACGAGAGTGGCGCGGCCCTTGGACCACTGCTTCAGCGGCTTGCGGTCGCGGATCACCCAGTGCTGGACGTGCGCGGGGTCGGTCGCGGCGATCAGCTGGGGGAGCGGACGGGCGAAGGCCTGGCCGAGCCTGGTCGCGGTCGAGTGCAGGTCCCCGGTGAATTCCCGGCTTGCGTCGAATGCTTCGAGCATCCACCACTGGTGGCCGTCACGTCCCTTGTCGCGGATGGCGGTCCAGCTGCCCTGCACAGTGCGGGTGTGGGAGAGGACGCACATCCCGGGCTCGGTCTCGACGCTCTCGTCGAAGGTGTAGCCGCCGAAGATGTGCAGGTTGTGCTCCCGCTTGGGGCTGTCGCCCCACAGCGTGCGGCGGACCAGGGAATCGATGCCGTCCGCGCCGATCACGAGGTCCGCCTCGTGGACCCGCCCGTCCGCGAGGTGCAGCCGGACACCGCTCTCCTCCTGCTCGACGCGCTCCACCGTGTGGTTGACCTGCAGGACTCCCTTGGGCAGCGCGTCGAGCAGCCGCTCGTACAGCTCGGGGCGCAGCAGGCCGATGAAGCCGCCGCCGTAGTCGCGGACAACCTGCTCCGGAAGGGCCGCGAGGACCCGGCGCCGGCCGCGGGCGTTGCGGAACTCGGCGGTACAGGGCGCACCCAGGTCCTCGGTGTTCACTCCGAGCAGCCCGAGTGCCTTGATGGGTGGCGGCCACAGGTTGAGGATGTTGCCGGCGGGTCTGGCGTGCGGGTAACGCTCGAACAGCACGACGTCGTGGCCGGCCTGGTGGACGGAGAGTGCGGCGGCCATGCCACCGGGCCCGGCACCGATGACGGCGACGCGGCCGCGCTTGGCGGGAAGCTTCTTCATCGTGGGTTCCTCGTTCCTGGTTGTCGTTGACCTGGTAGATGGTGAGGGCGGGCTTCTCCCATACGGGATCGGTGCCCGGCCAGGAAGCCCTGGGTGTGCGTGGCCCCGTGGTCGTCGAGCGGGTCGTGGCTGTCCCGGCCTCGGCTTGCGGCTTCGGTGATCTTGCGTGTCGCCCCGATCAGTTCGTTCCGGCCGCCGGGGCGGGCCGCGCACTGCCGGTCACTATGAGCATGTGTGCCTCTGGGGACGGGGATGGTCGCGGCGGAAACCGAGGTGCATCCACGGTTGAAAGGGCCGGCCGATTCCGGTCGATGCTGTTGGCGTCGGTGACGTAGGCGAACCGAACTGGTTGGTGCGGTCCTGGGCGTTCCGGGGTCTGGAGGGTGATTTGCCGGACCATTTGCCGGACCTCGTCCTGGGCGTATGCGGACGAGGTGTCGGTCGTCGTGCCTCAAGCGGCGGTGTGCAGTTTCGCGGCGGTGGCGGCGGTGATGTCGTGGTGGGTGACGCCGGGGGCGGTTTCGACGAGGACCAGGCCGTTGTCGGTGACGTCGATGACGCCCAGGTCGGTGATGACGCGGTGGACGCAGGCCTGGCCCGTGAGTGGCAGGGTGCACTCGTCGAGGATCTTGGGGCTGCCGTCCTTGGCGGTGTGGTCCATGAGGACGATGACGCGGCGGGCGCCGTGGACGAGGTCCATGGCACCGCCCATGCCCTTGATCATTTTTCCGGGGATCGTCCAGTTGGCGAGGTCGCCGGTCGCGGAGACCTGCATGGCACCGAGCACGGCAGTGTCGATGTGACCGCCTCGGATCATTCCGAACGACAGGGCTGAGTCGAAGAAGGCTGCTCCCGGGAGCACCGTGACGGTTTCCTTGCCGGCGTTGATGAGGTCGGGGTCGACGTCGCGTTCACCGGGGTAGGGCCCGGTGCCGAGGATGCCGTTCTCGGAGTGGAGGACGACGTGGACGCCGGGCGGGAGGTGGCCCGGGACGAGGGTGGGCAGGCCGATGCCGAGGTTGACGTAGGAGCCGTCGGTGAGTTCGGCGGCGGCACGGGCGGCCATCTGGTCGCGGGTCCAGGACATCAGCTGTGCACCCTCTCTCGTGCCTGGGGCGCGGCAATCGTACGCCGTTCGATCGGTTTGTCGGCGGCCTGCGCGGGCGTGAGGGCGAGGACCCGCTGGACGAAGACGCCGGGCAGATGGATCGCGTCGGGGGGCAGCTCGCCGGGCTCTACGAGTTCCTCGACCTCGGCGATCGTGATGCGGCCTGCCATGGCGGCCAGCGGGTTGAAGTTGGCGGCGGCCATGTTGAAGACCAGGTTGCCGTGGGTGTCGCCGCGACGGGCGCGGACGAGGGCGTAGTCCGTGGTGATCCCGTGTTCGAGGATGTACGCGCGTTCGCCGAAGGTGCGGCTCTCCTTGGCGGGGGACGCGAGGGCGACGCCGCCGTCCGCCGCGTAACGCCATGGCAGGCCTCCGTCTGCCACCTGGGTGCCCACGCCGGCCGGTGTGTAGAAGGCCGGAATGCCGGCCCCGCCGGCCCGCAGTCGCTCGGCCAGGGTGCCTTGCGGTACGAGTTCGACCTCCAGCTCTCCGCTGAGGTACTGGCGGGCGAATTCCTTGTTCTCGCCGACGTAACTGCCGGTCACGCGACTGATGCGGCCGTCGGCGAGGAGTACGCCCAGCCCCTGGCCGTCGACACCGCAGTTGTTGGAGACGACCTTCAGGTCGGTGGTGCCCTGAGCGTGCAGGGCACCGATGAGGGCGGCGGGTACCCCGGACAGCCCGAAGCCGCCGACAGCGAGCGAAGCTCCGTCGGGGATGTCGGCGACCGCCTCGGCGGCGCTCGCGCTGACCTTGTTCACGTGGGGCCTTTCAGTCGGAGGTCGGCCGCGGATCGGTCGCAGATCGGTGGGAGGCCGATCGCAGGGTGTGGGAGACGGACTTGGCTCCGTCGTGTGCGGTGAGGCCGGCGTCGCCGTCGACGGGGATCTCGGTGCCGGTGGCGAAGGAGGCGTCGTCGGAGAGGAGGAAGGCCACCAGCGGGGTGATTTCGTCGGCGATGCCGACTCGGCCGAGCGGTGTGTCTCGGATGTTCGCCTCGTGGAGGGCGGAGGCGGTCATCTCGGTCTCGATGAAGCCGGGATGGATGGTGTCGACGCGGATCCCTCGCGGGCCCAGCTCGGTCGCCGCAGCTGGCATCAGTGGCGATCACCGTCCCGTCGCCCCGCCCGAGTCAGCGCTTCGGCCACGGCCGCGCCCTGTCCGCGCGCGGCCCTGAGACGACGAAGACCCTGCCGTCCGGCTTGGATTCCGCCGCGCGGTTCACGGGCGCAGCCGGGGGCGTCTGCGGGCGGTCGGCAAGGGCACCGGGTCCACCCCGGCGACCACGGTGTTGGAGACGGTGCCGATGCCCTCGACGGTGAGGGTGACGGTGTCGCCGGGCTTGAGCGGCGGCGGGTCCTGGCGGCCGCGTACGCCCCAGAGTTCGGCGAGGCAGCCGCCGTTGCCGCAGGTGCCGGAACCGAGTACGTCGCCGGGGCGGACCCAGGTGCCGCGGGAGGCGTATGCGGTCATCTCCTCGAACGTCCAGCTCATGTTGGACAGCAGGTCCTTGCCGACGACCTCGCCGTTGATCTCGGCGGTCAGCGCCAGGCGCAGGAATCCGTCGCTGTCGCGGTAGGGCTCCAGCTCGTCCGCGGTGACGAGGTGGGGGCCGAGGGTGGTGGCGGTGTCCTTGCCCTTGCAGGGGCCGAGGCCGACCTGCATCTCGCGGGACTGGAGGTCGCGTGCGGACCAGTCGTTGTAGATGGTGTAGCCGATGATGTGGTCGCGGGCCTGCTCGGGGGTGAGGTCGCGGCCCTCACGGCCGATGACCGCGGCGACTTCGAGCTCGAAGTCCAGTGCCTGACAGCCGGGCGGCACGGGGACGGGATCGCTCGGGCCGATGACCGCGTAGGGGTTGGTGAAGTAGAAGGTGGGCGCGTCGTACCAGGCGTCCGGGGCGCCCGGGATTCCGTCGATGCTGCGTCGTACACCCTCGACGTGCTCCTCGAACGTGACGAAGTCGCGTACGGACGGCGGTTGGAGCGGCGCCAGCAGTCGCACCTCGGAGACGTGCGGGCCGCTCGGCACGTCCAGGCTTGCGTTGCCCGCCTCGCGCAGCGCCTCGGGACCGGCCTGGATCAGATCGAGAAGCGAGGCTCGGCCGGGGTGGGGGTAGAGGACGCCGTCGTCCTCGACGGTGGCGAGACGGCTGCGGCCGTGCTGTTCGTAAGTGGCGAAACGCATGGCAGTCCTAGGGAGCTGGGTGGGTTGACACAGGCCGGGGGCGCGGCGGCATGGCAGGGCGAGGGAGCGCGCCGAGCCCCCGGGGACAAGGGGTCAGACCGGCGGAGCGACGAAGACGCCGCGGTCGACGTCGTTCTGCATCTCCTTGGCGACCATCTCGTTCATCGGGTTGGACGTGCCCCACTGGTCGGCGTTCTCGGGCTTCGTCAGGTCGTAGATGTGCGGGTGCCAGGTGTCCTCGTCCAGCATTTCGAGCTCGGTGGTGTACTCCACGGTGTTGCCGTGCGGGTCGAGGAAGTACGTGAAGGTGTTGTCGCCCGCCATGTGCCGCCCGGGGCCCCAGATCTTGGGAGTGCCGGAGCGCATCACGCGGCCGGAGCCGCGCATGTACTCGTCGATGCCGCGCAGCTCGAAGGAGAGGTGCTGCAGGGAGGTGTGCGGACCGCTGGCAATGGCCATGGAGTGGTGCTGGTTGCTGATCCGCATGAAGTGCATGACCTCGCCCATGTGCGGCAAGGTCATCGTGTCGGACAGCCGGAAGCCGAGGTGCTGCTCGTACCAGGCGCGGGTGGCGCTGATGTCGGGAGAGTTCAGGACGACGTGCGAGAGACGGACGGGGATGGACTCCTTCTCCTCGACACGACGGTGCCGGCGCGCCTCGACGTCGGCCGAGACCTCGATGGTGCGGCCGTCGATGTCGAAGAAGCGGAAGCCGTAGCCGCCGCCGGGGGTGTCGACCTTGCCCGGCTGGGAGACCAACTGCACTCCACCCGCGAGGAGTTGCTCGGCAAGCGTGTCCACGTCGGCGGGGTTCGCCGCGCCGTAGGAGATGAGGTCGAGGCGCTTCTCCTCGGCCTTGCGGAGCCGGACGATGTACTGCTCGGGGGAGCCCTCGGCGGCCAGGAAGGAGATGCCCGAGTCTTCGGCGACCTTGGTCAGGCCCCAGACGCCGGCGTAGAAGTCGAGCTGCTTGTCGTAGTCCGGCACGGCCAGGTCGACGTGGCGCAGGTGAGTGAGCAGACGTGCGCTCATGGTGGGGGTTCTCCTCTTTGCGGTTCAGACGGTTCAGACAAGGCGGAGCAGCGCTGCGGCGTTGCCGCCGCGGACAGCGTGGAAGTGGGGGGCGGGCAGGTCCGTGACGTCGCGCAGAGCGCCGAGCGGGTCGTCGGTGCCCATGTCGAAGGGGAAGTCGGAGCCGAGCAGGACCCGGTCGGGGCCGGCCACGCGGATCAGCTCGCGCAGGACGTCCGGGTCGTGCACAAGCGAGTCGAAGTACAGCTGCTTGAGGTAGCTGCTGGGCGGGCCGGCGCAGCCGCGGGTGTCGGTGCGGGCGCGCCAGGCGTGGTCGGAGCGGCCGATGTGGGTGGGCAGATAGCCGCCGCCGTGGGCGGCGACGACGCGCAGCCCCGGGTGCCTGTCCAGGACTCCGGAGAAGATCAGATGGGACAGGGCGACGGCGTTCTCGGCCGGTTGGCCGACGGTATTGGACAGGTACCACCGGTTGAGGCGCTCGTCGAGCGTGCAGCCGAAGGGGTGCAGGAAGAGGATCGCGCAGGTTTCCTCGGCCCGTGTCCAGAACGGTTCGTATGCGGGGTCCGACAGTTCGCGTCCCGGCGCGTGGCTCGAGATCTCGACACCGCGCAGGCCCAGGCCGAGGGCGTGCTCGAGTGCTTCGACGGCGAGGCCCGGGTGCTGGAGCGGGACGAGGCCGAGGCCGTGCAGCCGCTGCGGGGCCTGGGCGACGTGCGCGGCGGTGCCCTCATTGGCAAGTTCCCACACCGTACGGGCCAGGTCCTCGGGGGCCCAGTAGTGGTAGTGCGACGGAGACGGCGAGACCAGCTGGACGTCGATCCCGGAGGCGTCCATCGCGGCGAGCCGGGCCTTGACGTCGGTCAGCCTCGGGATGCGGTCCCGGAACATCGGGCCGCTGACGGCGACGGCCTCGGGGCCGTTGCGGCGGGCGTCGAGATCGCGGGCGGCGGCCAGCCCGGGGTGTCCGGCGACGGCGTCCTCGACCGGCGGGAGCAGGACGTGCGCGTGGACGTCGATCGTCGGTGCGCTGTTCGGGGGACTCACCGGGTTCACGGGGTTCACCGGGTTCACGGGGTTCACGGGGTCTCCCTCAGGACGGACATCGTGCGGCCGATCAGACCGGGTGCGTCGGCGTCGCGGACGCCGTCCAGCTGCCACTGTCCGAGTTGCACGGACGCTTCGACCACCATGCGGACACGGTCGATCCGGCGTTCGTAGAAGCCGGTCAGCAGGGCGTCGAGGGAGCTCCAGTCCTGCTCCTCGCTCAGCATCTCGGCCAGTACGGAGGCGTCCTCCAGCGACATGGCCGCCCCCTGGGCGATCGTGGGGGGACAGACGTGGGCCGCGTCACCGATCAGCACGACTCGGCCGCGGTGCCAGGAGCCCTCGACGAGCAGCCGGTCGAACCAGGTGTAGTTGACCTTGGCGGGGTCGGTGATGCTCGCGGCGATCTCCGGCCACACACCCCCGTAGGGTGCGGCCAGCCGCCGCATCTCGTCCGCGTACGAGGCCGGGTCGATGGAGGCGCGGTCGCGGTTGGCCTCGACGAGGTAGGCGTAGATGGTGTTCTTGCTGGTGGGGCAGTAGCCGGCGATGTAGCACGTTCCGCCGTAGGACAGGTCCATGCGCTCCACGCCCGCGGGGCGGGGCGCGGGGGCGCGCCAGATGGCCATGCCGGTCGGTTCGGGCTTGTCGCTGATGCCGATCATCGCGCGGGTGCGGGAGCTGACGCCGTCGGCGGCGATGACAAGGTCGTAGCGCCCCTCGGTGCCGTCGCTGAACCGGGCGGTGACGCCGGACGCGTCCTGCACCAGTTCCTCGGCGGTGGTACCCAGGCGCACCGTCGCGCCGCTCTCGCGAACGGCCTCACACAGGATCTCCTGGAGCCGGGGCCGCTGCATGCCGACGGTCGCGGGCAGGTCGTCCCCACCGGTGCGGATGTCCTGCTGGACATGGAACACGGTCCCGTCGGGCGCGGCCAGGCTGACGGCGTCGACGGCGTAGCCACTCTCCCGGACCTTGTCCCACACGCCCACTTCGCGCAGCACGCGCAGCGCGTTGCCCTGGAGGGTGATGCCGGAGCCGAGCACGTTCCAGTCGGATTTGGCCTCGATCAGTTCCACGGCGACACCCGCCCGCTGCAGCAGCACGGTCACGGCGTTGCCGGACGCGCCGCCGCCGATGACGAGGACGGTGCGGAGGCGGGAATCTTCCATGGGTTCTCCCTGAGATGGTGCCGCGCGACTTCGAGCGGCAAGGGGGTGTTGCGGGCCGGGCGCGGCGCGCCCGGCCGTCCAGGGGCGTTACTTGACGGCGATGGGATTCACCGGTGAGCCGACGGAACCGGTGATGGGCAGTGGCGCGGCGGTGAGCCAGAACTCGTACCGGCCGTCGGCGGCGCAATGCGCGGCGAGGGCGTCGAGGTCCCACATCTCACCGATGAGCAGACCGATGTGGGGGATGGCGACCTGGTGCAGCGGCTGGAAGGCGTGGTCGAACTCGTTGGGCCGCACCTCGAAGCCCCAGGTGTCGGTGGCGATCCCGGCGATCTCGCTCCGGTGCAGCCAGCCGGCCGTACTGAAGCTCAGCCCCGGCGCGGGCCCGCCCGCGTAGTCGCCCCAGCCTTCGTGACGGGCACGTGCCAGCCGCCCGGTGCGCACGAGGACCAGGTCGCCGCGACCGACGGTCACACCATGCGAGGCGGCGGTCGCGGTCAGGTGCTCCTCGGTGATGGCGAAGCCGTCGGGCAGTTCGCCGCCCTGGCCGATGACCAGGCCCACGTCGAGGAGGACGCCCCGCCCGGCGACGTGCGGAGCCATGTGCTCGATGCCGGTGACCAGGTCGCCTTCGGAGGTGACGACCTTCTCCGCCGGGCGGCCGTTCCACGCCTTGCCGTGATCGAAGATGTGCCCGAGCCCGTCCCATTGGGTGGAGCACTGCAGGGGCATGGCGATCACGTCGTCGGCGCCGCCGAAACCGTGCGGAAAGCCCTGGCCGCCCAGGGCGGCGTCGGTACCGGTGGCGAGCATCGTGTGCACCGGGTTCGTACGCCGCCGCCAGCCTTTCTGCGGGCCGTCCATGTCGAAGGCCTGTGACAAGGAGAAACTGACGCCGTCGCGGATCAGGGCCGCGCCCTCGCGGCGCTTGGCCTCGTCGAGGAAGTTGAGCGTGCCGAGCACGTCGTCCTCGCCCCAGCGGCCCCAGTTCGAGCAGGCCTTCGCGGCCTCGGCGATCGCCGCCTCGGGATCCGTACGGTCGATACGGTCGGCGGTCATCGGGCCTCCTCCGTGACACAGCGGGTGCGCTGGGCTCCGAGCCCGGTGACCGAGCCGTCCATCACGTCGCCGTCGCGCAGCAGCCGGCCCCAGTGGATGCCGTTGCCGGCCGGGCTGCCGGTCAGGACCAGGTCGCCGGGAAGCAGTCGGGCGCTCTGGGAGATGTACGAGACCAAGCGTGCGACGCCGAAGATCATGTCCTTGGTGGACTCGTCCTGCATGGTCTCGCCGTTGAGTTTCAGGGTGACCTGCAGGTCGGAGGGGTCCGTGATGGAGCCGGCCGGGACGATCCACGGGCCGAGCGGGGTGAAGCCGGGGGCGTTCTTGCTGCGCAGCCAGTCGGTGCCGATCGGGGGCATGTCCCGGCGGAAGACGGTCGCGCGGTCGGTGAGGTCGTTGGCGATGGTGTAGCCCGCGACGTGATCCAGGGCTTCCTCCACGGTGACCTGGTAGGTGGGGCGGGAGATCACCGCGGCCAGTTCCAGCTCCCAGTCGGGCTTCTGGGCCCGGGCGGGCAGTACCACGTCGTCGTAGGGGCCGCTGATCGTGGTCGGCAGGCCGATGAAGACGTAGGGGAGGTCCTCGGCGGCCCGCTCGTCCATGACCGCCGCGACCTCGGCGCGGGCCTCCTCGACGGTGCGCGGGTCGTCCGGGGCGCGGTGTGCGACCGCCAGGTCGATCACGTGCTGCCGGTAGTTGGCGCCGGACTGGAAGATCTGCCGGGGCTCGACGGGCGCGTGCACCACCAGGTCCGCCACCGGCCGCCAGTCGCGCGTCGGGTCCCCGGCGAGGGTGTGCAGCCGCGGCAGCTCCTCGTCCCAGCGCTCCAGGAGCGCGAGCGTGGTCAGCGCGGGTTCACCCAGTGCCGTACGCAGGTCGAGCGCTCGGCCGTCCGGCGCCACGAGGCCCGGCCACCGGGCTTCGCCCGGTGCCGAGAGCGTGCCGAGGGCGAACGGGCCGGAGAAGGGGATGAGGGGTGCCGACGCGGCAGCGGATGTCACGGAGATGTCCTCCCGATTGCGGTTCCACTAATCTGGCCCGTAACTTCTGATCTGGGAAATCGATTCCCTGGATGATCTCAATCCAGGCGACAAATACCCGTACGCTTCCGACACGGCACTGGGACGCTTCGTGAATCTGGCAAGCCTCGACCTCAACCTCGTCGTCGCCCTGCGCGCCCTTCTGGAGGAGCTCAACGTCACCAGGGCGGGCCGGCGCATCGGGCTCAGCCAGCCCGCCATGAGCGCCGCCCTGGCCCGGCTGCGTCACCACTTCGACGACGAGCTGCTCTCCCGGGCCGGCGGACGCTACGAACTGACCGCCCTCGGTCTGGCCCTCCTCGACCGCACCGCCACCGCCTGCGACCTGCTGGAGCGCGTCTTCTCCAGCCAGGCCGACTTCGACCCGGCGCACGAGGAGCACGAGTTCACTCTGATCGCCTCCGACTACGCGGTGGCCGTCTTCGGTGCCGAACTCGCCCGCGCCATCCACGCCGAGGCGCCAGGCATCCGGCTCCGGTTCAAACAGGCACCTACGGAAATCATCGACAACACCGGGGCGCTGCTGAGCACCGCCGACGGACTGCTGATGCCACACGGCATCATCAGCGGCTTCCCCACGGTCGAGCTCTACCGGGACAGCTGGGTCTACCTCGTCGCCGACGACAACCCCGAGGTCGGCGAACACCTCACCCTCGACGACCTGGCCCGCCTGCCGTGGGTGACGTACCAGCGCACCTACGACGCACCCGCCGCCCGCCAGATCGGCATGCTCGGTATCGAGCCGCGCGTGGAGGTCTCCGTCGACAGCTTCCAGCTGATGCCCCTCCTGGTCGCCGGCACTCGCCGGGTGGCCCTCATCCAGGGACGTCTGGCCGGGCGGCTGGACGGACTCGTCCCCGTTCGCGTCATGGAACCGCCCTACGACGCCGTGCCGCTCCAGGAAGCCCTGTGGTGGCACCCGGTGCACACACACGACGCGGCACACATCTGGCTGCGCGAGACGGCGTCCCGGGTCGCCGAGGCCGTCAAGGCCGATCGGCCCACGATCTCCAGTCCGCCGAGTTGAGGATGGACTGGGCCCTGCAACGGCAAGACACGCGCATCACGTCGAGGTACCACCTGTTGGACCATCAGCAACCCACCCGACCTTAGATTCACAGGCGAATCAAAGGTCAGGACCGGCGTCGACCCGGGCACCCCTCTGCCGGGACCACCTTCTGGACAAGCAGTGAGGTTAGGCTAACCTATCTTCGAACTCGCCCTCGGGCGGTACTCCGCCCCGTTCGAAAGTAGCCACACACATGTCCAACGCCAGAGCCGCTCACCTCACCCGCCGTGGCATCCTCGCCGCCGGTGGCGCACTCGGTCTCGGTGCCGTCCTCGCCGCCTGCGGGGACGAGGACGCGAGCAGCGGCGCTGGCTCCGACAAGGAGTCGGCTGCCGCCGGGTCCGGCCCCTGGTCGTTCAAGGACGACCGCGGCGAGACCGTCAGGACGGACCAGGTGCCGGCGGACATCGTCGCGTTCGTGGGGGTCGCCGCCGCGCTGTACGACTACGGCGTCGGCGTCAAGGGCGTCTTCGGGCCGACCAGGACGACCGACGGCAAGGCCGACGTCCAGGCCGGCGACCTCGACATCGGCAAGGTCACCATCCTCGGCAACACCTGGGACGAGTTCAACGTCGAGAAGTACGCCGCGCTCTCCCCGGACGTCCTCATCACGACGCTGTTCGACGACGCCGGCACCCTCTGGTACGTGCCCGAGGCCTCCAAGGACAAGATCGCCAAGCTCGCCCCGAGCGTCGGCGTCTCCGTCTACGACCGTCAGATGACCGAGCCGCTGCAGCGCATGCTGGAGCTGGCCGGGGCGCTCGGCGCCGACACGGAGTCCGAGAAGACCACCGCGGCCAAGAAGCGGTTCGAGGACGCCGCCGCCCGGCTGCGCGCGGCCACCAAGGCCAAGCCCGACATCAAGGTGCTCGCCGGTTCCGCCAGCCAGGACATCTTCTACGTGTCCGGCTCCAACCTCTCCATCGACCTCGAGTACTTCAAGGCCCTCGGGGTGAACTTCGTCGAGCCGAGCGCCGCCGCGCTGAAGGCGAGCGGCGGCTGGTTCGAGAACCTCAGCTGGGAGAACGTCGACAAGTACGACGCGGACGTCATCATGATGGACAACCGCACGTCGGCGATCCAGCCGGACGCGATCGAAGAGGCGACGTGGAAGAAGCTGCCTGCGGTGGAGGCGGGGCAGGTCATCGGCCGTAACCCCGAGCCGATCCTGTCCTACGACAAGTGCGCGCCCCTCCTTGAGGAGCTGGCCGAGGCGATCGAGAAGGCCGAGAAGGTCAGTTGAGGCAGTGGGTGAACCGCGGGCCCGTCGTGGCTGACCGCGCGGTTCCCCGCGACCCCGGGTTTCCCGGGCTCGCCCTTTCCTGCATACGCTCCCGCCCCTGATTCAGGAGCCACCCCATGACGACGGCCGTAGCCGCCCCCTTCCGTTTCTTTGCCCTTCAGGTCGTGCGGACGGAGCGGCTGGGGCCGTCTCTCGTGCGTGTCTCGTTCGCGGGGGACGATCTCGGGTCGTTCCACTCCGACGGCCGGGATCAGTCGCTCTCGCTCTTCCTGCCGCATCCGGGGCAGGACGCCCCGGCCGTGCCCTGTGAACTGGGCGACGGCTGGTGGCAGGCGTGGCGGGAACTGCCGGACGACGTGCGGGCAGTGATGCGCTCGTACACCCTGCGGGGACTGCGCCGCGGCCTCCACGGCGAGACCACCGAGATCGACATCGACTTCGTGCTGCACGGCGTGGAGCCGGGCGCCGCCGTGCCCGCAGGGCCCGCGTCCCGGTGGGCGTCGGCGGCGCGGGCCGGCGACCGGGTGGTGCTGCTCGGGCCCGCGATCGCCGACAACCGGGCGATCCGTTTCCGGCCGCCGGCGGACGCCGACCTGGTGCTGCTCTGGGGGGACGAGACGGCGTTGCCCGCCGCCTCGGCGATCCTGGAGTCGCTGCCCGCGGGGACGCGGGCCCGGGTCTGGCTGGAGGTCCACGAGGCCGGGGACATCCAGGACCTGGCCACCGAGGCCGACGCCGAGATCACCTGGCTGGTCCGGCGGAAGGGCGCGCCGACCGCCCTCGACGCGGTCCGGGCCGCCGAACTGCAGCCCTGCGAACGGCCGTACGCGTGGATCGCCGGTGAGTCCGGCCGGGTGAAGGAGCTGCGCCGGCATCTCGTGCGGGAACGCGGGATCGACCGTCGGCGGGTGACGTTCGTCGGGTACTGGCGTGAGGGCCTGACGGAGGAGCAGTTGCGGGAGCGCGGCGAGTAGCCGCAGTTGCCGAGGACACCGAAGTGATCACGGTCACGGCGGAGTCAGAGCTCCGGCTCGATAGCTTAGGTTAGGCTAACCTAAGTTGAATGACGGGATGCCGCCCCACACTCACGCTCACCTCTCCGCCCCGCCCCGCCCCGGACCGCCCCGCTCGGAGGACCTCCCCATGCGCTCGCACCTGCTCAATGACACGACCGCGGAGCGGTACCGCCGCACCGTGACCGAAGGCGTGGAGCGGGTGGCGGCCAGACTCGCCACCACGGACCGACCGTTCACCGGTGTCACCGTCGACACCCTCTCCCCCGGCATCGAGCGGATCGACCTCGACAAGCCGCTGCACGACACGGCCGCCGTCCTCGACGAACTCGAAGACGTCTACCTCCGCGACGCGGTCTACTTCCACCACCCGCGCTACCTCGCCCACCTCAACTGCCCGGTCGTCATCCCGGCCGTGCTCGGCGAGGCCGTCCTCTCCGCCGTCAACTCCTCCCTGGACACCTGGGACCAGTCGGCCGGCGGCACCCTGATCGAGCGCAGACTGATCGACTGGACCAACGAGCGCATCGGCTTCGGGCCCTCCGCCGACGGCGTGTTCACCTCCGGCGGCTCACAGTCCAACCTCCAGGCGCTGCTCCTCGCCCGCGAGGAGGCCAAGACCGACGACACCGCCGAACTGCGCGTCTTCGCCTCCGAGGTCAGCCACTTCAGCGTCAGAAAGTCCGCGAAACTGCTGGGCCTCGCCCCGGACGCCGTCGTGTCCATCCCGGTCGACGGCGACAAGCGCATGCAGACGGTCGCCCTCGCCCGCGAACTGGAGCGCTGCGAGAGCGACGGCCTCGTCCCCATGGCCGTCGTCGCCACCGCCGGCACCACCGACTTCGGCTCCATCGACCCGCTGCCCGAGATAGCCGAGCTCTGCGGCCAGTTCGGAGCGTGGATGCACGTCGACGCCGCCTACGGCTGCGGCCTGCTCGTCTCGCTCAGGCGCCGCGCGCTGCTGACCGGCATCGAGCGCGCCGACTCCGTCACCGTGGACTACCACAAGTCCTTCTTCCAGCCGGTGAGTTCGTCCGCCGTGCTCGTCCGGGACGAGTCCACGCTCCGCCACGCCACCTACCACGCGGAGTACCTCAACCCGCGCCGCATGGTCACCGAGCGCATCCCCAACCAGGTCGACAAGTCCCTCCAGACCACCCGCCGCTTCGACGCGCTCAAACTGTGGATGACGCTGCGCACGATGGGCGCCGACGGCGTCGGGCAGCTCTTCGACGAGGTCTGCGACCTGGCGGAGGAGGGCTGGAGACTGCTCGCCGCCGACCCGCGCTTCGACGTGGTCGTGGAGCCCCGGCTCTCCACGCTGGTCTACCGCTACATCCCCGAGGCCGTCACCGACCCGGCCGAGATCGACCGAGCCAACCTCTACGCCCGCAAGGCCCTGTTCGCCTCCGGCGACGCCGTGGTCGCGGGCACCAAGGTGGGCGGTCGCCACTATCTGAAGTTCACCCTGCTCAACCCCGAGACCACGGTGGCCGACATCAGCGCCGTACTCGACCTGATCGCCGGCCACGCCGAGCAGTACCTGGGAGAATCCCTTGACCGCGTCGCTTCCTGAACCCGTCGTGAGAGCCCATGACTTCATCGGCATCGGGCTGGGACCCTTCAACCTCGGCCTCGCCTGCCTCACCGAGCCCATCGCCGAACTCGACGGGATCTTCCTGGACTCGAAGCCCGACTTCGAGTGGCACTCGGGGATGTTCCTCGACGGCGCCCACCTCCAGACCCCGTTCATGTCGGACCTGGTCACCCTCGCCGACCCGACGTCCCCGTACTCCTTCCTCAACTACCTGAAGGACTCCGGCCGTCTGTACTCGTTCTACATCCGCGAGAACTTCTACCCCCTGCGGGTCGAGTACGACGACTACTGCCGCTGGGCCGCGAACCGGCTGGGCAACGTGCGCTTCGGCACCACGGTCACCGAGGTGACGTACGAGGACGGCCTCTACGCCGTGAGGACGGCCGGCGGAGACGTTCTGCACGCCCGTCACCTCGTCCTCGGCACGGGAACCGTCCCGTACGTCCCGGAGGCCTGCCGGGGCCTGGGCGGCGACTTCTTCCACAACGCGCGCTACACGCACCGCAAGGCGGAGCTCCGGGCGAAGAAGTCGATCACTATCGTCGGCAGCGGCCAGAGCGCCGCGGAGATCTACCACGAGCTCCTCTCCGAGATCGACGTCCACGGCTACCAGCTCAACTGGGTCACCCGCTCCCCGCGGTTCTTCCCGCTGGAGTACACCAAGCTGACGCTGGAGATGACCTCCCCGGACTACATCGACTACTTCCGCGCGCTGCCCGAGGAGACCCGCTACCGGCTGGAGAAGCAGCACAAGGGCCTGTTCAAGGGCATCAACGGGGATCTGATCGACTCGATCTTCGACCTGCTGTACCAGAAGAACGTCACCGCCGCCGGACGCCCGGTCCCCACCCGCCTCCTCGCCAACTCGTCCCTCAACAGCGCGCGTCACGAGGACGGGCGCTACATCCTGGGCCTGCGCCAGGACGAGCAGGGCAAGGACTACCAGATCGAGACCGAGGGCCTGGTCCTCGCCACCGGCTACCACTACCAGCCGCCGGCCTTCCTCGCCCCGATCCACGACCGGCTCCTCTTCGACGGCCACGGCCGCTTCGACGTGGCCCGCAACTACTCCATCGACACCACCGGACGCGGCGTCTTCCTCCAGAACGCGGGCGTCCACACACACAGCATCACCTCGCCCGACCTGGGCATGGGCGCGTACCGCAACGCGTCCATCATCCGCGAGCTGCTCGGCACCGAGTACTACCCGGTCGAGAAGACCATCGCGTTCCAGGAGTTCGCCGTATGACCTTCACCTTCCGCCCCCTCGACCCGCTGAGCGACGCCGAGTTGCTGCACGGCTGGGTCACCCACCCCAAGGCGGCGTACTGGATGATGCAGGACGCCGGACCGGAGGACGTCGAGCGGGCCTACACGGACATCGCGGCCGACCCGCACCAACACGCCCTGCTGGGGCTGCTCGACGGCGAGCCCGCCTTCCTCATGGAGAAGTACGACCCCGCCCACCGAGAACTGGCCGGCCTGTACGAGTCCGAGCCCGGAGACGTCGGCATGCACTTCCTGGTGCCGCCCACGGACACCCCGGTGCACGGGTTCACCAGGTCCGTGATCACCGCCGTGATGGCGCACCTCTTCGAGGACCCGGCCACCTCCCGGGTCGTCGTCGAGCCCGACGTCACCAACAAGGCCGTGCACGCGCTCAACGAGGCCGTCGGCTTCGTCCCCGAGCGCGAGATCGACAAGCCGGAGAAGCGCGCGCTGCTCAGCTTCTGCACGCGAGAGCAGTTCTTCGAAGCTGCCCGAGGAGTAGCCGTATGACCCTGTCCGACGCCGTAGCGCATCTGTCCCCCCACCGCTGGGCGCGGGCCAACCGCCTGCTCATCCGCAAGGCCCTCGCCGAGTTCGCCCATGAGCGGCTCATCACTCCGGAGGCCACCGCCGACGGCCGCTTCGAGGTGCGCAGCGACGACGGTCACACCCGCTACGGGTTCACGGCCGTCCGCCGCGCCCTCGACCACTGGCAGGTCGACGCCGACTCGATCTCCCGTCGACGGGACGGCGTCGACCTCCCCCTCGCCGCGCTGGACTTCTTCATCGAGCTGCGGCAGTCCCTGGGCCTGAGCGAGGAGATCCTGCCGGTCTACCTGGAGGAGATCTCCTCCACCCTCGCCGGCACCTGCTACAAGCTCACCAAGCCGCAGACGCCGGTCGCCGAGCTGGCCGCCGCCGGGTTCCAGGCGATCGAGACCGGGATGACCGAGGGCCACCCCTGCTTCGTCGCCAACAACGGCCGCCTCGGCTTCGGCGTCCACGAGTACCTCTCGTACGCCCCCGAGACGGCGAGCCCGGTCCGCCTGGTCTGGCTGGCCGCGCACCGCTCGCGGGCGGCGTTCACGGCGGGCGTGGGCATCGAGTACGAGGCGTTCCTGCGCGAGGAGCTGGGCGCGGAGACGGTCGCCCGCTTCGACTCCGTGCTCGTCGAGCAGGAGTTGGACCCGGCCGACTACCTCTTCATCCCGGTCCACCCCTGGCAGTGGTGGAACAAGCTCACCGTCACCTTCGCCGCCGAGGTCGCCCGGCGGAACCTGGTGTGCCTCGGTGAGGGCGACGACGAGTACCTGGCCCAGCAGTCGATCCGCACCTTCTTCAACAGCTCCAGCCCCGAGAAGCACTATGTGAAGACGGCCCTGTCCGTCCTCAACATGGGTTTCACGCGCGGCCTCTCGGCGGCGTACATGGAGGCCACCCCGGCGATCAACGACTGGCTGGCCGGCCTCATCGACAACGACCCGGTCCTCAAGTCGACAGGCCTGTCGATCATCCGCGAGCGCGCGGCCGTCGGCTACCGGCACCTGGAGTACGAGGCCGCCACCGACAAGTTCTCCGCATACCGCAAGATGCTGGCCGCGCTGTGGCGGGAGAGCCCGGTGTCCGGGCTGAGGGAGGGCGAGTCGCTGGCGACGATGGCCTCCCTGGTCCACGTCGACCACGAGGGCCACGGCTTCGCCGCCGCGCTGGTCGAGCGCTCGGGCCTGACCCCGGCGGAGTGGCTGCGCCGCTATCTCAAGGCGTACTTCACCCCGCTGCTGCACAGCTTCTACGCGTACGACCTCGTCTTCATGCCGCACGGCGAGAACGTCATCCTCGTCCTGAAGGACGGCGTGGTCGAGCGGGCGATCTACAAGGACATCGCCGAGGAGATCGCGGTCATGGACCCGCAGGCGGTGCTGCCGCCTGCGGTCGAGCGGCTGCGCGTCGACGTCCCCGAGGACAAGAAGCTCCTGTCGATCTTCACGGACGTATTCGACTGCTTCTTCCGCTTCCTGGCCGCGGGCCTCGCCGAGGAAGGCGTCCTGGAGGAGGAGGCGTTCTGGCGCACGGTCGCCGAGACCGTCCGCGACTACCAGCACGCGATGCCCGAACTCGCCGACAAGTTCGCCCGGTACGACATGTTCGCCCCCGAGTTCGCGCTGTCCTGCCTCAACCGGCTCCAGCTGCGCGACAACAGGCAGATGGTCGACCTGGCGGACCCGGCGGGCGCGCTGCAGCTCGTCGGCAGCCTGAAGAACCCCATCGCGGGGCTGTAGCCACCGGCACGGCCCCACCCCGGCGGGCGGGCACCTCGGAGTACGGTCCTCCGAGGTGCCCGTCGTGTGCCCCGGTCTCCACCGCGCGGGCCAAGGGCGCCCGCGGCGAACGGTGGTACCCGAATCCCGAGCGCGTCCCACCCGGGGCCCCGCACCGCGAGCCGGGACCTGCGGGCGTCCCCGTCACCGAACATTCAGGTCCAGACCATCACGCCGCCAGCCGGTGGAAGAATCCCTGTCATGGCGGAAATCCTCCAGCGGGACGGCACGTGGACCTTCGACGGCGACAGACTGCGGCTGACCCCGGGCCGCGACAAGAACGTGAGCCTGCTCCGCAAGACCCTCGGCGAACTCTCCGTGCCGCTGGGCGCGTTGGCGGGCATCTCCTTCGAGCAGGGCAAGAAGTCGGGGCGGCTGCGCCTCAGGCTGCGTGACGGCTGCGACCCGCTCCTCCAGGCGACCGGCGGCCGGCTCGGTGACTTCGACGACCCCTACCAGCTGAGCGTCGAGTCGGACCGGTACGGCGTCGCCGAGTACTTCACGGACGAGATCCGGCACGCGCTGCTTCTGGACCAGGTGCCCACCGACGCCGTCGACTCCTACCTCCTGCCCGGCCCCGCCGTCCCGCTCTCCGTCTCCGCCGGGGACGGCACCGCGAGCTTCGACGGCGGCCACGTACGCCTGGAGTGGAACTGGAAGACGGAGGACGCCAAGGCGGCGGCCGGTGCGCGGACGCTGGCGCTGCCGGACATCGCGGCCGTGGAATGGCACCCCTCCGTCGGCCTGGAGAACGGCCACCTCCGCTTCACCGTGCGGAACGCGCCGACCAAGGCGCCGCCCAAGTACGACCCGAACGCCGTCGAGCTGTGGGGCTTCAAGAAGGACCCGTTGATGGCACTGGTCGCGGCGGCCGTCCAGGCCCGGCTCCCGCATCCGGCCGCCCCGGCCCCGAAGCGACCGGCCCCGACCCCGCCGGACCGGCAGACCGCCGAGGAGGACCACGACGCCCTGCTGCGGCGACTGCGCGAGCTGGGCGACCTCCACAGGTCCGGCGTGCTCACCGACGAGGAGTTCACCCTGGCCAAGCAGGCGGTCCTCAAACGCCTGTGACGCGAGCCTCCTCGGACGACGGGACGCGAGACGCCGGATGGGCGGCTCGCGCACAGGGACGCATAACACATTCCATGTTCACCCAAAGACCGGTAACGGAACCCTGCCCGATATCGGGCAGGATTCTTGCGAAACCGCCGCCCGTCCCCCAGGATCTACCGGGTGCACGACGAACTCGTTGATCACCTGACGCGATCCTCGCCCCTCAGCCGGGGCGAGGCACTGCGTGTGATCCAGGACGTGCTCGCCTACTTCGACGAGACGACGGAGGACTACGTCCGTCGCCGCCACCGCGAGCTCCAGGCCCAGGGCCTGGTCAACTCGGCGATCTTCGAACGGATCGAGGCGGACCTGAAATACCGGACGGTCGCACCGCCGGAGCTCACGCTCAGGCAGCTGCGCCGCATCGTTTACGGCTAGGGGATACGTATATATGTGCGGAATTGTCGGCTACATCGGCAAGCGCGACGTGGCGCCGCTGCTCCTTGAGGGCCTGCAGCGCCTGGAGTACCGGGGCTACGACTCGGCGGGCATAGTCGTCACCTCGCCCAAGGCGGCCGGCCTGAAGATGGTCAAGGCCAAGGGCCGGGTCCGCGACCTGGAGGCGAAGGTCCCCGCCCGCTTCAAGGGCACCACCGGCATCGCCCACACCCGCTGGGCCACCCACGGCGCCCCGTCCGACGTCAACGCGCACCCGCACATGTCGGCCGACAACACGGTCGCCGTCGTCCACAACGGCATCATCGACAACGCCGCCGACCTGCGGAGGAAGCTCGAAGCGGACGGCGTCGAGTTCCTCTCCGAGACGGACACCGAGGTCCTGACCCACCTCATCGCCCGCTCCCAGGCCGAGACCCTGGAGGAGAAGGTCCGCCAGGCGCTGCGCATCGTCGAGGGCACGTACGGCATCGCAGTGATGCACGCCGACTTCAACGACCGCATCGTGGTCGCCCGCAACGGCTCCCCGGTCGTCCTCGGCGTCGGCGAGAAGGAGATGTTCGTCGCCTCGGACATCGCCGCCCTGGTCGCCCACACCCGCCAGATCGTCACCCTCGACGACGGCGAGATGGCCACCCTCAAGGCCGACGACTTCCGCACCTACACCACGGAGGGCACCCGCACCACGGCGGAGCCCACCACCGTGGAGTGGGAGGCGGCCTCTTACGACATGGGCGGCCACGACACGTACATGCACAAGGAGATCCACGAGCAGGCCGACGCCGTGGACCGTGTGCTGCGCGGGCGCATCGACGACCGTTTCTCCACCGTGCACCTCGGCGGCCTCAACCTGGACGCCCGCGAGGCACGCCAGATCCGCCGCGTGAAGATCCTCGGCTGCGGCACCTCGTACCACGCGGGCATGATCGGCGCCCAGATGATCGAGGAGCTGGCCCGCATCCCCGCGGACGCCGAGCCGGCCTCGGAGTTCCGCTACCGCAACGCGGTCGTCGACCCCGACACCCTCTACATCGCCGTCTCCCAGTCCGGCGAGACCTACGACGTGCTGGCGGCCGTCCAGGAGCTGAAGCGCAAGGGCGCCCGGGTGCTGGGCGTGGTGAACGTGGTCGGCTCGGCGATCGCCCGCGAGGCGGACGGCGGCATCTACGTCCACGCGGGCCCCGAGGTCTGCGTGGTCTCCACCAAGTGCTTCACCAACACGACGGTGGCCTTCGCGCTCCTCGCCCTGCACCTGGGCCGCACCCGTGACCTCTCCGTCCGCGACGGCAAGCGGATCATCGAGGGCCTGCGCAGGCTGCCCGCGCAGATCGCCGAGATGCTGGAGCAGGAGGACGAGATCAAGAAGCTGGCCGAGCAGTACGCCGAGGCCCGCTCGATGCTCTTCATCGGTCGCGTCCGGGGCTACCCGGTGGCCCGCGAGGCTTCCCTGAAGCTCAAGGAGGTCTCCTACATCCACGCCGAGGCCTACCCCGCCTCCGAGCTCAAGCACGGCCCCCTGGCCCTCATCGAGCCCGCCCTCCCCACGGTCGCCATCGTCCCCGACGACGACCTCCTGGAGAAGAACCGCGCCGCCCTGGAGGAGATCAAGGCCCGCAGCGGCAAGATCCTCGCCGTGGCCCACCGCGAGCAGGAGAAGGCCGACCAGACCGTCGTCGTCCCGAAGAACGAGGACGAGCTGGACCCGATCCTGATGGGCATCCCGCTCCAACTCCTCGCCTACCACACGGCCTTGGCCCTGGGCCGCGACATCGACAAGCCGCGCAACCTGGCGAAGTCGGTGACGGTCGAGTAAGCCGGCCGCTCAGCCCGGTCGACGACAGACGGGGCCCCGTGACGCCATCCGTCACGGGGCCCCGTCCGGTACGCCGGGGCCGCCCGGCACCCCGGCGCCCGCGGTCGTTTCACCGGTGGTCGGGTCATGCCCTTCACCAGCACACGAACACGTCGACGCGTCAGTGGATTCGTGCGGGAAGCAGGGACGGCACGCCGACAGGACACGACGGCTGAGGACATGCGGCGACTCGGGGGACGACGTGGTTCAGGGAATGACGATCACGGGCCGCTGCGCCCGCTTGGCGAGCCGTCCGGCGACCGACCCGAAGATCCGCCCGACGATCCCGTGCGTGGACCCGACGACGATCGCGTCGGCCTCGTACTCCCGCCCCACCTCTTCGAGTTCGTGGCAGATGTCACCGCCGCGCTCGACGAGGATCCACGGCACCTCGGCGAGATAGTCGGCGCAGGCGAGCTCAAGTCCGAGGACCTCGGTCCGGTGGTCCGGGACGTCGACGAAGACGGGCGGCTCACAACCGGCCCACACGGTCGTGGGCAGCCGGTTGGCGACATGCACGATGATCAGGCCCGAGCCGGAGCGGCCGGCCATGCCGATGGCGTAGGCGAGGGCGCGCTCGCTGGAGGTCGAACCGTCGAAACCGACGACGACGCCGTGCTTGAAGGCGGGATCGCAGCCGGGGCGCGGTTCCTCCGCCGCCAGGGGGTCGGTCGCGGCGGGGTCGGCGACGGGCCGGCGCTTGCGGTCCGCGGAGTCGGAGAATTCGTGAGCGGCCATGGGTGTCTCGGCGTTCGGATCCTCGTGTGGGACGTATGGAGGGGGACGTCAGCGTGCGGCGGAGCCGTGTCCGGGAATCATCTTCCCGACCCCATACCCCCAAGGGTACGGCCGCACGCCTCCTCCGCCCAGATTCCGCACCGGCTGCGCGGAGTTCCAGGGAGCATGCACGACCCCCGGCCCGTAACGCAATGGTTGCTGCCACGTACAGCCGGTTCACACGGGGAACCGAGGGGCCGCGCCGTACCGGGGGCGCTCATGGCTCGAAGTGCGCGCTGCCGGACGACTGCGAGCCATCGTGAGGGCCGACAAACCCGATCCGGCGGAACCAGTGACCGACCGGTCGAACACGCGTTGAACCCCGGTAAGCCGCACTTGAGGGAGCAAGGAGGGAGCCGGAAGTGTCCGCACACCGCGCCGCGCCCCGGTCCGCCTTCGCATCCGGCGCCACCCCCGCATCCGGCGCGCCCCCCGGCCTGCACGACCTGCACGAGACCCCGCACAACCCGCAGAGCCCTCGGCATTCCCACCCCACCGACACCGCCACGGACGTGGTCCGCTGGGCGGCGTTCAGTTGTGTTCTCGTCCCGGTGGTCCTCGTCTGGTACGGCACCTCCCTGGCCGGCGCGACAGGCGCGGCGCTGGGCCTCGCCGCGGTCACCGGCGTCTGCCGCGTCCTGCTGCGCCAGTCCGAACGCGGAGCGGCCCGCACCGCCCGTTCGATGGCCGAAGATCGCATCCCCCAGCGCGGCCGGCACGGACGCCCGGGCGCCGGGGCGCACAGGGGCGGACGGCACTACGGCCCGAGTACGCCGGTCGACTGACCGGTTTCCGCGCACACCTCCGTATCTTTTCAGCCAACTTCGTTGCCCTGCACCTCCCTTGGCCGAACGCCCCTCCACCCCCCGTTCGACCTGCACCGAAAGGGGCCCAGGGGCCGTGCGCACCCTATGTGGACCGGCCACGGGGACGAGGCGCACTTCCCTGTACGGCCCACGAGTGCAACGCTTCGTGATCGAATGCTTTACGCCAAGTTGCCATGTCGACAATGTGCCGGATGGCCAACTGGTCACGCCGGCACCACGGGACACAGTAGATTCGATCATGACTGTCTTACGCGGGGGACTCGTGCAGGACCGAGGGGAAACGTGCAGGAGCGACACAACCGAGGAGCCGCGACCACCGAGGGGGGCTTAGCAGGATGAGCCACGACTCCACCGCCGCGCCGGAAGCCGCGGCCCGGAAGCTGTCCGGGCGACGCCGCAAGGAGATCGTCGCGGTGCTGCTGTTCAGCGGCGGCCCCATCTTCGAGAGTTCCATACCACTTTCGGTGTTCGGGATCGACCGCCAGGACGCCGGCGTACCGCGCTACCGCCTTCTGGTGTGCGCGGGCGAGGAAGGTCCGCTGCGGACCACGGGGGGCTTGGAACTCACGGCACCGAACGGCCTTGAGGCGATCTCGCGGGCGGGCACGGTGGTCGTGCCCGCATGGCGTTCGATCACCTCACCACCACCGGAGGAGGCGCTCGACGCACTGCGCCGAGCGCACGAGGAGGGCGCCCGTATCGTCGGGCTGTGCACCGGCGCCTTCGTGCTGGCCGCCGCCGGCCTGTTGGACGGCAGGCCCGCGACCACGCACTGGATGTACGCGCCGACGCTGGCCAAACGCTATCCGTCCGTCCACGTCGATCCACGCGAGCTCTTCGTGGACGACGGTGACGTACTGACATCGGCCGGCACCGCGGCCGGAATCGATCTGTGTCTGCACATCGTGCGGACCGATCACGGGAACGAGGCGGCCGGCGCGCTGGCCCGGCGCCTGGTGGTCCCACCACGTCGATCGGGCGGCCAGGAGCGCTACCTCGATCGGTCTTTACCCGAGGAGATCGGCGCCGACCCGCTCGCCGAGGTCGTCGCCTGGGCTCTGGAACACCTCCACGAGCAGTTCGACGTGGAGACGCTCGCGGCACGTGCGTACATGAGCCGTCGTACGTTCGACCGCCGGTTCCGGTCGCTGACGGGCAGCGCCCCGCTCCAGTGGCTGATCACCCAGCGCGTACTCCAGGCGCAGCGCCTGCTGGAGACGTCGGACTACTCGGTGGACGAGGTCGCGGGGCGTTGCGGCTTCCGTTCGCCGGTGGCGCTGCGCGGGCACTTCCGGCGGCAGTTGGGCTCGTCGCCGGCGGCGTACCGGGCGGCGTACCGGGCCCGGCGTCCGCAGGGCGAGAAGCCCGGCGACCACCACGACGGCCCGCACGGTGTGCCGGGGCCGCCCCCGGTGCCGCCGGAGCACGCCCCGGTGCCGCTCCAGGCCCGGCGTACGGCCTCGGCGAGCGCCCCCTGGCGCCGTCGGCGTCCCTCTCCGCGGAGGGCGCCAAGCCGGAGCTGTACGCCACCGGCCGCCTGCCGGGCCAGCGCAGCGCGCCCTAGCCCTCATCGGCCTGTGACGGTCCGGTCCCGCACCGATCACCCTTGGTGCAGGACCGGACCGTACGGCTGTCACGGGCCGTAAGGTGAGACACATGAACGATCGCATGGTGTGGATCGACTGCGAGATGACCGGCCTCTCGCTGTCCGACGACGCGCTCATCGAGGTGGCCGCCCTCGTCACCGACTCCGAGCTGAACGTGCTCGGGGAGGGTGTCGACATCGTCATCCGCCCGCCGGACTCGGCACTGGAGACCATGCCGGAGGTGGTGCGGCAGATGCACACCGCGTCCGGCCTGCTCGACGCGCTGCCCGGCGGCACGACGCTCGCCGACGCGGAGGCGCAGGTCCTGGCGTACGTACGCGAGCACGTCAAGGAGCCGGGCAGGGCGCCCCTGTGCGGCAACTCGGTGGGCACGGACCGCGGGTTCCTGCTGCGGGACATGGCGACGCTTGAGGACTACCTCCACTACCGCATCGTGGATGTGTCCTCCATCAAGGAACTGGCCCGCCGCTGGTACCCGAGGGCGTACTTCAACAGCCCCGAGAAGAACGGCAACCACCGGGCCCTGGCGGACATCCGCGAATCCATCGCCGAGCTCCGCTACTACCGCGAGGCGATCTTCGTCCCGCACCCCGGTCCCGACTCGGACACGGCCCGCACGATCGCCGCGAAGCACGTCCTGCCCGGGCGGTAGCCCCGCCTCCGGGCGCCGAACGCCCTCACCGAAAGGCGTGCGCGGGCACCCCTTCGGACCCTGTACACTTTTTCTCGGCCGGTCAGGGAGACCTTCGGGTGAACCGCCGGTCATGGTGGGTGTAGCTCAGCTGGTAGAGCACCTGGTTGTGGTCCAGGATGCCGCGGGTTCGAGTCCCGTCACTCACCCTGATGCATCGGCCCCGGCCCGCGACAGCGGACCGGGGCCGATCGCCGTTGGAGGGGTTGCTTCCGGTGTTGTGCCGGAGGTCACAGAGGGGCACACGGTGGCGTCGCCCTACGCCTGCCCCCTGGTGAGGTGGAGACCACCCCCTTCCGGTGGTCGGCCCCGGCGACGACCGTCGTGAAGGACGGGACGCACGGCCTCGGCGAACGAGCCGAGCAGCCATCCACCGCACGCACCCACCGGGAAACACCCCATGCCGGAAACCGTCGGCAGCGGTCGGGGTACCGATCCGTCCACCCGCGCACGGCACCGACACGCTTGCCGGGCCGCCCGCCTGCGGGACGCCGGCCGATCGGCGTCCCGCAGGCCCAGCCCCGCCCGAACTCAGGAAGAGTCCCGCTCCACCAGCTCCGTGGGCAGCACCACCTGGCGCCGCTCCAGCCCTCGTGACACCGCCGGACGGCGGTCGGCGATCTCGTCGAGGAGGAGGTCGATCATGGCGCGGCCCATCTCCTCGATGGGCTGGCGGACGCTCGTCATCGGGGGATCCATGTGGCGGGCGATCGCCGAGTCGTCGTAGCCGACCAGCGCCACGTCGTCGGGTATGCGGCGGCCCGCCTCGCGCAGGACCTGGCGGGCGCCGGCGGCCATGACGTCGGACTCGGCGAAGACCGCGTCGAGATCGGGGCAGCGGGACAGCAGCTCCGCCATGGCCCGCCGGCCGCCCTCCTCCGTGAAGTCACCGGGGACGATCAGGCGCTCGTCGACCTCGCGGCCGGCGTCCTCCAGTGCCTCGCGGTAGCCCTCGATACGGCGCTGGGCGCCGTAGACGTCCAGGCGGCCGGTGATCGTGGCTACGCGGGTGCGGCCCCGCTCGATGAGGTGTTGCACCGCCGAGCGGCCACCGCCGTAGTTGTCCGAGTCGACGGACGGGAGCGTCTCGTGTGCCGAGCGGGGGCCGCTGATCACGGCCGGGATCTCCAGTTGTGACAGCAAATCGGGCAGGGGGTCGTCCGCGTGGACCGACACCAGCAGAACGCCGTCCACCCGGTGCGCCGCCAGGTACTGGGCCAGCCGCCGGCGCTCCCGGTCGCCGCCCGCGAAGATGAGCAGGAGCTGCATCTCCGTGTCGGACAGCTGGGCGCCCACACCCTTGAGGATGTCGGAGAAGTACGGCTCGGCGAAGAAACGTGTCTCCGGCTCGGGGACGACCATCGCGATCGCATCGGTGCGGTTCGCCGCGAGGGCGCGGGCCGCCGTGTTCGGGACATAACCGAGTTCCGCGACGGCCGCCTCGACCGCCGCCCGGGTCGCGTCGCTGACCCGGGGCGAGCCGTTGATCACCCGGGACACCGTGCCGCGGCCGACGCCGGCCCGTGCGGCGACCTCTTCCAGCGTCGGCCGCCCACCGCTCCGGCCCCGTGCCCCGTGGCCTGCCACCATGGTCGCCTCCCGTTCACACCGCGCTGGCGTGGAATCTAACAGTCCTGATCCTCGTACGACGCCCGGGAAGTGGTCATCCGGATCCGGCACCCGCCCGGCCCCCCGGCCCCACCGCCCGATCCCGTCGGCCGCCGAAGCCCCATCGGCACCCCACCCGCGCCGTGCCCGACCACTTTCGGACATACTCGGGCCGCGGCCCCGGGTTAGTTAACAGCCCGATAACCGAAGACATCTCTCCGCGCTCGTTCCCTTGACACCCCCGCACGAAGCGACGACTCTTCAACACATCACTTGTGGGAGCGCTCCCACAGTACCTGGCACTTACACATCCCGCACGTTCCCCGCCCGAGCCGAAGCTTGAAAAGACGGGCCCAACAACGCAGTTGGCCGGGGGGTCGGCACGTCAGGGCATCAGGAGGACGCAATGCGAGCACGTACCCTCCCCCACTCCCGACCGCGGTCGGGCGGGGGCACCCGTATCGCCCGCAGGACGCGCAAGACGGTGGTCATCGCGGCCGTCGCCGCGCTGGGCGCCGGGCTGCTGGCCGGCTGTGCCGACGACGGCAAGGACGAGGACGACACGTCGTCGAGCGGTGACGGCGGCGGCAAGACCAAGATCACCCTCGGGCTCTTCGGCACCTTCGGCTTCGAGGAGGCCGGGCTCTACGAAGAGTACGAGAAGCTGAACCCGGACATCGACGTCCAGCACACCGTCGTGGAGCGGAACGAGAACTACTACCCCGCTCTCCTCAACCACCTGACCACCGGCAGCGGCCTCCAGGACATCCAGGGCGTCGAGGTCGGCAACATCGCCGAGATCGTCGCGACCCAGTCGGACAAGCTGCTCGACCTGTCGAAGTACGGCAAGGAGGGCGACTACCTGGACTGGAAGTGGAAGCAGGCCACCACGGCGAACGGCCAGACGGTCGGTCTCGGCACCGACATAGGCCCGATGGCCATCTGCTACCGCAAGGACCTCTTCGAGGACGCCGGTCTGCCCACCGACCGCGAGGAAGTCGGCAAGCTGTGGGCCGGCAGCTGGGACAAGTTCGTCGACGTCGGCAAGCAGTACCAGGACAAGGCGCCCGACGGCACCACCTTCCTGGACTCACCCGGCGGTCTGCTGCAGGCGATCCTCAGCGGTGAGAAGGACCGGTTCTACGACGCCTCCGGCGAGGTCATCTACAAGACGAACCCGGCCGTCAAGGACGCCTTCGACCTCACGGCACAGGCCGCCGAGGACGGGCTGATCGGCAACCAGACGCAGTTCCAGCCGGCCTGGGACACGACGATCGCCAACAGCAAGTTCGCCGCGATGTCCTGCCCGCCGTGGATGCTCGGGTACATCAAGGGCAAGTCGAAGCCCGAAGCGGCCGGCAAGTGGGACATCGCCCAGGCGCCGAAGTCCGGCAACTGGGGCGGCTCCTTCCTGACCGTGCCGAAGTCCGGCAAGAACGCGGAGGAGGCGGCGAAGCTGGCCGCCTGGCTGACCGCACCCGAGCAGCAGGCCAAGCTCTTCGCCGTGCAGGGCAGCTTCCCGAGCACCCCGGCCGCGTACGACTCGACCGCGGTGAAGGACGCGAAGAACGACATGACCGGTGACGCGCCGATCGGCACGATCTTCGCGGAGGCCGCCGCGAACATCCCGGTCCAGACGATCGGCCCGAAGGACCAGATCATCCAGCAGGGCCTGACCGACAACGGCGTGATCCTCGTGACCCAGGGCAAGTCGGCCTCGGAGGCATGGAAGAACGCCGTCAAGACCATCGACAACGCCCTGGACAAGTGACCGGTATGGCCACACGGCACGACACCGCCGCGCCCCCCACCAAGGGGGGCGCGGCCCCGGCCCGCCCGCCCGCGGAGTCGGAGGCCGACAAGCGCCACCGGGCCCGGCTGTCCCGCCGATGGCAGCGGGACGTGCGCTGGAGCCCGTACGCCTTCGTCTCCCCCTTCTTCCTGCTGTTCGTCGCGTTCGGCCTGTTCCCGCTGCTCTACACCGGCTGGGCCTCGCTGCACTCGGTGGAGCTGACCGCCCCCACCGACATGAGCTGGGCGGGGCTGCACAACTACACGCGGATCTTCGACGACGAGTTCTACTGGAACGCGGCGAAGAACACCCTGATCATCGGGATCATCTCGACCGTCCCGCAGTTGCTGATGGCGCTGGGGATCGCGCACATCCTCAACTACAAGCTGCGCGCCTCGACCTTCTACCGGGTCGTGATGCTCGCCCCGTACGCCACGTCGATCGCCGCCGCCACCCTGGTCTTCGTGCTGCTCTTCGGCCGCGACTACGGCATGATCAACTGGTTCCTGGGGCTGGTCGGCTTCGACGCCGTCGACTGGCAGAACGACACGTGGTTCTCGAAGATCGCCGTGTCGACCATCGTCATCTGGCGCTGGACCGGCTACAACGCGCTGATCTACCTCGCCGCGATGCAGGCGATCCCGCAGGACCTGTACGAGTCGGCGGCCCTCGACGGCGCCAGCCGCTGGAAGCAGTTCCTGCACGTGACGCTGCCGTCGCTGCGCCCGACGATCCTGTTCACCGTCGTCGTGTCGACGATCGGCGCCTCGCAGCTCTTCGCCGAGCCGCTGCTGTTCGACGCCAACAAGGGTGCGTCCGGCGGGCCCGAGCACCAGTTCCAGACGCTCGGCCTGTACCTGTACGAGCAGGGCTGGGTGAACCAGCATCTGGGCCGCGCCTCAGCGATCGCCTGGACGATGTTCCTGATCCTCATCGTGGTCGGAATCATCAACTACGTCATCTCGCGCCGGCTGCGCGCCAGTAGTTAGGAGACCGGCCGTGACGACGACATTCACCAAACCCCCGGCCGACGCGGCCCCGGAGCCGCCGAAGAACGGGCGGCGCGGGCGCGGGCTGAAGGCGGCGCGCGCGGGCGGGCAGCACCACGCCGGGCCCGTCGCGTACGTCATCCTCATCGTGTTCACCCTGGTTTCGCTGTTCCCGCTGTTCTGGACGGCGGTGGCCGCCTCGCGCGACAACGCGCGGCTGGCGGAGACCCCGCCGCCGTTCTGGTTCGGCGCGAACCTCCTCGACAAGCTCGAAGTGGCCTGGACCGACGCCAACCTGGGCGAGGCGTTCCTCAACACGACGATCGTGGCGGGCGTTTCGTCGCTGACCATCGTCTTCCTGTCGACGATCGCCGGGTTCGCCTTCGCCAAGCTGCGCTTCAGGGGCCGGGGCGCCATGATGCTGATCGTGATCGGCACGATGATGGTGCCGCCACAGCTCCAGGTGATCCCGCTGTACATGATGGTCGCCAAGCTCGACTGGACCGACCAGCTCCAGGCGGTGATCCTGCCCTCGCTGGTCAACGCGTTCGGTGTGTTCTTCATGCGGCAGTACCTGCTCCAGGCCCTGCCCGACGAGATCATCGAGGCGGCCCGCGTCGACGGCGCGAGCAGCTGGCGGGTGATCTGGCACGTGGTGTTCCCCACCGCGCGGCCCGCGATGGCCGTCCTCGGCATGCTGATGTTCGTCCAGACCTGGAACGACTTCCTGTGGCCGTTCCTCGTCCTGACCCAGCTGGGCAACCCGACCGTGCAGGTCGCGGTCGCCGGCCTGGGCCGTGGCTACACCCCCGACCAGGCCCTGATCATGGCGGGCGCGCTGCTCAGCACGCTCCCCCTCCTCCTGGTCTTCGCGATCTTCGGCAAGCAGATCGTGGGGGGCATCATGCAGGGCGCGGTGAAGGGCTGAGGCCCTCCCTCGTCCGCTTGTTCCCCGGGGGCCGGGTCAGCGCAGCCTCGGCCCCTTCCTCCCCGCTCTTCTTTCCCCCACCCACCTCCGTCGGTCTGCGACGACCACCTATGGGAGCGCTTCCATGCCTGAGCCCACAACGCCGGTGACCTTTCCTCCCGCCTTCCTCTGGGGCGCGGCTACCTCCGCGTACCAGATCGAGGGCGCGGTGCGGGAGGGCGGCCGGACGCCCTCCATCTGGGACACCTTCAGTCATACCCCGGGCAAGACCGCCGGTGGTGAGACCGGTGACATCGCTGTCGACCACTACCACCGCTACCGCGACGACGTGGCGCTGATGGCGGAGCTGGGCCTCACCTCGTACCGCTTCTCCATCTCCTGGTCGCGGGTGCAGCCGACGGGCCGGGGACCCGCGATCCAGCGTGGCCTGGACTTCTACCGCCGGCTGGTCGACGAGCTGCTGGACAAGGGCATCAAGCCGGCCGTCACCCTCTACCACTGGGACCTGCCGCAGGAGCTGGAGGACGCGGGCGGCTGGCCCGAGCGTGAGACCGCGTACCGCTTCGCCGAGTACGCGCGGATCGTGGGCGAGGCGCTGGGCGACCGCGTCGAGCAGTGGATCACTCTGAACGAGCCGTGGTGCACCGCGTTCCTGGGCTACGGCTCCGGGGTGCACGCGCCGGGCCGTACGGACCCGGTGGCGGCGCTGCGCGCGGCCCACCACCTGAACCTGGCGCACGGGCTGGGCGTCTCGGCCCTGCGCTCGGCGATGCCGGCCCGCAACTCGATCGCGGTGAGCCTCAACTCCTCGGTGGTACGGCCGATCACGAGCTCACCGGAGGACCAGGCGGCGGCGCGGAGGATCGACGACCTCGCCAACGGCGTCTTCCACGGCCCGATGCTGCACGGCGTGTACCCGGAGACCCTGCTCTCCGCCACGTCGTCGCTGACGGACTGGTCGTTCGTGCAGGACGGTGACGTGGCGGCGGCCAACCAGCCGTTGGACGCGCTGGGGTTGAACTACTACACGCCGGCGCTGGTGGGGGCGGCGGACGCGGACGCGGGCGGACCTCGCGCGGACGGTCACGGCGCGAGCGACCACTCGCCGTGGCCGGCCGCGGACGACGTCCTCTTCCACCAGACGCCGGGCGAGCGTACGGAGATGGGCTGGACCATCGACCCGACGGGGCTGCACGAGCTGATCATGCGGTACGCGCGGGAGGCTCCGGGCCTGCCGCTGTACGTGACCGAGAACGGTGCGGCGTACGACGACAAGATGGACGCGGACGGCCGGGTCCACGACCCCGAGCGCATCGCCTACCTCCACGGCCACCTGCGCGCCGTCCGCCGCGCGATCGCCGAGGGCGCGGACGTACGCGGCTACTACCTGTGGTCCCTGATGGACAACTTCGAGTGGGCCTACGGCTACGGGAAGCGGTTCGGCGCGGTGTACGTCGACTACGCCACCCTGACCCGCACGCCGAAGTCGAGCGCGTACTGGTACAGCCAGGCGGCCAGGACGGGGGCCCTGCCGCCGCTGGTGACGACCACGGCGTAGGGGCAGAGAGCCGGGGGCTGGGGGAGCCCTCCGGGGGGAAGCGGGGGGCCGGGGCGCGGTGCACGAGGGGAGCATCGCGCCCCGGGCGTGGGCGGTGCCACGGTGACGACGGGGCAACTGGTCTTGTGGCGCGTGGCTGCCATCGTGTCTCCCCGGCTCGTGTGACTCCGGACACGACCGTAGAGAGCGGGAGTTACAGTCATCGTCGAAATGGAGCAGAGCGACCAGGCGCGAGTCAAAGACCCACCGCATCGGGGCAAAATCGAGGGTAGCCCTTCGCTGCATTCGGTCCCCCGTGCTGAAAACAGCGCAAGGCCGGGCTCCCCAACGGAGCCACGGCCCTGCGCGCCGTGATCGTCAGTAGGTGGTCAGCGCGGTTCCCGAACGACCGCCACGTCACCCGATGCGACTTTCACCGAGCCGCCCTCAATCCCCTTGCCGCTCAGCAGCTCGGTGGCGTCGGCCGAGACCTCGGCCTCGGCGTCCACCTCCCCATGGTTGATCAGGAAGAGGTAGTCCGCGTCCGGGCCCCGGCGCAGTACCGCCTCCACCCCCTCGGGGGTCGTGCGGACCGACTCCACGCCCGCCTCCTCACGGATGCGGTCCAGGAGGGACGCGAGGGTCGTCGGGTCGGGGCGCGTGGCCACGTACCAGGCCGTGCCCGAGCCGTAGGCGTTACGGGTGACCGCCGGGACGCCGGTCAACGGGCCGGAGGTGTACGACGCCACCGCCTCCGCGCCCGCCAGGGCCACCCGCTCCGACCACAGGGTCCCCGTGCTGTTCTCGTCCAGGCCGGCCAGGCCCACCGACTCCCCCGGCAGCAACGGGAACAGCTCGTCCGTGCGCACCCCGAGCGCCTCGCGGAACGCGCCCGGGTAACCGCCGAGCCGGATGTGGCAGTTCTCGTCCACCGCGCCGCTGTGGAAGCCGACGGCGAGGGTGCCGCCGCCCGAAGCGAAGCCCGTCAGGTTCGCCTTGCCCTCGTCGTCCACCAGGTACAGGCTCGGGGCCAACACCAGCTTGTAGGAGGAGAGGTCCGCGTCGGGGCGTACGAAGTCCACCGCCACCCCGGCCCGCCACAGGGGCTCGTACCAGGCGCGGATGAGGTCCTGGAAGCGGAGCTCGCCGCTCGGCTGGGAGGGGAGTTCCACCGCCCACCAGGCGCTCCAGTCCCAGACGATGGCTGCTTCGGCCGTGCCCGTGCTGCCGCGCACCTCCGCCAGCGCCCGGAGATCCGCGCCCAGTCGCACCACGTCCCGCCAGATCTGGCTGTCCGTGCCCGCGTGCGGGAGCATCGCCGAGTGCCACTGTTCGGCGCCGGCCTTGGCGGCCCGCCACTGGAAGTACGCGATGCCGTCGGCGCCGCGCGCCACGTGGGCCAGCGCGTTGCGGCGCAGCTCGCCCGCCGTCTTGGCGCGGTTCACCGGCTGCCAGTTCACCGCGCCCGTGGAGTGCTCCATCAGCAGCCACGGGCCGCCCGCGAGGGAGCGGACCAGGTCGCCGCTGAACGCGATGTCGATCTGCGACTCGGGGTCCGTGGACCGGAGGTAGTGGTCGTTGGAGACGATGTCCAGCGCCGGGGCCCAGCGCCAGTAGTCCAGCTTGTCGAAGTTGTGCATCACCATGAAGTTGGTGGTGGCGGGGAGGCCGGGGGCGGCCTCCCGCAGCACCTCCCGCTCCGCCTCGTACAGCGACAGCAACGCGTCGCTGCAGAAGCGGCGCCAGTCCAGCTGGTGGGTCGGGTTCGGCACCGCGCCCGTCGGGCGGGGCGGGATGATCTCGTCCCAGTCGTAGTACCACTGGCTCCAGAACGTCGTGCCCCAGGCGTGGTTCAGTGCCGCCAGGTCGTCGTCGTACTTCGTCCGCAGCCAGTCCCGGAACGCCGCCGCGCTCGTGTCGCAGTGGCACTCGGCGTTGTGGCAGCCGTACTCGTTGTGGACGTGCCACATGACCACCGCCGGGTGGTCCGCGTACCGCTCGCCCAGGACGCGGGCGATCCGCAGGGCCGCCTCGCGGTACGCGGGGCTCGACGGGCAGAAGGTCTGGCGGCTGCCGTACGAGAGGGTGCGGCCGTCCTTGTCGACCGGCAGGGCCTCCGGGTGGGCCCGGAAGAACCAGGCGGGCGGAGCCGCCGTGGGCGTGGCCAGGTCGGCGGCGATGCCGCTGTCGTGGAGGAGGGCCAGGATCCGGTCCAGGCGGGAGAAGTCGTACTCGCCCTCGCGCGGCTCCAGCAGCGCCCACGCGAAGATGTTGACGCTGACCATGGTGACGCCGGCCTCGCGCATGAGGCGTACGTCCTCGGCCCAGACCTCCTCGGGCCACTGCTCGGGGTTGTAGTCACCGCCGTACGCGATGCCGGGGACGGACAACACGCGACTCATCGGTCAACTCCGCTCAGCAGGCGACGCGTTGTGGTCACGCCCCAGGGGTCCGGTGAAAGCAGGCGGTCGCTGGAGGCCATCAGGCCGCCCGTCGACTCCACCCGGTTGTCGCCGGTCGGACGGTACGGGGTCGCGTCGAGGGCGTAGGCGCCGCCGGCGCTCCGGGACTGCCGGCCCTCCTCGTGGACCCTCGCGGTGCCGGTGTCCACGGGCACGGAGGCCACGTGGGTGAAGGGGTGGTGCACGAAGCTTCTCTTTCAGGAGTGGGGCGTCGGCCCGCACGGGCGGGCGTCGGCTCCTGTGGATCAGCCCTTGTTGGCGCCCAGGGTGAGGCCGCTGACGAACTGTCGCTGGAGTGCGAAGTAGACGATCAAGGTGGGGATGGCGGTGAGCAGGGCGCCGGCGGCGACCAGGTTGGGGTCGGTGAAGTACTGGCCGGAGAGGTTGTTCAGGGCCGAGGTGATCGGCATGTTCTCGCCGGTGGAGATCAGTACGAGGGCCCAGAAGAAGTCGTTGTAGATCCAGATGGAGAGCAGGGTCGCCAGGGCGGCCATCGCGGGCTTGCACAGCGGCAGCACGATCTGCCAGTACAGGCGCCACACGGAGGCGCCGTCGACGAGGGCGGCCTCGGTCAGCTCGTGGGGCAGGGAGCGCATGTAGTTGCTGAGGACGAAGGCGCAGAACCCGGACTGGAAGGCCACGTGGATGAGGACCAGGCCGAGCGCGGAGTCGTACAGCTTGCCGCTCATCGTGATGCCGGGGATGTCGATGAGCAGGTACAGGCGGTACAGCGGGGTGATGATGACCTGCTGCGGGAGCAGGTTGCCGGCGGTGAAGACCAGCAGGAGGAAGAGGTTGACGCGGAAGTCGAAGCGGCTGACGTAGAAGGCGACCATGGAGGACAGGAACAGCGTCAGCAGGACCGCGGGGACGGCGACGATCAACGTGTTCACGAAGTAGTGCGTCATGTCCGACTGGGTGAACGCGTTCGTGAAGTTGTCGAAGTTCAGCTTGTCGGGCCAGGAGACGTAGCCCTTGTCGCTGGTCTCGCCGTAGGGGCGCAGGGCGGCGTACAGGGCCCACAGCAGGGGGGCCAGCCAGGCCAGTGCCGCGCCGGCGAGGAAGAGGTGCAGGAGGATCCGGGCGGGGCGCAGGGGGGTGCGCGTCTTGGGAGCGCCGGTCGCGGCGGTGGTGTCGGCGAGGGTGCTCACGCTTGCCGCTCCTTCCGGAAGGTCGCGATCAGGTACGGGATGATCACGGCGAGGGAGATGACCAGGAGGACGACGGCGATGGCGGAGCCGTATCCGATGCGGCTGGACTCTCCGATGATGTTGTTGGTGACGAGGATGGAGAGCAGTTCGGTGCCCTCGGCGCCCTTGTTGAAGACGAAGACGAGGTCGAAGGCGCGCAGGGCCTCGATGATGGTGACGACCAGGACGACGGTGTTGGTGGGGCGCAGGGTGGGGAAGATGACGCTCTTGAACGTCTGCCATTCGTTGGCGCCGTCCAGGGCGGAGGCTTCCCGCAGGGACGGGTCGACGCTCTTGAGGCCGGCCAGGTACAGGATCATCATGTAGCCGGCGTGGCGCCAGGAGGCGGCGATGAGGATGGCCCAGAGATTGAGGTCGGGGTCGCCGATCCAGTCGATGTAGTGGCCGGGCTGGTTGGCGCCGATGAGGCTGTTGATCAGGCCCGTGTCGGGGTTGTAGACGAGCTGCCAGACGAAGCCGATGACCGCCATCGAGACCACGACCGGCAGGAAGAAGGCGGTCTGGTAGACGCGGCTGAAGCGGATCTGCTTGTCCAGCTGCACGGCCAGGAACAGGCCGAGCGGGGTCGGGATCAGGATGAGTGCCGCGAACCAGATGATGTTGTGCTGGACGGCGGGCCAGAACTGCGGGTTGATGGTGAACAGTTCACGGAAGTTCTGCAGCCCGACCCACTTGATCGAGTCGAAGCCGATGCCGTCCCAGGTGGCGAAGGCCAGTGCGATCGACGCGAGAGCGGTGACCCAGACGAGGGCGACGTGCAGGATCGTCGGCAGACCCGCCATCAGGCCCAGCGTGAGCCGGTCACGGCGGGTGAGCAGACGCCGGTGCCCCCGGGGCACCTTCTTGTCGGTTGTCTCGGCGGCAGGGCCGGAGCCCGGAGGCGGCGTGGCCGCCTCCGGGCTCGTGGTGGGAGTGGTCGTCATGTCAGAAGGTCATCCAGTCGTGAGGACGGTCGATCGGCCGGCCGCTCGTGCGTGCGAGCCGCTCACGCGTGCGGGCTGCTCGTGCGTGCGGGGTGCTCACGTGTGCGGCCGGCCGATCGTCAGGACGTCGGCCGTCAGGACGCGAAGATCGTCTTCTTCTGGCGCTCGATCGACGAGAGCAGGTTGTCGACGCCCTTGGGGTCGCGGACGAACTTCTGCAGCGCCGGCTGCATCACCGTGGAGGTGAAGTCCGGGCGGCTGTCGCGGTCCATGAACTGGGTGAGGCTCTTGGCGCCGGAGATCATCTCGAACGCCTTCTTCTGCAGCGGCGAGTACGAGGAGGTGTCGGCCTTGGTCGAGGCGGCCACCACGTTCGGGTCGGCCTTGAGGTAGATCTGCTCGGCCTCGGGGGTGCCGAGGAACTCCAGCAGCTCGACCGCGCCCGCCTTGTTCTTCGGCGCCTTGCTCATCATGAAGCCGTCGGTGGGGGCCTCGACGGTGTCCTGACCGTACGCCGGGTCGATCTCCGGGAAGGCGAAGAAGTCCAGGTCGTCGAGGTCGGCCTGGTTGGTGAACTGCTGGCCCACGAAGGTGCCCAGCAGGTACATGCCCGCCTTCTTCGACACCAGCGTCTGCGCGGCGTCCTGCCAGGTGCGGCCGACGGCGCCCTCCTGGTGGTACGGCAGCAGCTCGGCCCACAGGTCGAAGACCTTGCGCACCTTGGCGTCGGTCCAGGAGGCCTTGCCCGCCATCAGCTCGACGTGGAAGTCGTAGCCGTTGGTGCGGAAGTTGATCTGGTCGAAGGTACCGAGCGCGGGCCAGGCGTCCTTGTCGCCGAAGGCGATCGGGACGAGCTTGTCCTTCTCCATCTGCTTGCACAGGGCGACCAGCTCGTCCCACGTGGTGGGAACCTCGTAGCCCTTCTCCGCGAAGACGCTCTTGCGGTAGAAGAGCGCCCAGGGGTACGTGTACAGCGGCACGAAGTAGTACTTGCCGTCCTCGCCCTTGCTCAGGCCCTTCATCGCCTCGGGGAAGTTGCCCCCGATCTTGTCCCACACCTCGTCGATCTCGGTGGCCAGCCCCTTGGCCGCGAAGAACTGCATCCGGTAGCCCGCGAACCAGTGGAACACGTCGTCCGGCGTGCCCTGCAGGTAGGAGTTGATCTGCTCCTGGAACGTGTTGTGGTCCTTGGTGTTCACGTCGACCGTGATCCCGGACTGCTTCTTGAAGGCCGCGTAGATCTCGGCGAACGCCTTCTTCGGCACCGCGTCGGACGCGTTGGAGCCGAGGCTGACGGTCTTCGGGTCGGCGGCCGAGCCGCTACCGCCGCCGCAGGCGCTGAGCAGGGGGACTCCCGCGCCGAGTGCCGCGGCCCCGCCTATGCCGCGCAGCATGGTGCGACGGCTCGGGCCGGGGATGGAGAGACCGGAAGGTGTGAGATGCATGTGCGGCTCCCTGGGGGCAGATCGTTCGGTCTCCATGGCCCTCGCCGACTACTGATCGAAAACAATCAGAAACCAACTCGACCGAACACGGTGGCCGCCATAACAGCTCTATGTCATGTCATACGTCAAGACTTCCTGTCCCGCTTTGTTGAAACGTAATCCGCATGTGTCGAAACGTGACCGACACAGACGTGTGTCAGGTCACTGACGGGCAGGTACACCCATGCGGGACGCCGTGGCCCCACGACGTCAGTCGGGCCGATGCAGTGTCGCCTCGCCCAGGACGCGGATGCCGGTCTCGTCTCCCGCCCGCACCGGCAGCGGGCCCGCGACGCGGACGTCGACGGGGGTGTCGTGCCCGTCCACGACGACCGTGACCATGGCGTCATGGCCGTAGAAGCAGACGTCGGTGACCGTGCCCCGTGCCGCGCCCTCGGCGGCCGTCCCGGTCAGCCGGAGCTGCTCCGGGCGGAGCAGAAGGGTCCCGGTGCGCGTTCCCTCCGGCGGGGCGGCGAGCGGGACGGCGCCGAGCGCGGTGTGGGCCGTGCCGTCGCCGTTCACGGTGGCGGGGAGCAGCACCGCGTCCCCGACGAAGCCCGCGACCCAGGGGTCGGCGGGCCGCCGGTACAGATCCTGCGGGGTGTCGCGCTGGGCGACCCGGCCGTCCCGTACGACGGCGACGAGGTCGGCGGTGGAGAGGGCTTCCTGCTGGTCGTGGGTGACGAGGAGTGCCGTGGCGCCCGTCGCCCGCAGCGCGGCCCGCACGTCCGCCCGCACGCCTGCCCTGAGCGCGCTGTCCAGGGCGTTGAAGGGCTCGTCCAGCAGCACGAGCTGGGGGCGCGGTGCCAGGGCTCGGGCGAGGGCCACGCGCTGCTGCTGGCCGCCGGAGAGTTCGTGCGGCATCCGGTCGCCGTATCCGGCGAGGCCGACCAGTTCCAGCAGTTCCTCGGTACGGTGCCGTCGCTCCCCCCGGGGCAGGCCCGCGATCCCGAAGGCCACGTTCCGCGCCACGCTCAGGTGCGGGAAGAGGGCGCCCTCCTGCGGCACGATCCCGATACGGCGCCGCTCGGGCGGCAGGTGGACGCCGGGGCCGCTCAGGAGCCGGCCGCCCAGCCGGACGGTGCCCGCGTCGGCCCGCAGGAACCCGGCCACGATCCTCAGCAGGGTCGTCTTGCCGCATCCCGAGGGGCCGAGGACGGCGGCCAACGCGCCTGCGGGGACGGTGAGTTCGAGGCCTCGCAGGACCGGGGTCCCGGTCGCGTAGGACTTCGTGAGCCCTTCGACGTGCAGCTCGTTGGCGTGCGGGTCACTCGTGTGCGGGGCGCTCGTATGCGGGTCCTTCACGTGCGGGTCCTTCGCGTGCGGCTTGTTCATGTCCGGTGCCTCCCCAGCAGGTACGAAGGCACGGCGGCCAACAGGATGAGTGCGGCGGCGTACGGGGCCGCCGCGGCGAAGGAGCCCGCGCCCGTCTCGGTCCACAGGCGGGTGGCGAGCGTGTCCATGCCGGTGGGGCGCAGGAGCAGCGTCGCCGGGAGTTCCTTCATGCAGACGACGAAGGTGAGCGCGGCACCGGCGGTGACACCGGGCGCGGCCAGCGGGACGGTGACCTCACGGAGCACCTGCCAGGGGCGACGGCCGAGCGAGCGGGCCACGTCCTCCAGGACGGGCGGGGCCTGGAGCACGGCGGCGCGGGTGGCGGCCACCGCGACCGGCAGGAAGAGGACCGCGTACGCGCAGACCAGCAGCGGGAGTCGCTGGTAGAGGGGATAGGCGTAGCGGACGGCGAAGAAGACCAGGGACAGGGCGACCGTGATGCCGGGGAGGGCGTGCCCGGCGTACGCGGCCTGTTCCAGGAGCCGGGCCCCGCGTCCCCGGTGCCGGGCCGCGATCACCCCGACGGGCAGGGCGAGGGCCGTGGTGAGGGCGGCGCCCGCCGCCGCGACGCCGAGGGTGGCCCAGGCGGTTTCGGTGAGGCCGCCCAGGTCCCAGGTGGCGGAGGAGCCGACGGTGAGCCAGTAGCCGAGGGTGCCGAGCGGGAAGGCGACGGCCACGGCGACGACCGCGCCGCACCACAGCAGGGCGAGCGGCTTCCAGCGGCCGAGCGGCACGGGGGCGGCCGGGCGGGCGGTGCCGCCGCCGGTCCTGGCGTGTCCGGCACGGCCGCGCGTACGGGCTTCGGCGGCGACCAGGGCCACCGTCATCACCACCAGGACGACGCTCAGCGCGGCGGCGGGGGTGCGGTCGAAGGAGGCGCGGTAGGAGGTGTGGATGGCCCGGGTGAAGGTGTCGTACCGCATGAGCGAGACCGCGCCGAAGTCGGAGAGCACGTACAGCGCGACGAGCAGCGCCCCGCCCCCCGCCGCCGGGCGCAGCTGCGGGAGGGTGACCCGGAGGAACGTACGGAGTGGGCCGTGCCCGAGGGAGCGTGCGGCCTCCTCCTGCGCCGGGTCGATGCCCCGAAGCGCCGCCGCGACCGGCAGCAGCACGTACGGGAAGCTGACCAGGGTCAGGGCGAGCGCGGCCCCGCCGAACCCGGCGAGGTCCGGTTCCGCCGACAGCCAGGCGAAGGCGGCCACGTAACTGGGCACGGCCAGCGGCAGCGTCGCGGCGACCGACCAGACCCGGGCGCCCGGCAGCGCCGTACGCACGGTCAGCCAGGCCAGCGAGACCCCCAGGATCACGCAGGCCGCCACGACCACCGCCGTCAGGCCTAGGCTGCGGCCGAGGAGGTCGAGCGTCCGCTCGTCGGCGACGACCTCCCAGGCGAAGGCGGGACCGCGTTCGAGCGCGCGGACGGCGAGGTAGCCGAGCGGGAGCAGGGCGAAGAGGGCGGCCACGCAGGCGGGGACGAGCAGGACCAGGGGCGGCCTGCGGTCTTTCCCGCCGCCGCCCTCCCCGCGCCCCGCCGGGTTTGTCGCCGGGCGCGGGGTGGCTTCGGTTGTACTCACGGCCGGTCAGACCAGCCCGACGTCCTGGAGCATGGCCAGCGTCTCCTGGAGGGACTCCAGCTTGCCGAGGTCGATGTCGGGCGATTCGAGCGACTCCAGCGGCGGCAGCCCCTCGACGGTGCTGGTGACGCCCGCGGCCAGCGGATACTCCTTCGTCCTGTCCGCGAAGTAGGTCTGCGCCTCCTCGGACAGCAGGTAGTCCACGGCCTTCCGCGCGGTCGCGCTCTGCTCGCCGTTGTCGGCGAGGACGCCGGCGCCGGCCACGTTGATCAGCGCGCCGGGGTCCTTGCCGGGCAGGAAGTGCAGCCTGGCGTCGACCTCGTCCTCGCCCTTCTCGGCGACCCGCTCGTACCAGTAGTAGTGGTTGACGAGGCCCAGGGAGACCTCGCCGGCCTCCACGGCGTCGAGGGTGGCGAGGTTGTTGGCGTAGGTCTTGGCGCCGTTGGCCTTCAGGTCCTCCAGCCACTTCCGCGTGGCGTCGTCGCCCTCCAGGACACGCATGCCGGTGACGAAGGCCTGGAAGGAGGCGTTGGTGGGCGCGAAGCCGACCTTGTCCTTCCACTCGGGCTCCACCACGTCGTGGACGCTGTCCGGGACCTCGTCCGCGGCCACCTCGTCCGGGTTGTACGCGATGACGCGGACGCGCCCCGACAGACCCACCCAGTCGCCCTCGCCGCTCCGGTAGGCCTGGTCGACCTTGTCGAGGGTGGCCTGCGGCAGCTTCGCCAGCATGCCCTCCTTGGAGAGCGCGCCGAGCGCCCCGGCGTCCTGGGAGAAGAACAGCCCGGCCTTGGTGCGGTCGCCCTCCTCCAGGATCTGCGCGGCGAGTTCGGCGCTGTCGCCGTAGCGCACCTCGACATCGGCGCCGACGGCCTTCTCCAGCTTGTCCAGGATCGGCTTGACCAGCTTCTCGTTGCGGCCGGAGTAGATGACGAGGGCGGCGTCACCGCCGTCCCCCGAGCCACTGGCGTCGGTGTCGGTGTCGTCGCCGGAGCCGCACGCGGCGAGGGCGGGGAGCAGCAGACCGGCCGCGAGGAGCGCGGTGATCCGGCCAGCCAGAGGGCGTCGCATGTGGGTGCCTTTCCTGCGTGGCTCGCCGCCACGCCGCAGGTCGCGTCGTCGATCGGCGAGTGGCGAAGTGACGCTTTTTAGCCAACTATGAACATGCTATGAATAAGGTAAAGCTTGCCTAAGCGTCAAGGGGGCCGTGCTACCCGCGGACGCTGTCCCGGAAAGGCCGCGCCCTGTGATCCACCCTTCCGGCCCCGTCCGGGCCCCGTCCGCCGCCCCGGCTCCCCGCCCCGCCCCGGTCCCGTTCCCGAGGCAGCCCGTACGACCGCACGCGGTGCCCTTCGCACGCGAACTCGCGGCGCACGGCGACCGTGTCGCCCTCCAGACCCCCGCGGGTGAGGTCACCTACCGCGCCCTCGCCGAGCGCGTCGCCGCCACCGCCGAGCGACTCGGGCCCGTACGGCGGCTGGTGCTGCTGGCCGGGGCCAACCGGGCGGACGTGCTGGTCACTTACCTGGCCGCCCTCTCCGCCGGCCACCCCGTGCTGCTCGTCCCCGGCGACAGCGACGACAGCATCGCCTCCCTCACGGCCGCCTACGCCCCGGACGTGGTGGCCCGCCCGGACACCGACGGCACCTGCACCCTCGACGAGCGCCACCCCGGGACCGCCCACACCCTCCACCCGGACCTCGCCCTGCTGCTGAGCACCTCCGGCTCGACGGGCTCCCCCAAACTCGTACGGCTCTCGCACGAGAACCTCCAGGCCAACGCCGAGTCCATCGCCGGCTACCTCGGCATCACCGACACCGACCGGGCGGCCACCAGCCTGCCGATGCACTACTGCTACGGCCTGTCCGTCATCCACAGCCACCTGCTGCGCGGCGCCGGACTGCTCCTCACCGAGCGGTCGGTCGCGGACGACGCCTTCTGGACCGAGTTCCGCGCCGCCCGCGCCACTTCGCTCGCCGGCGTTCCGTACACCTTCGACCTGCTCGACCGGGTCGGCTTCGACCGGATGGAACTGCCGCGGCTGCGCCGGGTCACCCAGGCCGGGGGCCGGCTCGCGCCCGAACGCGTCGCCCGTTACGCCGAGTCGGGGCGGCGCTCCGGCTGGGACCTGTTCGTCATGTACGGCCAGACCGAGGCGACGGCCCGCATGGCCTACCTCCCGCCCCACCTCGCCACCAGCCGGCCGGAGGCCGTCGGAATCCCGGTCCCCGGCGGCTCCTTCCGCCTGCGCCCGCTCGACGGCGACGCGGACGGGGGTGACGTGAGGGGGGCCGGGCACGGCCCGGACGTGGGCGAGCTGGTGTACTCGGGCCCCAACGTGATGCTCGGCTACGCCGAGAGCCCCGCCGACCTCGCCCTCGGCCGCACCATCACCGAACTGCGCACCGGCGACCTGGCCCGCCAGGCCCCCGACGGCCTCTACGAGATCGTCGGCCGCCGCAGCCGCTTCGCGAAGATCCTCGGTCTGCGCATCGACCCCCAGCGCGTCGAGGCGGCTCTGGAACGGCACGGCGTGAAGGCGTACTGCACCGGCGACGGCGAGGAGTTGGCGATCACCGCCACCGGCACCACCGCCGACGAGCCCCGCCTGCGGCGGCTCGCGGCGAAGTCCTGCGGTCTCCCGCCCCGAGCGGTCCGCCTCCGCGCCCTCCCCGAAGCCCGTCTCCCCCGCCTGAGCACCGGCAAGCCGGACTACGCGGCGGTACGCCGCCTGACGCGCCCGCCCGCGCCGGCCTCCGCGGCGGTTTCCACGACGGCGACAGCGCCGGATTCCGCGACGGCACCGGCGCGCCCCACGGACAGCGGGCGCGTTGCGAGCGACGTGCACTCCACGCGTACCGGGAGCCCCACGACCGGTGGGCGCGTCACGGCCGACGGGAGCCACACCGGCGACGGAAGCACCGCCGACGGGCATTCCACGGACGACGGCCACCCCACCGCCGACGGGCGCACGACCCACAGCAGGCCCCCCGGGGACGACCTGCGCGCCCTCTACGCCGAGATCCTCGACCGCACCGACGTCACCGAGGACAGCACCTTCGTCGGCCTCGGCGGCGACTCCCTCTGCTACGTCGAGATGTCCCTCCGCCTGGAGCAGGCACTCGGCGCCCTCCCACCCGACTGGCACACCCGCCGGATCCGCGACCTGCGCCCGCCGGCGGCCTCCACCTCGACGACGGCCGGGGAACAGCCGCCTCCCGCTCCCGCCCGGACCCGCCGCACCCTGGAAACCGGCATCGCCCTGCGCGCCGTCGGCATCGTCCTGATCGTCGGCTCCCACATCCAGCTCTTCGCTCTCCAGGGCGCCGCCCACGTCCTCATCGGCGTCGCGGGCTACAACTTCGCCCGCTTCCACCTCACCGACGCCGAACACCGCGAGCGCGTACGGCACTTGTGGCGCAGCATCGCCCGGATCGCCGTACCGAGCGCGGTGTGGATCACCGGCGCGGTCGTCATGACCGGTCTCTACGACCCCGCCAACGCCCTCCTCCTCAACAGCCTCGTCGACCAGGGCACCGAACGCCACGAGTGGCACTACTGGTTCATCGAGGCGCTGCTCTACTTCCTGGTCGCCCTGGCCGTGTTGACGGCCTTCCCCCTGCTGGACCGCCTGGAGCGCCGACACCCGTTCGGCGTACCCCTCGCCCTGCTGGCCGTCGGCCTCCTCGGCCGCTACGACCTGCCAGGCCTGGCCCCCGCCCGCTTCCACCTCGGACCCACGGTGGTCTTCTGGCTCTTCGCCCTGGGCTGGGCAGCCGCCCGCGCGACCACGGCCCGGCAACGCCTGCTGCTCACGGCGACCCTCCTGCTCACCACCCCCGGCCTCTTCTCACCGGACCAACACCTGCGCACGGCCCTGGTGATCGCCGGCCTGACCCTGCTGGTCTGGGTCCCCACCCTCCCCAGCCTCGGCCCCCTCAACCGCCTCGCCGGCCTCCTCGCCGGCAGTTCGCTCTACATCTACCTGACCCACTTCCAGGTCTACCCCCACCTCCAGCACGACTTCCCCACCCTCGCCCTCCTCGCCTCCCTCGCGGTGGGCATCGGCTACGCGGCGGTGGCGACGCGGGCGATGCGGGCGGTGCGACGGCTTTGAGTTGACGCTCGAAGGCGCCGACCACGACCACCTGAAGGCCGAGATCAACCCGGCGGGTCCGCGCCGCCGCACCGCCCCCCGGTGCCCCCTCCGTGCGGTCGCCCGCCCGTCCTCACCGGCCGGTCGGATCCACATCCGCACCCCGGTGCCGCCCGGCATCGACGACCCGAGGCGTACGTCACCGCCGGTCGACCCGGCGAGCCGGCGGAACTCGTGACGGTGACCGCCCGACCGCCGCCCGCCCGGGGGTCAGTGGAACGCCGAGGGCGGCGGCGCGGGTGAGGCCACCGCCGCCGCGTCCGCGACCGGCGCCGCGCCGCCCGTGAAGTCGGTGAGCGCCCTGCCGTCCTCGACGCGGCCGGGGTGCGGGTCGGAGGCGGCGCGGCGGGTCAGTTCGGCGACGGGCAGCGGCCGGTCGGAGGCGACGAGGACCGCGTTGCCGAATCGCCTGCCCCGCAGCACGGTCGGGTCGGCGACCAGCGCCAGCTCCGGGAAGACGACGGCGGCGGTGGCGATCTGGCCGCGCAGATGGGCGAGCGGCGGGCCGTCGGCGAGGTTGGCGGCGTAGAGTCCGCCGGGCTTCACCACCCGCCGTACGTCCGTGAGGAACTCCGTCGACGTCAGGTGCGCCGGGGTGCGCGCCGCACTGAACACGTCCGCGACCACCAGGTCCGCCCACCCGTCCGGCACCTTGGCCAGGCCCTCGCGCGCGTCCGTCGACCGCACGCGTATCCGCGCGTTCGGGTCCAACGGCAGCTCTCGCCGGACCAGTTGGACGAGCGCGGCGTCCCGTTCGACGACCTGCTGGGTGGACCGGGGCCGCGTGGCGGCGACGTACCGGGCGAGGGTGAACGCGCCACCGCCGAGGTGCACGGCGTGCACGGGCCGGCCGGGCGGGGCGACGAGGTCGACGACATGCCCGAGCCTGCGCTGGTACTCGAAGGAGAGATACGCCGGATCATCGAGGTCGACATGCGACTGCGGCGCCCCGTCGACGAGCAGGGTCCACGCCCGCGCCCGGTCCCGGTCCGGCACCAGCTCCGCGAGCCCGCCGTCGACCGCCTCGACCATGGCGTCGGCCCCCTGCCCCCGCCGCCCCTGCCCCTTCTTCGACCTGCCCATTCAGCCATTATCGGGTGCGGGGGCACGCCGGGCGCCAAGGGCGCCCTGAAGGGGCGCGGGGAACCGCGCGATCCACCACGACGAACCCGCAGCCGCCGAAGCACCACAACCCTCCGGCGACCGGGCCCGCACACCGGCCCATCCCACCCCCCGGGCCGAACTCCACTTCGCCCAACGCGCCGGTGTGTCAACGGCTACGGCGAAACCGCGCCGCAAAGGATGGCGGTTCATGGCAGATCAAGGATGAGATATCCGGTTTGTAGCCAAACCTCGCGTGGGGGCACCGACGGGGCGGGTACGTTCTTGCCCCGCCGGACACAGGGGATCCAACCGTGCAGCACGCACACGAGTCCTCCTGAATCCGGCACGGTCCGACGGTTCGCGAGAGAGGGCCCGGCCATGGCGTCGTCATCGGTGACCTCATCCCAGTCCCCCCGTCCGCAGCGGCCGAACCTCGCCTTCCGGCAGCTGCGCGGGAAGCGCTCACCCGGCGAGTTCGCCGCCGCGGTACGGCGGGCCGCGCGGGAGATCGGCGAGCGGGTGAGCTGTGACGCGCGGTACGTCGGGCGGGTCGAGGCGGGCGAGATCCGCTGCCCCAACTACGCGTACGAACGGGTGTTCCTGCATATGTTCCCCGGCCGGACCCTGACCGACCTGGGGTTCGCGCCCCGCGCGGAGGTACGTGGCCGGAGGGCGCGTCCCGCCGAGGAGGCGCCCTCCTCTCACGACAAGAGCCGCTCGCACTCCTCGCACGGGACGAGGGGTGGGACGCAGGGGGCGTACGAGCGGTATGACACTCAAGAGACGTACGACACGCAGGACCCGCGAGGCGGCACGGACCGCGTGCCCGGCCGGCCGGGCACGCGGCACACGTACCAGAACCACGAGGAGAGCGACGTGCAACGTCGCGCGTTCATGACCGGAGGTACCGCCGCGGTGGCGGCCTCGCTCGGCCCGTTCGCCCTGGCGGGCACGGCCTCGGCCTCGGGCCGTACCGTCCACCGCGCGGGCACGGGGGAGGCGGGGGCCCTCGAAGCGGCCGTACGCAGGATCCGGCTGCTCGACGACCGGCACGGCGCGGACGGGCTGTACCGCAGGGCCTCGGCGCCGCTGCGGGCGGCGTACGCGCTGCTCGACGCGGGCGCCACCCGGCAGTCCACCTCCGACCGCCTGTACGCGGGCGCGGGGGAGCTGGCCGTCTCCGTGGGCTGGCTGGCCCATGACTCGGGGCGGTTCGACGACGCCCGCTCGCACTACGCGGAGGCGCTGGCCACGGCCCGGACGTCGGCGGACCCGGGCCTGGAGGCGCACGCGTTCTGCAACACGGCCTTCCTCGCGCGCGACGCGGGCCGGCCGCGCGAGGCGGTACGGGCCGCGCAGGCGGCCCAGCGGGTCGCCCGGCCGCTGGGCTCGCCACGGCTGATGTCCCTGCTGGCCCTGCGGGAGGCGGGCGGCTGGGCGGGGCTCGCCGACCGCACCGGCTGCGAGCAGGCGCTCGCCCGCGCGCAGGCCCTGTACGCGCGCGGGGCCCGCGACGCGGACCCCGAGTGGATGAGCTTCTACGGGGAGGCCGAACTGGAGGGCCTGGAGGCGCAGTGCTGGTCCACGCTGGGCGACTGGCCCCGCGCGGCCCGGCACGCCCGCCGCGCGGCCGGTCTCCAGAATCCGCACTTCACCCGCAACATCGCGCTCTACACCGCCGAGCTCGCCGACGACCTCGCGCGCGGGGGGCGCCCCGACGAGGCCACGGCGGCCGGCACGCGGGTCCTCGACCTCCTCGACGAGGTCCAGTCCTCCCGTGTCCAGCAGATGCTCGCCGGGACCGCGCGCGTGCTGCTGCCGCACCGGCGGGCTTCGGGGGTGTCGGCGTTCCTGGAGCGGCACGCGGGGGCCACGCGGTCGGCATAGCGGCTCGCCACAGCCGCTGACACCCGTCCCGGCCGCGGGCAGTCGTGCCACCGGGGCGGCACAGGACTTTCAGAACGGCCTCCAGGGCGTGCTTCGAAAGTGGCGTCGTCCGCCCGGGGCGGGGCTCGCGGCGTCCCGTGCGGTGCGTCGCACGGCGGAGGGGCGCCCGCGTCCCGGGCGCGTACGCGGGCGGTCCCGACCACTCCGGCGCGGTGCCGTGCCAGACGCCGCGAGCCGGACGGGACCTTCGAAGCACGCCCGACAGAACGCCTAGCCCGCCAAGTGCCCCGTGTCGTTCCAGGACTCGATCGCCGGCTCACCGTAGGCCCAGCCGAGGACCGACAGGGACGTCGGGCTGAGGCGGACGCGGGCGGCGAAGTCGAGGCCGAGGCCCAGCCAGCGCGCGGCTATGGACCGCAGGATGTGGCCGTGGGCGAAGACGAGCACATCGCGGTCCCCGCCCCGCGCCCACGCGACCACCTCGTCCGCGCGCGCGGAGAGCTGCTCAAGGGTCTCCCCGTCGGGGACGCCGTCGCGCCACATGAGCCAGCCGGGCCGGAAGGCCTGGATCTCGGCGGGGGTGAGCCCTTCGTACGCGCCGTAGTCCACCTCCATGAGCGTGTCCCACGCGGTGGCCCGCTCCCCGAAGCCGGCCAGTTCACAGGTCTCACGCGCGCGCCTGAGCGGACTCGTCCGGACGTCGACACCGGACAACCCGTCCAGGGGCGCCCGGTGCAGGCGCTCCCCGAGGAGCTTGGCGCCGCGCCTGCCCTCGTCGAGAAGGGGGATGTCGGTCCTGCCGGTGTGCTTCCCGAGCAGGGACCATTCCGTCTGTCCGTGCCGGGCCAGCAGAATGCGCGGTGCCATGGGAAGCCTTTCCGGATCACCTTCTGGGAGAAGGGAGAATTGCGAGGCGGATGTGTCCATCATCGCTCACGCTGTGGGAGGGCAACCCGAGAGGCGATCTCTGCGTCTTGGACAGCGTCCCGCACAAGGGCCACACCTGAGCGACACACAGTTGAACACCGACACACGCGGAGACGGGGGAGGACGTTCGGATGCCGCAGACCGAGGCGACCGAAGCACCGGCTACCAGAGACACCGGCGCACCGGTTACCGAGGCGGCGCCGAGCACCCGGCTCCGCTGGTGGGCCGAGCTGCCGCTGGTCCTGCTGGTGTACGGGGCGTACTCGGCCGGGCGGCTGCTCGCCCGCGGTGACACCTCCGGCGCCGTCGATCACGGCCTGGCGATCCTGCGGATCGAGAAGGCCCTCTGGCTCAACGCCGAGCACCCGCTGAACCGCCTGTTCACCCGTGAGCCCTGGATCGGCGTCCCCGCCGACTTCTGGTACGCGTCGCTGCACTACCTGGTCACACCGGTGCTCCTGGTGTGGCTCTTCAGGTCGCACACCGTGCGCTACCGCGCGGCCCGCACCTGGCTGATGACCTCCACCTTCATCGGCCTGATCGGCTTCACCCTCCTCCCCACCTGCCCGCCCCGCCTGCTCGACCCGTCGCACGGATTCGTCGACACCATGGCCCACTACAGCTCGTGGGGCTGGTGGGGCGGCGAGGCCAGCGCACCCCGGGGCCTGGGCGGCATGACGAACCAGTACGCGGCGATGCCGAGCCTGCACGTGGGCTGGGCACTGTGGTGCGGTGTGATCCTGTGGCGCTTCGGCGGCGGCTCACGCCTCGTGAGGACGGCGGCCGTCGCGTATCCGCTGATCACCACGGTCGTGGTGATGGGCACCGCCAACCACTACTTCCTCGACGCGGTCGCGGGCGCCGCGGTGATGGGCGCGGGCCTGCTGCTGACACCGCCGGTGCTGCGGATCGTGGACCGGTGCCGGTTCGCACCCGGCCTCGCGACGGCGGCCGAAGGCCGGTTCGACGGCGGTGCCGGTGACAGGGTCGACGGCGGTGGGCGGGCGGCCGTCGAGGGGTGGGAGCGGGGGCGCGTCAAGGGGTGGGAGCGGGGGCGCGTCGAGGAGCCCGTCACTTCCGGCGCGGTCGCCTCACGCGGCTCGGTTTCCCCCGTTGTCGGTGGCGGATGCCAGACTTCCCCGGGTGAGCGAATTCCACGGCAGCGGATCATCGAACCCGAGCCGGGTGCCAGCCCCTCGGACGCGGGGGACGGCGCTCCGGCAGCGGCTCGCTGAGCTGCGCGGACCCGAGGTCCCACCCAAGGCGCTGGACGCGCGCGCCCTGGCCGCGCTCGCGGCCAACCCGGGCTGCGAGCGCCGCGCGCTGCTGGACGGCGCGGGTGTGAACAAGGCGGTACTGGCGGACGCCCTCGGCTCGCCCTCCGCCTTCGGCCAGTCCCAGTTCGCCTTCATGCGGGGCAACGCCTTCGAGGCCCGGGTCAAGGCGGACGGCGGCGCGGTGCTGCTGCGGCTGGCGCACGAGAGACTGGACCCCGGCGCCGAGCCGCCGGTCGCGGCCTCGGTCCCCGACCTCGCCGCCGTCGGCCCCGAGGGCCGCGCCGCCCGTACGGCGCTGGCGCTGCGCGAGGCCACGGACGCCGGCGGCTGGGCACTGCTCGACCACCCCATGCTCGCGCTCGACGTCGCGGGCTCCCCCGCCTTCCTGGAGCCGGACGCGGTGGTGGTCCACCCGGACGGCACCTGGTCGGTCGTCGAGATCAAGTCCTTCCCGATGCTGGACGGTTCCGCGGACCCGGCGAAGGTGGGCGCGGCGGCCCGCCAGTCCGCGGTCTACGTACTGGCGCTGGAGGAGGTCGCCGCCCGGATCACCCCCGTCCCCGAGGTCCGCCACCGGGTGTTGCTGGTCTGCCCCAAGGACTTCACCAACCTGCCGACGGCCGCCGCGCTGGACGTCCGCAAGCAGCGGGCGGTCACCCGCCGCCAGTTGGCCCGGCTGACGCGCATCGAGGAGATCGCGGACGCCCTCCCCGAGAACGCCTGTTTCGCCCCCGCCCTCCCCCAGGAGGAGCTGACGACCGCCGTCGAGGCGCTGCCCGCCAGCTACGCCCCGGAGTGCCTCGCCGCCTGCGAGCTGGCCTTCCACTGCCGGGCCCGCTCCCGCACGGAGGGCGCGGTGACGTCCCTGGGCCGGGCCACCCGGGCGGAGCTGGGCGGCCTCACGACGGTCGACGACGTCCTGGCGGCGGCTCACGGCAGGGCCGGCGACCCGGACGACCCCGCCGTGGCTGCGCTGCGCAGGGCGGCGGAGCTGCGGGCGGAGGCGCTGGGAGTCTCCGTCGAGCGCCGGAAGACCACGGCCGTGCTGCCCGGTTCGGTCCCGGAGGGGGCTCCGTGTCGCTGATCGCCACCCTCGCCCGCCTCGAAGCCGTCAGCACGGGCCGCGCCCAGCCCGCCGCCACCGTCCGCCACCGGCATCTCTCGGACCGCCCGCTGGTCTTCGTGCCGCTCACCACCGCCGGTGAGGCCGGCGCCCCGCTCGGCGCTCTCGTCGGCACCGAGCGGGACGCCCCCCGGCTGCTGGTGGTGCCACAGCCCCGGGACCGCGACCTGCGGTTCGCGTTCCTGGCCGAGCTGGCGGACATCGTCCTGCCGTACATCGACGCCCACGCCGACGTCGTGGAGGCGGCCGAGCGCAACGAAACCGACCCGGAGACCGGCAAGCGCACCAAGGTCGAGGTCGAACTGTGCGCGGACGCCCCGCAGTTGATCGTGCCGAGCCGGACGGGCATCGACTTCGTACGGCTCCTCGGCCGGTCCATGCGGTTCAGACGCACCGCCGAGCAGGACCCGGAGGCGCCCCACCCGGCGCCGCCGCGCGTGCCGTTGCTCGGGCGGTGGCTCACCCACTTCGGGGAGCGCGCGCGGGTGCCGGGCTCCTCCCTGCTGCTCGCGCTCACCGACCTGTTGTCGCGGCACTGGGCGACCGGACAGTCCGGGGTGGAGGACCAGCACCTGGGGTCGCTGCTCGCCTGGATCGACCCCCCGCAGGGGCAACGGGGCGAGGCGGCGGCGCGGCGGGCCGAGCTGGCGCGGGACGCCGAGGGCCAGCTGCTGTGCCCGCCCTCCGGGCCCGCGACCGACCCGGCGTTCGACAACGAGCTGCTGGCCCCGGCCGTCGAGCGGTACGACCGGGCACGGCTCGCCCTGGCCGCCGCCGAGGACGGCCTGGAGGCCGACGACCGGTTCGGTGCGCTGACCGCCGCCGAGCGGGAGATCCGCGCCCTCGTCGAGAGCCGCACCCGGCCCACCTGGGACGCCGTCTGGCACGGCCTCGATCTGCTGCGCGCCCTGCCGGAGGGCGCCCACGCGGCCGACCGGTGGACCCGCGACCGCTGGTCCTTCACCGGCCACCGGGACCGGATCGTCGCCGGGGAGCCCCCGCAGCCCCGGCTCGACGACGCGGTCACCGCCGCGAACAAACTGGCCGCGCGGGAGCGCGAACAGGCCCGGCTCGACGCCCAGGAAGCCCTCGACGACCCGCTCGTCATGGCCGGGCGACGGCTGGCCGGGGAGGCGTTCGCCGGTGAGGTCACGGATGTCGTCATGGCGTACCGCGAGGGCAAGCGGCCCAGCCCACGGCCGCTGGTCACCGTACGGACGCGGGACCGGCCGCATCTCGGGGAGCGCGCGAAGGTGTACCGCTCGCTGGGCGGGAAGCCGCAGACGGCGGAGTTCGTGGGGTACGAGGAGGAGGAAGGCCTCCTCGTGCTGCGGATCATGGACAAGATGGGGCGGGGCAAAGAGCCGGAGGCGGGATCCGTGCCCGAGAAGGGCGATCTGCTCTGCTTCACACTCTTCGAGCACGACCAGCGGGGCGGCGCCAAGCTGCCGGACCCCGAGGAGACCCCGTGGACGCACGGCGGGCCACCGGGTGAACCCGACGCCGTACCACCACCGGACCCGGTGACCGAGGAGGACGTCCTGTGACCCCCGCCGAGGCCGTGCTCGACCCCGGGGCCGCCGCCGGTCGCGCCACCGACGCGATCCTGCGCGACACCCTGCACGGCGAGGCGCGCGGCGTCGTCGTCGACTCGCCGCCCGGCGCCGGGAAGTCGACCCTCGTCGTCCGTGCCGCGCTCGAACTCGCCTCCGCCGGGCACCCGCTGATGGTCATCGCGCAGACGAACGCGCAGGTCGACGACCTGGTGATCCGCCTCGCGGAGAAGGACCCCGACCTCCCGGTCGGCCGGCTGCACAGCAGCGACACCGACCCGTACGACAAGGCGCTGGACGACCTGGCGAACGTACGGAAGTCGACGAAGGCGGCCGATCTCGCGGGCCTCGACGTCGTGATCTCCACGGCCGCGAAGTGGGCGCACGTCAAGGGGGTCGAACCGTGGCGGCACGCGATCGTCGACGAGGCGTACCAGATGCGGTCGGACGCGCTGCTGGCCGTGGCGGGGCTGTTCGAGCGGGCGCTGTTCGTGGGCGACCCCGGGCAACTGGACCCGTTCGCGATCGTGGGCAGCGAGCAGTGGGCCGGGCTGTCGTACGACCCGTCGGCCTCGGCGGTGACGACGCTGCTCGCCCACAACCCCGAGCTGCCCCAGCACCGGCTGCCGGTGTCGTGGCGGCTCCCGGCGTCCGCCGCGCCCCTGGTCTCCGACGCGTTCTATCCGTTCACCCCGTTCCGCAGCGGGACGGGGCACGGGGACCGGCGGCTCGCCTTCGCGGTGCCGTCGGACGGTTCGGCCCCCGACCGGGTCATCGACGAGGCGGCCGAGTCGGGGTGGGGTCTGCTGGAGCTGCCGGCCCGGCACACACCCCGCACCGACCCCGAGGCGGTACGGGCCGTCGCGCGGGTCGTACGGCGGCTCCTCGACCGGGGTGGCGCGGCGACCTCGGAGCGGTCCGAGGACCCCGTGCCGCTGACCGCCGACCGGATCGCGGTCGGCACGGCCCACCGGGACCAGGCCGCCGCCGTGCGCTCCGCGCTGGCCGAACTGGGGGTCGCGGACGTGGTCGTGGACACGGCGAACCGGCTCCAGGGGCGGGAGTACGACGTCACGGTCGTCCTGCACCCGCTGTCCGGGCGCCCCGACGCGACGGCGTTCCACCTGGAGACCGGGCGCCTGTGCGTCCTCGCCTCCCGGCACCGGCACGCCTGCGTCGTGGTCTGCCGGGCGGGCGTGACCGACCTCCTCGACGACCATCCGTCCACCGAGCCGGTCCAGCTCGGGGTGACCGTGAAGTTCCCGGACGGCTGGGAGGCGATGATGACCACGTACGACCATCTGTCCGACCACCGGGTGTCATGGCGGCCGTAGCGCAGCGAAGCCCTTTCCGCGAACTTCTCCGCCAACTGACGATCTTGACCGGAGCCATACGCCCGCGACCAACTGCGGGTCCGTTCATGGGGCGCTCGGCGGGCTCGATGCCCACTTGCGCGGTCACGCGACAATGGACGGTGGCCCTCCTTCCGGGACGTCCCCGGGACCGGCCCACTGAACCGTCGTACGAGGAGGACAAGACATGGCGGAGCCCACGCCGCGTCGGCACGAACCGCGGCTACGCCCCGCGCCCCTGCTCTTCGAGCCGGCCGAGGCGGCCGGCGATCCCGAGCACTTCTTCGATCTGGAGTCGATCGACGATCCGCGGGCGTTGCTGTCGCGGTCGACGGAGTTGGCGCAGGCGTTCCGGGCGGCGGCGGACCGGGCCGTGGAGTTCCAGGCGATCGCGGCGGCGCAGCTCGCCGATCCCCGGCGGTTCGATCGGTTGACCTCGGCGGACATCGCGGAGCGGGCCGAGTGGACCGAGGACTACGCGAAGAGGATGGTCGAGTTCGGGCGGGATCTGATGCGGGGACGGGACGTGAGCGGTCCGGAGTCCATCTGAGCGGGGGTCCGGCGGCTGGGGCCTCGCATGACCCGGCGCGGTAGCTGAACTCGGGGCGGGTTCACTCACCGGCGCTCGCCGGGTGCCGCCGCGCCCGCCCTGCCGCATCGCGCCAGCGGTGCGGCAGGGCGGGTCTGGGGGCGGCCGGCTCTCGGCTCCGCTGCCGGCCGTCAGCGCGGACAACCCCGGCAGCACGCCGGCGGCGGTCGGGCGCGGGCACCCCCGACCTCCCGACGCCATCGCCGCCCGACCGCCGCCCGCGGTCAGGGCCGGAGCCGGAGTCAGGGCCGGAGTCAGGGCCGGGGCCGGAGTCGAGGCCGGAGTCGGGGTCGAGGCCGGAGTCGGGGTCGACCAGAACAGCCAACCAGGCCGCGCCGTTGCACGTGGCTGGAGTGCGCGCGCCGGGAAGAACCTCTCCGGGTAACACCTCCTGGCATATGCCGGGTGGGCAAGGTACCCCACTTGCCCACCTCCCGTACCCGTTTCGGGCAACCGCCCGGGGTCGGGTGGTCACACGCGGTAGATCTGGACGCATGAGCGGTGGAGTGGAGACGGGCAGGTACCCGCACGGCGGGGGCGATGTCGCGTGGGTCACGGCGGACGGGGCCGCTTGGCTGGCCTCGGCAGGAACGTATCCGCGGAGCACCTTGACGTTGTGGGAGGAGCGGCCGACGGCGCCCGTGGTGCTGTCGTGCGGGACCGTCTTCGACGTCGTCAGCGTGCCGACGGTCTTCGGGCGGCGGATGCTCGACCGGTTATGGGAGGAGGGGCCCGGCTCCGGACCGGTCGCCGTCTACCGGGGGCGGATGCTGCTCTTCGCCTCCCCCGGCACCGCCCACCGGCTGCCCACCCTCCTGGAGTGGGAGGAGTGGGGCTCCCCCGGCCGCACCGACGCCGTCCCGCCCCTCCTCTGCCACGGCACCGGCGACGCCGTCACCGTCCCCGCCGTGCGCCACACCGGTGACCTCGACCCCACCAGCGGTATCGGCGAGACCGGTGACGCCGACGCGGCCCGCACCACCCGGATCGAGTCCCGCTGGCTCGTCGCGCCCGACACCCGGCGCCCCTGGCTGCCGGGGCCCGAGGTACTGCTCTGGGCGGCCGTCCGGGCGGCCCGTGCGCATACCTCCGCGACCGTACGGGTATCGATTTTTCCTCCCGCCGATCAGGGTGCTAAGGTCTACGACGTCAGCAGGCGCCGCTAGCTCAGTTGGTTAGAGCAGCTGACTCTTAATCAGCGGGTCCGGGGTTCGAGTCCCTGGCGGCGCACGACACGGAAGAAGCCTCTCGCCTTCGCGAGGGGCTTCTTCCGTGTCCCGGCACACCGGCCTACCGCCCCGTCGTGATCCGCACCGTCCACCCCCCGGACGCCGTGCGCCCCTCCACCTCCACCCGTACGGCCTCCCCCGGCACCGTGAAGCTCTCGCCCACGCCCACCGGGGCGTCCGCCAGGGGCGGGTAGACGGACGCCTCCCCGCAGGACTCGGTGTGGGGGTGGGCGTCCAGCACCTCGATGGGGCCGGTGCCGGACTCGGCGCCGCTGCGGATCCGGTAGACGAGGACGCCCTGGGTGCAGACGGAGGCGTCGTTGCCGACAGCGCCCCGCGCCTCGATACCGAGCGCGCTGTCGGGACCGGTACGGACGACCGCCAGCTTCGTACCCCGGCCGGCACCGAAGCCCCGCACCCCGGTCATCACCCCGGCGCCGCCGACAGCGAGCCCGTCACCCGCACCCGCTCCCGCACCCGCACCCGCGTTCCCCACCTCGTCGACCCGCCCTTCATCCCTCGGCCCCGCCCCCACCGCCTCCAGCGTCAACCGCGTGCTTCCCGTCCCCCGTACGCACGTCACCTGGCGTGGCTCCAGCCAGCCGAGTTTCCACTTGTGCCAGGCGAACAGGTCCGGGGCCAGGGCGAACTGGCTGCCCATGAGGTCCCAGTCGCCGACGTGGGTGTCCCAGTCGCCCTTGCCGTCGACGGGGCGGTGGTAGAGGTCGGGGAGGTCGAAGACATGGCCGGTCTCATGGGCGAGGACGAGGCGGTCCGGCGGGTGCCGCTCGAACACGGTGACGACCCGGCGCAGGCCCGCGCCGTCGACCTCCAGCGGGGTTTCGAGGTTGACCACCTTCGTCGCGTCCGAGTCGACGCCGGGCGCGTGGGGGTCGGCGACGAAGTACACGATGTCGTAGCGGGAGAAGTCGACGTGCGGGTCGGCCGTGGCGAGCGCGTCCCTGAGGTAGGCGGCCCGGTGTGCCGCGTTCCAGTCACGCCGTATGGCGTACGCCGTCGAGGGCTGCGGCATCTCCAGCCACTCGCGGCGCGGATGCGGGTGGAGGGCGAACTTGCCGTAGGAAGCGCGTTCGAAGAACTCGCTGGTGGCCGGAAAGTGGTCGGCGGTCAGCTCGTCCGGAGTGGTGAGAGGGGTCGCGTCCGGGAATGACAAGAACACGAGTACGGCGTCGAGGGCGCGGGTGGGGCGTGGATACGCGGAGTTCCAGGTGTCGAGGCCCTCCGAGTGGTGCGCCTGGGTACGCCGCAGCACGCACACCTCCGACAGCGGTACGGCGACCGAGGGCGCCGCGATCAGGGAGGTCGCCGCGAGCGCGGTCAGGGAGGTGAGCATGGCCGCTGTACTGCGCAGAGTGGGCGCCCGGTCGCCGAGGGCTTCCTTCCAGGGGAGCGGACGCTGCACGGAGACCTCCGGATGCGGATCTTGGGGACACGCGTCCAGATTTTCGGAGTTCGTAGCACTTTGCCCTGTTTGCCTGCACCAGAAGGGTGAGGAGAGCATGAACAGAAGTCGGATGGACTCCGGCCGCCGACACCCCGGATGCTTACGGAACGTCACAAGCGGTCGACGGAGCGGGGAAGCCGTTCAGCAAGGGGCAGAAACGATCTGTCGGATCAGGTCGTTGTTCAGGGAGACTGGAGAGTGGCTAGAAGGCTCTGGGGCCAGCCTCTATGATCGGCACACTTTCCTGCACGGACACGGCTTGAGCGCCCTTACGTACGTGGTTCGGCCGCTCCGACGAGACACATGAGATCCGTACGAAAAACGAGTGCACTGCGGGAGCGAACGGTGAGCGGAACGTCCCAAGGGCCGGCGCCCGCGGCAGACCTCGTCCGGCCGGCGATTACAGAACGTCACGCCAATGCGTCAGTTCAGCCGGGTGAGGAGAGTCCCACCACCCCTGCCGCCTTCTCCGTCGCGCCGCTCGCCATGGCCGTCGTCGACCGGGACGGACTGGTCGTCACCGCCAACGGGGCCATGGGGACGCTGCTCGGGACGGGCGCGGAGAGCGCGGAGGCGCTGGCCGGGCGGGTCGCCGCCGAGCTGGTGGACCTGGCCTCGGACACCCGCATCCGGCACGCGTACCGCGAGGTGCTGTGCGGACGGCAGGCCCGGCTGTGCTGTACGCGCCGTCTGAAACAACCCGACGGGACCTGGCTCTGGGTGCAGGTCTCGGTGGCGCCGCTGCCCGAGGAGGAGCGGGCGGTTCTGCTCTCGGTCACCGACATCAGCGCCAACCGCCGGCTCCAGGCCCGGCTCCGCCATCTGCAGATGCACGACCCGGTGACCCGGCTCCCCAACCGCACCCTCTTCTTCGAACAGCTCTCCGCCGCTCTGGAACGGGACGCGTACGACGAGGCCGGGACGGGCCGGACCGGCCTGGTCTACCTGGACCTGGACGGCTTCAAGGCGGTCAACGACACCCTCGGCCACCGGGTGGGCGACCAGCTCCTCACGGCCGTCGCCGAGCGGCTCACCCGGTGCGCCGACAAGGCCGCCCTCCACCGCACGGCGGGCACGGCGGCCGGGGCTCCGCTGGTGGCCAGACTCGGCGGCGACGAGTTCGCGCTGCTCGTGGAGGACTCCACCGGAACGGAACAACTCGCCGACCTGGCCGACTCCGTCCTCAAGGCCCTCCAGCTCCCCTTCGACCTGTCCGGTCAGCGGCTGTCCGTCTCCGCCTCGATCGGGGTCGTCGAGCGGCAGTCGGCGAGCACGACGGCGACGGGACTGATGCAGGCCGCCGACACGACGCTGTACTGGGCGAAAGCCGACGGCAAGGCCCGCTGGACGCTGTTCGACCCGGAGCGCAACGCCCACCGGATGACCCGTCAGGCCCTGTCCTCCACGCTGCGGGCGGCCGTGGGCCGGGGCGAGTTCGTCCTTGAGTACCAGCCGCTCGTGGGCATGGCGGACGGCGGGGTGCGCGGGGTCGAGGCGCTGGTGCGCTGGCACCACCCGCAGTTCGGCGTGCTGGCGCCGAATCGGTTCATCTCACTGGCCGAGGAGGACGGTTCGATCGTCCAGCTCGGGCGGTGGATTCTGGCCACCGCCTGTCGGCAGGCCCGCCGCTGGCAGATCGACCACCCCGACCGGGCGCCGATCTTCGTCAGCGTGAACGTGGCCGTCCGCCAGGTCTGGGACTCCGACCTGGTCGCCGACGTCGCCGAAATCCTCGCGGAGACCGGCCTCGCCCCGCATCTGCTCCAGGTGGAGCTCACCGAGTCCGCGCTCATGGGCTCCGCCGGCCGCCCGCTCCAGGCCCTCAGGGCCCTCAGCGACATGGGCGTCCGTATCGCCATCGACGACTTCGGCACCGGCTACTCCAACCTCGCGTATCTCAGCCGGCTCCCGGTGTCGGTGCTGAAGCTGGACGGGGCGTTCGTACGGGGGTTCCAGTACGAGAGCCCGCAGGAGGGCGGGACCGGGGAAGACGGACAGCCCAACCCCGCCGACGAGATCATCGTCGAAGCCCTCGTCCAGCTCGCCCACCGGCTCGGGCTGACCGTGACCGCCGAGGGCGTGGAGACCGACGCGCAGGCCTCCCGGCTGCGCCGGCTCGGCTGCGACACCGGGCAGGGGTGGCTGTACTCCCGCGCGGTACCGCCGGAACGGATCGCGGAGCTGCTGGGGGCGGCGGCCTGTCCTCAGGCCTGAGGAGCGCCCCCGGCTGCCGGCAGGCCGTAGGCGTCCGCGATCAGCTCGTACGAGCGCAGGCGCACGTCGGGGCTGTGAGCGTGCGTGGTGAGCATCAGCTCGTCGGCGCCGGTGCGCTTGCGGAGGTCGTCGAGGCGGGTGCGGACCTCCTCGACGGTGCCGTGGAGGACGTCCGCGTTCCAGGTGTCGACGAAGTCCTGTTCGGCCACGCTGAACTCGTGCGCCTCGGCCTCCTCCGGGGTGGGGACGAGGCCGGGGCGGCCGGTGCGCAGGCGGACCATGTTCAGAGCGGCGGCCCTGACCTGGCGGCGGGCCTCCTTCTCCTCGTCCGCGGCGAGCGCCGAGACGCCGATCAGCGCGTACGGGGCGTCGAGGACCGGCGAGGGGCGGAACGACTCGCGGTAGAGGTCGAGGGCGGGGATCGTGTTCCGCGCGGAGAAGTGGTGCGCGAAGGCGAAGGGGAGGCCGAGGGAGCCGGCCAGGCGGGCGCTGAAGCCCGAGGAGCCCAGCAGCCAGACAGGGGGGCGGTGCGGGGACTGGAGGCCGCCGGGTGACGTGCCCTGGATCGGGCCCGGGACCGCGTGGACACGGCGGTAGGGGTGGCCGTCGGGGAAGTCGTCGTCCAGGAAGCGGGTCAGCTCCGCGAGTTGTTCCGGGAAGTCGTCGGCACCCTCGCGGATGGGGGTCCCCCCGGTCGAGCGGCGGAGGGCGGCGGCGGTGGCGCCGTCGGTGCCGGGGGCGCGGCCGAGACCGAGGTCGATCCGGCCGGGGGCCATGGCTTCGAGGGTGCCGAACTGCTCGGCGATGACCAGGGGAGCGTGGTTGGGGAGCATAACGCCGCCCGAACCGAGGCGGATGCGGGTGGTGTGGGCGGCGAGGTGGGCGAGGATCACCGCCGGGGAGGACGAGGCGACGCCCGGCATCGAGTGGTGTTCGGCGACCCAGTAGCGGTGGTAGCCGCGGCGCTCCGCCTGGCGGGCCAGGGTGACGCTGGTGCGCAGGGCGTCCGTGGCCGTGCGTCCGGCGCCCACGGTGACCAGGTCGAGGACGGAGAGGGGGACGGGGGCGGCGCCTTGGGCTCCGCCTCGTATCTCGTCTGCGGTCACGGCTGGTGCCTCCTGCTGGGCGTGTGGCATCGGGGTACGAGATGCCGCAACAGGAGGGAGTCTCCGGTTGTTCCCGGACCGCGGGTCTCGTCGTGGCCGGTCCGCCCACGTGTCGCAGCCGCGCGGGGACACGGCCCCGCGCCCCGCACGAGCGAGAAGCGGGGCGCGGGGCGGGCCGGTGGTCACATCTGCACGATGGGTTCCCTGGTGAACAGGGCGCCCAGTTCCGGCGCGTTCACCCTCCTGTCCGTCAGCCTCAGGGCCTCCCAGACGGTGACCTGGTTGGCGGTGAGGACCGGTTTGCCCATTTCCTTTTCCAGGGTCGGGATGTGGGAGGCGGTGTGGAGGGCGGTGTCGGGGAGGAGGAGGGCCCGGGCCTCGGGGTGGTCGGCCGACCGGGCGAGGGCGAGGATGTCCTCCAGGCTCCAGGTGCCGACCTCCGCCGCCGTGATGATGCCGGCGCCCCGCACGGAGAGGACCTCCACGCCCGCCGCCGCCAGGAAGTCGACGAACAGGCGGGCCACGTCGTCCGGGTAGGTCGCCGCCACGGCCACCCGGCCGGCACCGAGCTCGCGGGCCGCGTGGGCGAAGGCGAAGGAGGCGGAGGAGGCGGGCAGGCCGGCGGCGCGGGCGAGGGCGCGGATCTGGTCGTGGGCGCCTTCGTAGCCGTAGACGAAACTGCCGCTGGTGCAGGCCCAGACGACGGCCTCGGCGCCGGACAGGCGGAGGGTCTCGCAGCCGGTGGCCAGCCGTTCGGGGGCGCCCATCTCGCGCAGGGCGTCCACGCGGTGCGCGTCCTCGCCGATGTCGGTGTGCACCAGGTCCAACCGGACGTCACTGCCCAGCAGTTGCTCCATGCGCGGGTAGTCGTCCTCGGCGGAGTGGCCCGGGTAGAGGAAACCGAGTGCGGTCATGCCCAACCTTCCTGTTCTTCCGGCAGTACCGGCGGTGGCGGTACGGATCCTCGGCCGAAGGTCTGCCTGGCGGACTCGTCGAGCAGAGCCTGGTACGGACCCACCGCCCGAGTACCCAGGTGACGCAGTGCCGCCCATATCGTCACCTGGTTGGCCGAGATGACCGGCATCCGCAGTTCCGCTTCCAGCTGCGGGATGACGTCGTACGTGGGCAGGTTGGTGCAGGAGATGAAGAGGGCGTCCGGCGCGGTCGGGCCGACGGCGCGGCGGGCCATGTCGACCACATCGCGGTAGGGGACCTTCCAGATGTGCCGGACCAGGCCGAGCGAGGCGCGGCCGGTGACCATGACGCCCGCCTCGGCCAGGTACCCCTCCAGGGACCGGGTCACCGAGACGGTGTACGGGGTGACCAGCGCGACCCGGCGCACGGCCAGCTCGGCCAGCGCGTCGAGCAGCGCGCCCGAGGTGGTGACGGCGTGCGCGGCGCCCGCGCGGGTCATCGCCTCTCCCATCGCCCGCTCCCCCGCGATCCCGCCGACGAAGCTGCCGCTGGTGCAGGCGTAGGCCACGACCGCGGGCGCGACCTCGTTCAGGGCCCGTACCCCCTCGTGGAGCGTTTCGTGCTCGGAGACCAGCCGGGCCAGGTCGAGACTCACCTCGACCGGGACGTACGGGGTCCGGGTCAGATGGAGGGAGACGTCGTCCGGGACCCATCGCCACAGCTCGCGGTCGAGGGCGAAGTCGAACGGGGCGATGACACCGACGCCGCGCTGCGGCCGGGGTCCACCGAGGAAGGAGACGTTCATGACAGCCACCGGCCTCACGGAAAGAGATGGGCGGACGACAGACCGTGCGCAAGTCCGTGTTGACGAAGGTAGGTTCGGGTGCGAGCGTGGTCAATCAGTGCATGTCACAAGCATCCCGCGGGGCCGACCGAGCCGCTTCCGTCAGTGAGGGAGCGGTGCGGGGCCGGCTCCGGACGTACGACGGGCGGTTTCGCGCGTCCATGACCTCGACGGAGGTTCACGCAGGCCTATGACCTCGACGCACCGACCCCACCTCCTCGTCCTCGACGCCGAGCCGCGCCCCCGGCTCGGGCGGCTCACCGGGCGGGCCACGATCGAGTACGCCGACGCCTCGACGCTGGCCGAACGGCTGCCGTACGCCGACGTGCTGCTGGTGTGGGACTTCGCCTCCCGTGCGGTCCGGGACGCCTGGCCGGGCGACGGGCCGCGACCGCGCTGGGTGCACACCGCGAGCGCGGGCGTGGACCATCTGCTGTGCCCCGAACTCGCCGCCGACGACGACACCGTGGTGACGAACGCGCGCGGGATCTTCGACGAGCCGATCGCCGAGTACGTCGCCGCGCTCGTCCTGAGCATGGCCAAGGACCTGCCGCGCACCTGGGAGCTGCAGGGGCGGCGGGAGTGGCGGCACCGGGAGTCGCTGCGGGTGGCGGGCGGCCGGGCGTGCGTGGTGGGCTCCGGGCCCATCGGGCGGGCGATCGCGCACCGCCTCAAGGCCCTCGGGCTCCACACGGCCCTGGTCGGACGGGTCGCGCGCGCCGGCGTCCACGGTCCCGAGGAGCTGGACCGGCTGCTGGCCCGCACCGACTGGGTGATCGTGGCCGCGCCCCTGACTCGGTCGACCCGTGGCATGTTCGACGCCCGGCGCTTCGGGGTCATGCAGCCGTCCGCGCGCTTCGTCAACGTGGGGCGTGGCCAGCTCGTCGTGGAGGACGCCCTCGTGGAGGCGCTGCGGAAGCGGTGGATCGCGGGGGCGGCGCTGGATGTCTTCGAGCGCGAGCCGCTGGGCCCGGGCGACCCGCTGTGGGACGTGCCCGGTCTGATCGTCTCGCCCCACATGAGCGGGGACACGGTGGGGTGGCGGGACGAACTCGGCGCCCAGTTCGTGGAGTTGTTCGAGCTGTGGGAGGCGGGAAAGCCGCTGCCCAACGTGGTCGACAAGCGGCGCGGGTACGTGCCCGGGCACTGAACCGCCCTGAGAGGAACCGGATGCCGGAACTGACGGAACTGTCCGCCGTACGACTCGTGGAGGGCTTCCGCAAGGGCGAGTTCAGTCCCGTGGAGGTGACGCGCGCCGCCCTGGAGCGGGCCGAGCGCGTGCAGCCGGAGGTTAACGCCTTCGTGCGCGTCGACGCCGAGGCGGCTCTCGCGCGGGCCCGGTCAGCGGAGGAACGCTGGCGGCGCGGTGAGCCGGCCGGGGCGGTGGACGGGGTGCCGGTGACGGTGAAGGACATCCTGCTGATGCGGGGCGCACCGACCCTGAAGGGCTCCAAAACCGTTTCGGCGAAGGGGAGTTGGGACGAGGACGCGCCCTCCGTGGCCCGGCTGCGGGAGCAGGGGGCCGTCTTCCTGGGAAAGACCACGACGCCCGAGTTCGGCTGGAAGGGCGTCACCGACTCGCCGCTGAGCGGGGTGACGCGGAATCCGTACGACCTCTCCCGCACGGCCGGGGGTTCCAGCGGGGGCGCCGCGGCGGCCGTCGCGCTCGGCGCCGGGCCGCTGGCGCTCGGCACCGACGGCGGTGGCAGTGTGCGTATCCCGGCCGCCTTCTGCGGGGTGTTCGGGCTGAAGCCCACGTACGGGCGGGTGCCGCTGTATCCCGCGAGCGCCTTCGGCACGCTGGCCCATGTGGGGCCGCTGGCCCGGGACGCCGCGGACGCCGCGCTGCTGCTCGACGTGATCAGCGGGCCCGACGCGCGCGACTGGTCGGCGCTCGGGCCCGCGTCCGGGTCCTTCGTGGACACGCTCGCCGGTGGGGTGCGGGGGCTGCGGGTCGCGTACTCGGCCTCGCTGGGCGGCCAGGTCGCCGTGCAGCCGGGCGTCGCCCTCGCCGTGCGGCGGGCCGTGGAGGCGCTGGCCGGGCTCGGGGCGTACGTGACCGAGGCCGACCCCGACTTCTCCGATCCCGTTGAGGCGTTCCACACGCTGTGGTTCAGCGGGGCGGCCCGGGTGACACAGCGGCTCGGGGCGCGGCGGCGGGAGGTGCTGGACCCCGGGTTGCGGGAGATCCGGGAGATCGGGGCGAGGGCCTCCGCGTTGGACTACCTGGCCGCCGTGGATGTGCGGATGGACCTCGGACGGCGGATGGGGGCGTTTCATGAGCGGTACGACGTTCTTGTCACGCCCGCGTTGCCGGTGACGGCCTTCGAGGCGGGGGTGGAGGTGCCGCGCGGGGCGGGGTACCGGCGGTGGACGGGGTGGACGCCGTTCACGTATCCGTTCAACCTCACGCAGCAGCCCGCGGCGAGTGTGCCGGTGGGGGTGGACGGGGGCGGGCTGCCGGTGGGGCTTCAGGTGGTCGCGGCCCGGCATCGGGACGATGTGGTGCTGCGGGTGGGGCACGCCTTGTACGAGGCGGGGGTGGCGGGGGTGGCTCCGCCTTGCTCGCGCAGTTCCCCGCGCCCCTGAAACGCGCGGTTCCCCGCGCCCCTGAAGGACGGCCCTGGCGGGCCGGAAAGCACGGGGCGCGGACCCTGCTTTTCAGGAGCGCGGGCAACCGCGCGACCAGCCCCCGATCACCCGCAGACGGACAACCCGCCCCGGGACGTCACGCTCGGCGGAATGTCAGCGTCTCCCCCAGCGCGCCCGTACGCCACAGGTCGTTGCACGCCTCCGCCATCTCGTCCAGTCCCTCGATCACCTGGCCCCAGACGATCCCCGGCACCCAGCCCACGTCGCCGTTCAGGAGGAGGTTGTTGCGTTCGTAGAAGAGAGCCAGGTCGACGAGGGTGGTGCCGGGGCGGACGTCGCGGTCGTAGCCGTAGGCGTCGGTGGCCAACTCGGTGCCGGCGAAGGAGAAGTAGCAGAGGTCGCCGGGGATGGGGGTGACGGTGGGGTTCTCCAGGGGCGGCTCGTGCGCGGCGAAGGGCGGGAAGAGGGCGTAGATCTCGTTGCGGGCGTACTTGGCGTGGTACACGTCACCGGCCAGGGGCAGGGCGTCCCATACCGCCGCGCAGGTGACCGGCGCGCGGTCGTCGAGCAACCGGGCCGTGCAGCGGACCCCTCGGCGGTCGAGCGTGACCTCGACACGGCGTTCCGCCATTGACGCCTCCTCACGTCTCCCGAGAACCCCTCGGAACTCTCCAGCACGCTTCAGCACTCGGGAGCGGTCCTGAGCACTCTTCCCGGGTCGTCTGCCCCCGCCGGACGCGTCTGAATCGGACGCGCCTCGATGCGCCCGCGAGAAAGACCGGAAAAAACTGGCATGGCCATCGGCGTCTCGGGTAGCCGCGCGCCCATGGTTCAAGTGCAGGCACACGACGAGGACTCCCGACGGACAGGCAGACCCGGCATACCCCGCCGCACCCTGCTCACCGGCGCCGCCGCCCTGGTCACCACGGGCGCGGTGGTCGGTGCGAGCAGCGGGTGCAGCCGGGTGGCCACCGCCGACACCGGCGACGGTGGCCAGTTGTTGGAGCAGCTCCGGGCGAAGGGCACCGTACGGCTGGGCATCGCGGGCGAGCAGCCGTACGGCTATATCGACAGGGACGGCGAGATCACGGGCTCCGCCCCGGCCATCGCGACCCGCATCTTCCGCCGACTCGGCGTCGAACACGTCGAACCGTTCCCCACCGAGTTCGGTTCGCTGATCTTCGGACTGAACTCACTGCAGTTCGACGTGGTCGCCGCAGGTATGTACATCAAACCGGACCGCTGTGAGCAGGTGCTCTTCGCGGACCCCGAGTACCAGATGAAGGACGCCTTCATCGTGCGCAAGGGGAATCCGAAGAACCTGCGCACCTACACCGACATCGCCCGGACCGGGGCCCGTATGGCGACCGGTATCGGCTACGCGGAGATCGACTACGCCAAAGAGGCCGGGGTGAAGAAGATCGACACCCTGCCGGACCAGCTGGCCGGTCTCCTCGCCGTCGAACAGGGCCGGGTCGACGTGTTCGTGGGCACCGCCGTCACCGTGCGGAACGTCGTCGAGCAGACCGGGAGCACGAAGGTCGAGGCGACCGACGAGGTCACCCCGTACGTGGACGGCGAACCGGTCATCGACGTCGGCGGCTTCGCGTTCCGGCTGCCGGAGCGGAATCTGCGGGACGCCTTCAACCGCGAGCTGCACAAGATGAAGCGGAGCGGCGAACTGCTGGAGGTCATGCGGCCCTTCGGGTTCTCGAAGGACCAGATGACCGACATCACGGCGGAGGAGAAGTGCCGCTCATGAGTGCCATGAACGAGGTGAACGCCGCCGGCTTCCTCGACGACCTCAGCTTCAGCTCGGGTCTGTGGGAGCTGATCCTGCGCGGCGTGTGGATCACCGTCCAGCTGACCGTGTACAGCGCCGCCCTCGGCGCGGCCGTCGCCTTCGCCGTGGGGATCGCCCGTTCGCACCGGCTGTGGATCGTGCGGTTCGTGGCGGGCGCGTACTTCGAGATCTTCCGCGGCACCTCCGCCCTGGTCCTGATGATCTGGGTGTTCTTCGTGGTGCCGCTGACCCTCGGCTGGCAGCTCGTCCCGATGTGGGCCGCCGTGCTCACCCTGGGCTGCACCTACGGCGCCTACGGCTCGGAGATCGTGCGCGGCGCGGTGGCCGCGGTGCCGGCGGCGCAGCGCGAGGCGGGGGTGGCGCTGAGCTTCACGCCCGGCCAGCGGCTGCGGAAGATCGTACTGCCGCAGGCCTGGCCGGAGATGGTGCCGCCCTTCTGCAACCTGCTGATCGAGCTGCTGAAGGGCACGGCCCTGGTGTCCGTGCTGGGCGTCGCCGACATCACCTTCGCCGCCCAGTTGGTGCGCAACGCCACCGGGCAGAGCGCCCCGGTGTACACGGTGATCCTCGTCATGTACTTCGTCCTCGCCTTCCTCATCACCCGGGTGATGAGGCAGGTCGAACGGCGGGCCAAGGCCGGCATCGGCCGGGCCCCCGAGAAGGGCGGCCCCAAACCGCGCAGGGCGGTCACCGGACGCCCCCAGGACCTGGCCGGAGCCGGTGGCACAGCCGGAGGAGCCGCCAAGACATCCGCTCCCGGAGGTGCCTCATGACGTGGAACTGGTCCACCCTGGGCGACTTCATGCCCGCCTTCTGGGACGGCGTACTGGTCACCCTGCAGGCCCTGCTGTGGGGCTCGCTGCTCGCCTTCTCCCTCGGCCTCGTCTGGGCCCTCGCCCAGCGATCACCGCTGAAGGTGGTGAGCTGGCCGGTCAAGGCGGTCACGGAGTTCATCCGCAACACCCCGCTGCTCGTGCAGCTGTTCTTCCTCTTCTACGTGCTGCCCGAATGGGGTCTGACCCTCTCCCCGCTGGCCACCGGCATCCTCGGCCTCGGGCTGCACTACTCGACGTACACCGCCGAAGTGTACCGCGCCGGCATCGACGGTGTACCCACCGGGCAGTGGGAGGCGGCGACGGCGCTCAGCCTGCCGCGCTCGCGCACCTGGACCTCGGTGATCCTGCCGCAGGCGCTGCGCCGGGTCGTGCCCGCCCTCGGCAACTACGTCATCGCGATGCTGAAGGACTCGCCGATGCTGATGGTCATCGGTGTGCTGGAGATGCTCGGCGAGGCACGCCAGTTCGGTTCCCAGACCTTCCAGATGAACGAGCCCATCGTGGCCGTCGGCATCGCCTTCATCCTCATCGCCTATCCCGCCTCTCTTCTCCTGCGAGCCCTGGAGCGTCGTCTTGTCCGCTGACACCCCGCTGATGAAGGAACCGGACTCCAACACGGGCGGTGACCCGGCTGACGCGGGCACCCCGGCCTCGGCCCGCTCCGAGCTGATCCGGTTCGAGAACGTGACCAAACGATTCGGCGGCAACACCGTCCTAGACGGTCTGGACTTCTCCGTCGACGCCGGCAAGCACGTCACGCTGATCGGCCCGTCCGGCTCCGGCAAGACGACGATCCTGCGGATGCTGATGACACTGGTCAAGCCCGACGAGGGCACGATCACCGTCGACGGGCAGCGGCTGTTCCCTGCGAGCGACAAGCAGTGCCGGGAGGTCCGCAAGAACATCGGGATGGTGTTCCAGCAGTTCAACCTCTTCCCGAACATGAAGGTGCTGCGGAACATCACCGAGGCGCCCGTCACCGTCCTCGGGCTGTCCAAGGACGAGGCAGAGGCGCGCGCCCGTGAGCTGCTCGACATGGTGGGTCTCGCCGACAAGTGCGACTCCTACCCGTCCCAGCTCTCCGGCGGGCAGCAGCAGCGGGTGGCCATCGCCCGGGCGCTGGCGATGCGTCCGCAGGTGCTGCTCCTCGACGAGGTGACGTCCGCGCTCGACCCCGAACTGGTCGCGGGCGTACTCGACCTGCTCAGGGACATCGCGCGCACCACCGACATCACGATGCTCTGCGTGACCCACGAGATGAATTTCGCCCGGGACATCTCGGATCAGGTTCTGATGTTCGATTCTGGCCAGGTCATCGAGTCAGGCAGCCCGGAGAAGATCTTCGGCGACCCTTCGCACGAACGTACCCGGGAGTTCCTCGGCGCGGTCCTCTGACTACGCCGAGTGAACGCGTACCCGCGAGGGAATGCCCGAGGTCCGCTTGCCGGGCCATGCCTCTGACATATGCCAGAGTGCTGGTCCGGCAGCTGAGGGGCCCGAGGGTTTGCGGATTTTCTCGCGAACAACCCCTCCGCGTACCGCTCTTGGGCCGTATCGTGGGAGACGGCAAGCTGTCCGACAGACGGCCCGAGAAGCGCAGGGGGAAACCGTGGCGCTCAAGCACGAGCCGACCGCGCCGTACCACTCGGCCCAGAACGCACTGCGCGTCCTGGAGACGGTGGCGCGGCACGCAGGTGGCGTCACCGACGCCGAACTGGCCCGTCGTACCGGCGTCGGCAGCGAGCGGTTGACCGCGCTCCTGCGGATGCTGCGCCGAGAGGGGTACGTCGAACAGACCACCGACGGCGCCTACGTCACCGGTGCCGCACTCGCCCGGCTGAGCTCCGCACAGGGGCATGACCAGGCCCTGCGCGAGCAGCTCCAGCACACCCTCGACCGGCTGCGCGACTCGGTGGGCGCCGCCGTCTACGTCACCCGTTATCTGGACGGGGAGATCCAGGTCACCGGCTGGGCCGACAGCCCGGCGTCCCCGGCCGTCCACGAGTGGGTCGACTTCCGCTCCTCCGCCCACGCCACCGCCTTCGGCAAGGGCCTGCTGGCCCAGCTCGACCTCAACGGCCGCCGCGACCACCTCTCGCGCCACCGCCCGGCCCGGCTCACCGCCCGCACGATCACCAGTGAGAAGGTGCTGCTGAGCAAGCTCGACGCCCAGACACCCACGGTCCCGGTCCTCGACCTCCAGGAGTACGCGCCGGGCACGGTCTGCGCGGCCGTCCCCATCACGGCGGGCTCGGCCGTCGGCTGCCTGGCCCTGTCGCTCCCGCTGGCCCACGCCCACCGGCTCCGCGCGGCGGCGAACACGCTGAACCGGGGAGCGACCCCGGTCCTGCTCTCGTTGGCGATCTAGAAGGCCGATGAAGATCTTACTCCGGCCGCCCGGCTCGCCCCGGATCGCCCCGGATCGCCGGTAAATGTCAATCGGCGTGAATGCGTGCAAGCCGGGCGCAATTTCAAGATCTTCAGGGCGCTTCTAGGGCGTGTTTCGAAAGTGGCGTCGTCCGCCCGGAGGGCGGGGCTCGCGGCGTCTGGTGCGGTGCATCGCAAGGCGGAGGGTCGCCCGCGCACCGGGCGTACTCGGGCGATCCCGACAACGCGGGGAGGTGCCGTGCCAGGCGTCGCGAGCCAGACGGGACTTTCGAACACGCCCTGGTGCCGCGGCGGGCGACGTCTGCGCGACGGGACGAACGTCGCCTGCCGCGGCACTCGACATCCAGGGGCTTTCAAAGATCCAGCTCACGTTCAACTGGTCGAGGGCACCCCTGGGGACCGGGTACTATTTTCCCTGTCGCCGGCCGCCGAAGGCGGAGGGGCGACAGAGTCCGCGCCGCTAGCTCAGTTGGTTAGAGCAGCTGACTCTTAATCAGCGGGTCCGGGGTTCGAGTCCCTGGCGGCGCACAGGAACGAGGGCGAGGCACGTTCGCGAACAACGCGAACGTGCCTCGCCCTCGTCGTTGTCGCACGGCTCCGCCGCGCGTTGTGGGGGCTCCGCCACCCACACCCCCCTGCCGCCGCGCGGACCTCAGCCCCGCAGGTAGGCCGGCACCGGGAACCTACCCGCGCGGAGCCCCCGCGCGGCTCAAGGGACGCTCAGATCATTTTCCGTAGCCGGGTGAATCCGTGTGCGTCACGGCAGGCGCCGGGAGACTTTCGGACGGGGTTCACGGCGACACTTCGCGCCGCCCCGCGTAGAACGCCACCGTCAGGTCCTTCACCAGCGCCTTGCGCTCGTAGTCGTCCAGTTCGACCAGGCCGCGCAGGGTCAGCCGGGTCACCGTGTCCTCGACGGAGTCGACGAGGGAGGTGAGCACGGTGTCGCGGTGCTGGGCGTCCAGCGCGGCGATCCGGCGGCGCTGCATCACGGCGGCCACCTCGGGCGCGTACTCGATCCGCGTCGGCTGGGCCGAGAACACCTCGATCCCGACCGGCGCCGTGTCAGCCACCATCAACCGTGTCAGCGTCTCGCCCACTACCTCCGTGTTACGCAGGGACACGTCTCTGACCAGCGCGTTCGGCGGCGCGTCGGCCGGCAGCCGCGACAGCACCCGGGAGACCGCCGCCTCCACGCACTCACGCAGGTACCGCTCGTGGTCCTCGATCCCGAGCAGCGCCCGCGCGGTGTCCCTGACCCGCCACGCCACGAGCACGACGACCCGCAGCGCGACCCCGTTCGCGTCGACGGCCGCCATCGGCTCGCTGCGCCAGTGCCGCAGCCGTACGTCGACCCGGCGGCGCAGCACGAGCGGGTTCACCCACAGCAGGCCGGTACGGCGGACGGTCCCCCGGTACCGCCCGAACAGTCCCAGCACCCAGGCCCGCCCGGTCCGCCCCCGCGCCAGCCCGCCGAACCCGAACAGCGTCAGGGCCCCCGCTCCGGCGTACGCCGCCCACTGCGCCGGCCCGAGCCCGGCACCCGCGTACGCGGCGGGCAGCCCCAGCGCCCGCGCCGCGAGGCCGGGCAACACTCCGGCCCACCACGAGGTGAGGACGCATCCGGCCACCCCGCACGCCCCGCCCAGCACTCCCACCGCTCCGGGCAGCACCCGCGCCGGCCGCTCGACCAGCTCCGGGTCCGTTTCCACGGCGGGCCGCGCCTTCACCGCCCCCGGCCCCCGCCGCACCCTCGGCTGCTCCCCCGTCCCCCGCCGCCGGCCCACGACCGCGGGCGTGACCGGCACGGACACCGGGGCGGGGTCGTCCCGGAACAGCAGGTGTACGGGGATCTCGGTCGTCGCCTCGTTCTGGATGAGCCGGGCGGGCCGCGCGGGCCCCTCGGGCTCCGGTGTGTGTGAGGTGGTCGTACTCATACGTGCCTCCGTGCCTCCGCGCAGGAAGAACCGTGGTGAGAGTGATGAGCCGGGTCGGGTGGCGTCGAGGAAGGTCGGGCACGGCCCGGCGGGGGGGTGCGGGCGCCGTGTGCGTCCCGGGCGTCCTGGCGCCTCCCGGGCGTCCCGGGCATCAGGAGAACAGGCGGCGCCAGGTCTCCGGGCCGGGATAGCCGTCGGCCGCACCGCCGCGCCAGCCCTGGGACCGCTGGAACTCCTCCACGTTCCGCCGGTCCGACTCACCCCAGCGCGGCCCCGGACCCGAGGTGTAGTACCTGCCGAACCCCTTCTCGACCAGCTGCTGCCCCAGCCGGGTGACATGGGCGTTGTCCGCGCCCGGTCTGAACATGCCGCGCCCCGGATAGCCGGGGACGCCGTGCGGGGCGGGCGCCCCGGGCTGGTCACAGGGAGCGGAGTACGGCATGACCCGCCGCCAGTGGACACAGCCGGGGCATTCACAATCGCTCCCCGGATCGATCTCCTCGAATACCGGAGTCTCCATGCGATTCCCCTCGCGGGCCGGGCGAAGAATTTCACGCTTCTGCACGATCGCCAGTTTCTCAACTGTCGCCCTTTGTCGCATGCTGACGGTCCAAACGATGTACGGGCCGGCCCGCCGGGGGAATGCCGCAGGGAGCGGGCGCGCCGACGGCGGACGAGTGGGTGGGCGGGGCGGCGCGGTCAGGAGCACCCTTCCTCCTCCGGTAAAGTTCTCCCCGCGCGCCGCTAGCTCAGTTGGTTAGAGCAGCTGACTCTTAATCAGCGGGTCCGGGGTTCGAGTCCCTGGCGGCGCACCACCAAAGAGGCCTCCCGTGAAAGCGACACCGCGGGGGGCCTCTCCGCATGCGCACGCGCCCCCGTGCGCCCCCGTCCCCTTCGCTCCCTCCCGCTCCTCACGACCCCTCCGCGGATACCCCAATAGTCATGCTTGACCGGTAAACGTCGTGTTTCGCATCTTGTGATCAAGATGGACACCATAGAACCCTGAGTCGTAAGAGACTGCGGATACATGGCAGTCCGGGGGAACTCGGGCGGTTTGCGCTCCGGGGTGGGGAGATCTTAGGCCCTCGGCGACGCTCGCGAGGCACGCGTCCGCGAACAGGTGCCGGAGGGGCATCAATGCAACCGGAACGCCGCCGCCCCGTGTCTCCATGGTGTAGATCACATGGTGACGATGTCCCATTGATGCGTCCGTAACGGTCGAGGGGGACCTAATCGGACGTAAGACCGACGAACACACACACGATACGTGTGCGGGGGGAATGACCCATGACGTCCACGCCGACGGGCGCCCGGCATAACATCGATCCATCCGACACCACCCGGCTCAAGGTGCCGTCGCACCGGACAGGGGCCTTCCGGAATCTCGGGAAGACACTTCCCAGATACGACTACGAGCACTACAGCCGACTCGCGGGGCCCCTCACGCAGCCCGACCCGACCCGGCCCTACGAGGTGCGGTACCGGTCCCTGATCTCCCAGGAACCGCACCGCATGAGGGTCGCGCTGATGCTGGCCGCCGCGCCGTTGCTCTCCCTGGTCCTGCTTGCCTGGCTGCTGCAGCAGGAGCACTGGACCAAGCGGGACCACGTCGAGTACGAGTTCCTGCCCGCCCTCGACATGGTCATGCTGGTCTCGATCGGTCTGATCGAGTTCTTCCGCTGTATGAACGTGCTGTCGAACGCGCATGCCACGCTGGTCGCCCGCGACCCGATCCCGGTGGTGCCCGAGACCGGCACCAGAGTCGCCTTCCTCACCTCTTTCGTGCCCGGCAAGGAGCCACTGGAGATGGTGACGAAGACCCTGGAGGCCGCGGTCAGGATCCGTCACCGCGGACTCCTTCACGTGTGGCTCCTCGACGAGGGCGACGACCCGGACGTGAAGGCGGTCTGCGCGCGCCTCGGCGTGCGTCACTTCTCCCGCAAGGGAGTCGCGAAGTGGAACCGGCCCAAGGGCCCGCACCGCACCAAGACCAAGCACGGCAACTACAACGCCTGGCTGGACGCGCACGGCGACGACTACGACTTCTTCGCCTCGGTCGACACCGACCACATCCCGCTGCCCAACTACCTGGAGCGGATGCTCGGTTTCTTCCGCGACCCGAACGTCGGCTTCGTCATCGGCCCCCAGGTGTACGGCAATTACGACAACTTCGTCACCAAGGCCGCCGAGTCCCAGCAGTTCCTCTTCCATGCGCTGATCCAGCGCGCCGGCAACAAGTACGGCTCCCCCATGTTCGTCGGCACCTCCAACGCCGTACGGATCAGGGCGCTCAAGCAGATCGGCGGGCTGTACGACTCGATCACCGAGGACATGGCGACCGGCTTCGAGATCCACCGCCACAAGAACCCGGCGACGGGCAGGAAGTGGCGCTCGGTGTACACCCCGGACGTGCTCGCGGTGGGTGAGGGGCCCAGCGCCTGGACGGACTTCTTCACCCAGCAGATGCGCTGGTCGCGCGGGACGTACGAGACGATCCTGAAGCAGTACTGGAAGGGCTGGTACTCGCTGCCGCCGAGCAAGCTCTTCAACTACACCATGATGATCATCTTCTACCCGATGTCCGCCCTCAACTGGATCCTCGCGGCGCTGAGTTGTGCGCTGTTCCTGGGCCTGGGCGCCTCGGGGGTGAACATCGACCCGACGGTGTGGCTGATGCTCTACGGCAACGCCTCGGCACTGCAGATAGGCCTGTACGTCTGGAACCGCCGGCACAACGTCTCCCCGCACGAGCCGGAGGGCTCCGGCGGTGTGGCGGGCATGGTCATGTCCGCGTTGTCGGCGCCGCTCTACGCGAAGGCGCTGATCGACTCCGCGCTGCGCCGCAAGAGCAAGTTCGTGGTCACGCCCAAGGGGGACTCGGCGAGCCCTGACAGGTGGTTCGCCACATTCCGGTACCACTGGTACTTCATCGTGATCTTCGGTGGCTCGATCGCCGCCGGCTTCGTCCTCGGCAACTCCCACCCCGCGATGATCATCTGGGCCACGTTCGCCATGCTGATCACCGCCCTCCCCATCGTCGCCTGGCGCTACATGCTGCGGCAGGACAGGAAGAAGGCCGCCGCCTCGGCCGCACTGCAAGGCTCCATGGCGGCGCCGCCCCCGGCGGCTCCCGCGCCACACGCGCCGCCACTCGCGTCGCACGCCCCACCCGCGCCCCACGCCCCCCAGCACAAGCCGAGCTGGGCGGCGTCCGGTTCGGGCAGCGGGGGTAGCGACCAGACCATGCAGATCGCCCTGGGCGGACTTGGGGGTCGTAAGGAATGAACGACCGTGCAGGCCGCCGCCGCGCCCGCCGCCTCGCGATCGGCGCGGCGGTGGTCCTCGCGCTCGCCGGGATGAACGGGCCGTGGCTGTACCGCTTCAGTACCGAGAAGTACCACGAGTACAAGATCAACAGACCCGAGTACAAGGCCGCCAACGGGCACTGGCAGATCGTGGAGTTCCCCGAGAAGTACCGGCAGAACACCATCCACGCCGCCCTGTTGCACACCGGCAAGGTCCTGTTGATCGCGGGCTCGGGCAACGACGCCGACAACTTCGACGCGAAGAAGTTCGACACCCGCCTCTGGGATCCGGTACAGCGGACGATCAAGCGCGTGCCGACCCCGGCCGACCTGTTCTGTACGGGGCACACCCAGCTGTCCAACGGCAATCTGCTGATCGCGGGCGGCACCAAGCGCTACGAGAAGCTGAAGGGCGACGTCACCAAGGCCGGCGGCCTGATGATCATCCACAACGAGAACCCCGACAAGGGGATGAGGGTGAAGGCCGGTACCCGGTTCGTCGGCAAGGCGAACGGCAAGACGTTCGTCCTGAAGGACACCATCGACATCAAGAAGGCCGAGAAGACCTTCGACCCGGACACCGGGAAATTCACCGGCAACAAGCCGGGGATCGCACGCGCCTATGTCGAGGCCGAGAAGAGCGGCAGGAGGTACGAGACCGGCACCGAGGACAACTACCGGGTCGTGGGCCTGAAGGGCGCCGACGCCCGCAACACCTACGGCATCGCGC